>NZ_JACJUD010000003.1 GCF_014174475.1 Aquipseudomonas ullengensis
GTGCACCGATATCACATACCCAATTAGCTGTTGCGACTAAACACCGAAACAGCAAACGAATTGCTTGACGACCATAGAGCGTTGGAACCACCTGATCCCATCCCGAACTCAGTAGTGAAACGATGCATCGCCGATGGTAGTGTGGGGTTTCCCCATGTGAGAGTAGGTCATCGTCAAGCTCCTATCCCCAAACCCCCAATCCGAGAAATCGGGTTGGGGGTTTGGCTTTTGGGGGCGAAAAAGCCAAGGCGGGCTTTCTAGGCAAGGTTGTCTTGCATCGTTATGATGCCTGCCTCTTTAAAGGGCGGGTCCTCAATGCATGACGTGCTGAAACTGCTGAAGGATGGCGAGTTCCATTCGGGCGAGGCTCTGGGGGCGATCCTTGGGGTTAGTCGCGCGACAGTCTGGAAGCGCCTCCAGCATCTGGAGTCTGACCTGGGGCTGGTCATCCACAGCGTGCGTGGTCGTGGCTACCGGTTGGCTTCGCCTATCTCTCTGCTGGACTACGACGCCCTTGCCGCAGGTGCATCAGGCCTGGGCTGGTCTGTTTGTCTTTCTGAGTCACTGGACTCAACCAATGCTGAAGTCCTGCGTCAGCTATCGAATGGCGTTTCGGCTCCACTTCTGGTGGTCGCGGAGACTCAGTCCAGTGGGCGTGGTCGCCGAGGGCGATTGTGGGCTAGCCCTTTCGCTGAAAATCTGTATTACAGCCTCGGGCTGCGCATAGAGGGTGGGGCTTATCCGCTGGAGGGGCTCAGCTTGAGCGTTGGTCTTGCCGTATTGCGCGCACTGCGTGAGGCTGGCTGTGTGGCGGTGGGGCTCAAATGGCCGAATGATGTATTGGTTTCTGGGCGCAAGATAGCCGGCGTACTGCTGGAGCTGTCCGGCGATCCGGCGGGCTCCTGCCAGGTTGTGATTGGCATTGGCGTTAATGCCAATATGCTGCCGGGGCGTGCTGATATCGATCAGCCCTGGACCTCTTTGCGTCAGGAGCTTGGCTCTGTGGTCGATAGGACGGCTTTGGTTCTCGGCTTGAGCCGTTGGCTACAGCACTATTTAGATGTGCATCGGGATCGGGGTTTTTCCGCACTGCGCGATGAGTGGCAGGCTGTGCATCTCTGGCAGGGGCGCGAGGTTGTGCTTTCTGCCGGGCCGCAGCAAATCGAGGGGGTTGTCCTGGGGGTGGATGGGTTGGGGGCGTTGCGTTTGGACGTGGCGGGTGAGGAGCGTTCATTCAGTGGCGGTGAGCTGAGCTTGAGGTTGCGCAATGATTCTTGAGCTGGACTGTGGCAATAGCTTCATCAAGTGGCGGGTGATTGATCGCCCAGGGCGTGCGCCGCTGCTGGGTGGGGTGGTGGATTCCGATGATGAGCTGGTTGCGGGGTTGCGCAGTGCTGGGCTGCTGCAGCTTGTTAGTTGCCGGCTGGTCAGTGTTCGTAGCGATGCCGAAACCGCTGCGTTGGTTGGGCGGCTCGAGAGCGCTTTTGCGGTGAGCGTCCAGTGTGCGATGCCAATGCAGGAACTGGCCGGTGTGCGCAATGGCTATGGCGACTACTCGCGCCTTGGCCTGGATCGCTGGCTCGCGCTGGTCGGCGCGTACCAGTTGTGTGGTGGTGCGTGTGTGGTATTGGATTTGGGTACGGCAGTCACCTCCGACTTCGTGTCTCCTGATGGCCTGCATCTTGGCGGCTTCATCTGTCCTGGTGTGCCGCTGATGCGTAATCAATTGCGTACGCACACTCGACGCATCCGTTATGACGATGCAGCTGCCCAGGAGGCAGCGCTTAGCCTGGATCCCGGTAGCTCTACGGTGGAGGCGGTGGAGAGAGGGTGTGCGCTGATGTTGCGCGGTTTCGTGCTGACGCAGCTAGAGATGGCGCGGGGGTATTGGGGGGCGGACTTCACCATTTACCTGACGGGGGGCGATGCGCCGCTTGTGCGCGAGATATTGCCGCAGGCATGTCATGTCTCTGATTTGGTCTTTGTTGGGTTGGCGGCGGCCTGCCCGCTGTCTTGAGGTGTGCGATGCGCTGGTTGTTTCTTCTTCTGCTGGTTTTGAATCTGTTCTATTACGTCTGGCATCAGCAGCAGGTGCCTCTGCGGGCCAAGGAGGTCGAGCCTATGGCCTCATATCGCGGTGGGCAGCAGGATGTTCGCTTGCTCAGCAAGTCGGACAAAGAGCGTGGGCGGCGCGAGCTGGCTGTGGCGCCTGAGGCTGCGGTGACTGAAACCTGCCTGTTCCTTGGTAGCTTTCAGCAGGAGTCGGCAGCAGAGGAAATTGAGCAGCGCCTGGTTTCACTGGATATTGATGCTGATGTGCATGGCATAGATGCCACGGCAGGGCTCGATTATTGGGTTTATTTGGCGCCGCTGGCTTCGCGTCAGGCTTCGCTTCGGCAGTTGAAGGAGCTGCAGGCGCGCAAGATTGATAGCTACATCATCACGCAGGGTGACTTGGCAAACGGAATATCCCTCGGGATATTTCCGCGCAGCGACTCGGCGGAGAGCGTAGTACAGCGCCTTCGTGACGCTGGTTACGAGCCATTGTTGCGCGAATTGCCGCGTGCTCAGCGTAGTTTCTGGGTGCGTATCGCGCCGCAAAGTCGGCGCTTGGCTGATGATGTGCTGCTGCAACAGCTCGCTTCTGACTTCAAAGATCTACAACATCAAATAATGCCGTGCGAAGGCGTTGCAACTGCTCAATAGTTTGCATAGAATGGCGCCCGCTTTGCAGGGTAGGCCTCTGCAAGGTTGCTGTCGAAATTGCTAACCTCAAGTTTTTATTGAGAAATTGCTTGACAGTAGGGTGGCATGAGTTAAGAATGCCGCCTCGTTTTGGAGGGGTTCCCGAGCGGCCAAAGGGATCAGACTGTAAATCTGACGTCTACGACTTCGAAGGTTCGAATCCTTCCCCCTCCACCAAATTTCGCGTGAGTTGCAAGCTCCGCGGGCATGGTTCAATGGTAGAACCTCAGCCTTCCAAGCTGATGATGCGGGTTCGATTCCCGCTGCCCGCTCCAAGTTTGCTGTTTGTGCAACGTGTTTCGCTCTTGTAGCTCAGCTGGTAGAGCACACCCTTGGTAAGGGTGAGGTCAGCGGTTCAAATCCGCTCAAGAGCTCCACTTCAACAAAGGCAGATATGCAGATATCTGCCTTTGTTTTAATGGTGGCGTGACTCGCTCAATTCATTGATGGGAGACGGTCAAGATGGCTAAAGAAAAGTTCGAACGTAATAAACCGCACGTCAACGTAGGCACCATCGGTCACGTTGACCACGGTAAGACCACCCTGACCGCTGCTCTGACCCGTGTTTGCTCCGAGGTTTTCGGTTCGGCTCGCGTTGACTTCGACAAGATCGATAGCGCTCCGGAAGAAAAAGCTCGCGGTATCACCATCAACACCGCTCACGTTGAATACGATTCGGCCGTACGCCACTACGCGCACGTTGACTGCCCGGGTCACGCCGACTACGTAAAAAACATGATCACCGGTGCTGCCCAGATGGATGGCGCGATCCTGGTTTGCTCCGCTGCTGACGGCCCGATGCCGCAGACTCGCGAGCACATCCTGCTGTCCCGTCAGGTAGGTGTTCCGTACATCGTGGTCTTCCTGAACAAGGCTGACATGGTTGACGACGCCGAGCTGCTGGAACTGGTTGAGATGGAAGTTCGCGACCTGCTGTCGACCTACGACTTCCCGGGTGACGACACTCCGATCATCATCGGTTCCGCTCTGATGGCTCTGAACGGCCAAGACGACAACGAAATGGGTACCAGTGCTGTCAAGAAGCTGGTTGAAACTCTGGATACCTACATCCCAGAGCCGGTTCGTGCCATCGACAAGCCGTTCCTGATGCCGATCGAAGACGTATTCTCGATCTCCGGTCGCGGTACCGTGGTAACCGGTCGTATCGAGCGCGGCATCATCAAGATCCAGGAAGCGATCGAGATCGTGGGTCTGAAAGACACCGTCACGACTACCTGTACTGGTGTTGAGATGTTCCGCAAGCTGCTCGACGAAGGTCGTGCTGGCGAGAACTGCGGTGTACTGCTGCGCGGTACCAAGCGTGAAGACGTTGAGCGTGGCCAGGTTCTGGTCAAGCCGGGTTCGGTTAAGCCGCACACCAAGTTCACTGCTGAAGTGTACGTGTTGAGCAAAGAAGAAGGCGGTCGTCACACTCCGTTCTTCAAAGGCTACCGTCCGCAGTTCTACTTCCGTACCACTGACGTGACTGGTAACTGCGAGCTGCCGGAAGGCGTTGAAATGGTAATGCCTGGCGATAACGTGCAGATGACCGTTACCCTGATCAAGACCATTGCAATGGAAGAAGGTCTGCGTTTCGCGATTCGCGAAGGCGGTCGTACCGTTGGCGCTGGTGTGGTTGCTAAAGTCATCGAGTAATCGGTTGATCTAGCATTGTCAGGCCGGCATAATGGTCGGCCTGATTTCGTTTTAGGCCAGTAGCTCAATTGGCAGAGCGGCGGTCTCCAAAACCGCAGGTTGGGGGTTCGATTCCCTCCTGGCCTGCCAGATTCCTGAATAGTGGATCTGGCATTTCTTTCTACAGGGTTCTCCTCAATGAATGCCAAAGCTGAAGCTAAAGACTCTCGCTTTGATCTGCTGAAGTGGCTGGTTGTAGTCGCTCTGGTGGTGGTTGGCGTGGTCGGCAATCAGTATTTTTCGGCTGAGCCGCTCCTGTATCGCGTGCTGGTCCTTCTTGCGCTTGCTGCGGTCGCGGGTTTTGTTGCGCTGCAAACGGTCAAGGGGCAGTCCTTCTTTGCTTTAGCAAAAGAGGCTCGCACCGAAATTCGTAAAGTAGTATGGCCAACTCGTCAGGAAACCACGCAGACCACGCTGATTGTGGTGGCTGTTGTTCTGGTAATGGCGTTGCTCCTCTGGGGGCTCGACAGTTTCCTGGGTTGGATTGTTTCGATGATTGTCGGTTAAGGGTGTCCCGTGGCTAAGCGTTGGTATGTTGTGCATGCTTACTCGGGTTATGAGAAGCATGTCATGCGCTCGCTGACCGAGCGCGTGAAGCTGGCTGGCATGGAAGAAGAGTTTGGTGAAATTCTGGTTCCCACCGAAGAAGTGGTGGAGATGCGGAATGGCCAGAAGCGCAAGAGTGAGCGCAAGTTCTTCCCAGGGTACGTGCTGGTTCAGATGGAAATGAACGAGGGTACTTGGCACTTGATCAAGGACACTCCTCGTGTGATGGGCTTTATCGGTGGTACCGCCGA
Source organism: Aquipseudomonas ullengensis (assembly GCF_014174475.1). GTDB lineage: Bacteria > Pseudomonadota > Gammaproteobacteria > Pseudomonadales > Pseudomonadaceae > Aquipseudomonas > Aquipseudomonas ullengensis. The sequence goes on from NZ_JACJUD010000003.1 coordinate 5,238, forward strand.
TAAGCCGGCGCCGATCACCGAGAAAGAGGCTGAGGCTATTCTGCGTCGCGTTGCCGATAGCGGTGATAAGCCGAAGCCGAAGACGCTGTTCGAGCCGGGCGAGACTGTTCGTGTGGTTGACGGTCCGTTTGCTGACTTCAATGGTGTCGTCGAAGAAGTTAACTACGAAAAAAGCCGCATTCATGTTGCCGTGCTTATTTTCGGTCGCTCTACACCGGTAGAGCTGGAGTTCAGTCAGGTCGAGAAGGCGTAACTGAACAATGCATCCCATACCCCGCAGCCGTTGGCTGTGGGGTTTTGTCGTCACTGGGATAAAGGCGTTATCAACCGGGGAGCCAATTTGGCGCTTGAACCCGTATTTGGAGTAGCTCATGGCTAAGAAGATTACCGCTTACATCAAGCTGCAAGTGAAGGCCGCTCAGGCCAACCCGTCGCCGCCCGTCGGCCCGGCTCTGGGTCAGCATGGCGTGAACATCATGGAATTCTGCAAGGCGTTCAACGCCCGTACCCAGGGCATGGAACCTGGTCTGCCGACTCCAGTGATCATCACTGTTTACAGCGACCGCAGCTTCACGTTCGAAACCAAAAGCACCCCGGCTTCGGTATTGCTGAAAAAGGCCGCTGGCCTGACCAGTGGTTCCGCTCGTCCGAACACCGTCAAAGTTGGCACCGTTACCCGTGCTCAGCTGGAAGAGATCGCTAAGGCCAAACAGGCTGATCTGACTGCCGCTGACCTGGATGCGGCCGTGCGTACCATCGCCGGCTCCGCGCGTAGCATGGGCCTCAACGTGGAGGGTGTGTAATGGCTAAGCTGACCAAGCGCCAAAAGGCTATCGCCGAGAAAATCGAAGCAGGCAAGCAGTACGGCTTCGAAGACGCCGCCAAACTGCTGGCTGAGCTGCCGGCTGTGAAGTTCGTCGAGTCCTTCGATATCGCCATCAACCTCGGTGTTGATCCGCGTAAATCCGACCAGGTTGTTCGTGGCGCTACCGTGCTGCCGAACGGCACTGGCAAAAGCGTTCGCGTTGCCGTGTTCACCCAAGGTCCGGCTGCTGAAGCTGCCCTGGCTGCCGGCGCTGAGCGCGTAGGTATGGATGATCTGGCTGCCGAAATGAAAGCCGGCGACCTGAACTACGACGTCGTTATCGCCTCCCCGGACGCGATGCGTGTTGTTGGTCAGTTGGGCCAGATCCTCGGCCCGCGCGGTCTGATGCCGAACCCGAAAGTCGGTACCGTGACTCCGGACGTGGCAACTGCCGTGAAGAACGCCAAGGCTGGTCAAGTGCGCTTCCGTACTGACAAGAACGGCATCATCCACACTTCCGTTGGCAAAATCGGCTTCGACGCCGTTGCGCTGAAACAGAACGTGGAAGCCCTGCTGTCCGACCTCAAGCGTCTGAAGCCGTCGACCTCGAAAGGTATCTACGTCAAGCGCGTGACCCTGAGCACCACAATGGGCCCGGGTCTGGTCATCGACCAAGCTTCGCTCGACGCGTAAGTGATTTGGCTGCTGGAGCAATCCAGCGGCCTGGAAAAATTGGGGTCCCTGCCTGGCGGGGGCTATCCAAGACCGTAGGCGGCGCAAGCCTTAAACCTCAAGCCTACGCAGATGGTGCTCCCGGTTCCTTACCGAATCAGACACCAAAACGACATCCGGCCTCGGCCAGATGAAACGGTAACAAGCAGGAGTTTTACCCGTGGCAATTAAGCTCGAAGACAAGAAGGCCATCGTCGCTGAAGTCAACGAGGCTGCCAAAGTTGCCCTGTCCGCTGTTGTGGCTGATGCCCGTGGTGTGACAGTAGGCGCTATGACCGGACTCCGTAAAGAGGCTCGTGAAGCTGGCGTGTACGTACGTGTTGTGCGTAACACCCTGCTCCGTCGTGCCGTTGCTGACACTGAATACAGTGTTCTCAACGACGCCTTCACCGGCCCGACCTTGATTGCGTTCTCCAACGAACACCCGGGCGCTGCTGCTCGTCTGTTCAAGGATTTCGCTAAAGGTAACGACAAGTTCGAGATCAAGGCAGCTGCGTTCGAGGGCAAGTTCCTCGCAGCAAACCAGATCGACGTGTTGGCTTCGCTGCCAACTCGCGACGAAGCTATTGCACGACTGATGAGCGTGATTCAAGGCGCCACCAGCAAGCTGGCTCGTACTCTGGCAGCCGTTCGCGACCAGAAAGAAGCTGCCGCAGCCTAAGGCCGCGTAAGCACTTTCAAAATCATATGTTTAATTTGATGGCTGCGTAGGCTGTCACCCCAATACAGGAATTTATAGTCATGTCTCTGACTAACGAGCAAATCATCGAAGCCATCGGCCAGAAAACCGTTCTGGAAGTTGTTGAGCTGATCAAAGCGATGGAAGAAACCTTCGGCGTTACCGCTGCTGTTGCCGCTGCTGGCCCAGCTGCTGCTGCCGCTGTCGTTGAAGAGCAAACCGAGTTCAACGTTGTTCTGGTTGAAGCTGGCGAGAAGAAAGTCAACGTGATCAAAGCTGTTCGCGAACTGACTGGTCTGGGCCTGAAAGAAGCCAAAGAGAAAGTCGACACCGCTCCTCAGGTCATCTCCGAAGGTCTGACCAAAGAAGCTGCCGAAGACGCCAAGAAGAAGCTGGAAGAAGCTGGCGCTAAAGTCGAGCTCAAGTAAGCGACGACCTTGCGTCTACAGCCCGAGCGTTAAGCAACAGGCTGATGGCTGGTGGCAATTGCCACCGGCCTTTTTCCGTTATGGGCAGCTCCTGCAAGGTGGCTGCCCGTGACGTGAAAATCCCACCCGAGGGTGGAGCAAACCATGGGGTTTGCACGATTTTCTGGCTACTCCCGCCGGGTGTAGCCAAACAAGCAGGTGACCAAGCTGGGGAACGCTGATGGCTTACTCATACACTGAGAAAAAACGTATCCGCAAGGACTTTAGCAAGTTGCCGGATGTGATGGATGTGCCTTATCTCCTGGCCATCCAGCTGGATTCGTATCGCGAATTCCTGCAGCAAGGAGTGAGCAAGGAGCAGTTCCGCGACGTGGGCCTGCATGCGGCCTTCAAGTCTGTTTTCCCGATCATCAGCTACTCCGGCAATGCCGCCCTGGAGTACGTCGGTTATCGCCTGGGCGAGCCGGCATTCGACGTGAAAGAGTGCGTGCTGCGTGGCGTGACCTTCGCGGTACCGCTGCGAGTCAAAGTCCGTCTGATCATTTTCGACAAAGAATCGTCGAACAAAGCGATCAAGGACATCAAAGAGCAAGAAGTCTACATGGGGGAAATCCCCCTGATGACCGAGAACGGTACCTTCATCATCAACGGTACCGAGCGCGTCATCGTTTCCCAGCTGCACCGCTCGCCGGGCGTGTTCTTCGACCACGACCGTGGCAAGACCCACAGCTCGGGCAAGCTGCTTTACTCGGCGCGGATCATTCCTTACCGCGGTTCCTGGCTGGACTTCGAGTTCGACCCGAAAGACTGCGTCTTCGTGCGTATCGACCGTCGTCGCAAGCTGCCGGCTTCCGTACTGCTGCGCGCGCTGGGCTACAGCACTGAAGAAGTGCTCAATGCCTTCTACGCCACCAACGTGTTCCATGTGCAGGGCGAGTCGCTCAACCTGGAACTGGTGCCGCAGCGTCTGCGTGGTGAAATCGCCGCGTTCGACATCAAGGACGAGAAGGGCAAGGTCATCGTTGAGCAAGGCCGCCGTATCACCGCGCGCCACATCAACCAGATCGACAAGGCCGGCATCAAAGAGCTGGAAGTTCCGCTCGACTACGTGCTGGGTCGCACCACGGCCAAGGCCATCGTGCACCCGTCCACCGGTGAAATCGTTGCCGAGTGCAATACCGAACTGACCACCGACATTCTGGCGAAGATCGTCAAGGCTCAGGTCGTCCGTATCGAGACGCTGTACACCAACGACATCGATTGCGGTCCGTTCATCTCCGACACGCTGAAGATCGACTCCACCAGCAACCAACTGGAAGCGCTGGTCGAGATCTACCGCATGATGCGTCCTGGCGAGCCGCCAACCAAGGATGCTGCCGAGACCCTGTTCAACAACCTGTTCTTCAGCGCCGAGCGTTACGACCTGTCGGCCGTAGGCCGGATGAAGTTCAACCGTCGTATCGGTCGTACCGAGATCGAAGGTTCGGGCGTGCTGAGCAAGGAAGACATCGTCGCGGTCCTCAAGACCCTGGTCGATATCCGTAACGGCAAAGGCATCGTCGACGACATCGACCACCTGGGTAACCGTCGCGTACGTTGCGTCGGCGAGATGGCCGAAAACCAGTTCCGCGTTGGCCTGGTGCGCGTCGAGCGCGCGGTCAAGGAACGCCTGTCGATGGCCGAAAGCGAAGGCCTGATGCCGCAGGACCTGATCAACGCCAAGCCGGTTGCGGCGGCGGTGAAAGAGTTCTTCGGTTCCAGCCAGCTCTCGCAGTTCATGGACCAGAACAACCCGCTCTCCGAGATCACCCACAAGCGCCGCGTCTCCGCACTCGGCCCAGGCGGTCTGACCCGTGAGCGCGCTGGTTTCGAAGTCCGCGACGTACACCCGACCCACTACGGTCGTGTGTGCCCGATCGAAACGCCGGAAGGTCCGAACATCGGTCTGATCAACTCCCTGGCAGCCTATGCGCGCACCAACCAGTACGGCTTCCTGGAAAGCCCGTACCGCGTGGTGAATGGCACTCAGGTGACCGACGAGATCGTGTTCCTGTCCGCCATCGAAGAAGCCGATCACGTGATCGCCCAGGCTTCCGCGACCATGAACGACAAAGGTCAGCTGACCGACGAGCTGGTGGCTGTACGTCACCTGAACGAGTTCACCGTCAAGGCGCCGGAAGACGTCACCCTGATGGACGTGTCGCCGAAGCAGGTTGTTTCCGTTGCCGCCTCGTTGATTCCGTTCCTCGAGCACGACGACGCCAACCGTGCACTCATGGGTTCCAACATGCAGCGTCAGGCTGTACCGACTCTGCGCGCCGACAAGCCGCTGGTAGGTACCGGCATGGAGCGCAACGTTGCCCGTGACTCCGGCGTCTGCGTCGTTGCCCGTCGTGGCGGCGTGATCGACTCTGTCGATGCCAGCCGTGTGGTAGTTCGCGTCAATGACGACGAAGTTGAAACTGGCGAAGCCGGTGTCGACATCTACAACCTGACCAAATACACCCGCTCCAACCAGAACACCTGCATCAACCAGCGTCCGCTGGTGAGCAAGGGTGACAAGGTTGCGCGCAGCGACATCCTGGCCGACGGCCCGTCCACCGATATGGGTGAACTGGCGCTGGGTCAGAACATGCGCGTCGCGTTCATGCCGTGGAACGGTTACAACTTCGAAGACTCCATCTGCCTGTCCGAGCGTGTGGTTCAGGAAGATCGCTTCACCACCATCCACATCCAGGAACTGACCTGTGTGGCGCGTGACACAAAGCTGGGCCCAGAAGAGATCACCGCTGACATCCCGAACGTGGGTGAGGCAGCGCTGAACAAGCTGGACGAAGCCGGTATCGTTTACGTGGGTGCTGAAGTTGGCGCAGGCGACATTCTGGTCGGTAAGGTCACTCCGAAAGGCGAGACCCAGCTGACTCCGGAAGAGAAGCTGCTGCGCGCGATCTTCGGTGAGAAGGCTTCCGACGTTAAAGACACCTCCCTGCGCGTGCCGACTGGCACCAAGGGTACCGTCATTGACGTCCAGGTCTTCACCCGTGACGGCGTTGAGCGCGACTCCCGTGCCCTGTCCATCGAGAAGATGCAGCTCGACGAGATCCGCAAGGACCTGAACGAAGAGTTCCGTATCGTCGAAGGCGCTACCTTCGAGCGTCTGCGTTCCGCCCTGGTTGGTGCCAAGGCTGAAGGCGGTGCTGGCGTGAAGAAAGGCGCGGTCATCGATGACGCCTTCCTCGACGGCCTCGAGCGCGGTCAGTGGTTCAAGCTGCGCATGGCTGAAGATGCGCTGAACGAGCAGCTGGAAAAGGCCCAGGCCTACATTTCCGACCGCCGTCAGCTGCTCGACGACAAGTTCGAAGACAAGAAGCGCAAACTGCAGCAAGGCGATGACCTGGCTCCGGGCGTGCTGAAGATCGTCAAGGTCTACCTGGCTATCAAGCGCCGCATCCAGCCGGGCGACAAGATGGCCGGTCGTCACGGTAACAAGGGTGTGGTCTCGGTGATCATGCCGGTCGAAGACATGCCGCATGATGCCAATGGCACCCCGGTCGACATCGTCCTCAACCCGCTGGGCGTACCATCGCGTATGAACGTCGGGCAGATCCTCGAAACCCACCTGGGCCTCGCGGCCAAAGGTCTGGGCGAGAAGATCAACCGCATGCTCGAAGAGCAGCGCAAGGTCGCCGAGCTGCGCAAGTTCATGCAGCAGATCTACAACGAGATCGGTGGCCGTCAGGAAAACCTGAACGAGCTCTCCGATACCGAGATCCTCGACCTGGCGAAGAACCTGCGTGGCGGTGTGCCGATGGCCACCCCGGTATTCGACGGTGCCAAGGAAAGCGAGATCAAGGCCATGCTCAAACTGGCTGATCTGCCGGAAAGCGGCCAGATGCGCCTGACTGACGGCCGTACCGGCAACCAGTTCGAGCGTCCGACCACTGTCGGATACATGTACATGCTCAAACTGAACCACCTGGTCGACGACAAGATGCACGCTCGTTCCACCGGTTCCTACAGCCTGGTTACCCAGCAGCCGCTGGGTGGTAAGGCGCAGTTCGGTGGTCAGCGCTTCGGTGAGATGGAGGTCTGGGCGCTGGAAGCCTATGGCGCCGCCTACACCCTGCAGGAAATGCTGACCGTGAAGTCGGACGACGTGAACGGCCGGACCAAGATGTACAAGAACATCGTGGACGGCGATCACCGCATGGAGGCCGGCATGCCCGAGTCCTTCAACGTGTTGATCAAAGAGATCCGCTCGCTCGGTATCGACATCGAACTGGAAACCGAATAACACGCACCGCCTATGCGGCGCCCGGCCAAGGCCGGGTTGCCGCTGGTCCGTGAGGAGGAAAGGCCTTGAAAGACTTGCTGAATCTGTTGAAAAACCAGAATCAGGTTGAAGAGTTCGATGCGATCCGTATCGGTCTGGCTTCGCCTGAAATGATCCGTTCCTGGTCTTTCGGTGAAGTGAAAAAGCCGGAAACCATCAACTACCGTACCTTCAAGCCTGAGCGTGATGGTCTGTTCTGCGCCAAGATCTTTGGCCCGGTAAAGGACTACGAGTGCCTGTGCGGTAAGTACAAGCGCCTGAAACACCGTGGCGTTATCTGCGAGAAGTGCGGCGTTGAAGTCGCCCTGGCCAAGGTTCGCCGTGAGCGCATGGCGCACATCGAACTGGCTTCGCCGGTCGCCCACATCTGGTTCCTGAAGTCCCTGCCGAGCCGTATCGGCCTGCTGCTGGACATGACCCTGCGTGACATCGAGCGCGTGCTCTATTTCGAGAGCTACGTCGTTATCGATCCGGGCATGACCACCCTGGAAAAGGGTCAGCTGCTGAACGACGAGCAGTACTTCGAAGCCCTCGAAGAGTTCGGTGACGACTTCGACGCGCGCATGGGCGCCGAAGCTGTTCGCGAGCTGCTCAACGCCATTGATCTGGAGCACGAGATCGGCCGCCTGCGCGAAGAGATTCCGCAGACCAACTCGGAAACCAAGATCAAGAAGCTGTCCAAGCGCCTGAAGCTGATGGAAGCCTTCAAGGATTCCGGCAACCATCCGGAGTGGATGGTCCTGACCGTTCTGCCGGTTCTGCCGCCGGATCTGCGTCCGCTGGTTCCGCTGGATGGCGGCCGCTTCGCGACTTCCGATCTGAACGATCTGTATCGCCGCGTGATCAACCGTAACAACCGTCTGAAGCGCCTGCTCGATCTGTCGGCGCCGGACATCATCGTGCGCAACGAAAAGCGCATGTTGCAGGAAGCGGTCGACGCCCTGCTCGACAACGGCCGTCGTGGTCGCGCCATCACTGGCTCGAACAAGCGTCCGCTGAAGTCGTTGGCTGACATGATCAAAGGTAAGCAAGGTCGCTTCCGTCAGAACCTGCTCGGTAAGCGCGTGGACTACTCCGGTCGTTCCGTTATTACCGTGGGCCCGACTCTGCGTCTGCACCAGTGCGGTCTGCCGAAGAAGATGGCTCTCGAGCTGTTCAAACCGTTCATTTTCGGCAAGCTGGAAATGCGCGGCATGGCGACCACCATCAAGGCTGCCAAGAAGATGGTCGAGCGCGAGCTGCCCGAGGTTTGGGACGTTCTCGCTGAAGTCATCCGCGAACACCCCGTACTGCTCAACCGTGCACCGACCCTCCACCGTCTGGGTATCCAGGCGTTCGAGCCGGTTCTGATCGAAGGTAAAGCCATCCAGTTGCACCCGCTGGTTTGCGCCGCGTACAACGCCGACTTCGACGGTGACCAGATGGCCGTGCACGTTCCGCTGACCCTCGAGGCCCAGCTGGAAGCCCGTGCGCTGATGATGTCGACCAACAACATCCTGTCGCCAGCCAACGGTGAGCCAATCATCGTTCCGTCGCAGGACGTGGTACTGGGTCTGTACTACATGACCCGTGAAGCCATCAACGCCAAGGGCGAAGGTCGCGTATTCGCCGACCTGCAGGAAGTCGACCGCGTATTCCGCGCCGGCGAAGCGTCCCTGCACGCCCGGGTAAAAGTGCGCATCAACGAGGTCATCAAAGACCGTGATGGCAGCATCACCAAGAACACCCGCATCGTCGACACCACTGTCGGCCGCGCGCTGCTGTTCCAGGTGGTTCCGGCCGGCCTGTCGTACGACGTGGTCAACCAGCCGATGAAGAAGAAGGCGATCTCCAAGCTGATCAACCTGTGCTACCGCGTGGTTGGCTTGAAAGACACCGTGATCTTCGCTGACCAGCTGATGTACACCGGTTTCGCCTACTCGACCATCTCCGGTGTGTCGATCGGCGTGAACGACTTCGTCATCCCGGATGAGAAGGCGCGCATCATCGACGCCGCCACCGAGGAAGTGAAGGAAATCGAATCGCAGTACGCCTCCGGCCTGGTAACCCAGGGCGAGAAGTACAACAAGGTGATCGACCTCTGGTCCAAGGCCAACGACGAAGTGTCGAAGGCGATGATGGCCAACCTCTCGAAAGAGAAGGTCATCGACCGCGAAGGCAAGGAAGTCGACCAGGAGTCCTTCAACTCCATGTACATGATGGCCGACTCCGGTGCTCGTGGTAGCGCCGCGCAGATCCGCCAGCTGGCCGGTATGCGTGGTCTGATGGCCAAGCCGGACGGCTCCATCATCGAGACCCCGATCACTGCGAACTTCCGTGAAGGCCTGAACGTACTCCAGTACTTCATCTCCACTCACGGTGCTCGTAAAGGTCTGGCGGATACCGCACTGAAGACCGCGAACTCCGGTTACCTGACTCGGCGCCTGGTCGACGTGGCACAGGATCTGGTTGTGACCGAAGTCGATTGCGGCACCGAACACGGTCTGCTGATGACTCCGCACATCGAAGGCGGAGACGTGGTTGAGCCGCTCGGTGAGCGCGTTCTGGGTCGAGTGATCGCCAAGGACGTATTCAAGCCGGGCTCCGACGAAGTCATCGTGCCGGCCGGTACCCTGGTCGACGAGCAGTGGGTCGAGTTCATCGAGCGCGCCAGCATCGACGAAGTGATCGTGCGTTCGCCGATCAGCTGCGAAACCCGCTTCGGTATCTGCGCCAAGTGCTACGGTCGCGATCTGGCCCGTGGTCACCAGGTGAACATCGGTGAAGCGGTCGGCGTTATCGCTGCCCAGTCCATCGGTGAGCCGGGTACCCAGCTGACCATGCGTACGTTCCACATCGGTGGTGCGGCGAGCCGGACTTCGGCTGCCGACAGCGTCCAGGTGAAGAACGGCGGCGCGATCCGTCTGCACAACCTGAAGCACGTCGAGCGTCTGGACGGCAATCTGGTAGCGGTTTCCCGCTCCGGCGAGCTGGCCGTTGCCGACGAGTTCGGTCGTGAGCGCGAGCGCTACAAACTGCCGTACGGTGCCGTGATTTCCGTGAAGGAAGGCGACAAGGTCGAGGCTGGCGCCATCGTCGCCAAGTGGGACCCGCACACCCACCCGATCGTGACCGAAATGAAGGGTGTTGTGACCTTCGTCGGCATGGAGGAGGGCATCACCATCAAGCGCCAGACCGACGAGCTGACCGGTCTGACCAACATCGAAGTCCTCGATCCGAAAGATCGTCCGGCTGCTGGCAAGGACATTCGTCCGGCGATCAAGATGGTCGACACCAACGGCAAGGAACTGCTGCTGCCAGGTACTGACGTACCGGCTCAGTACTTCCTGCCGGCCAACGCCCTGGTTGGTGTGGCTGACGGTGCGCAGATCGGTGTCGGTGACGTTATCGCCCGTATCCCGCAGGAAACTTCGAAGACTCGCGACATCACCGGTGGTCTGCCGCGCGTTGCCGACCTGTTCGAAGCGCGTCGTCCGAAGGAAGCCTCGATCCTGGCTGAAATCAGCGGCACCATCGCTTTCGGTAAGGAAACCAAAGGCAAGCGTCGCCTGGTCATCACCCCGACTGACGGCAGCGATCCGTACGAGGAGCTGATTCCGAAGTGGCGTCACCTGAACGTCTTCGAAGGCGAGCAAGTGAACCGCGGCGAAGTTATTTCCGACGGCCCGAGCGATCCGCACGACATCCTGCGTCTGCTGGGCGTCAGCGCGCTGGCCAAGTACATCGTCAACGAGATCCAGGACGTTTACCGCCTGCAGGGCGTGAAGATCAACGACAAGCACATCGAGACCATCCTGCGTCAGATGCTGCGTAAAGTTGAAATCACCGAATCCGGCGACTCCAGCTTCATCAAGGGCGACCAGATGGAACTGACTCACGTACTGGAAGGCAACGAAGCGCTGGCTACCGAAGACAAGTTTGTTTCTAAATTTGATCGCGTACTGCTGGGTATCACCAAAGCCTCGCTGTCGACTGAATCGTTCATCTCCGCGGCTTCCTTCCAGGAAACTACCCGCGTACTGACCGAGGCAGCGGTAACCGGCAAGCGTGACTACCTGCGCGGCCTGAAAGAAAACGTCGTGGTCGGTCGTCTGATCCCGGCAGGTACCGGCCTGGCTTACCACAGCGAGCGCAAGCGTCGCCGTGAAGCCGACAAGCCGGTCCGTGTCAGCGCCAGTGAGGTGGAAGCCGCACTGACCGAAGCGCTGAACTCCAGCGGCAATTGAGTGCAGTGTCCCGGGTGAGCAATCGCCCGGGCGGTGCCTTGACGGTGGGCGTGAGTCTCTTTAGACTCATGCACCCCTAAATTTGGCAGGGCGTCGAGCTCTGCCATTTTGCTTTTGTTGTAATAAATAGCGTCGAAAGACAACAGTGGAGCTAGTAGATGGCAACTATCAACCAGCTGGTACGTCAGCCGCGTAAGCGTATCGTCGAGAAATCCGACGTGCCTGCGCTGCAAAACTGCCCGCAACGTCGTGGCGTGTGCACCCGTGTGTACACCACTACGCCGAAAAAACCGAACTCCGCACTGCGTAAAGTGTGCCGTGTTCGTCTGACCAACGGTTTTGAAGTCACCTCCTACATCGGCGGTGAAGGTCACAACCTGCAAGAGCACAGCGTCGTGCTGATCCGTGGCGGTCGTGTAAAAGACCTTCCTGGTGTGCGCTACCACACTGTTCGCGGTTCGCTGGATACCACCGGCGTTAAAGACCGTAAGCAGGGTCGCTCGAAGTACGGTACCAAGCGTCCGAAGTAATTCGGCTCGCCATTTTTCTTTTTATTGAGTCGATAAGAGTAAGGTCGGGCGTAACCGGATGGTTATGGTCCCGGGCTAACCTGAAGACCGTTTGAGGGCTTATCATGCCAAGACGTCGTGTAGCAGCTAAGCGTGAGATTCTGGACGATCCGAAATACGGAAGCCTGATTCTCGCCAAATTCATGAACCACGTGATGGAAAGCGGCAAAAAAGCAGTGGCCGAGCGCATCGTTTACGGTGCCCTGGAAACTGTTAAAGCGCGCAAGAACAGCGATCCCCTGGAGATCTTCGAGAAAGCTCTCGACGCCATCGCTCCGCTGGTCGAAGTGAAGTCCCGCCGTGTTGGCGGTGCGACTTACCAGGTTCCGGTCGAAGTTCGCCCGTCCCGTCGTAACGCTCTGGCCATGCGCTGGCTGGTGGACTACGCCCGTAAGCGTGGCGAGAAGTCCATGGCTCTGCGTTTGGCTGGCGAGCTGCTGGATGCTGCTGAGGGCAAAGGTGCTGCAGTTAAGAAGCGTGAAGACGTGCACCGTATGGCTGAGGCCAACAAGGCTTTCTCGCACTACCGCTTCTAATTTCAGCGCTTCTAAATTTGCGAGGGCTTTATGGCTCGTACTACACCGATTAACCGCTACCGTAACATCGGTATCGTGGCTCACGTGGACGCGGGTAAAACCACGACCACCGAGCGCGTCCTGTTCTATACAGGCAAAAGTCACAAGATGGGTGAGGTGCATGACGGCGCCGCGACCACAGACTGGATGGTGCAGGAGCAGGAGCGTGGTATCACCATTACTTCTGCTGCCATCACCGCCTTCTGGAAGGGTTCCGAGAAGCAGCACCCGAATGACTACCGCTTCAACGTCATCGATACCCCCGGGCACGTTGACTTCACCATCGAAGTAGAGCGCTCGCTGCGCGTACTCGACGGTGCGGTCGTGGTGTTCTGCGGTACTTCGGGCGTTGAGCCGCAGTCGGAAACCGTATGGCGCCAGGCCAACAAGTACGGCGTTCCACGTATCGTTTACGTGAACAAGATGGACCGTGCTGGCGCGGACTTCCTGCGCGTGATCGGTCAGATCAAGCAGCGTCTGGGCCACACTCCGGTGCCGATCCAGCTGGCCATTGGTGCAGAAGACAACTTCCAGGGTCAGATCGATCTGATGTCCATGGAAGCTGTTTACTGGAACGATGCCGACAAAGGCATGACTCCTCGTCGCGAAGCTATCCCGGCTGAGCTGCAGGATCTGGCTGATGAGTGGCGCAGCAACATGGTTGAGGCTGCTGCCGAAGCCAGCGAAGAGCTGATGAACAAGTACCTCGAAGGTGAAGAGCTCACCAACGCGGAAATCAAGGCTGCTCTGCGTCAGCGTACTATCGCTGGTGAGATCGTTCTGGCTGTTTGCGGTTCTTCCTTCAAGAACAAGGGTGTTCCCCTGGTTCTCGACGCCGTCATCGACTACCTGCCTGCTCCGACTGATATTCCTGCCATCAAGGGTACTGACCCGGATGACGAGGAAAAGCAGATGGAGCGTCATGCTAGCGACGACGAGCCGTTCTCGGCTCTGGCGTTCAAGATCGCTACCGACCCATTCGTGGGTACCCTGACCTTCGTTCGTGTTTACTCGGGCGTGTTGGCCTCCGGCGACGGCGTGATCAACTCGGTCAAGGGCAAGAAAGAGCGCGTGGGTCGTATGGTGCAGATGCACGCAAACGCCCGTGAAGAAATCAAGGAAGTGCGCGCTGGCGACATCGCGGCCTTGATCGGCATGAAGGACGTCACCACTGGTGAAACCTTGTGCGACGCTGACAGGCCAATCATCCTGGTTCGCATGGACTTCCCGGAGCCGGTTATTTCGGTTGCCGTTGAGCCCAAGACCAAGGATGACCAGGAAAAAATGGGTATCGCACTGGGCAAGCTTGCTCAGGAAGACCCGTCTTTCCGCGTCAAGACTGATGAAGAGACTGGTCAAACGATCATCTCTGGCATGGGCGAGCTGCACCTGGACATCCTGGTTGACCGGATGCGCCGTGAGTTCAACGTCGAAGCCAACATCGGCAAGCCTCAGGTTTCCTATCGTGAGCGCATCACGAAGAACTGCGAAATCGAAGGCAAGTTCGTGCGTCAGTCCGGTGGTCGTGGTCAGTTCGGTCACTGCTGGGTTCGCTTCGCACCTGCTGACGAAGGTCAGGAAGGTCTGCAGTTCGTGAACGAAGTAGTGGGTGGTGTGATTCCTAAGGAATACATTCCGGCTATCCAGAAAGGTATCGAAGAGCAGATGAAGAACGGCGTTGTTGCCGGCTATCCGCTGATCGGCCTGAAGGCTACCGTGTTCGATGGTTCCTACCACGACGTCGACTCCAACGAGATGGCGTTCAAGGTGGCTGCCTCCATGGCGACCAAGCAACTGGCCCAGAAGGGCGGTGGTGAGTTGCTTGAGCCGATCATGGCGGTAGAGGTTGTTACCCCTGAAGACTATATGGGTGACGTGATGGGCGACCTTAACCGCCGTCGCGGCATGATCTTGGGTATGGAAGACACGGTCTCCGGCAAAGTAATTCGCGCCGAAGTTCCGCTGGGTGAGATGTTCGGTTATGCGACCGACGTCCGTTCCATGTCTCAGGGTCGCGCGAGCTACTCTATGGAATTCAAGAAATACAATACAGCTCCGTCGCACATCGTCGAATCTGTAACCAAAAAACAAGGCTGATTCAGCCCTTTAGGCAAGGAGTTAATTGTCGTGGCTAAAGAAAAGTTTGAACGTAACAAACCGCACGTCAACGTAGGCACCATCGGTCACGTTGACCACGGTAAGACCACCCTGACCGCTGCTCTGACCCGTGTTTGCTCCGAGGTTTTCGGTTCGGCTCGCGTTGACTTCGACAAGATCGATAGCGCTCCGGAAGAAAAAGCTCGCGGTATCACCATCAACACCGCTCACGTTGAATACGATTCGGCCGTACGCCACTACGCGCACGTTGACTGCCCGGGTCACGCCGACTACGTAAAAAACATGATCACCGGTGCTGCCCAGATGGACGGCGCGATCCTGGTTTGCTCCGCTGCTGACGGCCCGATGCCGCAGACTCGCGAGCACATCCTGCTGTCCCGTCAGGTAGGTGTTCCGTACATCGTGGTCTTCCTGAACAAGGCTGACATGGTTGACGACGCCGAGCTGCTGGAACTGGTTGAGATGGAAGTTCGCGACCTGCTGTCGACCTACGACTTCCCGGGTGACGACACTCCGATCATCATCGGTTCCGCTCTGATGGCTCTGAACGGCCAAGACGACAACGAAATGGGTACCAGTGCTGTCAAGAAGCTGGTTGAAACTCTGGATACCTACATCCCAGAGCCGGTTCGTGCCATCGACAAGCCGTTCCTGATGCCGATCGAAGACGTATTCTCGATCTCCGGTCGCGGTACCGTGGTAACCGGTCGTATCGAGCGCGGCATCATTAAGATCCAAGAAGCGATCGAGATCGTGGGTCTGAAAGACACCGTCACGACTACCTGTACTGGTGTTGAGATGTTCCGCAAGCTGCTCGACGAAGGTCGTGCTGGCGAGAACTGCGGTGTCCTGCTGCGCGGTACCAAGCGTGAAGACGTTGAGCGTGGCCAGGTTCTGGTCAAGCCGGGTTCGGTTAAGCCGCACACCAAGTTCACTGCTGAAGTGTACGTGCTGAGCAAAGAAGAAGGCGGTCGTCACACTCCGTTCTTCAAGGGCTACCGTCCGCAGTTCTACTTCCGTACCACTGACGTGACCGGTAACTGCGAGCTGCCGGAAGGCGTTGAAATGGTAATGCCAGGCGATAACGTGCAGATGACCGTTACTCTGATCAAGACCATTGCAATGGAAGAAGGTCTGCGTTTCGCGATTCGCGAAGGCGGCCGTACCGTTGGCGCTGGCGTGGTTGCCAAAGTCATCGAGTAATCGACGACTGAGGTAAAAGAAAAGGCCCTTCGGGGCCTTTTCTGTTTTCTGATCAAAAGTTGACACCCTCTGGGCGCATCCGTACAATCACGCCTCCTTTTAACGGGCGTAGTCCGTCCGTTGGGGATAGCAGAGATAGAGTCTGAGGTCAAAATGCAAAACCAACAAATCCGTATTCGGTTGAAGGCTTTTGACCATCGCCTGATCG
Source organism: Aquipseudomonas ullengensis (assembly GCF_014174475.1). GTDB lineage: Bacteria > Pseudomonadota > Gammaproteobacteria > Pseudomonadales > Pseudomonadaceae > Aquipseudomonas > Aquipseudomonas ullengensis. The sequence continues at coordinate 21,114 of NZ_JACJUD010000003.1, forward strand.
ATCAATCCACCCAGGAAATCGTGGAAACCGCGAAACGTACTGGTGCTCAGGTGCGTGGTCCTATTCCTCTGCCTACTCGCAAGGAGCGTTTCACTGTACTGACCTCCCCGCACGTCAACAAAGACGCGCGTGATCAGTACGAGATTCGCACTCATAAGCGTGTTCTGGACATCGTCCAGCCGACGGATAAAACCGTTGATGCGCTGATGAAGCTCGACCTTGCGGCTGGCGTGGAAGTGCAGATCAGCCTCGGCTAAAACCTTGGGGTTTTAGTCGTGTAACGCTCTGAAATGGGCGGCCATAGCGGGTGAAAGCCCCGTACACTCATGAGGTTTACAACATGACTATTGGTGTAGTCGGTCGAAAAGCGGGTATGACCCGTATTTTCACCGAAGAAGGTGTCTCCATTCCGGTTACGGTCATTGAGATCGAGCCGAATCGCGTCACCCAATTCAAAACTGAAGAAAGCGATGGCTATCGCGCTGTGCAGGTGACCGTTGGTGAGCGTCGTGCTTCCCGCGTAACCAAGGCTCAGGCTGGTCATTTCGCCAAGGCTAATGTCGCTGCTGGTCGTGGCGTCTGGGAATTCCGTCTTGCAGAAGGCGAGTACCAGGCTGGCGATCAGATTACTGCTGAGTTGTTCCAAGCTGGTCAGCTGGTGGATGTCACCGGTGAGTCCAAGGGTAAAGGCTTTGCCGGTACCATCAAGCGCTGGAACTTCCGCGGTCAAGACAATACCCACGGCAACTCCCTCTCGCACCGCGTCCCGGGCTCCATCGGCCAGTGCCAGACTCCTGGTCGTGTATTCAAGGGCAAGAAAATGTCCGGTCATATGGGCGCTGAGCGCGTGACCGTGCAGTCCCTGGAAGTTGTGCGCGTCGACGCTGAACGCAACCTGCTGCTGATCAAAGGTGCCGTTCCTGGCGCTACTGGCGGCAATCTGGTTGTGCGTCCGGCTGTCAAGGCTCGCGGTTAAGGGGAGATGCTGAGATGCAATTGAATGTAACTAACGCTCAGGCGATCGAAGTCTCCGAAGCGACCTTCGGTAGCGAATACAACGAGACCCTGGTTCACCAGGCCGTTGTCGCTTACATGGCTGGCGGCCGCCAGGGCAGCAAGCAGCAGAAGACCCGTTCCGACGTGTCCGGTGGTGGCAAGCGTCCGTGGCGTCAGAAGGGCACTGGTCGTGCTCGTGCTGGTACCACTCGTGGTCCGATCTGGCGTGGCGGTGGTGTGACCTTCGCAGCTCGTCCGCAGAACCATGACCAGAAGCTCAACAAGAAGATGTATCGCGCCGCTCTGCGCTCGATCCTCTCCGAGTTGGTCCGTCTGGATCGTCTGGTTGTCGTGGAAGATTTCGCTGTTGATGCACCGAAAACCAAGGTTCTCCTGGACAAGCTGAATGGCATGGGTCTGAACGACGTTCTGATCGTGTCCGATGCTATCGACGAGAATCTGTACCTGGCTGCGCGCAACCTGCCGCACGTCGACGTACGCGACGTTCAAGGTTCCGATCCTGTCAGCCTGATCGCCTACGACAAGGTGCTGGTCACCGTGTCCGCCGTGAAGAAATTCGAGGAGCTGCTGGGATGAACCAGGAACGCGTATTCAAAGTGCTGGTTGGCCCGCATGTCTCCGAGAAAGCCACTGTGCTGGCGGACGGCAAGAGCCAATTCGTTTTCAAGGTTGCCACTGACGCAACCAAGCTGGAAATCAAGAAGGCCGTCGAAAGCCTGTTCAACGTGAAAGTTGCTGCTGTTAATACCGTGAATGTTCTCGGTAAAAGCAAGCGCACCGCTCGCGGCGTGGGCAAGCGTAACGACTGGAAGAAGGCGTACATCGCTCTTCAGCCGGGCCAGGACATCGATTTCGCCAGCAGTGCTGAGTAAGGTAGGGGTGCATCATGGCAATCGTTAAATGCAAACCGACTTCCGCTGGCCGCCGTTTCGTGGTCAAGGTGGTCAATCAGGAGCTGCACAAAGGCGCTCCTTATGCTCCGCTGCTCGAGAAGAAGTCGAAGACTGGCGGCCGTAACAACAACGGTCGTATCACTACTCGTCACATCGGTGGTGGTCACAAGCAGCATTACCGTCTGGTCGACTTCCGTCGCAACGACAAAGATGGCATTCCAGCCACTGTCGAGCGTATCGAATACGATCCGAACCGTACTGCGCACATCGCTCTGCTGAAGTACGCCGACGGTGAGCGTCGCTACATCATCGCGCCGAAGGGCGTGAGTGCTGGCGACCAGCTGATCGCTGGTGCTGCAGCACCGATCAAGGCTGGCAACAGCATGTCGCTGCGTAGCATCCCGGTGGGTTCGACCGTTCACGGTATCGAGCTGAAGCCTGGTAAAGGTGCTCAGATCGCGCGTTCCGCTGGCGCTTCCGCCCAGCTGGTCGCTCGTGAAGGCGCTTATGTCACTCTGCGTCTGCGCTCCGGCGAGATGCGTAAAGTACTGGCTGAATGCCGTGCGACCCTGGGCGAGGTCTCGAACTCCGAGCACAGCCTGCGTTCGCTGGGTAAAGCTGGTGCCAAGCGCTGGCGTGGTGTTCGCCCAACCGTCCGCGGTGTGGCGATGAACCCGGTAGACCACCCACATGGTGGTGGTGAAGGTCGTACCTCTGGTGGCCGTCATCCGGTGTCTCCATGGGGCTTCCCGACTAAGGGCGCGAAGACTCGTGGTAACAAACGCACCGACAACATGATCGTCCGTCGTCGCAAGTAACTAGAGGGATACGACAGTGCCGCGTTCTCTGAAAAAAGGTCCTTTTATCGATCTTCACCTACTGAAGAAGGTCGAAGTGGCGATGGAAAAGAACGATCGCAAGCCGGTTAAAACCTGGTCGCGCCGTTCCATGATCCTGCCGCAAATGGTCGGTCTGACCATCGCTGTACACAACGGTCGCCAACACGTCCCCGTTCTCGTGAACGAAGACATGGTCGGCCATAAACTCGGCGAGTTCGCTGGTACCCGCACATATCGTGGGCACGTGGCTGACAAGAAAGCCAAGCGTTAAGGGGTAAGGAAATGGAAGTAGCCGCTAAGTTGTCGGGCGCTCGAATCTCCGCCCAGAAAGCCCGCTTGGTCGCCGACCAGATCCGCGGGAAGAAGGTGGGCGAAGCGCTCAACCTCCTGGCTTTCAGCAGTAAGAAAGCCGCCGAGATCATCAAGAAAGTGCTGGAGTCGGCCGTAGCCAACGCCGAGCACAACGAAGGCGCAGACGTTGATGACCTGAAGGTCAGCACCGTTTTCGTCAACGAAGGGCGTTCGCTGAAGCGCATCATGCCGCGTGCCAAAGGCCGCGCTGATCGCATCGTCAAGCGGTCTTGCCATATCACTGTCAAGGTTGCGGACAAGTAACGGAGTCGATCAGATGGGTCAGAAAGTACATCCCACTGGCATTCGCCTGGGAATCGTCAAGGAGCACACCTCCGTTTGGTACGCAGACAAGCGTCAATACGCTGATTATCTGTTTGCCGACCTCAAGGTTCGTGAGTACCTCCAAGACAAACTAAAAAGCGCGTCCGTAAGCCGTATCGACATTGCTCGTCCGGCTCAGACTGCACGCATCACCATCCACACCGCTCGTCCCGGCATCGTGATCGGCAAGAAAGGTGAAGATGTTGAGAAGCTGCGTCAGGACCTGACCAAGCAAATGGGTGTGCCTGTGCACATCAACATCGAAGAGATCCGCAAGCCGGAGCTCGACGGTCTGCTCGTAGCGCAAAGCGTTGCTCAGCAGCTGGAGCGTCGTGTGATGTTCCGCCGCGCCATGAAACGTGCCGTACAAAACGCCATGCGTATTGGTGCCAAGGGCATCAAGATCCAGGTGAGCGGTCGTCTTGGCGGTGCAGAAATCGCCCGTACCGAATGGTATCGCGAAGGTCGTGTGCCTCTGCACACCCTGCGTGCCGATATCGATTACGCCACTTACGAAGCGCACACCACCTACGGTGTGATCGGTGTGAAGGTTTGGATCTTCAAAGGTGAGGTCATCGGTGGCCTCAAAGAAGAGCTGAAACCTCAAGCGCCCGCTCCTCGTAAAAAAGCTGCCAAGTAAGGAGTACGCAAAATGCTGCAACCCAAGCGTACAAAATTCCGCAAGCAGATGACTGGCCACAACCGTGGTCTGGCTCAGCGCGGTAGCAAAGTAAGCTTCGGCGAGTTCGCCTTGAAAGCTGTCGCACGCGGTCGTTTGACTGCTCGTCAGATCGAGTCGGCCCGTCGTGCCCTGACTCGTCACGTTAAGCGTGGCGGTAAAATCTGGATCCGCGTATTCCCGGACAAGCCTGTTACCAAAAAGCCCCTCGAAGTTCGTATGGGTAAAGGGAAGGGCGGTGTCGAGTACTGGGTAGCCCAGATTCAGCCGGGCAAGGTGCTCTACGAGATCGAAGGTGTTCCAGAAGAGCTGGCGCGTGAGGCATTCGCCCTGGCTGCTGCAAAGCTGCCCCTCGCCACCTCCTTTGTTAAGCGGACGGTGATGTGATGAAAGCGAATGAACTTCGTGAAAAATCGGTTCAACAGCTGAACGAGCAACTGCTCGGTCTGCTGCGTGACCAGTTCAATCTGCGTATGCAGAAGGCAACGGGTCAGTTGGGGCAGTCTCACCTGCTCTCGCAAGTGAAGCGCGACATTGCTCGCGTGAAGACTGTGCTCACCCAGCAGGCAGGTAAGTAATCATGGCTGAAGCTGAGAAAACCGTCCGCACGCTGACTGGCCGTGTCGTCAGCGATAAAATGGACAAGACCATCACCGTTCTGATCGAGCGCCGTGTTAAGCACCCGATCTACGGTAAATACGTTAAGCGTTCGACCAAACTGCACGCTCACGACGAAACCAATCAGTGCCACATCGGCGACAAGGTCACCATTCGTGAGACCCGTCCGCTGGCCAAGACCAAATCTTGGGCGCTGGTCGAAGTCGTCGAACGTGCCGTGGAAGTCTAAGGACTAGGGGTCGGAGAAATTATATGATTCAGACTCAATCCATGCTCGACGTCGCTGACAACAGCGGTGCTCGTCGCGTTATGTGCATCAAGGTCCTTGGTGGTTCGCACCGTCGCTATGCCGGTATCGGCGACATCATCAAGGTCACCGTAAAGGAAGCAATTCCGCGCGGTAAAGTGAAGAAAGGCCAGGTGATGACCGCTGTTGTGGTCCGCACCCGTCACGGCGTTCGTCGTCCTGATGGCTCGATCATCCGCTTTGATGGCAACGCTGCTGTTCTGCTGAACACCAAGCAAGAGCCGATCGGCACCCGTATCTTCGGGCCAGTGACTCGTGAACTTCGTACTGAGAAGTTCATGAAGATCGTCTCGCTCGCCCCCGAAGTGCTGTAAGGAGAAGCCGTCATGCAAAAGATTCGTCGTGATGACGAGATCATCGTGATCGCCGGCAAAGACAAAGGTAAGCGTGGCAAGGTGCTCAAGGTTCTCGCTGACGACCGTCTGGTCGTTGGTGGGATCAACCTGGTGAAGCGCCATACCAAGCCGAACCCGATGCTGGGTGCTCAAGGCGGTATCGTCGAGAAAGAGGCGCCTCTGCACGTCTCTAACGTTGCCATTTTCAACAGCGAAACCAACAAGGCTGACCGCGTTGGTTTCAAAGTCGAAGACGGCAAGAAAATTCGTGTCTTCAAGTCCACCCAAAAGCCGGTTGGCGCTTGAGAATCATAGGTAAAACACCATGGCACGACTGAAAGAGATTTACCGGAAACAAATCGCGCCCAAGCTGAAAGAAGAGCTTCAGCTGGCCAACGTGATGGAAGTTCCGCGCGTTACCAAGATCACCCTGAACATGGGTATCGGCGAAGCGATCGGTGACAAGAAAATCATCGAGCACGCTGTTGCTGACCTGGAAAAAATCACCGGTCAAAAAGCCGTTGTAACCTTCGCCCGCAAGTCGATTGCAGGCTTCAAGGTTCGCGAGGGCTGGCCGATTGGTGTCAAGGTGACCCTGCGTCGCGATCGTATGTACGAATTCCTGGATCGCCTGCTCGCGATCTCCCTGCCGCGCGTGCGTGACTTCCGCGGCCTGAATGCCAAGTCCTTCGACGGTCGTGGCAACTACAGCATGGGCGTCAAAGAGCAGATCATTTTCCCGGAAATCGATTACGACAAGATCGATGCGCTGCGCGGTCTGGACATCACCCTGACCACCACCGCCCGTACGGATGATGAAGGCCGCGCTCTGCTGCGTGCTTTCAACTTCCCGTTCCGCAACTGATTGGAGTTTGGAACATGGCCAAAATGAGCATGAAAAACCGTGAGCTGAAGCGTCAGCAAACGGTAGCCAAGTACGCCAAAAAGCGTGCCGAGCTGAAAGCTGTTATTGCCAACCCGAACTCCTCTCCGGAGCAGCGTTGGGAAGCCCAGGTCGCCCTGCAAAAGCAACCGCGTGACGCCAGCGCCAGCCGCCTGCGTAACCGTTGCCGCATCACCGGCCGTCCGCACGGCGTGTACCGCAAGTTCGGCCTCGGCCGTAACAAGCTGCGCGAAGCGGCAATGCGTGGTGATGTACCGGGTCTGGTCAAGGCCAGCTGGTAATAAAAGCGAAGCCGGCCTAGTGCCGGCTTTGTCTTTCTATGAATCAAGCCCCTTTTGGGGCTTGATTCATTTCTGATCGGTCTCTAGAATGTCCGGCTCTCCTGAGCCTGGCATTTGCCGAGTTCGTGGATGGTTCCAGCCGAAAGGCTGTTCTTTTTGTTTTAGGAGCATCTAGCCCATGAGTATGCAGGACCCGTTAGCGGACATGCTAACTCGTATCCGTAATGCCCAGATGGCTGAAAAGTCCGTCGTAAGCATGCCGTCTTCCAAGCTGAAGGTGGCTGTAGCCCAGGTTCTGAAGAACGAAGGTTATATTGCGGGTTATCAGATCAGCAGCGACGTCAAGCCGCAGCTGTCCATCGAGCTGAAGTACTTCGAAGGCCGTCCGGTCATCGAGGAAGTGAAGCGCGTGAGTCGTCCTGGTCTGCGCCAGTACAAGCCTGCCGATCAACTGCCGAAAGTTCGTGGCGGTCTCGGTGTGTCTATCGTCTCCACCAACAAAGGTGTGATGACGGATCGCGCTGCACGCGCTGCCGGTGTCGGCGGCGAAGTGCTTTGCACCGTTTTCTAAGGGGGGATAAGCATGTCTCGCGTTGCTAAGAACCCCGTCAAGCTGCCAGCTGGTGTCGAGGTCAAACTCGCCGGCCAACAGCTTTCGGTTAAGGGTGCCAAGGGCGCTCTGGAACTGAATGTACATTCGTCCGTGGAAGTGACCCAGGAATCTGGTGAGCTGCGTTTCGCTGCCCGCAATGGCGATCAGCAAAACCGCGCCATGGCCGGTACCACCCGTGCACTGGTCAATAACATGGTTATTGGCGTAAGTCAGGGCTTCGAGCGCAAGCTTCAGCTGGTCGGCGTAGGCTACAAAGCCCAAGCCAAAGGTACTGTGCTGAACCTCGCTCTCGGCTTCTCGCATCCGGTGGACTACGAACTGCCGCAAGGCATTACCGCTGAGACCCCCAGCCAGACCGATATCCTGATCAAGGGCATCGATAAGCAGTTGGTTGGTCAGGTGGCCGCTGAGATCCGCGACTTCCGTCCGCCAGAGCCTTATAAGGGCAAAGGTGTGCGTTACGCTGACGAAGTCGTCCGTCGTAAAGAAGCTAAGAAGAAGTAGGGCATAGCAAATGAGCGTAAAGAAAGAAACTCGTCTGCGCCGTGCTCGCAAGGCACGCCTGAAAATGCGCGAGCTGGAAACCGTACGCCTGTGTGTGTACCGCTCTTCCCAGCACATCTACGCCCAGGTCATTTCGGCCGACGGCGCCAAGGTCCTGGCAAGCGCCTCGACGTTGGACAAAGAACTGCGTGACGCCGCCACTGGCAACGTCGACGCGGCCAAGAAGGTTGGCCAACTGGTCGCCGAGCGCGCGAAAGCCGCTGGTGTTACCCAGGTTGCGTTCGATCGTTCTGGCTTCAAGTACCACGGCCGTGTGAAAGCGCTGGCTGATGCTGCTCGTGAAGGCGGGCTGGAGTTCTAAGTTATGGCAAATCACGAGCAAAGACGCGATCGCGATAATCGCGACGACAGCCGCGACGAAGGCTACATCGAGAAGCTGGTGCAGGTTAACCGCGTTGCCAAGACCGTCAAAGGCGGCCGTATCTTCACTTTCACCGCGTTGACCGTGGTGGGTGATGGTAAAGGTCGTGTTGGCTTCGGTCGTGGCAAGTCCCGCGAAGTACCTGCTGCCATCCAAAAAGCGATGGAAGCTGCGCGCCGCAACATGATCCAAGTCGACCTGAAGGGTACCACCCTGCAGTACGCGATGAAGGCAGTGCATGGCGCTTCCCACATCTACATGCAGCCTGCTTCTGATGGTACCGGCATCATCGCCGGTGGCGCGATGCGTGCGGTGCTGGAAGTGGCTGGTGTGCAAAACGTTCTGGCCAAGTGCTATGGCTCCACCAATCCGGTGAACGTGGTTCATGCCACTTTCAAAGGCTTGAAGGCCATGCAGTCGCCCCAGTCGATTGCTGCCAAGCGTGGTAAGAGCGTCGAGGAGATTCTCTAATCATGGCTACCGTAAAAGTTACGCTGATCAAGAGCATGACCGGCCGTATCCCTAACCACAAACTGTGCGTGAAGGGTCTGGGTCTGCGTCGTATCGGTCACACTGTAGAAGTCCAGGATACTCCCGAGAATCGCGGGATGATCAACAAGGCTTACTACATGCTGCGCGTCGAGGGTTAATCGATGAAACTCAATGATCTGAGTCCTGCGCCGGGTTCCCGTCGCGAGAAGCATCGTCCGGGTCGTGGTATCGGTAGCGGTTTGGGTAAGACTGGTGGCCGTGGTCACAAAGGTCAAACCTCCCGCTCCGGTGGCACCATCGCTCCGGGTTTTGAGGGTGGTCAACAGCCGTTGCACCGCCGTCTGCCGAAGTTCGGTTTCGTTTCCCTGAAAGCCATGGACCGCGCAGAAGTGCGCACTTCCGAGCTGGCTAAAGTGGAAGGCGATGTCGTTTCTCTGCAGTCGCTCAAGGATGCCAATCTGATCAATCAAAACGTACAGCGTGTGAAAGTCATGCTGTCCGGTGAGGTTGGTCGTGCGGTAACCCTGAAAGGTATCGCTGCCACCAAAGGTGCGCGTGCGGCTATCGAAGCAGCTGGCGGCAAGTTCGAGGACTAAATGGCTAAGCAAGGTGCTCTCTCTGCGCTCAGCAATGGCGGGTTGTCCGAGTTGTGGACTCGGCTGCGTTTTCTGTTCCTGGCGATCATCGTCTATCGGATCGGCGCGCATATTCCGGTGCCCGGAATAAACCCTGACCGGCTGGCCGACCTGTTCCGGCAGAACGAGGGGACCATTCTTAGCCTGTTCAACATGTTTTCCGGCGGCGCGCTGGAGCGTATGAGCATCTTTGCACTGGGGATCATGCCGTACATCTCGGCATCGATCATCATGCAACTGATGACCGTCGTCAGCCCGCAGCTGGAGCAGTTGAAAAAGGAAGGGGAAGCTGGCCGTCGCAAGATCAGCCAGTACACCCGCTACGGCACTTTGATCCTGGCGATCGTTCAGGCCATTGGCATGTCCATTGGTCTGGCTAGCCAGGGTGTCGCGTTCGCAACTGATTTCGGCTTCCACTTCGTGGCAGTGTCGACCTTCGTGGCCGGTGCGATGTTCATGATGTGGCTGGGCGAGCAGATCACCGAGCGCGGTGTCGGTAACGGTATTTCGATGCTGATTTTCTCGGGCATCGTGGCCGGTCTGCCGAGTGCGGTGGGGCAGTCTTTCGAGTCTGCTCGTCAGGGCGATATCAATATCTTCGCTCTGGTCGCCATCGGTCTGTTGGCGGTAGCGATCATCGGTTTCGTGGTGTTCATTGAGCGTGGTCAGCGTCGCATTGCGGTGCACTACGCCAAGCGTCAGCAGGGCCGCAAGGTTTTTGCTGCGCAGACCAGCCACCTGCCGTTGAAGGTGAACATGGCGGGCGTTATCCCGGCCATCTTCGCGAGCAGCATTTTGCTGTTCCCGGCTTCGCTGGGTTCCTGGTTCGGTCAGTCTGAAGGTATGGGCTGGCTGCAGGACATCTCGCAGTCGATCGCTCCCGGTCAGCCGTTGAACATTTTGCTGTTTAGTGCAGGGATCGTTTTCTTCTGCTTCTTCTACACGGCGCTGATGTTCAACCCGAAAGACGTAGCGGAAAACCTGAAGAAGTCCGGTGCCTTTATTCCGGGCATTCGTCCGGGCGAGCAATCGGCACGCTATATCGATGGCGTACTGACTCGCTTGACCATGTTCGGTGCTCTGTACATGACGGCTGTTTGCCTGCTGCCCCAGTTCCTGGTGGTTGCAGCGAACGTACCGTTCTACCTTGGCGGGACCTCGCTGCTGATCGTGGTCGTGGTTGTGATGGACTTTATGGCCCAAGTACAATCGCACCTCGTTTCTCACCAGTACGAATCCCTGATGAAGAAAGCCAACCTGAAGGGCTATGGCAGCGGCATGCTCCGCTGACAGTGTTCCCGTAAGGTTCTAGGAGTTACTGATGAAAGTTCGTGCATCGGTCAAGAAGTTGTGCCGTAACTGCAAGATCATCCGCCGCGACGGTGTCGTGCGCGTGATCTGCAGCGCGGAGCCGCGTCACAAGCAGCGCCAAGGCTGAGTGTGATTTACGCGTAATGAGCCCGGCAGCTAGTGCGCTGCCGGGTTGATTCTTTGTTACTACAGCGTTAATATCGCGCGCCCTATTTCTTGGCTTCCAGGGCGTGGGTAGCTGTCAATTGGAGTTCCACTGAATGGCCCGTATTGCAGGCGTCAACATTCCGGATAACAAGCACACTGTTATCTCGCTGACCTACATCTACGGTGTTGGTCGCACCAAGGCACAGCAAATCTGTGCCACCACCGGCGTTAATCCGGCGGTAAAGATCAAAGATCTCTCTGACGAGCAGATCGAGCAGCTGCGTGGCGAAGTCGCCAAGCTCACCACTGAAGGTGATCTGCGCCGCGAAATCAACATGAAAATCAAGCGTCTGATGGACCTGGGCTGCTATCGCGGTCTGCGTCACCGTCGTGGCCTCCCGGTCCGCGGTCAGCGCACCAAGACCAACGCGCGTACCCGTAAGGGCCCGCGTAAGCCGATCCGCAAGTAATTGCGCCCGCGAATCGACAGGAAATAAGTCATGGCTAAGCCTGCTGCTCGTACTCGTAAGAAAGTCAAAAAGACAGTTGTGGATGGCATCGCCCATATCCATGCGTCTTTCAACAACACCATCGTGACCATTACCGACCGTCAAGGTAACGCCCTGTCCTGGGCTACCTCCGGTGGTTCCGGTTTCCGCGGCTCCCGTAAGTCCACCCCGTTCGCTGCCCAGGTGGCTGCTGAGCGTGCTGGTCAAGCAGCCCTGGAATACGGCCTGAAGAACCTCGACGTCAACGTCAAGGGTCCAGGTCCTGGTCGCGAATCCGCTGTGCGCGCTCTGAACGCCTGCGGCTACAAAATCGCCAGCATCACCGACGTGACGCCAATCCCGCATAACGGGTGCCGTCCGCCGAAGAAGCGTCGCGTGTAATAGGAGACAGTGAAGAATGGCTCGTTACATTGGTCCCAAATGCAAACTGTCTCGCCGTGAAGGCACCGACCTCTTCCTGAAGAGCGGCGTGCGCGCGCTTGAATCGAAGTGCAACATCGAAGCGGCTCCTGGCCAGCACGGCGCTCGCCGTGGTCGTCAGTCCGACTACGGTACCCAGCTGCGTGAAAAGCAAAAAGTTCGCCGTATCTACGGTGTTCTGGAGCGTCAGTTCAGCGGTTACTACAAACTGGCTGCCAGCCGTAAAGGCGCTACCGGCGAAAACCTCCTGCAACTGCTCGAGTGCCGTCTGGATAACGTGATTTACCGTATGGGCTTTGGTGCTACCCGCGCTGAATCCCGTCAGCTGGTATCGCACAAAGCGATCACCGTGAACGGTTCGACCGTGAACGTCCCGTCCTACCAGGTTAAAGCTGGTGACGTCGTGGCAGTTCGCGAAAAGGCTAAGAACCAGCTGCGCATCGTGCAAGCTCTCGAGCTGTGCGCCCAGCGCGGTCGCGTTGAGTGGGTTGACGTGGACACTGAGAAGAAATCGGGCGTGTTCAAAAACGTTCCGGCTCGCAGCGACCTGTCCGCCGACATCAACGAAAGCCTGATTGTCGAGCTCTACTCCAAGTAAGGGCTAGAAAATAGGTGCATCCATGCAGATTTCGGTAAATGAGTTCCTGACCCCCCGCCACATTGATGTGCAGGTGGTCAGTTCGACCCGCGCCAAGATCACTCTCGAGCCTCTCGAGCGTGGCTTTGGCCATACCCTGGGCAACGCGCTGCGTCGCATCCTGTTGTCCTCCATGCCTGGCTGTGCAGTAGTCGAGGCCGAGATTGACGGTGTACTCCACGAGTACAGCGCCATCGAAGGTGTGCAGGAAGATGTGATTGAGATCCTGCTCAACCTGAAAGGCCTGGCCATCAAGCTGCACGGTCGTGACGAAGTCACCCTGACTCTGGCCAAGAAGGGCTCGGGTGTGGTCACCGCTGCCGATATTCAGCTGGATCACGATGTCGAGATCGTCAATGGCGATCACGTTATCGCCAACCTGGCGGAAAACGGCGCTCTGAACATGCGACTCACCGTGCGTCGTGGCCGTGGCTACGAGCCGGCTGATGCCCGTCAGAGCGATGAAGACGAGAGCCGTAGCATCGGTCGTCTGCAGCTGGACTCTTCGTTCAGCCCGGTTCGCCGGATTGCATACGTGGTTGAAAACGCCCGCGTTGAGCAGCGTACCAACCTGGACAAGCTGGTCATTGACCTGGAAACCAACGGCACCCTGGATCCTGAAGAGGCTATCCGTCGTGCCGCGACCATCCTCCAGCACCAACTGGCGGCCTTCGTAGATCTGAAGGGCGACAGCGAGCCGGTGGTAGTCGAGCAGGAAGACGAGATCGATCCGATCCTGCTGCGTCCGGTTGACGACCTTGAACTGACCGTTCGTTCGGCCAACTGCCTGAAGGCGGAGAACATTTACTACATCGGCGACCTGATCCAGCGTACCGAAGTAGAACTGTTGAAAACTCCTAACCTGGGCAAGAAGTCGCTCACCGAGATTAAGGACGTACTGGCCTCCCGTGGCCTGTCCCTCGGTATGCGTCTCGACAACTGGCCGCCGGCAAGCCTGAAAAAAGACGATAAGGCGACTGCCTGATCGTCACGATCACCGAACTTGAAGTTTGGTAAGGAATGAACCATGCGTCATCGTAAAAGTGGCCGTCACCTCAGCCGCACCAGCGCTCACCGCAAGGCCATGTTCCAGAACATGGCGGTTTCGCTGTTCGAGCACGAGCTGATCAAAACTACTCTGCCGAAAGCCAAAGAACTGCGCCGCGTTGCCGAGCCGCTGATCACCCTGGCTAAGGAAGACAGCGTTGCTAACCGTCGTCTCGCCTTCGACCGTACTCGTTCGAAAGCTATCGTCGGTAAACTGTTCAACGATCTGGGCAAGCGCTACGCCACCCGTCAGGGCGGTTACCTGCGTATCCTCAAGTGCGGTTTCCGCGCTGGCGACAATGCTCCGATGGCTTATGTTGAGCTGGTCGACCGTCCGGTCGGCGGCGCAGCAGTCGAAGCTGAGTAAGACTTAACCGTCTACGAAGAACCGGGCCTAGTGCCCGGTTTTTTGTTTTTGGGTTTTAACGATTTCAGGCTGTGCGGCGAGGGGGTAGTACCGGGTACCTGTAGGGCGCGCTGAGTGCCTGGTTGGGCGGCCTACGCTGCGCTCTTGCTGATGAATTACGCTTGGGGCTGCGGGCTTCTGTAAAAGATAAAAACTATCGCGGCATTGTCTTTCATATATTGGTTCTTTCAGAAATCCGGGTCTAGTCTTGTTCCATCGTCGGCCGCAGTCGATGGGACCGACCTGATGAGGAGAAGGAGAGAACAATGTCGAACCAAGGTAAATGCCCGTTCCATCATGTCGCCGGCGGCGGCACTACCAACAAGGATTGGTGGCCCAATCAGCTGCGTGTAGATCTGCTCAACCAGCACTCGGCAAAGTCCAACCCGCTGGGTGAGGCGTTCAATTACGCCGAGGAATTCAAGAAGCTCGACTACAAGGCTCTCAAGGCCGATCTGGTCAAGCTCATGACCGATAGCCAGGACTGGTGGCCCGCCGACTTCGGCCACTACGGTCCGCAGATGATCCGCATGGCCTGGCATGCGGCTGGCACCTACCGCACCGTTGATGGTCGTGGCGGCGGCGGGCGTGGCCAGCAACGCTTTGCGCCACTGAACTCCTGGCCGGACAACGTCAACATTGATAAGTCGCGCCGCTTGCTGTGGCCGATCAAGCAGAAGTACGGGCAAAAAATTTCCTGGGCTGACCTGTTCATCCTCACGGGCAACGTCGCGCTGGAGTCGATGGGGTTCCGCACCTTCGGCTTTGCTGGCGGCCGCGCGGACGTGTGGGAACCGGACATGGACGTGAACTGGGGCGCCGAGACCCAATGGCTGGGCACTGACAAGCGCTTCCATGATGACCGTGAGCTGGACAACAACCTCGCCGCCACCCACATGGGGCTGATCTACGTGAACCCGGAGGGGCCGAACGCCAGTGGTGATTATCTCGCCGCGGCCAAGGACATCCGCGCCACGTTTAGCCGCATGGCGATGGATGATGAGGAGATTGTTGCCCTGATTGCCGGTGGTCACACCTTCGGCAAGGCCCACGGCGCTGCACCGGAGTCGCACAAGGGAGCCGAGCCCGAAGGCGCATCCATCGAGGCCCAGGGCTTGGGCTGGAACAGCAACTTCGGCAGCGGCCACGGCAAGGACACCGTTTCCAGTGGTCTCGAAGTGACCTGGACGAAGACGCCTGCGTTGTGGAGCAACAACTTCTTCGAGAACCTGTTCAAGTTCGAATGGGAGCTGACCGCCTCGCCGGCCGGCGCCAAGCAATGGACTGCCAAGGATGCGCCGGAGATCATTCCCGATGCGCATATCCCGGGTAAATTCCATAAGCCCACCATGCTGACCACCGACCTGACGCTGCGCTTCGATCCGGAGTTCGGCAAAATCTCCAAGCGTTTCTTCGAAGACCCGCAGGCGTTCGCCGAAGCCTTTGCTCGCGCCTGGTACAAGCTGACCCACCGCGACATGGGGCCGATTGCACGCTACCTTGGCCCTGAAGTGCCGAAGGAAGAGCTGATCTGGCAAGACCCGTTGCCAGCCGCTACCCACAATCCGTCGGCGGCCGATATTGCCGACATCAAGACCAAGATCGCCGCATCGGGTCTGTCGGTCAGTGAGTTGGTGTCTGTGGCTTGGGCTTCGGCCTCGACCTTCCGTGGTGGCGACAAGCGCGGTGGCGCCAACGGTGCGCGCCTGGCCCTGGCTCCGCAGAAGGACTGGGAGGTCAACAGGATCGCTGTCCAGGCCCTGCCCAAACTGGTCGAGATCCAGCAAGCGTCAGGCAAGGCCTCGTTGGCCGATGTGATCGTGCTGGCCGGTAGCGTCGGTATCGAGCTGGCGGCCAAGGCGGCAGGCGTTGCGGTCGAGGTGCCGTTCGCGGCGGGACGTGTCGATGCCACGCAAGAGCAGACCGATGTCGAATCGTTCGCTGTGCTCGAGCCCCTGGCCGATGGCTTCCGTAACTACAGGAAGGGCTATGTCGGTGCAGCCACCGAAGCGCTGCTGGTCGACCGTGCGCAGTTGCTGACTCTCACGGCGCCTGAGCTGACCGCGTTGGTTGGTGGTTTGCGTGTGCTCGGTGCCAACGCAGACGGCAGCAAGCATGGCGTGTTCAGCGAGCAGGAGGGCGTGCTCAGCAACCTCTTCTTCGTCAACCTGCTGGACATGAGTACGGAGTGGAAAGCGGTAGATGCCGAGGCCGAGGTGTTCGAGGGGCGGGATCGCAAGACCGGCCAGTTGAAGTACACCGGCACTCGCAGCGACCTGATCTTCGGTTCCAACTCGGTGCTGCGTGCCTATGCCGAGGTGTATGCCAGTGCCGACGGCCAGCAGAAGTTCGTCGCCGACTTCGTCGCCGCCTGGGTCAAGGTGATGAACCTGGATCGCTTCGATCTGGCGTGAGTCTCCGGCAATAAAAAAGCCCCGCAGATGCGGGGCTTTTTCATGTCTGGACGGACCCTTAACTGCGATCACGTTCCAGCAGCGGCTTAAGGAAGTAGCCAGTATGCGACTGCGGCATGTCGGCGACCTCTTCCGGGGTGCCGGTGGCGATGATCATGCCGCCCTTGGAGCCACCCTCGGGGCCGAGGTCGATCAGCCAGTCGGCGGTCTTGATCACATCCAGATTGTGCTCGATCACCACCACGGTGTTGCCGTGGTCGCGCAGGCGGTGCAGTACGTCGAGGAGTTGCTGGATATCGGCGAAGTGCAGGCCGGTGGTCGGCTCGTCGAGGATGTACAAGGTCTTGCCGGTGTCGCGCTTGGACAATTCGCGGCTCAGCTTGACCCGTTGCGCCTCACCGCCGGAGAGGGTGGTCGCCGACTGCCCTAGCTTGATGTAGGACAGGCCGACATCCATCAGCGTCTGCAGCTTGCGCGCCAGCGCCGGCACCGCGTCGAAGAACTCGCGCGCTTCCTCGATGGTCATGTCCAGCACTTCGGTGATGTTCTTGCCCTTGTACTTCACTTCCAGGGTTTCGCGGTTGTAGCGCTTGCTCTTGCACACGTCGCAGGGCACGTAGATGTCCGGCAGGAAGTGCATTTCCACCTTGATCAGGCCGTCGCCCTGGCAGGCCTCGCAACGGCCGCCCTTGACGTTGAAGGAGAAGCGTCCGGCGCCGTAACCGCGCGAGCGCGACTCGGGCACACCGGCGAACAGCTCGCGGATCGGGGTGAACAGGCCGGTGTAGGTCGCTGGGTTGGAGCGCGGCGTACGGCCGATCGGGCTCTGGTCGATGTCGACCACCTTGTCCAGGTGCTGCAAGCCGTCGATGCTGTCGTGCACGGCGGCTTCCAGAGTGGTCGCGCCGTTCAGGGCGGTGGCGGCCAGCGGGAACAGGGTGTTGTTGATCAGCGTCGATTTGCCTGAGCCGGACACGCCGGTCACGCAGGTGAGCAGGCCGATCGGGATATCCAGGTCGACGTTGCGCAGGTTGTTGCCGCGTGCGCCTTTGATCTTCAGCGACAGCTTCTTGTTGCGCGGCGTGCGCTGGGCCGGGTAGCGGATCTTCTCGCGCCCGGACAGGTATTTGCCGGTCAGCGAATCCGGGTGGGCCATGACCTCGGCGGCGGTGCCCTCGGCGACGATGCGTCCGCCGTGCACGCCGGCGCCCGGACCGATGTCGACCACGTAGTCGGCCATGCGGATGGCGTCCTCGTCGTGCTCGACCACGATCACCGTGTTACCGATGTCGCGCAGGTGGCGCAGGGTGCCGAGCAGGCGCTCGTTGTCGCGCTGGTGCAGGCCGATCGAGGGTTCGTCGAGGATGTACATGACGCCGACCAGGCCGGCACCGATCTGGCTGGCCAGGCGGATGCGCTGCGCTTCGCCACCGGACAGGGTGTCGGCGCTGCGGTCCAGGGTCAGGTAATCAAGGCCGACGTTGACCAGGAACTGCAGGCGTTCGCGGATTTCCTTGAGGATCTTGTCGGCGATCTCGCCACGCCGACCGGTCAGGCTCAGGCCGCCGAAGTAGTCGGTGGCATCGCCAATCGGCAGGCTGGTGACGGCCGGCAGGGTCTTGTCGCCGACCCACACATGGCGTGCTTCACGGCGCAGGCGCGTGCCACGGCAATCTTGGCAGGCCTGGGTGCTGAGGAACTTGGCCAGTTCCTCGCGCACGGTGGTTGATTCGGTTTCGCGGTAGCGCCGCTCCAGGTTCGGCACGATGCCTTCGAACGGGTGGGCGCGTTTGACGATGTCGCCACGGTCGTTGAGGTAGCGGAATTCGACGTTGTCCTTGCCGCTGCCATGCAGGATCGCCTGGCGATTCTCCTGGCTGAGTTCCTCGAAGGGGATTTCCAGGCTGAAGCCGTAGTGTGCGGCCAGCGAGCCGAGCATCTGGAAGTAATAGACGTTGCGTCGATCCCAGCCGCGGATTGCGCCTTCGGCCAGGGTCAGCTCGGCGTTGACCAGGCGGCGGGTGTCGAAGAACTGCTTCACGCCCAGGCCGTCGCAGGTCGGGCAGGCGCCGGCGGGGTTGTTGAAGGAGAACAGCTTGGGTTCCAGCTCGCTGATCGAGTGGCCGCAATGTGGGCAGGCGAAGCGGGCGGAGAAGATGGTTTCCTCGCCTTCTTCATCATCCATGGGGGCGACCAGGGCGATGCCATCGGCCAGCTTGAGTGCGGTCTCGAAGGATTCGGCCAGACGCTGCTGCAGGTCTTCGCGAACCTTGAAGCGGTCCACCACCACATCGATGCTGTGTTTCTTCTGCTTGTCGAGCTTGGGCAGCTCGTCCATCTCGTACAGCTTGCCGTTGATCCGCACGCGGACGAAGCCCTGTGCACGCAGCTCCTCGAATACCGACAGGTGCTCACCCTTGCGCTCGCGGATTACCGGCGCCAGCAGCATCAGCTTGCGGCCTTCCGGCTGGGCCAGCACCTGGTCGACCATCTGGCTGACGGTCTGTGCTTCCAGCGGTACATCGTGGTCGGGGCAGCGCGGAATGCCGACGCGGGCGTAGAGCAGGCGCAGGTAGTCGTAGATCTCGGTGATGGTGCCGACGGTCGAGCGCGGGTTGTGCGAGGTGGACTTCTGCTCGATGGAGATCGCCGGCGACAGGCCTTCGATGGTGTCGACATCGGGCTTTTCCATCATCGATAGGAACTGCCGGGCGTAGGCCGACAGCGACTCGACGTAGCGGCGCTGACCCTCGGCGTAGAGCGTGTCGAAGGCCAGCGATGACTTGCCGGAACCGGACAGGCCGGTGATCACGATCAGCTTGTCGCGCGGCAGGGTCAGGTCGATGTTTTTCAGGTTATGGGTACGTGCACCACGAATCAGAATCTTATCCACGAACAGCAGCCTCGTTTGGCGCCCGGAAACCGCGAAGTATACGGCTCCGGGCTACCGCGCGGCAAAGCGTCACGCCTGTGCCGGACGGGCTGCGGCTGGTAGAATCGCCGCCTCGTTTTCATGGGGTGTTGCAATGCACGATCCGCACAGCGAGCGCATGAGCGCCAGTGAGACCCGCGCCGCAGGTGGCCTGGCCCTGGTGTTCGCCTTCCGCATGTTGGGCATGTTCATGGTGCTGCCGGTGTTGGCCACCTACGGGATGGACCTGGCGGGCGCCACGCCGGCGCTGATCGGCCTGGCCATTGGTGCCTACGGCCTGACCCAGGCCGTGCTGCAGATCCCTTTCGGTATCCTCTCCGACCGCATCGGCCGCCTGCCGATCATCTACGTCGGCCTGCTGATCTTCGCCGCCGGTGCGGTGCTGGCGGCCAATGCCGACTCGATCTGGGGCGTGATCGCTGGCCGCGTGCTGCAGGGCGCCGGGGCGATCTCCGCTGCGGTGATGGCGCTGCTCTCCGACCTCACCCGCGAACAGCACCGGACCAAGGCCATGGCCATGATCGGCATGAGCATCGGCCTGTCCTTCGCCGTGGCCATGGTGGTCGGCCCGCTGCTGACCCGCGCCTACGGCCTGTCCGGGTTGTTCTGGGTCACCGCCGGCATGGCGCTGCTGGGCATCTTGATCATCGCCCTGCTGGTGCCGAAGGCGTCGCGCACCTTGGCCCATCGCGAATCCAACGTGGCGCGCCAGGCGCTGGGTGCGACGCTGCGCAACCCTGAGTTGCTGCGCCTGAATATCGGCATTCTGGTGCTGCACGCGATCCTCATGGCCAGCTTCGTCGCCTTGCCGCTGGCGCTGGTGGACGAGGGTGCGCTGCCCAAGGAAGAGCACTGGTGGGTCTACCTGAGTGCCTTGCTGATCGGCTTCTTCGGCATGGTGCCGTTCATCATCTATGCCGAGAAAAAGCGCCGCATGAAGCGCGTGCTCAGCGGTGCGGTATTGGTGCTGCTGCTGTGCGAGCTGTTCTTCTGGTTGTTCGGCCACAGCCTGCATGCGCTGGTGGCGGGCATCGTGGTGTTCTTCACCGCGTTCAACCTGCTCGAAGCCTCGCTGCCATCGCTGGTCAGCAAGGTCGCGCCGGCCGGCGGCAAGGGCACGGCGATGGGCGTGTACTCCACCAGCCAGTTCCTCGGCGCGGCGCTGGGCGGCATTCTCGGGGGCTGGTTGTACCAGCATGGCGGGCTCGGGCTGGTGTTCGTCGGCTGTGCACTGCTGGGGGTTATTTGGCTGCTGGCAGCTGCTACTATGCGCGAGCCGCCTTATGTGACCAGTTTGCGCCGCCCGCTCGTAGCAGCTGCGCTGGCGGATCGTGGACTGGTAGGTCGCATCCTCGCAGTACCCGGTGTCAGTGATGCCGTGGTGGTCGCCGAGGAGACCGCGTTGTACATCAAAGTGGACACCCAACAATTGGACCGCGAGTTGCTCGAGCGTGTGCTCGAAGATGCCGCGGATACGCATTCAGCTTAGGAGAACGAAATGGCCCGTGGGGTTAACAAAGTCATTCTGATCGGCAACGTCGGCGGCGATCCGGAAACCCGCTATCTACCCAATGGCAACGCGGTGACCAACATCACCCTCGCCACTACCGATAGCTGGAAAGACAAGCAAACCGGTCAGCAGCAGGACCGTACCGAATGGCACCGTGTGGTGTTCTTCGGCAAGCTGGCGGAAATCGCCGGTGAATACCTGCGCAAGGGCGGCCAGTGCTACATCGAAGGTCGTCTGCAGACCCGCGAGTGGGAAAAAGACGGCGTCAAGCGCTACACCACCGAGATCGTGGTCGACATGAACGGCACCCTGCAACTGCTCGGCGGCCGTGGCAACAACAGCGAAGGCGGCGGTGAATACGCCCCGCGCCAGCAGCAGTCGCGCCCGGCACCGCAACAGTCCGCCCCGCAGCAGCGTCCGGCACCGCAACCGGCCGCCCAGCAGCCGGCTGCCGACTACGACAGCTTCGACGACGACATCCCGTTCTGATCGAAGATTGTCCGGCGGTAAAGAAAAGGCCCGTAGCGCATGCTACGGGCCTTTTTCGTTTGGGGCTCAGTCCCAGCGGTAGCTGGCCAGCGGCAATGACTTCATCAGCTTCTGGTAAGTGGCCACGGCGGCCGGCCAGAGGGTGACGTTGCGGCCGTCCTTGCCCAGGTACCAACTGCTGCAACCCGACAGCCAGACCGAGTCCTTGAGTTCGACCTGCATCGCCTCGCTGTAGTCGCGGGCCACCTCGTCGCGTACGTCGAGCTGGCTGAGGCCGTTGCGCTGCAGGTGGTCGAGGCAGTTGAGGATGTAGCCGATCTGCGCCTCGATCATCAGGATCATCGAGTTGTGGCCCAGGCCGCTGTTCGGCCCGATCAGGCAGAACAGGTTGGGCATGCCCGGTATCGACACGCCGCGAAAGGCCGTGGTGCCCTGTTCCAGCCAGCGCTGGCCGAGGTCTTCGCCGCCGGGGCCGATGATGAAGCCAGGCGGCACCAGGGCATCCATCACCTCGAAACCGGTGCCGAAGATGATCGCGTCGACTTCCTTGCGCGTGCCATCCGTGGCGATCACATGGTGCTCGCCGACGGCACTGACCCCGGAAGCGATCAGCTCGACATTGCTGCGGGCGACGGCCGGGTAGTAGTCGTTGGAGATCAGGATGCGCTTGCAACCGAGCATGTAGTTCGGCGTCAGCTTGCGGCGCTTGTCCGCCTGGGGGATGTGCTGCTCGATGTGCCGCTTGGCCATGCGGCTGGCCATGCGATTGGCGAAGCTGCCGGCCTGCATGGCCTTCAGGCGCATCTCGTGCACGCGGAACAGCACATGGCGATACAGGTACTGCAGGGGCGGGAACAGCGCAAAGAGCTTCTGCTCCACGCCGCTCATGCGCCGGTCCGGGCGCGGCAGCACCCAGGCAGGGGTGCGCTGGAACAGCGAGAGCTCCTCGACTAGCGGGGCGATCTGCGGGATGTACTGGATCGCGCTGGCGCCGGTGCCGATCGAGGCGACCTTCTTGCCGCGCAGGTCGTAGCTGTGGTCCCAGTTGCTAGAGTGGAAGACCTTGCCGCGGAAGCTGTCCAGCCCTGGCAGGTCGGGAATCGACGGCACGTGCAGCGGCCCCTTGCCGAGCATGACGAAGCGCGCCCGCAGCTGGCTGCCGTCGGCCAGTTCGATGCACCACAGGCGCTCCTCGTCGAGGTAGCGCAGGCGCTGCACCTCGGCATTCAGGCGCAGGTGCGGGGCGAGCCCGTACGTGGCCACGCAGTGCTTGAGGTACTGGTGGATCTCCTGCTGCAGCGGGTATTTGCGCGACCAGTCCGGGCGTTGCTCGAAGGAGAACGAGTAGAGGTGCGAGGGGATGTCGCAGCCGCAGCCGGGGTAGGTGTTGTCGCGCCAGCAGCCGCCGATGTCGGCGGCCTTCTCGAGGATGACGAAGTCGTGGCGGCTGCTGTTCTTCAGCTCGATCGCCATGCCCAGCCCGGAGAAGCCGCTGCCGACGATGACGTAGTCGAGCACCTCGCTCATGCGCTGGCCTCCGCCAAGGCGGGGGTCGACGCGGCCGTCGCAACGGCGGCGGCCTGCCAGCACTGCTGGGCGAAGTCGGCCATCTCGCGCAGGCAGGTGCCGGCTTCCGGCAACAACGGATAGAAGGTCGGCCAGACATGCGCCTGGCCTTTCCAGATGCTCAGTTGCACGGGGGCGCCAGCCTGGTCGAGGCGCTCGGCCACGCGGTAGGAGTCATCGCGCAGGGCTTCGCTGTCGCTGACATGGATGGCGATGGGCGGGAAGCCCTGGAAGTCGCCATACAGCGGCGACGCCAGTGGCCACGCGCCGTCCTGGCCATTGAGGTAGATGGCGGCGGCGCGCTGGATGGCGTTGGCATCAAACATGGCGCAGTGCTTGCCGTTGCTGTGCAGCGATTCACCACTGGCCAGCAGGTCGGTGTAGGGCGAGAGCAGCACCGCGCCAGCAGGCAGCGCGTGGCCCTGGGCCTGGAGTGCCAGCAGCAGGGCGAGGCTTAGGCCGCCACCGGCGGAGTCCCCGGACACCACGATCTGCTCGGCTGCGAAGGATTGGCGCAGCCACAGGTAGGCCGCTACGGCATCGTCCACGGCGGCCGGGAACGGGTGCTCGGGCGCCAGGCGGTAGTCCAGGGAAAACAGCGCGCAGTTGGCCCGCTTGGCCAGTTGGGTGGTGAAGGCGCGGTAGGTGAGTGACGAGCCGAAGATATAGCCACCGCCATGCAGGTAGAGCATGCAACGGCCCGGCGTGGCAGCGTCCGGCAGGTTCCATTCGCCCTTGAGCGTGGCGTGCTCGCCGGGCGTGACCGAGACGCCCGCTGCGGGCTTGCGTTTGGCGTTGTTGCGCTCCAGCCAGGCGCGAAAGCGCACGTGATCGAAGTGCTCGGCCGTGAGGATGGGTTTCAGCTTGCTGCGCAGCACCAGGCTGACCAGGCGCGAACGCAGCGAGCGCGAACGGATCAGGCGTTTGTCGATCATGCCGTCACCTTCTTGCGCATGTTCGAGGCCTTGCCCAGCACGCGCTGGACGATATCGGCATAGGCGCGGGGGAACAGGCGCTGCAGCAGGTCGACGAACTTGGCGTCGCCGCCGACCAGGATGCGCTCGCGGCGGCGTTCGATGCCGTCGATGATGATCCGAGCCGCCTCGCTGGGCGCCAGCTTGAGGGCCTTTTCCTCGAGGTTGCGCACCACGTCCGCCGGGTTGTCGACGGCCTGGTCGAAGGTCGCGTTGCTGGCGATACCGGTGCGCACGCCGCCCGGGTGCACGCAGGCGACATGCACGCCGTCTTCCTTGAGTTCCTGGCGCAGCGATTCGGTAAAGCCGCGCACGGCGAACTTGCTGGCGCAGTAGTGCGCCTGGCCGGCGACGCCGATCAGGCCGAACAGGCTGGAAATGTTGACCAGGCTGCCCCGGCTGCTGCGCAGTGCCGGCAGGAACGCGCGGCTGCCATGCACCACACCCCAGAAATTAACGTCCAGCACGCTGCGAAAGGCTTCCGCCGAAGTCGAGGCGAACTCGCCGAAGCGGGTGATGCCGGCATTGTTGATGACCACGTCGACGCCGCCCAGTTGCGCATTCACGCTTTGTGCAAAGTCATTGAACTGGGCTTCGTCCGCCACGTTTACCGCAGCGCTGATGATCTGGCTGGCTCCCTCGGCGCGGGCCAGGGTCACTGTCGCGTCGAGGCCGGCGCTGTTGACGTCGGCCAGGGCCAGCTGGCAGCCCTTGGCGGCGAATTGCAGGGCCAGTTCGCGGCCGATGCCACTGCCGGCGCCGGTGATGACCACTCTCTTGTTATTCATGTTGCGCAACCTCTGGGGAATGACGGCAAACAATTTCGTTGTTCGAGTGAACAGCCATTTACAGGGTTGGGCAACTTTTAGTCAACCACGGCACAGCCGGCGACAGGCCGCAGATGGTTTTTCTTTGGATGGATTTCAGGCGAAGAACAGGCTTTCGATATGCGCGACGATGCTGTCGGCCACCTCGCCATCGGCGGGGTGCAGGTCGGTGGCGATGTGGTACACGTCGGCCAGGGCGAAGTAGGTATTGGTCAGCCCGGCCAGGCTGAAGCAGAAGTGCTCGAAGGGCATCGGCTTGATCAGCCCGGTTGCCAGGCAGGCGTCGTACAGCGGCTGCAGGCGCTGCTGGGTGGGCAGAAACTGCTCGCGCACCAGCCAGTCGAAGCGCTCGTCCTTCTGCCCGATCTGCTGGTACAGCAGCATCGCCATGCCCGAGGACTGCATGCACAGCCGCGCATAGCCACGAATGAACTCACGGAAGATCGCGCGCACCTGCTCGGCGCTGGCTGCCGGTGGTACCTCGGCCATCAGCGGCACGTCGGCGAAGGCCGCCTTGACCGCCTCGCGCCAGAGCTTGTCCTTGTTCTCGAAGTGATAGGTGACCAGGCCCTGGGCGACCCCGGCGCGCTTGGCGATCTCGCGGGTCGAGGCGCCCTCGAAACCAGCCTGCTCGAACACCTGGATGGCGGCCTGCAGGATCAGTCGACGGCTTTCGGCTTTGCGCTGCTCGCGCGGGCCCACGGGTTTCGCTGTGCTCATGGATGCTCTTGCAGGCGGGATGGAAACGCCGGAGCCGCCAGGCGCCTCCGCCGGGGCAGTATACCCACGGCGGCGCAGACGGGTTCAACGGCCATGCGCAGTGCCGTAGACGCAGTAGGGCAGGAGGTGCCGAGCCGTGCCATGTGCCAGCGTCGGCGCTCTGCGGCAATTGACCGCGCACCGCCACTTCTGCGCCGGAACACCTGATGCTAGAGTCGCCGCCATGAACCTTGCCCGCGATGACCGCTCGCTGATTGCATGGGTGCTGTACGCCAGCGTCCTGTTCAGTCTGTTCGCCTGCGGTATTCATCACGGGCAAATGAGCGGCCTGAGCCTGAGCGGTTTGAACGGCGCGTTCTGTTCTGTGGGCAGCGACAGTGGCCCCGGTGTCGATCTCGGCGGTTCGCAGTCGACCCAGCAAGCCACCGCGTCGTTCAGTTGCCCGCTGTGTTCTTCCTTCGCCGTCGCGGTGGCGATCAACTCGGCGAGCTGGGCCCTGGACTATGTACCGGGCAGCGCCGTGGCACCGATCATCGTGCGCAGCTGGGCGCAGCCACCGCCCCGTTATCAGTGGCCCTCGCTGAACCCCCGCGCCTCTCCTGCCTACTTCCCCGCAGTGACTCAAGCCGTCTGATTCGGTCGGTCTGCGCCCTGGCGTAGCCACACGAAGCAGCCATCACTATTCGCGTGGAAGTTGTCTCCATGACTATAAGAAACACCTCTGTGGTGCTGTTGCTCGGCGCCTGCAACCTGGCGTGGGCGGATCACGTGCCCGTCGAGCTGGACGCTCTGACCGTCGAGGGCACCCTCGACAAACCCTCGGGCGTGGAGCTCGACCAACCGATCAAGACCGGCTCGCGCCTGGGCCTGACCGCCCGTGAAACCCCGGCCTCGGTCAGCGTCGCCGACCGTCGCGTCATCGAGGAACGTGGCGCCAAGGACACCCAGGACGTGATCAACACCATGACCGGGGTCAACGCCTCGGCCAACCCGGGCTACGGCGGTTATGTGTCCTACCGCGGCTTCACCGCGGGGCAGGTCACCCAGCTCTACAACGGCATCGGCATGAGCTACAGCAGCGCTACGCGCCCGGTGGATGCCTGGATCTATGACCGCGTGGAATTGATCGGCGGCCCCTCGACTTTCCTCTACGGCGCTGGCGCGGTTGGCGGCTCGATCAACTACATCACCAAACTGGCCAGCCGCGAGGAACAGGCGGTGGAAGGGCGCGTGCGCTACGGCAGCTACGACAGCTCGGAGATGGCCATCGGCGTCAATCACGCGCTGAGCAGCGGCCCCGATCCCAAGCACTTCGCGCGCCTGGACGTCAGTCGCACGGCCGGCAACGGCTACATGGATCGCAACGAGCGTGAATCGACCAGCACGGCGTTTTCCATCCTCAGCGACCTGACGCCCAACCTCAGCCACACCCTGGCCCTGGAATACCAGGAGGACCAGGAAGACAGCCCGTACTGGGGCTCGCCGATCCTCAACCCGGTGGGCGGCACCATGAAGATCGACGAAGACCGCCGCTTCGAAAATTACAACGTCGCCGACGGCCGCTACGAACAGCGCGTGCGCTGGGTGCGCTCGATCATCGACTACCAGATCAGCGACAGCACCAGCCTGCAGAACACCCTCTATCACTACGACGCCCAGCGCGATTACCGCAACCTGGAGAACTACGTCTACAACGCCGACAACAGCCGCCTGGAGCGTGGCTCGGCCTACCTGCAACGGCACGACCAGCAGGTCGACGGCAATCGCTTCGAGCTGCGCCATGACGCTCAACTGTTCGGGCTGTTCAGCCAGTGGTCGGCCGGCCTGGACTACTCGGTGAACCAGCAGAAGCTGTACCCCAACGGCCAGTTCAGCTCCAGCCCCTATGACACGATCGACCCGGATCACTTCGACCCAGGCAGCTTCTACGACATCCCCGGCGTCAACGGCGGCCTGCAGAAACAGCGCAAGCATGAGGTCACCACCCTGGCCGGCTTCCTGGAAAACCGCCTGGAGCTGACCGAGCGCCTGTCCTTGCTGACCGGCCTGCGCTACGACCATCTGCACATGGAGGTGACCAACTACGGCACGGTATCGGCCACCAGCCCGGCTTTCTTCGAGCGCACCTGGGAACCGGTTACCGGCCGCGTCGGCCTGGTCTACGCGCTGACCCCGGCGGCCAACGTCTACGTGCAATACAGCACCGCCGCCGATCCACCGGCCGGCTCGCTGGCCTCGGCGACCTACTCGCAGGTCGGCCTGTATGACCTGACTACCGGCGAGCAGTGGGAAGTTGGCAGCAAGTTCGACTTCCTCGATGGGCACGGGTCGGCCACCGTGGCGCTATACCAGATCGTCCGTCGCGACTTCACCGTGAAGGACTCCAACGACCCCAACCTGACCGTCCAGGCGGGGCAGCAGACCTCACGCGGCATCGAGCTGGCCGGCAAGCTGCAGGTCACCGCGAAGCTGCTGGCCGAAGCCAACTACGCCTACGTGGACGCCCAGTACGACGAGTTCAACGAGGCGGTGAACGGCGTGTCGGTATCGCGCGAAGGCAACAGCCCGACCAACGTGCCGGAGAACGTCGCCAATGCCTGGCTGACCTATGACATCGCCCCGGCCTGGCAGGCGGGAGTGGATGCACGCTACGTCGATGCGGTGTTCGCCAATAATGCCAACACCCTCGAGGCACCGTCCTACACCCTGTACGGCGCCTTCGCCCGCTACCGGGTGGACGAGCACACGGCGGTGACCGCGCGGGTGCGCAACCTCACCGATGAGGTCTACGCCAAGCAGGCCTACGGCACGCTCTACTACATGGGTGCGCCACGTACCTTCGAGGTGGCTGTGGATACGCGGTTCTAAGGGGACGGTATGGCGATCAAACGCTACTTCTACCTCTGGCACCGCTGGCTGGGCATCGGCCTGTGCCTGTTCATGGCGCTGTGGTTCGTCTCCGGGGTGGTCATGCTGTATGTCGGCTATCCCAAGCTGACCCCGGCCGAGCACCTGGCGCATCTGCCCGACCTGCCCTCGGCTGACTGCTGCGTCAGCCCGGGCCAGGCGCTGGCCGCCAGTGGGCGCAGCGAGGCCCCAAGCACGCTGCGCCTGAGCAGCGTCGCCGGCACGCCGCGCTACCTGCTCGGCTATGCCGACGGCACGCGCCTAGCGGTGGATGCCCGCAGCGGCCAGCGAGTTGCCATGGTCGATGCGCCCGCGGCGTTGGCCAGCGCGCGCCAGTTCGCGGGTGCGGCCCCGGTGCAGTACCTCGACCAGGTGCAGGAAGACACCTGGAGCCATTCGCGCGCCCTCGACCCGGATCGGCCGCTACACCGCGTGCAGGTGGCCGACGCGGCGGGCAGCCTGCTGTACATCTCCGGCCACACCGGCGCGGTGGTGCGCGATGCCAGCCGCAACGAGCGCGCCTGGAACTGGCTGGGCGCCTGGCTGCATTGGCTCTATCCCTTGCGCGACAGCCCCTGGTGGGCGCAGATCGTCATCTACCTGTCGCTGGCCGCCACCCTTATGGCGCTACTCGGGCAGGTCGTCGGCCTGCTCCGTTGGCGTTTCACCAAACCCTATCGCAGTGGCTCGCGCTCGCCTTATGCCGGTGGCTTCGCGCGCTGGCATCACATCGGTGGCCTGCTGTTCGGTGCGGTGCTGATCGCCTGGATCTTCAGCGGGCTGATGTCGATGAACCCCTGGCAGCTATTTGCCAGTTCATCGACGCTGGCTCCGGCGGCTTATCGGGGCGGTGATCTGAGCGTCGCTACTGATCGCCAGCCGCTGGCCGAAACGCTGGCGCAGTTCCGCCAGGCCGGCCTGCTGGTGCGGGAAGTGCACTGGCAGAGGGTCGGCGGCCAGCTCTACCGGGTGGCCTACGACGCCGCAGGCGAGAGTCGTCTCCTGGCCGTTGTCGAGGGCGCGGAGGTGATTGCACAACTGCCCGCCAGTACCCTGGAGCAGGCCGCGCGCGCCATGCTGCCGGGCGTGGCCGTGCAGTTCGACTGGCTGGAGCGCTACGACGCCTACTACTACCCGCGGGCCGAGCAGAGCATGTACGGCCACCAACGCAAGCGCCTGCCCATGCTGCGCGCACGTTTCGCCGATCCCGCCGCCAGCTGGGTGCACCTCGACCCCTACAGCGGTGCGCTGATCGAACAGCTCGACCAGCGCCAACGTGTCTCGCGCTGGCTGTTCAACCTGCTGCACAGCTGGGACTGGTTGCCGCTGCTGGAGCGCCCGTTGCTGCGTGAGGGGCTGGTCATCCTGTTCAGCCTCGGCGGCCTGGCCATCAGCCTCAGCGGCATCGTCCTCGGCTGGCGCCGCCTGCAGCGGATCTGATGACGGCCAGACGACGGCTCTGTAGGAGCGAGCTCTGCTCGCGAAGCTTTTTACGCGGCTGATTCGCGAGCAGAGCTCGCTCCTACGGTGGCCCCGTGGTCGCAGGGTCTGCGTGGACGTGGCACGGTGAACGCGCTTCAATTCGCCGGTATTTCTCTGCCTCACGAGCGGCCCATGAACATTCGCAGCGACTTCGACAGCGGCAACATCCAGGTGCTGGACGCCAGCAACCCGCAACAGGTGCTGCTGGCCATCCGCCCGGACATCGCCAGTGCGCATTTCCAGTGGTTCCACTTCAAGGCCGAAGGCCTGGTGCCCGGCAGTCGTCATGGCTTCAGCCTGACCAATGCCGCGCAGTCGTCCTACGCGCATGCCTGGAGCGGCTACCAGGCGGTGGCCTCCTACGACCAGCAGGACTGGTTCCGCGTCCCCACCCACTTCGACCAGAACGGCCTGCATTTCGAGCTGGACGCCAGCCAGGCGCAGGCCTGGTTCGCCTATTTCGAACCCTACAGCCGCGCCCGTCACGAGCGGCTGATCGAGCAGGCCCTGAGCATTCCCGGGGTCGAACTGCTGGCCACCGGCAAGAGCGTGCAGGGCCGCGATATTCCGCTGCTGCGCGTCAGCCGCGGTTCCAGTGCACCGCGCAAGCTGTGGCTGATCGCCCAGCAGCACCCCGGCGAGCACATGGCCGAGTGGTACATGGAAGGCCTGATCGAGCGCCTGGCCAACGACGATGCCGAGCTGCAGCAACTGCTGGCCAAGGCCGAGCTGTACCTGGTGCCGAACATGAACCCGGACGGCGCCTTCCACGGCAACCTGCGCACCAATGCCGCCGGCAAGGACCTCAACCGCGCCTGGCAGGCGCCGAGCGCCGAGGAGAGCCCCGAGGTGCTGTTCGTCCAGCAACAGATGGCGGCGATTGGCGTCGACCTGTTCCTCGATATCCACGGCGACGAGGAAATCCCCTACGTGTTCACCGCCGGCTGCGAAGGCAATCCCGGTTTCACTCCGCGCCTGGATGCCCTGGAAAACACCTTCCGCGAACAACTGATGGCCATTGGCGAGTTCCAGGTTCAGCACGGCTATGCGCGCGATGAGCCGGGCCAGGCCAACCTGGCACTGGCCTGCAACTGGGTCGGGCAGACGTATGACTGCCTGTCCTACACCGTGGAAATGCCGTTCAAGGACCACAACCTCAGCCCCAACCCACGCACCGGCTGGAATGGTGTGCGCTCCAAGCGCCTGGCCCGCGATGTGTTGACGGTGGTGGCCGGGATGGTCGAGCAGCTGCGCTGAGCGTCGGTTGTGCACACCACAAGCCCGCCCTGTGCGGGCTTTTTATGGGCGCCAGGCCAGGCCCTGTTCGGCGAGGTATTCGTCCAGGCATTCGATGAAGGCCACCACCTTGCGTGTCTGCCGGCGGTGGGCGAGGTAGAGCAGGTGCACCCAGGGGCCGAAGGCGTCCGGCTCCAGCCAGTATTCGGGTAACAGTTGCACCAGCTCGCCACGCGCCAGGTAGGGCGCGGCACTCCAGCGCGGAAGAACCTGCAGGCCCTGGCCGTCGAGCAGGCAGGCGAGCAGGAAGTCGTAGTTGTCGCTGGTCAGGCGTGGGGTCGGATGGTCATAACGGATGCGCTTGTCGCCCTGGCGCATCCACCAGAAATGCCGGTTGAGCAGCGGGTGGCGGAACATCAGCCAGTCGTGTTCGGCGAGGTTGTCAGGGGTCACCGGTAGCTGTTTGCGCTGCAGGTAGGCGGGGCTGGCGCAGAGCAGTATGCGGTTCTCGGTCAGCGGGCGGGCGATCAGCCCGGGCAACTCGGTGGGCCCATCGCGCAGGGCGAGGTCGTAGCTGCCGTCGATCAGGTCAATGAAGGTGTCGCTCAGGTCCACCTCCAGATGCACCTGCGGATGGCGGCGCATGTAGCGCCGGCACGCTTCACCGAGAAAAGCCGGGCCGAACGACGGCGGGGCGATCAGGCGCAGGGTGCCGCGCAGCTCGTGCTGCAGTTGGCCGACTTCCTCGCCGGCCTGGTGCAGGTTGGCCAGGGCCTGGCGCGCACCTTCCAGATAGATTTGCCCGGCTTCGGTCAGGGCCATGCGCCGTGTGGTGCGCACCAACAGGCGCGCGCCGAGTTCGGCTTCCAGGTGGGCGACGGCCTTGGTCAGCGCCGAGGGCGTCTTGCCCAGGTGCTCGGCGGCGCGGCTGAAACTGCCGTGTTCGGCGGTGGCGACGAACATGGTGAGGGCGCTGAGCTTGTCCATCCATTCGTTCCTAGAAGGCACAGGAGTTGTGCGGGTTGTGGCGTTCTTCGATTGCCCGCGCATCGGTAGTCTCCGCCCTGACTCGATAAAAACAAAGGGGTGTGCGATGAAACCGGTGATTCCTGCGCTGCTCGCCATGGCAGTTTCTTTTTCCTCGATGGAAAGCATGGCGGCCGTGGACCTGATCCTGCATAACGGCAAAATCTTCACCGGCGAGCCCGGCCAGGGCTTCCAGCAGGCGCTGGCGGTGAGTGACGGCAAGGTCCTGCAGGTGGGCGCCAGCAGTGCTCTGCTGGCGCTCAAGGAGTCCGGCACCCAGGTGGTCGACCTCGGCGGCAAGGTGCTGATGCCGGGGCTGATCGACTCGCACTCCCACGCCATTTTTGGCGGCCTGGAACTGGCGTCGGCCAGCGCCGAGGGCCAGCTCCTGCCGTTCGATGAGCTGGAGCGGCGCCTGCGCGATGGCAAGGCCAAGCAGGGCGACATCCTCAGCGTGGGCGGCATGCCATCGGCCTACTGGAGCCAGCTGGCGGAGTTCGACAAGCGCTTCAACCAGGGCGAGTGGGCGCAAGTGCCGATCTTCTTCATCGGCTGGGATCACCACACCGGCTGGGCCAACCGGGCCATGCTGAAACGTGCCGGCATCGACCAGGCACGAGTGGCGGCGCTGCAGGGCGAGGCGCGCAACACCATCGGTCACGATGAACAATTGCAGCCCAATGGCTTCCTCGCCGACGCCGGTCTCGACCCGGCCATGGCGCAGATGCCGGCGGCCAGCGATGCTCAGTTGCTGGAAGCCGGACGTGCCGCGCTGCGTTACAACCACCAACTGGGCATCACCGCCTGGATGGACCCGGCGGCCAACGGCGCACCGGGTGAAGCACTGTTCGACCTCAAGCCCACGGCCAAGTCGGTCGGCATCCTGCCGGTGTACAAGCAACTGGCCGAGCGCGGCGAACTGAATGCTCACGTTGCCGCCTTGCTGGTGGTGCACCCGAAAAGCCGCCCGGCCGATCTCGATGTCATCGAGCAGGTGCGCGAGCAGTTCCAGGGTGTGCCCAACCTGACCCTGCCGGGAATCAAGGTGTTCGCCGATGGCGTGCCGGAATTCCCGGCGCAGACCGCCGCATTGCTGGAGCCCTACAAGAACTCGAAGAAGTACGGCGAGTTGCTGATCGACCCGGCGCACTTCGGTGAGCTGGTCAGCGCGGCCGACGCCCGTGGCTGGCTGGTGCACATCCATGCCATCGGTGACCGTGCGGTGCGCGAGTCGCTCAATGGCATCGAGCAGGCGCGCAAGGACCGGCAGAGCGGCATCGCCCACTCGATCACTCACCTGCAGATGGTCAATCCCAAGGAGTTCACCCGCTTCAAGCCGCTCGGGGTGATCGCTTCCATGCAGCTCTACTGGGCCAGCGCCGATGACGTGTCGATCGACCTGGTGCAGCCGTACATCAGCGCCATGGCCTTCCACTTCCAGTACCCGGCGCGTTCGCTGCTGAAGAATGGCGCCACCATTGCCGGCGCCAGCGACTGGCCGGTGACCACGCCCAATCCCTGGTTCGCCATCTACCAGGCGGTGAGCCGCAAGGGCCCCAAGGGCGTGCTCAATGCCCAGGAAGCCATCGACCGCGAAACCATGTTCTACGCCTACACCCTGAACGCGGCCAGGGCCATCGGCCTGGAGTCGCAGATCGGTTCGCTGGCCTCCGGCAAGCAGGCCGACTTCATCGTCCTCGACCGTGATGTGTTCAGCGTCGACGACAAGGCCCTGCACGACACCCAGGTGCTCAGCACCTACTTCGCCGGTCGCGAAGTCTACGTCGCACCCCGCTAACAACAGCTTCCATCGCGTGTCGCCGGGCCCACATGTGCGGGGCCCGGCAACGCCTTGCCCGTCTCTGCCATAACAACCACAACAATCGAGAGAGCCATGAAACACTCCCACCTGTGTGTCCTGGGCGGCTTGCTGCTGGCCCCGCTGAGCAGCCAGGCGCTGCCGATCAACGACGACTTCGCCGTGCAGATCGACCTGACCCTGGCCAGCGACTACCGCACCCGCGGCATTTCCCAGACCCTCGGCGACCCGGCTGCCCAGGCTGGCGCCACGTTGCTGCACAGCAGCGGCCTGTATGCCGGCGCCTGGACCTCCAACGTCGATTTCGGCCTGGGCCTGAAGACCCGTCAGGAGGTCGACTACTACGCCGGTTGGTACTGGCAGGCCAGCGACGAGATCGGCCTCGACCTCGGCTACGTCAAGTACAGCTACCCGCGCGAATCGCAGTTCAACCAGAGCGAGGTCTACGCCATCCTCAGCGCCTATGGCTTCAAGGCGGCGGCCTACTACTCCAACGACGTGCCGAACTTCTTCGGCGACGACCAGGACACCCTCTACAGCTACCTCGGCTACGAGACCCAGTTACCGTTCGAACTGGGGCTGGAGCTGCGCTACGGGCGGATGGACTTCAAGGACCCGCTGTTCGTCAGTGGTTCGGGCGACGGCACCAGCAGCTACCACGAATGGGAAGCCACGCTGGCCCGCGAACTGGTGGGCATCACCTGGGGCTTGAGCTTCGTCGACACCGACCTGTCGCAGCAGGACTGCTACAGCTACTACGGCTTCCAGGACACCTGCAGCGCCACCTGGGTGGCTAGCGCCAGCAAGTCGTTCTGACCGACCGAAAGCGAATCTGTCGCCCAACAAAAAGCCCGCTTGATGCGGGCTTTTTGTTCTCAGCGAAAACACCTACTTCAACTCCCAGCGGCCATTCACCCGTTGCGCCAGGCCGCGTTCGCCGAGGGACTCCAGGTAGCGTTGCAGGCCTTTTTCGCCGCGCTTCCTGAACAGCAGGATGGTCCTGGGGAGCAGGTTGGGAAACAGCATCGCCAGGTTGGACAGCCACGACTCGCTGGCCTTGGGTGTGCGCTCCAGGCAAGGCTTGTCGAGCATCAGCAGGACCTGTTCGGCGACGTCTTCCGGTTGCTGCGGTGGGTCGATGAATTGCAGGGCGTTGCCGCCGTGGATGGCTTCATGGCGCAGCATCGCCGTCTCGGTGGCGGCGGGGAGGATCGAGCCGACCTTGATGCCCTTGCTCGCCAGGTCCAGGCCGATCGACAGCATGGCGCCGCGCAGGCCGAACTTGCTGGCGGCGTAGATCGGCGTTTCCGGCAGCGGGAAGATGCCGCCCAGGGACACGGTGGAAATCACCCGCGCATCGGCCGAGCGCTTGAGCAGCGGGATGGCCAGGCGGGTCAGCACCAGCGGCGCGACCAGGTTGATGTTCAGCTCGCCGAGGATGCTCTCTACCGAGCGTTCGTCGAAGGCTTCCACACGGGCGATGCCGGCGTTGTTGATGAGGATGTCGAGGCGGCCGAAGCGCTCTTCGACAAAACTCATCAGGCGGGCGAGGGCGTCGTGGTCGGTGAGGTCGGCGGCGAACGGCGTGGCCTGTTCGCCGAGGCGTTCGGCCACCTGTTGCAGGCGCTCGGCCTGGATGTCCACCAGCACCAGGCGCATGCCGCGCTGGATCAGCCGCTCGCAGATGGCCTGGCCGATGCCGCCGGCAGCGCCGGTAATCAGTACCACTGGGTGCATGACGTGTCCTCGCCTGGGTGTCATTTTGCGTAGCCCGGACTTCAGTACGGGGCGGCGGTTTCCCGGACTGAAGTCCGGGCTACGGGAGCGCTGGTGCGCACGACGCGGGCGTGGCCGCACTGCGGCGCAAGCTGGCGTAGTAGCCCTCGTCCAGCTCGCCCCAGTCCATGTTCTTGCGCAGTTTGCGCAGGTAGGTCTTCAGCGCGTGGACTTCCAGGTACACCTCGTGGCGCTGGGATTTGACGAAGTCGATGCCGCCGGACAGGTCCGGGTCGTCGTTGGCGATCAGCTGCTCGAACTGGCGCGCCTGCTCGGGGCGTTGCAGCTGGTCGCGCAGGTAGCAGGCCACCGCGTGGGCTTCGTTGTCGAACAGCTTGTAGGCGCTGGAGTTGGTTTCCAGGTAGCCGATGCCGAACAGGTTGTGGTGCTGGCGGCTGAAGATCGACAGGTACAGCTGCGGGCGCCCGCCCTTCCATTCGAAGTAGTCGGCGGCGTACTTGCAGCTCCACTTGTAGCCGGTGGCGTACAGCGCCAGGTCGATCTGCTCGCGGCTGCCGTCCTTGAACACCGCGTAATCGCCGTCGAAGTGGTCGAGGTCGGGCTTGGCCTGGATGTCGCCGTGCTGCAGGTAGTGCAGCAGCTGGGTGTTCATCAGCGGGTGGCTTTCGAACAGCTTGTGGTCCGGCTTGGGCAGGCCGAAGCGGGTCAGGTTGCCGTTGATCAGGCGCAGGATCAGGCTGAACACCGGGCGTACCAGCCAGAGCGGCAGGTGCGGGCCGCTCTCGCTGACTTCATCGGCGGGCAGGCCGAACAGGTGCTTGGGAATGAAGTGGTAGCCACGGCGCAGGCTGATAAAGGCTTTGTCGGCGTGGCTGGCCGCGTCGCAGGCGATGTCCGCGCCGGAGTTGCCGGCGCCGATGATCAGCACGCGCTTGCCGTTGAATTCGTCGGCCTTCTTGAAGGTCACCGAGTGGCGGATCTCGCCGTTGAACTGGCCCTTGATGGCCGGCATGTTCGGGTCCCAGTTGCAGCCGGTGGCGCAGACCACGGCGCGGTAGCAGCGCTTCTCGCCGCCTTGCAGGGTCACCTGCCAGCGCCCGTCCTCGCGCTTGGCGACGTGTTCGACGGCGGTGTTGAAACGGATGTGCTCGTACAGGCCGAAGGTGTGGGCGAAGGCGCGGGCGTATTCGAGGATCTGCCGGTTACTCGGGTAATCGGGGAAGTGCTTGGGCATCGGGAAGTCGAGAAAGCCGGAGAGGTCGCGCGAGGAGATGAAGTGCGCGGACTCGTACATCGGCGTGCCGGGGTTAGTGATGTCCCACACGCCGCCGACATCGCTGTGGCGCTCGAACTGTTCGTAGTCCAGACCCTGGCGCTTGAGTGCGCGGGCCATGCACAGGCCGCCGGGGCCGCCGCCGATGATGCACACGGCATCGCCGCAGTCGTGGATGCTGTCGTTCGCTGTGCTCACGGTGCGGGCTCCTGTAGTGGCTGATGTGTCCACGTTAGCAAGGGTCGTACAGATCCACAGGGGTGGAGTGGCCGCGAAAGGGGGCAGAAACGGCCAGTCGCAACGGTGCGTAGCCGCGCCGAATCTGCGCCGGGTTTTGGCCGTTGTGCTGTTCTTGGCTGGCCGTTTGAGACCTCATACGCCACGCGCCGCTGCTTTAGTGTGGCGTTATCGAGATGAGCAAAGGCGCGGAGGAAACTATGCGGGCAGGGCGAAATGGGGGGCTGAGGTCGGCCGGTGTCTGGCGCGGCTGGGCCATGCTGTTGGGGCTGGGCGTGCTGCTGGCTGGCTGCGGTGATGATGCGCCGCCGGCACAAACCGCTGTGCAGAGCGTGCCGGCGGATGCGGCGCTGGCGCAGCTGTATGGCGCCAGTTGCAAGCAGTGCCATGCCAACCCCGCCGCCGGTGCACCGCTGACCGGCGATAGCGCCGCCTGGGCGCCGCGCCTGGAGAAGGGCATGGATACGCTGCTGGACCACAGCATCAATGGCTTCCAGGGCATGCCGCCGCTGGGGCTGTGCATGCAGTGCTCGGAGCAGGATTTCCGCGCGCTGATCACATTCATGTCGGCCATGCCGAAACCAGCGGAGGGCCAGTGACATGGGGCAGCCATTCTCCCGTCGTCAGCTGTTGCAGCGTGCCAGCCTGCTGGGCGCCTGCCTGGCGTTGCCGGCCCGCTCGCTGTGGGCCGCAGACACGCCGCGACCCATACCCTGGCGCAACTGGTCCGGCGTGCAGAGCTGCCTGCCGCTGGAGCGGCTGGCGCCAAAGAACCTCGACGAGCTGGTGCAGATCATCCGTAAGGCCTCGGGCAAGATCCGCCCGGTCGGCTCAGGGCATTCCTTCAGTGCGCTGGTACCCACCGACGACACCTTGCTGTCGCTGAGCAACTTCTCCGGGCTGCTGGCGCATGACGCGCAGACCCTGCAAGCGGAGTTCGGCGGCGGCACGCCGATGTCGAGCATGGGCGCGCCTCTCAAGGAGGTCGGCCAGGCGCTGGTCAACATGGCCGACACCGACTACCAGACCCTGGCCGGGGCGATCGCCACCTCGACCCACGGCACCGGCATCGGTTTCGGTTCCTACTCCTCTCAGGTGAGCGGCCTGCAACTGGTCAGCGCCACCGGCGAGGTGCTCGACTGTAGCCGTGAGAACAACCCTGAGCTGTTCGCCGCCGCGCGTGTCTCCCTCGGCGCGCTGGGCGTGGTGACCAAGGTGCGCATGCAGAACCGCGCCGCCTTCCGCCTGCGCGAGCGCCAGTGGTTGGGCAAGACCGAGGAGCTGCTGGAGGATGTCGAAAACCTCAAGCGCGACAACCAGCACTGGGAGATGCTGGTCATCACCCATTCCGACTACGCGCTGTCGGTGGCGCTGAACGAGACCGAGGACCCGAGCACGCCGCCGGTGCCACCGGACGAGGAGGGCGGCAACGGCTTCATCGACATCATCGAGGGGCTGGACAAGCACCTGAGCGACTCCCCCGATCTGCGCCGCAGCTTGCTCAACAATATGCGCCACTTGGCCAGCTTCGACGACCGGGTGGACGCCTCCTACGAGATCTTCGCCAACGTGCGCAACGTGCGCTTCAACGAGATGGAGTACTCGGTGCCGGCCGAGCACGGCCCGGCCTGTTTGCGCGAGATCCTCAAGCGCATCGACGACGGCAACCTGCGCACCTGGATGCCGGTCGAGTACCGCTACGTGAAGGCCGACGACATTCCTCTGAGCATGTTCGAGGGGCGCGACAGTTGTGCGCTGTCGATCCACCAGCACCATGCGATGGACCATCGCGAGTTCTTCGCCGCGATCGAGCCGATCTTCTGGAAGTATGAGGGGCGGCCGCACTGGGGCAAGCTGCACAGCCTGGGTGCGCGTCAGCTGGCGGCGCTGTACCCGCGCTGGAAGGAATTCACCGAACTGCGCCAGGCGCTGGACCCGCACGGGCGCTTCGTCAACGCGCACCTGGCCAGCCTGTTCGGCCTCAACATCGGTTAAGAACCTGTCTCGGATCTCTTGATCGTCGGCCATGCGTCGTTAAAAACAGGCTCGGACTGCTCATTTACACTTCGTAAACTCCGCGTCCTCGCCTGTTTTTGCCTAGCCTGGCTCTAGCTCAAAAGACCCGAAACAGGTTCTAAGGAGTAGGGATGAAACGACGCACGCTTGTGCTGGCCGGCCTGGGCGCCGGCGGTCTGCTGGCTGCCACCTGGCTGCGCCCGGGTGATCGGGGGCAGCCGCACGATGGCTATTTCCAGGCACTGAACCAGGAACTCAAGGCCCACGGGCCGATGCGCCCGAGCCTGCTGATCGACCTCGACCGGCTCGACCAGAATATCGAGGTGGTGCGCCAGTTCCTCGCCCGCAGTGGCAAGCAGCTGCGCCTGGTGGAGAAGTCGCTGCCGGCGCCCGGCCTGTTGCGCTACATCGGTGAGCGCCTCGGCACCCGGCGGCTGATGTCCTTCCACCAGCCCTTCCTCAATCACGATGCGCGGCTGTTTCCCGAGGCCGACATCCTGCTCGGCAAGCCGCTGCCGGTGCGCTCGGCGCAGCTGTTCTATGAGCAGCACAGTGGCTCCTTCGATCCTGCGAAGCAGCTGCAGTGGCTGATCGACACCCCCGAACGCCTGCAGCAATACCTGGCGCTGGCCCAGGGGCTGGGCACGCGGCTGCGCATCAACATCGAACTGGACGTCGGCCTGCATCGCGGCGGCGTGAGTGACACGCAGACGCTGGGGCAGCTGTTGCAACTGATCGCGGATAACCCGCAGCACCTGGAGTTCGCCGGCTTCATGGGTTACGACCCCTTCGTCGGCATGAACCTGCCCTCAGTGCTCGGCACCCAGGACGAACTGCTGGCCAAGGTGATGACGCTGTACCAGGGCTATGTGGATTTCACTCGTCAGCGTTTCCCGGCCCTGTGGCGCGAGGGCCTGACCCTGAACACCGCCGGCAGCCCCAGCTACCGGGCCCACGAGCACGAGAAGTTGAGCAGCGAAGTGGCGATCGGCACCGGCCTGCTCAAACCCAGCCATTACGATCTGCCGTCGCTGACCGGGCACGAACCGGCGGTGTACATCGCCACGCCGGTGCTCAAGCGCACGGGGGCGTTGCGCATCCCGGCCCTGGACGAGAAATCACGGCTGTTCGCCTGGTGGGACGTCAACCAGCGCGAAACCTTCTTCATCTATGGCGGCAACTGGCAGGCTGATCTGGTCTCGCCCGCCGGGCTGCAGTTGAGTGGCCTGTACGGGCGCAGCTCGAACCAGGAACTGGTCAATGGCTCGCCGACGGTGAGCCTGGAGGTGGACGACCAGGTGTTCCTGCGACCGACCCAGAGCGAGTCGGTGCTGCTGCAGTTCGGTGATCTGCTGGCGGTGCGTGGCGGCAAGATCGTCGAGCGTTGGCCGGTGTATCAGGAGTAGGTTTTTCCTCACCTTTTGGGAGAGGGGCCGGGGAGCGCCGACCACTCCGCGCTGCCAGCCAGCCCCTCACCCCAGCCCCCTCTCCCGGAGGGAGAGGGGGCTGGCTCGTTGCTGGTTGCAAGCACGGTGTTTCCTGGCACTCCGGACTGATCCCCTCTCCCTTCGGGAGAGGGCTGGAACGCGGCTGGATTCGAGCGCGTGGTTCACCGGCACCCCGGACTGACTCCCTCTCCCTCCGGGAGAGGGCTGGGGTGAGGGGCTGGCAG
The DNA here is from genome assembly GCF_014174475.1 of Aquipseudomonas ullengensis. GTDB lineage: Bacteria > Pseudomonadota > Gammaproteobacteria > Pseudomonadales > Pseudomonadaceae > Aquipseudomonas > Aquipseudomonas ullengensis. The sequence goes on from NZ_JACJUD010000003.1 coordinate 61,641, forward strand.
TCCGCTAGGACTCTTGGGCGATCCGCTGCTTGGCCGTTCGCGGCGTCACCCCGGTCCAGCGTTTGAAGGCGCGGCGGAAGTTGCGCACGTCGCTGAAGCCGGTCTCGCTGGCCACGTCGATCAGCCGGCTGTCGCGGTGGCTGAGCAGGGCCAGGGCCTTGGCCCGGCGCACGGAGTCGACGATGCCGTGGTAGGACAGGCCGGCCTCGTCGATGCGCCGGCGCAGGGTGCGTTCACCGAGGTTGAGCTGCTGCGCCAGTTCGGCCAGTTGTGGCGGGCGGCAGAGGCTCTTGCGCACTTCGCGCTGGATGGTTTCGATCAGGTCGGAGCTGCCGCTCTGTTCCCAGCGTGCGCTGTCCAGCAACTCGGCGATCTCGGCGGCGACATAGTCGTCGCGGGTCGGCAGCGGTAGCTCCAGCCAGCGCGCGTCGAAGGCGATCAGGTTGTGCCCGGCACCGAACTTCACCGGGCAGCGGAAGATCTCCGCGTAACGCTGCCAGTGCGGCGGGCGCGCATATTCCAGTTCGATGCGGTCGAGGGTCAGGTCCTGGCCGGACAGGTGACGGACGATGGCCAGGGAGCTGGCGAAGGCTTCCTCCAGGTAGAACACCGCCACGTCCGGGTCGAAGAAGCGCGTGCTGGCGAACACCAGGCAGCGCCCGCCGCGCAGTTCCATCTCGTAGTCGAGCAGGGCGCCGGTGTGGCGCTGGTAACGGATGGCCAGGTCCAGCGCTTCACCCAGGGTCGGGCTGGCGAGCATGGCCATGCCCACCAGGCCCCAGGACACGGCGGTCTGCCGGCTGCCCACGGCCAGGCCCAGGCCGCTGTCGTCCAGGCTGTGCAGGGCACGGCGCACCAGCAGGTAGCTCTGCCGGTAAGACAGGCGATAGTCGGGTTTCTTCAGGTCGTCCGGCTCGAAGCCCAGGCCGCGACAGAGCAGGGCCGGGTCGCGGCCGAGGGCGGCCACGTGCTGCAGCAGGAAGCGCGAGATCTGCGGCGGGGCGGAGGCCTCCGAATAGCGCGGATCGGCGATGGGTTTCATGGACACGCTCCTGGCAGGCGGTCGTTATCGAGGCGTCACGCGCCCGGTTCTTGTTGTTATGTGGCGCCTCGCTGGGCGCCGTTTTCCATAGTTAGCATGGGCCGGCGGCATGGCGCCAGTCGCCGCTTTTCGTAGGAGCCAGCTTGCTGGCGATCAATGCCTCGAGAAGACGCATCGCCAGCAAGCTGGCTCCTACAGGTAGCACGTGCGAACCAGACGTAGGGTGGATCGCGCTTTACCGATCCACCGAGCGGGGCCATCGGTGGATGAATAGAGCGTCATCCACCCTACGGTCAGTAAGCCCCCAACTCGGCAGATGCTTGCCCGGCGGCGTGCTGGGTGGCGGCGTTGGCCTGGTCCTTGAGCAGGCGACGGCCGGCGATCAGGCGTACCCACCACGGCACCTGCTTGACCCGGCCGCCACCGAGGCGCGCCAGCACGTAGGCCATGGCGCACTTCTCGAACAGTTCGGCATTGAACAGCATGCGGTTGCGCGTGACGCCGACGGCCAGCAGGCGACCGTCGACCAGCCCGGCGTTGCCGCCAGCGACGAGCACGGCGGGCAGTTGCCCGGCAACCGCCGGCGCCCAGGAGCGGCCGATATGCCGCGCCTGCTCGTCGAATACCGACGGCATGGCTTCACCCAGTTCGCCCAGTTGCAGGCTCCAGCGCGGGCTCAGGGTCGCCACCGCGCCGGCATCGCCACGCAGCCGGTAGACCTGCGCGTGCAGGGCGGCCAGGCCGGTTTCGGCCTTGCTCAGTTCGACTTCACGCGGCGCCTCGCCCGCCAGCAGCAGGAGCATGCGCCCGGTGCCCGGCAGCAGCAGCGACAGGCTGTCGCCCGCATCATTGAGAAAGCCCTTGGCGCTCATCCGCGCGCCGGCCTGCAGCAGTTCGTCGTGCATGGCTCAGACCAGGCCGAAGACATCGTCGAAGCGATTGAGCGCTTCGTCGATGATCTCGTCGGTGTCGGCGGCGCTGGTGTACATGCGGCTGCCGGCCAGGGTCACCAGGCCGTGGGCCATGTAGGCGGCGCCCATCTCTTCCATCATGTGTTTGCGCGGGTTGACCTCGCGCAGCAGCTGGATCGGGTTGCGTACGTTGAGCAGCAGCACGCCGGAGGTTTGCAGGTGCACCACCGAGCCCTGGTTGTAGACCACGTAGGGCAGGCCGCGACGCTCGATGATCTGCGCCAGGCCGGCGGTCAGGCGGTCACCGGCACGACCGGCGACGAAGGGCGCGTTGCGCTTCTCCATCTCGATCAGGCTGTAGTAGCCGGCCACGCAGGACAGCGGGTTGGCGGTCAGGGTGCCGCCGACGAAGGCGCGCTTGGTCTGCTTGCCGCCGATGCCGCCGGCCAGCAGCATCATCACCTCGCGCCGGCCGCCGATGCCACCGGCCATCGGGTAGCCGCCGGTCAGGCACTTGCCGAAGATGGTCAGGTCCGGCAGCACGCCGAAGTAGCCCTGGGCGCCGCCCATGCCGACGCGGAAGCCGCTGACCACTTCGTCGAAGATCAGCAGCGCGCCGAACTCGTCGCACAGCTTGCGCAGGTTGGCGTTGAAGTCCTTGCGCGCCGGGCGGGTGCCGCTTTCCGGGCCGAGCGGCTCGACGATGATCGCCGCGGTGCCGCCACGCAGGCGGTTGAGTTGCAGGCGCCGACGAATCGCCGCGAGGTCGTTGGGGAAGCTTTCCTGGGTGTGGCTGGTGGCGCCGCGCGGGATGCCCACGGCCTCACGCCGGCCAGTGCCGGGAATGCGCATGCCGTACACCAGCTGGTCGCTCCAGCCGTGGTAGGCGCCGCCGATCTTGATCACCCATTTCTTGCCGGTGTAGGCGCGGGCCAGGCGGATGGCGCCCATCACCGACTCGGTGCCGGAGGCGAGCATGCGGAACATCTCGACCGACGGCACATGGCGGCACACCAGTTCGGCCAGCTTGAATTCGTACTCGTGCAGCAGGCCGGTGACCGGGCCGCAGTCGCGCAGGGTCTCGATGACCTTTTCCTGCACCACCGGGTCGTTGCTGCCAAGCAGGGTCGGCCCGCCGGCCTGGAGGAAGTCGATGTAGCGGTTGCCGTCGACGTCTTGCAGATGCGCGCCTTCCGCCTTGCTCATCGCCAGGGCGAAGGGGTAGTTGAACGCCAGGTTGTGCTGCACGCCGCCGGGGATCACCGTCGCGGCCTGTTCGGCGAGGCGCTTGGAGGCCTGGCACTGGTTGTTGAAGTAGCCGAGGACCTTGTCCATGTTTTCCCGGCGGATCGGCCGGATCGGCTGCTTGATCAGCGCCTTGAGGCGTGTGTCGATGGCGTCGGTGTCCGGCCAGTGGGAGATGCCGGAGGTTTGCGGGTCAGGCTGAGTGGAGGCGTTCATCGCGGGTTCTCTTCTAATAATTCGGGACTAGGCATTCAGCGCAGCCAGGGCATGCTGGAACTGGCGGTTATCGGGCTGGGCGGCGAGGGCGCGCTGGAACCAGCGCACGGCTTCCTGCTCGAGCAGGCTTACCACGCGGCAGGCGTCGTCGAGGGTGGTGCCGAGGCACACCGCGCCGTGGTTGCGCATCAGGTAGGCATTCAGGTCGAAGCGCACGCGCTTGCCGACATTGCTGGCCAGCCAGCTGGTGCCGGAGGGGGCGTAGGCGCACACCGGCACGTCGCCGCCGATCAGTCGGCGCGCTTCGTCATCGGCGATCGGCAATGGCCGGTCGAGCAGGGTGAAGGCGCTGGCCACCGGCTGGTGGGTGTGCACGCTGGCCCAGCAGTCCGGGCGGGCCTTGAACATGCAGGCGTGCAGGCCGCTTTCCACTGAAGGCTTGCCGTTACCGGTGAGCTGTTGCAGATCGCTCAGGCGCAGCACGCAGATGTCTTCCGCGGCCATGGCGTAGTAGTCGCTGGCCGAGGGGGTGACGGCGAAGTGCTCGGCGTCGATGCGCAGCGCCAGGTTGCCGCCGACGCCGGCGAGGAAACCCTGGTCGGCCAGCGCCACGGCGGTACGCACCACGGCCTCGCAGGCTTGCTGTTCGATACTCATGTTGTGTGGCTCATGGCTTGGCTCCGTGAAGGCTGGCGTAGAACGGTGCCAGCGCCTTGTGCGCGGCGCGGAAAGTGGCGTAGCTGTCGGTGTAGCGCTGGCGGTTGCCGGCGCTCGGTTCGAAGCTGCGGCGTACGGCAACGCGTTGGGGAATGTCGGCAAATCCCATGGCGCCGATACCGACGCCGGCGAGGAAGGCTGCGCCCCGGGCATTGGCCTGGATCGGCTGCTCTGGCTGGTGCACGGTGATGCCCAGCACGTCGGCGAAGATCTGGCTCCACACGTCGGACTGGCCACCGCCGCCAACCAGGGTGATTTCCTGCGCCGCCTGACCGAGGAAGCCTTCGACCGCTTCCATCATCCAGCGCGTGTTCAGCGCCACGCCTTCGAGGAAGGCCCGCACCATGTCTTCGCGGGCGTGCTCCAGGCTCAGGTTGAGCAGGCCGGCGCGCAGGTTGGCGTCGTCCACCGGGCTGCGCTCGCCCATCAGCCAGGGCAGGTAGAGCAGGCCACGGGAGCCGGCCGGCACGCCGGCGGCGATTTCGTCGAGGATGCGGTAGACGTCCGGGCCGGCTTCGTCCTGCAGCAGGGCGTCCTTGGCGAACAGGATGCGGTCGCGCAGGAAGCTCAGGTTGGCGCCGGCGGCCGACTGCATGACCATCATCAGGTAGCGGTCGGGCAGGGCGCAGGGCACGGCGGCGATCTGCTTGAATACGTCGGTTTTCTTCTTCGCCACATGGGCGCCGATCCACGACGAGGTGCCGACGTAGAGGTGTAGGGCGTTATCCGCCACGGCGCCGGAACCGAGGGCCGAGGCGGTGTTGTCCACTGCGCCGGCCACCACCGGCACGCCGCTGGGCAGGCCCAGGCGTTCGGCCACGGCCGGGCGCAGCGGGCCGAGCACGTCGCTGCAGCGCACCAGTTCCGGCAGTTGTTCGCGCTGCAGCCCGGCCAGGCGCAGCAGGCCATCGTCGTAGCGGATATTGGCCGGGTCGCGGTTGTCGGTGACCCAGGTGGTCAGCGCCGAATCCACGGTGGCGACCGTGCGCCCGGTCAGGCGCAGGTTCATGAAGTCGAGGACGTTGAGGAACTTGGCGGTGCGCGCGTAAAGCTCGGGCATCGCTTCGCGGATGAAGGCGATATGGCCGAACGGGTCCTTGCCGGACAGCGCCGGGGCGCCGCCGGTCAGGCGCAGCCAGCGCCACAGTTTCAGCGGGTCGTAGCCGGCCACGCGTGGCAGGCGACCGCCGACCTGGCGCTGCACGGCGGCCTGGCCGCGCATGTCCATGTACAGCAGGGCACGGGCCAGCGGATTGCCGTCGTGGTCCACCGGCAGGGTGGCTTCGCCCTGGCAGGAGCACGCCACGGCGACTACCTTGGCGGATGCGCCGGCGTTGCTGTGCAGCACGTCGCGGGCGCTGTCCTCGAAGGCCTGCCACCAGTCTTCCGGGCACTGCTCGACCCCGGCGCCCGGCAGCACATGGCTGGTCACGGCGCGGAAGGCGAATGCACGTACCCGGCCGTCCAGGCCGACCAGGGCGGTCTTGCAGCCGGAGCTGCCAAGGTCCACCGCCAGTACCAAGCGTTCGTCGTGACTCACTGTTTTCGCCTCTTTGCCATCAGCCTCTTCCCATTTTGCGAGAGTCGCGCTAAAACATAAGCATTGCTCATGTTTTCGAGAATGCTGTGGCCAACAAAACTTTGTCAAGCACCCCGCCAACACCACGAGTGCGCCGCGAGCCGAAACAGGAACGCAGCCAGGTGCGCTTCGAGGCGATCCTCAAGGTCGCCCTGGAGCTGATTGCGGCGCGGGGCTACGAAGCCGTGTCGATGCGTGAGATCGCCCGCGAGGCGAGCCTGCCCATCGCCTCGTTGTACCTGTATTTCCCGACCAAGCTGGCGATCGTCCAGGAAGTCTGGCAGCGCTACACCAGTAGCGTCGGCGAGCGTTTGCAGGCCGACCTGGCGCAGATCAGCGGCGCGCCGGACAGCGCGACAGCGGGAGCGATGATCGAGCGGCTGATCGACCTGATGGTCGACATCCAGAGTAGCCATCCCGGTTTCGTTGAGGTCTGGGGCTGCGTGGTCGCTTCGCCCGAACTGCGTGCGCTGAACAGCGCCGACACCCTGGCCACCACCGAGCTGGTCGCCCGCGCCATTTGCGCCGCCCAGCCGGCGGCTGATCCGGAACAGGTGCGCGGCCTGGCGCTGCTGCTCTGCGAGGCCGGCAGCTCGGTGACCAAGCTGGCGTTGTCGCTGCCCGAGCCGGAGCGCTCGCGCACCCTGTTGCAGCTCAAGCGCACTTTGCAATTCGTCTACGCCAACAGCCTCGAGGCCTTTGCTCGGCAGGCGTAGTGAGTGCCGCGCGGTGGGACGCGCAGCGAAAGTAAGAAATTGTGTCAGGGGCCCTTTCGGCACCGCTTTTTGTCCGGATCGGCCCCACGGAGGGTTTCGCAAGTCAGCTAGTTTCGCCTCACAACCGCTAGGGGATAGCAGCATGTCGCATAACAACGATAAAGCCGGGCTACCGGCAAAGCATGCATTGGCGTTGGCCGTGGGAATTTTGGGCGCACAGCAGGTCCAGGCTTTCCAGATCGACACCGGGCCGAATCTGACCACCTCGCTGGAGAGCGTGGCCGAGTACACCTCGGTGTACCGCACCACCGCGCCGGAGCATATCCAGAGCGGCGGCAGTAACGTTTTCATCAACAACAACGATGGCAGCGAGTACTACGACCGCGGCTTCGTCTCTAACGAGTTCAAGCTGACCTCCGAGCTGCATGTGCGTACTGAACAGGACGGCCTGTTCGTGCGCGGCACGGCCTGGTACGACACCCAGTTGATGGACCACGACCCTAGCGGCGACGGTTTCGACACCCACAACACCGACAGTGACGAGCGCTTCCCCTCCGATCTGGAAAACCGCGCCGGGCACCGCTCGCGCCTGCTCGACGCCTACCTCTACACCAACCGCTACATCGGCGAGCGGCCGGTCAGCGTGCGGCTGGGACGCCAGGTGATCAACTGGGGCGAGGGCATCTTCTATGCCGACGGCCTCAACGTGATCAACCCGGTGGACATCGGCCGTGTGGTGCTGCCCAACGCCAGCTTCAAGGATGCCCTGCTGCCGACCAACATGGTCTCCGGGCAGTTCGGCCTGACCGACCAGCTCAACATCGAAGGCTTCTACGGCCTGGAGTGGAAGGGCCACGAGCTGATCCCTACCGGCGCTTTCCTGAACAACCAGGATTACTTCGGCAAGGGCAGCAACGGTGTGCTGGTCGACCTGCGCAACGAGCTGGGCGGCCTGGCCGATCTGGTGCCGGGACTGAACGGCGAGAATGGCGTGGTCGCCGGTGCGCGCTATGGCAAGGAGCACGATGCCCGTGACGACGGCCAGTTCGGCGTGGCCATGCGTTACCTGGCCGAGGACTGGAACAACACCGAGTTCAGCCTCTACTACCTCAACTACCACAGCAAGGTGCCGTTCCTCCAGGTACAGAAAGGCCAGTCCTTTGCCTGCAGCGGCGGTACGGGCGGGCGCTTCAGCGACTTGTGCGGCTTGGCTCAGGCGTTCGATCCGGCCTCGGTGCCGCTGGTCGACGGCCTGGCCCTGCTCGACAGCACTTACTACGACTTCATCTACCCCGAGGACATCCGCCTGTTCGGCCTGAGTGCGTCCGGCACTCTCGGTGACACCAGCCTGGCGGGCGAGTTGACCTACCGGCCCAACGCGCCGATCGAACCGGCGATGACCTACGAGCTGGAGCAGATGGCCGAAGGCGCACTCGGCGGCGGCGGGGCCAGTGGCGGCAGCATCGATCTGGGCGAGTTCGGCGACGGCTCGGCCAACGACCCGCGCCGCGGTATCGACCTGTACAAGCGCCACGAGCTGTATACCGGCTCGGTCTCGGCGATCCACACCTTCGGCCCGACGGCCGGCCTGGATGACGTGATGGTGCTGGCCGAGGCGGCGTTCAACCATGTGCCGGGCAGCCTGCTCGACACGGTCAACTACGCCTACCTGGATTCCTTCGCCTGGGGCTACACGCTGAACCTCTCCGGCCTGTATCAGGACGTGCGGCCGAATATCGACCTGATGCCGGCCATCACCTTCCGCCAGGACGTCTCCGGCACCTCGCCGGCGCTCAACGAGAACTTCATCCAGGGGCGCAAGTCCGCCACCCTCGAACTGGGCGCCAAGTACGGCCAGAAGCTGGGCGGCAAGCTGAGTTACACCTCGTTCTGGGGCGCGCGCAAAGACAACGCGCTGATCGACCGCGACCACGTCGCCCTCAACGTTTCCTACTCCTTCTGACCGCAGGAACCACCATGATCAGAACAGTTTCGCGTGCCAGTTTCGTCCTGCTCTCGCTGGGTCTGCTGCTGCCGTTGGCGGCCCAGGCCAAGGTCAGCGCCGAGCAGGCGGCCCAACTCAACAGCACACTCACGCCCTTCGGTGCCGAACGCAAAGGCGATGCCGCCCATGGCATTCCCGAGTGGACCGGCGGGATGACCCAAGCCCCGGCCGGCTACGGCGGCCCCGGCAGCTTCCATGTCGACCCCTATGCTGGCGAGAAGCCGCTGCGGGTGATCGATGCGCAGAACATGCAGGCCGATGCCGCCTACCTCAGCGAAGGGGTCAAGGCGCTGCTGAAGACCTATCCGCAGACCTTCAAGGTGCCGGTCTACACCAGCCACCGTAGTTTTGCGGCGCCGCAGGACATCTACCAGAACACCTTCGTCAACGCGCAGAAGGCCGAGCTGGACGGCGCTGGCTACGGCCTGGTGAATGCCTATGCGGGGATTCCGTTCCCGATTCCGGCCGATGGCCGCCAGGCGATCTGGAACCACATTGCCCGCTGGCAGGGCCGCTACATCGACGAAGTGGCGGTGACCGCGCAGGTCACCCCGAGCGGCAGCTATTCGATACTGCGCGAGCATATCCAGCTGCTGTCCAACTACTACAACCCGAAGAAGGACGCCGGCAGCCTCGACAACATCATTTACTACTTCGGCAGCGAACTGCTGCCGCCGTCGCGTGATGTCGGCCGAGCGCTGCTGGTGCAGGAAACCATTGACCAGGTTGCCGCGCCGCGTTCGGCGTGGATTTACAACCCTGGCCAGCGCCGCGTGCGCCGTGCGCCGACGCTGGCCTACGACACGCCGATCGATGGCATCTACGCCGACGACACCGACATGTACAACGGCGCCACCGACCGCTACGACTGGAAGCTGGTGGGCAAGCAGGAACTGCTGGTGCCGTACCACAACTACGCCATGGAAAAACCGGGGCTGAAGGTCGATGAACTGGTCAAGCCAGGCCACCTCAACAGCGACCTGACACGCTGGGAAATGCACCGCGTGTGGGTGATTGAAGCCACACTGCGTGCAGGCCAGCGCCACGTGCACGCCAAGCGCCGCTTCTACCTCGACGAGGACAGCTGGTACGCCCTGATGGTGGAAAACTACGACGCCCGTGGCGAGTTGTGGCACGTCAACCTGGCCTTCACCAAGAACGCCTACGAGGTGCCGGTGATCACCCCGGTGAACCTGGTGTTCCACGACCTGATCGCCCGCAGCTACACGGCGATCGGCCTGCGCAACAACGAGAAGGCGCCACGCCAGTTCCTCCTCACCCCGCCGCCGGAAAGCAACTGGACCCCCGCCAGCCTGCGCCGTAAAGGCACGCAGTAACGAGTAGGCGGGCGACCCCTCCAGGTTTAGCCCGCCCAACCCCTGTAGGAGCCAGCTTGCTGGCGATCAGCGGGCCGTGCCAGTCCCCCATGCTTCCCGTTGCCTGGGATCGCCAGCAAGCTGGCTCCTACAGGAAGCGGGTGTGCTCCCGGCGGCTCGGTAGGGGGGCAAGACGGCCCCTCTGGTTTCACCCGCCCCCCTGTAGGAGCCAGCTTGCTGGCGATCAGCGGGTCGTGCCAATCCCCCATGCTTCCCGCTGCTTGGGATCGCCAGCAAGCTGGCTCCTACAGGAAGCGGGTGTGCTCCCGGCAGCTCGGCAGGGGTGGCTCGGCACACACCCAGAGCTCATCTACCCCCTCGAACAGGCGCCCCGGCGCCTGTTCGGCACTTTGCGGGTGACGGCCCCGGGTAAAACCCGCAAAATGCAGGCAGTCTGGCTGCCTGGCAGCCTCTTTTTTTCGTGACTGGAGTAACCCGCACCACCATGCGCATGCGCCTGATGCTGCTGGGCGGCGGCAATGCCTTGGGGCAGGCGCTGATCCGCCTGGGCGCCGAAGACGATATCGGCTTCCTCGCCCCACGCCCGCCCGAGGGTGGCTGGGACGCGTCCAGCCTGACCCTGCTGCTGGACGAAACCCGTCCCGCCGCGCTGATCAACCTCGCCTACTACTTCGACTGGTTCCAGGCGGAAACTGTCGACGAAGCCCGCTTCGCCCAGCAGGAGCGTGCGGTCGAGCGCCTGGCCGAGCTGTGCCAGCACCACAACATCCTGCTGCTGCAGCCCTCCAGCTACCGCGTGTTCGATGGCTCGCGCGCCACCGCGTACAGCGAGAAGGATGAACCGGTGCCCCTCGGCCTGCGTGGCCAGGCCCTGCGCCGTATCGAGCAGTGCGTGCGCGCCACCTGCCCACGGCATGTGCTGCTGCGTTTCGGCTGGCTGCTGGATGACAGTGCCGAGGGCCTGCTCGGGCGCTTCCTGCACCGCGCCGAACTGGGCCAGGAGCTGTTCATGGCCGACGACCGTCGTGGCAACCCGACCCTGGTCGACGACGCGGCGCGGGTGATCCTCGCCGTGCTCAAGCAGCTCGATTGCCAGACCCCGCTGTGGGGCACCTACCATTACGGCGCGCATGAGGCGACCACGCCGCTGGCGCTGGGCCAGGCGATTCTCGGTGATGCGCGGCCGCTGCATCCGTTGCAGGTCCAGGAAGTCAGCGCCCAGGCCCACGCCGCGCGCTCGGATGCCGCCGACGAGCCGCAGCACGCGGTGCTGGCCTGCAAGAAGATCTTCCATACGTTCGGCATCAAGCCGCGCGCCTGGCGAGCAGGTTTGCCGGCGTTGCTCGATCGCTTCTACCGACACAGTTGAGAGCCCATGACTGACTCCCCGATCCTGATCACTGGCGGTGCCGGCTTCATCGGTTCGCACCTGGCCGACGCCCTGCTCGCGGCCGGTTACCGCGTGCGCGTGCTGGATAACCTGTCCACCGGGCGACGCAGCAACCTGGCGCTGGACAATCCACGCCTGGAACTGCTCGAAGGCGATGTCGCCGACGCCGCACTGATGCGTCGTGCAGTGGCCGGGTGCCAGGCTGTCGCGCACCTGGCTGCGGTGGCCTCGGTACAGGCTTCGGTGGACGACCCGGTGAGCACCCACCAGAGCAATTTCATTGGCACGCTGAACCTGTGCGAAGCCATGCGCGAGGCGGGTGTGCGCCGGGTGGTATTCGCCTCCAGCGCGGCCGTCTACGGCAACAACGGCGAAGGTGTTGCGGTGCGCGAGGACACGCCCAAGGCACCGCTCACGCCCTACGCCGCCGACAAGCTGGCCAGCGAGTTTTACCTGGACTTCTACCAGCGCCAGCACGGCCTGGAACCGGCGATCTTCCGCTTCTTCAATATCTTCGGCCCGCGCCAGGATCCATCCTCGCCCTATTCCGGGGTGATCAGCATCTTCACCGAGCGTGCCCAGGCCGGCACGCCGATCAAGGTGTTCGGCGATGGCGAGCAGACCCGCGACTTCTTCTACGTCGCCGATCTGGTGCCGCTGCTGGTGCAGGCGCTGACCAACGCCCAGGTGCAGGGCGGCGCGGTGAACGTCGGGCACAACCAGTCGATCAGCCTCAACCAGTTGCTCGACGCCATTCGGGGTGTACTGGGCAGCCTGCCGCCGGTCAGCCATGGCGAGGCCCGCCCCGGCGATATCCGCCACTCGCGCGCCGACAATGGCCTGCTGCTCGAGCGCTTCCTGATGCCCCCGGCGACCCCGCTGCAAGTCGGCCTGGCCACCCTGCTGGGCCGCGCGTAGGGCGGGTGAAACCCGCGTTGCCGATTCGCGGGTTACGCCAGCGTCGCCCACAAAAAAGCCCCGCACTGCGGGGCTTTTTGCTTCGTATCTAAACGTGAGACTCAGGATTTCTTGAGCTAGAGCCAGACAAGGCGAGATTGGGCGAGGGCGCGGAGTTTACGAGCTGTAAATGAGCAGCCCGAGCCCAATTTCAACGCAGTATGGCCGACGATCAAGAGATCCTAACGGGCTAAAATTTGTAGCCCAGACCAACCATATAGACCCAGGGATCTACGTCCACGTCGACTTCGACTTCACGGCCGCCGTAGTTGGTGGTGCCCTTGGTGTCGATATCGATATAACGCACCTGAGCGTTGAGCATGATGTTGTCGCTGAGCATGTAGTCCATGCCCACCTGGCCGGCCAGGCCCCAGGAGTCGTCCAGATCCAGGCTGCTGAAGCCTTTGTCTTCGGCGGAGCTGCTCAGTTTGGTGTCGTAGAACCAGGTGTAGTTGATGCCCACGCCCGCATAGGGCTGGAAGGCCGCCTTGCTGTCCATCGGGTAGTACAGCACGCTCAGGGTCGGCGGCAGTTGCTTGATCTCGCCGAGCTTGCCATTCAGGCCGGCGAACGCCCCGGGCATGCCCTTGACGCCGACGTTGTGGCTGAACGGGGTGGCGGCCAGCAGCTCAATGCCAATGTGGTCAGTGGCCATGTAGGCGAAGTTCAGGCCCAGCTGGGTGTCGCTGTCGAGGGTGGCCTTGCTGCCTGCCACGTCGGTGTCGAGGGCGCCAACCCAGATATCGCTGCTGCTCTCATGCGGGTCGACGGTGATTGCGCCGGCGCGAACGATGATGTCGCCGGCCTCGAAGGCGTGGGCCATGGGCGCGGCAATGGCCAGCGCGAGAAGGGATACCTTCAGCAGGGACTTGTGCATGGTGTGCTCCATCAAGGTGTAAATGTTTGGCTGAGTTCATTATCAGCAGGCCCGGTGGGGCGCTTATTGACCCAGCTCAATGGCAGGGAGTGTTGCCTGGCAGCGGCGCTGCGTCAATTTGGCACAGCGCGAGGCCTACATCTCGTAGGGATAGATCTTCTCGGCGGCCATCTGGTAGCCGGCGCTGCCCATGTCGCTGGTGCTGGCCTCGACCTTCATCGGCCCCTCGATCCAGAACGGTTGCGACAGCTCGTCCATCATCACCCCCAGCTCGGTGGTGACGTGCACGATCTGGTTCGATGGCGGTGGCGGCACATGGATGCAGGCGCCGAAGTACGGCACGAAGAGGAACTCGGTCACCCGGCCTTCCTCGGTCACGTCGAGCGGCACGATATAGCCCGGCAGCTTGATCTGCTGGCCGTCCAGCCCTTGCACCACTGGCGCTGCCGGCGACGACTGGGTCGCTGCCGGGCCGCTTTCCGCCGCCAGGGCATCGGCCAGTTGCGAGAGGTCGTGCATCGGTGCCTGCTGCGCCGTTTGCGGCGGGGCGTCCGCTGGAATCATCTCGACCCAGGTCAGTGTGCGTGGCTCCGCCGCCCAGAGCGGGGTGGTACAGGACAACAGCAGGGCGAACAGCAAACCACGCATGACTACCTCACAGGCGAATCGACAATCCATCGGCTAGCGACTGCCGATAGGCGCGCCAGGCCGGCACGCTGCCCATCAGCAGGGCGGCGGCCAGGATAGCGCCGAGCAGGCTCCACTCATAGCCGGTCGGTAGCGCCAGCGGCAGGAACAGACCGTACTGCGCCTGCACATAACCCTGGCTGGCAGCGATACCGAGGTAGAGCAGCGCCAGGCCCAGGGCGACGCCCGCCAGGGCCAGGGCCAGGGCTTCCAGCACCAACAGGCCGGCGATATGCCAGGGCCGCGCGCCCACGGAACGGAGGATGGCCATCTCGCGGCGGCGTTCGTTGAGGCTGGTGAGAATGGCGGTGAGCATGCCGATCAGCCCGGTCAGCACGACGAACAGCGAGACCACGAACAGCGCCTGCTCGGCCACGCCCATCAGGCTCCACAGCTCCTGCAGCGCTACGCCGGGAAGGATTGCCTGCAACGGTTCGCCACGGAATTCGTTGACCTGGCGTTGCACCGCGAAGGTGGCGATCTTGCTCTTCAGCCCCAGCAACACGGCGGTGATGGCTTGCGGCTGCAGGTGCATGGCGCGCGCCTGCTCGGCGGAAACCTTACCGGCGCCCTGGGCCGGTACGCCGTTCTGCCAGTCGACGTGCAGCGCCTCCATGCCTTCAAGGGAAATATGCAGGGTGCGGTCCACCGGCGTACCGGTGCGGGCGAGGATGCCGACCACGGTGAAGGGTTTGTCGCCGTGCTGGGTCAGGCTGACAGCGCTGACGCCGTGGGCCAGGACGATCTGGTCACCGAGTTTGTAGTGCAGCGCCTGCGCCACTTCGGCACCGAGCACCACCTCGAACAGCTCGGCGAACGGCTTGCCCTCGGCCAGTTGCAGCGGCTGGGCGCGGCCATAGCGGTAGTGCTCGAAATAACCGGCATCGGTGCCGAGTACCCGGTAGCCACGGTGCGAGTCACCCAGCGACAACGGGATGGCCCACTTAACCTGCGGCTGCCGGGCCAGGGTTTCGAAACTGTCCCAGCGAATGTTGTTGGTGGCGTTGCCGATGCGGAACACCGAATACAGCAGCAGGTTCACCGAGCCCGAACGGGCGCCGACGATCAGGTCGGTGCCACTGATGGTGCTGGCGAAACTGGCGCGGGCTTCGCTGCGCACCCGCTCGACGGCGAGCAGCAGGCACACCGACAGGGCGATGGCGAACACCGTGAGCAGGGCGGTGAAGCGGCGGTTGTTGAGGCTGGCCAGGGCGATCCGTAGCAGGTGCATGTCAGGCCTCCACGGCGCGGCTGGCGCGGTTGAGTTCGGCCAGCGAGAGGGCGCGGTCGAACAGTGGCGCCAGGCTCTGGTCATGGCTGACGAACAGCAGGCTGGCACCGGCTTCGCGGCATTCGGCGAACAGCAGGCGCAGGAACGCCTCGCGGGCGTCGGCATCCAGGGCCGAGGTTGGTTCGTCGGCGATCACCAGCTCAGGCTGGCCGATCAGGGCGCGAGCGGCGGCGACCCGTTGCTGCTGGCCGATCGACAGCGAGTCGGCGCGGCGCTGCAGCAGGTCCGCCTGCAGTCCCAGGTGTTCGAGCAGCGCAGCAGCGGCTGCATCCACACTGCCGTGGCGCTGGCGGGCACGTTCGGCACGCGTCTTGGAGAAGCGGCAGGGCAGCTCGACGTTCTCGCGCACCGAGAGAAAAGGCAGCAGGTTGAACTGCTGGAAGATGTAGCCGGTGTGATCGACACGGAAGCGGTCGCGGGCGCTGGCAGAGAGTTGCGCCAGGTCGCTGCCGAGCAGCTTCACGCTGCCACGGCCGGGCTTCTGTACCCCGCCGAGCAGGCCCAGCAGGGTGGTCTTGCCGCTGCCACTGGGGCCTTTGAGGAACAGGCTTTCGCCGGCATCCAGAGTAAACGCTGGGATATCCAGCAGCTCAGCCTGGCCGGGCCAGGCGAAGCCGAGGTCGTTGAGTTCGATCAGTGCTTGGGACATGGTCAGGCCGTGTGCAGGCGAAGGTGGCAGCTTACCGTAGGAGCGAGCTCTGCTCGCGAATCAGGCTGTGCGAGAGCTTCGCGAGCAGAGCTCGCTCCTACAAGACTGGGGTCGGCCCTTAGAAACTCAGGCGCGCGTTGCCCTTGTTCAGTTCGGCACCTTGCTGGCCGCTCGGGCCGATCAGCTGTGCGTTGAGTTTTTCGGTGGCCGGGAATTGCTGGAAGAACACCGCCAGGTCGATGGCTGTTAGGTGCTGCGGGGCGTTGCAGTCGAAGCGGTAGTCGGCGTCGACATCGGCGTGTTCATGGCTGTGCTCATGCTCCGCTTCTGTGTGTTCATGGGCCGGTTTGCCGAACAACGGGCTGTGCAGTTCCATTGCGGCGAGGGTGCAGCCGGCGGCAGCGGGCAGGTTGAACAGGCTGGCTGGTTGTTCCAGCTGTGCGCGGGCGGCGGCTACCTTGGCCTTGTCTGCGTCACTGCTGGCGGCGTGTTCGAAGCCGACCAGGTTCATCGCCGGGCTTTCCAGCTGGATCTCCAGGGTCTGGCCATCCAGCGCCACGTTCAGGCTGGCCACGCCGTGTTCGTGGGCACCAAGGCTGCCGTGCTCTTCGTGGGAGTGGTCGTGTTCATGGCTGGCGGCCTGGGCAAAGGACAATGGCAGCAGGGCGATAGACAGGGCGAGCAGGGTACGGCGCATGAATCGAACTCCGGCAAGTAAGTGTTAGGTTATGTTGTAACATTTATTTGTCGCGATTGGCCAGCCCCTGCATGCGTGGCAGCATGGCGGCCTGATGTTCGGGAGTGGGAAAGATGCTGCGTATCAAGGGGCGAGTCGGCGACTGGCCGGTGGATCTGTCGGTGGAGATGGATCAGGAAGACTGGGCGCAACTGGCAGCGTTGTTGCCGCGTGACGTGCTGCCTGTCGATGTGCCTGCTGCACCGCGCACCGAAGCGCCGCCGCGCGCCCAGGACGGCCTGTGGCAAACCGCGCAGGAGTTGTTGCAGCGCGCCGGGGTGATGGAAGGCCCGCAACTGCTTGCCGAACTGGCGGCCCTGGCCGGCGGTGCGGCAGCCGGCAAGCGCTTGCTGGTGCGCTTGCGCCATTGCCCGCAGGTACAAATAGAAAGCGGCGCCGAAGCGCCGCTGTATCGCTGGATCGGCTGATCAGCCGGCCTGGTTGATCAGCACATCCGGGGCGCCGCGCTCGAACTGCGCGCGCAGGTCATCGGGAATGGCTGCCTTGCTGAACGCTTGCGCATCGACCATCACATAGGTGATTTCGCTGCGCGCCACGAGGCGCTGCTCGGCGTGGTGGAGGATGTCCACCTGCAGGCTGTAGGAGGTGGTGCCGAGGCGCAGCGTCTGCACCTGCAGGGCGAGCACATCATCGAAGCGTGCCGGCGAACTCCAGTCGGTCGCCATGCGCACCACCTGGCTGTCCAGGCCTCGGTCCAGCAGGCTCTGATAGCTGCCGAACAGCGTCCGGTAGAACTCAGTGACGGCTACGTCGATATAGTCGCCATAGCGCGCGTTGAACACCACCTGCTGGGCATCGCACTCGCCGTAGCGCACGCGCAGCAGCAGGGTGAAGGGCTGGGTCATATCAAAGCCTTTACGATCTTCTGAATTAGAGCCAGACAAGGCAAAAACGGCCGAGGGCGCGGAGTTTACAGTTGTAAATGAGCAGCCCGAGGCCGTTTTTAACGCAGTATGGCCGACAGTCAGGAGATCGTTTCTCAGTAGATCGCCTGGTACAGCTTGCGGCGGTACAGCGTCACCAGCGGGTGATCGTTGCCGAGCAGGTCGAACACCTGCAGCAGGGTCTTGTGGGCTATGCCTTCGGCGTAGCTGCGGTTGCGCACGAACAGCTTGAGCAGGCCGTCCAGCGCCGCCTCGTACTGCTGGCGCGCCAGTTGTTGGATGGCCAGCTGGTAGGTGGCTTCGTCATCGTTGCCGTCTTGCGCCAGGCGGCTTTTCAGCTCGGCGCTGTCCGGCAGGTCGGCGGCCTGACGCAGGAAGGTCAGCTGCGCCTTGGCGCCGGCCAGGGCCTGCTTGTGTTCGTCGCTCTTCACCGCATTGAGCACGGTTTCCGCTTCACCCAGCTCGCCGCGTTCGGCCAGGCAGCGGGCGTAGAGGATCAGCGCTGCGGCGTTCGCGTTGTTCTCGGTCAGCACCTGCTGCAACAGTGCTTCGGCCTCGCCAAAATGGCCCTCGGCGAACAGCGCCTGCGCCGCTTCCATCGGGTCGGCTACCAGCGGGGCGGGTTCGGCGACATGCGGCTTGAGCATCTCGCGAATCGCCGACTCCGGCTGCGCACCGGCGAAGCCGTCCACCGGCTGGCCGTCCTTGAACAGCACCACGGTGGGTAGGCTGCGGATGCCGAAGCGCTGGACGATGTCCTGTTCGGCGTCGCAGTCGACCTTGGCCAGCAGCAGTTCGCCGCGATACTCCTCGGCAACCTTGGCCAGCAGCGGCATCAGCGCTTTGCACGGCGCACACCATTCGGCCCAGAAGTCCACCAGCACCGGTTTGTGGAAGGAGTTCTCGATCACCAGCTGTTCGAAGCTAGCGGCGCCGGAAACGTCGAAGATGTAAGGGGTATCGCTCATGATCGATCTCGGAAAGGCGAAAGGCTGGAACTATAGATGCGGGCGCACTGGCCTGGATACAAGGCCGGCGCTAGTCGCGCCGAGCGTGGTACAGGCTGACATGGCGAAACTCCGCCGGTTCGGCCAGGTCCGGCCAGGTACAGGCTTCGAGCATGCCCAGGCGCTGGTACAGCGGATGCTGGAAGTCCTTGACCCGTGAATCGGCGACCAGCGCCTCGCGGCCGCGGCTGAGGAAGTGGTCGAGCAGTGGCAGGTTGGCGCGGTCGTAGAGCACATCGGCAACGATGATCAGGTCGAAGCGATCGGCCTCGGCGAAGAAGTCCAGCGAGTAGCTCAGCTCTACGCCGTTCAGCTCGGCATTGGCCCGGCAGGACGCGATGGCCAGCGGGTCGAGGTCGCAGGCCACCACTTCCAGGGCGCCGGCCTTGGCGGCGGCAATGGCGGCCACGCCGGAGCCCGCGCCGAAATCCAGCACGCGTTTGCCGCGCACCCACTCGGGCTGCTCTGCCAGCCAGCGCGCCAGCACCAGGCCGCTGGCCCAGCAGAAGCTCCAGTAGGGCGGCTCTTCGAGGATCAGGCGGGTCTCTTCCGGGCTGAAGCAGCGGTCCATGTTTGCCGCATCGATCAGCCACAGCTTGAGGTCGGTGCCGGGCAGGGTTTCCGCCACCAGACGCGCATCGCCCAGCAGCTCTTGCAAGGCGTCCTGCAGGATGGCCGGAGCCATCATGGCGCGCTGACCAAGCGCAGTGCGCCGAGCTCCTGGGTCTGCGCCTGCTGGATGCGTTGTGCCGGCAGGTGCTGGATCAGGCGACCGGACAGGCTGACCCGCGCGCGCAGCTCGACGCGGGCCCCCGCAGGAAAGTATTCCGGGTTGAAGGGCAGGCGAAACGCCAGGTCCTGCCCAGTGCCTGCCAGCTTGAGGCTGGCCAGCAGTTGCTGTGGACGGTCGCGCTCGTCGACCACCAGCAGCGCCATCTCCACTTCGCTGCCTTGGGGTGGCGTGCTCAGGCTGCCGCGCAGCTCGCGCATATGGCTGGGCAGCGGCGCTTCGATTTCGGCTGCGGGCTTGGCCGCCGGAGCCGGTTTGGGCGCGGCGGGTGCCACGGGTTTGGCGGGCTCGCTGGCGCAGGCGGCCAGCAGCAGAAAGGCGGAAGTCAGCAGCAGGGGGCGTATCGACATGATGGACTCGACGCGATAGGGGCGAAGGACAGGCGGTGTATAGCTAGAGTAGCGCGCGGTGGCGCGTATCCGGCCTGTATGCAGGGCGCCTGTATACCGCAAAGCCCCTGGCTTGTCTTGCCGGGGGGATGCGCTACCATGAGCCACCGTTTTATAGGGCCGTTTCCCGCCATGCATTGCCCCTTCTGCGCTGCCAACGACACCAAGGTCATCGACTCGCGCCTGGTCGCCGAAGGCGAGCAGGTCCGCCGCCGCCGCGAATGCCTGGCCTGCGGTGAGCGTTTCACCACCTTCGAAACCGCCGAGCTGGTGATGCCGCGCCTGATCAAGCAGGACGGCAGCCGCCAGCCCTTCGACGAAGACAAGCTGCGCGCCGGCATGCAGCGTGCGCTGGAGAAGCGCCCGGTCAGCGTCGAGCGCCTGGAAGAGGCAATCGCCCATATCAAGCAGAAGCTGCGCGCCACTGGCGAGCGCGAGATCAAGTCGCTGGTGCTCGGTGAGCTGGTGATGACCGAGCTGCAGAAGCTCGATGAGGTCGCCTATATCCGCTTCGCCTCGGTGTACCGGCGCTTTCAGGACCTCAACGAATTCCGCGAGGAAATCGATCGCCTGGCGCGCGAGCCAGCGAAACCATGAGTGCAGTGCCGCCCGATCAGCAGTTCATGGCCCGTGCGCTGGAGCTGGCGCGCAAGGGGTTGTACTCCACCCATCCCAATCCCCGTGTCGGTTGCGTCATCGTGCGGGGCGGTCGTATCGTTGGCGAAGGCTGGCACGCTCGCGCCGGTGAGCCGCATGCCGAAGTGCATGCCCTGCGCCAGGCCGGCGCCCAGGCGCAAGGCGCCACCGCCTATGTCACCCTCGAACCCTGCAGCCACCATGGGCGCACACCGCCCTGCGCCGATGCGCTGGTCGCCGCCGGCGTGGCGCGGGTGGTCGCGGCCATGCAGGACCCCAACCCGGAAGTCTCCGGCAAGGGCCTGCTGCGCCTGATGCACGCCGGTATCGCGGTGCAGAGTGGCGTGCTTGAGGCCGAGGCGCGCGCGCTCAACGCCGGCTTCATCAAACGCATGGAGCACGGCCTGCCGTTCGTGCGGGTCAAGTTGGCCATGAGCCTGGACGGGCGCACGGCCATGGCCAGTGGCGAGAGTCAGTGGATCACCGGCCCGGAAGCGCGCTCTGCGGTACAGCGCCTGCGCGCGCGGGCCAGCGCCATCCTCACCGGCGCCGATACCGTACTTACCGACCAGGCGCGCCTGACCGTGCGCCCGGACGAGCTGGGCCTGAACGCCGAGATGACTGCCCTGGCAGTAACGCGCCCGCCGCTGCGCGTGCTGATCGACGGGCGCCTGCGTGTGCCACTGTCCGCGCCCTTCTACCAGACCGGCGCAGCGCTGGTTGCCACCTGCGCCGCCGCGGCAGCGCGTGACCGTTTCCTCGAGGACGGCCACGAGCTGCTCGCGGTGCCGGGCAGCAATGGCCATGTCGACCTGCGCAAGCTGCTCATGGAACTGGCCGGGCGTGGTGCCAACGAAGTGCTGGTCGAGGCCGGGCCGCGTCTGGCCGGCGCATTTGCCCGCGCCGGGCTGGTCGACGAGTACCAGCTGTTCGTCGCCCCCAAGTTTCTCGGTTCCAGTGCGCGGCCGTTGCTCGACTGGCCGCTGGCACGCATGGCCGAGGCGCAGGAGCTGGAGATCCGCGAGATCCGTGCGGTCGGTGCCGACTGGCGGATCATCGCGCTACCCAAGCGCCCCGCGTAGAAGCGCGTCGCGCTTTTGTGGTAAAAAGCAGGCCGCAGCCCTCCAAGGCTGCAACGTTCTCAGGGCGGGGTGTAATTCCCCACCGGCGGTAATGGCACCAAGAACCTGTTTTAGATCTGCTGCGCGTCGGCCATACGGCGTTGAAATTGAGCTCGGGCTGCTCATTTACAGCTCGTAAACTCCGCGCCCTCGCTCAATTTCGCCTTGTCTGGCGCTAGCTCGCGAGATCTAAAGTCAGCTTCTGCCTAGCCCGCGAGCGCTTGCTTCCCTCCCTCCTTTGCGCGGGGCAGCAAGGTCAGCAGACCCGGTGTGATTCCGGGGCCGACGGTTAAAGTCCGGATAAAGAGAGAGCGGGATTCCCTTCCGGGGCGCCGTGCGTCTGCGCCCGCGAAAATCCCTATCGATCCCATCGCCCTGTTTGTTTTCCGAACAGGAGTGCGTAGTGATGTCTTATGCTTTTCGTTCTGCCCGCCAGCCTGTGTGCAGCGGCGCTGAGCTGCCAGTAGGGGAGGTCTGATGTTTACCGGAATCATCGAAGCGATCGGCACCATCCGTGCGTTGAGCCCCAAGGGCGGCGACGTACGCGTGTATGTCGAGACCGGCAAGCTTGATCTGGCGGATGTGAAGCTGGGTGACAGCATCGCGGTGAACGGCATCTGCCTGACCGCCGTGGAGTTGCCTGGCAACGGCTTCTGGGCCGACGTCAGCCGCGAAACCCTGGCGCGCAGCGCCTTCATCGACTTGAAAGCGGGCAGCCGGGTCAACCTGGAAAAGGCCCTGACGCCGACCACCCGCCTCGGCGGCCATCTGGTCAGCGGCCATGTCGACGGCGTCGGTGAGGTGGTTTCCCGCGAGGAGAACGCCCGCGCCATCCAGTTCCGCATCCGCGCCCCGCGTGAGTTGGCCAAGTACATCGCGCTCAAGGGCTCGATCACCGTCGACGGCACCAGCCTGACGGTGAACGCGGTGAATGGCGCCGAATTCGAGTTGACCATCGTGCCGCACACCCTGGTCGAGACCATCATGGCTGACTACCGCCCGGGGCGGCAGGTCAACCTCGAGGTCGACCTGCTGGCGCGTTACCTGGAGCGCCTGCTGCTCGGCGACAAGGCTGCCGAACCGGCCGCTTCCGGCATCAGCGAAAGTTTTCTGGCCGAACACGGCTACCTGAACAAGTAAGGAATAGCCCTCATGGCTCTGAATACCGCAGAAGAACTGATCGAAGACATTCGCGCTGGCAAGATGGTCATCCTCATGGATGACGAGGATCGCGAGAACGAGGGCGACATCATCATCGCTTCCGAATGCGTCACCGCCGAGCACATCAACTTCATGGCCCGCTTCGCCCGTGGCCTGATCTGCATGCCGATGACCCGCGAACGCTGTGAGCTGCTCAAGCTGCCACTGATGGCGCCGCGCAACGGTTCCGGCTTCGGCACCAAGTTCACCGTTTCCATCGAGGCCGCCGAAGGCGTCACCACCGGTATCTCCGCCGCCGACCGCGCGCGTACCGTGCTGGCCGCCGTGGCGCGCAATGCCGTAGCCGACGATATCGTCAGCCCCGGCCATATCTTCCCGCTGATGGCCCAGCCCGGTGGCGTGCTGGCCCGTGCCGGCCACACCGAGGCGGCCTGCGACCTGGCGCGCATGGGTGGTTTCGAGCCGAGCGGGGTGATCTGCGAGATCATGAACGACGACGGCACCATGGCCCGTCGCCCGGAGCTGGAAGTGTTCGCTGCCGAGCACGGCCTGAAGATCGGCACCATCGCCGACCTGATCCACTATCGCCTGATCCACGAGCGCACCGTCGAGCGCATTGCCGAGCAGGCGCTGGATAGCGAACTGGGGCAATTCACCCTGGTCACCTACCGCGACTCGGTGGAAGACACCGCGCACATGGCCCTGACCCTGGGCAAGGTGTGCGCCGAAGAACCGACCCTGGTGCGTGTGCACAACATGGACCCGCTGCGCGACCTGTTCATGGTCAACCAGCCGGGGCGCTGGAGCCTGCGTGCGGCCATGAGCGAAGTGGCCAAGGCCGGCAGCGGCGTGGTGCTGCTGCTGGGCAACCCGCTCAGCGGTCCGGAGCTGCTGGCCCACCTCGGCCGCCAGCAGGCGCCGAGCCCGGCTACCTACAGCACCGTGGGGGCTGGTTCGCAGATCCTGCGTGACCTCGGCGTGCGCAAGATGCGCCTGATGAGCTCGCCGATGAAGTTCAACGCGATATCCGGTTTCGACCTGGAAGTAGTAGAATACCTGCCCGCTGAATGAACCGATAAAACGAGAGCTACTACGCTTGGCTATGCTGCGTTGAAAGCAGGCTCGGACTGCTCATTTACACTCAGTAAACTCCGCGTCCTCGCCTGCGTTCGCCTTGCCTATCCGGCGCTCGCTACGCTCTCGTTTCACCGGTGTGACGTTCGCGATTAACTACCTACGGGCCGCCAGCAGGCGTCCCGGCTCTTTATACAGACTGAGACTCGCCATGACCCTGAAGACCATCGAAGGTACCTTCATCGCCCCCAAAGGCCGCTACGCCCTGGTGGTCGGCCGCTTCAACAGCTTCGTCGTCGAAAGCCTGGTCAGTGGCGCAGTTGACGCCCTGGTTCGCCACGGTGTGAGCGAAAGCGACATCACCATCATCCGCGCCCCAGGTGCTTTCGAAATCCCGCTGGTCACCCAGAAAGTCGCCCAGCGTGGCGAATACGCGGCCATCATCGCCCTCGGCGCCGTGATCCGTGGCGGTACCCCGCACTTCGAATACGTCGCTGGCGAGTGCACCAAGGGCCTGGCCCAGGTGTCCATGGAATACGGCGTGCCGGTGTCCTTCGGCGTGCTGACCGTTGATTCCATCGAGCAAGCCATCGAGCGTTCCGGCACCAAGGCCGGTAACAAGGGCGCTGAAGCTGCCCTGTCCGCTCTGGAAATGGTCAGTCTGCTGGCGCAGCTGGAGGCCAAGTGAGCCTTAACCACGACGACAGCCAGGACGCGCAACCCAAGGCCAAGGGCAAGATTGCCACGCGCCGAGTTGCCCGCAGCCTGGGCATGCAGGCCCTGTATCAGTGGCACATGGCCGGTCAATCGCTGAACGAGATCGAAGCGCAGTTTCGCGTCGATAACGACTTCAGCGGCGTCGATGGCGGCTACTTCCACGAGATCCTCGTGGGCGTGGCCACCCAGAAGACCGAGATCGACGAGGCCATCACGCCTTGCCTGGATCGTCCGCTGGACGAGCTGGACCCGGTCGAGCTGGCCATCCTGCGCCTGTCCACCTGGGAGCTACGCAGCCGGGTCGACGTGCCTTATCGCGTGGTGATCAACGAAGGTATCGAGCTGGCCAAGGTGTTCGGCGCCACCGACGGACACAAGTTCGTCAACGGCGTGCTGGACAAGCTGGCACCGACTCTGCGCGCGGCCGAAGTCAGCGCCCACAAGCGCTGAGGCCTTGGGCGAGTTCGAGCTTATCCGCCGCTTCTTCGCCGCTGCGCCCTGCGCGCAGCCGGCCGAAGGAGTCGCCCTGGGTATCGGCGACGACTGTGCCCTGCTGCAACTGCCACCCGGCGAGCAACTGGCGGTGTCCACTGACACCCTGGTCGTTGGTGTGCACTTTCCCCATTCCCCCGATCCTTTCCTGCTCGGCCAGCGTGCGCTGGCGGTGGCGGCCAGTGACCTGGCAGCCATGGGCGCTGCTCCTCTGGGCTTTACCCTGGCGATGACTGTGGAACAGGCCGACGCTGCCTGGCTGCAGGCGTTCGCCCAGGGTTTGTCGCAGATGGCGCAGGACTGTGGGCTGGCACTGGTCGGCGGGGATACCACCCGTGGCCCGCTGAGCCTGACTCTGACCGTATTCGGCCGCGTGCCGGCCGGCCAGGCGCTGACCCGCAGCGGTGCGCAGGCGGGCGATCTGCTGTGTGTCGGCGGCGAACTGGGCGATGCGGCCGGCGCATTGCCGCTGGTGCTCGGTCAGCGCGAGAGCAGCGGGCCGGCGGCGCAGCAGTTGCTGCAGCGTTACTGGGCACCGCAGCCGCAGTTGGCCCTCGGCCAATGGCTGCGGGGCCGTGCGACTGCGGCGCTGGATATTTCCGATGGTCTGCTGGCCGACTGCGGACACATCGCCGCGGCGTCGGGGCTGGCGCTGCAGATCGAGGCGCAGCGCGTGCCGTTATCACCGGCATTGCAGGAAATTGCCGGTGTCGCGGCCCGTGATTGTGCGCTGGCCGGTGGCGATGACTACCGACTGGCGTTTACTCTGCCGGCTGAACATTTGCCCGCCCTGCGTGCCCAATGGCCTGCCTGCGCGGTGATTGGCCAGGTGCTGGCCGGCTCGGGCGTACAGTTGCTGGACGCGGCGGGCTGTCTTGTCGACCCGCCACGCGCGGGCTATCAACATTTTGGGAGTGCGGGTGACTGAATCGGTAAAGGTGCCACCGCGGGTGTGGCGCAATCCCTGGCATTTCCTCGCCTTCGGCTTCGGCTCCGGGCTGATGCCCAAGGCGCCGGGTACCTGGGGCTCGCTGGTGGCCATCCCCTTCATTCCGCTGTGGCAGATGCTGCCGGACTGGGGCTACTGGCTGATGCTCGGCGTGACCATGCTGTTCGGCTTCTGGCTGTGCGGGCGGGTCGCCGAGGACATGCGCGTGCACGACCACGAAGGCATCGTCTGGGACGAGATGGTCGGCATGTGGATCACCCTGTGGCTGGTGCCCGAAGGGTGGCAGTGGCTGCTGCTAGGCTTTCTGGTGTTCCGCCTGTTCGACATCCTCAAGCCCTGGCCGATCAGCTGGATCGATCGGCATGTGCATGGCGGCGTCGGGATCATGCTCGACGATGTGCTGGCCGGGGTGTTTGCCTGGCTGGCGATGCAATTGCTGGTCTGGGGCTTCGCCTGATCGGGGGTAAGCATGCGTGCTTGGCTGTTGACTCTGCTGCTGTGCCTCGGCGTGCCAAGCGTGCATGCCGCAGACCCGTTGCCGGCGCAAATCGAGATCGTCAGCGAGTACTGGGCCGGGCACACCAATCACGATGGCAGCGGCCTGGCCTGGGACATCATGCGGCTGGTGTTCGAGCCGGCCGGAGTGAAGATGGTTTTCCACTCGGTGCCCTACACCCGCTCCATCGGCCTGGTGCAGCGCAGCGAGGCGGATGCCTGGCTGGGTTCGTACCGCGATGAAATCAGCCAGGGTGTGTTCTACCCGCAGTGGAACTACGACGCCGACCGCATCACCGCGCTGAGCCTGAGCAGCAAGCCGGTGCCGACGCTGGAAAACCTGGGCCAGTTCCGCCTGGCCTGGATGCGCGGCTACGACTACCAGGCCTACCTGCCAGGGATCAGCCATTTTCAGGAGATCGAGCGGCGCAGCGGTATCCTCGGCATGCTCGAGCATGACCATGCCGACTTCTATATCGACGCGGATAGCGAGATCGAGGAGGTGCTCAACAGCAGTTCCACGGCCGCGCTTTATCGCACGACCCAGCTGACCCGCCTGGCGCTGTATCCCGGATTTGCCGACAACGCCCGTGGCCGTGCCCTGGCCGCGTTGTTCGACCAGCGCATGGCCGAGCTGGTGCATAGCGGTGCCTTGCGTTCGCTGTTCCAGCACTGGCAGCAGCCTTACCCCTTCGACCCGGACATGGAGAGATCCAATGCGTCGCCTTGAACTCCTCGCAGCGAGTGTGCTGCTGATGTGCAGCCCGCTGGTGCAGGCCGAAACCCAGGTGCAGGTGGTGGGCCTGTTCCCCAATGCGGCGGTGTTGCTGGTGGACGGCCAGCGCAAGCTGGTCAAGGCCGGGCAGACCGGGCCAGGCGGTGTAAAGGTGCTGAGTGCCAGCAGCAAGGGTGCGGTACTGCAGGTGGATGGCGTGCAGCGTACCTACGAGATCTCGCGCGAGTACAACCAGGCCGGTATGGCGGTGCCGCAGAAAACCCAGGCCAGCATCACCAAGGGGGTGGGTGGGCATTTCTGGGTGGCGGGTTCGATCGAAGGCCATCCGGTGCAGTTCCTGGTCGACACCGGGGCTACCTCGGTGGCGATGAACGAAGGCCAGGCGCGGCGCCTGGGCATCGATTACCGCGTGGTCGGCACGCCGATGGTGGCCGGTACTGCGGGTGGCAATGTGCGCGGCTGGCGCATCCGCCTGGACAGCGTCAAGGTCGCCGGACTGGAAGTGCTGGGCGTCGAGGCCGCTGTGCTGGAAGGTGACTCGCCGACCGAGGTGCTGTTGGGCATGAGTTTCCTCAGTCGCGTGCGCTGGCGCGAGGACAATGGCGTGCTGCTGCTGGAATCGAAGATCTGAGAGCCGGTCCACGATCCCCGACTCGCGAGATCGTGAGCAGGCGCCTGCCTCGATTGATCCATCGAATAGCCTGATCCTTATGCCGCACAATTCGCGCTGACCGGGCGGCGGGTGCTGCTGGTACAATGCCGGCCTTTCTGCCGACCATTATCAGGAGCATCCGGTGTCCGTCGTCTTCGTCGCCGCCTCCAAGCTGCCCACGCCTTTTGCGACCTTCACCATGCATGGCTTCCTCGATGAAGCCAGCGGCAAGGAGCATGTGGCTCTGACCCTCGGTGATTTCAGCGATGGCCTGCCCGTGCTGGGTCGCCTGCATTCCGAATGCCTGACCGGCGATGCCCTGTTCAGCCAGCGCTGCGATTGCGGTGCCCAGCTCGAAGCCGCCCTGCGCGCGATTGCCGAGGAAGGCCGTGGCGTACTGCTGTACCTGCGCCAGGAAGGCCGTGGCATCGGCCTGCTCAACAAGATTCGCGCCTACGAGCTGCAGGATGCCGGCGCCGATACGGTGGAAGCCAACGAGCGCCTGGGTTTTGCCGCCGACCAGCGTGATTACTCGATCTGCCAGCCGATGCTCGATCACCTGGGCATTAGCGCGATCAAGCTGATGACCAACAACCCACGCAAGGTCAAGGCGCTGGAAGGTTTCGGCGTGCGCGTGGCCGAGCGCCATCCGCTGGAAATCCGCCTCAACGTGCACAACCGCAAGTACCTGACGACCAAGGCCGGCAAGCTCGGCCACATGCTCGGCTTGCAGCACCAGGAAGAAGCCGAGTGACGCGCACCGAAGTGCGTCGCCGGCTCGCCCTCGAGTGGTGGCGTTGGCTCGGCTTCGCCCTGGCGCCGCTGTTTCTCACCAATCTGCTGTTCGGCAGCCAGGCGCCGGTGCTGCAAGTGCTGGAGCTGCCGCTGTTCGTCGCCGGCATGGCTTCGCTGTTCGTCACCTTGCCGCTGTTTTCCGCCTACAAACGCGCACTGATCGCCACCGAACAGGCGCTGGACACTGCTGCAGAGCCGGCCGCCTGGATCGAGCTGGCACGTCGGCGGCGTCTGGCATTCGCCGCTGCCGCCTTGCCGGCCTGGGTCGGCGTGCCGGCGTTGTTCACCGGGCTGCACGCCGTGGCCCTGGTGCTGCTGGCGTTGAGCAGCCTGATGCTGTTCTGCCTGTATCGCATTCCTCGCCAGCTCGGTTGATGCGCCTGCTACTCGCGGCCTGCCTGGTCGCGCTGAGCCTGCCGTCACTGGCAGCGCAGCGGGTGGTCAGCCTGGCGCCTTCGATGACCGAAATCATGCTCGAACTCGGCGCTGGCGAGCAGCTGGTCGGCGTGCTCGATGGCGGTGAGCGGCCGGCGGCGCTGGTCGGCGTGCCTTCGGTGGGGCGCTATGGCCAGCTGGAACTGGAAACCCTGCTCAGCCTGAAACCCGATCTGATCCTGCTGTGGCCGGACAGCGTGCCGGAGAACCAGCGCGAGCAGCTGCGCCGCTTCGGCATCGCCCTGTATGTGGGCGAACCCCATGACCTGCAGCAACTGGCCGGGCAATTCGCCGAGGTCGGCGCACGCGTCGGTCATGAACGCCAGGGGCGTGAGCTGGCTGAGCGCTTTCGCGCCGGCCTGCAGCGCTTGCAGCAAACTTATCGACGCGAGCCGGCGCTGCCAGTGTTCTATCAGGTCTGGCATCAGCCGCTGTACACCGTGGGTGGCGGGCAGATCATCAGTGATGCCTTGCGCCTGTGCGGTGCCGAAAACCTGTTCGCCGACCTGACTCTACCGGCGCCGCAGGTCAGCACCGAGGCAGTGCTGCAGCGTGATCCGGCGGTGATCCTCGGCGGCAGTGCGGCCGAGCTGGACGCCTGGAAGGCCTGGCCGCAGCTGCAGGCGACCCGTCGCCAGCAGCTCTGGGTGGTGCCGGACAAGGGGCTGGAGCGGCCCAGCTTCCAGATGCTGGCCGCCACCGAGAAACTCTGCGAGTTGCTGGCCAGGGCGCGCTAGGCCTGGATGATTGGCCGCGTCGGTGGCGCCATGCCACGGCCACCGAGCAGATAGACAAAAGGCCCCAAGCGGGGCCTTTTGCGTTTCATCGGAGGGCGCTTACAGGGCGGGCGTCCAGGTGAAGCCGACCAGCGCGGTGCGGCCTTCCTGCTGGTAGCCGTACTGCTGGCCTTCGTGCTCGTACAGGGCGCGCTGGTAGTCCTTGTCCAGCACGTTATCCAGCTTCAGTTCCAGCTTCAGCTCGGGCGTGGTCTGCCAGCTGCTGCGCAGGGCCAGCAGGCCATAGCCGGCCAGTTCGTCCTGGTTGTCCGGGTCGTCGTAGCTGCGGCTCAGGGCCTGCCAGCTGGCGCCGACGGCGACGCTGCCGAAGCTGCGATCCAGGTCCAGGCTCAGGGTGCGGCGAGCGCGGCGATTGAGGGTATGGCCGCTGTCACGGTCGCGCGGGTCGACGAAGGCTACGCCCAGCTGCCCCTGCCAGCCGAACAGCTCCTGCTGCAATGCGGCTTCGAAACCGTTGATCCGCGCCTGGGCGATGTTCTGCGGGATGAAGTTCTGGTCGCTGGCAATGGCGTCTTCGATGTCGGTGCGGTAGACCGAGGCTTCCAGGCGGGTTTTCTCGGCCAGCTGGCTGCGCCATTGCAGCTCATAGCTCTTGGAGTGCTCGGGCTTGAGGTCCGGGTTGCTGTAGTCCGGGTAGTAGAGGTCGTTAAAGGTCGGCGCGCGGAAGCCTTCGCTGTAGGACAGGATCAGGTCGTTGCTGGCATTCAGCGGCAGGGTCAGCGCGCCGCTCCAGGTGTTCTCGCTGCCGAACTGCTCGTTCTTGTCGTGGCGCAGGCCCAGCTCGGTGGAGAAGTGCTCGGCCTGGTAGCGATGCTGGACGAAGGCGGCCTGGTTCCAGCGCTGCTGTTCGCTGAAGGCGGTATTGCTGTTGAGCTGGTCTTCGTACCACTCGCCACCGAGCAGCAGGCTGTGCTGGTCGTTGAGGCTCAGGGTGTTCAGCCAGTTGACCGAGTCACGGTAGGTATTGAACAGGCCGCGCTCGTCGCTGAGCTTGTCCAGGCTCTCTTCGCGGTTCTCGCTGTGGCCGACTTCCAGGCGGCTGTTCCACGCCTCGCTGACCTGTGCGTCGAGGTAGCTGGAGACGCTGCTGACGGTGAAGTCGCTGTATGGGTCCTGCTCGACCGATTCGAAGGTGGTCATGTCGAAGCGGCCGAACGGGTTGTCGTACTCGGTGCGCCCGCGCTGGTCGAGCACGTTGATCCCGGCCTCTATGTTGTCGCTGAAGCTGTGGCTGAGGCTCAGGCTGAAGGCTTTGTTGCGGTAGGCGTCGTGATCCTGGTCGGCGGGGTAGGACGGGCCGCTGCGGTCGATGCCGTTGGTTTCGTCGAGGCTGCCGCCGAGGCTGAAGCGTGTCTGCTCGTCGCCCCCGGAAACCCCGGCGCTGCGCTGCCAGCTGCCACGGCTGCCGTAGCCCATGCGCACGTAAGGCTTGAGCCCTTCGCCGGCGCTGCGGCGGGTGAAAATCTGCACCACGCCGCCGATGGCGTCTGCACCGTAGACCGCCGAACGTGGCCCGCGCAGCACTTCGATACGTTCGATCTGCTCGATGTTCAGGTGCTGCAGGTTGCTGTCGCCGGAGCTGGCCGAGCCGATGCGCATGCCGTCGACCAGTACCAGGCTCTGTGCGGCCTTGGTGCCGCGGATGTACAGGCTGGTCAGGCTGCCCTGGCCACCGCTCTGCACGGTCTGCACGCCAGGAACGCGGTTGAGCAGGTCAGTCACGGAGCTCGGTTGCAGGCGCTCGATATCGGCGCGGGTGAACACCGTGCTGGCCGAGGTGCTGGCGCTGCGCTGCTGCACCTCGCGGTTGGCGCTGATCAGGGTTTCCGACAGCTTCAGCGCATCATCCTGGCTGGATGCGGCGTAAACCGGGGCGCAAGGCAGCAGGGCCACGGCAAGGGAAAGGCGGGACAACTTCATCGATAAATCCTCAAAGGTCGGCAGACTTTTGAGAAGGGCAGGACAAGCCCTGGCCGTAGCCAGCGCTTGACGGTGATGCCCTCCGCAACACCAGTCGATCCGCCAAGGCCGGTCTCCGGGCTCTCGACTCGCGCTGATCCGCCTTCCCGGATGAATCCAGTGGCTTATGGTCAGCGTGCAGGTGGCAACCTGCCGTCGATTACCGTTGCGGGGGCAGCGCCGGGATGGCTCCAGGGTGGAGCGCACCGGCTTCCCGTTTAACGCCGTGCTGAGAGCAGCGGCGCACCGTGGCGGAAATGAAAAACGCCGCGCACCTTAGTGCGCGGCTGTATGAAAAACAAGCGGGTTCGACTCGTGGCGACATGAGCGCCGCTCACGTCAGTCGCCACCTCGGCTGTAGGAGCCAGCTTGCTGGCGATCAGCGGGCCCGCGGATGCGTCGGTGCGGGCGGATGGTCTGCGATAGCCAGCAAGCTGGCTCCTACAGGAGGCGCTGGGCTTAGGCGGGCAGTTGAGCCAGGCGGGCGCGTACGGCCGCTTCGATGCCGGCCTGGTCCAGGCCGCATTCGGCGAGCATCTGTGCCGGCTTGGCGTGCTCGACGTAGCTGTCTGGCAGGCCCAGGTGCAGTACGGGCTTGAGCAGGCCTTGTTGCGCCAGGTATTCGCTCACTGCGCTGCCGGCGCCACCCATGATGGCGTTTTCCTCGAGGGTCACCAGCAGTTCATGGCTGGCCGCTAGTTCGCGCACCAAGGCTTCGTCCAGGGGTTTGACGAAGCGCATGTCGACCACCGTGGCGTCCAGGGTTTCGCCAACCTTGAGCGCTTCGGCCAGCTGCACGCCGAACGCCAGCAGGGCGACTCGATTGCCGCGCCGACGCACCAGGCCCTTGCCGATTTCCAGGGTTTCCAGTGCCGGCTCGATCGGTGTGTTCGGGCCGCTGCCGCGTGGGTAGCGCACCGCCGCCGGGCCGTTGAAGTGGTAACCGGTGGTGAGTGCCAGGCGCAGTTCGTTCTCGTCGCTCGGGGTCATCACCAGCATGCCGGGGATGCAGCGCAGGTAGGAGATGTCGAAGCTGCCAGCGTGGGTCGGGCCGTCTTCGCCGACCAGGCCGGCGCGGTCGATGGCGAACAGCACGTCGAGGTGCTGCACGGCCACGTCATGAATCAGTTGATCGTAGGCGCGCTGGAGGAAGGTCGAGTAGATCGCCACCACCGGCTTGGCGCCATCGCAGGCCATGCCGGCGGCCAGGGTCACCGCATGCTGCTCGGCGATGGCCACGTCGAAATAGCGCTCGGGAAAGCGCTCGCTGAAAGCCACCAGGTCGGAGCCTTCCTTCATCGCCGGAGTGATGCCGACCAGGCGTGGGTCTTCGGCGGCCATGTCGCACAGCCACTGGCCGAACACGGCGGAGTATTTGGGGCCGGAAGCTTTCTTCGGCTCCTCGCTGGCGGTCGTCTTGATCGGTTCCAGCTTGGTGATCGCGTGGTAGCCGATCGGGTCGACCTCGGCCGGGGCGAAGCCCTTGCCCTTCTTGGTTACCACATGGAGGAACTGCGGGCCTTCCAGGTCGCGCATGTTGCGCAGGGTGGCGACCAGGGTCGGCAGGTCGTGGCCGTCGATGGGGCCGACGTAGTTCCAGCCCAGCTCCTCGAACAGGGTGCCGGGGACCAGCATGCCCTTGGCGTGTTCTTCGACCTTGCGCGCGATCTCCCAGGCGCCGGGCAGGCGCGAGAGGATCTTCTTGCTGCCTTCGCGCATGCTCGAATAGGTGCGGCTGGAGATGATCTTGGCCAGGTAGTTGGACAGGCCGCCGACGTTCTTGGAGATCGACATGTCGTTGTCGTTGAGCACCACCAGCATGTTGGCTTTCACGTCGGACGCATGGTTCAGCGCCTCGAAAGCCATGCCGGCGGTCAGCGCGCCGTCACCGATTACCGCCACGCTCTTGCGCTTGCTGCCCTGCAGGCGGGCCGCGATGGCCATGCCCAGGGCGGCGCTGATGCTGGTGCTGGAGTGGCCGACGCCGAAGGTGTCGTACTCGCTCTCGCTGCGGCGCGGGAAGGCGGCCAGGCCGTCTTTCTGGCGCAGCGTGCCCATGCGCTCGCGGCGCCCGGTGAGGATCTTGTGCGGGTAGGCCTGGTGGCCGACGTCCCATACCAGGCGGTCGTCCGGGGTGTCGAAGATGTAGTGCAGGGCGATGGTCAGCTCGATCACGCCGAGGCCGGCGCCGAAGTGCCCGCCGGTCTGCCCCACGCTGTACAGCAGGGTCTGGCGCAGCTCGTCGGCGAGGGTTTCCAGCTCGCTTTCAGCCAGGCGGCGCAGGCCCACCGGCGTTTCTGCACGGTCGAGCAGGGGCGTGGCGGGGCGCTCGCGGGGGATCTCGTGGAAAGTCGTGGGCATCAGGCAGATCGTTATAGGTATACAAAAGATGCGGCAGTTTACCTGATGCGCGCGGCGCTGCCCAAACTGCCGTCTAGCCCCGCTTAGCCAGGCGTTTTTGTGCCCGGGTAATGCCGGTCGAGGAAGTCCGCCAGCAGCGCGTTGACCCGCGCCGGCTGCTCACTCTGCAGCCAGTGGCCGCAGTTGCCCAGGCGATGTTGCTCCAGGCGTGGCACCAGCTCGGCCATGCGCTTGAGGGTGTAGGCCTCGAGGCGCGCGACCGGGTCCTGTTCGCCGACCAGGAACAGCGTTGGCTGCTCGATCTGGCGGCCGGCCAGGCTTTCGGTGTCCTGCCAGTTGCGGGCGAAGTTGCGGTACCAGTTTAGCGGCCCGCGAAAGCCGTTGGCCAGGGTACGGCGGTAGATGGCGAACTCCGCTTCGTCGCACCAGGCTGGCAGTGCCGGATCAGCATCGAGTTCGTCGAGCATGCGCGAATCGGCGGGCTTCTCGCGCAGCAGGGCGTCGCCCAGGTCGCTGAGCAGCAGGCGCAGGCTGCGTTCGATGTTGGCATCCAGCTCGGCCTCGGCCACGCCCGGTTCCTGGAAGTAGAGGATGTAGTTGAAACGCCCGGCATTGGCCTCGCGCATAATGTCGATGGCCGGGCGCTTGGGCCGCCCGCCGAACGGCACCGACATGGCGCCGAGCACCCTGACCCGCTGCGGTTCGAGCAGAGCCAGGTGCCAGGCCACCGGCGCGCCCCAGTCATGGCCGATCACGCAGACGTGGTCATGGCCAAGGTGATCCATGGCCGCCTGGATGTCCGCACACAGCGTCAGCAGGGCGTAGGCCTCGGGTTCGGCCGGGGCGCTGCTCTGGCCATAGCCGCGCATTTCCGGGATCAGCACGCGGTAGCCGGCGCGGGCCAGGGCCTGCGCCTGCTGGTGCCAGGAGTACCAGCACTCGGGAAATCCATGCAGCAGCCACACTGGGCGCCCGTCTGCGGGGCCGGTGCTGTACAGGCTGAGCTGGATGCCGTTGACGGCCAGCAGGTGGTGCTCGAAATCGTGCATGGGGTGCATTCCTGTGCCGGGTTACCAGGTGTCGACGAAAGGACGTTTCTTGCCGGAGCGCGCGGCCGGGCGTGGTGCGCTGTTCAGCCCGCGCAGCAGCCAGGCGCGGGTTTCCAGCGGGTCGATCACCGCGTCGATCTCCAGGTAGCTGGCCATGTTCAGGCCCTTGCCGTTCTGGTAGGCCTTGGCCACCAGTTTGTCGAACAGTTTCTGCCGTGTGGCGTCGTCTGGCTGGGCTTCCAGTTCCTTGGAGAAGCCCAGGCGCACCGCACCTTCCAGCCCCATGGCACCGAACTCGCCGCTGGGCCAGGCGATGGTGAACAGTGGCGAGTGGAAACTGCCGGCGGCCATGGCCTGGGCGCCGAGGCCGTAGCCCTTGCGCAGCACCACGGTGAAGAACGGCACGCTGAGGCTGGCGGCGGCGACGAACATGCGCGACACATGGCGCACCGTTGCCTGTTTCTCCGCCTCCGGGCCGACCATGAAGCCGGGGGTGTCGCACAGCGAGACCATGGGGATATCGAAGGCGTCGCACAGCTGCATGAAGCGCGCGGCCTTGTCGCCGGCCAGCGCATCGATGGCGCCGCCCAGGTGGCCCGGGTTGTTGGCGATCAGGCCGAAGGGCTTGCCTTCGAGGCGGATGAAGGCGGTGATCAGCCCCGGCGCGAACTGGCGGCGTAGTTCCAGCACGCTGCCGGTATCGGCCAGGGTGGCGATGACCTGGCGAATGTCGTAGACGCGCAGGCGGTTTTCCGGGATCAGGTGGCGCAGTTCGCGCTGGTCGGCGCAGCGCCAGTCAGCGCGCTCGCCCTGGAAGTAGGACAGGTATTGCTTGGCGGCGTGCACCGCTTCCTCTTCGTTCTCCACCAGTACGTCGATCACCCCGTTCGGCCCTTGCACGCTGGTCGGGCCGACCTGTTCAGGGGTGAAGCGGCCCAGGCCGCCACCTTCGATCATCGCCGGGCCGGCCATGCCGACGGTGGCGTCCTTGGCGGCGATGATCACGTCGCAGCAGCCAAGTAGGGCAGCGTTACCGGCGAAGCAGCGCCCGGAAACGATCCCGACGGTCGGGGCCAGGCCGGACAGCTTGGCCAGGCCGATGAAGGTGTGGCAGTCCAGCCCGGCCACGCCGACGAAGTCGGTATCGCCCGGCCGGCCGCCGCCGCCCTCAGCGAACAGCACCAGAGGCAGGCGCTGCTGTTCAGCCAGGCCGAGCATGCGGTCGGTCTTCTTGTGGTTGATCACGCCCTGGGTGCCGGCGAACACCGTGTAGTCGTAGGCGATGGCCATGCAGCGCCCGGCGTGGCTGCCGAACTCCTCGGCATTGACCGTACCGATACCGGCGACCAGGCCATCGGCCGGGCTCAGTTCCATCAGCTCCTCGCGTGAGCGGCGGCGGCGCTGGGCGGCCAGGGCCATGGCGCCGTATTCGATGAAGCTGCCTTCATCCAGCAGGTCGGCGAGGTTCTCGCGGGTGGTGCGCTGGCCGGTTTTGCGGCGCTTGGCCACGGCCGTCGGGCGTCGCGCATCGGTGAGGCGTTCATGACGTTCCAGCACTTCGGCCAGATCAGCGCGGATGTGCGCCAGGTCGAGGTTCTGTTCGTCCTGCAGACCACTGCCGTCGACCTCGGCAGGCTCGATGAACAGCAGCGCCTGGCCTTCGCCCAGGGCGTCGCCGGGTTGCGCGGCGAGCACGCGGACGATGCCGCTGTGGCTGGCCTTGACCACGAACTCCATCTTCATCGCTTCCAGTACGGCGATGGCCTGGCCGGCGGCCACGGCATCACCTTCGGCCACGTCCAGGCTGACCAGCACGCCGGTGCTCGGCGTGTTAAGCGCCAGGGTGCCGGGCGGTGCATCGACGCTGCGTTGCGCCGGGCCTGCCAGCGCGGCGCTGGCAGCGAAGTAGTGGTGCGGGTGGGCCTCGCCACGTGCGCCGAGCAGCTCGCCCAGGTGGCTTTCGACGAAGCGGGTGTTGACTCGGTTGGCCTGGACTTCTTCGCGTTGCAGCAGGTTCTGCAGCAGGTGCAGGTTGCTCGCCACGCCTTCCAGGCGGAACTCGCAGAGGGCGCGGTAGACCCGACGCAGGGCGGCAGGGTAGTCCGCGCCATGGGCGATCAGCTTGGCCAGCAGCGAGTCGTAGCTGGGGCTCACCGGGTAGCCGGCATAGCCGTAGCCATCCACGCGCAAGCCAGGGCCGCTGGGTGGCTGGTAGGCGCTGAGGGTGCCGACGGCGGGGCGGGTGCTGCCGTCGGCGTGCAGGGTTTCCAGGTTGATCCGCAGTTGCACGGCGTAACCGTTGAGTGCCGGTGGCTGCAGCAGGCCGAGTTCGGCCAGGGACTGGCCGGCGACCAGCTTGAGCTGGGTGTGCAGCAGGTCGACGCCGGTCACCTGTTCGGTGACGGTGTGCTCGACCTGCACCCGCGGGTTGGCCTCCATGAAGTAGAAGCGCCCTGGCTGCTGCTCGTCGAGCAGGAACTCGAAGGTGCCGATGCCCTGGTATTTCACCTCGCCGGCCAGTTGCAGGGCGGCGGCGATGATCGCTTCACGCACGCCGGCGTCCAGGCCGGGGCTGGGGGCGATCTCGATGAGTTTCTGGTTGCGCCGCTGCAGGCTGCAGTCGCGCTCCCACAGGTGGCTGACCGCGCCCGAACCATCGCCGAGCACCTGCACTTCGATATGCCGCGCCTGGCTGACCAACTGCTCGACATACAGCGCGCCGTTGCCGAAGGCGGCCTGGGCTTCCGACTGGCAGCGCGCATAGGCTTCGGCCAGTTCGCTGTCGGCCAGCACTGCACGCATGCCACGGCCGCCACCACCGGCCAGGGCCTTGAGCATCACCGCTCCGTGTTCGGCGAGGAAGGCGCCGGCCTGCTCCAGGCTCACCGCATGGTTGATACCGCTGACCAGCGGCACCCCGCAGCGCTCGGCCAGGGCGCGGGCGGCGGCCTTGTCGCCGAACAGTTCGAGTACCTGCGGCGCCGGGCCGATAAAGCGGATATTCGCCGTGGCACAACGGCGGGCGAACTCGGCGTTCTCGGCGAGGAAGCCGTATCCGGGGTGAATGGCCTCGCAGCCCTGTTCGTGGGCAATGGCGATCAACTGGTCCATGTCCAGGTAGGCCGGCACGCCGCGGCCCTTGAGGGGCACGGCGTGGTTGGCCTGGCGGCAATGCAGGCTGGCGCTG
The DNA here is from genome assembly GCF_014174475.1 of Aquipseudomonas ullengensis. Classification (GTDB taxonomy): domain Bacteria; phylum Pseudomonadota; class Gammaproteobacteria; order Pseudomonadales; family Pseudomonadaceae; genus Aquipseudomonas; species Aquipseudomonas ullengensis. Next base: position 99,703 of record NZ_JACJUD010000003.1, read on the forward strand.
TCGTCTTCGGCGAATACCGCGACTGAGCGGATACCCAGGTCGTCGCACGCGCGGGCGATACGAATGGCGATCTCGCCGCGGTTGGCGATCAGCAGGGCGGAAAACGGCATGGTGGCTCCAGGCGGAAAAAACTAATGTCCCAGCTTAGGCGCTTGCGCCGGCGCGCAGAACGGTTGCCCAGTGCGCCGAATATCGCCACCTGCTGCGTGGTTATCGAGCGGCCGAGCAATTGGCCGATTCGGCGCTGGCGAGTGGGCGCCCGGGCTGGTTCAATCCCCGGCCCGAGAACAAGAAAAACAGGCTGCGAGATGTTCGAACTGCTGCACGAAATGAGCTGGGCAACTGCCGTTGCGCAGCCCCGAGCTGACCCAGTTGGCAAACGCCTTCACCTGGCTCGGCTATGGCACCTTCCTGCTGTTTGCCATCCCCATCGGTTACTGGGGCTGGAACAAGCACAGTTTCTTCCGCTTGCTGCTGTTGATTGGTATCTCCGCCTGGCTCAACGCCTTGTTCAAGGACATCTTCCAGGACCCGCGCCCGCCGCTGGCGCTGCGCCTCGATGACCGCGTGGGCGCCAGCTACGGACTACCCAGTGGCCATGCGCAGCTGGCGGTGGTGCTGTGGCTGGGGTTGGCGTATGAGGTGCGGCGATTGTGGCTGACGCTGCTGTGTACGCTGATCTGCCTGGGCGTGTGCCTGAGCCGGCTGTACCTCGCCGCCCATGATGTTGAGGATGTGCTGGTCGGCGCGCTGCTCGGCGGCGCCACCCTGCTGATCTTTGCGAGGCTCAGGGGGCTTGCCTGGTGGCCGGAGGCCCATGTTGGCTGGCACGTGCTCAGCATTGTGCTGGTCGGCGCGGCGAGCCTGGCGTTGTGGCCGGGTGAGGCGCCGGACTATGTGCCGCTGTTCGTCGGCCTGCTGGTCGGTGCTGTGGTTGGCTGGCGTGTCGAGAAACGGTTGCTCGATTTCAGCGCTGGCGTGGTGCTCTGGCGGCGCGTGCTGGCAGCTGTGCTGGGGGCGCTGGGTTTCATCCTGCTGCAGAAGCTGCTCAAGGTGCTGGAGTTGCAGCTCGGCCTGCAGCCCATGGCCTGGCAGGTGCTGCGCGGCGTGCTGATGGGGTTGTTCGTGACCCTGGCGATGCCCTGGCTGCTGGTCCGCATGCGTGTGCTGGTTACGCGCACGGCATGCGCGCCTCGCGGCGAAGCCGTGGCCGCGGAGTAGCTCGGTAGGGGCGCACCATGAAAAACGCCGGGTCGATGCCCGGCGTTTTTCATGGAGGACAGGCTTAGCTGCGGCGCTCGACGATATAACGCGCCAGCTCGCGCAGCGGTTCGGCGCTGTTGCCGAACGGGCGCAGGGCGTGCAGCGCCTGGTCGCGCAGTTCCAGGGCGTAGGCCTTGGCGGCGTCGAGGCCGAGCAGGGCGGGGTAGGTCGGCTTGTGGTTGGCTTCGTCCTTGCCCTGGGTCTTGCCCAGGGTGGCAGTGTCGCTTTCCACGTCGAGGATGTCGTCCTGCACCTGGAACGCCAGGCCGATGGCCCGCGCGTACTGTTGCAGCGAGCGCAGCGCGGCCTCGTCGGCGTTGCCGCTGGCCAGGGCGCCGAGCTGCACGCTGGCTTCGATCAGGGCGCCGGTCTTGTGCCGGTGCATCACTTCCAGGGCTTTCTGGTCGAGCTGCTGGCCGACCGAACCGAGGTCGATGGCCTGGCCGCCGACCATTCCGGCCGGGCCGGCGGCGCGTGCCAGGCCCATGACCATGGACAGGCGCAGGTCAGCGTCCTGCGGGTTGCGGCGGGCGTCGGCGAGCACTTCGAAGGCCAGGCTTTGCAGGCCGTCGCCGGCGAGGATGGCGCAGGCCTCGTCGAAGGCTTTGTGGGTGGTCGGCTGGCCGCGGCGCAGGTCGTCGTCGTCCATGGCCGGCAAGTCGTCGTGCACCAGCGAGTAGGCGTGGATCAGCTCCACGGCGCAGGCGGCGCCATCGGCCCGTTCAAGGTCGCCGTCGAGGGCTTCGCAGGCGGCGTAGACCAGCAGCGGGCGTACGCGCTTACCCCCGTTGACCACGCTGTAGCGCATGGCCTGGTAGAGGCGCGCCAGTTCGCTGCGCGGCGCGTCGAAGAGGCTGTCCAGGGCCGCGTCGACCCGGGTCTGGCAGCGTTGCTGGTAGGCGCCGATCATGCCTGGTCGTCCGCGTCGAAGGGGGCTTCCTCCAGCTCGCCGTCGCGTTCCAGCAGCACTTGTACCTTCTGCTCGGCCTGGGCCAGGGCGGACTGGCAGTCGCGAGTCAGGCGGATGCCCTGCTCGAAGGCGCTCAGCGAGTCTTCCAGCGACAGCTCGCCACCTTCCAGGCGCTCGACCAGTTGTTGCAGATCGGCAAGGGATTGTTCGAAGTCGACGGCGGCTTTCTTGCGGGCCATGGCGGGCTGTCTCGGTGCAGGTGAAACGGGAGCGGCACCAGCGGTACCGCGCAAAAGATCAGCAGGTGCAGCTCAGAAACGCAGCACTTCACCGCCATTGCGGGGCGGCGAGAGCCTGGGGATTTCCTGGTTTTTCGGTTTGCTCGGGCGAACGGGCGGCGGGGTTGGCTTGCTCGCTTCGGCAATCGGCTGGTTGCGCAGCGGCTCGATGGCATCGCCCAGCAGTTGCACCAACTGGCGCAGCAGGCGGCTCTGCGCCTGAACCTGGTCGGCGGCGCTGCCATCATGGGGCTCCTGCAGGCGCACCAGACGGCTGTCGCGCAGCTGTCCGCTACGGTCGAGCAGGCGCCACTGGGCTTCCAGCACGGCCGGATGATCGGGGCCGGAATCCAGGCGACTGACGTTCAGCAGTACTTGTACGTCGGGGGTGAAGCCACTGTGGGCCGGGGCCAGCACCAGGCGCTGGCTGTCCAGGCGCGCGGCCAGCTGGCGCAGCAGGACCTGGTCGATATCGGCGGCCAGGCTGCCGGCCCAGCGCGCATCGTCGGCAGGCACCAGGCTGCCGTCGGTCTGGCGCTGGAGGAAGGCTTCACGCTGCAGGTAGTCGGCAATCAGCACCGGGCCGAGCAGTACGGCCAGGCCCTGGGCCTGCTTGGGAACGCCGGGGCTGCCGGCATCCAGTTGGTACAGCGGTACCGGTTTATGCGCCGTGCAACCGACCAGGCCAAGCAGGCCGGACAGCAGCAAAACAACGGGAAGGCGCAGCACAGTCATTCATTTCACCCTGGTAGTTCCGGCAAGCGGCCGGCATTGATACACGGTGCAGGCGTGCAACCTGCGGCCGCCTATCATCCGTCAAAGTGCCCTCGGACTCCAGCCCGAAGCGCCCTGCGGGGCTCTGGCGCCTGGTCGCAAGCGAGTGTTTGTGCGTGTGTCAGGCAGTAGGAGCATGGTGTAGGAGCGAGCTCTGCTCGCGAAGCCGACGACGCAAGAGCTTCGCGAGCAGAGCTCGCTCCTACAAAGACAAACGCCGCGTTCCCGGTAAGGAGGCGCGGCGTTGTCCAGGCTTCTGCAGGATCAGCTCGGGCTTTCCACCAGCAGCGTGTCGACCCGCTGGAAGCCGCGCGGCAGCTTGTTGCCACGGCGTCCACGCTCGCCCTTGTAATGCTCCAGGTCGTCCGGCTTGAGCGACAGGGTGCGCTTGCCAGCCTGCAGCACCAGGGTGCTGCCTGCGGGCAGCACGGCGAGGTCGGTGAGGTATTCCTCGCGGCTGGCGACGCGGTCACCGGGGATGCCGATGATCTTGTTGCCCTTGCCTTTGCCCAGTTGCGGCAGGTCGGCGACCTTGAACAGCAGCAGGCGGCCTTCGGTGGTCACCGCGGCCAGCCAGTCTTCCTCACGGTTGGCCACCGGCTTGGGCGGTACTACCAGGGCGCCGGTGGGCAGGGTCAGCAGGGTCTTGCCGGCCTTGTTCTTGGCCTGCAGGTCCTCGCCCTTGACCACGAAGCCGTAGCCGGCGTCCGAGGCGATCACGTACAGCGCGTTGTCGTCGGGCAGCAGCACGCAGTCGAAGGTCGCGCCCGGTGGCGGTTGCAGGCGACCGGTGAGCGGTTCGCCCTGGCCGCGTGCCGAGGGCAGCGTGTGGGCGGCCAGCGAGTAGCTGCGCCCGGTCGAGTCGATAAACACGGCGAACTGGTTCGAGCGCCCCGGTGCAGAGGTCTTGAAGCCGTCGCCGGCCTTGTACGACAGGCCGGTGGCGTCGATGTCGTGGCCCTTGGCGCAGCGCACCCAGCCTTTTTCCGAGAGCACCACGGTGACCGGTTCGGTCGGCATCAGCTCGTTTTCGCTGAGGGCCTTGGCTTCGGCGCGGGCGACGATCGGCGAGCGGCGGTCATCACCGTACTTCTCGGCGTCGTCGAGGATTTCCTGGCGCACCAGCTTTTTCAGCTTGGTTTCGCTGCCGAGCAGGGCCAGCAGCTTGGCGCGTTCCTTGGCCAGCTCGTCCTGCTCGCCACGGATTTTCATCTCTTCCAGGCGGGCCAGCTGGCGCAGGCGGGTGTCGAGGATGTAGTCGGCCTGGATGTCGGTGAGGCCGAAGCGCTCCATCAGCACCGGCTTGGGCTGATCCTCGGTGCGGATGATGTGGATCACTTCATCCAGGTTGAGGAAGGCGGTGAGCAAACCTTCCAACAGGTGCAGGCGCTTCTCGACCTTGTCCAGGCGGAACTGCAGGCGACGGCGCACGGTGTTGACGCGGTACACCAGCCACTCGGTGAGCAGGGTGCGCAGGTCTTTCACCGACGGCTTGCCGTCGAGGCCGATGACGTTGGTGTTGACCCGGTAGCTGGACTCCAGCTCGGTGGTGGCGAACAGGTGCTGCATCAGCTCGTCGGCATCCACGCGGTTGGAGCGCGGGATGATGACGATGCGGCAGGGGTGCTCATGGTCCGACTCGTCGCGCAGGTCGGCGACCATCGGTAGCTTCTTCGCCTGCATCTGCGCGGCGATCTGTTCCAGCACCTTGGCGCCGGAAACCTGGTGCGGCAGGGCGGTGACCACGATGTCGCCGTCCTCGACGCGGTACACGGCGCGCATGCGCACCGAGCCCTTGCCGGTTTCGTAGATCTTCAGCAGGTCGGCGCGCGGGGTGATGACTTCCGCCTCGGTGGGGAAGTCCGGGCCGAGGATGTGTTCGCACAGCTGCTCGACCGTGGCGCTCGGCTCGTCGAGCAGGCGCACGCAGGCGGCGGCGACTTCACGCAGGTTGTGCGGCGGCACGTCGGTGGCCATGCCCACGGCGATGCCGGTGGTGCCGTTGAGCAGGATGTTCGGCAGGCGCGCCGGCAGGGTGGCCGGCTCGTCGAGGGTGCCGTCGAAGTTCGGCACCCAGTCCACCGTGCCCTGGCCCAGTTCGGTCAGCAGCACTTCCGAGTAGCGCGATAGGCGCGCCTCGGTGTAACGCATGGCGGCGAAGGATTTCGGATCGTCCGGCGCACCCCAGTTGCCCTGGCCGTCGACCAGGGTGTAGCGGTAGCTGAACGGCTGGGCCATCAGCACCATGGCTTCGTAGCAGGCGCTGTCGCCGTGCGGGTGGAACTTGCCGAGCACGTCACCGACGGTACGCGCCGATTTCTTGTGCTTGGAGTCGGCGTCCAGGCCCAGCTCGCTCATCGCATAGACGATGCGCCGTTGCACCGGCTTGAGGCCGTCGCCGATGTGCGGCAGGGCGCGGTCCATGATCACGTACATGGAGTAGTTGAGATAAGCCTGCTCGGTGAAGTCGGCGAGGGAGCGCCGCTCCACGCCGTCCAGGCTCAAATCGAGGATGTCGCTCATGCGTGCCTCATTGCCAAAGTGGTCATTGCGAAAAGGGTCATTTCAGGGAAGTCGTCTGGCGCAGCACCAGGGTGCCGTCGCGCTGGGTGAATTCGAGTTGCTTGAGGGCGCTCATGCCGAGCAGCACCTCGTCGCCATCCATGCCGGGGGTGATCAGCGCCGCCACGTCGTGCAACTGGATCTCGCCGAGCTGCAGGCTGGTCAGGTGCGTGCGGTAGCCGGTGGACAGGCCGTTGGCGGTCTTCAGGGTGACCGGCGCACCGCGCGTGAGGCCCAGGCGCTTGGCCAGGTCAGCGGGGATCGCCACGGCGCTGGCACCGGTGTCGAGGAGGAAGGTCACGGTTTGCCCGTCGATCTGCCCGTCCAGCAGGTAATGACCGCCGCGGCCGCTGGCCAGGCGCACTTCGATGAAGCCTTCGCCATGCATCGATTGCGGCTGCTGGTTGGGGTTGGCGCGGCGCTCTTCCCAGTTGCCGAACCAATAGGTGGCCAGCGCCAGGGCGGCGATCCAGGCGCAAATCAGCATCACGCGGCCGGCGCGCTGGCCGGCAGGTGGCGTGTCGCTCATGGCGCGCTCCAGCCGCCCTTGGGCGCAGCGAAATGCCAGATCAGTGGGCGCTCTTCTCCGTCATCGCGGTGTGCATCACCGTTGTCCACGCCAAGCCAGGCGCCGTCGGCATCCAGCCACAGCGCTTCGGCCACGCCGAAGGGGCCGGAGTAGCGACGGGCATCGGCGAGGGCTGCGGCGGCGAACGACCAGCATTTCTCCACCTTGCCGGCGTTGAGGTCGCGCCGGCAGATGCGATGGGCGGCGCGCTCCAGGGTGAACAGTTTCTCTTTGAAGAAGTGCACGTCGGAGAAGTCCCGCGGCAGGCTGATACCGCTGTTCGGCTCGGCCACCGAGGGTTCCTTGCCGGCTTGCGACAGCAGCACGCAGCCGCCGCTGCAGGTCCAGCTGCTGTTCGGCTTGTGCAGCACCAGCAAGCCCCGGCGCTCGCGCTCGGCGGCCAGCCACAGGCGTTTGCCATCCGGGGCGATGCTGACGCCTTCGAGCTGGGCGTTGTAGTGCAGCAACATGCCGCTGGCCCGCGCCTGGCGTACCAGGTTGCCCGGCAGGTTGAGCCATTCGGCCTGGCCGCCCGGGGTCACCTGCAGCACGGCGGCATGGGCCTCGCTGGCCAGGTAACGATTGCCCAGGCTGTCGCAGCTCAGGCCCTCGAAGTCCATGTCGGCGCCACGCAGGATGTTGGCCGCCCAGGTGCGCATGCGCAGGCCCCAGGGCAATCCGCTGGCTGGCGGTGGTGGCACGTCGAAGTGTTCGGCTTCGGCCGTCCAGGCAGTGTCCTGTGGTTGCAGGCGATAAAGGCGGTTGTCGTCATGATCGGACACCGCCTGCCATTCGTTGCCACAGCGGCTGAGGCCGGACAGGTTGCCGCTGGGCATACCGTCGATCGGGTGCTCGGCGAGCAGTTTCAGCTCGACCGGCACGGCGATGGGCGCCTCGGCGGCATACAGGGCACTGCTGAACAACACACCCGCGAGGGCGGCACTCAGCCTCACGCCAGAACCTCGGCCAGGTTGCCTTTCGACTCCAGCCAGCTCTTGCGGTCGCCGGCACGCTTCTTCGCCAGCAACATGTCCATGATCTCGATCGTGCCCTCGAAGTCTTCCAGGGTCAGTTGCACCAGGCGCCGGGTGTTGGGGTCCATGGTGGTTTCGCGCAGCTGCGGCGGGTTCATCTCACCGAGACCTTTGAAGCGGGTGACCTGCGGCTTGCCGCGGCGTTTCTCGGCGACCAGGCGATCGAGGATGCCATCGCGCTCGGCATCGTCGAGGGCGTAGAAGATCTCCTTGCCCAGGTCGATGCGGTACAGCGGCGGCATGGCGACGTAGACGTGGCCGGCATCCACCAGCGGGCGGAAGTGGCGCACGAACAGCGCGCAGATCAGGGTGGCGATGTGCAAGCCGTCGGAGTCGGCGTCGGCGAGGATGCACACCTTGCCGTAGCGCAGCTCGCCAAGATCGGCCGAGCCCGGATCGACGCCGATGGCCACGGCGATGTTGTGCACTTCCTGGCTGGCCAGCACTTCGCCGCCGTCGACTTCCCAGGTGTTGAGGATCTTGCCGCGCAGCGGCAGGATCGCCTGGAATTCCTTATCGCGCGCCTGCTTGGCCGAACCGCCGGCGGAGTCACCTTCGACCAGAAACAGTTCGGAACGCATCGGGTCCTGGCCGGCGCAGTCAGCCAGCTTGCCGGGCAGCGCCGGGCCCTGGGTGATCTTCTTGCGCTCGACCTTCTTGCTCGCCTTGAGGCGGCGCCCGGCGTTGTTGATCGCCAGTTCGGCCAGGGCCAGGCCCATTTCCGGGTGGGTGTTGAGCCACAGGCTGAAGGCGTCTTTCACCACGCCGGAGACGAAGGCTGCGGCCTCGCGCGAGGACAGGCGCTCCTTGGTCTGCCCGGAGAATTGCGGCTCCTGCATCTTCATCGAGAGGACGAAGGCGATGCGCTCCCAGACGTCTTCCGGGGCCAGCTTGACGCCGCGCGGCAGCAGGTTGCGGAACTCGCAGAACTCGCGCATGGCGTCGAGCAGGCCCTGGCGCAGGCCGTTGACGTGGGTGCCGCCCTGGGCGGTTGGGATCAGGTTGACGTAGCTTTCCTGCACGCTTTCGCCGCCCTCGGGCAGCCACAGCAGGGCCCAGTCGACCGCTTCCTTGTTGCCGGCGAGGCTACCGACGAAGGGCTCCTCGGGCAGGCGCAGGTGTTCGCTGACCGAGTCGGCCAGGTAGGAGCGCAGGCCGTCCTCGTAGTGCCACTCGACTTTCTCGCCGCTGGCCTTGTCCTCGAAACTCACGGCCAGGCCCGGGCAGAGCACGGCCTTGGCTTTGAGCACGTGCTTGAGGCGGCTGACCGAGAACTTGAAGCTGTCGAAATATTTGGGGTCCGGCCAGAAATGCACGCTGGTGCCGGTGTTGCGCTTGCCCACGCTGCCGACCACGGCCAGGTCGCTGGCCTTGAAGCCGTCGGCGAAGCTCATCTGGTACTCGTTGCCGTCGCGCTTGACGGTGATGATCACCTGGGTCGACAGCGCGTTGACCACTGAGATGCCCACGCCGTGCAGGCCGCCGGAGAACTGGTAGTTCTTGTTGGAGAACTTGCCGCCGGCGTGCAGCTTGGTGAGGATCAGCTCGACGCCGGGCACGCCTTCTTCCGGGTGGATGTCCACCGGCATGCCGCGGCCGTCGTCGAGCACTTCCAGGGAGTTGTCCTCGTGGAGGATCACCTGGATCGATTTGGCGTGGCCGGCGAGGGCCTCGTCGACGCTGTTGTCGATGACTTCCTGGGCCAGGTGGTTGGGCCGCGAGGTGTCGGTGTACATGCCCGGGCGCTTGCGCACCGGGTCGAGGCCGGAGAGGACTTCGATGGCATCGGCGTTGTAGGTGTTCTGCTGGGCCATGGGGTCTCTAGATCTTCTTCAAAGAGTGGAAAAGTCGAAATCGGCCCACCGCGCCGGGGCGAAGCCGGCGAGGGTGAGGATTTCCGCAATACGTGAGGCGAAGCCTTGGTAGCTGTGGTCGCCGCCTTCCTGGATATCCAGCTGGCAGCCCTGGTAGTAGCGCTCGGCCTGGCGGTAGTCGAGGGTCTCGTCGGCGCTCTGCAGCCATACATGGTAGCGCTCGGCGTCCTGCGGTGGGGGGACTTCCAGCTCGGCCAGGGCGTCGACGTGGTCCTGGGTCAGTTGCCAGGTTTCGCCGCTGTAGTGATTGAGCTGTTCGCCCAGGTAGCCGTCGAACAGCCGATGCGGGCTCACCGCAGGGTTGATCAGCAGCGCGCTCAGGCCATGCTGCTCAGCCAGATAGGTGGCGTAATAGCCGCCCAGCGAACTGCCCACCAATAGCGGCCGGCCCAGCTCGGCGATGGCCGCCTGCAACTGCGCGATGGCCTGGCGTGGATGGTGGTGCAGTGCAGGAACCCGCAGGTGCGGGGCAATCCCGCAGCGTTCGGCGACCTGCTGCAGCTGGCTGGCCTTGGTCGAGGTCGGCGAGCTGTTGAGGCCGTGGATATAAAGGATGCTGGTCATGGGGTGGGGAGGCTACAAGCTGGAGACGGCAGGCTGCAAGCCGTTGACGGGGTGAAGCGCTGCGTGGTGGCAGTCGGTCAGTAGCCTTTGACGCTGTAGTCCACTTCGAACTGGATATCGGTGACCCGCGAGACGCCGGTTTCCAGCTGGCCATCGGCATGCAGGCGCAGCCAGCGGTAGCCCGGGGCGGTGGTATCGACCTGGAATTCCTCGCTGCCCGGGGCGAACTGCACGCAGGTCGAGGGCGATGCGAGCAGGCGAATGCCGTCACGCATCTGGTCGAATTCCTGGTGGATATGCCCCCAGAGCACAGCTTTGGCCTGCGGAAAGCGCTTGAGCACGGCGAACAGGGCGTCCGGGTTGCGCAGGCCGATGGGCTCCATCCAGGTGCAGCCGATCGATACCGGATGGTGGTGGAAGCACACCAGGTGGTGGCGATCGGGCGCCTCGCTGAGGGATTGCTCCAGCAGCTTGAGCTGATCGTCACTGAGGAAGCCGGGTACGGCGCCGGGAATCGAGGAGTCGAGCAGGGTCACGCGCCAGTTGCCGATATCCAGCACCGGCTCCAGCAGGTTGCTGCCGTTGCAGGCGTCGCGCATCGCCGGGAGTTCGTCGTGGTTGCCGGGAAACCAGCGGGCCTGGTCGGCCAGGGCGCCGGTGAGCTGGCGAAAACGTTGATAGGAGGCGGTGCTGCCATCTTGCGAGAGGTCGCCGGTGGCGAGCATCAGGTCAATCTGTGGCTGCTCGACGAGGACCTTTTCGATCACTCGCTCCAGGCTGTCGCGGGTGTTCATGCCCAGCAGCTTGCCGTCTTCTTCGGCAAACAGGTGACTGTCGGATAGCTGCACCAGCAGCACCGAAGGGTCAACAGCATGAGACAAATGGCGCGACAAGGGCCAACTCCTGAACGTGTTCTCAGGATTATGGTGGGTCAAGGTGGATTCGGTAAACCCGCTAAACGTGAACTGGTACCAGTTGCCGAGTATGCCGCTCAGCGAACGGCAGCCAGCTCATGGCCGCAGGCCAGGCAGTGGGTCAGCCATTCGCCGAGAAACAGGTTGAGCTGGGTCTTCTCGTCGGGCTGGTGCATGGCGGCGTTCGGGTAGGTGTAGATGCTGCGAAAACGCCGGGCATTTTCCGCGCTGACCACCTCGGCCATGCGTGCGTCGTGGTACACCCGCACTTCCAGCTTGGGCACCGGCAGCCATGGCAGGCTGTGTTCCTGGCTGACGCGCAGGGTGGTGGTGTAGGGGCAGGCTTCCAGCACCTGCAGCACCAGCACGCCGAGCAGCTGGTCGCCCTGGCTCAGGGCCACGCGGCGCTCGTTGGGCTCGTCACGCATCGCCGGCAGCAGGCGCAGCAGGCGCGCGTAGTTGGCTTCGCAAGCAGACTGCAGCTCGACCAGGTCGACCCGATAGCGCTCGCGCAGCAGATTCATGACCACAGCCCCCGCACTTCCGTACGATTCAGTGCCAACCACTGCAGGGCGATGATGCTGGCGGCGTTGTTGATGCGCCCGTCCTTGACCGCTTGCAGGGCATCTTCCAGCGGCCAGACATGCACGCGAATATCCTCGCCTTCCTCGGCCAGGCCGTGCACGCCGCCCGCGCCCTGGCTGTCGCAGCGGGCGACATACAGGTACACGCGCTCATCGGAGCCGCCGGGCGAGGGGAAGTAGGTGGTGATCGGCCACAGCGCGCCGAGGGTCAGGTTGGCCTCTTCGATGGCTTCGCGGCGGGCCACTTCGTCGGGCTCCTCGTCCTTGTCGATCAGGCCCGCGACCAGCTCCAGCAACCAGGGGTTGGCGGTTTTTTCCATGGCACCGACGCGGAACTGCTCGATCAGCACCACGCAATCGCGTTGCGGGTCGTAGGGCAGCACGCACACTGCATCGTGGCGCACGAACAGTTCGCGACTGAGCTGCGGGCCCATCTCGCCAGAGAACTGGCGATGGCGCAGGTGCAGGCGGTCGAGCTTGTAGAAGCCGCGAAAGCAGGATTCGCGCTGGATGATCTCGACGGCATGCGGGTCGGGGATGAAGCGTTCGGACATGCAGGTGCACTCGTGATTTTCGGTATTCGCGCCATCCTAGCAGGTTGTTGAAAAACTACCTGCGTTGCCATCGCCGCGTTAAAAACAGGCTCAGAAAGCCGCTTGCGGCTAACGCGCTTTAGCGCGGCCCGCAGGGTGAGCGAAGCGAGTCATGCTCATTTACCATTCGTAAACTGCGCTTTTTCGCCTGTTTTTTCCTTGCGCTGGCTGCCTCGCTAACGTTTTTCAACAGCCTGCAAACGCGCCCTTCCATCTGACGCAGCATTCTTGGAGGATGCTGCGCCGCAGGGGAGAATGCTGACTTTTCATCGCGCCCCATCGGGAACGCCCCCAGGCGAGCAGGGTCGAAACACCCTCCGCGCCGCACGACAAGGAAACCGCATGCGTCTGTACAAGCTCGTCTGCCTCGCCACGCTCGCATTGACCATAAGCGCATGCCAGAGCCTGTTCAAGCCCGCCGAACAGCAGCCGCTGACCGCTAGTCGGCAAGCTTGGGAGCATCGCCAGCCAGGCTGCAGTGGCAGCGATTGCCCGCTGGTGAATATCGACCTGCAGCGCCTCGACGGCCTTCCGGCGCTGAATGCTTTGGTCGAACAGCGCCTGCTGGGGCTGACCCGCGAACTGCCGGGCGACCCGACGCCTAGCTCGCTGCAGCGCTACGAAGACGACTTCCTGGCCAGCGCCAAGCCGGGCTGGAGCAGCTACCTGCAGGCGAAGATAGTGGCGCAGCATGACCGTCTGGTGATCATCGAGCTGTCCAGCTATCGCTTCACCGGTGGCGACCACGGTATTCCGGGGCGCACTTACCTCAACTACGACCGCCAACTGGACAAGGTGCTGAGCCTGCAGGACATGCTCCTGCCGGGCGAGGAGGAGGCTTTCTGGCAGGCCGCGCAGCTGGCGCACCAGGCTTGGCTGGTTGCCAATGGTCACGATCAGGATGCCGAATACGTGCAGACCTGGCCGTTCGAGCGCACGCCCAATATCGCGCTGAACTTCGGCTCGGTGCTGCTCAAGTACGACATCGATCGCATCGCGCCGTACTCGACCGGCCATCCCGAACTGAAGATTCCCTATCCGCGCCTCAACGGCATTCTCAAACCGCAGTATTTCCCCGGTCGCGGTTGATCGCGGGCCGGCGCAGCGTTGGGCTGCTCCGGCCGAGGCTCACTCTGCCGTACGCAGCGCTGCACTCGCTCCGGCGACTTTGCCGAGCACGAATTGCAGGCCGCCGGCCAGCAGCAGTGCCGGCAGGGTGGCGCCGATCTCTGGGGCGAAGTGGGCGAGCAGGTGATACACCGCCGCACCGCAGAACCAGGCAATCAGCGTGTCCCAGCGCAGGCCGACGCGCGGTGCCAGCTCGGCGCGACGGCGGCGCAGGATGAAGTGGTCGACCAGCACCACGCCGAACAGCGGGGCGAACACCGAGCCGATCAGTAGCAGGAAGTTCTGGTACTCGGCCAGCGGCGCGAACAGGGCGATCAACGTGCACAGCGCGCCGATGGCCAGCGCCAGGTGCTCGACCTTCAGCGCCACCAGCGTGCCGCTGGAAACGGCCGCCGAGTGGATGTCGGCGAAGGCGTTTTCCGACTCGTCGAGCAGGATCAGCAGCAGCGGAATACCCAGGCCGGCGCCAGCCAGGGCCAGGAGCAGGGCGTTCATCTCGCCGCTTGGGGCGAACGCCAGGGTGTAGGCCACGCCCAGGCTCATCAGCCACACGTTGCCGCAGAAGAAGCCCACTGCAGTACCGGCGAACACGCGGCCGGCGGCCTTGCCGAAGCGCGAGTAGTCGGCGATCAGCGGCAGCCAGGACAGCGGCATGGCGATGGCGATGTCGAAGCCCAGGGCGAACGGCAGCGAGCCATCCCCGGCGCGGGCCCAGAGGGCGCCGAGGTCGGCTTTGTCGAACAGGTTCCAGGTCAGCCAGGCGCAGGCACCGAGCAGCAGCCAGATGCCCCATTTGCGCAGCACCCGGCGCACGAAGGTCAGCGGCCCGGTCACCGCCAGCAGGGTCGCCAGGGCGCCGAAGAACAGGGTCCACAGGATCGGGCTGGTGAGCACGCTGCCCTCGGCGAACACCTTGCCGGCCAGCAGGCTGGCGGCGTCGCGCATGACGATGATCTCGAAGGCGCCCCAGCCGACCAGCTGCAGCAGGTTGAGCAACGCCGGCAGCACCGCGCCCTGGCTGCCCAGGCTGAGTTTCAGCGCGGACATCGACGACAGCCCGGTGTCTGTGCCGATCACCGCCACGCTGCCGAGCAACAGCATGCCAACTGCGGTGCCGAGCAGGATCGCGCCAACCCCGCCGGCCAGGCCCAGCCCCGGCGCGAGGATGCTGCCCAGTTGCAGCACCATCAGGCCGACGCCCAGGGAAAACCACAGGGAAAACATGTCGCGTGCACCGAACACGCGCTGGGCGGTGGAGATGGCAACGCCGGGGGAGTAGGTGTTGGAGGGGATGGCCATGCGGGACGTCTCAGTGGGTGGGAAACGGTTGCGCACTAAAAGTCGCAACATTGCGATGAGTGTTCCTGTAGGAGCCAGCTTGCTGGCGATCTGCTGTTCGCAGCCGGTGCGTCGCTGATCGCCAGCAAGCTGGCTCCTACAAGAGCGCGGGGTCAGGCCTGCTTGTAGATCACTGAACCCTCGCCCTTGAAACGCTGGGCCTGTTCCTTGAAGCCTGCCTCGACTGCCTTGCTCTCGTCGGACAGGCCGTTGTCCTTGGCGTAGTCGCGGACTTCCTGGGTGATCTTCATCGAGCAGAATTTCGGCCCGCACATGGAGCAGAAATGCGCGACCTTGGCCGAGTCCTTGGGTAGGGTTTCGTCGTGGAAGCTGCGCGCGGTGTCCGGGTCGAGGCCGAGGTTGAACTGGTCTTCCCAGCGGAATTCGAAACGCGCCTTGGACAGCGCGTTATCGCGGATCTGCGCGCCGGGGTGGCCTTTGGCAAGGTCGGCGGCGTGGGCTGCAATCTTGTAGGTGATGATGCCGGTCTTGACGTCATCCTTGTTCGGCAAGCCCAGGTGCTCCTTGGGCGTGACGTAGCAGAGCATGGCGCAACCGAACCAGCCGATCATGGCCGCACCGATGCCCGAGGTGATGTGGTCGTAGCCTGGCGCGATGTCAGTGGTCAGCGGGCCGAGGGTGTAGAACGGCGCCTCGTCACAGCATTCCAGCTGCTTGTCCATGTTCTCCTTGATCAACTGCATCGGCACGTGGCCGGGGCCTTCGATCATGCATTGCACGTCGTGTTTCCAGGCGATCTTGGTCAGCTCGCCCAAGGTTTCCAGCTCGCCAAATTGCGCCGCGTCGTTGGCGTCGGCAATCGAGCCTGGGCGCAGGCCATCGCCGAGGGAGAAGGACACATCGTAGGCCTTCATGATTTCGCAGATGTCGTCGAAGTGGGTGTAGAGGAAGTTCTCTTTGTGGTGCGCCAGGCACCACTTGGCCATGATCGAGCCGCCACGCGACACGATGCCGGTGACCCGTTTGGCCGTCAGCGGCACATAGCGCAGCAGCACACCGGCGTGGATGGTGAAGTAGTCCACGCCTTGCTCGGCTTGCTCGATCAGGGTGTCGCGGAACAGCTCCCAGGTCAGGTCCTCGGCGACGCCGTTGACCTTCTCCAGTGCCTGGTAGATCGGCACGGTACCGATCGGCACCGGCGAGTTGCGGATGATCCACTCGCGGGTTTCGTGAATGTGTTTGCCGGTGGACAGGTCCATCACCGTGTCCGAGCCCCAGCGGATGCCCCAGGTCAGCTTGGCCACTTCTTCTTCAATGGACGAGCCCAGCGCACTGTTGCCGATATTGCCGTTGATCTTCACCAGGAAGTTGCGGCCGATGATCATCGGCTCCAACTCAACGTGGTTGATATTCGCCGGGATGATGGCGCGGCCACGGGCGATTTCGTCGCGGACAAATTCTGCGGTGATTTCCTTGGGAATGCTGGCGCCGAAACTGTGACCGGCGTGCTGCGCATCGAGCAGGCCAGCGGCGCGATGCTCGGCGAGCTTCATGTTCTCGCGAATGGCGACGTATTCCATCTCCGGCGTGATGATGCCCTGACGCGCGTAGTGCATCTGGCTGACATTGGCGCCGGTCTTGGCGCGGCGCGGGTTGCGCACGTGGGCGAAGCGCATGGCGGTCAGCTCGGCGTCGGCCAGGCGGCGCTGGCCGAACTCGGAGGAGAGGCCGTCGAGGCGCTCCGTGTCGCCACGGTCATCGATCCAGGCGCTGCGCACATCGGCCAGGCCTTTGCGCACGTCGATCTGCACGGCCGGGTCGGTGTAGGGGCCGGAGGTGTCATAGACGGTGACCGGGGCGTTGATCTCGCCGCCGAAGGCTGTCGGGGTCACATCCAGGCTGATCTCGCGCATAGGCACGCGGATGTCGGGGCGCGAGCCCTGCACGTAGATTTTCTGCGAGCGCGGCAGGGGCTGGATCGACTGCTGGTCGACCTGGGCGGATTCACTGAGGTTTTTATGTTCGGCACGCATCGACGGACTCCTGGCGAGATGTCGGAGCGAACCTGAGGCGTGGAAAAATGGCGCGGGCGCACCAGGGCTGGTGCAGAGGGGCTCGCCGGGAGGCGAGTACATCTTGTTCCCTACGCAGGCTTTAACCTGATCAGGTTCAACGGGATCCGGAACTATCCGATCTCAGCCCACGACTCTGGGCACCCCGACAAGAACAGCGGCCAGTCTAATCAACCGGCAGGGATAAACCAATGCGCTGGTCGATTAGAGGCTCTAAGAACCACGGAAAAAAATATAAACTGAACCGACGAGTAGAGTATTGTTGCAACCCGGCAACAAAGCTTATTGCAAACTAGGCTGTGCTCAGGCCCGTTGTGCCTTGACCACTGTTGCAGGCCCCCTTAGCCTTGCCCGATTCCCCCGCATCTAGGATTGATCATGCTACGCAGACTCTCTCTGGCGCTCGCAGTAGCTACCGCCACTTCCGGACTGGCTTGGGCCGCAGAGCCTGTGCAGAGCGGCAAAACCGGTCTGGTGACCGTCTATAACGAGGCGGTGAAGAACAACGCCGACCTCGCCGCTGCCCGCGCCAACTACGGCGCCATCAGTGAAGTCGTACCGCAAGCCCGTGCCGGCCTGCTGCCGAACCTCTCGGGCGGCGCCGATGCCACCGATACCCACACCAATGTGGACACCTCCCTGGATGACGTCAGTGCCACGCGCAGCGGCTTGTCCTACCGTGCCAGTCTGAGCCAGCCGCTGTTCCGTGCGGACCGCTGGTTCCAGTACCAGGCGGCCAAGGCCAGCAACGAGCAGGCCAGCCTGTCGCTGTCGGCCACCGAGCAGAACCTGATCCTGCAGAGCGCCGAGACCTATTTCGCCGTGCTGCGCGCCCAGGACACCCTGGCCTCGACCAAGGCCGAAGAAGCGGCGTTCAAGCGCCAGCTGGACCAGGCCAACGAGCGTTTTGACGTCGGCCTGTCGGACAAGACCGACGTGCTGGAAGCCCAGGCCGGTTATGACACCTCCCGTGCCAACCGCATCCTCGCCCAGCGCGCCGTGGATGATGCCTTCCAGGCCCTGGTCACCCTGACCAACAACGAATACGCCGCGATCGAAGGTGTGCAGCACACCCTGCCGATCCTCGCGCCGGTGCCTAACGACGCCAAGGCCTGGGTCGACACTGCCGCCCAGCAGAACCTCAATCTGCAGGCCAGCAACTACGCCGTCGACGCCGCCGAAGAAACCCTGCGCCAGCGTAAGGCCGGCCACGCGCCGACTGTCGATGCGGTGGCGCAGTACCAGAAGGGTGACAACGACTCCCTTGGCTTCAGCAACCCGACCGGCTCGGGCCTGCGCTACAACGGCGATGCCGAGCAGACCACCATCGGCTTGCAGCTGAACATCCCGATCTACAGCGGCGGCCTGACCAGCTCGCAAGTGCGCGAGGCCTACCAGCGCCTCGACCAGACCGAGCAGCAGCGCGAGAGCCTGCGCCGGCAGATCGTGGAAAACACCCGCAACCTGCACCGCGCGGTGAACACCGACGTGGAAACCGTGCAGGCGCGCAAGCAGTCGATCATCTCCAACCAAAGTGCCCTGGAAGCCACCGAAATCGGCTACCAGGTCGGTACCCGCAACATCGTCGACGTGCTTGATGCCCAGCGTCAGCTGTACAGCTCGGTGCGTAACTACAACGATGCGCGCTACGACTACATCCTCAACAACCTGCGCCTGAAACAGGCTGCCGGCACCCTGGCGCCGTCCGACCTGGACGCGCTGTCGGGCTTCCTCAAGCCGGACTACAACCCGGACAAGGATTTCCTGCCGCCAGACCTGGCCAAGGCCGCGGAGGCTCAGCTCAAAGGCAACAGCGAGTACTGAGTGCGACGCAACGAAAAGCCCGGCAGATGCCGGGCTTTTTTATGGGCTATGTCCTGGTTACGTATTGCGTCATCTGACTAGTCGCGTTCTGTGCTGCCGGAGATGTCTGGATTCCCGCCTTCGCGGGACAGCGCTTGCGCTGAACGCACTTCAGTGCGGCCCTAATGGGCGAGCTCAGCGAGTAATGACGAGGCAGAGGTGTGGCACAGCGCCGTCCCACCCACTCCGTCATTCCCGCGCAGGCGGGAATCCAGCTCGGCGTTACGCGAGTGCGAAGGTTTTCCTTGGCAACACATAACTGGGACATAGCCATCTTATCGGCGGGATTTAGTGCGAGGGTTCCTACAGATCCAGCCACTTCAAGGCGCCTAATCCAGCCGCGCGACCGCTGGCGAAGCAGGCGGTGAGTAGGTAGCCGCCGGTGGGCGCTTCCCAGTCGAGCATTTCCCCGGCGCAGAATACGCCCGGCAACTGCTGCAGCATCAAGTGCGGGTCGAGGGCGGCGAAGCTGATGCCGCCGGCGCTGCTGATGGCTTCGTCCAGCGGTCGTGGGCGGCGCAGGACGATCGGCAGGGCCTTGATCGCGGCGGCCAGTTGCGCGCTGTCGGCGAACTGCTCGGCGCTGGTGCGCTCACGCAGCAGCGCGGCCTTGACCCCGTCGATGCCCAGTTGGCTGTGCAGGTGCTTGGCCATGGAGCGCGAGCCGCGTGGCTTGTTCAGCGCGGCTTCGATCTTGTCCTGGCTGCGATCCGGCAGCAGGTCGAGCAACAGGGTCGCGCTGCCGTGCTGGTTGATCCGCTCACGGATGGCGGCGGACCAGGCATACACCAGGCTGCCCTCGACACCGGTCGCGGTGAGGATGAATTCGCCACGTCGGGGCGCTTCGCCCTGCAGGGCCAGGGCAATGTTCTTCACCGGCGCGCCGGCGAACTTGTCGCGCAGCAGGGCGCTCCAGCTCTTCACCTCGAAGCCGCAGTTGGCCGGCTGCAGCGTAGCAATATCGACCCCGCGAGCCTGCAGCAACGGCACCCAGGCGCCGTCCGACCCCAGGCGCGCCCAACTGCCGCCACCAAGGGCCAGCACCGTGGCATCGGCGTGCCGCGTCACTTCGCCGGTGGCGCTACGCAGGCGCAGGTTGCCGTCGGCGTTCCAGCCCAGCCAGCGCTGGCGGGTGTGGATCTGCACGCCGCTCTCACGCAGGCGCTTGAGCCAGGCGCGCAGCAGCGGCGCGGCTTTCATGTCGCTGGGGAAAACCCGGCCAGACGAGCCGACGAAGGTCTCGATCCCCAGGCCATGAATCCAGGCACGCAGCCCATCGGCATCAAAGTCTTCCAGCAGTGCGGCGATTTCCGCGCGGCGCTCGCGGTAGCGCGCGAGGAAAGCCGGCTTGTCTTCCGAGTGGGTGATGTTCATCCCGCCGACCCCGGCCAGGAGGAACTTGCGCCCCACCGACGGCATGGCGTCGTACAGGTCGACGCGCACCCCGGCTGCGGCCAGCACCTCGGCCGCCATCAGGCCGGCGGGGCCGCCGCCGATCACGGCAACAGAAGGCGGGGCAGCGGAGTGGGCGTGGCTCATGGCGGGTGTGATCGCAGCAAAGGGGGCGGTCATTCTAACCGAGGCGCGGACGGTTTTTTGTAGGCGCGAGCTCTGCTCACGAATGGGTTGGCCTCAAGGGCTTCGCGAGCAGAGCTCGCTCCTACGACAGCCCGTCCAGCACACGCTGGGCGCTGTGGTGGAGGATGCCGTGGCGGCGGGCGAGGGCGGCGCGGTCCTTGTCGTAGCCGCCGCCGATAAGGCCGACCACCGGGATGTCGCGCCCCAGGCAGTGCTCGAACACGGCGCTGTCGCGGGCGGCGATGCCGGCGTCGGTGAGTTGCAGGTAGCCCAGCGCATCGTCCTTGTGCACGTCCACGCCGGCGTCGTAGAGCACGATATCCGGCTGATACAGCGGCAGCAGGTAGGCCAGGCTGTCGTTGACCGTCTTCAGGTAGTCGGTGTCGCCCATGCCGTTGGGCAGGCCGATATCCCAGTCGCTACGGGCCTTGCGCGCCGGGAAGTTCTTTTCGCAGTGCAGCGACACGGTGACCGCATCGGGCACGTTTTCCAGGATGCGCGCGGTGCCGTCGCCCTGATGTACGTCGCAGTCGAAGATCAGCACCCGCCCGGCCCGACCACTTTCCAGCAGGTGCAGGGCGACCACGGCCAGGTCATTGAAGATGCAGAAGCCGGAAGCATGGTCGAAATGGGCGTGGTGGGTGCCGCCGGCCAGGTGGCAGGCCGCGCCATGCTGTAGGGCAAGTTCGGCGGCCAGCAGCGAGCCGCCGACCGCGCGCACGGTGCGCCGCGCCAGGGCCTCACTCCAGGGCAAACCGAGGCGGCGCTGTTCATCGTGGCTCAGTTCGCCGGCGAGGAAGCGTTCGATATAGGCCGGGCAGTGGGCCAGGGCCAGCACCTCGGCCGGGCAGATCTGCGGGCGTTGCAGTGCGGCATCGGTGGTCAGGCCGCTGTCCACCAGGTGATCACGCAGCAGGCGGAATTTTTCCATCGGGAAACGGTGGTTGTCCGGGAAGGGAGGGCTGTAGTCGTCGTGGTAGACCAGCGGCAGGGGCATTGCCAGGCTCTCGGGAAGGCGTGCCAGGCAGTATGCTGTGGGCCTGATGGTGGCCTCAAGGGACAGGCAATGGAACCGATCGAATTGCACACACCGCGGCTGCGCCTGCGTTCCTGGCTCGACAGCGATCTGCCGGCGTTCGCCGCGCTGAATGGCGACGCCGAGGTGATGCGGCATTTCCCCGCCTGCATGAGCGTGGCCGAGAGCGATGCCCTGGCCGGGCATATTCGCCAGCACTTTGCCGAGCACGGCTTCGGCCCGTGGGTGCTGGAACGGCGCGATCAGCCGGGACTGATCGGCGTGCTCGGCTTCCAGCACGTGGGGTTTGAGGCGTCCTTCACCCCGGCGGTGGAAATCGCCTGGCGCCTGCACCCTGCATTCTGGCGTCAGGGCTATGCGCTGGAGGCTGCGGAGATGGCGCTGTACTGCGCGTTTACCCAGCTGGGGCTCGATGAGGTCGTGGCGTTCACCACGCCGGCCAACCTGCCATCCCTGGGGCTGATGCAGCGTCTTAGCATGCAGCACGACAAGGCTGGCGACTTCGAGCATCCACGCTTGCCGCAGGGCCATCCGCTGCGCCCTCATGTGCTCTACCGCTTGTCGTGGCAGGCCTGGTTGGAGGCGACGGTTGAATAAGGAACAGCAGGTGCGCGCCTATCACGAACTGAGCAAACACCAGCCGCAGCGCTATGCGCCGGGCCCCGGTCAGCTGGACTGGGCAACGCAGCCAGCCGCGTTTCGGCGCTACGAGGGCGCGCGCCTGATCGAGCTGTGGCACCGCCCGCAGGAGGAGTCGCCGAGCTACGACAGCGCCTTCGCCGGCCCGGCTGCCACGCCGGCACCGCTCAATCGCGCCAGCCTGTCGCAGGTGCTTTACGACAGCCTGGCGCTGTCTGCCTGGAAAGAGTCGGGCGGCAACCGCTGGGCGCTGCGGGTCAATCCCTCATCGGGCAACCTGCACCCGACCGAGGCCTATTTGTTGCTGCCGTCGGAGGCGCTGGAAGACGGCGCACTGCTGGCCCACTACGCGCCGGACGTGCATGCGCTGGAGGTCCGCGCCGAGCTGGCCGAGCCCCTGGCCCGGCAACTGGCGGCGGCGCTGCCAGCGGGTGGTTTTCTCCTCGGCCTGTCCAGCATCCCCTGGCGCGAGGCCTGGAAATACGGCGAACGGGCCTATCGCTACTGCCAGCATGACCTGGGTCACGCCCTGGCGGCGCTGGCCATCGCCGCCAGCATCCAGGGCTGGCAGGTGCGCCTGTTGCGCGGTGTGGCCGAACTGCGTCTGGATGCGCTGCTGGGGCTGGATCGCCCAGGCTTCCACGAAGCCGAATGGGCCGACTGCCTGCTGTGGATTGGTCCGGCGCAGGCCGAGGAATTCCCCTTGCCGGCAGCACTGCTCGATGGCCTGGCGGCGCAGGATCTGAGCGGTCAGCCCAATCGCCTGTCGCGCGAGTACCGCCAGTGGCCTGAGCTGGAACGGGTGCATGCCCTGTGTCGTGCGCCGGCCTTGCCCGCTGTGCCCTGGCATGCGGAGGCAGGCCTGGTCGCGGTGGATAATCCCGGCCTGCCGCTACGGCCGATCCTGCATCGGCGGCGCAGCGCGCAGAGCATGGACGGACGCAGCGGCATCCAGGCCGAGCTGCTGTTCGCCTGGCTGCGGCGCGTGCTGCCGGCCAATGCACCGGTGCCGTTCGCCCTGGCCGGCGAGCCGGCGCAGGTCGACCTGCTGCTGTTTGTCCATCGCGTGCAGGGGCTCGACCCCGGCCTGTACTGGCTGGCGCGTGGCGATGACCAGGCGCAGCCGGGCATGCGCGGCGATTTCCTCTGGCAGCGTGCGCACCCGCAACTGCCGCTCTATCGTTTGTTGACGGGTGATGCCCGTGGGCTGTCGGCGTTCCTCTCCTGCGGCCAGGACATCGCCAGCGATGGTTGCGTCGCCGTGGCCATGCTGGCGCGCTTCGACCAGGCCCTGGCGCAGGGGCCCTGGCAGTATCCGCAGCTGTATCGGGAGTGTGGGCAGATCGGCCAGGTGCTCTACCTGGAGGCGGAAGCCGCCGGGCTGTCGGCCACTGGGATCGGCTGCTTTTTCGATGATTCGCTGCATGAGTTGCTCGAACTGGCCGACAGCCGTTGGCAAAGCCTTTACCATTTCACCATTGGCCGCGCGGTGTGGGACGAGCGTCTGTCCAGCCAGCCGGCCTATATTGAACCAAGAATTCCGCCGCAGCCTTGAGCTGCGCCGAGGAGAAGTTGCATGAGTCAATTGTTGGAGGACCTGGTTGCCCTGTTGAGCCTGGAGGCCATCGAGGAAAACCTGTTCCGTGGGGTCAGCCAGGACCTGGGCTTTCGCCAGCTGTTCGGTGGCCAGGTGCTCGGCCAGTCGCTGTCGGCGGCCAGCCAGACGGTGGAGTCCGAGCGCCATGTGCATTCGATGCACGGCTATTTCCTGCGCCCGGGCGATGCCAGCCTGCCGGTGGTCTACCAGGTCGACCGCGTGCGTGACGGCGGCAGCTTCAGCACCCGGAGGGTGACCGCGATCCAGAAGGGCGCGCCGATCTTCACCTGCAGCGCCTCGTTCCAGGCCGACGAAGAGGGCTTCCACCACCAGATCCAGATGCCGGATATTCCCGGCCCGGAAGAGCTGCCAACGGAAACCGAGCAGGTGCGCCTGATCGCGCACCTATTGCCGCCGCGCATGCGCGAACGCGCAGTGGGCGAGAAACCGATCGAAATCCGCCCGGTCAGCTTTGGCAACCCGTTTGACCCGCAGTCCAGCGAACCGGTGAAGTATGTGTGGTTCCGCGCCGACGGCGCCTTGCCGGACATCCCGGCGATCCACAAATACATCCTTGCCTACGCCTCGGACTTCAACCTGCTGACCACCTCGATGCTGCCTCACGGCGTGTCGGTGTGGCAGAAGTTCATGCAGGTGGCCAGCCTCGACCACTCCCTGTGGTTCCACCGCAACGTGCGCGCGGACGAGTGGCTGCTGTACGCCATGGACAGTCCCTGGGCGGGTAATGCCCGTGGCTTTGCCCGCGGCAGCATCTTCAATCGCCAGGGTGAGCTGGTGGCCTCGGTGGCTCAGGAAGGCCTGACGCGCCTGCGCGAAGACTGGAAATGAATCTGCTGAGTGCCCGCCACTGGGTGTTCGACATGGACGGCACCCTGACCATCGCCGTGCACGATTTCGCGGCGATCAAGCGGGCCCTGGGCATTCCCCAGGACCACGACATCCTCCACCACCTGGCGGCGCTGCCCGAGGCCGAAGCCCAGGCCAAGCACGCCTGGCTGCTGGAGCACGAGCGCGAGCTTGCCATCGCGTCTGTAGCCGCGCCGGGTGCGGTGGAGCTGGTGCGCGCTCTGCACGCGCGGGGCATCCGCCTCGGTATCCTCACCCGCAATGCCCATGAGCTGGCGCTGCTGACCCTGGCGGCGATCGGCCTGGGCGACTGCTTTGCCAGCGCCGATGTGATCGGCCGCGACGAGGCGATCCCCAAACCCGACCCGGATGGCCTGCTGCAGCTGGCGGCGCGCTGGGGCGTGGCACCCGGCGAGCTGGTGATGGTCGGCGACTACCGTTTCGACCTGGATTGCGCCCGCGCCGCCGGCGCGTTCAGCGTACTGGTCAACCTGGCGGAAAATCCCTGGCCGGAGCTGACCGATCTGCACGCGGGGGACTGCGCCGCGCTGCTGGCGCATCTCGCCTAGGGCGGATGCAGCCCGCGTACCGACTAGCGCGGGTTGTAAACGTCCTACAGTTTTGCGGCCTTGAAGGTATCGCAACGGCCCGGTTCGCCGTTGTCGAAGCCGGTCTTGAACCAGCGCACGCGCTGCGCCGAGGTGCCGTGGGTGAAGGAGTCGGGCATCACCTGGCCGCGGCTTTGTTTCTGCAGGCGGTCATCGCCGATGGCATTGGCGGCGTTGAGGGCTTCCTCCACATCGCCAGCCTCCAGCCAGTCCAGACGCTTCTGCGCATGGTATGCCCAGACGCCGGCCAGGCAGTCGGCCTGCAATTCCTGGCGCACCAGCAGGCCGTTGTCGCCTTCGAGTTTCTCGCCGCGCTGGCGGGCCGCGCTGACCTTGGCCGAGACGCCGAGCAGGGTCTGCACGTGGTGGCCGATCTCGTGGGCGATCACATAGGCCTGGGCGAAGTCGCCAGCGGCGGCGAAGCGGGTTTCCAGTTCACGGAAGAAGCCCAGGTCGAGATAGACCTGGCGATCGCCGGGGCAATAGAACGGGCCGACGGCGGAATCGGCAAAGCCGCAGGCCGAATTGACCCCACCGCTGAACAGCACCAGTTTCGGGTCCTGGTACTGCTTGCCGGCACTCTGGAAGAGCGTGCGCCAGGTGTCTTCGGTATCGCCGAGCACGGCGCGCACGAATTCACTCTGCGGGTCGTTGGCGGCCGGGGCGGCCTGCTGCTGTTGCTCCATGCCGCCCGGCTGCACGGCCTGGCCGGCGATGTTGCCGAGAATCGTCAGCGGGTCCTGGCCCATCAGCAGGCCGATCACCACCACCACGGCAATGCCGCCCAGGCTCAGGCCCTTGCCACCGCCAAAGCGCATGCCGCGATTGCCACCGCTGCCGCGTGCGTCCACCACGTTGTCACTGCGTCTTGCCCGTTCCCAGCGCATCACCGTTCTCCTTTATGACGAGCTAGAGAGTGTCGTCCCTACACGGCATTGGCGCCATACCGGCGGTCAGTGGCTGGGCAATCAGTTCTGCGCGATCAGTCGGGGTAGTGGGCGACCACGCGTTCGTCACCGTCGCGCTCCAGGCCGATGACCTGGTAGGCGTCCTGGCGGCTGCCCATTTCCATCCCTGGTGAGCCGGCCGGCATGCCGGGTACAGCGAGGCCAAGCAGATCGGGCTGGGCGCCCAGCTTGAGCACATCGGCAGCCGGTACATGGCCTTCGACGAACTGGCCGTTGATCACTCCGGTGTGGCAAGACGCCAGGCGTGGTGGCACGCCGAGGCGTTGCTTGAGTGCGCTCATGTCGCTCTCGACGTGGTCGTTGACCTGGATGCCGTTGCTTTGCAGGTGGCTGATCCAGGCTTTGCAGCAGCCGCAGTTGGGGTCGCGGTAAACGTCCATCACCGGGCCAGCGGCCTGGGCGGCGGTGGTGAAGAGGGTGGCGGCAAGCAGCAGAGTGCGCATGGTGGGGTCTCCAGTAATGACCTGCGCAGGATAGCCCTCGCCTCATTCCGGCCCCAGGCCGCGACTGTAACCGGGTGCAACCAGTGGCCTGCTATGCTCGCTGCGACCTTTGAGGAGCTCACCATGCTGTCTGCCCGCATCCTGCTTATCGTGCAGGCCCTGATTCTCGTCGGCTTCGGCCTGGCCTATTTCATTCGCCCGCAGGAAATGGCCAACCTCAGCGGCATGCTGTTGATGGAACCCGCGGCGATCACCGATGTGCGCGCCTATTACGGCGGCCTGCAGCTCGGCCTGGGGCTGTACCTGGTACTGGCGCTGGTGCGCCAGGAGTGGTTGCGTGGCGCCCTGGCGCTGCTGGTGCTGCTGTATGCCAGCCTGTTTGTCGCGCGCCTTGGCGGGCTGTGGCTGGACGGTGGCCTGCAGCAGACCTTCAACCTCAGCGCCATGCTCTTCGAGTTGGTTTCCGCCGGCCTCGCGCTGTTCGTGCTGCGCCGCCTGGATCGCCCCGATTAAGCCGGCAGGAGGCTCTGCCAGGCACTACCCTTGAGCGGTGACAGCAGCTGTCCTGGTCAACAAGGAGTTTTTAATGGCGGCGAAGAAGATGAGTCTGATGGGGCTCACCACCCTGGTGGCGGTGAACATGATGGGCTCGGGGATCATCCTGCTGCCGTCGAGCATGGCCCAGTTGGGCGCGGTGTCGCTGTTATCCTGGGTCATCACGGCGATCGGCTCGATGGCCATCGCCTACTGCTTCGCCCAGTGCGGGGTGTACTGCACGCGCCCTGGCGGCATGTCCGCCTACACCGAGGAGGCGCACGGCAAGTCGGCGTTCTTCCTCTGCTCCTACCTGTACTTCCTGTCCCTGGCCATCGGCAACGTGGCCATCGCCATCTCCGCCGTCGGTTACCTCACGCCATTCCTGCCGTGGCTGGGCAGCGGCGCGATTCCCTTGTTCGTCGGCACGGTGGGGCTGATCTGGCTGACCTCGCTGGCCAACTTCGGCGGGCCCAAGGTCACCGGGCAGATTGGCTCGGTGACCGTCTGGGGCGTCATTATTCCTGTGGCCGGATTGTCGGTGGTCGGCTGGTTCTGGTTCGATCCGGCGATCCTGGAGGCAGCCTGGAACCCCAACGAACTGCCCACCAGCCAGGTCATTGCGCAGAGCATTCCGCTGACCCTGTGGGCCTTCCTCGGCATGGAGTCGGCGGCGCAGAACTCCGAGGCGGTGGAGAACCCCAAGCGCAACGTGCCACTGGCCTGCCTGCTGGGTACCTTCGGTGCGGCGGTGGTGTACATCCTCTCGACCACGGTGATCCAGGGCATCGTGCCGAACGCCGAGCTGGCCAGCTCCAGCGCGCCGTTCGCCTACGTCTATGCGCAGATGTTCAACCCGCTGGTGGGCAACATCATCATGGCGCTGGCGGTGATTGCCTGCGTTGGCTCGCTGCTCGGCTGGCAGTTCACCCTGGCGCAGACGGCCAAGGTCACTGCCGACCAGCGCATGTTCCCGCGCCTGTTCAGCCGCACCACGCTGCTCGGTGCGCCGCTGGCCGGGCTGCTCGCCAATGCTGTGCTGCAGACGCTGATGGCCCTGTCGACCATCTCGCCGAACGCCTCGGAGCAATTCTCCAAGCTGGTCAACCTGGCGGCGGTGACCAACATCATTCCCTACATCACCTCGCTGTCGGCGTTGCTGATCATCATGCAGAAGGCCGGGGTGTCGCGCTCGGTGCACAACCGCAACGTGTTCGCCCTGCTGATCGCCATGGGTTACAGCTTCTACGCGCTGTACGCCTCCGGCACCGAGGCGGTGTTCGGCGGCATGCTGGTGACGGCGGTGGGTTATCTGTTGTTTGGCTACATTGCCGACCGGATGCTGGAAAACCGTGATGCACCCGTACAGGAGGGCCGGCCATGAAGCGCCTGCTGGTGTGTCTTGCCCTGCTGCCGCTGCTGGCCGGTGCGCAAACCCTGGAGCGGGTGCGTGCCAGCCAGCAACTGAATATCGGCTACCTGGCCGAGCTGGCACCGTTTTCCGCCACCCAGGATGGTCAGGCCAAGGGCTATGCCATCGAGCTGTGCCAGCAGGTGGTCGAGCATGTGCGTCGCGAGCAGGGGCTGGAGCACGTGCAGGCGCGCTTTCAGCCCATGGGCCTGGAGGAAGGGCTGGCGGCGGTTCACCAGGGCAGCCTGGATCTGTTCTGCAGCGCTACGGTGGAAACCCTCGAGCGGCGCCGCCAGGTCAGCTTTTCCCTGCCGATCTATACCGCCGGGCGTGGCGTGGTGGTGAGTCGGGAGGCGCCGCCGAGCCTGGTGCAGTTGCTCAATGGCGAGGTGGTACCCAATGCGCCGCAGTGGCGGGCCAACATTGCCCGTGGGCTGTCCAACCGGCGCTTCCTGGTGCTGGCCGGCAGCAGTACGGAGCAATGGGCACGTGATCGCATGCGCGAACTCAAGGTGATCGCCAGCCTGCGCCCGGTGAAGAACCTGCAGGAGGGTATGCAGCTATTGGTCGAGGGCCAGGCCGATGCCTTCTTCTCCGACCGCGTGTTGCTGCACAACTGGCTGACCAGCAGCGGCCTGGACCAGCGCCTGCAAGTGCTCGACCGGGTGTTCGACCTGGAGCCGGTGGGGCTGGTGCTGGCGCGTGACGACGAGGATTTCCGCCTGCTGGTCGACAGCACCCTCAGCGAGCTGTACCGCAGCGGACAGATCGAGCCCATCTACAGCCGCTACTTCGGCGCGCCGACCGAGCGGGTGCGGCTGATGTTTCGCGCCAATACCCTGCATTGAGGTTTGCCTCAGGGCGAGGCTTTGCTTCCACCCCCGGGTTTGCTCCAGGGCTGCGGCGCGGTTTTGCTTTTATCCCCTAGCCCCTCTGGGGAGAGGGTCAGGGTGAGGGGCGGACGTTCAGGTAGGCCGCGTGGTGGCCATTTCCCCTCACCCCCAGCCCCTCTCCCCGGAGGGGCGAGGGGAGTCAGTGCGTGCGCCAGGTGAGCTCGGTTTGTCATCGTAGGGCGGGCGCAACCCGCGGTGGTGGCAACGCGGGTTTCACCCGCCCTACGCGTTACAGGGTGAGGTGCTGATATTCAGGCACGCTGCACCGCCCCTGTAGGAGCGAGCTCTGCTCGCGAACCCGGCGGCGCCAATGTTTCGCGAGCAGAGCTCGCTCCTACAAAGGCCGTCGCAGGCCGGACGCGACCCGTGGTGGTAGCGCCGGTTTCGCGGGCCTCAGCCAGCCGGGCGCTTGATCGGCACCCGGCGGCACCGTCCATTACTCGGCAAACCCGCCACCCAGCACCTTGTACAGGGTGATGCGGTTGCTCTGCTCGGTCAGTTGCAGGCTGATCAGGTCCTGGCGGGCGGCATACAGCGAGCGTTGTGCATCGAGGGCTTCCAGGTAGCTGCTGGCGCCGTTGCGGTAGAGCGCATCGGACAGCTGGTAGCTCTTGTCCGTGGCGTCGGTCAGGGCCAGTTGCGCGTCCAGGCGTTGCTCCAGGGTGCTGCGCACGGCGAGGGCGTCGGCGACTTCGCGGAAGGCGCTTTGCAGCGTCTGCTCGTAGGTCGCCAGCTGGATCGCCTGGTCGCTCTTGGCGACATCCAGGTTGGCCCGGTTGGTGCCGCCATCGAAGAGCGGCAGGCTGATGCTCGGGGCGAAGCTCCAGGCGCCGCTGCCGCCGCTGAACAGGTTGTTCAGCGCGGTGCTGCTGGAGCCGGCGGCAGCGGTCAGGCTGATGCTGGGGAAGAACGCCGCGCGCGCGGCGCCGATGTCGGCGTTGGCGGCTTTCAGCTCATGCTCGGCGGCCAGCACATCGGGGCGCTGCTGCAGCACGCTGGAGGGCAGGGCGGCAGGGATTTCCAGCAGCTGCGCACTGTCGCTGCCCAGCCCGGCAGGCAGCAGGGCGTCGGCCACTGTGTCGCCTACCAGCAGATTGAGCGCGTTGCGGTCCTGCTGGATCTGGCTCTGGTAGCTGGCCACGTCACCGCGTGCCGACTCCACCGTGCTCTGCGCCTGGGCCAGGGCCAGCCCGGAAGTGTTGCCCAAGGCATGGCTGCGCTGCTGCAGGGAGTAGCTGGCCTGCTGGCTGGCCAGGGTTTCCTCGGCCAGTTGCAGCAGGGCGCGGTCGGCGGCCAGGGTCAGCCAGGCATTGGCGACTTCCGCCACCAGGCTGATCTGCGTGCTGCGCTGAGTCTGTTCCAGGGCCAGGTAGCTTTCCAGGGCGGCATCGCTGAGGTTGCGCACGCGGCCGAACAGGTCCAGCTCGTAGCTGCTGAAACCCAGTTCGGCACTGTACTGGTGGCTGGTGCTGGCACTGTCGGCGCCGCTGACGCTGGCCGGGGTGCGGCTGTGGCTGCCACTGACACCGGCACTCACGCTCGGCAACAGCGTGGCGCGCTGGATGCGGTACTGGGCGCGCGCCTTGTCGACGTTGAGGGCAGCCACGCGCAGGTCGCGGTTGTTGCCCAGCGCCTGTTCGATCACCTGGCGCAGGCGGGCGTCGAGGAAGAAACCCTTCCAGCCGATATCGGCGCGGGTTTCGCCCAGGCCGCTGGCGGTCCATTGGCTGGGCACCGGCGCCTGCGGCTGTTCATAGGTCGGGGCAAGGTTGACGCAGCCGGCCAGCAGCAGGGCCGGCAGCAGCGGGAAGAAACGGCTCAGCGCGATCATGCCTGCGCTCCTGTGGTTGGGGTGGCGGTTTTGCTCGCCAGGCGGCGGACCAGGACGAAGAACAGCGGCACCAGGAAGATGCCCAGCAGCGTGGCGCTGAACATCCCGCCCAGCACGCCGGTGCCGATGGCCTGGCGTCCGCCGGCTCCGGCGCCGCTGCTGAGGGCCAGCGGCAGTACGCCGAACATGAACGCCAGCGAGGTCATCAGGATCGGCCGCAGGCGCTGGCGGCAGGCTTCCAGCGCCGCGCTGACCAGGTCTTGGCCCTGCTCCTGCAGGTGCTTGGCGAACTCGACGATGAGAATCGCGTTCTTCGCCGCCAGGCCCACGGTGGTGAGCAGGCCGACCTGGAAGTACACGTCGTTGGAGAGCCCGGCCAGGCCGGTGGCCAGCACCGCGCCGACGATGCCCAGCGGCACCACCAGCATCACCGCGAAGGGCACCGACCAGCTTTCGTACAGCGCTGCCAGGCAGAGGAACACGAAGAGGATCGACACCGCATACAGCAACGGCGCCTGGGAGCCGGACAGGCGCTCCTGGTAGGACTGCCCCGACCATTCATGGCCGATGCCGGCCGGCAACTGGGCGAGCAGGTTCTCCACCTCGCTCATGGCCTCGCCGGAGCTGACCCCGGCCGCCGGGTCGCCCACCAGCTCCACCGAGGCGTTGCCGTTGTAGCGCTCCAGCAGCGGCGAACCGAAGCTCCAGGCGCTGCTGGCGAAGGCGCTGAACGGAACCATTTCGTCGGCGCTGTTGCGCACGTACCAGTGGTTGATGTCCTCGGCCTGCATGCGCGTGGCGGCTTCGCCCTGCACATAGACTTTCTTCACCCGGCCGTTGTGGATGAAGTCGTTGACGTAGCTGCCGCCCATGGCGGTGCCCAGGGTGCTGTTGATGTCGGCCGTGGCCAGGCTGAAGGCGCCGCTCTTGCGGTCGTCGATGGCCACGCGCAGTTCCGGGGTGTCGTCGAGGCCGGTGCTGCGCACGCCAACCAGCTTGTCGCTGTGGGCGGCGAGGGCGAGGAACTGGTCGCGCGCGGCGATCAGCGCGTCATGGTCAACTCCGCCGACATCCTTGAGCTGCAGGGTGAAGCCGGAGCTTTCACCGAGGCCGCGAATGGCCGGCGGCTGCATGACGAAGATGCTCGCATCGCGCAGGTTGGACAGGGCGATGGTGGCGCGCCGGGCGATGGCCGCGCCGGTCTGTTCGGCGCCTGCGCGCAGGCTCCAGTCCTTCAGCTTGATGAACGCCCGGCCGGAGTTCTGCGCGTTGCCGCCCATGCCCATGCCGGTGATGCTGACCAGCGAATCGACTTCCGGCTGGGCCAGGATGTAGTCGACGAACTGCTGGGTGGCGGCCTGGGTGCGCGCGTCGGTGGCGCCGACCGGCAGTTGGATCATGGCCATCAGCATGCCCTGGTCCTCGTCGGGCAGGAACGAGCCGGGCAGGCGTGCATAACCCACCGCCAGCACCGCGAGGATGGCCGCATAAAGAACCAGCATGCGCGGCCCGCGGCGCAGCACGCTGCCGACGCCACGCTGGTAGCGCGCGGCATTGCGCTCGAAGGTGCGGTTGAACCAGGCGAAGAAGCCCCGTTGCGGCGCCTGGCCGTGGCCGGGCTTGAGCAGGGTGGCGCACAGCGCCGGGCTGAGGGTCATGGCCACCAGCACCGAGAGCAGCATGGCGCTGACGACGGTCACCGAGAACTGCCGGTAGATCACCCCCGTGGAGCCGCCGAAGAAGGCCATGGGGATGAACACCGCCGACAGCACCAGGGCGATACCGACCAGCGCGCCGCTGATCTCGTTCATCGACTGGCGCGTGGCCTCCAGTGGCGACAGGCCTTGTTCGGCCATCACCCGCTCGACGTTTTCCACCACCACGATGGCGTCGTCCACCAGCAGGCCGATGGCCAGAACCATGGCGAACATGCTCAGGGTGTTGATCGAGTAGCCGAACGCGGCCAGCACGCCGAAGGTGCCGAGCAGCACCACCGGCACGGTGATCGCCGGGATCAGCGTGGCACGCCAGTTCTGCAGGAACAGGAACATGATCGCCACCACCAGGGCGATGGCCTCGAACAGCGCCTTGACCACTTCCTCGATGGAGAGGCTGACGAACGGCGTGGTGTCGTAGGGAATGGCGGTTTCCAGCTGCATCTCAACCGGGAAGTTGGCTTGCAGCTCGGCGACCTTGGCCTTCACGGCCGCCGCGGTATCCAGGGCGTTGGCGCCGGTGGCGAGGGTCACGCCCATGGCTGCCGAGGGCTTGCCGTTGAGGGCGGTGACCACGTCGTAGCTCTCGCTGCCGAGTTCGACCCGGGCCACGTCGGCAAGCAGCACCAGGGAGCCGTCACTGGCCGACTTGAGGACGATGTTGCGGAACTGCTCGACCGTCTGCAGCTTGCTGCGCGCGCTGATGGTGGCGTTGAGTTCCTGTCCGGCCACGGCCGGCAGGGCGCCGAGCTGGCCGGCGGAGACTTCGGTGTTCTGCGCTTCGAGGGCGCTGCTCACGTCGCTGGGCATCAGCGCGTATTGCTCCAGCTTGGCCGGGTCCAGCCAGATGCGCATGGCGTAGGCCGAGCCCAGGGTCTGCACCTCGCCCACGCCGTCGACGCGGCTGACCTGGTCGAGCAGGGTGCTGTCGATGAAATCGCCGACATCGGTGCTGGTCACACTCGGGTTGGCCGACTGCAGGGCGATGATCAGCAGGAAGTCGGAGCCGCCCTTGGTTACCGTGATGCCCTGGGTCTGCACCGCTTGCGGCAGGCGCGATTCGGCCTGCTGCAGCTTGTTCTGCACCTGCATCTGCGCCACGTCGGCATCGGTGCCGGCGGCGAAGGTCAGGTTGATGCTGGCGCTGCCGGCCGAGCTGCTGCTGGCAGACATGTACACCAGGCCGTCGAGGCCTTTCATCTGCTGCTCGATCACCTGGGTCACCGAGTCTTCGATGGTCTTGGCCGAGGCGCCGGTGTAGGTGGCGGAAATACGCACGGTGGGCGGCGCGATATCCGGGTACTGCTCCAGCGGCAACTGGCTGATGGACAGCCCGCCGGCGAGCATGATGACGATGGCGATGACCCAGGCGAAGATCGGTCGGTCGATGAAGAAACGTGCCATGACCTGATCCTCAGTTGCTCGCCACGGCGGCCGGGCTATTGCCAGCCGGCACCGCGACGCTGCTGACGTTGTCGCCGATGCGGACTTTCTGCCCGCCCTCGACGATCACCTGGTCGCCGGCCTTCAACCCGGAGGTCACCCACCACTGGTTGCCGACGCTGCGGCCGACGCTGACCAGGCGCTGCTCGACCTTGCCGTTGACCACCAGCAGCACGCTGGTGGCGCCGCTGTGGCTGCGCGTCACCGCGCGCTGCGGCACCAGTAGGGCCTGCGGGTCGACCGCTTCGCTGAGCACGGCGCGTACATACATGCCGGGCAGCAGCAGGCCGTCCGAGTTGGGCACCACGGCGCGCAGGGTCACGCTGCCGGTGCTCTCGGAGACGCTGGCACCGCTGAACTGCAGGCGCCCGGCGTGGCTGTAGTGGCTGCCGTCTTCCAGCAGCAGTTCGATCTTCACCCCGTCCTGGTCGGCGCCACTGAGGGTGCCGGCGGCCAGCTCGCGCTTGAGGCGCAGCACTTCGGCGCTGGATTGGGTGATGTCGACATACAGCGGATCGAGCTGCTGCACGGTGGTCAGCACGCTGTCCTGGCTGGCGGTGACCAGCGCGCCGGGGGTGACGCTGGAGGTTTCGATACGCCCGGCGATGGGCGACACGATGGTGGTGTAGCCGAGGTCGATGCGTGCGCTGTCGACGCTGGCCTGGGCCGCCTGGTAGGCCGCCTCGGCGCTTTGCAGGCTGGCCTGGGCGTCTTCGTTGTCCTGCTGGCTGATCGCGTCGATCTTCACCAGGCCGGCGTAGCGGGTGGCTTTCAGGCGGGCCGAGGTCAGGCTGGCCTTGGCTTCGGCGGCGCTGGCCTTGGCCTGGGCATAGGTGGCCTGGTACGGCGCGGGGTCGAGGCGGTACAGCGCTTCGCCGGCCTTGACCTCGGCGCCTTCGGTGAACAGGCGCTGTTTGACGATGCCGCCGACCTGCGGGCGAATTTCCGCGCTCAGCCAGGCCTTGGTGCGCCCCGGCAGTTCGCTGGTGACGGTCTGCGCCTGCGGCGTCAGGGTCAGGGTGCCGACTTCGCTGATGCGGGCGGCGGGCGGGGTGTCTGGCGCGGAACAGGCGCCGAGGGCGATGGCCATGACCAGGGCCAGTACGGTGGTGGGCATGCGGTGCATCTGTCTCTCCATCCGGCACACGCCGGGCTATCGACTTTTCTATGCAGCCGATACTGCGGGGCAAATGTGCAGAGAATTTGGAGATTGCCGGGGAGGCGTTGAATCCCGCGGTGCGGGCGGCCTTAATAGAGGCATGCCCACTGTTCTGGCCCGCCATGAAACTCAGCCTGTCGCGCAAACTCTTCCTCGCCGTGCTCAGCACCGCCCTGTTCGTCGCCCTGGCCATGTTCGTGGCCGGCGGCTGGAGCTTCGGTCGCGGCTTTATCGGCTACATCAACGAGCTGACCGAGCAGCGCATGACCTCCGTGCTGCCGCGCTTCGTCGAGGGCTACCGGCGCCACGGCAGCTGGGATTTCCTGCGTGACAATCGCGATGAGTGGTTCAGCATGATTCACCCGCAGGACGCTCGCAGCCGCACGGGCATGACCTGGGACCTGCCGGTGTCCGACCTCACCGGCGCGGTGTTCCGCATCTCCCTGCTGGACAGTCAGCAGCGCAAGGTCATGGGTTTTATCGAGATGGGCACCGATGCCGTGCGCATGCCCATTGAGGTGGAGGGCCAGCTTGTCGGCTGGCTGGCCATGGCGCCGTTCCAGAGCGTCACCGAGGCCGGCGGCGAGCGCCTGTTGCGCAACCAGTTGCTGGCCAGCCTGGCGGTCGGCGCACTGGCGCTGCTGCTGGCGGCGCTGATTGCCGGCTGGGCGACCCGGCGCCTGCTCGCTCCGGTGCGCCAGGTGGCCGAGGCCACCCACCGCCTGGCCGCCGGCGATTATGCCGAGCGGGTGATGGTCGCCAGTGACGATGAGGTCGGCCAGCTGGCCCGTGACTTCAACCAGTTGGCGCATACCCTGGAGCGCAACGAACGCATGCGCCGCGACTTCATGGCGGATATTTCCCACGAACTGCGCACCCCGCTGGCCGTGCTGCGCGGCGAGCTGGAGGCGCTGGAAGATGGCGTGCGCAAGCTTGACGGCGAGTCGCTGCGTTCGCTCCAGGATGAAGTGGGCCAACTGAGCAAGCTGGTCGATGACCTCTATGAACTGTCGCTGGCCGATGTCGGCGCGCTGACCTACCGCAAGCAGCGGGTGGACCTGGTCGAGCTGCTGGAGCAGGCCCTGGCCGGCGCTACCGAACGTTGCCAGGAGAGAGGCCTGGTGCTGGAACTGCAGTTGCCTGCCGCGCCGTTGCCGGTGCTGGCCGATGACGGGCGCCTGCGCCAGCTGCTGGGCAACCTGCTGGAAAACAGCCTGCGCTACACCGAAGCCGGCGGGCGCCTGCGCATCCGTCTGCAGGGCGATGGCGAGCGAGTCAGCCTGGACTGGCTCGACTCGGCGCCCGGCGTGGCCGAGGCCGACCTGGCCAAGCTGTTCGAGCGCTTCTTCCGTGGCGAGGCCTCGCGCGGCCGCGCCAGTGGCGGCTCGGGCCTGGGGTTGGCAATCTGCCGCAGTATCGCCGAGGCCCATGGCGGCACCCTCGAGGCGCGGCCTTCGCCACTGGGCGGCCTGTGGCTGCACCTCAGCCTGCCGCAGGAGGGGGCGTGATGTTGCACAACGACGAACTACCTCCGGCGCGCATCCTGGTGGTGGAAGACGAACCCAAGCTGGCCGCGCTGCTGCGCGACTACCTGCAGGCGGCCGGGCACCAGGTCGATTGCCTGGACAGCGGCCTGGCCGTGGAACCGGCGGTGCGTGCGGCCGAGCCGGATCTGATCCTGCTCGACATCATGCTGCCGGGCCGCGACGGCCTGGCGATCTGCCGCGATCTGCGGGCTTTCAGCGAGGTGCCGATCATCCTGATCACCGCGCGGGTGGAGGAGGTTGATCGCCTGCTTGGCCTTGACCTGGGCGCCGACGACTACATCTGCAAGCCGTTCAGCCCGCGTGAAGTGGTGGCGCGGGCACGGGCCATCCTGCGCCGCCGACCACGCCAGGCGGAAACCGGCCTGCAACTGGATGCCGAGCGCTACCAGGCCAGTTTCAACGGTGCCGACCTGGACCTGACACCGGTGGAGTTCCGCCTGCTCGCCTGCCTGGCCGGCGCGCCGGGGCGGGTGTTTTCCCGTGATCAACTGATGGACCGGCTATACAGCGACCACCGCGTGGTTACCGACCGCACCGTGGACAGCCACGTGAAGAACCTGCGGCGCAAACTGGAACAGGCCGCGCCGGGGCAGGAGCTGGTGCATTCGATCTATGGCGTGGGCTACAAGCTGGAGCTGTAAGCGCAGGCCTGTAGGAGCGAGCTCTGCTCGCGAACCCAGCAGCGCAAACACTTCGCGAGCAGAGCTCGCTCCTACAAAAAAAACGTGGCGGGAGCCATCAGAGCCGATGGCTCCCGCGCTCTGCGTGGGAGCCGATCCCGTGACGCTCCTGCGTCACAGTGGTGTCGGGCGCCGCCGAGTGGAAGTTTTGCTTTTATCCCCTCGCCCCTCTGGGGAGAGGGTTAGGGTGAGGGTCGGACGTTCAGGTAGGCCGCGTGGTAGCGATTTCCCCTCACCCCCAGCCCCTCTCCCCGGAGGGGGAGGGGAGTTAGCGCGTGCGCCAGGTGAGCCCGTTTTGTCATCGTAGGGCGGGTGCAACCCGCGGTGGTGGCAACGCGGGTTTCACCCGCCCTACGCGTTACAGGGTGAGGTGCTGATATTCAGGCACGCTGCACCGCCCCTGTAGGAGCGAGCTCTGCTCGCGAACCCGGCGGCGCACATGCTTCGCGAGCAGAGCTCGCTCCTACAAAAGCCGTGGCTAATCAGTCACCACTCGGCGCCGGGTTTGCTCCAGGGCCGTGGCGGCGCGGTTTTGCTTTTATCCCCTCGCCCCTCTGGGGAGAGGGTTAGGGTGAGGGGCGGACGTTCAGGTAGGCCGCGTGGTAGCGATTTCCCCTCACCCCCAGCCCCTCTCCCCGGAGGGGCGAGGGGAGTTAGCGCGTGCGCCAGGTGAGCCCGTTTTGTCATCGTAGGGCGGGTGCAACCCGCGGTGGCGGCAACGCGGGTTTCACCCGCCCTACGCGTTACAGAGTGCGGTGCTGATATTCCGGCACGCAGCACCGCCCCTGTAGGAGCGAGCTCTGCTCGCGAACCCGGCGGCGCACATGCTTCGCGAGCAGAGCTCGCTCCTACAAACGCCGTGGCGGTAATCAGGCGTCGCGCAGCGCCGGGCTGCTGCGCAGCATGTCGAGCAGGGCGTCCACCAGGCTTTCCGCCTGTTCGGCCAGGCTGTGCTGTTGCGGGCAGAGCAGCCAGTGCGCCTGCAGGCCATCGATATAGGCGTGCAGGCTGAAGGCGGCACGCTGGCAGTTCAGCGTGGCCGGCAGCTGGCCTTTGTTGACCGCATTGCGCAGCGACTTCTCGATGCGCTGGTCGCACTCCAGGTGGAAGGTCTGCATCTTCTGGCGCAGGTCGCCGAGGTCGTCGGTGTATTCGCACTTGTGCTGCAGGATCTCGCTGACGCGCCGGCACTGTGGGTCCTGTTCCACGCGCTGGAGCACACGGATCAGCAGTTCGCGCAGGCGCCCCAGCGGGTTGGGTTCGACGTCGCTTTCACTGGCCTGGGCCAGGTCCTCCAGCGGTAGGCGCAGGCGATCGATTAGCGCCTGGAACAGTTCGACCTTGTTCTGGAAGTGCCAGTAGATGGCACCCCGGCTGACCCCGGCGGCAGTGGCGATATCCGCCAGTGCGGTGCGCGAGACGCCCTTGTCATGAAAAATCCGCTCGGCTGCATCGAGTATCTGCAGGCGGGTTTCTTCGGCTTCTTCTTTGGTACGTCGGACCATGCGCAGGGGCTCTCGGTGGCGGTTCAGGCGCGGTGAAAGGCAGCGCCGCGGCGCGACACAAAATTTCACAGGCTG
This sequence comes from Aquipseudomonas ullengensis, assembly GCF_014174475.1. GTDB lineage: Bacteria > Pseudomonadota > Gammaproteobacteria > Pseudomonadales > Pseudomonadaceae > Aquipseudomonas > Aquipseudomonas ullengensis. The sequence goes on from NZ_JACJUD010000003.1 coordinate 138,512, forward strand.
GTGAGAAGAATCATTTACAAACATTCACGTACGTAAGTATATTCGTTAGCAGCCTAAACAATCCAATTCCTGTTCCCCTTCCGGTGCCTCGCGCGGCGGAAGGTCTATTCCCTTATGAGGTCGTTTCAGATGCACAAGAAGCCAGCCTTCGCCGCTATGGTTTCCGCTATCGCGCTGGCCACGCTCACCCTCGCGGGCTGCAAAGAGGGCGAGGCTCCGGCCGCCGCCCATGCGCCGCAAGTAGGCGTTGTCACCCTGCAAGCCGAACCGTTCACCCTGACCGCCGAGCTGCCGGGGCGCACCACGGCCTACCGCATCGCCGAAGTGCGTCCGCAGGTCGATGGGATCATCCAGAAGCGCCTGTTCACCGAGGGTTCCGAGGTCAAGGCCGGGCAGCAGCTGTACCAGATCGACTCGTCCGTCTATCAGTCGACCTACAAGAGCGCCCAGGCCACGCTGGCCTCGACCCAGTCGCTGGCCGAGCGCTACAAGGATCTGGTCGCCGACCAGGCCGTGAGCAAGCAGGCCTATGACGAGGCCCAGGCCGCGCGCCTGCAGGCCGAAGCGGCGCTGGAGCGTGCACGCATCGACCTGCGCTACACCAAGGTGATGGCGCCGATCTCCGGTCGCGTCGGTCGCTCGCTGGTGACCGAGGGTGCGCTGGTGAGCAACGGCCAGGTGCTGGCGATGGCCACCATCCAGCAGCTCGACCCGATCTATGTCGACGTCACCCAGCCGACCAAGGACCTGCTGCGCCTGCGCCGCGAACTGGCCAGCGGCCAGTTGCAGAAGGCCGGCGAGAACGCTGCCAAGGTCCAGCTGACCCTGGAAGACGGCAGCACCTACGAGCACGACGGCACCCTGGAGTTCTCCGAAGTCTCGGTGGACGAGGGCACCGGTTCGGTGGTCCTGCGTGCGGTATTCCCCAACCCGCAACACAACCTGCTGCCGGGCATGTTCGTTCACGCGCAGCTCAGCTCCGGGGTCAACCGCCAGGCGATTCTCGCGCCGCAGCAGGGCATCACCCGTGACCTCAAGGGCCAGGCCACCGCGCTGGTGGTGGGCGCCGACAACAAGGTCGAGCTGCGCAAGGTTCAGGCCGAACGCACCCAGGGCAACCGCTGGCTGGTCAGCGAAGGCCTGCAGCCGGGTGATCGTCTGATCACCGAGGGCCTGCAGTTCGTCCATCCGGGCGTCGAAGTGACCGTGGCGCCGGCGACCAATGTCGCCAGCGAGCGCGCCTCAGGTTCCGACCTGGCCAAGCGCCCTTAAGGAGCGACAGATGTCGAAGTTCTTCATCGACCGGCCGATCTTCGCCTGGGTAATCGCCCTGGTGATCATGCTGGCGGGTGGCCTGTCCATCCTCAAACTCCCGATCAACCAATACCCGAGCATCGCCGCACCGGCCATCGCCATCCAGGTTACCTACCCGGGCGCTTCCGCGCAGACCGTGCAGGACACCGTGGTGCAGGTCATCGAGCAGCAGATGAATGGCATCGACGGCCTGCGCTACCTGTCCTCGGAGAGCAACTCCGACGGCAGCATGACCGTCACCGCCACCTTCGAGCAGGGCACCAACCCGGACATTGCCCAGGTCCAGGTGCAGAACAAACTGCAGCTGGCCACTCCCTTGTTGCCGCAGGAAGTGCAGCAGCAGGGCATCCGCGTGACCAAGGCAGTGAAGAACTTCCTGCTGGTGATCGGCGTGGTTTCCGAAGACGGATCGATGGACAAGAACGACCTGTCCAACTACATCGTCTCCAACATGCAGGACGCCATTTCGCGCACCAAGGGTGTCGGCGACTTCCAGGTGTTCGGCTCGCAGTACGCCATGCGCATCTGGCTCGATCCGGCCAAGCTGCTCAACTACCAGCTGACGCCGGTGGACGTGAAGACCGCGATCCAGGCGCAGAACGTACAGATTTCCTCCGGCCAGCTCGGCGGTCTGCCGGCTTCGCCGGGCACCCAGCTGAACGCCACCATCATCGGCAAGACCCGCCTGCAGACGCCCGAGCAGTTCGGCGCGATCCTGCTCAAGGTCAGCCGTGACGGCTCGCAAGTGCGCCTCAGCGATGTCGCCAAGATCGAGCTGGGCGGCGAGAACTACGCCATCAGCGCGCAGTACAACGGCAACCCGGCATCCGGCCTGGCGGTCAAGCTGGCCACCGGCGCCAACGCCCTGGACACCGCCCGTGCCCTGCGCGCGACCATCGATGAGCTGCAGCCGTTCTTCCCCGCCGGGATGAAAGTGGTGTTCCCCTACGACACCACCCCGGTGGTCTCGGCCTCCATCGAAGGCGTGGTGCACACCCTGGGCGAAGCCATCGTGCTGGTGTTCCTGGTGATGTTCCTGTTCCTGCAGAACTTCCGCGCCACCATCATTCCCACCCTGGCGGTGCCGGTGGTATTGCTTGGCACCTTTGGCGTGCTGGCTGCCTTCGGCTTCACCATCAACACCCTGACCATGTTCGCCATGGTCCTGGCCATCGGCCTGCTGGTGGATGACGCCATCGTGGTGGTGGAGAACGTCGAGCGGGTGATGGCCGAAGAAGGCCTGTCGCCGCTGGAAGCCACGCGCAAGTCCATGGGCCAGATCCAGGGAGCGCTGATCGGTATCGCCCTGGTGCTGTCGGCGGTGTTCCTGCCGATGGCCTTCTTCGGCGGTTCCACGGGGGTGATCTACCGGCAGTTCTCGATCACCATCGTGTCGGCCATGGCCCTCTCGGTGCTGGTTGCCCTGGTGTTCACCCCGGCGCTCTGCGCGACCCTGCTCAAGCCGGTCGCCAAGGGCCACCATGCGCCCAAGCGCGGCTTCTTCGGCTGGTTCAACCGTGGCTTCGAGCGCAGCGTCAACGGCTACGAGCGCAGCGTGCGCGGCATCCTCAAACGCCGCCTGCCGTTCGTGGTGCTGTACCTGGTGATCGTCGCCATCATGGCCTGGATGTTCACCCGCATCCCCACCGCCTTCCTCCCCGAGGAAGACCAGGGCGTGCTGTTCGCCCAGGTGCAGACTCCGGCCGGCGCCAGTGCTGAACGCACCCAGGCGGTGGTCGACCAGATGCGCGAATACCTGCTGGCCGACGAGAAAGACACGGTCAAATCGGTGTTCACCGTCACCGGCTTCAACTTCGCCGGTCGCGGTCAGAGCTCGGGCATGGCCTTCATCATGCTCAAGCCCTGGGAAGAGCGTCCGGGTGCCGAGCACAGCGTGTTCAGCCTGGCCGAACGCGCGCAGCAGCACTTCTTCAGCTTCCGCGATGCCATGGTGTTCGCCTTCGCCCCGCCGGCCGTGCTGGAGATGGGTAACGCCACCGGTTTCGACTTCTTCCTGCAGGACCGCGCCGGCGTCGGCCATGAAACCCTCAACGCCGCCCGCGACCAGTTCCTCGAACTGGCCAAGCAGAACCCGGTGCTGGCCCGCGTGCGCGCCAACGGTCTGTACGACGAGCCGCAGTACCAGCTGTTGATCGATGACGAGAAGGCCAGCGCCCACGGCGTGTCCCTGGCCAACATCAACAACACCGTGGCCATCGCCTGGGGTGCCAGCTACGTCAACGACTTCATCGACCGCGGTCGGGTGAAGAAGGTCTACCTGCAAGGTGTGCCGGAAGCGCGGATGAACCCCGATGACCTCGGCAAGTGGTACGTGCGCAACGACGACGGGCAGATGGTGCCGTTCAGCGCCTTCGCCAGCGGCGAGTGGGTCTACGGTGCGCCGAAGCTGGCGCGCTACAACGGCGTGCCGGCCATCGAGATTCTCGGTGAACCGGCGCCGGGGCACAGCTCGGGCGAGGCCATGGCGGCCGTCGAGGAGATCATCAAGCAACTGCCGGCAGGTGTCGGTTATTCCTGGACCGGGCTGTCCTACGAGGAGCGCCTGTCCGGCTCCCAGGCGCCGGCGCTGTACGCCCTGTCGCTGCTGGTGGTGTTCCTCTGCCTGGCGGCGTTGTACGAGAGCTGGTCGATCCCGTTCTCGGTGATGCTGGTGGTGCCACTGGGGATCATCGGTGCGCTGCTGTTCACCAGCATGCGTGGCCTGAGCAACGACGTGTTCTTCCAGGTCGGCCTGCTCACCACCATTGGCCTGTCGGCGAAGAACGCGATCCTCATCGTCGAATTCGCCAAGGAGCTGCACGAGCAGGGCAGAAGCCTGTTCGACGCGGCCATCGAGGCCTGCCGCATGCGTCTGCGCCCGATCATCATGACCTCGCTGGCGTTCATCCTCGGCGTGGTGCCGATGGCGATCTCCACGGGCGCCGGTTCCGGCAGCCAGCACGCCATCGGTACCGGCGTGATTGGCGGCATGCTCACGGCCACGGTCCTGGCGATCTTCTGGGTGCCGCTGTTCTACGTCCTGGTCTGCTCGTTGTTCAAGGACAAGCGCAGCAAAGATGCCATCAAAGAGGAGGCCGTCCAGTGAGGCAGTCCCTGTTGTCCCTTGCCGTCGCCAGCGTGTTGCTCGGCGGCTGCAGCATGATCCCCGATTACCAGCGCCCGGATGCCCCGGTGGATGGTGCCTGGCCACAGGGCGCGGCCTACACCGCCAATGCTGCTGCGCAGACCGACGTGTCGGCGGCGGCCCTGGGCTGGCGCGAATTCTTCCGCGACCCGGCGCTGCAGCAATTGGTCGAGGTGGCGCTGAGCAACAACCGCGACCTGCGCATCGCCGCGTTGAATGTCGACGCCTACCGCGCGCAGCACCGCATCCAGCGCTCGGAATTGTTCCCGAGCATTGCCGCGGCCGGCGATGGCACCCGCCAGCGCCTGCCAGGCGATCTGTCGTCGAGTGGCGAGCCCACCACCAGCGGCCAGTACAGCGCGACGCTGGGCACCAGTGCCTGGGAGATCGACTTCTTCGGTCGCCTGCGCAGCCTCGACGAGCAGGCCTTGCAGCTCTACTTCGCCAGTGAAGAGGCGCAGCGCAGTACGCAGATCAGCCTGGTGGCCAGCGTGGCCAATGCCTACCTGACCCTGCAGGCCGACCAGCAACTGCTGCAACTGACCCGCGATACCCTGGAGACCTACCGCAAGAGCTACGCCCTCACCGAGCGCAGCTTCAATGTCGGCGTGGCCGATGCGCTGTCGCTGAGCCAGGCGCGCACTTCGGTGCAGAGCGCCGAAGTCAGCCTGGCGCAGTACAGCCGCCTGGTCGCCCAGGACCGCAACGCCCTGGCGCTGCTGCTGGGCAACGGCGTGCCGGCGAGCCTGCCGCAGGGTGAAGTGCTGAACGCCGACCTGCTGGCCGAAGTGCCGGCCGGGCTGCCATCCGAACTGCTGCAACGCCGCCCGGATGTAGTCCAGGCCGAGCATCAGCTGCAGGCGGCGAACGCCAGCATTGGTGCGGCGCGTGCGGCGTTCTTCCCCAATATCAGCCTGACCGCCAACGCCGGCAGTGCCAGCAGCGAGCTGTCCGGGTTGTTCGATGGCGGTTCGGGTAGCTGGCTGTTCCAGCCGTCGATCAACCTGCCGATCTTCACGGCCGGTCGTCTGAAGGCCAACCTCGACTACGCCGAGGTGCAGAAGAACATCCAGGTCGCCAGCTACGAGAAAGCCATCCAGACCGCCTTCCAGGAAGTCGCCGATGGCCTGGCCGCGCGTACCACCTACGAGGAGCAGCTCACCGCCCAGCGCGCGCTGGTCGGTACCAGCGAGGAGTACTACCGTCTGGCCGAACGCCGCTTCCGCACCGGGGTGGACAGCTACCTGACCCTGCTCGACGCCCAGCGCCAGCTGTTCAGCGCCAAGCAGCAACTGATCGGCGACCGCCTCAACCAGCTGACCAGCGAGGTCAACCTGTACAAGGCCCTCGGCGGCGGCTGGCATGAGCAGACCACCCTGGCGGCCGCGCCTGCGGCGGACTGACGGTCAGCCTGAAACAAAAAAGCCCCGGCATGCCGGGGCTTTTTTGTGGGCGCGGATCCGCTTGTGTAGGAGCCAGCTTGCTGGCGATCAGGCCCCGTGCAGTGGTCGATCGCCAGCAAGCTGGCTCCTACAGGTATGGGCTCAGCGGCTGACATCGGCAACGCGTAGGGCGGGTGCAACCCGCGAAGGGTCGCCACGCGGGTTTCACCCGCCCTACAGCCGAGGCTCAGCGGCGTACCAGCAGTACGCCGCTTTCCATGTGATGCGTCCAGGGGAACTGGTCGAACAGCGCGCAGCGTTCGATACGGTGGGTATCGTTGAGCTGGGCGATATTGGCGGCCAGGGTCTCCGGGTTGCAGGAGATGTACAGGATGCTGTCGAAGCGCCGGGTCAGCTCGCAGGTGTCCGGGTCCATGCCGGCGCGCGGCGGGTCGACGAATACGGCGCCGAAGTCGTAGGACTTCAGGTCGATGTCGGCCAGGCGGCGGAACGGGCGGACTTCATTGAGCGCCTGGGTCAGCTCTTCGGCAGACAGGCGAACCAGCTCGATGTTGTCGATGCCGTTGTCGGCCAGGTTGGCCAGTGCGGCATTCACCGAGCTCTTGCTGATCTCGGTGGCCAGTACCTTGCGCACGCGGGTGGACAGCGGCAGGGTGAAGTTGCCGTTGCCGCAGTACAGCTCCAGCAGGTCGTCGTCACGCTCGCCCAGCACATCCACCGCCCAGTTGAGCATCTGCTGGCAGACCAGGCCGTTGGGCTGGCTGAAGGCGCCTTCCGGCTGGCGATAGCGGAAGGTCCGCCCGGCCACGGTCATTTCTTCTTGCACGTAATCACGCCCGATCACCAGGCGCTGGCCGCGCGAACGGCCGACCAGGCTGACGCCCAGGCTGGCCGCCAACTGCTCGGCCGCGGCCTGCCAGGCGGCGTCCAGCGGGCGGTGGTAGCACAGGGTGATCAACGCATCGCCGGCCAGGGTGGTGAGAAACTCGACCTGGAACAGCTTGAAAGCCAGGGTGGCGCTACCCTGCCAGGCGCTCTTCAGGCGCGGCATCAACTCGTTGATGCGCTGGCTGGCGATGGGGAAGGTGTCGATCAGGATCGGCGTGTGCTTGTCGCCGGCGGCGAACATCGCGTAATGCCGCTCTTCCTGTTCGCGCCACAGGCGGAACTCGGCGCGCAGGCGGTAGTGCTCGCCTGGCGAGCTGAACACCTCGGGCTCGGGAGCAGAGAAGGGCGCCAGCAGCTCGCGCAGGCGGGCGACCTTGTCGTTCAGTTGGGCGGCGTAGGCCGCTTCGTCTCGGACCTGGGTCATGCGGCGGCGGTGAAGCCGAACTTGATGACGAAGATCGCGGCGAGTACCACCAGCGCCGGGTTGAGGTCCTTGAAGCGACCGGCCAGGGCCTTGATCACCACCCAGGCGATGAAGCCGAAGGCGATGCCGTTGGCGATGGAGAAGGTCAGCGGCATGGCCAGGGCGGTGATCACCACCGGCGCGGCGACGGTGATGTCATCCCAGTCGATCTCGGCCAGGCCGGAGGTCATCAGCACGGCGACGAACAGCAGCGCCGGCGCGGTGGCGAAGGCCGGAACGGTACCCGCCAGCGGGGCGAAGAACAGCGCCAGGAGGAACAGAATCGCCACCACGATGGCGGTCAGGCCGGTACGGCCACCGGCAGCTACGCCCGAGGCGGACTCGATGTAGCTGGTGGTGGTGCTGGTGCCCAGCAGCGAACCACCCATGGCGGCAGCGCTGTCGGCGATCAGGGCACGGCCCATCTTCGGCAGGTGGCCTTCTTTGCTCATCAGCCCGGCGCGTTTGGCCACGCCGATCAGGGTGCCGGTGTTGTCGAACAGGTCGACGAACAGGAAGGCGAAGATCACGCTGATCATGCCCACGTCGAGCGCGCCCATGATGTCCAGTTGCAGGAAGGTCGGCGCGATCGAAGGTGGCATGGAGACGATGCCGCCGAACTGGGTCACGCCCAGGGCGATGGCGATGGCGGTCACTACCAGAATGCCGATCATCACCGCGCCAGTGACGCGACGGGCTTCCAGGGCAACGATCAGGAAGAAACCGAGGATGGCCAGCAGCGGGCCCGGCGCGTGCAGGTCACCGAGGCCGACCAGGGTGGCCGGGTTGGCGACCACCAGGCCGGCTTCCTTCAGGGCGATCAACGCGAGGAACAGGCCGATACCAGCGGCAATCGCCGAGCGCAGCGGCAGCGGAATGCTGTTCACGATCCACTCGCGGATGCGGAAGATCGACAGCAGGAAGAACAGCGTGGCGGAGATGAACACCGCGCCGAGGGCGACCTGCCAGGTGTGGCCCATGTGCAGGACCACGGTGTAGGTGAAGAAGGCGTTGAGGCCCATGCCCGGCGCCAGGGCGATCGGGTAGTTGGCGATCAGGCCCATCAGCGCCGAGCCGATGGCCGCGGCCAGACAGGTGGCGACGAAGATCGCGCCCTTGTCCATGCCGGTCTCGCCGAGGATTGCCGGGTTGACGAAGAGGATGTAGGCCATCGTCAGGAAGGTGGTGATACCGGCAAGTATCTCGGTGCGCACCGAGGTGTTGTGTGCCTTGAGTTGGAACAACTTTTCCAGCATGGTGGATTCCCCGTGAGGCTAGTGCGGCATGGCTTGCGGACTGCGCGAAAGCAAAGCACAAAGGCTGCAGGCTCGGAGGAAATCGAGTGCAGAATTGTGCCGGGTCCGGAAAAAGGCGCGCATCATACCAGCTCACCTCCGAGCGGTGAATTTATGACCGGACGGACAGCATCAGTTTCGTTCGCAAGGAGCCAACCATGACAGCCCGAGTCCTGATCGCCGTCGCCGATGGCGTGGAAGATATCGAAACCGTGACCCTGATCGACGTGCTGCGCCGCGCCGAGCTGGAAGTGGTGGTGGCCAGTATCGAGAGCCGGCGCATGTTCACCTGCGCCCGGGGTACGCGGATCACCGCCGACACCATGCTGGTCGATGTGCTGGCCCAGGATTTCGACCTGATCGTGCTGCCCGGCGGCATGCCGGGCGCCGAGCACCTGGCCGAGCACGCCCCGTTGGCGGAAAAGGTGGTGGCCCAGGCCAAGGCCGGCAAGCTGTTCGCCGCCATCTGCGCGGCGCCGGCGGTGGCCCTGCAGGCTTACGGTGTACTCAAGCAACGGCGGATGACCTGCTACCCGGCGTTCAGCGACCGCCTGTCCGGTTGCACCTTCGTCGATGCGCCGGTGGTGGTCGACGGCAACTGCATCACCAGCCAGGGCCCGGCCAGTGCCATGGAGTTCGCCCTGACCCTGATCGAGCAACTGGTCGGCCGCAGCGCGCGGGCTGCGGTGGCAAAAGCCCTGCTGGTGCCCTGATCCCCGCGCCGCCCGGTGGCGGCGGATGTGTCTGCGCCGCGCTTTGCACGACCAGGGCCGCGGCGCAGTGACTGACCGACGGGCGCTGTTGTTGGCGGCGTATCGGTTACCCTGCCTCAGTCATGCAGGCCCGGCAGTTGCCCTGCGGCGCTCACTGCCGGAAGCCGCGCTTTCTCCGTCAAGGACCTACATCCTTCAAGGAGAAGCACCATGTCCGGATTCCGTACCCTCGCCACGCTCGCCGCCACCCTGTTTGTCCCTCTCGTCCAGGCCGAAACGCTGTTCTTCGTCAGCAAGACCGCCGACAGCTTCGATATCGCTTGCGTCACCGACTGCTCACTGCGCGAGACGGTCTACCGGGCCAACCAGACGCCCGGCGCATCCCGCATCGTCCTGAGTGCGGGCACCTACACGCTGACGTTGAACGACCCGCCCTGGAATTACGACGAAGACCCCGACCCTGACGAGAATGCCGGCGTGCGCGGCGATCTGGATATCGCCGCCCCGCGCCTGACCATTCTCGGCCACGGCCAGGCGGACACCATCATCAAGGGCTCCGGTGATCGCTTGTTCGACGTCCTTCCGCAGGCGGAACTGCTGCTGCGGCGCCTGACCCTGCGCGAGGGCTTGGCGGATACCTACGGCGGCGCCGTGCGCAACCACGGCAGCCTGCTGGCCCAGTACGTCAGCTTCATCAACAACCGCGCCGATGCCGGTATCCAGGGCCAGGGCGGCGCGCTGGCCAACTTCAACAGCATGACCATCTCCCGCTCGCTGTTCGAGGGCAACAACTCCAATGGCGACGAAGGCTTCTTCGGCCGTGGCGGGGCGATCTACAACGTTGCCGCGCTGTGGGTGAGCGACACCACCTTCCGTGGCAACAGCGTGACCGATACCGACGCCGACTATGGCCAGGGCGGCGCGCTGTACAACACCGGCAAGGCGGAGGTCACGCGCAGTACCTTTGTCGCCAACACGGCCGGGGTGCCGCTGTATGGCGGGGGTGGTAGCGCGATTGCCAATCGCGAGGAGGGCGACCTGCTCCTGATCAACAGCACCATCAGCGGCAATCCCGGCATCACCACCAATGGGGTGATTGCCAGCGGTATTCAGGGTTTCACCAATGACCGCAGGGTGCGCACCCGGTTGATATCGGTGACCGTCGCCGGTAACAGCGGCCTGGGCGTGAGCAATATGGGCACGTTGCGGGTCAGCAGTAGCGTAATTGCCGGCAACCAGCTCAATGGCGTGCCGGCCAATTGCAGTAACGCAGGGGGCTTCGCGGCACTTGCCCTGCTGCTCGGCACCGATCAGGGCAATTGCACGAGCGATTTTTGGGTCGACGATGCGCTGACCTGGACCAAGGTGCTCTACCCGCTGGCGAACAACGGCGGCTACACCGCCACCCATGCGTTGCGCCGCGCCAGCCCGGCCATTGATGCGACACAGCGGACGGTCAATAGCCATGACCAGCGCGGCGTGACTCGGCCGCGCGATGGCGATGGTGATGGCATCGCCGTGAGCGACATGGGGGCCTACGAACGCAGTGGGCCGTGAGCGGCTCGTTAGCGCAGGTTCTGCCGAGGGATAGCCTGGGCATTACTCCCCCGCCAAGTCTGTAGGTCGCGGATGGTTTGCTAGGGCGAATGCGGCGAACCGCGCGTAGGCCCAGGCTGTTTGCCATGCCCGGCGCTGCAGGGGCGTCGGGTCGGGCTTACCCTTGCCGGCTTGACTCAACCGGCGCCCGCTGCTGCCCTTGCTGCCTGCGCGTGATATCCCGCAAACACCTTCTACGCTGAGAGCTGAAGCTCGCGCTGGCGGTGTGCGCGTGTGCTGGCCGAATCGTCCAGCTGCCGTCGGCTACGCTCAATTCAGTTGCAACGGCAGCTACCGTTGTTGTCGAGTTGATGAAAATGAGGAGCGGACCATGATCCGTTCCAGAGGACCGCTCATGTCCAACCGTGATTTCTCCCGGCGCGCCTTCCTCCAGGGCAGCGTCGTCGCTGGTATCGGTATCAGCCTTGTCCCCCTGGGCAGCCGCGCCTTCGCCGCGCTGTTCGAGGAGCAGGTCACCGCCAACCCGAAACCCTGGTACGGCAGCGCCGGCCAGGCCCGTGGGCGCATCGACGGAGTGTCCAAGGCCTGTGGGGCCAAGGTCTTCGCCCGTGATATCCGCGCCCAGGACATGCCCGGCTGGCCGCAGCGCCAGGGCCATGCACTGCTGCTCAAGGCGACCAAGGCCGACCAGCTGTACGCCGGCCTGGACCTGTCGATGCTCAGCGACGAGCTGGCGCCGGATCGGGTGGTCACCGCCGTCGACCTGGCCCGCGATGGCATCGCCTGGCCGGAGTCCCACGGGCCTGACCCGTTCCTGCCGGAAGGCCAGGTGCCGATGTTTCTCGGTCACCCGGTGGCGATGCTGATCTGGCATGACTTCGAGCGCTATCGCCAGGCCAAGAAACTGCTCAAGTTCAACGACCAGGTGATCCGCTACGGCGCCAAGGCCGAGCCCTACAGCCGTGACCCCTACGGCAGCTTCCGCTTCGTGCGGGTGGCGGCGGATGACCCGTTTGCCGCGGACGAGTTTTCCAGCCTGAAGAACACCATGCTGTTCCCGATGATCCGCGACAAGAAACCCAGCTGGTCGCAAGGCGCCAAGCTCGACGGCGACCTGACCCAGCAGGGCCTCTACCATGCCGAGCGCATGCAAGAGCAACTGGCCAGCCCGCCGGACGACTGGCTGGTGTTCGACGAGCGCTACACCACCCAGTCCATCGAGCCGGCGGCGCTGGAACCGGACAATGGCAACGGCTGGTTCGACGCGGCCAGCGGCACCCTGCATTTCGTCGTGGCCACCCAGTGCCCGTTCGAGGTGGCCGAGCAGTGCGCGCACATGCTGGCGCCGTCCAAGTTCGCCGTGCAGGCGTTGACCATGCACCCGGGCTACACGGTCGGCTACGGCTCCAAGGACAACAACATCTTCGTCTTCTACGCCGCCCTGGCCGCGCTCTATGGCGAAGGTGTGCCGGTGCGCCTGGCCAATGACCGCTACGAGCAGTTCCAGAGCGGCATCAAGCGCCACCCGTTCGACATGCATTACCAGTTGGCGGTGAGCAAGCAGGATCAGCGCTTCCACATCTTCCGCGCGCACATGGATGTTGATGGCGGCGGGCGCATCAACTACAGCCCCTCGGTGGCGGCGGTTGGCGCCACGGCGGCGCAATCCATCTACTACATGCCGCGCAGCGACCTGGCGGCCACGGCCTATCATTCGCGCGGCGTCGAGGCTGGCTCCATGCGCGGCTACGGCACCCTGCAGACCATGGCGGCGACCGAGATGATGGTCGACGAAGTGGCCGAGCGCCTGGGCGTCGATGCCATCGAACTGCGCCTGAAGAACGCCATGCAGTCCGGCATGAAGAACACCCAGGGCGCGATCCCGGCTGGGGCCCTGCGCCTCGACGAGATCCTGCACAAGGCCGCCGAACATCCGGTGTGGAAGGAGCGCGTGGCGCGCAAGGCGCGCTTCGATGCCGAGGACCCGGACAACTATTACGGCGTCGGTTTCGCCATTTGCCAGAAGGACTTCGGCACCGGCGCCGAAGCGCCCATGGCCAGCGTCGAGTTCGATGCCGAAGGGCGCATCAGCCTGCGCCAGATCGCCATCGACATGGGCACCGGCATGTCCACCTCGCAGGCGCTGCTGGTGGCCGATTGGCTCGGCCATCCTGCCGACGAGATCAAGACCGGCGTGACCGAATGGGCCGAGCTGGCACTGATTACCAGCGGCAACCCCTACATCACCAGCCCGGCCGAGCAGGATGCCGCGCTGAAGAACCCGCGCTGGGTGGCACGCATCGCTTCGCCATCCTCGGCGACCAACTCGGCCTACTACTCCAGCCATGCCACCCGTGAGGCGGCGCGGCTGCTGTTCAACCACGGCCTGTGGCCGGCGGCGCTGAACCTGTGGGGGCAGGGCATCCAGGGTGGCCTGGCCAACCCCTATGTGGTGCGCCGCGAGGAAGCGCACTGGGTCGAGGGCAAGCTGACCGCCAGTGGCATGCCGCCGATCGCCTTTGCCGTGCTGGCGCGCAAGGCCCATGAACTGGGCCTGGTTACCGGCGCCTCTGTGCATGGCTTCAACCGCTGGAGCTGGGCCGATGCCGAGTTCGACATCGACGGCAGCCGCGAGCGCGTGCCGCTGGATGCCGTGGCGCTGAAATACGGCAACGGCGCCAGCGAGGAGAAGAAAGCGCGGATCAACAGCCACGGCTTCCACCTGCTCGATCGCCTCAACGTGCACTACCCGGACACCCAGCTGAACAACGCCATGGTCACCTACTACAGCCCGGTGGCCACCCTGGTGGAGGTCAAGGTCAACAAGGGCAGCGGCGCCGCGCAGGTGCTCAGCCACCACTCCTGGCTGGAGTGTGGGCGCACCATCGTGCCGGAGCTGGTACTCGGCCAGCTCGAAGGCGGCATCGCCATGGGCATCGGCCACGCCCTGCTGGAGGAAATGCCCAAGTACGAGGGCGGGCCGGGCGAGGGCCAGTGGAACTTCAACCGCTATGTCCTGCCGCGCGCCAAGGACGTGGCTGTGTGGGCGCAAAGCGGGGAAATCCTGCCGCCGCTGTCACCCAGCGATCCACCCAAGGGCATCGCCGAGGTGGTGATGATTCCGGTGGTCGGCGCCATCGTCAACGCCGTCGCCCATGCCACCGGCAAGCGCCTGCGCGACCTGCCCCTGACACCTGCCCGCATCAAGGAGGCCTTGCATGGCTAAGCGCGCACTGAGCCTGACCCTCAACGGCCAGGCGGTCGGCCCCCTTGATGTGGCCGACGACCTGATGATGATCGACCTGCTGCACGAGCACCTCAACCTCACCGGCTCGCGCCTGGGCTGTGGCCAGGGCATCTGCCATGCGTGTGTGGTGATCCTCGACAAGCCCGACGGTACCAGCGAGGAAATGCGCACCTGCATCACCGGCGCGCACTTCTTCGATGGCAAGAAGGTGCGCACCATCGAGGGCCATGCCAAGCGCGATGCTGCCGGCGTGGTCAGCGAGCTCAACCCGGTGCAGCAGAAGTTCGTCGACCAGTTCGCCTTCCAGTGCAGCTACTGCACGCCTGGCTACGTCAACGCGGCCACCGTGCTGGTGGAAAAGCTGCAGCGCCAGCCGATCAAGCGCAGCGAGCTGGAGCAGGAAATCGAAGACGCGCTGGGTCATCACATCTGCCGCTGTACCGGCTATGTGCGCTATTACGCGGCCACCCGTGCGGTGGTGGAAGAACTTGGCCTGGTCAAGGAAGGGTGAACCCATGCGCATAGTGCTGATGGCCAGCCTGCTGCTGCCGCTCGCCGCCCACGCGGCCGATTCGGCGCAGATCGAGCGTGGCCGCTACCTGGCCCGTGCCGCCGATTGCGCGGCCTGCCACACCGCCGAGGGCGGTGCCGAGTATGCCGGCGGCCTGCCGCTGAATTCACCGTACGGCATCATCTACGGCACCAACATCACCCCGGACAAGGAGCACGGCATCGGCCACTACAGCGCCGACGACCTGTACCGCGTGCTCACCGACGGCCAGCGCCCGGATGGCGCGCAGCTCTATCCCGCGATGCCTTACACCTCGTACCGGCTGATCAGCCGCGAGGACTCCGATGCCATCTACGCCTACCTGATGAGCCTGGCGCCGGTGGCCCGGCCGAATGCCGAAACCGACTTGTCCTTCCCCTACAACGTGCGTTTTGGCCTGAAATTCTGGAACCTGCTGTACCAGGACAGCGTGCAGTTGCAGCCGGCGGCGGACAACAGCGAGACCTGGCAGCGCGGCCAGTACCTGGTGGAGGTGCTCGGCCACTGCGGCGAGTGCCACACCCCGCGCAACAAGCTCGGCGCCTTGCAGCAAGAGCAGCGCCTGCAGGGTGGCGTGCTCGGCGGCTATGAGGCGCCCAGCCTGCTGGCGGTAGACCTGGCGGAGCGCGGCTGGACCACCGAAGACCTGGCGCAATTCCTCAAGCACGGCATCAGTGCCCAGGGTTCGATGTTCAACGAGATGTACCCGGTGCTGCACCACAGCACCCAGTACCTGCCCAAGGAAGACCACCTGGCCATGGCCACCTTCCTGCTCGGCGACGAGCCGCCGGCGGTCAAGGTTGTCGCCACCCAGCCGCTGGACAAACTGGGCGATAGCGCCCGGCGCGGGCGCCAGGACTACCTCAACGTTTGCGCCGGTTGTCACGGTGTCGACGGTGAGGGTGTGCCCCATGTGGCCGTGGCAATGAACGGCAACACCACCTTGCGCTTGAGTGACCCGCGCAACCTGCTGCGGGTGATCGACGACGGCATCAAGGAACAGCAGTTCACCGGCTTCGAGCGCATGCAGCCGATGCCTGGCTTCCACGACACCCTGAGCGATGCGCAACTGGGTGACTTGCTCAACTACCTGCGCCAGACCTGGGGCGGGGCGAGCGGCGACCTGCCACCGAGTCAGGTGGCCGACTTGCGCGGCGAGGCGGGGGAATAAGGTGCAACACCTCGACCTGCAGGTGATCGAGCGCGCCCTGGCCTGGTCCGCCGCCGGCCAGCGCGTGTGGCTGTGCACGGTGCTCTCCACCTACGGCTCGGCGCCGCGTGCACCGGGCGCATTGCTGGTGGCCAATGGCAGCGGCGAATGGCTCGGCTCGCTGTCCGGTGGCTGCGTCGAGGACGACTTTCTCGAACAGCTCAGGCAGGGCGAGTTTGCCGCCCCGGCGCAGTTAGTGCGCTACGGCGACGGCGGCCCCGACGCGCGACTGACCTTGCCCTGCGGCGGCGTACTGGAAGTGCTGGTGGAAAACCTGCCGGCCACTTGCGAAGTGCAGGCTCATCTGCGCGAGCTGGCGGGTGCGCTGCGTGGCCAGCGTCGCCTGTTGCGCACCGTCAGCCTGGGCGATGGGGCGCGTAGCGTGGAGGATGACCGTGCCCAGGGCCCGCGCATCGAATCGGCCGGCGACAGCCTGCACATCCGCGTCGGTGCCGCGCAGCGCCTGCTGCTGGCCGGCTGCTCCAGCGTGGCCTTGGTGTGCGCCGAGTTCGCCCAGAGCCTGGGCTTCGAAGTGATCCTCTGCGACCCGCGCGAAGAAGCCCTGGCCGGTGTGGCGTTGCCGGGCGTGGAGATTCGCCGCGAGCTGCCCTCCGAAGCCATCCGCGCCGGCTTGTGCCATGCCGACACCGCCGTGGTGGCGCTGACCCACGACCCGCGCATCGACGACCTGGCGATGATCGAAGCGGTGCGCACGCCGGCCTTCTATATCGGCGTGATGGGCTCGCTGCGTACCACCGAAAAACGCTTCGAGCGCCTGCTACGCGTCGGCGGCCTGAGCCGCGATGACCTGGCGCGCATCAGTGCGCCGATCGGCCTCAACCTGGGCAGCAGGACCCCGGCGGAAATTGCCCTGGCGGTGCTGGCCGACATCCTGCGCGTGCGCAACGGCATCGCCCGCGAGCAGCTCTGAGCCGTGGCGGATGTGATTGCCCTGATCCTCGCCGCCGGCCAAGGTCGACGTTTTGGCAGTGACAAGCGCCGGGCGCTACTGACCGATGGCCGTGGCTTGCTGGCGACCTGCGTAGCGCAAGCACGGCAGGTGTTCGATGCGGTGTGGGTGGTGTTGCGTGAGGACGATGACCCGGCTGTGCTGGGCCTGCCGGCGGATCAGCCGGTGATTCGCTGTGCGGATGCGCAGCAGGGCATGGGCCACAGCCTGGCGGCCGGGGTGCAGGTGCTGCTCGGACGGCCCGAGTCAGCTCTGGCGGTACTGCTGGGCGACATGCCATGGATCGACCCGGCCAGCCTGCGCCAGTTGGTGCAGGCGTCTGACGCCGAACACATCGTCTTTCCCTTGCACCGGGGCCAGCGCGGCCACCCGGTGTTGTTCGGTCGCCAGCACTGGTCGGCGCTGACTCAGCTGCATGGCGATCAGGGCGCCAAGGCCGTACTGGCGGCCCATGAGTCGGCCTGGCGCGCGATCAGCCTGGATGACCCCGGCGTGCTGCGCGACGTGGATACGCCGCAGGCGTTGGGCTGATCAGTCGCCGCGCGGCGCATGCAGATGATCGCGGCGCGCCAGGGTCGGGAACAGCTTGATCCAGGTGCCGGTCACCAGCAGCGTGCCGACCCCGCCGATCATCACCGCCGGCACGGTGCCGAACCAGTGCGCAGTGACGCCGGACTCGAACTCGCCGAGCTGGTTGGAGGCGCCGATGAACAGGCCGTTGACCGCGCTGACCCGGCCGCGCATCGCGTCCGGCGTGTCCAGTTGCACCAGGGCGCCACGGATGACCATGCTGATCATGTCTGCGGCGCCCAATACCACCAGCACCGCCAGGCTGAACCAGAACGAGGTCGACAGGCCGAAGGCGATGGTCGCCACGCCGAACACCGCCACCGAGGTGAACATGATCGGCCCGGTGCGTCGCTCGATCGGGTAGTGGGCCAGCCACAGCGACATCAGTAGCGCGCCGACCGCCGGTGCCGAGCGCAGCAGGCCCAGGCCCCAGGGGCCGGTGAGCAGGATGTCCTTGGCGAACACCGGCAGCAGCGCGGTGGCGCCACCGAGCAGCACGGCGAACAGGTCCAGGGAAATCGAGCCGAGCACGTCCGGTTTACTGCGAATGAAGCGGATGCCCGCCAGCAGCGATTCGATGCTGGCGGGGTCCTTGCGCAGCACCTGACCGGTCGCCGTGAGGCTGAGCATCAGGGTGCAGGCCAGCACGTAGAGCAGGGTCGCCGGGCCATACACCCACTGGGCGCCGAAGGCATACAACAGGCCGCCGAGGGCCGGTGCAACGATGGTCGCGGCCTGCATGGCCGAAGCCGAGGCCGCCACGGCGCGGGGGAACAGTTCGGCGGGCACCACGTTGGGCAGCAGGGCCTGGGTCGCTGGCATCTCGAAGGTACGGGCCAGGCCGAGCAGGAAGGCCAGGCCGAAGATCATCTCGCGGCTGACATTGTCGGTGCTGCTGCCCAGCAGCAGGGCCAGGGCTACCAGGGCCTGCACGCTCTGGCAGACCGCGGCGATCTTGCGCCGCTCGAAGCGGTCGGCGGTGTGCCCGGCATGCAGCATGAACAGCAGGCGCGGGAGGAATTCGGCGAGGCCGACCAGGCCCAGGTCGAGCACGCTGCCGGTGAGCTGGTAAAGGTGCCAGCCGATGGCCACGGTGAGCATCTGGAAGCCGCTGGCGGTAAACACGCGGGCCAGCCAGAAGGCCATGAACGGCTTGTGCCGGCGCAGAAGAAGCTGGGACATGATGGGGTAATACTTAGGCGGCTAACGAGTTCCCCAGCCTAGCACGCCTGGCGCCAGCCGCCGTTGCGAATGCTGAACGCTGTGTTCGCTTATCGCCCCGTCTGTTGCTGTTCACGGCGAGGCAATACGCGGGCAAAAAAGAACCGGTGAGCGCTGGGCGATCACCGGTTCGGCGGGAGAGCTTCAAGCGAACAATCCTTCTGTGGAAGAGGAAAACCTGTTCGGTGCCTGGCTCGGCGGTCAGGCCACGTCTTTGCCCTGCTTGGTGTTGAAGTAGCCGCTGTCGGCAACGTCTTTGCCTTGCTTGGTGTTGAAGTAGCCGCTGTCGGTGACGTCTTTGCCTTGCTTGGTGTTGAAGTAGCCACTGTCAGCGACGTCTTTGCCTTGCTTGGTGTTGAAGTAGCCGCTGTCGGCGACGTCTTTGCCTTGCTTGGTGTTGAAGTAGCCACTGTCAGCGACGTCTTTGCCCTGCTTGGTGTTGAAGTAGCCGCTGTCGGCGACGTCTTTGCCTTGCTTGGTATTGAAGTAACCACTGTCAGCGAAGACGCTGGCGGAGGACAGGGTGGCGACCAGCAGGGCGGTGGTGATGAGTGCGTTTTTCATGTTGTTTTCCTCGTATCGGGTGTGGGGAAGTGAGTACGAGGGCTATGTTCGTGGCAGCGACGAAAACGCGGAAGTAAGCCTTCTCCATAGTGAACATCGAGACGCGTGATAGTTAGCTCAGGCCTTGCCAGCGCTGCGTCCTGGCGTTTTCGGTGTGGTCTTCAGGCGCAGCAGTCGCGGCTATCCAGGGCTTCCAGCAGGCGACAATGCTCGGCGTGGCCGCTCTGGCAGGTGGCGATCTTGCTCAGTTCGGCCTGCATGTTCTGCAAATCGCGGATGCGCGTCTCGATGGCGTCCAGGTGCTCGCGGGCCATGCGGTCGGCGGCGTCGCAGGGGCTTTCGGGGTGGGCGGCGAGATCCAGCAGGCTACGGATTTCCTCCAGGCTGAAACCCAGTTCGCGGCCACGGCGGATAAAGCGCAGGCGCCGTATATCCACCTCCTGGTAATGCCGATAGCCCGCCGCACTGCGCCGTGGCTGCGGCAGCAGGCCAGAGCGTTCGTAGAAACGGATGGTCTCCAGGTTGACGCCGCTCTCGCGGCTGAGGGCGCCAATGGTGAGGGGCTTGTCCATGGTTGACTCCGTAGTGACTACGGGGTTTAGCCTACTCTGCACCTGAACCAAGGAGAAGCCTCATGGGTGCTCACTGCTGCAATCACGACTCGCACGAACCGGATACCCGCCGCACGCCGCGCTACCGGCGCATCCTGTGGATAGCCCTGGCGGTCAACCTGGCGATGTTCCTGGTGGAGATCGGTGCGGGGTTGCGCGCCGGTTCGGTATCGCTGCTGGCTGACTCGCTGGATTTTCTCGGCGACTCCGCCAACTACGCCATCAGCCTGTGGGTGCTCGGCATGAGCCTGGCGTTGCGCGCTCGCGCCGCGCAGTTCAAGGCGGCGAGCATGCTGCTGTTCGGCTTCGGCGTGCTCGGCGCGGCGCTCTGGCAGTGGTGGCAGGGCGGGGTGCCGAGTGCACCGACCATGGGCCTGATCGGCAGCCTGGCGTTGTTGGCCAACCTCGGTGTGGCGGCGCTGCTGTATGCCTACCGCGAAGGTGACAGCAACATGCGCAGCGTCTGGTTGTGCACGCGCAACGATGCCCTGGGCAATCTCGCCGTGCTGCTCGCCGCGCTGGGCGTGTTTGGCACCGGCAGTGCCTGGCCGGACCTGATCGTGGCCAGCATCATGGCCGCGCTGGCCATCTCCGCCGCCGTGCAGGTGTTGCGCCAGGCCGACGGCGAGCTGAAGGATGATGGGCATGGCCATGCGCACTGACCGGCCCGCTGCGCACTGGCTGTAGGCTGGGTAGAGCGCAGCGAAACCCAGCGAGCCTGCGCCGGGTTTCGGCAAACAACGCCTCTACCCAGCCTATTGATCTGCGGTGCTGTGCCCACGGTGGAAAACGCCTCGCGGTTTTCCACCCTACCCATGGCCCGCTTTTGTAGGGTGGATAACCAGCAGGGCTTTCAGGCCAGGCCCATGCCCCACTTGATGGCATAGGCCAGCAGGCTTACTGCCAGCACGCCGCCCAGCCACAGGACGGCGAACCAGGCCAGGCGCTGGGCCAGCGGTTTCTTCGGTGCGTCCATCAGTGGTAGCCCTCGCCAACCTTCACCTTGCCGCGGAACACGTAATAGCTGTACGCGGTGTAGATGAGGATGATCGGAACCATGATGGCGACCCCGACCAGGGCGAAGGCCTGGCTGCTTTCCGGCGCCGAGGCGTCCCAGATGCTCACGGACGGCGGGATGATGTTCGGCCACACGCTGATGGCCAGGCCCACGTAGGACAGTGCGATCAGCACCAGGGTCAGGACGAACGGCTGCCAATCGATTTTCAGCTGCACGGCACGGACGATGCCGAGAATGGTCACCGCCACCAGCGTCGGCACCGGGATGAAGTAGAACAGGTTGGGCAGGGTGAACCAGCGCTGGGCGATTTCCGGGTGGGCCAGCGGCGTCCACAGGCTGACCACGGCAATGAACACGAGCAGCACGCAGGTCAGCGGCAGCATCAGTTTGTACATCTTGTGGCGCAGCTTGCCCTCGGTCTTCAGCAGCAGCCAGGCACAGCCGAGCATGGCGTAACCGACCACCAGCCCCGCGCCGCAGAACAGCGGGAAGGGCGCCAGCCAGTCGAACGGGCCGCCAGCGAAGGCGCGGTTCTCCACCTTGATGCCGTCGATGAAGGCGCCGAGCACAACGCCCTGGCAGAAGGTCGCCACCAGCGAACCGCCGATGAAGGCCGCGTCCCATACATAGCGGGTGCGCTTGGCCTTGAAGCGGAACTCGAAGGCCACGCCGCGGAAGATCAGGGCAATGAGCATTATCACCAGCGGCAGGTACAGCGCCGTGAGCACCACCGAATAGGCCAGCGGGAAGGCGGCAAACAACCCCGCGCCGCCCAGCACCAGCCAGGTTTCATTGCCGTCCCAGATCGGCGCCACGGTGTTCATCATGGCGTCGCGTTCGTCCTTGTCGCGGAAGAACGGGTAGAGGATGCCGATGCCGAGGTCGAAGCCATCCATCACCACGTACATGAAGATGCCGAAGGCGATCACCCCGGCCCAGATCAGCGGCAGGTCGATAGTCATGGGCGTGGCTCCTGTTGGTCATCGGCACCGTCTTCGTCGACGCTCTCTTCGGCGGCAGACAGCGGCCGCGATGGCGTGCGCTGGTGGCCGGGGCCGGATTCTTCCTCAACCGCATGACTGTGCAGCAGGCCTAGCACCGGACCTTTGCGCATCATGCGCAGCAGGTAGGTGATGCCGACGCCGAACACCGCGAGGTAAACCACCACGAAGATGCTCAGGGTCGCGCCCATCTGCCCGGCGCTGTGGTTGGACACCGCGTCGGAGGTGCGCAGCAGGCCGTAGACCACCCAGGGCTGGCGCCCGACTTCGGTAGTGACCCAGCCGGCCAGCAGGGCGATCAGCCCGGCCGGGCCCATCAGCAGCATGAAGCGCTGCAGCCCCGGCGACTCGTACAGCCGCCCGCGCATACGCAGCCACAGGCCGATTGCGCCGGCGAGGATCATCAGCAGGCCGAGGCCGACCATCACGCGGAAGCTCCAGAACACCATCAGCGCGTTTGGCCGATCCTCTGGCGCCCATTCCTTGAGGCCCTTGATCTCGCCATCGAGGTCGTGGGTGAGGATCAGGCTGGCCAGGCGCGGGATGCCGATGGCGTACTTGGTGGTTTCCGCCTGCATGTCGGGGATGCCGAACAGCAGCAGCGGCACGCCTTTCTCGGTGTCCCAGTGGCCTTCCATGGCGGCCACCTTGGCCGGCTGGTACTTGAGGGTATTGAGGCCGTGGGCATCGCCGATCAGCGCCTGCACTGGCGCCACTAGCAGCGCCATCCACAGCGCCATGGAGAACATCATGCGCGTCGCCGGGTCGCGCTTGCCCTTGAGCAGGTGCCAGGCCGCGGTTGCACCGACGATGAAGGCGGTGCTGAGGAAGGCCGCCACCGCCATGTGCGCCAGGCGGTAGGGGAAGGACGGGTTGAACACGATGTCCCACCAGCTTTCCGGGTAGAACACCCCGTCGACCAGGCTGTAGCCCTGCGGCGTCTGCATCCAGCTGTTGGAGGAGAGAATCCAGAAGGTCGAGATCAGCGTGCCGATGGCCACCATCAGGGTGGCGAAGAAGTGCAGGCCTTTGCCCACCTTGTTCAGGCCGAACAGCATGATGCCGAGGAAGCCGGCCTCGAGGAAAAACGCGGTGAGCACCTCGTAGGTCAGCAACGGCCCCATGATGCTGCCGGCAGCCGTGGAGAGCTGGCTCCAGTTGGTGCCGAACTGGTAGCTCATCACCACCCCGGAGACCACGCCCATGCCGAAGGCCACGGCGAAGATCTGCAGCCAGAAGCGGAACAGGTCGTAGTACACCTCGTTCTTGGTCTTCAGCCACAGGCCTTCGAGCACGGCCAGGTAGCTGGCCAGCCCGATACTGATGGCGGGAAAGACGATGTGGAAGGAAATGGTGAAAGCGAACTGCAGGCGTGCCAGTTCCAGTGCGTCCAGGCCAAACATGTGGGGCCCCTCATGACATTGATCTGGGTCAATGATCCGCCCTCTGTGGCCTCGACCGTAGCTGGCGGATTGTCGCATTGGGCAATTTGTCGCAGTGACTCGCCATGCCCGGGGCCATGAGGCACCGGGTTTGCCTTGCTTGAGCTTAGGAGGTGCCGGGCAGCAAGGGAGTTCCGCTTTTCGCGGCGAGGTGCTTTTACCCCGTCATCCCCGCGCAGGCGGGGATCCAGCGGCCGGCAACTCGGTACATTTCGCTGGAGCCGAGCTGGCGGAAGCTCTTCTGGGTCCCCGCCTGCGCGAGGACGACGGGGCTGAAGAGCGCAGGGCGGGTGAAACCCGCGTTGCTCCTGGTACAGGTTCCCCGGCCTGCATGAGGCGAGTGGGGCCGGCGTGGCTGCTTACTTGGTGGCCTTGAGCACCACGAACTTGGGGTTGGCCGCCACCTGCTGCACGCCGCGGAACAGCTTGCTCAGCTTGGCGTGGTAGCCCAGGTGGCGGTTGCCGACTATCCACAGCTCGCCGCCTTTGACCAGCGCCGCGCGGGCCTGCTGGAACATGCGCCAGGCGAGGAAGTCGCCGACCACCTGCTGCTGGTGGAACGGCGGGTTGCACAGCACCAGGTCCAGCGAGTCCGGCGCCTGGCCGGCCAGGCCATCGTCGGCGCGGATCGTCACCGGGCGCTCGCCCAGCGCCGCCTGCCAGTTCTCCCGGGCCGACTGCACGGCCATGTAGGACTCGTCGACCAGGGTCAGCTGCGCCTGCGGGTTGGCTAGGGCATAGGCAATGGCGAGCACGCCGTTGCCGCAGCCGAGGTCGGCTACACGCAGCTCGCCGAGGGCCTGCGGCAGGTGCGGGAGGAAGGCGCGGGTGCCGATGTCCAGGCCTTCGCGGCAGAACACGTTGGCGTGGTTGAGCAGCTCGATGGGCGGCTGCTCCAGGCGGTAGCGGGTCGGGTAGGGCGAGCTGGGCGCCGGCTTGGCCTCTGGCGTGGCGAACAGCAGGCGGGCCTTTTTCACTGCCAGCGAGGCTTGGACCGGGCCGACATACTTTTCCAGCAGGTCGCCGGCGGCGCGTGGCAGATGCTTGATCATCGCCGCGGCAACCACCTGCGCGCCGGGGGCGAGCTGGCCGTGCAGGCGGATCAGCTGTTCCTCCAGCAGGGCCAGGGTTTTCGGTACGCGGATCAGCACCCAGTCGAACGGCCCCTGTGCCACTTCGCTGGCCGGTACGAACGGTACGCCATCGTAGCGCTGGCCATTGCCCGCCAGGTTCTTCTGCAGCGCCAGGTGGCCCAGGTGCGAGTCGCCGCTGCTGGTCACCTGGCAGTGCGCCGCCAGGCTGGTGGCCAGGGCGCCGAAGCCGTCATTGAGCAGCAATACCCGCGCATCGGCCGCCAGGCCTTGCTCATGCAGGTGGGCGAGCAGGTACTCGTCCGCCGCGTCGAAGGCCTGCAGGGGTTCGTTGGGCATCTCGGGCTGGCGAAGCAGATCGAGCTGGGCAAAGGGCGTGTCGAGAATAGGCATGGAAACCGTCGGTGTTTGCCGGGCCCGCTTTGCGGGACACTGGGGCAACTGTGTATGAGGGACGCAAAGTATGACTGCCAGCGAAGAGAAGTTCACTCGCCAGACCCTGACTGACGTGCACGTCTGGTCGCCCACCCTGTTCAGCCTGCGCTGCACGCGCGATGCGGGCTTTCGCTTTCGCGCCGGGCAGTTCGCCCGCCTGGGCGTGCGCAAGGCCGACGGCTCGGTGGTCTGGCGTGCGTATTCGGTGGTGTCGGCGCCCCATGACGACTACCTGGAGTTCTTCTCCATCGTCGTGCCCGGCGGTGAGTTCACCAGTGAATTGTGCCGGCTCAAGGCTGGCGACGAGCTGCTGGTAGAGAAGCAGGCCGTCGGTTACCTCACCCTCGACCGCTTCCCCGATGGCCGCGACCTGTGGTTGCTCGGCACCGGCACCGGGCTGGCGCCGTTCCTGTCGATCCTGCAGGACCTGGAGGCCTGGCAGCGTTTCGAGCGCATTGTTCTGGTCTACAGCGCCCGTGACCGTGGCGAGCTGGCCTATCAGCAACTGATCGCCGAACTGCCGCAGCGTGAGTGGCTGGAAGGCGCCGGGCACAAGCTGATTTACGTGCCGGTGGTGACCCGCGAGCAAGTGCCCGGCGCGCTGCATGCACGCATTACCACGCTGATCGAGAACGGCGAACTGGAGCGCGCTGCTGGCCTGGAGCTGAGCCCGGAACATTCGCGGGTGATGCTGTGCGGCAACCCGCAGATGATCGAAGACACCCGCGCGGTACTGAAAACCCGTGACATGCAACTGAGCCTGACCCGGCGGCCGGGCGCGGTGGCCGTGGAAAACTACTGGTAGGGCTCTCGAGCGTCATTCCCGCGCAGGCGGGAATCCAGGAGGGGCCCACACTGGGTTCCCGCCTACGCGGGAACGACGAGGTGATGGTTGATCGTTCCCACGCTCCACCCGGAAATACCGCGGCAGATACTTCGCGGCTGCGGGGCGCGGTAGTGGTGGAGAACTACTGGTAGCGCTCGCGCGGAGTGCATGAGTTAACCACCGTCATTCCCGCGCAGGCGGGAATCCAGGAGGGCTCACACAGGGTTCCCGCCTACGGGAACGACGAGGTGATGGTTGGTCGTTCCCTCGTTTCGTTTGGAAATACCGCGATAGATGCTTCACGGCTGCCGGGCGCGGTGGAGAGCTATTGGTAGGGCACCGTTAAGAATTGGTAACGCTTTGCCGCTTAGGGATTGGCGGCAGGGCCGCTAGGATGGCCGTCCTTTTTTCCCTAAACGGACCCCATGGACAGCGACTGTTGCCCGCCACCCCCGAGTGGCCTCCCTTCCCCTGACGCCGCCGCGCGTTTCTCCCCGATTTCGCCTGAACGATATGCCCAGCGCCGCGCTTGCCGTGCCCGCGCTGCGTCGACGCCTGCGCGGAGGGTCGCATGATCTTCGAATGGATATCCGATCCCACCGCCTGGCTCGGCCTGCTCACGCTGATCGTCCTGGAGATCGTGCTGGGCATCGACAACCTGGTGTTTATCGCGATTCTCGCCGACAAGCTGCCGCCGCACCTGCGTGACCGCGCGCGGCTGATCGGCCTGAGCCTGGCGCTGCTGATGCGCCTGGGCCTGCTGGCGAGCATCTCCTGGCTGGTGACCCTGACCGAGCCGCTGGTCGAGGTGTTCGGCCACAGCTTCTCCGGGCGTGACCTGATCATGCTGTTCGGTGGTGTGTTCCTGCTGTTCAAGGCCACCATGGAGCTGCACGAACGGCTTGAGGGCCGTATCCATCAGCCGGGCGGCAGCCGCACCTATGCGCTGTTCTGGCCGGTGGTGGCGCAGATCGTCGTGCTCGATGCGGTGTTCTCCCTGGACGCGGTGATCACCGCCGTGGGCATGGTCGAGCACCTGGAAGTGATGATGATCGCCGTGATCATCTCGATCGGCCTGATGATCGTGGCCAGCAAACCGCTGACCGCCTTCGTCAACGCCCACCCGACGGTGATTATGCTGTGCCTGGGCTTTTTGATGATGATCGGCTTCAGCCTGACCGCCGAAGGCCTGGGCTTCCACATTCCCAAGGGCTACCTGTACGCGGCCATCGGCTTCTCCATCCTTATCGAGGTGGCCAACCAGCTGGTGCGCCACAAGCGCAAGCGGCAGATGCAGAACGGCCGGGGCATGCGTGACCGCACCGCGCATGCCGTGCTGCGCCTGCTCGGTGGCAAGGTCGAGGCCGACGAGGTGGGCGAGGAAATCGCCGACATGCTCGAAGGCGGTACCGGCGAGCCGGCGCTGTTCGATCGTCGCGAGCGGGTGATGATCCGCGGCGTGCTGGGCCTGGCCGAGCAGCCGATCACCGAGGTGATGACCGGGCGTATGGCGGTCGACCAGATCGACCTGGCCCATGCTCCCGAGCAGATTCGCCAGGCCCTGCTGGAGTCGCCGCACTCGCGCCTGCTGGTGATCCGCGACGGCCAGGTGGACGAGCCGCTGGGCTTCGTGCACAAGAAGGAGCTGCTCCGGGAGCTGCTGGACCAGCGTGAGCCGGACATCGAAGGCTTGCTGCGCCAACCGCTCAACCTGCCGGACAGCTGCGCGGTGCTCGGCGCCCTGGAGCAGATGCGCCAGGCCTCGACCCACGTGGCTTTCGTGGTCAACGAGTTCGGTGGCTTCGTCGGCCTGCTGACGCTGACCGACATCCTCGAGGCCATCGCAGGTGAGCTGCCGGACGCCAGCGAGGTGGACGGCCCGGACATCGAGCCGGCGGGGGCTGGTTTCCTCGTCAGCGGCGCACTCAACCTGGCCCTGCTGCGTTCGCGCATCGGCCTGCAGGCCCAGCCCACCGAGGACTACCAGACCCTCGCCGGCCTGGTGATGAGCCTGCTTGACCGCCTGCCTGCGGTGGGTGACGAGGTGCAGTTCGCTGGCTGGCACATGCGCGTGGAGGAAGTGCGCGAGCGACGGGTCAACCGCCTGCTGCTCACTCCCGAGCCGCAGTGAAAATGAAAACGGCGCCTGCGGGCGCCGTTTTTCTTCAGGGCTTCTGCTGGTTCTTCAGCAGATCGCGGATCTCCGTCAGCAGCACTTCCTCTGCCGTTGGCACGGGCGCTACGGTCGGCGCCTCGGCCTCATCGCGCTTGAGTTTGTTGATCGCCTTGACCCCCATGAAGATGGCGAAGGCGACGATGGTGAAGTCGAGAATGGTCTGGATGAACTTGCCGTAGCTCAGCAGCACTGCCGGCACGGCTGCGCTGGTGTCGGTGGCGGCAACGCCTTCGCGCAGGGTGATGGCCAGCTGCGAGAAGTCGACCCCACCGATCAACAGGCCGATCGGCGGCATGATCACGTCGCCGACGAAGGAGCTGACGATCTTGCCGAAGGCTGCGCCAATGATGATACCGACGGCCATGTCGACCACATTGCCCTTGACGGCGAAGGCCTTGAATTCGCTGAGGATGCTCATGTTTCACTCCCTGAGGTTCTGGTTATGCGGGCCAGTGTAAACCAGCCGCAGGTCTCTGCAACGGTGGTTGTGGGCTCGGGGCAAGGTTGGGGCGGCAGGGCCAGCGGCCCTGATCCGCAGTGGGTTCAGGCGCCGTTGGCCTTGCGCAGACGCTCGGCGATCTGGTCCTTGAGCTGCACGCGCTCGTTCTTCAGCGCATGCAAGGCAAGGTCGTCGAGGGATTCTCGGCCGTCTTCGACTTCATAGATGCGCTTGTCCAGCGCCTCGTACTGCCTGGCCATCTGGGCGAAGTGACTGTCGCTGGCATGCAGGCTCTGCAGCTGTTGGCGGTATTCGGGGAATTCACGGGTGAGCGGATGATGTTCGAGCGGCATGGTGACTCCTCCAGACTGTGCATGTCCTGTTCAGCCTAGCTCAGTGGTTGAGATGGTCGTCATTGCGAGGGTTGCCGCCGGCTGACTTGACCGAGGTCAAGGGTTGGTTCTTGTGGTTGGTTAAAATATGTACACCACCTTCAGGAGCCATTGCGATGAAGAGTCAACGTCAACTAGTACCACAGGAGTTTTCCGAGCTGCGCATGGAAATGCAGCGTATGCGTCAGCGCGACAGCCACTTCGCGTACTTGGTCGAACAGTTCGATGCGCTCGACGCTCGCCTTGAACGGGCCGAAAGCGGTATGGAACGGATCGACGAGCTTTCCCTCGGGCGCCTGAAGCGCTCTCGTCAGGTGTATCGCGACACCCTGGCTCATCATTTCAAACGCGCTACCGAGCAGTGCTGCGGTTGCGGCAAAGCCTGCAGCAGCCGTTAATGCAGCGGTGGGTTGACCAGGTAGCTGAGTAGCTCGGCGTCGTCTTCCGGCCAGATCTGCCGCGTCCCCAGCGGCACTTCGCTGAGCATCTGCCGGCAGAAGGCTGCAGCCAGTTCGTCCTGGCCGTAGAAGCGCATCAGCCAGGTGCCACCGCTGGCCAGTACCTGTTGCACCAGGACGCGGCCGATACCCAGGCGCCGGTACTTCTTGAGGATAAACAGATCGGCCAGTTCCAGGGCGTCGATGCCCGGCAGCTCGCTGCGTTCGATCAACAGGAAGCCGGCAATGAAGCCGTCGACCAGAATCAGCTGCGCGCTCCAGTCCGACTCCTGCCAGTAGCGCTGCAAATGCGGCTCATGGATATAGAAGCGGCCATCGACTTCGACGTCTTCCTGTTCCCAGTCCGACGACTCGTAGGCATAGAACTGATAGAGGTTGCGGATCAGCGGTAGCTGTTCGTCAGTGGTCGGGACAAGTTCTATCTGCATGACGGACTCGTAGGGCAAGGGCGGCTCGGGGCGCTATTATCGCCGTTTTTGCCAGAGGGAAACTGTCATGGCCAAGGCCAAGCGCATGTACGGCTGCACCGAGTGCGGCGCCACCTTTCCCAAGTGGGCCGGGCAGTGCGGCGAGTGCGGCGCGTGGAACACCCTGACCGAAACCATGCTCGAAGCCGGCGCGGCCACCCCCAGCGGGCGTGGCGGCTGGGCCGGGCAGCAGGCGCAGGTGAAGACCCTGGCCGAGGTCAGCGTCGAGGAAGTGCCGCGCTTCTCCACCGTCTCCGGTGAGCTGGACCGGGTGCTCGGCGGCGGCCTGGTGGATGGGTCTGTGGTGCTGATCGGCGGCGACCCTGGCATCGGCAAGTCGACCATCCTGCTGCAGACCCTGTGCAATATCGCCCAGCGCCTGCCGGCCCTGTACGTCACCGGCGAGGAGTCGCAGCAGCAGGTGGCCATGCGTGCGCGGCGCCTGGAACTGCCGCAGGACAAGCTCAAGGTGATGACCGAGACCTGCATCGAATCAATCATCGAGGTGGCGCGCCGCGAGCAGCCCAAGGTGATGGTGATCGACTCGATCCAGACCATCTTCACCGAGCAGCTGCAGTCCGCCCCCGGCGGCGTGGCCCAGGTGCGTGAGAGCGCGGCGCTGCTGGTGCGCTTCGCCAAGCAGAGCGGCACGGCGATCTTTCTGGTCGGCCACGTGACCAAGGAGGGCGCCCTGGCTGGTCCGCGTGTGCTGGAGCACATGGTCGACACGGTGCTGTATTTCGAGGGCGAGTCCGATGGCCGCCTGCGCTTGCTGCGCGCGGTGAAGAACCGCTTCGGCGCGGTCAACGAACTGGGCGTGTTCGGCATGACCGACAAGGGCCTCAAGGAAGTCACCAACCCCTCTGCCATCTTCCTCACCCGCGCCCAGGAGGAAGTGCCGGGCAGTGTGGTGATGGCCACCTGGGAAGGCACCCGGCCGATGCTGGTGGAGGTGCAGGCACTGGTCGACACCAGCCACATGGCCAACCCGCGCCGCGTCACCCTGGGCCTGGATCAGAACCGCCTGGCCATGCTGCTGGCCGTGCTGCACCGGCACGGCGGCATTCCCACCTACGACCAGGACGTGTTCCTCAACGTGGTCGGCGGGGTCAAGGTATTGGAGACGGCCTCCGACCTGGCACTGATGGCGGCGGTGATTTCCAGCCTGCGCAACAAGCCGTTGCCGCACGACCTGCTGGTGTTCGGCGAGATTGGCCTGAGCGGCGAGATCCGCCCGGTGCCGAGCGGCCAGGAGCGCTTGAAGGAAGCGGCCAAGCATGGTTTCAAGCGCGCCATCGTGCCCAAGGGCAATGCGCCGAAGGAGGCGCCGCCTGGGCTGCAGATCGTCGCCGTGACACGTCTGGAACAGGCGCTGGATGCGTTGTTCGAGTGATACGCCTGCGGCGCTCGGTTGCGTGAAGGTGCAGGCGCGCTGGTGCCAGCGCAAATCCGCTGCCGGGAGCAATCACTGAGGTGTGGGGAGAGTCTGTAGGAGCCAGCTTGC
Source organism: Aquipseudomonas ullengensis (assembly GCF_014174475.1). Classification (GTDB taxonomy): domain Bacteria; phylum Pseudomonadota; class Gammaproteobacteria; order Pseudomonadales; family Pseudomonadaceae; genus Aquipseudomonas; species Aquipseudomonas ullengensis. The sequence continues at coordinate 169,482 of NZ_JACJUD010000003.1, forward strand.
TGGCGATCAGTGCCCTTAGAGTCTGTTCACGATCTCCTGACTGTCGGCCATACCGCGTTAAAAACGACCTCGGGATGCTCATTTACAGCACGTAAACTCCGCTCCCTCGGTCATTTTTGCCTTGTCTTGCTCTAATTCAGAAGATCGTGAGCCGGCTCTTACACGAGCATCGCCAGCAAGCTGGCTCCTACAGGGTGGGGCGTAGGCGGGGGGGCTCAGTCGTCCTCGCCGAGCGCGGCCAGCTCTCGTTCCAGCAGGCTTTCGTCGCCGAGGTTGAGTTCCACCAGGCGGCGCAGGTGGCTGATCGAGTCCAGGTCGATATGCCGGCAGACGAAGCCGAGCAGTTCGCCACGGGTGCGGGTCAGCACCACTTCCATCTGCAGCTGGATGTCGCCGTCGAGCTTGATGGTGGCCGTGAAAGGCTGGTCGGGGTCGCCGTTCCAGTCGCGCGGGCGCTCCACCAGCAGGCCTTTGAGCGACACATCCTGCAAGACCACGGCCCAGCGCCGCTCGCCCTGGGTGAGCTCGGTGGCGGCGTCGAAAGCGATGCGCTGGAAACGTCGGCGCTCGTTGCTCGTATCACTCATTGCGTGATTCCTCTGCGGTTTTATCCACTATAGCCAAGGCGCGGCGTCGCTGCCGCCCGTAGATGCCAGCGGCCACTATCAGCAGCAGGCCGAGGGGCAGCCAATATTTGTACGGGCGCAGCGCCTGGCGCACGGCCTGCTCGCGTTCCGACCAGAGCAACTGGCTGGCGCGCTCGAAGTCCGGCTCCTGGCAGGCATTGCTACCGAACGCGCCGCCCCAGGGCACATAGGCGCCCTGTTCGACATAACGCAGGTAGTAGCGCCGCGCGGCCGGGTAGTCGTTGTTGATCAGCCAGCCGGTGGCCTTGCACAGCGTTGCGGCGAAGGACTGGCTGCGGGCTGGCAGCAGGTCGGCGGCCTGGCTGGCGAGGTCGGCGGCGACCCAGCGGTAGTGGTAGCGGCGATTGGGTTCGGCGGCGCTGGCATTCTGCCGTTCGGCTTCGGCGGCCGTGAGCAGGCCGTCAGCCTGTAGCGGTTTACCGAACTCGTTGCCGAAAGCGCCGCCGCTCCAAGCTTCGTCTGGGCTCAGTTCATAGCCGAGTAATTCCATGCCCTGCTCGCGTGCCAGCTTGGCCGCGCGGTAGTAGCTTTCTGCGCGGCCGATGGCGGTCCAGGCGTCTGCGGCCTGCTCACGGGCCGCGCCGTACTGGCGGGCCGCTTCTTGCAGCTCGGCGCTGGCGAAGTAGGGCACGGCCTCGGCGTAACGCCCTTCGCGCAGCAGGCGGCGGCCGAGCAGTTCGCGGAGGGCCGTGACTGGCGGGCGATCCCAGGCGCTTAGTCGCTCGCCATTAGCGGGGACTTTGTTGTCCACATAATCCTTGAGTTCGTTGCTGGTTAGAACCCGCTCGGCTACTTCGGCAGAGTCTTGCCAGTAGATTTCTCCGCTGTGGTAAAGCTGGTCGAAGGCCTCCAGGTAGTCGCCGCGCTCCAAGGCCAGGATGGCCATCTCGCCTTCGACCCGGCAGCGCGGTTTGAGCTTTTCATATCCGGGCCTCACGCGCGTGCCCCAGTCCTCTTCCATGGGAAATGCCTTGGCGGCTTCGGCGTAGGCTTCGGTCGCGGCTGCTTTGTCGCCGTCTTGCAGCGCCAGCTTGGCCCTCAACCACCAGGCCAGGCCGCTGCCACCGGCCTGCTCGACGAAGCGGCGAGCCGCTGCATAGTCGCCCAGTTGGTAGCTCAGTGCGGCCAGGCGGTCGGCGATCTGTGGCTGGATACTGGTTTCCTGCAGCAGGCGCAGTAGACGTGGGGGAGGTGTCTTGCTGCTGTAACCGTAAAGCTGGCTGAACAGCTTCGCTGCCACAAACTGCTGAACCTCCGGGCTGCCCAGTAGTGGGCGAAGCTCTTCGTCGTTCATCTGGTAGAGCCTGCCGTAGACGTAGCCGAGCGAGCTGTAGCCGGTGCTGGAACCATGCAGGAACTGGCTGGTGTAGAGGTGAATGGCGGCATCCCAGTTGCCATCGTCCATGGCCAGGCGGGCTTCCTCGCCGAGGCTGGCGATGCCTAGCTCAAGAGGGTCGGCGAGGCCGGCAATGCTAAGCTCTCTGGCCTGCCGGAAGGCCGCTTGTGCCTGCTGGCGCAGATCGTGTTGGCGCTGCAGGGCGGCCACATCGTCCAGCATGCTGTTAGGTGCGCTGATCGCCAGCACGGCCAGGGCACGGCCCAGAGAGTAGGCAGCCCATGTGCTGCGCAGGGGTCGCTCGGCAGCGGGCAGAGCCAGCACGCGACGGAAGTAGTCGGCGGCCAGGGCCATGTCGTACTGGGTGAAGGCCACTGCGCCGGCTGTGTACAGGCGCAGTTCGGGAGGGAGCTCGGCACCTTCGATCTCAGCCTGGCGTGCGTCAGTCAGGTCGCGCAGTCGACTGACCAGGGAGAAATACTTAGGGCTGAGCTGCTGCTTTTCACTGGCGGTGCGGGATTCACTATCTCGTGGGTCTGGCGCTTCAAAATAGCGATCGAATGTCGCCTCGCCAGCCTGCCCGAGTCCCGGTATTGGCTGACTTATCCGGCGTATTTCAAATTCGAAGCTGCCTTCTGGTAGCTCTTTCAGCGTTTGGGACCTGTCTTCCAGCAAGCGATGGGGAAAGCCCGGCCCGCAGGCCTGGACCGTGCCCAGCGGCAACAGACTGGCGATGGCCAGAGCCAGCAGATGGTGGCGGTGGTTTTTAAAGCTCGACATGCAATCCTCCTTGATCGATCTGCGTGCAGCGCGCCCAGCCCAGCGCGCGCTGGCTGCCGGCGGCGAGTTGTCCGGGGTGTTGACGGGTGAAGCGCAGGCCCTGGGGGGTACTGGTGACGCGGTAGGCGCCGAGGCCATCGGCCGCTGTGCAGCCCTGGGCGGGTAGTTCGATGTGTGCCGGCAGGGCGCTGGCCAGGTTGCCCCGGTTGACCAGCTGCAGTTCGCTGAGCTGGCCGTTCTGCTGGGCGTGCAGGTCCAGGGCCGGGCGCAGCGGCTGGCCACGTACCACCGCCAGCAGGGTGTCGATGGGCCAAGCGCGGCGATCACCAGCCAGGGGCAGGCGGAACCAGATGATGCCGCTCAGGCCCGGCGGCGGATCGTCGCGCAGCTCGGCCAGCAGGCTGGCGACGTGTTGCGGGTCGGCCTGCAGTTCACGACGGGTGCCGCCCTGGCGCAGCGGCGCTTCGCCTTCCACCCGTGGCGCGCCGGCCGGGCTGTCGAGCAGGGCCACGCCGTACGCCGGCAGGGCCAGGAGAAAGGGTGACGGGCTGCGCGCGGCATATTCTGCGGCCCAGTGTTGCGCCTGCTCGGCATCGAACAGGCCACGGCGCGGGTCGCTGACGGCATGTACCTGCAGCACTGAGCTGTCGACGCTGGCCAGCAGCGGTTCCAGTTGGTCGCTGGCCAGCCAGGCGGGCAGGGCGGTGATGCTCAGCTTGAGCTCGGCGGGCAGCTGGCGGCGCAGGTCTTGCAGCAGCGCGGCGTAGGCCGGCAGGCGCGCGGTGGCGCAGTCATGGTCGATTTCCAGCCCGGCCAGCTGGATGCCGGCGGCCTGCCAGTCGTGCAGCAGGCTGGTTATCTGCTCACCGATGGCGCGCGGGTCGAGCTGCGGCAGCTGGCCATCCAGGCGTACCACGGCGACCAGCGGGCGGCCGTCGCGCTTGAGCAGTTGCAGGTCGGGGTAGGCGCGCGCCCAGCCTGCCTTCGGGTGGGCCTGCAGCGCGAGGACGCGCAGGGTGGAGAAGTCCAGGCGGGTCTGCGCCAACGCCTCGACATGGGCCGGGCGCCACTGGCGTTGCCAGATATACAGCTGCTGGTCGAGTGTCGGCGGCGGGCTGCATGCAGCCAGGCCGAGCAGGCTCAGCAGCAGGGGGATAACGAAGGGGATTCTGGGCATGCGACGGTGCATCCTGGCGGTCGCTGGGGCGGCTAGTTTACAGCGTGGGAAAAGGGCGTGTGTCGCGTCTAGACCATGGTCGCATAGAGGATTGCCGTATACCGACTAAGCTTGTGCGGCAGCCTGTCTGTCCATTAGTTGGGAGTTCATATGAACAATAACAATAGCCTGCTGCGCCACCTGCCCTGGGCAGTGCTGGCAGTGGTGGGCGCGTGCGCCTTGGGTGTCGTGGCCTTGCGTCGCGGCGAAGCCATCAACGCCTTGTGGATTGTGGTGGCTGCGGTCGCCCTCTACCTGGTTGCCTACCGCTACTACAGTCTGTTCATCGCCACCAAGGTGATGCAGCTCGATCCAACCCGTGCTACCCCTGCAGTACTCAATAACGATGGTCTGGACTACGTTCCGACCAACAAGCACATCCTCTTCGGTCACCACTTCGCCGCCATTGCTGGCGCCGGCCCCCTGGTCGGTCCAGTACTCGCCGCGCAGATGGGCTACCTGCCCGGCACGCTCTGGCTGATCGCCGGCGTGGTGCTGGCCGGGGCCGTGCAGGACTTCATGGTCCTGTTCATTTCCACCCGTCGCAACGGCCGCTCCCTGGGCGAGCTGGTGCGCGAGGAAATGGGCCAGGTGCCTGGCACCATCGCGCTGTTCGGCGCCTTCCTGATCATGATCATCATCCTTGCGGTGCTCTCGCTGATCGTGGTCAAGGCCCTGGCCGAAAGCCCGTGGGGCATGTTCACGGTGATGGCGACCATCCCCATCGCGATGTTCATGGGCATCTACATGCGCTACATCCGCCCGGGCCGCATCGGCGAGATTTCCGTGGTCGGCGTGGCGCTGCTGCTCGGCTCTATCTGGCTAGGCGGGCAGATCGCTGCCGACCCGGTATGGGGCCCGGCCTTCACCTTCACCGGTGTGCAGATCACCTGGATGCTGATTGGCTACGGTTTCGTCGCTGCAGTACTGCCGGTGTGGCTGATCCTGGCGCCGCGTGACTACCTGTCGACCTTCCTCAAGATCGGCACCATCATCGCCCTGGCCATCGGAATTCTCGTCGTCATGCCCGAGCTGAAAATGCCGGCGCTGACCCAGTTCACCGACGGCACCGGCCCGGTGTGGAAAGGCACGCTGTTCCCCTTCCTGTTCATCACCATCGCCTGTGGCGCGGTGTCCGGCTTCCATGCGCTGATCAGTTCGGGCACCACGCCCAAGCTGCTGGCCAACGAATCCCACGCGCGCTACATCGGCTACGGCGGCATGCTGATGGAGTCGTTCGTCGCCATCATGGCCATGGTCGCCGCCTCGGTGATCGAGCCGGGCGTGTACTTCGCCATGAACAGCCCGGCTGCCGTAGTCGGCTCGGACGTTGCGACCGTCGCCGCCACCGTCAGCAGCTGGGGCTTCGCCATCACGCCTGACGCGCTGGAAGCGGTCGCCCGTGACATCGGCGAGCACACCATCCTGGCCCGTGCCGGTGGTGCGCCGACCCTTGCCGTGGGTATCGCGCAGATCCTCCACAGCGTGCTGCCGGGTGAGAACACCATGGCGTTCTGGTACCACTTCGCCATCCTGTTCGAGGCGCTGTTCATCCTCACCGCGGTGGACGCCGGCACCCGTGCCGGGCGCTTCATGCTGCAGGACCTGCTGGGCAACTTCGTTCCGGCGCTGAAACGCACCGAGTCCTGGACCGCCAACCTGATTGCCACCGCCGGCTGCGTGGCGATGTGGGGCTGGCTGCTGTACCAGGGCGTGATCGATCCGCTGGGCGGCATCAACACCTTGTGGCCGCTGTTCGGCATCTCCAACCAGATGCTCGCCGGTATCGCACTGATGCTCGGTGCGGTGGTGCTGATCAAGATGAAGCGCCAGCGCTATGTCTGGGTCACCCTGATTCCGGCCACCTGGCTGCTGATCTGCACCACCACGGCGGGCCTGATCAAGCTGCTGGATCCGAACCCTGCGGTGGGCTTCCTGGCCCTGGCCAAGAAGTACAGCGATGCGCTGGACGCCGGGCAGATCCTTGCCCCGGCCAAGGACATCAGCCAGATGAACCACGTGATCTTCAACGCGTACACCAACGCCACGCTGACCGTACTGTTCCTGTTCGTCGTGCTCAGCGTGCTGTTCTACGCGGTCAAGGTCGGCCGGGCTTCGTGGATCAAGCCGGAGCGCACCGATCGGGAAGCTCCCTACCAGCCGATTCCGGACGCTTGAGGAGACGCGCATGTTCAATGACCTGAGTCGGATGGGCAAATACCTGGGCCAGGCCGCACGGATGCTGGTGGGCATGCCCGACTACGACAATTACGTCGAGCACATGCGCAACAAGCACCCGGACAAGCCGGTGATGAGCTACGAAGAGTTCTTCCGCGAGCGCCAGGAAGCGCGATATGGCGGTGGCAAGGGCAGGCCGATTCGCTGCTGCTGATATCCTCGCCGCACTGCCCACACGCCACGCTTGCCGTGGCGTGTTCTTTTGTAGGGTGGATGACGCTTTGTTCATCCACCGATAACCCGCACGGTGGGTCGATAAGCCGCGAGCTGCGCGCCCCGACCCACCCTACGCAGGATGATCCGCATGTCCCATACCCCCATTCCCGTCACCGTGCTCAGCGGTTTTCTCGGTGCCGGCAAGACCACCCTGCTGCGCCACATGCTGCAGGCCGAGCACGGCCTCAAGCTGGCGGTGATCGAAAACGAATTCAGCGACACGCCGATCGACGGCCAATTGCTCGGCAGCGAGCCGGTCGAGGTCATGACCCTGGCCAATGGCTGCGTCTGCTGCTCGATCCACGTCGAGCTGGAAAAGGCCCTGTACCTGCTGCTGGACAAGCTCGACAGCGGCGAACTGGCCTTCGACCGCCTGGTGATCGAATGCACCGGCCTGGCCGACCCGGCGCCGGTGGCGCAGACCTTCTTCGCCGAGGAGGAACTGTGCGAGCGCTATGTGCTCGACGGCATCATCACCCTGGTGGACGCGGCCAACGCCGAGCGTCACCTGCAGGAAACCATCGCCCAGGCCCAGGTCGGTTTTGCCGACCGCATCCTGCTGAGCAAGACCGACCTGGTCGATGCCGCCCACGTCGAGGCGCTGACCCAGCGCTTGCAACGGATCAACCGGCGTGCGGCGATCCGCGTGGTCGAGCACGGCCGCATCGACCTGACCGAGTTGCTGGATATTCGTGGCTTCAACCTCAATGCCGACATTGCCCCGGGCCTGACCCTGCGGCCGCTGACGCCGGCAGGTTCGAGCATTGATCGGATCGCCACCCTGGTGCTGAAAAGCACGCAGCCGCTGGATATCGACAAGCTCAGTGCCTTCATGGAAAACCTGCTGGAGACCCACGGCAGCTCGCTGCTGCGCTACAAGGGCGTGCTGGCGATTGCCGGCGAGGAGCGGCGCATGGTGTTCCAGGGCGTGCTGCGCCTGTACGGCTTCGACTACGACAGCGAGTGGCGCGCCGACGAGGCGCGCGAGAGCGTGCTGGTATTCATCGGCGACAACCTGCCGGAGGAGGCCATCCGCGCCGGCTTTGCCGAGGTCATTGCATAGATGGCTGGCAGGGTGGATGTCGCCTTGTACATCCACCGAGCGGCCTGGTGGTGGATCGATAGGGCGTGATCCACCCTGTGCGCTGGATCAGGACAAATAATCGCTCTGCGAGAACTCCGTCATCCCGAGCAGTTTGATCATGAATTCCGCAGCGCCATCGAGATTGGTGCTGCCGTACAGAACGCCGTCGGCGAAGCGTAATTGGCCGGTTGCATCAGACTCACTGAAGGCCTCGCTCCCGATGAAGGTGAAGGCTTCCCGTGCCTCGGTCAAAGGGTTGGCATCCAGGGCTGAGAAGTCGATGCGGTCGCCTTCGCTGCTCTTGAAGCCAGACACCAGGTCAGCCAGTTCGGCCAGGCCTGAGTCGTCCGGTGCGTTGAATACATAGCGGTCAGCGCCGTTGCCACCGCTGAGGTGGTCGACCCCGCTCCCGCCAATCAGCACGTCGTCGCCATCACTGCCATTGAGAATGTCGTCACCAGCCCCGCCGTGCAGGATGTTGCTGCTGGTGTTACCACTCAAGGTGTCGGCGTAGTCACTGCCGATCAGGTTTTCCAGATTGCGCAGCGTGTCGAGGCCGGAGCCTCCGGTTGCCTGGGCCTGTGAGGTGGACAGCCTGACCGTGACGCCGGCTTCGGCGAAGGCATAGGACAGCGTGTCGTTGCCGAGGCCGCCGTTCAGTACGTTGTCACCGCTGCTGGCAAACAGGGTGTTGTCCTGGGCGTTGCCCGTGCCGTTGCTGTTGCCCAGCGCCATCAGGTAGAGCTGTTCGACGTAGCTGGGCAAGGTGTAGCTGGTTGCGCTGCTGAATACCCGGTCGAACCCCGCGTCTGCGCCCTCCACGACCAGATCGCCCACATTGTCGACGATATAGGTATCCGCCCCCGCGCCGCCGAGCATGACGTCCACGCCGGCCCCGCCATCCAGCAGGTTGTCCAGGGCATTGCCGCCGATGATGTTGTCCAGGCTGTTGCCGGTGCCATTGCGTGCCAGGGGGCCGACCAGGCTGAGGTTCTCCAGGTTGTCGCCGAGCGTCCAGTCCACCGAGGATTGCACGGTGTCATATTCCTCGGCACTGAGGTTGGCGCCGGTTTCGCTCACGCTGTCGCCAATGCTATCGACGATATAGACGTCACTGCCGGCGCCACCTTCCATGTGGTCGTTGCCGAGGCCGCCGTCGAAGGTGTTGCCACCGGGTGTACCGACCAGCAGGTCGTCGCCGTCGCCGCCCAGGACGTGGTGGGCGGGGTACCTGGAAATCGTGCTGGGGTCGTTGTTGTCGCTGTCGGTGCTCTGGTAGCCCAGGTCGTTGGCGATAAAGTCCGCCAGGCGCTGGCCTATGATCTCGCTGGCTTCTCCGGGCATATGCCAGACGTCGTAGTAGTAGGTCAGCGGGTCGACGTCGTAGCGCATCGGCAGGTCGGTGTAGTCGACGGCTATCTTCACGTCGCTACGGCTGGCGGCTATCTCCAGCTGGGCCTGGCGGATGGCCTGGGTGCCGGCGACGATATCGGCAATTTCGGCCTCGTTAAAACCGCGCAGCGCGGCGGCTTCGGCCTGATAGTTGCCCGTCAGCATCACGTAGAACACCAGGTCCGGGGTGCCCAGCTGGGTTTTCAGGTAGTCGAAGACCTTCAGCGTATTGCTCTTATACAGCTCGATTTCAGCCTGCTTGTCCGCGGCCAAGGCATAGGTCATGGCGTTGTCCTCGCCCTGGCCCCAGACCATCGCCATGGTCACGCTGCCCTTGGCTTGGAGGGTGGCCAGCTGGCTGCTCAGAATGCTGACCGCGTTGAGCAGCGCTTCGCCTGGCTGATCGGTGTCGCTGTACCACCAGGACTTGGCCTTTTCCGAATCGGTCGCGGTTGATCTCCCGGTGACGGTGCTGCCGCCTACAGCGATGTCCACCGGTTCATCGTCCGGGTCGAAGAACAGGCTTTCCACCTTGTCGAAGTCGGTATAGCGGGTCAGCTGGCTGACCATTTCCGTGACCCCGGACTCTTCGTCCCCCGAGAGCATGCGCAGTGCCCGCGAGTTGGATTGGCCGAGGGTGGGGATGAAGAGGGTGTTCTGCGGCGTGGGTTCGGCAAAAATGAAGTCTGCCGCGCTCAGGCTGCCCAGATGGTTGCCCGCCAGGGCGATTTCGAAGGTGTTGCCGTCGGCGTCGGGTTCGCGGGATTTGAGTGAGGTCTTGGTGCCCGTGTCGTTGAGCGTCACGTACAGCGTGTGGTCGTAGCCATTACCCAGGCCGGTGATCCCCAGGGCTGACAGGTCGATCTTGTCGACGCCCGCGCTGAAGTCCTGAATGGTGTCCGCAGAGCTGATGTCGCTGGGCCCGTAGTTGCGGAAGCTGTCGAGTTTGTCGCTAAAGCGAAACGTGTCGCTGCCCGTGCCGCCCGTCAGCAAATCCTTGCCGGCGCCGCCGTCGAGCACATCGTTGCCACCCCCGCCATTGAGCTTGTCTGCGCCGGCATTACCCAGCAGCAACTCATTGGTGTCGGTGCCGGTCAGCGTGTCATCGCCACTGGTGCCGGTGAGTGTGCTGAGGTCGGGCGGAGGAGGCGGCGGCGGTGGAGGAGGTGGCGGTAGGGTGGCTTCGAAAATGATGTTCGTGGCGTTCAGGGCGGTCAGCTGATTGCCCTGGAAGGTCAGCTCGAAGCGATTGCCACTGGCATCGGGCTCGTAGGATTTCAAATAGGTGCGATCACTGGCGCTGCTGTAGCTGAGCAACAGCGTGCCGCCGTAGCCGTTGCCCAGGGCGCTGAAACCCAGGCCGGAGAGATCGAGTCGGTCGAATGCTCCGTCGAAGTCGGTGATGGTGTCGTTGTGCTGGCTGGTACTGGAGCGGTAGCTGTCAGTCACCGCGCTGAAGCGAAAGGTGTCGGCGCCATGGCCGCCGGTGAGTGTGTCGCGGCCGGCGCCGCCATTGAGCACATCGTTGCCTGAACCGCCATTGAGCACATCGTCGCCGGCCATGCCGAGCAACTGTTCGTCAGCCGAAGTACCGGTCAGGTAGTCATTGCCGTCGCTGCCGGACAGGGTCGAGCTGTCTGGCGGCGCATCGCTCACGTTGATCAGGAAGACGTATGAGCCCGTGCCGCCGCGACCATCGCTGGCGTTGACCTTGATCTCATAGGTGCCGGCTGCGTCCAGCCCAGGCGTGCCGTTGAAGGTGCGGGTGGCGGGGTTGAACGACAGCCAGGATGGCAGCGCCGCGCCGTTGTTCTGCGTGACGCTGTAGCTCAGGTTGTCGGCGTCCGGGTCGGTGAAGCTGGTGGGCGCAAAGGTGTAGGTGAAGGCGCTGTTTTCAGTGGTGGTTTGATCCAGCAACGGCTCGTTAATCACAGGTGCGTTGTTGGTTGTGGCGTTGCCCGTGAAGAGGATGTTGGTGGCGTTCAGGGCGGTCAGCTGGTCGCCCTGGAAGGCTAGTTCGAAGTAGTTGCCATCGGCATCAGCCTCGTAGGACTTCAGGTAGGTGCGGTCGCTGGCGCTGCTGTAGCTGAGCCGCAGGGTGCCGCCATAGCCGTTGCCCAGAGCGCTGAAGCCGAGGCCGGTTAGGTCTATGCGATCGAGCGCGCCATCGAAGTCGGTGATGCTGTCGCTGTTGAGGCTGCTGCTGGTGCGGTAGCTGTCCGTCACTGCGCTGAAGCGAAAGGTGTCTGCGCCACTGCCCCCGGTGAGCGTGTCCCGGCCCGCGCCGCCGACCAACAGATCGTTCCCGCCACCCCCGCTGAGCTTGTCGTCGCCGCCCAGGCCGAGCAGGTGTTCGTCGGCTGCGCTGCCGATCAGTTTGTCATTGTCGGCGCTGCCTTCGACGAGCAGCAGTAACGGGTCGCTTGGCTCGCTGGATAACAGGCTATCGTCGTCCTGTGTATTGAAGATCATGACGCACCCCCTTGTAGCCGCTGCGAGTTCGTAGCGATCTGAAAAAACAGAAGGGTCATGGTGTAAAGCGTCTGCAACAGTCTGGCGAGGACCGTTCGGCGGTAAATTGGCGCGGCGCCGTTAAATGATTATTTTTTTTGTATAAGTAATTGAAATAAATACTTATTTATTCTCATATTTCGTTGTGCCATAAAAATGGCATGCCGCTATTGCAGGCACAAAAAAGCCCGGCAGATGCCGGGCTTTTCTGTTGGAAATTTGACGCTTAGTTGCCGTACACCGGCAGCTTGGCGCAGATCGCCTTGACCTGGCCGCGTACGCGGTCGACCACGGCTTCGTCGCCCATGTTTTCCAGGATGTCGCAGATCCAGGTGGCCAGCTCGCGGCAGTCGACTTCCTTGAAGCCGCGGGTGGTCACAGCCGGGGTACCGATGCGCAGGCCGGAGGTGACGAACGGCGAACGCGGGTCGTTCGGCACGCTGTTCTTGTTCACGGTGATGAAGGCGCGACCCAGGGCGGCGTCGGCGTCTTTACCGGTGATGTCCTGTTTGATCAGGGACAGCAGGAACAGGTGGTTCTTGGTGCCGCCGGAAACCACGTCGAAACCACGGTCGAGGAAGACCTGGGCCATGGCCTGGGCGTTCTTCACCACTTGTTCCTGGTAGGTCTTGAATTCCGGCTGCAGGGCTTCCTTGAAGCACACGGCCTTGGCCGCGATCACGTGCTCCAGCGGGCCACCCTGGGCGCCCGGGAAGACGGCGGAGTTGAGCTTCTTCTCGATCTCTTCGTTCTTGCGAGCGAGGATCAGGCCGCCACGCGGACCGCGCAGGGTCTTGTGGGTGGTGGTGGTGACCACGTCGGCGAATGGCACCGGGTTCGGGTACACGCCAGCGGCAACCAGGCCGGCAACGTGGGCCATGTCGACGAACAGGTAGGCACCAACCTTGTCGGCGATGGCGCGGAAGCGCGGGAAGTCCAGCACCTGCGAGTAGGCGGAGAAACCGGCGATGATCATCTTCGGCTTGTGCTCGACGGCCAGGCGCTCGACTTCGTCGTAGTCGATCAGGCCCTGGTCGTTGATGCCGTACTGCACTGCGTTGTACAGCTTGCCGGAGGAGGAAACGCTGGCGCCGTGGGTCAGGTGACCGCCGTGGGCCAGGCTCATGCCGAGGATGGTGTCGCCGGCTTGCAGCAGGGCCAGGAACACTGCGCTGTTGGCTTGCGAACCGGCGTGCGGCTGGACGTTGGCGTAGTCGGCGCCGAACAGCTGTTTGGCACGGTCGATGGCCAGTTGCTCGACCACGTCGACGTACTCGCAGCCACCGTAGTAGCGCTTGCCCGGGTAGCCTTCGGCGTACTTGTTGGTCAGCACGCTGCCCTGGGCTTCCATCACTGCCGGGCTGGTGTAGTTCTCGGAAGCGATCAGCTCGATGTGCTCTTCCTGGCGCTGGGCTTCTTGCTCCATCGCGGCAAACAGGTCGGCATCGTAGCGGGCGAGGGTCAAATCACGGCTGAACATGGCAATCCCCTGAATAATCAGTTGGGCGGTTGAAATAGGGCGGGGATTCTACCCCATACGCCGAGCGCTGGCATATGAAAGGCAGTCATGTGGCGGATAAGCGGCTTTCACCCGGCGCGCGTGGGCGCGAGCCGTGGGTTTCAGTTGAGGACGAACAGCGCCTGGCCGCTGAACTGCGCCTCGAACTGCTTGGCCGGCATCGGTTTGCCGAACAGGAAGCCCTGCACCTCGTCGCAGTCGTGTTCGCGCAGGAAGTCGAGCTGCTCCTGGGTTTCCACGCCCTCGGCGATCACCGCCAGGTTCAGGCTGTGGGCCATGGCAATGATGGCGCGGGCGATCTGCGCATCCTGCTCGCCACCGGGCAGGCCGTCGACGAAGCTGCGGTCGATCTTCAGCACGTCGATGGGGAACTGCTTGAGGTAGTTGAGCGAGGAGTAGCCAGTGCCGAAATCGTCCACCGCGATGCACAGGCCGAGCTTCTTCAGGCTGTTGAGGATCTGCAAGGTCTCGCCGACATCGCGCATCAGGATGCTCTCGGTCAGCTCCAGTTCCAGGCAGGCGGGCGGTACGCCACTTTCTTCCAGCGTGCGCGAGATGCGCATGGCCAACTGGCCGTCGGCGAACTGGCGGGCCGAGAGGTTGACCGAGATCTTCGGCACGCGCACCTGGGCGGCATGCCACAGGCGGATCTGCTTGCAGGCTTCTTCGAGCACCCAGTCGCCGACCTGTACCACCAGGCCGAGCTCTTCCAGCACCGGGATGAACTCGCCGGGCGGCACCAGGCCGCGGCGCGGGTGCTGCCAGCGCAACAGGGCCTCGACGCCGGTCAGGCGCTTGCCGTCGCCGCTGAACTGCGGCTGGTAATAAAGAAGGAACTGCTGCTGTTCGAGGGCGTGGCGCAGGTCGCTTTCCAGTTCCAGGCGCTGCAGCGCGGTGGCGTTCATGTCGGCCTGGTAGAACTGGAAGTTGTTCTTGCCGCGCTCCTTGGCGTGGTACATGGCGGTGTCGGCGTTCTTCATCAGCTGGCTCAGCTCGTCGCCGTCCTGCGGGGCGAGGGCGATGCCGATACTGGCGGTGACGAAGAACTCGCGGCCCTGCAGGATGAACGGCTGGGCCAGGCTGGAGAGAATCTGCTCGGCGACGTGAATGGCGCGGTTCAGCGCGCCTTCGCGGGTGGTGCGCGCCTGCAGCAGCAGGGTGAACTCGTCGCCGCCCATGCGCGCCACGGTGTCGTCTTCATCGACGCAGGCGGCCAAGCGCACAGCCACGTCCTTGAGCATGCGGTCGCCGGCGGCGTGGCCGAGGGAGTCGTTGATCGGCTTGAAGCGGTCGAGGTCGAGGAACATCAGCACCACCCATTCCTCATGCCGTTCGGCATGCTGCAGGGCGGTGTGCAGGCGGTCCTGGAACAGCGTGCGGTTGGGCAGCAGGGTCAGGGCGTCGTAGTAGGCCAGGCGGTGGATGCGCTGTTCGCTGGCCTTGCGTTCGCTGATGTCGTTGAAGAAGCACACGTAGCTGACCAGGTCGCCGTCGTCGTCCTGCACCGCGGTGATGCCGACCCACGCCGGATACTGCTCGCCACCCGCGCGCTTGAGCCATAGCTCGCCTTCCCAGATGCCGTGCTGGTTGAGCTGGGCGAGGATGAAGTTGAGCTGGCCGGCCTGCTGGCGATCGGCGGTGAGCATGGCCGGCAGCTGGTCGAGCACCTGCGCGGCGGTGTAGCCAGTGAGGCGCTGGAAGGTCTTGTTGGTCTGCACGATATAGCCGGCCGGGTCGGTGACCATGATCGCCGCCGTGGAGTGCTCGAACACCGTGGCGGCCATGCGCAGGTCGCGTTCGGCGCGGCGCTGCTGGCTGATGTCGCGGGCGATGCCGAGGACGCCCTCGAAGCGGCTCTGCTCGTCGCGCATCAGCATCATGCGCATTTCCACGGTGATCTTGCGGCCATCGGCGCGCAGGCAGTCGAAGATGAACACCTTGCCGGTCAGGCGTTCTTCCAGGTTGGCAAGCAGCTCCGGGTTGCCCAGGGCGGCAGTTGCCTCGACCAGCAGCTCCTGCAGGTTGGCCAGTTGTCGCTGGCTGGTCACGGTGCTGAGCAGGCCGTTGTGCAGTATCCATTCCGGGCTGTAGCCAAAGAAGGCTTCGACGGAGGGGCTGACGTAGTTGAGCTGCAGGCTGCTGTTGGTCGACAGGATCACGTCGCTGATGCTTTCCGCCAGCATGCGGTAGCGGCGTTCGCTGTCACTCAGGCTGACCTTGGAGGTGATCTCCGCGGTGATGTCCTTGGCCACGCCGATCAGGCGGCTGACGCGGCCATTGGCATCGCGGCTGAGGGCGTGCTCGCGCACGTCGAACCAGTGCCAGCTACCGTCGCGGTGGCGCCAGCGCAACTGGCAGTGAAGGGTCTGCTTGTTGCCAACCACTTTCTGCAGGTTGCGCACGCGCTGGTACAGCTCGACGTCGTCCGGGTGAAGGATCTTTTCCCACAGCTTGTCGCCCATCGCCATCAGCTCGCCCTTGCTGTAGCCGAGGTCCGGGCCGAGGCGGTTGTTGCTGAACAGCACCCGCTGGTTGCTCATGTCGTGCACATAGAGGGTGTCCGGCACCGCACGCACCACATCCGACCAGAAGCGCTCGCGCTCCACCAGCGACAGTTCGATGCGCTTGCGGCTGGTGATGTCGTGGATGCTCAGGGTGACTGCGGTGAGCTCGCTGGCCCGCTTGGGCAATTGCAGGGTCAGCCACAGGTAGCGCTCGTGGCCGTGGGGCGTGCGCATGCGGCTCTCGACCGTCATGTTCAGGTCGCCATCGAGCAGGGCGGCGATCAGGGCGTGGCGGCTGCCGCCGATGCGCAGGGGGCGCGCGCCGAACAGGTAATCCCAGGCCTGCTGCGGCGACTCGACACCCAGCAGCTGCGTAGCCACCTTGTTCATCTCGGTGATGCGCACCTGGCTCTGCAGGCCCAGATGGTTGTCGGGGCTCTGCTGCAGCCATGCTGGAAGCTCGCTGCTGTGGCGCAGGCCCTGCTGGTCGAGAAAGTTTTTCAGCCCGCTGAGGTCGATCACGCAGAGGGCGATGCCGCTGCCCTCGAAGATGTCCTGGTAGCGCCGGCGGGTGTCCTGCAGGACGTCGACGGCCTTCTGCTGCTCGGTGACATCGCGCAGCACCCAGGCGCGAGCGGGTTCGGGGTTGTCGGTGTAGAGCGCGTGGCAGGTCACGGTGAACAGGCGCTTGTCGCCGTCCTGGAGGATCTCGATGGGGTCCTTCTGTTCATAGAAGGCGCTTTCCAGCCAGGGCGCCACGGCGGGCAGCAGCTGCAGCATGTGCATCTCGCTGGCGGCGGCGCGGCCGAGGCCGAACATCTGTTCGGCGCGCGGGTTGAGGTAGCTGATATGGCCGTCGGGTTGGGTCACCAGTACCCGCTCATCGATGGCGCCGAGTGCGCCGATGGCGTCTTCCAGCGATTGCCGCGACAGGGCGTTGTGCGCCCGCAGGCTGCGCTGCTCGCGCAGCAGGCCGAACAGGGCCAGCAGCGACAGGGTGGCGCAGAGGATAAACAGCAGCAGCTTGCCGGCCTGCAGCGGCATCAGCTCGGCGCGCAGGGCGCTGGCATCGAACAGGCTCTGCACTTGCCACTCGCTGCCGGCCAGCGGCAGTTGCTCGATGCTCTGCGCCTGTTCGGCAGCGCTGGGCGGGGTATTGGTGGCCGCCTGGGCGGTAGCGGGGCGGCGCAGGATGACCAGGCCGCTGGGGCGGTCCACCAGCAGCCAGGCCAGGTCGTCATGGCTGGCCGGCAGCCAGTTCTGCAGGGCGGTCACATGCAGGCGCACCAGCCAGCCACCGCTGTGGGCCTTGTCACCCGGACGCGGCAGCAGCAGGTAGATCAGGCCCTGCTCGCGCGGGCCGTAGGCGAACTGATAGGGCTGGCGGCGCTGGCTGAGCAATTCGCCCAGCAGCGCGGCATCGTCGCTGGACGGTGAGCTGTCGGCCAGTACCCGGCCGTCGGCGTCGAACCAGACCAGGCTGTGCAGCGCCGGGTAGACGCCATGGAGGTCGTCGAGCAGGGCCGGCCACTGCTCGGCGGGAAGGGGCTGTGGCGCGGCGCGCAACAGATAGGCCTGGCCGGCCTCGGCCTTGAGCTTGAGGGCCAGGCCCAGGTGGCTGGCGAGTTGTTCGCTATAGGCCAGGCTGCGTTGGCGCTCGCTGTTCTCCTGGGTCTGGAACTCCTGCTGCAACTGCCACAGCAGCAGACCCAGCATCAGCGTCACCAATAAACCGAGGACGCCCTTGAGCGAGCCGCGATAGGGGCTGGTGAACGAGTCGCTCGGCTGGCGAGAGCGGCGGAAGAAGTGGGGTCGGGACACGCCAAGGAATCCTGCTGATACAACTGCCAGGCTTCGGACTGTAAGCCAGGTAATCAAAGGCGGCTAGCATGCCTTGAAGCTGGGCAAAGTGCCATCAGCCGATGCCGGTTTGCCGACCAGCGTTGTTTGCCCCGTTTTGCGCATTGCGGTAGCTTTCGCCGCACGCACGCGGGCGCAAGGGCTATCATGCTCATTCGCCCGGAATGTTGTCGCGGCCAATCGGCCCGCGGCGCGCTGTTCCCTCTCCATCTCCAATACAGAACCAAGGTCATCCACGTGGCTCAATACGTCTACACCATGCATCGGCTCGGCAAAGTCGTGCCGCCGAAGCGGGAAATCCTCAAGAACATCTCCCTGTCGTTCTTCCCCGGCGCCAAGATCGGCGTGCTCGGCCTCAACGGCTCGGGCAAGTCCACCCTGCTGAAGATTATGGCCGGCGTCGACACCGAGTTCGACGGTGAAGCCCGTGCGATGCCCGAGCTGAATGTCGGCTACCTGCCGCAGGAGCCGCAGCTCGACCCGAACAAGACCGTGCGCGAAGTGGTGGAAGAAGCGGTCAGTGTGATCAAGGACGCCCAGGCGCGCCTCGATGAGGTCTACGCCGCCTATGCCGAGCCGGATGCCGACTTCGACAAGCTGGCCGCCGAGCAGGCTAAGCTGGAAGCCATCCTCCAGGCCGCCGACGGCCACAACCTCGAGCGCCAGCTGGAAGTCGCCGCCGACGCCCTGCGCCTGCCGGCCTGGGATGCCAAGGTCGAGCACCTCTCCGGTGGCGAGAAGCGCCGCGTGGCCCTGTGCCGCCTGCTGCTGTCGGCCCCGGACATGCTGCTGCTGGACGAACCGACCAACCACCTGGACGCCGATTCCGTCGCCTGGCTGGAGCAGTTCCTGCACAACTTCCCCGGCACCGTGGTGGCGATCACCCACGATCGTTACTTCCTCGACAACGTCGCCGGCTGGATTCTCGAACTCGACCGTGGCGCCGGCATCCCGTACGAAGGCAACTATTCCGGCTGGCTGGAGGCCAAATCCAACCGCCTGGCCCAGGAATCCAAGCAGCAGTCGGCCCACGAGAAAGCGATGAAGGACGAACTGGAGTGGGTGCGCAAAGGCGCCAAGGCCCGCCAGTCGAAGTCCAAGGCGCGCCTGCAGCGCTTCGAGGAAATGCAGTCGCAGGAATTCCAGAAACGCAGCGAGACCAACGAGATCTACATCCCGGTCGGCCCGCGCCTGGGCGACAAGGTCATCGACTTCATCAACGTCGGCAAGGGCTACGGCGACCGCGCGCTGATCGACAACCTGTCGTTCAGCATGCCCAAGGGCGCCATCGTTGGCGTGATTGGCGGCAACGGTGCCGGTAAGTCGACCCTGTTCCGCATGCTGATGGGCAAGGAGCAGCCGGATTCGGGCAGCATCGAAATCGGTGAAACCGTGCAGATGGCCTGCGTCGACCAGAGCCGCGACGACCTCGACGGCAGCAAGACCGTGTGGGAAGCCATCTCCGGTGGTTCCGACATGATCAAGATCGGCAACTATGAAGTGCCGTCGCGCACCTACGTTGGCCGCTTCAACTTCAAGGGCGGCGACCAGCAGAAGTTCGTCAAGGACCTCTCCGGTGGTGAGCGTGGCCGCCTGCACCTGGCCCTGACCTTGAAGGAAGGCGCCAACGTCCTGCTGCTCGACGAGCCGTCCAACGACCTCGACGTGGAAACCCTGCGTTCGCTGGAAGAGGCGCTGCTCGACTTCCCGGGCGCCGCGATTGTGATCTCTCACGATCGGTGGTTCCTCGACCGTGTGGCCACCCACATCCTGGCGTACGAAGATGACTCGCATATCGAGTTCTTCGAAGGCAACTACACCGAGTACGAAGCCGACCGCAAGAAACGCCTGGGCGAGGCGGCCGCACAGCCGCACCGCGTGCGTTACAAGAAGCTGGCGCAGTAACCGCCCAGCAAAACAGAACGGAGCCGCAAGGCTCCGTTTTCGTTTGTGTGCTGCGCGTAGCGAAGCCCGGGCTGGCTGCTCGCCGCCGGGCCTTAACCCGCCTGCGCTGCGGTCAGTAGTGGTACCACTTCAACTCCAGCATCACCTCGTTCTGCGGGCTGGACAGTTGGCTGAACTGGCGCTGGGCGGACAGGCGCAGGCCTAGGTTGGTCGACAGCTCCCACTGCTGGTTCAGTGACAGGCTGCGGCGCACTTCGCCGTTGTGGAAGTAGTCGCCCTTGGCTTCCAGGCTCAGGTTACCCAGCGGGTTGCGCCACAGCAGGCCGGTGTCGAAGCCCAGCGCCGGGCTGATAAAGGAGGCGAAGTCTTCGTGGTGCTCCAGGCGTGCAGTCGCCAGGGCGAAGCCCAGGCTGTCGTCGCCGAGTTGCCAGGTGCCGCCGACGCCGCCATTGAAATGGCTGACCAGGGTTTCATCATCGTCGCTCTCGCCGGGGACTCGCTGCAGGCCGCCGCCGACCTGCCAGGACCAGGGCTTGAGCAGTTGTCCGCGTGGTGTCAGCGAGCGGATGTTGGCCAGGTCGAGCTGCTGCACCTGCCAGTGGTTGCCTTCGTACTGGCGCAGTTTGAGCTGGAGGATTTCGATCTGGGCGCCGAGGGGGAAGCCTTCGGCGTTGTCGGTCAGGTCGTGGTAGGCCATGCGCAGGCCGTATTCGGCGAAGGCGCGGTCCTCGTGGGTGCCGGCGCCGAGTTGCCAGGTGCGCGACTGGTGGCCGTCCTGGGGCAAGTCGGGGCGGGGGATCTCCAGCTGCGGTGGCGGGTTGCGGTTGATGGCCTGCAGCAGGGTGAAGCTGCGCTTGGCCTGGGCGCTGTCACGGGCTTCACCGGCGGCCTGGTAGCGCAGCAGGCGGTAGGTGGCGTCCTGGATCAGTGCGCGGCGCGGCGCGGGCAGGGCCTGGAATTCGGCACTGTTGAGCAACTGCTCGTCGGCGGCGATGCGGTTCACCCAGTCCTGCTCGGCGCTGTCCAGGTCATCGGCGCGGCCCAGCAGCTCGCGTTCACGCGAGGGGCGGTAGTCGATGCGTTCGACCAGCCCCGCCTGTTGCACGGCGCGCACGGTGTCGGTGGGGATCGCGGTCAGTGGGAATTGTTCGGTCAGCTCGATGCCCGGGCGGGCGATTTCCAGCAGCTCCAGCAGGCGGTAGGAGCAGTTCTCGTCGAAGAAGTAGTAGTCGAAGCGCACCTGCTTGAGTTCCCAGACGTGCTCGACCATGCGTTCGGTTTCGGCGCTGCTGAGGTTCAGCCGGTACTCCCACAGGTCACGGTTTTCCAGGCGGCTGTATTCGGCCAGCTTCTCGCGGTAGGGCACTAGCGAGAACAGCCCCGGGTAGCCGCCAACCAGGCCTTTCCAGGCATACAGCAGGCTGTTGTCCATGCCTTCGATGTAGGCGCCGAAGTTCAGCGCGTAACTGAGCAGGGCGGTGCTGTTGGTGTCGACGTCGGCCTGGTCGATGCGCAGCAGGGTGTGGCCGAACATCGACGACGGACTGTTCAGGTAGGCCGCGGGGAACACCAGCACCGTGCTGTGCGGCTGGATTTCCTTGAACCAGCCACGGTATTCGCTACAGGTCGGCTGCGGCAGGTCGTTCAGTTGTAGCTGTGCGCGCAACCAGCGGGTACGGGCCGGGTAGACACATTGCGGGTGCTGGTCGCCGAGTTCGGCCGGCTTGTAGAGGGCGTTGAGGGTGGCGCTGAGTTCGGCCGCAGGGTCACTGGCACCGTCCGCGGCGAGAAAGAAGGCCGGATCGTCGACATAGCTGCGCCAGCCGCCCAGCTTGCCGCGCTCATAGTGGCCGAGCGACAGCCAGTAGCTGTCGTTGGCCAGGGCATGCAAGCGTTCGGTGGAGGGTTGCGGGGCAGCGTATAGCGGCAAGGCGAGGCTCATGGCCAGGGCCGGGAACATCCATTTCAAGGGCAAACGCCTTCTCGTGCTGCGATGGCCGAGCTTTTCGCAGTGCGCAGGGGGCTGTCAAGCAAGGTCAGGTTGCCTGATTGCGCAAGCTGACCGGCGCCCGTGCAGGTGTGGCAGATGGGGCCACACTGAAGGAAACCTCTCAGGAGTGGCGCCATGAGCACCTTTGACCCGCGTGCCGCGCTGGATCAGCTGTTTGCCGAGTACAGCCAGCGTGCCCGTTCGATTCGCCGCGATCTGGGTCAGCCGCACCAGGCCGACTTCGCCGAGCAAGCCCAGGAGCGGCAGAACGATGAAGTGCTGGAGGCCCTGCTGGCCGAGGCCGAGGCGGGTTTGCGCCAGGTCGGGTTGGCGCGCCTGCGGCTGGACGAGGGTGGTTATGGCGACTGCCAGCGTTGTGGTGAGCCGATCAACCAGGCGCGCCTGGCGGTGTTGCCGGCGGCCGAGTTCTGTCTGGCCTGCGCGGATAAATCAGCGAGTTGATGCCTTGCCAGTGGCGTCGCGGCGGCGCAAGAATGAGCCTGACACTCCGCGGTGCCGTACCGCCTGATAAGGACTTCCGATGCCCGAATCCTTCGCTGCCAGCTTGCGTCTGGCGCCTGATGCCCTGACCCGTCCCTGCCCCGCCGACCAGTTCAATTTCACCACCACCGATGATCTGGATCCGTTTCGCGGCGTGCTCGGCCAGGAGCGCGCGGTAGAAGCCCTGCAGTTTGGTGTGGCGATGCCGCGCCCCGGTTACAACGTGTATGTCATGGGCGAGCCCGGCACCGGGCGCTTCTCCTTCGTCCAGCGCTACCTCAAGGCAGAGGCCAAGCGCCTGGCAACGCCGCAGGACTGGCTCTACGTCAACCATTTCGACGAACCGCGCGAGCCTCGCGCACTGGAGCTGCCGGCCGGCACTGCCGCCGAGTTCATCGCCGATCTCGGCCATTTGATGGACAACCTGCTGTCGACCTTCCCGGCAGTGTTCGAAACGCCGACCTACCAGCAGAAGAAGAGCGTGATCGACCGGGTCTTCAACCAGCGCTACGACAAGGCGCTGGATGTGATCGAGCGTCTGGCGCTGGAAAAGGACGTGGCGCTCTACCGTGACGCCAGCAACATCGCCTTCACCCCGATGAAGGACGGCAAGGCCCTCGACGAAGCCGAGTTCGCCCAATTGCCGGAGGCCGAGCGCGAGCGCTTTCATGTCGATATCTCCGACCTCGAGGAGCGCCTCAACGAAGAGCTCACCGGTCTGCCGCAGTGGAAGCGCGAGCTGAGCAACCAGCTGCGCCAGCTCAACGAGGAAACCATCAGTTTGGCCCTGCAGCCGCTGCTGGCGCCGCTGTCGGAGAAGTACGCGGAGAACGCCGGCGTCTGCGGCTACCTGCAGGCGATGCAGGTGCATCTGCTGAAAACCGTGGTCGACCTGCTGGCCGACGACAAGCCCGATGCCCAGCGCCGCGAGATGATCGAGGAGCAGTACCTGCCGAGCCTGGTGGTTGGTCATCATGTCGATGGTGGTGCGCCGGTGGTGTTCGAGCCGCATCCGACCTACGACAACCTGTTCGGCCGCATCGAGTACAACACCGACCAGGGCGCGCTCTACACCAGCTATCGGCAGTTGCGCCCGGGCGCGCTGCACCGCGCCAACGGCGGCTACCTGATCGTCGAGGCAGAGAAGCTGCTCAGCGAGCCGTTCGTCTGGGATGCGCTCAAGCGCGCCCTGCATTCGCGCCAGTTGAAGATGGAGTCGCCGCTGGGCGACCTCGGCCGCATCGCCACCGTCACCCTCACGCCGCAGATGATTCCGCTGCAGCTCAAGGTGATCATCATCGGCTCGCGCCAGCTGTACTACACCCTGCAGGACCTGGATTCGGACTTCCAGGAGATGTTCCGCGTGCTGGTCGACTTCGACGAGGAAATTGCTGTGGGCGACGAAAGCCTGGAGCAGTTCGCTCAGTTGCTGCGCACGCGTACCTCGGAAGAGGGCATGGCGCCGCTGACTGCCGCCGCCGTGGCGCGCCTGGCGACCTACAGCGCGCGCCTGGCCGAACACCAGGGGCGCCTGTCGGCGCGTATCGGCGACCTGTTCCAGTTGGTCAGCGAGGCCGACTTCGTGCGCCAGTTGGCCGGGGATGCGGTGACCGACGCCGGCCATATCGAGCGCGCGTTGAAGGCCAAGGCCACGCGCACCGGGCGGGTCTCGGCACGGATCATCGACGACATGCTGGCCGGCATCATCCTGATCGACACCGCCGGCTCGGCGGTGGGCAAGTGCAACGGCCTGACCGTGCTGGAAGTGGGCGACTCGGCCTTCGGTATGCCGGCGCGGATTTCCGCCACCGTCTACCCGGGCGGCAGCGGCATCGTCGACATCGAGCGCGAGGTCAACCTGGGCCAGCCGATCCACTCCAAGGGGGTGATGATCCTCACCGGCTTCCTCGGCAGCCGCTACGCCCAGGAGTTCCCGTTGGAAATCTCCGCGAGCATCGCCCTGGAACAGTCCTACGGCTATGTAGACGGCGACAGCGCTTCGCTCGGCGAGGTCTGCACCCTGATCTCGGCCCTGTCGCGCACGCCGCTCAAGCAGTGCTTCGCGATCACCGGCTCGATCAACCAGTTCGGCGAGGTGCAGGCCATCGGCGGGGTCAACGAGAAGATCGAAGGCTTCTTCCGCCTGTGCGAGGCGCGCGGCCTGACTGGCGAGCAGGGCGTGATCATCCCGCACTCCAACGTCAGCAACCTGATGCTCGACGAGCGTGTGCTGCAGGCGGCGCGTGCCGGGCAGTTCCACGTCTACGCTGTGCGTCACGTCGACGAAGCCCTCGGTCTGCTGCTCGGTGAGCCGGCTGGTGCGCAAGACGAGCAGGGCGAATTCGCCAAGGGCAGCGTCAACGCCCGGGTCGTCGAGCGCCTGCGCAGCATCGCCGAGATGGGCATGGAAGAAGAGGAGCCGGCCAAGCCGGAAGAGAAGGCCAAACCGGCGGCCAAGCCCAGGGCGAAGCCGGCGCCGAAAAAGCCCAAGGAATGACGCCTCGACCGCCGGGCAACTGGTCAGTCACTGAGCAGTTGCCCGGCAGCCGCGAACGGCGTCGGCCGGGGCGGCTTTCCCCCGTTCTTTCCACAGAGTTATCCACAGTGCGCGGGGGTAACTTCGATCTTCCCGAAGCGGCGCCACGGGGTGTAGTCTGAGGGCCAGACCTCGCGAGGATCGCCGCCATGCCGCGCAGCCTCTGTCTTACCCGTCAGTGCCTGGGCCTGACCACCCGCATCGAATGCCTGATTCGCCCGCTGGCGGGCGAGCGCGGCTTGTGGACGCTGCTCTGCGCCGCCGGCATGTCTGGCGCGCAACCGTCGGCGATCAAGGCGCAAGGCCCATTCCACGGGCCTTTCGTGGCAGAAACGGTGCTCGATTCGATCGCCCAGTGCCTGTCCATCCAAGGCTACGAAGCCTGTACGGACGAGCCCATCTGGCGTCTGCACCTGCAAGCCGAACTGCGCC
This sequence comes from Aquipseudomonas ullengensis, assembly GCF_014174475.1. GTDB lineage: Bacteria > Pseudomonadota > Gammaproteobacteria > Pseudomonadales > Pseudomonadaceae > Aquipseudomonas > Aquipseudomonas ullengensis. Next base: position 194,149 of record NZ_JACJUD010000003.1, read on the forward strand.
GCCTGAACGGCGAACGCTGCCGTTCCCTGGCTGATTGCCAGTTGCGTCCGGAAAGCTGAAGCGCACGACTGAGCGCTTTTTGCCCAATCGCGCCGACGCGGCATAGCGGCAGGCTTGCAGCCATCCGTCCCAGCCCTGCCCACAAGGTTATCCACAGCAAGCGTGGATAACCCCTGTAACCCTTGCTGCCTTTGTCCTGCGCGCCTGGCTGGGTATACTCGCGACCGGTTTTTCAGATGACGGGATTTCCATGGAACGCTTTATCGAAAACGCGATGTACGCCTCGCGCTGGCTGCTGGCTCCCATCTACTTCGGTCTGTCGCTGGGACTCCTGGCGTTGGCGTTGAAGTTCTTCCAGGAAGTCTTCCACATCATCCCCAGCGTGTTCTCCATAGCCGAAGCGGATCTGATTCTGGTGATCCTGTCGCTGATAGACATGGCCCTTGTCGGTGGCCTGCTGGTGATGGTGATGATCTCCGGCTATGAGAACTTCGTTTCGCAGCTGGATATCGACGAGGGCAAGGAGAAGCTCAGCTGGCTGGGCAAGATGGACTCCGGCTCGCTGAAGATGAAGGTAGCGGCCTCCATCGTGGCGATCTCTTCGATCCATCTGCTCAAAGTGTTCATGAATGCGGAGAACATTGAGGTGGAGCACCTCAAGTGGTACGTGATCATTCATATGGCCTTCGTGGTCTCGGCCTTCGCCATGGGCTATCTGGACAAGCTGACCAAGCACGACCACTGATCCGCGCTTGCGCTTCACCCGCCGCCCGGCCATTGCAGAATGTCCGGGCGGTTGTGTTTCCAGCCCCGGCACTCGGGCAGATCTGTGGCTGCATGCGCGGTGTGGCTCTGTGCTAGGCTGGCCGCCCTTTTTTGTCCGCTAGTGGAGCCCGGCCATGTCCGAAGTCAACCTGTCCAACGAACTGTCCACCGACGAGGGCCGCGTCAGCTACGGCATCGGCCGTCAACTCGGCGACCAACTGCGTGACAACCCGCCGCCGGGCGTCAGCCTGGAAGCCGTGGTCGCCGGCCTGCGCGACGCCTTTGGTGGCCAGCCGAGCCAGGTTTCCCCGGAAGCGCTGAACGCCAGCTTCCGCGTGATCCGTGAAATCATGCAGGCCGAAGCCGCTGCCAAGGCCGAAGCTGCTGCGGGTGCCGGTCGCGAATACCTGGTCGAGAACGCCAAGCGTGACGGCGTGACCGTGCTGGAATCCGGCCTGCAGTACGAAGTGCTGGTAGCTGGCGAGGGCGCCAAGCCATCCCGCGAAGACCACGTGCGTACCCACTATCACGGCACCCTGATCGACGGCACCGTGTTCGACAGCTCCTACGAGCGCGGCCAGCCGGCTGAGTTTCCGGTCGGTGGTGTGATCGCCGGCTGGATCGAGGCGCTGCAACTGATGAACACCGGCAGCAAATGGCGCCTGCACGTGCCGAGCGAACTGGCCTATGGCGGCCAGGACGTTGGCAGCATCCCGCCGCACAGCGTGCTGGTGTTTGACGTCGAGCTGCTCGAGATCCTGTAACATTCGATCCCGATAAAAAGCGATGCCCGAATGATCGTCCTGATCATTCGGGCATCAGCAGGGGCTCCGTTGCTCCTGCGCCATGGCTAGCCTGTGCGGTGGCGGCCATGTGCCTGACGCGTCCTTGCGTTAGGTTGTTGCTCAGTGCAACTCGCCGTGAGGGCGCAATGCCCGGGCGTAGCAGAACAGAAACAGGCTGCGAACCAGCTCCTTGAGCACGATCGGCTCGCTGGAGTTGAGACCGCTCAGGTCGAGATCGCCCTGGTCGCGCAGTTCATCGATGGCTTCCTCTTCCAGTACGACGCACACCTCGCCCGTTTCCCGATTGAGGATGCGCAGGTAGGGGTGCGGGCGATCCAGCCAGGCGTCAATCAAATAGGTCATGGCTCTATCTCCTTGTCGTGAACCGTTGAGATGAGAATAATTCCTATTCAAATAATAGCAAGCCTCAATCGCCGCCTTTTGTCGGGCAAATAAAAAGCCCGTCACAGGGACGGGCTTTTATGGAGTGTTGAGCGGTCAGTGCGTGCGGGCTACGGCGAAGCGGCACAGCTCGCTCAGGGCATCGCGGTAGGCGTTTTCCGGCAGGGCAGCAAGGCAGGCGATGGCTTGGTCGGCATGCTCGCGGGCGAGTTTGGCGGTGTAGGCCAGGGCGCCGGAGGCTTCGACGGCGGCGCGAATGCTTTCCAGGTCGTCGAGACCGCCTTTCTGGATGGCTGTGCGCACCAGGGAAGCCTGTTCGGCGGTGCCTTCGCGCATGGTGTAGATCAGCGGCAGGGTTGGCTTGCCTTCGGCTAGGTCGTCACCGACGTTCTTGCCGAGGGTGGCGGCGTCGCCCTGGTAGTCGAGCAGGTCGTCGACCAGCTGGAAGGCGATGCCGAGGTGGTCGCCGAAGCGGCTCAGGGCTTCGCTCTGCGCCTGGTTGGCGCCGGCCAGCGCGGCGGCGCTGTGGGTCGAGGCCTCGAAGAGCATGGCGGTCTTGCCGCGGATGACTTCCATGTAGGTTTCTTCGGTGGTGCTGGCGTCGCGGATCTTCGACAGCTGCAGCACTTCGCCTTCGGCGATCACTCGGGTGGCGCGCGAGAGGATTTTCATCACCGGCATGCAGCCGAGCTCGACCATCATTTCGAACGAGCGCGAATAGAGGAAGTCGCCTACCAGCACGCTGGGCGCGTTGCCCCATTGCGCGTTGGCGGTGGCACGGCCGCGGCGCATGCCGGACATGTCGACCACGTCGTCATGCAGCAGGGTGGCGGTGTGCAGGAATTCGATGGTGGCGGCCAGCAGGCGCAGGTCGTCAGCCTGATAGCCGAGTGCCTTGCCGCTGAGCAGTACCAGGAGCGGGCGCAAGCGCTTGCCGCCGGCGGAAATGATGTAGTCGCCGATCTTTTCCACCAGGGGCACTCGGGAGACCAGCTGGCGGCGGATTATCCCGTCGACGGCGGCGAAATCGTCCGCCACCACGCTGTAAAAGGCCTGGGGTTGCATCGTTGACGGGGGCTCCTGGGCTGGTGCCGGCGTGTTTCTCGGGAGTGGAAACGGGCAAAGGGCATGCCGGGCCGGGCTCTATACGGGCTGCGCGGCATGCTAGGGGGCGGGGTTTGGGCTGTCAAGGCAAGCACTGCTAGGGCTTGCCTCGCTATCCGGCTTTCCGTACAATCGCGGCCCCTAACTTCTTTGGGCACTCCCTGCCTTACGCAATTGCTAGGGTTCAATGCAGACCCAAGCAGCCATGCCGGCCAATAACTCTTCCTATAAAGAGTCGGGTGAGCAGGTTTAACGGAGAGATATCCATGTACGCAGTAATTGTTACCGGTGGCAAGCAATACAAAGTCGCCGAAGGTGAGTTCCTCAAGATCGAAAAGCTGGAAGTCGCCACTGGCGAATCCGTGACTTTTGATCGCGTTCTGCTGATCGGCAACGGTGACGACGTTAAAATCGGCGCTCCGGTAGTTGATGGTGCCAAGGTTGTTGCTGAAGTGATCGCCCAGGGCCGTCACGACAAAGTGACCATCATCAAGTTCCGCCGTCGTAAGCACCACATGAAGCGTCAGGGCCACCGTCAGTGGTTCACCGAAATCAAGATCACTGGCATCCAGGCCTGATTGGAGGGTTTGACTCATGGCACACAAGAAAGCTGGCGGTAGTACTCGTAACGGCCGCGACTCAGAAAGCAAACGCCTTGGCGTGAAGATGTATGGCAGCCAGGTTATCAAAGCCGGCAACATCATCGTGCGTCAGCGCGGCACCCAATTCCACGCTGGCTACGGCGTTGGCATGGGTAAAGACCACACTCTGTTCGCTAAAGTCGACGGCGTGGTCAAGTTTGAAGTTAAAGGCGCCTTCGGTCGTCGTTACGTGAGCGTCGTGACTGCCTAAGTCCGCGCTTGCTGAAAAAGCCCCGTCTCGCGACGGGGCTTTTTTGTTTCTGTATATCCTGTATCCAGTGTTCCACTAGCCCGTCGCCGAGACGGGAGGCGTACCCATGAAATTCGTCGATGAAGTTTCGATTTTTGTAAAAGCCGGTGACGGCGGTAACGGCATGATGAGCTTTCGTCGTGAGAAGTTCATCGAGAAGGGTGGCCCCAACGGCGGCGATGGCGGTGACGGCGGCTCTATCTATATGGAAGCCGATCCGAACCTGAACACCCTGGTCGACTATCGCTATACGCGTCGTTTCAATGCGCGCAATGGCGAGAAGGGCGGCAGTACCGAGTGTACTGGTGCCAAGGGTGAGGATCTGATTCTGCCGGTTCCGGTCGGTACCACGGTGATCGATGCCAGTACCCAGGAAATCATTGGGGATCTGACCAAGCCGGGTCAGCGCCTGATGGTGGCTCATGGTGGCTGGCACGGTCTGGGTAATACCCGCTTCAAGTCCAGTACCAACCGTGCGCCGCGTCAGACCACGCCGGGCAAGCCGGGCGAGGCGCGCGACCTCAAGCTGGAGCTGAAAGTGCTGGCCGATGTTGGTCTGCTCGGTCTGCCGAACGCCGGCAAGAGCACCTTCATTCGTTCGGTCTCTGCAGCCAAGCCGAAGGTGGCGGATTATCCCTTCACCACCCTGGTGCCGAACCTGGGTGTGGTCAGTGTAGGGCGCTACAAGAGCTTCGTGGTCGCCGACATTCCGGGTCTGATCGAGGGCGCCTCCGAAGGCGCTGGCCTGGGCATTCGCTTCCTCAAGCACTTGGCGCGTACTCGCTTGCTCCTGCATCTGGTGGATATGGCGCCGCTGGATCAGAGTGATCCGGCCGAGGCGGCTGAAGTCATTATTCGCGAGCTGGAGAAGTTCAGTCCGGCCCTGGCCGATCGTGATCGCTGGCTGGTGCTGAACAAGGCTGATCAGTTGCTCGATGATGAGCGCGAGGAGCGCATGCGTGCGGTGATCGAGCGCCTGGACTGGCGGGGTCCAGTCTTTGTTATCTCGGCCCTGGAGAGTGAAGGCACCGAGGCGCTGAGCCAGGCGATCATGCGTTACCTTGACGAGCGCGAGCTGCGCAAAGTCGAGGAGCCGGCCTATGCCGCCGAGCTGGCCGAGCTGGATCAGCGCATTGAGGATGAGGCGCGTGCCCGTCTGCAGGCGTTGGACGACAAGCGTGCGCTGCGCAAGGCGGGGCTGAAGAGTGTCGATGACATCGGTGATGATGATGTCTGGGATGATGATTTCGAGGATGACGAAGATGGTCCGGAGATCATCTACGTTCGCGATTGAGGTATCGTACAGCGCCGCTTGATAGCGGCGTTGTGCTGACTGGCCAGTAGGATTTGACGACATGCGGGACAAGGTGACCGGCGCCCAGCGCTGGGTGGTGAAGATCGGTAGTGCGCTGCTGACCGCGGATGGGCGTGGCCTGGATCGTGCGGCCATGGCGGTGTGGGTCGAGCAGATGGTGGCGCTGCGCGAGGCGGGCGTCGAGTTGGTGCTGGTGTCGTCCGGTGCGGTGGCGGCAGGCATGAGTCGCCTGGGCTGGACGTCCCGTCCGAGTGCCATTCATGAGCTGCAGGCTGCTGCTGCGGTGGGGCAGATGGGGCTGGTGCAGGCCTGGGAGTCGAGTTTTGCCGAGCATGGCAAGCATACGGCGCAGGTGCTGCTGACCCATGACGACCTGTCGGATCGCAAGCGCTACCTGAATGCGCGCAGCACCCTGCGCACGCTGGTCGAGCTCGGCACTATTCCGGTGATCAACGAAAACGACACGGTGGTCACCGACGAGATCCGTTTCGGTGACAACGACACCTTGGCGGCGCTGGTGGCCAACCTGGTCGAGGCCGATTTGCTGGTAATCCTCACCGACCGTGACGGCATGTTCGATGCCGATCCGCGGCACAATCCCGATGCCCAGCTGATTTTCGAGGCGCGCGCCGACGATCCGTCGCTGGATGCGGTGGCGGGCGGTACGGGTGGTGCACTGGGGCGTGGTGGTATGCAGACCAAGCTGCGCGCGGCGCGGCTGGCGGCGCGATCCGGTGCCTACACGGTGATTGTCGGTGGGCGGATCGAGCGCGTGCTCGATCGGCTCAAGTCGGGCGAGCGCCTGGGTACCTTATTGGCGCCGGAGCGCGGCCTGCTGGCGGCGCGCAAGCAGTGGCTGGCCGGGCATCTGCAGACTCGCGGCACCCTGGTGCTGGATGCGGGGGCGGTGAAGGCGTTGTTGCAGGATCGCAAGAGCCTGCTGCCGGTTGGGGTCAAGGAAGTGCAAGGCAGTTTCCGTCGTGGTGAAATGGTGGTGTGCGTCGCGCCTGATGGTCGTGAGATTGCCCGGGGCCTGGCTAACTACAGCGCGCTCGAGGCGCAGAAAATCGTCGGCCAGCCGTCGGATGCGATCGAGAAGCTGCTGGGCTATGTCGACGAGCCGGAGTTGGTGCACCGGGATAACCTGATTCTGGTTTGAGGAGAGTGCGCATGCGTATGGCGAAGGGATTGCTGGGCGGTTTGCTGATGTTGCCGTTGCTGGCTGCGGCGGAAGAGGTGGGCGAGGTCTCCACGGTGTTCAAGTGGGTCGGTCCGAACGACAAGATCGTGGTCGAGGCTTTCGATGACCCGAAAGTCGAGGGGGTGACCTGCTACCTGTCGCGCGCCAAGACTGGTGGGGTCAAGGGTGGTCTGGGTCTGGCCGAAGATCGTGCCGAGGCCTCCATTGCTTGCCGCCAGGTGGGCGCGATTCGCTTCTCTGGCACGCTCAAGGATGGCGAGGAGGTATTCAAGGAGCGCACCTCGCTGGTGTTCAAGACCATGCAGGTGGTGCGGTTCTTCGATGAAAAGCGCAATACGCTGATCTATCTGGTGTACAGCGACCGAATCATCGAAGGCAGTCCGCAGAATGCGGTGACGGCCATTCCGATCCTGCCCTGGGCGGGTCAGTAAAAAAGAAAAACCCGGAGCCAGCTCCGGGTTTTTTCTGTCTGGAAAGATGCGGGCAATAAAAAACCGGCCTAGGCCGGTTTTTTAGAGTGGTACATCTTAGGCGGCGGTAGCCAGTGCCTTGATGTGACCGTTCAGGCGGCTCTTGTGACGAGCGGCTTTGTTCTTGTGGATGATGCCTTTGTCGGCCATGCGGTCGATTACTGGCACAGCCAGAACGTAAGCGGTTTGCGCTTTTTCCAGGTCTTTGGCGTCGATAGCCTTGACCACGTTCTTGATGTAAGTACGAACCATGGAGCGCAGGCTGGCGTTATGGCTACGACGCTTCTCAGCCTGTTTGGCGCGTTTTTTGGCAGAAGGTGTATTGGCCACCGTCAAGCTCCTCGAAAAAAAACTGGGGGGATAGCAACAAATAAGGCCGCGAATCATGCCGAGCTGGGCGGCTGATGTCAAGCCTGATGATCCATCCCTGTGCTGGTCTGACCAGCGGCGGGTGGTTACACTCGGTGCCTTCGCGCGCCGATGAATCGGTCGGTCTGCTGTGCTCGCCTCTGGAAGCCGAATTATTCCATGAATCTGCTCAAGTCGCTGGCTGCTGTCAGCTCTCTGACCATGCTGTCCCGCGTGCTGGGCTTTGTCCGCGATACTTTGATGGCGCGCATCTTCGGCGCCGGAGTGGCGTCGGACGCCTGGGTGGTGGCGTTCAAGCTGCCCAACCTGCTGCGGCGCATTTTTGCCGAAGGGGCATTTTCCCAGGCGTTCGTGCCGATCCTGGCGGAATACAAGATGCAGCAGGGCGAGGAGGCGACGCGTACCTTTATTGCCTATGTGTCGGGCCTGCTGACCCTGGTGCTGGCGTTGGTCACTTTGCTGGGTATGGTCGCGGCGCCCTGGATCGTCTGGGTGTCGGCGCCGGGGTTTGCCGATGAGGCCGATCGCTTCGGTCTGACGGTCGATCTGCTGCGGGTGACCTTTCCTTATATTCTGCTGATCTCCCTGTCGTCGCTGGCGGGGGCGGTGCTCAATACCTGGAATCGCTTTTCAGTGCCGGCCTTCGTACCGACGCTGCTTAACGTCAGCATGATCGGGTTCATGCTGTTCTTGGCGCCTTACTTTGATCCGCCGATCATGGCGCTGGCCTGGGCGGTGTTGGTCGGCGGCCTGCTGCAACTGCTTTATCAGCTGCCGCACCTGAAGAGGATCGGCATGCTCGTGCTGCCGCGCCTGAGCCTTCGCGATACGGGCGTGTGGCGCGTACTCAAACAGATGGGGCCGGCAATTTTCGGCGTGTCGGTCAGCCAGATTTCGCTGATCATCAACACGATCTTCGCCTCCTTTCTGGTGGCGGGCTCGGTGTCCTGGATGTACTACGCCGACCGCCTGATGGAGCTGCCTTCCGGGGTGCTGGGTGTGGCCCTGGGCACCATCCTGTTGCCGGCCTTGTCGAAAACCTACGCCAGCGCCAATCGTGAGGATTACTCGCGGCTGCTCGACTGGGGGTTGCGCCTGTGTTTCCTGCTGGTGCTGCCGGCGGCGCTGGCGCTGGCGGTGCTGGCCGAGCCGCTGACCGTTTCGCTGTTCCAGTACGGCCAGTTCACGGCCAGCGATGCCGACATGACGCAGCGGGCATTGATCGCCTACTCGGTCGGTCTGCTGGGTATTACGCTGATAAAAATCCTGGCGCCCGGCTTCTATGCCCAGCAGAACATCAGGACGCCGGTGAAAATAGCCGTTATCAGCCTGCTGGCCACGCAGCTGATGAACCTGCTGTTCGTCTTCGTGATTCCCCTGGCGCATGCCGGCCTGGCGCTGTCCATCAGCCTGGCGGCCTGTTTGAATGCCGGGTTGTTGTATTGGCAATTGCGCAAAGGCGGGCTGTATCAACCGCAGGCCGGCTGGTGGGTGTTTCTCGGCAAACTTTTGCTGGCCCTGTTGAGCATGGTCGCGGTGCTGCTGCTGGTCATGCACTTCATGCCGCCCTGGGCTGATGACGGCATGCTCGTGCGTCTGTTGCGCCTGGCGGCGCTGGTGTCGGTTGGTGGCCTGGTCTATTTCGGCGTGCTGCTGCTGCTGGGTTTCCGTTTGCGCGATTTTGCCCGGCGCGCGGCGCCCTAACGGGTCAGGTGGCGGACGTGCTGCCTGTTGTCCGTTGCCCGGTGTGCGTATAATCGACCACTTTGTAAGCAAGAAGCGCGCTATGCAGCTGGTCCGAGGCCTCCACAATCTGCTACCCCTGACCCAGGGATGCGTTGCCACCATCGGCAACTTCGATGGCGTGCACCGTGGGCACCAGGCCATTCTGGCGCGTCTGCGCGAGCGGGCGATCGAGCTGGGTGTGCCGAGCTGCGTGGTGATCTTCGAGCCGCAGCCGCGCGAGTACTTCGGCCCGGATACCGCTCCGGCACGTCTGACTCGCCTGCGCGAGAAGCTTGAGCTGCTGGCCGCCGAAGGCGTCGATCGCGTGCTATGCCTGGCTTTCAATCGTCGTTTGCGCGAGTTGTCGGCGGCCGAATTCGTTCGCCAGGTGCTGGTTGAGGGCTTGCACGTCAAGCACCTCGAGGTCGGCGATGACTTTCGTTTCGGCTGCGATCGCTCGGGTGATTTCGCCTTTCTGGTCCAGGCCGGCATCGAGCAGGATTTCAGCGTCGAGGCGGCATTGACCGTCGAGCTGGATGGCGAGCGCATCAGCAGCACCCGCGTACGCCAGGCCTTGCAGGCGGGTGAGCTGGAGTTGGCCGAGCGTCTGCTGGGACGTCCCTTTGCTTTGGCCGGACGGGTGTTGCATGGGCAGAAGCTGGCCCGCCAGCTCGGTTCGCCAACGGCCAATGTGCAGCTCAAGCGCCGTCAGCCGCCGTTGCGCGGTGTGTTTCTGGTCAGTGCGTTGATCGATGGTCAGCGCCACCACGGGGTGGCCAATATCGGCCTGCGGCCTACGGTCGTCGGCGATGGTCTGCCCCACTTGGAAGTGCATCTGTTGGAGTTTGCCGGGGATATCTACGGCCGGCGCCTGACGGTGGTGTTCCACCACAAGCTGCGCGATGAGCAGCGCTTCGCCTCACTGGAGGCATTGAAGATCGCGATAGCGGCGGATGTCGCCGCCGCCCGCGCCTACTGGCTGGGCCAGCCGCTGGATTGACCGCGGTTCGTATTGACCACCGCTCGTATTGATTAAGTCCAAGAGCCTGAGATGACCGACTACAAAGCCACGCTGAACCTCCCGGATACTGCCTTCCCGATGAAAGCCGGCCTGCCGCAGCGCGAGCCGCAAACCCTGGCGCACTGGGACAGCATTGGCCTGTACCAGAAGTTGCGCCAGCTTGGCGAAGGCCGGCCGAAGTTCGTCCTGCACGATGGCCCGCCCTACGCCAACGGCAGCATCCACATCGGTCACGCGGTCAATAAGATCCTCAAGGACATGATTATCCGCTCCAAGACCCTGGCCGGCTTCGATGCCCCCTACGTGCCGGGCTGGGACTGTCATGGTCTGCCGATCGAACACAAGGTCGAGACTACCTTCGGCAAGAATCAGCCGTCCGACTTGACCCGCGAGCGCTGCCGCACCTATGCCGGCGAGCAGATCGAAGGGCAGAAGGCCGACTTCATCCGCCTGGGCGTGCTGGGCGAGTGGGACAACCCGTACAAGACCATGGCCTTCGCCAACGAGGCCGGTGAAATCCGCGCCCTGGCCGAAATGGTCAAGCAAGGTTTCGTGTTCAAGGGCCTGAAGCCGGTGAACTGGTGCTTCGATTGCGGTTCGGCCCTGGCCGAGGCGGAAGTCGAGTATCAGGACAAGAAATCCGATGCCATCGACGTCGCCTTCGTCGTTGAGGACGCTGCCCAGCTGGCTGCCGCCTTCGGCCTGAGCGAGCTGGCCAAGCCCGCCAGCATCGTGATCTGGACCACCACGCCGTGGACCATCCCGGCCAACCAGGCGCTCAACGTCCACCCGGAGTTCACCTACGCCCTGGTCGATACCGGCGAGCGTCTGCTGCTGCTGGCCGAAGAGCTGGTTGAAAGCAGCCTGGCGCGCTACGGCCTGCAAGGCCAGGTGATCGCCACGGCGGCCGGCTCCGCGCTGGAAAACATCCGCTTCCGCCACCCGTTCTACGAGCGCTTCGCGCCGGTCTACCTGGCCGAGTACGTCGAACTGGGCGCCGGTACTGGCATCGTCCACTCGGCGCCGGCCTACGGCGAAGACGACTTCCGCTCGTGCAAGCAGTACGGCATGAGCAACGACGACATCCTCAGCCCGGTGCAGAGCAACGGCGTGTACGTCAGCGACCTGCCGTTCTTCGGCGGCCAGTTCATCTGGAAGGCCAACCCGGCCATTGTCGCCAAGCTCGACGAAGTCGGCGCGCTGCTCAAGCATGAAGCCATCCAGCACAGCTACATGCACTGCTGGCGACACAAGACCCCGCTGATCTACCGCGCCACCGCGCAGTGGTTCGTCGGCATGGACAAGCAGCCGGAGCAGGGCGCCACCCTGCGTGAGCGCGCGTTGTCCGCCATCGAGCAGACCGAGTTCGTCCCGGCCTGGGGCCAAGCGCGTCTGCACAGCATGATCGCCGGGCGTCCGGACTGGTGCATCTCGCGCCAGCGTAACTGGGGCGTGCCGATCCCGTTCTTCCTGCACAAGGAAAGCGGCGAACTGCACCCGCGCACCGTTGAGTTGATGGAGCAAGTGGCCGCGCGCGTCGAGGAGCAGGGCATCGAGGCCTGGTTCAAGCTCGACGCCAGCGAACTGCTCGGCGACGAAGCGGCGCAGTACGACAAGATCAGCGACACCCTGGACGTCTGGTTTGATTCCGGCACCACCCACTGGCACGTGCTGCGCGGCTCGCACCCGTTGGGACATGCAACCGGCCCGCGCGCTGACCTTTATCTGGAAGGTTCGGACCAGCACCGCGGCTGGTTCCATTCGTCCTTGCTGACCGGTTGCGCCATCGACGGCCATGCGCCGTACAAGGCGCTGCTGACCCACGGTTTCGTGGTCGACGAGAACGGCCGCAAAATGTCCAAGTCCCTCGGCAACGTGGTTGCCCCGCAGGAGGTCAACGACAGCCTGGGCGCCGACATCATGCGTCTGTGGGTTGCCTCCACCGACTACTCGGGCGAGATGGCCGTGTCCAAGGTCATCCTGCAGCGCAGCGCCGACGCCTACCGGCGTATCCGCAACACCACGCGCTTCCTGCTTTCCAACCTCAATGGTTTCGATCCGGCCAAGGACCTGCTGCCGGTCGAACAGATGCTCGATCTGGATCGCTGGGCCCTGGACGCTGCAGCGCGCCTGCAGGAAGAGATCATCGAGGCCTACGGCGAATACCGCTTCTGGAACGTCTACTCCAAGGTGCACAACTTCTGCGTGCAGGAGCTGGGCGGCTTCTACCTCGACATCATCAAGGACCGCCAGTACACCACCCAGGCCGACAGCATCGCCCGTCGCTCCTGCCAGAGCGCCCTGTTCCATATCGCCGAGGCGTTGGTGCGCTGGATCGCGCCGATTCTGGCGTTCACCGCCGACGAGATCTGGCAGTTCCTGCCGGGTGAGCGTAACGAGTCGGTGCTGCTGAACACCTGGTACGACGGCCTGAATCGTTTGCCGGAAGGCTTCGAGCTGGATCGCGCCTACTGGGATCAGGTCATGGCCGTGAAAGCGGCGGTGAACAAGGAGCTGGAGAACCTGCGCGCGGCCAAGGCCATCGGCGGCAGCCTGCAGGCAGAAGTCACTCTGTTTGGCGACGAGTCGCTGCAAACCGCCCTGGCCAAGTTGGGCGACGAGCTGCGCTTCGCCCTGATCACCTCGACGGCTGCTGTCGCGCCGCTGGCCGATGCGCCGGCCGATGCCGTGGTTAGCGAGGTGGCGGGCCTGAAACTGAAAATCGTCAAGTCGGCCCATGCCAAGTGCGGCCGTTGCTGGCACTTCCGCGCGGATGTCGGCAGCAATGCCGCGCATCCTGAGCTGTGCGAGCGCTGCGTAGACAACATCGAAGGTGCAGGCGAGGTGCGCAAGCATGCCTGAGGTCAGTCGTTTCGGTCGCTTGGCCTGGTTGTGGCTGGCGCTGCTGGTGTTCGTGCTCGATCAGGGCAGCAAGCAGGTCGTGCTGCACATGCTGGAGTATGGCCAGCGTGTGGTCGTGCTCGATGGCTACTTTGACTGGGTCCATGTGTACAACCGTGGCGCGGCGTTCAGCTTCCTGGCTGGCGAGTCGGGCTGGCAGCGCTGGTTCTTCGCGGCCATCGCCCTGGGCGTCAGCGCGGTGCTGGTGGTCTGGCTCAAGCGTCTGAAAGCCGATGAAACCTGGCTGGCCATTGCCTTGGCCCTGGTCCTGGGTGGTGCATTGGGCAACCTGTACGACCGGATGGTGCTCGGCCACGTGGTCGATTTCATCCTGGTGCACTGGCAGGACCTGTACCGATTCCCCGCCTTCAACCTGGCGGACAGCGCCATTACCCTGGGCGCGGTGATGCTGGCGCTGGATATGTTCAAGAGCAAGAAGTCCGGAGAACCTGCCCATGACTGAGCAACGTATTGGCCCGGACAAGGAAGTGACCCTGCATTTCGCCCTCAAGCTGGCTAACGGCGATGTGGTCGACAGCACCTTCGACAAGAGCCCGGCGACCTTCAAGGTCGGCGATGGCAACCTGTTGCCGGGTTTCGAGGCGGCACTGTTCGGCTTCAAGGCCGGTGACAAGCGCAGCCTGCAGATCGAGCCGGAGAACGCCTTTGGTCAGCCCAATCCGCAGAATGTGCAGGTCATGCCACGCTCGCAATTCGCGGACATGGAGCTGTCCGAAGGGCTGCTGGTGATCTTCAACGATGCCGCCAATGCCGAGCTGCCAGGCGTGGTCAAGGCGTTCGATGACGCCCAGGTGACCATCGACTTCAATCATCCGCTGTCTGGCAAGACGCTGAGCTTCGATGTCGAAATCATCGAGGTTCGTCCCGCCTGATCCTTTAGCAGGGGAGGGCGCTCGACCTGTCGGGCGGCGTACACTCTCCCCATCTGCCTATCGCGCGCCGAGATCCACAGCATGCAAATCAAACTCGCCAACCCCCGCGGCTTTTGTGCAGGCGTCGACCGCGCCATCGAGATCGTCAATCGGGCGCTAGAAGTATTCGGCGCACCGATCTATGTGCGACACGAAGTGGTGCACAACAAATTCGTGGTCGAGGACTTGCGTTCGCGCGGTGCGATCTTCGTTGAAGAGCTGGATCAGGTGCCGGACAACACCATCGTCATCTTCAGCGCGCATGGCGTATCCCAGGCCGTGCGCCAGGAGGCTGATCGGCGGGGCCTGAAAGTCTTCGATGCGACCTGCCCCCTGGTAACCAAGGTGCATCTTGAAGTCGCGCGCTACAGCCGCGACGGCCGCGAATGCATCCTGATCGGCCACGAAGGGCACCCGGAAGTCGAAGGCACCATGGGCCAATACGATGACCGCAATGGCGGGGCCATCTATCTGGTCGAAGACGAAGAAGACGTGGCCAATCTGGTGGTCCGCAACCCCGAGTCACTAGCCTTTGTCACCCAGACCACACTGTCGATGGACGACACCAGTCGAGTCATCGATGCCCTGCGCAGCAAGTTCCCCAGCATTGGTGGGCCGCGCAAGGACGACATCTGCTACGCCACCCAGAACCGCCAGGATGCGGTCAAGCAACTGGCCAGCGAGTGTGATGTGGTGTTGGTGGTGGGCAGCCCGAACAGCTCCAACTCCAATCGACTGCGTGAGCTGGCTGAGCGCCTCGATACGCCGGCCTATCTGATCGATGGTGCCGAAGATCTCAAGCAGGACTGGTTTGCCAATGTGCAGCGCATTGGCATCACTGCAGGCGCATCAGCTCCAGAGGTGCTCGTGCTCGGAGTGGTTGAGCGGCTGCGTAGCTGGGGGGCGGTTGGCGCGGAGGAGCTGCTTGGGCGACCGGAGAACGTGACGTTCTCGATGCCCAAGGAGCTGCGGGTAAAGAGCTTGTAATTCTAGCTGCTTATCTAGAGACACAAAAAAGCCGACTCAGATGAGTCGGCTTTTTCTTATCGCTTATTTACTGCCATGCACATTGGCCGGCGAGGCTGCCCCCGCGCACGTTAGCGGCGTTCAGGGTCAAGTTTCCATTTAGCCGGCCGGCCGCTGTTGCAGTAAGTCGGTAGTCGGCAGCTGACACGTTGCTTGCAGCTACCCCAAACTCGGAAGTTGAGTTTGGCATGGTCGTGTTTGCGTCGTAGCTGCCATTATTTTGCGCTCTGGCACGCTCCATGGCGTTGGCAGCACCATTGAGTAAGGCTTTGCCGTCTTCGCAGGCGGCTCGCTCTAAATAGGCGGTGTAGCTAGGCAGGGCAATCGCAGCCAATACCGCAATGATTAGTATCGTAATCATCAGTTCTATCAGGGTAAAACCGTTCTGTTTTTTCATTGTTCGGGTTCTCAGTTGACCGGCTCATCTGTCCAATAGGTGCGTGGCGTGCTTGGCATCCAGATACAGATTGGGTTCTTGTCGCAGCGGCATTTCTCTGGGTTTGCTGCGCTGTCGCACTGGTCATCATCGTCATCCCCGCCGTTGCCTTCAACCAGTTGCGATGGGTCGTTATAAGCCCAGCAGCTGTTGCCCTGGCAGAACAGTTGCGGGTTGGACGGCAGGCTGCTGCCCTGTGTATCCACGTCGCGAGTGGTGTTGATAGCGGTGGAGTCCAGCAAGGACACGGTATACCCGCGAGTTGTGCCTGGAGCTGCTTTGCAGGAGTTCTGGCTGACTTCAGGTTCATAGGTGTTGAACAGCAATTTGCCGTCGATGACCAGTGGGCGGGACAGCACTTTCTCTCCCGAACGAGTCAGGCGGATATACCAACCGTCTTCGGCCTGAAGGTCTTCCAGTTGCGCAGCAGTTGCAGTTGTCAGACTGGTGGCATCGTACAGATTGGCCTCAGTAAGAATGCCACCTATCCCGTTTAGGTTTTCTGTGCGGAATGAGTAGAAACGGTCCTGAATAACTTTATTCAGTGGGTGCCCGCGATAGCCAGATCCGATATTGACAGTCAGATTGAGCGCATTGCCAACAGTGGCTAGCGCGATCTCTGGCTCGTGGTAGAAGCGCCGAGCGCCGGCGGCATCACTACCCGCTACGCTGGCAAATACGCCGCCCGTTACCAGGCCTGTGCCGCTCTGGCCATTGTGGACGTGGAAGCGCCAGACTTGGCCGCCCATATCGCCTACGAAGATCTGGCCAGCCAGCCCGTTGGGGTCAACGTAGGCATTGCCATTGGCGTCGGTCTGCAGGCCAACCACGCTGACTCCGCTCGGAATGCTGTAGTCCATGGCTGAGAAGCCGTTTGTTTTGGACGCGGACCAGATCAGGGAGCCTGTACGAGCATTGACGATGTAGACGGCATTGCCCTGATCGTCAGTGGTGCGCACAGTGGCATTGTCTTGGTCTGGGTCGTAACCGCCACCAAATACCAGTACATCGGTAATGGTGCTGCCAATTTTGATCTTGGTTTTTACGGGTGCAGACCAGGTTTGTCCAAGGCTGCCAAAGCCGCTGGTAACGCCCCCCTGGATTTTCCACAGCAAGCTGGGGGAGGTGCGGTTGGTGATGTCCAGTGCGTATATGTCCTTGCCGCCTCGGCCCATGGTGGCGTAGGCATAGACGAACTCACCGGTACCAATAACGCCGTTGTTGTTGGCGTCGTTTGCCCACACGGTAACGGTGTTGTCCATGCCGTATGGATGGGTCTCGGTGCTGTGCTCCGCGCTTGCTTCGTTGGCCATCAGGCGCTTGATGTTAGGCAGCAAGGGAGCTGGCATGAAGGCAAATTGCTCGGCACCGGTCTTGGTGTTGAACATCTGCACAAAGCCTTCGTTGGTACCGATGATGGCGCTCTGCTCTTCGTCCGTGCAGATGCCGTTGGTGTAGGTGGTGCAGCTATAGGTGATCAGGCTGGGCGTGGCATGAATCGGGTCACCCACAGCCTTGCGTTCGACTCCACTGCTGAGGCCGCGGATATAAGTGATGAGGTCCACTCGCTCCTGGGCGGTCGATGCAGAGAGTGCGGTGGTGGTAAGTGCGGCGTTGCTGGTGTCAATGGCAGTGAGAGTGTTGCTGCCCGAGGTGACATTGGTAAATAGATTGCGACTGGCTGGGGTCGGTAGCTGTGAAGCGGCCCCACCATCAGCGACAACGGAGCCGTCTTTCATGGTGTTAGGGGTCCACCAGCTGCGAATGTCGCTCTTGAAATAGCCGGAAGCAGGGTCAATGGCCGCTGTGCCATCACGGTCAACAATGATGGCATCGCCGCTGCTGGTATCCATACGGTAGCGTTTGAGGTTGCCTGCCCAGCGATCCGTAGCTGATGGTCGGAACAGGGAGAAGTACAGCTCATCCTTGTTGTCTTGGCGGTTGAAGGTGTTTACCGGTGCGCTGGCGCTGACAAATGTGGTGTCGGTTGCCAAGACTTCACCCAAGATTTTGTTGAAGGCCTTGGTGAGTTCACCAGATGTTTCGGCGCTGTTGAAGGAGCCACCGCCGTTGGTGGCAATGTCTTTCAGGAAGTTCTTGATGTTGGTGCTGGCGGTGGTGCCGCTGGCATCCAGGGCGAAGCCAACAGTATGCGTGGTGACTTTATTGTCGCCAGCAAGGGTGCTGAGTTGGTCGTTGGTGAACATGTAGGTGGCCAGGGTGCGCGCGCACTTTTCGCCATCATCTGTAGCGTCACCTGAGCAACTGCCGGCGATGCCTCTAATGCCGTCTTTCGCGTCAGTGGTATTGCCATTGGCTTGGCCGTCGGTCAGCAGTACCAAGTGGGTCGGCTGGCAGGAGGCGGTCATAGGCGTGGGTCTTCCACTCAGGCTTCCACGCAGATAGCGAGCGGCGTCATACAGCGTCGGCACTATGGGGGTGCCGTCTTCGGCGAACATGTTGTTCACGCCTGCGACCATTTCATCGCGAACGGTAACGGTGCCCTGGTCGGCCAGGCCGCCGTTGGCAATTTTGATGCGCAGTTTGATGGATTGCGAAGGGTTCTGTTCGTAAGCCACGGCGTTGAGTGAGGAGTCGCCTGATTGGGCGAGGAACACACTGATGGCGTTGTTGGCTGCCCAGCCCGCACGGGCAAACACGTTCTGCAGGCTGCTGGCTAGCCCGGACGGGGCGCAATATACGGTTTGTCCCGTTAGCCACCCGCCATTGGCCGCGTTGAACGTGCAGCTGTTGCTGCCTGTTTTGTTGCGGTCGCTCAGGTTGTCTTCTTCAGAGATGAACCCCGCTGAGTTGTCCGTATTCTCAACGCTGATGGTAGTGCTCATGTTAGGTGAACTCACGGTGTTGGCCGGGGTTATTGCCAGCCTGGCATCCATGATTGTTGCGTTCTTGAGGATGCGTACCTGTTCAAATCGTGCCGCTATTAGAGCTCTGTCCAGCGGTAGGGTGGTGCCGGCAACACTGATGGTCCCGCCGGATGACTCATAAGCATCGTTTTTCTCGGCATTGACGCGTAGCTCAATGATCGGGTTGATGCAGCCACTGCTACCGCCGCTGTAGCTGACGTTGAGAACCGGCTGCAGGCCGCCAGCGCCGTCGATGCTGTAGGCCACTCGGTTGCTGGTGTTTCCGGCTTTGGGCGAAATATAAAACGCCATGGCGTTGTTACCGCACCAGCCAGTACCGCTCACGACACCTTGCACCAGGCTGGTTACATCAGGGCCTGTGACAGGGGCGGGCGTAGGGGCTGCGACCCAGGCGGGAGCCGTCCAGTCTATTGGTGCGCTCTTGGTTCTGGTTGTCAGGTTAGAGCCGGCCGTGAATAAGGTGGCACTGCTGGTGTTTTCGGCGCGAACTTCAAAGGTGGCATCGCCTGCCGAACTGCTGGCCGCCGGCACAAAACTGATGGTTGCGGAGTTGATTGTCGCGCCTGCCGGAATCCCGACATCCTGGAAGCGCAAGGCGGCCATGCGGGTTTCATCAACATTGGAGGTGGACGTGTACTCGACTACGAGCTGAGGCATGTAGCCGCTTGTATAGATCGAGTAGTTATTGCTTCCACCAATATAAATGCGGGCCAGCACAGAGGAAATTGGATCGGCAGAAGGGGTGACGCTGCGCAGAGTGTTCAGTTGCGAGGTCAGGTTGATCTGTACTTGGCCGCCGGTTGACCAACCACCTGTAGGTGTAATTGTATCGTTAGTAAAGGTGCGGGACGCTGCTATGGCCTCATTGTCATTCAGAACTGCCGGGGCTTTGCTCTGCTGTAGCTTTACAGTGATTGCAGGGTTTCGAGCTGTGTTATTAGCCCTGTTGCTTGATGCTGTCATAGCAATGTACGCATTGCTGATGGTTGCACCTGCGGGAATACTTAGCCCTTGGAAGTGGAAGAGCACTTCCGATGTTCTGAGGTTATCGGTTGTGCGAGTTGCTTCGCCCTGGCAGGGGGCCTTGTTGCGCGTGACTATGGCGCTGTTCATTCGGCAGGCATAGTCGGCGGAGTTGTAGGTTTTGCGGAAGTTGATGCTTGCATCATCGAGGGTAATGATGGGGTTGCTGGCCACGGTGTTGGTGGTGCCGATCGTTCCCATTACCAAGGTCGGCGCATCGGTGACGGCCGTGCCCAGCGGGTTCGTTGCTTGTGTCGCGTCGTCGCCAGATACGAGGATGCCAGGTGTGCTGGCTGAGATTACGTTGCTGGATGGTACGGTTTGATCGATATCAGTGACTGGATACATGAAGCGGCTGTTGCCGTACTCGCCTCGGCTATTGAGCACCATGATGCCGGCATTGATGCCTGAGGTATTTCCCAGAATGTCGCTGAAGGACTCTTTGAGCACCGTCATCCGTGATTTGGCACCACCGGTGGCATTCTGGTTGGTAGTCAGCCCCCAGTTCATTGAGCCGGAGTTGTCGAGGATAAACAGCACGTTAGGTTTGGCTGTGCCCACACTGGTGTCGGGGCTACTGAAGAAGATCTCTGTATCGTCGGCGTGGCTGAGGGCACTGGAAAAAATCAGGGCGCTGGCCAGGCAGGATGAAAGGGTTGTACGCAGGAAGCGTGAGCTTTTCATGTTGCGATTCCTTGGCAGCGGTGCGCCCAAAGATTTACGAAATGGTTTGGTGGCTAGAGGCTTGTAGCGCCTCGGCGCTGGCCACCTTGTCGGTGTACCGCGGTAGCTGTGCAGTTGCCGTCGTTGTCACACGCCTGGCCGGTGCTTTGAACTTCAAAGCAATAGAGTTCAATGCTTCCCGGGCGCATACCTTGACCAGAGCAGGTTTTGGGGTTGGAAATTGCCAGAATTGAAAATGTCTCACGGGGGCTTCCATTGCTGACCGCGGTCACAGGGCCCGCTGTTAGATCCATGGTGGGGGCGAACGTGGCGCTGGGCATCGAGTAGCTGGTGCTTTGAAAGTACGATTCAGTCCATTTGATGAGGCCGCTTTCTGCAGCCTGGAAGGCCGCATTTTGCTCCTGACTGTTGGATGAAATGCGCAGCTGCAATGAGGACTGGTTGGCGGCAGTAATCGCGATCAGGGTGAGGATCAAGAGTAGAAGCAGGCTCACCACAAGGACGATGCCGCGTTGCTTGTGATTGTTCATAGCAGGCGGTTCCTCAGTTCGTAGGTGCCGCTAAAGGTACGGGCGTTCAGTGGAGTGATTTCATTGGCGCCGCGCGAGTCGCTGATGGTGATGGTCACCCGAATGGCTGTGGCGGAGACGGCGCTGCCTGATGGAAGAAACTCGACAGCCATGCTGGCGTCATCGAGGATCGGGTCGTCGTTGCGGGATATGGTGTTGTTGGCGCTGCTGTAGGTGATCGGCGGATTGGTCAGGTCCAGAGCAGTCGAGCTACCCGTGGCATCAGTGCAGCCGCTACCCGGAACGGCATAGCGGAAGGTAATGTTGCTGGCTGCTGTGCTGGTTACCGCATCGTCTGGCAGAGTCCCACCGCTATTGGGGAGCGGGGTTTCCGTATCTGCCGCAATACCGCAGCCTTGGTAGCCTGCTCGTCTGGCATCGGCACCGATGATTTCCAGGGCAATACGCCCACTTTCCTGCATTTGGGCCAGCTCGGTGTTGTTGCGACTGGAAAAATACGAACTCATGAACAGGTCGGTAACGCCCAGGATGAGAATCGAGCTGATGAGGACCGCAACCATCAGTTCAACCAAGGAGAATCCGCGAGAGTAGTTTTTCATAGCTCAGCCTCCACGCGGACGAACTGCGTGTCCTGGCTACTTTCCAGCCAGGCGATATTCACGGTGTAAGTGTTTATTTCCGCCCCTGTTCCGCGAACGATGCTGGTTTGTCCGGGTACGACGCTAGGCAGATTGGTGCGTACCGAAGCGCACCATTGGGCGAGATCTTGTGCTGCTCGTGCGCTCCCTACGGCCTGAGTGCCTGTGGCCGGTGTAGCGCAGTTCGGCAGGGCGCTTAAGGCGTAGGCGCTGTTCTGGGTGGCAAAACTGACTTTGCGGGACTCCAGTGCTGAGTAGGCTAGTTTGTTGGTTCGCATTCTTTCGATGATGTCGTAGGCCAGCAGGGTGGCTTGACTGCGCGCGTACGCGCTTTCATTCGATTGCTGGCTGCGGACCATCAGGCTTGCCATTCCCAGCAGGCCAACCGCGAGTACGACCAGGGCAACCATGACTTCAATCAGCGTGAAACCATGGCTGCGGAGGGTTGGGTGAGTTCTCATCGGGCGCTTACTCAACTTTGCTGTGGCCGATTGGGTTTACCGTAACGGTGCGTGTATCTACTGTTACGCTGCCTCCGGCTGAGGTGCCGTCCCCGTTGAAGCTGATCGCGGCTCCGGCAATCGTTACACCGCCTGCTGCAGGGATGGTGCGAATCACTACGCCTGCATTAGTGCGGACTACCCCGCCATCGCTCCAGCTACCGCTGCAGGTGCTCTGATCGCTGCTTGGGCATACGGTTACGCTGGCTCGGCGGAGGACTGCTTCGCTGCGAGCCAGCTTAAAGGCGCCTAGCAGATTATTGGCGGCAGATGTTGTGCGACTGGCGTCGAGGGTCGACCGGAAATCTGGAAGGGCAATCAGCGCGACAATCGCGATGATTGCCAGCACGACCATCAGCTCCAACAGAGAAAAGCCTCGTTGTTGGCCTGTGTGTCGTCTATCCATTGTTCGGCTGCAGGACATGGCGATCTCGATTCAAGGGATTTCTGACAATGGATGCTAATGAGCGCCAGTTTGGGTGACCACTTGAAGCGGACAGGCGTAGCAAAAGCGCGATGAGTGACTTAGCTGCAGGTTTTTTCGGGTCGCGGGGCTTGTTGGCGAACTCTGCCAGACAGGCTGATGACGATCTGTCGTCGCGGTTTCCCGTTTTTGCACAGGGTCAGGGTGCCGTTGGCCGCCTGGGTGGTGCCATTCTGTTCGTAGATAATCTGCGTTAGCTTGCGAAAGCTTGACCAGTGCCAGGAATAACCATCGGGAAGTTGTTCATGGCGTAGTGCGGACTCTCCGTTGTCTATGCGGCTGTTGTTATTAATGTCGTGGAAGATGAGCAGTGAGTCGTTCCATGTGGTGGTGCGGCTGCAGTCAGTTTCTCCTGCACAAAGAACTGTGGTTTGGTGACTGAAAACAGCGGCGCTGCGTGCGTGATTGATAGCGCCAGTCATCTGGTTAATGGCGTAGGTCGTTTCGTTGTTCTCGATCATTCCGCTCAGTGCGGGGGCGGCGGTGCTGAGTAGAATGGCCAGTATTGATAAGCCAATAAGCAGTTCGGCCAGGCTATGGCCATGGATTCTCTTCATGTTTCAGCATCCTTGCTGATGGTGTTTGAGTGCGTTGCTGAGTGTAGATAGAGGTTGTTGAATGCCAAGCGGGATGCCGGTTCGGATTGCAATAGTGGGAGGTGGCGCACTCGGCTTGTTGAGTGCGCTGAATTTCGGCTCGCAGGGTGTTGAGGTTGTGCTTGTCGAGCGTGGCGGGGTCGGCGGCGAGGCTTCGTGGGCTGGAGGGGGCATCGTTTCCCCTTTGTATCCCTGGCGCTACGGACCTGCGGTCACCGCTCTGGCGCAATGGTCGCAGAGCTACTATCCCCAGTTGGGCGAGCTGCTCCGGCTTGATACCGGGATTGACCCGCAAGTGCATTCGACTGGTCTGTACTGGCTCGACCTGGAAGATGAGCGCGATGCGTTGCTCTGGCCTCAGGGCAATGACTGCAGGCTGCAGAAAGTAGCGATGGCTGAGGTTTACTCTGCCGTGCCTTCACTGGGGGATGGTTTTGCGAGCGCCATCCACATGCCGGACGTAGCCAACGTACGCAACCCGCGCCTGATGAAGGCGCTGCGAGCGGCCTTGCAAGCCATGCCTAATGTGCAGTTGCATGAGCAGTGTGAGGTGAAGGGCTTCATTCGGCAGGATGGACGTGTCTGCGGGGTGATGACCTCGGCTGGCGAGGTTCGTGCCGAGCAAGTGGTGCTTGCCGCCGGCGCCTGGAGCGGTGAGTTGTTGGCAAGTCTGGGGTTGAGTCTGCCGGTCGAGCCGGTGAAGGGGCAGATGATTCTCTACAAGTGTGCCGAGGACTTCTTGCCGAGCATGGTGTTGGCCAGGGGGCGCTATGCCATTCCGCGCAAGGATGGCCACATCCTGATCGGCAGCACCTTGGAGCATGCAGGGTTCGACAAGACGCCGACCGAGGTGGCCCTGGCGAGCCTGAAGGCTTCTGCTGTAGAGCTACTGCCGGCGCTGGCAGAGGCCGAGGTGGTCGGGCATTGGGCTGGATTGCGTCCGGGCTCGCCCGAAGGTATTCCCTTTATTGGCGAGGTGCCGGGTTATCCGGGGCTGTGGCTCAACTGCGGGCATTACCGCAATGGTTTGGTACTGGCGCCAGCGTCCTGCCGGCTGCTGGCGGATCTGATGCTTGGGCGCGAGCCGATTGTCGATCCTGCCCCCTATTCCCCTGCTGGCCGGCTGGGTTGACGAATTAGTCGATCCCCAGCTTCTTCAGGCGATAGCGCATCGAGCGGAAGGTCAGGCCCAGGCGCTGGGCTGCAGCGGTGCGGTTCCAGCGGGTTTCCTCGAGCGCCTGCATGATCAGCTTGCGCTCGATGTCTTCCAGGTAGTCCTCCAGGTTGTCGATCTGTGCCAGCGAGGCTTCGCCGCCTTCGCTGCTGGTGCTGGTTTCGGCCAGGCGCAGGTCGCTGGCCTTGATCTGCTCGCCTTCGCACAGGGTGTAGGCGCGTTCGAGCATGTTCTCCAGTTCGCGCACGTTGCCGGGGAAGCGGTAGCTCTTGAGCTTGTCCATGGCCTCGTCGGCCAGTCGGGTCAGGGGCAGGCCGGTGCCTTCGCAGAGGCGGTGCAGCATGGTGTCGGCGAGTAGCGGGATGTCCTCGCGGCGCTCGCGTAGCGGTGGCACGCGCAGTTCGATGACGTTGAGGCGGTAGAACAGATCCTGGCGGAAGCGGCCGGCGGCGACTTCGGCGGCGAGGTCCTTGTGCGTAGCGCAGAGGATGCGTACGTCGACCACTACTTCCTGCTGGCCCCCAACGGCGCGCACGGCTTTTTCCTGGATGGCGCGCAGTAGCTTGACCTGCATGCTCAGCGGCAGGTCGGCGACTTCGTCGAGGAACAGGGTGCCGCCATTGGCGGCCTGGAACAGCCCCTGTTTGTCTTCGATGGCACCGGTGAAACTGCCTTTCTTGTGGCCGAAAAATTCGCTTTCCATCAGCTCCGAGGGGATGGCGCCGCAGTTGACCGGCACGAACGGGCGTTCGGCGCGTGGCCCCTGTTCGTGGATCAGGCGGGCGACCAGCTCCTTGCCGCTGCCCGATTCGCCGCTGATATAGACCGGCGCCTGGCTGCGCGCGAGTTTGAGGATCTGCCCGCGCAGGGTGCGCATCGGTGGCGACTCGCCGAGCAGGCGGGTATCGACCGTGACTTCTTCGTCAGTGGCACTGCGCAGGCGCAGGGCGGTGGCGACCAGTTCACGCAGGCGGCCGAGGTCGACCGGCTTGGTCAGGAAGTCGAAGGCGCCGGCCTTGAGTGCATTGATCGCGGTGTCCAGGCTGCCGTAGGCGGTGATCATCGCCACTGGCACCTGCGGGTGGCGCTGCTGAATATGCTGCACGATCTCCAGGCCCGTACCGTCGGGCAGGCGCATGTCGGTCAGGCATAGGTCGAAGGGCTCGCGCGCCAGCCACTCGCGGGCTTCCTTGACGTTGCGCGCGCTGCGCGTGTCGAGCTTCATCCGGCCCAGGGTGATTTCCAGGAGTTCGCGGATGTCGGGCTCGTCGTCGACGATCAGGGCTCTTTGCCGGGTGCTCATGGTCAGCTCAGCTTGCGTGGATGGGCGAAGGTGATGCGGAAGCAACTGCCGCCGCCCTCGCGGGGTTTGTAGTCGAGGCGCGCCTGGTTGCTTTCACACAGTTCGCGGGAAATATACAGGCCCAGGCCGGTGCCTTTGTTGTCGGTGGTATAGAACGGCTCGAAGATGTGTTGCACCTGCTCTTCCGGCACGCCGGGGCCGTCGTCGAGCACTTCGAGTACCGGCAGGTCGCTTTCCGCGTCGCGGAACAACTTTAGCCAGACCTGGCCCAGTTGGTGCTTTTGCGCACTGTAGCGCAGGCCGTTCTGCACCAGGTTGGTCAGCACCTGGGTCAGCTGGTGCGGGTCCATACGAGTCTGCAGGCTGCCGCCGATGGTTTCCAGGTGCAGGGTCTGGTCGAGGGTCGCCAGGGAGTTGCGGAATTCGCTGGCGAAACGGTGCAGCCAGTATTTCAGGTCGAGCAGTTGGGGCTCGGCCTGGCGCCGGCGCGAGAGCTGCAGAACGTTCTCGATCACCAGGTTCATCCGCCGCGAATGGTCCTGGATGATCTGGGCCAGGCGCCGGTCGGGGCTTTCCAGTTCTTCCGACTCTTGCAGCAACTGGGCGGCGTGGCTGATGGCGCCGAGCGGGTTGCGGATCTCGTGGGCGATGCCTGCGGTCAGGCGGCCGAGGGAGGCCAGCTTGAGTTGCTGGGCCTGTTGGGTGATCTGCGAGATGTCGTCGAGAAACACCAGGGTGTGCTGTTCGTTGCCACGCTGGAGGAAAATGAAGCTCGGCTGCAGCAGCGGGCCGTCGGCGACTATCTGCAGGCTTTGCGGGCGCAGGGTGGGGTTCTGCTGCCATTGCTGCAGGCGTTTGACCAGATCGGGGCAGTGCGGGTCGAGCACCTTGCCGGCCAGTTCGTTACGGTTGAGCAGGATCTGCGCGCCCTGGTTGGCCAGCAGTACGCGGTTCTGCCGGTCGAGCACCAGGATGCCGGTACGCATGCGCTGCAGGATCAGCGAGTTCAGCGCTTCGAGGCTGGCGACGTCGACCGCGCGCTGTTCGGCCAGGCGTTCGCTGACCTGCAGGCGCCGGCTCAGGCCCTGGAGGAAGATCGCGGCGGCAAAGCACAGTGCGCCCAGCGTGCCGGCCTGCACATATTGGCCGGCGGCAATCGGGCGGCTGAGGCTGAGGTAGAAGGTCAGGTAGATCATGCCGCTGGCTGCGACAGCCGCAATCAGCAGGCCGATGCGGCCGCGCAGCAGGATGTTGGCGATGGCCACCGCGACGATCAGCAGGTTGCCGATGCCGCTGGGGATGCCGCCGGCGGAATAGAACAGTGCGGACAGCAGCAGCACATCCAGCAGCGCCAGGCTGAATACCTGCAATAGGTGGCGCGGGCGCTGGATCAGCACGGCCACCAGCACGTTGAGCACCAGATAGGCCCAGCTGCCGTAGCGGAACAGTTGCTCGTGGGCCAGGTCCAGCAGCTCGTCGTCCAGGTTGCTGGAGATCAGCAGTACCAGGGCCATACCGACCGAGACCCGGTACAGGTGGTAGAGGCGCAGTATCCGGCGGCCTTGGGCACCGGCCAGGCTCAGGGCATCAGCGTTCACTGTTGCCTGGGCCCTGTTGCAGGTGGGCCTGGCTGCAATACCAGCGGTTGTCCGCGCTCAGTGCCTGTAACTGCGGGATATGCACGCCGCACTGGGCGCAGCGCACCATGGGCGCCGGGTCATCCTGTGGGGCAGCTTTTTGTGCCGGAGTGGCGGGGCGTTTGAGTCGTCGCCAGAGCCACACGGCGGCGGTGATCAGGGCAATCCAGAACAGCAGACGGAACATGGCGGGCTCTTCTTGTTGGCAGGCGAGCAGTGTAGCCAAGGTCGCAGCCCTGGCGCAGCAGATAAAGCAGGCGGCTGGGCCGAGTGGCAGGCATGAAAAAGGGAGGCCGAGGCCTCCCTTTTACTGACGCGGCGTTGTTCAGTCGAAGACGCCGAAGGTCATGTAGCTGAACCAGGAGCGGTCGTCGTTGTTGCCTTCGGCTTCCTGTTGTTCTTCCTGGGCCTGCTCTTTGGCTTCGTTCTGATATTCCGGCTGCAGCTCGTCCGGGATCTGTTCCTGGGCGTCTTCGTACTGCTTGATCACGTCCTGGCTGGCGCGGGTTTCGCCCGGTGGCAGCGGGGCGTCGGATTCGATCAGGCCGAGGGTGGCCTTGGCCAGCCAGGAGCGGTTGTCGGCTTCTTCTTCGAGCGGAACGAAGTTGCCGTCGACCAGGCTCGGGTGGTCTGGGTAGTTGAACTTCAGGGTTTCCAGGCTGGTGGCGGCCAGGTCGTTCATTTCCAGGCGCTGGTAGGCTTCGGTCATCACGGCCAGGCCGTCGCCGACTGCCGGGGTTTCCTGGAAGTTTTCCACGACATAGCGACCGCGGTTGGCAGCGGCGACATAGGCCTGACGGGTCAGGTAGTAGTGGGCGACGTGGATTTCGTAAGCGGCCAGCAGGTTGCGCAGGTAGACCATGCGCGCCTTGGCGTCCGGGGCGTAGCGGCTGTTCGGGTAGCGGCTGGTGAGCTGGGCGAATTCGTTGAACGAGTCGCGTGCGGCGCCTGGGTCGCGCTTGGTCATGTCCAGCGGCAGGAAGCGCGCCAGCAGGCCGCGGTCCTGGTCGAACGAGGCCAGGCCTTTTACGTAGTAGGCATAGTCGGCGTTGGCGTGTTGCGGGTGCAGGCGAATGAAGCGCTCGGCGGCCGACTTGGCAGCTTCCGGCTCGGCGTTCTTGTAGTAGGCGTAGATCAGCTCGAGCTGGGCCTGTTCGGCGTAGCGGCCGAAGGGATAGCGCGATTCCAGGGCCTTCAGCTTGGCTACGGCGTTGTTGTAGCTGCTGTCGTTGAGGTCTTCCTGGGCCTGCTGGTACAGCTCGGTCTCGCTCAGGTTCTCGTCCACTTCCGGTTTGGAAGAGCAGGCGGCGGTGAGGGAGAGGATTGCGATCAGCAGCAGGTGTTTCACTTGCATGGCGGCTTGCGTCCCTGTGACGGTCGGCTGTCTTGGCCTGGACCGTCCTGTTATGATGAGCGCCCCGGAAACACCCGGGACAAAGACGCCGTATTTAACCACAGCGTGCAGCCGAAACCAAAAGCTGCACCGCCCTCCGCAGTAGCCCATGTCCGAAGATTCCGATCAGCTCATCCAACTCTCCGCCGAAGTGCCCTCCGCACTAGGTGGGCAACGCCTCGACCAGGTCGCAGCCCAGCTGTTCGACGAATACTCGCGCTCGCGCCTGTCGACCTGGATCAAGGATGGCCGCCTGACTGTCGACGGCGCCGTGGTGCGCCCGCGCGACATCGTGCACGGTGGCGCCGTGCTGGCCCTGGAGGCCGAGCAAGAGGCCCAGGGCGAGTGGATTGCGCAGGACATCGCGCTGAATATCGTCTACGAGGACGAGCACCTGCTGGTGATCGACAAGCCGGCCGGCCTGGTGGTCCACCCGGCTGCCGGGCATGCCGACGGTACCCTGCTCAACGCCCTGCTGCACCATGTGCCGGACATCATCAACGTGCCGCGCGCCGGCATCGTCCATCGCCTGGACAAGGACACCACCGGCCTGATGGTCGTGGCCAAGACCCTGCAGGCGCAGACCAAGCTGGTCGACCAGATGCAGAAGCGCTCGGTCAGCCGCATCTATGAATGCATCGTGATCGGCGTGGTCACCTCCGGTGGCAAGATCGACGCGCCGATCGGCCGCAGCTCGGCCAACCGCCAGCGCATGGCGGTGATCGATGGCGGCAAGCAGGCGGTGACCCATTACCGCGTGCTCGAGCGTTTCCGCTCGCACACCCATGTACGGGTCAAGCTGGAAACCGGCCGCACCCACCAGATTCGCGTGCACATGACCCATGTCGGCTTCCCTCTGGTGGGCGACCCGCTATACGCCGGGCGCTTCCGTATTCCGCCGGCAGCCAGTCCGACCCTGGTGCAGACCCTCAAGGAATTCCCGCGCCAGGCCCTGCATGCGCGTTTCCTCGAACTCATCCACCCGATCACCGGGCAGCGCATGAAGTGGGAATCGCCATTGCCGGATGACCTCGTATGGATGCTGTCCCTGCTGCGCCAGGACAACGAATCCTTCGTCTGATGAGCGCTGACTGGCTGACTCCCGACTGGCCGGCACCGGCCAATGTGCGGGCCTGCGTCACCACCCGTGCCGGCGGTGTCAGCCTTGCGCCCTTCGACAGCCTCAACCTCGGCGACCATGTCGAGGATGATCTGCAGGCCGTCAGCGCCAATCGCCTTCTCCTGATTTCGCAGTTGCGCTGTCAGCCGGCCTGGTTGCGCCAGGTGCACGGCATTGCTGTGGCCGAAGCCAATCCGGCTCTGGTCGCCGAGGCCGATGCCAGCTGGAGTGCCACACCCGGCATCGCCAGCGCGGTGCTGACTGCCGATTGCCTGCCGGCATTGTTCTGCGATCGTGCCGGCACCCGCGTGGCTGCTGCCCATGCCGGCTGGCGCGGGTTGGCCGGTGGTGTGCTGGAGGCGACCCTGGATGCCTTGGCCCTGCCGCCCGAGCAGGTGCTGGTATGGCTCGGTCCGGCTATTGGTCCGGCGGCTTTCGAGGTCGGCGCCGAGGTGCGCGAGGCTTTCGTCTCTAGCCATGCCGACGCCGAGCAGGCTTTCCGTCCCAGTGCGAATGACGGCAAGTTCATGGCCGATATCTACGCCCTGGCGCGCATCCGCTTGGCCGCTCGCGGCGTCACTGCGGTGTATGGCGGTGGCTACTGCACGGTCAGCGATCCGCGCTTCTTTTCCTACCGTCGTGCATCACGCACCGGGCGTTTTGCCTCGCTGGTCTGGCTGGCTGATTGACGCTAATCAAGCGAGCTGCGCTTGAATCGCGGGAAACTGTCCTCATCTAGTCTTCATCTCGGCAGGCTTTTCGTTTCAGGGGTGCTCATCGCCCCGGTCTGCCCCTAAAAGGAAGGACGAACACCCATGCGAATAGACCGTTTAACCAGCAAGCTGCAGCTTGCCCTTTCCGATGCACAATCCGTGGCTGTGGGCCTTGACCACGCGGCCATCGAACCCCTGCACCTGTTGCAGGCGCTGCTCGATCAGCAGGGCGGCACCATCAAACCGCTGCTGATGCAGGTCGGTTTCGACGTCAATGGCCTGCGCCAGGCGCTGACCAAGGAACTCGACCACCTGGCGAAAATCCAGAACCCCACCGGCGACGTCAACCTGTCGCAGGACCTCGCACGCCTGCTCAACCAGGCCGATCGCCTGGCGCAGCAGAAGGGCGACCAGTTCATCTCCAGTGAGCTGGTGCTGCTGGCGGCGATGGACGACAACACCAAGCTGGGCAAGCTGCTGCTGGCCCAGGGCGTGACCAAGAAGGCCTTGGAGAACGCGGTCACTAACCTGCGCGGCGGTCAGGCGGTGAACGACCCCAACGTCGAGGAATCACGCCAGGCGCTGGACAAGTACTGCGTCGACCTCACTGCGCGGGCCGAAGAAGGCAAACTCGATCCGGTGATTGGTCGCGACGACGAAATCCGCCGCACCATCCAGGTTCTGCAGCGTCGCACCAAGAACAACCCGGTGCTGATCGGCGAGCCGGGCGTGGGCAAGACCGCCATCGCCGAAGGCCTGGCCCAGCGCATCGTCAATGGCGAGGTGCCGGACGGGCTGAAGGACAAGCGCTTGCTGTCCCTGGACATGGGCTCGCTGATCGCCGGTGCCAAGTTCCGTGGCGAGTTCGAAGAGCGCTTGAAGTCGCTGCTCAATGAACTGAGCAAGCAGGAAGGGCGGATCATCCTGTTCATCGACGAGCTGCACACCATGGTTGGCGCCGGCAAGGCCGAGGGCGCGATGGATGCCGGCAACATGCTCAAGCCGGCCTTGGCCCGTGGCGAGCTGCACTGCGTCGGCGCCACCACCCTGGATGAGTACCGCCAGTACATCGAGAAGGATGCCGCGCTGGAGCGGCGTTTCCAGAAAGTGCTGGTCGACGAGCCGAGCGAAGAAGACACCATCGCCATCCTGCGTGGCCTCAAAGAGCGTTATGAGGTGCACCACGGGGTGACTATCACCGATGGCGCGATCATCGCGGCGGCCAAGCTCAGCCATCGCTACATCACCGATCGCCAGTTGCCGGACAAGGCCATCGACCTGATCGACGAGGCGGCCAGCCGCATTCGCATGGAAATCGACTCCAAGCCGGAGGCGCTGGATCGTCTGGAACGGCGCCTGATCCAGTTGAAAATCGAGCGCGAAGCGTTGAAGAAGGAAGACGACGACGCGGCGCTCAAACGCCTGGAAAAGCTCAAGGAAGATATCGCCAAGCTGGAGCTGGAATACGCCGACCTGGAGGAAATCTGGAAGTCGGAGAAGGCCGAGGTGCAGGGCGCGGCGCAGATCCAGCAACGCATCGAGCAGGCCAAGGCTGACCTCGAGGCGGCGCGGCGCAAGTCCGACCTGCAACGCATGGCCGAGCTGCAGTACGGGGTAATCCCCGACCTGGAGCGCAGCCTGCAGATGGTCGACCAGCACGGCAAGGTGGAAAACCAGCTGCTGCGCAACAAGGTCACCGATGAAGAAATCGCCGAAGTGGTGTCCAAGTGGACCGGCATTCCGGTGGCCAAGATGCTCGAAGGCGAGCGCGACAAGCTGTTGAAGATGGAAGGCCTGCTGCACCAGCGCGTGATCGGCCAGGACGAGGCGGTGGTGGCGGTATCCAGTGCCGTGCGCCGTTCCCGTGCCGGCTTGTCCGACCCCAATCGGCCGAGCGGCTCGTTCCTCTTCCTCGGCCCTACCGGGGTGGGCAAGACCGAGCTGTGCAAGGCGCTGGCCGAGTTTCTCTTCGATACCGAGGAGGCGATGGTGCGCATCGACATGTCCGAGTTCATGGAGAAGCACTCCGTGGCCCGCTTGATCGGCGCGCCGCCCGGCTACGTCGGTTACGAGGAGGGTGGCTACCTGACCGAGGCGGTGCGCCGCAAGCCTTACGGCGTGGTGCTGCTCGACGAGGTGGAAAAGGCTCACCCGGATGTGTTCAACATCCTTCTGCAGGTGCTTGAGGATGGCCGCCTGACCGACAGTCACGGACGCACCGTGGACTTCCGCAATACCGTGGTGGTGATGACCTCCAACCTCGGTTCGGCGCAGATCCAGGAGCTGGTCGGCGACCGCGAGGCGCAGCGTGCGGCGGTGATGGATGCGGTGAGTAGCCACTTCCGCCCCGAGTTCATCAACCGCATCGACGAGGTGGTGGTGTTCGAGCCGCTGGGTCGTGAGCAGATCGCCGGTATCGCGCAGATCCAGCTGCAGCGCCTGAGCAAGCGCCTGGCCGAGCGCGAGCTGCATCTGGAGCTGTCGGACGAGGCACTGGATAAGCTGGTGGCCGTCGGCTACGACCCGGTATATGGCGCGCGGCCGCTGAAGCGGGCGATCCAGCGCTGGATCGAGAACCCGCTGGCGCAGCTGATCCTGGCGGGGACCTTCCTGCCGGGCGCGCAGATCAAGGCGCGGGTCGAAGGCGAGCAGTTGGTCTTCAGCTAAGCCTGGCGGCTCGCTCGGGCTGCATACAACAACGCCCCGCTACGGCTTGCCGTGCGGGGCGTTTTGTTTGTGCTGCCAGGGCCTAGATATGCTGCAGGACGACTTCCAGCGCGCTGGCCTGCTCGTCGGCCAGGTCGATGATGTGGAAGCCGCTCCAGCCATTCTGGTTATTGGCGCCGGGGCGGCTCCAGAGGCAGTCGGCGCCCAGGCGGATCTCATGGATGTCATCCACCGGCGGCTCCACTGTCAGGCGGCATTCCCAGACCGAGTCGTTTTCCAGTGGGCTCTCGCTGAACAGCATGAAGCCGTCTGCGGAGAGGTCAACGACGCGCCCGAGGCGGCGGCCGGAGTGAAGGTCGAAGACCTCGATGTGCAGCTCGGTGGCATGCCGGCTGTGTTGACGACGGTCGTCCAAATCAGGCTCCTTGTTCGACTTCGGTGGCGCGCCCGGTAAAGCGCTGGAGAACGCGATAGATCGCACTGAGGGCACGATCTACCAGGGGGGATCCGCGCTCGGGTGTGACGATGCGTGCCAACCCCTGTTCCATTTCCTGGGCCAGTTGGCGGATCGGTTTGATCGCCACGCGTTGTCCGCTGTGGTCGACAAACATGTAGTTATGCGTGGTCGGGCTGAACCAGGACAGCTTCAGCGCGCGAGTGTCTTCACCTTGGACGAATTCGAACCAGGTGCCGAATTCGACCTGTTGCAGCTCCTTGATCAGCGCCTGGGTGCGTGGCGAAAGGGTGCCGCTGGGCTTGGCCGGTTCGGCCAGTACGGCGTCCTCGCCGAGCATGGCACCGAGCGGGCTGTCCGGCAGCTGGGTCTTGATCTGTGCGGCCAGTTGCGGCTGCTGGGCCTGCACGGCGTGCTGGCAGGCAACGATGTCCTGCAGCAGGCGGCGGACGCCATCCTCGTGGTAGCCGCCGAGCAGTTCCAGGCCCTTGCGCAGGTCGTCGAGCAGCGACACGCGCTGGCTTTGCAGGCGCGCGCGGCCGTCGGCGTCGAGCACGGTGCCGCTCCAGGCCAGCAGTTCGGCGACTTCGCCGGAGCGCTGCCATTCCGTGCTGCGCTCGCCATGGCGGAGCAGCACGAAGACCAGCACATCGGCCCAGGTCAGTTCGAGGAAGTTGCGGATGATCGTCGGCAGCTCACGCTCATTCACTGCCTTGGCGATGACCTCGACGGCCAGCTGGCGGGCGCCGAGCAGCTTGTCGCGGCCCTTGGCGGCCTCCACGGCGCGGCGCTCGCGTAACTCGACCTTGTGCTTGAGGGTGGCAACGAATTCGTTGAACTCTTCCAGCAGGCTGTCGAAGAGCTGCAGGTCGCCGACGAAGCCGTGGATCACCCGTTCGACCACCCACTGCATCTTCGCCAGCAGTCCGCGTTCGTCGCCTTCGCCGCCATACAGCACGCCGGCCTGGGCCATGGTGTTGAGCAGGCGGCGGGCGGGGTGGTGATGCTGGGTGAACAGGGCTTTGTCCTGCAGCGCCACTTTGAGGTAGGGCGTGTGCAGGTGGGAGAGGGCGGTCTTGCAGGTGTCCGGCAGGTTGTCGTCATCGAGGATGAAGTCGAACAGCATGCCGACCAGGTCGATCACGTCGGCTTCCTGATCGGACAGCTTCTGCTGACCGGGGAGCGCGCTATGGGTTTCCAGTTGCTGCTGCAGGCCGGCCTTGAGCTCTTCCACCGGCTGCGGGTTGTGCAGGCGCTGGGCTAGGTTGCTGGCGGACTGCTCCTGCAGGCGGTTGAGTGCCGCCAGCAGTTCGTTGGCACTGTAAGTGCTGGTGGCCGTGCGCGGCGAGAAGCTAGCGATACTGCGGGCGCCGCCGGGTAGCGGGGCGTCGATGTCACGCTCGCGGCGCTCGCTGAGTAGCGCGGTCAGGCCGCCGAACAGTTGGGTCGGGTCGGCTGACGGCGGCGCGTTGAGGTCAGCAGGTGGCAGTGGTTGGCCAGTGCCTGCGGCCGGCCCGGTATAGGGGCTGCTGGTGTTGCCACGTGCGGCGCCGGTTTCGTGTCTCGGGGCAGGAGGGTTGCCGTCCGCTACCGGCGCGGTAGGTTCGCTCGGGCGTTCGGCACTGCTGGCGGCGCGCTGCGGGGTGAATTTGAGGTTGGGCAGGATGCCGGCGGCGATCAGGCGCTGGTTGAGCATCTCGTATAGAGAGTCGAGGCCCTCCATCACGTTGCGATCGAACAGCATGTAAAGAATGACCTTGATCCGCAGCGGGAACGGATGGGGCGCCAGGGCGCCGCGGAAGGCATCGGCAATTGCCTGGGGGCCGAACGGGTTGCTGTCTTCGCCGAGTTTGTGGCCGTTGTTGAGCAGGGCCAGGCGCTGGTCGAGGGCAAACAGGCTGCGTGCGCTGTGGGCGCGCACGCGGCTGACCATATTGGTCACCTGCAGGCTTTCTTCATATTCCTCGTTCTGCACCAGCTCCAGCAGCTCGGCGTCGAGCGCGCCGCTGCCGGGTACGGCTTTCAGCTTGCCCTCGAGGAAGTCGGAGAAATTCTGTGCGATGCGCTGGTGGTAGCTGCGCTCGACTTGCGGGCGCAGCTTGCGGATGTCGCGCATGCTGTCGAAAAACAGGGTCTGTAGCCGATTGTTCTCGGCTTTTTCTGCGCATTCGAAAAGGCTGTCGTCGACTTGAGCGAAGACCCCGCCGAGATGCTCTGCCAGATTGTTCATCACCAGTTTGCGGCAGTCCTGCACCAGTTCGCTGAAGCGAGGCTGGATGCCGCGGCTTGCCAGCCCGGGTATGGG
Source organism: Aquipseudomonas ullengensis (assembly GCF_014174475.1). Taxonomy (GTDB): domain Bacteria; phylum Pseudomonadota; class Gammaproteobacteria; order Pseudomonadales; family Pseudomonadaceae; genus Aquipseudomonas; species Aquipseudomonas ullengensis. Next base: position 229,601 of record NZ_JACJUD010000003.1, read on the forward strand.
TTTGGGGGGTGGGGGCGGAGCGTCCTGGGAACTCATGGGTAATCCTGGGTGTAACGGCGACCTTGCTCAGGCCGCTGTGAGGGAGAACATGCTGCAAAGATAGAGTAGTCGGTTATTTTTCGGCAAAGCATTGTTCAATAAGTCTTTTAAAGGGTTGACAGCAATTTTTTGGTGGGTAAAATGGCGCGCCTCTGATACGGGAAACGGCGAAAGCCGAAGCCAGTAAAGGAGCGAGAAGGTTACAAGTTCCGCGATAGCTCAGTTGGTAGAGCAAGTGACTGTTAATCACTGGGTCCCTGGTTCGAGTCCAGGTCGTGGAGCCAACTTTCTTATCGGGGTATAGCGCAGTCCGGTAGCGCGCTTGCTTTGGGAGCAAGATGTCGGGAGTTCGAATCCCCCTACCCCGACCATTTTTGGGTCGTTAGCTCAGTTGGTAGAGCAGTTGGCTTTTAACCAATTGGTCGTAGGTTCGAATCCCACACGACCCACCATTTCAAGCTTGCTTGAAAGTAAGAAACCCGCCAAGTGCGGGTTTTTTATTGCCTGTGATTTGGTGTCGTGGAGCGCACGACCTATTGCCATGCGCTTCACAACCGCCTCAATGCAACTTGAGGCGTGGTTCGGTGCTGCGGCCGATGCGGTCGCTGAGCATCAGCAGGGCGGTGCGGAAAATTCCGTACAGGGCCATCTGGTGCATGCGGTACAGCGAAATGTAGAACATCCGCGCCAGCCAGCCTTCCAGTTTGACGCTCCCCATCAGGTTGCCCATCAGGTTGCCGACCGCAGAGAAGCGCGACAGCGAGATCAGCGAGCCGTAGTCGCGGTAGCTGAAGGTCGGCAGTGCTTCGCCATTGAGGCGCAGCTTGAGCGCCTTGGCCAGTAGCGAGGCTTGTTGGTGGGCGGCTTGAGCGCGGGGCGGTACGGTGCGCTCGCTGCCGTCGCCGATGGGGCAGGCGGCGCAGTCGCCGAAGGCGAAGATATTGTCGTCCAGGGTGGTTTGCAGGGTAGGGCGCACCACTAGCTGGTTGATCCGGTTGCTTTCCAGTCCGTCGAGATCCCTGAGGAAGGCCGGTGCGCGGATGCCGGCGGCCCAGACTTTCAGGCTGGCCGGGATCTCCATGCCCTGGGCGGTGAGCAGGGCGGTGCTGTTCACCTGGCTGACGGCGGTGCCGGTCAGTACCGTGACGCCGAGCTTTTCCAGGGTCTTGTGCACCGGGCCGCTGATGCGCTCGGGCAGTGCGGGCAGTACCCGTGGGCCGGCTTCGACCAGGGTGATACGCATGTTCTGCGGCTGGATGCCGTCCAGGCCATAGGCGGCCAGTTCGTGGGCGGCATGGTGTAGCTCGGCGGCCAGTTCGACCCCGGTGGCACCGGCACCGACGATGGCCACGCTGATGTGGCTGTCGTCCAGGCGTCCGGCGTGGGCGCGCAGGTAGTGGCTGAGTAGTTGGCGGTGGAAGCGCTCGGCCTGCTCGCGGGTGTCGAGGAAGATGCAGTGCTCGCCCGCGCCAGGGGTGCCGAAGTCGTTGGTGGTGCTGCCGACGGCGATGACCAGGCTGTCGTAGGTCAGCTCGCGCTCGGGCAGCAGCTCGCCGCCATCTTCGTCGAGGGTGGCGGCCAGGCGGATGCGGCGCTTGGCGCGGTCGAGCGCGCTCATGCGCCCCAGCTGAAACTCGAAATGATTCCACTTGGCCTGGGCCACGTAGTTCAGTTCGTCCTCGGAGGAGTTCAGCGAGCCGGAGGCCACTTCGTGCAGCAGCGGTTTCCAGATGTGGGTGAGGTTGGCGTCGACCAGTACAACCTTGGCCTGGCCGCGTTTACCCAAGGTGCTACCCAGGCGGGTAGCAAGCTCCAGGCCGCCGGCGCCGCCGCCGACGATCACGATGCGATGTGTCATGGGGATATCTCATAAGGCTTACGGAATCCGTAGTGGCCGGGCGAGCGCGAAGCAGCTCAGAGCACCAGGCGGGAAAGGAGGCGGCTGAGAACGCCGAGGGCGATGACGATCAGCAGGGTGATGCCCAGCAGGCGCCAGGTGCGGAACGGCTTGCGTTCGACCTGGTGTTGCGGAGCGCTCAGGTATTGGTCAACGCGTTGCTGATCTTCTGGGCTCAAGCGGCTGGACATGGCAGGCCTCGCGGGTTGATGAAGTCATTCTAGCTGGCTCGCGGACAGCGGCTCAACGCAAAGCGCATCGCCCAGGCGAATGATCCCGCCCTGCAGTACGCGAGCGGTGATGCCGCCATGGCCGCGAGTGGCTTGGAAGGTGCCTGTGCCGAGGCGTTCCTCCAGGCGCGCGCAGGGTTGGCACCAGCCGGTGGTTTCGAAAATGGCCTGGCCGATGCGAAAGCGCCGGTTCTTGAGGCTGAACAGGTTGATCCCGCCGATGGCCAGGTTGCGGCGCAGGTCGGCGGGAACGATGGGATGTTGTGCGGGGCGCTCGAGCAGGGCGCTGATCACGGCCAGGTGTTCCCACTGGATCAGTGTCACCTGGCGCGCGTTACGCGGCCCCGGACGGGCGTGGTCACCAGTCAGCCCGGCTTCACGACGCGCTTCCACGGCTTGCAGTTCGAGCATGTCGCCGCGCGATTGCGGGCGTACGCCGATCCAGCGCACCTGGCCTTGTTGCGGCACCACTGCGATCAACTCCTGTAGCGGGCTCACAGGCTGATCCCGACATCGAACAGGGTGGTGCGGCCCAGGTTGTTGCGCAGGAAGTCCGGCGCATCGGCATGGGCGAACAGCACGCGGCTGTAGGTTGGGCCGACCAGTGACAGCGAGCGCCAACCCTGGCGCAGGTACTCGCCGGGTGGCGGGAACGGTGTGTTGAAGTCCGGCAGGTCGCGTTTCAAGCTGACAAAGGCCAGCAGGTCCAGCTCGCTGAGATCGATGCCGCGCTCGCGGTAGTTGTGCGCCTTCTTGCGCAGGGTGGTGGCCAGGCGCGCCTGCAACTCGCTGGCGGGCATGCGCCGGGGGCGTCGCTCGCGGCGCAGAAGCTGGCTGAGGGACAGGGCGCCGCGGCGGCGCTCTAGCTCGGCACGCCATTCGTCATTCAGGCGGCGGCCTTCATCGAGGACGAAGAACACTTCGAAATTCGCCTCGCGAAACTGTACGTCGGGCGGTTCCTGGGCAGAGCCACTGAACTCTTCCTGGCGAAAGGGCACGTTCAGCCCGAGCAGCAGGCGCTGGCAGACCCAGCGCTCGCGCTCCCACTTGCGCGCATTGGATAGGAAGTCGTTGGCCTGCTCGGCCTGCCGGGTGAGCAGGCGCAGGTAGTCGGAGTCGTCCATGGCCGCAGCATAACCGCAAATGCGCCGGGCGGCAGTGGTCGCGCTGAAGCCCGGGATGGCCGGGTGTAGACTGGGCCATCGTTGTTGAGGGTTGCCATGTCGATTCGTCCCATCGCTCCGGCCGACCATGCGGCGCTCGTCGCTCTGTGGCGGCGCACGCCCGGTATCCGTCTGCGTCCCGAGGATGCCTTCACGCCGTTCTGTGCCTATCTGGCGCGTAATCCGGGGCTCAGCCTGGCCTGTGACATCGAAGGCCAATTGGTTGGTTGTGTCATGGCCGGGCATGACGGTCGCCGCGGCTACCTGCAGCATCTGGTGGTGGATGAGCCTTGGCGCGGGCGGGGACTGGCGCAGGCATTGCTGGATGAGGTGCTGACGCGCCTGGCGGCCTTGGGTATCGACAAGTCCCACGTCTTCGTCGTGCGCGATGCGCAGCAGTCCATGGATTTCTGGCGCGCGCAGGGCGGTTGGGCTGCGCGCGACGATATTCAGGTGTTCTCCACGACGGTGGTTGAGTCGTGATCAGTTCAGCGCTGCTGTCGGCCAGTAGCCTGTGGGTGGGCTGGCTGGTGTATCTCGCCTTCGTGCTCTGGGCTGCCTGGCGCGCGCCCTGGGTCGAGCTGTTCAGTGACCAGCGTCGCCAACACCTGCTGTTCGGCACCATGCTGGGGTTGTTCCTGCTCTGGTTAGTCAGGCGTGATTTCGCCTCGGGGCTGTCCTTCCATTTCATTGGCATGACGGCAGTAACCCTGTTGCTGGATTGGCCGCTGGCTGTTCTGGGCGGACTCGCTGCGCAGCTGGGCTTGTTGCTGGTGGGGCGGCAGGATCTGGCGGCGCTGGGCGTCAATGGTGTGTTGCTGGTACTGATTCCGGTGGCGGTCACCGAGTTCTTCGCGCAATGGGTCGAGCGCCGTCAGCCGCGCAATCTGTTCGTCTACATCTTCTGCTGCGGCTTCTTTCCGGCAGGGCTGGCGGCGATGCTGTGCCTGCTCACCGGTTTGGGCGTGCTGTGGTTCGACGGGCTGTATGTGATGCCGCCGTGGCTGGAGGACTTCATCGGCTACCTGTGGCTGGTGATGTTCCCCGAGGCATTCATCAACGGCATGCTGGTCACCGGGCTGGTGGTGTTCTATCCGGACTGGCTGGAGACGTTCAATCGCACGCGCTACCTGTCTGCGCCCTGGAAGGATGACGACGTCCCGCATGATTGATCCGGGTCAACCACTCCACGAGGCGAGCCGGGCATGCTGGCGAAAACAGCAGAGGGATCGGGAATGAGTATTCACGAATGGGCGCGGCGCGAAGTGGCGGCGAGCCGTGTGCGGGGCGAAGAGTTGGGTTTTGACGCCGTGCTGGCTTTACGCGCGTTGCTCAGTGCGGTGGTCGAACAGAATGGTACATCGCGCAGCAGTGAAGACTTGGCGCATGAGCTGCAATTTCTCGCCGACAATCTCGATAGCGAGCGGGATTACAGTTTCATGCGCCCCTGAGTCGAGGGCGGCTCAGTGTCCGCGTGGCGGCATGTCTTCGGAAAACAGCTCGTCTTCCAGGTTGTCGCCGGGAATGGCGTGGGCTTCCGTGGCCCAGGCGCCGAGATCGATCAATTTGCAGCGCTCGCTGCAGAACGGCCGGCTCGGGCTTTGCGGGCCCCATTCGACGGGCGCGCCGCAGGTTGGGCAATCCACTGTGGCACTCATGGTTGGCCTCCGCGTAGGGTCAGATAAAAGTGATGCAGGCGTTCGACCTCGCTGTTTAGCCAGGCCAAGTCGCGGTCGTTGACCAGGATGTCGTCGGCGTGTCGCAGGCGTTCTTCGCGATTGGCCTGGACGCGCAGGATGGCTTTGACCTGCTCCTCGCTGCTCTGGTCGCGCACCATGGTGCGCTGCAGCTGCAATTGCTCCGGCGCGTCCACCACCAGCACGCGCTGGGTCATGCGGTGTTGGCCGGACTCCACCAGCAATGGCGAAACCAGAATCGCATAGGGTGATTCAGCCTTGGCCAGGTACTGGGCGATTTCCTGGCCGATCAGCGGGTGCAGCAGGCTTTCCAGCCAGCGTCGTTGCTGCTCGTCCTGAAACACCAGTTCACGGAGGCGGGCGCGGTTCAGCGTGCCATCGGCCTGCAGTACCTGCTCGCCGAAGCGTTCGACGATTTTCGCCAAAGCTGGTTTGCCGGGCTCGACCACCCAGCGGGCGGCATGGTCGGCATCGACCAGATGCACGCCAAGCTCCATGAAGTGCTGGGCAACGGCGCTCTTGCCGCTGCCAATACCGCCCGTAAGGCCAAGAATCCAGGGTGTGCTCATCAAAAACCGGCGAAGTGGAGATAGGTCCCGGTTATTTGATCACCCCAGAGCAGCGCAATCCAGCCGGCAATTGCCAGGTAGGGGCCGAAGGGGATTGGTGTGCTGGTTTCCTGATTGCGCAGGCGCAGCATGATCACGCCCAATACCGCGCCTACCAGAGACGACAGCAGGATGGTCAGCGGCAATACCTGCCAGCCACCCCAGGCGCCGAGCATGGCCAGCAGTTTGAAGTCGCCGTAGCCCATGCCTTCCTTGCCGGTCAGCAGTTTGAACAGCCAATACACCGACCACAGGCTGAGATAGCCAGCAACAGCGCCCCACAGGGCGTCTTCCAGGTTGGTGATCAGACCGAAGTTGTTGACGATCAAACCCAGCCACAGCAGCGGCAGAACCAAGGAGTCTGGCAGTAGCTGGTGATCACAATCGATCAGGCTCATCGCCAGCAGCCCCCAGGTCAGCATCAGCATCCCGGCGGCTTGCCAGCCAAAGCCGAAGTGATAGGCGACATAGCCAGAGAGCAGGCCGCAGGCAAGTTCCACCAGCGGGTAGCGTTTGCTGATGGGCGCTTTGCAGCTGGAGCACTTGCCGCCGAGGAACAGATAGCTGACTACCGGGATGTTTTCCCAGGCCTTGATCTGATGGTTGCAGTGGGGGCAGCTGGAGTGGGGGAGAACGAGGTTGAAGGTGCTGGTTGCAGGCTCTTCCGGTAGCTCAAGGACTTCGCGGGCCTGTGTTCTCCAGTCGCGGAACATCATCTTGGGTAGACGGTAGATAACAACGTTAAGGAAGCTGCCAATCAACAGGCCGAGCAGAAATACGGATAAAACAAAGGCCAGCAAATTGCCGGCCAGAAAGTCGATCAGTGACATTTACTTGCCGCCCACTACGTTGCCCAGTTGGAAGAGAGGCAGGTACATGGCGATGATGAGGCCGCCGACCAAGACGCCAAGTACAGCCATGATCATGGGTTCCATCAGCGTAGCGAGATTGTCGACTTTGTTGTCTACTTCGTCTTCATAGAACGTTGCTACTTTGTCCAACATAACGTCTAGAGCGCCAGATTCCTCGCCAATAGCTGTCATTTGAATAGCCATGGTAGGGAATACTGCAGTGGTGCGCATGGCGAAGTTCAGTTGTGAGCCCGATGAAACGTCCTGTTTGACCTTGAGCACTGCGTTGCGAAAAACCACGTTACCCACCGCTCCTGCTACTGAGTCCAGGGAGTCAACCAGAGGTACGCCTGCAGCGAAGGTGGTGGCTAGGGTTCGTGCATATCGTGCAATAGCCGATTTGTACAAAATATCCCCGATAATCGGTGCTTTCAGCAGAGTGCGATCTTTCCAGTTACGGAATTTTTCCGAGCGCTGGTTGGCTTCTTTGAGCGCCCATGCCGCTCCAAACAATACTGCGACAAAGACGAACCACCATCTCTGAAGTCCCTCAGACATGGTTACTACCATCTGAGTAAAGGCCGGCAGTTCTGCTCCAAAGCCTTCAAAAACCTCTTTGAACGCGGGGACTACCTTGATCAATAGAACAGAGGTCACGATGACTGCCACCACTATTACTGCGATAGGGTAGGTCATGGCCTTCTTGATCTTGGCCTTCATTGCCTCAGTCTTTTCTTTGTAGGTGGCGACACGATCAAGAAGAGTTTCCAAGGCGCCAGCCTGCTCGCCGGAGTCGACCAGGTTGCAGTAAAGATCGTCAAAATATTTAGGCTGTTTACGCAGGGCGGTGGCAAAGGAGTTGCCTGCTGCAACTTCCTGTTTTAGGTCATCCACCAGCTTGCGCATGTTGGGATTTTCAAATCCCTCGCCAATTATCTCGAACGCCTGCAGTAATGGCACGCCGGCCTTCATCATGGTCGCCATCTGGCGGGTGAACAGAGCAATGTCCATTGGTTTGATTGGCTTGCCTGCACTGAATAGTGAGGCAGACTTTTTGCGAACCTTGATCGGATTGATGCCTTGCTTGCGCAGCTGTGCTTTGACCAGTGCAGGATTGAGCCCGCTTAGCTCGCCCTTGATTTTCGCACCTTGTCGATTGGTGCCCTCCCAAGAGAACTGGCTTGTTTTTAGTGCTTTTTCCGCCATGGGTGTCAGTCCTTGGTCACGCGATTGATTTCTTCAAGGCTGGTGGTGCCTTGAATTACCTTGATCAAACCGGATCTGCGCAGATCATTGAAGCCGTCTTTGCGCATTTGTGCGGCAATATCGATGGAGTTGCCATCTTCCATGATAATCCGCTGCAGCGCCGGCGTGTTTTTAACCACTTCATAAATCCCCAATCGACCTTTGTAGCCGTCCTTGCAGTTTTCACAGCCGACAGGGCCGTAGATCTTGAACGTACCGATCTCTGCGTCCTTGAAGCCTTCCTCGCGCAATGTCTCGTGCGGAATGGCTACTTCACGTTTGCAAGTGCTGCAGAGTTTGCGTGCCAGGCGCTGGGCAATGATCAGGTTGACTGATGTGGCAATGTTGAAGCTGGGTACGCCCATGTTACGCAGGCGAGTCAGGGTTTCGGCGGCGCTATTGGTGTGCAGGGTCGACATGACCATGTGGCCAGTTTGCGCAGCCTTGATGGCAATTTCGGCGGTTTCCAGGTCGCGGATTTCGCCGACCATGATGATGTCCGGGTCCTGGCGCAGGAACGCACGAAGAGCTTGCGAGAAGTCCATACCGTGTCTTGGGTTGACGTTGACCTGGTTGATACCCTCCAGGTTGATTTCCACCGGATCTTCTGCTGTGGAAATGTTCACGTCGGCGGTATTGAGAATATTCAGGCCGGTATACAATGAAACGGTTTTGCCCGAGCCGGTAGGGCCGGTGACCAGGATCATGCCCTGTGGTTGTTTCAGGGCGGTCATATAAAGGTCTTTTTGCGACTCTTCGTAGCCGAGGGCGTCGATGCCCATTTGTGCGCTACTCGGGTCGAGAATCCGCATCACGATTTTTTCGCCCCAGAGTGTGGGCAGGGTGTTGACCCGAAAGTCGATGGCTTTGCTCTTGGAGATTTTCATCTTGATGCGGCCGTCCTGCGGCCTGCGGCGCTCAGAGATATCGAGGCCGGCCATTACCTTGAGGCGCGCGGATATGCGCGGGGCGAGCTGGATCGGCGGGCGCGCCGTTTCGTGCAGCATACCGTCGGTGCGGAAGCGTACTCGGTAGGCTTTCTCGTAGGGCTCGAAGTGCAGGTCGGATGAGCCGCCTTTGATGGCATCCAGCAGCATCTTGTTGACGAATCGTACGACGGGGGCGTCGTCAGCATCATTACCGCCACCACTGTCGTCTTTGTCATCATTGACGGCTTCGACATCCAGTCCCTCTAGGTCGACATCGGCCAACCCTTCCATTCCACTGCTCGCGGAGTCGAAGAACTTCTCGATAGCATCACCGAGTTTATCGTCCTCCACCAGAATGGCTTCGGTGTTGAGTCCGGTGCTGAACTGGATATCGGTGGTGGCCTGGTGATTGGTTGGGTCGGAGATGCCGATGAACAATTTATTGCCGCGGCGCCACAGGGGGAGTGCGCGGTGCTGGCGAATCAGCTTTTCACTGATTAGCTCGCGGGGTTGGCTGTCCTTGTCGATTACATTGAGGTCGACAAAAGCCACCCCGAACTGCTCGGAGGTCAGCTCGGCCAGTGCACGGCTTTTAACCAGCTTGTTTTGTACCAGGTACGTCACTAGCGACAATTTGTTGCGCTGAGCCTGTTGCTGGGCTTGCAGGGCGGCTTTTTCATCCAGCAGCTCGGCGATGACCACTTGTTTGGCCAGGCCGGTGAGGGCGGGGAGATCGTTCATTGCGGGCTCCATAACAATCCAAGCCTTATAGCTTAGTTGCCTATCCCTGCCAAACCTTGCTCGTTGGGGTGACGAAAAGTGGCAGTTAGTGACTGCCTGTTGAGTGGAAGCTTGTGCAGTGATTCGCCAACATGCCGGCTAGGCGAGGGAGTAAAGTTGGCATGAAGGGTGCTTTGGTGTATTCAGGTCGCTGGACCTGCCCATTACTCAGGAGATAGTCCATGAAAGCTCAAAAAGGTTTTACCCTGATCGAACTGATGATCGTAGTAGCGATCATCGGTATTCTGGCTGCTATCGCACTGCCGGCTTACCAAGAATACGTCAATAAGGGCAAGATCAACTCTTGCCTGGGCGAGGCTGCTGCCCATGTTAAGGCGCGTGCGGCGTCGATCATTGCTGAAACAACTCCGACTGCTTACGCGTCTTCTGCTTGCGCCTCCTCCACTGCAGCTGATCCTGCTACCCTTGCAGCGCTCACAGGTAATGCTACTTTCACTGCGAAAGATGCAGATGCCACCGTAATTACGTGTGATTGGACTACTACTACCTGCTCTGCTGGTAGCTGATTAGTTCAGGCTTAAGCTAAAGGCAAGCTGTTGATAGCTATATGTCTTCAGTTTGTATGAGAAACCCCGGCTTGCCGGGGTTTTTTTCTTTCAATCATTTTGCTTTTGTATGCGGTTTTTTCAAATTCAGTCAGTTGGAAACAGGGATGTTGTGATATGCGTCGTATAGTGCCTTGTGTGTTTTTCTGGCTTGGTGCCTTTTTTTTGCCCAATGCTGTTCTGGCCCTATGTGCTTATGGTTTAGGTGTCGGGCGGCCTGCCGTTAATCTCGATTTTGCGATTTGTACCCTGCTTCTTGCTTTCGGCTGGCGTTGGTTGGGTGCAGCTGCGCTCGCCAGTGTATTGGTGGTGGATGTTCTAAGTTTGTTGGGGCAGGTCATGCCGTTCAATCGTGTGAGTGACGTTCTCTATCTCTTGCAGTTCAGCAAGCTCGCATCGGTTAAGTATCTGCTGTTGGTTGTGCTGGTTTTAACTGTTGTGCTGCTTCTGGCTGCGGTTGTGTTTTATGCGGCTGGGAGAGTTAACAGATTAGTCGCTCTTGTTTCTTTTAATATATTGGCATTGGCCAGTGTATTGGCTCCGCCATCCGAGACGTTGGGTAAAAGTAGATATTATCGTGCGGCTGAGTACTCGTGGGTTGAGAGCCAGTCGGTTGCGTGGATAAAAGCGCGTAACGGACTTTTCTTGAATATGTTTGCTGGTGAAGGTGATCCGCTGGTTGCGCTGAAGGGGAAGAGTGCATCAGACCCTTTCTGGAATGAGGTAAGTAATGGTGGTGGAACCGGAAGGATGTTGCTGGTGGTTGTGGAGTCCTGGGGGGTGCCGAAAGAGGCACGTATTCAGGACGCTATACTGGCTCCACTACGAAAACTCAAGCTTCCTGGTGCTAACTACGGGGAAATCAATTATTCGGGTATGACCCTCGCAGGGGAGTTGCGAGAACTCTGTCATCTTTATCCCGAACACTATAATTTGGCGAATGTTACTCATGGTTTTGAGGGTTGTTTGCCTAATCGCTTGCGTGAGAAAGGTTTTGCGACGGCCTCGATGCATGGCGCAACTAGTCTTATGTATGACCGGCATCACTGGTATCCACGTGCAGGGCTCGATCAGCGCGTTTTTTTTGAAGATCGCACTTGGCCTCAGCGTTGCTACTCATTTCCTGGGGCTTGTGATCTTGACCTGCTTCCCGTTGTAATAGATTTCTTTGCACAGCCTGGTCGTCGTTTTTTCTATTGGCTTACCTTGAACTCACATGGGCCATATGATCTTCGTGACTTACGAGAAGATCTGTTTGATTGCGAGGCTTATGGGGTCGCTGTCGATACAGAATCGTGTCGAAATTTCAAATTGCAGGCGCAATTTTTCGAGGGGTTTGCGCGTTTGCTGTCTTCGCCAGAGATGAAAGGAGTAGAGTTTGTGCTAGTAGGGGATCATGTCCCTATGCTGCTGAATGTTGCTGAGAAGACTCGGTCATTTAATCAGGAGGTGGTGCCCTGGGTTTCTGGTGTGGTCAGATAATGTTTGGGTAATCCATGCGGACTTTGCCGTCATGTGGCGCAGTCGTTAGGGGTTCTGGTGAGGCATCGCCAGTGCACTCTGCATGTAATTACACCTTTGTTGTGGAGGATGTTCGCGCACGTTCCATGTCGGTGCCGGTCAGTCTGTAGGGCTGCGTGCTCGTAACGCGAAGGTCGCAGATTCGATTCCTGTCTCCGCACCATATAAAAGAAAGCCCCGCATTGGCTGGGCTTTTTGTTGGTTGCGATTTGCGGCTTACAGGCTGAGGCGCATCGACAGGTCGATGGCTTTGACGTCCTTGGTCAGGCTGCCAATGGAGATGTAGTCCACACCGGTTTCGGCGATGGTGCGAAGGGTGCTTTCGTTGATGCCGCCGGAGGCTTCCAGCTTGGCGCGGCCGGCAGTTATGGCTACGGCTTTGCGCATGTCGTCCAGGCTCAGTTCGTCGAGCATGATGATGTCGGCGTCGGCATCCAGGGCTTGTTGCAGTTCTTCCAGACTTTCCACTTCGACTTCTACCGGCTTGCCTGGGGCGATGCCGTGGGCGGCGCTGATGGCTTGGGCGATACCGCCGCAGGCGGCGATGTGGTTTTCCTTGATCAGGAAGGCGTCGTACAGGCCGATGCGGTGGTTGTGGCAGCCGCCCTGGGTTACGGCGTACTTCTGTGCCAGGCGCAGGCCTGGCAAGGTCTTGCGGGTGTCCAGCAGTTTGACCTGGGTGCCTTGCACCAGGTCGGCAAAGTGCTGGCAGCGGGTGGCGACGGCGGACAGGCTTTGCAGGAAGTTCAAAGCGCTGCGCTCGCCGCTAAGCAGGGCGCGGGCCGGGCCTTCAAGGCTGAACAACACCTGGTTGGCGCTGACGCGCTCACCATCGGCGACGTGCCAATGCACGGCTACGCGCGGGTCGAGCTGACGAAATACCGCGTCGACCCAGGCAGTACCGCAAACCACGGCATCTTCACGGGTGATGATGCTGGCCTGGGCTAGGCGTTCGGCGGGAATCAGTTGGGCGGTGATGTCGCCACTGCCGATATCTTCGCGCAGGGCGCGGCGCACGTTGGCTTCGATTTCGGCGCCGAGGTCGGCAAGGATCAGGTTGGGCATGGCGGCCTCCGCAGTCTGGTGGCGCGATTATAAGGATTGCCGACGGTCGGTGCAGGGAGCTTATGGGAGAAATTGCGGTCCATCTGCTAGACAGATAGGGCAGCTCGGTGGGTGGGCGTGACCGTTCGGCGCTGTTAATTCCGCGCTCTGTGAACCAGGTCATGTCTAACGAATGGGGTATTTGGTCATTCTTCGCCTCCCCCTATAATAAGGTTGGCCATAGATTTTGACGCCATACCTTTGACGTTACGGATAGCGTCCCGCCGATCGTAAGCAGGCAGACCCAGACCGGGTGCCTGCGGGAGACTCTCAATGCAGACTGACGCGAAAGTGGTGCACCTGAACAAGGTAGCCCCTGAGCAATCGCCAGCTTCGCCGGCAGGAAGGCTTCCCGTGGCTCTTATTCAGGTGCGCGACAAAGCGGCACAGCAGCTCAAGCAGGCGCTGCAGGCGCTGTTCGACAATGCGGACGACACTCTCTTTGAGATGGCCGATCGCGCGAACAGCAACGCCGAGCAGAACGCCTTCTTTGAAGCCATGCGCGACCTGCGCCTGAAGCGCAAGTCCATCGAGCGCGGCTTCCTGCAGAAGGTCTTCGAGAGCTTCGCCACCCTCAATCAATACGAAATCGGCAAGCCGCCACAGCTGGCGCCTGTTTCGTTCGACAGTTTGTCTCTGGTGCAGGACGACGTCCTGGAAGAGTCGGTTGCCCTCGATGCCATGGTGGCGCGGGTGATGAGCCGTGACGGCATGGCATTGGGTCACCTGACCACCCGCCTCAACGCGATGATTACCCAGAAACTCGACGACAAGAGCAATCCGCTCGGGCCGCGCATGCTCTGCGAGCGCTTCCTCGATGCCTGCGCCGGGCTGGGCGTGGAGATCCGGGTCAAGCTGATCATCCTCAAGCTGTTTGAAAAATACGTGCTGGCCGATCTCGACCAGCTCTATGCCGCGTCCAACCAGCAACTGGTCGAGGCTGGCGTGTTGCCGGAATTGAAGTCGGCTCCGCCGGCACGTCGCCAGGCGCCGGCTCAGCCGGGTACCGGCCGTGCAGCGCGCGATCAGGCTGCCGAGGTGGTTCAGGGCGAGTCCGCGGGCTACGGCAGTGCCGGTGAGCAGGAGGTCTTCGGCGTGTTGCAGGAGCTGCTGTCGCACGTGCGTGGCAGTGGCGCGGCTCCGCGCCGGCAGATGCCGGCCGATGCGCTGCCGATTTCCAGCAATGACCTGATGCGCCTGCTTTCTCACTTGCAGCAACGCCTGCCAGGTGAGATCGCGCCGGAACAGGATGACTACAACCTGCGCAGCCAGTTGGAACAGCTGCTGACCCGGGCCAGTGCCAAGAGTGGCAAGTCGCGGGTAGTCGGCGAAGTCGACGAGGATGTGATCAATCTGGTCGCCATGCTCTTCGAGTTCATTCTCGATGACCGCACCTTGCCGGACTCGCTCAAGGCGTTGATTGGCCGTCTGCAGATCCCGATGCTCAAGGTTGCGGTGCTGGACAAGACGTTCTTTAGTCGCGGCAGCCATCCGGCCCGTCGTCTGCTCAACGAGATTGCCTCTGCGGCGCTCGGCTGGAGTGGGCAGGGTGATGCGCAGCGCGATGTGCTGTATCAGCGCATCGAGCAGGTGGTGCAACGACTGCTCAATGACTTCAGCGATGATCCGGCGATCTTCTCCGATGTGCTGGCCGAGTTCCTTGCCTATACCGGCGACGAGCGCCGCCGCAGCGAACTGCTGGAACAGCGCACCCGTGACGCCGAGGAAGGCCGGGCCAAGGCCGATCAGGCCCGCCAGCAGGTCGAGCAGGCGCTGAATGCGCGGTTGCTTGGCAAGACCCTGCCGGAGGTGGTGGTGCGTCTGCTGCAGGAAGGCTGGAGCAAGGTGCTGCAGCTGACCTGCCTCAAGCACGGTGTCGAGTCTGATGACTGGCAGGCTGCGCTGGCGGTGATGGACGACCTGGTATGGAGCGTCGAGCCCCACGAGTCGCCGGAAGATCGCCTGCGCCTGCTGGAGCTGGTGCCTAGCCTGCTGAAATCCCTTCGTGACGGGTTGGCCAGTGCGGCCATCGATCCGTTCGTTACCAGCGAGTTCTTCAGCCAGCTGGAGTCGGTGCATGTGCAGGCCTTCCAGCGCTTCAAGCGCAGCCTGCCGGAAGTACAGCCAGAGCCCGAGCCGGAAGCTGTTGAAGGTGCGACAGCCGACGAAGGCGTGGCTGCCGAACTGAGCGGCATGCCGATGCTGGACTTGCCGTCGATCGATCTGGACCCGGTCGTCGAGCCGCCGGCGATGGTCGAGGTGGTCGAAGAAATTATCCTCCTGGCGCCGGGCGAGACCCGTCAGCAGGAGCCCGAAGCCAGCTTGCCGGATGACGATGAGGCGCTTGGTCAGGTCGACAGCCTGCGGGTTGGCAGCTGGGTGGAAATCCAGGAAGACGAAGAGCACAAGCTGCGCTGCAAGCTGGCGGCGATCATCAAGCCGACCGGCAAGTTCATCTTCGTCAACCGTACCGGCATGAAGGTCCAGGAGAAGACGCGCATGGGCCTGGCAGTAGAGTTCCGTCGCGGCGCGATCCGTATGCTCGACGATGCGCTGCTGTTCGACCGGGCGCTGGAGTCGGTGATCGGCAACCTGCGCAAGCTCAAGGGCGACTGACGCCTTGCTTGTTTGCCTACAACGCCCGGCCCTGTGCCGGGCGTTGTCGTTTCCGGGTGGCCGCCTCTGCTAGAGTGGCGGCAGTGTTCAAGGAGCCCTTATGCAGCTGGACCCCGTCACAGGCTGGTGCGCCGGTGTGCAGCACTGTCCATCGCCGAATTTCAATGCCCGCCCGAGTGGCGAGGTGTCTCTGTTGGTCATCCACAACATCAGTCTGCCGCCTGGCCAGTTCGGCACGGGCAAGGTGCAGCAGTTGTTCCAGAACTGTCTACCGGGCGACGAGCATCCGTATTTCGCCGATATCGTCCACTTACGGGTTTCGGCGCACTTCCTGATCGAGCGTGATGGCGGGGTGACCCAGTTCGTTGGTTGTGGCGAGCGCGCCTGGCATGCCGGTGTATCCCGTTTTGACGGGCGCGAGGGCTGTAACGATTTCTCCCTGGGAATCGAGTTGGAGGGCACGGACGAGCAGCCTTTCACCGATGCCCAGTATTCGAGCCTGGTCGCGCTGACCCGTCAGCTGTTGCAGGCCTATCCTGAATTGAGTGTCCAGCGCATCTGCGGTCACAGCGATATTGCTCCAGGGCGCAAGACCGACCCGGGGCCGTACTTCGACTGGGCGCGAATGCGTGCGGCGTTGAGCGAACGAGGGGAGCGGTAGATGAATTTCCTGGTGCTGTTGCTGGTGGTCTGGGTAGAGAAGCTGTCTTCCGGACGCCAGCGTATCCAGCAGGATGGCTTCTGGCGGCAATGGCTGGCGCGGGTCGAGGGGCGCCCGGGGGCGGAGCCGTGGATCTCGCTGGCGCTGCTGGTGCTGGTGCCGATGGCGCTGCTGGGGTTGCTGCTGTTGATCATCCAGCCGCTGGCGTATGGCTGGCTGGCGCTGCCGGTGCATCTGCTGGTGCTGGTCTACAGCCTGGGGCGTGGCGATGTGCTGACGGCCCTGGGGCCGTTTCGTGATGCCTGGCGCCGTGGTGACGAGCAGGCCGCCCTGCATGTGGCCGAGCGTGACATGGGCCTGGAGGCCGATGCTGAGGCGGAACTGCTGCTGCGCGTGCAGGGTTATGAGCTGTGGCAGGCCTATCAGGGCTTTTTCGCGGTGATCTTCTGGTATGCCCTGCTGGGGCCGGCATTGGCGCTGGCCTATCGCCTGCTGGCATTGACCGCCGAGCACGCCACCCAACCGGTTCTGGCCGAGCGCGCCGCGCAACTGCGGCATGCCCTGGACTGGCTGCCGGTGCGGTTTTTGGCCGCCAGCTTTGCCCTGGTCGGCAATTTCGCTGCGGTCAGTCGCGCGGTGCTGCACGATCTGCTGGCCTGGGATATTCCGGCCGCCGATCTGCTGAGCAACGCCGGGCGCGCGGCCGGCGAACTACCCGAACCGCAAGCCGGCGAGGCGGGGGTCAATAGCCTGGATGAGTTGTGGCAGTTACTGGTGCGTTCGGCGGTGCTCTGGTACGCGGCGTTTGCCGTGTGGATTCTGCTGTTCTAGGCAACTCCTTTGGCGTCAGTCGATCCAGGTCGGATCAACCCGGTGAACGGTGTGGCATAAGATTTCGTGATGACGGGGCGCGCGCCTGAGCGGGTGCGGCTGCCGCCGTTCGTCGGCGCCCGGTTTAGCCTGGATTCCACGGCTGGCACGACTCAGGTCAATGCCGGTACGGATTACAGGCGTACTCTTAACCTTAAGTTACAGAGGATGGGGTCGATATCCGGTATACAGGTCACCATTGGGGCGTGTACCTGCCTGGTGCATCCCTTGCGGGAACTGTTGACGACCTTCTGTGGCTACTGGCTGCAGGGGCCAGCAGGAACCGCTGCCTGAGGCGCTCGATCGTCGCAGGCTTCATGTACTGATTACATTATCTTGCCGTTCAATTCCCGGTCTGCTCCCGGCCGGAATACAACAATAATGGCAACAGGAGACGTCTAGTGAATAGCGTGCTGTATCCGGCCATAGCGCTCATGAACCGCCTGAGCTTCGGTATGAAGTTCAGTTTGATCAGCGTACTTTTCTTCCTGCCCATGCTGGTCACCAACTTCTACCTGGTGCGCGACTCCTATCACGAGTTCGTCGATACCCGCACCGAACTGCAAAGCATCGGCCTGCTCAAGGACAGCCTCAAGCTGCGCCGTGATCTCGAGCAGCTCAATGATTTGCTCGAAATCAACGCCGCGCTGGGCCAATCCGGCGAGTCGGAAGCGTTGCTGGCGCAGATCAATACCCTGCAAGAGCGCGTGCAGACGGCCATCGACGGCTTGGCGCCGAGCAGCCAGGACGAGCAGAAGGTCGCCGAATTCAACACTCAGCGTGATGCGATCAAGACCGCTCTCGCCGCCGTCCTGCAGGAGGAGTCGCAGCGCAGCAAGGCTGGCCTGGTGGTCAAGGCGCTGGATAACGCCGAAGTCTTCATCAAGTTCGTTGCCAGCCAGGCGGGCCTTAGTCAGGACACTGACCTGACGGTGCGGCAGATGTCCGAACTGGTCACCAGTGTCACCCCACCGGTGACCAAGGCGCTGAGCAAGGGCCGTGCGCTGGGTTCCACGTCGCTGGGCCTGCACATCCTCGGTTCGTCCGACAGCGGCAAGCTCGACGAGCTGCTGGCCGAGCTGGAAAAGCTCAATGCCGAGTACGGCTTCAAGATCCAGAGCGCGCTGCAGGACAAGCCCAAGGCCCAGCAGGCCCTGAGTACGCTGGCCGATGACAGCCGCAGCACCCTGACCGCCGCCAACACGCGCCTGGAGGAAGAAATCCTCATGGCCGACAGCCTGGACGCATCCTGGCAGGCCTTCTTCGACACCAGCAGCGCGGACATCGACAAGACCTATGCGCTGAACGACGCCGTGCTGCAGTTCCTCGACCAGGAACTGGGCCAGCGCCTGGGGCAGAAGCGCACGCAGATGATCCTGCTCGTCGCGGCCCTGGTGCTGGTGTTCCTGCTGATCGGCTACCTCTACGGCGGCTTCTACGTGTCCACCCGCACCACCCTCAAGGGCTTCGGCAAGACCCTCGGCCAGGTCGCCGCCGGCGACATGACCGTCAAGGTCAGCGTCAAGAGCCAGGACGAGCTGGGCGAGCTGGGCCAAGTGTTCAACGGCACCGTGGAGAAAATTCGCGAGCTGATCGATCTGGTTGGCAAGACCGTCACCGAGGTCGAGCGCCAGGCCGACAAGGTCGAAGTGGTTTCCGGCGAGAGCAGCCAGGCGGTCAGCGCCCAGCGTGGGCAGATCGAACAGGTCGCCACGGCGATGAACCAGATGTCCGCCACCGCCCAGGAGGTCGCGCGCAGCGCTGCCGCCGCCGTGGGCAGTGCGCAGAGCGTCAACGAGGAGACGGTCAGCGGTCGTGCCCTGGTGGAATCGCAGGTCGGCAGCATTCAGCGCCTGGCCAGCGAGATCGATCAGTCGGTCACGGTGATCAACCAGCTGGCCTCCGACAGCGCCTCGATCAGCCAGGTGCTGGAAGTGATCAAGGGCATTGCCGGGCAGACCAACCTGCTCGCGCTCAACGCGGCCATCGAGGCGGCACGTGCCGGTGAGCAGGGCCGTGGGTTTGCCGTGGTGGCCGACGAGGTGCGCAACCTGGCCAAGCGTACGCACCAGTCCACCGAGGAAATCGAGCAGATGATCGGCCGCCTGCAGACCGGGGTTAACGCCACGGTGACTGCCATGAACGGTAGCCACCAGATGGTCGACAGCACCGTCAGCCAGTCCTCGCAGGTGCAACTGGCGCTGGAGAACATCCTCGGCGCGGTCGGCATGATCGTCGACCAGAACCAGCAGATCGCTGCTGCCGCCGAGCAGCAGACCGCCGTGGCTCACGATATCGACATGAACATCGTCGAGATCAATCAGGCGGGCGAGCGTACGGCCGAAGGCGCAGTACAGACCGAGCAGGCCAGCCGTGAGCTGTCCGACCAGGTGGCGCGCCTCAAGCAGCTGATCAGCACCTTCCGCGTCTGATCGATACGCGGTTGAAACAAAGCCCGCCAATTGGCGGGCTTTGTCGTTTCTGGGGCGAGTGACCCCCGATGCTGGATTGTGCCCCTGTAGGCGCGAGCTCTGCTCGCGAAGCTCTTGCGCTGCCTGGTTCGCGAGCAGAGCTCGCTCCTACGGCTGCCTGCTATTGCGAAGAACAGCAGCGGGTTTGTCATTTCAGGGTAGGGCGGGTGCAACCCGCGGTGCTTGTTCTCGCGGGTTGCACCCGCCCTACGGGGTCGGCCAGCCGAACAGCTCGGCGGCGTTGTGGCTGCTGGCGGTGGCCAGCTCTTCCGGGCTGATACCGCGTAGCTCGGCGAGCACGCGGCAGATGTCGGCCAGGTATTCGGGGCTGTTGCGCTGGTTGGGGTGCATGGCTGGGGCCATGTCCGGGGCGTCGGTTTCCAGCACGATCGCCTCCAGCGGTAATTGCGCCACCACCTTGCGTAGGCGCAGGGCCTGCGGCCAGGTTGGCGCGCCGCCGAGGCCGAGCTTGAAGCCCAGCTTGAGGTATTCGCGGGCTTCTTCAACGCTGCCAGCGAAGGCATGGATGATGCCGCCGCGCCGAGGACGCAAGCGTTTGAGCGTGGCGATGGTCGCGGCATGGGCACGCCGCACATGCAGCAGCACCGGCAGCTCGACCTCGTTGGCCAGCATCAGCTGTGCTTCGAACAGTTCCTGCTGGCGTTGGCGATCGAGCTGTTCGAGGAAGTAGTCCAAACCGAATTCACCTACCGCGCACAGGCGCGGGTGGCTGGCCAGGCGCTGCAGCCAGTCGCGCAGCTCGGCGAGGTGTTCGGGTTGGTGCTGCTCGAGGTACACCGGGTGCAAGCCGAAGGCCGCGTACAGGCCGTCTTCCTGTTGTACCAGGTCCCACAGGCGCTGCCAGTTGGCCTGGTACACGCCGAGCACCACCAGCTTCGCCACGCCGGCCGCACGGCTGCGCGCCAGCAGTTCGGCGCGGTCGGCGTCGAAGTCGGGGAAGTCGAGGTGGGTGTGAGTGTCGATCAGCTGCATGGGCATTTTTACGCTGGCCAGGGCCCACAGGATCGGGCATTTTGCGGCGGGCTGCCAGCGCGGGGGAGCATTCCCCGGTTTCGTCAGTCAGACCTGGTAAGTCTTATCGTTTGGAGGTGTGGGCGCATGCCGGGAGTCGAATGTGCGGATGCGTAAGCTGTTGGGCGGCCTGTTCGCCGTGGCGTTGCTGTTGTTGGCGGCGCTGCTGCTGTTCCTGGCGCTGTTCGACTGGAACCTGGCCAGGCCGACGTTGAACACGCAGGTTTCTGCGGCGCTGAACCGCCCCTTTGCGATTAACGGTGACCTGCGTGTGGTCTGGCAGCGCCAGCCGGAGGAGGGAGGGTGGCGTGGCTGGCTGCCCTGGCCGCATTTTTCCGCCGAGCAACTGGTGTTGGGCAATCCGTCGTGGGCCAAGGGCGAGTCCTTCGTCAGCCTGCAGCGGGTGCAGTTCAGCCTGTCGCCACTGCCCCTGCTGTGGAAGACCGTACGCAGCCCGCGTATCGACCTGGTGGCGCCCGCCGCCAGCCTGCAGCGCCTGGCCGATGGCCGCAGCAACTGGAGTTTCGACCTGGGCGATCCGGCCGATGCGCAAACGCCTTCACCCTGGACCCTGGATATCGGCACCATCGGCTTCGACAAGGGCCAGGTAACCCTCGACGACCAGAGCCTGAACACCCAGTTGCAGGTGCAGATAGACCCGCTCGGCAAGCCCATTCCGTTCAGTGACATCGTCGGCAAGGCAGCCGCGCAGGCCACCGATTCCTCCCCGCAGGATTACGCCTTCGCCTGGCAGGCCAAGGGCCGCTACAAGGGCCAGCCGCTGGCGGGCGAGGGCAAGGTCGGTGGCCTGCTGGCGCTGCAGGATGCGCAGCGGCCGTTTCCGCTGCAGGCCGATATCCGCGCCGGCAGCACGCGTATCGTGCTGGCCGGTACCCTCAGCGATCCGAAGAACCTCGGCGCCCTCGATCTGCGCCTGCGCCTGTCCGGCAGCAGCCTGGGCCACCTCTATGCGCTGACGGGCGTCACCTTGCCCGCCACGCCGGCCTACACCACCGATGGTCGCCTCAGCGCCCAGTTGCGCGATGCCGGCGGCGCCAGTTTTCGTTACCGGGACTTCAATGGTCGTATCGGTGACAGCGATATCCATGGCGACCTGACCTTCGTCGCGCGTCAGCCTCGGCCCAAGTTGTCTGGCCAGCTGACCTCCAACCAGCTGCTGTTCGCCGACCTGGCGCCGTTGATCGGTGCCGACTCCAATGCCGAGAAAAAGGAGCGCGGTGCGGCGGCCAGCCAACCGGCGGGCAAGGTGCTGCCGGTAGAGGAATTTCGCACCGAGCGCTGGCGGGCGATGGACGCCGATGTGCGCTTCACCGGCAAGCGCATCGTGCACAGCGACAAATTGCCGATCAGCGACCTGGATACCCATGTCGTACTCAATGATGGCCAACTCAGCCTGGAGCCGCTGCGCTTCGGCGTGGCCGGCGGCAAGCTGGAATCGCAGGTCCGCCTGGACGGTACGCGCGTGCCGCTGCAAGGCACGCTGCGCCTGAGTGCACGCGGCTTCAAGCTCAAGCAGCTGTTCCCCGGTTTTGCGCCGATGCAGACCAGCTTCGGCGAGCTGAATGGCGACGCTGACTTGAGCGGCACGGGTAACTCGGTGGCCGCGCTGTTGGGGACTGCCAATGGTGGGGTCAAGCTGCTGATCAATGACGGCGCGGTCAGCCGCAGCCTGATGGAGATCGCCGGGCTCAACGTCGGCAACTACATGGTCGGCAAGCTGTTCGGCGACGACGAGGTGAAGATCAACTGCGCGGCTGCCGACCTGGGCATGAAGCAGGGCCTGATGAGCACGCGGCTGTTCGTGGTCGATACCGAGAACGCTGTGATCAAGGTCGACGGCACTGCCAACTTCGCCAGCGAGCAGCTGGACCTGAGCGTGACGCCGGCGTCCAAGGGCCTGCGCATCTTCTCTCTGCGCTCGCCGCTGTATGTGCGCGGTACCTTCAAGCAGCCGGATGCCGGCGTGCAGGGTGTGCCGCTGGCCCTGCGCGGCGCCGGGCTGCTGGCACTCGGCGTGGCGGTGGCGCCGGCAGCCGGGCTGGTGGCACTGATTGCGCCGAGCAGTGGTGGCGACGATAGCCAGTGCGCGCCGTTGTTGAGGCAGATGCAGGGCAAGGGTTAGCCATTCATGTTGAGCCCGACCCCTCACCCCAGCCCTCTCCCCAGGGGGGAGAGGGGGTGGATTGGAGGGGGGTATTGGTGTGCGCGGTATCTTCAAGCAGCCGGCTGGGGGTGTGCCGCTGGTCCTGCGCGGTGCTGGGCTGCTGGCACTCGGCGTGGCGGTGGCTCCGGCAGCCGGGCTGATTGCGCCGAGCAGTGGCGGGGACGATAGCCAGTGCGCGCCGTTGCTGAAGCAGATGCAGGGTAAGGGGTAGTCGTCCATGTTGAGCTCGACCCCTCACCCCAGCCCTCTCCCCAAAGGGGAGAGGGGGCGGATTCGAGGGGCTTATGGGCGTGTGCGCATTTGTTAGCGAGAGCCGCTTGTTGTACTAGGCATGGGGGCTGTTGCGGCCGGGGCAGCAAAGAAGAAGCGAGGCTCGGTGAGCGTGTGGTTTTTCCCGTTGAGGTTGCCGAATCGCGTCGACCCAAGACGGTCGGGTGAGGCGCGCAGGGCGGCAGTTCTGCACGAATACCCCCTCCCCCCTCTGGGGAGAGGGCTGGGGTGAGGGGGCGTGGCGGATGCCAATCAGTGATGCCCACCTTCGGTAGCAGTCAGCGCGCCACGCTGGCCGAGATCGCCACGGCCGCCGCTGCGGTGCGGGTTTCCACGCCGAGCTTCACGTAGACGTGCTCCAGGTGCTTGTTCACCGTGCGCGGGCTGAGGCCGAGGATGTCGCCGATATCGCGGTTGGTCTTGCCGCAGGCGACCCAGCGCAGCACTTCCACTTCGCGTTCGGTGAGCTGGAAGCGGCTCGACAGGGCCTCGTAGGTCGGCTCGTTGCTCAGGGTCAGGTCCACCGGCTGGGCGGCGGCGCGGGCTGACTGGAGGATGCGCGCGGTGCGCAGGTGGGCAGCGACGCGGGCCAGCACCTCATCGGTGTGGATCGGCTTGGTCACGTAGTCGCTGCCGCCCGCGGCGAAGCCTTCCACCACGTGTTCGCTGTCGGTCAGGGCGGTCATGAACACCACCGGGATGTCGGCGCTGTCCGGCTGTTCCTTGATCCGCCGGCAGGTCTCGAAGCCGTTGATGCCGGGCATCATCGCGTCGAGCAGGATCAGGTCCGGGCGCCGGCGTTGAATGCGGTTCAGCGCGCTTTGCCCGTCGAGCGCCACCAGCACCATGTAGCCGGCGGCATCCAGGGCATCGGAGAGCAGGGCGAGGTTGTCCGGCGTATCGTCGACGATCAGTACGGTGCCGCGCTCAGCAAGCTGCGTGAGAGCATTCATGTTCGGCCTCCTTGAGTTGCTGGTTGAGTTCGTCCAGGCGGAAACCCTTGGCCAGGGCGCGCCACGGGGCGGTGAAGCCGGCGCAGGCCGGGCTCTGTTGTTCGATGGCGTCGAGCTTGTCCTGAATCCCGCGCATGTACCCGAGGGCCACCAGTTCGCGCAGCTCGGCGAGGTCGAGCGGGTTCGGCAGCTCGGCGGGTGGCGCAGCCGGTGAGCTTTCTTCGGCGCTGCGGTGCAGCCATTGCAGGCCCAGTTGCTGCTGGATGCGCTCCAGCAGTTGCGGGGTGTGCACCGGCTTGGCCAGGTAGTCGTTGCAGGCGGCAGCCACACTGCGCTCGCGGTCGTCGGCGAAGGCGTTGGCCGAGAGCACGATGATCGGCGCCTGCGACAGGGCGTTGCGGCGGATCAGCCGGCTGGTTTCCCAGCCATCCATCTGCGGCATCGACAGGTCCATGAAGATCAGGTCAGGGTTGAGCAGCGCCACCTGGCGGATCGCCTCCTGGCCGTTGGCCGCTTGGGCGATCTGGAAGCCCAGCGGCTCGAGCATGCCGGCCAGCACGCGGCGGTGCTCGATGTGGTCGTCCACCACCAGGATCAGTCGGCGCGGGCCCTGGTAGCCGATGATGTCGTGCTCGACGTGCACCACCGCCTGCGGCACCCGCACCTCGGAGAGGAACAGGCGCACCTGGAAGCTGGTGCCCTGGTCGAGCACGCTCTTCACCGACAGCTCGCCGCCCATCAGCGAGGTGAGCATGCGGGTGATGGTCAGGCCCAGGCCGACGCCGTTGTCCTGGCGCATCAGGTCGCCGCGCTCGAAGGGCTGGAAGATCCGCTCGATCTGCTCCGGGTCGATGCCGATGCCGGTGTCGATGATTTCGAAGCTGGCCGTCTCGCGCAGGTAGCTGACGCGCAGGCGCACCTCGCCGCTGTCGGTGAAGCGCACCGCGTTGCCCAGCAGGTTGATCAGGATCTGCCGCACGCGCTTCTCGTCGCCGCGCACCACCGCCGGCATGCGCCCGCTGGTTTCCATGCGAAAGCGCAGGCCTTTCTCTTCGGCCTGCGGGGTGAACATGCGGTCGATCTGGTGGATGAATTCGGGGAAGGGGATTTCCGAGAGTTCCAGGTTGAGCTTGCCTGCCTCGATCTTGGCCACGTCGAGCAGGCCGTCGATCAGTGACAGCAGGTGCGAGCCGCTGCGGAAGATGGTCGCCAGGGCATCCTTGTGCTGGCCGGGCATGGCCGCGTCGCGCTGCAGGATCTGGGTGTAGCCGAGGATGCTGTTGAGCGGCGTGCGCAGCTCGTGGGACAGGCCGGTGACATAGCGGCTCTTCGCTGCGTTGGCCGCTTCGCTGGCTTCCTTGGCTTTCTGCAGTTCCTCGTCGGTACGCCGGTGCGCTTCGATTTCCTGCATCAGCAGCAGGGTCTGCCGGTCCGATTCCTTCTGCGCCACGCTGCGGCTCTCGCGGGTCAGCACCACCCACCAGGCGAGGATCGCGGCGAATACCGAGAGCGTCAGGAAGGCCTTGAGGAAGGCCTGGTAGAGCGTCTGTTGCACCTCTGGCGAATGCGGCACCAAGCCGTGGGAGACCTGGCTGTAGATCAGTGCCAGCGCGCCGAACAGCATCAGTACCAGCAACACCAGCAGGCCCATGTACTGCGCCAGGCGGCTGTGCAGGCGCGGGATCGAGGCCTTGGGGTAGATCCAGCGAACGAAATCGTCCATCTGTTCGGCCAGGCGCGCGTGGGGTTTGCAGGCGTCGCCGCAGCGCGCGTCGAGCGAGCAGCACAGCGAGCAGATCGGCGTGCTGTAGGCCGGGCAGAAGGCCATGTCCGGCGCCTCGAATGCGTTGCTGCACAGGCCGCACTGCACGGTTTCGCACGGGCCGGCGGGGTACAGCAGCAGCGGGTCGCTGGTGCGGGCGATGTAGTAGCGGCCCTTGGTCAGCCAGGCGATCAGCGGCGCGCTGATGAAGGCCGCGCCCAGCGCCACCATCGGCGAAGCGGCCTCGGCCAGGGCGCCGAACAAGCCGGCGTAGGCGAGGATCGACAGCAGGGAGGCGATCAGCATGGCGCCGACACCCACGGGGTTGATGTCGTACAGGTGTGCGCGCTTGAACTCGATGAACTTGGGCGACAGGCCCAGCGGCTTGTTGATCACCAGGTCGGCGACCAGTGCGCCAATCCAGGCGATGGCGATGTTGGCGTACAGGCCGAGCACCTGCTGGATCGCATCGAACACGCCCAGCTCCATCAGCATCAGGGCGATGGCGACGTTGAACACCAGCCACACCACACGGCCTGGATGGCTGTGGGTGACGCGGGCGAAGAAGTTCGACCAGGCCAGCGAGCCGGCATAGGCGTTGGTCAGGTTGATCTTGATCTGCGAGACGATGACGAACAGCACCATGGCGCCCAGCGCCCACTCGGGCGAGCTGAACACGTAGTTGAACGCCACCAGGTACATCTGCGTGGGCTCGGCGGCGCGCTCGATGGGCACTTCGTGCTGCAGGGCGAGGAAGGTCAGGAAGGCGCCGGCGAGCATCTTCAGCGCGCCGGGGATGATCCAGCCCGGCCCGGCCATGAGCAGGGCGGCCCACCAGCGCTTGCGATTGGCGGCGCTCTGTTCCGGGAGGAAGCGCAGGTAGTCGACCTGCTCGCCGATCTGCGTCACCAGCGACAGCGCCACGGTGCAGGCGGCGCCGAAGTACAGCAGGTTGAACGCGCCGCCATCGCCTTCGCGGCCGCTGAAGGTGGTCCAGTCGCTCAGCGCATCCGGGTTCTTCCACATCACGAACAGGTACGGCAGCAGCAACAGCACCAGCCACAGCGGCTGCGTCCACATCTGCAGGCGGTTGATCAGGGTCACCCCGTAGGCCACCAGGGGGATCACGATGATCGAACAGATCACGTAGGCCAGCGCCAGCGGGATCTTGAAATACAGCTCCAGGGCCAGCGCCATGATCGCCGCTTCGAGGGCGAAGAACAGGAAGGTGAAGCTGGCGTAGATCAGCGAGGTGATGGTCGAGCCGATGTAGCCGAAGCCGGCGCCACGGGTCAGCAGGTCCATGTCCACGCCATAGCGCGCCGCGTAGTAGCTGATCGGCAGGCCGGTGAGGAAGATCACCAGCGCCACCGCGAGCACGGCCCACAGGGTGTTGGTGAAGCCGTAGCTGATCGCCAGGGCGCCGCCGATGGCCTCCAGGGCGAGGAACGACACCGCGCCCAGGGCGGTGTTGGCGATGCGCAGCTCGGACCATTTGCGAAACGACTTCGGCGTGAAGCGCAGCGCGTAGTCCTCCATGGTCTCGTCGGCGACCCAGCTGTTGTAGTCGCGGCGGATCTTGACGATGCGCTGGGTGCCGGTTGGTTGCACGGAAGCTGTTCCCTGGGGTCGGTTCGATGGCCGGCGGGCCGTACGGCGAAGCTGCAACAACCATGCCCCGACTGTAGGAGCCAGCTTGCTGGCGATCACGCGGCACCGTGCAAACGCTGATCGCCAGCAAGCTGGCTCCTACAGCAAGCGGTGCTCGCTTCTGTCTGGCTGGTTTTCGGGCGCGATCTTGCACCAGCACGGTGCGCTTGGCCCTACGTCAGATGACGTATGCCGTTACGTCAACCTGCGTATACCGCCCGGGCACCTGCCAATCGCATGCTTGCCTCAACCCCAAGCCGGTACCCGAGGAACCTCTTTTCGGATTTGGCGAGCTAAGGCGAGACAAGGCAAAAGGCAGCCGAGGAAGCGCAGTTTACGAGTGGTAAATGAGCATTCCGAGGCGGCTTTTAACGCCGGATCGCCGACGCGCAGCAAGTCCGAAAGAGGTTCCAAGGCGAGCCGGGGCGGAACAAACCACAGAGGAGCAAGACCATGGATTCTCGAGTGACGGGTGCGAAACGCTTTCTTCCCCGCCGGCTGACGCTGGGTGCCGCGGCACTCTCGTTGCTGGCGGCCAGTGTGTTCAGCCAGACCGCGGCGGCTGACGACGTCAACACCACCGGCCTTGCCATCACCGACACCACCGTGACCGTCGGCCAGTTGCACTCGGCCACCGGCACCATGGCAATCTCGGAAACCGGTTCGATCCAGGCCGAACGCCTGGCCATCGACCAGATCAACGCCTCGGGCGGCATCCTCGGCCGGCAGATCAAGGTGATCCAGGAAGACGGCGCCTCCGACTGGCCGACCTTCGCCGAGAAAGCCAAGAAGCTGCTGGAGAGCGACAAGGTCGCCGCCGTGTTCGGCTGCTGGACCTCGGCCTCGCGCAAAGCCGTGCTGCCGATCTTCGAGAAGGACAACGGCCTGCTCTACTACCCGACCTTCTACGAAGGCCTGGAGCAATCCAAGAACGTCATCTACACCGGCCAGGAAGCGACCCAGCAGATCCTCGCCAGCCTCGACTGGATCGCCAAGGAGAAGGGCGCCAAGACCTTCTACCTGCTCGGCTCGGACTACATCTGGCCGCGCACCTCGATGAAGATCGCCCGCAAGCACATCGAGAACGTGCTCGGCGGCAAGGTCGTCGGCGAAGAGTACTACCCGCTGGGCAACACCCAGTTCGGCTCGCTGACCAACAAGATCAAGCTGAAGAAACCGGACGTGGTCTTCGCGGCAGTTGTGGGCGGCTCCAACGTGGCCTTCTACAAACAGCTGAAAGCCGCCGGCATCACCGCCGACAAGCAAACCCTGCTGACCCTCTCCGTGACCGAGGATGAAATGCTCGGCATCGGCGGCGAGAACATGAAGGGCTTCTACTCCTCGATGAAGTACTTCCAGACCCTGGACAATCCCAACAACAAGAAATTTGTTGAAGAGTTCAAGGCCAAGTACGGCAAGGATTCGGTCATCGGCGACGTGACCCAGGCCGGCTACCTCGGCCCATGGTTGTGGAAAGCCGCGGTCGAGAAGGCCGGCAGCTTCGACGTCGACAAAGTGGTTGCCGCCTCCCCGGGCATCGAGCTGACCACCGCGCCGGAAGGCTACGTGAAAGTGCACGACAACCATCACTTGTGGAGCAAGGCGCGCATCGCCGAGATCCAGGCTGACGGCACCTTCAAAGTGGTCCACGAGTCCGAGCTGATCGAGCCGAACCCGTTCCCCAAAGGCTACCAGTAAGCAGCAGCACCTTGCGGAGGGCGCATAGCCCTCCGCCTTCGCTTTACGTAGGAGCCAGCTTGCTGGCGATCGCTCTGCCCAGCGTGTCGGCCATTGCAGGCACCGATCGCCAGCAAGCTGGCTCCTACACAAAGCTCCGCGTGACCAGCCTCGCCAGAGGCTACGAACAACCTCCCACCACCAGGAGACCATCATCATGGAATGGCTATCCGACTTCGGCGCAATTGCCGTTATGCAGGGGTTCAACGGCTTGTCGGTGTTCTGTGTGCTGCTGCTGATGGCACTGGGACTGGCGATCATCTTCGGCCAGATGGGCGTGATCAACATGGCCCACGGCGAGTTCCTCACCGTTGGCGCCTACACCACCTATGTGATCTCGACGCTGACCCTGCATTACTTCCCGGCCATGCAGCCGTACTACTTCTTCTTCGCCATCATCGTGTCCTTCCTGATCGCCGGCGCACTAGGCTGGCTAGTGGAATGGGCGATGATCAGCAAGCTCTACCACCGTCCGCTGGACACCCTGCTGGCGACCTGGGGCCTGTCCCTGGTGATGCAGCAGGCGTTTCGCTCGATCTTCGGCGCCCGTGAAGTCGGCGCGGAAATGCCCGAGTGGATCATGGGCTCGTGGAACCCCACCGAGGCCATCGACATTCCCAAGAACGGCCTGTTCGTCATGGGCCTGACCATCCTCTGCACCGCCACCATCTTCCTCATGCTCTACCGCTCGCGCTGGGGCCTGCAGGTGCGCGCCACCATGCAGAACCGGGTGATGAGCCGCGCGGTGGGGATCAACACCAAGAAGGTCGACCGCATGACCTTCGCCCTCGGTTGTGGCGTGGCCGGTGTCGCCGGCGCGGCGTTCACCACCATCGGTTCCACTGGGCCGACCGCGGGTTCGCTGTACATCGTCGACACCTTCCTCACCGTGGTCTTCGGCGGCGCGGCCAGCCTGCTCGGCACTATCGCCTCGGCGTTCACCATCGCCCAGGCGCAATCGATCATGGAGTTCTTCCTCTCCGGCTCGATGGCCAAGGTACTGACCCTGTCGGCGGTGATCCTGATCCTGATGCTGCGTCCGCAGGGGCTCTTCTCGATCAAGGTCAGGAAGTGATTGCCCGGACGTGTGTGGCGGCGTGCCTTCTGGATTCCCGCCTACGCGGGAATGACGGAGTGTTTGCTGTCGTCCTCGCGAAGGCGGGGACCCAGTGGGCCCGCACGACAGATGTGATGCACAAACAGATGCAAATGATAGGAAGCCGTCCATGAAAAACGCATATGAAAGCCTGCTGGGTGGCAAGCAGGGGGCCATCGGCCTGCTGGTGCTGGCCACGCTGATCCTGGTGGTGTTCCCGCTGATGCTGGACACCTTCCGCCTGAACATGGTCGGCAAATACCTGACCTACGCCTTCGTCGCCGTTGGCCTGGTGCTGTGCTGGGGCTACGGCGGCATCCTCAGCCTCGGCCAGGGCATCTTCTTCGGCGTTGGTGGCTACTGCATGGCGATGTTCCTCAAGCTCGAGGCATCGGACCCGGAAAGCACCAAGATCCAATCCACCCCCGGCATTCCGGACTTCATGGACTGGAACCAGATCACCGAGCTGCCGATGATGTGGCAGCCGTTCCACAGCTTCAGCTTCACCCTGCTGGCGGTGATCGCGGTACCGACCCTGCTGGCGCTGATCATCGGCGTTGCCATGTTCAAGCGCCGCGTCGGCGACGTGTACTTCTCCATCGTCACCCAGGCCATCGCGGCGATCCTGACCATCCTGATCATCGGCCAGCAGGGCCTCACCGGTGGCGTCAACGGCATCACCGACCTGCGCACCCTGCTCGGTTGGGACATCCGCGACGACTCGGCGAAGATCATCCTCTACTTCGTCAACGCCTTCCTGCTGCTGGGCTGCATCCTGCTCGGGCGCTTCATCCTCACCTCCAAGCTCGGCCGCCTGCTCATGGCCATGCGTGACAAGGAAGAGCGTGTGCGTTTCTCCGGCTACGACGTGGCCAGCTTCAAGATCTTCGTGTTCTGCGTGGCGGCGGCGTTCTCGGCCATCGGCGGGGCGATGTTCGCCCTGCAGGTCGGCTTCATGTCGCCGAGCTTCGTCGGCATCGTGCCGTCGATCGAGATGGTCATCTTCGCAGCGGTGGGCGGGCGCATGTCGCTGCTCGGCGCGGTGTACGGCACGCTGCTGGTGAGCTTCGGCAAGACCTACTTCTCCGAGAGCTTCCCCGAGCTGTGGCTGTACCTGATGGGCGGCCTGTTCATCGTCGTGGTCATGTACTTCCCCAACGGCATCGCCGGCCTGTGGGAAAGCCACGGGCGCAAGTGGATCTCGCGTATCCCGGTCGGCCAGAAGGTCTTCGGCCAGGCCGAGACCAAGGCCCGCGTGCCGGTCGCCAAGGCGCCGCTCAAACAACCCGTTCGTGAACTGGAGACCACGCCATGAGCAGCCCAGCAGGATTCCAGGCGGCCAAGCCGGTGTTGGCCATCGAAGGCCTGACCGTATCGTTCGACGGCTTCAAGGCGGTCAACGACCTCAACCTGTATGTCGACCGCAACGAAGTGCACGTGGTCATCGGCCCCAACGGTGCCGGCAAGACCACCGTGCTCGACCTGATCTGCGGCAAGACCAAATCCACCACCGGCAGCATCGAGTTCGATGGCCGCGAGCTGACCAAGATGCGCGAGTACGACATCGTCCGCGCCGGGGTCGGGCGCAAGTTCCAGAACCCGTCGATCTACGAAAACCTGACGGTGTTCGAGAACCTGGAAATGTCCTACCCCAAGGGCCGCAAGGTGTTCGGCGCGCTGTTTTTCAAGCGCACGGCCGAGGTGGTCGCGCGGGTCGAGGAAGTGGCCGGGGAAATCTTCCTCAGCGAGCTGCTCGACAAGCAGGCCGACCTGCTCTCCCACGGCCAGAAGCAGTGGCTGGAAATTGGCATGCTGCTGATGCAGGACCCGGCGCTGCTGATGCTCGACGAGCCGGTGGCCGGCATGAGCGTCAGTGAGCGAGTCCAGACCGCCGAACTGCTCAACCGCATCAGCAAAGGCCGTTCGGTGCTGGTCATCGAGCACGACATGGAATTCGTCAAAAGCATCGCCCACCGCGTCACCGTGCTGCACCAGGGCAAGGTGCTGGCCGAGGGCAGCATGGAGGCGGTGCAGACCAATCCGAAGGTGATCGAGGTGTACCTGGGGCATTGATGGCCTGAGCGCCTGATGCTTTGCGTAGGAGCCAGCTTGCTGGCGATCGGTGCGCTACCGGTCCGCTGATCGCCAGCAAGCTGGCTCCTACAGGTTCATTCTTCGCGCGCCTGTACGGCTGCGCGTACAAGGAGTCAAACATGTTCCAGATCAGCAACCTCGTTTCCGGCTACGGCCAGAGCCAGATCCTCCACGAACTCAACCTCAATGTGGAGAAGAAGGAAATCGTCGCGGTCATGGGCCGCAACGGCATGGGCAAGACCACCCTGTTCAAGAGCCTGATGGGCGTGCTGCCGCAATGGGGCGGGCAGATCACGGTCGACGGCAAGGACGTGTCCAAGCTGGAAACCCACCAGCGCGTCGAACACGGCATCGCCTACGTGCCGCAGGGGCGGATGATCTTCTCGCACATGACCGTGCTGGAGAACATCCAGACCGGCCTGCCAGCCTCGGCCAAGGGCAAGGTGCCGGATGACCTCTATGCCCTGTTCCCGGTGCTGCACGAGATGCGTGCGCGCAAGGGCGGCAACCTCTCCGGCGGTCAGCAACAGCAGCTGGCCATCGCCCGCGCGCTGGCGACCAACCCCAAGGTGCTGCTGCTGGATGAGCCCACCGAGGGCATCCAGCCGTCGATCATCAAGGACATCGCCCACAAGCTGAAGGAGATCCGCAACCTGCGCGACCTGACCATCGTGGTGTCCGAGCAGGTGCTGTCGTTCACCATGGAAATCGCCGACCGTTTCCTGGTGATCGAGAAGGGCAAGTTCGTGGTGGAAGAGACCCGCGACAAGGTGGATGAAGCGACGATCAGCCGTTACCTCTCGGTCTAGCGCGGCGCTCATCGCTCCATTTCATGCGTTTTCCGGCTGGCGTGTGCTTCCTGCACGCCGGCTTTTTTCGTCTCCGTGAAATGTGGCGCAAGGCCGCGTGGATGCTGAGTTACAGCAGTACGTCATCCGACGTATTTTCCGATTTCGCGGCACGTTCAAGACTAGCTCCGTACCCCGGCGCCACTGCGCCAAGCCCCCATCAATGGTCCCAGGAGCTTTGTCATGACCGAAACGCTGATCAAGGTCAATCTCAACCAGCCCGCCACCGAGAACGAGCAGATCCACAACCGCTGGCACCCGGATATCCCGATGGCCTGCTGGGTCAAGCCAGGTGACGACTTCATCCTCGAGACCTATGACTGGACCGCCGGCGCGATCAAGAACAACGACGATGCGAGCGATGTGCGCGACGTCGACCTGTCCACCGTGCACTACCTGTCCGGCCCGGTCGGCGTACACGGCGCCGAGCCGGGTGACCTGCTGGTGGTCGACCTGCTCGACATCGGCGCCATGGCCGACTCGCAGTGGGGCTTCAACGGCTTCTTCTCCAAGCAGAACGGTGGTGGTTTTCTCACCGACCATTTCCCCATGGCGCAGAAGGCCATCTGGGACTTCAAGGGCATGTTCACCAGCAGCCGGCACATTCCGGGTGTGAACTTCGCCGGCCTGATCCACCCCGGCCTGATCGGTTGCCTGCCGGACCACAAGATGCTGGCTGACTGGAACAAGCGCGAGCAGGAGCTGATCGACACCGACCCGCACCGCGTACCGGCCCTGGCCAACCCGCCGATGGCGCCAACCGCGCACATGGGCAAGATGAAAGGCGAGGCCCGCGACCTGGCCGCGCTGACCGGCGCGCGCACCGTTCCGCCGCGCGAGCATGGCGGCAACTGCGACATCAAGGACCTGTCACGCGGCTCGAAGATCTTCTTCCCGGTCTACGTCGACGGCGCCGGCCTTTCGGTGGGCGACCTGCACTTCAGCCAGGGCGACGGTGAAATCACCTTCTGCGGCGCCATCGAAATGGCCGGCTGGGTGCACATGAAGGTTGAGCTGATCAAAGGCGGCATGGCCAAGTACGGGATCAAGAACCCGGTGTTCAAACCGAGCCCGATCACCCCGCACTACAACAACTACCTGATCTTCGAAGGCATCTCGGTGGACGAGGCCGGCAAGCAGCACTACCTCGACGTCAACATCGCCTACAAGCAGGCCTGCCTGAACGCCATCAACTACCTGACCAAGTTCGGCTACTCGCCGGCCCAGGGTTACGCGCTGCTCGGCTCGGCGCCGGTGCAGGGGCACATCAGCGGCATCGTCGACGTGCCCAACGCCTGCGCCACGCTGTGGCTGCCGACCGACATCTTCGACTTCGACATCAACCCCAATGCCTCCGGCCCGATCAAGCACCTCGACGGCAGCATCGACCTGCCCATCGCGCCGGACAAGTGAGTTCCTCACCCGGGCGGGGATGGGGCTCTGGACGGCGTTCATCCCGGCCCGGGTGGCGAACACTCGGGACCTGTCACACCGCACTACCGGCTTGGCGGCCATGTGCCGCCGAACCGCTGCCCAGGAGTCCGTTATGCCGATCTACGAATACGACTGTGCCGATTGCGGCGACTTCACCCGCTTGCGGCCGATGGCCGAGCGCGACCAGCCCTGCGATTGCCCGTCCTGTGGCATGCAGAGCGGTCGGGTGATCCTTTCCGCACCGGGCCTGGCGACCATGCCCGGCAGCCAGCGCCGCGCCATCGCAGCCAACGAGCGCAGCGCCAACGCGCCGCAGACGCTCGACGAATACAAGCAGACGCGCGAGCACCCCAAGGGCTGCGGCTGCTGCACCCCGAACAAGCCCCTGGCCCCGACCAAGGCCAACCCGCATGCCATGAAGGGCAAGCCAGCCGGCCGGCCGTGGATGATCAGCCACTGAGGCTGTTCATTGGATCCCCGCCTGCGCGGGGATGACGTGGGCACGGGCATCACCCCTCCACACCGTCATTCCGGCGTAGGCGGGAATCCAGCCCGTAGGGTGGACAACGCTCTGTTTGTCCACCGTTGTCCCCCCTGTGGTGGAAAACGCTTCGCGGTTTTCCACCCTACGAATCGAGGAGCTTCCTATGCGTCACGGCGATATTTCCAGCAGCCCGGACACCGTCGGCGTCGCCGTCGTCAACTACAAGATGCCGCGCCTGCACAGCAAGGCCGAGGTGCTCGACAACGCGCGCAAGATCGCCGAGATGATCAAGGGCATGAAGCTCGGCCTGCCGGGCATGGACCTGGTGGTGTTCCCCGAGTACAGCACCATGGGCATCATGTATGACAACGACGAGATGATGGCCACGGCGGCGACCATCCCCGGCGACGAGACGGCGATCTTCTCCGCCGCCTGCCGCGAGGCCAAGACCTGGGGCATCTTCTCGCTGACCGGCGAGCGTCACGAAGAACACCCGCACAAGGCGCCGTACAACACTCTCATCCTGATCAATGACCAGGGCGAGATCGTGCAGAAGTACCGCAAGTGCATCCCCTGGTGCCCGATCGAAGGCTGGTACCCGGGCGACCGCACCTATGTGTCCGAAGGCCCGAAGGGCATGAAGATCAGCCTGATCATCTGCGACGACGGCAACTACCCGGAAATCTGGCGCGACTGCGCGATGAAGGGCGCCGAGCTGATCGTGCGTTGCCAGGGCTACATGTACCCGGCCAAGGAACAGCAGGTGCTGATGTCCAAGACCATGGCCTGGGCCAACAACTGCTACGTGGCGGTGGCCAACGCCGCCGGCTTCGACGGCGTGTACAGCTACTTCGGCCACTCGGCGATCATCGGCTTCGACGGGCGCACCCTCGGCGAGTGCGGCGAAGAGGAAATGGGCATCCAGTACGCCCAGCTCTCCGTCTCGCAGATCCGCGACGCACGCGCCAACGACCAGTCGCAGAACCACCTGTTCAAGCTGCTGCACCGTGGCTACACCGGCGTATACAACTCCGGCGATGGCGACAAGGGCGTGGCCGACTGCCCGTTCGACTTCTACCGCACCTGGGTGATGGACGCGCAGAAGGCCCAGGAAGACGTGGAGAAGATGACCCGCAAGACCATCGGCGTGGCCGATTGCCCGGTGGGCGAACTGCCGCATCCTGGCAAGGAGAAAGTGGCGGGGTGAGGCGTTGCTCCCCGGCCCTGTAACCGTATGGCGGGTGCAACCCGCGGCGTTCAAGGGCCGCAGATGCACTCGGATACCCCCTTCTCCCCTTTGGGGAGAAGGCCGGGATGAGGGGGCTCTGTCCGGCAACAGCGCTAGTCCTTCTTTTACTCGTCCAACACCCCTCACCCCAGCCCTCTCCCCAGAGGGGCGAGGGAGCAGATCGCAGGACCTTGCCATGCCCTTCGTCAACGACCTGCTCGACCACAACCGCGAACAGCTGGCCCAGGCTTCAGTGCCGCCACCCTCGGGCAAGCTGCAGTCGCGGTTTCTCTTCGATCCCGCCCAGGTGATGAGCCTGCTGCGCGCCCGCATCGTCGGCCAGGACGCCGTGCTGGAGCAGGTGGAGTCGCTGCTCAAGGTGGTCAAGGCCGATATCGGCGAGCGTGAGCGCCCGCTGGCGGTGAACCTGTTCATGGGCCCTACCGGCGTCGGCAAGACCGAAATCGTGCGCCTGCTGGCCGAGGCCATCCACGGCCGCGCCGACGCCTTCTGCCGCATCGACATGCATACCCTGGCCCAGGAGCACTACGCCGCTGCTTTGACCGGAGCGCCGCCCGGTTATGTCGGCAGCAAGGAAGGCACCACGCTGTTCGACATCGAGGCAATCCAGGGCACCTACAGTCGGCCCGGCATCGTACTGTTCGACGAACTGGAAAAGGCCAGCAAGGAAGTGCTGCGCAGCCTGCTCGGCGTGCTGGAAAACGGCCGCCTGACCCTGACGGCCGGCAGCAAGACCATCGACTTTCGCAACAGCCTGATCTTCATGACCAGCAACATCGGCGCGCAGGACGCGCGGCGCTACCGCGAGCGCTTCCAGAGTGGCTGGCGGAACTGGCTGGGCCTCGTGCCCCGCGCCGAGCAGGCGGTGCTGGAACAGGCACTGCATGGCCACTTCGACCCGGAATTCCTCAATCGCATCGACCGCATCCTGGGTTTCGAGCGCATCGAGGGTGAATGGTTGGGGGCCTTGATGGAGATCGAACTGAGCAAGCTCAACCAGCGCCTGGGCAAGCAGGGGCGAGGTGTGATGCTGGACGAGTCTGCCCTGGTTTTTCTCTGCCGCGAGCATGACCCGCGCTATGGCGCGCGTGCGTTGGGGCGACGTGTGCGCACCGAGCTGGAGCCTGCGATTGCCGAATGCCTGCTGGATGATCCGGCGGTGATCCGCATGCTGGTGCGGGTGGAGGAGGGAAGGCTGGTGGTGCGGGGGGATGGGTAGGGCTTTGGGTTGCTGTTGGTGACACCCCTCACCCCAGCCCTCTCCCCAGAGGGGAGAGGGGGCTGTTCGGCGCTGGGCAGAGGTGCTTTGTTGGCCTGCAGACTCCAGACTCCAGACTCCAGAGCACAGCAGAGAGAGTGGAAAGGAGAAAGGAGAGAGCAGTCACAGGTTGGTGCGACTGAGTATCAGGCAGTGACTATCCTGAAAGCTCACCACTTCACCCCCAGCCCACTCGAATACCCCCTCTCCCCTCTGGGGAGAGGGTTGGGGTGAGGGGGCGGTCATTACCCACTCACAAGGACGTGAGCCCATGCCCAGAACACCCTCCCGAGCTACAGCCGAGCAACGCCAGTTCGCCCAGCAGTTGCGCCAGGACCAGACTGATTGTGAAGGTCGGCTCTGGCAACACCTGCGCAACCGTCAACTGGCCGGTTGCAAGTTTCGGCGTCAGTTTCCTTGCCCACCCTACGTGCTGGACTTCTACTGTGCCGAGCTAAAGCTGGCTATTGAGCTGGATGGCGGGCAGCACTTCACCGATGAAGCGCTGCGGCGAGATGCGCAGCGTAGCGAGCACCTGCAGACGCTGGGTATCCGGGTGATTCGCTTCAGCAATCTAGAGGTGTTGCGACAGTTGCCCGAGGTGCTGGGGGAAGTTTTGCGGCAGCTGGAGGGTACGACCCCTCACCCCGGCCCTCTCCCCAAAGGGGCGAGGGGGTAGGAGGTGCGGGCCTGGTGCTGAGAAGTGCTTCTGGTTGCTCCGTCAGGCACTCCCCTAAAGGATGACAGCTGAAGACCATCCCCCCACCTCGTCAGAACTCTCTCCCCTCTGGGGAGAGGGCAGGGTGAGGGGGCGATGCAGCGACCTTAGTGATGCTCGCGCGTCGCGCGGAATTTCACGTCCGGCCAGCGCTCTTCCATCAGCGCCAGGTTGACCCGAGTCGGCGCCAGGTAGGTGAGGTGGCCGCCGCCATCCAGGGCGAGGTTTTCCACCGCCTTGTTGGAGAATTCCTCAAGCTTCTTCTTGTCGCTGCAATCGATCCAGCGTGCCGACCAGACGGTGATCGGCTCGTAGGAACACTCGACCTTGTATTCCTCCTTCAGGCGGCTGGCGACCACGTCGAACTGAAGCACGCCGACCGCGCCGAGGATGATGTCGTTGCTGCGCTCGGGGAAGAACACCTGGGTCGCGCCTTCCTCGGCCAGCTGTTGCAGGCCCTGGCGCAGCTGCTTGGATTTCAGCGGGTCACGCAGGCGCACGCGGCGGAACAGTTCCGGGGCGAAGTGCGGGATGCCGGTGAAGCCCAGCGCTTCGCCTTCGGTGAAGGTGTCGCCGATCTGGATGGTGCCGTGGTTGTGCAGGCCGATGATGTCGCCGGCGTAGGCCTCTTCCAGCTGCTCACGCTCGCTGGAGAAGAAGGTCAGGGCGTCGCCGATGCGCACGTCCTTGCCCAGGCGCACGTGGCGCATCTTCATGCCTTGCGAGTATTTGCCCGAGCAGATGCGCATGAAGGCGATGCGGTCGCGGTGCTTGGGGTCCATGTTCGCCTGGATCTTGAACACGAAGCCGCTGAACTTCTCTTCCACCGGCTCCACGGTGCGCTCGTTGGCTACACGGGCCAGCGGCTTCGGTGCCCAGTCGACCACCGCGTCGAGCACGTGGTCGACGCCGAAGTTGCCCAGCGCGGTGCCGAAGAACACTGGCGTCAGCTGGCCGTTCATGAACTCGTCCTGGTCGAATTCGTGGCAGGCGCCCTGCACCAGCTCAAGCTGCTCGATGAAGCGCTCGTACTCGTCGCCCAGGTGGGCGCGGGCTTCGTCGGAGTCGAGTTTCTCGATGATCTTGGTTTCGGTGCGCTCGTGGCCGTGGCCCGGGGTGTAGACGATGATGTAGTCGTCGGCCAGGTGGTACACGCCCTTGAAATCGCGGTAGCAACCGATCGGCCAGGTGATCGGCGCGGCCTTGATCTTCAGAACGGCTTCGATCTCGTCGAGCAGTTCGATCGGGTCGCGAATGTCGCGGTCGAGCTTGTTGATGAAGCTGACGATGGGTGTGTCGCGCAGGCGGCACACGTCCATCAGGGCGATGGTGCGTGGCTCAACGCCTTTACCGCCGTCGAGCACCATCAGCGCCGAGTCCACCGCGGTCAGGGTGCGGTAGGTGTCTTCGGAGAAGTCTTCGTGGCCGGGGGTGTCGAGCAGGTTGATCATGTGCTCGCGGTAGGGGAACTGCATCACCGAGGTGGTGATGGAAATACCGCGCTGTTTCTCCATCTCCATCCAGTCGGACGTCGCATGGCGGTCGGACTTGCGCGACTTCACCGTACCGGCCACGGCAATCGCCTTGCCCATCAGCAGCAGCTTCTCGGTAATGGTGGTCTTACCGGCGTCGGGGTGGGAAATGATCGCGAACGTGCGGCGTTTGCCGACTTCGATGGCCTGGGTGGTCATGGGTACGTGCCTGGCTGAAACGGTTGCGGGCTGAAGCAGCCCTGGCCGGGCGCCCCGAAAAACGCGCGATTATAACGGGAAACGCCGGCGCGATCAGGCCCGATAGTCCGACGAGCGCGCGTCAGGTACAGGGCTGGCCGGCGCACGACCTTCAGGTGCAACCGTCGGGCGCTGCGCTGGAACCCGAGAGGCCGTCGTCTGTCTGTCAAAAAAGAGGTTGATGCTGAGTGTGGCCACGGATGCCGCCACTGCCCGTGAAATGCGGCCTGCAAGACTGTTTTGTGCAGCATTCCGGACGTTTTGTTAAGGATTAAAAACAGTCAATCAGGTAGGCGACAACCAGGTGCAAAACAGCGGCAATTTTTGATTGATCTCAGGTCCCCATGGTCCTAAAGTTCGCGCCCGAACGTCCATGCTGGAAACGATCCATCCGGCTCAAGTACTGACGACGAGAGACCCACAGGGTACTCGGCGACATGCCTTGGGAAGTAGGCGAACCAAAGTGGGGAAACGGATTAGACGTTCGCGGCTCTTTATCCAGAGCCATCCCTGTTAAGCACCCATTGCTTGCTTTTTACCCATTTGGAGTCCCCGCATGTCGATCGAGGTCGAAGACTACTACCCGCGCGAAACCTTCCAGAAAATGAAGGCCTTCGCCGACAAGCAAGAAACCCCCTTCGTGGTGATCGACACCGCGATCATCAGCCAGGCCTACGATGACCTGCGCGCCGGTTTCGAATTCGCCAAGGTCTACTACGCAGTCAAGGCCAACCCGGCCACCGAGATCATCGAGTTGCTGCGCGACAAGGGCTCGAACTTCGACATCGCCTCCATCTATGAGCTGGACAAGGTGCTGGCCACCGGTGTCGGCCCGGAGCGCATGAGCTACGGCAACACCATCAAGAAATCCAAGGACATTCGCTACTTCTACGAGAAGGGCGTGCGCCTGTATGCCACCGACTCGGAAGCCGACCTGCGCAACATCGCCAAGGCCGCACCGGGCTCGAAAGTCTATGTGCGCATCCTCACCGAAGGCTCGACCACTGCCGACTGGCCGCTGTCGCGCAAATTCGGCTGCCAGACCGACATGGCCATGGATCTGCTGATCCTCGCCCGTGATCTGGGCCTGGTGCCTTACGGCCTGTCCTTCCACGTGGGTTCGCAGCAGCGCGATATCTCGGTGTGGGACGCAGCGATCGCCAAGGTGAAGGTGATCTTCGAGCGCCTGAAAGAAGAAGACGGCATCACCCTGCAGTTGATCAATATGGGTGGCGGCTTCCCGGCCAACTACATCACCCGCACCAACAGCCTGGAAACCTACGCCGAAGAGATCATTCGCTTCCTCAAGGAAGACTTCGGCGACGACCTGCCGGAAATCATCCTCGAGCCGGGCCGCTCGCTGATCGCCAACGCCGGCATCCTGGTCAGCGAAGTGGTGCTGGTCGCGCGCAAGTCGCGTACCGCCGTGGAGCGCTGGGTGTACGTCGACGTGGGCAAGTTCAGCGGCCTGATCGAAACCATGGACGAGTCCATCAAGTTCCCGATCTGGACCGAGAAGAAAGGCGAAGTGGAAGAAGTAGTCATCGCCGGCCCGACCTGCGACAGCGCCGACATCATGTACGAGAACTACAAGTACGGCCTGCCGCTGAACCTGGCCATCGGTGACCGCCTGTACTGGCTGTCGACCGGTGCCTACACCACCAGCTACAGCGCCGTGGAGTTCAATGGCTTCCCGCCGCTGAAAGCCTTCTACCTGTAACCTCAGGTGTGAAGAACAAAGCCCGCCACGCGCGGGCTTTTGTTTGGCTATGTCCCAGTTATGTGTTGCGTCATCTGACTAGTCGCTTTCCGTGCTGCCGAATGCTTCTGGATTCCCGCCTGCGCGGGAATGACGGTGAGGGTGGGACGACGCTGTGCCACACCCCAGCCTCGTCATTCCCGCGCAGGCGGGAATCCAGATCGGTGCCGAGAGGACGGAAAGGTTTCTCACCTGGCAACACATAACTGGGACATTTGATCGTTCCCACGCTCTGCGTGGGAACGCCGCCACAGACGCTCTGCGTCTGCGCCCCCGGGTCAGGTCCCCACGCCGGAGCGTGGGGGCCATCGGCAGGATCGAGGCTTACTCTGCGGTTGCATGTCTGCGCTTTTTTGGCCATAACCCCCACATGAATAGAAAAATCCTCCTCAACTGCGACATGGGCGAGAGCTATGGCGCCTGGCGCATGGGTGACGACGAGCACGCCATGCCGCTGGTGGACCAGGCCAACCTGGCCTGCGGTTTCCATGCCGGCGACCCGCTGATCATGCTGCGCGGCGTGGCCCTGGCGCAGCGCCATGGCGTGAGCATCGGCGCGCATCCGTCCTATCCCGATCTGCAGGGCTTCGGTCGGCGTCACCTGGCCTGTTCGCCGGAAGAGGTGACGGCGCTGGTGCTGTATCAGCTTGGCGCGCTGGATGCCTTCTGCCGCGCGGCCGGCACCCAGGTGGCCTACGTCAAACCCCATGGCGCGCTGTACAACGACCTGGTGCGCGATGACGCCCTGTTCGATGCGGTGCTGGCGGCCTGCGCCGGTTATCGTTCGGGCTTGCCGCTGATGACCCTGGCCCTGGCCGATAACAGCCGCGAGCGGCGCCTGGCAGACGCTGCGGGTGTGCCACTGCTGTTCGAGGCCTTTGCAGATCGCGCTTACCTTGCCGATGGCCAACTGGCGCCACGGCGCCTGGCCGGCGCGGTGCATCACGACGCCGAGCGGATTCTCCAGCAGGCCGTGGCCATCGCCCGTGGCGAGCCATTCGCCGATATCGACGGCAAGCCGCTGCAACTGCAGGCCGACAGCCTCTGCGTGCATGGCGACAATGCCGAGTCGCTGGCCGTGCTACGCCGTTTGCGAGCGCACCTGGACGCCGCATGATCCGCCTGCAACCGGCTGGCGCCGAAGCCCTGCTGCTGGTGCTGGCCGAGACGCCCGACGCCGAGTTGCCGCAACGCATCGCCGGGCTGGCCGAACGTATCCGCCGGGAGCTGGGCCCGTTGCTCACCGACCTGGTGCCTGGCTGGGCCACGCTGCTGCTGCACTACGACCTGCTGCGCACCGATCATCTGGCGTTGGCTGCGCGCCTGACGCCGCTGCTGGAGCACTGGCTGGCCGAGCCTGTACCTGGCGACGGCGGCCGGCTGCACCAGATTCCCGTGTGGTATGCCGGCGCGGACCTGGCCGAAGTGGCCAGCGCCTGTGGCCTGAGCACCGCACAGGTGATCGAACTGCACAGCGCGACGGAGTACCGCGTGGGTGCCAT
Source organism: Aquipseudomonas ullengensis (assembly GCF_014174475.1). Lineage (GTDB taxonomy): Bacteria > Pseudomonadota > Gammaproteobacteria > Pseudomonadales > Pseudomonadaceae > Aquipseudomonas > Aquipseudomonas ullengensis. Next base: position 272,610 of record NZ_JACJUD010000003.1, read on the forward strand.
CGGTTTCGCTCCCGGCTTCGCTTATCTCGGCGATTTGCCTGAGCGCCTGGCCCTGCCGCGCCGGGCCACGCCGCGTACGCGGGTACCGGCCGGCAGCCTGGCCATTGCCGAGCGGCAGACGGCGATCTACCCGCAAGCCTCGCCCGGCGGCTGGCACCTGCTTGGCCGGTGCCCCTGGACACTGTTCGATGTGCAGCGCACGCCACCCTGTCCGCTGGCGCTGGGCGACCGGGTGCGTTTCCTGCCCATCGATGAGGCCACCTACCGCGCCGAGGGCGGCCAGCCGTGAGTGGACTGCAGGTACTCAAGGCCGGCCCGCTGAGCGTGCTGCAGGATGCCGGCCGGCCTGGCTGGCAGCATCTCGGCGTCTCGCCGAGCGGGCCGCTGGATGGGCATGCCGCGGCCTGGGCCAACCATTTGCTGGAAAATCCCTGGGGCGCGCCGCTGCTGGAAGTCGCGCTGGGGGATGTCGAGCTGCACAGCCAGGTCGACACCTGGCTGGCGCTGACCGGGGCCGACTTGCCGGCCAGCATCGACGGGGCGCCAGTGCCGGCCTGGTCGCGCTTTCCGTTGCGTGCCGGGCAGCGCTTGCGCCTGGGTTTCGCCCGCAGTGGTCAGCGCGGTTACCTGGCGGCGCCCGGCGGTTTTGCCGCGCCGCAGGTGCTCGGCAGTTGTGCCACGCAAATTCGCGAGGGTCTGGGCGGCCTGGACGGGCAGGGCAGCAAGCTGCAGGCGGGTGATTTGCTGCCCTGCGCCGCGGCCTCGCTCGCCTGTGCCGCCAGCGTGCCCTGGCCCTACCAGCCCAATTACCGTGACACACCTTTGCTGCGGGTGATCACCGGCGGCGATGCGCTGGCGTTTGCCGAGGCGCAGCTGCAGGCGTTCCTCGAGCAGAGCTGGCAGCTCAGCCCGCAGTCCGATCGCATGGGCGCACGCCTGCAGGGCGAGCCGCTGCAGGCGCCGCATCGGCAATGGTCGCTGGGCGTCACCCGTGGCGCCATCCAGGTGCCGCCGGATGGCCAGCCGATCATCCTGCAGGCCGATCACCAGACCATGGGCGGCTATCCGCTGCTGGGTTGGCTGCATCCGCTGGACCTGTGGCGCCTGGCCCAGTGCCCGGCGCAGCAGGTGCTGCGTTTCACATCGGTGACGGTGGGTGAGGCGCAGGCAGAGTTGCGTGGGTTCTATCGGTTCTTCGGGCGATGACGCCATCCCTGCGCGAGAGCAACGCGGGTTTCACCCGCCCTACGTGTTGATCGTTTCCGCGTGGTGGCAGGCCACCTGGCGCGCATCCAGCAGGCGCAGCTGCGGCACCTCGTTGTGGCAACGCTCGCTGGCGTAGGGGCAGCGCTGGTGGAAGGCGCAACCGGAAGGCGGGGCCATCGGGTCGGGCAACTCGCCGACAATCTTGATCTTGGCTTTGCTCGGGGCCGGATGCAGGGTCGGGGTGGCCGAGAGCAGCGCCTGGGTGTAAGGGTGCAGCGGGCGCTGGTAGATCAGCTCGCTGGCGCCCATTTCCACCGGCCGGCCGAGGTACATCACCAGCACATCGTCGGCCACATGCCGGACCACCGACAGGTTGTGCGAGATGAACACATAGCCGGTGTTGAACTCGTCCTGCAGGTCCATGAACAGGTTGAGCACCTGGGCCTGGATCGATACGTCCAGCGCGGAAGTCGGCTCGTCCGCCACCAGCACCTTGGGGTTGAGCATCATCGCCCGGGCCAGGGCGATGCGCTGGCGCTGACCGCCGGAGAACATGTGCGGGTAGCGCTGGTAGTGCTCGGGGCGCAGGCCCACCTGCTGCATCATCGCCTGCACTTGCTCGCGGCGTTCGGCGCGTGACAGCGAGGTGTTGATCTTCAGCGGTTCGGCCAACTGGTCGCCGATCTTCTGCCGTGGATTGAGCGAGGCGTAGGGATTTTGGAACACCATCTGCACATCGCGGCGCAGTTGCTTGCGTTGCGCCTTGTCGGCGCCGCTGACTTCCTGCCCGGCGATCTGCAGGCTGCCGGAGCTGGGCTGCTCGATCAGGGTCAGGGCGCGGGCCAGGGTCGACTTGCCGCAGCCGGACTCACCGACCACCGCCAGGGTCTTGCCGGCTTCCAGCTCGAACGACACGCCATTGAGGGCGCGCACCGTGGCGTTGGGCTTGAACAGGCCGCGGGAGATCGTGTAGTGACGGGTCAGGTCACGGGCGCTCAGCACTGCGCTCATCAGGCCACCTCCGCAGTCAGGTTGAGCGGGTAGAAGCAGCGCACCGCGCCACGCTCATGGGCATCGAGCGTTGGGCGCTGCTCGCGGCAGCGTGGCTGTACATAGGGGCAGCGCGGCGCCAGCAGGCAACCCTGTGGCCGGTCATAGCGGCCGGGGACGATGCCGGGCAGGGTGGCCAGACGGCGCGCGCCCAGACTGTGCTCGCCGCAGTTTTGCTCAGGAATCGCCTTGAGCAGCGCTTCGGTATAGGGGTGCGTTGGCGCATCGAACAGCGTCGGCACGCTGCCCACCTCCACCGCTTGCCCGGCATACATCACGCACACGCGGTCGGCGGTTTCGGCGACCACGGCCAGGTCATGGGTGATCAGCACCAGGCCCATGCCGGCGTTGCGCTGCAGGTCGAGCAGCAGGTCCATGATCTGCGCCTGGATGGTCACGTCGAGCGCCGTGGTCGGCTCGTCGGCGATCAGCAGCTTGGGCTCGGCGGCGATGGCCATGGCAATCGCCACGCGCTGGCTCATGCCGCCGGAAAGCTGGTGCGGGTAGGCGTCGAGGCGGCTGGCGGCGGCGGGAATTTCCACCCGCTCCAGCAGTTGTAGGGCGCGGGTACGGGCAGCCTTGCCCTTGAGGCCGAGGTGCTGACGCAGCACCTCTTCGATCTGGAAGCCCACGGTGTAGCTGGGGTTGAGCGCGGTCATGGGGTCCTGGAAGACCATCGCCATGTCCTTGCCGACGACGCGGCGGCGCTGCCGGCCCTTGAGCGTGAGCATGTCGTGGCCGTCGAAACGCAGGCTGTCGGCGCGGACGATGCCGGGGGCATCGATCAGCCCCATCAGCGCCAGCATGGTCACCGACTTGCCGGAGCCGGACTCGCCAACGATGGCCAGCACTTCGCCCTTGTCCACGCTAAGGTCGAGACCGTCGACCACCGGTACTGCCGTGGCATCACCGAAGTGCACCGAGAGGTTGCGAATATCGAGCAGGCTCATGGGTGCGCTCTCCGTGTGGCCGAGGCCGCCAGCCCCTCACCCCAACCCTCTCCCCAGAGGGGCGAGGGGGCGGAACGTGCGGGCTTGAGTGGATGGGTGGATAGCCTTCGGCCCTGGAGGCGAAAGAGAGCCAAGCGCAGGGGCTTGAGGGCGCGCGCGGATACCCCCTCTCCCCTCTGGGGAGAGGGCTGGGGTGAGGGGGCGGTGCGGCTGCGCACGCCGATAATGATTGGCTGCTGCATGGCGGGCTCCTTACTGCGCATTCTTCAGTTTCGGGTCGAGCGCATCGCGCAACCCGTCGCCCATCAGGTTGATCGCCAGCACGCTGAGCAGGATGGTCAGCCCCGGTAGCGACACCACCCACCAGGCGCGTTCGATGTAGTCGCGCGCCGAGGCCAGCATGGTGCCCCACTCGGGCGTCGGCGGCTGTACACCGAGGCCGAGGAAACCCAGCGCTGCGGCATCCAGGATGGCCGAGGAGAAGCTCAGGGTCGCCTGCACGATCAGCGGCGCCATGCAGTTGGGCAGCACGCTGACGAACATCAGGCGCAGGGTGCCGGCACCGGACAGGCGCGCGGCCGTGACGTAGTCGCGACCCAGTTCGCCCATCACCGCGGCGCGGGTCAGGCGCACGTAGGACGGCAGCGAGACGATGGCGATGGCGATCACAGTGTTGATCAGGCCGGGGCCGAGGATGGCGACGATGGCCACCGCCAGCAGCAGCGAGGGCAGGGCCAGCATCACGTCCATCAGGCGCATGATCGCGGGGCCGAGCAGTCGCGGGAAGAAACCGGCGAACAGGCCCATGAGGACACCGGGGATCAGCGACAACAGCACCGAGGCCAGGCCGATCAGCAGGGACAGGCGGGCGCCATGGATCAAGCGGGACAGCAGGTCGCGGCCCAGCTCGTCGGTGCCGAGGAGAAACTGCCACTGGCCGCCTTCCAGCCAGGCCGGAGGGGTGAGCAGGAAGTCGCGGAACTGCTCGCTCGGGTCATGCGGCGCGACCCAGGGCGCGAACAGCGCGCAGAACACGATCAGCAGCATGAACAACAGGCCAGCGACGGCGCCTTTGTTGTGGGCGAAGGCTTGCCAGAATTCCTTCAGCGGCGAGGGGTAGAGCAATGCCTGGTCATGGGGTGTAAGGGTTTCAGTTGTCATAGTGGGCTCCGTAGAACCTGTTCATGGCCTCGCGAGCTAGAGCGAGACAAGGAAAAAGCGGCTGAGGAAGCGGAATGTGCTGTTGCACATGAGCATGACTCGCTTCGCTCGCCCCTTCGGGGCCGCCCTGAAGGGCGTTAGCAACAAGCAGCTTCCGAAGCTGGTTTTGACGCGGTATCGCCGACGCGCAGCAGGCCATGGATAGGTTCTTAGCCCTGGTGGCGAATGCGCGGGTTGACCAGGCCGTAGAGGATGTCCACGACGAAGTTGACCAGGATCACCAGGCAGGCGATCAGCAGGATGCCGTTCTGCACCACCGGGTAGTCGCGGGCGCCGATGGCCTCGATCAGCCACTTGCCGATGCCCGGCCAGGAGAAGATGGTTTCGGTCAGCACCGCGCCGGCGAGCAGGGCGCCGACCTGCAGGCCGAACACCGTCAGCACCGGGATCAGCGCGTTGCGCAGGCCATGCACGAACACCACGCGGGCCGGCGACAGGCCCTTGGCGCGGGCGGTGCGGATGTAGTCCTCGCGCAGCACCTCGAGCATGGCCGAGCGGGTCATGCGCGCGATCACCGCCAGGGGAATGGTGCCCAGCACGATGGCCGGCAGGATCAGGTGCTTGAGGGCATCGACGAAGGCGCCCTCCTCATCGCTGAGCAGGCTGTCGATCAGCATGAAGCCGGTTTTCGGCTCGATGTCGTAGAGCAGGTCGATGCGCCCGGATACCGGCGTCCAGCCCAGGTACACGGAGAAGAACATGATCAGCAGCAGGCCCCACCAGAAGATCGGCATGGAGTAACCGGCCAGGGAAATGCCCATCACCCCGTGGTCGAACAGCGAGCCGCGCTTGAGGGCGGCGATCACTCCGGCGATCAGGCCCAGGGTGCCGGCGAACAGCAGGGCGGCGAGGGACAGTTCCAGAGTGGCCGGGAACAGGATGAGGAACTCGTCCCACACCCCTTCGCGGGTACGCAGCGACTGGCCCAGATCGCCCTGGGCGAGCTGGCCGATGTAGTCCAGGTACTGCGCCGGTAGCGGCTTGTCCAAGCCCAGGCGGTGCATGGCCTGGGTATGCATTTCGGGGTCGAGGTGGCGCTCGCCCATCATCACTTCCACGGGGTCGCCGGGGATCAGGCGGATCAGTGCGAAGGTCAGCAAGGTGACGCCGAAGAATGTGGGGATCAACAGCCCCAGACGCCTGGCTATGAAGGACAGCATTGCGTGGTGGTACTCCGCATCGGGCAATTTTCTTAGAGCCTGTTCACGATCTCCTGACTGTCGGCCATACCGCGTTAAAAACGACCTCGGGATGCTCATTTACAGCACGTAAACTCCGCTCCCTCGGTAATTTTTGCCTTGTCTGGCTCTAATTCAGAAGATCGTGAACAGGCTCTTAGGGTAGAAGTGTGCGTTGCGCTGGTTATTCTGCCGGTTTCACGCGCCGTACATGGGCGAAATTGTTCGACCCCATGGGGCTCAGGGTAAAGCCTTCGACGTCCTTGTCGATCACGGTGAACTGCTTGGGATGGGCCAGGGCGATCCACGGCACCTGTTCATGGACGATCGCCAGGGCCTGGCGGTACAGCACCGCGCGCTCGTCGGGGTCGCTGAGCTGGCGGGCCTCGCGGATCAGTCGGTCGAATTCGAGGTTGCACCAGCCCGCCTGGTTCTCGCCGGATTCGGCGGCGGCACAGGACAGGTTGGGCGTGAGGAAGTTGTCCGGGTCGCCGTTGTCTCCGGCCCAGCCCATGAACACCAGATCGTGCTCACCATTCTTCGCCCGCTTGATCAGCTCGCCCCACTCGAACACGCGAATATCGGCCTGGATGCCGATGGCGGCGAGGTCGGCCTGCAGCATTTGCGCGCCGATGCCTGGGTTGGGATTGGTCGGGCCGCCGCCAGGGCGGGTCCACAGCGACAGGCGCAAACCCGCGCTCAGGCCAGCTTCGGCCAGCAGCTTGCGCGCACGCTTGGGGTCGTGGGGCCAGGGCTTGAGCTGGTCATTGAAGCCGAGCAGGGTGGCCGGGTAAGGGTTGATCGCGGCACTGGCGCCACCTTCGCCGAACTGGGCGCGCAGGTAGGCGGCCTTGTCGAAGGCCAGGTTGATCGCCTGGCGCACGCGGATGTCGTCCAGTGGCTTGTGTCGGGTGTTGAGGGCGACGTAGGCGGTGAGCAGCGAGTCCAGCTCCAGTACCTGCAGGTTCGCCACCTGGCGCAGCGCCGGTACGTCGGTCGGGCGCGGGTAGACCGCAATCTGGCAGGCGCCGGCCTTGAGCTGCTGCACGCGCACATTCGGGTCGGGGGTGATGGCCATCAGCAGCTTTTCGCTGGGCGGTGCGCCGGCCCAGTAGTCCGGGTTGGCGCGAAAGCGTATCTGCGCGTCCTTGCTGTAGCGCTCGAACACGAAGGGGCCGGTGCCCACTGGCTGGCTGTTGAGCTGCTCCGTGGTGCCGGCGGCCAGCAGTTGGTCGGCGTATTCGGCGGAGTAGATCGAGGTGAAGCCCATGGCCAGGTCGGCCAGGAAGGGGGCCTCGGGGTGTTTCAGGGTAAAGCGCACGCGGTGCTCGTCGAGCTTTTCCAGCTTGTCGATCAGCGTGGCGAAACCCATGGCTTCGAAATAGGGAAAGCCGCGCTGGGCCAGGGCGTGCCACGGATGCGCTGGGTCGCGCTGGCGCTGGAAGCTCCACAGCACGTCGTCGGCATTGAAGGCGCGGCTGGGTTTGAACCAGGGCGTGCTGTGAAACTGCACGTTCTCGCGCAGGTAGAAGGTGTAACTCAGGCCGTCTTCACTGACTTCCCAGCGTTGCGCCAGGGCCGGGTTGATATGGGTGCTGCCGGGCGCGAACTGCACCAGGCGTTCGAACACGGTTTCCGCCGATGCATCGGCGGTGGTGGCGGCGGTGTATTGGGCGATATCGAACCCTTCCGGGCTGGCTTCCGTGCACACCACCAGGGGTTGGGCAGAAAGGCTGAGCGGAAGGAACAGGGCCAGGAACAACAGACAAAGGCGCATGGGTGAGAAAGAGCGGCGGCTAGTTGCCGGCGCTTACGCCGTAGAGGGTGTTGAGCGCGTTCTTGCACATTGGTTGGGGCACGGTGGAGTGGGCAATCGGGGTGATTGGCGCCTGTCGCATTGTCGACCTCATTGTTATTCGGCGGATGACCATGAAGGGCGCTTGCTGGCTCCCGCAAGAAACCATGCACGGCATATGCCGCACGCAAACCCTAAGCGTCAGTCAGTGTAGAAGCTATGGCCAAGTTGTAAGCGCTTGTCCACGATTGCCGGTGCGTTGGCCGCGTCGCGTTAAAAACAGGCCCTGGTTCAAACGATCGCGGGGCGTGTTGCCTGTTCGCCGTTTCGGGGCGGGAAGATTGCCGGCGTGGTGCTCCTGGCGAACACCGCGCCGCCCTCAATCAGGGCATCTGGACTTCGATCACACCATCAGCGGCCAGGGTGATGCGGCTGGTGCCGGCTTCGATCTGCGGCGCCGGGGCGCTCTTGCTGAAACCGCTGTCCATGGCCATGGCGCGCATCGGCATCACTGGCTGGAAGCCGCCACCGCTGAGGCTCAGGCTGACCAGTTTGTAACCCTTGCCGCCAACGGCTTCGGTGGCCAGCTGGGCGCGGGCCTTGAAGGCTGCCACGGCTTGTTTGATCAGGCCGTCTTCACTCTTCTGGCGGGTAGTCTCGGCGACGGTGAAGGTCATCTCGGCCATCTTCAGCTCGCCCAGCAGGTCGGCGGTGAGCTGCGACAGGCTGGCGAAGTCGGCGCTTTCCAGGCGCACTTCGCCGCGTTCGCGCCAGGCACTGATCTTCTTGCCTTCGTCTTCGTACACCGGGTAGCTGTTGCGGCTGCCCAGGCTGACGCTGATGCCCTGTACCTTGCGCGCACGCTCGATGGCCTGGTTGAGGGCCGTGGTGGTAGCAGCGGCCAGCTTGGCTGGGTCCTTGTCCTGGGCTTCGCTGTAGAGGGTCACGAGCATGCGGTCGTGGGCCACTTCCTGGCTGACCTCGGCGCGCAGCGACACCTGGTTGTAGCGCAGCTCGTCGGCCAGTGCCGGCAGGCTGGCGAGGGCGCCGAGGCTGAGGGCGAAGGTGGCGGCGAGACGGTTGAGAGCGAGCATGGGGAACTCCTTTGGGGGATTGTCCTGGGGTTAGACGCAGGCTTGTGACTATCCGGGTTAACCCGGGTTCAGAAAGTCATCCTGCCACGGCTGCCGGGGTAGTCGACATGCCGTTGTAGGAGCCAGCTTGCTGGCGATGCTTTTGCGCGGCGGCGGATCGCCAGCAAGCTGGCTCCTACAGGGAGCGTGGGCTTCGGTGCACTGTGCCAAGGCTGCGGCGAGTTGCCGCACAGGGGCGGTCGGGTGGGTGGCGTGGTTATACTCGCTGCACGTCATCGGAGCCTACATGTACGCCCCCGTCCAACTGTTTTCCGCCAGCCGCCAGAACCTCTGGCGCCTGACTCTGATCCGCCTGCTGGTGCTGGCCGCCCAGGCGGGGTCGGTGGGCATCGCCTATCTCACGGACATCCTGCCGCTGCCCTGGCTGGCGCTGAGCGTGACCCTGGGGATTTCCCTGGGCCTGTGCCTGCTGACCTTCCTGCGCCTGCGCGGGCCGTGGCCGGTGACCGAGCTGGAGTACACCGCGCAGCTGGCCTGCGACCTGATCGTGCACAGCGTGCTGCTGTACTACTCGGGCGGCTCGACCAACCCCTTCGTTTCCTACTATTTAGTGCCGCTGACCATCGCGGCGGCGACGCTGCCCTGGTTCTATTCGATGTTCCTCGCCGGCCTGGCCCTGACCGGCTACACCGCGCTGCTGATCTGGTATCACCCGCTGCACCTGAACAACGTGCAGCACGAGGCCATGCTGATCAGCCTGCATTTGTTCGGCATGTGGATGAACTTCGCCCTGTCGGCGGCCTTCATTACCTTCTTCGTGGTCAAGATGGCCGGCGCCCTGCGCAGCCAGGACGAGCTGCATGCCCTGCGCCGGGAAGAGGGGATGCGTGACCAGCAATTGCTGGCCGTGGCCACCCAGGCGGCCGGTGCGGCCCATGAGCTGGGTACGCCGCTGGCGACCATCAGCGTGCTGCTCAAGGAGCTGCGCCAGGAATACCGCGACAAGCCGGCCCTGCAGGACGACCTGGCGCTGCTGCAGGAGCAGGTCAAGCTGTGCAAGGAAACCCTGCAGCACCTGGTGCGTGCCGCCGAGGCGGACCGGCGCCAGGCGGTGTTCGAGCAGACTGTCGTGCAGTGGCTGGAAACCACCCTCAACCGCTGGCACCTGATGCGCCCCGAGGCCACCTACCGCTTCCAGTGCCTGGGCTTTGGCGCCGTGCCGCGCCTGTCGCCGCCGGCGGACCTGAGCCAGGCGCTGCTCAACCTTCTGAACAACGCCGCCGATGCCTGCCCTGACAAGCTGGATATCCGCCTGGACTGGGACCATCAGTGGATCAACCTGAGCATTCGTGACCACGGCGCCGGTGTGCCGCTGGCCATCGCCGAGCAGATCGGCAAACCCTTCTTCACCACCAAGGGCAAGGGCTTCGGCCTCGGCCTGTTCCTCAGCCAGGCCAGCGTGACGCGGGCCGGCGGGTCGGTGAAACTGTACAACCACGAAGAGGGCGGCACGCTGACCGAGCTGCGCCTGCCCAGACTGGCCCCGGGAGATGACCATGAGTGAAGAGCTGCCCCTCGACAGCGAAGACCAGCCACACCTGCTGCTGGTAGACGACGACGCCACCTTCACCCGCGTGATGGCGCGCGCCATGAGCCGTCGCGGCCTGCGCGTCAGTACCGCCGGCTCGGCCGACGAAGGCCTGGCCATCGCCAAGGAAGACCTGCCGGACTATGCGGTGGTCGACCTGAAGATGGAAGGCGACTCCGGCCTGGTGCTGCTGCCCAAGCTGCTGGAGCTGGACCCGGAAATGCGCGTGGTGATCCTCACCGGTTACTCGAGCATTGCCACGGCCGTGGAGGCGATCAAGCGCGGCGCCACCAACTACCTGTGCAAGCCGGCCGACGCCGACGACGTGCTGACGGCGCTGCTGTCCCAGCATGCCGACCTGGAAACCCTGGTGCCGGAAAACCCGATGTCGGTCGATCGCCTGCAGTGGGAGCACATCCAGCGCGTGCTTGCCGAGCACGAGGGCAACATCTCCGCCACCGCGCGCGCCCTGGGCATGCACCGGCGCACCCTGCAGCGCAAGTTGCAGAAGCGCCCGGTTCGCCGCTGAGCGGGCCGAGCCAGTTCTGTAGGAGCCAGCTTGCTGGCGATCAACGGCGCTGCCCGTGAGCACGGATCGCCAGCAAGCGGGCTCCTACAGATTTACGCGCGGGCGAAAGCCTGCTGGAAGGTGTGCAGCGCTCTGGGCTGTTATCATTAGCCACCTAACCAAATAGTCAGGTTCGGGGTTCGCATGTTCGCCGTCTTCCAGCAAACCATCGGTATCACCGCGCCGGTTTTCGCCATGCTGTTCCTCGGCGTGGGCCTCAAGCGCCTCAACCTGATCGACGTCAACTTCATCCATACCGCCTCGGCCCTGGTGTTCAACGTGACCATGCCGGTCATGCTGTTTCTCGCCATCCTGCATGCCGATCTCACGACTGCCCTGCAGCCCGCGGTACTCGGCTATTTCGTGCTGGCTACCCTGCTGGGCTTTCTGCTGGTCTGGGGCTGGGCCATCTGGCGGGTGCCGTTGGCCGAGCGCGGCGTCTACGTGCAGGGCGCATTCCGCGGCAACAACGGCATCATCGGCCTGGCCCTGGCCACCAGCCTGTATGGGCACTACGGCCTGTCTCTGGGCGGCATCCTCGGTGGGGTAGTGATCCTCAGCTACAACAGCCTGTCGGTGATCGTGCTCGAGGTGTACAGCCCGAATACCAAGGCCAGCGTCTGGGGCATTTTCAAGAGCATCCTGCGCAACCCGCTGATCATCGGTGTGCTGGCGGCGATTCCGTTCGCCTACTGGAAAATCAGCCTACCGGCCTGGCTGACCACCTCGGGCGAGTACCTGGCGCAGCTGACCTTGCCGCTGGCGCTGATCTGCATTGGCGGCACCCTGTCGCTGGCGTCCTTGCGCGCCAGCAGTGGCTTGGCCATCAGCGCCAGCCTGATGAAAATGCTCTGGCTGCCGCTGCTGGCCACACTCGGCGCCTTCCTCTGCGGCTTTCGCAATGCCGAGCTGGGCATCCTCTTCCTCTACTTCGCCAGCCCCACGGCGGCGGCCAGTTTCGTCATGGCCAAGGCCGCGGGCGGCAACCACGAGCTGGCGGCGGCGATCATCGTGATCACCACCCTGGTGGCGGTGGTCAGCACCAACGTCGGTTTGCTGGTGCTGCAGTGGGGTGGCTGGATCTGACGCTGTAGGACACTTCCGAATTCGCCGCGGCGGCCATTGCGCCCCGGTTGGTGCGACGGAGCGCGCCAGCCCAGGTGACGCCTGGCAGGCGAAAGTGTGCGGCGCAGCGGCAAAGATGTGATTCGCTGCCAAACTCCAGGCTGCGCCGGTGACTGTCGATTGTCAGTCGCCTCCCCAGTCGATAGCCTTGGCAACCTAGCGCCGTTAAAGGATTAATCATGCGCCCCCCGCTGTTACTGCTATGCCTGACGCTGCCTGCGTCGGTTGCCCTGGCAGAACCTTCCGCAGACCTCGATGGACCCGCCGCCGGCTGGCGCTATTCGGGCCTGCTCGATCGCACGGAAAACGCCCGCGTGGCCTACCCGACGCCGCCCATCGACCGTGGCGCGCAGCGCAATCGCAGCATGATCGAAGGCAGGCTCAAGGGCCTGCAAAGCCAGCGCCAGCCTCATGTGCTGGCGGTCAACGGCAACCCGCTACCGCTCTACACCGACGCCGAAGGGCGTTTCGCCCGGCCCTACAACTTTGGTGCCGGCTCCAACAGCGTCGAACTGCGCGCCGCCGGCCAGCCGCTCAAGCGCGTGCAGTTCTACGAAGCCAATACGCAGAAAACCCCCGCCCAGGTGCGCATCGTTCTGGGTTGGGACGACCCGCAGGCCGAACTCGACCTGCATGTGGTCACCCCCGATGGCCAGCACGCCTTCTGGGCCGATCCGGTGATGAGCAATGGCGGCGGCCTGGACGTCGACAGCGTCGACGGCCCCGGCCCGGAAATGTTCACCATGACCGCGCCGCTGCACGGCACCTACCTGATCTATGTGAACTACTGGGGCAACCTGAACAGCCAGGGCTACAACTTCCAGGCCGGCAGCAACCTCAACGAGGTGATCACCTCGCAGATCAGCCTGGTGTTCAACGAGAACACCGTGAACGAGAAGCGCGAGACCTTCGTGGTGCCGCTGCGCACCATCGGCGATCTGCTGTTCATCAAATCCTTCAACTATTGAATGCTCCCGCAGCCGGGAAGAACTGGGGTTTCCACATGAGCGATAACACCACACCCGATACCAGCTCCGTAGCGCCTGGCGGCAGTCGCCTGCGCCCGCTGCTGATCGCCCTGGCCGTTGCCGTGCCGGTGGCGGCTGCCGGGCTGTTCGGCTGGCTGTGGCAGGGGCCGCAAGCGGGTCGCGAGCTGGGTGAGCAGAACCTGCTGGGCCTGGACCTGGCGCGCCCCGACGTACTGATCGAAAGCGCCTCGCTGAGCCGCCTGCCCAAGGACCTGCTGGCGGTGCCGCTGTTGCGTGACACCCTGACCGAGGACCTGGTGTTCTACTACGAGGCCAATGCCGACCGCCTCGGGCTGACCGGCAGCCTGCGGCGGATCATCTACGAGCACGACCTGCAGCTGCGCGACAACCTGCTCGACGAGTTGCTCGACCAGCCGGCCGAGGTCGCCCTGTGGCGCGATGCCGGTGGTCGCCTCAAGCACTTCCTGGTGGTGATCGAGCGCGGCGGCCTGGCCAAGGCCCTGGAGCCGCTGGCCAAGGTGGCGCTGGACGATAGCCAGCTGAGCCAGGCTGGCGAGTTCATCGTCGATGGCGCCCCGGTGCCGTTCTATCGCCTGCGCTACAACAACGACCGTTCCCTGCTGTTCGCCTCCCACGGCGACCAGCTGTTGCTGCTGTCCAGCGCCGACATGCTGTTCGCCCCCGAGCCCGAGCCCGAGCCGGCTTCTGCCGAGGCGGCCAGCGCGGATGACCAGTCCGAAGTGGCTGCCGTCGATCCCGACGCTGCGGTGCCGGCGGACGAGGCTGCCGCCGAGTCGGTCGAGCCGGAAGAACCGAGCGGCCCGTTGCTGGCCAAGGTGTCGACCGAGGCGGTCGAGGCGTTGCTGGCCGGTCAGCATCCCTTCCCCGAGCGTTTCGGTCTGGAGACGCGCGGTCCGTTGCAGCAACGCATCAGCCTCAGCTCGGACTTCCTTGCTCTCGGCTACCAGCGTTTTATCCCGGCTTTCGCCGGTCTGCGTTTCGAGATGGACGGGCAGGGCTGGCACAGCTTCCTGGCCCTGAACGAGGTAGAGGATCAGGGTAAATTCGATTTCACCCCGGTGTGGCGCGCCATGCCCATGGGCGCCAGCGCCTGCGTTGCCCTGCCGGTGGCGGCGGCCGTGCCCGGGCGTCTGCTGAGCAAGGTCGGCGCCGAGGCCAAGGTGGCCGCCGAACTGGGTGCCCAGCTCAGCGGCACCGCCGGCCTGTGCTGGTACGCCGAGTCGCGTCTGCATTCGCCGCTATTGGTCGGCACGCTCAAGGGCGAGGCCGGCGCGCAGACCGATGCCGAACTGGGCAAGCTGTTCGACAGCCTGATCGGCGCCTGGGAAGCCAATGTCGAAGGTGGCCAGTTCCCGGTCGAAGACAGCGAGCAGGGCGCGACGCACACATGGCAGCGCCAGGTCGGCTCCAACTTCGGCCAGTACCCGGGCGGCGATGCCGAGAATCCGGATGCCCTGGCCGCCAGCGGATTCTTCCGGGTCAGCCTGGCGCGGCATGGCTCGACCCTGTTGTTCTCGCTGGACGACCGTCTGGTGAACAAGGCCCTGGATACCCTGGACAAACGCTTTCCGCCGCTGGCCGACGTGTTGCCCAAGGACGCCCTGGTACCGGCCTACCTGGCGCCGCAGACACTGGCCACGCTGTTCGAGCGCGAGACCCTGGAAAGCCTGCCGGAAGACATGGAGCCGGTGTTCCGCAACGCCGCGCAGAGCAACCTGCTGCCCAAGCTGCGCGCGCTGTCCACCCACGGCAAGTACGCCCTGACCCTGCCGGCCGGTAGCGAGGCCAGCAGTGCCTGGCAGTGGCTGCCGCTGCAGTGGCGTGCCCTGTGAGAACAGTTATTCACGGCGCTCTCGCCTTGCTGCTGTTGTGCAGCCAGGCGCTGCGGGCAGAGGCAGTGGCGCCGCTCGATACGCAGCAGTCCCAGGTGTTTCGCGCCTGGTTCGTGCGCATCGCCCAGGAGCAACTGCGCCAGGGGCCTAGCCCGCGCTGGCACCAGCAGGACTGCGCCGGCCTGGTGCGCTTCGCCGCCAACGAGGCGCTCAAGGTGCACGACGCCAAGTGGCTGCGCGCCAACGGCCTGTCCAACCGCTACCTGCCGCCAGAGCTGGAACTGAGCCCGGCCCAACGCCAGCTGGCCCAGCAGTGGCAACAGGGTGGTGGCAAGGTCGGGCCGTACGTCAATGCGATCAAGTTGATCCAGTACAACAGCCAGCTGATTGGCCGCGATCTCAACCAGGCACGCCCCGGCGACCTGATGTTCTTCGACCAGGGTGACGACCAGCACCTGATGATCTGGATGGGCCGCAACATCGCCTACCACACTGGCACCAGCACCCAGACAGACAACGGCATGCGCTCGGTGAGCCTGCAACAACTCATGACATGGAAGGACACCCGATGGATACCCGACGAATCCAACCCCAATTTTATCGGCGTCTATCGACTGCACTTTCTCAGCCGATGAGGGCTCTGCACTTGCCGCGTCTGGCCGCTGCGGCCCTGATCGCAGCCATCCTGCCGCTGGGCGTCAGCCAGGCAGACGACAACGTCGAGTCGAGCGGCTACATGCCGGTCAACGGGCAGTCGTTCTTCCTGCTCGCCGACTCCAGCTTCGCCACCGATGAAGTGGCCCAGGTGCGCCTAGAGGCGCCGGGCCGCGACTACCGGCGCTACACCATGGAGCCCTATGGCGGCGTGGACATGCGCGTGTACCGCATCGACCAGCCGCTGGATTTCCTCAAGCGGCAGAAGAACCTGCACCGCGTGGTCGCCGAAGGCGAGTTCAAGGGTGAAGGCCTGTCCAACACCCTGAGCTACCTGTGGGACAACTGGTACCGCAAGTCGCGGCGGGTGATGCAGCGGGCCTTCTCCTACGAGTCGCGCAAGCAGGTCACCGAAGAGGCGCCGGAGCTGAAGATGGGCGATGCGATCCGGGCGCCAACGCCGTTCGAGGCGCAGCCGCAGTACGCGCCGATGAGGGGTCTGCCGCTCATCGCGCAGTTCCGCTACCCGTTGTGGGATGCCAAGCCGATTCAGCCGCCCAAGGGCGTCGAGCTGGCCGGTTCGTCCAGTTCCTTCGTCAGCGTCAACCCGGGCAACGTCTACATCCCGTTGGGCAAGCTCAAGCCGGGGCTGTACCTGGTCGAGGCGCTGGTCGGCAAGTTCCGCGCGACCACCGTGGTGTTCGTTTCCAACACCGTGGCGGTGAGCAAGATTGCCGGTGGCGAGCTGCTGGTGTGGACCGCACGCAAGCATGAGGGCACGCCGGTGGCCGGCGCCCAGGTGCTGTGGAGCGATGGCCTCGGCGTGATGAGCAGTGGCAGCACCGATGAGCAGGGCCTGCTGCGCCTCAAGCACGCCAGCCCGGAGCGCTCCTACGTGCTCGGCGAGGACAGCGAAGGCGGCGTGTTCGTCTCCGAGAACTTCTATTACGACAGCGAGATCTACGACACCAAACTGTACGCCTTCACCGATCGCCCCCTGTACCGCCCGGGCGACTGGGTGGAAGTGAAGATCGTCGGTCGCGAGTTCAAGAACGCCCGCGACTCGGTGGCCGCACAGGCCGCGCCGATCAAGCTCAGCGTGCTGGATGCCACCGGCACCACCCTGCAGAGCCTCGACCTGGCCCTCGACAGCAAGGCCGGCACCCAGGGCCGTTTCCAGCTGCCGGACAATGCCGTGGCCGGCGGCTACGAGCTGCGCTTCAGCTACCGCGACCAGCTCTACAGCAGCGCCTTCCGCGTCGCCGACTACATCAAACCGCACTTCGAGATTGCCCTCGACCTGGCCAAGCCGGACTTCCGCACCGGTGAGAAGGTGACCGGCAACCTGGTGCTGGTCTACCCGGACGGCAAGCCGGTGAAGAACGCGCGCCTGCAACTGAGCCTGCGTGCCCAGCAGCTGTCGATGATCGACAACGAGCTGCAGTACCTCGGTCAGTTCCCGGTCGAACTGACCAGCAGCGAGCTGAGCAGCGATGACCAGGGCCGCGCGGCCCTCGATCTGCCGGCGGCGGACAAGCCGAGCCGGTACCTGCTCACCGTGTTCGCCAGCGATGGCGCCGCCTACCGGGTCAAGGTCAGCAAGGAAATCCTCATCGAACGTGGCGCCGCGCGTTATCGCCTGGAGACGCCGCAGCGCTTCAGCGCGGTGGGCGATGCGGTGCCGTTCAGCTACCGCAGCGAGCAACCCACCGAGCTCAAGCCGGCGCGCTATGAGTGGGTGCGCCTGGAAGACCAGAGCCAGCACAGTGGCGATCTGGATGAAGCAGACCAGGGTTTCAGCCTGAGCTTCGAGCGTCCCGGCACCTACAGCATCACCCTCAAGGACAAGCACGGCCTGATCCTCGGCGCCACCGGCCACTCGGTCAGCGGCGACGGGGTCAAGGCCGTGGCTGGCACCGTGGAGATCGTCTTCGACCAGGATGCTTACCAGGCCGGTGACGAGGCCTTGGCGCTGATCACCTTCCCCGAGCCGGTGGGCGATGCATTGCTGACCCTGGAGCGCGACCAGGTGGAGGCCACTGCGCTGCTGTCCAAGGGGGGCGACTGGCTCAAGCTGGAGAAACTCAACGACACCCAGTACCGCGCGCGCATTCCAGTCAAGGACAGCTTCGCCCCCAACCTGACCTTCTCCGTGCTTTACACCAAGGGCGGCGAGTACAGCTTTCAGAACGCCGGGATCAAGGTGGCCAAGCCGCAGGTGGAGATCGCCATCGCCACCGACAAGGAGCGCTACCAGCCGGGTGAAACGGTCAGCGTCGAGCTGGCCACCCAGTTTGCCGGCAAGCCCGCCGCCACGCGCCTGACCGTCAGCGTGGTGGACGAGATGATCTATGCCCTGCAGCCGGAAATCGCCCCGGGCATCGACCAGTTCTTCTATCACCCGCGGCGCAACAACGTGCGCACCAGTGCCAGCCTGGCGTTCATCAGCTACGACGTGGCGCTGCCGGGCAACCCGACCGCACCGGGCCGCGCCAACCGCAGCGAGCGCGGGGTCAAGGTGCTGGAGCGGCCGCGCCGCGAGGAAGTCGACACTGCCGCCTGGCAGCCGGACCTGGTGACCGATACCGACGGCAAGGCGCGCTTCACTTTCCGCATGCCCGACTCGCTGACCCGCTGGCGCATCACCGTGCGCGCGGTCAACGAGGCCGGTGAAGTGGGGCAGAAGAAGCAATTCATCCGCTCGGAGAAACCGCTGTACCTGAAGTGGAGCGGGCCGACCCTGTTCCGCGCCGGTGACAAGCCGCAGCTGGGCCTGTTCGCCTTCAACCAGGGCGAGGAGGGAACCAAGGCCGAACTGGTGACCCATTTCGCCGGGCAGGAACAGCGCCGCACGGTCGAACTGGAAAAAGGCATCAACTACCTGCCGTTGCCGGAGACGGCACTGGTGGCAGGCGAATGGCGCGGTGAGCTGCTGCAGGATGGCAAGCCGGTGGATGCCCTCGGGGTGACGCTGCGCGTGGCCGGCGAAGGTTGGCAGCGCCTGAGCACCCAGCACCTGACGCTGGCGGCTGGGAGCAATCCGCTGAGCCTGCCGGCCGATGCCAGTGGCATCCGCCTGCGCCTGGACGACAGCTCTCGCGCGCTGTTCCGCTCGGCCCTCGATGACCTGCTCGACTACCCCTACGGCTGCGTCGAGCAGACCGCCAGCCGCCTGTTGCCGCTGAGCCTGGCCTACCCGACGCTGGCCAAGGGCGAGACACGCATCGGTGACCGCCTGCGCCTGATCATGCAGAACAGCCGTCTGCGCCTGGTGCAGATGGCCGGCCCGGAAGCCGGTTTTGCCTGGTGGGGCAACGATGCCGAGGCGGACGCCTTCCTCACCGCCTACGCCTATTACGCCGACTGGCATGCTAGCCGCGCGTTGCACATCAACCTGCCGCCAGAGCATTGGCAGCGCGTGCTGGAGGTGTATGCCAAGCAGGTGCCGAATACGCCGCTGCTGCAGCGTGCGCTGGTCCTCGACTTCGCCCGCGAAATGCAGTTGCCGGTCAACAGCCTGCTCGAAGGCCTGCTGAGTGATCTGGGCGCGGCCGGTGAGGGTGATGATGTGACCCTGGCCGACGATGGCGAGACCAGCCAGGTAATGGCCGAACCGAATTCGCAGCTCGGCCTGGCCCTTGCTCGGGTGCTGGCGGCGGATCTTGCCGCGGCGACCCAGGTCAAGCTGCCGGCGGCATTCAGCGCGGGCCTGGATGGCGCTCGGGAGCGAGTGGCTGCCAGCACCCATCCGTTTGCCGAGGCGGTGCGCCTGTCCCATGGCAAGGTTGATCCGGAGCAGGCCAATGCCTTGCTGCAGCGCCTGGCGCCCGAGCAGTCGACCCTGGAGCGCGCCCTGGCCCTGACCTGGCTGGCCCAGGCGCTGCAGCAAGCGGCACCCGCGAGCGTAGCGACACCGGGTGCCGGCTGGCTGGCGCAGCAGGGCGCCAGTGGCGAAACCTGGTGGCAATGGCAGGGCAAGGAACTGCCCAAAGCCCTGGACCTGCCAGCCGAGCAGGCCCGTCCGCTGGCGGCTGCACTGAGCTTCGACAGCGCCCAGGCGCCCACCGGCGAGCTGGATGTCAGCGTCAGTCGCCGCCTGCTGCGCCTGGTGCCGGGCGAGAAGGCTTTCAGTTTCAGCGTGGAGGAGGTCGGCGACGAGCCGCTGTCCAGCGACCAGCTGTACCTCGACGAAGTGACCCTGCGGGCAGACGGCGAGCGGGCGCGGCGCTATGGCCTGCTGGAAGTGCCGCTGCCGCCGGGTGCGGATGTCGAGCGCACCACCTGGGGTATCCAGGTCAGTGGCCTGGGCTCGGATGAAGCGGCGCCGCTGGAAAAGGCCCGTCATGAGCCGGGGCAGATGCTCTATGCGGTGCCGGTCGACAGCCTGCAGGGCGAGCTGGTTCTGCGCCATCTGGTGCGTTTCTCGCAGAAAGGCCAGTTCAGCCTGCCGCCGGCGCGCTATGTGCGCATGTATGCGCCGCAGGAACAGGCCGTCGAGCAGAATCCGGCGCTGGCCGAGTTGAAGGTCGAGTAACGCCATGCGTCCCTTCGGCTGGCTGGCGTTGTTGCTGCCCCTGCTTGGCGAAGCGGGGCAGACGCCGTTGCAGCTGGCCTGGCGCACGTCGGAGGGCGATCAGCTGCTGCAACTGGATACGCAGCAGGTGGTGGCGCGCGGCAGTCTGCCGGCGCAGCTGGAAACCCCGCTGGGCAGCCTGTGGAAGCTGTTCGTCTACGCCTATGAGGTCGACAACCAGCGGCCGGACAACGGCTATGTCTGCACCGGCCAGGATCGCGACGAGGTCTATTGCTGCAACCCGGGTGAGCGCATCGATCGCGAGCAGGCGCTGGCGCAGTCGTGCGGTCTGTATTTCACGCCGTCGCGCCTGGGCGTGCAGGCGGGGCAGTGGTCGAGCTACTGGCGTGCCCACCAGGCGCCGGCCTGGCTGGTCGATCTCGACGGCCTGCAGCCGCAGCGACGGGTACCGGTCGGCGAATTGCTCGGCGTGCTGGCCACGCTGCCTGCCCAGGATGAGGCTCGCCGAGTGCTGCTCGATGTATTACTGCGCACACCGGACAGCGCTGCGCTGGGAGCCCTCGGCGGGCGCCTGCGGGTGAAGACCTGGAGCTGGCTGGCCGATGGCGATGCACAGGCCCGCCAGGGTGGCTTCGCTGGCTGGCTGAACGACGGCACGCCGCTGTGGGCGGGCGGCTCCGGTACCAGCCAGAGCATTCTCCACGGCTATGCCGAGGTGCTTGGCAGCACGCTGCCGACGGCCTGGCCGGTGGAGCCGGGTAGCTGCGTCGAGGTCGAGCTGTTCTCCCGCTACCCCCTGCGTCAGGTGCGTCGGCAGGGCCGTGATGAACTCGCAGGGGTTGGTGCCCTGCACGGGCGTTACGAGGTGGAGTTTGCCAATGGCAATCGCCTGCCGATCGAAAGCGCCGGCGAGCTGTTTCTGCAGGGCGCGGCCAGCCAGCTGCAACTGACCGCGCATCTATCGCGCGAAGAGTACGTGGCGCGGGTGCTGGACCGTGAAGCCTCCGCCCAGCCGGCGGAGGCGGCCAAGGCGCTGGCCGTGGCGATCCGCAGTTACCTGCTGCAGAACGCCGAGCGGCGGGGCGAATGCCTGGCGATCCGCGACAGCAGCGCCAGCCAACGCGTGGCGCCGCGCCCGGCAAGCGCCGCGGCGCGGGAAATTGCCGCCTGGACCAGTGACCTGGTGTTGGCGGGTAGCCCTGTCACCTATCACCTGGATCAACCCGGTCCGGCCCGCCTGTCCTGGCAGGAGGCGGTTGCCCAGGCCAATGGTGGCCTGCGTTATGACGCGATTCTCGCCAGTGCCTTTCCGCGTGCCAGCCTGAGTCGTTGGGACAAGCCGCTGGCAGCCTGCCAGCCCTTGCCGGCCGCCGAAGACTGGTTGCGCAGGCAAAGTCGCCAGTGGCGCGCCACGCTGGACGCCGAGCCGGGCTACAGCGAAACCGGACAATTCGCCGTGTGCCGCCTGCTGTCGGGCAACCCGCATGTCGACCGCGAGCGCCGGCGCATCTTCGTTCGCGGCCTGTTCTCGCTGCAGGACCGCCTCGACCTGACCCACGAATACCTGCACCTGGCCTTTGCCGCACACCCCAACGGCCAGGATGAAAACTACATCGAAAGCCTCGCTCGCCATCTGCTGCTGGAATAGCCCCCATGACCGTTCGCCTGCACCCCATTGCTCTATTCCTGGCCAGCCTGCTACCGCTGAGTGCCAGTGCCGAAGTCCAGCTGGACACCCCGCGTGCGGGTTGGCGCCAGGGTAGCGACGAGGGCGCGCACTTTATCCAGGAAGTGAACTACCCGGCGTCCTCGGTCAACGTTGCCGCCGACCAGGCCGAGACGGCGCGCATTCGTGGGCTGATCAAGGGCGTGGCGAAGGTGGCGGAAAAGCCGGCGCGGCTGGTGGTCAATGGCATCAGCATGCCGCTCAAGGTGCAGGAGGATGGACGTTTCGATCGGCCGTTCGTGTTCCCGTCCGGCAGCAACAACGTCGAAGTGCGCAGCCCGGATGGCCAGCAGACGCGCCGCGTGCAGTTCTATAACCAGGGCAGCGGCGAGACGCCGGCCAAGCTGCGCGTGGCGCTGTCCTGGGACAGCGACAATACCGACCTCGACCTGCACCTGGTGACGCCGGATGGCGGGCATGTCTGGTACGGCGAGCGCTCCTTGGCCAATGGCGCGGCTCAGGATGTCGACGTGACCACCGGGTACGGCCCGGAAATGATCGCTTCGCCGACCCCGCTCAAGGGCCAGTACCTGGTCTACGTCAATTACTTCGGCGGCGGGTATGGCGACGACGGCAACGCGGCGGTGGCCCTGACCACGGCGCAGATCACCCTGATCACCGAGGAGGGCACGCCGAACGAGAAACAGGAGTCCTTCCTGGTGCCCATGCGCGCACCGGGTGAGCTGACCCTGGTCAAGCGCTTCAGCTATCCCTGATTCCCCCGCTTTTGTAGGAGCCAGCTTGCTGGCGATCGCGAGGCAGTCGGCTGCTGATCGCCAGCAAGCTGGCTCCTACAGAAAGCAGTCGCAGGGCGGGTGACGCCCTCGTCGTTCCTGACGCATTGCTCGCGGGTTACACCCGCCCTACGGCTCAGGCGCTGGGCGCCTGCCAGGCATCGATCACTTCCTGGGCGGCGCGGAAGGCGTCGATGGCCGCCGGTACGCCGGCGTACACCGCGCAGTGCAGCAGGGCTTCGCGGATTTCCTCGACCGTGCAGCCGTTGTTCAGCGCGCCGCGTACGTGGCCTTTCAGTTCCTGCGGGCATTTCAGCGCGGTCAGTGCGGCCAGGGTGATCAGGCTGCGGGTCTTGCGATCCAGGCCTTCGCGGTTCCATACCCCGCCCCAGCCGTGGTCGTTGATGAAGTCCTGCAACGGCTGGTTGAACTCGGTGGCATTGCCCAGGGCGCGGTCGACGAAGGCGTCGCCCATCACTTCGCGGCGTACCTGCAGGCCACTTTTCTTCTCTTCGCTCATGACTGTTCTCCGGATGATTGATGCGTAGGGTGCGTGCTACTCGAGGACTTCGACGCGCACCGGCGCTACGCCGCTGCGCAGCATGTCGATCTGTTTGGCCGCCTGTTGCGACAGGTCGATCAGGCGATTGCGGGTGTGTGGGCCACGGTCGTTGATGCGCACGACCACGCTTTTGCTGTTGCTCAGGTTGGTCACCCGCACCTGCGTGCCGAAAGGCAGTTCGCGGTGCGCGGCGGTCAGTGCGTTCTGGTCGAAACGCTCGCCGCTGGCGGTCTTGCGTCCGTGGTGCTTGGCGCCGTACCAGGAGGCCTGGCCTTCGGCGCGGTAACCGTGGGGGTCGACCACGCCCTGGCTGGCGCAACCGACAAGCAGCGGGGGCAGGATGATCAACGGCAGAAGGCTTTTAAACATGCGAGCTCCCTGTAGGGTGGATGTCGCGCCGCACATCCACCGGCCTTGGCGGAAAACGCCGCGCGTTATTCCATGGGGTGGATAGCCAGCCTACGAATAAGGCAACGCCGGGCAAGCCCGGCGTCGATATAGCCAGCCATCCTTGGCTGGTAGGGAAGTCCGGCCCGGCCATTCATGGCCGGTCGTTCGCCGGGTCAACGCAGGCGTTGACTGTTTCTGGAAAAGAAGAGGGGCTCACCCCTCCAGCTTCTTCTTCAGCAGCTCGTTGACCTGGCCGGGGTTGGCCTTGCCTTTCGAGGCCTTCATTGCCTGGCCGACGAAGAAGCCGAACATCTTGCCGCGCCTGGCTTCGTCGCTGGCGCGGTATTGCTCGACCTGCTCAGCGTTGGCCGCCAGCACTTCGTCCAGCATGCTTTCGATGGCGCCGGAGTCGGTGACCTGCTTGAGGCCTTTCTTCTCGATCACTTCGTCGGCGCTGGCGCCTTCACCGGCGGCCAGGGCTTCGAAGACCATCTTGGCGATCTTGCCGCTGATGGTGTTGTCCTTGATACGCAGGATCATGCCGCCCAGTTGCTCGGCAGAAACCGGCGACTGATCGATTTCCAGGTTGTCCTTGTTGAGCAGGCTGGACAGCTCACCCATCACCCAGTTGGCGGCCAGCTTGGCATCGCCGCACACCGCGTTGACCGCTTCGAAGTAGTCGGCCAGTTCACGGCTGGTGGCCAGCACGTCGGCGTCGTAGGCCGACAGGCCGAACTGCGCCTGGAAGCGCTCGCGCTTCTGCACCGGCAGTTCCGGCAGGCTGGCGCGGATCTCGTCGAGGAAGCTCTGTTCGATCACCACCGGTAGCAGGTCCGGGCAGGGGAAGTAGCGGTAGTCGTTGGCTTCTTCCTTGCTGCGCATGGAGCGCGTCTGGTCCTTGTTCGGGTCGTACAGACGGGTTTCCTGCACCACCTTGCCGCCGTCCTCGATCAGTTCGATCTGGCGCTGAACCTCGTGGTTGATCGCTTTCTCGATGAAGCGGAACGAGTTGACGTTCTTGATCTCGGCGCGGGTGCCGAACTCGGCCTGGCCTTTCGGCCGTACCGAGACGTTGCAGTCGCAGCGCAGCGAGCCTTCGGCCATGTTGCCGTCACAGATGCCGAGGTAGCGCACCAGGGCGTGGATCGCCTTGACGTAGGCCACCGCTTCCTTGGCGGAGCGGATGTCCGGCTCGGAGACGATTTCCAGTAGCGGCGTGCCGGCGCGGTTGAGGTCAATGCCGCTCATGCCGTGGAAGTCTTCGTGCAGGCTCTTGCCGGCGTCTTCTTCCAAGTGCGCGCGGGTGATGCCGATGCGCTTCTGCGTGCCGTCTTCCAGGGTGATGTCGAGGAAGCCCTTGCCGACGATGGGGTGGTCCATCTGGCTGGTCTGGTAGCCCTTGGGCAGATCCGGGTAGAAGTAGTTCTTGCGCGCGAAGATGTTGCTCGGCGCGATGTGCGCGTCGATCGCCAGGCCAAACTTGCAGGCCATGCGCACCGCTTCGGCGTTGAGCACCGGCAGGGTGCCGGGCATGCCGAGGTCAACCAGGCTGGCCTGGGTGTTGGGCTCGGCACCGAAGGTGGTGGCGCTGGCCGAGAAGATCTTCGATTGGGTGCTGAGCTGGGCGTGAATTTCCAGCCCGATTACGGTTTCCCATTGCATGTTTACTGTCCTCAGAACCCAGTCGGTGCTTGTGTGTGCCAGTCAGTGACCTGTTGGTACTGATGGGCGACATTCAGCAGGCGACCTTCCTGGAAGTAGGGCGCAAGCAGTTGCACGCCAACTGGCAGACCGTCGACGAAGCCGGCGGGCATGGACAGGCCGGGGATGCCGGCCAGGTTGGCGGTGATGGTGTAGATGTCTTCCAGATAGGCAGAAACCGGGTCGGCACTCTTCTCGCCCAGTTTCCAGGCCAGGTTCGGCGTGGTTGGGCCGAGGATCACGTCGACTTGGTTGAAGGCAGCGACGAAGTCGTTCTTGATCAGGCGGCGGATCTTCTGCGCCTTCAAGTAGTAAGCGTCGTAGTAGCCGGCGGACAGCGCATAGGTGCCGACCATGATGCGGCGCTTCACTTCCGCGCCGAAGCCTTCACCGCGCGAGCGCTTGTACAGGTCTTCGAGGTTGATCGGGTTCTCGCAGCGATAGCCGAAGCGCACACCGTCGAAACGCGACAGGTTGGAGCTGGCTTCGGCCGGCGCGATCACGTAGTAGGCCGGAATGGCGTGCTGCATGTTCGGCAGGGAGATGTCCTTGACCGTGGCGCCGAGCTTCTTCAGCTCTTCGACCACCGCCAGTACCTTGTCAGCGATGCGACTGTCGAGGCCGGCGCCGAAATATTCCTTCGGCAGGCCGATGCGCAGGCCGCTCAGTGGCTGCTGCAGGGCTGCGAGGTAGTCGTCCACCGGCTGATCGACGCAGGTCGAGTCCTTGGCGTCGAAACCGGCCATGCCGCTCAGCATCAATGCGCAATCTTCGGCGGAGCGGGCCAGCGGGCCGCCCTGGTCGAGGCTGGAGGCGTAGGCGATCATGCCCCAGCGCGAGACGCGACCGTAGGTCGGTTTGATCCCGGTGAGGTTGGTCAGTGCCGCCGGTTGGCGGATCGAACCGCCGGTGTCGGTGCCGGTGGCCGCAGGAATCAGGCGCGCCGCAACGGCTGCGGCACTGCCGCCGGAGGAGCCGCCCGGTACGCGGGTCAGGTCCCAGGGGTTCTTCACGGGGCCGTAGTGGCTGGATTCGTTGGCCGAGCCCATGGCGAATTCGTCCATGTTCAGCTTGCCCAGGGTCACGGTGCCGGCGTTGGCGAGTTTCTCGACCACGGTGGCGTTATAGGGCGCCTTGAAGCCGCTGAGAATCTTCGAGCCGCAGCTGGTGAGGATGTTCTGGGTGCAGAACAGGTCCTTGTGGGCGATCGGCGCGCCGAGCAGGGCAGCGCTTTCACCGGCCGCGCGGCGCGCATCGGCGGCCTTGGCCTGGCTCAGGGCCAGTTCTTCGGTGACGCTGATGAAGCTGTTCAGCTGCGGGTCGAGTTGCTGGATGCGCGCCAGCAGGGCGCGGGTCAGCTCTTCGGAGGAGAAGGCTTTGTCCTGCAGGCCGCGGGCGATCTCGGCCAGGGTCAATTGATGCATGGGAAACCCTTTCCTTTTATTCGATGACTTTCGGAACCAGATACAGACCGTTTTCCACGGCCGGGGCGATAGCCTGATAGGCTGCACGCTGATTCTGTTCGGTGACCTGGTCGGCGCGCAGGCGCTGAGTGGCTTCCAGCGGGTGGGCCAGCGGCTCGATGCCGTCGGTATTGACCGCCTGCATGGCATCAACCAGACCGAGGATGTTGTTGAGGGTCTCGGTGGTTCGAGGGATATCGGCTTCGTTCAGGCCCAGACGGGCCAGGTGGGCGATTTTTTCCACGTCGGAGCGTTCAAGCGCCATCGGGATTCTCCAGGGAAAGCGGGTGACCGGACGAAATACAGGCGGGGAACGGATGCCGCGTACGGCGGTCAAAGGCCGCGAATTGTGGGCGTAAAGCCCGGAAAAGCAGGCAATTTAGCACATGCGCCGCCTTGCCCAAAAGGCTGCTCATTGATAGAGTTTGCCGCACTTTTTTACCCCGCGTTTTCATCGCGCTCTGTCTTAGGGTTTTTTCCCCATGTTCAAGAAACTGCGTGGCATGTTTTCCAGCGATCTGTCGATCGACCTGGGCACCGCCAATACCCTGATTTATGTACGCGAGCGCGGCATCGTATTGAACGAACCGTCCGTGGTTGCCATCCGCACCAGTGGCAACAACCAGAAGAGCGTCGTCGCCGTCGGTACCGAGGCCAAGCGCATGCTCGGCCGTACTCCGGGCAACATTTCCGCCATTCGTCCGATGAAGGACGGCGTGATCGCCGACTTCAGCGTCTGCGAGAAGATGCTGCAGTACTTCATCAACAAGGTTCACGAAAACAGCTTCCTGCAGCCGTCGCCGCGCGTGCTGATCTGCGTGCCGTGCAAATCGACCCAGGTCGAGCGTCGTGCCATCCGCGAATCGGCCCTCGGTGCCGGTGCGCGCGAAGTGTTTCTGATCGAAGAGCCGATGGCCGCTGCCATCGGTGCCGGCCTGCCGGTTGAAGAGGCCCGTGGCTCGATGGTTGTCGACATCGGCGGCGGCACCACCGAAATCGCCCTGATCTCGCTGAACGGCGTGGTCTACGCCGAATCCGTACGTGTCGGTGGCGACCGTTTCGACGAAGCCATCATTACCTACGTGCGCCGCAACTACGGCTCGCTGATCGGCGAATCCACCGCCGAGCGCATCAAGCAGGAAATCGGCACCGCCTACGCCGGTGGCGAAGTCCGTGAAGTCGACGTGCGTGGCCGTAACCTGGCCGAAGGCGTACCGCGCAGCTTCACCCTGAATTCCAACGAAGTGCTGGAAGCGCTGCAGGAGTCCCTGGCGACCATCGTTCAGGCGGTCAAGAGCGCCCTTGAGCAATCGCCGCCGGAACTGGCTTCCGACATCGCCGAGCGTGGCCTGGTGCTGACCGGTGGTGGCGCCCTGCTGCGCGACCTGGACAAGCTGCTGGCCCAGGAAACCGGCCTGCCGGTGATCGTCGCCGAAGACCCGCTGACCTGCGTAGCCCGCGGTGGCGGCCGTGCGCTGGAGATGATGGACCGTCACAGCATGGACCTGCTCTCCTCGGAGTGATCCTGACGTGGTAAACCGAAGCCGGAGGTTTGTACTTCCGGCTTTCTGTTTTCTAGGTTTTGCTTAAGGGGTGCCACCATCAAGCCGCTATTTGCCAAAGGACCATCGCTCGGCGTACGACTGCTCGTGCTGGTCGTACTGTCGGCCGTATTGATGGTGGTGGATGCCCGTTTCGAGGTGCTGCACCCGCTGCGCGCGCAGCTCGGCCTGATCGTCGAGCCGGCCTACCGCACCGCGCGCCTGCCGGTGACCCTGTGGGAAAACGCCACCCAGCAGATCGCCAGCCGCAGCACCCTGATTGCCGAGAACGAGAAGCTCAAGGCCGAGGCCCTGCTGATGCAGGGGCGTGTGCAGAAGCTCGCCACCCTCACCGAGCAGAACGTACGGCTGCGCGAGTTGCTCAACTCCGCGGCCCTGGTGGACGAGAAGGTGCTGGTCACCGAACTGATCGGTGTCGATCCCAACCCCTTTACCCATCGCATCCTGATCGACAAGGGTGAGAAGGACGGCGCGTTCATCGGCCAGCCGGTGCTCGATGCCCGCGGCCTGATGGGCCAGGTGGTCGAAGTCATGCCTTACACCGCGCGTGTGCTGCTGCTCACCGACACCAATCACAGCATCCCGGTCCAGGTGAATCGCAACGGCCTGCGCGCCATCGCGGCCGGTACCGGCAACCCGGAGCGCCTTGAGCTGCGCCATGTGGCCGATACTGCCGACATCAAGGAAGGCGATCTGCTGGTCAGCTCCGGCATGGGCCAGCGTTTCCCGGCCGGCTACCCGGTGGCCACGGTCAAGGAAGTGATCCACGACTCCGGCCAGCCGTTCGCCATCGTGCGTGCCGTGCCGACCGCCGCCCTCAATCGCAGCCGTTATATGTTGCTGGTGTTCACCGACAGCCGTTCCGCCGAAGAGCGTGCCACCCAGGCTGCCGTGGCTCAGGAAGCGGCGGATCGCGAAGCCGCTGCCAAGGGTGAGCCGGTTCAGTCGCAAGTCCCCGCTCCGGCCGCCACACCGGCAACCACGCCCACTACACCTCCCACTACACCGCCCGCGCAGCCACCCGCTGTACCCGCCCCCGGCGCCGCGCCGGCGGCTCCCCAGGAGAACCACTGATGGTGCAGGCCAAGGCGCGCAATGGCTGGATAATCTGGTTCAGCCTGGCGGTGTCGCTGTTGCTCAGCATCGTGCCGATGCCGGACTTCATGCAGATTGGTCGTCCGCTGTGGCCGGCGCTGTTTCTCGCCTACTGGGTGCTGGCCGTGCCGCACCGGGTGGGCATGATCACGGCCTGGCTGTTCGGCCTCGGTCAGGACGTGCTCTACGGCGCCTTGCTCGGCCAGCATGCCCTGACCCTGACGCTGATCACCTTCCTGGTGCTGACCCTGCAACGGCGCCTGCACATGTTCCCCATGTGGCAGCAGAGTCTGGTGCTGATGGTGGTATTCGGCCTGGCCCAGCTGGTACAGCTGTGGCTCAATGCCCTGACCGGCACGCGCCCGCATACCCTGGAATTTGTCCTGCCGGCGCTGGTCAGCGCCTTGCTCTGGCCCTGGGTGTTCGCCATCCTGCGTGGGTTGCAGCAGCGTTTCGGTGTGCACTGACGCACCCCACTCACACCACCTCGACAGGGAGATGTCTGCATGGCCACGCTTTACCTGGCCTCGGGTTCCCCCCGCCGGCGCGAATTGCTGGCGCAGATCGGTGTGCCCTTCGTCACGCTAATCGCCTCGATTGATGAAACAGCATTGCCCGATGAGCCGGCGCATGGCTATGTAGAGCGGCTCGCGCTGGAAAAGGCGCAAGCCGGACTGGCCAGCCTGAGCGACGCGGCCGACGCCGTGGTGCTGGGCGCGGATACGGCGGTGGTGCTCGACGGGCAGATTCTCGGCAAACCCCGAGACCGCGCCGAAGCACTGGCCACCCTGGCCGCCTTGTCGGGCCGCGAGCATCGGGTGCTGACCGCCGTGGCGCTGGTCAGTGCCGGGCGCAGCCGGGTCGAGGTGGTGACCAGCCACGTGCATTTCCGCGCGCTGGGCGCTGGCGAGGCCGAGGCCTACTGGGCCAGCGGCGAGCCGCAGGACAAAGCGGGCAGCTATGGTATTCAGGGACTGGCGGCGGTGTTCGTCAGGCGGATCGAGGGCAGCTACTCGGCGGTGGTCGGCCTGCCCCTGTGCGAAACCGCGCAGATGCTCAACGAATTCGGGATTCCGTGCTGGCAGGCACTGCCTGCCAGCCAATAAATAAGACCGCGGCAGGGGCAAGGCCCCTGGCCAGCAGTGTCGTCGCACAGAGTGGAATGCATGAGCGAAGAGATCCTGATCAACATCACGCCGATGGAGTCGCGCGTGGCGGTGGTGGAAAACGGTGTGCTGCAGGAAGTGCACGTCGAACGCACCCAGCGACGTGGCATCGTCGGCAACATCTATAAAGGCAAGGTGGTGCGGGTTCTGCCGGGTATGCAGGCGGCCTTCATCGACATCGGCCTGGACCGCGCGGCCTTCATCCATGCCGCGGAAATCTCCACCCGCGAAGGCAGTGCCGTCGAGAGCATCAGTGCCCTGGTACACGAAGGCCAGAGCCTGGTGGTGCAGGTGACCAAGGACCCGATCGGCAGCAAGGGCGCACGCCTGACCACCCACCTGTCGATTCCCTCGCGCTACCTGGTGTACATGCCGCGCACCAGTCACGTCGGCATCTCGCTGAAGATCGAGGATGAAGCCGAGCGTGAACGCCTCAAGCAGGTGGTTGCCGATTGCGTGGCGGCCGAAGGCATCGAGGAGGCGGGCGGTTTTATTCTCAGGACGGCGGCCGAGGGTGCTGGCGCCGATGAAATTCTCGCCGACATCCGCTACCTGCGCCGCCTGTGGGAGCAGATCGCCGGGCAGATACAGACCGCCAAGACGCCGCTGGTGATCTACGAGGACCTGAGCCTGGCCCTGCGCACCCTGCGCGACCTGGTCAACCCGAAGATCGAGAAGATCCGCATCGACTCGCGGGAGACCTTCCAGAAGATCACCCAGTTCGTCGACGAGCTGATGCCGGAAGTCTCCGACCGCCTGGAACACTACCCGGGCGAGCGGCCGATCTTCGACCTGTACGGCGTCGAGGACGAGATCCAGCGTGCCCTGGAGCGCAAGGTACCGCTGAAATCCGGCGGCTACCTGGTGGTTGACCCGGCCGAGGCGATGACCACGGTGGACGTCAACACCGGGGCTTTCGTCGGCCATCGCACCCTCGAAGAGACCATCTTCAAGACCAACCTCGAGGCCGCCACTGCGATTGCCCGCCAACTGCGCCTGCGCAACATCGGCGGCATCATCATCATCGACTTCATCGACATGGAAGATGAAGAGCATCAGCGCCAGGTGCTGCGGACCCTGGAAAAACAGCTGGAGCGCGATCACGCCAAGACCAACATCATCGGCATCACCGAGCTCGGCCTGGTGCAGATGACCCGCAAGCGCACCCGCGAAAGCCTCGAACAGATCCTCTGTGAGCCCTGCAGTTGCTGCCAGGGCCGTGGCAAATTGAAGACCCCGGAAACCATCTGCTACGAGATCTTCCGCGAGATCCTGCGCGAGGCCCGTGCCTATCAGCCGGAAGGCTACCGTGTGCTGGCCAACCAGAAAGTGGTCGATCGCCTGCTCGACGAGGAGTCCGGCAACGTGGCCGACCTCGAGGCGTTCATCGGTCGTACGATCAAATTCCAGGTGGAAACCATGTATTCCCAGGAACAGTACGATGTCGTGCTGCTGTGAGGCGCTGCGCTGAATGAATCGTATCGCCGGCCTGTTCGTCACGCTGCTGCGCGTCACGCTGGGGCTCTGCGCCCTGCTGCTGGTACTGGCGGCGCTGTATGTCAGCCTGGGTCGGCAACTGTTTCCGCTGGTTGCCGAATACCGCGACGAGGTTGAGAGCAAGGCCCGGGCGGCGCTCGGCATGCCGCTGTCGATCGGTAGCCTGGAAGGCGGCTGGAGCGGCCTGGCGCCGCTGCTGACGGTGCATGATTTGACCCTGGGCGAGGGCAGTAGCGCCGTGCGGCTGGATCAGGTGCGCCTGGTTCCAGATGTACTGGGCAGCCTGCTCAAGCGCCAATTGCGCATCGCCAACCTGCAGGTCGAAGGCTTGCAGCTCAGCCTGCAGCAGGATGCCGCCGGGCATTGGGCAGTAGAGGGCATACCGACCCGCGAGCCGCAAAAGCCGCTGGATGTGCAGCAGCTGCTCAAGCAGCTGCGGGTGGTCGAGGAACTGTCCCTGCTCGACAGCCAGCTGACGCTCGAGCCTTTCGAGCACAAGCCGCTAAGCCTGACCTACGCCAGCTTCACCCTGCGCAGCAGCGTTAACCGGTTGCGCCTCGATGGTCACCTGTTGTTGCCCGATGGCCAGCCTTTGTCGTTGCAGCTGAAGAGCCGTCTTGATCGCCAGGATTGGCGTGCCAGCCAGGCCGAACTGTACCTCAGCCTGCCGCATAGCGATTGGGCGGCCTGGTTGCCCGCCAGCCTGACGCGCGAGTGGACACTCAAGCACGCCGCCATTGGTGGCGAGGTCTGGCTGGAGTGGGACAAGGGCCAGGCCCAGCGTGCATACGCCCGGGTGCATGCGCCGCAGCTGCAGGCCGCATATGCCGAGCGCAAGCCGGTGCAGATCGATGATCTGGGCCTGAATGCCTATTTCGAACGGCGCGAGGGTGGTTTCCAGGTGCTGATCGATTCCCTCGCCATGAGCCTGGGCAGCACCCGCTGGGGCGAGTTGCATGCCGCCCTGCAGTACCGCGCGGCGCAGGGTGCCGATGAAGAACAGTGGCAGCTGGCGGTGGATCGCCTCGACCTGGCGCCCCTGCTGCCGCTGGTGCAGGGTTTGGCACCCTTGCCTGAGCCCGCCGCCGAAGCGCTCGCGGGGCTCAAGCCGCAGGGCAGCCTGCGCAATCTGCAGCTCACTTATCTACCGCAGCGCAGCGATGCCAAACGCCTGCAGTTCTCCAGCAACCTCGACCGCGCCGGCATCAGTGCCTGGCATGGCATCCCCGCGGTGGAAAACGCCACCGGCAGCGCCACCGGCGACCTCGGCGGCGGCGAGCTGCTGGCCAACAGTGAAAACTTCGGCCTGCACCTGGATACCCTGTTCCCCAAGGTCTGGCGCTACCGCCAGGCTGCTGCGCGCGTGCTTTGGCAGCGGGATGACGAGGGCCTGACCCTGCGTAGCCCCTACTTGCAGGTGGTGGGCGAGGAAGGGCGGATTGCTGGCGACTTCCTCATTCGCCTGAAGAAAGATCCGGCGCAGGAGGACTACATGGACCTGCGTGTCGGTATCCGTGATGGCGATGCCAAGTACGCGGGGAAATACCTGCCGACCCTGTCTCCCGCCCTCAGCCCCAAACTCACCGAGTGGCTGCAGGCGGCGATTCGTGGCGGCAAGGTTGACGAGGGCTGGTTCGAGTACCAAGGCTCGCTGCAAAAGGGCGCCGATGCAGCGGCGCGCAGCATCAGCATGTTCTTCCGCGTGCATGATGCCGAGCTGGCCTTCCAGCCTGGGTGGCCGGCGCTGCGTGCTGCGCGTGGCGAAGTGCTGATCGAGGACAGCGGCGTGCAGGTACGGGTGCCCGAGGGGCGCTTGCTGGACAGCCGCGTCGAGAATGTCAGCGTGGACATCCCACATGTCGACAATGGCCAGGTTGCCCGCCTGCTGCTCGATGGCCAGGTGCAGAGCAGCCTGGGCGACGCTCTGAAGATTTTGCAGGAAGCGCCGATTGGCACCGCCGCCACCTTCGCCGGCTGGCAGGGCGAAGGCCCGCTGACGGCCAAGCTGAAACTGGATATTCCGCTGGCCCAGGGCCAGAAGCCCAAGGTGCTGGTGGATTTCGCCACCGAGGGCGCGCGCCTGCAGATCAGCACGCCGAAGCTGGAGCTGAGTCAGCTCAAGGGCGCCTTCCGCTTCGACAGCAGCAACGGCCTCAGCGCGCCAGATATCCGCGCCCAGGTATTCGGGCGGGCGGTGCAGGGCAAGGCCATCGCCGGCGGCCCACGGGGCACTCTGCAAACCCGCATCGAGGCCAATGGCCGGGTGCCGGTCAAGGCGCTGTCCGACTGGCTGGGCGTGACCCGGCCGCTGCCGCTGAGCGGTGAGGTGCCCTATCGCCTGGGTATCACACTGGCGACTGCGGACAGCCAGCTGCGTGTCGATTCCGATCTCAAAGGCCTGGCCATCGACCTGCCGGCGCCGTTCGGCAAGGCGGCTGCCGACACCAGCACGGCAACCTGGCGCATGACCTTGCAGGGCAATGAGCGGCGCTACTGGCTGGATTACGCCGGGCTGGCCAGCCTGGCCTTCGCCGCGCCGCCGGGGCAGGTCATGCAGGGCCGTGGTCTGCTGCGCCTGGGCGGCGCCCAGGCCATTCTGAGCAACGAGCAGGGCCTGCATATCAGCGGCCGCCTGGCCGAGCTGGACTGGAATGCCTGGCAGGACACCGGCAAACGCTACGCGGCGACGCAAGGCAGCCGCGAGGCGTTGCAGTTTTTCCGCGGTGCCAACCTGCAGATCGATCGCTTCAAGGGCTTCGGTACCCAGCTCGAGCAGTTGGGCGTGCGCCTTGCCCGCTCGGCACAAGGCTGGTCGCTGGACCTGGACAGCGCGCCAGCCAAGGGCAATGTGCTGCTGCCCGATGCTGCTGGCGCGCCCATCGTGGCCAACCTCGAGCGCCTGACGTTCCCGCCGGCCGATCCGCCGAGCGCAGCGACGGCCGAAGCGGTGGTGGAGAAACCTGATCCGCTGGCCAGCGTCGACCCCCGGCAGATTCCAGCACTGGACCTGCATATCGAGCGGGTCCTGCAGGGCGATCAACTTCTCGGCGCCTGGTCGCTCAAGGCGCGGCCCACCCCGCAGGGCGTGCGTTTCAGTGAGCTGTCCATGGGCCTCAAGGGCATGCAGGTTAACGGCGATGTCGGCTGGGAGGGCGCGCCAGGCGCCACGCGCAGTTGGTACAAGGGCCGCCTGGAAGGCGAGAACCTGGCCGATGTGCTGCTGGCCTGGAACTTCGCGCCGACCGCCACCAGTGAACGTTTCCGCCTGGATGCCGACGGCAACTGGCCGGGCTCGCCGGCCTGGATCAGCCTCAAGCGGTTCTCCGGCAGCCTCGATGCCAGCCTGCGCAAGGGCCAGTTCGTCGAAGTGCAGGGCTCGGCCTCGGCGCTGCGGGTGTTCGGCCTGCTCAACTTCAACTCCATCGGCCGGCGCCTGCGCCTGGACTTCTCCGACCTGCTTGGCAAGGGCCTCAGCTACGACCGGATGAAGGGTCTGCTGGTGGCCACCGACGGGGTGTTCGTCACCCGCGAACCGATCAAGATGGAAGGGCCGTCCACCGGCCTGGAGCTGAACGGCACCCTGGACATGGCGCGCGACCAGATTGACGCCAAGCTGCTGGTGACCCTGCCGGTGACCAACAACCTGCCGCTGGCGGCGCTGATCGTCGGTGCGCCGGCAATCGGGGGCGCCCTGTTCGTGGTCGACAAGCTGCTCGGTGACCGCGTCGCGCGTTTCGCCAGCGTGCAGTACAGCGTCAAGGGTGACTGGAAGGACCCCAAAATCAGTTTCGAGAAACCCTTCGAGAAGCCCCATTAGGGACTGATACGGCCTGATTCACAGCCGCGCGGCTGGCGAATGAGGCGGGAACAGCCCTGTAGATGGAGTAGCATGCAGTCACTACCCGGACGGAAGTCATCATGTCCATCGCCGTGATCCAGATGGTCAGCCAGGACGATGTCCTGGCCAACCTCGCCAGCGCCCGCCACCTGTTGCAACAGGCGGCCGAGCGGGGCGCGCGCCTCGCCGTGCTGCCGGAAAACTTCGCCGCCATGGGGCGCCGTGACCTGGCGGCCATGGCCCGCGCCGAAGCCGAAGGCACGGGCCCGATCCTGCCCTGGTTGAAACAGACCGCCCGCGACCTCGGGTTATGGATAGTCGCCGGCACCATTCCCCTGCCGCCCGACGGCCAGCCGCAGGCCAAGGCCCATGCCTGCTCGTTGCTGGTCGACGATCAGGGCGAGCGGGTGGCGCGCTACGACAAGTTGCACCTGTTCGATGTCGACGTGGCCGACAGCCGCGGCCGCTACCGCGAGTCGGATGACTATGCGTTCGGCGGCCAGGTGGTGGTGGCCGATACCCCGGTGGGCCGGCTGGGCCTGACGGTGTGCTACGACTTGCGCTTCCCCGAACTGTACAGCCGGCTGCGCGAGGCTGGTGCCGAGTTGATCAGTGCTCCCGCGGCCTTTACCGCCGTGACCGGGGCTGCGCATTGGCAGGTACTGACCCGTGCGCGAGCTATCGAAACCCAGTGCTACCTGTTGGCAGCCGGGCAGGGTGGAACCCATCCTGGCGGCCGTGAGACTTTCGGTCACTCGGCGGTAGTCGACCCTTGGGGCCGCGTATTGGCTGAGCAGGCACAAGGCCCAGCGGTACTGCTTGCCGAGCGCGACGGCGACGAGCAGGCGGCGATCCGCCAGCGCATGCCGGTGGCCCGTCACAGACGATTTTTCGCGGCGGCCGAACCCGGGCCGGCGCCAATGGAGAACCTATGAGCGAGACCCTGTTAGCCGTCAGTGGCTTGTTGCTGAGCCCCGGCGGCCTGAGTATCGAACAGTTGCCGAGCATCCTCGGTGAACTGGCTGGCCCCGGCATCGATGCCGCCGACCTGTATTTTCAGAGCCAGGTGTCTGAAACCTGGGTGCTGGAAGATGGCATCGTCAAGGAAGGCAGCTTCAACCTCGACCAGGGCGTGGGCGTGCGCGCCCAGTCCGGCGAGAAAACCGGCTTCGCCTACAGCAATGCGATCACCGCCGAGGCCCTGAGCCAGGCGGCACGTGCGGCGCGCTCGATCGCCCGGGCCGGCCAGCAGGGGCGCGTGCAGGCATTTGCCAGCCCGCAGATCACTGCACTGTATGCGGCCGGCAACCCGCTGGAGGTGCTGGACCGCGCCGAGAAGGTGGAGCTGCTCAAGCGCGTGGATGTCGCCACCCGCGCCCTCGATTCGCGTATCAAACAGGTCACGGTGAGCCTGGCCGGGGTCTGGGACCATGTGCTGGTCGCCGCCAATGACGGCAGCCTGGGGGCGGATATTCGCCCGCTGGTGCGCTTCAACGTCAGCGTGATCGTCGAACAGAACGGTCGTCGCGAGCGCGGTGGCCACGGCGGCGGCGGGCGTACCGACTACCGCTATTTCCTAGAGGAAGACCGCGCCATGGGCTATGCCCGCGAGGCGCTGCGCCAGGCCCTGGTCAACCTCGAGGCGCAGCCGGCACCGGCCGGTACCTTCCCGGTGGTGATGGGCGCCGGCTGGTCCGGTGTGCTGCTGCACGAAGCGGTGGGTCATGGCCTGGAGGGCGATTTCAACCGCAAGGGCAGTTCGGCCTACAGCGGCAAGGTGGGTGAGAAGGTTGCCTCCAGCCTGTGCACCATCGTCGACGACGGCACTCTGGCCGGGCGTCGCGGCTCGCTCAGCGTCGATGACGAGGGCACGCCAACCAACTGCACCACGCTGATCGAAAACGGCGTGCTCAAGGGCTACATGCAGGACAAGCTCAACGCCCGCCTGATGGGCGTGGCGCGTACCGGCAACGGTCGCCGCGAGTCCTACGCGCACCTGCCGATGCCGCGCATGACCAACACCTACATGCTGGCGGGCGAAAGCGACCCGGAAGAAATCATCCGTTCGGTGAAGAAGGGTATCTACTGCGCCAACCTCGGCGGCGGTCAGGTCGACATCACCAGCGGCAAGTTCGTCTTTTCCACCAGCGAGGCCTACCTGATCGAGGACGGCAAGATCACTGCCCCGGTCAAAGGCGCAACCCTGATTGGCAACGGCCCTGAGGCGATGAGCCGGGTGTCGATGGTCGGCAATGACCTGGCCCTGGACAGCGGCGTAGGGACCTGCGGCAAGGACGGTCAGTCGGTGCCGGTAGGCGTCGGCCAGCCGACCTTGAAGATCGATGCGATTACCGTGGGGGGCACGGGCGCCTGAAGGGCGCCCATTCGGCAGAGGAGTTAGCGCAGACCGCGCTGGGTTTCATCCAGATCGCGGATGTATTTGAAGACCTTGCGCGCGGCGGCTGGCGGTTTGTTTCGCGCCGCTTCGTGCTGGGCATGGCGGATCAGGCTGCGCAGGTGCTGGCGGTCGGTTTCCGGGTAGTCGACGACGAAGCTTTCCAGCGTGGTGTCGTCGCCGGTGATCAGGCGATCGCGCCAGCGTTCGAGGTTGTGGAAACGCTCGTTGTATTCGCGGGTGGAGCTATCGACCTGGTCGATCAGGGCAAGAATGCCCTCGACGTCCTGTTCGCGCATGAGTTTGCCGATGAACTGGACGTGGCGTTTTTTCGCGGCGTTGGCCGTGTGTTTCGGTGCTTCGGCCAGGGCTTTGCGCATACCGTCGGTCAACGGCAGCTTGGCCAGCAGGTCGGGCTTGAGGGTGGTG
The DNA here is from genome assembly GCF_014174475.1 of Aquipseudomonas ullengensis. GTDB lineage: Bacteria > Pseudomonadota > Gammaproteobacteria > Pseudomonadales > Pseudomonadaceae > Aquipseudomonas > Aquipseudomonas ullengensis. The sequence goes on from NZ_JACJUD010000003.1 coordinate 310,973, forward strand.
AGGCGCTGACCGAGATCCTGCAGCGCATGCAGCTCGCGCTTGACCTGGGTTTTGCTCTTCTCACCGGAGAAGTCGTCGTCGTAAGAATCAGCCATGGGGGCGGTCCAGAGGGAAACGCCGCCATGATAACCAGTCAGGGGTTGCCTGTCCCCCGTGGTGGTGGGCGCCCTGTCAGTGGAGTGCAACATGAGTTCAGCAGAAACAGTGGGTCCGCAGGCATTGCCGGCCCTGCAGGCGCAGGTCGAACAGATCATCGCCGAGGCCCGTCGTCAGGGCGCCAGCGCCTGCGAAGTGGCCGTGTCACTGGAGCAGGGGCTGTCGACCACGGTGCGCCAACGCGAAGTGGAGACCGTCGAGTTCAATCGTGACCAGGGCTTTGGCATCACCCTGTACCTCGGCCAGCGCAAAGGCTCGGCCAGCACCTCGGCGAGTGGCGAGGCAGCGATCCGGGAAACCGTGGCGGCGGCCCTGGCGATTGCCAAGCATGCCTCCGAGGACGATTGCTCTGGCCTGGCGGATGCGGCGCTGATGGCCCGCGACCTGCCAGACCTGGATCTCTATCACCCCTGGGCACTGGCTCCGGAGCAGGCCATCGAACTGGCGCTGGCCTGCGAGGAGTCTGCGTTTGCTACCGACCCGCGGATCAGCAATGCCGATGGCACCACTCTCAATACCCACCAGGGCTGCCGGGTCTACGGCAACAGCCACGGCTTCGTCGGCGGCTACGCCAGCACCCGCCACAGCCTGAGCTGCGTGATGATCGCCGAGGGTGAAGGGCAGATGCAGCGGGACTACTGGTATGACGTCAATCGCCAGGGCGAGCTGCTGGCCGACCCGGCGCGCATCGGCCGCCTGGCTGCCGAACGCAGTGTGGCGCGCCTGGGCGCGCGCCCGGTACCGACCTGCGAAGTGCCGGTGCTGTTTGCCGCCGAGCTGGCCACCGGGCTGTTCGGCAGCTTCCTCGGGGCGATTTCCGGCGGCAACCTGTATCGCAAGTCATCCTTCCTCGAAGGGTCGCTGGGGCAGCGCCTGTTTCCCGAGTGGCTGAGCCTCGACGAGCGCCCGCATATTCCACGCGCCATGGGCAGTGCGACCTTCGATGGTGACGGCCTGGCGACCTATGCCAAGCCCTTCGTCGCGGGTGGCGAGCTGGTGTCCTACATCCTCGCCACCTATTCCGGGCGCAAGCTGGGCATGCCCAGCACGGCCAACTCCGGCGGCGTGCACAACCTGTTCGTCAGCCATGGTGACGAAGACCAGAAGGCCCTGCTGCGCCGCATGGGCCGTGGGCTGCTGGTCACCGAGCTGATGGGGCAGGGGCTGAACATGGTCACCGGCGATTACTCGCGTGGCGCCGCCGGTTTCTGGGTGGAGAACGGCGAGATCCAGTTCCCGGTGCAGGAAGTCACCATCGCCGGCAACCTGCGGGACATGTTCCAGCAGATTGTTGCGGTCGGCAGCGATCTGGAATTGCGCGGCAATATCCGCACCGGCTCGGTGTTGATCGAGAAAATGACCGTCGCCGGTAGCTAAATCGGCCGCAATGAAAAAGGGCCTGTCCGGCGTACCGGGCAGGCCCTTTGGCTATTCGGGGGTTACTCGCCTTCGTCGAACTTGTTGTTGATCAGTTCGATCAGCGCGTTGAGCGCATCGTCTTCCTGCTCGCCTTCGCTGTGCAGGTGCAGGTTGGTGCCTTTGCCGGCGGCCAGCATCATCACCGCCATGATGCTCTTGCCGTCGACCAGGCTCTCTGGGGTGCGGCCCACCTTGACCTGGCAGGGGAAGCGCCCGGCTACGCCGACGAACTTGGCGGCGGCGCGTGCATGCAGGCCGAGCTTGTTGCAGATGGTGATTTCGCAGGCAGGCATTGCAGTCCTTAGCCGAGGTCGCGGTGGCGAACCTGGACGTTCTTCAATATGGGCTTGAGGGCTTCACCCAGGCGATTGGCCAAGTATACCGAGCGATGATGACCGCCTGTGCAGCCGATGGCGATGGTCACGTAGGCGCGGTTGCTGGCGGCGAAGCGCGGCAGCCATTTGTTCAGGTAGGCGTGGATGTCCTGGTACATCTCTTCGACATCCGGCTGCGCGGCCAGGTACTCGGCCACGGGCTGCTCCAGGCCGGACATTTCGCGCAGGTCGGGCTTCCAGTACGGGTTGGGCAGGCAGCGCACGTCGAACACCAGGTCCGCATCGACCGGCATGCCACGCTTGAAGCCGAAGGATTCGACCAGGAAGGCGGTGCCCGGCTCCGGTTTGTTGAGCAGGCGCAGCTTGAGGGTGTCGCGCAGCTGGTAGAGATTGAGGTGGGTGGTGTCGATCTTCAGGTCGGCCAGGTCGGTGATCGGGCTGAGCAGGATCGCCTCATCGTGAATGGCTTCGGCCAGGGCACGATTCTCGTTGGTCAGCGGGTGGCGGCGGCGAGTCTCGGAGAAGCGCTTGAGCAGGGTCTCCTCGTCGGCGTCCAGGTACAGCACATCGCACTGGATATGACGGGCGCGGACCTCTTCGAGCAGCTCGGGGAAGCGCTTGAGCTGGCTGGGCAGGTTGCGCGCATCGATCGACACGGCGACCTGCGGATGCAGCAATTCGGTCTGCAGCAGGGCGCGCTCGGCCAGTTCCGGCAACAGGATCGCCGGCAGGTTGTCGATGCAGTAGAAGCCGTTGTCCTCGAGGACGTCGAGGGCAGTGCTCTTGCCTGAGCCGGAGCGGCCGCTGACGATGATCAGGCGCATGGCACTGTCCTACCCCTGGCCTTAGCGGCCGTTCTGCACGTCGACGACGACCTGATACAGGCTTTCACTGCTCTGCGCCTGGCGCAGGCGGTCACGCACATCTGCACGGTCGAGCATGCTGGCGATCTGGCGCAGCAGTTCGAGGTGTTCATCGGTCGCCGCTTCCGGCACCAGGAGGACAAACAGCAAGTCCACCGGGGCGCCGTCGATGGCGTCGAAATCCACCGCCGCTTCCAAGTGCAGCACCGCGCTGATGGGCGCGCTGCAGCCGGGCAGGCGACAGTGAGGAATGGCGATTCCGTTGCCGAAACCGGTGGAGCCGAGTTTCTCGCGGGCAACCAGGTTTTCGAAGATGTCCTGGGCGTCGAGATCGGATAGATCCCGAGCGACCAGGTTGGCAATCTGTTCGAGTACACGCTTCTTGCTGCCGCCAGGCACGTTCACCAGGGAACGGCCGGCGGTCAGGATATTTTCAAGTCGAATCATGGGTTGGCAGGTTTTAGCGAGCCGTGGCGCCTTGCAGGCGGCCCAGCTGCTTTTCCTTGTGTTTGATCAGTTGGCGGTCGAGTTTGTCGGCGAGTAGGTCGATGGCCGCGTACATGTCTTCATGTTCGGCGTTGGCCACCACTTCGCCGCCGGCGATGTGTAAGGTTGCTTCGATTTTCTGTTTGAGTTTTTCGACTTCCATCGTCACCTGGACGTTGGTAATTCGGTCGAAATGGCGCTCCAGCCGGCTTAGCTTTTCCCCGACATAGTCGCGCAGGGCGTCGGTCACATCCAGTTGATGTCCACTGATGTTGACTTGCATACCGCTTCTCCTTGTTGCCGTGTGTAAGAGGCAGGCTAACGGGCCTGCCACCGTAACACTTTGGCTTGGGAAGGCTCTTGCAGAACTGTCCTGATTCCCCGGAGGGCAGGGCGCCTGGCGCGCATCCAGTTTTGCAAAAGCCTTCCCTCAGTGCCGCATCACATCAGTCGCTTACGCTCACTCGACGGTGCTATCCCAAGGGATTCGCGGTATTTGGCGACGGTGCGACGGGCTACCTGAATGCCCTGTGCTTCCAGTAAACCAGCGATCTTGCTGTCACTCAACGGCTTTTTCGCGTTTTCCGCAGCGACCAGTTTTTTGATGATGGCGCGGATCGCGGTCGACGAGCATTCGCCGCCTTCGGAGGTGCTGACGTGGCTGGAGAAGAAGTATTTCAGCTCGTAAATGCCACGCGGGGTGTGCATGAATTTCTGTGTGGTAACGCGCGAGATAGTCGACTCGTGCATGCCCACCGCTTCGGCGATGTCATGCAGGACTAGCGGCTTCATCGCTTCGTCGCCGTATTCGAGGAAACCGCGCTGGTGCTCGACGATCTGCGTCGCCACTTTCATCAGGGTTTCGTTGCGGCTCTGCAGGCTCTTGATGAACCAGCGCGCTTCCTGCAGTTGGTTGCGCATGAAGGTGTTGTCGGCGCTGGAGTCGGCGCGTTTGACGAAGCCCGCGTACTGGGCATTGACGCGCAGGCGCGGCACGGCCTCCTGGTTCAGCTCCACCAGCCAGCGCTCGTTGTGCTTGCGCACGATCACGTCCGGGACCACGTACTCCGGCTCGCTGGACTCGATCTGCGAGCCGGGGCGTGGGTTGAGGCTCTGGATCAGCTCGATGACCTGGCGCAGCTCGTCTTCCTTGAGCTTCATACGGCGCATCAGCTGGCTGTAGTCACGGCCGCCGAGCAGGTCGAGGTGATCGCTGGCTAGGCGCTGGGCTTCGGCCAGCCAGGGGGTATTGGCCGCGAACTGGCGCAGTTGCAGGAGCAGGCATTCGCGCAGGTCGCGAGCGCCAATGCCGGCAGGTTCGAAGTGTTGGATACGGCGCAGTACGGCTTCGACTTCGTCGGCTTCGACATCCATTTCCGGGTCGAAGGAGTCGACGATTTCTTCGATGCTTTCTTCCAGGTAACCCTGGTTGTTGATGCAATCGATGATGGTGACGCCGATCAGCTTGTCGGTGTCGCTCATCGGCACCAGGTTGAGCTGCCACAGCAGGTGGCTTTGCAGGCTTTCGCCAGCGGAGGTGCGAGTGGTGAAGTCCCACTCGTCATCATCGTTGCTCGGCAGGCTGCTGGCGCTGGTCTGGTAGACGTCTTCCCAGGCGGTGTCGACGGGCAGCTCGCTGGGGATGCGCTCGTTCCATTCGCCATCCTCGAGGGAGTCAACGCTGCTGTTGGTTTCCTGGTAGGTCGGTTCCGGGGCGGCCTGGGTCGATTGCTCGGGGGCATCGGCCAGCGGGTCGGTATTGTCGAAGTCTTCGCCTTCTTCCTGGCGTTCCAGCATGGGATTGGATTCCAGCGCTTCCTGGATTTCCTGTTGCAGGTCCAGGGTCGACAGCTGGAGGAGGCGAATGGCTTGTTGCAGCTGAGGTGTCATCGTCAGCTGCTGGCCCATCTTGAGGACTAGCGAGGGTTTCATGGCAGGAAGCTTTGCACCTTATCTGCTGGCGCAATGCGCCATTCACTACAGGGCGCCAGGGCGCCGCCAGTAAGCAAATTATATGCCCGAAAGTCGGGGCTTTGCCTAGGCTTGACAACATCCATGTAGTGAAGCAGCGCCTGCGTCAGAGGCGGAATTCGTGTCCCAGGTACACCTCTTTGACCAGCTGGTTGGCCAGAATGGTCTCGGCATCGCCTTCGGCAATCAGCTGGCCGTCGTTGACGATGTAGGCGGTTTCGCAGATATCCAGGGTCTCGCGCACGTTGTGATCGGTGATCAGTACGCCGATGCCCTTGGCCTTGAGGTGGTGGATGATCTGTTTGATGTCGCCGACCGAAATCGGGTCGACGCCGGCAAAAGGTTCGTCGAGCAGGATGAACTTCGGCTCGGTGGCCAGGGCCCGTGCGATTTCCACGCGACGTCGCTCACCACCGGACAGGCTCATGCCCAGGTTGTCGCGGATATGGCTGATGTGGAATTCCTGCAGCAGGGCTTCCAGTGCGGCGCGGCGGCCGGCACGGTCGAGGTCCTTGCGGGTTTCCAGGATGGCCATGATGTTGTCGGCCACCGACAGCTTGCGGAAGATCGAAGCTTCCTGCGGCAGATAGCCGATGCCGGCGCGCGCGCGGCCGTGCATGGGCTGGTGACTGATGTCGAGGTTGTCGATCAGTACGCGGCCCTGATCGGCCTGCACCAGGCCGACGATCATGTAGAAACAGGTGGTCTTGCCGGCGCCGTTGGGGCCGAGCAGGCCGACGATCTGGCCGCTGTCGATGGACAGGCTGACGTCACGGACGACCTGCCGGCTCTTGTAGCTCTTTGCCAGGTGTTGGGCTTTCAGGGTCGCCATTACTGCGCTTGCTCCGGCTGGCCGGTTTTCTTGCGTGGTTGCAGGACCATGTCGATGCGTGGGCGCGGCGTGGTCACCGAGGTGCCATTGGCGCGGCCGGCGTTGACGATCTGGCGCTGGGTGTCATAGACGATCTTCTCGCCTTCGAAGGTATTGCCCTGCTGGATGACCTTGGCCTGGTCGATCAGGACGATGCGTTCGTTGCTGGCGTAGTACTGGATGGTCAGGCCGTAGGCCTTGACGATGTCCTTGTCGGCAGACGGCTTCTGCTCGTAGTAGGCAGGCTTGCCCACCGAGGTGAAGAGTTCGATATCGCCGTTCTTGTCCTGGGTGATGGTCACGGTGTCGCCGGTGATCTTCAGGGTCCCCTGGGTGATCACCACGCCGCCGCGATACACCGCCACGCCTTGCTTGTCGTCCAGTTCAGCGCTGTCGGCCTGTACCCGGATCGGCTGGTCGCGATCGCTGGGTAGGGCCCAGGCAGCGGCACTTCCAAGTGCGCTGCCCAGACTGAGCAGAAGGGGGAGGGTTTTAACGAACCTCATGCTGGCCTCTTACGTTGGACAGCAGGTTGATCCTGCCGTCATTCATGTACGCTTTCATTCCCTGTGCCGTGGTCACCCCGTTGGCGGCCTCGATTCTAACGGCTTGCTGGGTCTGCGCATATTCTTTGTCCGGAAATACGGTCATCCGGCTGCTGGTAATCACGGTGGGTCGGCCTTTTGCGTCGGTACGGGCGATGCGCACCTTGTCGATCAGTTCAACCTCGCTGCCCTGCGGTGCGACTTCGCCGCGCTCGCTCTGCACATGCCAGGGCTGCTCGGTGCCGCGGTAGAGCTGCAGGTCGGGCTTCTGCACCAGGGTCACGTCGGTGGCCTTGAGGTGCTCCAGCTTGTCGGCAGTCATCTCGTAGCGCAGCTTGCCGTCTTCCTGGAACTGCACGGTATGGGCCTTGAGCACATAGAAGTCGATGGCTTGCTCCGCATCGGCTTTGGCGGGCTTGTCCATGAAGCTTTCCGGGCGGATGTTCCAATAGCCGAGCGCCACCAGCAGGGCGGCGACCAGAATGGCGAGTAGGGCGTTGCGCAGTTTGCCGGGCATGAAAAATCCTAGAGGTAGGCGGACTGGGCGGCTTCGAGCGTGCCCTGGCCGCGCATGATCAGCTCGCAAAATTCGCGCGCGGCGCCTTCGCCGCCGCGGGCAGCGGTAACGCCGTGGGCGTGCTGGCGGACGAAGCTGTCGGCGCTGGCCACGGCCATGCCCAGGCCAACGCGGCGGATGACCGGCAGGTCGGGCAGGTCGTCACCGAGGTAGGCGACCTGTTCGTAGCTTAGTCCCAGTTCGCCGAGCAGTTCGTCGAGCACTACCAGCTTGTCTTCGCGGCCCTGGTACAGGTGCTGGATGCCGAGGTTCTGGGCGCGGCGCTCGACCACCGGGGTCTTGCGCCCGCTGATGATGGCGGTGCGCACCCCGGAGTTGATCAGCATCTTGATGCCGTGGCCGTCGAGGGTGTTGAACGTCTTGAATTCGCTGCCGTCGGTGAGGAAGTACAAGCGGCCATCGGTCAGCACGCCGTCCACGTCGAAAATGGCCAGTTTGATGGCCTGGGTGCGTTGCAGCAGTTCAGCGTTCATTTACATCACTCCGGCGCGCAGCAGATCGTGCATGTTGAGGGCGCCGACGGGCTTGTCCTCGCTATCCACGACTACCAGTGCGTTGATCTTGTGGTCTTCCATGATTTTCAGAGCCTCGGCGGCGAGCATTTCGGCGCGGGCGGTCTTGCCGTGGACGGTCATCACCGTATCGATGCTCGCCTGGCGTACATCGATACCTTTATCTAGGGTGCGGCGCAGGTCGCCGTCGGTGAAGATCCCGGCCAGCGTGCCGTCGCCTTCGACGATCACCGTCATGCCCAGGCCTTTGTTGGTCATTTCCAGCAGGGCGTCGCGTAGCGAGGTGCCGCGCTGCACCAGGGGCAGGCGTTCGCCGCTGTGCATGACGTTCTCGACCTTGAGCAGCAGGCGCCGGCCGAGGGCGCCGCCCGGGTGGGAGAAGGCGAAGTCTTCGGCGGTGAAGCCGCGTGCTTCCAACAGGGCGATGGCCAGGGCGTCGCCGAGCACCAGGGAGACTGTGGTGGATGACGTCGGGGCCAGGTTCAACGGGCAGGCTTCCTGGGCTACGCGGGCATCCAGGTTGACCTCGGCGGCCTTGGCCAGCGGCGAGTCGGGATTGCCCGTCATGCTGATCAGGGTGATGCCGAGGCGCTTGATCAGCGGCAGCAGGGTGACGATTTCTGCAGTAGAGCCGGAGTTGGACAGGGCGATCACCACGTCGTCACGGGTGATCATGCCCATGTCGCCGTGGCTGGCTTCGGCCGGATGCACGAAGAACGCCGGCGTGCCTGTGCTGGCCAGGGTCGCGGCGATCTTGTTGCCGACGTGCCCGGACTTGCCCATGCCAACCACCACGACACGCCCCTTACAGGCCAGCAGCAGCTCGCAGGCCTTCACGAAGTCGCCATTGATGCGGGCGAGCACGGCTTCAATGGCCTCGATCTCGAGGCGAATGGTGCGTTGTGCGGATTGGATCAGTTCGCTGGATTGGAACATGACGGATTCACGATGCCAGGCAGAAAAGGCGGGGATTATAACGGCAAAGCCGGATTCGCTCACCTCCGACCATCTCCCGCAGGAAATGTTGCCCGGAAACATCAGGAAAAAGTCCTCATGCCTTGGGCCGGGCGCCTGCCGATGCTATATTCCGCGCCTTGTTCGGTCTGTCCAGCATGCGTGCGGTGCCCCGGTGGCGGGATACTGCGTCTGTCCATGGAAGGCTGTATCACAAGGAGTTTGGATGAGCGCCGAAAATGCCTATGCCGTCGAGTTGAAGGGCCTGACCTTCAAGCGTGGCGCGCGCAACATCTTCGATAACATCGATATTCGCATCCCGCGGGGCAAGGTCACCGGCATCATGGGGCCTTCCGGCTGCGGCAAGACCACTTTGTTGCGCTTGATTGCTGCCCAGCTTAAGCCCTCCAGTGGCGAGGTCTGGGTCAACGGGCAGAACCTGCCGACGCTGTCGCGGGCCGATCTGTTCGATATGCGCAAGCAGTTCGGTGTGCTGTTCCAGAGCGGTGCGCTATTCACCGACTTGGATGTGTTCGAGAACGTTGCCTTCCCGCTGCGCGTGCACACCCAGCTGTCCGACGAGATGATCCGCGACATCGTGCTGATGAAGCTGCAGGCCGTGGGCCTGCGTGGCGCCGTGGAACTGATGCCGGACGAGCTGTCCGGTGGCATGAAGCGCCGCGTGGCGCTGGCCCGGGCCATTGCCCTGGATCCGCAGATATTGATGTATGACGAACCGTTCGTCGGTCAGGATCCTATCGCCATGGGCGTTCTGGTGCGTCTGATTCGCCTGCTCAACGATGCGCTTGGGATCACCAGTGTGGTGGTTTCCCACGACCTAGCCGAAACCGCCAGCATCGCCGACTACCTCTATGTCGTAGGCGATGGCCAGGTGCTGGGGCAGGGCACGCCGGCCGAGCTGATGAATTCGGATAACCCACGCATCCAGCAGTTCATGCAGGGCATTCCGGACGGTCCGGTGCCTTTCCATTATCCGGCCCCGGATTACCTTGAAGATTTGTTGGGAGCGCGTTGATGCGTAAGTCGTCTCCGCTGGAGCGGGTCCGTCTGATCGGTCGCTCCGGGATCGATGTGGTGGCGGCCATGGGGCGCTCGGCGTTGTTCCTGGGCAGTTCGCTGTTCGGTCGCAGTGGTCTGCGCAACGGCGGGCAACTGCTGATTCGCCAGCTGTATTCGGTCGGCGTGCTGTCGCTGCCGATCATCGTGGTGGCCGGCCTGTTCATTGGCATGGTCCTGGCGCTGCAGGGTTACAACATCCTCACCAGCTATGGCTCGGAGCAGGCTGTCGGGCAGATGGTGGCCCTGACCCTGCTGCGTGAGCTGGGGCCGGTGGTGACCGGTCTGCTGTTCGCCGGGCGTGCCGGTTCGGCACTGACCGCGGAAATCGGCAACATGAAGTCCACCGAGCAGCTGTCGAGCCTGGAAATGATCGGCGTCGACCCGCTCAAATACATCATCGCGCCGCGCCTGTGGGCCGGTTTCATCTCCATGCCGCTGCTGGCTGCAATCTTCAGCGTGGTCGGCATCTGGGGTGGAGCGATGGTCGCGGTGGACTGGCTGGGGGTCTACGAAGGCTCGTTCTGGTCGAACATGCAAAACAGCGTGCAGTTCACTGAAGACGTGCTCAACGGTGTGATCAAGAGCATGGTGTTTGCCTTCATGGTCACCTGGATCGCCGTGTACCAGGGCTACGATTGCGAGCCCACCTCGGAAGGCATTAGCCGCGCCACCACCAAGACTGTGGTGTACGCCTCGTTGGCCGTGCTCGGCCTCGACTTTATTCTGACCGCCCTGATGTTTGGAGATATCTGATGCAAAGCCGCTCCCTGGAAGTTGGCGTCGGCCTGTTCCTGCTGGCTGGACTGCTGGCGTTATTGCTCCTGGCCCTGCGGGTCAGTGGTTTGTCCGCTGCAAGTTCGGGCGACACCTACAAGCTGTATGCGAACTTCGACAATATTGCCGGTCTTACCGTCAGGGCCAAGGTGACCATGGCGGGCGTGACCATCGGTAAGGTCACGGCCATCGACCTGGATCGCGACAGCTATACCGGTAGGGTGACCATGGAAGTGGAGAAACGGGTAGACAACCTGCCAGTGGATTCCACTGCCTCGATCCTCACCGCGGGCCTGCTGGGCGAGAAGTACATCGGCATCAGCGTTGGTGGTGAGGAAGACCTGCTCAAAGAGGGTGGGACCATCCACGACACCCAATCCTCGCTGGTGCTGGAAGACCTGATCGGTAAATTCCTGATGAATTCGGTGAACAAGGAAAGCAAATGAGCATGCTCAATTCCCTGCGCAACGGCCTGCTGGCCGCACTTGCCATCCTGCCGCTGCTGGCTCAGGCCGCGCCGACTGCCCATGACGTGGTCGAGCAGACCACCAATCAGCTGCTCGGTGACCTGAAGGCCAACAAAGAGGCCTACAAGCAGAATCCGCAGTCGTTCTATGACAGCCTGAATCGCATCCTCGGTCCGGTGGTCGACAGCGAAGGCATTTCGCGCAGCATCATGACCGTCAAATACTCGCGCGGCGCCAGTGACGCGCAGTTGCAGCGTTTCGAAGACAACTTCAAGCGCAGCCTGATGCAGTTCTACGGCAATGCCCTGCTCGAATACGACAACCAGGGCATCCGCGTCCTGGCCGCCAAGCCCGAGGGTGATGGCCGTGCTAGCGTCGGCATGGAAGTCAGCGACAGCAAGGGCACCATCTATCCGGTGTCCTACACCATGGTGCAGCTCAACGGTCAGTGGATGCTGCGCAACGTGATCATCAACGGCATCAACGTCGGCAAGCTGTTCCGTGATCAGTTCGCTGATGCCATGCAGCGCAACGGCAACGACCTGGACAAGACCATCGACGGCTGGGCCGACGTGGTCGCCAAGGCCAAGGACAGCGCCACCGGCCAGAAGGCCGACGGGCAATGAGCGAAAGCGCCATCCGTCAGGGCGCAGCCGGCGAGCTGCTGCTGTCTGGCGTGCTCGATTACCGCAGTGGCCCGCAATTGCGCGAGACGGGGCGAGCGCTGATCCAGGGCAGCCCGGCCGCGAGCCTGGTGCTTGATTGCGCCGCGGTGGAAAAGTCCAGCAGCGTTGGCCTGTCGCTGCTGCTGGCATTCATGCGCGATGCTCGCGGCGCCGGTAAAAGCCTCAGCGTGCGCGGCCTGCCGAGCGATATGCAGGAAATCGCCCGGGTTTCCGGGTTGCACGAGTTATTCGCCACTCCGGCTTGAATAATCAGGCCCTCTGTCAGCGATCCCGACCCTCGGGCTTCGCAGGCGGGGGGCTTTTTTGTATGATTGCCGACCCGCGAGGCCATGCCCCGCCGAACTATCATTGTGCTGATCGAGGTTGAGCATGCAGGCCGTCGAAGTAAAAAGCCTCCTGGAGGCCAAGTTGCCCAACACCCGTGTTGAGGTGGAAGGCGAGGGCTGCAATTTCCAGCTGAACCTGATCAGTGATGAATTGGCTGCACTGAGCCCGGTAAAACGCCAGCAGCAGATCTACGCCCATCTCAATGCCTGGATCGCTGATGGCAGCATCCACGCCGTGACCATGAAATTCTTCAGCCAGGCCGCCTGGGCCGAGCGTTCCTGAGCCTGCGGGCAACGAGATCCGAATGGACAAACTGATTATTACTGGCGGTATCCGTCTCGACGGCGAAATCCGCATTTCCGGGGCGAAGAACTCTGCCCTGCCGATCCTTGCAGCCACCCTGCTGGCCGATACCCCGGTCACCGTGTGCAACTTGCCGCACCTGCACGACATCACCACCATGATCGAGCTGTTCGGTCGCATGGGTGTGCAGCCGATCATCGACGAGAAGCTCAGCGTCGAAGTCGACGCCAGCAGCATCAAGACCCTGGTCGCGCCGTACGAGCTGGTGAAAACCATGCGCGCCTCGATCCTGGTGCTCGGCCCGATGGTTGCTCGCTTCGGCGAAGCCGAAGTCGCGCTGCCTGGCGGTTGCGCCATTGGTTCGCGTCCGGTTGACCTGCACATCCGTGGCCTCGAAGCCATGGGCGCGAAGATCGATGTCGAAGGCGGCTACATCAAGGCCAAGGCGCCGGAAGGCGGCCTGCGTGGCGCGCACTTCTTCTTCGATATCGTCAGCGTGACCGGTACCGAGAACATCATGATGGCCGCGGCCCTGGCGAAAGGCCGTACCGTGCTGGAAAACGCCGCGCGTGAGCCGGAAGTGGTCGACCTGGCCAACTTCATCAACGCCATGGGCGGCAAGGTCAGCGGTGCCGGTACCGACACTATCACCATCGACGGCGTCGAGCGCCTCGGTGGCGGTCGCTACAGCGTGATGCCCGACCGTATCGAAACCGGCACCTACCTGGTGGCCGCGGCTGCTACCGGCGGCCGGGTCAAGCTGAAGGACACCGATCCGACCATCCTCGAGGCCGTACTGTCAAAGCTGCAGGAAGCCGGCGCCGAGATCACCACCGGCAAGGACTGGATCGAGCTGGACATGAAGGGCAAGCGCCCTAAAGCCGTCAACGTGCGCACTGCGCCGTACCCGGCTTTCCCGACCGACATGCAGGCGCAGTTCATCTCCCTCAACGCCATCGCCGAGGGTACCGGCACCGTGATCGAGACGGTGTTCGAGAACCGCTTCATGCACGTTTATGAAATGAACCGCATGGGCGCGCATATCCTGGTCGAGGGCAACACCGCCATCGTCACCGGCGTACCGCAGCTCAAGGGTGCTCCCGTCATGGCCACCGACCTGCGCGCATCCGCCAGCCTGGTGATCGCCGCACTGGTCGCCGAAGGCGAAACCCTGATCGACCGCATCTACCACATCGACCGTGGTTACGAGTGCATCGAGGAAAAACTGCAGCTGCTGGGCGCCAAGATCCGCCGCGTACCGGGCTAGTTGCGGGTTGCTCCACCGCTGGCGAGCCCGGGCTCGCCAGCGCCAGACGTTTCAAAGCGCTTCTAAGGATTAGGTTTAGCAATGCTCACCATCGCGCTGTCCAAAGGCCGCATTCTCGACGACACCCTGCCGTTGCTGGCAGAGGCCGGTATCGTGCCGACCGAGAATCCGGACAAGAGCCGCAAGCTGATCATCCCCACCACCCAGGACGATGTGCAGTTGCTGATCATCCGTGCCACCGACGTGCCGACCTATGTCGAGCATGGCGCCGCGGACATCGGCGTGGCCGGCAAGGACGTGCTGCTGGAGTACGGTGGCCAGGGCCTGTATGAGCCTCTGGATCTGCAGATTGCCAAGTGCAAACTGATGACCGCCGGCAAGGTTGGCGCGCCGGAGCCGAAAGGCCGCCTGCGCGTGGCCACCAAGTTCGTCAACGTGGCCAAGCGTTACTACGCCGAGCAGGGCCGTCAGGTCGAAGTGATCAAGCTGTACGGCTCCATGGAGCTGGCACCGCTGGTCGGCCTGGCTGACGTCATCATCGACGTGGTCGATACCGGCAACACCCTGCGCGCCAACGGTCTGGAAGCCCAGGAGTTGATCGCCCAGATCAGTTCGCGCCTGGTGGTCAACAAGGCGTCGATGAAGATGCAGCACAGCCGCATCCAGGCGCTGATCGATACCCTGCGCCAAGCCGTCGAATCGCGACACCCCAGCTAATACCCTCAACGCGGCGTTACGCCGCGTCTGCCTATCCGTGTCATAGCCACTTTTCTCGGGCGTCCATGCGGTTGGCTTGGTAGCCTAGCGACGCCCGAGCATTTGCCAATCAAGAGGCCCGCTATGACCAGTCCCATCGCTATCCGCCGACTCAACGCCGCTGACCAGGACTTCGCTCGTCATCTGGATCATCTGCTGAGCTGGGAAAGTGTGTCGGACGATGGCGTCAACCAGCGCGTGCTCGACATCATCAAAGCCGTGCGTGAGCGCGGCGACGCTGCCCTGGTCGAGTTCACCGAGAAATTCGACGGCCTCAACGTCGCCTCGATGGCTGACCTGATCCTGCCGCGCGAGCGTCTGGAGCTGGCCCTGACCCGCATCACACCCGAGCAGCGCAGCGCCCTGGAGAAGGCCGCCGAGCGCGTGCGCCTGTACCACGAGCGGCAGAAACAGGACTCTTGGAGCTACACCGAGGCCGATGGCACGGTGCTGGGGCAGAAGGTCACGCCGCTGGATCGCGCCGGTCTGTATGTGCCGGGCGGCAAGGCGTCGTACCCCTCCTCGGTGCTGATGAACGCCATCCCGGCCAAGGTTGCCGGCGTGCCGGAAGTGGTCATGGTGGTGCCGACCCCGCGTGGCGAGATCAACGAGATCGTCCTCGCCGCTGCCTGCATCGCCGGCGTTGACCGCGTATTCACCATCGGTGGCGCCCAGGCCGTGGCCGCGCTGGCCTACGGCACCGAAAGCGTGCCGCCGGTGGACAAGATCGTCGGCCCCGGCAACATCTATGTAGCCACCGCCAAGCGCCACGTATTCGGCAAGGTCGGCATCGACATGATCGCCGGTCCCTCGGAGATCCTCGTGGTCTGCGACGGCCAGACCGATCCGGACTGGATCGCCATGGACCTGTTCTCCCAGGCCGAGCACGACGAAGACGCCCAGTCGATCCTGGTCAGCCCGGATGCGGCGTTCCTCGATCGCGTCGCCGAAAGCATTGCCAAGCTGCTGCCGACCCTGGAGCGCGAGGCCATCGCCCGCACCTCCATGGAAGGCCGTGGCGCGCTGATCCTGGTGGCCGACATGGCCCAGGCCATCGAAGTGGCCAACCGTATTGCGCCGGAACACCTGGAGCTGTCGGTGGAGAACCCCGAGCAGTACCTGCCGCAGATCCGCCACGCCGGTGCAATCTTCATGGGCCGTTACACCGCAGAAGCGCTGGGCGACTACTGCGCCGGGCCCAACCACGTGCTGCCGACCTCCGGCACCGCGCGCTTCTCCTCGCCGCTGGGCGTGTACGACTTCCAGAAGCGCTCGTCGATCATCCATTGCTCGGCGGAAGGCGCATCTGAACTGGGCAAGGTGGCCTCCGTGCTGGCCCGTGGCGAGTCGCTGACCGCCCACGCCCGTAGCGCCGAGTACCGCATCAAGCCGTAAACACCGAACCTTGTAGGAGCCAGCTTGCTGGCGATGCTCTCAATAGGGATCGCCAGCAAGCTGGCTCCTACACAAAGCAGATCGAACGAATTCGAGGAGAGAAGGGCAGATGAGCAAATTCTGGAGCCCCTTCGTCAAGGACCTGGTGCCCTACGTACCGGGTGAGCAGCCGAAACTGGCCAAGCTGGTCAAGCTCAACACCAACGAGAACCCCTACGGCCCATCGCCCAGGGCGATCGCCGCCATGCAGGCCGAGCTGAATGACAGCCTGCGCCTGTATCCGGACCCCAATAGCGACCGCCTGAAGCAGGCGGTGGCTGACTACTACGGCGTACAGACCGCCCAGGTATTTGTCGGCAACGGCTCCGACGAGGTGCTGGCACATGCCTTCCACGGCCTGTTCCAGCACGGCCGGCCGCTGCTGTTTCCGGACGTGACCTACAGCTTCTACCCGGTCTATTGCGGCCTGTACGGCATTGCCTACGAGGCCTTGCCGCTGGATGAGCAGTTCCAGATTCGCGTGGAAGACTATGCGCGCCCGAACGGCGGCATCATCTTCCCCAACCCCAATGCACCGACCGGTTGCGCCCTGGGCCTGGACGCCATCGAGCGCCTGCTCAAGGCCAACCCGGAAACGGTGGTGCTGGTCGATGAGGCCTATATCGACTTCGGCGGCGAAACGGCGATCAGCCTGGTCGGCCGTTATCCGAACCTGCTGGTGGCGCAGACCTTGTCCAAGTCACGCTCGCTGGCGGGCCTGCGAGTGGGCCTGGCGGTCGGTCACCCGGACCTGATCGAGGCGCTGGAGCGGATCAAGAACAGCTTCAACTCCTACCCGCTGGACCGCATGGCAATTGCCGGCGCGGCGGCGGCGTTCGAGGACCGGGCGTATTTCCAGCAGACCTGCCAGGCGGTGATCGACAGTCGTGAGCAACTGGTCGCGGCACTGTCTGCCCTGGGCTTCGAGGTGCTGCCATCGGCGGCCAACTTCGTATTCACCCGTCACCCGCAGCACGATGCGGCTGAGCTGGCGGCGGCGCTGCGTGAGCATGGCGTGATCGTGCGTCACTTCAAGCAGCAGCGTATCGCCCAGTTCCTGCGCATCACCATTGGTGCGCCGGAGCAGAACCAGGCGCTGCTGGATGCCTTGGCTCAGGTGCTGTAATCGCGCGGACTTTGCTATGAAAAAAGGCGCCTTTCGGCGCCTTTTTTCATTCTTCCTGCTGCTTGGCTTCCTGCGGGGGGCGTACGCCGATTTCGGCGGTCAGCTCCAGCGTCTCGCCGTTGCGCAGCACTTCGACGACGATCTTCTCGCCGGGCTTGGCCCGTGCCACCTGGTTCATCGAGCGGCGGCCATCCATGGCTTCTTCATTGCCGATACGCATGATCAGGTCGCCAGGCTGCAGCCCGGCCAGTTGCGCCGGGCCGCCGCGGTAGATACCAGCGACCAGGATGCCAGCACGGCCCTGCAGGCCGAAGGACTCGGCCAGTTCCTGGGTCAATGGCTGCACTTCGATGCCCAGCCAGCCACGAATCACCTGGCCATGCTCGATGATCGCCTTCATCACATCGAGCGCCAGTTTCACCGGAATGGCGAAGCCGATGCCTTGCGAGCCGCCGGACTTGGAGAAGATCGCGGTGTTGATGCCGATCAGGTTGCCGTGGGCGTCGACCAGGGCGCCGCCGGAGTTGCCGGGGTTGATCGCCGCGTCGGTCTGGATGAAGTCCTCGTAGGTATTGAGGCCCAGCTGGTTGCGCCCGGTGGCGCTGATGATGCCCATGGTCACGGTCTGGCCGACGCCAAAGGGGTTGCCGATGGCCAGGGTGACGTCGCCGGTCTTGATCTGCTCTGAGCGGCCGAGGGTCATGGTCGGCAGGTCCTTGAGGTCGATCTTGAGCACGGCCAAGTCGGTTTCCGGGTCGCTGCCGACCAGGCGGGCGACGGTCTCGCGGCCGTCCTTGAGCGCCACGACGATCTGGTCGGCGCCTGCAGTGACGTGGTTGTTGGTCAGCAGGTAGCCTTCCGGGCTCATGATTACCGCCGAACCGAGGCTGGATTCCATGCGCCGCTGCTTGGGCAGGTTGTCGCCGAAGAAACGGCGGAATACCGGGTCATCGAACATCGGCGAGGTTGAGCGGCTGACCATCTTGGTGGTGTACAGGTTGACCACCGCCGGCGCAGCGTTGGTCACCGCATCGGCATAGGACACCGGGCCTTCCTGGGCGACGCCGTACTGCGGTGCCTGCTTCAGGTACACGTCATGGCTGGGCAGGCCGACCCACTGCGGGTAACGCTGGATGATCAGCATCGCCAATAGCAGACCGGCCAGCAGGGGCCAGCCATAGAAACGCAGGGCCTTGAACATCGAGGGAGAATCCTGAGGGTTGCGAGGGCACTGAGTGGCCCTTAAGGTGGCGGCATTATAGGGTCTGTTGCTGTTTCGTTCACGACCGCGACGGAGCCATTTTTTGTGCGGAGCTAGGCACGAGACGCGAGGTTTGGTCGTCCAAATGAGCCGTCGAGTAGCGACGTTCCGCGCAAAAAAATGGCCCGTCCCTGCGGGTTGCGCGCAAAATCGTGCCATGCGTCGTTGTGGGACTTGCCAAGGGGATGACCATTGCCTGCGTCCCACGCCTAGCCTGGCGCGATTTTGCGCAGCAACGCGGCTCGCGAACGAAACAGCAGCAGACCCCGACGGGCGCCCGGCAAGAATGCAGTGCCCGCAACAGATTGAAGAGGATTCCCCATGGCCATCGCCCTGACCACCCTGGTGGAAGAAGCGGAGCGCTTTCTGAGCGCCGCGCGCATCAGCGATTATTGCCCCAATGGCCTGCAGGTCGAGGGGCGGCCACAGGTACGGCGCATCGTCAGCGGCGTTACCGCCAGCCAGGCGCTGCTGGATGCGGCAGTGGAGGCCGAGGCTGATGTGGTGCTGGTGCACCACGGCTACTTCTGGAAGGGTGAGGATGCCTGCATCACCGGCATCAAGCGCCGTCGCCTGCAGACCCTGCTGAGCAATGACATCAGCCTGCTGGCCTATCACCTGCCGCTGGACCTGCACGCGGAAGTCGGCAACAACGTGCAGCTGGCGCGTCAGCTGGACATCACCGTTGAAGGCCCGCTCGACCCGAACAATCCCAGGATTGTCGGCCTGGTCGGTTCGCTGGATGAGCCCATGAGCGCGCGCGATTTCGCCCGCCGCGTACAGGAAGTCCTCGGTCGCGAGCCGCTGCTGGTGGAGGGCGAAGGCATGATCCGCAAGATCGGCTGGTGCACCGGCGGTGGCCAGGGCTACATCGACAACGCCATCGCGGCCGGCGTCGACCTGTACCTGACCGGCGAGGCCTCGGAGCAGACCTTCCACAGTGCCCGCGAAAACGGCATCAGCTTCATCGCCGCCGGTCACCATGCCACCGAGCGTTATGGTGTGCAGGCCCTGGGCGATTACCTGGCGCGGCGTTTCGCGCTGGAGCACCTGTTTATCGACTGTCCGAATCCGATTTAAGGCGCCAATACGGCCTTTCCTGCAGGCATAAAGCTAGATCGTTTCGATCTAACAGGGCTCCTGAATAGAATGGGGTGCTGTGATAAAGTGCCGCCCTCGTCCACGGCCCGTAGGCCGTCCAATAACGCTCTCTTCGTGAGATAGCCGTGAGTAGCCATGCTCGATAAATTGACGCATCTGAAGCAGTTGGAGGCGGAAAGCATCCACATCATCCGCGAGGTAGCCGCCGAGTTCGATAACCCGGTGATGCTGTACTCCATCGGTAAAGACTCCGCCGTGATGTTGCACCTCGCGCGCAAGGCGTTTTTCCCCGGCAAGCTGCCGTTCCCGGTGATGCACGTCGATACGCGCTGGAAGTTCCAGGAGATGTACAGCTTCCGCGAGAAGATGGTCAAAGAATACGGCCTGGACTTGATCACCCATACCAACCCCGATGGCGTGGCGCAGGACATGAACCCCTTCACCTACGGTAGTGCCAAGCACACCGACGTGATGAAGACCGAGGGTCTCAAGCAGGCGCTGGACAAGTACGGCTTCGACGCCGCCTTCGGTGGCGCGCGCCGCGACGAAGAGAAGTCCCGCGCCAAGGAGCGCGTGTATTCCTTCCGCGACAGCAAGCACCGTTGGGACCCGAAGAACCAGCGTCCCGAGCTGTGGAACGTGTACAACGGCAACGTCAAGAAAGGCGAGTCGATCCGCGTATTCCCGCTGTCCAACTGGACCGAGCTGGATATCTGGCAGTACATCTATCTGGAACAGATTCCAATCGTGCCGCTGTACTTCGCCGAAGAGCGCGAAGTGATCGAGATGAACGGCGCGCTGATCATGATCGACGACGAGCGCATCCTCGAACACCTCACCCCTGAGCAGAAAGCCAGCATCCATAAAAAGATGGTGCGCTTCCGTACCCTGGGTTGCTACCCGCTGACGGGCGCGGTGGAATCCACCGCCAGTACCCTGCCGGAAATCATTCAGGAAATGCTGCTGGCCAAGACCTCTGAGCGCCAAGGCCGAGTGATCGACCATGACTCTTCCGGCTCGATGGAAGAGAAGAAACGTCAGGGGTACTTTTAATATGTCGCACCAATCCGAATTGATCAGCGAGGACATCCTTGCCTACCTGGCCCAGCACGAGCGTAAAGAGCTGCTGCGCTTCCTCACCTGTGGCAACGTCGACGACGGCAAAAGCACGCTGATTGGCCGCCTGCTGCATGACTCCAAGATGATCTATGAAGACCACTTGGATGCCATCACCAAAGACTCGAAAAAAGTCGGCACCACCGGTGAAGACATCGACCTGGCGCTGCTGGTCGACGGTCTGCAAGCCGAGCGCGAGCAAGGCATCACCATCGACGTGGCGTACCGCTATTTCAGCACCACCAAGCGCAAGTTCATCATCGCCGACACCCCCGGCCATGAGCAGTACACCCGCAACATGGCCACCGGCGCGTCCAACTGCGACCTGGCGATCATCCTGATCGACGCGCGTTACGGCGTGCAGACCCAGACCAAGCGCCACAGCTTCATCGCCAGCCTGCTGGGCATCAAACACATCGTCATCGCCGTCAACAAGATGGACCTCAAGGGCTTCGATCAGGGCGTGTTCGAGCAGATCAAGAGCGATTACCTGGCGTTTGTCGACGGCATTGCCTTCAAGCCAAGCTCGATGCACTTCGTACCGATGTCGGCGCTCAAGGGCGACAACGTGGTGAACAAGAGCGAACAATCGCCTTGGTACACCGGCCAGTCGCTGATGGAAATTCTCGAGACCGTCGAGGTTGCGGGTGACCGCAACTTCAACGACCTGCGTTTCCCGGTGCAGTACGTCAACCGTCCCAACCTGAACTTCCGCGGTTTCGCCGGCACCCTGGCCAGCGGCATCGTGCGCAAGGGCGACGAAATCATCGCCCTGCCGTCGGGCAAGGGCAGCAAGGTCAAATCCATCGTCACCTTCGAGGGTGAGCTGGAGCAGGCCGGCCCGGGCCAGGCGATCACCCTGACCCTGGAAGACGAGATCGACGTGTCCCGCGGCGACATGCTGGTGCATGCCGACAACCGCCCGCAGGTGGTCGACAGCTTCGACGCCATGCTGGTGTGGATGGCTGAAGAGCCGATGCTGCCGGGCAAGAAATACGACATCAAACGCGCCACCAGCTACGTGCCGGGCTCGATTGCCAGCATCGCCCACCGTGTCGATGTGAACACCCTGGAAGAGGGCGCCGCGAGCAGCCTGCAGCTCAACGAGATCGGCAAGGTCAAGGTTGCCCTCGATGCGCCGATCGCCCTCGACGGCTACGCGCACAACCGCACCACCGGCGCCTTTATCGTCATCGACCGGCTGACCAACGGCACCGTCGGCGCCGGCATGATCATCGCCGATGCGGTTGGCGCGGGTGGCAGCACTCACCATGGTGAGCTGGCCCACGTGTCGACCGAAGAGCGTGCCGCGCGCTTCGGCCAGCAACCGGCCACCGTGCTGTTCAGCGGCCTGTCCGGCGCCGGCAAGAGCACCCTGGCCTATGCCGTCGAGCGCAAGCTGTTCGACATGGGGCGTGCGGTGTACGTGCTGGACGGCCAGAACCTGCGTCACGACCTGAACAAGGGTCTGCCGCAGGACCGTGCCGGGCGTACCGAGAACTGGCGCCGTGCCGCTCACGTGGCGCGTCAGTTCAACGAAGCCGGCCTGCTGACCCTTGCTGCGTTCGTTGCTCCGGATGCCGAAGGCCGCGAACAGGCCAAGGCGCTGATCGGCAATGATCGTCTGATCACCGTCTACGTCCAAGCGTCGCCGCAGGTCTGCGCCGAGCGTGACCCGCAGGGCCTGTATGCCGCCGCTGGCGACAACATCCCGGGCGAGTCCTTCCCCTACGACATCCCGCTGAATGCCGATCTGGTGATCGATACGCAGTCGGTGTCGGTGGAAGAGGGCGTGAAGCTGGTGCTGGACGTACTGCGGGCCCGCGGCGCGATCTAAGCCTGGTTAGGCAAAAAGGCCCCGCCATGCGGGGCTTTTTTGTGCGCGCCTGGTCACCGTTTGATGGTTTCGGGGCCGCGAGTGGGAACCATCAGGCGTAAAAAAGCCCCGCATCGACGGGGCTTTTTCTCGGCTGTTAACCGCTGATCAACGCTTCAGGCCGAAAGTTTCATCCAGCGTGCCGGGGGCGTCCGGTGCCTTCGGTGCGTAGTCCTTGGGCATTTCGTTGTTCTTCGGCGGGGTCAGGCGTTCGCGCTTTTCGTTGCCTTCGTCGGCATGCAGTGCGGCGAGCAGGCGCTGGCGGGTCAACTCGTCGAGGGCCAGGCGGTTGGCACCTTCGGACAGGTGTTCCTGCACTTCCTGGTAGCTCTGGGTGAGCTTCTTCACCAGGCTGGCGGTGGTGTTGAAATGGGTCACTACGTCGCTCTGGTAGGACTCGAAGCGTTGCTGCATGTCGTCCAGCTGGCGCTGGGTGCGATTGGGCGCGGCGTTGGGCAGCAGGCGCGCCACCAGAAAGCCGATGGCGACACCTGCCAGCAGGGCAATGGCGGGGAGCAACCAGGGCGTGATCGTCTGTTCCACGAGTCCTTCCTCTCTATACGGCTTTGCTTTACGGTAGCGGCTCCAAACCGCGCTGTATACCGCTCGCGAGCTGTGTTGTGCGTTGTGCTTAACCAAGACGTGTCGACCCGATCCGGGGTCACGGAGTTCCCGCAGTTGATCCGCGAAACCCCTTTCTCCCTCGATGGCCCGTGCGGCCCGCTGGAAGCGCTCTACCTCGAAGTGCCCGATGCCAAAGGCGTGGCGCTGATCTGCCACCCGAACCCGGTACAGGGCGGCACCATGCTCAATAAGGTTGTATCCACCCTGCAGCGTGCCGTGCGTGACATGGGCTACAGCACCCTGCGCTTCAATTACCGCGGCGTAGGCGCCAGTGCCGGCAGCCATGACATGGGCACCGGCGAGGTGGATGACGCCGAGGCGGCGGCTCACTGGCTGCGTGGCCAGCAGCCGCAGTTGCCGCTGAGCCTGTTCGGGTTTTCCTTTGGTGGCTTCGTTGCCGCGGCGACCGCTGGGCGCCTGGAGCAGCAGGGCGTGGACGTCGAGCGGCTGTTCATGGTCGCCCCGGCGGTGCATCGCCTGCAGCCGCCTGAGCAACTGCCTGAGCGGGCCATATTGACGCTGATCCAGCCTGAGCAAGACGAAGTGATCGATCCTGCACAGGTGTTTGCCTGGTCGGCGGCCCAGCAACGTCCTCACGAGCTGTTGAAAGTGGCAGAATGCGGCCACTTTTTTCACGGCAAGCTGCCTGAACTCAAAGACCTGGTTCAGCCACGTCTCTAATCGAAGCGATATCCGAACATGACCACCCGAATCCTGACTGGCATCACCACCACCGGCACCCCGCACCTGGGCAACTACGCCGGCGCTATCCGTCCGGCCATCGTCGCCAGCCGCGCTGCTGACGCCGACTCGTTCTATTTCCTCGCCGACTACCACGCGCTGATCAAGTGCGATGACCCGGCGCGCATCCAGCGTTCGCGCCTGGAGATTGCGGCCACCTGGCTGGCCTGCGGCCTGGACGTGAACAAGGCGACCTTCTACCGCCAGTCCGATATCCCCGAGATTCCCGAGCTGTGCTGGCTGCTCACCTGCGTCGCCGGCAAGGGCCTGCTCAACCGCGCCCACGCCTACAAGGCCTCGGTGGACAAGAACGTCGAGCAGGGCGAAGACCCGGATGCCGGCATCACCATGGGCCTGTTCAGTTACCCGGTGCTGATGGCGGCGGACATCCTGATGTTCAACGCGCACAAGGTGCCGGTCGGTCGCGACCAGATCCAGCACGTGGAAATGGCCCGCGACATCGGTCAGCGCTTCAACCATCTGTTCGGCCAGGGCAAAGAGCTGTTCACCCTGCCGGAAGCGGTGATCGAGGAAGAAGTGGCGACCCTGCCCGGCCTCGACGGTCGCAAGATGAGCAAGAGCTACGACAACACCATTCCGCTGTTCGGCAGCGCCAAGCAGCTCAAGGATGCCATCGCCCGCATCGTCACCGACTCCAAGCTGCCGGGCGAAGCCAAGGATCCGGACAGCTCGCACCTGTTCACTCTCTACCAGGCCTTCTCTACGCCGGCGCAGCAGGCCGAGTTCCGTGCCGAATTGCTCGCCGGCCTGGCCTGGGGCGAGGCGAAGAACCGCCTGTTCCAGCTGCTCGACAACGAACTGGGCGAGGCCCGCGAGCGCTATCACACGCTGATCGAGCAGCCGGCCGATCTGGAGGACATTCTCCTCGCTGGTGCGGCCAAGGCCCGCAAGACTGCCACCCCGTTCCTCAACGAGCTGCGTGAGGCGGTGGGTCTGCGCTCGTTTAAGCCTCGTGTTGTTCATATTGAGGGGGCTGCCTCGATTTCACTTTCGGCAGAGCTGGATGGTCGAGTAATTAAGTCTAAGAAGACTGCGGTCAAGGCTGCACGCTTCGTCAGCTTCCGCGACGAAGACGGCAGCTTCCGTTTCCGCCTGCTGGATGCCGCTGGCGAGCAACTGCTGCTGTCCAAGTCCTTCGCCGACGGCAAGGCGGCGGGGCAGGCCAGCAAGCGCCTGCAATCCGGCGAGGCGCTGGATGTGCGTGCGCAGGGCGCAGGTTTCGGCCTGTGGCTGGATGGCGAACTGATTGGCGAGAGCCTGGATTTTGCCGATGGCGCGGCCTGTGAGGCCGGTATTGCCCGTCTGCGCGAGGCGCTGGCGCCGCAGGAATAAATCCCGGCCAAGCTACTGGCTGATTGCCAAGCACGGGGTGCGTCGCTAAAGTGACCGCCCCGTTTTTGTTACCGAATTTCCCATCATGACTCCTCTTGAGCGCTACCAGGCCGACCTGAAGCGGCCGGACTTCTTCCACGACGCCGCCCAGGAAACTGCCGTGCGCCATCTGCAGCGTCTGTACGACGACTTGGTGGCCGATGAGCGCAGCAAGCCGGGCCTGTTTGGTGGCCTGTTCACCAAGAAGCGCCAGGAGCCGATCAAGGGCCTGTATTTCTGGGGCGGCGTCGGTCGCGGCAAGACCTACCTGGTCGACACCTTCTTCGAAGCGCTGCCGTTCGAGCGCAAGATGCGCACGCACTTCCACCGCTTCATGAAGCGCGTGCATGAAGAAATGCGCACCCTCAAGGGCGAGAAGAATCCACTGACCATCATCGGCAAGCGCTTCGCCGATGAGGCCCGGGTGATCTGTTTCGATGAGTTCTTCGTCAGCGACATCACCGACGCGATGATCCTGGCCAGCCTGCTGGAGGAGCTGTTCAAGAACGGCGTGAGCCTGGTAGCGACCTCCAACATCGTCCCGGACGGCCTGTACAAGGATGGCCTGCAGCGCTCGCGCTTCCTGCCGGCGATTGCCCTGGTCAAGCAGTTCACCGACGTGGTCAACGTCGACAGTGGGGTGGATTACCGCCTGCGTGCCCTGGAGCAGGCCGAGCTGTTCCACTGGCCGCTGGATGCCGAGGCCGAAGTCAGCCTGGAGAAGAGCTTCCGCAGCCTGCTGCCCGAGCACTGCACGGTGGAAGAGTACAAGGCGCTGATGATCGAGAACCGCGCGATCATGGCGCGCAAGGAAGGCGACGACGTGGCCTGGTTCGAGTTTCGCGAACTGTGCGATGGCCCGCGTAGCCAGAACGACTACATCGAACTGGGCAAGATCTTCCACGCGGTGATCCTGTCCAACGTCGAGCAGATGGGCGTGGCCAAGGACGACATGGCGCGGCGCTTCATCAATCTGGTGGATGAGTTCTACGACCGCAACGTCAAGCTGATCATCTCGGCTGAAGTGGAGCTGAAGGACCTGTACACCGGCGGTCGCCTGAACTTCGAGTTCCAGCGCACCTTGAGCCGCCTGCTGGAAATGCAGTCCCACGAGTTCCTGGCGCGCGCACACAAGCCGTAACGGCGATTCGCGAAGGCCCGCTGCCGATCGACCAAAAAACGCCGCAACTCCTTCACGGAATTGCGGCGTTTTTGTGTGCGTAGGGCGGGTGAAACCCGCGGGCAGGCTCGCGGGTTTCACCCGTCCTACAGGCCAGAGGTCTTCTGTATTTCAGGCGCCGTCCTTGTGCTGGAACTGGCGACGGTACTGGTTGGGCGACAGTTCGGCATGCTGGCGGAACAGGCGGGCGAAGAAGCTGGCATCGTCGTAGCCGACTTCGTAGCTGATGGTCTTGATGCTCTTGCGCGTCGAGCTGAGCAGGCTCTTGGCCGTCTCGATGCGCAGGCGCTGCAGATAGTGCAGGGGCTTGTCGCCGGTGGCGGCCTGGAAGCGGCGCATGAAGTTGCGAATGCTCATGCCGTGCTGGCGAGCCACATCCTCGATGCGGAATTTCTCGGCGAAATGCTCTTCCAGCCAGTGTTGTACCTGCAGGATGGCTACGTCCTGGTGCAGCTTCTGTCCGCCGAAGCCGATGCGTCCGGGGCTGTAGCTGCGCTGGGTTTCGTAGAGGATGTCACGGGCCACGCCCTGGGCCACGGTAGCGCCGCAGTAGCGCTCGATCAGGTAGATGTACATGTCGCAGGCCGAGGTGACCCCGCCGGCGCAGTACAGGTTGTCGGCATCCGACAAGTGCTTGTCCTGGTTGAGCAGCACCTTGGGGAAGCGCTCGGCAAACTCGCGGAAGAAGCGCCAATAGGTGGTCGCCTCCTTGCCATCGAGCAGGCCGGTTTCGGCCATCCAGAACACGCCGGTGGCTTCACCGCAGATTGAGGCGCCGGCGGCATGCTGTTCCCTGAGCCAGGTGGTGACGTGGGGGTGGCGCTGGCGCAGTTCGTCGAAATCGCCCCAGAAAGCCGGCAGGATGATCACGTCGGCCGACTCCAGCGGGCCGTCGACCTGGATATTGGCCTGGCTGAAACTGGTGACCGATTGGCCGTCGGGGCTGACCACGCGTATCAGGAAGTTGGTGGCGGTATCCAGGCCTTGTTGCTTGCTGTAGCGCATGCCGGCCATGTGGAAGAAATCGCGCGCCTGCATCAGGGTGGCGGCAAACACCCCTTCGGTGGCGAGGATGCAAATACGGGTCTGTGGCGTTGTTGCGGGCATTGGCTGTTGTTCTTATTGGTGGTGAAACGGTCATTCAGTGGCTGGATCGTCTTATTTTTTGTCGCATGTGTCCAGTGTCTAGTGCGTCTGGGCTGGCCTAGAGTGGTGATCACTCAATGACCACTCAGATGCAGGTACAACAATGATTCCAAGAACCCTGTTCAGTCACGAGCACGAGCAGTTTCGCGAGTCCGTGCGTAAATTCTTCGAGCAGGAGGCGGTGCCGTTTCACGCCCAGTGGGAGAAGGACGGCTACATTGACCGCGCGCTGTGGAACAAGGCGGGCGAGGCGGGGATGCTCTGCTCGCACATCCCGGAAGAATACGGCGGCATGAGCGCCGACTTCCTCTACAGCGCTGTGGTGATCGAAGAGCAGGCGCGCCTGGGGCTGACCGGCGTGGGCTTCTCCCTGCACTCGGACATCGCTGCGCCCTACATCCTTCACTACGGCAGCGAAGAGCTGAAGCAGCGTTACCTGCCGAAGATGGTCAGCGGTGAGGTGGTCACCGCAATCGCCATGACCGAGCCGGGTACCGGCTCCGACCTGCAGGGGGTGAAGACCACTGCGTTGCTGGACGGCGACGAGTATGTGATCAACGGCTCGAAGACCTTCATCACCAACGGCTGGCAGGCCGACATGGTCATCGTGGTTGCCAAGACCGATCCGAAAGGTGGTTCCAAGGGTATCAGTCTGTTTCTGGTGGATGCCGATACACCGGGCTTCTCCAAAGGCAAGCGTCTGGAGAAGGTCGGCATGAAGGCTCAGGACACTTCCGAGCTGTTCTTCCAGGACGTGCGTATTCCCAAAAGCAACTTGCTGGGCAAGGAAGGCATGGGCTTCGTCTATCTGATGCAGGAGCTGCCGCAGGAGCGCCTGACCGTCGGCGTGGGTGCCATTGCTTCGGCAGAGGCGGCCATCAAGTGGACGCTGGACTACACCCGTGAGCGCAAGGCTTTTGGCAGGTCCGTGGCGGACTTCCAGAACACCCGTTTCAAGCTGGCCGAGATGACCACCGAGGCGCAGATCGGTCGGGTATTCGTCGATCGCTGCCTGGAGCTGCATCTCAAGGGCAAGCTGGATGTGCCGACCGCGGCGATGCTCAAGTACTGGGGGACCGATCTGCAGTGCAAGGTGATCGACGAGTGCGTGCAACTGCACGGTGGTTACGGCTACATGTGGGAGTACCCGATCGCCCGGGCCTGGGCGGATTCGCGGGTGCAGCGCATCTATGCCGGCACCAACGAGATCATGAAGGAGATCATCAGTCGCGCCCTGTAAGGCTCGTCTGCAATGAAAAAAGCCCGGCAATTGCCGGGCTTTTTCTTGGGCGAGGGATTCAGGGTGCGGGGTTGGGTTGTTCGCGGTGGATGGCGTCGATGGCGGCCAGCAGCTCATCGCTCAGCGTCAAGCTGGTGCTGGCCAGGTTGCTTTCCAGCTGCTCCAGGCTGGTGGCGCCGATGATATTGCTGGTGACGAACGGCTGTCGGGTGACGAAGGCCAGAGCCATCTGCGCCGGGTCCAGGCCGTGCTCGCGGGCCAGGGCTACGTAGCGGGTGCAAGCGGCCTGGGCCTGTGGATTGGTGTAGCGCGAGAAGCGGCTGAACAGACTGATCCGGGCATTGGCCGGGCGTGCGCCGTTCTCGTATTTGCCTGAAAGCATGCCGAAGGCCAGCGGGGAGTAGGCCAGCAGGCCGCACTGCTCGCGGATTGCCACTTCTGCCAGGCCCACCTCGAAGCTGCGGTTGAGCAGGTTGTAGGGGTTCTGGATCGACACTGCGCGGGCCAGGCCGAGGCTGTCGGCCAGTTGTAGGAACTTCATGGTGCCCCAGGGCGTTTCGTTGGACAGGCCGATATGGCGGATCTTGCCGGCGCTGATCTGCTCGCCCAGTGCTTCGAGGATTTCCTGTAGAGGGGTGAAGTCCTGATCCTGGTGACGATAGCCGAGCTGGCCGAAGAAGTTGGTGTTGCGCTCCGGCCAGTGCAGCTGATAAAGGTCGATCCAGTCGGTCTGCAGGCGCTGCAGGCTGGCATCCACGGCGGCGCGAATGTGCTCGCGGTTGTGTTTGAGCGGCGCGTTGCGGATGTAGTCGATGCCGTTGCCGGGGCCGGCGATCTTGCTCGCCAGGATCCAGTCGGCACGATTGCCGCGGGCCTTGAAATAATTACCGATGATGCGCTCGGTGGCGCCATAGGTCTCGCCGCGTGGCGGCACCGGGTACATTTCAGCGGTGTCGAGAAAGTTGATCCCGGCGGCCTTGGCGCGGTCTATCTGGGCGAAACCCTCGGCTTCGTTGTTCTGCTCGCCCCAGGTCATGCTGCCCAGGCACAAGGCGCTGACTTTCAGATCGCTACGCCCCAGTGGACGGTATTCCATGTGCATCTCCTTGGTTGTGGCGAAAGGGAAACATCAAAGCAGGTTGCTATTTCTGCTGCAATCGGCATAATTTCGCGGCTTTCTCAGCGGGGATGCCTAGCCCGTACGAGAAAGAAGGTGGGGATGCCTAGCCCGCCGAACCTTTGCCATAGCGGACGCGCTGACCCGAGCCCCCGATTAGCGTCTGTCTTAATGGTCGTCTTTGACTTGTCAAAGCAAGCACTATTCAGTAAGATCCGCCGTCTTATTTTCAGGGCGGCCCCTGAGGCTATAGCGAATGAAGACTTTTACTGCAAAACCGGAAACTGTTCAGCGCGACTGGTACGTCGTCGACGCTGCCGGTCAGACCCTGGGTCGTCTGGCCACTGAAATTGCTAGCCGCCTGCGTGGCAAGCACAAGCCTGAGTACACCCCGCACGTTGATACCGGCGACTACATCGTCGTGATCAATGCCGAGCAGGTGCGTGTGACTGGCGCCAAGACCTCCGACAAAATGTACTACTCGCACTCCGGTTTCCCGGGTGGCATCAAGGAAATCAGCTTCGAGAAGCTGATCGCCAAGGCCCCCGAGCGCGTGATCGAGACCGCGGTCAAGGGCATGCTGCCGAAGAACCCGCTGGGTCGCGACATGTATCGCAAGCTGAAGGTGTACAAGGGTGCTGTTCACCCGCACACTGCTCAGCAGCCCCAAGAACTGAAGATTTAACGGAATAGTTCATTATGTCGGCGACTCAAAACTACGGCACTGGCCGTCGCAAGACCGCTACCGCGCGCGTTTTTCTGCGTCCAGGTACTGGCAAGATCTCCATCAACAACCGCACCCTGGATACCTTCTTCGGTCGCGAAACCGCTCGCATGGTCGTGCGTCAGCCGCTGGAGCTGACCGAGACTACCGAGAAGTTTGACATCTACGTCACCGTTCTCGGTGGTGGTGTCAGCGGTCAAGCCGGTGCAATTCGTCATGGCATTACTCGTGCTCTGATGGACTACGACGAGGCGCTGCGTCCGGCCCTGCGTAAAGCAGGCTTCGTGACTCGCGATGCTCGTGAAGTGGAACGTAAGAAGGTTGGTCTGCGTAAAGCGCGTAAGCGTCCGCAGTACTCCAAGCGTTAATTCGCTGCTACGTTCAAAAGCGCCCAGTCTCCTTTTCGGAGCTGGGCGTTTTTTATTGCCGCCTGTTTTTGCTGTGCGACAACTGGTCGCATTGGCCTAAGGCCCGATTGGCAAGGCTTTCAAGGTATTTGTATCCAGTAATTACCTTGTCAGAAAAGGGGCTTTTCTTTACCATTCTGCAAATTTTGTGCGGCCCGATTTATTACTTAGTAGAGGCCTGAACAACAGGCCACAAAGCTGATGGGAGACGACTGAATGAGCAATGACGGCGTGAATGCAGGCCGGCGTCGCTTCCTGGTAGCGGCCACCTCTGTGGTGGGTGCTGCTGGAGCGGTGGGTGCTGCGACTCCGTTTGTGGGGTCATGGTTCCCCAGTGCCAAGGCCAAGGCCGCTGGTGCACCGGTGAAAGTGAATATCGGCAAGGTTGAGCCCGGCCAGCAGATGGTTGCTGAGTGGCGTGGCCAGCCTGTGTTCATCGTGCGCCGTACTGACGAGATCCTGGCCAATCTGGGCAAGATCCACGACAAGATGGCCGACCCGGAATCCAAGGACTCCGCGCAGCCGACTTATGTCGATCCGCAGAACCGCTCGATCAAGCCCGAGCTGCTGGTGTTGGTCGGTCTGTGCACTCACCTGGGTTGCTCGCCGTCCTTCCGTCCGGAAGTTGCGCCGGCGGATCTGGGTGCCGACTGGGTCGGTGGTTACTTCTGCCCGTGCCACGGTTCCAAGTACGACCTCGCCGGTCGTGTCTACAAGGCTCAGCCCGCGCCGAAGAACCTGCCGGTTCCACCGCACTCGTACGAGTCCGATGACGTCATCATCGTTGGCGTAGACCAGGAGAAAGCATGATGGAAAAGTTCATGGCCTGGATCGATGCGCGCTTCCCCGCGACCAAGATGTGGGAAGACCATCTGAGCAAGTACTACGCCCCGAAGAACTTCAACTTCTTCTACTTCTTCGGCTCCCTGGCACTGCTGGTGCTGGTTAACCAGATCCTGACCGGTATCTGGCTGACCATGAGCTTCACCCCGTCCGCCGAGGAGGCCTTCGCCTCCGTCGAATACATCATGCGTGATGTGGAGTTCGGCTGGATCATCCGCTACCTGCACTCCACGGGCGCTTCGGCGTTCTTCATCGTGGTGTACATGCACATGTTCCGCGGTCTGCTCTACGGCTCCTACCAGAAGCCGCGTGAGCTGGTGTGGGTGTTCGGCATGCTGATCTACCTCGCCCTGATGGCCGAGGCCTTCATGGGCTACCTGCTGCCGTGGGGTCAGATGTCCTACTGGGGTGCCCAGGTGATCATCTCGTTGTTCGGCGCCATTCCGGTGATCGGCGATGACTTGACCATGTGGATCCGTGGTGACTACCTGATTTCCGGGATCACCCTGAACCGCTTCTTCGCCCTGCACGTGATTGCGCTGCCGATCGTCATTCTCGGTCTGGTCGTGCTGCACATCCTGGCTCTGCACGAAGTGGGTTCGAACAACCCTGACGGCGTCGACATCAAGAAGCACAAGGACGAGAACGGCATCCCGCTCGACGGCATCGCCTTCCACCCGTACTACTCGGTGAAGGATATCGTTGGTGTGGTGGTGTTCCTGTTCGTGTTCTGCGCCATCGTGTTCTTCTTCCCGGAAATGGGTGGTTACTTCCTCGAGAAGCCGAACTTCGAACAGGCCAACCCGTTCAAGACGCCTGAACACATTGCCCCGGTTTGGTACTTCACGCCGTTCTACGCGATCCTGCGTGCCGTTCCGGACAAGCTGCTGGGCGTTATCGCCATGGGCGCCGCGATTGCCGTGCTGTTTGTCCTGCCGTGGCTCGACCGCAGCCCAGTCAAGTCGATGCGCTACAAGGGCTGGATGAGCAAAATCTGGCTGCTGGTGTTCTGCATCAGCTTCGTGATCCTCGGCGTGCTGGGTGTTCTGGCGCCGACTGAGGGCCGTAC
Organism: Aquipseudomonas ullengensis; assembly: GCF_014174475.1. Lineage (GTDB taxonomy): Bacteria > Pseudomonadota > Gammaproteobacteria > Pseudomonadales > Pseudomonadaceae > Aquipseudomonas > Aquipseudomonas ullengensis. The sequence goes on from NZ_JACJUD010000003.1 coordinate 343,719, forward strand.
CCTGCTGTCGCAGATTTGCACTGCTCTGTATTTCGCCTACTTCATCCTGATGCCGTTCTACACCCGGATGGAGAAGACTAAACCGGTTCCGGAAAGGGTGACTGGCTGATGAAAAAGCTACTTGCTGCATTTGTATTCGCTGCTCTGCCAGCCCTGGCGCTGGCTTCCGGTGGCCATGAAGTCCATCTCGACAAGGTCGACATCGACCTGACCGACAAGGCCGCTCTGCAGGATGGTGCGCGTACCTTCGCCAACTATTGCATGGGCTGCCACAGTGCCAAGTTCCAGCGCTACGAGCGTGTAGCCACCGATCTGGGCATTCCGGAAGCACTGATGATGGAAAACCTGGTGTTCACCGGTGCCAAGATCGGCGACCACATGAAGATCGGCATGCAACCCAACGATGCCAAGGTCTGGTTCGGTGCTGCACCGCCGGATCTGACCCTGGTTGCGCGTGTGCGCGGCACCGACTGGCTGTACACCTATCTGCGCTCCTTCTACGAGGACTCCAAGCGTCCGTGGGGTGTGAACAACACCGTGTTCCCGAACGTCGGCATGCCTAACGTACTGGTCGGCCTGCAAGGTCGCCAGGTTGTTGGTTGCAAGCAGGTCCAGTCGGTCGAAGATGGCAAGAAGCAATATGACCCGCTGACCGGTGCGCCGATCACTCACGAGGCCTGCGATCAGCTAACCATCGTGCCGAAGTCTGGTACTCAGACCGAGGCGGAGTTCGACGAGACTGTGCATAACCTGGTGACCTTCCTGGCTTACTCGGCCAACCCGGTCAAGCTGGAAAGCCAGCGCGTTGGTACCTACGTGCTGCTGTATCTGGCCTTCTTCTTCGTGTTCGCTTACCTGCTCAAGCGCGAATACTGGAAGGACGTGCACTGATCTATCGCTGTACCGCTGTAGACGCACGCGCCCATCATGGGCGCGTGCGTTTTTCTGTTTCTGTAATTCTGTTAATTGAGGAGGGACGCCATGGCCGCGCCCAATAAGCTGGCCTGCTATTCCGACCCTGCCGACCATTACTCCCACCGCGTGCGTCTGGTGCTGGCCGAAAAGGGCGTAAGCGCTGAAATCATCGACGTCGAGGGTGGTCGTTGCCCGGCCCAGCTGGCCGAGGTCAATCCCTACGGCAGTCTGCCGACCCTGGTGGATCGCGATCTGTCGTTGTACGAATCCACCGTGATCATGGAATATCTGGACGAGCGCTATCCGCATCCTCCGCTGTTGCCGGTGTATCCGGTGGCTCGGGCGAATAGTCGTTTGCTGATCCATCGCATCCAGCGTGACTGGTGCAAGCTGGTCGATCAGATTATCGAGCCGCGCGGCAAGGAGGCGCTGAAGGCGGTGGCTCGCAAGGAATTGCGCGAAAGCCTGACCGGGGTGTCGCCGTTGTTTGCCGACAAGGCATTCTTCCTTAGCGAAGAACTGAGCCTGGTTGATTGCTGTCTGTTGCCCATACTCTGGCGTTTGCCGTTACTGGGCATCGAGCTGCCAAAGCCGGCCAAGCCGCTGCTCGATTACATGGAGCGGCAGTTTGCTCGCGAGGCTTTCAAGGCCAGTCTGTCCAATGTCGAACGCGATATGCGTTGATTGCAGGAGGTCACCCAGTCATGAACTCGAGTCGCCCCTACCTGGTTCGCGCGCTGTACGAGTGGATTGTCGATAACGACTGCACGCCGCATCTGCTGGTCAATGCGGAGTTTCCGGGTGTGCGTGTGCCGGCCGGTTTTGCCAATGACGGCCAGATTGTCCTTAACGTGGCGCCGAGTGCCGTGCGCAACCTGCACATGGATAACGAGGCAGTCAGCTTTGAAGGGCGCTTCGGTGGTGTGGCGCATTCCCTGTTTATCCCGGCGGGGGGCATGCTGGCCATCTATGCGCGGGAAAACGGCCAGGGCATGGTCTTCGAACTGGAGCCGCCGATCGATGATGAGATCGACGCTGAGGTCGAGGATGGCCCCGAGGATGATGGTCCGTCAGGCGGTGAGCCGCCGCGGCCCAGCGGACGGCCGAGCCTGAAAGTGGTCAAGTGAAACAAAAAAGGCGATCCCTCGGGATCGCCTTTTTCATGGCCGCGCAATGCGTCAGTCGGTGTACTGGAACAGCTTGACCACTTTCTGTACGCCGGAGGCGCTCTGCACCACGCTGGTGGCGCTGGCGCCTTCGGCACGGGTAACCAGGCCTAGCAGGTAGACGATGCCGTTCTCGGTCACCACCTTGATTCGCGTGCTGGGCACGGCGCTGTCAGCCAGCATCAGGGTCTTCAGCTTGCTGGTGATCAGGGCGTCGTTGCTGCGCGCGGTTAGAGAGCTCGGTTGCAGCACTTGCAGCTCGTTGTGCAGTTTTTTCACGCCTTGCACGCGGGTGGCGACCTGGCCAGCCTGCTCTTTCAGCTCGGCGCGCGGGGTTTGCCCGGCGAGCAGGATCACGCCGTTATAGGCGGTGACCACGATGTGCGAGGTTGGCGAGCTCAGGTCGGCCTGGCTGCGCGAGATCTCGCTGGCCACGGACGGTTCGAGGAACTGGTCATCGATCTTGTTGCCGATGCTGCGGTTGCTGCAGCCGCCCAGAGTCAGGCCGAGGGCCAGGGTGGCAAGGATCAGCGGATTGCGGGTCATTCTTCACTCCCGAAAAGTTGACGGTCAATCAGGTCGCACAAACAGTGGATGGCCAGCAGGTGCACTTCCTGGATGCGTGCGGTGACCTTGGACGGCACGCGGATTTCCACGTCCTCCGGCAGCAGCAGGGAGGCCATGCCGCCGCCGTCGCGCCCGGTCAGGGCTACGACAACCATTTCGCGATCGTGTGCGGCCTGGATGGCCTGGATCACGTTTGCCGAGTTGCCGCTAGTGGAGATCGCCAGCAGCACGTCACCGGCCTGGCCGAGTGCACGAATCTGCTTGGAGAACACCTCGTTGTAGCTGTAATCGTTGGCGATCGAGGTAATGGTCGAGCTGTCGGTGGTCAGGGCGATGGCCGGCAGGCTGGGGCGCTCGCGCTCGAAGCGGTTGAGCAGCTCGGAAGAGAAGTGCTGGGCATCGCCGGCCGAGCCACCGTTGCCGCAGGTGAGGATCTTGCCCTCGTTGAGCAGCGAATTGACCATGACCTGGCTGCCGTGCTCGATAAAGGGCACCAGCACTTCCATGGCTTGTTGCTTGGTGTCGATACTGGCCTGGAACATCTGGCGAATTCGGGATTGCATGTCCATCACTGATGACCTTCGATGTACGGGCTGGAGCAGCCGGGGAAGTCGGGGTTGGCCCTCGTCGGGGCGCCAATGCGAGCCTTGGCACTGGGCGTTGTCCGGCTTTGTAGCGGAAGCGCCTGGTGCGGGTCGACTAGAAATTCTTGATCGGGCTTATTCACGTTTCAAAGGCGTTCTGTAGCCAGTTCAATTCAGTGTTCTGGCCGGGGCCGATGGCCACCACGTCAAAGCGGCAGGGCGATCTGGACCAGCGGCTCTCCTGCTGCAGGAAGTGCTGTGCGGCCAGGGTCAGGCGTTCACGCTTGCGCGCGTCAACGCTTTCCAGTGCGCCGCCCCAGCCGTTGTGCCGCCGGTAGCGAACCTCGACGAATACTACTGTATCGCCGTCGAGCATGACCAGATCGAGCTCGCCGCGCCGGCACAGCCAGTTCTGCGCCAGCAGGCGCAGGCCGTTGCGTTCCAGGTGGCTGCGGGCCTGTGCTTCGGCAGCGCGCCCGGTTTCGCTCTTGCTATTGATTGCTGCTGTCCGGCAGGCGCTGAACCTGGCCATTGCGAAACTCGGCCCACGGCAGCTGGCGCTCGATGCGCTGCGCTGGATTCAGGCTGAGGTTGCCGGACAGGCCTTCGACGCGACTGTCGGGCAGGGCCTTGAGTTGGCTCAGGCGCGGCGCCAGGCGGTAGGCGTCGACGCCCATGGCGTACAGGCGACCGAGGCTGCCGGCGGCTTGTGGCCACTGGCTGTCCACCTGCTGGCGCAGCGGGTCGTTGGCGTCCAACAGCCAGGGCGTCTCGCAGAAGCGGATGCCTTCCAGATCCATGTACTGCGCCGGGTTGGTGCCGCCAGTGTAGAGGTGCGAGGTGGCGTAGACCGGCACGTCGCCAGCGTACTGGAAGGCCAGGGTCGGTTTGATCTGCTGGGCTTGCTGTGGGGTGGCGGCGAGGAAGATGAAGTCGATGTCCTGGCGGCGTGCCGGCTGGCCGGCGACGGCGGTGCCGAGGGTGCTCTGCAGGCGCTTGGCGCGGCTTTCGCTTTCACGCAGCTGGAACAGGTCGGCGATCTGCTGGGCCAGCTCCACTGGTTGGTCGACATGCTCGGCGGCGATCAGGCTGCCGCCGGCGTTCTGCCAACTCTGCTGGAAGGCGGCCAGGACGCGGTCGCCCCATTCGCCACGCGGCACCAGGGCTACGGCCCGGCGCATGCCGTCGGCCCAGGCGCGACGGGCGACTTCCCGCGCTTCGTCTTCGGCGGCGAGACCGAACTGGAACAGCTGTGCCGGCGACTCGCGGCCTGCATCGCTGTAGTTCAGCGCCAGGGTGGTCAGTGGCAGCTGTGGGCGCTCGCTGAGTTGTTTGACCAGCGGTTTCTCCAGCGGGCCGATCACCAGTTGCACGCCATCGGCCTGGGCCTGGCGATAGAAGTCATCCAGCGAGGACAGACGCGAGCTGTCGTAGAACTGCACTTGCGGCGGGTTCTGCCCGGCCTGCTGGGCCTGGTAGTGGGCAGCCATGAAGCCGTCGCGCAGGGCGCGTGCCACGGCGGCCAGTTGGCCTTGTTCCGGCAGCAGCAGGGCGATCTTTTGCAGCGGCTGGCCCGCGAGCTCCTTGAGCTTGCTCAGTTGTTGCGGCAGTTGCTCGGCGGCCGGGTGCTGCGGGTGCTGAACTTTCCAGGCGTCGATGGCGGCAAGTTGCTGATCCGGTGTGCCGGCGCTCTTGGTGGCCAGGGCCAGGCTCAGCCAGCCGTCCAGGTCGCTGTCGCCGGAGCTTTGCAGCTGGCTCTGCGGCAAGCTGGCGACCAGCGCCCAGATCGCCTCATGGTTGGCGCTGGCGGCGTTACCGCTGAGTAGCGGGGCAATGTAGACGCGCTCGCGGGCGGCAGCCAGGGTCTGGCCATCGGCTTCCAGGGCGCGGGCGCGAACCAGTTGGGTGCGTGCCTGTTGTTCAACCGGCAGTTCGCCAAGGCGCTCGAGGCTCGGGTGCTGCAAAGCGCTGAGGGCGCTTTTCGGTTTATTGCGGGCCATTGCCAGCTCGGCGCTCAGGGTGCTGGCGAAAACCTGTTGGGCCGGTTTTAGGCCTTCCAGTGGTACATCTTCGAGAATGCGCGTGGCGCGGCCCAGATCTTGTTGCTGATAAGCCAGGTCGGCAGCGGACAGGCGCAGCGATGCGGCCTCTTCGGCGGGGCTGGCGGCGGCTTGCTGCAGCAGCTGTTCGATACTGGCTTGTGGCGTGCGCGGCAGTTCGCCCAGGGTGGACGAGGGCGAGCTGGCGCAGGCGGCAAGCAGGCCGGCGAGGCAGAAGGCGGAAAGCGGGCGCAGGCAGGCGATCATGTAAACGTTCCTGGTACTTGATCAGATGAGTGCCGAATTGTACCCAAGGCCCGAGCCCCGTGCGATGCCGCTGCGGCGAAACGGGCTACAATGCGCGCTTTCCGACTTTTCGAGGTGTGCCTGTGAGCGTTTCCGCCGTTTCCGATGTCGTTGCCGGCACGTTGTATGTGGTCGCCACGCCCATCGGTAACCTCGACGACATCAGCGCCCGCGCCCTGCGCATTCTGCGTGAAGTGGCGTTGATAGCGGCGGAAGACACGCGTCACTCGATCCGCCTGCTGCAACACTTCGGTATAGCCACGCCGCTGGCGGCCTGTCATGAGCACAACGAGCGCGAGCAGGGTGGGCGCTTTCTCACCCGGCTGCAGGCGGGTGAGGATGTCGCGTTGATCTCCGATGCCGGTACGCCGTTGATCTCCGATCCGGGCTTCCATCTGGTGCGCGCGGCGCGGGCTGCCGGGGTGCGGGTGGTGCCGGTGCCGGGCGCATGTGCGCTGGTTGCAGCACTGTCGGCTGCGGGTTTGCCTTCCGATCGTTTCAGTTTCGAGGGTTTTCTGCCGGCCAAGACGGTGGGGCGGCAGGCGCGCCTGCAGCAGGTGGCGGAGGATTCGCGCACGCTGATTTTCTATGAGGCGCCGCATCGCATTCTCGAGTGCATTGCCGATATGCGCGATGTGTTCGGTGCTGATCGCCCGGCCGTGTTGGGGCGCGAACTGACCAAAACCTTCGAAACGCTCAAGGGCCTGCCGCTGGGCGAGTTGCACGATTGGGTGGCGGCGGACAGCAATCAGCAGCGCGGTGAATGCGTACTGCTGGTGGCCGGTTGGCAGGAGCCCGAGGGCGATGAGGCGGTGAGTGGTGAAGCGCTGCGCGTGCTCGATCTTCTGTTAGGTGAAATGCCGCTCAAGCGCGCGGCAGCACTGGCTGCAGAGATCACCGGGGTGCGCAAAAACCTGCTTTATCAGGTTGCGCTTGAGCGGCAAAAGGACGCTTGAGCTTGTTCTGAAGCGTTCGGGTCGCTACCCTTGGCGCTGGAGAGTCGATCGGACAGTCGCCGCCTTCGCAAGAAGGGGGAGGAAAGTCCGGGCTCCAAAGGGCGGAGTGCCAGGTAACGCCTGGGAGGCGTGAGCCTACGGAAAGTGCCACAGAAAATAACCGCCTAAGCGCGCAAGCGCCGGTAAGGGTGAAAAGGTGCGGTAAGAGCGCACCGCGCGGCTGGCAACAGTCCGTGGCTAGGTAAACCCCACTCGGAGCAAGACCAAATAGGGTTCCATTGGCGTGGCCCGCGCTGGAACCGGGTAGGTTGCTAGAGGCGTGCAGTGATGTACGTCGTAGAGGAATGACTGTCCTCGACAGAACCCGGCTTACAGATCGACTCTCCTCCTTTTTCTCCCGCCTGTTTCATCTCTGTATCCCCTCTTCGTAATACCGAAAAAATCTTACTCTTAAGAAACTACTTTAAGTTCGAAGTCTAACCTCATGGACTTGCTGAAAGTCGTGCCGAAAACCCTCTCGTTTTACCCTCGCAGAACCCCCTCTTAGTTCGCTAAATCTCCGTCATATAAGGACTTTTCCCCTTTTGCGCGCCTTGACGGTGGGGTGCTCGCATTTCTATAGTGTGTCGAAGTGGCACGAAGTGGCATGAAGTGGGTCAATTGGGCACGGAAAGCTAATTACAGTGGGGAAGCGCAGCCTTGTTTCGCGGAGCTAACGCCATCAGTCTCGACGCCAAAGGGCGACTCGCGATGCCGAGCCGGTATCGTGACGAGCTCGTTTCGCGTTGTGCCGGCCAGCTCATTGTCACCATCGATGCCATCGACCCCTGCCTCTGTGTCTATCCGCTGCCCGAGTGGGAGCTGATCGAAGCCAAGCTCCGTGAGTTGCCTTCCCTGCGCGAAGAAACCCGCCGCCTGCAGCGTCTGTTGATCGGCAATGCCGTCGACCTAGAGCTGGATGGCAGTGGTCGTTTCCTCGTGCCGCCGCGCCTGCGCGCCCATGCCGGTCTGGATAAGCACGCGATGCTGGTCGGCCAACTGAACAAATTCCAGCTGTGGAACGAGGATGCCTGGAACGCACTTGCTGATGCTGACCTGGCCGCCATCAAACAACCCGGCGCTCTGCCGGACGACCTGCGTGACCTGATCCTGTGACCATGACCAATAGCTTCCGCCATATCACCGTGCTGCTCGACGAAGCCGTCGACGGCCTCGCCGTGCGGGCGGATGGCTGCTACCTGGATGGCACCTTCGGTCGCGGAGGGCACAGCCGGCTGATACTCGAAAGGCTCGGTTCAGACGGTCGCCTGCTGGGTTTCGACAAGGACCCACTGGCGATTGCGACGGGAAATGCACTGGCGGCCGAAGACGGCCGCTTCGTCGTTGTGCAGCGCAGCTTTGCTGAGCTGGGCGATGAGGCTGCGGTGCGCGGCCTGGTGGGCAAGGTCGATGGCATTCTGCTCGACCTCGGCGTGTCCTCGCCGCAGTTGGACGATGCCGAGCGCGGCTTCAGCTTCCTCAATGACGGCCCGCTGGACATGCGCATGAACCCGGATGCCGGCGTCAGCGCCGCCGAGTTCATCGCCAGCGCCAGCGCCGAGGAAATTGCCCGGGTATTCAAGGAATATGGCGAAGAGCGCTTCGCCAAGCGCATGGCGCGGGCCGTGGTCGAGCGTCGTGCGCTGAAGGCGTTCGAGCGTACTGGCGACCTGGCTGCCGTGCTCACCGAGGCCAATCCGGCCTGGGAGAAAGGCAAGAATCCGGCGACCCGTGCCTTCCAGGGGTTGCGCATCTATATCAATAACGAGCTGGGTGATCTGGAAGGCGGCCTCGATGCGGCCCTGGAAAGCCTGGCTGTGGGTGGGCGCCTGGTGGTGATCAGCTTCCACTCGCTGGAAGATCGTATCGTCAAACAGTTCATGAAGCGCCATGCCAAGGGCGAAGCCGACACGCTGCCGCGCGATCTGCCGATCATCCCCAAGGCGTTCGAGCCACGTCTCAAGTTGCTGGGCAAGCCGCAGTTCGCCTCCGAGGCCGAGCTCAAGGCCAACCCGCGCTCGCGCAGTGCGGTAATGCGTGTGGCGGAGAAGCTGCGATGAACCGCCTGTTCGCCAAGCCGTTGCCGCCTGGCAGCACCATTTTGCTGGTGCTGTTCGTCGCGGTGCTGCTGTCGGCGATTGCTGTCTCCTATAGCGCGCATTGGAATCGCCAGTTGCTCAACGGCCTGTATGGCGAACTCAGTGTGCGCGACAAGGCGCAGGCAGAGTGGGGGCGGTTGATTCTCGAGCAGAGCACCTGGACCGCACACAACCGTATTGAAGCCCTGGCCAGCGGCCAGCTGCATATGCGTATTCCCGAGCCCGCCGAAGTGCAGATGGTGGCGCCATGACCGGCCTCGAAGGCGCTCTCTATCCCTGGCGTTTCCGCCTGGTGCTGGCGCTGCTGGCATTGATGGTCGGGGCGATCTCCTGGCGCATCATCGATCTGCATGTGATCGATCATGACTTCCTTCAGGCCCATGGTGACGCGCGCAGCATGCGGCACATCCCGATTCCGGCACACCGTGGCCTGATCACCGATCGCAATGGCGAGCCGCTGGCCGTCAGTACGCCAGTGATCACCCTGTGGGCCAACGGCAAGGAACTGGCCAAGGCGCGTGATCAGTGGCCGACCCTGGCGGCAGCACTGGGTCAGGAGCCCAAGGGCTTCACTCAACGTCTGGAACAGGCCAGCGAGCGCGAGTTCATGTACCTCGTGCGTGGCCTGACGCCCGAGCAGGGCGAGCAGGTGCTCGCCCTCAAGGTGCCGGGCGTCTATAGCCTGGAAGAGTTCCGCCGTTTCTACCCGGCTGGCGAAGTGGCCGCTCACGTGATCGGCTTCACCGACGTCGACGACCGCGGTCGTGAAGGTGTGGAACTGGCTTTCGACGAGTGGCTGGCCGGCGTGGCGGGCAAGCGTCAGGTGCTCAAGGATCGCCGCGGTCGTCTGATCAAGGACGTACAGGTCAGCCAGAACGCCAAGGCCGGCAAGACCCTGGCCCTGTCCATCGACCTGCGCCTGCAGTACCTGGCCCACCGCGAGCTGCGCAATGCGCTGATCGAGAACGGCGCCAAGGCCGGCAGCCTGGTGATGATCGACGTGAAGACCGGCGAAGTGCTGGCCATGGTCAACCAGCCGACCTACAACCCGAATAATCGCCGTAATCTGCAGCCCGCCGCCATGCGTAACCGCGCGATGATCGACGTGTTCGAGCCGGGCTCCACGGTCAAACCGCTGTCGATGAGCGCCGCCCTGAAGACCGGGCGCTGGAAGCCGACCGACCAGGTCGAAGTCTGGCCAGGTTCGCTGCAGATCGGTCGCTACACCATCAAGGACGTGTCCAAGACCCAGGGTCGTGTGCTCGATCTGACCGGCATTCTGATCAACTCCAGTAACGTCGGCATGAGCAAGGTCGCCTTCGATATCGGCGGTGAAGCCATCCACGACCTGATGAGCAATGTCGGTTTTGGCCAGGACACCGGCCTTGGTTTTCCCGGTGAGCGCGTCGGTACGCTGCCGAGCCACCGCGAATGGCGCCAGGCCGAGACCGCTACCTTGTCTTACGGCTACGGCCTGTCGGTGACGGCGATCCAGCTGGCCCATGCCTATGCCACCCTGGCCAACAACGGCAAGGTGCTGCCCCTTTCGATGACCCGCGTGGATAACAAGCCCGAGGGCGCACAAGTGCTGCCCGAGGACGTCGCCAAGACCATGCAGGGCATGCTGCAACAAGTGATCGAGGCGCCGCGCGGGGTGTTCCGCGCCCAGGTGCCGGGCTACCACGTGTCCGGCAAGAGTGGCACCGCGCGCAAGGCTAGCGTCGGCACCAAGGGCTACACCGCCAATGCCTACCGCTCCATGTTTGCCGGCTTCGCGCCGAGCAGCAATCCGCGCATTGCGATGGTGGTGGTGATCGACGAGCCAAGCAAGGCTGGCTACTTCGGCGGCCTGGTCTCCGCCCCCGTATTCAGCAAGGTCATGGCCGGCTCGCTGCGCCTGATGAACATTACCCCGGACAACCTGCCGCCGCCGGTCGATCCGAACGCCGTGCAGCCGCAAACCGCGGATGCTGGCGGTAGCAAGGGAGGGCGCATCTGATGCCCATGCCACTGAACCAACTGCTGCCGCAGGCACGTACATCCACCCTGATCCGTGAACTGACCCTGGATAGCCGCAAGGTGCGTCCGGGTGACCTGTTTCTCGCGGTGCCCGGCCTGGTGCAGGACGGGCGCAGCCATATCGCCGACGCCGTGGCCCGTGGCGCTACCGCCGTGGCCTACGAGGCCAGCGGTGCCGAGCCGATGACCGACGGTACTGCCGAACTGGTCGCGCTCAAGGATCTGGCTGGGCAGCTGTCGGCCATCGCCGGGCGCTTCTATGGCGAACCGAGCCGGGCGCTGCATCTGGTCGGCGTCACCGGGACCAATGGCAAGACCAGTGTCAGCCAATTGCTGGCTCAGGCGCTGGATCTGCTGGGCGAGCGCTGCGGCATCGTCGGTACCCTGGGCAACGGTTTCTTCGAAGCGCTGCAGAGCGGCCGCCACACCACGCCCGACCCAGTTGCCGTACAGGCGACCCTGGCCGATCTGAAACAGGCCGGCGCCCGCGCCGTGGCGATGGAAGTGTCGTCCCATGGCCTGGATCAGGGCCGGGTAGCTGCACTGGACTTCGACGTGGCGGTGTTCACCAACCTGTCGCGCGATCACCTCGACTACCACGGCACCATGGAAGCCTACGGCGCGGCCAAGGCCAAGCTGTTCTCCTGGCCGGAGCTGGGTTGCCGGGTGATCAATGTGGACGACGAGTTCGGTCGCCAATTGTCCGGGCAGCGTTCGGCCTCGCGCCTGATCAGCTACAGCCTGAACGACCGCGCCGCCTACCTGCACTGCCGCGAGTCGAGTTTCGATGACCATGGCGTGCGCGCCCTGGTCGCTACGCCACAAGGTGAAGGCAACCTGCGCAGCCCGCTGCTCGGTCGCTTCAACCTGAGCAACCTGCTGGCGGTGGTCGGTGCGCTGCTCGGCCTGAACTACCCGCTGGATGAAATCCTCCGCGTAATGCCACAGCTGCAAGGTCCAGTCGGGCGCATGCAGCGCTTCGGCGGTGGCAAGCTGCCGCTGGTGGTGGTGGACTACGCGCACACCCCGGATGCCCTGGAAAAAGTCCTCGAAGCCCTGCGTCCGCACGTGACCGGTCGGCTGCTGTGCCTGTTCGGCTGCGGCGGTGATCGCGACAGCGGCAAGCGTCCGCTGATGGCTGAAGTGGCCGAGCGCCTGGCCGATGCCGTACTGGTCACCGACGACAACCCGCGTACGGAAGATCCGGCGCAGATCGTCGCCGATATCCGCGCCGGCTTCGCCCAACCGGAACAGGTCGAATTCGTTCATGGCCGTGGCCAGGCCATTGCCCAGCTGATCGCCAGTGCCGTCGCCGGTGATGTGGTGGTGCTGGCCGGCAAGGGTCACGAGGATTACCAGGAGATCGCTGGCGTACGCCACGCTTTCTCCGATCTGGACGAAACCACCAAGGCCCTGCAGGCCTGGGAGGTCGCTCATGCTTAAGCCGTTGCTGCTGAGCGAAGTAGCTACCGCGCTGAATGCGCGCGTATTGGGCGCCGACGTGGCGTTCGCTGCCGTGTCCACCGACAGCCGCAAGATCGAGGCTGGCCAGCTGTTCATCGCCCTCAGCGGGCCGAACTTCGACGGCCATGATTACCTGGCCGACGTCGCTGCCAAGGGCGCCGTTGCTGCCCTGGTCCAGCGCGAGGTGGCGGATGCGCCGCTGCCGCAACTGCTGGTGCAGGACACGCGCATCGCTCTGGGCCAGCTCGGCGCGCTCAATCGCGCCGCCTTTACCCGCCCGCTGGCTGCCGTGACCGGCTCCAGCGGCAAGACCACGGTCAAAGAAATGCTCGCCAGCATCCTGCGTGCCGGCCTGCACGGTGACGTGCTGGCCACGCGCGGCAACCTCAACAACGACCTCGGCGCACCGCTGACCCTGCTCGAACTGGCTCCTGCGCATGTCGCGGCGGTGATCGAGCTGGGCGCCAACCATGTCGGCGAGATCGCCTACACCGTTGGCCTGGCCCGTCCGCAAGTGGCCATCATCACCAACGCAGGGGTCGCCCATGTCGGCGAGTTTGGCGGGCCGGACAAGATCATCGAAGCCAAGGGCGAGATTCTCGAAGGCCTGGCGGCAGACGGCGTGGCCGTGCTCAACCGTGACGACAAGGCGTTCGCCACCTGGCAGGCCCGCGCCGCTGGCCGCCCGGTACTGAGTTTCGCCTTGCACGACAGCGGCGCCGATTTCCATGCCAGCGACCTGGCCCGCGACGCCCGTGGCTGCATGGCCTTCACCCTGCAGAGCCCGGCGGGCAGTGCGCGCATCCAGCTCAATCTGCTGGGCCCGCACAACGTCACCAACGCACTGGCCGCTGCGGCGGCTGCCCATGTGCTCGGGGTGCCGCTGGTCGGGATCCAGGCCGGGCTGGAAAACCTGCAGCCGGTCAAGGGCCGCGCCGTTGCTCAGTTGGCGCCCAATGGCGTGCGCGTGATCGACGACACCTACAACGCCAACCCGATTTCGATGTGCGCCGCCGTTGATATACTCGCCGGCTTCTCCGGTCGCACCGTCCTGGTGCTGGGAGATATTGGCGAGTTGGGCGAGTGGGCCGAGCAGGGCCATCGCGATGTCGGCGCTTACGCCGCCGGCAAGGCCGACGCGCTGTACGCGGTGGGTCCGCTGATGACCCATGCCGTCCAGGCCTTCGGCGCGCAGGGGCAACATTTCGCCGACCAAGCCAGCCTGATCGCAGCCGTTAGCCGCGAGTCGGGCGACACCACCATTCTAATTAAAGGTTCGCGCAGCGCGGCGATGGAAAAAGTCGTCGCGGCTTTGCTTGAGAGCAATGCGCGCGCAACAGGGGAGAGTCACTAAATGCTGCTGCTGCTGGCGGAGTACCTGCAACAGTTCTACACCGGTTTCGGTGTGTTCCAGTACCTGACCCTGCGCGGGATCCTCGGCGTGTTGACCGCCCTGGCCCTGTCGCTGTGGCTCGGTCCGTGGATGATCCGCACCCTGCAAATTCGCCAGATCGGCCAATCGGTACGCAACGACGGCCCGCAGTCGCACCTGTCGAAGAAGGGCACGCCGACCATGGGTGGCGCGCTGATCCTCTCGGCCATCGCCGTCAGCACCCTGCTCTGGGCAGACCTGACCAACCGCTATGTATGGACGGTGCTGGCCGTGACCCTGCTGTTCGGCGCCATCGGCTGGGTCGACGACTATCGCAAGGTGATCGAGAAGAACTCGCGCGGCCTGCCGAGCCGCTGGAAGTATTTCTGGCAATCGGTATTCGGCCTGGGCGCGGCGGTCTTCCTTTATATGACCGCGCAGAGCCCGGTGGAAACCACCCTGATCCTGCCAGTGCTCAAGGACGTTGCCATTCCCCTGGGCGCGGGCTTCGTGGTGCTGACCTATTTCGTCATCGTCGGTACCAGTAACGCCGTCAATCTGACCGACGGCCTCGACGGCCTGGCCATCCTGCCGACCGTGCTGGTGGCCGGTGCGCTGGCGATCTTCTGCTACCTGTCGGGCAACATCAAATTCGCCGACTACCTGCTGATTCCTTATGTGCCGGGCGCGGGCGAGCTGATCGTGTTCTGCGCGGCGCTGGTCGGTGCCGGCCTCGGCTTCCTCTGGTTCAACACCTACCCGGCCCAGGTCTTCATGGGTGACGTAGGCGCGCTGGCCCTGGGCGCGGCGCTGGGCACCATCGCCGTGATCGTCCGCCAGGAAATCGTCCTGTTCATCATGGGTGGCGTGTTCGTCATGGAAACCCTGTCGGTGATCATCCAGGTCGCCAGCTTCAAGCTGACCGGCAAGCGCGTGTTCCGCATGGCGCCGATCCACCACCACTTCGAACTCAAAGGCTGGCCCGAGCCGCGCGTGATCGTGCGTTTCTGGATCATCACCGTAATTCTCGTCCTGGTTGGCCTGGCCACCCTGAAACTGAGGTAATAAGAGTGTCGCTGATCGCTTCCGACCAGTTCCGCATCGTTGTCGGCCTCGGCAAGAGCGGCATGTCCCTGGTGCGCTTCCTCGCGCAACAGGGCGTGCGCTTCGCCGTGGCGGATACGCGCGCGAACCCGCCGGAGCTGGCGACCCTGCAGCGCGACTATCCGCAGGTGGACGTGCGTTGCGGCGAGTTGGATGTGGAGTTCCTCTGCCGCGCCTCGGAGCTGTACGTGAGCCCGGGCCTGGCTATTGCCACCCCAGCGTTGCAGGCCGCGGCCGCGCGCGGGGTCAAGCTGTCCGGCGACATCGATCTGTTCGCCCGCCATGCCAAGGCACCGATCATCGCCATCACCGGTTCCAATGCCAAAAGCACCGTGACCACCCTGGTGGGTGAAATGGCAGCGGCGGCCGGCAAGAAGGTCGCGGTTGGCGGTAACCTAGGCACGCCGGCGCTGGACCTACTGAATGACGAGGTCGAGCTGTATGTGCTCGAACTCTCCAGCTTCCAGCTGGAAACCACCGATCAACTGAATGCCGAAGTGGCGACCTGCCTGAACGTCAGCGAAGACCATATGGATCGCTACGCCGGCATGCCGCAGTACCACCTGGCCAAGCACCGCATCTTCCGTGGCGCCCGCCAGGTGGTGGTGAATCGCGATGACGCGCTGTCGCGGCCGCTGATTGCCGACCAGGTTCCGTGCTGGAGCTTTGGCCTGGGCAAGCCGGACTTCAAACGCTTCGGCCTGATCGAGGAGGGCGGCGAGAAGTTCCTCGCCTTCCAGTTCGAAACCCTGCTGCCGACTGCTGCACTGAAAATGCGTGGCGCGCACAACCAGAGCAACGCCCTGGCGGCCCTGGCCCTCGGCCACGCAGTCGGCCTGCCGTTCGCGCCGATGCTGCAGACCCTGCAAACGTTTGCCGGCCTGGCTCATCGTTGCCAGTGGGTGCGTGAGCTGCGCGGGGTGAGCTACTACGACGACTCCAAGGCCACCAACGTCGGCGCCGCACTGGCCGCCATCGAAGGCCTGGGCGCAGATATCGCCGGCAAGCTGGTGCTGATCGCCGGTGGCGACGGCAAGGGCGCCGACTTCTCCGCGCTGAAAGCGCCAGCGGCCAAGTTCTGCCGCGCCGTGGTGCTGCTCGGTCGCGATGCCGAGCGGCTGGCCGAGACACTGGGTGATGCGGTACCGCAGGTGCGCCTGAGCACGCTCGACGAAGCCGTGCAGTGCAGCGCCGAACTGGCCCAGCCGGGCGATGCCGTGCTGCTGTCGCCGGCCTGCGCCAGCCTGGACATGTTCAAGAACTTTGAAGAGCGCGGGCGCCTGTTTGCCCAGGCTGCGGAGGCCCTGCAATGAGCCTGATCGCCCGCATGCTCGCCGCGCCCTCGCCACTGCGTACCCGTCGTGGTGTCGATCTCGACTTCCCGCTGCTGGCCGGCAGCTTGGCCCTGCTCGGTCTGGGCCTGGTGATGATCACGTCGGCGTCCTCGGAAGTGGCCACGGCGCTGGCCGGCAACCCGATGTACTTCATGGTGCGCCACCTGATCTATCTGCTCATCGGCCTGGTGGCTGGTCTGCTGACCCTGATGATTCCGATGGCGATGTGGCAGCGTTATGGCGGCAGCCTGCTGCTGGTGGCCTTCGTCCTGCTGATCATGGTGCTGGTGCCGGGCATCGGTCGCGAGGTCAACGGGGCCAAACGCTGGATCGGTTTCGGCCTGTTCAACCTGCAGCCGTCCGAGCTGGCCAAGCTGTTCACCGTGATGTTCATTGCCGGCTACCTGGTGCGTCGCCAGGACGAGGTGCGCAACAAGCTCACCGGTTTCATCAAGCCGATGCTGCTGCTGGCACCGATTGCCGTGCTGCTGCTGGCCGAGCCGGACTTCGGCGCCACCGTGGTGCTGATGGGCGCTTCGATCGCCATGCTGTTCCTCGGCGGGGTCAACCTGCTGCGCTTCATCCCGCTGGTGGCTGGCGTGCTGGCACTCGGCGGCGTGGTGATGACCAGCCAGTCCTACCGCATGCAGCGCCTGACCAACTTCGTAGACCCCTGGGCCGATCCGTTCGGTGCTGGCTACCAGCTGAGCCAGGCACTGATCGCCTTCGGCCGTGGCGAGTGGTTCGGCGTCGGCCTGGGCAACAGCATCCAGAAGCAGTTCTACCTGCCGGAAGCGCACACCGACTTCGTGTTCGCCGTGCTGGCCGAGGAGTTGGGCATGATCGGCGCACTGGCCACCGTGGCGCTGTTCGTCTTTGTCAGCGTGCGCGCCCTGTACATCGGCCTGTGGGCGGAAAAGGCCAAGCAGTTCTTCTCCGCCTACGTGGCCTACGGCCTGGCTTTCCTGTGGATCGGCCAGGTGCTGATCAACATCGGGGTGAACGTCGGCCTGCTGCCGACCAAGGGCCTGACCCTGCCATTCCTCAGCTACGGCGGCAGCTCGCTGGTGATTTGCTGCGTGATCCTGGCCGTGCTGCTGCGCATCGAGTGGGAGCGTCGCACCCACCTGGGCAGCGAAGACGTCGAATTCAACGAAGCGGACTTTGCCGAGGAGGGCGCCGAACATGCCCGGTAATGTCCTGATTATGGCCGGCGGCACCGGCGGCCACGTGTTCCCGGCGCTGGCCTGTGCCCGCGAGTTCAAGGCGCGCGGCTACAGCGTGCACTGGCTGGGTACGCCGCGCGGTATCGAGAATGAGCTGGTGCCGGCTGCCGGTCTGCCGCTGCACCTGATCAACGTCAGTGGCCTGCGTGGCAAGAGCAAGCTGTCGCTGCTCAAGGCGCCGTTCCAGCTGGTCCGTGCCCTGTGGCAGGCGCGCCGGGTGATGCGTGAGCTGCAACCGGTGTGCGTGCTGGGCATGGGTGGCTATGTCACCGGTCCGGGTGGCCTGGCCGCCAAGTTGAATGGCGCGCCGCTGATCATCCAGGAGCAGAACGCCGTGGCCGGCACTGCCAACCGCAGCCTGGTGCCGTTCGCCAAGCGCGTGTGCGAAGGCTTCCCGAATACCTTCGGCCACAGTGCCAAGCGGCGTACCACCGGCAACCCGGTGCGCGAGGAACTGTTCCTGGAAACCCCGCGCGACGACCTGGCCAAGCGCCAGCCGCGTCTGCTGGTGCTGGGCGGCAGCCTGGGCGCCGAGCCGTTGAACAAACTGCTGCCGGCAGCACTGGGCAAAGTCGCCAGCGAGCTGCGTCCGCAAGTGTTCCATCAGGCCGGCAAGCAACATGATCAAGTGACTGCGGAGCGTTATCGCGAAGCTGCGGTCGAAGCCGAGGTCGCGCCCTTCATCAGCGATATGGCGCGTGCTTACGCCTGGGCTGATCTGGTGGTGTGCCGTGCCGGTGCGCTGACTGTCAGCGAGCTGGCTGCCGCTGGTCTGCCGTCCTTCCTGGTGCCGTTGCCCCACGCGATCGACGACCACCAGACCCGCAATGCCGAATATCTGGCGAAGGAGGGCGCTGCCTTCCTGCTCCCGCAACACGAGACTGACGCGGACACACTTGCCGCGCAGCTGACCGAGGTTCTGATGCACCCTGAAAAACTCAAGGCCATGGGCCGCACTGCGCGCAGCCTGGCCAAGCCGGATGCCACCCGTACGGTGGTGGATACTTGCCTGGAGGTGGCCCGTGGCTAAATCTCCCGCCGCCGCGCGTTCGGAAATCCGCCGCATGCGCCGCATCCGCCGCATCCACTTCGTTGGCATCGGTGGTGCCGGCATGTGTGGCATCGCCGAAGTGCTGCTCAACCTCGGCTACGAAGTCTCCGGTTCCGACCTCAAGGCCTCGGCCGTGACCGAGCGCCTGGAAAGCTTCGGCGCCATCATCTTCATCGGCCACCGCGCGGAGAACGCCGAACAGGCTGACGTGCTGGTGGTGTCGAGTGCAGTCAACACCAGCAACCCGGAAGTCGCCACCGCCCTGGAGCGCCGCATTCCGGTGGTGCCGCGTGCCGAGATGCTCGCCGAACTGATGCGCTACCGCCACGGCATCGCCGTCGCCGGTACCCACGGCAAAACCACCACCACCAGCCTGCTGGCCTCGGTATTCGCCGCCGGTGGCCTGGACCCGACCTTCGTCATCGGTGGCCGCCTGAACGCCGCCGGCACCAACGCCCAGCTCGGTAGCAGCCGCTACCTGATCGCCGAGGCCGACGAGAGCGACGCCAGCTTCCTGCACCTGCAGCCGATGGTCTCGGTGGTCACCAATATCGACATGGACCACATGAGCACCTATGGCGGTGACTTCAACGTCCTGAAGAAAACCTTCATCGAATTCCTGCACAACCTGCCGTTCTACGGCTTGGCTGTGCTCTGCGTGGATGATCCGGTGGTGCGCGAACTGCTGCCGCAGGTGGCGCGTCCGACCGTGACCTACGGCTTCGCCGAAGACGCCGACGTGCGCGCGATCAACGTGGTGCAGAAGGGCATGCAGACCCACTTCACCGTGCTGCGCCGCGACCGTGAGCCGCTGAACGTGTCGGTCAACATGCCGGGCAACCACAACGTGCTGAACTCCCTGGCGACCATCGCCATCGCCACCGACGAGGGCATCGACGATGCCGCCATCGTCGCCGGCCTGTCGGGTTTCCAGGGCGTCGGCCGGCGCTTCCAGGTCTACGGCGAACTGCCGGTGGACGGCGGCAGCGTGATGCTGGTCGACGACTACGGTCATCACCCGCGCGAAGTCGCGGCGGTGATCAAGGCCGTGCGCGGTGGCTGGGCCGAGCGCCGCTTGGTGATTCTCTATCAACCGCACCGCTACAGCCGTACCCGCGACCTCTACGACGACTTCGTGCAGGTGCTTGGCGATGCCAACGTGCTGCTGCTGATGGAGGTTTACCCGGCTGGCGAAGAGCCAATCCCGGGTGCCGACAGCCGTCACCTGTGCCACAGCATCCGTCAGCGTGGCCAGCTGGACCCAATCTACGTCGAGCGCGGTGTCGATCTCGCGCCGATCATCAAGCCGCTGCTGCGTCCTGGCGACATCCTGCTGTGCCAGGGTGCCGGTGATATCGGCGGCGTGGCTCCGCAATTGCTCAAGCATGCCCTGTTTCAAGGTGAGTCGAAATGAGTCTGCAATCCACCCTCGATCCCAAGGCCTTCGGTCGCGTCGCCGTGCTGTTCGGCGGCAAGAGCGCCGAGCGTGAGGTGTCGCTGAAATCCGGTGCGGCGGTGCTGGAAGCACTGCTGGCGGCTGGTGTGGACGCCTTCGGCATCGATGCCGGTGACGACCTGCTGCAGCGCCTGACCAGCGAGAAGATCGATCGCGCCTTTATCGTCCTGCACGGTCGTGGCGGCGAAGACGGTTCCATGCAGGGCCTGCTGGAATGTGCCGGCATCCCTTACACCGGCAGCGGCATCCTCGCTTCCGCCCTGGCCATGGACAAGCTGCGCACCAAGCGCGTGTGGCTGAGCCTTGGTCTGCCAACGCCGGCCCACGCCGCCCTGGCCTGTGAAGAAGACTGCCGCATGGCGGCTGCCGAGCTGGGCTTCCCGCTGTTCGTCAAGCCGGCCCACGAGGGGTCGAGCATCGGCATGGCCAAGGTCAGCGATGTCGATGCACTGATTGCCGCCTGGAAGGATGCCAGCCGTTACGACTCCCAGGTGCTGGTCGAGCAGATGATCGCCGGTCCTGAGTTCACCATCGCCATGCTGCGCGGCCAGGTGCTGCCACCGATTGCCTTGGGCACGCCGCACAGTTTCTACGACTACGACGCCAAGTACCTGGCCAATGACACCCAGTACCGGGTTCCCTGCGGACTCAGCGCCGACAAGGAAGCCGAACTGAAGGAACTCACCGCGCGCGCCTGTGAGGCCGTGGGCACCCAGGGCTGGGCACGCGCCGACGTGATGCAGGATGCCGCTGGCAAGTTCTGGCTGCTGGAAGTCAACACCGTACCGGGCATGACCGATCACAGCCTGGTTCCGATGGCCGCACGTGCTGCCGGTCTGGATTTCCAGCAGTTGGTGCTGGCGATTCTCGCCGACAGCGTTGAGGCAAGGGGTTAAGTCATGGTCGCCACTCTCCGCCATCCGCAACCTATCGGCCGCGCTCCCCAGCGTCAGCCGATAGCTGCGCGCGGAGCTAGCCGGATGGTGGCGCAGGAGCCGCTGTCGGCACGCGTTCCGCGTCCGGACCTGAGCGGGCTGAAGCGCCTGCTGTGGCCGGTGCTGCTGGTGGTGCTGGGGTTCGCGACCTATGAAGGCGCCCAGCGCCTGCTGCCGTATGCCGATCGGCCGATTGCGCGGGTCAGTGTGCAGGGCGAGCTGAGCTACATCAGCCAGCAGGTGGTGCAGGAGCGCATCGCGCCGTTCGTGGCGTCGAGCTTCTTCACCATCAACCTGGCTGGCATGCGTGCCGAGCTGGAACGCATGCCGTGGATCGCCCACGCCGAAGTGCGTCGGGTGTGGCCGGATCAGGTGGTGATCCACTTGGAAGAACAATTGCCGGTGGCGCGCTGGGGTGACGAGTCCCTGCTCAACAACCAGGGTCAAGCCTTCGCCCCGCGCGAGCTGACTCACTACGAACACCTGCCGTTGCTGTCCGGGCCGAAACGCGCCCAGCAGCAGGTGATGCAGCAGTACCAAGTGCTCAGCCAGATGTTGCGGCCGATGGGTTTTTCCATCACCCGCCTGGAGCTGCGTGAGCATGGCAGCTGGTTCCTCAGCACCGGGCAGGGCATTGAGCTGCTGCTGGGCCGGGATCACCTGGTGGAAAAAATACGTCGCCTGAGCACCATCTTCGACAAGGTGCTCAAGGCTCAGATCGCGAATATCGCGCGCATCGACCTGCGTTACTCCAACGGCCTGGCCGTGGCGTGGCGCACACCGGTCGCGCCTACGGCGGTGGAAACCGCCGCCGTGCAGTGAATCGAGGAGAACAGTAGGACATGGCAATCGTGCAGAGCGGCAAGATGATCGTCGGCCTCGATATCGGTACCTCCAAGGTGGTGGCGCTGGTGGGCGAGGTGACGGCCGATGGCCAACTGGAAATCGTCGGCATCGGCACCCATCCGTCGCGCGGCCTGAAGAAGGGCGTGGTGGTCAATATCGAGTCCACCGTGCAGTCGATCCAGCGCGCCGTGGAAGAGGCCCAACTGATGGCGGGCTGCCGCATCCACTCGGCCTTCGTCGGCGTGGCCGGCAACCACATTCGCAGCCTGAACTCGCACGGCATCGTGGCCATTCGTGATCGCGAAGTCAGCCCGGCCGACCTCGAGCGCGTGCTTGACGCTGCCCAGGCCGTGGCAATCCCGGCCGACCAGCGTGTACTGCACACCCTGCCGCAGGATTACGTGATCGATAACCAGGAAGGCGTGCGCGAGCCGCTGGGCATGTCCGGCGTCCGCCTGGAAGCCAAGGTGCACGTGGTCACCTGCGCAGTGAATGCCTCGCAGAACATCGAGAAGTGCGTGCGCCGCTGCGGCCTGGAAGTCGACGACATCATCCTCGAGCAACTGGCGTCCGCTTATGCGGTGCTGACCGACGATGAGAAGGAGCTGGGCGTGTGCCTGGTCGACATCGGCGGCGGTACCACTGACATCGCCATCTTCACCGAAGGTGCGATACGTCACACGGCGGTGATTCCGATCGCTGGTGACCAGGTTACCAATGATATCGCAATGGCATTACGCACCCCGACCCAGTATGCCGAGGAGATCAAGATTCGGTATGCTTGCGCCCTAGCCAAGCTGGCCGGTCCGGGGGAAACCATCAAGGTTCCCAGTGTGGGAGATCGGCCGCCGCGGGAACTGTCCCGCCAGGCTCTTGCCGAGGTTGTCGAGCCCCGTTACGACGAGCTCTTCACCCTGATTCAGGCTGAGCTGCGGCGCAGTGGCTATGAGGACATGATCCCTGCCGGGATCGTCCTCACCGGTGGCACCGCCAAGATGGAAGGTGCCGTCGAACTGGCCGAAGAGATCTTTCACATGCCGGTGCGTTTGGGCGTACCCCACAGCGTCAAAGGACTGACCGACGTCGTGCGTAATCCTATCTATTCCACAGGCGTAGGCCTGCTGATGTACGGGCTGCAGAAGCAGGCCGACGGCATCTCCATGTCCGCCGGCAACCTGTATAGCGATGAACCCAAGACACCAGTACTGGAACGGCTTAAACGCTGGGTCCAGGGCAATTTCTGATGTGAACCCGCGGTAGCTGTAGGCGATACAACTAGAAAAGAAGGAGAGGGGAAATGTTCGAACTCGTAGATACCATCCCGCAAAGCGCAGTTATCAAAGTAATCGGCGTGGGCGGCGGCGGCGGTAATGCCGTTAACCACATGATCAAGGACAACATCGAAGGCGTTGAATTCATCTGCGCCAACACCGATGCGCAAGCGCTGAAGAACGTAGGCGCGCGCAGCGTATTGCAACTCGGCCCTGGCGTGACCAAGGGCCTGGGTGCCGGTACCAACCCGGAAATCGGCCGTCAGGCCGCCATGGAAGACCGTGAGCGCATCGCCGAAGTGCTGCGTGGCGCCGACATGGTCTTCATCACCACCGGCATGGGTGGCGGTACCGGTACCGGTGCGGCCCCGATCATTGCCGAAGTGGCGAAGGAAATGGGCATCCTCACCGTTGCCGTGGTCACCCGTCCGTTCCCGTTCGAAGGGCGCAAACGCATGCAAGTCGCCGACGAGGGCATCCGTGCCCTGGCCGAGTGCGTCGACTCGCTGATCACCATCCCCAACGAAAAACTGCTGACCATTCTCGGCAAGGACGCCAGCCTGCTGTCCGCCTTCGCCAAGGCTGACGACGTACTGGCCGGTGCCGTGCGCGGCATCTCCGACATCATGCAGCGTCCGGGCCTGATGAACGTCGACTTCGCTGACGTGAAAACCGTGATGGGCGAAATGGGTCTGGCGATGATGGGTACCGGCTGCGCCAGCGGTCCGAACCGTGCTCGCGAAGCGACCGAAGCGGCGATCCGCAACCCGCTGCTGGAAGACGTCAACCTGCAGGGCGCTCGTGGCATCCTGGTCAACATCACCGCTGGTCTGGACCTGTCCCTCGGCGAATACGCTGCGGTCGGCGAGATCATCGAGGCGTTCGCCTCCGAACACGCCACTGTGAAAGTGGGCGCGGTGATCGATCCGGACGTACGTGACGAGCTGCACGTGACTGTAGTGGCCACCGGCCTGGGCGCGCGTATCGAGAAGCCGGTCAAGGTTATCGACAATACCGTGCCGACCGCTGTAGCTGCTCCGGCTGCCGTTATCAGCGCCGCCCCGCGCGCTGCCGAGCAACCGAGCGTCAACTACAAGGACTACGAGCGCCCAACCGTTCAGCGTCAAAGCCTCGCCGGCAGTGCCGCTGCGGCCAAGCTGAATACTCAGGATGACCTGGACTATCTCGATATTCCGGCCTTCCTGCGTCGCCAAGCTGATTGATTGAGTCTATCGGGAGTATGATGGTGATTAGTGTTCAGCAAAGGCCGGTTCTGCTATTATCGCCGGCCATTGTTGAAAACAGTTCGCAACTCGCGCACAAGTAGCCCAAGCCATGATCAAACAACGCACCCTGAAGAACATTATCCGAGCCACCGGCGTTGGCCTGCATTCGGGAGAGAAGGTTTACCTGACCCTGAAGCCGGCACCTGTGGATACCGGTATCGTGTTCCGACGCGCCGACCTCGACCCTGTCGTGGAAATCCCCGCCCGCGCGGAAAATGTCGGTGAGACCACCATGTCGACCACTCTGGTCAATGGTGATGTCAAGGTGGATACCGTGGAGCACCTGCTTTCGGCCATGGCAGGCCTGGGCATCGACAACGCCTACGTCGAGCTCTCGGCATCTGAAGTGCCGATCATGGATGGCAGCGCTGGTCCTTTCGTATTCCTGATTCAATCGGCCGGCCTGGAAGAACAGGAAGCACCGAAGAAATTCATCCGCGTACTGCGCGAAGTGACAGTCGAAGAGGGCGACAAGCGCGCTACCTTCCTGCCTTTCGACGGTTTCAAGGTGAGCTTCGAGATCGACTTCGATCACCCGGTGTTTCGTGGTCGCACCCAGACCGCCAGTGTCGACTTTTCCAGCACTTCCTTTGTCAAGGAAGTCAGTCGCGCCCGTACCTTCGGGTTCATGCGTGACATCGAGCTGCTGCGTTCGCAGAACCTGGCGCTCGGCGGCAGCGTGGACAACGCCATCGTGGTTGATGAGTTCCGCGTGCTCAACGAAGACGGCCTCCGTTACGAGGACGAATTCGTCAAGCACAAGATCCTCGACGCCATCGGCGACCTCTACCTGCTGGGCAACAGCCTGATTGGCGAGTTCCGTGGTTTCAAGTCGGGTCATGCCCTGAACAATCGTCTGCTGCGTACCTTGATCGAGCAGAAAGACGCTTGGGAAGTGGTGATCTTCGACGACGCTACCAACGCGCCGATCTCCTACATGCGCCCGGTTGCGGCCGTGTAAGCGATACCCTTCCTTCTAGTTGTATTCAGGCCACCTTCGGGTGGCCTGTTTTTTTCTGTCCTTCAGCTTTCCTTGGGCTTGGCGTGACTGGCCAGGCGCTCCAGGGCGGCGCGCAGCCTGGGATCACTGATGCCTTCGGCGGCGCTGTTGATACTGTCTGCCGCGGCGTCCGACAGCTCGGCCTGGCGGCCGACATACGCGACCTGTCCGGTGGGTGGGCGCACCTTGATCTGGATCTTTTTCAGCCCGGCGAACTCCGGCAGCGACTGTAGCTGGCGTTGCAGGCGCCGCTGCTGGTAGTGCAGGCGCGTGGCCCAGTGGCCATTGCTGGTCAGCAGCAACAGACAGCCGTCGCGCCAACTGGCAACCAGGCAATGCTCGCGGGCCGCGACCTCAAGCTGCGCATCGACCAGCGCCTGCAAATTGGCCAAGCGGTGGGCCTGGGCCAGCATCACCTGCAGCGGCTTGGCTTCGCGCAGCAGTGCGGCAGTGGCCTTGGCTGGCAGTGGGCGAAAGGTCATGGGCGGGCAATCTGATCAATGATTCGGCATGTTAGCAAACAGGGGTTGTAGCTGTCGGCTGGCGTCCCCATATAGATGTTGTAACAACTGTTTGGTTGGTGGATTCGCCTCTGAGGTGTAGAGGGCAGGATGCGCTTTCATCGCCGACGTTTCCGGGTAGAATGCCCCCTTCGCACGCAGCCTCGTCGGCTGCAGGGCTGGTGTTTTGCGCCGTCCCTCCGTCCCCATTAGTGGAAGAATCTGCCGATATGTTTGCGCCGCTGTTGAAGAAACTCTTTGGAAGCAAGAACGAGCGTGAAGTCAAACGCATGCTCAAAGTAGTGTCGGCAGTCAATGCGCTCGAAGAGCAGATGTTGGCCCTTTCCGATGAGCAACTGCGGGACAAGACCGGCGAATTCAAGGCGCGCCTGGCGAAGGGCGAGACCCTCGACCAGATCCTGCCGGAAGCCTTCGCCGTCGCCCGTGAGGCAGGCAAACGCGTGATGGGCATGCGCCACTTCGACGTCCAGTTGATCGGCGGTGCGGCCCTGCACGAAGGCACCATCGCGGAAATGCGTACCGGTGAGGGCAAGACCCTGGTGGGTACCCTGGCGGTCTACCTCAACGCCCTGGAAGGCAAAGGCGTGCACGTGGTCACGGTCAACGACTACCTGGCCCGCCGCGACGCCAACTGGATGCGTCCGCTGTACGAATTCCTCGGCCTGTCCGTGGGCATCGTCACCCCCTTCATGCCGCCGGAAGAGAAGCGCACTGCCTACGCCTCCGACATCACCTACGGCACCAACAACGAATTCGGTTTCGACTACCTGCGCGACAACATGGCGTTCGCCCAGGACGAGAAGTTCCAGCGCGAGCTGAACTTCGCCGTGATCGACGAAGTGGACTCGATCCTCATCGACGAAGCGCGCACCCCGCTGATCATCTCCGGCCAGGCCGAAGACAGCTCCAAGCTGTACATCGAAGTCAACAAGCTGATCCCGCGCCTCACCCAGCACATCGAGGAAGAGGAAGGCGTGGTCACTCAGGAAGGCCACTTCAAGATCGACGAGAAGACCCGTCAGGTCGAGCTGAACGAAGAAGGTCACCAGTACATCGAAGAACTGCTGACGGGCGCCGGCCTGCTGGCCGAGGGTGAGAGCCTGTACTCGGCGCACAACCTGGGCCTGCTGACTCACGTCTACGCCGGCCTGCGCGCGCACAAGCTGTTCCACCGCAACGTCGAATACATCGTGCAGCAGGACCAGGTTCTGCTGATCGACGAGCACACCGGCCGCACCATGCCGGGCCGTCGCCTGTCCGAAGGCCTGCACCAGGCCATCGAAGCCAAGGAAGGCCTGAATATCCAGGCCGAGAGCCAGACCCTGGCCTCGACCACCTTCCAGAACTACTTCCGTCTGTACACCAAGCTGTCCGGCATGACCGGTACCGCCGACACCGAGGCGTTCGAGTTCCGTCAGATCTACGGCCTCAACGTGGTGGTAATCCCGACCAACAAGGCTCTGGCGCGCAAGGACTACAATGACCTGGTCTACCTGACCCAGGAAGAGAAGTACGCGGCGATCATTGCCGACATCAAGGAGAGCCAGGCCCAGGGCCGGCCGATCCTGGTCGGTACCGCCTCGATCGACAGCTCCGAATACGTTTCCACCCTGCTGAACAAGGAAGGCATCGAGCACAAGGTGCTTAACGCCAAGTATCACGAGAAGGAAGCCGAGATCATTGCCCAGGCCGGTCGCCCGGGCGCGGTGACCATCGCCACCAACATGGCCGGCCGTGGTACCGACATCCTCCTCGGCGGCAACTGGGAAGTCGAAGTGGCTGCCCTGGACAATGCCAGCGATGAGCAGATCGCCCAGATCAAGGCCGACTGGCAGAAGCGTCACCAGCAAGTGATCGAGTCCGGTGGCCTGCATGTGATCGCTTCCGAGCGTCACGAGTCGCGCCGTATCGACAACCAGCTGCGTGGTCGTGCCGGTCGCCAGGGTGACCCGGGCTCCAGCCGTTTCTACCTGTCGTTGGAAGACAGCCTGATGCGCATCTTCGCCTCCGACCGGGTGAAGAACTTCATGAAGGCCCTGGGCATGCAGTCCGGTGAAGCCATCGAACACCGCATGGTCAGCAACGCCATCGAAAAAGCCCAGCGCAAGGTCGAAGGCCGCAACTTCGACATGCGTAAGCAACTGCTCGAATACGACGACGTTGCCAACGAGCAGCGCAAAGTCATCTACCACATGCGTAACAGCCTGTTGGTGGCCGAGGACATCGGCGAGACCATTACCGAGTTCCGCGAAGAAGTACTGACCGCCACGATCAACGAGCACATCCCGCCGCAATCGCTGCCCGAGCAGTGGGACGTTTTCGGTCTGGAGCAGGCGCTGTACAGTAACTTCGGCCTGAAGCTGCCGATCCAGCAATGGCTCGACGACGACGCCCAGCTCTACGAAGAGCCGCTGCGTGCGCGCATCCTCGACGAGATCGTGGCTGCCTACACCGAGAAGGAAACCCTGGCTACCGCCGAGGCCCTGCGTACCTTCGAGAAGCAGATGCTGCTGCGTGTGCTCGACGACCTGTGGAAAGACCACCTGGCGACCATGGATCACCTGCGTCACGGCATTCACCTGCGCGGCTATGCGCAGAAGAACCCGAAGCAGGAGTACAAGCGCGAATCCTTCACCCTGTTCCAGGAACTGCTGGAGTCGATCAAGCGCGACACCATCCGCGTCCTGTCCCATGTGCAGATCCGTCGCGAAGACCCGGTCGAGGAAGAAGAGCGCCTGCGCCGCGAAGCCGAATCCATGGCCCAGCGCATGCAGTTCCAGCACGCCGAGGTCTCGGCCATGCCGATGGCTGACGAAGCCGAAGGCGAAGGTGATGTGGCCGTAGCTGCCGCGCCGGTGCGCGCCGAGCAGAAGATCGGTCGTAACGAACCGTGCCCGTGCGGCTCGGGGAAAAAATACAAGCACTGCCACGGTCAGCTGAGCTGATCCACGCCAGGCCTGCTATATAAAACAACGCCGCGACCGGCTTAGCCGCTCGCGGCGTTTTTCCACCTTTGCCGCGCCAGTGCGCGGCTTTGTACTGCTGATGAAGGAGCGTCCCACATGGCCGTTGGTCTTGGTCCCTTGCCTGTCCTGCACCCGGTTCCCGGTTTCGAACTGGGCATCTCTTCTGCCGGCATCAAGCGCCCGGGGCGCAAGGATGTGGTGGTGATGCGCTGCGCCGAAGGCTCACGCGTGGCCGGTGTGACCACCACCAATGCGTTCTGCGCGGCGCCGGTCCTGGTGACCCGCGAACGCCTGCAGGGCGATGTGCGCTACCTGCTGACCAACACCGGTAATGCCAACGCCGGCACCGGCCCGGATGGCCTGAGCAACGCCCGCCGCACCTGCGACGCCCTGGCTGCGCTGACCGGCGTACCCGCTGAAGCCGTGCTGCCATTCTCCACTGGGGTGATCGGCGAGCCGCTGCCGGTGGCGAAGATCGAAGGTGCCCTGCAAGCCGCGCTGGATGATCTGTCCGAGAACCACTGGGCCGAAGCCGCCACCGGCATCATGACCACCGATACGCTGCCCAAGGGCGCCAGCCGTCAGTTCCAGCACGATGGCGTCACCGTCACCGTGACCGGCATCAGCAAGGGCGCCGGGATGATCCGGCCGAACATGGCGACCATGCTCGGCTACATCGCCACCGACGCCAAGGTCGCCCGCAGCGTGCTGCAGGACCTGGTGCGCGACGCGGCGAACAAGTCGTTCAACCGCATCACCATCGATGGCGATACCTCGACCAACGACTGCTGCATGCTGATCGCCACCGGCCAGGCGGCGCTGCCGGAAATCAGCGAGGCCCGCGGCGAGCTGTTCGCCAAGCTCAAGCAGGCGGTGTTCGAGGTGTTCATGGAAGTGGCCCAGGCCATCGTCCGTGACGGCGAAGGCGCGACCAAGTTCGTCACCGTGCTGGTCAATGGCGGCGGCACCCATCAGGAGTGCCTGGACGTCGCCTATGCCGTGGCCCACTCGCCGCTGATCAAGACTGCGCTGTTCGCCTCTGACCCGAACTGGGGGCGCATCCTCGCTGCCGTCGGCTATGCCGGCGTGCCGCAACTGGATGTGAGCAAGATCGACGTGTTTCTCGGCGAGGTGTGCATCGCCAGCCAGGGTGGGCGCGCGGCAACCTACACCGAGGAGCAGGGCGCTGCGGTGATGGCGCGCGAAGAGATTGGTATCCGCATCGAGCTGGGGCGCGGCACCTGCAGCGAAACCATCTGGACCACCGACCTGTCCCATGAGTACGTAAGAATCAACGCGGAATACCGCAGCTGATCTTAAACCTGCTCGCGATCTGCTGCGCTTCGGCTAAACGATGTTGAAAGCGGCCTCGGAATGCTCATTTACAACCGTAAACTCCGCTTCCTCGGCCACTTTCGCCACCGTTTATCTCTAGCTCGCGAGATCGTGAACAGGTTTAACCGTACCGCCGGCTGCACCCGCATTCCCGATATTCATGGACCCATGAATATCGGGAATTTGCTATCTGCGGGGGCCGCTTTTAAGGTCGAGTGAAACCCCACTGCACCTGGAGAGCGCGTATGTCCCTGACCCTGGTAATCGGTAACAAGAATTTCTCGTCCTGGTCGCTACGGGCCTGGCTGACTATCGAGCTGACGGGCGCCGCCTACGACGAGGTGCTGGTTTCGCTGTACGGGCCAGAGAGCCGGCGCCAGTTGCTGCTACATTCACCCACCGGCAAAGTGCCGGTGCTCAAGTGCGAAGACGGCGTGATCTGGGATTCCCTGGCCATCGCCGAGTACCTGGCCGAGCGCTTTCCCGAGGCCCATCTGTGGCCACTTGGCCAGACGGCGCGAGCCTTTGCCCGCTCGATCTGCGCGGAAATGCACAGCGGTTTCGTGCCCCTGCGCAGCCACCTGCCGATGAACCTGCGCCGTAACCAGCCGCTGAGCCAGGTGCCCGCAGAGGCGCAAGCCGATATCGAGCGGATCTGCGCATTGTGGCAGGAGGCGCGCAAGCGCTTCGGCCAGGACGGGCCTTACCTGTTCGGTCACGTCAGCATCGCCGATGCCTTCTTCGCTCCGGTGGCGGCGCGGCTGCGCAGCTATCAGGTGGCGTTGCCGGCCGAGGCCGAGGCGTATGTGAACACCATCTATCAATGGCCGGCGTTCCAGCGGTGGTACCGCGCCGGCCTGCAGGAAACGGAGAGCAATGCATGAAGCGAGTGCACGTGGCAGCTGCGGTGATCCGCGGCGCCGACGGACGGGTGCTGATCGCCAAGCGCGCGGATAGCCAGCACCAGGGCGGTCTCTGGGAGTTTCCCGGCGGCAAGGTGGAAGAGGGCGAGGCGGTGTCGGCTGCACTGGCCCGCGAGCTCGAAGAGGAGCTGGGCATCCGTGTCAGCGCCGCCCGGCCGCTGATCAAAGTGCAGCACGATTACCCGGACAAACAGGTTCTGCTGGATGTCTGGGAGGTCTCAGGCTTCACTGGTGAACCCCATGGCGTCGAAGGCCAGCTGCTGGCCTGGGCCACGCCGCGCGAGCTGGAAGACTACGAGTTCCCGGCGGCCAACCAGCCGATCGTTGCGGCGGCGCGCTTGCCGGATCGCTACCTGATTACCCCGGATGAGCTGGAGCCCGGTGAACTGCTGCGCGGCGTACGTGCGGCGTTGGCCAGCGGTATCCGGCTGATCCAGCTGCGCGCACCGAACATGTTCGATGCCCAGTACCGCGACCTGGCGGTGGATATCCAGGGTCTGTGCGCCGGCAAGGCGCAGCTGATGCTCAAGGGGCCGTTGGAGTGGCTGGGCGATTTCCCCGCCGCCGGTTGGCACCTGACGGCCGAGCAACTGCGCAAGTACGCCGACCAGGGCCGGCCATTCCCCGGTCAGCGCTGGCTGGCGGCCTCCTGTCACGGTCCTGAGGAGTTGGCCCTGGCCACGCGCATGGGTGTGGATTTCGTCACGCTGTCACCGGTCCAGGCCACCCAGACCCATCCCGACGCTCAGCCGCTGGGCTGGGAGGCGGCGCGTGAGCTGCTGCAAGGCCTCAACAAGCCGGCTTACCTGCTCGGCGGCTTGGGGGCGGTTGACCTCGAACAGGCCTGGCAGTGCGGCGCCCAAGGCGTTGCGGGTATTCGCGCGTTCTGGCCCGAACAGCCGCTGTAGGCGTTTGTTCCTGCTGCCGTGCTACGGCTTCTGCGCTGCCTGCCACAGCACTTCGTCGATGTGCTGGCGGCGGGCGATCAGGCGGGCGGCGACGAACAGCAGGTCGGACAGGCGATTGACGTAGGCCATGCCTTCCGCCCGCAGTGGCTCCAGCGCGTTGAGCTGCTGGCAGCGGCGTTCGGCGGTGCGTGCATGGCTACGGCAGACATGGGCCTGGGCGATCAGCCGTGAGCCGCCGGGCAGGATGAAGTTCTCCAGCGGGCCGAGTTCCTCGTTCCAGCGGTCGATGGCCGCTTCCAGACGTTCCACTTCGCTAGCCTGCAAGGCCTGGTAGTCGGGCATCGCCAGTTCGCCGCCGAGGTCGAACAGGCGGTGCTGGCAAGGCGTGAGCACGTCGATCAGCTCGCGCAGGCCGGGCCACTGGCCTGCCTGTTCGGCGAGGTCCGCCAGCAGCAAGCCGAGCTGGCTGTTGAGGGTGTCCAGCTCACCCATGGCTTCCACGCGCGGGTGGTCCTTGGCTACGCGGCGGCCGTCGGCGAGGCCGGTTTCGCCGCGGTCGCCGGTCTTCGTGTAGATCTTGCTCAGTCGATAACCCATGTCAGTGGCTCGCAGGTTCGGTGGTGGCGCTCAGTGGCAGGCGCAGGGTGAAGCAGGTGCCCAGCCCTGGCGTGGAGTGCACCTCCATCTGCCCCTTGTGGTTGTTGGTGATGATGAAATACGACACAGACAGCCCCAGGCCGGTGCCCTGGCCGACTTCCTTGGTGGTGAAGAACGGCTCGAAGATGCGCTTGCGCACGGACTCGGGCATGCCGATGCCGTTGTCTTCCACCTGGATTTCCGCCCACGGTGGGTTGAGCCGGGTGCGCAGCACGATACGCCCGGGCTCGCCCTCGTCGTCGCGCTGGTGAATGGCCTGGGCGGCGTTCTTCAGCAGGTTGAGCAATACCTGCTCCAGCTCGTTGGATGTGGCGGGCACCGGCTCGAGCTGGCTGTCGAACTCGCGCTGGATGATCAGCGCCTTGAAGTCGAAGCTGTCGGTCAGGTCGAAGTCGTTGCCGGCGATTTCCAGTGCCTGGTCGATCAGCGCTGGCAGTCGGCAGAGGGTCATCTGCCGGTTGCTGCGGCGGCTGAAACTGAGCATGTGGCTGACGATCTTCGCCGCCCGCGAACCGGCCTGCTGGATGCCGTCGAGCAACTGGGGGATTTCCCGGGCGCTGAGGTAGGCGCTGACATCGTCGAGGGCGATGCCGACTTCGATGGCCTGGTCCTGGTTTTTCGCCAGGTCCGGCGACAGGCGCCGGCGGATGTTCTGCACGTTGTGCAGGATGGCGCCCAGCGGGTTGTTGATCTCGTGGGCCATGCCGGCGGCCAGGCCGCCTACCGACAGCATCTTCTCCGACTGGACCATCATGTCTTCCAGCGACAGGCGCTGGGTGATGTCGTCGATGCGGATCACCACGCCACGGCCGCCGGCGCCGGTTAGCGGGTAGAAGGTCAGCTCGTAGTGGTGCGGCTCGTCGTGGCGGTTCCAGGTGACCCGCTCGATCTTCTCGACCCGGTGCTGTTCGGCGGTGCGCTTGAGCTGCACGAGGAACGGCTTGAGCGGCGGGAAGGCGAGGAACACCGGCTGGTTCAGCGCTTCGTTCAGGTGGGTGCCGGAAAGCGCACTGGCCTCCTGGTTCCACTGGGTGACGTAGAGCTGTTCGTCGAGGGCGATCAGCGCCGAAGGCATGGAGTCGATGATGCTGTTGAGGTAGTTCTGGAAGCCGGTGAGCTTCTTCTCGATCTTGCTGCGCACCTGCACTTCCAGCTCCAGCTTGCGGTTGGAGTGGCGGGTTTCCTCGGCCAGGCTGTGGGCCTGGGCGAAGGCGCTTTCGGCGTCGTCGCGCGCGCGCTTGAGCAGTTGCTCGCGGGTTTCCATGCGCCCGAGCATGGTGTTGAAGGCGTCGGCCAGGTTGCCGATTTCGTCCTGGTTGCCGCGTGCGGCGCGCAGGGCGTAGTTTTCCTCGCGGGTGACCTGGCGCGAGAGCTCTTCCAGGCGGCGGATCGGGCGGGTGATCAGGCGGCGGATCTGTCGGGCGATCAGGGTCCAGAGCAGCACGCTGATCACCAGGATCACCCCGCTGGCGGTCAGGGTGCTGGTGTAGAACACCCCCGGCAACTCGCTGGAAACCACCAGCAGCAGGTACGCCGAGGGTTTCTTGCCGGCCTGCTTCAGCTCGATCACCTGGGTGTTGCGAAATTCGCCCTGGCGCCAGCTTTCCAGGCGGTCGCTGCGCAGCGGCAGTTGCAGCGGTTCACCGAGTTGCAACTCGGCCAGGCGTACGCCATCACTGTTGTACAGCGCGGCGGCGCGCAGCGGTGCATAGCTATCCAGTTGCTGCAACAGGGCCTGGGCTGCCTGGGGCGAGGCGAGGGCGTGGCGGCTGAGCTCCGGGGTGGCGATCAGCCGGCCGAGGGTCAGCAGGGCCTGCGGCGCGACGCTTTCCTGGGAGATCCAGTAGGCGGCGCTGATAAAGGCCAGGTTGGCCACCAGCAACACGGTCGCCAGCAGTACCAGCAGCGCGGCGAGCAGTTTGCGGCCGACCGGCAGGTTGTCGAGGCGCTGGCGCATTCGGGTCAAGGGCGCAGGTTTCCGCGGTTCTGGGAGGGACGAGGGTAGCGCGGGCTCAGACCAGGGGCAATCCGCGAGCGGCCAGATGGGCGAGCAGCTGCGCATGCAGGGCATCCAGGCGCGGCACGTTCAGCTGCTGCTGGCGGGCGGCTGCACAGGCGTAGCCGAGCAGATAGGCGATTTCGGTACGCTGGCCGCGGGCGACGTCCTGGTACATGGAGGAGTAGTTGGCGGCGGTGGCTTCGATCACCCGTTGTACATCGGTCAGCAGGCCGTCGGCTGCATCCTTCTGAGCGCAACTCAGCAGCAGGCGGGTGAGCTCCTCGCACAGGGCGGCGACCTCGTGCGGCCAGTCGCGCAGGTCGCCATTGCGGCAGTTGTGCATCACGGTCAGCGGGTTGATCGCGCAGTTCAGCGCCAGTTTGCGCCACAGTTTGCCGAGGATATCGGCGGTCCAGTCGTGGCTGATACCAGCTTGCGTGAGCTCCGCCAGCCAGCCCGGCGCCTGTGTTTGGCCGGGGATGCCGAGCCAGGTATGGCCCTGGCCGGCGAAGACCACGCGAAAGGCGTCCTCACGGAAGGCGCCTTCGGTGCTCGAAGCGAGGATGCAGCGTGCGCGCGGCAGGCGAGTGGCTACTGCATCCTGGCTGCCCAGGCCGTTCTGCAGGAGGATGATCTCGGCATTCGGCCCCAAGCGCGGCGCCAGGCTGGCGGCGGCTTCCTCGGCATCGTAGGCCTTGCAGGCGAGCAGCAGGCGCTGCACCGGGCCGCTGGTGTCGGCGGTTTCGGCGGGGATCGGGTAGAGATGACTCTGGCCGTTTTCCACCAGGCTCAGGCCGCCGGCGGCACGGTAGGCTGCCAGGCGTTCGGTGCTGCGCAGGATCAGGCGCACCGGCAGCCCGGCGCGGAACAGGCGGGCGGCCCACAGGCTGCCCAGGCTGCCGGCGCCGAGGACGTGCCAGGTCACAGCGGCAGGGGCAGACGCACCGCGCTGACGCGGCCACTGGCGTAGGACTCGGGCAGCAGGCGGCCGGCGTGATCGAGCAGGGTTTGCGGATCGATCGGCAGCGACTTGGCATCCAGGCCCACCAGGCTGATGCCGGCCTTGAGGGTGATGAAGCCTTCGCTGGTCTTGAACGCCTTGAGGTTGAGGCCTTCGTGCAGGCGCTTGAAGCTGCTCGGCGAGCATTCCTGCAGGTCATCGAGCAGGGTGATCAGGCCGAAGTGGGTGTCGTCCACCCGCACCAGCACGTCCAGCGGCCGTACCAGCTGTTGCAGGCGGCGGGCCACACCATGCAGCAGTTCGTTGTAGAAACCGTTGCCGTACTGCTGGCGCAGCGCGGCGGCTTCCTGCAGGCCGATCAGCAGGTAGCACACGGCACCGCCACGCGACTCGACCTGGCGCAGGCTGTCGACCAGCTTCTGCTGCAGGTAGCGCGGGTTGCCCAGGCCGGTCAGCGGGTCGACCAGGTTGCGCTGCTCCAGGCTGGCGATGTTCTGGGTCATCATGCGGTTTTCGTTGAGCAGGCGGTGCAGGGTGTTGCACAGGCGGTCCGCGGCATAGACGCGCGGTACCAGTTGCTCGTTCATCGCCGCCTTGCTGATGAAGTCATCGACGCCACGGTCGAAGGCTTCGACTATCACGTTGTCGCCTTCCTTGCCGGTGAGCAGGATGACGTAGGTGTAGTGCTCGGCGGTTTCGTCCAGCTGGCGCACGCGGGCGGTCAGCTCCAGGCCATCCATCTCCGGCATCAGCCAGTCGGCCAGCAGGACACTGGCAGGGCGTTGCTCGAGCTGGCGCAGGGCTTCGGCAGCGCTGCTGGCGAAACGCACATCCTGGTAGCCGGCCTGGGTCAGGGCGCGGCCGATCATGGCGCTGGAGAACTTGGCGTCGTCCACGACCAGGATGCTGAGGTGGGGGTTGGGCATTATTGAGTGTGCTCGCTGGCAGGAAGCAGTATGACCGCCGGTACTTGGCCGAACGGCATGTCTTAGGGTCTGTTGCCGTTTCGGCGCACGCCGCGTTGCTGGGCAAAATCGCGCCGGGCTAGGCGCGGGACGCAGGGAATGGTGATCCCTTGCCAAGTCCCGCAACGCCGCATGGCGCGATTTTGCACGCAACCCGAAGGGACGGGCCAGTTTTTGCGCGGAACGTCGTTCCTCGACGGCTTATTTGGACGACCAAACTTCGCGTCTCGCGCCTAGCTCCGCGCAAAAACAGGCTCCGTCGCGGTTGTGCCGAAACGGCAACAGACCCTAAGGTGGGTATAATGATCGCGCCATTTCTACCGTCAAGCCAGGCGCATACAGTCCGTGATGCTGATCGCGCCGTCTATCTGGAGTCATTCCATGCCTACGTTCGACGTGGTGTCCGAACTGGATAAGCACGAACTCACCAACGCCGTGGACAACGCCGTGAAGGATCTGGAGCGTCGCTTCGACCTGCGTGGCAAGTGCAGTTTCGAGAGTAAGGACAAGACCGTCACCCTGACGGCCGAAGCCGACTTCATGCTGGAGCAGATGCTGGAAATCCTGCGCGCGGCCCTGATCAAGCGCAAGATCGATGCCCAGTGCATGGAGACCAAAGACCCCTTTGCCTCCGGCAAGGTAATCAAGCAGGAAGTCACCTTCCGCGAGGGCATCGACAAGGATCTGGCGAAGAAGATCGTCGCCCTGGTCAAGGATGCCAAGCTCAAGGTACAGGCCGCCATCCAGGGTGAGCAGGTACGCATCACCGGCAAGAAGCGTGATGACCTGCAGGAAGCCATTGCCCTGCTGCGTGGCAAGGACCTGGGTATGCCGCTGCAGTACAACAATTTCCGCGACTGATGCACGTCGTGCGGGCGAGTTGAGGAACCCAGCGGGTTTTTCTCCGTCGTACTAAGGGTCTGTTTCCGCTTCATTCACGGCCGTGAAGGAAGTGGGAGCAGGCCCTTTATGCATCCATCATTTTCGCCATGGCTTGCCATGGCGTTTTTGTTTCCAGCGCGAAAAAGGAGAGCAGGCATGGACCTGACGCAAATCGATCTCGATCATCTGATGAAAGCCTCCGAGGCCTGGTTCCCGGTTGTCGTGGCCTATGGCAGTCGGCTGGTGCTGGCCGTGTTCACCCTGCTGATCGGCTGGTGGCTGATCAATCGGCTGACCGCGCGGGTGGGCGGCCTGCTCGCTACCCGGCACAGCGACAAGACCTTGCAGGGCTTTATCGAGAACCTGGCCAACGTGGTGCTGAAAATCCTCCTGGCGGTCAGCGTGGCGTCGATGGTGGGGGTCGAGACCACCTCGTTCATCGCGGCCATCGGCGCCGCCGGCCTGGCCATCGGCCTGGCCCTGCAGGGCAGCCTGGCGAACTTCGCCGGGGGTGTGCTGATCCTGCTGTTCCGCCCGTTCCGCGTCGGCGACTGGATCGAGGCGCAGGGCGTCAGCGGCACGGTCGATAGCATCCAGATCTTCCATACCGTGCTGCGCACCGGCGACAACAAGACGGTGATCGTGCCTAACGGCGCGCTGTCCAACGGCACCATCACCAATACCTCGCGCCAGGCCACGCGCAAGGTGGTGTTCGATGTGGCGGTGGACAGCGATGCCGATCTGCAGCGTGCCCGTGTGGTGCTGCTGCGCCTGGCGGACGATTCGCGGGTGCTGCCCGAGCCGGCACCCGAGGTGGTGGTGGCGACCCTGGGCGAAAGCTCGATCACCCTGTCGCTGCGCCTGTGGACCAGCAATGCCGACTACTGGGCGGTGACCTTCATGCTCAACGAACATGTGCGCGAGCGCCTGCGCGAGGCCAAGATCGAGCTGCCGCTGGCGCAGCGGCTGGTGCGCATGGTCAGTGTCGCAGACAAGGCCGGCGCTTAACCGACCTTGCTCTGCTCGACGCTCGGCTGCTGATCCGCGCCGGCAGGCTCTGCCGGAGCAGGTGGTGCCCCACGCTCGCGGCTCCACTGCAGGAGAATCAGGATCAGCGTGGGGATGCCGAGCAGGGCGGTGGCGAGGAAGAACTGGCTGTAGCCGAGTTTTTCCACCATCAGCCCCGAGGAGCCGCCGACCAGGCGTGGCAACAGCAGCATGATCGAGCTGAGCAGGGCGTACTGGGTGGCCGAGAACTTGAGGTTGGTCAGGCTCGACAGGTAGGCGACGAACGCCGCCGTGGCCAGGCCGGAGCTGAGGTTGTCGAGGGTGATGGTCACCACCAGCATCAGCATGTGCGGGTCTAGCACCGCCAGCAGTTGGGTCACGGTGTGTTCGTCGTAGTTCGGCAGGCTCACCGGGCCGAGTTCAGACAGCGTGGCGAACAGCAGGTTGGTCGCCGCCGAGGCCACACCGCCCAGCAGCAGAATCGGCAGGATGCCGAAACGCACGATCAGCAGGCCGCCAGTGGCCGCGCCGAGCAGGGTCATGATCAGGCCAAACAGCTTGCTGACGCTGGCGATCTGGCTCTTGGCGAAGCCCATGTCGATGTAGAAGACGTTGGCCATGACCCCCATCACCGTATCGGACATGCGATAGGTGGCGATCAGCCCGAGCAGCAGCAGCGCCTGCCAGCGGTAGCGCAGGATGAAGTCGTTGACCGGTGTCAGCACCGGTGCCAGGCCGCGGCGACCGACATTCGACAGGCACAGGACGGAGAGCGTGCCGTAGACCAGGAAGCGCAGGAAGGCACGGTCGTCGTGGATCAGCTCATACGGGCTTATCTCGCCCTGCAGCATCAGCAGGAAGTCGCTGCGCAGCAGTTGGGTGAACATCGCCGGCACCGCGATCAGCAGCACGATCAGCACCAGCACCGAGGCCAGTTGGTGATAGAGGTTGTAGCGCGCGGCGGAGATTTGCGTGCGCAGCGGCACCGAGGGCTCGCGCATCCACAGGGTGGTGATCAGCCCTGGCAGCATCAGCATGGCGAAGATCAGGTAGGTGCTGGCCCAGGCACCGTGCTGGTAGTCGTCGTTCGACGAGCCGAACCAGCCAGCGAAATACAGCGCACCCGCCGTGGCCAGCAGCGCGGCGACCCGGTAGCCGGCCATGTAGGCGGCGGCGAGGGCGGCCTGGCGGTTGTCGTCGACGATCTCCAGGCGGTAGGCGTCCACGGCGATGTCCTGGGTGGCCGAGGCGAAGGCCACCACCACCGCCACGCCGATCAGCCACGACAGGTGCTGTTGCGGGTCGCACAGCGCCATGCCGATCAGGCCGAGCGCCACCAGCCCCTGCGACAGCACCAGCCAGGAACGCCGCCGGCCGAGTTTGCCGAGCAACGGCAGGCGCCACTGGTCAAGCATCGGCGCCCACACCCATTTGAACGCGTAGGCCAGGCCAATCAGGCTGGCGTAGCCGATCGCCTGCAACGAGGCGCCTGCCTCACGCAGCCACACCGACAGGGTGGAAAACACCAGCATGTACGGCAGACCGGCGGCGAAACCGAGCAGCAAGAGTGCCAGTGCGGCGGGGTGGGCGTAGATGGAGAGGGCGGCGCGCCAGGATTTACGGGGCATGGGCGATATCTGGAGAGGGCATCGGCAAAGGGCGCACTCTAACCGTTCGCCTCCATCGGGCGCCAGCCGTGACGGCGTATGTCGACCCGGTTGTTGTTGACCAGGATGCCTTCGGCGCGCAGGCGCGCGCGCTGTTCGTCACCGGAGAGGCTGCCCAGCGGCAGGCTCAGCCGCCCTCCGGCGCCGAGTACGCGGTGCCAGGGCAGGCGGGTGCCCTCCGGCAACTGGCTGAGGGTGCGCCCCACCCAGCGTGCCGCGCGGCCCAGGCCGGCGAGGGCGGCCAGTTCGCCGTAACTGGTCACCTTGCCCTCGGGAATCTGCGCCAATACCAGATACAGCGCTGCCCGACGCCCTTCCGGGCTTGCCGTCGGGGCTAGGCCTGGGGCATGGTCTGCCGCAGTCTTCTGCCTCTTAGCCGGTACGTTCACCATGTCGTTGCGCATCCTGTTGCCATTTCTGCTGCTGATCCTGAGTCTGCCTGCCGGTGCCGACACCGTCTGGCTGAACAATGGAGACCGCCTGAGCGGCGAAATTATCCTGCTCGATGGCGGCAAGCTGGCGCTGCAGACCAAGTATGCCGGCCGCGTGCTGATCGACTGGAAGGATATCGACACCCTGAGTTCGGACAAGCCCCTGATGCTGCGCCGCGACGGTATCGACAGCGAGGCCAGCGAGCGCCTGCAGGCTGCCGGGGTGGGGATGGTGCAGGTGGTCAACGGCAGCACGGTCACCGTGCCGCTGGCCAGCATCACGCGCCTGGTGCCGCCGCGCCCGCTGCTCCACGACCGTCTGTGGGAAGGCAACCTGGACGCCAAGCTGGACCTGGACCGCGACGAAAATCGCACCGATGAATGGAAGTTCAAGGGCGACACCCGCATCGAGCATGGCCGCTGGCGCCACGTGCTCAATGGCGAGCTGGAGCGCAAGACCGAGAATGACGAGGAGACCGAGGATAACTGGGAAGTGGAGTACGACCTCGACCGTTTCTTCACCGATCACTGGTTCTGGCGCATGGGCTACGACCACAAGGAAGACCACTTCAGTGATGCCTATCGCCAGCGCATGCTGGGCACTGGGCCGGGTTATCGCTTCTGGGATAACGAGCTGGGCCGCTTCGACTTGATCAGCCGCTACAACCGCGTGGCCCTGAACTCCGAGTATGGTGAGTTCGACTTCAACACCTGGTCGTTGGAGTGGGATTACAAGCGGTTGTTGCGCGGCACCCGCTTCGAGTTCTACACCACCGGCACCCTGCATAAGCCGCAGATCGAGGTCATCGACTACATCATCGAGTCCGAGGCCGGCTTGCGTTATCGGCTCAACGACTGGGCGCGCTTGTCATTGCTCTACGAGCTGGAGCAGTTGTATGGCGTGGGCACGTCCAGTTCGCAGCGGCATTACCTGATCGGCCTGGGGGTAGGCTGGTAGGTGCCGGATACGCGGATGAATCCCCCGCTCTAACTCGCTGGTTGCGCGTTATCGACGGGGATTTTTACTGAACTCGACGGTCGATCATCGGTCTGTGCTTGCTCAGGCGGCGGAGCTCTGGATAATGCCCGCCTTTTTGCCTCAGTAAGCCCATGGCCGATCCTATGACCTTTTCCAGATCCCTGCTTTGCCTGGCGCTCGGCGCCTTTTCTTCTCCGCTGCTGGCCGACACGGTCTGGCTGAAAAACGGCGACAAACTCACCGGCACCATCCAGCTCTTCGATGGTGGCAAGTTGCTGCTGAAGACCGATTATGCCGGCTCGATCACCCTCGACATGAACAAGGTCTCGACCCTGGAAAGCACCCAGGAAATGCTAGTCAAACAGGACGATTTCGTTGGCGAGCACGCCAAGTCGCTGCGCCCGGCTGGTGAAGGCATGGTCGAGCTGGTCAATGGCGAGGCGCCCAAGCAGGTGGCGCTGAGCTCCATCTCGCAGATGTTGCCGCCCAAGCCGCTGGTGCAGGACCTGACGTGGACCGGCAACATCGACCTGTCGGCCGACTACAAGCAGGCCGAGAACGACACCAAGGATTACGCCATCGACGTCGACACCAAGGCCCGCCACGGCGCCTGGCGCCACGGCGTGGTGGTGCAGTACGACCAGGAAACCAAGGACGACGAGAAGAAGACCGATCGCAGCGAGCTGGACTACGACCTCGACCGCTTCTTCACCGAGAAATTCTTCTGGCAGGGCCAGCTCAAGTACACCCACGACCGCATCGAGGACCTGGAAACCCAGCGCACCATCGGTACCGGTCCCGGTTACCAGTTCTGGGATGACGAGCTGGGCGCGTTCTCCGTGGCCGGCCTGGTCAACCGTAACGACTACACCTTCGCCAATGGCGAGACCGAGCACTTCAACTCGGGCTCGTTCGAGTGGGACTACAAGCGCTACCTGATCGGCAAGAACTTCGAGCTGTTCAGCAAGGGTGAGCTGGGCGCGCCTTTCACCGATGCCATCGAGTATGAGTTCGATACCGAGGCCGGCGTACGCTACAAACTCAGCAGCTGGGCCTCGCTGAGCCTCAAGGCCGAGTGGGACAAAGTCTCCAGCGAGAACGGCGATACCGACGAGCGTCGTTACATGATGGGCTTGGGTGTGGGCTGGTAAGCCAAACACCGGACCGTTCGTGTAGGAGCCAGCTTGCTGGCGATCCCGGCCCCGCCGGGCTGCACCTGCAAAGCCAGAGCATCGTCAGCAAGCGGGCTCCTACAGAAAACCCAGGCATAAAAAAGCCCCGCACTAGGCGGGGCTTTTTATTGGAGCAGGGTGCCGGTCGGCTTACATCATGCCGCCCATGCCACCCATACCACCCATGTCCGGCATGGCCGGGGCGCCTTTGTCGTCCGGGCTATCGGCGATCATGGCTTCGGTGGTGATCATCAGGCTGCCGATGGAAGCAGCGGCCTGCAGCGCGGAGCGGGTGACTTTGGCCGGATCGAGAATACCCATCTCGATCATGTCGCCGTAGGTGTCGGTCGCGGCGTTGAAGCCGTAGTTGCCCGAACCTTGCTTGACCTTGTCGACCACTACGCTCGGCTCGCCACCGGCGTTGGCCACGATCTGACGCAGCGGCGCTTCAACAGCGCGACGCAGCAGGGCGATACCGACGTTCTGGTCGTCGTTGTCGCCTTTCAGCTCGTCGATAGCCTGCAGGGCGCGCACCAAGGCAACACCGCCGCCAGGTACCACGCCTTCTTCGACGGCTGCGCGGGTGGCGTGCAGGGCGTCTTCAACGCGGGCTTTCTTCTCTTTCATTTCAACTTCGGTGCCGGCACCGACTTTGATCACGGCAACACCGCCAGCCAGTTTGGCCAGGCGCTCTTGCAGCTTCTCTTTGTCGTAGTCGGAGGAAGTGTCTTCAACCTGCTTGCGGATCTGCGCAACGCGGGCTTCGATATCAACCTGCTGACCAGCACCGTCGATGATGGTGGTG
Organism: Aquipseudomonas ullengensis; assembly: GCF_014174475.1. Taxonomy (GTDB): domain Bacteria; phylum Pseudomonadota; class Gammaproteobacteria; order Pseudomonadales; family Pseudomonadaceae; genus Aquipseudomonas; species Aquipseudomonas ullengensis. Next base: position 386,933 of record NZ_JACJUD010000003.1, read on the forward strand.
TTTTCCTTGCTCAGCTGAACGCGTTTGGCGTTACCCAGGTGCTCCAGGGTGGCGCTTTCCAGGCTCAGGCCGACTTCTTCGGAAATCACGGTACCGCCGGTGAGGATGGCGATGTCCTGCAGCATGGCCTTGCGACGGTCGCCGAAGCCCGGAGCCTTGACGGCTGCGACTTTGACGATGCCACGCATGTTGTTGACGACCAGGGTAGCCAGGGCTTCGCCTTCGACGTCTTCAGCCACGATCAGCAGCGGACGGCCGGACTTGGCCACAGCTTCGAGAACCGGCAGCAGTTCACGGATGTTGGAGATCTTCTTGTCGACCAGCAGGATCAGCGGGCCGTCGAGCTCGGCAACCATGGTGTCCGGCTTGTTGATGAAGTACGGGGACAGGTAGCCACGGTCGAACTGCATGCCTTCTACGACGGACAGTTCGTTTTCCAGGCCCGAGCCTTCTTCAACGGTGATCACGCCTTCTTTACCGACTTTTTCCATGGCTTCGGCAATGATGTCGCCGATGGAGTTGTCGGAGTTGGCGGAGATGGTGCCGACCTGGGCGATGGCCTTGGTGTCGGTGCACGGCTTGGACAGGTTCTTCAGCTCGGCGACGATGGCGATGGTGGCCTTGTCGATGCCGCGCTTGAGGTCCATCGGGTTCATGCCGGCAGCGACGGCTTTCAGGCCTTCGTTGACGATGGCTTGAGCCAGTACGGTGGCGGTGGTGGTGCCGTCACCGGCAGCGTCGTTGGCCTTGGACGCAACGTCCTTGACCAGTTGGGCGCCCATGTTCTCGAAGCGGTCTTTCAGCTCGATTTCTTTGGCAACGGAAACGCCGTCTTTGGTGATCAGCGGCGCGCCGAAGCTGCGCTCGAGAACCACGTTGCGGCCTTTCGGGCCGAGGGTCGCTTTTACCGCGTCAGCCAGGACGTTGACGCCGACCAGCATTTTCTTGCGAGCGGAATCGCCGAATTTGACTTCTTTAGCAGCCATGGTGGTTGTTCCTTAAATTCTTGGGTTGAACGGAGATTCGTGGGAATCAGGCTTCGAGGACGGCGAGGATTTCGTTCTCGCTCATCACCAGCAGGTCTTCGCCGTCGACTTTGACGGTGTTGCTGCCGGAGTAAGGGCCGAATACCACTTTGTCACCGACTTTAACGGCCAGGGCACGCACTTCACCGTTGTCCAGGGCTTTACCGGTACCCACGGCGACGATTACGCCCTGGTTCGGCTTTTCAGCAGCGGAGCCCGGCAGCACGATGCCACCAGCGGTTTTCGATTCTTCTTCGCTGCGACGGATAACGACGCGGTCGTGCAGAGGACGAAGCTTCATTGTCGATCTCTCCTGATTAGTTGTTTTGAGCGGCCGGTGGGGGTACCGGCGGGTTAGCAAAGTCCGGCGGAGCCGGTCGCAGCACGCCAAGGCGGGCCGCGGAAGTCTGTTCTGCCGAAACCGGCAGAAACCTTGCGGTGAAAGCTAGATAGGGGCGTTCAAGGGTATTTCAAGGGCGGCCGCTGAATATTTTTCGCGCCGCCCTGCCCTGGAACCGGCACGGGGCCGGCTGTAGGGCACTTTGCGCCGATCAGTCGCGGCGCTGGTATTCGCCTTCGATCACATTCGGCCGGGTCTGCCCCGAGCGCGCGGCCAGGTCATCGGCGAAGGCGCGTTGGCGCAGGGCCTGCTCCGCGGCGCGGCGGCGCAGGTTGCCGATCAGCAGGCGGCGGGTGAAGGGAATCAGGCAGAGCAGGCCGAACACGTCGCTGATAAAGCCCGGCAGCAGCAACAGGCCGCCACCGACGGCGATCAGCAGGCCCTCGAACATCTCCTGCTCGGGCATTTCACCGCGCGCCAGCTTCTCGCGCGCACGCCAGGCGGTGGCCACGCCGGCCACGCGCAGCAGCACGCTGCCGAGCACGGCGGTGCCGATCACCAGCAGCAGGGTGGGCAGCACGCCAATGGCGCTGCCGACCTGGATCAGCACAGCCAGTTCGATGATCGGGAACAGCAGGAACAGGAAGAGAAAAACGCGCATAACAGTGTCCTTGGCGGAAGAACGGCTTCCGATACCGATCAAGTATGGGGTGTTGTGCTTAATTCAAGCCGAAGCCTGCTCGGCGGTCGGCCAGGTTTCGGCGCGGGCCAGCTGTACCAAGGCTTGGCGCACTGCGCCGGGACTGTTACAGGATGTTGGGAAGGCCAGCCAGTGCACGCTCTTGCCGATGCGCAGGTGGAAGCCTTCGCTGTCGATACCGACCAGTTGCGCCGGTTCGTGGCGCGGCAGGCCGCTCAGCTCGACATAGTGGGCGATGGCCGAGGCGTGGTCGCTGTTCATGTGCTCGATCATGCTCAGCTCGCTGGCCCCGGCAAAGGCGTTGGCCAGGTGCACTTCGGGCAGCCAGTGAATTGCGCCGAAACCGCCGATGTAGCGGCTGCGCACCGGCTGCAGCACCCAGAAATCGAAGTCATGCGCCTGGTGGTAACCCCGGGATTCGGGGAAGTAGCGGTAGTAGCGCGTGGCGGCAGCTTCGATGGCGGCCGGGTCGCTCAGCGGTGCGGCTTCGGCGAGCAGGGTCAGGCGGCCAACGGCCTGTACGTCTTCGGCACCGCGCTCACCCACCAGCAGCGAGCATTTCGCGTCTTTCTGCAGGTTATGGGTGTGCTGGGCGATGCGGCTGATGAGGATCAGCGGGCGCCCCAGCTCGTCCAGGCAGTAAGGCACCACTGATCCGAAAGGAAATCCCGGCATGGCCTTGGACTGGGTGGAAAGCACGCCGCGGTATTCCTTGAGCAGCAATTCTCGGGCATGCTTTGCGGCTTTCTCGCTCACTTTATGACTCCTCGCTAAGAATCCGTCGAAAACAAGGCGGAACAGGCGGCCAGCATAACGTTTTGTGCCGCCAGCGAGCGCATTCCAGACCTTTCCAAAGGGGATAAGCAGTATGCAACTCAAAGACAAAGTCATCATCATCACTGGCGGTTGCCAGGGCCTGGGCCGTGCCATGGGCGAGTACCTGGCTGCCAAGGGCGCCAAGCTGGCGCTGGTTGACCTCAACCAGGAAAAACTCGACGACGCCGTTGCCGCCTGCAAGGCCGCCGGTGGTGATGCCCGTGCCTACCTGTGCAACGTGGCCAATGAAGAGCAAGTGACCCACATGGTCGCCCAGGTTGCGGCCGACTTCGGCGCCATCAACGGCCTGGTCAACAATGCCGGCATCCTGCGCGACGGCCTGACCATCAAGGTCAAGGACGGCGAGCTGAGCAAGATGAGCCTGGCCCAGTGGCAGTCGGTAATCGACGTCAACCTGACCGGCGTGTTCCTGTGCACCCGTGAAGTGGCGGCGAAGATGATCGAGCTGAAGAACGACGGCGCCATCATCAACATTTCCTCGATCTCCCGTGCCGGCAACATGGGCCAGGCCAACTACTCCGCGGCCAAGGCCGGCGTCGCTGCCGACACCGTGGTCTGGGCCAAGGAGCTGGCGCGCTACGGCATCCGCGTGGCGGGCGTGGCACCGGGCTTCATCGAAACCGACATGGTCGCCAGCATGAAGCCGGAAGCCCTGGAGAAGATGACCTCGGGCATCCCGCTCAAGCGCCTGGGCAAGCCCCTGGAGATCGCCCACTCGGTGGCCTACATCCTGGAAAACGACTATTACACCGGTCGTATCCTGGAACTCGACGGCGGCCTGCGCCTGTAGTCCGCATCGACTTGCTGCGCGTCGGCCAGGCTGCGTTGAAATTGGGCTCGGGCTGCTCATTTACAGCTCGTAAACTCCGCGCCCTTGCCCAATTGATTCGCTGGCGCTCACCCTTCGGGCCAGCCTACGGCTGTTACTCCTGCTGGTCGTTGCGCCTTGCCTGGCTCTAGCTCGCAGAGTCGAGACTTATCTTCGAAAAAGCCCCGCATCTGCGGGGCTTTTTTATGGCTGGATTAGGTGCTGGCGGGAGTGGCAGGCTGTCGCTGGCGAGTGAATTGGCCGTGAAAAATCCGTCAATTGACGTGGCTTAGGGGCTTGTCGCGGTATCGTGGCGAACAATGGCGCGTGCGCCGACGAGGACAGACGATGCGTATCCTGCTGGTGGAAGACAACCGCGACATCCTGGCCAACATGGCCGACTACCTGGCGATCAAGGGCTACACCGTCGATTGCGCGCAGGACGGTCTGTCCGGCCTGCACCTGGCGGTGACCGAGCACTACGACCTGCTGGTGCTCGACATCATGATGCCGGGCATCGACGGCTACACCCTGTGCCAGCGCCTGCGCGAGGATGCCCGCCGTGATACGCCGGTGATCATGCTCACCGCCCGCGACCAGCTGGATGATCGGCTCAAAGGCTTTCGCTCCGGTGCCGACGATTACCTGGTCAAACCCTTCGCCCTCTCCGAACTGGCCGCGCGCATCGAGGCGGTGCTGCGCCGCAGCCTCGGTGGCGGCAAGCGCGGGCTGCAGGTCGGTGACCTGAGCTACGACCTCGACACCCTGGAAGTCCGGCGTGGCGACAAGGTGCTCAAACTCAACCCGGTGGGCCTCAAGCTCCTCGCCCTGCTGATGCAAAAGAGCCCACATGTGGTGCGCCGGGAAATGATCGAGGAAGCCTTGTGGGGCGACGATTGCCCGGACAGCGACAGCCTGCGCAGCCATGTGCACCAGTTGCGCCAGGTGATCGACAAACCCTTCGACGAGGCCCTGCTGCACACCGTGCACGGCGTTGGCTACCGGCTGGCGCAATAACATGGAGTTCAAGCAAAGCCTGTCGCGCCGCATCGTCATCGCCTTCGTCCTGATGACTCTGTTCGTCGGCGGGACCTTTTCCATCGGCATCGTCGAGACCGTGCACCAGGTCGAGGAGCGGCTGATCTCCACCGAACTGGGGGGCGACTTGGCGCGCTTCCTCAAGATGGAAAGCATGGAGGACTGGCGCCACCGCCCGGAGCCGGGTCAGCTGTTCTATTTCAGCGGCGGGCCGGGTGACTTCGCCTTGCCGGATGACCTGGAACACCTGACGCCGGGGTTCCACGAGGTGTTTCGTGGCGACAAGTCCTACCACGCCTTCGGTGAGGTCGTCGGCGGGCGGCGCTATGTGCTGCTGCAGGACCAGAGTGAGTTCGAGGAGCGCGAGCAGCTGCTGTTCGGCGTGGTGCTGGTCGGCTTCCTGATCAGCATGGGGCTGTCAGTACTGCTGGGCTGGCTGCTGGCACGTAAGGTCATCGAGCCGGTGGTACGCCTGTCCAATCAGGTTCGCCACCCGGACCAGTTGCTCGAGCAGGCGCCGTCGCTGGCGCCGGACTATGCCTCGGACGAAGTTGGCAGGCTCGCCGAGTCGTTCGACACCACCTTGGGCCTGCTGCGCCGTGCGCTGGCGCGCGAGCGGCTGTTCACCAGCGATGTCAGCCACGAACTGCGCACGCCGCTGATGGTGCTGGCCAGCTCCTGCGAGCTGCTGCAGGAAAGCCCCAGCCTGGACGAGCGGGCGCGCAAACAGGTGCAGCGCATCACCCGCGCCTGCGAGGAGATGCGTGAGCTGGTGCAGACCTTCCTGCTGCTGGCGCGCACCAACAACGATGAAACCCTGGTCACGCCCCAGGCTAGCCTCGCCGAGGTGGCGGATGAGCTGGTGGCGCTGTGGCGCGATGCGGCGCAGGCCAAGGGCCTGGAATTCCGCTACCAGCGCGGTGAGCCGGGCGCGGTGCGCTACAACGCCATCCTGCTGCGCTCGGTGCTTGGCAACCTGCTGCGCAATGCCCTGCACTACACCGAGAGCGGGCATATCCAGCTAGAGCTCGGTGCCCAGGGTTTCGTGGTCGAGGACAGCGGCGTGGGCATTCCCGAGGAGGAGCGCGAAGCCATGTTCCAGCCGTTCGTGCGTGGCGGTTCGGCCCGTGGCGAAGGGCTTGGCCTGGGTTTGTCGCTGGTGCAGCGCATCTGCGAAGGGCAGGGCTGGCATGTCGACCTGTCCAGTGCACTGCCACGGGGCTGTCGCTTCGAGGTCAATCTGGCGGCCGAGGCGCATTGACATCTTTTTCACCTGTTGGCGCTTAGCCTCGGGGTAGCTTAAGTCCGAACACTTCTCAGGCTCAGGCCGGTATGCGACTTGCAGGCATAAGCGCGCTGATTGCGCCGGCCCCTGCATGCTGCACGCCAGAGGCTGTATCCGCCCGCAATGGCGGCGCCCGCCTGTTACGACGGCGGTGCGTTGTTACCCCGTTGTTACGGGAATTAGCGAGTCAGCACGTAAAACTCGGCGCCATCGGTCATGGAACGATGGCGCCATCGGTAGATCGAACCCTGGCGATTGCGGAGCGACGAATGGCATCGGTGGCTACTTTCGAGCTGGTAGGTGGAATGGCAGTTCAGTTTGAACAGTGGTGGCAGCGCCAGGGCGAGTGGGTCGAAGCGCCCAACCAGCGGCGGGGTGGCGAGAGCGGCGTACAGCGCCTGCGCGATGCCGACGGCAGCCTGCTGTACGTCAAACGCCAGGTCGGCCATCTGTATCGCAATCTGCTGCACCCCTTCGGCCGTCCCACCGTACTGCGCGAACGCGATGCCTACCTGGGGCTCAGCCGCCTGGGCGTGCGCGTACCGCGCCTGGTCTATTGCGATGCCAGCCATGGTGCCGAGCACGGCTGGCGCGGCCTGCTGATCAGCGAGGCGCTGGATGGTTTTGTCGATATCGACAGCTGGTATGCCCAGGGCGGTCTCGAGCAGTGGGGCGAATCACTCCACCTGCAATTGCTGCAGCAGATCGGCGCCATGTTGGCGCGGATGAACCGGGGCCGCTGGCAGCATGGCTGCCTGTATGCCAAGCATGTGTTCGTCAAGGTGGATGCGCAGGGCGTGGAAGTGGCCCTGCTCGATCTGGAAAAAAGTAGGAAACGGCTGAGCCGGCAGCGGGCCGCACGACACGACCTGCGGCAACTAAAGCGCCATTCGTCGTGGAATGACGCGCAGTGGCAGCAACTCATCTACGGTTACCAGCAAGTGTTTGGCGGCACTATCAAGGGGTTATAGGTATGAAGCTAGAAATCGCACGAGGTATTTTCCTCGTCGGCTCGCTGGGCATTACTGCCCTGGCTGCAGCCGCCTGGCAGGAGCCTGAACCGGTAGTGATCGGTGCCGACGCGCAATACGGCCCGGCGTACTGCCCATTGCCGGCTGCCGCGCACAAGCAGCGGCTGGAGCGATCGCAGCCCGATAACGACAATCTGCTGTTACTGGTATTTGGCCTGTCCCACGCCATGAAAGGCGCGCAGTAGAAAGGTCGGCCCATAAAAAAGCCCCGCCTAGGCGGGGCTTTTTGTTGCCCGGCTTTTAGTGCGCCGGGGCATTGCTGGTGCTGGGTAGCGCGTCCGGCTTGGCCAGCAGGGTGTAGACGCAGGGCAGGACGAACAGGGTGAACAGCGTGCCAATCGACATGCCGGTGGCGATCACCAGGCCGATGTCGAAGCGGCTCACCGCACCGGCGCCGGTGGCGAGGATCAGTGGCACCATGCCGAACACCATCGCCGCGGTGGTCATCAGCACCGGACGCAGGCGGATCGAGGCGGCTTCCTCGATCGCCTCGCGCACCGACAGGCCGTCGCGGCGCAGCTGGTTGGCGAATTCGACGATCAGGATGCCGTGCTTGCTGATCAGCCCGATCAGCGTCACCAGGCCCACCTGGGTGTAGATGTTGAGGCTGGAGATACCGAGGAAGATCGGAATCAGCGCGCCGCAGATCGACAGCGGCACGGTGACCAGGATCACCAGCGGATCACGGAAGCTCTCGAACTGCGCGGCCAGCACCAGGAAGATGATCGCCAGGGCCAGGCCGAAGGTGACATACAGCGCGCTGCCTTCCTGGATGTACTGGCGCGAGGCACCGGCATAGTCGAAGGCATAACCGCGCGGCGCTTCCTCACGGGCGATCTGCGCGATGGTATCCACCGCATCGCCCATGCTGACGATCGGCACGCCTTCGATGATCGCCGAGTTGAGCTGCTGGAACTGCTTGAGCTTGGTCGGCCGTGCGCGGTCGCTGACCTTGATCAGTGTGCTCAGCGCCACCATCTGCCCGCTCTCGCTCTTCACGTAGTAGCTGTCCAGCCAGCCCGGATTGTCGCGGTAGGCGCGTTCGACCTGGGCGATGACCTTGTAGCTGCGCCCGTCGATGGTGAAGCGGTTGATCTCGCCTTCACCCAGCAGGATGGCCAGGGTCGAGCCCAGGTCCTGCATCGACACGCCCATCTGTGCGGCCTTCTCGCGGTCGATATCGACCACCACTTCCGGCTTGTCGAACGCCAGGTCGACGTTGAGGAAGGCGAACTTGCCGGACTCCATGGCGCGCGCCTTGACCTTCTCGGCCACCTGCAGCAGCGACTCGTAGTCGTTCGGTGTGTTGATCACGAACTGGAACGGCAGGCCTTCACCGGTGCCCGGCAGAGACGGCAGGTTGAAGCCGAAGATCTGCAGGCCGGGGATCTGGTTGAGGCGGCCCTGTACCTCTTGCAGCAGCTCCATCTGGGTCTTGTCGCGTTCGTCCCAGGGTTTCAGCAGGAAGCCGCCGATGCCCGACTGCACGCCGTCGAAACCGTTGATCTGGAACGACGAGTAGTACTCGGGGAACTCCTTGAAGATCTTCACGAACTGGTCGGTGTAGGCGTTCAGGTAGTTCAGGTTGGTCGGCTGCGGGGCTTGGGCGATCAGGAACACGATGCCCTGATCCTCGTCCGGCGCCAGCTCGCTTTTGCTGAACTTGAGCAGGGCAGGGATCAGGCACATGACGATCAGGGCGAACACCAGCACCACCGGGCGGGTGTTGAGGGTGCCGTGCAGGGCGCTCTGGTAACGGCGCTTGAGCTTGTCGAAGAGCATGTCCAGCTTGTGCGCCAGGCCCGTGGGGTTCTCCTCGTGGCGCAGCAGCTTGGAGCACATCATCGGCGACAGGGTCAGGGCGACGATGCCGGAGATGATCACCGCGCCGGCCAGGGTCAGGGCGAACTCGCGGAACAGCGCACCGGTGAGGCCATCGAGGAAACCGATGGGGGCGTACACCGCGGCCAGGGTGATGGTCATCGACACCACCGGGATGGCGATCTCGCGGGCACCTTCGATGGCGGCATCGAACGGTGTCTTGCCCTCCTCGATATGGCGGTGAATGTTTTCCACCACCACGATCGCGTCGTCCACCACCAGGCCGATGGCCAACACCATCGCCAGCAGGGTCAGCAGGTTGATCGAGTAGCCCATCAGTTGCATGAAGAACAGCACGCCGATCATCGACAGCGGAATGGTGATCACCGGGATCAGCACCGAACGGAATGCGCCGAGGAACAGGAACACCACCACGATGACGATCAGCACCGCCTCGATCAGGGTCTTCACCACCTCGTCGATGGAGGCCTGGATAAAGCGCGTGGCGTCATAGGCGATGGCCACCTTGAGGTTCGGCGGTAGCTGCGCTTCCAGCTCCGGCATGATTTCGCGCACATGCTTGATCACGTCCAGCGGGTTGGAGCTGGGCGTGCCCTTGATGCCGATGTAGACCGACGGGATGCCGTCGAACGAGCTGATCGAATCGTAGTTTTCCGCACCCATTTCCACCCGGGCGATATCGCGGACCAGCACGCGGCTGTCGCCGACGGTCTTCACCGGAATGGCGCCGAAGGCTTCCGGAGACTTCAAGTCGGTGGTGGCGTTGATGCTGGTGACCACGTACTCGCCCTTCACCTGGCCGGCGGCCGAGAGGAAGTTGTAGCGCTGCACGGCGCTGGCCATGTCGGCGGCGGTCACGCCATAGGCGGCCATCTTCACCGGGTCCAGCCACAGGCGCATGGCGAACACCTGGTTGCCGAGGATCTCCGCCTCGGCCATGCCGGGCAGGGTGGCCAGCTTGGGTTGGATCACCCGTGACAGGTAGTCGGTGATCTGCGGGTTGGACAGCTCGTCGCTGTAGAAGCTGATGTACATCAGCGCCGAGGCGTCGGCGGCTTCCTTGCTCAGCACCGGGTCTTCGGCATCCTGCGGCAGTTGGTTCTTCACCTCGTTGGCCTTGGCCAGCAGCTCGGTGAACAGGCGGTCGGAGTCGGCACCGATGCGCGCGTAGATGGCGACGGTGGAGAAGTTCTGCTGGCTGGTCGACGTCATGTAGTCGATGCCTTCGGCACTGGCCAGGCTCTGCTGCAGCGGCTGGGTGATATAGCCCTGGATGGTCTCGGCGTTGGCCCCGGGGTAAGCGGTGGTCACCGTGATCAGGGCGTTTTCCATCTGCGGGTACTGGCGGATCACCAGTTTGCTGAAGGCCTGGAAGCCCAGCAGGATGATCAGCAGGCTGACCACGGTCGCCAGTACCGGGCGACGAATGAAGGGATCGGTGAAAGCCATGGGTGGCTCCTGGGTCTTTTGTAGGAGCGAGCTCTGCTCGCGAACGCATCTATGCCAAAGCTTCGCGGGCAGAGCCCGCTCCTACGGTCAGTGCGCGGCCTCAGGCTGCTGGGATTGCAGCGCCTGGTCTTCGACGATGGTCACGTGGGAGCCGTTATCCAGCTTGAGCTGGCCGGCGGTGACCACCTGCTCGCCGGGCTTGAGGCCCTTGCTGACCACTGCGTGGCCGTCGCGGCGTTCGCCGGTGCTGACGAAGCGACGTTCCACCACCAGTTCAGCCTGGCCTTTGTCGTCTTTCACCACGCTGCCCTTGTCGTCCTTCTTCTCGCCGATCACGTACACCGAGTTGCCGTAAAGGGTGTAGGTGATGGCGGTTTCCGGAACCACCACGGCCGATTGTTCACCCGGCAGCAGTACTTCGAGGTTGGCGAACATGCCCGGCAGCAGCTTGTTGTCCGGGTTGGCCAGCATGGCGCGGACCTGCAGGTTGCGCGTGGTTTCCTCGACTTTCGGGTTGATCGCGGCGACTTCGCCCTCGAACACTTCGCCCGGATAAGCGGCGACGTTCAGGCGTACGCGCTGGCCGATGGCCAGTTGTGGCGCGGCCTGCTCCGGCAGGTAGAAGTCGACGAACAGTTTGGAGAGATCCTGCAGGGTGGCGATCGGGTTGCCGGGGCTCAGGTAGTCGCCGGTGTCCACCTGGCGGATGCCGATGGTGCCGGCGAAAGGCGCGAGGATGCGCTTCTTGTCCAGGCTGGCCTGCAGCTGCGCCACGCTGGCTTCAGCCTTGAGCAGTTCGGCATACAAGCGGTCGAACTCGCTCTTGGAGATGGCCTGCTTGCCAGCCAGGTTCTTGCCGCGCTGGTATTCCACCTGGGCCAGGTTGCGCACGGCCAGGGCGGTGGCGAGGATCGCCTGTTCCACCTGGCTATCGAGTTGCAGCAGCGGCTGGCCCAGTTTGACCTTTTCACCGGACTGGAACAGCACCTGGCTGACCGTGCCCTGTACTTCGGCGGTCAGATCCACGCCCTGGAAGGCCTTGAGCGTGCCGATGGCGGGCAGCAGCGATTGCCAGGGCATTTGCTCGGCCTTGGCCGCCGACACGCTGATGGCCGGCTGCGGCGCGGTGAACATCTGGATCTGCTGGTAAACGGAGTAAGCCTTGATGGCGGCGAGGGCGAGCACGATGAGCACGACGACGCCGAGCATGATGAGCATGCGGCGGAGCAACATATTCCGGTTCCTTGGCAAGACGGGAAGAGCCTGGGAATAGGCGAAGCGGGCACCTTAGACTTACTTGTCGATCAAGTCAAAAAGCACGCATTTGCAAGAAATTGCCGGGTCGATCAGCGCAGCAGCCTGCTGCGGCGATCGTTTCATGGTGCTGCCCGGGCACGTCCCTGTGCCGGGTTGTGGTCAGGCGCTGAGGCGCTTGGTCACTTCGCTGAGTTGGGCGGACAGGTCGTGCAGGTTGTGGCTGGCGCTCTCGGTGCGCTGCACGTTTTCCTGGTTGGTGGTGGCGATGGCGGTGATCTCGGTGAGGTTGCGCGAGATGTCCTCGGCCACCGAGGTCTGCTCCTCGGCGGCGGTGGCGATCTGCCGGTTCATGTCGCGAATCGCCTCCACCGCACCGGTGATGCGCTGCAGCATGGCGCCGGCCTCGGTGACCTGGGTCACGCCTTCCTCGCTGCGGCTCTGCCCGCTCTCGATGGCGCGCACGGCGTTGACCGCGCCGGTCTGCACCGTGTCGATGATCTGGTTGATCTCGGCGGTGGATTCGGCAGTGCGCTGGGCCAGGGTGCGTACCTCGTCGGCGACCACGGCGAAGCCTCGGCCCTGCTCGCCGGCGCGCGCAGCCTCGATGGCGGCGTTGAGCGCCAACAGGTTGGTTTGCTCGGCAATGCCACGGATCACTTCCAGCACCTTGCCGATGCGCCCGCTGTCGCTCTCCAGGCGGCGGATCACGTCGGCGGTGGTGGCGATCTCGCTGCGCATGGTGGTGATGGTCTGGATGGTATGTTCCATCACCTTGCCGCCCTGGCGCGCCGACTCGTCGGCATCATCCGCCGCCCCGGCTGCGTCGGCCGCATGGCTGGCGACCTGCTGCGCGGTGGCGGACATCTCGTGCATGGCCGTGGCCACCTGATCGGTGCGGGAGAACTGCTCGCGGGTGCCCTGGGACATCAGCGTGGCGATGGCATTCAGCTCGCCGCTGGCGGTATCCAACTGGCTGGTGCTGTGTTTCAAGCGGGTGAAGGTGTCGGCAAGGAAGTCGCGCAGGGTGTTGGCGGCCACGGCCAGGCGGCCCAGCTCGTCCTGGCGGTCGGCATTCACCCGCTGGCCGAAGTTGCCCTGGCTGAGCTTGGCGATATGGTCGATCAGGGTGGTGATCGGGCCGATCAGGTTGCGGTTGACCAGCCACAGGCTGAACAGGGCGACCAGTACGCTGGCGCCGAGCATCAGCAATGTGCCGACCAGGATGGTGCGTTCGGCATCGGCATTGATCTGCTTGGCCTGGCTCAGGCTGGTGTCATGCAGTTCGGTGACCAGGGCGCCCATCTGTTCGCTGGTGGCGCGGTCGATACCCTTGACCGCGGCATCGCCGGCCTGGGCGTTGGCGCCGGCGGCGACAAAAGCATCGCGGCCTTTGCGGTAGTTGGCGCCGAGTGCCTGGTGCTCAGTGCGCAGGCGTTCTACCTGGCTTTTCAATGAGGGGTCGAAGGCGACCTCGGTGGCCAGTTTGCCGAGGATGCCCTGCACTTTGGATTCCTGTTCTTCGAACTGCTGCCAGTACTTGCTCAGGTTCTCCGGCGACTGGCCACGCAGCAGGACGTTCTTCCATTCCTGGACTTGCGATTTGAATTCGAGGTTGGCCTGGTCGACCAGTTGCGAGGCTTCCAGTGGGCCTTCGAGCAGGCCACGATAGGCCTGCATGCCGCTGGAGAGAAAGCTGAAACAGGCCAGCGCGGTAATCAGGATCAGCAGCAGGCTGCCGCCCAGCAAGGCGAGGATCTGCGCACGCAAGGATTTCTGCAGGAACATGGAAGGTATGCCTCATCGGAGAATGGCAATGTCCGGGCGCCAGGAGCTGGCGGCGGCTTCTCGGATATCCCTATCTCCCGGCGTGGGCGGCCGGCTACACCTGGCCTGCAGGGTGTGCGGGCTGCAAGTGCGAAGTCTCTGTGAGTATAGGTCGGCCGTCCGTGGCCGTTCTGTAGGCGTGGGCTGAGTTCTGCCTCAGCGTCAGGGGTCAGGCCAGGCGCAGGTGGTTGTCCCACAGGCCGGCTGGCAGGGCCAGCGACTGGGCGCTGATCTGCGCGCCACGGCAGTCATACAGGCGGCAACGGCCTTGCCCGGAGGTGACCACGAAGCCGTTGGCCACCGCGCCCACCCCGGCGCAATCGGCCAGTGGCGCGTCCAGCAGCAGCTCGGTGCTGTCCAGATTCCAGATGAAGAAGCGATTGCCGCGCGGCGCGGTCAGCGCCAGCAGGCGCAGTTCACTGTGGATCGCCAGGCTGGCGGTGTACTGGTTCATCACCGCGCGCTGCGTGTCGCCCAGCGGGAAGTGCTGGAACGGCTGGCCGGGACGCTTGATCGCCAGCAACGGCACGGCGTCGGTCGGTTCGCCTTCGTACTGCTGGCCGGAGACGATGGTGCCGTCGCTGGCCACGGCCAGGTGGCGCACGCTGTTCATCTGCTCGGGCAACTGTTCCTTGCTGATCAGGCTGCCGTCGCGGCGCATCAGCACCAGGCTGGCTTCCATGGCATCGAGGTTCATCATCACCCGGCTGTCGGCCTCGGTGCGGATGCCGCCGTTGGCCACCACCAGGGTTTCGCCGTCGGGCATCCACAGCAGCTGGTGCGGGCCCAGGCCGTGGGTGGACAGCTCGCGCTCGCGCTGCAGCAGGCCGTCGGTGACGCGGTATACGCCGAGTACGCCGCGACCTGGGTCGGAGGTGTCGTTCTCGGTGCTGTAGAACCACTCGCCGTCCTTGTGGAACACGCCGTGGCCGTAGAAGTGGCGATCCTTCGGCGAATCCAGGGTCTGTAGCAGACGCCCGTCGCGCAGGTCGACCAGGTAGCTTTCGCGGCTCGGGCGGCGGCCGACGAACACCGCCAGCGGCAGGCTCGGGTGCGGGACCACGTCATGGCAGCGTTCACTGACGTGGGTGGCGAAGACCTTGCTGCCGTCCAGGCGATAGCCGACGGCGTAGTGCTTGCCGTCGCTGTCGTCACGAGCGGACAGCAGCAGCGGCTGCCCGCCCTGGTGGGTCAGTTTCCAGCCGCCGAGGGCGCCTGCGGCCAGCAGGGCGCTGCTGAAGCCGAGGAAGGCTCTGCGTTTCATCACTCAGTCTCCGTCGTGGGCGTTGAAGCCGAGCTGGATGCCAAGGGCCTTGGCCAGCTCGCCTTCCTGCAGACGGTGCAGCTGGTTGAGGCTGTCATAGAAGGCGTTCAGCTCGGTGCGACCGGCTTCTTCGGCGAGCATTTCACCGAGCGGGCGGTCGATGGCGGCTAGCAGCTGGCGGGTGGCGCTGTACTGCTTGTCGATGCGCTGGGCAAGATCGGCCTGCTCACTGCCGAGCAGCGATTTGACGCCGTCCTGGTTGGCGCCGAGCCACAGGCGCTCGGCGCTGGCCAGGGCCGAGGCGAGGCTGGTCAGGCTGGCGTTGCTGCGCCAGAACTCGGCCTGGTAGGGCTGGGCGATGCCTTTGCTCTGGCGGCCGAGAGCGGTGCCGAGTTTTTTCTTCAGGCCGTCGATGCCGCTGACCTGGGTGCGCAGCAGGTCGGCGATGGCCTCGGGGGCTTCGGCGTAGCGCGCATTGGGGAACTGCTTGAGCTGGTCGGCCATGCCGTCCTTGGCTTGCCACTGGCTCAGGACGTCAGCGGAGAGCTTCTGCTGGTGCTGGCCGATGGCGGTCAGTAGCGGGCAGTAGCGGCTCTTCTGCGCGGCATCGTCGAGGTCGATGTTGGGGTCGAACAGCACATATTCATAGGCGGTCAGGCCCTGCAGCACCACGCTGGATTTTTCCAGGTCGGCTGCGGCGAGTTGCGGCTTGCTCTTGAGCAGCGCCTCGACCTGGCGCTGCACCAGGTTCTTCTTGTCCGGCCAGAACTGCACCTGCCAGGCGCGGTTGCCTTCGGCCAGTGGCCCGACCATCAGCGGTTGCAGGGCGGCCCAGCTACTGACGCTGGCGAGGAATGCCTGGCGCGCGCTGGCCAGGTCCTGGCTGCCGCTGCAGTAAGCGTCGGCATTGGCGGCCAGTTGCTGGTTGGCCTGGTTCCAGCTGCTGTAGGCCGGCAACAGGACGCCATCGACCAGGGCGGCGCTGGCCTTCTGCTGTGGGTCCTGCGGGCTGCAGGCGCTCAGGGCAAGGCCGCAGAGGGCGCTGGCCAGAAGACGGGTGCGGGTCATGCGTGGCTCCTTACAGGGAGTTGAGAAACGCCAACAGCGTGCTGCGCTGCTCGGCATCGTAGGTGAGAACCTGCTGTTTTGCCGCTTCGGCTTCGCCGCCGTGCCAGAGAATGGCCTCCAGCAGGTTGCGTGCGCGGCCGTCGTGCAGGAACTGGGTGTGGCCATTGACCGTATCGGTCAGGCCGATGCCCCACAGCGGCGCGGTACGCCACTGGCGGCCGCTGGCCTGGAACTCGCTGCGGCCATCGGCCAGGCCGTCGCCCATGTCGTGCAGCAGCAGGTCGCTGTAGGGGCGAATGGTCTGATTGGCCAGCTCCGGTTCGGCGGCATCGGTTGCAGTGGTGAAGCTCGGTACGTGGCACTTCTGGCAGCCGGCCTGGTTGAACAGCTGCTTGCCCTGGCGCACGGCCAGGTCATTCACGGCGCGGCGCGCGGGTACCGCCAGGTTGCGGGTGTAGAACAGCACGCTGGCCATGATCGTGTCGCTGACCTCCGGCGCACCGCCGTTGACTGCGCTGCGGCAGTCGGTTTGCGCCGCGCTGCAGTTGTCCTGGGGCAGCAGGCTGCTGGTCAGGCCCATGTCGTTGGCGAAGGCGTGAGCGTTCTGCTGGTTGAGGCTGGGCTGGCCGGCCTTCCAGCCGAAGCGGCCGAGTACGGTGGTGCCACGCGCGTCGTCCCAGACCCGGTTGGCCACGCCACGAATGCCATCACCGTCGCGATCGTCGGGGTCGGCATGGGCCAGCAGGGCGCTTTCTGGAATCGCTTCGAGCAGGCCAAGGCCAATCATCGGCGGGGCGATGCGCGCGGAGAACAGGGCGTCGGGGTGCATTGGGCCGTAGCCCAGGTTACTGATCTGCAGCTGCGGCTGGCGCAACTCGACGCGCGTGCCATCGGCGAAGGTCACCGGCACGCTGCTGTAGCTCACCCGTACCTTGCCCTCGGGAGCGACGCCGGGGTTGCTCATGTCCTGCAACTGGCCGCCATACACCGGCTCGGGGACTACGCCGTTGCGCTGCAACAGCTCGCGGTGTGCGCTGGAACCATCTGCCGGGATCGACAGGCGTACCAGCATGGATGCGGCGCTGCTGGCGTTGGCGGCGGGCGGGTGGCCGCGCCCATCCTTGATGTGGCAGTTCTGGCAGGCGTTGGTATTGAACAGCGGGCCGAGGCCATCGCGGGCAATGGTGGTGGTCGGCGCAATCACCCAGGGGTTGCGAAAGAAGCTGTTGCCCACGGCGAAGTCCAGGCGTCGTGAGGGCGCCAGGTTGGCCGAGGGCAGGGAGAAGGCGTTGTGGTCGCGCTGACCTACCGTGGTGGCTCCAGCGGAAAGCGCTTCACCGGGTTCGGCTGGAGGCGGCGCCTGGTTGCAGGCGGCCAGGCTGAAAGCCAGCGCGAGTGCACAGAGGCGGAGCGGATGGAGCATCGGAGCGAACCAGGGCGGCGAGTCAGGCCGGCGATGTTAGCAGGCTAATGGACTTCAAATAAGAGGAATTAGCGTTTGCACGCCGGGCGAAATGCCGCGGGCATAGCAAGATCGGGAGTGATTTCTAACGATTGGGTAGCAGATACAGCGCGCATAAAAAAAACGGATGCGCCTTGTGGGCGCATCCGTTTGTCAGTGCTGACGGGTAATCAGAACTGGTGGTCGGCGGTGTCCGGGTTCAGGCCGCTGATGCCCAGGGCGGCGGAAGCCTTCTCGATCGCGCCGGTCTGGGTGACCAGGGCGGTGATGGCGTCACGCACAAGTTGTTGGCCGGTGGTGTTGTCGGCCGCGATCAGTTGGTCGAAGTGCACGTTGTCTTTCTCAGCGCTGTCGACCAGGGCCTGCAGCTTGGCCTGGGTAGCGTCCAGGTCGGTCTTGAGGGTGGTGTCGGCGGCCGCGTCGACCTTGGCAACCAGAGACGACAGGCTCGGGCCGGTCAGGGTGGTGCCGTCGACCTTGATGTACTCGCCCAAGTAAATGTTGCGGATGCCTTTGGCGTCGAAGTAGTGCGAGTTGTGGGTGTTGTCGCTGAAGCAGTCGTGCTCGTCTTCGGTGGAGTTGGCTTCCAGGGCGACTTTCATGCGCTCGCCGGCCAGTTCACCCAGGCCCAGGCTACCCATGCCGAAGAGCATTTTGCGCAGGCCGTTCTCGGCCGATTCGGCTTCCAGCTTGGCGCGATAGTTGTCGGCAACGCCGGCTTTCCACTGGGCAACCATCGAGTCGAGGTCGCTGACCAGCAGGTCGGTGGCTGCCTTCAGGAAGGCACGGCGACGGTCGTTGTGGCCGCCGGTGGCGCCATCGCCAGTCAGGTAGTCGCTGGCCGGACGCGCGCCCGCGCCAGGGCCGGTGCCGTTGAGGTCTTGGCCCCAGAGGAGGAATTCGATGGCGTGGTAGCCGGTGGCGACGTTGGCTTCGGAACCGCCCAGCTCGTTCAGGCTGGCCAGTTTCTCGCCGGTCAGGTCTTTCACGTCGACCTTGTCTTCGCCGACCTGAATCTCGGTGTTGGCGATGATGTTGGCGGTGCCAGCCGGGTTGCCCTGGGCTTGCGCGGTGTCGGCGACCACGTAGTCGATCAGGCCTTCGTCCAGCGGCCAGGCGTTCAGCTGGCCTTCCCAGTCGTCGACCACGGCGTTGCCGAAGCGGAATACTTCAGTCTGCATGTAGGGGACACGAGCGGCCAGCCAGGCTTCACGGGCGGCTTTCAGGGTGGCGTCGTTGGGGTTGGCGAGCAGGGCGTCGATGGCGGTCTGCAGGGTTTTGCCGGTGCTGGCGGCATCGCTGAACACGGCAAAGGCGATGTCGGCGTAGTGGCTGACCACGGCTTTGGCGGCTGCGTCTTCAACTTTCAGGCCGGACGCGCTGGCGGTAGCAGCGGCCGGAGCGGCTGCTTGCGGTGCGGCAGCTTCTTTCTTGTCATCGCCACAACCGGCGAGGGAGATGGCGAGAGCCAGCAGGCTGGCAGTAGCCAGGGGCATACGAGTCATGGCGAGTTCCTTTGCATATGAAAGTGAGAGCGAGACGCAGTGCGCTATAAAACTGCGCAATAATGCGAAAGATTTTCATTTTATGCAAAGGGCGCGGCGCGCAGTCGCGGTGTTGTGATGCGCGCGGCGGGCAGTATCAGGGCTGGAGCCTTTGTTAAAGCTTGCCCTGCTTGTGCACATGCTTGGGCAATTGCACGACGTGGCTGTCCGAGTAGATGTCGTGCCAGCTGCGCTTTTGCTTGTCCCACAGCACCCAGAAAAAACCCAGGCCCAGGCATAGCCAAGATCCGATGGCGACCATGAAGCGCAGCAGCGCCTGCCACAGGCTGATCGCCGAGCCATCTGCGTTCTGGATGCGTACGCCCCAGACCTGCATGCCGAGGGTCTGGCCGTTGTGGGTCCAGAATTTGGCGAAGAAGCCGAACAGGCCCAACACCAGGAGGGTCGATAGCAGCGGGTCGCCATCCAGGGCGCCGGCGTCTGATAGTTGGCGCAGCCTTTCTTCGCCGATGATGAGCATCTGGATGCCCTTGTAGGTCAGGGTGATGACCATCAGCAGGGCGAGGCTTAACAGGAAGTCATAGAACATCGCGGCCAGGCGGCGAATCAGGCCGGCGGCGGGGTAGTCACCCGTGGGGCGCAGTGTGTGCTTGGGCATGGAAGGCTCTTGGCAGAAAACTGCGGCGGATTGTACGGGCAACAAATCGCAGGCACAAAAAAGCCCCTGATGTTTCCATCAGGGGCTTTTTCGGAAGCGACTTAGCCCAGAACCTGGACTTTGTCAGCTTGCATGCCTTTCTGGCCTTGCACGGCTTCGAAGGTAACCTTCTGGCCTTCTTTCAGGCTCTTGAAGCCGTTGCCTTCGATAGCGCGGAAGTGCACGAACAGATCCGGACCGCTTTCGGGGGTGATGAAACCGAAGCCCTTCTCGTCGTTGAACCACTTAACGGTGCCGGTTTGACGATTCGACATGTCTTATTTCCTTGAAACTAGAGTTGATGACAGCCTCTTGCTCGAGCGAAGAGGGCTGGGACTGGTTGCAGAGAGTAAGAGAAGTCGAGCGGGATGTAGCGGATCTAGGATCTACTGCACCAGGTCACGATTCAAGGCGACCCATGCAAACACAGTGGGCACACTCTACGCTAACTCAAAGACGTTTGCCAAGCCCCTGCAAATCGTCACTTTCGTACGAGTTTGCGGCGCTCTGTAGCGGGTGTTTCAGAGGGGTTTCAGGCTCATCGTGAGAGCGCTGGAACAAGATGATTGGTGCCCCGGGGGAGACTCGAACTCCCACTCCTTTCGAAAACGGATTTTGAATCCGCCGCGTCTACCATTCCGCCACCGGGGCACGATGGCGGCGGAGTATAGGGAGGTGGTCGAATGCGGTCAATCCGGGTGCGTGGCTAGAATGTGCGGTTTCCGGTAAGATTTGCAGCCCTGCAAGACGATTCCCACCATGCGCGTTGCCGACTTTCATTTCGATCTCCCTGATGCCCTGATTGCCCGCCACCCACTGGCCGAGCGCCGTTCCAGCCGCCTGCTGGTGCTGGATGGCGAGAGTGGCCAGTTGGCTCACCAACACTTTGTCGATCTGCTCGAGTACCTGCGTCCTGGCGACCTGATGGTGTTCAACAACACCCGGGTGATTCCGGCGCGGCTGTTCGGGCAGAAGGCGTCTGGCGGCAAGCTGGAAATTCTGGTCGAGCGCGTGCTGGACAGTCATCGCGTGCTGGCCCATGTGCGTTCGAGCAAGTCGCCCAAGCCCGGTTCGCTGATTCATATAGAAGGCGGCGGCGAGGCCGAGATGCTGGCGCGCCACGATGCGCTGTTTGAATTGCGTTTCAATGAGGAAGTGCTGCCGCTGCTGCAGCGGGTCGGGCATATGCCGTTGCCGCCCTATATAGATCGTGCCGACGATGCATCCGATCGCGAGCGCTACCAGACTGTTTATTCCGATCGGAGCAAGGCTGGCGCCGTGGCCGCGCCGACTGCCGGGTTGCACTTCGACGAAGCGTTGCTCGAAGCCATTGCCGCCAAGGGCGTCGAGCGCGCATTTGTCACCCTGCACGTAGGGGCGGGCACCTTTCAGCC
Organism: Aquipseudomonas ullengensis; assembly: GCF_014174475.1. GTDB lineage: Bacteria > Pseudomonadota > Gammaproteobacteria > Pseudomonadales > Pseudomonadaceae > Aquipseudomonas > Aquipseudomonas ullengensis. The sequence continues at coordinate 407,759 of NZ_JACJUD010000003.1, forward strand.
GGTGCGCGTCGAGCGCATCGAGGACCACCACATGCATCTCGAATGGCTGGAAGTCAGCCAGGACGTGGTCGATGCCGTGGCGGCGTGCAAGGCGCGCGGCGGTCGGGTGGTGGCGGTGGGCACCACCAGCGTGCGTTCGCTGGAGAGTGCGGCACGTGATGGCCGGCTGAAGGCATTCAGCGGCGACACCGACATCTTTATTTACCCAGGGCGACCGATCCATGTGGTCGATGCCCTGGTGACCAACTTTCACCTGCCCGAATCGACCCTGCTGATGCTGGTTTCCGCCTTTGCCGGTTATCCGGAAACCATGGCGGCCTATGCGGCGGCCGTCGAGCAGCAGTACCGTTTTTTCAGTTACGGCGATGCCATGTTCATCACCCGCAATCCCGCCCCGCGCGGCCCCGAGGAAACCCCATGAGTCATATGTCCTTCGAGCTGCTGGCCACTGATGGGCGTGCCCGTCGCGGTCGGCTGACCTTCCCGCGTGGTGTGGTGGAAACCCCGGCGTTCATGCCGGTGGGGACCTATGGCACGGTCAAGGGCATGCTGCCGCGCGACATTGAGGCGATTGGTGCACAGATCATTCTGGGCAACACCTTCCACCTGTGGCTACGCCCGGGCACCGAGGTGATCAAGAAGCACGGCGACCTGCATAACTTCATGCAGTGGCAGGGGCCGATCCTCACTGACTCTGGCGGCTTCCAGGTGTTCAGCTTGGGCGCCATGCGCAAGATCAAAGAGGAGGGGGTGTATTTCGCCTCGCCGGTGGATGGCGCCAAGGTGTTCATGGGGCCGGAAGAGTCGATGCAGGTGCAGCGCGACCTGGGCTCCGACATCGTGATGATTTTTGACGAGTGCACGCCGTACCCGGCGGACTTCGATGTGGCCAAGCGCTCGATGGAATTGTCGCTGCGTTGGGCCAAGCGCTCGAAGAATGCCCATGAGGGCAATCCGTCGGCGCTGTTCGGCATCGTCCAGGGCGGCATGCACGAAGAGCTGCGTATGCGCTCGCTGGAAGGTCTCAACGAGATTGGCTTCGACGGCCTGGCCATCGGTGGTCTGTCGGTCGGTGAGCCGAAGGAAGAGATGATTCGCGTGCTCGACTTCCTGCCGCCGCAGCTGCCGGCCGACAAGCCGCGCTACCTGATGGGGGTGGGTAAGCCGGAAGACCTGGTCGAGGGCGTGCGTCGTGGCGTGGACATGTTCGACTGCGTGATGCCCACGCGCAATGCGCGCAATGGCCACCTGTTCATAGATACCGGGGTGATCAAGATCCGCAACGCGGTGCATAAGCATGACGAGTCCCCGCTCGATCCGACCTGCGATTGCTACACCTGTCAGAACTTCTCGCGCGCCTACCTGTATCACCTGGATAAGTGCGGCGAAATGCTCGGCAGCATGCTCAATACCATCCATAACTTGCGCCATTACCAGCGCCTGATGGCTGGTTTGCGCGAGGCTATTCAACAGGGTACATTGGCCGCCTTCGTCGATGCCTTCTATGCCCGGCGCGGCCTGCAGACGCCGCCGCTGGAGTCCTGAACGGTAGTTGGCCTGAACCATTGAAATCCGGCAGGCATGCCCGCACTTAGGTGAGGGCGCTGCAAAATTGCCGATTTCACTCCCGCCTGATGCCAACTCGCCAGATGGCGAGTTGCCGCTGATAACAACAGCCTTAAGACCTCGTAATAGGAGTTCCCCATGAGTTTTCTGATTCCCGCCGCCTTCGCCGATGCCGCTGCTCCGGCTGCCGCCGCCGGTCCTGCCGCTGGTGGTTTCGAGTGGGTGTTCCTGGTCGGCTTCCTGGTCATCTTCTATCTGATGATCTGGCGCCCGCAGGCCAAGCGTGCCAAGGAGCAGAAAAACCTGCTCGGCGGCCTGCAGAAGGGTGATGAAGTGGTCACCAATGGCGGTATCGCCGGCAAGATCACCAAGGTCAGCGATGACTTCGTGGTGGTTGAAGTGGCCGAGAAGGTTGAGCTGCGCTTCCAGAAGCAGGCCATCGCGGCGACGCTGCCCAAGGGCACTCTGAAAGCCATCTAACGATTCATTCTTCAGCAACGACGGGGCGCATTAAGCGCCCCGTGTCATAACGGGCGGCGTCATGCTCAACAAATATCCTCTGTGGAAGTACCTGCTGATCCTGGCTGTGCTGGTGGTCGGCTTCATCTACTCCGCGCCTAATTTGTATCCCGACGATCCGGCTATCCAGATCAGTGGCAACAGCTCGGCGCTGCAGATCAGCCAGGCTGACCTGGATCGCGTCGGCAAGGCGCTCGGCGAAGCCGGCCTTACCGTCAAGGCGACTACGCTGGCGGAGCAGGGCAAAGGCGGCCTGGTGCGCCTGGCCAAGCAGGAAGACCAGCTGCCGGCCAAGGCCCTGGCGCTGAAACTGCTGGGTGATGACTACGTGGTGGCCCTGAACCTGGCGCCGACCACGCCGCAGTGGCTGCGCAATATCGGCGCTGGCCCGATGAAGCTGGGTCTGGACCTGTCCGGTGGTGTGCACTTCCTGCTTGAAGTCGACATGGACAAGGCGCTCGACGCCCGTCTCAAGGTCTACGAGAGCGAAGTGAAGAGCCTCCTGCGCAAGGAGCGTCTGCGTTATCGCAGCCTGCCGCAGCAGGATGGTGCGATCCAGCTGGGCTTTGCTGACAGCGACGAGCTGGAAAGTGCTCAGGCGCTGATCCGCAAGAGCATCAATGATTTCGAGATGACCACCAGTGAACGCGGTGGCATGCAGGTGTTGCGCCTGGGCCTGAGCCAGGCCAAGCAAGTCGAGATTCGCGAATACTCGATCAAGCAGAACCTGACCACCGTACGTAACCGCGTCAACGAACTGGGCGTGGCCGAGCCGCTGGTGCAGCGTCAGGGTGCCAACCGTATCGTGGTCGAGCTGCCGGGCGTGCAGGACACTGCCGAAGCCAAGCGGATCCTCGGCAAAACGGCCAACCTGGAATTCCGCCTGGCTGCCGATGCCGATGCGCCGCGTTCCTCCACCGAGCCCTTCGAGTTTCGCGAGCCGGGTCGCCCGGCCGTGCCGCTGGAGCGCAGCCTGATCATCACCGGTGACCAGGTGACGGACGCCAGTGCCAGCTTCGACGAGAACGGTCGTCCGCAGGTCAACATCCGCCTCGACGGTCATGGCGGCGAGCTGATGAACCGTGCCACCCGCAACAATGTCGGGCGCAGCATGGCGGTGATCTTCATCGAGCAGAAGCCGCAGACCCACTACGTCAAGCAGACGGTCGACGGCGTCGAAAAAGAAGTGCCGGTTCAGACCTTCCAGGAAGAGCGCAAGATCATCAGCCTGGCGACCATTCAGTCGCCGCTCGGTGGTCAGTTCCGCATCACCGGCCTGAATGGCCAGGGCGAGTCTTCGGAACTGGCGTTGCTGCTGCGCGCCGGTGGTCTGGCGGCACCGATGTACTTTGCCGAAGAGCGCACCATTGGCCCGAGCCTGGGTGCTGAAAACATCGTCAAGGGTGTCGATGCTTCCCTGTGGGGCATGCTCTTCGTCTCGTTGTTCATCATCGCCATCTACCGTTTCTTCGGTGTATTGGCGACCGTGGCCCTGGCATTCAACATGGTCCTGCTGCTGGCGTTGATGTCGCTGCTCGGTGCGACCCTGACGCTGCCGGGTATTGCCGGTATCGTCCTGACCATGGGTATGGCGGTGGACGCCAACGTGCTGATTTTCTCGCGGATTCGTGAAGAGATCGCCAATGGCATGTCGGTGCAGCGCGCGATTCACGAGGGCTTCGATCGTGCCTACACGGCCATTCTCGACGCCAACCTGACCACCTTGCTGGTCGGCGGCATCCTGTTCGCCATGGGTACCGGTCCGGTCAAGGGCTTCGCCGTGACCATGTCGCTGGGTATCGTCACCTCGATGTTCACCGCGATCATGGTGACCCGTGCGATGGTCAACCTGATCTTCGGCGGTCGTGACTTCAAGAAGCTGTGGATCTAAGGGGCTGAGATGAAAACTATCAATTTCATGGGCGTGCGCAATTCTGCGTTCGCCGTGACCATGCTCCTGACTCTGGTTGCGCTGGGCAGCTGGTTCTACCAGGGGCTGAACTTCGGCCTGGATTTCACCGGCGGTACCCAGATCGAGCTGCGCTATGAGCAGCCGGTCGACCTCAATCAGGTGCGCGAGAACCTCAAGTCCGCAGGTTTCGAAGATGCCCTGGTGCAGAGCTTCGGTGCGACCACCGATGTGGTGGTGCGCCTGCGTGGTGATGATCAGCAGTTGGGCGACAAGGTGATTACTGCGCTGCAGGCAGCCGATGCCAGCAACCAGATTCGCGACAAGAAAGTCGAGTTCGTTGGTCCGCAGGTCGGTGAAGAGCTGCGTGACCAGGGCGGCCTGGGCATGCTTCTGGCGCTGGGCGGTATCCTGCTGTACCTGGCCTTCCGCTTTCAGTGGAAGTTCGCTGTGGGGGCCATCGTTTCGCTGGTGCACGACGTAGTGGTGACCCTGGGCATCCTCTCGTTCTTCCAGATTACCTTCGACCTGACGGTGCTCGCTGCGGTGCTGGCCATCATCGGCTACTCGTTGAACGACACCATCGTGGTGTTTGACCGGGTGCGCGAGAACTTCCGCGTGCTGCGCAAGGCCAGCCTGATCGAGAACATCAACATCTCGACCACGCAGACCCTGCTGCGCACCATGGCCACCTCGATCTCCACCTTGCTGGCGATTGCGGCGCTGCTGGTGTTCGGTGGTGACAACCTGTTCGGCTTCTCGATCTCCCTGTTTGTTGGTGTGTTGGCGGGTACCTACTCGTCGATCTACATCGCCAACGTGGTGCTGATCTGGCTGAACCTGAGCAGTGAGGATCTGATTCCTCCGGTGGTGGCCGAGGAAGTCGACGAGCGTCCCTGATCGTCTGCTATGTTTTGCAAAAGCCCGGCTCTGCCGGGCTTTTTCGTATTGGCTGGCAGGTGTGATGGCGCTCCCACTTATCGCGCGGGTCTGAATGTTTCGGGAACTCGTGTGCCATAGGCCTATCCAAGGCTGGGAGTAGGGCGGAAAAGTCCGCTGTGATGGGTCTCAGGAGGACCATATGAACAAGTCGATGATTGTGGGTGCAGTGCTGGGTGCGGTGGGTGTTACTGCCGGCGGTGCTGTCGCCACTTACAGTCTGGTCAAGGGCTCTGAGTATGCTGAGGTCCTGGCCGTTGAGCCGATCATGGAAACCGTCAAGACGCCGCGCGAGGTTTGCAAGGACGTTGCGGTGACTCGCCAGGCGCCGGTGAAGGATCAGCACCAGATTACCGGTACCGTGATCGGTGCCCTGGCTGGCGGCCTGCTGGGCAATCAGGTGGGCGGCGGTAGCGGCAAGAAGATCGCTACCGTGGCCGGTGCGGTCGGTGGCGGCTATGCCGGCAACAAAGTGCAGGAGGGCATGCAGAATCGTGACACCTACACCACCACCGAAACCCGTTGCAGCACGGTTACCGATACCAGCGAAAAGCTCTCGGGTTACAACGTGAAGTACCAGTTGGATGGCAAAGTCAGCCAGGTACGTATGGATCACGATCCGGGTAGCCGAATTCCGCTCAATGAGCAGGGTCAGTTGGTGCTGGCGCAGCAGGGTCAGGTTGCACAGTAAATCCCCCGCATAAAAAAAACCGCCCTTCGGGGCGGTTTTTTTATGCGGCTGAAAGCGCTGCAGTTAGCGTTTCAGGGCGGGCGACAGGTGTGGCTGGATTGCGGTCAGTACGGCTTTGAAGCACTTGGTGTTGCCGGCAACGATCTGGCCCTTCTCGAGGAAGTCGTGACCGCCGCTGAAGTCGCTGATCAGGCCGCCGGCTTCCTGGATCAGCAGGGCGCCAGCTGCCATGTCCCACTCGGACAGGCCGAACTCCCAGAAGGCGTCGAAGCGACCGGCGGCCACGTAGGCCAGGTCCAGGCTGGCAGCGCCGGCGCGGCGGATGCCGGCAGTCTGGCCGACCAGGCTGCGGAACATGCCGAAGTAGTTGTCCAGGTGTTCCAGTTGGCTGTCGCGGAACGGGAAACCGGTGCCGAGCAGGGCGCCGTCCAGGCTCTTGCGGGTGCTTACGCGCAGGCGGCGACCGTTGAGGGCGGCGCCACGGCCACGGCTGGCGGTGAATTCTTCCTGGCGAACCGGGTCCAGCACCACGGCGTGCTCCAGGCGGCCGCGGTATTTGCAGGCGATGCTGACGGCAAAGTGCGGTACGCCACGGATGAAGTTGGTGGTGCCGTCCAGCGGGTCGATGATCCACTGGTAGTCAGCGCCATCGCCGGTGCCCTGGATCGCGCCGCCTTCTTCGCCGAGGAAGCCGTGCGTCGGGTAAGCCTTCTGCAGTGCCTGGATAATCGTCTGCTCGGCAGCGCGGTCGATTTCGGTGACGTAGTCGCGGGCATCTTTCTCGTTGATCGAGATGACGTCCAGGCGCTCGATGGAGCGGAAGATCAGTTCACCGGCGCTGCGGGCTGCGCGCAGTGCGATATTCAGCATGGGCTGCATGAGGGGATTCACCTGGGTCGTTAAAGAAAGCCGGCCATACTAGCAGAAAAGCCTGTTGGATGTAGCCTAGCCTTTGTCACGCGTGGCGTAAGTCTCGGTGCTTCTGTAACATCGGTGCCCCTTTCGCTTCACGCCAGGAGCTCGCGGTGCTGCAGAATATTCGTGTGGTTCTGGTCAATACCAGTCATCCCGGCAACATCGGCGGTGCCGCGCGGGCCATGAAAAACATGGGTTTGTCGCGCCTGGTGCTGGTCGATCCCGAAGACTTTCCCAGTGCCGAGGCGGTGGCGCGGGCTTCCGGTGCGGTCGATATCCTCGATGGTGCGCAGGTTGTCGGCACGCTGGAGGAGGCGCTGGTCGGATGCAGTGTGGTGCTCGGCACCAGTGCGCGTGATCGCAGTATTCCCTGGCCGCTACTTGATCCGCGTGAGTGCGCCACCACTACGCTGGAGCACGCCGGGCGTGGCGGTGAGGTGGCCTTGGTGTTCGGTCGTGAGTACGCCGGCCTGACCAATGATGAGCTGCAGCGCTGTCAGTTTCATGTGCATATCCCCTCCAATCCCGATTTCAGCTCGCTGAACCTGGCGACTGCCGTGCAGGTGCTGGCCTATGAGGTGCGCATGGCCTGGTTGGCGGTGCAGGGGTTGCCGACCAAGATGAGCAAGGTCGAGGCGGCAGCGCCGCTGGATGGGCAGCCGGTGACGGCGGATGAGTTGGAGCTGTTCTATGGCCATCTGGAAAGCACGCTGGTGCAGATTGGCTTCCTCGATCCGCAGAGCCCGCGGCACCTGATGTCGCGGTTGCGGCGCTTGTATGGGCGCAGCGACGTCAGCAAGCTGGAGATGAATATCCTGCGCGGTATCCTTACGGAAACGCAGAAGGCAGTACGTGGCGAGCCACACAAGCGGAGAAATGAAGATGTTTGAGCGTGTGCGCGAAGATATCCAGAGCGTTTTCCATCGCGACCCGGCGGCGCGCAATGCGTTTGAGGTGCTGACCTGCTATCCGGGGCTGCACGCGATCTGGCTGCATCGTCTGGCTCATGGGCTTTGGCTTGGTGGCTGGAAATGGCTGGCGCGCATGGTCTCCAACTTCGGGCGTTGGATGACTGGTATCGAGATTCATCCGGGCGCGAAGATCGGTCGGCGTTTCTTTATCGATCACGGCATGGGCATCGTCATCGGCGAGACCGCTGAGATCGGCAATGACGTGACGCTCTATCAGGGTGTGACCCTGGGCGGTACCAGTTGGAACAAGGGTAAGCGCCATCCAACCCTGGAAGACGGGGTGGTAGTGGGGGCGGGCGCCAAGGTGCTGGGGCCGTTTACCGTGGGTGCGGGGGCCAAGATTGGCTCGAATGCCGTGGTGACCAAGGAAGTGCCGGCGGGTGCGACGGCGGTGGGCATTCCTGGGCGGATCATCGCCAAGTCCGATGATGAGCAGGAAGCCAAGCGCCAGGCGATGGCTGAGAAGCTGGGTTTCGATGCCTACGGCGTCAGTCAGGACATGCCCGATCCGGTGGCGCGCGCCATTGGCCAGTTGCTCGATCACCTGCAGGCAGTCGATGGGCGCCTGGAAGGCATGTGTGGGGCGCTCAAGGCGCTGGGTAGTGACTATTGCGCCAAGGAGTTGCCGGCCTTGCGTGATGAGGACTTCGAGGGTGTCTGCAAGGAGCAGGGCGACAAGCCGGCGGCCTGATGCCTTGCGGAGTTGAGTTTGCTATCATTCGCGCCCCGTGCTGCACCTAATCCCGACTGTTTTAATCGGTCTTATAGTTGACTGAAACAGTCGGAAAAGGGGATACTTGCGGCAATTCAGCGAATTCGTGGTAGCTACCATGCGCCTGACCACCAAAGGCCGATACGCCGTCACCGCCATGCTCGATCTGGCGCTGCATGCCCAGCAGGGGCCTGTGTCCCTGGCTGACATTTCCGAGCGTCAGGGGATTTCCCTGTCCTATCTGGAGCAACTGTTTGCCAAGCTGCGGCGCGGCAATCTGGTTAGCAGTGTGCGTGGTCCGGGCGGCGGCTATCAGCTGTCGCGCGACATGCGTGTGATCCAAGTGGCGCAGGTGATCGATGCGGTCAATGAGTCGGTCGATGCTACGCGCTGCCAGGGGCAGGGTGATTGCCACTCCGGCGATACCTGCCTCACCCACCATCTGTGGTGCGACCTCAGTCAGCAGATTCACGAGTTCCTCAGTGGCATCAGCCTGGCTGATCTGGTGACGCGCCGTGAGGTGCAGGAAGTTGCCCAGCGTCAGGATCAGCGCCACTGCAATGGCAGGACGCCTCGCCTGGATAAGATTGAAGCGTCCGCCGTTGATTGAGTAGGGCGCCTACCTGATAGGAGATACCTGATGAGATTGCCGATTTACCTCGACTATTCCGCCACCACTCCGGTCGATCCGCGCGTGGCGCAGAAAATGAGTGAATGCCTGCTGGTGGATGGCAACTTTGGCAACCCGGCATCGCGTTCCCACGTTTTCGGCTGGAAGGCTGAAGAGGCTGTGGAAAATGGCCGCCGGCAAGTTGCCGAGCTGGTCAATGCCGACCCGCGCGAGATCGTCTGGACCTCCGGTGCCACCGAGTCCGACAACCTGGCGATCAAGGGTGTTGCGCATTTCTACAGCACCAAAGGCAAACACATCATCACCTCGAAGATCGAGCACAAAGCCGTGCTCGATACCTGCCGCCAGCTTGAGCGCGAAGGCTTCGAAGTGACCTACCTTGAGCCGGGCGAAGATGGCCTGATCACCGTTGCGATGGTTGAAGGTGCGCTGCGTGACGACACCATTCTGGTCTCGGTTATGCACGTCAACAACGAGATCGGCACCATCAACGACATTACTGCCATTGGTGAGCTGACCCGCTCGCGCGGTGTGCTGTTCCATGTCGATGCGGCGCAGTCCACCGGCAAGGTGGAGATCGATCTGGAGAAGATGAAGGTCGACCTGATGTCCTTCTCTGCACACAAGACCTACGGCCCCAAAGGCATCGGTGCGCTCTACGTGCGCCGCAAGCCGCGCGTGCGCCTGGAAGCGCTGATCCACGGTGGCGGCCACGAGCGTGGCATGCGCTCCGGCACCCTGGCCACCCACCAGATCGTCGGCATGGGCGAAGCCTTCCGTATCGCCAAGGAAGAAATGCTCCAGGAAAACCAGCGCATCCTGGCCCTGCGTGAGCGCTTCTACAAGCAGGTCGATGGCATGGAAGAGCTGTACCTCAACGGCAGCCTGACTGCGCGCGTACCGCACAACCTCAACCTCAGCTTCAACTATGTCGAAGGTGAGTCGCTGGTCATGGCGCTCAAGGATCTGGCGGTTTCTTCCGGTTCCGCCTGTACCTCCGCGTCGCTGGAACCGTCCTACGTGCTGCGCGCCCTGGGCCGCAACGACGAACTGGCGCACAGCTCGATCCGTTTCACCTTCGGTCGCTTCACCACCGAGGAAGAAGTCGATTACGCCGCATCGAAGATTCGCGATGCCGTGGACAAGCTGCGCGAACTGTCGCCGCTGTGGGACATGTTCAAAGAAGGTGTCGACCTGTCCAAGGTTGAATGGCAGGCGCATTGATTATTTAGTCGCCTCCAAGAGCGGCACCTGATGAAAGAGGAATTGCACCATGGCTTACAGTGAAAAGGTCATCGACCACTACGAGAACCCGCGCAACGTCGGCAAGATGGATGCCGAGGATCCGGATGTCGGCACCGGCATGGTTGGCGCTCCGGCGTGCGGCGACGTGATGCGTCTGCAGATCAAGGTCAACGAGCAGGGCGTGATTGAAGACGCCAAATTCAAGACCTACGGCTGCGGCTCGGCCATCGCTTCCAGCTCCCTCGCTACCGAGTGGATGAAGGGCAAGACCCTGGATGAAGCGGAAACCATCAAAAACACCCAGCTGGCTGAAGAGCTCGCTCTGCCGCCGGTAAAAATCCACTGCTCGGTGCTCGCCGAGGACGCCATCAAGGCGGCCGTGCGCGACTACAAGCAGAAGAAAGGCCTGCTCTGAGCCTGTGCAGTCTGTAAGGAGCTGATATGGCGATTACCATGACCGAATCCGCTGCCCGTCACGTGCAGCGCTCCCTCGAGGGGCGCGGCAAGGGCGAGGGCATTCGCCTCGGCGTGCGTACCACCGGCTGCTCGGGCCTGGCCTACGTGCTGGAGTTCGTTGACGAGTTGGCGGTCGAAGATCAGGTGTTCGAAAGCTTCGGGGTGAAAGTGATCATCGATCCGAAGAGCCTGGCCTATATCGATGGCACCGAGCTGGACTTTGTTCGTGAGGGCCTCAACGAGGGCTTCAAGTTCAACAACCCCAACGTGCGCGGCGAATGCGGCTGCGGCGAGAGCTTCAACGTCTGAAGCCATGGGTAGTCCCTGTCATTTCGCCTTGTTCGACCTGCAGCCGAGCTTTCGTTTGGATGCCCAGCAGCTTGCTGTGCGCTATCGCGAGCTGGCCAAGTCGGTGCATCCGGATCGCTTTGCCGATGCGCCTGAGCGCGATCAGCGCCTTGCGCTAGAGCATTCGGCCAGCCTCAACGAGGCCTACCAGACCCTGAAGAATGCGCCGCGTCGGGCGCTTTATCTGCTGGCGCTGCGTGGCCGTGAGTTGCCGCTGGAAGTGACCGTGCAGGATGGCGAGTTCCTTCTGCAGCAGATGCAGTGGCGTGAAGAGCTGGAAGACTTGCAGGACAGCGCCGACTTGGCGGGGGTGGCGGTTTTCAAGCGCCGCCTGAAGACGGCTCAGGAAGAGCTCGATGAAGGTTTTGCCGCTTGTTGGGATGATCCTGCACGGCGTGAAGAGGCCGAGCGCCTGGTCCGCCGCATGCAGTTCCTCGACAAGCTGACCCACGAAGTGCGCCAGCTGGAAGAGCGCCTCGACGATTAACCGCCGCGCGGCCCCGGCTGCGCGCCTGAACTCCAGAGCATCATGGCCCTACTGCAGATCGCCGAGCCCGGCCAAAGCCCTCAGCCCCACCAGCGTCGTCTGGCCGTGGGGATTGACCTGGGCACCACCAACTCCCTGGTTGCCGCTGTGCGCAGCGGGTTGTCCGCGCCGCTGGCGGATACCGACGGGCAGGTGATCCTGCCGTCCGCTGTGCGTTATCACGCGGATCGCGTCGAGGTCGGTCGTGTTGCCAAGGCCGCTGCGCCTAGCGATCCGTTGAATACTGTGCTGTCGGTCAAGCGTCTGATGGGGCGTGGCCTGGCGGACGTCAAACAGCTGGGCGAGCAATTGCCTTACCGCTTTGTCGGTGGCGAGTCGCACATGCCGTTCATCGACACGGTGCAGGGCGCGAAAAGTCCGGTGGAAGTGTCGGCCGAAATTCTGAAAGCACTGCGTCAGCGTGCCGAAGCGACCCTTGGCGGCGAGTTGGTGGGGGCGGTGATTACCGTGCCAGCCTACTTCGACGATGCGCAGCGCCAGGCCACCAAGGACGCGGCGCGTCTTGCCGGTCTTAATGTGCTGCGCCTGCTCAACGAGCCGACTGCGGCGGCGGTTGCCTATGGTCTCGATCAGCATGCCGAAGGCGTGGTGGCCATCTATGACCTGGGTGGTGGCACGTTCGATATTTCCATCCTGCGCCTGAGTCGCGGTGTATTCGAAGTCATGGCTACCGGTGGCGACAGCGCCCTGGGTGGCGACGATTTCGACCATGCGATTGCCGGCTGGATGATGCAGCAGGCTGGTCTGTCCATGGATATTGATCCGGGCACCCAGCGCAGCTTGTTGCAGGCGGCCTGTGCGGCCAAGGAAGCACTGACTACCGCCGAATCCACGGAGCTGGTGCATGGCGATTGGCGCGGCGATCTGACGCGCGCGCAGCTCGATGCGTTGGTCGAGCCAATGGTCCAGCGCAGCCTCAAGGCTTGCCGCCGTGCGGTGCGTGATGCCGGTATCGAGATCGAAGAGGTCGAGGCGGTGGTCATGGTCGGCGGCTCCACGCGGGTGCCGCGTGTGCGTGCGGCAGTGGCTGAGCTATTTGGTCGCCAGCCGCTGACCGATATCGATCCGGATCAGGTGGTGGCCATCGGTGCGGCGATCCAGGCCGACACCCTGGCAGGCAACAAGCGTGGCGACGGTGAAGAGTTGCTGCTGCTCGACGTGATTCCGCTGTCCCTGGGGCTGGAAACCATGGGCGGCCTGATGGAGAAGGTCATTCCGCGCAACACCACGATCCCGGTGGCGCGCGCGCAGGACTTCACCACCTACAAGGATGGCCAGACGGCCATGATGATTCATGTGCTGCAGGGCGAGCGTGAGCTGATCAGCGATTGCCGCTCCCTGGCGCGTTTCGAGCTGCGCGGGATTCCGCCGCTGGTGGCGGGCTCGGCAAAGATTCGCGTGACCTTCCAGGTCGACGCGGACGGCTTGCTCAGTGTGGAGGCTCGTGAGCTGGGTTCTGGTGTCGAGGCGAGCATCCAGGTCAAGCCGTCCTACGGCCTGACCGATGGCGAGATCGCGCGCATGCTGCAGGATTCCTTCCAGAATGCCGGCGATGACAAGGTTGCCCGCGTGCTGCGCGAGCAACAGGTCGATGCGCAGCGCTTGGTCGAGGCGGTACAGGCTGCCCTGGGGGCAGATGGTGATCGCTTGCTAGATGCCGAAGAGCGCCTGGTTATCGAGATGCAGGTGCAGGAGCTGGTCGAGCTGATGAAAGGCGCCGACGGTTATGCCATCGAGCAGCAGACCCGGCGCTTGTCGCAAGTGACTGACGCGTTTGCTGCCCGCCGCCTGGATTCGACGGTTAAAGCCGCCCTGGCGGGGCGCAATCTGAATGAAATCGAGGACAACTGATGCCGCAGGTCATTTTTCTGCCACACGAGAAGTTCTGCCCTGACGGCATGGTTGTCGAGGCCGAGCCCGGTACGTCGATTCTCGAGCTGGCCCATGAGCACCACATCGAGATGGAAAACGCCTGTGGCGGCGTCTGCGCCTGCACCACATGCCACTGCGTCATTCGCGAGGGTTTCGATTCGCTGGAAGAGGCGGACGAGCTGGAAGAGGATTTCCTTGATCGGGCCTGGGGGCTGGAAGCGCAGTCGCGTCTGGCCTGTCAGGCAATCGTCGGGACCGAAGACCTGACCGTCGAAATCCCGAAATACTCGCTCAATCACGCCGCTGAAGCGCCGCACTGAGCCAAGGAGTTGTCATGAGTCTGAAATGGGCTGATGTGCTGGATATCGCCATCGAGCTGGCGGACAGCAAGCCGGATGTCGATCCGCGCTATGTCAACTTCGTCGATCTGCACCGCTGGGTGCTCGCGTTGCCGGACTTCAGCGATGACCCGCAGCGTGGCGGTGAGAAGGTTCTGGAAGCGATCCAGGCTGCCTGGATCGAAGAGTCCGAGTGACCGCTTGGCGCCCTCGGGCACCGGCCTACGCATTTTCCCCTAACCCGCGTATAATTCGCGGGTTTACTTGTTCGCTTTAATCCTTGTTTCCGGAGTTTCACATGGCTGTTCAACGTACTTTCTCCATCATCAAGCCCGATGCCGTCGCCAAAAACGTAGTCGGCGAAATCACCAGCCGTTTCGAAAAAGCCGGCCTGCGCGTCGTTGCTTCGAAAATGGTCCAGCTGTCCGAGCGCGAAGCTGGCGGTTTCTACGCCGAGCACAGCGAGCGTGGCTTCTTCAAAGACCTGGTTGCCTTCATGGTTTCCGGTCCGGTCATCGTCCAGGTTCTGGAAGGTGAAGACGCTATCGCCAAGAACCGCGAGCTGATGGGCGCTACCAACCCTAAAGAAGCTGCTGCCGGCACCATTCGCGCCGACTTCGCCGTTTCCATCGACGAGAACGCCGTACATGGTTCCGATTCCGAGGCTTCGGCTGCTCGCGAAATCGCGTACTTCTTCGCCGCCACCGAGGTGTGCGCTCGCATTCGCTAATCGCGAACAGGCGAGGGTGAGTTCATGACTGAGACTGCCGGTAAAACCAATCTGCTGGGTCTGACCCAGACTGAAATGGAGAGCTTCTTCGAGTCCATCGGAGACAAGCGCTTCCGTGCCGGCCAGGTGATGAAGTGGATTCACCACTTTGGCGTCGATGATTTCGACGCCATGAGCAATCTGGGCAAGGCCTTGCGCGAAAAGCTCAAGGCCTGTGCCGAAATTCGTGGCCCCGAGGTTGTCAGCCAGGACATCTCCGCAGACGGCACCCGCAAGTGGGTGGTTCGTGTGGCGTCCGGCAGCTGCGTCGAGACCGTTTACATCCCGCAAGGCGGCCGCGGCACCCTGTGTGTGTCGTCCCAGGCTGGCTGTGCGCTGGATTGCAGCTTTTGCTCCACCGGCAAGCAGGGCTTCAATAGCGACCTGACTGCCGCCGAAATCATTGGCCAGGTGTGGATTGCCAATAAGTCCTTCGGCACCGTGCCGGCCAAGATCGACCGTGCCGTCACCAACGTGGTGATGATGGGCATGGGCGAGCCCCTGCTGAACTTCGATAACGTAGTCGCCGCCATGCGCATCATGATGGATGACCTCGGCTACGGTATCTCCAAGCGCAAGGTGACCCTGTCGACCTCCGGCGTGGTGCCGATGATCGACAAGCTGGGTGAGGTCATCGATGTGTCGCTGGCCTTGTCGCTGCACGCGCCGAATGACGAGCTGCGTAGCCAGTTGGTGCCGATCAACAAGAAGTACCCGCTGGACGTGCTGCTGCCGGCCTGCCGTCGGTACATCTCCGGGCTCGGCGAGAAGCGTTTCCTGACCATCGAGTACACCCTGCTCAAGGACGTCAACGACCAGCCTGAGCATGCTGCGCAGATGATCGCACTTCTCAAGGATTTTCCTTGCAAGATCAATCTGATTCCGTTTAATCCCTTCCCCTTCTCCGGTTACGAACGGCCAAGCAATAACGCCATTCGCCGCTTCCAGGACCTGCTGCACCAGGCTGGACACAATGTCACCGTACGCACCACGCGTGGCGATGATATTGATGCCGCCTGTGGGCAGCTGGTTGGACAGGTGCAGGACCGCACTCGTCGCAGCGAGCGTTATATTGCCGTTCGTCAGCTGGGCAACGAGGCTGAACAGCCTCGCGATGCTGCCAATCGAACCTGAAGAGAGGATTTTCATGACCTTGCGCGCTTTGCTGTTGCTGTCCCTTGCCGTGGTATTGGCGGGGTGTGTGAAAAGCGGTGGTCGCGCCGACCCATTGAGTACCCAGCAGGGGCGCGAGGAAGCTCGTGATGCCTATATCCAGCTGGGTATCGGGCACCTTAATCAAGGGGCCACTGAGAAGGCCAAGGAGCCACTGCGCAAGGCTCTGGATATCGATTCGGGCAGTGCTGAAGCGCATGCTGCACTGGCCTTGGTATTCCAGCGCGAGATGGAACCAGAGCTTGCTGATGAGCATTTTCGCAAAGCCATAGGCCTGAAAAAGGGCGATGCCCGTTTGCTGAACAACTACGGCGGCTTTCTCTACGAGCAGAAACGCTACAAGGACGCCCATGAGCAGTTTATCGCTGCGTCCAAAGACACTCTTTACCCGGAACGCTCCCGGGTTTTCGAGAATCTGGGGCTGACGGCGCTGCAACTTGGTCAGCGGGATCAGGCCAAGCATTACTTCGAGAAAGCGCTGCGCATGAACAGTCAGCGCTCGGTGGCTTTGTTTCAAATGGCCCAGCTGTCCTATCAAGACAAGCAGTATGTGCCGGCGCGTGCTTATTACCTGAACTACAGCCGGCAAGCCAAGCAAACGGCCGAGAGCCTGTTGCTGGGGACCCGTCTGGCCAAGGTCTTTGAAGACCGTGACCAGGCTGCGACTCTTGGCCTGCAACTCAAGCGCCTCTATCCGGGCACTCCCGAATATCAGCAATTCCTGTCGGAGCAATGATGAAGGCCTCGCATCCTGAAGTAGCGGCGGCGACTCGCGTGAATCCAGGCGAGACGCTGCGCAAGGCGCGCGAAAACAAGGAGTGGGCGCTCGCCGATGTGGCGGCCCAGCTCAACCTGACGGTGCAGGCTCTGCGACTGGTCGAGAGCGGTGCTTTCGAGCAACTGCCGGGGCATACCTTCTCGCGTGGCTATGTTCGCTCCTACGCCAAGCTGCTGGGCATGGACTCCAATCGTCTGGTCGCCGATTTCGATCAATACACCGGTACCGACTCCCAGGGCAGCAGTGTTGCCAGCCTGGGGCGTATCGAGGAACCGGCCCGGGTTTCGCACAACCTGCTGCGCGGGTTCAGCGTTCTGGTGTTGGTAGCGCTGGGGGCTGCAGGTTTCTTCTGGTGGCAGGGTGAGTCGAACAACTCCGCTGCGCGCCTGGCTAATACCAGTCTTGAACATGTAGAGGTGGAAGCTGCCGACGGCACCACCGAAATCCATCCGCTCGATGAGCCCGAGGATCAGGCCATCGTTGAGGTGCAAGGTGACGATGAGCAGCCGGTTGTCGACCCTGCTGCCGAGTCGGGTGTGCCGGCCGAAGCTCCCCCGGTAGTTGCGGGCGAAACAGTAGAGGCGCCAGTGTCAACTGCTGCGCCTGTGGTCCCTGAGAGCGCTCCGGCTTCGACGACTGCTCCGGCTAATACCGTGGCACCGGTTGCGCCCGCTCCAGTCCCGGCTCCCGCAGAACCGGTCGCAGTGACTCCGCCCGCAGTGGCTGCCAGCGCGCCTGCCGCTACTCCCGCTGCGGGGGATTCACGGGTCAGCCTGATGTTCAGTGCCGATTGCTGGACTCAGCTCACCGATGCCAGTGGCAAGGTGCTGGTCAGCGCGCTCAAGCGCAAAGGTGAGAGTGTCGAGTTGTACGGCAAGGCTCCCTTCGAGCTGCGCCTGGGCTATGCCCGTGGCGCGGTAGTCAGCTTCAATGGCCAACAGGTCGATGTCGGTCCCTTCACCCATGGTGAGACCGCCCGTCTCAAGCTGGGGCAGTGAGCTAAAGCATGCATTGCGAATCCCCTATCAAACGCCGCCTGTCCCGCAAGATCTGGGTTGGCTCGGTACCGGTTGGCGGCGATGCACCGATTGCGGTGCAGAGCATGACCAACACCGACACTTGTGACGTGGCTGCTACTGTCGGGCAGATCCGTCGTCTGGAAGAGGCGGGTGCGGACATCGTGCGCGTCTCGGTGCCGGATATGGAGGCTGCCGAAGCCTTCGGTCGGATCAAGCAGCAGGTCAATCTGCCGCTGGTGGCCGACATCCACTTCGACTACCAGATCGCCCTGCGTGTCGCTGAGCTTGGCGTCGATTGTCTGCGCATCAACCCGGGCAATATCGGTCGTGAAGATCGGGTTCGAGCGGTGGTCGAGGCTGCGCGCGACAAAGGCATCCCGATCCGTATCGGGGTCAATGCCGGTTCGTTGGAAAAAGACCTACAGAAGAAGTACGGCGAACCGACCCCAGCTGCGCTGGTCGAGTCGGCACTGCGCCATGTTGAACACCTGGATCGCCTGAACTTCCCAGACTTCAAGGTCAGCGTGAAAGCCTCCGACGTGTTCATGGCCGTCGAGGCCTATCGTTTGCTGGCGACGCAGATCGAGCAGCCGCTGCACCTGGGGATTACCGAAGCCGGCGGCCTGCGCTCCGGCACGGTGAAATCCGCGGTTGGCCTGGGCATGCTGCTGATGGACGGCATTGGCGACACCATCCGTATTTCCCTGGCCGCGGACCCGGTAGAAGAGATCAAAGTCGGCTACGACATCCTCAAGTCCCTGCGCCTGCGCTCGCGTGGCATCAACTTCATCGCCTGCCCGAGCTGCTCGCGGCAGAACTTCGATGTGGTGAAGACCATGAACGAGCTGGAAGCCCGCGTCGAAGACCTGCTGGTACCGCTCGATGTCGCGGTGATCGGCTGCGTGGTCAACGGCCCCGGCGAAGCCAAGGAGGCGCATATCGGCCTCACCGGCGGCTCGCCGAACAACCTGATCTATATCGACGGCAAGCCGGCGCAGAAGCTGACCAATGAAAACCTGGTGGACCAGCTGGAAAAGCTGATTCGCCAGAAAGCGGCCGAGAAGGTCGAGGCTGACGCGGCCGTTATCGCCCGCGGCTGACCGCACTAAGGAATATTTGTGAGCAAGACCCTACAAGCCATTCGCGGCATGAACGACATCCTGCCGGAGCAGACGCCAACCTGGCGTTATCTGGAAAACACCCTGGCCACCTTGCTGGATGGCTACGGTTACAAGGAAATCCGTCTGCCGGTGCTGGAGTTCACCGAGCTGTTCGCCCGCGGTATTGGCGAAGGCACCGATGTGGTCGACAAGGAGATGTACACCTTCCTCGACCGCAACGCAGAGTCCCTGACCCTGCGTCCGGAAGGTACTGCCGGCTGCGTGCGTGCGGTGCTGGAGCACGGCCTGACCGGTGGCGGCCAGGTGCAGAAACTCTGGTACGCCGGCCCGATGTACCGCTACGAGAAACCGCAGAAAGGCCGTTATCGCCAGTTCCACCAGGTCGGCGTTGAAGTGTTCAACCTGCCTGGGCCGGATATCGACGCCGAGCTGATCGTCCTCACTGCGCGCCTGTGGCAGCAACTGGGGTTGTCCGGCGCGGTAACCCTGCAGCTGAACAGCCTGGGCTCCAGTGAAGCCCGCGCGGTATACCGCGATGCTCTGGTGGCCTATCTGCAGGAGCGCTTCGAGCAGCTCGACGAAGACAGCCAGCGCCGCCTGACCACCAACCCACTGCGTATTCTCGACAGCAAGAACCCGCAAACCCAGGCCCTGCTGGTCGATGCCCCGACCCTGCACGATTACCTCGACGAGGAGTCGCGTGCACACTTCGAGGGCCTCAAGGCGCGCCTGGATGCTGTTGGTATTCGCTACGAAATCAACCCGAAGCTGGTGCGTGGCCTCGATTACTACGGCCGCACCGTGTTCGAGTGGGTCACCGACAAGCTCGGTTCGCAAGGCACCGTCTGTGCCGGTGGCCGTTACGACGGGCTGATCAGCCAGTTCGGTGGCAAGCCGACTCCGGGTGTTGGTTTCGCCATGGGTGTCGAGCGCCTGGTGCTGCTGCTGGAAACCCTCGGCCTGGTGCCGGCGGAGCTGCACAGCCCGGCCGATCTCTATCTGTGCGCCTTTGGCGAGCCGGCCGAGCTGGCCGCCCTGACCCTGGCCGAGCGCCTGCGTGATGCCATTCCCGGGCTGCAGCTGATGGTCAATGCCGGTGCCGGCAGCTTCAAGAGCCAGTTCAAGAAGGCCGACAAGAGTGGCGCCCGTTTCGCCCTGATTCTCGGTGAGGACGAACTGGCCAATCGCGTGGTAGGTTGCAAACCTTTGCGCGATGACAGCGAACAACAAACCATTGCCTGGGATGCGCTAGCGCAGCATCTCGCTGCCAGTTTGGCGCAGGCCTGAAGAACAAGTGAATAAGGAGTTATTGGGGTGAGCATGACCGAAGAAGAACAAGTCGCGCAGATCAAGGACTGGTGGCTGCGCAATGGCAAGCCCCTGCTGACTGGTGGCGTACTGGCGGTGGTGCTGGTGTTCGGCTGGCAAGCCTGGAACTCCTACCAGACCCGTCAGGCGCAAGGCGCCTCGGTGGTTTACCAGCAGTTGCTGGAAACCAGCCTGACTCCCAGCGGTCAGCCGGATGCCGGCAAGGTCGCCGAGCTAGCCACCAAGCTGAAGACTGAATTCGGCGGTACGCACTACGCCCAGTACGCCAGCCTGTTCGTGGCCAAGGTGGCGGTGGAATCCGGCAAGCTGGATGACGCCGCAGCCGAGCTCAAGCCGCTGCTGGACAAACCTGTGGATGCCACTGTCGGTGAGCTGGCGCGTCAGCGCCTGGCCCGTGTACTGGCTGCCCAGGGCAAGATCGAAGACGGCCTCAAGCTGCTCGATGGTGACGTAGACAGCGCCTGGCTGGCCAGCCGCGAAGAACTCAAGGGCGACCTGCTGGTGCAGCTCGGCCGTACCGATGACGCCCATGCGGCCTATCTGAAAGCCAAGGGTTCCCTGGCCGAAGATGCGGCCGTGGGCGGCCTGCAGATGAAACTCGACGACCTGGCCAAAGGGGATGCGTGACGTGATGCGCTGGAAGAATGCCGCAGTGCTGGCCCTCGCCGTTCTGGCCGTGGGTTGCAGCAGCAACAGCAAGAAGGAACTGCCACCGGCCGAACTGCCTGATATCCAGGAAGAAGTGCAGCTGGAGAAACAATGGAGCCGCTCCATTGGTGACGGCCAGGGCGAACTCTACAACCAGCTGGCCCCGGCTGTGGATGGCGAGCGCCTGTACGCCGCATCGGCAGACGGCGAAGTTGTCGCCATGGATCGCCTGACCGGCGACAAGACCTGGGAAGTCGACCTTGAGCTGCCGGTATCCGGTGGTGTCGGTGCCGGTTACGGCCTGGTGCTGGTCGGTACCCTGAAAGGTGAAGTGATTGCCCTGGACGCTACCTCTGGTGAAGAGCGCTGGCGTGCCCGCGTGACCAGCGAAGTGCTGTCGGCCCCGGCCACCAACGGTGACGTGGTGGTGGTGCAGACCCAGGACGACCGTCTGATTGCCCTGGATGCCAGCACTGGCAGCCAGCGTTGGATCTTCGAAAATAGCCCGGCAGTGCTGACACTGCGCGGTACCAGCAGCCCGGTGTTGACCAACCGCCTGGCCATCGCCGGCCTGTCCAGCGGCAAGGTGATTGCCCTCGACACCCAGCGCGGCATCCCGGTGTGGGAGCAGCGCGTGGCCGTGCCGAAAGGCCGCTCCGAGCTGGAACGTGTGGTTGATATCGACGGCAACCTGCTGCTGTCCGGTGGCACCCTGTACGTGGTGACCTACCAGGGCCAGGTGGCTGCGCTCGACGTCGACAGTGGTCGTCCGCAGTGGACGCGTGATGCGTCCAGCTACGTGGGCCTGGCCCAGGGCTTCGGCAACGTCTACGTGACCCAGGCCGGCGGCAGTGTGGAAAGTATCGATGAACGCTCCAATTCGTCGCTGTGGAACAACGAGGCTCTGGCCCGTCGTCAGCTGTCGGCACCGGAAGTGTTCTCCAGCTACGTGGCGGTCGGTGACTTCGAAGGCTACCTGCATCTGCTGAGCCAGGTGGATGGCCATTTCGTCGGTCGCGAGAAGATCGACGGCGACGGCGTGCGCGTGCGCCCGCTGGTAGTCGGTGACTGGATTTACGCCTACGGCAACAGCGGGAAGCTGGTCGCGCTGACCATCCGCTAAGCTGTTTTGCAATGTCCGGCCGCTGCCGTTCTACGGCAGCGGCCTTTGTGTTTTCTGGATTTAGCTGTGGAGGAGCCCAATGGTTCCGGTAATCGCCCTGGTGGGCCGTCCCAATGTGGGCAAATCGACCCTGTTCAACCGCCTGACTCGAACCCGCGATGCGATCGTCGGCGATCTGTCGGGCCTGACCCGTGATCGCCAGTACGGCGAGGCCAAATGGGAAGGTCGTAGCTACATCCTGGTCGACACCGGCGGCATCACCGGCGACGAGGAGGGCATCGACGAGAAGATGGCCGAGCAGTCGCTGCTGGCGATCGAGGAGGCCGATGTCGTGCTGTTCCTAGTCGACGCCCGTGCGGGCCTGACCGCTGGCGACCAGATGATTGGCGAGCACCTGCGCAAGCGCAACAAGCGCAGCTACCTAGTGGTGAACAAGATCGACAACATCGATCCGGACATCGCCCGTGCCGAATTCAGCCCGATGGGCATGGGCGAAGCCCTGCCGATTGCCGGCGCCCATGGCCGCGGTATCACCCAGTTGCTGGAGGCCTCGCTCGGCGAATATCCCCGTGACGAGGATGACGGCGCCACCGACGAGGATGTTGCCGAAGGCGAAGAAGCCAAGCGCATTCCCGGCCCGAGCGAGAAGGATGGCATCAAGATCGCCATCATCGGCCGGCCCAACGTCGGCAAGTCGACCTTGGTCAACCGCATGCTCGGCGAAGAGCGCGTGGTGGTCTATGACCAGCCCGGCACCACCCGCGATAGCATCTACATCCCGTTCGAGCGTAACGACGAGAAGTACACGCTGATCGACACCGCCGGTGTGCGCAAGCGCGGCAAGATCCACGAGGAAGTGGAAAAGTTCTCGGTGGTGAAGACCCTGCAGGCGATCAAAGACGCCAACGTTGTGATCTTCGTCATGGACGCCCGCGAAGGGGTGGTCGACCACGACCTCAACCTGCTCGGCTTTGCCATCGAATCCGGCCGCGCGCTGGTGATCGCTCTGAACAAGTGGGACGGCATGGAGTCCGGCGAGCGTGACTACGTGAAGACCGAGCTGGAGCGCCGGCTGTTCTTCGTCGACTACGCCGACATCCACTTCATCTCCGCACTGCACGGCACCGGCGTGGGCAACCTGTACAAGTCGGTGCAGGCCTCGTTCAAGTCGGCGATCACCCGCTGGCCAACCAGCCGCCTGACGCAGATTCTCGAAGATGCAGTACGCGAGCATCAGCCGCCGCTGGTTGGCAGCCGTCGTATCAAGCTGCGTTATGCCCACCTGGGTGGCGCCAACCCGCCGCTGATCGTGATCCACGGCAACCAGGTCGAGGCCGTGCCGAAGTCCTATTCGCGCTACCTGGAGAACACCTACCGGCGCGTGCTCAAGCTGGTCGGTACGCCGATCCGCATCGAGTACAAGAGTGGTGAGAACCCCTACGAGGGCAAGAAGAACACCCTCACCGACCGTCAGGTGAACAAGAAACGTCGCCTGATGAGCCACCACAAGAAGGCCGAGAAGAAACGCCGCGACAAGAAGTAAGGGCTGCACCAGCCGCGTGCTATCGGGGTTTGAAAAGGCGCAGAAGACATAAGCTTCTGCGCCTTTTTCATATCAGCGACTGCTGCATCCGCCGGCGACCATCGGCTATCCTCGCGGCTCGCGCCCGTCAGCAGGAATTGCTCTGATGCTCACCAGCAAGTTGCCGCACGTCGGCACCACCATCTTCACCCGCATGTCCCAGCTCGCCGCGGAAACCGGTGCGCTCAATCTGTCCCAGGGCTTTCCTGATTTCGACGGCCCGCAGGCCCTGCGTGATGCCGTTGGCCGCCATATCGGCGCCGGGCATAACCAATACGCCGCGATGACCGGCCTGCCAGCCCTGCGCGAGCAGGTTGCGGCGAAGATCGCCCGTAGCTACGGGCGCAGCGTCAGCGCCGATACGGAAGTCACCATCACACCCGGCGCCACCCAGGCGATCTTCTGTGCGATCCAGGCGCTGATCCATCCTGGCGACGAGGTGATCGTCTTCGATCCCAGCTACGACAGCTACGAGCCTTCGGTGGAGCTGGCCGGCGGACGCTGTGTGCATGTGCCACTGGCCCTGGCGGATTTTTCCATCGACTGGCAGCGCCTGCAGGACGCGCTGAGCCCGCGCACGCGGCTGATCATCCTCAACAGCCCGCACAACCCTAGCGGTGCGCTGATTTCCCGCGCCGAACTGGATCGCCTGGCGGCTTTGATCCGCGAGCGCGACATCTACCTGGTCAGCGACGAGGTCTACGAGCACCTGGTGTTCGATGGCGTGCAGCACGCCAGCGTGCTGGCCCACGAGGAGCTGTACCAGCGCGCCTTCGTGGTCAGCTCGTTCGGCAAGACCTACCACGTCACTGGCTGGAAGACCGGCTACGTGGTGGCGCCTCCAGCGCTTTCCGCGGAGCTGCGCAAGGTCCACCAATACGTCAGCTTTTGCGGGGTAACGCCGCTGCAATGGGCGCTGGCCGACTTCATGACCGAGCATCCCGAACACGTCGAGGAACTGCCGGCGTTCTACCAGAGCAAGCGCGACCTGTTCTGCGACCTGCTGGCGAGCTCGCGCTTTCGCTTCACCCGTACCGCCGGCACCTATTTCCAGCTGGTCGATTATTCGGCGATCCGCCCGGACCTGAACGATGTGGCCATGGCCGAATGGCTGACCCGCGAGCATGGCGTGGCGGCGATTCCGGTGTCAGTGTTCTACCAGCAGCCGCCGGCTGAGCTGCGTCTGGTGCGTTTCTGCTTCGCCAAGCGTGAAGACACCCTGCGCCAGGCCGCCGACAAGCTCAGCTCTGTGTAGGAGCGAGCGTCGCGAGCGAATGAGGCAACCGTAAAGTTTCGCGAGCAGAGCTCGCTCCTACGGACAAATTTTTGAGGCGTTGAGATGAGCGATAAATCTGACCTCGAACTGGCGCTGATCCAGACCGAGCTGGCCTGGCAAGACCCCACCGCCAATCGCGCGCACTTTGCCGCGCTGCTGGAGCAGGCTCGCGGTGCGGATCTGGTCGTGCTACCGGAAATGTTCAGTACCGGCTTCTCCATGCACTCGTCCGAACTGGCTGAGCCTGAGGGTGGCCCTACCACGATCTGGCTGCGCGAGCAGGCCCGGCGCATTGGCGCCGTGGTGACGGGCAGCCTGATCATCCAGGCTGCCGATGGTAGCTACCGCAATCGTCTGCTGTGGGCGCGCCCGGATGGCTCGTTGGCGCACTATGACAAGCGCCACCTGTTCCGCATGGCCGGCGAGCACAAACACTATGCGGCGGGTGACGAGCAGGTGGTGCTGGAACTCAAGGGGTGGCGTGTGCGCCCGCTGATCTGCTACGACCTGCGCTTTCCAGTGTGGAGCCGTGATCCGGCCACCACCGACCTGCTGCTCTACACCGCCAACTGGCCCGCAGCGCGGCGCAACCACTGGAACCGGCTGCTGCCGGCACGGGCCATCGAAAACCTGTGCTATGTGGCGGCGGTCAATCGCATTGGTAGCGACGGCAATGGCCACCCGTACAGCGGTGACAGCCAGGTGCTGGATTTCCAGGGTGACAGCCTGCTGGCGCCGGGCGAGGCGGGCGGGGTGTTCCGCGTCACGCTGAGCGCGGCAAACCTGGCGGCTTACCGCCAGCGCTTTCCGGCTCACCTGGATGCTGATAGCTTTTCCCTCGATCTCATCTGACCTCAGGAATTTTCCCGCATGGATGCCAACAACCCGTTTCAAACCCCTGCCGCCGACCTGGTCAATCCGGGTGTAGTGGCTGCTGGAGAGAAGCTCTATAGCCTGGCGGCTGTGGGCTGGGCGACCTTCTTCGGCACGCCGCTGGCCGGCGCCTACGTGCTGGCGCACAACTTCCGTAGCCTGGGGTTGCACCAGCATGTGAAGACGGTCTGGTTACTGGCCATCGGCCTGCTGCTGGCGGTCTCGGTGCTGACTTACGTGTTGCCGGAAAATCTCTCCGGCACCGGCTTCACCGTGGCCCAGGTGATGGGCATGTACTTCTACGCTAAGTCGCTGATCGCCGCGCAAATCACCGAGCATCGGCTGCGCGATGGCGCCTTCTACTCCAACTGGCGTGCCGTGGGCATTGGCCTGTTGATGCTGGTGGCGGTGCTGGTCGTGGTGGTGCCGCTGATGCTGCTGACCGGTCTGGCTTGATCTTCACCTGCCCTGAACGACAAACCCCGCCAATTGGCGGGGTTTGTGTTTTTGCTGGGCGGAAGATCAGGCCGCCTGGACCTCGGCCTGGGTCATGGCGCGGTTGAGGGCGCTGAACAGGGCGCGGAAGGTCGCCGTGGTCAGGTTCTCGTCGATGCCGATGCCGTGCAGCGGGCGACCGCCGTTGGCGCGGATCTCGATGTAGGCCGCCGCCTGGGCGTTGGTGCCGGAGCTGATGGCGTGCTCGTGGTAATCCATGATCTCCACGTTGAGCGGCAGGGCGGCGACCAGCGCCTCCAGCGGACCCTTGCCGGTGCCGTGTTTGCGGCGCAGCTCACCATTGAAGGTCACGTCGATGTCGACGTTGCAGATACCGTTCTCTTCCTGCAGGCGATGGCTCTTCAGCACGTACGGGCTGTTGGCCTTGAGGTACTCGTTCTGCAGCAGGCCGTAGATCTGCTCGGCGGTCATTTCCAGGCCGAGGCGATCGGTTTCCTTCTGCACCACCTGGCTGAACTCGATCTGCATGCGGCGCGGCAGGCTGATGCCGTACTCCTGCTCGAGGAGGAAGGTGATGCCGCCCTTGCCCGACTGGCTGTTGACGCGAATCACTGCCTCGTAATCGCGGCCGATGTCGGCTGGGTCGATCGGCAGGTACGGTACTTCCCAGACACCTTGTGGGTCCTGCTGGGCGAAGCCCTTGCGGATCGCATCCTGGTGCGAGCCGGAGAACGCGGTGTGCACCAGGTCGCCGACGTACGGATGACGTGGGTGTACCGGCAGCTGGTTGCACTCCTCGACCACCTTGCGCACGGTGTCGATGTCGGAGAAGTCCAGTTGCGGGTTGACGCCCTGGGTGTAGAGGTTGAGTGCCACGGTCACCAGGCAGACGTTGCCGGTGCGCTCGCCGTTGCCGAACAGGCAGCCTTCCACGCGGTCGGCGCCGGCCATCAGGCCCAGCTCGGTGGCGGCCACGCCGGTGCCACGGTCGTTGTGGGTGTGCAGGCTGAGCAGCACGCTGTCACGACGGTCGACATGGCGGCCGAACCATTCGATCTGGTCGGCGTAGTTGTTCGGCGTGGCGCCTTCGATGGTGGCGGGCAGATTGAGGATCAGCTTCTGCGCCGGGGTCGGCTGGAACACGCCGATCACCGCGTTGCACACCTCGACGGCGAAGTCGATTTCGGTGGAGCTGAACACTTCCGGCGAGTATTCGAAGCCCCACTGGGTTTCCGGCTGGGCGGCAGCCAGGCGCTTGACGATCTTCGCCGCTTCTACGGCGATCTCGGTGACGCCGGCCTTGTCCTGGTTGAAGACGATGCGGCGGAAGCTCGGCGCGGTGGCGTTGTAGTAGTGGACGATGGCTTTCTTGGCGCCCTTGAGCGACTCGAAGGTGCGGGTGATCAGGTCTTCACGGGCCTGGGTCAGCACCTGGATGGTCACGTCGTCGGGGATGTGGCCGCCTTCGATCAGCTCGCGAACGAAGTCGAAGTCGGTCTGCGAGGCGGACGGGAAGCCCACCTCGATTTCCTTCAGGCCCACGGCGAGCAGGCACTTGAAGAAGCGCATCTTCTTCTCGGCGTCCATTGGCTCGATCAGCGACTGGTTGCCGTCACGCAGGTCGGTGCTCAGCCAGATCGGCGCCTGGTCGATGATCTTGTCCGGCCAGGTGCGGTCCGGAATGTTGATCGGGGTGAACGGACGGTATTTCGTCGACGGGTCTTTGAGCATGGTCATGATGCGAATCCTGGGGTGGCGGCAGGCCGGGTAAACGAGAAAGGCAGAAATCTGGCGAGTCGGTTCAGCCGCGTAGTCGCGGGCTGACCAGGCGCAGGCAGGCGTGTTGGCGTAGCAGAATGAGGGTGTGGGCACTGTTCATAGTGTCAACCCTAACGGTCGGGGTTAAAGCTGGCAAGTCTTGCGGGAAAAACGCCATTTAATAGCGATCTGCTGCTATTGGTGATTTTAAATGGCGGTATTCAGTGGTTTTTGGCGTTTCTATTGCGCTAATAATTTCCGGCTTTAGCGCCCGTGTCCACAGCGTTCAGGGCGGGTTGGCGGCGCTGGCGTCGAGGTGCTCGTTGCGCAGGCTCTGGAAGTCGATGCCGCTGGGGTTCTGGAACACGCGCAGGCCGAAGGTCGGGAGAATGGCCAGCAGGTGATCGAAGATATCGGACTGGATGCCTTCGTAGGCGACCCAGGCGGTGGTGTTGGTGAAGCAGTAGATTTCCAGCGGCAGGCCGTCGGCGCCGGGCTGCAGCTGACGCACCAGCAGGGTCATGTCCTGGTGGATGCCGTCGTGCTGGCGCAGGTAGCGCTCGACATACACGCGAAAGGTACCCAGGTTGGTCATGCGGCGGGCGTTCAGCGGGTCGGCGAAGCTGGCATTGAAGGCCTGTAGCTCGGCGCGCTTGCCTTCCAGGTACGGTTTCAGCAGCTCGAAACGCTGCAGGTCGGCCTGCTCCTGGGGGCTGAGAAAGTGCACGCTGTTCTGGTCCAGATGCAGGCAGCGCTTGATCCGTCGCCCGCCGGACTCCTGCATGCCGCGCCAGTTCTTGAACGAGTCGCTGATGAAACGCTTGGTCGGGATGACGGTGATGGTCTTGTCCCAGTTCTGCACCTTGACCGTGTGCAGGGCGATGTCGATTACGTCGCCATCGGCGTTGAGCTGCGGCATCTCCACCCAGTCGCCGACGCGGATGATGTCGTTGGAGGAAATCTGCACGCTGGCCACCAGCGACAGCAGGGTGTCCTGGAAGATCAGCAACAGCACGGCGGCCATGGCGCCGAGGCCCGAGAGCAGGATCAGCGGCGAGCGATCGATCAGGGTGGCGACGATGAGGATGGTCGCAATCGCATAGACCAGGATCGAAGCCACCTGCACGTAGCCCTTGATCGGCCGCAGGTGCGCGTTGGGGCGCAGCAGATAAATGCTGTTGAGCAGGTTCAGCGCGCCGGCGATGGCCAGGGCGATGGTCAGGATGATGAAGGCGCCACAGACGTTGCTCACCACGGTGATGGCGGCGTCGGGCAGGTGCGGGATCAGGTTGACGCCAGCCGAAAGAATCAGCGCGGGCACGATATTGGCCAGGCGGGTGATCACCCGGGAGCCGGCCAGCAGCGGGTATTGCCCCGCGGCCGTGGATTGCAGGGCGCGATAGATGCCCCGCACCAGGATGCGCTTGACCAGCCAGTTGGCAATCCAGGCGGCGAGCAGCAGCAGGGCCACACTGAGCAGGGTGTGGACTTCGGAGTAGCGCTCGAACCAGCCGAGCAGGGTGTCGTAGTAGCTTTTCATCGATGTCCTGAACGGGCGGCGGGCAGCAGGCGGCGAGGCGTTACCTTAACAAACCGGTTGCCGGGGTTCGGCCTCGCGTCTTTTGCCAAATGCGTCGGTGGGCTCAGTTGGCGTAGGCGTACTCGCCACCTTTTTCCAGGGCGCGGCGGTAGGCCGGGCGGGCGTGAATGCGCTCGAGGAAGGCCTTGAGCTTCGGTCGGCTGGCGTCGAGCCCGCCACGGGAGGTGGCGGCCTCCAGGGGGAAGCTCATCTGGATATCGGCGGCGCTGAAGTCCTCACCGGCGAACCAGGTGCTCTTGCCCAGCTCACCTTCGAGGTAGTCCAGGTGCAGCTTCAACTGTGGGTTGATCAACGCACCTTTGACCTTCTGCGCAATGCCACGGGCGATCGGCTTGATGAAGAACGGCATCGGGCTGTTTTCCACCTTGTCGAACACCAGCTTGAGCAGCAGCGGCGGCATGGCCGAGCCTTCGGCGTAGTGCAGCCAGTAGTTGCAGCGCAGCCGTTCGGGCGTGCCGGCAGCGGGCAGTAGGGCTTCGCCATAGCGGCTGGCCAGGTACTCGATGATGGCGCCGGACTCGGCCAGGGTCAGCTCGCCATCGGTGACCACCGGTGACTTGCCCAGCGGGTGCACGGCGCGCAGCTCCGGCGGCGCGAGCATGGTCTTGGGGTCACGCTGGTAACGCTGGATCTGGTACTCCAGGCCGAGCTCTTCAAGCAGCCAGAGGATGCGTTGCGAGCGCGAGTTGTTCAGGTGGTGGACGGTGATCATCGTGGCTCCAGGGGCGGGGAGGATGCCGATGGCCGTGTCCATCACGTCGGGAGGGCGATCAGCGGGTAGCTGTCACTTTATACGCGAACGCTTTGTACTGCGGGCGTGCGCCGTTTCTAAGGCTTGAACGCGCCGATAAAGATCGCCGGGTCGACTCGCGCGTCATTGAGGCTGACGTTCCAGTGCATGTGCGGGCCGGTGGCGCGTCCGGTGGCGCCAACCCGGCCGACCACGCCGCCGCGCGGCAGCTCCTGGCCCAGCTGTACGTCGATCTTGGACAGATGGCAGAACATGCTGATCAGCCCCTGGCCGTGGTCGACGAACACCGTGCGGCCGTTGAAGAAGTAGTCGCCAATCAGGATCACCTTGCCCGCTGCCGGCGCCTTGATCGGCGTACCGGCGCCCACGGCGAAATCGAGGCCGGAGTGCGGGTTGCGCTCTTCGCCATTGAAGAAGCGGCGCAGGCCGAAGGGTGAAGACAGCGGGCCGTTGACCGGTTTGTCGAACAGCAGGTTGCTCGGCTGGCGCGGGCTGAACTGTTGGTAGGCGCGGGTCTGCTCGGCCAGCTCGCGCTCGATGCGCTTGAGGTTGGCGGGGCTGGGATTGACCTGTTCCTTGTTCTTCAGGGTGATGCGCTGCTCGCGGTAGTGCTTGGTGCCGACATTGAAACTCAGCGCTCGGCCGGCCGTTTCGATTTGCTGGGGACCGGCTTTCACCGCCAGCGGGATGCCGACGATGGCGATCCAGCGGCGGTTGTCTTCCCTGACCACCAGCACCGGTTTGCCCTGATAACGCGCTTGCGGTGCGCTGGCAGAGTCGCCCAGATCAAGCACGGCAACGCCGCCCGGCACCGGCTTGTTCAGCAGGCGGGTGATAAAGCCTTCGGCGTGGGCGGGCAGGGCGAGGCACAGCAGCAGGGCGGCAAACAAACGCATAAATGGGAGTCCGGCGTAGGGTGGATGACGCTTTATCCATCCACCATCAGGGTTAATCCAGCAGCGACAGGATCACCGGCGTCAGGTGGTTGTCTTCCACCCGCACGTCCAACTCGCCTTCACCGAGGCGTGCCTTGAGCTTCTGCCCCGGGCGCGTCTGGGCGGCGTTGCGAATGGCCTGGCCGCGGTCGTCGAGCAGGATGCTGTAGCCACGCCCGAGGGTGGCCAGTGGGCTGACGATATGCAGGGTCTGCGCGAGGCTTTCAAGCGTCTGGCGGCGCTGGCGCAGCTGCTGCTCGGCGGCGCGCGGCAGGCGTTCGGCCAGGCTGTCCAGGCGCTGGCGCAGCAGGGCCAGGTTGCGCCCCGGGTGTTGCGCGTTGAGGCGACCTTCGAGGCGCGCCAGGCGTTCGTGGCGGCTGTTCAGTTGCTGGCTGAAGGCACGGCGCAGGCGCATGTCCAGGTCATCCAGGCGCTGGGCCTGCTGGCGCAGGCGCTCACCGGGGTGGCGCAGGCGCCGGGCCAGGCCGTCCAGGCGCAAGCGCTCGCGGGCGATGCGATCCTGCAGGCGCAGCAGCAGGCGGCGCTTGAGGTTGTCCAGGCGCTGCTGCAGGTCGCTGCTATCGGGAGCCAGCAACTCGGCGGCGGCCGATGGCGTGGGCGCGCGCACGTCGGCGACGAAATCGCTGATCGATACATCGGTTTCATGGCCGACGGCGCTGACGATTGGCGTCTGGCAGGCTGCCACGGCGCGGGCCACGGCTTCTTCGTTGAAGCACCAGAGATCCTCCAGCGAACCGCCACCACGGGCCAGGATCAGTGCGTCGAAGCCGGCGCGGTCGGCCAGTTGCAGGGCGCGGACGATCTGCGCGGTGGCGTCGCGGCCCTGGACTGCGGTCGGCACCAGGGTCAGGCGGACTTGCGGGGCGCGGCGGCGGAACACGCTGATGATGTCGCGGATCACCGCGCCGGTCGGCGAGCTGATGATGCCGATGCGCTGCGGGTGGGCGGGCAGGGCGATCTTGTTCTCGGCGCTGAACAGGCCTTCGGCGGAGAGTTTCTCCTTGAGCGCCTCGAAGGCCAGGCGCAGGGCGCCGTCACCGGCCGGCTCGACCGTATCGAGGATCAGCTGGTAGTCGCCACGCCCCTCGAACAGCGAGACCTTGCCGCGCACCTTGACCGCCAGGCCGTCGCGCAGCGCCTGGCGCACCCGTGTGGCGTTCTGCCGGAACAGGGCGCAGCGCACCTGGGCCTGGCCATCCTTGAGGGTGAAATACAGGTGCCCGGAGGCCGGTTTGGCCAGGTTGGAGATTTCGCCCTCGACCCAGACCTGGGCGAACACATCCTCCAGCAGCAGCCGTGCGCGGTTGTTGAGTTGGCTGACGCTGAGGACGTCGCGGTCGAGACCGAGGCGCTGGAACGGGTCGTTGATCATGCTCGGCATGATAAAGGCTTTGCCGGGCCAGCCATAGGTCGGCCGGCCTTGACCGGCGGGCTGCCGGGATTAAGCTGCGCGCCTGTTTTCGATTCGGTATGTCGTCATGAGTGACCAGCAGATCATCCTGGTGCCGCAGATTTCCAGCCTGCCCGGGCATGAGGCCAAGGCCTGGGCGCTGCTGCGCTGGCTGGTCAAACGCAACATTGTCGAGGAACAACCGACTACCTGCGGGCGAGGCGGACGAGGCATGGCCTATGCCATCGCGCCAGGCGCGCGGCAGATTGTGCAGCGGCCGGAGTTGCTGCCGTTCGGCCGGCCATTGAATGGCCTGGAGGTCATCAGCAAGCGCTGCATCTATACCCCGACCATCGATTTCAAGGAGGAAGCCGGATGCCCGGGGTGTCGCCGGGAGATCGGCGAAGCGCTGTTCGACAGCCTGGAAGAGTGGATGCCCGGCCACACCGACAACTTCCGCTGCCCGGAATGCGGGCATGAGGACGACATCAACGGCTTCCTGTTCCTGCAGTCGTGCGCCTTCTCCAACCTGGGTTTTATCTTCAATAACTGGGACGAGGCACGCTTCAAACCACGCTTTCTCGAGGAATTCGCCGAGCGCCTGGGCTATCCCGTGTCGCAGGTGCTGGTGCGCGTGTGAACGCCGCCGGTGCCGCTCGGCAATTTCGGAGTGAGCCGATTGATTCTTTGCATTGAGTGAATGGGG
Source organism: Aquipseudomonas ullengensis (assembly GCF_014174475.1). Classification (GTDB taxonomy): domain Bacteria; phylum Pseudomonadota; class Gammaproteobacteria; order Pseudomonadales; family Pseudomonadaceae; genus Aquipseudomonas; species Aquipseudomonas ullengensis. Next base: position 440,726 of record NZ_JACJUD010000003.1, read on the forward strand.
GCGGCTAGGTATAATGCCGCGCTTCTTATTTTCCCGCTCGGGAGCCCCGCCATGCTGCGCATCAGCCAAGAAGCACTGACGTTTGACGACGTTCTCCTGATCCCTGGTTATTCCGAAGTCCTGCCCAAGGACGTCAGCCTCAAGACCCAACTGACCCGCGGCATCGTGCTGAATATCCCGCTGGTTTCCGCCGCGATGGATACCGTCACCGAAGCGCGCCTGGCGATTGCCATGGCCCAGGAAGGCGGCATCGGCATCATCCACAAGAACATGACTGTCGAGCAGCAAGCTGCCGAAGTCCGCAAGGTCAAGAAGTTCGAGGCCGGCGTGGTCAAGGACCCGATCACCATCGAGGCCGAGGCCACTGTGCGTGACCTGTTCGAACTGACACGGCAGAACAACATCTCCGGCGTTCCGGTGCTGAGCAATGGCGACCTGGTCGGCATCGTCACCTCCCGTGACGTGCGTTTCGAAACTCGCCTGGATGCGCTGGTGCGTGATGTGATGACGCCCAAAGAGCGCCTGGTCACCGTGCGCGAAGGCGCCGACAAGCAGGAAGCCCGCGAGCTGCTGCACAAGCACCGCATCGAGCGCGTACTGATCGTCGACGACGCCTTCAACCTGAAAGGGATGATGACCGTCAACGATATCGAGAAGGCCAAGGCCTACCCGCTGGCCAGCAAGGACGACCAAGGTCGCCTGCGCGTTGGCGCAGCGGTCGGCACCGGTGCCGATACCGCTGATCGGGTTACCGCGCTGGTGGCTGCCGGCGTCGACGTGATCATCGTCGACACCGCCCACGGCCACTCCAAAGGCGTGATCGACCGTGTGCGCTGGGTCAAGCAGACCTTCCCGGAAGTCCAGGTGATCGGCGGCAACATCGCCACTGGTGAAGCGGCCAAGGCCCTGGCCGAGGCGGGCGCCGATGCAGTCAAGGTCGGTATCGGCCCGGGCTCGATCTGCACCACCCGCATCGTCGCCGGTGTCGGCGTACCGCAAATCTCCGCCGTGGCCAACGTCGCCGCTGCATTGGCTGGCACCGGTGTGCCGCTGATCGCCGACGGCGGCATCCGTTTTTCCGGTGACCTGTCCAAGGCCATCGTCGCCGGCGCCTCCGCCGTGATGATCGGCTCGATGTTGGCTGGTACTGAAGAAGCGCCGGGCGAAGTCGAACTGTTCCAGGGCCGTTCCTACAAGGCCTACCGTGGCATGGGTTCGCTCGGTGCCATGGCGCAGTCGCAAGGCTCCAGCGATCGCTACTTCCAGGATTCCTCGGCCGGTGCCGAGAAGCTGGTGCCGGAAGGCATCGAAGGTCGTGTGCCGTACAAGGGCGCGATGAGCGCCATTGTTCACCAGATGATGGGCGGCCTGCGTGCCTCCATGGGCTACACCGGCTGCGCCACCGTCGAGGAAATGCGCACCAAGCCGGAGTTCGTGCGCATCACTGGCGCCGGCATGGCCGAGTCGCACGTGCACGATGTGCAGATCACCAAGGAAGCACCCAACTATCGGGTTGGTTAAAAAATCGATGTGCCGCTGCTGCACTCGCGGCGTGGCAAATCGATTTTTGAAGTTAGATAAGACCCGGGGCTGCTATCAGCCCCGTGTCATTTGTGAATTCCGCTACGAGAGACGGCCATGGCTCACCCTGACATTCACGCCCACCGCATCCTGATTCTGGATTTCGGCTCCCAGTACACCCAACTGATCGCCCGCCGCGTGCGCGAGATCGGCGTGTACTGCGAAATCCACCCGTTCGACATGGAGAACGATGCCATCCGCGCCTACGCGCCGAAGGGCATCATCCTCGCCGGCGGCCCGGAGTCCGTGCACGAGGCCAACAGCCCGCGCGCGCCGCAGGCGGTGTTCGACCTGAATGTGCCGATCTTCGGCATCTGCTACGGCATGCAGACCATGTCCGAGCAGCTCGGTGGCCGTGTGCAGGGTTCCGACCTGCGTGAGTTCGGCTATGCCCGTGTCGACGTGGTCGGCAAGAGCCGCCTGCTCGATGGCATCGAAGACCACGTCGACACCGACGGCGTATTCGGCCTCGATGTGTGGATGAGCCACGGCGACAAGGTCACCGAGATCCCGGCCGGCTTCCACATCCTCGCCAGCACCCCGAGCTGCCCGATCGCCGCCATGGCTGACGACGTGCGCGGCTACTACGGCGTGCAGTTCCACCCGGAAGTGACCCACACCAAGCAAGGCGGGCGCATTCTCTCGCGCTTCATCCTCGACATCTGCGGCTGCGCTGCGCTGTGGACCCCGGCCAACATCGTCGAAGACGCCATCGCCACCGTGCGTGCCCAGGTCGGCACCTCCAAGGTGCTGCTGGGCCTGTCCGGCGGCGTCGACTCCTCTGTGGTTGCGGCCCTGCTGCACAAGGCTATCGGCGACCAGCTGACCTGCGTGTTCGTCGATAACGGCTTGCTGCGCCTGCACGAAGGTGACCAGGTGATGGCCATGTTCGCCGAGAATATGGGCGTCAAGGTTATCCGCGCCAACGCCGAAGAGCTGTTCCTCGGCCGTCTGGCCGGCGTTAGCGATCCGGAGCAGAAGCGCAAGATCATCGGCGGCAGCTTCATCGAAGTGTTCGATCAGGAAGCCACCAAGCTGCAGGACGTGAAGTTCCTCGCCCAGGGCACCATCTACCCGGACGTGATCGAGTCGGCCGGCGCCAAGACCGGCAAGGCCCACGTGATCAAGAGCCACCACAACGTTGGCGGCCTGCCGGAAGACATGCAGTTCAAGCTGGTCGAGCCGCTGCGTGAACTGTTCAAGGACGAAGTGCGCAAGATCGGCCTGGAGCTGGGCCTGCCCTACGACATGGTCTACCGCCACCCGTTCCCGGGCCCCGGCCTGGGTGTGCGCATCCTCGGCGAAGTGAAGAAGGAGTACGCCGACATCCTGCGTCGCGCCGACCACATCTTCCTCGAAGAGCTGCACAACTTCGATTGGTACCACAAGACCAGCCAGGCCTTCGTGGTGTTCCAGCCGGTGAAATCGGTCGGCGTGGTCGGTGACGGCCGTCGCTACGCCTGGGTCGTCGCCCTGCGCGCCGTGGAAACCATCGACTTCATGACCGCACGCTGGGCGCATCTGCCCTACGAGCTGCTGGAGAAGGTGTCCAACCGCATCATCAACGAGATCGAAGGCATCTCGCGCGTCACCTACGATGTGTCGAGCAAGCCGCCTGCCACCATCGAGTGGGAGTGATGTAGCCAGCAAGGGCAGCGCGAGCTGCCCTTGTCGTATCTGCAAAGGCTGCTGCCTTGTCAGGCTCTAGCTCGCGAGCCTTCTAGGTTTGGCGCTGCGGCAATCGGCCTCGTCGGCGTGCTCGTCTTGACGGGCCTTGAAATGAGAAGATGTTGCAATTGGTCGCCCGCACCCCAGGCGGGCCACGGGATGGAACATGGCTTTTACCCGCAGACAGATTCTTGCCGGCCTCGCCGGTCTTGGTGTGGTCGGCCTCGGTGCCGGCGGCGTGCGTTACTGGCTCGGTCGCCCGGAGAACGTGGCGACCCATGACTACGAGCTGATCGCCGCTCCGTTCGACCTGGAGCTGGTGCTCGGTCACCTGACGCCCGCCTGGGGCTACAACGGCCTGGCGCCAGGCGTGGAGCTGCGTTGCCGGCAGGGCGAGCGCCTGCGGGTGCGCTTCATCAACAAGCTGAGCGAGCCGACCACCATCCACTGGCATGGCATCCGCCTGCCGCTGGACATGGACGGCGTGCCCTATGTCTCGCAGTTGCCGGTGTTGCCGGGCGAGTACTTCGATTACAACTTCATCACGCCCGATGCCGGCAGCTACTGGTATCACCCGCATACCACCAGCTCCGAGCAGCTTGGTCGTGGCTTGGTTGGTCCGCTGATCATCGAGGAGCGCGAGTCGACCGGCTTCCGCCACGAGCGCACGCTGTCGCTGAAGACCTGGCACGTGGATGAGGAGGGTGCCTTCACCCCCTTCAGCGTGCCACGCGAAGCGGCTCGTGAAGGCACGCGCGGCCGACTCACCACGATCAACGCGGTGCCCAATCCGACCCTGGAACTGCCGGCCGGCCAGGTCGTGCGTCTGCGCCTGCTCAACCTCGACAACACCGTGACCTATCGCCTCAACCTGCCGGGCGGCGAGGCGCGTATCTATGCGCTGGACGGCAACCCGGTCAAGCCGCGTCCTCTGGGCAAGGACTATTGGCTGGGGCCGGGCATGCGTATTGATCTGGCGCTCAAGGTGCCGGCGGCAGGCGTCGAGTTGTCCCTGCGCAACGGCCCGCTGCGTCTGGCTACCCTTAAGGGGGTAGCCAGCAGCGAGGCGCCAGGCGAGTGGCCAGCTGCATTGCCCGCCAATCCGGTGGCCGAGCCGGATCTGGTCCAGGCCGAGACCTTGCGCTTCAACTTCGAGTGGACCGCCGCCCTGGCGCCGGAAAGTGCACAGGGTGGGCGCGCCAAGTACTGGCAGATCAACGGGCAGGCCTGGGATATCAACGACAAGACCTGTGCGGATCGGCCCATCGCCAACCTGAAGTTGGGCAATCACTACATCTTCGTGCTGCGCAATATGGCCCAGTACCAGCACCCCATCCACCTGCACGGCCTGAGCTTCAAGGTGCTGGATTCGGATCGCAAGTCGATCATCCCGTACTTCACCGACACCTACCTGCTGGGCAAGAACGAGACCGCGCGCATCGCCTTCGTCGCGGATAACCCGGGCGTGTGGATGTTCCACTGTCATGTCATCGATCACATGGAAACCGGCCTGATGGCCGCGATTTCGGTGGCCTGATGCGCCAGCCGAAGATCATCGACCGCAGCCAGGATGAGCGCTTCATGCGTGAGGCCCTGGCGTTGGCCGGGCAAGGCGCGGCGTTGGGTGAGGTGCCGGTAGGTGCGTTGCTGGTGCAGGATGGCGAAGTCGTCGGGCGCGGCTTCAACTGCCCGATCACCACCCATGACCCCAGTGCCCATGCCGAGATGGTCGCCATCCGTGCCGCCGCCAGCGTGGTGCAGAACTACCGCCTGCCCGGCAGCACCCTGTACGTGACGCTGGAGCCGTGCAGCATGTGCGCGGGCTTGATCGTGCATTCGCGCATCGCGCGCGTGGTGTTCGGCACCACCGAGCCCAAGGCTGGTGTGGCGATCAGTCGCGGCGAATTCTTCAGCCAGGCGTTCCTCAATCACCGGGTGCTGATCGAGGGTGGGTTGCTGGCGCAGGAGTGCAGCGAGATGCTCAGTGCCTTCTTCAAGGCGCGGCGCTCTTCGTAGGCGCGTACCTTAGCACCAGCCCGCTCTACAGCTGGGAGGACTCTTCCTTGGGAATGGTCCGGTTGATGCCTGGGATATGGATGCCGCTTTCGGCGACCTGGGTGCCTTCCAGTTGCGGCTGGGTTACCCAGTTGAGGATGTCGTAGTAGCGGCGGATGTTGCGCACGAAGTGCACCGTCTCGCCGCCACGCGCATAGCCATAGCGGGTCTTGCTGTACCACTGTTTCTGCGCCAGGCGCGGCAACATCTTCTGCACATCCAGCCATTTGTTCGGGTTGAGCCCTTCGGCTTCGGCGAGCTTGCGCGCGTCGGCGAGGTGGGCGATGCCGATGTTGTATGCGGCCAGGGCGAACCAGGTGCGGTCCGGCTCGCTCATGTCCTCGGTCAGCCCGGTGTGGATCAGGGCGAAGTACTTGGCGCCGCCGAGGATGCTCTGCCGTGCGTCGAGGCGGTTGACCACGCCCATGGCCTGGGCGGTGCCCTGGGTCAGCATCATCAGGCCGCGCACGCCGGTCTTGGAGGTGGCATCCGGCTGCCAGATCGACTCCTGATAACCGATGGCGGCCAGCAGGCGCCAGTCGACCTTGTGCTTGTCGGCGGCCTGCTTGAAGTTCTGCTCGTAGCGCGGCAGGCGCTGCTGCAGGTGCTGGGCGAAGGTGTAGGCGCCGACGTAGCCGAGTACGTCGACATGGCCGTAGTAGCGATCCTTGAGGCGTTGCAGGCTACCGTTCTCGGCGACTAGGGCGAGGAAGTGGTTGACCTCGCTGAGCAGGCTGTCGTCGCTGCCCGGCGCCAGGGCCCAGCCCAGGTTGCGCGCGTCGCCGAAGTCGAAGGCCACGCGCACGTTGGGGAAATACACCTGGTTCATCGCCAGTTCGTTGGAGTCGACCACGGTCAGGTCGATCTGCCCTTCGTCGACCATGCGCAGCAGGTCGACCACTTCGACGTCGGACGACTCTTCGTACTTGAGCTCGGGCTGGCTGGCTTTCAGCTGCGCCAGTTGCTCGGCATGGCTGCTGCCCTTGAGCACCATGATGCGCTTGCCGAGCAGGTCATCCGGGCGCGAGGGGCGCGGCTCGCCTTTGCGGTAGATAACTTGCGGGGTGACTTCCAGGTAAGGCTGGGAAAACTTGGCCTGGGCCTTGCGCCCATCGCTGGCGACCAGGCCGGCGGCGGCCAGCACCGGGCCGTCCGTTCGGTTCAGGCGGGCGAACAGGTCGTCGAGGTTGTCCGCGGTTTCGATCTTCAGCTCGACGCCCAGGTTGTCGGCGAAGCGCTTGACCAGCTCGTACTCGAAACCGGTTTCGCCGCTGCGATCCTGGAAGTAGGTAGCCGGGCTGTTGCGGGTGATCACGCGTAGCACGCCCTCCTTCTGCACGCGCTCGAGGGTAGTGGGCTGCTTGGCGGCTTCGCCATCGCAGCCCCCGAGCAGCAGAAGGATTGCGGTCGCTAGCAGCCAGGCGGCTGGTTGGATGCGCAACGCGGTGTGGGCAAACATCGGCGCAGTATACGCAAAGCCCACGGGGCGCCATATCTCGACAGCGGTTTGCCGCTCTGCTAGGCGCTGCGCGAGCTTGGGCAAATTGTCGCGGTTGATGCCGCCAGGCAGGGCTGGGCTTGGATGCGCTGTGCGGGCGTGCTGACGGGTGCCGCCCGCCAGCGCTTTAGGCTAGAATGCACGGCCTCAAAGCACACCCCTTCCCAGAGGCTGTTCACGATGTTGATCCTGCGCGGCGCGCCCGCTCTTTCCGCTTTCCGTCACGGCAAATTGCTCAAGCAACTGACCGCCAAGGTCCCCGCTGTGACTGGTCTGTACGCCGAGTTCGCGCATTTTGCCGACGTCACCGGTGTGCTCTCCGCCGATGAAGAGCAAGTCCTAGCCCGCCTGCTGAAATACGGCCCGAGCGTGCCGGTGCAGGAGCCGAGCGGTCGCCTGTTCCTGACCATTCCGCGTTTTGGCACCATTTCGCCCTGGTCGAGCAAGGCCAGCGACATCGCCCGCAACTGTGGCCTGGCGAAGATCCAGCGTCTGGAACGGGGCATTGCCTACTACGTCAGCGGCGAGTTGAGCGAGGCCGATGTCCAGGCTGCCGCCGCTGTGTTGCATGACCGCATGACCCAGCTGGTGCTGAGTGCCCTGGAGCAGGCGGCTGACCTGTTCAGCCATGCCCAGCCCAAGCCGCTGACCGCCGTGGACATCCTCGGTGGCGGTCGTGCTGCCCTGGAACAGGCCAACGTCCAGCTCGGCCTGGCCCTGGCCGACGACGAAATCGACTACCTGGTGAAGAGTTTCGTTGAGTTGGGGCGCAACCCCCACGACATCGAACTGATGATGTTCGCCCAGGCCAACTCCGAGCATTGCCGCCACAAGATCTTCAACGCCAGCTGGGACATCGACGGAGAGAGCCAGGAAAAGTCCCTGTTCGGCATGATCAAGAACACCTACGAACTGCACCGCGAAGGCGTGCTGTCTGCTTATAAGGACAACGCCTCGGTGATCGTCGGCAACGTTGCCGGGCGTTTCTTCCCCAATCCTGAAACCCGTGAATACGCGGCGACCCAGGAGCCGGTGCACATCCTGATGAAGGTGGAAACCCACAACCACCCGACTGCCATCGCTCCGTTCCCAGGCGCCTCCACCGGCTCCGGCGGCGAGATCCGCGACGAAGGCGCGACCGGGCGTGGCGCCAAGCCGAAGGCCGGCCTGACCGGTTTCACCGTGTCCAACCTGCAGATCCCCGGTTTCGAACAGCCGTGGGAAGTGCCGTACGGCAAGCCCGAGCGCATCGTCACCGCACTGGACATCATGATCGAAGGGCCGCTGGGCGGCGCCGCGTTCAACAACGAATTCGGCCGTCCGGCGCTGAATGGCTACTTCCGTACCTTCGAACAGGCTGTAGGCAGTCCGCGTGGCGATGAAGTGCGCGGCTACCACAAGCCGATCATGCTCGCTGGCGGCATGGGCAACATCCGTGAAGACCATGTGCAGAAGGGCGAGATTTCGGTCGGCGCCAAGCTGATCGTGCTCGGCGGCCCGGCCATGCTGATCGGCCTGGGCGGCGGTGCCGCTTCCTCGATGGCCACTGGCGCCAGCTCCGCTGACCTGGATTTCGCCTCGGTGCAGCGCGACAACCCGGAAATGGAGCGTCGCTGCCAGGAAGTCATCGACCGCTGCTGGCAGCTGGGCGACAACAACCCGATCAAGTTCATCCACGACGTCGGCGCCGGCGGTATCTCCAACGCCCTGCCGGAGCTGATCAACGACGGCGGCCGTGGCGGTCGCTTCGAACTGCGCGCCGTGCCCAACGACGAGCCTGGCATGGCCCCGCACGAAATCTGGTGCAACGAGTCGCAGGAACGCTACGTGATGAGCGTGGACGCCGCCGACTTCGAGCGCTTCAAGGCTATCTGCGAGCGCGAGCGCTGCCCGTTCGCCGTGGTCGGCGAGGCCACCGCCGAGCCGCACCTGACCGTGAACGACAGCCACTTCGGCAGCAAGGCGGTGGACATGCCGCTCGAAGTGCTGCTCGGCAAGCCGCCGCGCATGCACCGCAGCGTCACCCGCGAAGCCGAGCAGGGCGATGACTTCAGCGCCGCCAGCGTCGCCATCGACGAGGCCGTTACCCGCGTGCTGCATCACCCTGCAGTGGCCAGCAAGAGCTTCCTGATCACCATCGGCGACCGCACCATTACCGGCCTGGTTGCCCGCGACCAGATGGTCGGCCCGTGGCAGGTACCGGTGGCCGACTGTGCCGTGACCGCTACCAGCTTCGACGTCTACACCGGCGAAGCCATGGCCATGGGCGAGCGCACGCCGCTGGCCCTGCTCGACGCGCCGGCTTCCGGGCGTATGGCAGTGGGCGAGACCATCACCAACCTCGCCGCCTCGCGCATCGAGAAGATTTCCGACATCAAACTGTCCGCCAACTGGATGGCCGCTGCCGGTCACCCGGGTGAAGACGCGCGCCTGTACGACACCGTGAAAGCGGTGGGCATGGAGCTGTGCCCGGCGCTCGGCATCACCATCCCGGTGGGCAAGGACTCGATGTCGATGAAGACCCGCTGGCAGGACGAAGGCCAGGAGAAATCCGTGACCTCGCCGCTGTCGCTGGTGGTCACCGGTTTCGCCCCGGTCGCCGACATTCGCCAGACCCTGACCCCGCAGCTGCGCCTGGACAAGGGCGAGACCGACCTGATCCTGATCGACCTCGGTCGCGGGCAGAACCGCATGGGTGGCTCGATCCTCGCGCAGACCTACGGCAAGCTCGGCCAGACCGTGCCTGATGTCGACGATGCCGAAGACCTGAAAGCCTTCTTCGCGGTGATCCAGGGCCTCAACGCCGACGGTCACCTGCTGGCTTACCACGACCGTTCCGACGGCGGCCTGCTGACCACCGCGCTGGAAATGGCCTTCGCCGGTCACTGCGGCCTGAGCCTGTTCCTCGATGCGCTGGCCGACGGCCAGGACGATGTGGCGGCGGTGCTGTTCAACGAAGAGCTCGGTGCGGTAATCCAGGTGCATCAGGACGCCACGCCGGAAGTGCTGGCGCAGTTCAGCGCCGCCGGCCTGGGTGATTGCGTGGCGGTGATTGGCCAGCCTATCAATGGCAGCGATGTGGCCATCAGCTTCAATGGCGAGCCGGTATTCGGCGGCCAGCGTCGCCTGCTGCAGCGCCAGTGGGCCGAGACCAGCTACCAGATCCAACGCATGCGCGACAACGTGCAGTGCGCCGAACAGGAATTCGACACCCTCCTCGACGAGGACAATCCGGGCCTGTCGGTGAAGCTCAGCTTCGATGTCAATCAGGACATCGCGGCGCCGTACATCAAGAAAGGCGTGCGCCCGAAAGTGGCGGTGCTGCGCGAGCAGGGCGTCAACGGCCAGGTGGAAATGGCGGCGGCGTTCGACCGTGCCGGCTTCGCCGCGGTCGATGTGCACATGAGCGATATCCTCAGCGGGCGTGTCAGCCTGGACGAGTTCAAGGGCCTGGTGGCCTGTGGCGGCTTCTCTTATGGCGACGTGCTGGGTGCCGGCGAAGGCTGGGCCAAGTCGGTGCTGTTCAACGCCCGCGCCCGTGACGGCTTCCAGGAGTTCTTCACGCGTAAAGACAGCTTTGCCCTCGGCGTGTGCAACGGTTGCCAGATGATGAGCAACCTGCACGAGCTGATCCCCGGCACCGAGTTCTGGCCGCACTTCGTGCGCAACCGCTCCGAGCAGTTCGAGGCGCGCGTGGCCATGGTTCAGGTGCAGGAGTCGGCCTCGATCTTCCTGCGTGGCATGGCCGGTTCGCGCATGCCGATCGCCATCGCCCACGGTGAGGGCCATGCCGAGTTCGAGAGCGAGGAAGCCCTGCTCGAATCCGACCTGTCCGGCACCGTGGCGCTGCGCTTTGTCGACAACCACGGCAAGGTCAGCGAAAGCTACCCGGCCAACCCCAACGGTTCGCCGCGCGGGATTACCGGCCTGTGCAGCCGTGATGGTCGCGTGACCATCATGATGCCGCACCCGGAGCGCGTGTTCCGCGCCGTGCAGAACTCCTGGCGCCCGGATGAGTGGCAGGAAGACGGCGGCTGGCTGCGCATGTTCCGCAATGCCCGCGTGTGGGTGGACTGAGTCCACGCCTGACCGACGACGGGGTTGTCGATGAGCGATAACCCCTTCGTCATGCTTCCCGAGGTGCGCCAGGTACTGCCTGGCGAAACCTTGCTGCTATGCCGCTGCGGGCGTTCGCCCGAGCTTCCCGATTGCCTTTCCGGTTGTACCGACGGTCTGCGTCTCGAACCGCTGCGCGAGCAAAGGTTGCTGCTCTGTCGCTGTGGCCAATCACAGCGCCTGCCTTATTGCGACGGCAGTCACAACCCGCCTGCCAAGGGCCTCAAGGCGCGCTGGCAGCGCTTTGCCCGAGGAACTTAGCCTTCCTGCACGGGTTCTTAAAGCGGCCGAGCTTATGGCTAAGAACTCTAGTCAGGAAATGGACTATCCCCTGCGGTGGGACTCCAATGCAGACTTGCGAACTGTGCCTCTCGGCAACGATAAGGCAAAATGCCATTATTGCTTTGGCAGGGTGGGCCGAGCGGCTCCCGTATTCGTCGATGCACCTTGGAGAACCCGATGTACAAACTGTGTTTCTATGTGCCGGAAAGCCATCTGGATGCGGTCAAGACGGCGATGTTCGCCGCTGGGGCCGGGCGCATCGACAACTATGACAACTGTTGCTGGCAGACCTTGGGCACGGGTCAGTACCGACCTCTGAATGGCAGCGACCCGTTCCTCGGCCAGCTCGGCAGGACCGAGGAAGTGGCGGAGTGGAAGGTCGAGCTGGTGGTCGCCGATGAGCTGATCCATGACGTGGTCAAGGCCATGAAGCAGGCCCACCCCTACGAGATCCCGGCCTTCGACGTCTGGCGTCTGTCCGACCTGCGTTTCTGATTCGATCCCACACATGCAAAAGCCCCGGCCCGCCATTGGCGAGTCGGGGCTTTTTTGTGGCGATGTCCCATTCATGTGTTGCCAGAGGAGGAGCCTTTCCGTCCTCTCGGCACCGATCTGGATTCCCGCCTGCGCGGGAATGACGAGGCTGGGGTGTGGCACAGCGTCGTCCCACCCTCACCGTCATTCTCGCGCAGGCGGGAATCCAGAAGCATTCGGCAGCACGGAAAGCGGCTAGTCAGGTGACGCAACACATAACTGGGACATAGCCTTTTTTATTACGGCGTTAAACGGCGACGTTCAGGCGTACATCGATATTGCCGCGGGTAGCGTTGGAGTACGGGCAGACCTGATGCGCGGCGGCGACCAGTGCTTCGGCTATGCCTTGCTCGAGGCCTGGCAGGCTGATGTTCAGTTCCACTTCCAGGCCGAAGCCCCCGGGAATCTGGCCGATGCCGACCTTGCCGGTGATCGAGGCGTCAGCCGGGAGGGCTTGCTTCTGCTGGCTGGCGACGAACTTCAGGGCGCCGATGAAGCAGGCCGAGTAGCCGGCGGCGAACAGCTGTTCCGGGTTGGTCGCTTCGCCGCCCTGGCCGCCCAGTTCACGTGGGGTGGTCAGTTTCACATCGAGGAAACCGTCGGAAGAAACAGCGCGGCCGTCGCGGCCACCGGTGGCAGTTGCAGTCGCGGTGTAGAGAGCTTTGATGGTTTGCATGGCGGTATCTCCAGATTTGTTTGCTGTCTAAAGTTTTGCGCGCTAACTAAGTGCGTGGAGCGAACTCTAGGGATGATTTATTTAGTGCGCAAGGTATTTCTTAAAATTTATCGCGCTAATGAAGTGTGCGCTAAGGAATAAGCTGGCGTGGCCTGGGCTGCGTGAGGGGAGAGAGGAGGGAAGGGCAGGGAGAGGCGTACGCAGGGCGCCCGGGTCGGACGCCACTGGCTATTCAGAGAGCATTTTGCAGCTTGTCGCGCAGGGCGATCACGTCGTCCTTGAGTGCCATCAGTTCGCTGCCGGATTGCCCAAGAGCCTCGGCAATACAGGCGGGAAAGGCTTCGGCCTGCTTCTGCAGGGCACGGCCCTGTGCGGTCAGGCGCAGTTCCACCACGCGCTCGTCGGCGCTGCTGCGGGTGCGGGTGATCAAGCCTTCCGCTTCCAGGCGCTTGAGTAGTGGCGTCAGCGAGCCGGGGTCGGTGAGCAGGCGGGCACTGATGTCACCGACGGTGATGCCATCGCCTTCCCACAGCACCAGCATGGCCAGGTATTGCGGGTAGGTCAGGCCGATGGATTGCAACAGAGGTTTGTAAACCTTGGTCAGCATCAGCGAGGTGGAGTACAGGGCGAAGCACAGCTGGTTATCCAGGTGCAGGGCGGCGCAGGATTTGGCCGGGCTCATGGCGCTCTCCGGGAGAGGTGATTTGCGCAACAATTTATCGCGCAAAGTATTATTTCGCCAACTTTAACCGATGGGCGTGGGTGTGACGGCCTTGCAGGCGCGGCTCGTCCTTGTCTGTATCGAGCAGCATGCTGCGCGGCTGGCCTTCATTCTGCATGGGCATTACCAGGCAGATGCGCAAAACCCCAATGGACACACGACAGAAGGATGTACAGGTGAAAACGAATCGGGTCGAAGCATGGCGCGAGAGCATGCACAACCAGGCGCAATCGGTGGGCAACCTGCTGGTTGAAGCCTTCCATTACTTGGCCCTGTTCGGCATTGGCGGTATCACCGCCTGGGCTTCGGTGGTGGCCTTCCTCGGCATGCTGGAGAAGGGCCACATCACGGTGGACGACATTCTCCTGCTGTTCATCTACCTCGAACTGGGGGCGATGGTCGGCATCTACTTCAAGACCAACCACATGCCGGTGCGCTTCCTGATCTACGTGGCGATCACTGCGTTGACCCGGTTGATGATTTCCGACATTTCCCATCACCACCGCCCGGACATGGGCGTGGTCTACGTTTCCGGGGCGATCCTGCTGCTCGGTCTGGCGGTATTGGTGGTGCGCTTCGCTTCGTCGCGTTTCCCTTCGGTGTCGACCTCCAGACGGGCGGATGAGCGGGATACCGAAGAGAGCTGAGAACCTACCTCGGATCTCTTGATCCTCGGCCATGCTGCGTTGAAGCTGGGCTCGGACTGCTCATTTACAATTTGTAAACTCCGCGTCCTTGCCCATCTTCGTCTTGCCTGGCTCTAGCTCAAAAGATCCGAGGCAGGTTCTGAGAGCGCAGCAACATGCGGTGACATTTTCTGCGCCCGCCTGGCCGGGTTGGCGACTGGCCAGCAGTCGCCAAGATAGGTTGCTTACTATTCACTGCGAATATTTCTCAATAATATATGCGGCTTGATTGCATCTGTGGCGTGCCAGCCCTGGCACGCCCTCCACCTGCGGAAAATCGAGTCGCCCGTGAGCAAGAACCTATCCCTGTCGCGCTGGAGCATCGCTTCGCGTGTGCTGGCCGCCATCCTCGGCGGCTATGCACTGGCTTATGGCTGCACCGCCTTCCTGTCCGTCTACCTGCCGTTGGCGCGCCCCGACCGCGTGGTGTTCGCCAGCTTGCTGTGCTTCGCCGTGTGGACCGCCGCGGTGATCTACGTATTCGCCGCCCGCAGCGCCACCCGCGCCTGGCTGTGGCTGGGGGGCTTGACCCTGGTGCTGTGCCTCGCCGCCTTCCTGCCCACCGAACTGGGGATCCGCCCATGAGCCTGCGTCAATCCATGGCTGGCCTGCACACCTGGGGTGGCCTGCTGCCCAGCTGGCTGCTCTTCGTGATCATCTTTGCCGGCACCGTGGCCAGCTTCGACCGCGAGCTGGAACGCTGGATGCGCCCGGCGCTGCACGAGCTGCAAACCTCGAGCATGACCACCGATGATGTCCGCGACTGGCTCAAGAGCAACGTCAAGGATGAGCTGCATGCCTTCTGGATGCACCAGCCGACCGAGCGCGAGCCGTACTGGCGTGCTGGCTGGGAAGTCGACAAGACCGAAGAGTTCCACGACGTCGCCTTCGACCCGGCAACCAACCAGCCGATGCCCGATACCGTGGGCGGCTTCTTCTTCTTCACCCTGCACTACAACCTGCACGGCGGCATGATCGGCATGTACATCGTCGGCCTGGCTGGCATGTTCATGCTGGTGGCGCTGGTGTCCGGGGTGATCATCCATCGGCGCATCTTCAAGGACTTCTTCACCCTGCGCCCGAATGCCAATGGCCAGCGCGCCTGGCTGGATGCGCACAACCTGTTCGGCGTGGTCGGCTTTCCCTTCCACCTGGTCCTGGCTTACACCGGGGTGGCGATCTTCGTTTCCTCCTACATGCCGGCCGGCGCGCAGGTGGCTTACCAGAGCAACATCACGCAGTTCTTCGGCGAAGTGATGGGCGCCTACGACCGTGAGGGTATCCACAAGCCTTCGGCGCAACAGGTGTCCCTGGACGAGTTGGTCGAGCGTTCGCGTCAGCATTGGGGCGGCGGTGAGCCTGGCTGGGTCAGCGTGCACCATCCGGGTGACGAAGCGGCCGTGGTGGATATCCGCAAGGATGACGGCTCGCGCATCAGCCCCCCGCTGGAGACCCTGAGCTACGACGAGGCGACGGGTGCCCTGCTCAACGAACAGAAAGCCGCCACCGGCTACCACGCCTACACCTGGCTGACCGGGCTGCACATGGCGCAGTTCGGCGGCACCCTGGTGCGCCTGCTGTACCTGCTGATGGGCTTTGCCGGCTGCGCCATGCTGGTGGGTGGTTTGCAGGTCTGGTTGAACAAGCGCGAGGCCCGTGGTGATGCCGGTATCGGTCTGGTGCGTGCGCTCAATGGTGCGGTGTTCGCCGGCCTGCCGCTGGCCAGTCTGGCGCTGCTGTGGGGCAACCGCCTGATTCCCGCTGGTGTGGCCGAACGTGCCGTCGCCGAAGGCTGGGTATTCGTCGGCAGCTGGCTGCTGGTGGCGCTGTGGTCGGCGTTGCGTTGGCAACAGCCGCGCTCGCTGCTGCGCCAGCAACTGGCGCTGGGCGCTGTGCTGGCCCTGGGCCTGCCGCTGCTCAATGCCTTGACCACTCCCCATGGCAGCCTGCTGTCGAGCCTGCCGCGCGGTGACTGGGCGTTGGCCGCTATCGATCTGTTCCTGCTGTTCGCCGGCCTGGTCAGCGCGCTGTGCGCCTGGCGCCTGGCCCAGCCGCAAGCGGTCAAGGTCGCCCGCGATCGACGTGCCCTGGTCGAGGAGACTGCCTGATGTTGCTGCTCGGTTTTGCCTTGAACTACCTGGCCATGACCGGCCTGTGCCTGGCTATGTCGCGCCACCACAAATTGCTGCTCAACGGTGCTCCCAGCCAGGGACGCCAGCGCTTGCTGCGTGGCCTGGCCGCGCTCGGTCTGCTCGGCGGCCTGCTGCTGTGCTGGCGGGCGCTGGGGGGGGAGATTGGTGCGGTGGTCTGGCTGTGCCAACTGATGCTGGCCGGTCTGCTGCTGGTCAGCCTGCTGGCCTGGCGCGAACGCCTGGTGTTCGCTGCCGCCGTGGCCCTGCCGGCTGCTGGTGGCTTGGCCCTGCTGGTCTGACTCACGGGCTACTGCCTGCTCAGCGCTGTGCCGTTCAGTTTCGAATACAACACGCGCTACATCGACTCGCTGCTGTACCTGGCGATTCCCGGCTCGGTGATCGGCTTCACCGCCTACCTGACGCTGGTTGGGTGCTGTTCGGCCTGCTCTTGGTGATGCTCGGCAACGTGCTGGTGTTCCGCCAGCCTAAGCCGGCGGCGGTTGCACTGTCGGCGCGCTAAGTGCTTGTGTAGGAGCCAGCTTGCTGGCTATCGCGTGGCTGATAGCGTGTTGATCGCCAGCAAGCTGGCTCCTACATGAGCGAGTGCTGTGTCGGTCTCAGCGTGGGCGGCGGCCCAGCAGCAGGGCCAGCGCCAGGGTCACTGGATAGCTGAGGTAGTGCAGAACGAAGATCAGCTGGCCCATCTGGCCGGGTTCGTCCTTCAGCCACATCAGGGCCCAGAGGCCCAGGTAGAGCAGGCCGAGCCCCACGCCGTAGAGCAGCACCAGGACCCACGCCTCGATTGCCTGTGGGCGCCGGCCTTCGAGGCGGATGAACAGCCAGCGCACGCCGAGGGCGATGAGGATGGCGACCAGCAAGGTGGCGGGCACCCCGCCAATCTTGAGCAGGCCGCGTGCCACCAGGTTGAGCGGGAGCACCGCGGTGATAGCGCCCAGGGCGTAACGGTGCAGGGCATAGCGACGGATGCTGGGCATGGGCGTCAGCTCAGTTTGCGGTCGAGGCCGAAGCGCTTGCTCATCATCTTGTCCATCAGCGCGCGCGGCAGCCAGCGCACCATCAGCGGCAGGCTGCGGCTGCCATTGCCGATGCGCAGCAGGGCAGGGCGCTTGGGCTTCTGGGCGGCGGCCAGGAGCACGGCGGCGAACTCGTTGGCGGGTGTCGGTTTCTCCTGGGAGGCATTGGCGCGGGCGCGGATGCCTTCGCGCAGCGGCCACCAGGGCGAGTCCTCGTTGATCAGCTGCTCTGCGCTCTGCCCGGCATTGGCGCCGAAGCTGGAGGCGATCGCGCCCGGCTGCACTTCCATCAACTGGATACCGAACGGTGCCAGCTCCAGGCGCAGCGAGCTGGACAGTGCATGCACCGCCGCCTTGGACGCGCAGTAAACCCCGGCGAACGGGGTGAACAGCACGCTGGAAACGCTGCCGATATTCACCACCAGGCCACGGCTGGCGCGCAGCAGCGGGAAGCAGTTGCGGGTCAGTTCGACCAGGCTGAACACGTTGGTTTCGAATTGCTGGCGCATGCCCTGGGCGCCGCCATCGAGCAGTGGGCCCATGGCGCCGTAACCGGCGTTGTTGATCAGCACATCGAGGCGCCCGGCCTCGGCCTGCAGGCGGTTGACGGCCCGTTGCTGGGCCTCGGCGTCGTTGACGTCGAGTTCTACCGCGACGAAACCGGCAGCGCTCAGCGCGGCCAGATCCTGGGGTTTGCGGGCACAGGCCCAGACCTGATAACCGGCGCCGTGGAATGCGTCGGCCAGGGCGCGGCCGATACCGCTGGAGCATCCGGTGATGAGAACGACGGGTTGGCTCATGCTGCATTCCTTGTGTGAGAAGCGGCCCGGCGCCGCGTGCGACGCAGGCCATGCTACACAAGGCAATGCGAAAACGTATGTCCCGGTTACGTGTTGTGTCTGGCTCGCTACTTTCTGTGCTGCCGGAGGCATCTGGATTCCCGCCTGCGCGGGAATGACGGAGTGGGTGGGACAACACTGTGCCATACCCCCTACCTCGTCATTCCCGCGCAGGCGGGAATCCAGCTCGGAGCTGGGCGAACGGGAAGGTTTCCCCTGACAGCACATAACTGGGACATAGCCTTCTATATGGGCTGGAGGGCCAACCGCTGGCGCGAAGAAGCCCAACGGTCCCGACTCATGGTTGTTGAACCGCAACCTGCAGCCGCTCACGTCTCGCGCAATCCGTAGGGCGGGTGAAACCCGCGTTGTGTGCGCCGCGGGTTTCACCCGCCCTACGGATATTGGCTTGAGCAGCCGTAGCCAGCCATGCAGCGAGCCGGCTACATCGGACTTCTCAGCGCGCCGAGCTGCTAACGGCTTCCGCGCTGCGTCCGTAGACGTCCTCCAGGCGCTCGATATCGTCCTCGCCCAGGTAGCTGCCGGACTGCACCTCGATGATCTCCAGGGGGATCTTGCCGGGGTTGGTCAGGCGGTGCACCGAGGTCATGGGGATATAGGTCGACTGGTTTTCGGTGAGCAGGAAGGTGTTGTCGTCGCAGGTCACCTGGGCCGTGCCGGACACCACGATCCAGTGTTCGGCGCGGTGGTGGTGCATCTGCAGCGAGAGCTGCGCGCCGGGTTTGACGCTGATGTGCTTGACCTGGAAACGCCCGCCCATGTCCACCGAGTCGTAGCTGCCCCAGGGGCGATACACGGCGCAGTGGTTCTGGGTTTCCGAGCGGCCCAGGGCATCCAGTTCGTTAACCATCTTCTTCACGTCCTGCACGTGGTCCTTGTGCGCCACCATCATGGCGTCTTTGGTTTCCACCACGACGATGTCGTCCAGGCCGATCACCGAGACCAGCTTGCCGTTGCCGTGCACCAGGCAGTTGCGGCTGTTGTGCACCACCACATCGCCCTTGGTGACGTTGCCGTTGTCGTCCTTGGCATGCACGTCCCAGATCGACGACCAGCTGCCGACGTCGTTCCAGCCGGCGGACAGCGGTACCACGCAGGCGCGCTGGGTTTTCTCCATCACCGCGTAGTCGATGGAGTTGTCCGGGCAGCACTCGAAGGTGGCGGCGTCGATGCTGATGTGGCCGTCCTCGCGCTTGCTGCGCTCCAGAGCCAGCAGGCAGGTGTCGTAGATGTCCACGTCGTGGTGCTTGAGTTCGTCGAGGAAGCGGCTGGCGCGGAACAGGAACATGCCGCTGTTCCAGTAGTAGTCTCCGGACTTCACGTAGCTAGCGGCACGCACGGCGTCGGGTTTTTCGACGAACTGTTCGACGCGCTTGATGCCGTCCGGCAGCTCGCCATCACCGGCGTTGGCGCGGATGTAGCCGTAGCCGGTTTCCGGCTTCAGCGCCGGTACGCCAAACAGCACCATCTCGCCTTTTTCCGCGGCCACGGTGGCCAGCGCCAGGGCTTGCTGGAAGGCGCGCTGGTCGTCCAGCACATGGTCGGCGGGGAGTACCAGCATCAACTCGTCACGCCCTTCGGCGAGCAGCTGCATGGCGGCGATGGCGACTGCCGGCGCGGTGTTGCGGCCGAAGGGTTCGAGCAGCAGCATCTGCGATTTGAGCTGCAACTGTTCGAGCTGCTCCTGGACGATGAAGCGGTGCTCCAGGTTGGCCACCAGCACCGGTGGCTGCATGCCCTCGAAGTCCAGGCGCTGCAGGGTCTGCTGGAACAGCGTGTGCTCACCGGTGAGGGCGAGGAACTGCTTGGGGTACTGCTTGCGCGAGAGGGGCCATAGTCGCGAGCCGCTGCCGCCAGAGAGGATTACAGGAATCATGGGTGTTTCTCCTTTCAATGAGTCGTAAACCGGTCAAACCCCAATGCTCCGGATCAAGGTGTAGCCACGTCCCGCGATTCTATGTTGCGGGTACGTCTATGGGTTTTCTGTAGGAGCCAGCTGGCTGGCGATCGTGGGCCCGTTACGCCGCTGATCGCCAGCAAGCTGGCTCCTACACGAGCGATCAGCTTTCCACTGGGCGTTTGACCCACACCGGCGAGAGCTGGCTGCCGCTGCCGGTGATGTACAGGCACACCACCTCACCGCGCTCCAGCACCACCGGCTTGAGGTCGCTGACCTTCTTGTCGCCGTCGAACAGCGCCAGGCCGACCTTGACCGGGTTGATCTCGCGCTCGCCACGGCCGTTGGGCGCCACGGCCTCGACCACCGGCGTCTTGCCGTCGACGGTCTTCAGGGTCAGCTGGGTGTCGGAGAGGTTCTGCACCCGTACCAGGGCCTTTTGCTTGTTCTTGAACGGCGGTTCTTCCACCAGCATGGGTTTGCCGCCCGGCTGGTTGACCAGGGTGTAGTACTTGTCGGCGTCCAGTTTCACCGGCAGGTTGCTGGCACCCACCTGGGCGCTGTAGTTGCCCGCCGGGAGGAACTTGAAGTCGCTGGAGCCGAGCGGGGCAATGTCGTTGAGGTCGGTGTTGCCGACATTCACGCTGAGCTCCGCATTGCCGGCGTTGTAAGCGCGCACGAAGGCCGAGCCCTTGGGGGCTTGTGGGCCGTACAGCCCGCCTTCGTCAGCCTGGGCGTGCAGGGCGCCGATACCCAGGGCGAGGGCGCAGGCATAGGACGTCCAGCTGCGTTTGGTCTGTCTGTTCATCGGGTGTTCCTCCATCACTTGCATAGGTGGCCGGTTGGCCGTGGTTCCGGATGAGGCGCGTGGCGCTTCGTCCAAGCCCGGGAAAGCCGGGCGTTTCAGCGGCTGGCGGTGTCGGTCAGTCGCGTGTTTGCACTGTTCTTCAGCTCGGCGATCCAGTCCGGATCGAACTCGCTGAGGTCATTGGCCATGGGCAGGTAGCGCTCGGGGAATTCCCAGATCACCACCTGCGGCTTGGCACTCTTCAATTCGTCGCTCTGCAGGTACTTGAGCATCGGCAGGATCGGCCCGTGGCCGTCCTCGGCGTGGTTACTCAGGTCGCGCTGCAGGTACTCACGCAGCGCGCCGGCAAAGTTCCAGCTGGGGTTGGCGCTGTAGCTGGTACCGACCAGGGTCACCGGCAGCGCGCTGTCGCTGAACAGCGCGGCGTCATCGGCGGCTGTGCTGCTATTGGCCGCGGTAGTGCGGCGTTGCTGCAGGTTGTCTGGCGCCGGCATCAGCTGTTCGAACAGCGGGTCGAGCGGCAGGAAGCGGGTCAGGTCGCCCTTGTAGGATTCGCTGTGGCTGTCTTCGGTGACGAAGTCCTGCGGCTCGCCCTGCAGTGTCACCGCGCGCTGCACCGCCGCGCTCAGGCGTTGGGCGGCGACATCGGCGCCCAGCGGTGTCCAGTGCGTGTCGGTGCGCAGGAACACCTGGCCGTGGTGCTTGGCTTCCTGCAGCGGGCCGAGCAGGTCCGGGGCGATGATGCCGGCGCGGCGCACCGAGCCACGGAACTGCTCGAACAGGTCCTGGCGCATCAGGGTGATGCGGTTCTCGCCGACGTACTCCGGGTACAGCCGTGACTTGGCCGGGACGATGGCCAGCACCAGCTGGATGCCCTGACTGGCCAGCTCATCGCGCACGCCACGGATCATCGCCAGGTTGTCGCGCAGGTGCTGCTTGCCGTCGGCCACCGGCTTGAATTCCTCGTCGGAATACAGCCAGCCATCCTGGCCGATCACCACACCGGGGCGGCCTTCGCCAAACAGGGTGAAGTCCAGCGCGGCCCAGACATTGGTGCCGAATTGCTTGACCGGAAATTCGGCGTCGTAGTGCTTCTCGAAGGCATGGCTCAGCTTGCCGTTGAGCACGGGCGTGTCAGTGGCCACCGAGAAGTCGCCGAAGCTGCGGGCCGAGCTGATCGCCAGGGCCAGCAGGCTGCCGGCAAAGGCGCCGATATAGAGCAGGTTCGCGGTTCGGGTCATGGTCGTGACACCTCAGAACTGGAAGTACAGGAAGGGCGAGAAGCTCTGCGCCGAGAGTTTCAGCACCGCCGCGGCGAACAGCAGGAGCAGCGCTGCGCGGGTGGCCAGCTGCGGCAGCTGGCTGACCCAGGACGGCTGATAGACCGCCGCACCGCTAGGCGTAGCGGCGATGACCGTTGCCTCGCCGGCCTCCATTGCCCTGGCCTTCGGCGCGCCGCCCAGCGGGTCGGCGAAGAACTGGCGGATACCGAAGATGGCCAACACCGCGTAGGCCAGCAGCAGGGTGTAGATCTGCAGGCTGGTCAGCGAGGCGGAAGCCAACTCGGAGAGGCGCCAGTCGCCGAAGCTGAACATGGCCGCGTACATGCGCCAGGCCACGTCGAGGTTCTCGGCGCGGAAAATCACCCAGCCGACCACCACCAGCAGGAAGGTAAAGGCCCACTTCAGCGGGTTGATCGCCCGTGGTGCGGCATCCACGCCCATGGCGCGCTCGATGGCCAGCCACATGCCGTGCCAGGCGCCCCAGATCACGTAGGTGAAGTTGGCGCCGTGCCACAGGCCGCCCAGGAGCATGGTCAGGAACAGATTGCGGTAGGTGGCGAAGGTGCTGCCGCGATTGCCGCCCAGGCTGATGTACAGGTAGTCGCGCAACCAGGTGGACAGGCTGATGTGCCAGCGCCGCCAGAACTCGGTAATCGACTGGCTGATGTACGGCTGGCGGAAGTTTTCCATGAAACGGAAACCCATCATCAGGCCCAGGCCGATGGCCATGCTGCTGTAGCCGGCGAAGTCGAAGTACAGCTGCGCGGTGTAGGCCAGCGCGCCGAGCCAGGCGTCACCGGTGGTGGGGTCGGCCAGGGCGAAGGCGTGGTCGGCGATCGGCGCGATGCTGTCGGCGATGAACACCTTCATGATGAAGCCCTGCATGAAACGCGTGCAGCCTTCGGCGAACTTGTCGATGGTGTGGGTGCGGTGATTGAACTGGTCGACCAGATCGCGAAAGCGCAGCACGGGGCCGGCGATCAGGTGCGGGAAGATCGCCACAAACGCCGCGAAATCGATCAGGTTGTGGGTGGCCGGGGTGTCGCCGCGGTACACGTCGATGATGTAGCTGATCGACTCGAACACGTAGAACGAGATGCCGATGGGCAACAGGATGTGGGTGATGATGAACGGCTCGAAACCGAACGAGGCGATGATCGCGTTGAGGCTGTCGACGCCGAAGTTGGCGTACTTGAAGTAGCCGAGCACGCAGAGGTCGATCACCACGCCGAGAATCAGCCATTTCTGCGCGGTTTTCGTGCGCACCCCGGCTGCGCCGATACGCAGGCCGATCCAGTAGTTGAACACCGTCACCGCGGCGAACAGCGCGAGGAAGTCGATGCGCCACCAGGCGTAGAAGATGTAACTGGCCACCAGCAACAGCAGGTTGCGGTAGCGGTTGCCGCTCAAGTAATACAGGCCGAGGAAGATCGGCAGGAACAAGAACAGGAACACGTTGGACGAGAAAACCATCCGCCTTTCTCCATCGAAGAACTGTCAGGGCCATCCGGCCCACCCATTCCTCCCCGGGTATTACTGCAAGGTCGTGCTGCCCGCCCGCGTCTGGTGTGCGGGTCGGGGTTTGCGGTGGGGCGGGGGACGCCCCCTCACCCCAGCCCTCTCCCCAGAGGGGAGAGGGGGTATTCGTGTTGCCTGGGGTATTACTGCCGGCCTGTTGGTGGTGGTGTGACGGATGCCAATCTCGTCAGCTCCTCGGACCAGCTCCCTCTCCCCTCTGGGGAGAGGGTTGGGGTGAGGGGCGTCGTGTCAGCTACCGCCTTCCTTGTTCGGCTCGAACACCTGGGTCACGTCGCCGCCGAGGCGGAAGGTCTTGAACGGGCCCATGTCCTGCTTCAGCTCACTGGCTTCAGCGGAGCAGGTGTAGAGGCTGCAGTAGGGTTCCAGCCAGGCGAACTTGGCGTTCTTCTCCAGCTCGCCCATGTCCTGGTCTTCGCCGGTGCGGTCGTCGAAGGCGTCCTGGTCGTCGACACCGTCGAGTACCCGTTCAGCCAGGCGCTTGAGCGCGGCGTGGTTCTCTTCGCGCAGGTCGACGCCATTGGCTTCGGCGAAGGCGGCGACCATCGCCAGCGGTGGCAGGCTGTAGTTGTGGTAGGCCAGGGCACGCTGGCGGCGCTTGAGTTCGTTGGGCAGGTAACCCTGTTCGTCGACCTGGCTGGCAGCGACGCGGAACTGCGCCACCGACCAGTCGAACAGGTCGCGGCGGTCGAGGGCCACGGCAGTTGCCATCACTGACCAGGCAGCCCAGTAGCTGTGGTTGTTGATCTTCTTCAGGGGCAGGTCGCTCCAGTCCTTGACGGTCTGCTCGGCCAACTGGCTGAACCACGACTCGATCAGTTGCGACTGCTGGGCATAGGGCGCCAGTGGTCGCGAGCTGGAGAACTTCAGGCGCAGGTAAGCCGACGACAGGCTGCCCAGCGCCCATTTGCGCATGGACTTGCCGGTGTGATTGCCCTCGGTGCTGAGCAGGGCGTTGGCCTGGGCCCAGCTGCCCAGCCACTGCAGGGTGCATTCGAGCTGTTCGCGGTGGCCTTCGCGCATGTACTGCATGACCTGCTTGTTGACCCCGCGCTCCATCTCGGTGATACCCGCGGTGCTGTCGCGGAAGGCTTTCTCCGCTTCCTCGTTGAGGGTCGAGCGGGCCTGGTCGGAGCCTTCGTACTTGCTGCGAAACTCCAGCTTCTCGGTGTAGGGCTTGGGCGGGGCGGTGCAGCGTTCGGCGTCGCCGGTGTCCTGGTCGACCGCCGTGAAATAGCCGCTGGGCGGCACCAGGCTGCTAGCCAGGATGGGTGGGGTGAACAGGGCGGTGGTGAGCAGGCCGGTGGCCAGGAGCCAGTTGCGGGGTGTCATGGGCTTCTCCTCCTCCTCAGTCGGCTTGCGCCGTGAGGGCTTTGTCGCCAGCGCCCGAGCGTTTGCACAGGGTGGCCTCGACGCTGAGCTTGGCCGGCATGTTTTCCGGGCTGTGGATTTCCATGGCGAGCATGTTGAGGTCACGCCAGTCGGCGTCGTTGCGTAGCTCGAAGACGTAGCGGCCGCCGGTGTCGACGCGGTCGCTCTGTTCGATCTTGAAGTTCTCGCGGCGGCCGTTGAGGTACCAGATGGTCGCCATGGACTCATGCACGGACGGGTCGCTGAAGGTCAGGTCGACCAGGTAGTCGCGCGCCGGCAAGGTGCGCAGCTGGTCTTCGCCATTGACCAGCACCTCGTTGCTGCCGGGCTTGAGGGTGACCTGGTTCTTCATCACCACCGGGCGGCCTTCGCAGCCGTTGTTCACCAGCGGCACGGCCTGGCGGTAGAAGCTCTGCTGGGCCAGGTCGTAGTGGGTGGCGAACTCCCAAACCAGGATCTTCGGCGGGCTGTCGTGGAACTCCTGGCTGCTCATGTACTGCAGCAGGGCGCTGTCGAAGCCACCGCCGCTGACTGACATGTTGAGCACGTCGGCGCCGCTGTACTGCTCGAGGAACCCGGCGAAGTTGTAGGCCGGGCCGCTGTTGCTGGTGCCGACCAGGGCGATCTGCGGGTTGGATTCGTCGCCGAACAGGTCGCCGCCACCGGTATCGCCCACCGGCTCGGTTTCGTAGCGGTCGACGTACTGGGTGGCGTAGCTCACGCCGCAGAAGGTGGTGGCGGTCTTGTGCAGGGTGCCGGCCTTGGGCAGCAGGCCGGTGACCTTGCTGGCGAATTCCTTCTTGGGAATCTCGGCGAAACCGGGGATGTCCTTCATCGTCTCGGCCACCAGCTCGGCGGTGCGCTCGGCGCCGGCCGGGGTCCAGTGGTGGTCGGCCTTGAAGTAGTAGTCGGTGTCCTTGCCCTGTTCGTCGAACAGCGGCGACAGGTCGGTGACCCAGATCCCGGTCTTGCGCAGCTCGGCCACGGCCTGCAGGTAGTTCTGCTTGGCCAGGTCATAGTTGAAGTCGGCCTTCTCCGCAGCGGTGAGCTTCTCGCGGTTCACCAGCCCGCGGGTCGGCTGGTAGACGATCATCAGCTCGATGCCGCGTGCCTTGAGCGCGTCATGCAGGCGCTTGAACTGGCTGTAGCCCTCACGCGTGGTGCCGAAGTCGGTGCGCAGGTCGTAGCGGGTACGGAACAGCCAGTCGCCCTCGCCCTGCACCAGGGTGGTGAAGAAGCTCAGGTACTTGCTGTTGTAGTTGCTCGGGTTCTGCGCGGCGGGGCACAGCGGGCCGATGGCACGGGCCTGGTATTGCGGCTCGGCGAGAGCGGCGGGGCTGGCCAGGGTCAGCAGCGAGGCGGCGAGGGCCAGCGGGCGAATGGGGCGATAGTGAGTCATGTCGTTCCTTCCTCAGTCCTGGAGTTCGGCCTGGCTTTCGACGGGGTCGATGAGCACGGCTTTCTTGCGGCGCACCAGCAGGTCGAGGATTTCTTCCTGGCGCTCACCGAGAATGCCGCTGAAGCTGATGCCGGTGCTCTTGGAGGGCGCGGTGAGGGCCACGTTGTAGAGCTCCAGGCTCAGTGGCGAGTCGATCGACAGCGGGCTGGAGCCATTGGCGGCCAGCTCGCCGCCGACCACGATCATCGACACCTTGGTGTCGAACGGGTCGAGCGCGATGTCGCGGTCGGTGTCGGAGAGGTCCTTGATGTGGCCGTAGACGCCGGTCAGGCCGTTGGCCGCGGCGAGGTTTTCGTACAGGCGGATGTTCACGCTGTTGCGGATGCGGATGCCGTGGCGCGCGTTGTTCAGCACCTGGTTGCCCCACAGCAGGTTGTCCGGGCTCTCGTACAGGGTGATGCCGTCGGCGTGGTTGCGGTAGACGTGGTTGTAGGCCACCAGGTTGCCCACGCTGTTGCGGTCGATGACGATGCCGGAGAGCTGGTTGTCGTAGCTCTTGTTGTTGATGATCCAGCTGTTGTTGACCTCCCGCGAGATGATGATGCCGTGCTTCTTGCGGGTCCCGTAGACGGTGTTGTTGGCGATGATCAGGCCGTGGGAACGGTCGTGCGGGTCGATGCCATACACGATGTTGTCGCGGTAGGTGTTGCCCTTGATCACCACGTTCTGCGCCTCGAAGCAGTAGAAGCCGTACCAGTGGTCGACGAACTCGGAGTCCACCAGCCAGCCGGTCGGTTCCGGGCGTTTCAGGCGGGCGTGCATGCCCGGCGTGTACTGGGTGATGGAGATACCGTAGGACTTGGAGTTGTCGTAGCCCAGGCTGGTGACCAGGCTCTTGGCGATGTACAGCTCGCTGCCGCCCCAGGACACCAGGAACGGGCGGAAGGTCTTCGGTTGCTTGAACCAGGCCGGCTCGTCCTTGGTTTCATTCCAGGCGGTGAGCTGGGTGTCGGTGATGAACAGCTTGCCGTCGTTGACCATGAACGCACCGCGCTCCTGGGACAGGCGCAGTTCCTTGACCTCCTTGCCGACATGCAGGGTGGCGCCCTGGGCGACCACCAACGGCAGGCGGGCGATGTATACACCCGGTGCGGTCTCGGCGAACTGGCTGGGCGGCAGGTGCTTGGCCAGGTCCTTGGGCGTGACATAGCCGCCCTCGATGAAGATCGCCAGGGGAATGCCGCGCTGGCGGCTGACCCATTCACGCAGGCGTTCGTTGCCGCCGATGAAGTCCTTCAGGGCGTCCTGCTGCAGCATGCGCCGCACCACCACCTGTCCGGTGGGCTTGGTCTGAATCTTCGCCAGCACCGCCTCGCGGGTGTAGCCGCCCAACTCCGGCAGCGTGGGCTTGGCCAGTTGCAGCTGGTTGATCGGCGCACTGGTCACCGTGTAGTTCTTGGTTTCCTTGAGCTCCTTGGTCGGCTGCGGCGCATTGGCTTCGGCCAGTTGCAGCAGGCCGAGCAGCACGCCGCCGCAGAGCAGGCGCAGACCCAGGGGCACGCCTCGGCTAGGTGTAGGAGCCAGCTTGCTGGCGATGCTCTTCAGCTGGCCTGGATCGCCAGCAAGCTGGCTCCTACAGGTCGAGTAGGGCGGGTTGATGGTCTGTGCGTACATGGCCATACCCTCAGAAGCGCCAGATGAAGTCGACGAAGGCGCGATGCATCAGCGAGTCGGTATCGCTGGCATAGGCGTTGCCGGGTTTGAACACGCCGCCACGCAAGCGCACCAGGGCCGAGCGGTCATCCAGGTGCTCACTCATGCCGGCGGGCAGCAGGCCCTGTTTGAAGTACTTGGTCACCACCAGGTCAAGCTCCTGGCCGACGTCCTTCTCGCCGTCCTGCAGCGGGGCGATGATGCCGCTCTGGCCGATGTCCTGATTGTCGTCGACGCGCCAGAAGCGGTGGTAGACCAGACTGGCGTCGTAGTCTTCCTGCAGCTTCCACGAGGCGAAGGCGGTAGCTACCTGCAGGTTGGACAGCTCGCCACGGAAGGCCTCGCCGAAGCGGTGCACGCGCGAATCGACGCCGGTGAAGGCCGAGCGGTTGCTCTCCAGGCCGGTTTGCATGAACTGCTCGGACTTGTCGTCGTCACCGCCACCACTGCCACGGGCATAGGCGCCGCCGACTTTCCATTGCTCGTCGAGGCTGTAGCGCAGGCCGAGGTCGACGGCCCAGGCATCGACGTCCTGATCGCGCTTGCCGGTGGCGATGCGTTCGTCGCCGACCACTTGCTGTTGCAACTGCTCGGTATCGCCGGTCAGCCAGGTGGCCTGGGCCCAGTAGTTGAGCGGGTTCTTCGAGTTGGGGTTGAAGAAGTCGCCGTCGGCGTTAAGACCGAGCCAGGTAAGGTCGCCGGTGTAGCGCTTGTCCAGCTCGTCGACGGTCTCGCCGGGTTTGCGCAGGTCGCCACTGTCATGGCTGTGGTGGGCCTTGACGCCGACCCGGTGGCCGGGCGTCCACTGGTAGGACAGGTCGCCGAACAGGTGCTGGCGGTCTTCGTCTTCCGGGGCCAGTTCATCGAGGTCGGTGCGGTAGTCGGAGAAGCGCTCGGCGATGCCAGCATGGGCTTCCACCAGGCTGGTGTCGAAACTCCAGCGCAGCGCCTCGATGTTGTTGTCCCACCAGGTGCCTTCGTCGCTGCGCACGCGCTGGCGACCCAGGCGCAGGTGTTCGCCGGGGTAGGGCGTGAGGCCGGCATAGTCGACCCAGAATTCGCGCATCGCCAGGTAGCTCTTGTCCGGCTGGCGGCCGTCGTTACCGGCGTTTTCTTGCGCGTCGAGGTCGCTGGACTGGATGGTGTCGGTCTCGATGATGTCGCTGGCCGCCACCGCCTGGCCCATGGCGAAGGCGCTCCAGTTGCCGCGCTGGCCATACAGCCAGGGGCGCACGTCGATACCCATGCCTTCGACGTCGCCGCCCTTGGCGGTGCCGAGGTCGCGGTCGTCTTCCGATTGCAGGGTGATCTTCACGTCGAGGCCGAAGTTCGGGTCGGTGACCTGTACCGCCCAGGCCGAACTGGCGGTCAGCAATGACATGCCGAGGCCCAGGCTGGTGGTGATCCTATTCAGTTTCATCTGTTGCTCCTTGCCGGCAGGTCGCTTACAGCGCCTGCGCGTTCAATTGGGCCTGGTCCTGCAGCGCGGCGCCGCGCAGTGCGCGCTCCTCGCGCAGTTTCTGCTCGGCCTGGCTCAGCTGCGTGGCGGGTAACTGCTGGCTGACGGCGCGCGCCAGTTCGACCGCTTGTGGGGTGTTCTTGGGTAGCGCCAGCTGGCTGAACACATAGGCGCTGGTCAGGTCGGGCTGGATGCCCTTGCCCTGGGAGAACATCTGGGCGAGGGCGAAGTCGGCGTTGATCTGCCCGGCGCGGGCGGCGCTGAGCAGGTGATCGAGGGCTTGCTGCGGATAGACCTCGCCGAGGTAGCCACGCAGGTAGATCTGCCCCAGCAGGTAGTTGGCGGCAGGCTCGCTGGGTGCGGCCTTGCGCAGGTGCTGCTCGGCCTTCTGCGGGTTCTGCGGCACCAGCTTGCCTTCGTAGTAGAGCTTGCCGAGCAGCAGTTCGGCGCGCGGCAGGGCGGCTTCGCGGCCGTGCTTGAGGTAGCCCATCATGGTTTCGGTATCGCCCAGGCCGGGATAGTCATAGAGCAGGCGGGCCAGGCTGACCCAGGCGGCCGGGTACTGCGGGGCGATGGTTTCGAGCAGCTCCTGGGCCTTGTTCTCGGCCGGCTTGCCGAGTTCGGCATCGGCCAGCACCTGGGCCACCGACTCGACCCGCTGGGCCGGCACGACGCCGCTCTGGTAGCCACTCATCAGGCGCTGCAGCAGGGCTTCCTGGGCATCGGCCTGGCCCTGCACCTGGTACACGGTGGCGAGTTCGACGTAGCACACGTCGGCCTGTTCGATCAGACCCTGGCAGATCCGTTCGATCTCGCCGAGGTGCTGGTTGTAGGTGCCCTGGGTGCGATAGACCAGGACCTGGGCCAGCTCGGCCTGCGGGTGGCCCTGCTCGCGCCAGGCGGAAATGCGCGCTTGTACGTTCATGCCGGGAAAGTCCTGTGGATATTGCAGATAGAGCATCACCAGCGGCAGCAGGCTGCTTGGCTCGCCGGCGGTGAAGGCCTCTTCGAGCAGCTGTGCCGACTCGCGGCGCTCAGCGGTGCTGGCGTCGGGCTTGCGCGCCAGCAGCTTGCCGAGCCGGGCCTTGGCCCGCGGAGATTCATCCATGGCCTGGCGGTAGGTCTGCTCGGCTTTCTTCAGGTCCTCGGGCGTGCCGCTGGCCACCTGCAGGTCGGCCAGGCCGACGGCGGCGTCGCTGTAGCCCATTTCGGCCAGGACGCGGAAGTTGCGCTCGGCGGTGACGGTGTCGCCGTTCTTCAGCGCCTCGTTGGCCAGGCGCTGGTCCGGCAGGCCGACGCAACCGGCCAGGCTGAC
The DNA here is from genome assembly GCF_014174475.1 of Aquipseudomonas ullengensis. GTDB lineage: Bacteria > Pseudomonadota > Gammaproteobacteria > Pseudomonadales > Pseudomonadaceae > Aquipseudomonas > Aquipseudomonas ullengensis. The sequence goes on from NZ_JACJUD010000003.1 coordinate 471,350, forward strand.
GGCCAGGCTCAGCAGCAGCGGGGCGGCCAGGGGCATGCGGGAGTCGATATGGGACACGCTGGCGTCCTCCTCAGTAATCGGCTGATAGGGTCTGTTCCCGCTTCATTCGCGAGCCGCGTTGCTGCGGAAAGTCTCGCCAGGCTAGGCGTGGGATGCAGGCAATGGTTGTCCCCTTGCCAAGTCCCACAACGACGCATGGCGAGACTTTCCGCGCAACCCGAAGGGACGGGCCCGTTTTTGCGCGGGACGTCGTTACTCGACGGCTCATTTGGACGACCAAACTTCGCGTCTCGCGCCTAGTCCCGCGCATAAACGGGCTCCGTCGCGGCCGTGAATGAAGCGGGAACAGACCCTAGTGCCTTGTCGATCATCCAGTCGAACGACGGGCCGCGGTCGATGGTGACTTCCACGGGCTGGCCGGCGAAGGTGCTCGGCAGCGGCTGGTCGGGCTGGATCACCGCGCGGATGTCCGAGGACAGGCCGCCTTCGTGCAGGCTGGTGCTGACCACCAGGCCGTGGCGCGGCTGGTCTTCATCGCCAATCCAGAAACTGACCCGCGAGCCGGGTTTGGCCTGGGCCAGGTTGCGGTAAGGGAAGCTGGCGTTGATGGTGGCGTAGCTGTCCTGTGGCACCAGTTCGAAGATCACGTCGCCCTTGCTGGCGAACTGGCCGTCGGCCACCAGCTGGCGCGCCACCTTGCAGTTGCACGGGCTGGTCAGGGTGCCCTTCATCTGCTTGCCGAACAGCTCCTCGACATTGGCCGGGCTCAGCTGCTCGTCGCTCAGGTGGCCCTTGAGCATTTCCAGCATGCTCGCGGAGAAGGCGGCGATGGGCGCGCCCTTGGCCACCTTGTCGCTACCCTCGGGCAGCAGGGTCTGCACCGTGCCCTCGCGCGGCATGGTCACCTGCAAGGACGGCACGCTGACCAGGGCCGACTGGGCATGGGTGACGAAGTACAGGTTGTAGATCGACTGGAAGATGTAGCCGAAGGCGGCCAGGCCGACGACGAAGATGCCTAGGCTCAGGGTGATCGCCTTGAAGCGGCCGAAGAAACCCAGGCCGGAGCCCTTGCCGCCCTGCTTGCGGGCCTTGGTGAAGTTCTCCCGCTGCAGGGTGTTGAGCAAGTCGCCGACGCTGATGATCTCGCCGGCCAGGTGGGCGCTGATCAGGTAGCGCAGGGTGGCGATGTCGCGCGGTTTGAGGTTGTGGAACTGGCAGCCGACGCGGCCGCTGTCGAGCTCGAAGGAGCGCACCTGGAACTCGATGTCGATGCCCAGGTTGAGGCCATCCAGCTTGAATTGCAGGTGGCCCTGGTAATAGTCGCCCACCTGCACCGGCTGGCGGTCGGCGCTGAAACTCAGGCCCCCGGCAGACAGGTCGAGGATGCGCTGTTCGACGCGCTCGCGTCCCTTGGTCAGGTAGCGCAGCACCGCAGGGATCTTGACCCGGGCATGCTGGCGTTGGGCTTCCGCTTCGTGGACCACATTGACGGCTGTATTCATGGGGAGAATTCCTGTTCGAGTTCCGGTCACACCAACGCCAGGAGCGTGGCGATGAAAACGCTGGTGGCAGAAAAGGTCATGGCGCGCGACGACCAGGTGTTAAACCAGCGGGTGAAGCTGGCCAAGCCACGGTCGAGGGTGGTGTTCTGGCGGGTCCAGGACTGCTGGTCGAGGCGGAAGAACACGTAGATCTTCACCAGCGCGCCGACGATCTGGTTGTAATAGAGGATCAGCGGGTAGGCCGGTCCGATGTGGTGGCCGCTGAGGCTGAGGAGCAGGGTGAGGACCAGGCGGGTGATGCCGATCCACAGCAGGTAAACCAGGATGAAGGCGATGCTGTACTTGACGCTGGCGATGATCGCCACGCACAGGCCGAGCAGGCTGGTCCACATCGACACGCGCTGGTCGAACAGCACCACGCTGGTGAAGGCGCCGAGGCGTCGCACGCCCAGGCGCAGGGCCCGCGAGTTCTGCCGCAGGTTGTTGCCGTACCAGCGGAACATCAGTTTGCGACTGGCCTTGATAAAGCTCTTCTCCGGCGGATGCTCGACCGTGTTGATCGCCGCATCCGGCACGTAGAAGGTGTCGTAGCCCAGGCGCATCAGGCTGTACCAGCTGGATTTGTCGTCGCCAGTCAGGAACTGGAAGCGGCCCAGGCGCCAGTGGTCGAGGTGGTCGCTCTCGACGTCGGCGATGAACTCGGGGTCGGTGACCACGCTGGCGCGGAACACCGACATGCGCCCGGTCATGGTCAGCACGCGCTTGCTCAGCGCCATCGAGCACATGTTCAGGTGGCGCTGGGCGAAGCGCAGCTTGTGCCACTCGCTCATCACGTAGCTGCCGCGTACCTCGCAGAACTCGTTGGTGGTCAGGCCGCCGACGTTGGGGAACAGCTTGAACCAGGGCACGGTCTTGCGGACCACGCCTTCGCCGAGCACGGTGTCGCCGTCGATCACCGCCACCACTGCATTGCTGTCCGGCATCTGCCGCGAGATGGCGCGAAAGCCGTGGGCCAGGCCGTCACGCTTGCCGGTGCCGGGGATGCGCACGAAATCCAGGGTGACCTGCGCCGGTGGCGCGAGCTGGCTCCAGATGTCCTTGATCAGCAGCTCATCCGACAGCTCGACGATGGAGCACACCACGGTGGTCGGGTAGCCGCAGTCGATAGCCTCGCGGACCACCGAGCGGTAGACCATGGCGGTGGTCAACGCGTCGATGCGGAAGCTGGTGACCAGCAGGAACACGTGCGATGGGTCGGCCGCGCTGCCGAGCTTGCGCACCTTGCGCCGGTAGTGCGGGTAGACCAGGTAGAGGAACAGGCAGCCGCGCAGGAAGTGCAGGGCGCCCATGGAATAACGCCAGATGCCCACCACGCCGATCAGTAGGAGGAAATCCTTCGACTCGGGGTCGAATACCGTCCTCGGCAGTGCCAGCGCCAGCAGCATCAGCAGTGACAGGTAGAGCAGCCAACCGCTGGCCTGATTGATGCCTGTCTTCAGCTTGTCCATAGAGTCATCCGTTCTGTCTCGGGATTGCCCCGAGCCTTGGCTCGGAGCGCTCCTTTGGTTCTTACCAGCAGATGCCTTCGGCACCGGCATGGCTGGTGCGACTCATGAAACCGACCAGGTCGATGATCTGCTTGCCGTCGGGCGAGCGCTCGGCCAGGCCGGCGAAGCGCTTGTCGGCGTTGCCCAGGACGATCACATCGGCGTTGTCGATCACCGAGTCGAAATCGCTGTTGAGCAGCGACGAGACGTGCGGGATCTTCGATTCGATGTAGTCCTTGTTGGCGCCATAGACGCGCGCGTACTCGACGTTGCTGTCGAAGATGCTCAGGTCGAAGCCCTTGCCGATGAGCATTTCGGCCAGCTCCACCAGCGGGCTTTCGCGCAGGTCGTCGGTGCCGGCCTTGAAGCTCAGGCCGAGCAGGGCGACCTTGCGCTTGTCGTAGCCAGCGATCATGTCGAAGGCGTTCTGCACCTGGGCGGTGTTGCTGCGCATCAGCGAACCGATCAGCGGTGTATCGACGTCCAGCGAGCTGGCGCGGTAGTTCAGGGCGCGCACGTCCTTGGGCAGGCAGGAACCGCCGAAGGCGAAGCCGGGCTTCATGTAGTACTTGGACAGGTTGAGCTTGTGGTCCTGGCAGATCACGTCCATCACCTCGCGCCCGTCGACGCCAACCGCCTTGGCGATGTTGCCGATCTCGTTGGCGAAGGTGACCTTGGCCGCGTGCCAGACGTTGCAGGTGTACTTGATCATTTCCGCGACCTCGATGGTCTTGCGGATGATCGGGGCGTCGAGTTCTTCGTAGATGCTGGCCAGCAGGTCGCCGGAAGCCGTGTCGAACTCCCCGATGACGGTCATCGGCGGGAAGTCGTAGTCCTTGATCGCCGTGCTCTCGCGCAGGAACTCGGGGTTCACTGCCAGGCCGAAGTCGACGCCGGCCTTCTTCCCGGAGCAGTCCTCGAGGATCGGCAGCACCACGTTCTGTGCGGTGCCCGGCAGCACAGTGCTGCGTACCACCACGGTGTGGCGGCCGGCCTTGTCGCGCAGGGCAAAGCCGATTTCGCGGCACACACCTTCGATGTAATCCAGTTCCAGGTCGCCATTCTTCTTGCTCGGCGTGCCGACGCAGATGAATGACACCTCGGTGTCACGCACGGCGGCGGCGACATCGGTGGTGCCGCGCAGGCGGCCATTGCTCAGGCCCTGTTGCAGCAACGCTTCCAGGCCGGGTTCGACGATGGGCGACTTGCCCTGATTGATCAGATCAATCTTCTGGGCGGAGATATCAACACCCACTACTTCATGGCCACGGGCCGAGAGACAGCCGGCACACACGGCGCCCACGTAACCTAAACCGAAAATGCTGATTCGCATTGCGTTCACCTCATCCATATATCGCGCAATTCAATAAGTGGCGGATAGCCACGGTGTTTCAGGCGCTCATTCACGGGTAATGAATGAGTTGTTCAGGTATTAATAAGTCCGGCTCCCAAGGCGGAGGCGGAAGTGGGCTTGTTATAAAGTCAGGCCCGTTTAATTACCTTGCTTGTTCCTGCCAGGGCTAGTGCCACGTGGCTTGTGTTCGGGTTATAGGGTTAGGCGTTTTTCTCCTTTAACTTCGCGGTAACTTTTTCGAGTATGAAACTGCCCGTCGAGCCTGGACTCGATGCGATGGAGGGCAGTTTTGGCTCACACGGAAGTTGTGTGAAGAAAGTTGTTACGGGGGTAAGAGTGTAAGAATTTTCCTATAGTTCCTACCGTTCGTCCCGATTTTTGACGGAGTACAAATTTTCTACTACCGCAACTAATTGCACGGTGATAGCAAACTTGTAATTAATTGGAAGTTGATAAAGTTCAATAAAGTTTCAAGAGGGAAGTATGTTGCGCAGGAGGGAAGTTGCTGTTGCAACTTGGGCGCGCAGAGCAGAGCGCCAGCTGGCGCGGGGTTGGGGCGGCGCGTAGGGGTGGGTGAAACCCGTGTGCGAGGCGCAGAAAACCTCGCGGGTTGCACCCGCCCTACATACTCAGGAGGGGAATCAGTCCAGCGGCTGGTCGCGCAGAAATACCAGACTGTCCGGTTTCGATTGTTCGGCGCTGTAGCGGTAGCCGGCGTAGGCAAAGTCCTTCAGCCCGGCTGGGTCGGTCAGGCGTTCCTTGGTCACATAGCGCGCCATCAGGCCGCGGGCTTTCTTGGCGTAGAAGCTGATGATCTTGTACTGGCCGTTCTTCAGGTCCTTGAACTCGGTGTCGATGACCCGAGCCTTGAGGGCCTTGCGCTTGACCGCGCCGAAGTACTCGTTGGAGGCCAGGTTGAGCAGCACGTCGTCGCCTTGCTCGGCCAGCGCCTGGTTGAGCCAGCCGCTGATGCGCTCGCCCCAGAAGGCATAGAGGTCTTTGCCCTGCGGGTTGGCCAGCTTGGTGCCCATCTCCAGGCGGTAGGGCTGCATCAGGTCGAGCGGGCGCAGCACGCCGTACAGGCCGGAGAGCATGCGCAGGTGGTTCTGGGCGAAGTCGAAGTCGGCCTCGCTGAAGTCCTCGGCGTGCAGGCCGGTGTACACGTCACCCTTGAACGCGAGCAGGGCCTGCTTGGCGTTGGACGGGTTGAACGGCCGTTGCCAGCTGCCGTAGCGCGCCACGTTGAGGGCGGCCAGCTTGTCCGACAGGTGCATCAGCTCGCCAATCTGCTGCGGACTCAGCTCGCGCAATTGGGCGATCAGCACCTGGGCATCCTCGAGATGCTCGGGTTGGGTGAAGCGCCCGATTACCGGCGGCGTCTCATAGTCCAGGGTCTTGGCGGGGGAAATCACCATCAGCATGGGGTCGTCTCCAGAAAACGTGGCGCGATTCTAGGCTGGATGGCCGTCCAGGCTCCAGCTATCAGGTTGATTGGCTTGACCCTCGCAGGTTGCGGGGCTGTAGTGTGGACGTGCCTGCCGCTGAGCCAAGGAGTCGCCATGAGCCGTCACGATCATTCGCACTGGATGCACTCGCACGACTACCGGCCGCTGGAGAACAGCGCCGAACGCCAGGCCTGGCAGGTGGCAGCGCTGACGGGGGTGACCATGGTGGTGGAGATTGGCGCCGGCCACTGGTTCAACTCCATGGCACTGCTCGCCGATGGCTGGCACATGGCTTCGCACATGGTCGCCATTGGCCTGGCGGCGTTGGCCTACCTGCTGGCGCGCCGTTATGCGCAGGACCCCAGCTTCGCCTTCGGCACCTGGAAGATCGAGGTGCTCGCCGGCTTCGCCAGCGCGGTGCTGATGATGGTGGTCGTGGTGCTCATGGCATTCGAGTCGCTATGGCGGCTGTGGCAGCCGGCCAGCATCGCCTTCGACCAGGCGCTGTGGGTGGCGGCCATCGGCCTGGCGGTGAACCTGGCATCGGCCTGGCTACTGCGCGACACCCATGAACATGGCCACGCTCACGGCCACGGCGAGCAGGCCCATACCGATCACGATCACGCCAGCCACGCGCATGGGCACGCACCGGCGAGCGCAGGGCGCGACCTCAACCGCCATGCAGCCTTCCTGCATGTGCTGGCCGATGCCCTGACCTCGGTGGCGGCGATCCTGGCGCTGCTCGGCGGCAAATTGCTGGGCTGGAACTGGCTCGACCCGCTGATCGGCGTGGTCGGGGCGATCATCATCGGCGTCTGGGCCAAGGGCCTGCTGCTGGACACCGGCAAGGTGCTGGTCGACCGGGAAATGGACGATCCGCTGGTGGCGCGGGTGCGTAGCAGCCTGCAGCAGGAGGCGGACACCGAAGTGGCCGATCTGCACCTGTGGCGGGTCGGCCGCGCGCAGTACGCCTGCATCGCCAGTCTGGTGACCCACGGCGACGCCTCGGCCGATCGCTACAAGGCACGGCTGGCGGGCTTTTCAGAGTTGGTGCATGTGACTGTGGAGGTGAATCGCTGCGGCGAGAAAGACCATCTCGCCGAGGGGCAGGACTTCCGACTTTAACGGCGCTCACCCAGCTCGCCAAGCGTTATTCGTCGAGCCGATAAAAAAGCCTGAAAGCGATGAAAAAGTTCTTTTTTCTGTAATCCACATTGGAGTATTAACACTACAAGACCGCCGAACCCTGCAGCACAGGTGGCGGCCATCGGCCATCACTTTTGCTAGCACTTTCCCGACTTCGGCCGGGAGATCGGCGGCCCTTCCGCGACGGAGCGCTGTACTGAGTCTCCGTCGTACTGGCCTCTCGATAAGGTGACCGAGTATGGATGATCACGGACGCAACCGTTCTACCCAGCCCACCCTCTACGTCCTCGACACCAACGTCCTGATCCACGATCCCAACGCGCTGCTGAACTTCGAAGAACACCACGTTGCCATCCCGATGACGGTGCTGGAGGAGCTGGACAACCTGAAGACGGGCAAGCACACGGTCGCCGCCGAGTGCCGCCAGGCCATCCGTTTGATCGACAAGGTGCTGGGTGAGGCCCTGCCGGACGAAGTCGAGAAGGGCGTACCGATCCAGCGCGGCAAGAGTGGCCCGCAAGGCTTCCTGTCGATCCTCATGAGCAAGCGCGCGGAGCCGATCACTTGGCTGCCGGAGCACCTCAACGACAACAAGATCATCAACCAGCTGGTGGAGCTGCAGAGTCGCCGCAGTGGTTCGCCTGTGGTCCTGGTGACCAAAGACATCAACATGCGCCTGAAGGCGCGCGCCTGTGGCATCGAGTCCGAGGACTACCACACCGACCAGCTGGTAGACGATGTCAACCTGCTGTCACGCGGCTACCACAACATGACGGGCTCGTTCTGGGACCGCGTGAGCAAGGTCGAGACCCGTCAGGGCCACGGCCGTACCTGGCACCAGGTGCAGCTCATCGACAACCTGCCGGCCGTGCACATCAACGAGTTCATCATCGACGAGCAGGGTTTCGTCGGCTGGGTCAAAGGCATCGAAGGCAGCACCCTGAGCATCCTCGACCTGCACCAGGAGCCGCTGTTGCACCAGGAGGCCTGGGGCCTCAAACCGCGTGACGTGTACCAGTCGCTGGCGCTGTTTGCCTTGCTCGATCCGGATATCCACCTGGTCAACCTGTCTGGCGCGGCCGGCTCGGGCAAGACGATCCTGGCGCTGGCTGCGGCCATCGAACAGACCATGGTCAGCAAGCGCTACCGGCGCATCATCGCCACCCGCAGCGTGCAGGGGCTGGACGAGGACATCGGCTTCCTGCCGGGTACCGAGGCCGAGAAAATGGAGCCCTGGCTGGGGGCCATCACCGACAACCTGGAGGCGTTGCATTCGGATGATGAAAGCACCCACGGCAGCGTCGACTACATCCTGCAAAAGGTCCCGCTGCAGTTCAAATCACTCAACTACATCCGTGGGCGCAGCTTCCAGCACAGCCTGATCCTGATTGACGAGTGCCAGAACCTCACCCCGCACCAGATGAAGACCATCATCACTCGTGCCGGTACCGGCTCCAAGGTGATCTGCCTGGGCAACCTGGCGCAGATCGATACCCCCTACCTGTCCGCGACCAGCTCCGGGCTGACCTACCTCACGGAACGCTTCAAAAACTTCGAGCACGGTGTGCACATCACCCTGCAAGGGGTGCCGCGCTCGCTGCTGGCCGAGTACGCCGAAACCCACATGTAACCCACAACCGTCACGCGCTCTCCCGTCGGGGAGGGCGCGCCGGCGGGGTAAAAGCAGCGCGCTCCGCATGTCCGCAGCGTTACAATGCGGCATCCCCTCTGGAGCAAGCTCGTGCTGACCCATCTCGATTCCCAAGGCCGCGCCAACATGGTCGATGTCACCGACAAGGCCGTGACATCCCGTGAAGCCGTGGCCGAAGCCCTGGTGCGCATGCTGCCGCAGACCCTGCAGATGATCGTCGCCGGTGGCCATCCCAAGGGCGACGTGTTCGCCGTGGCGCGCATCGCCGGCATCCAGGCGGCGAAGAAGACCTCCGACCTGATTCCGCTGTGCCATCCGCTGATGCTCACCAGCGTCAAGCTGGAGCTGGCGGCGGAGGGCGACGACGCGGTGCGCATCCAGGCGCGCTGCAAGCTGGCCGGGCAGACCGGGGTGGAGATGGAGGCGCTGACCGCGGCCAGCGTCGCCGCCCTGACCCTGTATGACATGTGCAAGGCGGTGGACCGCGGCATGGTCATCGAATCCATTCGCCTGCTGGAGAAATCCGGCGGCAAGAGCGGCACCTTCAAGGCTGAAGGTGGCGCATCGGCAACCAACCAGGCAGGGAGCCAGGCATGATCCGCGTACAGTATTTCGCCCGTTACCGAGAGGTGCTGGGCATCGATGGCGAGCAGTTGCAGCAGGCCGCCCTGGGCAGCCTGGAGCAGCTGCGTGAACACCTGCTGGGCCGTGGCGGCGTGTGGCAGGTACTCGCCGAACAGAACCTGATGTGCGCCCGCAACCAGGAACTGTGCAGCCTGGACACCGAGCTGGCCGATGGCGACGAAGTAGCCTTCTTCCCCACGGTCACCGGAGGCTAGGGTGAGCGTCCGGGTGCAGGTAGAGGCCTTTGATCCGGGCGTAGAGCTCAACGCCCTGCATGCCGCCAACCTGGGCATCGGCGCGGTGGCTACTTTCGTTGGCTACGTGCGCGACTGCAATGACGGCCAGGCCGTGCGCGGGATGTTCCTCGAACATTATCCGGGCATGACCGAGAAGGCGCTGCAGCAGATTGCGGCCGAGGCCCAGCAGCGCTGGCCGCTGTTGCGGGTGGAAATCCTCCATCGCGTCGGCCGGCTCGAACCGGGGGAGCCGATCGTCTTCGTCGGCACCGCCAGCAGCCACCGCCAGGCGGCCTTCGACGCCTGCAACTTCATCATGGATTACCTGAAAACCCGCGCGCCGTTCTGGAAGAAGGAAGATACGGCCGAGGGTGCGCGCTGGGTCGAGGGGCGCTGCAGCGACAGCCAGGCCGCGGCGCGCTGGTCCAAGTCCTGAGCCTGCTGGCAACCGCCCGCTGCCAGCGTTCTGTACCTCCCAAACAAGCACTTTCGAGTCGTTCGGCTGGCGCCGATTAACGGCGGTTTTCGGCTGTTGACGGCATGTACATAAAAGTCCGGTATGGATTTATAAGTACAAATTAGCGACCGACAAACATGCCTCAACGCCAGCTATACCCAGCGCCATCTCTGCACCGGCACGCCTCGGCTGCACCTTCTTCTGCCCTGCAACGCATTGCCAACGCCCACCTGCCTGCCGGTTTGCGGCGGGTACCCACCTGTACTGCGGGAGTCACACTATGAAGAAACTCGTCCTGATGGGCGGTCTTGCCCTGAGCCTGCTGGCTTCCAGCCTGTTCGCTGCCGACAAACCCTTGCGCCTGGGCATCGAGGCGGCGTATCCACCCTTCGCCTTCAAGCAGGCCGATGGCGCCCTGGCCGGCTTCGATGTGGAGATCGGCGCGGCCCTGTGTGCCGAGATGAAGGTCGAATGCCAGTGGGTGGAGCAGGAGTTCGACGGCCTGATTCCGTCGCTGAAGGTGAAGAAGGTCGATGCGGTCCTGTCGTCCATGACCATCACCGAAGACCGCCGCAAGTCGGTGGATTTCACCGGCAAGTACTACTACAGCCCTGCCCGCCTGGCGATGAAGGCGGGTAGTGAAGTCAGCGCCGATTTCTCCAGCCTCAAGGGCAAGCGCATCGCCGTGCAGCGCTCGACCACCACCGACCGTTTCGCCACCGAAGTGCTGGGGCCAAAGGGCATCGAGGTAGTGCGCTACAGCTCGCAGAACGAAATCTACCTGGACCTGGTGTCCGGGCGCGTCGATGGCACCCTGGCCGATGCCATTCCATTGGATGAAGGCTTCCTCAAGACCGAGCAAGGCAAAGGCTTCGCCTTCGTCGGCCCGGACTTCAACGACCCGCATTACTTTGGTGAAGGCGCTGGTATCGCCGTGCGCAAGGGCGACAAGGCCCTGCTCGACAAGCTCAATGCGGCGATCCTGGCGATCCGCGCAAATGGCGAATACCAGAAGATCCAGAGCAAGTACTTCAGCTTCGACATCTACGGCGACTGAGTCCTGTGCCCAGCAAAAAGCCGCGCAATGCGCGGCTTTTTTGTGGCTGGTGCAGGTTGCGCCTGACGCCAGCCGGGTGGCTCTGCGTCGGCCCTCAGGCTTTGATTTCCTTGAGGTGCTTGTACACCGTGGCGCGGCCCATATTGAGCACGTTGGCCACGTAGTTGGCCGCACTCTTGCCCTTGAATGCGCCCTCGGTGTGCAGGGCTTCGACCAGCTCGCGCTTGTGCTCGCGGGTCAGCAGGTTGAGGCCGAGTTGGCGCTGGCGCAGCCAGCTGTGCAGGAAGGTGTTGATGCGCTCCTGCCAGTCATCGCGAAACAGCGCATCCGGCTGCGGGATCAATTTGCTGGCCGAGAGAAACAGGTCCAGCGCCTGCTTGGCGCTCTCGAACATCGAGATGTTCAGGTTCAGGCACAGCACCGCGATGGGCGTGCCCTTGGCGTTGCGCAGCACGGTGCTGACCGAGCGGATCTTCTGTCCGTCCCAGTTGAGTTTCTCGTAGGGGCCGATGTTGCGCTCATCCACCTCGCCGCTGAGCATGTCTTCCAGCGCGGCATCGTCGCCGACCGCACGCTTGGACAGGTTGTTGGCGATATGGTCGATCTTCTGCGTGCGCACGTCGTGCAGCACCACCTCGGCATGCGGGAAGAACAAGGTGGCGATCGCATCGGCGATGGCGCGGAAGTTGTCCAGGTCGGCGGCGGGTGTCGGCTTCATGCGCGAGGGCTCCAGGCTACTGCGCCCCGTGGGATGGGGCGCAGCGAGTGTGCCGCAACTTACCGCAGGCGGGAAGGCGAGAGCATGGCGGCGCTCAGGCCGAACCCGGCGAAACGCTCCGGCAGCGGTAGGTGGCGGATCAGCGCGGCGCAGGCCTCGCCCATCGCGGCGCTGGTCTGGATGCCATAGCCGCCCTGGGCCGCCACCCAGAAGAAGTCCTGCCCTTGCGGGTCGTAGCCGCCCACCAGGTCGCCATCGTCAACGAAGCTGCGCAGGCCGGCCCAGGTGTGCGCCGGGCGCCGGATAGACAGGCTGGTGTGCTCCTCTATCTGGTAGATGCCGAGGGCGATATCCAGTTCTTCCGGCTGTACGTCATGGGGTTCGACCGGGTCGGCATTGGCGGGCGAGCCCAGCAGCAGGCCGGCGTCCGGCTTGAAGTAGAAGGACTCGTCGAGGCTGACCAGGCACGGCCAGGCGTGGCAGTCGACGCCTTCCGGTGGGTTGAAGGTGAAGGCGGCGCGGCGCTTGGGCGTCAGGCCGATAGGGGCGATGCCGGCCAGTTTGGCAATCTCGTCGCACCAGCCGCCGGCGGCGTTGATCAGCACGCGGGCGTGGTATAGCTGCTGGCCGCAGCGTACCTGCCAGCCGTCCTGGGTCTTGCCGATGCTGGTGACGTCGCGGTCGCAGTGGATTTCCCCGCCTTGCTGGCGGATGCCACGCAGGAAGCCCTGGTGCAGCGCGTCGGTGTCGATGTCGGCGGCGCTGGGGTCGAGCATCGCGCCCTGCACTTTGTCGCGGCGCAGCACGGGCACCAGGGCGCAGGCTTGGTCGGCATCCAGCAGGCGCATCGCCGGCACGCTGGCCTTGCCGCTCTCATACTGGCGCTGCAGCTCGTCAGGGTCCCCGCTGAAGTCCACCACCAGCTCGCCGCGCGGGCTGAGCAGCGGGTGTTCGCTGAAGCCTGCTGGGGGGTGATCGAGAAAGGCACGGCTGGCAGCGGTCAGCGCGCGCACCTGCGGCGTGCCATAGGCCACGGTATACAGCGCAGCCGAGCGACCGGTGGCGTGATAGCCGGGCTGGCTCTCGCGTTCCAGCAGCACGGTCTTGCCGTGGGGGGCGAGAAAGTAGCCGGTGGAGGCGCCGGCGATACCGGCACCGATGATCAGGAATTCGCTGTCGATCACTGCGCTCATTGCTCGTGTTTCCGCAGCTGGTACAGGGCATTGGCCAGCGCCATGTCTTCCAGGCCCAGGCCGATGGAGCGGAAGAATACCGGGCGGCTGTAGTCCGGTTTCGGCGCCTGGCCGCTGAGCAACTCGGGCAGGTCGCCACGGATCTGCTCGGGGCTCCAGCCGCCTTCCTTGGCCAGGAGCATCTCGCCGGCCGAACCGGGCGTGGTGGCGCGGTAGTCGCAGTACACATCCATGCCGGCCAGGCTGGCAGGCGGCACTTCATGGGCGCGCGGGGCGTTGGTGCTGATCGAAGTGACCAGCGTGGCGCGGCCGAGCGCCAGCGGATCGAGCAGCGGCTTGGCCGACGAGGTGCAGAGCAGGATCACCTCGGCCTCGGCAGTGGCGTCCTCCTGGCTGGCGCTGAGGCTCAGGCGCGGGTCCAGGGCCTGCAGTGCGGCGCGTTCGGCGATGCTCTTGCTGGCCAGGCTCGGTGAATACAAGTGGATGCTCTGCCAATTGCGCAGGCCTTGGACGTGATGCAGGTGCGCCAGCGCCACCGGCCCGCTGCCGATGATCGCCAGGCGGCTGGCTGCGGCTGGTGCCAGCTCATCGACGGCCAGGGCGGTGGTGGCAGCGGTGCGCGCGGTGGTCAGGCCATGGGCATCGCATAGCAGCAGTGGCTGGCCACTGTGCATCGACATCAGCAAGGTCCAGGCGGTGACGGTGGCGCCTTGCGGGCCGGGGATATAGGGGGAAGTCTTGACCCCGTAGACGCCTGCTTCGGCCAGCACGCCCAGGTAATTGATGAAGTCGCCGCCCGTGGGGAACTCCACCAGTTGCTGCGCCGGCTGTACCGCCTGGGCCGCGGCCAGGCTGTAGAACATGTTGCGCAGGGCAGCCGGCACGTCGATGCGAGCGAGCAGCTGTGCGGCTTCTGCCTGGTGGATCACATAAGGAGTCGGGCTGGGCATGAGGGAAGCTCCGCGGGTCTGGAATAAACTTATTTGTCCATTTTGGACTTTTAAGTATTTTCCGGCAAGGCCGTTGGTCTGCGGATGACGCCTTGCTGAATGCTTGCGTCGCAGGTGCGCCTGTAGTCCGGGCGGAGCGATTCGCTCGATCCGCCCGGCGTTGGGCTCAGATCGTGCCGGCGGCTTTCAGCGCAGCAATCTGCTCGGCGCTGTAGCCCAGCGTGCCGAGCACCTGGGCGTTGTGCTCGCCCAAGGTTGGCCCGGTCCATTCCACGCTACCGGGTGTCTCGCTCAACTTGGGCACGATGCCGGGCATCTTGAACGGCTTGCCGTCCGGCAGCTTGGCCGAGAGGAACATCTCGCGGGCGAGGAATTGTGGGTCCTTGAACATGTCTTCGGCCGAGTAGATGCGGCTGGCCGGCACCTCGGCGCGCACCAGGGCGGCTTCCACGTCGCTCAGCGGTAGGCTGGCGGCCCAGCGGTCGATCACCCCGTACAGCTCGTCGCGCCGTGCGTCACGGCCGGCGTTGTCGGCCAGGTCTGGCGCCTCGGCCAGGTCGTCGCGGCCGATGGCGCGCATGAACCGCTGGAAGATCGCATCACCGTTGGCGCCGATCTGGATGTGCTTGCCGTCGGCGCAGGTGTGGATGGAGGAGGGCGTGATGCCGGGCATGATGTTGCCGGTGCGCTCGCGGATGAAGCCGAACACGTCGAACTCCGGGACCATGCTTTCCATCATCGCGAAGATCGCCTCGTACAGCGCCACGTCCACTACCTGGCCGGCGCCGCCGTTGACCTCACGGTGCCGCAGCGCCATCAGCGCACCGATCACCCCCCACAGCGCGGCGATGGAGTCACCGATGGAGATGCCGGTGCGCACCGGCGGGCGATCCTCGAAACCGGTGATGTAGCGCAGCCCGCCCATCGACTCGCCCACCGCGCCGAAGCCCGGCTGGTCCTGCATCGGCCCGGTCTGGCCGAAACCGGACAGGCGCACCATCACCAGCTTGGGGTTCAGCGCGTGCAGCACGTCCCAGCCCAGGCCGAGCTTTTCCAGTACGCCGGGGCGGAAGTTCTCGATCAGGATGTCGGCTTCGCTCAGCAGCTTCTTCAGCACCTCGCGCCCAGCCTCGTGCTTGAGGTTGAGGGTGATCGACTGCTTGTTGCGCGCCTGCACGAACCACCACAGCGAGGTGCCCTCGTACAGCTTGCGCCACTTGCGTAGCGGGTCGCCGCCATCGGGCGACTCGACCTTGACCACCTCGGCACCGAATTCGGCGCAGATACGCGAGGCGAACGGCCCGGCGATCAGGGTGCCGAGCTCGACCACTTTCAGGCCGGCGAGGGGTTTGCTGGGCAGGTTCATGCGGGTGTCCATCCATCTGGCAGTGGTCGCGACTCTAACCCGCATGGGCGGCATCGGGTAGACTTGCGACCTTTCCCCGCCAGCCAAGAAGCCCGCCCATGGCCCTGCAAGCCACGCCCTACAAAATCGACCTGAACCTCACCGACATTGACCGCAATGTCTACGAGAGCCTGCGTTTCACCGTGGCCAAGCACCCCTCGGAAACCGAGGAACGCCTGTGCGTGCGGCTGATCGCCTATGCGCTGTGGTATCACGAGCAGCTGGCCTTTGGTCGCGGCCTGTCGGATATCGACGAGCCGGCGCTGTGGGAGAAGAGCCTCGATGACCGCGTGCTGCACTGGATCGAAGTCGGTCAGCCGGATGCCGAGCGCATCACCTGGTGCTCGCGGCGTACCGAGAAATTCAGCCTGGTGACCTACGGCAGCCTGCGCGTGTGGCAGACCAAGGTGCTCGACAGCGTGCGCAGCCTGAAGAACATCAATGTGGTCGGCGTGCAGCAGGAAGCCCTGGAAAACCTCGCCCGCGACCTGCCGCGTTCGGTGAGCTGGAGCGTGATGATCAGCGACGGCGAGCTGTTCGTTACCGACGAGCGTGGCCAGCACGAGATTCCCCTGGAGTGGCTGGCCGGCGAGCGCTGATCAGCATCGGTCGCCATTGCTGATGGTCGAGTACTGGCGAGCGGATTGGCGCCGTTATCAGCGACTCTGATGAAGATTGACCCGCTCTGGCAGCCTGCCCAGGCTGCTGGTTTTCAGCAGACGGAGAGCAGCATGTCGACCCTCAATCCCAGCCGCGAACAATTGGCCGAATTCGCCCAGAACATGCCGGCCGATCAGCCGATCCTCATGCTCAACCTGCTGCGTTACCAGGAGCAGGCTCGTTACCCGGAAGGCAGCGAGCACGATGCCTGCAGCGGCCGTAAAGCCTATTCCCGCTACAGCCGCACGGCGCTTGCCAAGGTGCAGGGCGTGGGTGGCCGGGTGGAAGTGCTGGCCCAGGCACGGGTCGCGCTGATCGCGCCGCCGGACGAGCACTGGGACGAGGTGCTGCTGGTGCGTTACCCGAGCAGGGAGGCCTTCCTGAGCATGCTCGCCGACAGCGAGTACCAGGCTGCCACCGTCCATCGCACCGCGGCGTTGGCCGACTCGCGACTGATTGGCTGTATCGCGCCTTGATCGCTCTTCGCTCCCACGCGCTGCGTGGGAACCATCATTGTTGAAATCACCTGACAGAGTCCCATGCGCATCGATCCCCGCCCGCTTCCCGCCAATCTGCCCGACCTAGGCGACCTGCCGCCGCTGCTGACTCGCCTGTATGCGGCGCGCGGCGTGCAGTCCGTGGCGGAGCTGGACAAGGGCTTGGCGCGGCTGATCCCCTATTCGCAGCTGAAGGGTATCGAAGCGGCGGTCGAGCTGCTGGTGCAGGCTCTGCAGCAGCGCCAGCGCATCCTCATCGTCGGCGACTTCGATGCGGACGGTGCCACCGCCAGCACGGTCGGCGTGCTCGGCCTGCGCATGCTCGGTGCGGCGCATGTCGATTACCTGGTGCCGAATCGTTTCGAGTACGGCTACGGCCTGACTCCGGAAATCGTTGCCGTGGCGCTGCAGCGCCAGCCCGACCTGTTGCTGACCGTGGACAACGGCATCTCCAGCGTTGAGGGCGTGGCCGCAGCCAAGGCGGCTGGGTTGACCGTACTGGTCACCGACCACCACTTGCCCGGCCCGGAATTGCCGGCGGCCGATGCCATCGTCAACCCCAACCAGCCGGGCTGCGACTTCCCGAGCAAGGCGCTGGCCGGGGTCGGGGTGATGTTCTACGTGCTGCTGGCCCTGCGTGCGCGCCTGCGCGAGCTGGGCTGGTTCGCCAGCAGCGGCGTGGCTGAGCCGAACCTGGGCGAGCTGCTCGACCTGGTCGCTCTGGGCAGTGTCGCCGACGTGGTGCCGCTGGACGCCAACAACCGCATCCTGGTGCACCAGGGCCTGGCGCGGATTCGTGCCGGGCGTGCCCGTCCGGGCTTGCGCGCGGTGCTGGAAGTGGCGGGGCGACAGCATGGGCGCATCACCTCCACCGACCTCGGTTTCATCCTCGGCCCGCGCCTTAATGCGGCCGGTCGCCTGGACGACATGAGCCTGGGCATCGAATGCCTGCTCTGCGAGGACGAAGCGCTGGCCCGCGACATGGCCCAGCAACTCGACGAGCTGAACAAGGACCGCAAGGCCATTGAGCAGGGCATGCAGCGCGAGGCCCTGGCCCAGCTGAAGGATCTGCCGCTGGCCGACATGCCGTTCGGCCTGTGCCTGTTCGAGCCGGACTGGCACCAGGGCGTGATCGGCATCCTCGCCTCGCGCCTGAAGGAGCGTTACCACCGGCCGGCCATCGCCTTTGCCGATGCCGGTGAGGGCCTGCTCAAGGGTTCGGCACGTTCGGTGCCGGGGCTGCATATCCGCGATGCGCTGGACGCGGTGGCGGCCAAGCACCCGGGGCTGATCAGCAAGTTTGGCGGGCATGCCATGGCCGCTGGTCTGTCGCTGCCACAGGAAAACTATGGCGCCTTTGCCGCCGCCTTCGATGCCGAAGTGCGCCGCCAGCTGAGCGAAGACGACCTGACCGGCCGTCTGCTGTCCGACGGTCAGTTGGGTGTCGAGGAGTTCCACCTGGAGCTGGCCAAGGCCCTGCGCCATGCCGGGCCCTGGGGGCAGCATTTCCCCGAGCCGCTGTTCCACGGCGTGTTCCAGATCGTCCAGCAGCGCCTGGTCGGCGAGAAGCACCTCAAGCTGGTTTTGAGGACCGAGTGCGGCGGGCAGACCCTGGACGGCATCGCCTTCAATATCGACCGCGAAGTCTGGCCCAATCCCAACGTGCGCTGGGTCGAGCTGGCCTACAAGCTCGACGTCAACGAATACCAGGGCCGCGAGAGCGTGCAGCTGATGGTGGCGCACCTGGCGCCGCGCTGAGTGGCCTGATAGACGGTCTTGACGATGTTGGGCAGGCCGCCTATGAAGTTAACTCGCCACACTGATGCGGCTTCCTGCGGAAGCTGGGCGTTATCCGCGAATAACGTCCTCTCTCTGGAGCTTCCGCCATGCGCCCATCCGTCTCCGCACTTGCTTGTGCGTCTGTTTTGGCTCTTTCCGAAGTTGTCGTGGCCCAGGATTTTCGGGTCAACCGTTTCGATGATCAGTTCGATGGCGTGTGCGACGCCCATTGCTCGCTGCGCGATGCGGTTAGCGTGCACAACCAATCGGGCGGCGCCGATCGTATTGTGCTGACTGCCGGTACCTACAGTCTGACTCTGCCTCCGGAATATGGCGTGGACGGTGACGTCTACGACGAAGATCAGAATCTCAATGGCGATCTCGACGTGCTCTCTGGCAGCCTGACCCTGTTGGGTGCTGGCCGGCAGGACACGATCATCGACGCGGGCGGGATCGATCGGTTGTTCGAGGTGGCGGCTGGTGCGGTGCTGAACGTGAATGATCTGACGCTGCGCAACGGTTTCACTTCCACGGACGGCGCAGGCATCGAGAACCGTGGCCAGGTCGTGGTGCACCGTAGCCTGCTGGCGGGGAATCGCATCTGGTATTTGTGGAACGGCATCCACCGCGGCGGGGCGATATACAACGAGGGAGCGCTGGAGGTCTATGACAGCGTTTTCGATGGCAACAGCATCGGCGTATTTGATCTTGGCCTTGCGCTAGGCGGCGCTGTGTTCAATGCCGGCCGGCTTAGCGTGCGCGACACGTTGTTCCGCAGCAATGTCGTGATTACTACCGACAGCACCAGCGTAGGCGCAGCGCTGTTCAATATCGGCGAAGCCAGCGTGGCGCGCGTTGCAATTCTGGGCAGCCGCGCAGAAGGCGATCATGGCGTCGCGGTGCGCAACGCCGGCTCGGGGGTGCTAACCCTTTCCAACGCAACTGTTTCGACCAGTAGTTCGAGGAATAATTGGTATGGCGCTGTGGCTAACGGCGGGGCTTACCCTCTTCTGTATCAAGGCACCCCGCGCATGAAGTTGTTGCATGTGACCATTGCCGACAACCAGGGAGCAGGCCTGCATAACCAAGGCTTGCTGGAGGCGCGTAACAGTCTGATTGTCGCCAATCAGTCGGTAAATTGCTCCAATCAAGGGACCATCCTGCAGGCTCGGGGAGTTTTGCTCGGCTTTGATTCAAGCACCTGCCCTGCGGACATCTACGTCGATAATCAGGATGTCTACGGCAAGGTTATCTATGCGCTGGCGGATAACAGCGCCGGCTTGCCGGTTTTCAGCCTGCCTCCCGCCAGCCCAGCGCTGGATGCCGGCCAAGGCACATGCGCGATCGTTGATCAGCGCGGCTATCCACGCCCAGCCGATGGAGACGGCGATGGCCTGGGCGTCTGCGACATTGGCGCCTACGAGCGCGGACCCAAGCGCTGAAACGGGAGCCAGGGTCGCAGTCTGCGGCTGATGGTGGCGCATCTGGCGCCCCGTTGAGTCTGTAGGCGCGAGCTTTGCTCGCGAAGCGTTTCCGCTAGGCGGTTCGCGAGCAGAGCTCGCTCCTTCCTTGTCAGGCGGGGGCGGTCAGCCCTGTGGTGGTTGCGGCATTTGTGAACCATCGGCCAACGCCCGCTCGCTGACGTCCTGCCAGCGCGACAGCAGTTGCGGTGACTGGCTGGAGCGGCGCTGCGGGGCGCTGCCGAGATAGATCCCCAGGTTGTTGAAGGCATACACCGGCAGGAGGTCGCTGCGTTGGCTGGCCGGGCGGATCTGCGCTTGCAGGTTGTCGAGGATCAGCGGCTCGGCGCTGTCCTCGGCATAGTAGGCCAGCACCATGTGCGCGCGATTCAGTTCCAGCGCCTTGACGAAGGTCAGGCGCAGCTTGCTGCTGGGCACGCCCAGGCGCACCAGGCTGAAGTACTTGGCGATGGCCACGTCCTCGCAGTCGCCACGGCCACGGCTGAGGGTTTCCAGTGGGGTGGCCCAGTAGTCGGCCTCACCCCAGATATCGGCGTCTTCGCCATGCTGGACGCTGCGGTTGATGAAGCGGTTGACCGCTTCCAGGCGCTCGCGCTCGCTGCTGCCGGCTTGTGTCAACAGGCCGCGCCAGGCTTCCAGCCGGCTCTGGCTCAAGGCGCTGGCCAGGGCCGAAGAGGGCGGTGCTTCGACGGCGCGACTGGGGCCGGTGCCGAGGAACAGCAACATGCCAAGGGCAGAACACAGCGCGCGGCGCAGGGGTGTCACTCGATGCGGGGAGCGTTCGGGCATGGTCGTGTCGGGGTCTGCATACGTCGGCCCGCCAGGACGGCAGCCGCTTCTTGTTATGCCGCCGATCCTAGAGGCCACGCCTGGCGCGCTGCTGTGACGGCCGACACCCTTTGCCTGCCTGCCGGATGCGGGCCGACGAACTGCAGGTCACGATGCACGCTGTGTGGCAGCCAATGGTGGCGTATCTGGCACGTCGTTGAAGGGCTAGGCTATAAGCGCCTAACGGGCACGCAGGCTAATCGGCTAACGAGGTATGACCATGGATCAGTTCATGCAGGCTGCTATCGACGAAGCCCGCCTGGGGCTAGCCGAGGGCGGTATTCCCATCGGCTCGGTGATTGTCCACAAGGGCCGCATCATCGGGCGCGGGCACAATCGTCGGGTGCAGCAGGGCAGTGCCATTCGCCATGGGGAGATGGATGCGTTCGAGAACGCCGGGCGTCAGCCCGCCAGCGTGTACCGCGAGGCGGTGCTCTATACCACCTTGTCGCCTTGCGCCATGTGCAGCGGGGCGATCCTGCTGTACGGCATCCCGCAGGTGATCATCGGCGAGAACCGCACCTTCATGGGCGAGGAAGCGTGGCTGCGTGAGCGGGGGGTAACGCTGGAAGTGCTGCAGGACGCGGCGTGCGTGCAGCTGATGGAGGAATTCATCGCTGCCCGCCCCGAACTGTGGAACGAGGACATCGGCGAGTAGAGCAGGCGATGCCCGGTGACCGGGCATCGCGGTGGGGTTACCAGCCGAGTTGCTTGTTGAAGCCCAGCGCGTCGTAGTAGTCGCCCTGGTAGGCGATCTTGCCGCCCTTGATGCGAATGAAACTGACGCCTTCGAACGACAGCGGCTTGCCGGTAGCCGGGGTTTCCGCGCCCCAGGCGCCGGTGTTGTTGCCGCTGAATTTCCACTGGAAGGCAATGCCATCGGCGCTGACGATCGGCGCGCTGGTCATTTCCCACTTCAGGTCCGGCACGGCGCCGACAAACACCTTGATCACGTTATCGCGGGCGGCGGCCTTGCCGTTCTGCGGAGTGCCGACGGTGGCGTCGAAGTACACCGCATCCTCGGCGAGGAAAGTGGCGGCCTTGTTGGCGTCGTGGGCGTTCCACGCCGCCATGTAGCCATCGACGATGGCCTTGGCGTCATCCGCCGCCTGGGCCAGACCGGCGCAGGCGAACAAGGCGAGGAAGCTGACGGTGCGGAGTGCGTTGTGCATTTGTTATTGCTCCAGCTGATTTTCGTGGGGTGGAAAAATCGGAGCGATCTGGGCTGCGCGCAGTAGCCCAAATCAGTCGCGTAGGGCGGGTGTAACCCGCGTGGTGAGAGACGCGGGTTACACCCGCCCTACACGGACTCGCGAAGCGCGAGCGCTGTCTTAATGCTTGAACATGACGTGGCGGACGGTGGTGTAGTCCTCCAGCCCATACATCGACATGTCCTTGCCGTAGCCCGACAGCTTCTGCCCGCCGTGGGGCATTTCGCTGACCAGCATGAAGTGCGTGTTGACCCAGGTGCAGCCGTACTGCAGGCGGGCGGCGAAGCGGTGGGCGCGGCCTACGTCCTGGGTCCACACCGACGAGGCCAGGCCGTAGTCCGAGTCGTTGGCCCAGGCCAGCGCCTGGGCTTCGTCGTTGAACTGGGTCACCGATACCACGGGGCCGAAGATTTCGCGGCGCACCACTTCGTCGTCCTGCAGGGCGCCGGCCAGTACGGTCGGTTCGAAGAAGAAGCCCGGGCCGTCGACCTTCTTGCCGCCGGTGAGCACCTTGATGTGCGGGATGGCGCGGGCGCGTTCGACGAAGCCGGCGACGCGGTCCAGATGCTGCTGGGTAATCAGCGGGCCCAGTTCGGTGCCTTCGTCATCCTGCAGGCCGACCTTGAGGGTGCTGACCGCTTCGGCGAGCTTGGTCACGAATTTCTCGTAGATGCCTTTTTGCGCGTAGATACGGCAGGCGGCGGTGCAATCCTGGCCGGCGTTGTAGAAGCCGAAGGTGCGGATGCCTTCCACGGCGGCGTCGATGTCGGCGTCGTCGAAGATGATCACCGGCGCCTTGCCGCCCAGTTCCATATGCATGCGCTTCACGGTGTCGGCGGTGCTGCTGATGATGTTGGAGCCGGTGGCGACCGAGCCGGTCAGCGAAACCATGCGCACTTTCGGGTGGCCGGTCAGCGGTGCGCCAACAGTCGGGCCACGGCCGAACACCACGTTGATCACCCCGGCCGGGAAGATATCGGCGGCCAGTTCAGCCAGGCGCAGGGCGGTCAGCGGGGTCTGCTCGGAAGGCTTGAGCACCACGGTGTTGCCGGCGGCCAGGGCCGGGCCGAGTTTCCAGGCGGCCATCATCAGCGGGTAGTTCCACGGTGCGATGGAGGCGACCACGCCGACCGGATCGCGGCGGATCATCGAGGTGTGGCCCGGCAGGTATTCACCGGCGGCGGAACCGCTCATCACGCGGCTGGCGCCAGCGAAGAAGCGGAACACATCGGCAATCGCCGGCAGCTCGTCATTCAGGGCGGCGCTGTAGGGTTTGCCGCAGTTCTGCGACTCCAGGCGGGCCAGCTCTTCGGCGTTGGCGTCGATCACGTCGGCGAGTTTCAGCAGCAGCAGCGAGCGGTCTTTCGGCGCGGTCTGCGACCAGCTGTCGAAGGCGGCATCGGCGGCGCGTACGGCGGCATCCACCTGGGCTTCGCTGGCTTCCTTGATTTCCACCAGGGTGGTGCCGAGGGATGGGTTGAGCACGGCTTGCGCGGCGCCTTCGCCAGCGACCAGCTGGCCATTGATCAGCAGTTTGGTTTGCATCGCTTGAGCCTCGTTATCGCTATTGCGTCATGTGTTAGCCCCTCTCCCCCCGGGAGAGGGGTTGGGGTGAGGGTGGTTTCGAGCTGCACGGGGGTATCCCTCACCCCCGGCCCCTCTCCCGGAGGGAGAGGGGAGGAAAAGCACTACTTGCCGCTGCCCGCAACGCCTTCACCACCCTTGGTCAGGTAGTAGGCGCCGAGGATCGGCAGCATGGTTACGAGCATCACCAGCATGGCGACCACGTTGGTCACCGGTACGTCACGCGGGCGGGCCAGCTGGTTGAGCAGCCACAGCGGCAGGGTACGTTCGTGGCCGGCGGTGAAGGTGGTGACGATGATCTCGTCGAACGACAGGGCGAACGCCAGCATGCCGCCGGCCAGCAGGGCCGAGCCTAGGTTGGGCAGGACGATGTAGCGGAAGGTCTGCCAGCCGTCGGCACCCAGGTCCATGCTTGCCTCGATCAGGCTGTGGCTGGTGCGGCGGAAGCGCGCGATGACGTTGTTGTAGACGATCACCACGCAGAAGGTGGCGTGGCCGATGACGATGGTCAGGAAGCCCGGCTCGATGCCGAAGCTCTTGAACGCCGCCAGCAGCGCCAGGCCGGTGATGATGCCGGGCAGGGCGATCGGCAGGATCAGCAGCATGGAGATGCTTTCCTTGCCGAAGAAGTCGCGCCGGTAAAGCGCGGCGGCCGCCAGGGTGCCGAGGATCATCGCGACGAAGGTCGCCAGGCAGGCGATCTGCGCCGACAGCTTGATCGCCTCCAATACATCCGGACGCGCCAGGGCCACGCTGAACCAGTGCAGGGTGAAGCCCTGCGGCGGAAAGCTGAAGCCCGAGCTCTCGGTGTTGAAGGCGTACATGAAAATGATCAGGATCGGGAAGTGCAGGAACACCAACCCGCCCCAGGCGGCCAGTTTCAGACCCCAGGATGCCTGATCTTGAGACGAAGAGTCAGAGTGCATCGAAGGCCCCCAGGCGTTTGACGATGGACAGGTACACGGCGATCAGCACGATCGGCACCAGGGTGAAGGCGGCGGCCATCGGCATGTTGCCGATCGAGCCCTGCTGGGAATACACCATGTTGCCGATGAAGAAGCCGGGCGGGCCCACCAGCTGCGGCACGATGAAGTCACCGAGGGTCAGGCTGAAGGTGAAGATCGAACCCGCGGCGATGCCCGGGATCGACAGCGGCAGGATCACCTGCATAAAGGTCTGCCGTGGCTTGGCGCCGAGGTCGGCGGAAGCCTGCAGCAAGGACGGCGGCAGGCGCTCCAGCGATGCCTGGATCGGCAGGATCATGAACGGCAGCCAGATGTAGACGAACACCAGGAAGCGCCCCAGGTGCGAAGTCGACAGGGTATTGCCGCCCACGCCTGGGATGCCGAGAATCAGCTCCAGCAGCGGCTGCAGGTGCAGCGCCTGGATGAACCACATGGCCACGCCACCCTTGGCCAGCAGCAGGGTCCAGGCATAGGCCTTGACGATGTAGCTGGCCCACATCGGCAGCATCACCGCGATGTAGAAGAACGCCTTGGTCTTGCCCGTGGTGTAACGCGCCATGTAGTAGGCGATGGGGAAGGCCACCAGGCCACTGCCGATCGACACCGCCACCGCCATGCCGACGGTGCGCAGGATGATGTCGAAG
Organism: Aquipseudomonas ullengensis; assembly: GCF_014174475.1. GTDB lineage: Bacteria > Pseudomonadota > Gammaproteobacteria > Pseudomonadales > Pseudomonadaceae > Aquipseudomonas > Aquipseudomonas ullengensis. Next base: position 496,284 of record NZ_JACJUD010000003.1, read on the forward strand.
TTGGCCGCCTGGAACAGCGCCGCGAAGTTGGCCAGGGTCAGCGCCGGGGTGACCGTCATGCTGAAGTCGTCGAAGGTGTAGAAGCCCTGCCACAGCAGGGTCAGCAACGAGCCCAGGTACACCGCGCCAAACCACAGCAGCGGCGGAATCAGCAGCATCGACAGGTACAGCGTCGGCTTGCGATAGAGCAGGTCGGACAGCCGGCGCATGAGGCCGCCGCCGGTGTTGTCGATGGCGAGGGACTGGCTCATCTCACACGTCCTCGCGCAGGCCGACCATGGCGCCACGCGCCCAGCGCGCGCTGACCCGCTGGCCCGGCTGCACTGGCGCATCGCCTAGCTGCCATTGGTTGTTGGCCTGGCTGACGCAGAAGTTCTGGCCGTTCTCCAGCTGGATCTCGAAGCGGGTCGAGGCGCCCTGGTACTGGATGTCGTGGAGCAGGCCGCTGACTTCCACTTCGTCGCTGCCCAGCGCTTCGCCATTGCCCAGGCGGGTGTGCTCCGGACGGATCGATACCGGCAGCGGCGAGCCGTTGATCTGCGCGGCCAGCTCGCCCTTGAGCACGTTGCTGGTGCCGACGAACTCGGCCACGAACGGGGTGGCTGGCTTCATGTAGAGGTTGCGCGGAGTGTCGACCTGCTCGATGCGGCCCTTGTTGAACACCGCCACGCGGTCCGACATGGACAGCGCTTCGCTCTGGTCGTGGGTGACGAAGATGAAGGTGATGCCGAGCTGGCGCTGCAGCTTCTTCAGCTCGCTCTGCATTTGTTCACGCAGCTTGAGGTCGAGGGCACCGAGCGGCTCATCGAGCAGCAGTACCCGCGGGCGGTTGACCAGGGCGCGGGCCAGGGCCACGCGCTGACGCTGTCCGCCGGACAGTTGCGCCGGTTTGCGCACGCCGTAGCTGCCGAGGGCGACCATGCCCAGGGCTTCCTCGGCGCGGGCCAGGCGTTCGGACTTGCCGACGCCCTTGACCTTGAGGCCGTAGGCGACGTTGTCCAGCACGTTCATGTGCGGGAACAGGGCGTAATCCTGGAACACCGTGTTGACGTCGCGACGGTAGGGCGCAAGGCCCACGGCCTCCACGCCATGAATACGAATGGAGCCAGCGCTGGGCTGCTCGAAGCCGGCGATCAGGCGCAGGCAGGTGGTTTTGCCCGAGCCGGACGGGCCGAGCATGGAAAAGAATTCGCCATCCTGGATGTCGATGGACACCCGGTCGACGGCTTTGACGTCGCCGAACGCGCGGGACACATCGGTAAATTGCACTGCAAGGGTCATTTCAATCGCTCCAGGATAAAAGCCATCCACCACCGCCTCGCCCGGGTTGGGTTTGCCGACACAAGACGGGAGAGTCGGTGGTGGATGTACAACGGTGAACAGCTGCGGCGGATCTGCCGCAGCGTAGGGTGGATCGGGGCGCGTAGCTGGCGCTCTATCCATCCACCGGCGAGGCCGGTTGGTGGACGAAAAAAGCGTCGTCCACCCTACGAATACGGCTAGACGATCATCGCTAAGGCTGTAGGAGCCAGCTTGCTGGCGATCCGCTCTTGCTGGCGTACAGCAGCATCGCCAGCAAGCTGGCTCCTACAGGTGAGGGCGGCGGTACTGATACTGATCGCGCAGTCGCCCGCACCTCACCCACTTAGCGAGTTATCTGCCACCCATGATGGCGATGTAGTCCTGGGTCCAGCGGCTATAAGGCACGTACTTGCCACCCTCGGCCTGCGGGGTTTTCCAGAAGGCGATCTTCTCGAAGTTGTCGAAGCCATTGGTCTTGCAACCTTCGGCGCCGAGCAGCTCGTTGCCCTGGCAGGCGGCAGGTACCGATGGCAGCGAGCCGAACCAGGAGGCCACGTCGCCTTGCACCTTGGCTTGCAGCGACCAGTCCATCCACTTGTAGGCGCAGGTCGGGTGCTTGGCGTCGGCGTGCAGCATGGTGGTGTCGGCCCAACCGGTGGCGCCTTCGACCGGTACGGTGGAAGCGATCGGCTGTTTCTCCAGTTGCAGCGCGTTGACCTGGTACGGCCAGGAGCCGGAGGCCATCACGCCTTCGTTCTTGAAGTCGCTCATCTGCACGGTTGCGTCGTGCCAGTAGCGGTGGATCAGCGGCTGCTGGGCGCGCAGCACTTCCAACACGGCGGCGTACTGTTTTTCGGTCAGCAGGTAGGGGTCCTGGATGCCCAGGTCCGGCTGGGTGGCTTTCAGGTAGAGCGCGGCGTCGGCGATGTAGATCGGGCCGTCATAGGCCTGCACGCGGCCCTTGTTGCTCTTGCCGTCGGGCAGGTTCTGCTCCTTGAACACCACGGACCAGCTGGTCGGGGCTTCCTTGAAGGTGTTGGTGTTGTACATCAGCACGTTCGGGCCCCACTGGTAGGGTGTGCCGTAGTGCTGGCCGCCCACGGTGTGCCAGGCGGCGGTCTTGAGGCGCTCGTCGACGTTCTTCCAGCTGGGGATTAGGTCGATGTTGACCGGCTGTACGCGCTTGCCGGCCACCAGGCGCAAGGATGCGTCACCGGAGGCGGTGACCAGGTCGTAGCCACCCTTGGCCATCAGGCTGACCATCTCGTCGGAGGTGGCGGCGGTCTTGACGTTGACCTTGCAGCCACTGTCCTTCTCGAACTGGGTCACCCAGTCGTAGTTCTTGTCGGTTTCGCCGCGCTCGATGTAACCGGGCCAGGCAATGATGTCGAGCTGGCCTTCGGCAGTGCCGAGAGCCTTGAGCGGTTCGGCGGCCTGCACGGCGCCTGAGGCGAGCAGAGCGGTGGCTAGTGCGCTGAGCACTGCTGTTTTATGCGCGGACATCGGGATTCCCTCTTCTTGTGGACTGTTATTGGGGCAGCAAAATGTCGGCGATACCGCTGCCGAACGGATGTAATCAGTCAGTCTAGTTGTTGTCCGTGGCGCGCCATGATGTGGCGCACCACGCTGTAATCCTGCAAGGAGTCGCTGGACAGGTCCTTGCCGTAGCCGGAGCGCTTGAGGCCGCCGTGGGGCATCTCGCTGGCCAGCATGAAATGGGTGTTGATCCAGGTGCAGCCGTATTGCAGGCGCCCGGCGACCTGCATGGCCTTGTCCAGGTTCTGCGTCCACACCGAGCTGGCCAGGCCGTATTCGGAGTCGTTGGCCCAGTCCACGGCCTGGCTCAGTTGGTCGAAGCGGGTGACGGTGACCACCGGGCCGAACACTTCGCGCTGGACGATCTCGTCGTTCTGCTTGCAGCCGGCCAGCAGCGTTGGCTGGTAATAGAAGCCGGCCCCGGAGTGCACGGCGGCGCCGGTGACCCGCTCGATATGTGGCTGGCCGAGGGCGCGCTCGACGAAGCTGGCCACGCGGTCGCGCTGGCGCGCGCTGATCAGCGGGCCGATCTCGTTGTCGCTGTCTTTCTTGCGGGCGAAGCGGATGCTCGCCACGGCGTCACCCAGTTCCGCGACCAGGCGATCATGGATGCCAGCCTGGGCATAGATGCGGCAGGCGGCGGTGCAGTCCTGGCCGGCGTTGTAGTAGCCATGGGTGCGGATGCCCTGGACCACGGCGTCGAGGTTGGCGTCGTTGCAGACGATCACCGGCGCCTTGCCGCCCAGTTCCAGGTGCGTGCGTTTCAGCGTGCGCGCGGCGCTTTGCAGGATCTTCTGCCCGGTGACGATATCGCCGGTCAGCGACACCATGCGGATACGCGGGTGGCCGACCAATTGGCTGCCGACCCCTTCGCCGCCACCACAGACGATGTTCAGCACGCCCGGCGGAAGGATCTGCGCCAGCGCCGGGGCCAGGGCCAGGATCGACAGTGGGGTGTGTTCCGAGGGTTTGAATATCAGTGTGTTGCCGGCCGCCAGGGCCGGGGCGATTTTCCACGCGGCCATCATCAGCGGGTAGTTCCACGGTGCGATGGAGGCAACCACGCCCACCGGGTCGCGGCGCACCATGCTGGTGTGGCCGGGTACGTATTCACCGGCCAGTTGGCCCTGCTGGCAGCGCACGGCGCCGGCGAAGAAGCGGAATACATCGGCGGTGGCGGGAATGTCGTCCTGGCGCGCCAGGTGCAGCGGCTTGCCGCAGTTCAGCGATTCCAGGCGAGCGAGCTGATCGGCGTTCTGTTCGATGGCGTCGGCGATGGCCAGCAAGGCTGTGGCGCGCTGTGCCGGAGTGGTCCGCGACCAGCCGGCGAAGGCACGGTGGGCGGCCTGTACGGCGGCTTCCACCTGCTCCAGCGAGGCTTCGGCGATGGTGGTGAGCACTTCGCCGCTGGCCGGATTGATGATGGCTTCGACCAAACCTTCCCCGGCGACCAACTGGCCGTCGATCAGCAATGCGCTGTACAGGGTGGGTTCGGACATCTTCGGACTTCTTTTTTTGGTTTCTGCCTGCATGTTGGCTCCAGTGCTGCGCGGAACCCCTGCGTCCATAAGGAACTGAGACTAGGGCCCGGCGCAGAGGTCGACAAATTCTAAATATTGAAAGCAGCGTTCGATTAAATCGAAACCTTGCGGTTGTGGGGTTGCTCGCGGGCTACGGTGAGGAACGGGTCGACCAGCGCAGGCCGCGCCGTGCCTCGGCGCCAGGCCAGGCCGACGTCGAGCGGCTCGCTCAGGTCGGCCAGCGGCAGGGCCTCGATGATGTCGCCTTCCAGGGACCAGGGTCGGTAGGTCATGTCCGGCTGGATCGACAGGCCGAGGCCGGCCGCCACCAGGCTGCGCACCGCTTCCACTGAGGCGGTGCGCAGGGTTACGCGTGGCGTCAAGCCGGCGCGGGTCCAGATACGCTGGGTGTGCAGGCCCATCTCGTCGGCATTGAGCTGGATCAGCGGCTCGCTGGCCACGTCGGCCAGGCTGATGCTGTCGCGCTCCAGTAAAGGATGTCGCGCTGGTAGCCACAGGCGATGCGGCGAGTGGGTCAGCACTTCGGTCTGCAGGGCATGACGGTCTTCCAGGTTGGACAGGATCAACACGCCGACATCGATCTCGCCGCTGACCAGCAGATGCTCGATGTAGGGGCGCTCGTCCTCGACCACGCGGGTCTGCACGTTGGGGTAGGCGCGCTGGAAGCGGGTGATCAGGTCGGCCAGGTAATAGCCGGCAACCAGGCTGGTCACGCCGATGGTCAGGCTGCCGGCGACCTGGTCGGTGCTCTGCTGCAGGCTGCGCTTGGCGTTGTCCACGGTGGCCAGAATCAGGTGCGCCTGGCGCAGGAACTGGTGGCCCTGGTGGGTCAGGCTCATGCCCTTGGCGTGGCGGTTGAACAGGCTGACGCCGATTTCCTCCTCTAGCTGCTGGATGGCCAGGGTCAGGGTCGACTGGGAAATGAACACCGCCTGGGCGGCAGCGGAAATCGAGCCGGTTTCGGCGACGGCGATGAAGTGGCGGATCTGGCGCAGGGTCATCATGCGACGGTGGCTCGCGGCAAAGGGCGGATGCTGGTCATTATGGTTTGTCGAAAGTAGGCGTTTACTTTCTTTTTTTACGAATGCTCAGGCGTTATTGCGCCTGCCAGGGCCTGGCCAGACGCAATTCTCGTGCCCCGGCAATATCTCGAAGCATCTGCCCGGCCTCGTGTGCGGTTATCCGTGGCTAGAATCGGTCGCCTGTCAGGAACCGTTTCCATCTGGAGGACTCCCCATGAATACCCGCGGCCTGCTCGATCAACTGCTCAAATCCGGCCAGGACCTACTGCAACAGAAAGGCGGTGCGTCCGCCGGTGGTCTGGGCGGCGCACTGGGTGGCCTGCTCGGTGGTGGAGGCGGCAAGGGTGCCGGTTCCAGTGGCGACCTCGGCACCCTGCTCAAGGGCGCTGGTGGCGGTGCGCTGGCTGCTGGTGCGCTGGGCCTGCTGCTGGGCAACAAGAGTGCGCGCAAGGTTGGCAGCAATGTCATCACCTACGGCGGCCTCGCCGCGCTGGGCGTGATCGCCTACAAGGCCTACGGCAACTGGCAGGCCTCGCAGCAGACAGGTAACGCTCAGGTGCTGCCGCCACAGACGGTTGATCGCTTGCCCGCGCCGCAAGCCGAGCTGCACAGCCAGGCCATCCTCAAGGCGCTGGTATCGGCAGCCAAGGCTGATGGCCATGTCGACGAGCGCGAGCGGCAGTTGCTCGAAGAGCAGCTGGGCCAACTGGCCGCCGGCGATGCCGAGTTGCGCACCTGGCTGCAGGGCGAATTGAACAAGCCGCTCGACCCAGCCGAAGTGGCGCGCGCCGCCAGCACCCCGGAAATGGCCGCGGAGATGTATATCGCCAGCGTGCTGATGGTCGACGAGGAGCACTTCATGGAGCGCGCCTATCTGGAAGAGCTGGCTCGTCAGCTCAAGCTCGAGCCGGCACTCAAGGCCGAACTGGAAGCCCAGGTGCGCCAGGAACTGGCCAAGGCCTGAGGTAAACGCAGGTTGGGTTGAGGTGCGCTGCGCCGAAGCCCAACGAGTGAGGCCCGGCCGGCCTGGTTGTAGGGCGGGTGCAACCCGCGTGTGGGTTGTCAGATCGGCTGCTGGCTCTGGAATTCCACCCGATTCTTGCCGCCCTGCTTGGCGCGGTACAGCGCCTGGTCGGCCAGCTCCAGGGCTTCGCCGAGGTCGCGGTGATCCAACGGCCAGAGCGCGCCACCAATACTGCAACCAATCCGCACCAGCTGGCCGTCCAGGTCCGCCGGTTCGGCGAGCTTGTGCAGCGCCCGCTCGGCGATCTGCCGGGCCTGCTGCAGGGCCTCGTGTTGCGGCACCTGCAGGATCATCAGGAATTCGTCGCCACCCAGTCGCGCCACCAGGTCACCGTCACGCAGGCAGGCGCGCAGGCGGGCGGCGACTTCTTTGAGCAGCAGGTCGCCGGCGCCATGGCCGAACTGGTCGTTGACCGGTTTGAAACCATCCAGATCGAGATAAAGCAGGGCCAGGTAGCCGTTGTGCGCCTGGCTGTATTGCTGTGCGCTGGGCAGGTAGCGCTCCAGCGCGGCGCGGTTGGGCAGGCCGGTCAGCGGGTCGCTGTGGGCCTTGTTGTCCATGATGCCGAGCGCCGTTTCATGGTGGGTCAGGCTCTCCACCAGGTGACGGATCGACTGGCTGAGCATGGCGATTTCGCTGGGGCTGTGCAGGTCGGGGATCACCGTGATCTCGCCGGCGCTGAGGCGGTCGGCGGCGTGGGCGATCTCACGCAGCGGGCGGGTGAAGTAGCCGCTGAACATCCAGCCGAGGGCGGCGAACAGCAGCGCCAGGCCGCTACCCCAGAGCACGGTGCTGCTCATCAGCTCGCGGGCCGGGGCGTAGGCCTCGTCCAGCGCCTGGCGCGCGACCACGATCCAGCCCAGGCCGGCATAGTCACCATAGCCCTGGCTGGAGGCGAAGCCGGTCAGGTAGGCGTTGCCGTCCGGCCATTGCTGCACGGCCCAGTAGCTGTCTTTTTCGGCGGTTTGTTGCAGTGCCGACAATTCCAGCTTCTGGCCAATCATCGCTTTGGGGCCAAGCAGCACGGTGTGGTCGCGGCCGAGTACGAGGAATTCGACATTGCGCCGGTCCTGGATCGGTTCCAGCAGCGAGCGGCGCACTTCTTCGGCCCAGCCCCAGGACAGGTGGGACGCCAGCACGCCGGCGATCTGCCCGTCCGGCGCCATGATCGGCAGGCTGATATCGACGAACTTCATCGCCTCGCCCGTGGGGTTGGGCAGCAGCTTGGCCAGCAGCACGGCCTCGTGCACGTCGCCGATGAACAGGCCCTTGATACCTTCGATATAAACCGGGCGCTGGGCCAGGCTGACGCCTTCGAGAATGCTGTTGCTGGACGCCAGCACCTTGCCTTGTGGGTCGGTGAAGCCGATCCAGGCAATGCTGGGGATTTCTTGCTGCAAACGGTTGAGCAGGGCGCGAATTTCCGCACTGTCCTGTGGCTGGCGCAGGGTGCGCAGGCTGCCGAGCACTTGCAGGTAACTGGCGCGGCTGGCCATGTCGCGGTCCAGGCGGTCGACCATCTGCAGCGACACTTCGGCCAGGTCGCGGCCGACTTCCTCGCGGATGCGTTCGCTAGAGTTCTGCCCGATCAACGAGCCGAGCAGCCAACTGAGCAGGGTGACCAGCAGGACGATCAGTAGGGCAAAACGACTGCGCAGGCTGTGCGGAAACGGCATGGCACGACAACTCCTGGGGAATTCGGCATCGGCAGCATGGGCATGCGGCGACGGGCTGGTCAACATGATCCTGGCACCTGTCGCGGGCTGCAATCGGCTATTCCACACAATCGCCACAGACCCTACAAACTGCACCCACAAAGCCCGCTCAGCATGAGCCCTGTGTTTTCGTTCCGTCACAGGGAGTTTTGCCATGTTCCGCTATCTGTCGTGCGCCGGCCCGAGGTTGCGCCGCCGTTTTCTGCTGCTGTGTGCCCTGCTGCTGGCGCAACCGCTGTGCGCCATGGAGGAAACGGCGCACAGCGAAAGCCCCTATTTCGCAGTCGACAGTAGCGACCCGCAGCTCGACCGCCTGCCGCTCAAGTCGACCCAGGTGGAGGTGCGTGTACTCGGGGTGATCGCCGATGTGCGCATCGTCCAGCAGTACCGCAACGAGGGCAGCCGGCCGCTGGAAGCGCGCTATGTATTTCCCGGCTCCACCCGCGCGGCGGTGTACGGCATGACCGTGCGCCTGGGCGAGCGTGAGCTGCGCGCGCAGATCCGTGAAAAACAGAAGGCCCAGGCGGATTACCAGCAGGCCAAGAGCGCCGGCAAGACGGCGGCGTTGCTGGAGCAGCAGCGCGAGAACGTGTTCCAGATGAACGTCGCCAACATCCTGCCCGGCGATGTGGTGGACGTGGAGCTGCGCTACACCGAGCTGCTGCTGCCCGAGGCCGGCACCTACCGTTTCGTGTTCCCCACCGTGGTTGGGCCGCGCTACAACGGCAAGCCGGGGAGTGAGAGCCACAAGGCCGAACCCTGGGTCTCCACCCCCTATCTGCCGGCAGGCGAGCTGGCGCGTGACAGCTTCAGCCTGCAGGTCGATCTGCAGTCGCCGGTGCCGCTGAGCGGGATTGCCTCGCCGAGCCATCGCATCGAACTGCAGCAGAGCGCACCGAACCTGGCGCAGGTGCGTCTCGGCGCGCAGGAAGCGCATGGCAATAACCGCGACTTCGTCCTCGACTACCAGCTCAGCAGCGAGCGCTTCGAGAGTGGCGTGCTGCTGTCCAGGGGCGCCGAGGAAAACTTCTTCCTGGCCCTGGTCGCACCGCCGCAACAGGTGCGCAGCGAGATGCTGGTGCCGCGCGAATACATCTTCGTAGTGGATATCTCCGGCTCGATGCACGGCTTCCCGCTGGATACCGCCAAGCGCCTGCTGCAGAAGCTGATCGGCCGCCTGCGCCCGGTCGATACCTTCAACGTGCTGCTGTTTTCCGGCAGCAGCACCCTGCTCGCGCCGCAGTCGCAGGCGGCCACGCCGCAGAACATCGAGCAGGCGCTGGCCATGCTCGATACGCAGATGGGCAGCGGTGGTACCGAGCTGCTGCCGGCGCTGCGCCAGGCCCTGGCGACGCCAAGCGATGCGGAGCGGGCGCGCAGTTTTATCGTGGTCACCGATGGCTATGTGACGGTGGAGCGCGAGGCCTTCGCCCTGGTACGCAACAACCTGGACAAGGCCAACCTGTTCGCCTTCGGTATCGGCAGCTCGGTCAACCGCCTGCTGATCGAGGGCCTGGCGCGGGCCGGGCAGGGCGAGCCTTTCGTGGTGCTCAATGCCGAATCGGCCGACGAGCAGGCTGAGCGCTTCCGCCAGATGATCGATGCGCCGCTGCTGGCCAACCCGCAGGTCAGTTTCAGCGGGGTGGAGGTGTATGACGTGGAGCCGCCGCAGCTGCCGGACCTGTTCGCCCAGCGCCCGCTGGTGGTGTTCGGCAAGTGGCGCGGCGAGGCGGCTGGCAGCATGCGGGTGACTGGGCGTAGCGCCAGTGGGCCGTATCAGGTCGAGGTGCCGATCGTTCCGACCGAGGCGCAGGAAGAGAACCGCGCGCTGGCCTATTTGTGGGCGCGTCATAAGGTGGCGACGCTGACCGACGAGGAAACCTTGGGCGGCGACTACAGCTACAGCCAGGCGATTCTCGACCTGGGCCTGAAGTACAGCCTGCTGACTGCCTACACCTCGTTCATCGCCATCGATGAGCAGGTGCGCAACCCCGATCCGGCGCAGAGCTCTGAGGTCAAGCAGCCGCTGCCGTTGCCGCAAGGCGTGGGCAACCAGTCGATTGGCACCTTCGTGCCGAGCACGCCGGAGCCGAGCGCCTGGGCCATGCTGTTGATCGCCGCTCTGGGCATGGGCTGGCTGCTGCGCCAGCGTACTCGCCAGTTGGAGCGCCAGGTGTGAAGCAGCTACACCGGGTGGCTCTGCCGGGCTGGGCATGGCTGCTGTTGCCGACGCTGGCCCTGTGGCCGCTGTGGCAATGGAGCCTGCGGCGGATGAGCGATGGTTCGGACGACCCGTTCGGCCTGGTCGCCCTGGCGACCCTACTGCTGATGCTGTGGCGCGAGCGGCGCCAGTTGCGCGCCGTACCGCGCCTACCCTGGCTGGGCCTGGCGTTGCTGCTGACGGTTGCTGCGCTGCTCAGTCAGGCCTGGTTGCCGCCCCTGCTGCGTTCGGTGCTGGCGGTGCTGGCACTGTTCGCCGCGATCCTCGCCGTGCGGGTGCCGGGCCAAGCGCTGTTGGCCTGGCTGGGGCTGGGTTTGCTGGCCTTGCCGATCCTGTCGTCGCTGCAGTTCTTCGCCGGTTATCCCTTGCGTCTGCTAACGGCCGAGGCCAGTGCCTGGCTGCTGCGTGCCGGAGGCCTGGCGGTATCGCGCCAGGGCAGTGCGCTGGATGTGGCCGGGCAATTGGTGATGGTCGATGCGCCGTGTTCGGGCATTCAGATGGCCTGGGTCGCCTACTTCACCGCTTTCGCCACGGCGGCCTGGCTGCGTCTGACGGATCGCCGCCTGCTGCGGCGCATCCCGCTGCTGGGCGTGCTGGTGCTGGGTGGCAACATTCTGCGCAACAGCCTGCTGGTGCTGCAGGAAACCGGGCGTCTGGGCTTGCCCGGGTGGATGCACGAAGGGATCGGCCTGCTGGTGTTTGTCGCCGTCTGCGCCCTGGTGCTGCGCTATGTGGCGGCGGCCGCCGAGCCTGAGCGGCGTACTGCACCTGTTGTCCGGGTTGAACCGTCCGTGGCGCAGCCTGTACAGGCCGGGCTGGTGTTGGCATTCCTGCTGCTGGCGGGCAGCCCGTGGCTGGTTGCGCAGCCTGCGGCGGCGACGCGCAGCACCGGCTTCGTCGAGTGGCCGCAGCAGTTTGCCGGTGTGTCGCTGCAACCGCTGGCGCTGTCGGCGGTGGAGCAGCGCTTTGCCGAGCAGTTTCCCGGGGCGATTGCCCGTTTCAGTGCCGACCGCCAGGTGATCACCCTGCGCCATGTCACCCGCGCGACGCGCAAGCTGCACCCGGCGGCAGATTGCTACCGCGGACTGGGTTATCGCATCCAGGCCATCAGCCTGCAGCGCCGCCCGGAGCGGGCCGGGCTACAGCGCTGTTTCGTCGCCAGCCGTGCGGGTCAGGATCTGCAGGTGTGCGAGTACATCGAGGATGCCGCCGGCCAGTCGTTCAGCGACAACTCTGCCTGGTACTGGTCCGCACTGGCAGGGCGCTCGCCCGGGCCCTGGCGGGCGGTGACGATCGCTCAGGCTCTGTAAGTTTGCGGTGGGCGTGCGGGTATAGAATCTGCCTGGACTCAACCAGAGCGGATCGACATGAAAGGCACAAACGCAGCACTGCTGGCGTTATTCGGGGGCCTCACTTCAGGCTTCTGCGTGGCGGACGCCAGCCTGCCGCTCGACCAGCGCAGCCTGCTGCTGGAAGACACTCGCCTGCCGCGCGAGGCGGCGCTGGATCGCCTGCAGCAGATCCGTTTCGCCTTCCGCGAGCGTGCGGCGCAGCCCGGGCAATGGCAGAGCTGGGCGCGCGCCTATGGCGGTTATGGTTCGTGGGACGCTGGCAGCGGCTCACCGCGTCTGGAGCGGCGCAGTGGTGGGCTGCTGGTCGGCCTCGACCGGCCCTTGCAGGGCATGTGGGTGGCAGGTGTGCTGGCCGGCGCCGGGCGCAGCGAGTTGCAGGCGGAGCAGGGCGGTGACAGTGATGTCGACAGCTATCACCTGGGCGGTTATGCGGCGACGCGCTTCTACCAGCTCGGTTTCAAGCTGGGTGCAACCTACAGCTGGCACGAGCTGCACAGCGAGCGCCACCGCGCCGGACAGTCACTGCATGCCGACAGCCGCGCCGGCAGCGCCCAGCTGTTCGGCGAGGCCAGCTACTCCCTGGATTTTCGCGACTTCAGCCTGGAGCCTTTCGCCGGCCTGGCCTATGTGCAGCTGGATGCCGATCACCTGCGCGAGCACGGCGGCGACCAGGCGCTGCGCCTGCAGAGCGAGGCGCAGGACGGCAGCTACCTGACCCTCGGCTGGCGCGCGGCAACCTCCTGGCAGGTGGCGCAGCGCAAGCTGGTTGGCCGCGCGAGCCTGGCGGGTCGGCATGGTTTCGTCGACGCGCAGATGCGTGGCACGGCCGTGCGCCTGAGCAGTGGTATTTCCGAGGCGCTGGAGGGGCGTGAGTTCGAGCGCGACAACCTGCGCCTCGACCTGGGGCTGGACTATGAACTGTCGCAGGATCTGTACCTGGGGCTGACCTACGCCGGCCAGTACGCCGAAGATGCCCGCGACAACAGCCTGGCTGGTCGGCTCAGCCTGAGGTTTTGAGCGCAGGCCCGGCCCCGTCGGTCTGCCCGGGTGGTTCCTGGCGCGCCCGCGGGCTGCCCGCTGGAGCGGGACTCGGGTATACTCGCGGGCTTTTCAGAACCTTCGAGGTCACGGCCTGCCGCCGTGTCCGGTCTGCGGCCGTCCTGGCCAGCACGCCGGGCCGCGCCATGCCGCTGCAACCTTAATTACGCCTGCGAGTGCTGCCCATCATGGAAATCAACCCGATCCTCAACAGCATCAAGGACCTGTCCGAGCGGACCCAGACCATTCGGGGGTATCTTTGACTACGATCACAAACATGATCGTCTCGTCGAAGTAAACCGCGAACTCGAAGACCCGAACGTCTGGAACAACCCCGAATACGCACAGAACCTGGGCCGCGAACGCGCCGCCCTGGCACTGATCGTCGACACCCTGGATGACCTGCACAGCAGCCTCGCCGACTCGCGCGACCTGCTCGACATGGCCGCCGAAGAGAACGACGAAGGCGCGGTGAGCGACATCGTCAGCGAAGTCGAACGCCTGCGCGGCATCCTCGAGAAGCTGGAGTTCCGCCGCATGTTCAGCGGCGAGATGGACATGAACAACGCTTACCTCGATATCCAGGCCGGTTCCGGCGGCACCGAGGCGCAGGACTGGGCCAACATCCTGCTGCGCATGTACCTGCGCTGGGCCGACAAGCGCGGCTTCTCCGCCGAGATCGTCGAGCTGTCCGCCGGCGAAGTCGCCGGGATCAAGGGCGCCACCGTGCACATCAAGGGCGAATACGCCTTCGGCTGGCTGCGTACCGAGATTGGTGTACACCGCCTGGTGCGCAAGAGCCCGTTCGACTCCGGCAACCGTCGCCACACCTCGTTCTCTGCGGTGTTCGTCTCGCCGGAAATCGATGACAACATCGAGATCGAGATCAACCCGGCCGACCTGCGCATCGACACCTACCGCTCCTCGGGCGCCGGTGGTCAGCACGTCAACACCACCGACTCGGCAGTACGTATCACCCACGTACCGACCAACACCGTGGTGGCGTGCCAGAACGAACGCTCGCAGCACGCCAACAAAGACACCGCGATGAAGATGCTGCGTGCCCGCCTGTACGAACAGGAAGTGCAGAAGCGCAACGCGGCATCCCAGGCGCTGGAAGAGACCAAGTCGGATATCGGCTGGGGCCACCAGATCCGCTCCTACGTACTCGATGCCTCGCGGATCAAGGATCTGCGCACCAACATCGAACGCAGCGACTGCGACAAGGTGCTCGACGGCGATATAGACGAATACCTCGAAGCCAGCCTCAAACAGGGGCTGTAAAGCTACTGCGCTTGGCCAGGCGGCGTTGGAAGATGGCTCGGACTGCTCATTTACACTCGTAAACTCCGCGTCCTCGCCATCTTCCGCCTTGCCTGACCTGCGCTCGCTACGCTTTACACCCCCTGTTAAGTAAACCGTTTCCACCCAGGCAAGAGCCTAACCAGGAACCACCAAGATCATGAGCGACCAACAACTCGACCAACACGAACTGCAACAGGAAGAAAACAAGCTGATTGCCCAGCGCAAAGAGAAGCTTGCTGCCATCCGTGAGCAGGGCAACGCCTTCCCCAATGACTTCCGCCGCGACAACTACTGCGCTGATCTGCAGAAACAGTACGTCGACAAGAGCAAGGAAGAGCTGGAAGCCGCTGCCATTGCGGTCAAGGTTGCCGGGCGCATCATGCTCAACCGTGGCTCGTTCATGGTGATCCAGGATATGACCGGGCGCATCCAGGTCTACGTCAACCGCAAGACCCTGTCCGAAGAAACCCTGGCCGCGGTGAAAACCTGGGACATGGGCGACATCATCTCTGCCGAAGGCACCCTGGCGCGTTCCGGCAAAGGCGACCTGTACGTCGAGATGACCAATGTGCGCCTGCTGACCAAGTCGCTGCGCCCGCTGCCGGACAAGCACCACGGCCTGTCCGACACCGAGCAGCGCTACCGCCAGCGCTACGTCGACCTGATCGTCAACGAAGACGTGCGCCAGACCTTCCGCGTGCGTTCGCAAGTGATTGCGCACATCCGCAGCTTCCTGATGCAGCGCGACTTCCTCGAAGTGGAAACGCCGATGCTGCAGACCATTCCCGGCGGCGCCGCGGCCAAGCCGTTCGAAACCCACCACAACGCCCTGGACATGGAAATGTTCCTGCGCATCGCCCCGGAGCTGTACCTCAAGCGCCTGGTGGTTGGTGGCTTCGAGAAGGTCTTCGAGATCAACCGCAACTTCCGTAACGAAGGCGTCTCGACCCGGCACAACCCCGAGTTCACCATGCTCGAGTTCTACCAGGCCTACGCCGACTACGAAGACAACATGGACCTGACCGAGGAGCTGTTCCGCGAGCTGGCCCAGCTGGTTCTCGGCAGCACCGACGTGCCGTACGGCGACAAGGTGTTCCACTTCGGCGAGCCGTTCGTGCGCCTGTCGGTGTTCGACTCGATCCTCAAGTACAACCCTGAGCTGACCGCCGCCGACCTGACCGACATCGACAAGGCTCGCGCCATCGCCAAGAAAGCCGGCGCCAAGGTGCTGGGCTTCGAGGGTCTGGGCAAGCTGCAGGTGATGATTTTCGAAGAGCTGGTCGAGCATAAGCTGGAGCAGCCGCACTTCATCACCCGCTACCCGTTCGAAGTCTCGCCGCTGGCCCGTCGCAGCGACGATGATCCGAGCGTCACCGACCGCTTCGAGCTGTTCATCGGTGGCCGCGAGATCGCCAACGCCTATTCCGAGCTGAATGACGCGGAAGACCAGGCCGAGCGCTTCATGGCTCAGGTGGCCGACAAGGATGCCGGTGACGACGAGGCCATGCACTACGACGCCGACTTCGTCCGCGCCCTGGAATACGGCATGCCGCCGACCGCCGGTGAAGGCATCGGTATCGACCGCCTGGTGATGCTGCTGACCAACTCGCCGTCGATCCGCGATGTGATTCTGTTCCCGCATATGCGCCCGCAGGCTTGATTGCGGTGCCCGTTGCGGGCACTGTGCGGATAGCGCGGCATGGCACATGGCTAGTAGTGTCAGGCTGGCGAAAAAGGAGGGTCTGCCCATGGGCAGGCCCTGTTTTTTGTCCGCGATTTGTGGGGGTTAATCAGCAGTGACGCTCAGCGCCGCCTTCGAGTGCCCGGCCAAGTTGGCCGGCGAGCTCGCAGATAGTGTCCAGTACCAGGGCCGCAAAACCAGTCGCCAGGGTAGCGAGCAACGCCGCCTGGCCATTCTCGATGCCACGTTGCGCATCATCGTGCGTGACGGTCTGCGCGGCGTGCGCCACCGCGCGGTGGCGGCCGAGGCTGGCGTGCCATTGTCCGCCACCACCTACTATTTCAAGGATATCCGGGACCTGATCACCGACAGCTTCGTGCTGTTCGTCGAGCGCAGTTCGGCCAGCCTGTCGCTGCTCTGGGCCGATGTGGCCCGCGATTTCCAGCGCCTGGTCGAGCCGGTGGCGAGCGACCCGCAGGTGCGCCGGCAGATGGCCGAGCGGGTGATCGCCCTGATGGTTGCGCATGTCGAAGCCAAGGCGCGTGAAGGCAATGCCGAATTGCTCGTCGAGCTGGCGTTTCGCCAGGAAGCCCTGACCAATCCGACCCTGACCCCGCTGGCGTTGTCCCACCAGCAGTTGCGTTACCAGTTTGCTGAGCTGGCCTTGCGGGCGTTGGGTTCTGCCGCGCCGGTCGAGGATGCGCAGGTGTTGACTACGCTTGTTTTGCGGATGGAATATCATGCCCTTGTCGACGGGGTGGAAAACCTGGATATAGAGGGCCAGCGCGCGGTACTGCAGCGCTTCCTCGATCTGGTCATCAGGGCGTAAGAAAAAGCGCCTACGATCGGGGCCGGCCCCGCTTCTGCGGGGTCTTTTGCTTTTGCCTCTGGCGACTGTTCGAATCTCACAAGGAGTGCGTAATGAAAGCCTGGCGCGTTGCGGTTGCCGCCTTGTTCTGCCTGTTGCTGAACGGTTGCCTGGTCACCTTCAAAGATCCCATTCCGGCCAACGAGGCGGCGCCCATGCCGCTGCTCGGCGAGTGGGAGCGCCAGGACGAGTGGGGCGACCATCAATACCTGTCAGTCAGCCGTGCCGGCTCCAATGTCTACAAGGCGCGCGCCTGGGGTGGCAGCGAGGAAGAGCTGAAGGACATCCAGGAGTACGGCTTCACCGTCGCCCACCATGGCCGTCGCTGGTATGTCTCGGCCGGCCTGCCCAAGCGCCTGGGCGCCAATTTCGCTATTGCCGGCTTCGAGCTGACCACGGGCAACGAGCTGGTGATCTACAACCTCGACGTCGAGCGCATCCTCCAGGAAGTTGACGGCGAGGTGCTGCAGGGCCAACCGGTGGAAACCCCTGAAGGCGAGGCCGTGCTGGTCACCAGCCCGCTGGAAAAAGTGTTTGCCTACCTGGACGACCAGGCCAACTCCGACGTGTTCGTCGAAGTGGCGCGCTACCAACGCAGCGCTGAATGACGGAGCCGGCATGGCCAGAAGTACCACGGAAAACGAATACCACAACACCATCCGCACCCTGTCCAGCCGCCTGGTCGAGGCGCAGACGCCGATCCGCGTGCTCGACGCAATCAAGTGGGACGACAACATCCGCCAGGGCTTCATCAAGGCCAAGGGCAAGGAAATGCCGGCGGTTGATCGCAGCTACTACGACAGCCGCCCGCTGAGTTTCGATTCGACGGCGAAGAAGCTGGAATTCCAGAACATCGAGCGCGACATCACCCGTCAGCTGGGCCAGTTCAACCCGGTCGGGCAGATCATGCGGCGCATGTGCAAGGAATACCGCATGGTCATCCGCATGCTCGAAGCACGCGGCACGGCGGATTTCGGCCTGATTTCCCAAGAGCTCTATGGCGCCGCCTCGGACGCCTTCCATGCCGGCGACCCGACCCTGGCCGACCTCGGCCTGATGCTCTCCGACTACCTGAACAACATCGCCGCCCGGGGCGACCTGGAGGACGAGCCGAAGACGCTGACCGCCAAGGATGCCGTGGGCATGCTGCAGGAGCGCCTGGCGCGGGTATTCGGTGACGACACCATTCGCGTATTCGAGTCCGACGGCATCGTCGCCGACGCCGCCGCTGGCGCCGACTACATCAAGGTGCGTGCCGACGCGCTGTTCAACGAGCGCGATGTGCGTGCCCTGGAGGTACACGAGGGTCTGGTGCATGTCGGTACCACGCTGAATGGCCTGAGCCAGCCGATCTGCACCTTCCTGGCCAAGGGTCCGCCCTCGTCGACGGTGACCCAGGAAGGCCTGGCGATCCTCATGGAGGTGATCGCATTCGCCTCCTACCCGACCCGCCTGCGCAAGCTGACCAACCGCACCCGCGCCATCCACATGGCCGAGGAGGGCGCCGACTTCCTGCAGGTCTACGAGTTCTACCGCGAGCAGGGCTTTACCCTGGAAGAGAGCTACGGCAACGCCAGTCGCGCCTTCCGTGGCTCGACCCCGACCGGCCTGCCGTTCACCAAGGACCTGTCCTACCTGAAGGGCTTCATCCTGATCTACAACTACATCCAGTTGGCGGTACGCAAAGGCAAGCTGGAGCAGATTCCGCTGCTGTTCTGCGGCAAGACCACCCTGGAAGACATGCGCACCTTGCGCCAACTGGTGGACGAAGGCCTGGTGGCGCCACCCAAGTACCTGCCGCCGCAGTTCCGCGACCTCAACGCGCTGTCGGCCTGGATGTGCTTCTCCAACTTCCTCAATCACCTGAGCCTGGATCGCATCGAAGCGGACTACGCCAACATCCTGTGATGCGCCTGTCGCGTCATCTGTAGGAGCCAGCTTGCTGGCGATCATCTGGTTCTCGAGTGAACGGATCGCCAGCAAGCTGGCTCCTACAGGTTGTTCCTCGCACGTTGTGGAGCCCTGCATGCCCAGTCACACCCTCGATTACGAAATCCTCGGTACATCGGCTCAGAGCGTGGAGATCATTCTCGACCCTGGCGAAACGGTGATCGCCGAAGCCGGGGTGATGAACTACATGACCGAGGGCATCCGCTTCGAAACCCGCATGGGTGATGGCTCGGCCAGCGGCATGCTGGGCAAGCTCTGGGGCGCCGGCAAGCGTCTGCTGACTGGCGAATCGCTGTTCATGACGCACTTCTCCAATGCTGGCAAAGCCCAGCACCGCGTCGGTTTCGCCGCGCCTTATCCGGGCACCGTGGTGCCGATCGAGTTGGGCCAGGTGGGTGGGCGGCTGATCTGCCAGAAGGATGCCTTTCTATGCGCGGCCTACGGCACGCAGATCGGCATCAGCTTCAACAAGCGCCTGGGCGCCGGCTTTTTCGGTGGAGAGGGCTTCATCCTGCAGAAGCTCAAGGGCGACGGCCTGGCCTTCGTGCATGCTGGCGGCACGGTGATCCGCAAGGAACTCAACAACGAAACCCTGCGCCTGGACACCGGTTGCCTGGTGGCTTTCACCACGGGTATCGATTACGACATCGCTCTGGCTGGCGGGCTGAAGAGCATGCTGTTCGGTGGCGAAGGCATTCTCTTGGCCACCCTCAAGGGCACCGGCACGGTGTGGATTCAGAGCCTGCCGTTCTCGCGCCTGGCCGAGCGCATCTATGACGCGACGTTCCGGGCCCGCGAGGAAGTGCGCGCAGGCGGCAAGTAGTCGTGCCCCAGTAATAAAGGAGTGATGAGGGTGATGAGAGCACTGCTGCCCGTGTTGTTCGGTCTGCTATTGAGCGGCTGCAGCTCGCTGCTGTTCTACCCGCAGGCGGGCCTGCCGATCACCCCGGCCAAGGCTGACCTGGCCTATCGCGATATCGAACTGACTGCCGCCGACGGTACCCGTCTGCATGCCTGGTGGCTGCCGGCCAAGCCCGGGGTGACGGTGAAGGGCACCGTGCTGCACCTGCACGGCAACGGCGGCAACCTGGCCTGGCACCTGGGCGGCAGCTACTGGTTGCCGGAGCAGGGCTATCAGGTGCTGATGCTGGACTATCGTGGCTACGGTTTGTCGCAGGGCTCGCCCAGCCTGCCGGCGGTGTACCAGGATATCGACGCGGCCTTCGCCTGGCTGCAACAGGCGCCGGAGGTGCAGGGCAAACCCCTGGTGCTGCTCGGTCAGAGTCTCGGCGGAGCCCTGGCGGTGCATTACCTGGCGGAGCATCCGGCCCAGCGCGGGCAGCTCAAGGCCCTGGTGCTGGACGGAGTGCCGGCCAGCTACCGCGATATCGCCCGGTTCACCCTCAACAATGCCTGGCTGACCTGGCCGCTGCAGGTGCCGCTGTCGTGGCTGGTGCCCGATGGCGACAGTGCGATCCATGCCATGCCGCAACTTACGGGCTTGCCCAAGCTGATCTACCACAGCCTGGATGACGAGGTGGTGCCGCTGGCCAATGGTGTGCGCCTGTATCAGGCCGCGCCGGCGCCACGGGTGTTGCAACCGACCCGCGGCGGCCATGTGCAGACCTTCAATGACCCGACCTGGCGCAAAGTGCTGCTGCTTTACCTGGAAGACCCCAGCGGTTTCGTCGGCTTGCGCCGGCTGGCCGAAGTGCCCGCCCCGGACAGTCCGCAATAGCGCCCCTCGGCAGACGCGGCTTCAACACGTAAACTGCGCGCCCGGCCTGCGCGTGGCGCAGGCGACATGTCCATCGCCTTGAATAGTGAAGAACGCCATGAGTGAACAGAAAAACCTCATCCCCATGATCCTCACCGGTATCGTCAGTATCGTGGCGACCGTGGCGATCCTTTCCTTCTATGGCTACGTGCATTTCGCCAAGGAAGAGGATGCCCTGCTGCTGGCCGAGTTCACCATGCTCAAGACCCTGCCGGGGCAGGACTACAAGATCTCGGTGAAGCCGGCGGACCAGATCGCACAATGCCTGGATGGCGTGCTGGTGCTGTTCGACACCCAGCAGAAGGGCCTGTCCGGGGTACTGGTGGACGACCACAAGCAGGCCGTGCGCTGCATCAATCCCGAGGCGCCGCCTGCTTCGCCGTCGGCCCAGTAAGCGGTTTTCTCCCGCCCATGAAAAAGCCCGCCTTGCAGCGGGCTTTTTCATACCGGCGGGTTACAGCACGCGGGGCGCTACCGGGCCTGGGCCATTGGCAATGGTGACCTCGACGCGACGGTTCAGCGTGCGGGTATCGGCGCTGGCGTTGCTGGCCACCGGATAGTCCTTGCCGAAGCCGTGTGTGGTCACCCGGCGCGGGTCGACACCCATGGCCACCAGGGCGCTGCGCACCGAGTCGGCACGGGCCTGCGACAGGCGCAGGTTGTGGTCGGCGGTGCCGGTGCTGTCGGTGAAGCCTTCCACCACCACCTGGCGATCCGGGTTCTGCAGCAGGTAGTTACCCAGTTGCTGCACGTTCTGCTTGCCGTTCGCGGTCAGCTCCGCGCGGTCGATGGCGAACAGCACGTCACCCAGGGTGATGACCGTGCCGCGCTCGGTCGGCTTGGCCTGCAGCTGTTGCAGCAGCACGTTGACCTGCTGGTTGCGGGCATCCAGCTGAGCTTGGGTGCGCTGCGCCGGGGCCTTTTCCAGCGCGTCTTCCGCAGCCTTCTGCTGGACGGTCTGGCGGGCCACTTCGACACGCTGGTTGGTGATGTAGGCCAGATGGTCGACTTCCGCCACAGGCAGGTCGTTGTCATAGGCCGTCTGTGTGCGGTTGAGCATGTCGCCGGCTTCCTTGGTTTCCACCGCAGCCAGGCTGTTGGCCTGTGGTTCGGCCTGCAACTCGGCGTAGTTGCTGCGGGCCGTCTCCAGGTTGGGGTTGGGCTGGCTGGCGCAGGCGATAAGGGCAGCGCTCAGCACGGACAGGGTGGAAAGCGTGATCAGCTTGTTCA
The DNA here is from genome assembly GCF_014174475.1 of Aquipseudomonas ullengensis. GTDB lineage: Bacteria > Pseudomonadota > Gammaproteobacteria > Pseudomonadales > Pseudomonadaceae > Aquipseudomonas > Aquipseudomonas ullengensis. The sequence continues at coordinate 517,846 of NZ_JACJUD010000003.1, forward strand.
TGAGGGTCATCCTTCTCGTTGTGGGTCGGCGGGCTGGGCGTTACTGCACGATTATCGGCGCGCGCATGCCTTCCTCACGGATCTGCTGCACTCCTTGCTGGGAGTCCTGCAGGGTCTTCTGCGCTTTGCTCGCCTGGCTCTTGCGTTCGGCGACGCGTGCGTCCCACTCAGCCTGTTCGGCCAGGCGTCGGGCTTCGTCGTAGCGCTGCTCTTGCAGCAGGGTTTCCGCCTGGGCCAGCTTGTCCTGCGCCGACTTCATTTCCGCCGGAGCGAACTCCGGGCCACCTGCGGCCACCGCGCTTTTCACCACGGTATTGGTTACGGCGAACTGCTCGGTCGGCGGCGTACCGGCGCAGCCGGCCAGCACGGCGCAGCCGCTCAACGTCAGGGCCGCGAGCAGGGTTTTCGGCAGGGTTACAACATGGCTTGTGTTCATGATGTGCAGCTCCATTCGGTGGATATCCGCAGCGTATCGATCCTTCGTTTACTCGGAATTTGCCGAAGAAGGCCGGCATTGGCCGATGTTGATCGATTTAGCCTGCTTGCTAGGTGTGACCGAAGGGGTTTGCGGAATGTTCAGGGAATTTTTGCGCGGCGCTTGGCGTGGCTGGGCGCGGGCAAAAAAATGCCCCCAGTTGCGGGGGCTGCTGTGACGTGCGGAGCGTCAGTGCTTGGTGCCGTCGTGCTGCACGCTGAGCTGCTGCAGGTACTTGCGCGACAGGGCAAGGAAGCGTGGCGTCGGGCCGATGTCCTCGTACAGCGGGTCGCCCTGTTCATCGGTGGCTACCACCGTGCTGCCCTTCACGTAGGGCAGGCTGGCTTCGAGTTCTTCCAGGGCGGCGCCGATCAACTCGCCGAGTATCTCCTCGGTGCGCCGCTTGGGGTACATCTCGGCCAGCGCGGCCAGGCGCGCGGCGGCTTCCAGGTCGAGGTTGATGCTGTATTCGCTGCGGGTCAGGCGACCCTTGGCGTTCTGCTCCCAATGGCGGACAAGCTCGCGGATCTTCATAAACACCTCTGTATGCCCAGTGATGGTGGGCGAGTGGCTCGCTGGGCAGTGCGTGCCCAAACGGTGGATGCTTGTGGCACCCATAAGGTTCAGCGTAGCCGCTGGCGGCGCGTCTACTGCGGGCGCGTCGTGCCCTTGTAAGAAAGGGTCGCGCTGTGCAAGCTGGGGGCTCTACCTCCAGCGGGGAAGCACGGTCATGGCAGAAATCGATGCGCGTTTGCGCGAAGAAGTCCACCTGCTCGGCGAGTTGCTCGGCGACACCATTCGCACCCAGCGCGGCGAAGCCTTCGTCGACAAGATCGAGCTGATCCGCACCGGCTCCAAGGCCGGGCGCAAGGGCTCTGCCGCCGGTGAGCAGCAGTTGCGCGAGACCCTCGCCAGCCTCGCCGATGACGAGTTGCTGCCGGTGGCGCGGGCCTTCAACCAGTTCCTCAACCTGGCCAATATCGCCGAGCAATACCATCGTATTCGCCGCCGTCGCCCCGACGAGCAGGCACCGTTCGAGAACCGCGTGCTCGACGAGCTGCTGCAACGCCTCAAGGCCGATGGCCACAAGCCCGAGCACCTGGCCCGGCAACTGGGGCGGCTGGATATCGAGCTGGTGCTGACTGCGCACCCCACCGAAGTGGCGCGGCGCACGCTGATCCAGAAATACGACGCCATCGCCGCGCAACTGGCGGCGCTGGATCATACCGACCTGTCGACCGCCGAGCGCGGGCGTATCCAGGCGCAGCTGCGCCAACTGATCGCCGAGGCCTGGCATACCGAGGAAATCCGCCGCAGCCGGCCCAGCCCGGTGGATGAGGCCAAGTGGGGCTTCGCGGTGATCGAACACTCGCTATGGCAGGCCGTACCCAACTTCCTGCGTCGCGCCGACCAGGCCCTGCAAGACGCCACCGGCCTGCGCCTGCCGCTGGAGGCCGCGCCGATCCGCTTCGCCTCCTGGATGGGCGGTGACCGCGACGGCAATCCCAATGTCACTGCCCAGGTCTCGCGCGAAGTGCTGCTCCTGGCGCGCTGGATGGCCTCCGACCTGTACCTGCGCGATGTCGACCGGCTCGCGGCGGAGCTGTCCATGCAGCAGGCCAGCGATGAGCTGCGCCTGCACGTTGGCGTCCACCCGGAGCCTTACCGTGCGGTGCTCAAGCAGCTGCGCGAACGCCTGCGTGCCACCCGTACCTGGGCCGAGGCAGCGCTGGCCGAGCCGCTACCGCCGGGCCCTGAGGTGCTGCACGACAGCCGCGAGCTACTTGAGCCGCTGGAATTCTGCTACCACTCGTTGCACGCCTGTGGCATGGGTGTGATCGCCGAGGGCGCTCTGCTCGACTGTTTGCGTCGCGCGGCGACCTTCGGCCTGTTCCTGGTGCGCCTGGATATTCGTCAGGACGCTGCCCGGCATGCCGCAGCCCTAACCGAGATCACCGATTACCTGGGCCTCGGCCGCTATGACGAGTGGGACGAGGACGCCCGCACCCAGTTTCTCCTGCGCGAGCTGGATAACCGTCGGCCGCTGCTGCCGACCCACCACCGACCTTCGGCGGAGACTGCCGAGGTGCTGGCCACCTGCAAGGTGGTCGCCGGAGCGCCGGCTGCCTCGCTCGGCTCCTACGTCATCTCCATGGCGGGTGCGCCGTCCGATGTGCTGGCGGTGCAGTTGCTGCTCAAGGAGGCTGGGCTGCAGCGGCCGATTCGCGTGGTGCCGCTGTTCGAGACCCTGGCCGATCTGGACAACGCCGGCCCGGCCATCGACCGCCTGCTCGGTCTGCATGGCTACCGGGCGCGCTTGCATGGTCCGCAGGAGGTGATGATCGGCTACTCCGACTCGGCCAAGGACGCCGGTACCACGGCGGCGGCCTGGGCCCAGTACCGCGCCCAGGAGGCGCTGGTTGAGGTGTGCCGCCAGCATGATGTCGAGCTGCTGCTGTTCCACGGCCGTGGCGGCACGGTCGGTCGTGGCGGCGGTCCGGCCCATGCTGCGATCCTGTCGCAGCCGCCGGGGTCGGTGGCGGGGCGTTTCCGCACGACCGAGCAGGGCGAGATGATCCGCTTCAAGTTCGGTTTGGCGGATCTTGCCGAGCAGAACCTCAATCTTTATCTGGCTGCCGTGCTGGAGGCCACCCTGATACCGCCACCAGCCCCCGAGCCCGCCTGGCGCGCTGCGATGGAGCGCCTGGCCGAGGAGGGCGTAACGGCCTATCGCGCGGTGGTGCGCGAGCACCCGCAGTTCGTCGAATACTTCCGCCAGGCCACGCCGGAGCAGGAGCTGGGCCGTTTGCCGCTCGGCAGCCGGCCGGCCAAGCGCCGTGCCGGCGGGGTGGAGAGCCTGCGGGCGATCCCGTGGATATTCGCCTGGACCCAGACACGCCTGATGCTGCCGGCCTGGCTGGGCTGGGAAGCGGCGCTGGGCAATGCGCTGAAACGCGGCGAACAGCCGCTGCTGGAGGAGATGCGCGAGCGCTGGCCGTTCTTCCGCACGCGTATCGACATGCTGGAGATGGTCCTGGCCAAGGCCGACAGCAGCATCGCCAGCCTGTATGACGACCGTCTGGTGAGCGACGAGTTGCGACCGCTGGGGGCGCAATTGCGCGACCTATTGTCGCAGTGTTGCAGCATCGTGCTGGGTCTGACTGGTCAGTCCGAGCTGTTCGCCCATAGCCAGGAGACCCGCGAAGCGATCACCGTGCGCAACATCTACCTGGACCCGCTTCACCTGCTGCAGGCGGAGCTTCTGGCCCGTTCCAGGCAGCGCGAGAGCCTGGTGGACAGCCCTTTGGAACAGGCTTTACTGGTGAGTGTCGCGGGCATCGCGGCAGGCCTGCGCAACACCGGATGACCCCCTGCGAACTCCGACTTTCGGTGGCTTGTGCGCCAGGGGGGCGCTGTGTATCTTGGTCACCCTTTTGGCCGCTCAGTGACGCCGAAACACGAATAGTGAGATTGGCCCCATGAGGCGAATCCGACGATTTCTAGTCATTTCTTGAGGAGCACATCGATGCGCGTGATTCTGCTGGGGGCGCCCGGTGCCGGCAAAGGTACCCAGGCTGGTTTCATTACCAAAAAGTTCGGTATTCCACAGATTTCCACTGGCGACATGCTGCGTGCAGCGGTCAAGGCCGGCACAGAGCTGGGCCTGGTCGCCAAGAGCGTGATGGACAGCGGCGGTCTGGTTTCCGATGACCTGATCATCAACCTGGTCAAGGAACGCATCGCTCAGCCAGATTGCGCCAACGGTTTCCTCTTCGATGGCTTCCCGCGCACCATTCCTCAGGCTGAAGCCCTCAAGCAAGCTGGCGTGACCATCGACAACGTGGTCGAGATCGCTGTCGACGACGAAGAAATCGTCGGCCGTATCGCCGGTCGTCGTGTGCACGAGGCCAGCGGCCGCGTCTATCACATCGTCTACAACCCGCCGAAAGTCGAAGGCAAGGACGACGCCACTGGCGAAGACCTGGTTCAGCGCAAGGACGACACCGAAGAGACCGTGCGTCATCGCCTGTCGGTCTATCACTCGCAGACCAAGCCGCTGGTGGATTTCTACCAGAAGCTGGCCGCCGCCGAAGGCACCCCGAAGTACAGCGCCATTGCTGGTGTTGGCTCGGTGGACGAGATCACCGCCAAGGTACTGGCCGCTCTCAGCTGATCGGCTGCGCGTCGGCCATGCGTCGTTGGAAAAGGTCCTCGGGTGCTCATTTACTGCATGTAAACTCCGCGCCCTCGGCCCTTTCCCGCCTAGCCTGGCTCTAGCTCGCTCGATCATCGGCAAGTAGTCCAACGGCCCGCCATTGCGGGCCGTTGGCGTTTATAATGCCGCCCCTTTTCTGTTCGACCGGAAGCGCCGATGACCACCCTGCTGGCCCTGGATACCGCCACCGAAGCCTGCTCCGTCGCCCTGCTGCATAACGGCAAGGTGCTCAGCCATTACGAGGTGATCCCGCGTCTGCACGCCCAGCGTCTGCTGCCGATGATCCAGACCCTGCTGGGCGAGGCCGGCGTGGCGCTGTCTGCGCTGGACGCCATTGCCTTCGGTCGTGGCCCGGGTGCCTTCACCGGCGTGCGCATCGCCATCGGCGTGGTTCAGGGCCTGGCTTTCGCTTTGGACAAGCCGGTGCTGCCGGTCTCCAACCTGGCCATCCTGGCCCAGCGCGCCCTGCGTGAACATGGCGCCCAGCAAGTGGCCGCGGCCATCGATGCGCGCATGGACGAGGTCTACTGGGGCTGCTACCGCGCCGAACAGGGCGAGATGCGCCTGCAGGGCATCGAGGCCGTATTGCCGCCCGAGCAGGCCAGCCTGCCGCGTGGCGCGTCGGGGGAGTGGTTCGGTGCCGGTACCGGCTGGGGCACGTTCGCCGCGCGCCTGCCGCTGCAACCCAATGCCCAGGATGGTGCGATGCTGCCGCATGCCCAGGACCTGCTGAGCCTGGCGACCTTCGCCTGGGCCCGTGGCGAAGGCCTACCCGCCGACGACGCGCAACCGGTCTACCTGCGTGACAAGGTGGCCACGCCCAAGGCGGCGCCATAGCCTTCTGTCTGGCCGCAGCTGGGGCAATTGCCAAGTGCCCCCGGCGCCGCTAAATTGCCACCACGCACCCCGAGTAGTAGTTGATGCGCATCGATGGTTTTTCCTCCGCTTATTCGCTGGAACGCAGCCCCCGCCCGGGCAGCGCGGCGACGCCTTTGCGCGAAGTACAGCGCGAAGTCGAAGAGCGTCGGGACCAACCCACCAGCCCATCCAGCAGTCAGGGCTTCGAACAGGCCGCCCAGGCGCGCCGGGTGCAGGCCAGCAGTGCCGGCAGCGATAGCCTGCCTGCGCGCACCCAGGGCAACTACAGCGAGCAGCAGCGCGGCCTTAGTGCCCGGGCCAATCAGGCGCTGGCCGCCTATGGCAACACGGCCAGCTACACCTTTGATCGCGACGCTAGCGAAGTCCTCGGCCTCGACCTGTTCGCCTGATGTTGCCGTATTACCTCGGCTGCCCGTCCTGGAGCGAGCCGGCCTGGCGTTCCAGCCTGTACCCAGACTCCACCCGCAGTAGCGATTTCCTGCCGCTGTATGCCGGCATTTTCAATGCGGTGGAAGGCAATACCACCTTTTATGCCCGCCCCTCGGCGCAGACCGTGGAGCGTTGGGCCGCGCTGATGCCGGCCGACTTTCGCTTTTGCGCCAAGTTGCCGCGCGATATCAGCCACAGCGCCGACCTGCGCGAACAGTTGGCTAACGCCGAGGCATTCGTTGACCTGCTCAAGCCATTGGGTGCGCGTTGTACGCCGCTGTGGCTGCAGCTGCCTGCCAGTTTCGGCCCGCAGCGCCTCGGCGAGTTGCAGGTTTTCCTCGAGGAGCTGGCGCTGAACCTGGGAGTTGAGGTGCGGCATCCGGCGTTCTTCGCCAAGGGCGAGGAGGAGCGGGCGCTCAATCGGCTGCTGCGTGATCGGCAGGTGGAGCGCATCTGCCTGGATTCACGCGCGCTGTTCAGTTGCCAGTCGAGCGACCCGGCGGTGCTTCACGCGCAGTCGAAGAAACCCCGCCTGCCACCTCGGCCGACAGCGTTCACCGAGCAGCCGCAGGTGCGTTTCATCGGCCATCCCGAGCTGGAGGCGAACGACGCCTTCATGCGCCCGTGGCTGGACAAGGTGGCGGATTGGATCGAACAGGGCCTGCGCCCCATGGTGTTCCTGCATACCCCGGACAACATCCGCGCGCCCGAGCTGGCGCTGCGTTTTCACCGGCAACTGGCTGAACGGCTACCTGGCTTGCCGGCGCTGGAGTTACCGGAGCTGCCGGCGGAAGTGGAGCAGTTGGGCCTGCTCTGAGGTCAGTGCTTGGCCAGCAGCAGATCGGCGGCCTGGCCGCTGCGCCCGTCCTGGAACTGGAACTGGCCCAGCTGGGCAATCTGGTCATAGGCACCCAGCGCCTGTTTGACGTCGCGTGCCTGCAGCTCGATGGCGCTGACGCCGGCATCGCTCAGGCTCTGCACCTGCTGTTGGCCATCGGCGGTGAAGCGCAGCAGGCGCAGGCGCTCGAATACCACGTCCTGGGCATCGATACGGCCATCGCTGTTGTCGTCGTACTTGGCCAGTTCGGCGAAGCCGTTGGCCGCGCCATTCTGGTCGCCGAACAGCTCGCTGCCGTCGTCGATACGGCCATTGCCGTTGCGGTCGAGGGCGAGCAGGGCGTCGTCGCCGCTTGGCGCGCTGATGCGGTCGCTGCGGCCATCGGCATCCAGATCGAACTGCACGGCATCACCGAGGCCGCGGGTGCTGAAGCCGTTGCCGGCCAGGTCGAGCACCAATGGGTCGACCTGCTCGGGTTGCGGTTTGGCCGTGACGTTAAGCTCCAGCTCGCGCTGCTCCAATACCTGCTGGAAACTGGCGGCTTGGGCGCTGGCGTCGACCACGGCGGTGCTGGCGCTGCTGCTGGTATTGGACTGCTGGCTGGCCTGGCTGATTTCGGCGGCGGCTTCACCGGGCAACGGCGTCTCGCTGTCGGGCATCAGGGTGCGGCGCAGGATCTGGTAGTCCAGCGAGTCGCGCACGCCGGCATCCAGTTCCTGTTCCAGGTTGCTGCTGTGGCGGGAGGAGGAGGGGCTGTGTGGGGCGGATAGGGCATCTAACATGATCAACTCGGTGCGGTCTCGATGGACCGCGTCTGGCAGAATACGGGTTGATTGGGTTATCGGCCGCAGGCCACCCGGATTGAACATTTTTTGAGCACTTTTCCAGATGACCGACGAGCGGCCTATCACCACCATCCGAGTCGAGGCCCTGGCCCCGCAGCATGCCGCCGTCGCCGCCCAGTGGGCCGAGCGTCTGGGGCTGCCACTGCAGGGCGAGGCGGAGTTTGCCTTGCAACTGGGCGAGGAGGGCCTGCAGCTGGCCGAGTTGGGCCCGCAGGCACCGGGGCCAGTACGGGTCGATTTCGTCGAGGGCGCGGTGGCCCATCGCCGCCTGTATGGCGGCGGCAGCGGGCAGATGATCGCCAAGGCGGTCGGCGTGCAGTCCGGGGTGCGGCCGAGCGTGCTGGACGCCACCGCCGGCCTCGGTCGCGATGCCTTCGTGCTGGCCAGCCTGGGTTGCAGCATGACCCTGATCGAGCGCCAACCGATCATTGCTGCCCTGCTCGAAGATGGCCTGCAACGTGCCGTCCGCGATGCTGAGGTGGCGGCCATCGCCACGCAGATGCGCCTGCTGACCGGCAACGCTATCGAGCTGATGGGCCAGTGGCAGGGCGAGCCGCCGCAGGTGATCTACCTCGACCCGATGTTCCCGCACCGCGACAAGAGCGCCCTGGTGAAGAAGGAAATGCGCCTGTTCCGCCCGCTGGTCGGTGACGACATGGACGCCCCGGCGCTGCTCGCTGCAGCCTTGGCCCTGGCCAGCCACCGGGTGGTGGTCAAGCGCCCACGCAAGGCGCCGATCATCGAGGGGGCCAAGCCCAGCTATGCGCTGGAGGGCAAGTCCAGTCGCTATGACATCTACCCGAAGAAAGCCCTCAGAACCAGTTAACGATCTTCTGACTCGCGGCCATACGGCGTTAAAAACGGCCTCGGAATGCTCATTTACAATTTGTAAACTCCGCTTCCTCGGCCGTTTTTGCCTTGTCTGGCTCTAATTCAGAAGATCGTAAACAGGTTCTCAAGTAGTAGCCGCGTATTACCCGTGCAGCGCAGGGCGGGTCCAGACTGGTCGCACCTGTCACTACCGCTGGAGATGCTGCGATGACTGCCAAGAACCTATTGATGCTGGTCGGCGACTACGTCGAAGACTACGAGACCATGGTGCCGTTTCAGGCCCTGCAGATGGTCGGCCACACCGTGCATGCGGTGTGCCCGGACAAGAAGGCTGGCGACACGGTGCGCACCGCGATTCATGACTTCGAAGGCGACCAGACCTACAGCGAGAAGCCGGGGCACAACTTCGTCCTGAACTTCGCTTTCGATCAGGTGCGGGCTGAGGACTACCACGGGCTGGTGATTCCCGGTGGCCGCGCGCCGGAGTATCTGCGCCTGAACGAGCAGGTGATCAAGCTGGTGCAGGCCTTCGCTGCCGCCGGCAAGCCGATCGCCGCTGTATGCCACGGCCCGCAGCTGCTGGCTGCTGCCGGCGTACTCGAAGGCCGTTCCTGCAGCGCCTACCCGGCCTGCGCGCCGGAAGTGCGTCTGGCTGGCGGCACCTTCGTCGACCTTCCGGTGGACGGTGCCCATGTCGACGGCAATCTGGTCACCGCTCCGGCTTGGCCGGCGCATCCGGCCTGGTTGGCGGCTTTTCTGAAAGTACTGGGTTAATTCACGGTGTGAGAGTCTAGCGAGCTAGAGTCAGGCAAGGCGACGTGGGGCGAAGGGGCGGAGTTTACGTCTGTAAATGAGCAACCTGAGCCCCGCGTCAACGCGGCCTGGCCGACGCGCAGCAGATTCGGGAGGGGAACAAGATGTGCGAGTTGTATGTAAAGGCCGACCCGATCCTCTACGAATCGCGTTCGCGCTCGCTGCGCATTCGTGGGGTGGTCACCACCCTGCGCCTGGAAAACCAGTTCTGGGACATTCTCAGCGAGATTGCGGCGGTTGACGGCATGACCACCAACCAGCTGATCACCAAACTCTATGACGAGGTGATGGATTACCGTGGCGAGGTGGTCAACTTCGCCTCGTTCCTGCGGGTCAGCTGCACGCGCTTCCTCAGCCAGGCGCCGCAACGCTCCGCGGAGGTGCTCAGTCTGGTGGCGAAGGCCTGACGGTAGGATGGGTGGGCGGCCTGGACATCGGCTTCGCCGTAGGGCGGGTGCAACCCGCGACACTGGCAACGCGGGTTCCACCCGCCCTACACCCTGACCTGTAGGAGCCAGCTGGCTCCTACAAAGGAAGTGCTCAGATAGCAAAAGGCCGGCGATTAGCCGGCCTTTTTCGTTGCTGCGGATCAGTGCTTGTGCGGCACCGGCTTGAGCAGCTCTTCCGGTGGCATTTCGCAGGTGATCTTGCGCCCCAGCAGCTCTTCGATCGGCGGCAGGGCGTAGGCGTCGTCTTCGCTGGCGAAGCTGATCGAGGTGCCACTGGCACCGGCGCGGCCGGTACGGCCGATGCGGTGCACGTAATCGTCCGGCACATCGGGCAGGGTGAAGTTGATCACGTGGCTGATGCCGTCGACGTGGATGCCGCGGCCGGCCACGTCGGTGGCGACCATCACGCGGATCTTGCCTTCGCGGAAGCCTTCCAGGGTCTTGATCCGCTTGTGCTGCGGCACGTCGCCGGACATCTGCGCGGCGCTGACGCCGTCGCGGATCAGCTTCTCTTCGATGCGCCGTACTTCGTCGCGGCGGTTGGCGAAGACCATTACCCGCGTCCAGTCGTTCTGCATCACCAGGTTGTACAGCAGACGGTACTTGTCCTTGCTCGACACGGCGTAGACGTGCTGCTCGACGGTGTCGCTGGCAACGTTGACCGACTCGATCTCGACGATGGCCGGGTCGACCGTCCACTGCCGCGCCAGGTTCATCACGTCTTCGGTGAAGGTGGCGGAGAACAGCAGGGTCTGGCGCTCGCCCTTCATCGGGGTCTGGCGGATGATCTGGCGGACCTGCGGGATGAAGCCCATGTCGAGCATGCGGTCGGCTTCGTCGAGAACCATCACTTCGACCATGTCCAGGTGCACTTCGCCGCGCTGGTTGAAGTCCAGCAGGCGGCCGGGAGTGGCCACCAGGATGTCGCAGTAGCGTGATTCGAGCTGCTTGAGCTGCTTGTCGAAGTCCATGCCACCGACAAACTGCATGACGTTGAGGCCGGTGTACTTGGTCAGGTTGGCGGCGTCGCTGGCGATCTGCACCACCAGTTCACGGGTCGGCGCGATGATCAGTGCGCGCGGTTCACCCATGTAGCGCTCTTTCGGCGGCGGCGTTTGCAGCAGCTGGGTGATGGTCGAGACCAGGAACGCAGCGGTCTTGCCGGTACCGGTCTGGGCGCGGCCGATGGCGTCTTTACCCTTGAGGGTATGGCCGAGAACCTGGGCCTGGATCGGCGTGCAATACGGGAAGCCGAGATCGTGGATCGCGTGCATCAGCTCGGGGGCGAGACGGAAGTCGTGGAAGCGCGTCTTGCCTTCCTGCGGCTCGACCGCGAAGTCTTCCAGTTTCCAGGTATCCACCGGTTTCGCCGGGCGCTCGCGGCGCGGTTTGTCGGCGCGTGCTTTCTTCGGCTCTTGGCCGGTTTGGCTGGCGGCTGCACTGGATGCAGTGGCAGGCGCCTGGGGCGCGGTTTCTTGCTGGGGAGCGGCTGGGGTGGTGGGAGAGGCCGTTACGGGCTGCTCGCTTTCGCCCTTGCTGAACATATTCTTGAGTGCTTTGAGCACGGTCATCTCGTATTGGTTAAGGAATGAACGCCGGCCAGTGTAAAGCAAGAAGCCCCAGTGGCGAAGTGCCGCAGGGGCTTCGGTGCTGCTAAGGCGGATTCAGCGCGGCAGACTGGCCAGCAGCAGGCGCTGGACGTTGCCGCCCATGATCGCGGCGATCTCGCCGCGCTTGAAGCCGGCGCGCTGCAGGCCCTCGGTGAGCTGGGCCAGGCCGCTGGTGTCGAAGGGGGCGTGCACGGTGCCATCGAAGTCGGAGCCGAGGGCCACATGCTCGACGCCAACCTTGTCGGCGGCATAACGGATGGCGCGCACGATGGCACCCACCGAGGTGTCGCACACGGCAGCGTCCCAGTAGCCGATGCCGATCAGCCCGCCGGTAGCGGCGATGCGCTTGAGGTGATCGTCACTCAGGTTGCGCGTGCCGGGGCAGGTGCCGGCGACGCCGGTGTGCGAGACCAGTAGCGGCCGTGTGGCGATGGCCAGCACATCATCGATCAGCGGCTTGGAGGCGTGGGCCAGGTCGATCAGCATGCCTTTCTGTTCCAGGCGCGCGACCACGTCGCGGCCGAAGGGGGTGATGCCGCCTTTTTGCAGGCCGTGGGCCGAGCCCCCCAGTTCGTTATCGAAGAAGTGGGTCAGGCCGGTGATGCGGAAACCGGCGTCATACAGGCGATCGACGTTTTCCAGCTTGCCTTCCAGCGGGTGCAGGCCCTCGGTGGCGAGCACGGCGGCCAGGCGTTGCGGGTCCTGTTGCCAGGCGCCGATGAATGTCTCCAGGTCACCGCGAGTGCGTACTAGGACCATCCGCCCGTGGCTGTCGTCTGCCGCTTTCTGCAGTTTCTGGCCCTGGTACAGGGCGCGTTCGAGCAGGCTGTTCCATGTCGCCCGCGGCCAGCGCTGGGCCATGATCAGCAGGGTGATGTTGTCGCTGTCGGCGCCGTTGCTCTCGTAGTTGAGGCCGCGCGGGGTCTTGGTCACGGTAGCGAACACCTGCAGGCCGACGTGACCTTCGAGCAGGCGCGGCAGGTCGGCGTGGCCATAGTTGTGGCGCGCCAGCAGGTCGCGCTGCCAGAGCAGGGCATCGTCGTGCAGGTCGGCGACGAACAGGGTCTGGTGCAGCTTCTCGGCGGATTCGCTAGCCGGGTAGGGCGCGGGCGTGGCGACGGTGTTCATGCGGCGATCGATCAGGCTGGGCAGGCTGAAGAAAACCGCCGCAGCGATGACGACGAGGGCGAACAGAGCGAGCAGGAGTTTGCGCATGGGTGCCATCCGGGCGTTTTGTTTTTATGCGCCGACTCTAGCAAGTCGAGAGGGGAGGTGTGCGACCCGAGCTAGGGCATTTCAGCCAACCAGGCGATTGCGACCCTGCTGCTTGGCGCTATACAGCGCGGAGTCGGCCCGTGCGATCAGCGCCTCCAGGCTGTCCTTGGGCTGCATCTGGGCCAGGCCGATGGAGACGGTGACGCCGGGCAGCACGCCAACCGGTGAATAGAAGGAGCTGACCTGTTCCAGGCTCTGGCGCAGGCGTTCGCCAATGCTGCGGCCTTCGACTTCGTCGATCTCGGGAAGCAGGATGACGAACTCTTCGCCGCCGTAGCGGGCCATGCTGTCCTTGGGGCGCAGCTGGTTGCGCAGGGTGTGCGCGACCAGGCACAGGGCGTAGTCGCCGGCCAGGTGGCCGTGCTGGTCGTTGTAGGGTTTGAAATGGTCGACATCGAGCATGAGCATGCACAACGGCTGGTCGTTGAAGGCGCAGCGCGTGCTTTCACGCTCGAATACGTGCTCCAGCCAGCGCCGGTTGAAGCAGCCGGTGAGGGTGTCGACGTTGGCGTTCTGTTCGCTGTCGAGGATGATCCGATTGCCCTGGCGGACCCGGTCGCAAAGCAGCTCCAGCAGGTTCTGCATCAGTTGTGGCGACTGGTTGAACAGCTTGACCAGGGACTCGCGGTGCAGGCGCAGGACCAGCGAAGGCTGGCTGGCGACCACGTAGGCGGAGGGGTGATCGTTGTCGATGAAACTGATCTCACCGGCGCATTCGCCACTGAGCAGGGTACTGACCGGCTGGTTTTCCAGGGAGCCGAGATAGACCTTCAGCTCGCCATCGAGCAGCAGGTAGAGGTACTGGTTGCGGTTGAACGGGGAGAGCAGGACTTCGCCGGTTTCCAATTCGCAGGCACGAAACTCCCTGAGCAGCTGATCGATGCTGCTGGCGGCGACATTTTGGAACAGTCGCAATCGGCTGATCTGTTGCAGATCCTGCTGCCAGTGCGCGTTTTTCATCGCGTGGGTTGATCCCCTGGCTTGCTGCTCAATGCGGGTGACATCGCAACACTCTCCATGTCGTCTGGCGAACACCTTGAGGCGACCTTATGCCTCGCGTGATTACCGAAGCAATCCTTGGGCCGAGGCTGGCCGACCGGCGGTCGTGGAGAGTGGCATGGCCTGCTTTGTTATGCCGTGAAGTTGACGATAGAGCCTTCACTTAGCGCGTGATGGCACCGAACTGGCGGTGCCTTGACGCGTCTATTCAGCGGTTCAGGCGCTGGGTCAGCCAGTCGCCGATGGCCTGGATCTCCTCCATCAGCACCTCGTGGCCCATCGGGTATTCACGCCACTCCACCGGCACGCCCTGGGCTTGCAGGGCTTCGAAGGCGGCGCGGCCCATGGCCGGCAGTACCACGTCATCGTGGCTGCCATGCAGGCAGAGGGTTGGGAGGCTCTTCTGCGCGGCGGCCAGTTGCAGGTCATCGCCGAAGGTTGGCGCATAGGTGGACAGTGCCAGTACGCCGCCGAGCGGGCCCTGCCAGCGCAGGAAGGCGGTATGCAGCACCACCGCGCCACCCTGGGAGAAACCGGCGAGGAAGATCCGCGCCGGGTCGATGCCACTGTCACGCTGGGCTTCGATCAGGCCGATCACGGTCTGCGCCGAGGCTTCCAGCTGATCGCGGTTGATCGCACGGGCCGGGCTCATGGCCAGGATGTCGTACCAACTGGGCATGGCCCAGCCGCCATTGATGGTCACCGCCTGGGTCGGCGCCTGCGGCAGGATGAAGCGGGTGCTGCGCAGGCTTTTCTGCAGGGCTTCGGCCACCGGCTGGAAATCGTAACGGTCGGCCCCCAGGCCGTGTAACCAGATGACGCATGCGTCGGCACTTTGTGTGGGGTCGAGGATCAGAACTTCACTCATGTCGAGCTCCAGGGTTGGGCGTTCGCCTTGTTTTGGTGCGCGCCAATTTTAAGGGAGGGTTGAATTGCTTAAGAAGATGTCGCAACAGGAAAACTTTTGCTCTTGACCGTTCGCTAACGCGATTCGAATGGCGAGGTGGTACGCGCTTTGCTGTAGGCATTGGGTCCGGCGGGGGCCGCCAGTGGCGGATATGCCGGACACATGCTGCGTCTCAAGCCCGTATTACCTACGGCATGTGGTGAGTTCGCCGGTCCCCGGATCGGCATCTAGACTCACTTCAGGTTCGCACCCCGGTTGATCCTGCCATGGTGGCGGGATCGAACGTGCCTCACAAGGGTACGGCGGCAGGACCGCGACTCCGATCCAACAAGAACATTTGGAGGTTTTGATGAAGATGGTGAAATCCACCCTGGCAATTCTGACCACGGCAACAGTTCTGGGCGTCAGTGGCTTTGCCCACGCCGGCGCTACCCTGGATGCAGTGAAGAAGAAAGGCTACGTACAGTGCGGTATCAGTGATGGCTTGCCAGGTTTCTCCTACGCCGACGCCAAGGGTAACTACCTGGGGATCGACGTGGACGTCTGCCGTGCCGTGGCCGCCGCGGTATTCGGCGATGCCTCCAAAGTGAAATTCAGCCCGCTGACCGCCAAGGAGCGCTTCACCGCGCTGCAATCGGGCGAAGTCGACATGCTTTCGCGCAACACCACCTGGACCAGCTCGCGTGACGCGGCCATGGGCCTGAACTTCACCGGCGTGACCTACTACGACGGCCAAGGCTTCCTGGTGAACAAGAAACTGGGCGTTTCCAGCGCCAAGGAACTGGACGGCGCCACCGTGTGCATCCAGGCCGGTACCACCACCGAGCTGAACCTCTCCGACTACTTCCGTGCCAACAGCCTGAAGTACACCCCGATCACCTACGACACTTCCGACGAAAGCGCCAAGTCGCTGGAATCCGGTCGTTGCGACGTGCTCACCTCCGACCAGTCGCAGCTCTACGCCCAGCGCATCAAGCTGGCCGCGCCGGACGACTACGTGGTGCTGCCGGAAGTGATCTCCAAGGAGCCGCTCGGCCCATCCGTGCGCCAGGGTGACGAAGAGTGGTTCGACATCGTGCGCTGGAGCCTCTACGCACAGCTGAACGCCGAAGAGCTGGGTGTGACCTCGGCCAACGTGGTGGAAATGGCCAAGTCCACCAAGAACCCCGACATCGCCCGCCTGCTGGGCGCCGAGGGTGATTTCGGCAAAGACCTGAAACTGCCGAAGGACTGGGCGGTGCAGATCGTCAAGCAAGTCGGTAACTACGGTGAAATCTTCGATCGCAACGTCGGTGCCGGCAGCGACCTGAAGATCGAGCGTGGTCTCAACGCCCTGTGGAACAAAGGTGGCATGCAGTACGCACCGCCGGTGCGCTGATCCATCGAGCCCTCGCCCCGCCATGGGGTGAGGGTGTTCCTGATGCCATGAGCTCCACGCTGCTGTGACAGAGCGTGGAGTTTTCAATGAGGGCCCTTATGCAAACTCCCGCCAATATTCAGCGCCCGCGAACGTCGGTTTGGACCGATCCGCAGGTGCGCGCCTGGCTATTCCAGATCATTGCCGTGATCGCCGTCGTGGCGCTCGGCTGGTACCTGTTCCACAACACCCAGACCAACCTGCAGCAGCGCGGGATCATCTCTGGGTTCGGTTTCCTCGAGCAAAGCGCCGGTTTCGGCATTTCCCAGCACCTGATCGACTACACCGAGGCCGACAGCTACGGCCGGGTCTTCGTCATCGGCTTGCTCAATACCCTGCTGGTGTCGGTGATCGGCATCATCCTGGCGACCATCCTCGGCTTCACCATCGGTGTGGCGCGGCTGTCGCCGAACTGGCTGGTCAGCAAGCTGGCCACCATCTACATCGAGATCTTCCGCAACATCCCACCGCTGCTGCAGATATTCTTCTGGTACTTCGCCATCCTCCAGCCGTTGCCTGGGCCGAAGCAGAGCCTGAACCTGGGTGACACGCTGTTCCTCAGCAACCGTGGCCTGAACATGCCATCGCTGGTCATGGATGCCGGGTTCTGGCCGTTCTTTCTGGCGCTGGTGACCGCCATCGTGTGCAGCGTGCTGCTGGCGCGCTGGGCTCGGCAACGGCGCGAGGCAACGGGCCAGTCCTTTCCGGTTGCACTCGGCGTGCTGGCCCTGCTGGTGCTGTTGCCCGGCTTGCTGGCCTTGCTCTGTGGCAGCCCTTTCCACTGGGAGTATCCGGAGCTCAAGGGCTTCAACTTCCGCGGTGGCTGGGTGGTGATTCCCGAGCTGGTGGCCCTGGTGCTGGCGTTGAGCGTGTACACCGCGGCCTTCATCGCCGAGACCGTGCGTTCCGGGATCAAGTCGGTCAGCCACGGCCAGACCGAAGCGGCGCGCTCCCTCGGCCTGCCGGCGAGCAAGACGCTGAAGCTGGTGATCGTGCCGCAGGCACTGCGGGTGATCATTCCGCCGCTGACCAGCCAGTACCTCAACCTGGCGAAGAACTCTTCGCTGGCCGCCGGTATCGGCTATCCGGACATGGTCTCGCTGTTCGCCGGCACGGTGCTCAACCAGACCGGCCAGGCCATCGAGGCCATTGCCATCACCATGAGCGTGTACCTGGCCATCAGCATCAGCATTTCGATCCTGATGAACTGGTACAACAAGCGCATTGCGCTGATCGAGCGGTAAGGAGCAGCCATGCAGACTCATACGTTCAAGCCTGACCTGCCGCCACCGCCACTCAGCGTGGGTGTGGTGGCCTGGGTGCGCAGCAATCTGTTCTCCAGCTGGGCCAATACCCTGCTGACCCTGGTGGCGATCTACCTGGTGTGGCTGATCGTGCCACCGATCCTCAACTGGGCGTTCTTCTCCGCTGACTGGCACGGTACCACCCGCGCCGACTGCACCAGCGAGGGCGCCTGCTGGGTGTTTATCAGCCAGCGTTTCAGCCAGTTCATGTACGGCTTCTACCCGGAAGCGTTGCGCTGGCGCGTCGATCTGACCCTGTGGTTGGCGATCATCGGCGCTTCGCCGTTGTTCATCCCGCTGCTGACGCGCAAGGTGGCCTACGGCCTGGGCTTCGTGGTGATCTACCCGCTGCTGGCCTACTGGCTGTTGCACGGTGGTTTCTTCGGCCTCAGTGAAGTCTCCACCAGCCAGTGGGGCGGCTTGCTGCTGACCCTGGTGATCGCCGCCGTGGGGATTTCCGGTGCCTTGCCGCTGGGCATCCTGCTGGCGCTCGGACGACGCTCGAAGATGCCGGCGATTCGCGTCATCTGCGTGACCTTCATCGAGTTCTGGCGCGGCGTGCCGCTGATTACCGTGCTGTTCATGTCCTCGGTGATGCTGCCGCTGTTCCTCCCCGAGGGGATGAGCTTCGACAAGCTGCTGCGGGCGCTGATCGGGGTGATTCTCTTCCAGTCCGCCTACGTCGCCGAAGTGGTGCGTGGCGGCCTGCAGGCGATCCCCAAGGGGCAGTACGAGGCCGCTGCGGCCATGGGCCTGGGCTACTGGCGGATGATGGGCCTGGTGATCCTGCCGCAGGCGCTCAAGATGGTGATCCCGGGCATCGTCAACACCTTCATCGCCCTGTTCAAGGACACCAGCCTGGTGATCATCATCGGCCTGTTCGACCTCCTCAATAGCATCAAGCGAGCGACCAACGACCCGGCCTGGTTGGGCATGGCCACCGAGGGTTATGTGTTCGCCGCACTGGTGTTCTGGATTTTCTGTTTCGGCATGTCCCGCTACTCCATGCATCTGGAGCGCAAGCTGGACACCGGCCACAAGCGTTAGGAGTGAAACATGACTGAAGCAAACAAAGTGGCCAGTGCCGACCCGATCATCAGTCTGCAGGGCGTGAACAAGTGGTACGGCCAGTTCCACGTGCTCAAGGACATCAACCTGAACGTCAAGCAGGGCGAGCGCATCGTCCTGTGCGGGCCGTCCGGGTCGGGCAAGTCGACCACCATCCGCTGCATCAACCGTCTGGAAGAACACCAGCAGGGGCGGATCATCGTCGACGGCACCGAGCTGACCAACGACCTCAAGCACATCGAGGCGATCCGCAGTGAAGTGGGCATGGTGTTCCAGCACTTCAACCTGTTCCCGCACCTGACCGTGCTGCAGAACTGCACCCTGGCGCCGATCTGGGTACGCAAGATGCCCAAGCGCAAGGCCGAGGAAATCGCCATGCACTTCCTGGAGCGCGTGCGCATTCCCGAGCAGGCCCACAAGTACCCGGGGCAGCTCTCCGGCGGCCAGCAGCAGCGCGTGGCGATTGCCCGGGCGCTGTGCATGAAGCCGAAGATCATGCTGTTCGACGAGCCGACTTCGGCACTCGATCCGGAGATGGTGAAAGAGGTGCTCGACACCATGGTCGGCCTGGCCCAGGACGGCATGACCATGCTCTGTGTGACCCACGAGATGGGCTTCGCCCGTACCGTGGCGGATCGGGTGATCTTCATGGACAAGGGCGAGATCGTCGAACAGAATGAGCCCGACGCCTTCTTCACCAACCCGCAGAACGAGCGCACCAAGCTGTTCCTCAGCCAGATCCTGCACTGAGGTTTGTGCCGCATGACAAGGGGAGCCCACGGGCTCCCTTTTTCTTTGCCGGCGGATAAGCACACGCTCGTGTAGGAGCCAGCTTGCTGGCGATCAGCAGCCTCACAGGGGGCACGGATCGCCAGCAAGCTGGCTCCTACAGGGGTTAGGTGCGCTGGCTCAAGCGCTTGCGAAAAGCCCCCGGTGACTCCCCGCACAGCTGCTTGAACAGCTTGGCGAAGGTGGCGCGGTCGGCATAACCAACCTGCGCCGCGACCTGCTCCAGGGAGCGGGCCGGGTTGCGCAGGGCGGTTTGTGCGGCGCTGATGCGCAGGCGTTGCAGGTAGTCGTTGGGTGTCAGGCCAGTGGCGGCCTTGAAGCGTCGCAGCAGGGTGCGGGTCGAGCAGTGGGCCTGGGCCGCCAGGCGTTCGAGGTCGATGGCTTCGTGGTGATGCTCATGCAGCCAGCGCAATAGTGGCCCGATCAGTCCATCCTCCTCGCGGGGTTCCGGTAGCAGCGGGGCGAAGCGCGATTGCGGCCCGCGCTCGCGCTCTACCACCAGGGCGCTGGCCAGGCGCTGGGCCAGCCAGTCACCGGCATGCCAGGCGATCAGGTGCAGGCACAGGTCGAGCCCGGCCTGGGCGCCGCCGGAGCAGAAACGGTTGGTGTCCTCGGTGAACAACTGCTCGATCTGCAGTTTTGCCTGCGGAAAGCGTTGGCGGAACTCGCTGGCCAGCGACCAGTGGGTGGTGGCACGACGATCATCCAGCGCGCCGGCGGCCGCCAGCAGGAATGCGCCGCTGCACAGGCTGGCCAGTTGCTGTTCGGCGGGGCGCTTGGCCAGCCAGGCGAGCAGGGTGGCGTTGCTGTCGAGCATGCGCGGTACCGAGCTGCCGCTGGCGGGAATCACTACCAGATCGACGTTCTCGGCCAGACGCAGATCGCCGTCGACGCGCACCTGGACGAAACCCAGTTCGACCGGTTGACCATCCTGGCTCACCCGCACGGTGTCGAACAGGCGCTCACCGGCCAACTGGTTGGCCAGGCGAAAGGCATCGTCAGCCATGCTCAGGCTGGAACAGACGGTTTGCGGGCCAACGTACAGGGCGATGCGGATCATTGTGTATTCACAGGCAGGTGTTTGGCGATTATTGACACAAAGTTGTCTTTATCGCCAATCGCCGTGATTGGCGGTGGCGACCATACTTGGCGCCATACCCCAGAGTCGGAGCAGCATGTCATGGCCCACCCCAACGCCGAATTGATCACTCGTTTCTACCAGGCTTTCCAGCACCTCGATGCCGAGACCATGGCCGCCTGCTATGCCGAGGACGTGCAGTTCAGTGATCCGGTGTTTCCCGCCCTGCGCGGCCGCGAGGCGGGCGACATGTGGCGCATGCTGGCGGCTCGCGCGCAGAACTTCTCGCTGACTTTCGACAGCGTGCAGGCGGATGACCAGCAGGGCAGCGCACACTGGGTGGCCACCTACCTGTTCAGCCAGACCGGCAACACCGTGGTCAATCGCATCCAGGCCAACTTTCGCTTTGTCGACGGCAAGATCGTCGAGCACCACGATCATTTCGACCTGTGGCGCTGGGCCCGCCAGGCACTCGGCGCCAAGGGCCTGCTGCTGGGCTGGGCGCCGCCGGTACAGAACGCGATTCGCCAGCAGGCGGCGCGTGGTCTGGCGGCATTCCGTCGGTAGTAGTGCTGCCTAGGGTGTTGGCGTGAGCAGGCGGGATCGCCTACTCTCGCCGGCACCTTTTTGCAGGCTGCCGAAAATGATCACCCTTTACCAATTTCCTGCCGCCTTCGCCGTCCCCAATATCAGCCCTTACTGCCTCAAGCTGGAAACCTTCCTGCGCCTGACTGGCCAACGCTATGAGGTGAAGACCCTCAGTGACCCGCGCCGGGGCCCGAAGGGCAAGCTGCCTTTCGTCGAACTGGAAGGCGAAGTGATTGCCGACTCGGCCATCGTCCTGCGCCACCTCGCCAAACGCTTCAAACTCGATCTGGACAGCCATCTGGATGCCGCCGGCCTGGGCCGCAGCGTGGCGATCACCCGGCTGTGCGACGAGCACCTGGTGCATATCCTGGTGTACTTCCGCTGGGTCGACGACAAGGGCTGGCAGCAGATCAAGCCTGCCTTGTTCGGTCGCCTGCCGGCGACCCTGCGCTGGGTCGTGCCGGCGCTGATGCAACGCAGGGTGCGCGGCAGCCTGCACAGTCAGGGCCTCGGCCGCCACAGCCGCGACGAACTGCTGGCCTTCGCCCGAGAGGACCTGCAGGCGCTGCATGACCTTCTCGGTGCGGCGGACTACTTCGGCGGCGAGCAACCCTGCAGCGCCGATGCGGCGGCCTATGGGGTGCTGGCCAACCTGATTTTCTGCACCCTGGAAACCCCACTGAACCGCATGGCTCGCGAGTTTCCCACGCTGGTGGCCTACTGCGAGCGCCTGCGGGCTGCCTACTGGGCATGAGTACGGCCGAACCCAAAGCCTGGTCGGTATACCTGGTGCGTGCCGAGAACGGCGCGCTGTACTGCGGCATCAGCGACGATCCGCAGCGGCGGTTCGTCCAGCACCAGAGCGGCAAAGGCGCGCGTTTCTTTCACTCCAGCCCGGCACAGGCGCTGGTCTACATCGAGGCCTGCGGGGCCAAGGGCGACGCCTTGCGCCGCGAGCGCGCGATCAAGGCGCTGACCAAGGTGGCCAAGGAGCGCCTAGTACTGGCCGGGCCCATGCAGAACACTGATAGCCCGCTATCAGTCTGAGCGGGTAGGCCGACGGCGGCGCCAGGGTTAAGCTGGCCGCTTACCTGCCACCGACGCGGAGCCCGTCATGCACGAGTTGATCCTGCACCACTACCCGACCTCGCCCTTTGCCGAAAAGGCCCGCCTGCTGTTGGGCTTCAAGCAGCTGTCGTGGCGCTCGGTGATGATCTCGCCGGTGATGCCCAAGCCTGATCTGGTGGCCCTGACCGGTGGCTACCGCAAGACCCCGGTGTTGCAGATCGGCGCCGATATCTACTGCGATACCGCATTGATCGCCCGCCGCCTGGAGGCAGATAAAGCCATTCCAGCCCTGTTCCCGGAAGGCCAGGAGTTCGTCGCGGCCAGCTTCGCCCAGTGGGTCGACTCGGTGGTGTTCCAACATGCGGTGAGCCTGGTGTTCCAGCCAGAATCGGTCGCCGTGCGTTTTGCCAAGCTACCGCCGGAAGCGATCAAGGCCTTTATCGCCGACCGCGCCGGGTTGTTCAGCGGCGGCACTGCCACCCGCGTTCCGGCGGATGTCGCCAAGCACAACTGGCCGAGCATCATGGCGCGCCTGGAGCAGCAGCTGTCCCGCGAGGACGGCGATTTCCTCTTCGGCGCGCCATCGATTGCCGACTTCTCCCTGGCCCACTGCCTGTGGTTCCTCAAGGCCACGCCGGTGACAGCTCCGCTGGTGGACGACTACCCGACCGTCAGCGCCTGGTTGGGCCGGGTGCTGGGCTTCGGCCACGGCGCGGCCAGCCCGCTGACTGCGGAGGAGGCCATCGAGATCGCCCGTACCGCAACGCCAGCGGCGTTGCCGGATGAACAGTTCGTCGAGCCCAATGGCTTCCAGGCCGGGCAACGGGTGAAGATCGCCGCAACCGACTACGGCGTGGACCCGGTGGAAGGCGAGCTGCTGTTCGCCGGTCGTGAGGAGCTGATCCTGCGCCGCGAAGACGAGCGTGCCGGCGTGGTGCATGTGCACTTCCCGCGGCTGGGCTTTCGCATCGAGGCCTGCTAACGAGGCTGTTGGCGAGCACTGGTCCGCAGGGCGCGACGGTTGCAGCCCTGGAGGGTGCTCGTCTCGTTCTGCAAGCCGGCGGCATGCGCCCACTGCAAGGCCTCCAGACGATTGCGGACGCCCAGCTTGCGGAACAGGTTGTAGAGGTGGCGTTTGACCGTGCTTTCCTGCACGTTCAGAACCTGGCTGATTTGCCGGTTGTTCTCTGCCGCCAGCAGCCCGTGGATGACCTGCCACTCCCTGCGCGTCAGGTCCGGCAAACTCGTGGTGACAGCGCGTTTGCCGACCCGTTGACGTTCGAATGCCTGGGCCAGAAATGCACGGGGCAGCCATAGCTCGCCGCGTGTCACGCAATGGATTGCCGGTAATAGGGTGGTCAGCGGCTCATCCCGGTGCAGCAAGCCATACACGCCAGGATTGAACAGCAGAAAATCTTCAGCGAACGGTTTTGCTGCGTTGATCAGTAGCCAGCGGCCATGCGTGAGCATGCACTGTGCGGGCCTGGAAAGATGAAGAGGGTTCTGCAGCAGGCGCAGGTCGAATACGCCGATGGAGTGCGCCGCTAACGGGCTTGTGCGCTGTTTCAGCAATCGGGTCGCAATACCATGCTGGCGAAGGTGGCAGATCAGGTTGCTGGTTTGCTCATCCCTGGGTGCCAGCAGGTGGAGCTGTGGTGAAGTTTCCATTCCGTGGATGCACATGTTCGATCAGTTTGAGGGTGTGCATGTTATAGCGGCGTGGTGGCGCTTTGATGGCTGCTTTCTGTCGCGTTGTTGAACTCGCTAGCAGAAATCTGCCGGAAAATTTCCGCCTGTGGTTGCCCG
This sequence comes from Aquipseudomonas ullengensis, assembly GCF_014174475.1. Classification (GTDB taxonomy): domain Bacteria; phylum Pseudomonadota; class Gammaproteobacteria; order Pseudomonadales; family Pseudomonadaceae; genus Aquipseudomonas; species Aquipseudomonas ullengensis. The sequence continues at coordinate 541,530 of NZ_JACJUD010000003.1, forward strand.
TCCAGCCACCAGCGCAAGCGAATGGCGATTTGCTGATCGGCCTGCCAGCCCTGGCGGTTGGTGGCAGGGCATTGCTCTGTGCTGGCAAGGCGCAGAGTGCCCTTTTGCCGGCTATGGCTCACGCCTGCGCGGCCGTGCAGCTCTATATCCAGCTCGAAATGTACGTGCTGGTCTTGCCCGCTGAAGCACGGGCGAATTTGCCACTGGCTTTCCAGGCGTTGCAGCTCAAGGCTGGCGACGGGTTGAGTCGGTGGTGTGTCCAGCGCAATCAGCATGGGTGACCCCCTGTATGCAAACTGCCAGCCCTAGGGCTGGCAGTCTGTGTTTCGGCAATTATCAGTTTTGGCTGACGGTTGCCAGGTTCGAGTTGCCGTACTGGTGCACGTTGGCGTAGTTGCCGGTGCTGGTCTGGGTCACGTATGCCTCGTTGCCGGCACCACCCTGGCCAACGTGCGCCGAGAGCTGGTCACCGGTCTGGCTGATTTGGGCCAGGTTGTCATTGCCGTAGTCCTGATGAACGTAGGCATAGTTGTCGTTGCCGACCTGGTCGACATCGGTGGTGTTGTCGGTGCCGTAGCTGTAACCAGCCACATAGTTGCTGTCGCCGTTCTGGTCAGCGGTCAGCACGTTGCTTTCGCCAGACTGGGAGAAGTACAGCTCGTTGGCATTACCCGACTGGTTGACGGTGGCCTGGTTGCCGTCGCCATCCTGGGTGGTGGTGGCAGTGGAGCCGTTGCCGCTCTGATTGAGGCTGGCAACGTTGTTGTTGCCAGTCTGGGTCACGTTGGCGTCATGGCCGTCACCCTGCTGCAGCAGGGCGATGCTGTTGTCGTCGCCATTCTGGTTCAGCGAGGCAGTTTGGTTCGAACCGTACTGGCCGCCTACTGGTGAGGTGGACCAGGAGTTGCCGGTGATGGCGTTGCCGTTGCCGACGCTGGAGGTGGTCAGCGCATGGCCGCTGCCTTCCTGCTGGAAGTCATGACGGTTGCCGGTACCTTCCTGGTAGATGCTGGCCGTCGAGGTGTAGGTGCCGGTGTACTGGTCCAGATGCACATGGTTGACGTCGCCGTTCTGGGTAACGCTTGCCGAGTTGGCGTCGCCGCTCCACTGGTGCACGGTGCTGTCGTTGCTGTTGCCGTTCTGGTTTACCGAGGCGTTGCTGTTGGTCTGCGAGGACTGCTCGGTAATGGCGTAGTTGTTGCTGCCGGTCTGGTTCTGGCTGGAGGTGTTGTTCTGCGCGCTGGATTGCCAGGTAGAGGTCGAGTTACCGGTGCCCGACTGGCTTTGATAGGCAGAGTTATTGGTGGCGTAGCTCTGGTTGACGTTGGCGTTGTTGAGGTCGCCCGACTGCGACTGCGAGGCGTAGTTGGATTGCGCCGAAACCGTCTGGTTGATGCTGGCATTGTTGTCGTTGCCAGACTGGGACTGATCGGCGCCGTTGTTGGCTGCCATGGCCTGGACGCTGGCTACGGTCAGAAGGGCAGCGACAAGAGGCTTGAATTTGAACATGGTGTTTCTCCTAGTTGCGTTGGCGTTCACACGACGAGAGTGGGCGTCGAATTCAGCGGTACTGGCGAACCTGTACGCTCTGACTGCTTCCGTATTGCTTGATACTGCTTTGCAGGCCGTTGCCACTCTGTTCGATGAGGGCATGGTTGTTTGCTCCGAGCTGCTCGATAGCCGCCTGGTTATAGGCACCGCTTTGGCTGATAAGGGCTGAGTTGGCTACGCCGACCTGGCTGATTAGCGCCAGGTGCTGGCTGCCTTGCTGGAGGATGAAGGCCTCCTGGGCGCTGCCGGTTTGTGCGATGCCGGCCAGCAGTTGCTGGCCCTGCTGAACAATGCCCGCTTCATTGAGTTGCCCGGCTTGTTGGATCGCTGCCAGCTGTGTGGCATGGCTGGCCGGCAAGTGCAGATCATCCAGCGTGGATAGGTCGTAGTTGTCCGGCAGGCTGTCGGCTAGCGCATTAGTCGTGTTGAACAGCAGCGCTGAAGCGAAGACGACAACCTGAAGAAAACCCGCCAGAAGACGCATGATCCATTCCGCATTGACCGTTCGAGTGGCGGCTAGTGTCGGGGTGTGGTGGGCGGTGAGCCATCAATCAATAGGCGGAAAATCTGCGGCTTGATTCGATGAAAAGGATTAAGCCGCTGGTTCCTACAGCGCCGGCGCTGGTCGTTGCAGGTACTTGGCCAGGATGGTCTGGGCGGGGTCGACATTCGCCGCTGTCATCCAGAACTGCCGCTCGACGCCTTGAGCGATCAGGTGCGCGACGGCCGCCTCTATCGCCGCCAGCACGCAGAGTTGCGCCGGTTCGTTGGTGGTGTAGCCCGCCTCCAGTTGCAAGAGATCCTTGAACTCGATGAACTTGAATACGCCGGCGTTGCGGCCTACCGAGTAGATGGTCTTGGAGGTCATGACATTGGCCAGGACTTCGCCACTGCGCACATCGACGGCGCGCAGGCTGACAGTCACCTGATCGACCCGGTACTCCACCGCTGAGCCGACTCCCAGGTAGCGCGCACCTTCACCGCCGCTGCGGATATTGGTGTCGTAGGCCACCACGCCGCCTTCCAGCAGCAGGTTGGCTGCCTGTAGCGACGGCAATTCCTGCTGGATGTTCTTGGCCACCTCGGGCTTGGTCTGTGAGGCGCGGATGATCTTGCGCTCGGTCAGTACGTTCTGCAGGCCTTCACGTTCGAGCACGCGGAACCAGCCGCTGGTTTGCAGGGCATCCATCAGCATGCTGGCACCGCCCTGGGTCACGGCTGTGGAGAACGAGCTGGCCGGTACCGGTTTGTATTGGCCGCTCTGGTCGCGAAAGCCGTAGACCGCTGCCACCAGCTTGCCGCGTGGACGGGGCAGGTTAAGCAGGTCGTAGTAAGTCGAGGCACGCGGGGTCAGGGTGGGGATTTGCTCTTCCTGCTCGGCAGGCATCGGCTCGCGCAGGGTGCTGCAGCCTTGCAGCAGGAGTAACAGGGATATGGCAACAGTGAGTCGTTTCATGACAATGGGCATCCGGCCGGGTCATTCAGTTGCTGGGGTCGAGTCCGTTGATGGCGACTTCGGACATTTCACCGGTAAGGCGGTCGGTGATCTGGATCGTCAGGCTGCCGGAGTCATCGACGATGTTGACGATGAAATCATCGGTGGTCAGGCTGCCGGAGTTGCCATCGCCCACATCGCTGAGCAGTTGCGAGAGCAGGCGCGATTCCAGCTGATTGCTGAAACGCTCCAGCGCGGAAGGGGCGGTGTAGCCGCTGCGTGATTGGCTCTTGGGGTCATCGAAATCGTTCTGCGCCTGGGCGGCACCGAGCAGCCAGCTACCGTTTAGCGGGCTGCCACCGAAGGCCGGATCCACGGGCGTGTAGACCAGCTCCGTGGCTTGGCTGGCAGACCCAGCCAGTGCGCCGCTAAGGGCGAGAAACAGCGTGGCGTACCTGCGTTGGTTTTTCATAGTTCATCCTTGCCGATGTCGGTGGAGTCTTGCAGTAAGCGTTCGATTTTTTGCCGGGCGATACGCTCCTTGATCTGGTCGGCAGCCTGTTCGGCCAGTGGCTTGAGCTCGGCGGTATTGGGTTGCAGGAAGCTGCGATAGATCGTCTGGTTTTCATGCTCGACCCAGACCAGGCTGCCCCAGCGTGCCGAGGGCCGTTCGCGCACCACCAGGTTGAAATCCAGGGCACTGGTGTCGCGCAGGCGGTCGCTGAAGTAGCGGTAGAACTCGTGGCCGATGCGCGAGATGGTGTTGTCGATGATGAAGCCGCGCAGCTCATCCTCGTTCGCACAGAGCGTTGGCGCGCTGTAGATCAACAGCAGCAGGCACAGGCTGGCGACTCTCATGGCTGACTGCTGGCCTGCATGAGGAATACCGCTTCTGCGCGGTTGGCGGCGCCAATCTTGCGCAGCAGGTTGTGGATATGGCTCTTGATCGTGTGCGGGCTCAGGCACAGATGGGCGGCGATTTCGGCATTCGGCAGACCTTTGCGCACCAGTTCGAGAATTTCTCGTTCGCGCTGGGTCAGTCGCGCATGGGGGCAGGCCGGCTGACGCAAGCGGCGGAGTTGACGCAGCAGCCGCTCCATCAGGCCGCGTGGCAGCCAGTCCCCACCCTTGAGCAGGACATTGACGCCTAGCAGAAACTGGTCGCGCGGGCAGCTGCTGTAGAACACCCCGTTGATCCAGGGGTAGGTCTCGACCAGTTCTTCGGCTTGTGTCTGACTGCTGTTGACCAGGGCGGTCGGCACTCTGCTGTAGAGCTGGGCGAATACCGCATCAAGGTCTTCGCCGGAAAAGCTTTGCACGTCCAGGAGCCACAGGGAGACATCGGCACTGATCTGGCTGATGTCGGCCGAGGCGCGTAACTGCAGGGAAAGGTCGTGGTCGATGTAGTGATGGAGCAACTGGCCGAGTAGCTCGTTGCCACTCAGCAGGCCAAGGCAGGTTGGCGTGCTGCTCGCACTGAGTTGAGTGAGTTCCCGATCCATGGGGTGCAGTCCTGAAGCCAAATCAGGCTGCCACCCTAGCGGATTAATCCTGTCGGGAAAAATGCCTGATTCGGCTAAGCAGGTGGCGTCTGATGGGCCTTCTGCACAGTAACTGCAACCTTGGTTGTAGTTTGCGTTGCAGCCGCGCGTCGCCTGTGCGGCTACTCCGGCTGAGTCAGTCCTTGCGGCGCTTGAGCTGGTCCTTCAGCTGGGTCGGTAGCTGGCGGATGATCAGCATGTCGCGCGCCTCGTCGTACTCGATGGCCGAGCCCAGCAGGTGCGACTCGAAGCTGATCGACAGCCCCTCGGCGCGGCCGGTGAAGCGGCGGAACTGGTTGAGGGTGCGTTTGTCCGCGGGGAATTCCGGTGCCAGGCCGTAATCCTTGTTGCGGATGTGCTCGTAGAAGGCGCGCGGGCGGTCTTCGTCGATCAGCCCGGAGAGGTCTTCCAGGGTCATCGGTTCGCCGATCTTGGCCTGGCTGCTGGCGTAGTCGACCAGGGTATCGGTTTTGGCGCGGGCCTGTTCTTCCGGCAGGTCTTCGCTCTCGACGAAATCGCTGAAGGCCTTGAGCAGGGTGCGCGTCTCGCTCGGTGCATCGACGCCTTCCTGGCAGCCGATGAAGTCGCGGAAGTAGTCCGACACCTTCTTGCCATTCTTGCCGCGGATGAACGAGATGTACTGCTTGGACTGCTTGTTGTTCTGCCACTCGGAGATGTTGATGCGCGCGGCCAGGTGCAGCTGGCCGAGGTCGAGGTGCTTGGCCGGGGTCACGTCCAGCGCGTCGGTCACCGCCACGCCTTCGCTGTGGTGCAGCAGGGCGATCGCCAGGTAGTCGGTCATGCCTTGCTGGTAGTGCGCCAGCAGCACGTGGCCGCCGGTGGACAGGTTGGATTCTTCCATCAGTTTTTGCAGCTGCCCGACGGCCTGGCGGCTGAACGCGGTGAAGTCCTGTTCGTTGTCCAGGTAGGCCTTGAGCCAGCCACTGAAGGGGTAGGCCCCGGATTCCTCGTGGAACAGGCCCCAGGCTTTGCCCTGCTTGGCGTTGTAGCTTTCGTTGAGGTCGGCCAGCAGGTTTTCCATGGCCTGCGAGGCGCTCAGCTCGCTGTCGCGCGCATGCAGCACGGCGGGCGTGCCGTCGGGTTTCTTGTCGATCAGGTGGACGATGCAGTGGCGGATCGGCATGGCGGCCTCGTGGTGCAGAAACGGAAAGCGCGCATGTTACCCGACCTGGGCCGCTTCGGGACGTCGAGGCGCTTCGGGCTGACGGCTGCCGGTTCAGGGTTTCCGACAAACACTTCAGCGTTCGCCTGCCTGCCGCTCAAGCTGTTCTTTCTTTTTCTCCATATCCTGATCGGAGTCCGCATAGCGTGCGGCGATGGTGCGGAATTGCTCCTGCAACTCGAGAAAGGCGTCGACCATGTCGGGGTCGAAGTGGCTGCCTCTGCCTTCGGCGATGATGTCCACCGCTTTTTCGTGTGGCATACCTTCCTTGTAAACGCGGCGGCTGATCAGGGCGTCGTAGACATCTGCGACAGCCATCAGCCGGGCAGACACCGGAATATCGTCGCCGCTGATTCCCTCCGGGTAACCCGAGCCATTCCATTTCTCCTGGTGGGCATAGGCGATTTCCTTGGCCATGGAGAGGAACTCCACCTTCATGCCCAGCAACTCCTCGGCATGGGCGATGGCATCCCGCCCGAGCGTGGTATGCGACTTCATGATCTCGAATTCTTCCGGCGTGAACTTGCCGGGCTTGAGCAGAATGCGGTCGGGAATGCCGACCTTGCCGATGTCGTGCAGCGGCGCCGACTTGAACAGCATGGTGATGTAGTGATCGGTCAGCGTGGCGGCAAAGCGCGGGTGGCTTTTGAGCTTTTCCGCCAGGGCTTTGACATAAAACTGGGTGCGCCGGATGTGGTTGCCGGTGTCGGAGTCGCGCGTTTCCGCCAGCGAGGCCATGGCCAATATGGTGACGTCCTGGATGGCCATGACTTCGCGCGTGCGCTTGGTGACCTCCTGCTCCAGGTAGTCGTTCTGGTCACGCAGGAAGTCGGCTTGCGCTTTCATCGCCAGATGGGTCTTCACGCGCGCCATGACGATGGGCGGGCTGATCGGTTTGGTGATGTAGTCGACGGCGCCGAGCTCAAAACCTTTTCTTTCATCCTCGACGGCGACCTTGGCCGTCAGGAAGATAACTGGAATGTCGCGCGTAGCAGGGTCTTGCTTGAGCCGCTGGCAGACTTCATAGCCATCCATGTCGGGCATCATGATGTCGAGCAGGATCAGATCGGGTGGCGTGCCGGTGTGGCTGATCCTCAAGGCCTTTTCGCCACTGTTGGCCACCTTGACCCGGTAGTTGCCCTTGAGCAGGTCACTCATCAGCGCAAGGTTGTCTGGCGTATCGTCAACCACAAGTACAGTGGCTTTTTCGAGCAAATTGACATCCAGTTCCATGGGGCGCCTCTCCGGGGTTCGTTGTTTGCCTTTAACGCAGGGCTTGGCTCAGCTGATGTTGGTCACGCCCACACAATTGCCGTTAACCGCTCCAGTGCCGCGTCGAAATCATAGCTTTCGATGGCAATGGCGACCGGTCTCAGGGATTGCTCCAAGGCACTGCCTTTGGCTTTCTCCATCAACCTATCCAGCAGTTCGCTGGCTTGCGCGTCGCTATCTTCCAGCAGTTTTTGCAACTGCGAGAGCCTGGTTTTGAGTTCTGCCGCGGGCATGGCTTCGCCTTGTACGACGGGTGGTTTGTCGGTTGCGCCGACGCTGTGTAAACCCTCGATGAGTGGCGTCAACTCGGCCAGCAGATGCTCCAGCAGTTCACCGATCTTCTCTGCGGGTGCTTGGTCATTGCAGGCCCGCTCGAGCTCAGCGGCTGCCGCCTCGACGGCCTTGGCGCCGATATTGCCGGCCGTGCCCCGCAGCGTGTGAGCCGCACGGGTGGCGGCCTGCGGGTCGGCATCAAGCTGCGCGGCAGCGAACAGCTCGGCGAACCTGCCCTGGCTGTCGCGAAACTTGCTCAGCATGCGGCGGTAGAGCTTGGCATTGTTCATGGTCGTGGCCATGCCGGCCTGGATATTGATACCGGGCAGGGCCGGCAATTCGTCATCGGTCTGGCTCGATGTCGCAGTGTGAGTCGCTGGGTGGTCAGCGCTGACGTTCGGCTTTATCCACTTGGCCAGGGTGGCAAACATTTCACCCACATTGAGCGGCTTGGCGATGTGGTCCCACATCCCGGCTTCGATGACTTTTTCCTTGTCGCCCGCCATGGCGTTGGCGGTCATGGCGATGATGGGCAAGGTCTGATGGGCAGGTTGCCTACGGATTTCGCGGGTGGCCGTGTAGCCATCCATGACGGGCATCTGGCAATCCATCAGCACGCCATCAAAGCCCTGGTCGTTGGCCAGTATATCGAGCGCCTCCTGGCCGTTATTGGCCAGTACAACTGTTATGCCGGCTTGGCTGAGGAGCTCCATGGCCAGCTCCTGGTTCATGTCGTTGTCTTCCACCAGCAGCACGCGGGCACCCTTTAACCTGGCGATGGCCTCGTCATGGTTTTCCGTTTTCTCGTTGGCGCGGGTCTCGGCGATGAAGCCCTTGCCAAGCGCGTCGCCTATGGCTTCGAGCAGGGTCGATGAGGTCACGGGTTTGGTCAGTACGGTTTTGAGCGCAACGCCGCGGTTTTCGGCCGAACTGAGTGCGTCCTCGCGGCCATAAGCGGTGACCATGATGACGGCTGGCGTCCTGCTGAGCTGTTCGTTCTGCAGGCGATGAATCGTTTCGACCCCATCCATGCCGGGCATCTTCCAGTCCATCAGGACGAGGTCGTAAGGCAGTTCCTGTTTTTCCGCCGCCATGATCATGTGCAGTGCCTGGGCGCCGTCCCAGGCGGCGTCGACTTCAAGCCCGAAAGAGTCGGCCATGGTGGAGAGTATTTCTCGCGCCGAGGCATTGTCGTCGACCACCAGTACGCGCAAGCCAAACAGTTCGTCGGCACGGAACATACGGCGGGGCATGGGTTCGGCCTGCAGGCCGAAGCGGGCATTGAAGTGAAAGGTGGAGCCTTGGCCAACTTCGCTCTCGACCCAGATCTGGCCTTGCATCAGTTCAACCAGATTCTTCGAAATAACCAGGCCAAGGCCCGTGCCACCATATTTGCGCGTGGTCGAGGCGTCCGCCTGGCTGAAGGACTGGAACATTTTGGCGCATTGCTCGGGCGTCATGCCGATGCCGGTATCCCTGACCCAGAAGTGCAGCGCTACCTCGCCTGCTTCCTCGGCGATTCTTTCCACGCCGATCACCACCTCTCCGGTACTGGTGAACTTGGCCGCATTGTTGCCGAGGTTGATCAGCACCTGGCCCAGTCGCAAGGGGTCGCCAATCAGTGCGGTCGGTACATCCGCCGCAGCGCTGAAGAGTAACTCCAGGCCCTTGTCCTCGGTCTTCATGCCGACCAGATTGGCCAGGTTGTCCATGACATCCTCAAGGCGGAACTCGATGCTTTCCATCGACATCTTGCCGGCCTCGATTTTCGAGAAGTCGAGGATGTCGTTGATGATGCCGAGCAGGTTCTCGCCCGAGCGATGCACTTTCTCGATGTAGTTGCGCTGTTTCTTGTCCAGTGCTGTTTGCAGGGCCAGGTGGGACATGCCGATGATGGCGTTCATCGGGGTACGGATTTCGTGGCTCATATTGGCCAGGAAGTCGCTCTTGGCCTTGGTCGCTTCCTCGGCAATCTCCTTGGCCTGGCGGATGGCCATTTCGGCCGCCTTGCGCTCGGTGATGTCCTGATAGGCACCGTACATATAGCGGGCATTGCCGCTGGCATCGCGTATCAGTTTGCCGTTGGCATGAATCCATACGATGCGGCCGTCGATGGGGCGTTTATAGGCATAGGTGGCATCGTAGAACTCATAGCGCCCCTCGATCGCCCCCTGGTAGCGCTCTGCAGCGAGTGCCGCGCTCTCGGCATCGGCCTCTTCCAGGCGGGCAAACCACTCGTCTTGCAAGTGATAGCGGCCATCAGGCTTGAGCGGTTCGCCGAGAATGCGTGCTGCCCGCTCCGACTGGAGGTAATAGCCCGGGTCCTGGTAGTCCACCTGCCAGTAGCCACAGCCGGTCAGCTCCAGGGCGATGTCCGAGAGGAAGTTGGCGCGGGTCAGGCGCTCGGCTGCGTCTTTGCGTTCGGTAATGTCGCGGAAGACGACGACCGAACCCACCAGGGCGTCATCCTTGTGGATGGGGGTTGTCGAATACTCGACCGGGAAGGCGCTGCCATCCTTGCGCCACAGTACTTCGTTGTCCACGGTGCGCGCCTGGCCATCGATACTCGTCAGGTACATCGAGCACTCATCGCGCGGGAATTCGCGACCGTCGGCATAGTGGTGGTGGATCAGCGCGTGCAGCGATTTGCCGACCATCTCGTCGGCCTCGAAGCCCAGCATCGCCGGCGCTGCGGGGTTGGCGAAGGTCATCATGCCGTCGGCATCCAGGCCGATAATGCCGTCATTGACCGAGGCGAGGATCAGGCGGCTGCGTTCTTCCAGCGCCGCGAGACGATCTGCCGCGACCTTGCGCTCCGTGACATCGCGCACCGAGGCGCACACGCAATGTTGCTGGCCGCCTAGCGCGGGCAGGCGTGCCAGGCCAACTTCGACGGAGAACTCGCTGCCGTCCTTGCGTGTGCCGCGCAGGTCATGGCCACTCATGCCCATTCGCCGGGTGCCGCCCTCACCGATAAAACCGTCACGCAGCGCAACATGCGCGCCGCGTATCGCGTGGGGTACCAGCACTTCGATCGGCTGGCCGATCAGTTCGCCGGGGGCATAGCCAAACATGGCATCAATCTGGCTGTTGGCCATGACCAGCTTGCCGTGCATGTCGATAACCAGCATGCCGTCGGGTGCCGACTCAATGATGCCGCGGTACCAGACCTCGGTGGCCTGGAGCGCGGCCTGCTGCGCCTCCAGTTCCACGGTTTGCGCTTCAAGCTGGTTGGCCTGGCGCTCCATCTTGCTGGCCTGGCGCTGGGTTTCCTCCAGCAACGCCCGGGCTTTGGCCTGGCGCTCGAGGATCTCGATATTCATGGCCAGGGTCGGCAGCACTTCGTCGAGCAGCGCCTGTTCGCGGTGGCCAAAGTTGTCGATGGTGGCTAGTTCGATCACCGCCAGCAGGCGTTCGCCGCGCAGGACCGGGAGGATGGCAATGCTGCGCGGTGCGCCTTCGCCCAGGCTGGAACGAATGCGCAGGTAGTCGGCGGGCGGCTGGCTGAGAATGATGCGCTGGCGCTCCAGTGCACTCTGGCCGACCAGCCCCTGGCCCAGATTGAAGTACTGATCAAGATGCTGCTGGTCGGAGCCGGCATAACTGCCCAGCAAGCGGATGCGGCGCTGTTCTTCCTCATGGATGTAAACGGCGCCGTGGCCGAGCGTCAGCAAGGGCGCTATGCCGGAAAGAAAACAGCTGGCCAGATCGCTGAAGCTGTCGGCAGCCTGCAACTGACTGGCCAGGGTGGCCTGGTGCATTTTGATCCAGCGCTGCATCTCCATGGTTTGCGCACCGGCTTGCAGGACCGTGATGGCGCGTGCCAGGTCTCCGGTTTCGTTGGGGTAGTCGGTATGCGGCACCACGTGTGCCAATTGGCCGGCCGCCAGCTGTTCTACAGCGGTGCGAATGCGCTCGGTTGGCCGCAGGATGGAGCGCGCAACCACCAGGGTCAGCGCAATGACCGTGGCGATCCCCGCGAGCAGCAGCAGTAGAGACAGCACCTCGCTTTGCTCCGCGTGCTCTACGGCGGCCGAGACCGTGGCCTTGGCCCGGCTTTCCTTGGTGTTTACGACCTCGTTCAGTGCGGCATTGGTTGCCAGCCCGGCGTTCTGCAGTTCAGCTGAGGTGACAATGGCCCGTGCATCACCAGGCTTGTCCAGTTGCAGCAGGGTAACGGCCTTGTCGACGTCGCGGATGTAGACGGTAAACGCCGCCTCGAACTCCGCCAGGGTCCTGTGATCCTCTTCCACGAGAATCCGTGGGCGCAGTTCAGCGATAGCCTGGGGTACTGCGCTGCGTGTCTGAGCCAGCAGGGCCAGTGCCTCCTGGCGAGCGCTCGCGTCAGGAGCAAGTACTGCCTGGCGTAGATGGCGCCCAATCAGGATGTAATTGACTTGGGCCTCTCGGGCGCTGGAGATCCCCAGTAGTTCCTTTTCATACAGCGCGTGCAGGTCGCGGCTCAAGCTGCGTTGGCTCAGTAGGCCTTCAATGGCCAAACCTGCGGCAATCAATAGCAGGGCAACAAATGCCAGGGCGAATTTTTGCGCCAGGGGGCGCCGCTCCAGTGCCGTCATCAGAAAACTCATCTGTGCTCCTTGGCGTTGCTGGCGTAACCAGCGCTGTTCTTGTGCAGTGCGTCCATATGGCACATCCCCGTGTCACTCGTCATCCTGATCAGCTCTTAATAGAAGCTGGCTCTGGAGCGGAGCTGAAAGGCGGCCGCTAACCCGGGGCAAATAATGGATCAACTAGAGGCGGGTATGGATGCCCCTGCAGTCGTGCGCCGCTGGTAGGCCTGCAGGCGTTCGATCATGTAGCGCAGGTGCATGTGCAGTTCGTACAGCTCGCTGGAATAGGACAGCGGCACCTCGACCCGCGCCAGTTCATCTTCCAGTTTCTCCAGACGGGAGATCTCGGCCTCTATGTCGCCATTCAGCTTGCCCTTGTAGAGCAGCTGGTCGATTTCGCGCAAGTGCTTGTACCAGCGGTAGATGCGCGCGCGGATGCGCCATTGGTAGATCGGCCCGATGGCCTTGAACAGCGGGAACAGCAATACCAACAGTGGGATGGCCAGGATGATGTAGCGGTCGGCCAGCGAGGCGATGCGAAACGGCAGGTAGCGCTGCAGGATCGGCAGGCCCTTCTTGTAGTAGTAATCGGCCTCGTCCAGGGTGTGCAGCGACAGGGGTGGTGGTGCCGGGTAGCTGCCAGCCAGGTCGAGCAGGCTGCCGTTTTTCAGCACGGTTTTCGCCGCCTCGAGAATCAGCGGGGTGAGCGAGGGGTGGAAGCTTTCACCGGACACCAGGGTGGCCACCGGGCCGAGGGTGACGATGTCCTGCTCGGGGGTGTTCTGCGCCATGTCGAGCATGCCTTCGCCGACTTCGAGCTGGCTCAGGTAGGGCAGGCGGGCGAGGTAGGCGGCGGTGCGCCGCAGGCTGACCAGGCGCAGCGTGGGTTCGGCAGCCAGGCGCTGGATCAGCGGGTTCTCCGCCGGGCCGACGAAGAACGCGGCATCCAGCTCGCCGGCGAGCAGCGCATCGGCCGCGCGACTGCCACCGAGCTGCTGCCACTGTTTGGGGTAGTGCGCGGCGTCGATACGGTTGGCGGCGAACAGCGCGGCAGTGACGGCCTGGGTGCCGCTGTCGGCCCCGCCCACGGCCAGGCGCAGTTTCAGCAGGTCGGCCAGGCGCTGGAATTTCACTTTCTTGCTGGTGAACAGCCACAGCGGTTCGCGGTACATCACGCCGAGGCCATTGAGCGCCTCCCGTTCCTTGTCGGCCAGGGTCAGCTCCTGGCCGCTCTGCACCAGGGCCAGCTCGACTTCGCCGCTTTTCAGCTTGGCCAGGTTGTCCTGCGAGCCCTGGCTTTGCACCAGCTCCAGGGTGAAACCCTGCTGCTCCAGCTCGGCGCGCAGGCGCTCACCGAAGGCGTGATAACCGCCACCGACCGCGCCGGTAGCCATGCGCGCGTGCATCGGTGGCGGCGGGGCGGCGAAGTAGAACAGCGCGCCAACCAGGGCGGCCAGCACCGGCACGATCCACAGGTTGGTCAGGAGCATGATTTTCAGGTCGCGGAGGATGCGGCGCATGGGCGGTCCTTGTCGTGGCTTGAGCTACAGGATAGCCGGGCGACCTGCGTCGTTCTGCCAAAAAATCGCGCTGTCGGCAATCAGCTCCGTGGCGCCCCAGGGTCAAACAGCCTGCTTGCCGCGTGTGCTCCAGCGCTGCTGTGCGTAACCACACAACGCTAGCGCGGCCAGTAGCCCGAGGGCATACAGCGCTTCACCGCCGAGCATCACCAACACCAGGGCGCAGAGCAGGGTGCTGAAGCCCGCGATCAGGCGCCAGATGCCCTGCAGCAGCACCCAGCCGGCGGCCATGCTGAGCAGGTAGACCAGGATGAAGTTGCCGTTGGCGTAGCGGATCAGGTCATCCACCGACAGCTGCAGCACCCCGGCCAGCGCGGTGCACAGGCAGCAGCAGAGGATCACCAGCAGCAGCGCCTTGGCCGGTACGCCATGGCGGTTGCGCTGAGCCAGTGGCGTCGGCAGCTTGCCTTCGTCGGCCAGGCTCCAGATCAGCCGGGCGAAGCCCTGTACATAGACGTTCATCGAGGCGAAGCAGGCCAGGTAGCCGACCAGCGCCACCAGCCAGCGGGCTTTTTCGCCCAGCAGCAGATCCATCAGGCGTGGCAGCGAAGCGGCATCGCTGTGCACATCGCCGTACACGTTGAAGCTCAACACCGCCACCGAGAACGCCCAGTAGATCAGGCCGGCCAGCAGCACGCCGAGCAGCAGGGCGAGGGGGAAGTCGCGCTGCGGGTGCTTGAACTCTTCACCCAGGTGGGTGAAAGCCTCGATGCCGACGAAGCACCAGAACATCACCCCCAGCGCCGCCGGCAGCAGGTGCCAGGAACCGCTGATGGGTGGCAGCAGCGGCTGGCTGTGCAACGGCAGGTCGCCGACCCACCAGACCAGCGCCACCGTGCCAATGATGGCCAGGGCGATCAGCCCCTGCACCACGCCCGAGGCGCGTGCCGGGCGTTGGCCGAGTAGGAGCATGGCGCCGAGGGTGGCGAACTGGATCAGCAGTGCTTCACCGCGGCCGATGGGCAGCACGGCTTGCCAGAAACCGGTGGCGATATTCAGTGCCGCCGGCAAACCGACCGGCAGCACAGCGAGAAACAGGAAGGCGATCAAGCGCTCCATGCGCGGGCCGAAGGCGCGGCCGATCAGGTGCGGCGCACCACCGGCGTGAGGGAAACGCTTGCCCAACTGGGCGAAGGTGAAGGCCACCGGCAACACCAGCACGATGAGGATCAGCCAGGCCCACAGCGAGGCGCTGCCGGCAGCGGTGGCCGCCAGCGCCGGTACCACGAAAATGCCGGTGCCGAGGAGAGAGGTGCTGAGCAGCCCGATTCCCTGCAGCAGGCCCAACTCCTTGTTCAGACGACTCATGTTGTATGCTCGCGGCTTCTTTGCAATCCCGCCATGTTAAGCGGCTGGCGCTGCCATCGCTGCTGCCAGGTCGCCGCCGATGACCGGCAAACTGGCGGAATCGCCCGTCAAACTGCTTGTTGTCGAGAACACCGTGGACAAGTTCGATCACCAAATCATCGCCCTACTGCGCCAGGACGCCCGCACCTCTGTCAGCCAGATCGCCCGCGAGGTCAACCTGTCGCGCTCGGCGGTAGGTGAACGGATTCGCCAGCTGGAGCAGGGCGGGGTGATCCAGGGCTACCACGCGCGGGTGGCCAGCCCGCAGGGGGCGGCGGTGCGCGCCTTTCTCGAGCTGTTCTACAAGGACAGCCGCTGCCAGGACTACGTCGAGCGTATGCGTGCCTTTCCGGAAATCCGCCAGTGCTGCGGCATCAGCGGCGAGACCGACATGCTGGTGCTGGTGGAGGCGCCGAGCATGGCGCGCCTGGCCGAGATCCGCGGCGAGATCGAGAACTACCCCGGCATGCAGCGAGTGAAGACGCACATGGTGGTGCAGGAATGGGCGATGTAGGGTTGCACGCTGGATAGGCAATCCGGTGTGATTTGCCTGACGCGGAGTTAGCCGGGCGACAAGCCTATTACCGAGTTTTCTGAGTGTTCGGATTTCGCCCTCCCGGACGAGTCACTTGATTCGCTTCGCTCACCCTTCGGGCCAGCCTACGGCTGTTACTCCGCTTCGCTCCGTATCTCTTTGCACGCAGAGAAAGAAACCAAAGAGAAAGCGCTCCCGACATCCGGGTTTCTGATGGAGATCGAGCTCCGAGTTGTTTGAGTGCTCTTTGCTCTATTTGTTTAGCGCGAGCTTCCAGGCACCACCAAACGCCCCGTCAGGAGGGTGAGCGGAATCGTTGTGTAAGGGGTTGAGCGGCATGGATGCCGCGAGAGCCGCGATGGGCCAGGGATGGCCCTTCGCGGCGGGCCCCTGGAACGGCGATGGAGCGAACGAACCCGGAGCGAAGCGCAGGGCCGGATGCAGGGGCATAGCGTTTTTGCTTACTTTTTCCGCGCTTGGAAAAAGTGAGTCGCCCGGGAGGGCGAAACCAGAGGCTGTGGAACACTCTGAAATCAGCTGAACATCGCGACAAAAAACCGGCTCACACACTATTGCCTATCCGGCATGCCCCGAAGCTGGGCTTCTAGGGCACCAGCTCCAGCTGAATCCGCCCACGCCCAAGATCCGCCAATTGGCGTGTCGCTTCGTCGAAGCACTCGGTCGGCAGCGCCAGCTGTAGCAACGCGCCGTCGGCGTCGAAGGTTTCCTGTTCGATGACCATCTGCCAGTCGCCCAGGCGGGCCTTGACCCGCGCCAGGTCGGCGAATGGCACATGGCAGCGCGCCTGTACCCGTTGCACCAGGGCGACTCGTTCACCACCCTGCAGGCACTTGGCCGCGCTGCCGCCATAGGCGCGAGCCAGGCCGCCGGTGCCGAGCTGGATGCCGCCGTACCAGCGGATCACCAGCACCACCACCTGATCGCAATCCTGGCCTTCGATGGCCGCGAGTATCGGTCGGCCGGCGGTGCCGCCCGGTTCGCCATCGTCGTTGAAGCGGTATTGGTTGCCGCACTTCCAGGCCCAGCAGTTATGCGAGGCACTGCGGTCGCTGTGGGTCTCGATAAAGGCCTGGGCCTGCTCGGCGCTGGTGATGGGCGCGGCGAGGGCGAGGAAGCGGCTTTTGCGGATCTCCTCGCGGTACTCGCAGGCGGCCAGCAGGCTGAACGGCATGGCCTCAGCCCGCGCTGCGCTCGCGCAACCAGGTCGCACGTTGCTCGGGCGTATGGAAGGTCCAGGCAAGGAAGCGGCTCTGCTTGTTGCCCTGGGCCATCGCCACGCTGCGCACGTCCACGGCGCCCACTTTCTTCAGCAGGGCTTCGGTAGTCGACACATTGCTGGCCTTGGATACCAGGCTGCTGAACCACAGTACCTGGCTGGCCACGCCGGCGCTTTCGTTGACCATGCGTTTGAGAAAGCTGGCTTCGCCACCGGTGCACCACAGCTCGGCGCTCTGCCCGCCGAAGTTGAGCACCGGCAGTTTGCGTGCGGGGTCGAGTTTGCCGAGGTTCTTCCACTTGCGTCGGCTGCCGCTGGCGGCCTCTTCGGCGCTGGCATGGAAGGGCGGGTTGCACAGGGTCAGCTCGAAGCGCTCGCCTTCCTGCAACAGGCCTTTGAATATCTGCCCGCGCTGCTGTTGCTGGCGCAGTTCGATGGCCTCGCTCAGGCCGTTGGCCTGAATGATGGTGCGGGCCGAGGCCAGGGCGGTGTCGTCGATGTCCGCGCCGAGAAAGCCCCAGCCATAGTCGCTATGGCCGAGCAGCGGGTAGATGCAGCTGGCACCGGTGCCAATATCCAGCGCCCGGATCGCCTTGCCGCGTGGGATTGCGCCGCCATTCTCCGCCGCCAGCAGGTCGGCCAGGCCGTGCACGTAATCGGCGCGGCCGGGGATCGGCGGGCACAGGTAGCCGGGCGGAATGTCCCAGTGGGCGATGCCATACAGTTGGCGCAACAGGGCGCGGTTGAACACCCGTACCGCCTCGGGGTTGGCGAAGTCGATGCTCTGCTTGCCGTAGGGGTTGAGGATGACGAACTCGCCCAGTTCCGGGCTGCTGGCGATCAGCTTGGGGAAGTCGTAGCGGCCCTGATGGCGATTGCGCGGATGCAGCAACGCCTGGCTTTCACCGGGCTTGGCAGGTTGGGCGGGACGACTGGGCTTGTGTGGCATGGCGAGCGGTTCACTGGGCGGGGCGGGCATTGTCCCACAGGATGGCTACTTCCAGCCCATCTGCCAGCGCGTGCCGTCCTGCAGGTCGCGCCAGTCGAGGCGCTCGCTGCGCTGGGTGAGCACGGCCTGCAGTTCGATCTGCAGCACCACGCCTTCCTCGTCGCAGAACAGCTCGCTGACGAGGAAGTGTTTCTCGCGGTTCTGCGGTTGGCGCGCGGTCCATTTCGACAGCAGCAGCTTGCGCGGGTTGAGCCGCGTCCGGTCGCTCATTGGCGGTGCTCAAGCAGACGGCGGGCGGTTTCCTGGCCGCTCAGCCAGGCGCCTTCTACCCGGCCGGACAGGCACCAGTCGCCGCAGGCGTAGAGGCCCAGGTCGGCATCGGCGAGGGCGCCCCATTCGTGGGCGCTGGCCGGACGCGCATAGAGCCAGCGGTGCGCCAGGCTGAAAGCGGGGGCAGGCAGGGGGCAGCCGATCAGTTCGGCGAAGGCGCCATGCAGTTGCTCGATCACCGCTTCCTTGGGCAGGTCCAGGTGCTGCCGGCTCCAGCTGCTGCTGGCGTGCAGCACCCAGGTATCCAGGCTGTTGTCGCGCCCCGGTTTGCTGCGGTTGCGTGCCAGCCAGTCGAGCGGGCTGCCGCGCACGAAGCAGCCTTCTACGCGGGTCTCCAGTGGCGTGGCAAAGCCCAGGGCGACGGCCCAGGTCGGCTCCATCACCACGCTGGCGGCGGCGCTGGCGAGTTTCGGTGCGGCGCTGAGCAGGCCGGCCGCTTGTGGCGCGGGGGTGGCGATGATCACGCTGCTGAACGGGCCGTGGCTCTGGCCTTCGGCATCCTGCAATTCCCAGTAGTGCTCACCGCGAAACACCTCGGTGATGCGGCAGCTGAAATGCACCGGCAAGGCGCCGAGCATGGCGCGGGTGATGGCGCTCATGCGCGGCGTGCCGACCCAGCGCACCTGCTCGTCGGGCGAGGAGCTGAGGCCGTTTTCGTTGCAGTGGTAGAGCTGCGGGTCCCATTCGGCGACCCAGCCGCGAGCTTGCCACTGCTGGACCACTTCGACGAAACGGCGGTCGCGGGCGGTGAAGTACTGCGCGCCAAGGTCCAGCGAGCCGGCCTCGCTGCGCTTGCTGGCCATCCGCCCGCCGCTGCCACGGCTCTTGTCGAACAGTACGATCTCCAGGCCGGCAGCATGCAGCGCCTGGGCGGCGGAGAGTCCTGCCAGGCCGGTGCCGATGATGGCGATGGGTGCGTTCATGGTCTACCTCGTGTCCTTGGGTACAGGCTACGATGCTGACTTTTATTGTACAAATCTATTTGTATGTACAATTTTTATCGGTTCAAATCACCGTCCTGCTAAAACTGCGACGCTGGCTGGGAGCAGGCAAGGCACGAATGGACTTCATGACTCAGACTAGGGTGAGTCTGGCGCTTCACGCCACGCAAGGAGGACGTCATGCACATCTTGCTGACCGGCGGTACAGGTTTGATCGGGCGCGCGTTGTGCCGGCACTGGCTGGCGCAGGGGCATCAGCTGACGGTGTGGAGCCGCACCCCGCAGCAGGTAGCCGCTCTGTGTGGTGCGGCGGTGCGCGGTATCGGCAGCCTGCAGGACTACGGCGATGGCCCGCTGGATGCCGTGATCAACCTGGCCGGTGCGCCGATTGCCGAGCGGCCCTGGACGCACAAGCGCAAGGCGCTGCTGTGGGCCAGTCGTATCGGTCTGACCGAGCAATTGCTGGCCTGGCTGGAGACGCGCGAGCAGAAGCCGGCGCTGCTGATCTCTGGCTCGGCCGTGGGCTGGTATGGCGATGCGGGCGAGCGCGAGCTGCATGAGGACACGCCTCCGGTGGTCGAGGACTATGCCGCCCAGCTGTGTGGTGCCTGGGAAGAGACCGCGCTGCGCGCCGAGGAACAGGGTATCCGCGTGGTGCTGCTGCGCACCGGCTTGGTACTGGCGCCAAAGGGCGGCTTTTTGTCGCGCCTGTTGCTGCCGTTCAAACTGGGGCTGGGCGGGCCGATCGGCAATGGCCGGCAGTGGATGCCCTGGATTCACCTGCAGGATGAAATCGGCCTGATCGATTTTCTCTTGCGGCAGGAGACCGCTCGCGGTCCTTATAATGCCTGCGCGCCGCAGCCGGTGCGCAACAAGGCCTTCGCCACCGCCTTGGGCCGGGCACTGCATCGCCCGGCGTTGTTGCCGCTGCCGGGCTTGCTGCTGAAGGTTGGCCTGGGCGAATTGTCCGGCCTGCTGCTCGGCGGGCAGAAGGCCTTGCCGGTGCGCGCCGAGCAGGCTGGCTACGTATTTCGTTTTACCGCTATCGATGCGGCCCTGGCCGACATCCTCAAGGACGCTGCATGACAGATCACGCATTGCTGTTGGTCAACCTCGGTTCGCCGGCCTCCACTTCGGTGGCCGATGTGCGTCGTTATCTCAACCAGTTCCTGATGGACCCCTATGTGATCGACCTGCCCTGGCCGATCCGTCGTCTGCTGGTGTCGCTGATCCTGATCAAGCGCCCGGCGCAGTCGGCGCACGCCTACGCCTCGATCTGGTGGCCGGAAGGCTCGCCGCTGGTGGTACTCAGCCAGCGCCTGCAGCAGGCGATGGCGCCGTTGTGGCGGCACGGCCCGGTCGACCTGGCGATGCGTTATGGCGAGCTGTCGATCGAGAAGGCGCTGCTGCGCCTGGCCGCGCAGGGTGTCAAGCGGGTGACCCTGGCGCCGCTGTATCCGCAGTTCGCCGACAGCACCACAACCACGGTGATCGAGGAAGCCAAGCGCGTGCTGCGCGACCAGCAGTTGCCCCTGCAACTGGCAATCCTGCCGCCGTTCTTCGAACAGCCGGAATACCTCGATGCCCTGGTCGCCAGCGCCCAGCCACACCTGGCGCAAGGCTTCGATCATCTGCTGCTGAGTTTCCACGGCCTGCCCGAGCGCCATCTGCATAAACTCGACCCCGGCGGTCATTGCCTCAAAGGTGCCGATTGCTGCAAGACGGCTTCGCTACAGGTGCTTGCCACCTGCTACCGCGCCCAGTGCCTGCGCAGCGCCGAACTGTTCGCCGAGCGCGCTGGCTTGCAGCCGGGTCAGTGGTCGGTGTCGTTCCAGTCGCGCCTGGGCCGCGCCAAGTGGATCGAGCCCTACACCGAGGCGCGCCTCGACGAACTGGGCAAGGCCGGGGTGAAAAAGCTGCTGGTGATGTGCCCGGCGTTCGTCGCCGACTGCATCGAAACCCTGGAAGAGATCGGCATGCGTGGCCAGGAGCAGTTCCAGCAAGCGGGTGGTGAGGAACTGGTGCTGGTGCCGTGCCTTAACGAACATCCGCAGTGGGTGACGGCGTTGCGGGTGCTGAGTGAGAGAGCCCCGAAAGAGCTTTGATGGACGAGGGAGGAGGGGCTGCTGAGGCATGGCAGCTCGGCGCTGCCCTCTATTGCATGCCGGCTTGGGGCTAGCCGGCGACTCTTTCAGGTGAGCGGAGTCGCCGTGTAGCCGTTGCCAGCAGGAGTTCAGTCCCGGCGTTTATCAAGGCACTCACGACGCAGGGTGAGGCTGTTGATCTCGTGGCAATTGATCAGGTAATCATCGTTGTCGTAATCATCTTTGCTTTTACCCTTTGCCTTGTCGCAATTGCCCTTCTCATTGCAATTGCCTTTGCCTTTTTGATCGCTGTCCTGATCTCGAAGGCAATCTCTGACGTCACTTGCGCTGCCTGCGTCTTTGCAATCCGAACCGGCAAATGCCAGCGATGGCAGGGTCGGGGAAAGTAAGAGTGCGCATACAAGGGTCGCTACGATTCGCATACCTGAACTCCTGAGTAAATGGCTTTGGGCGGCTACGACCTTGCCGTGCGATCTGACTATAGTCGCCGTCCCGGAAGGGCGCCCGCGCGACTCTGGCGCACAAACAAAAACGGAGGCCGAAGCCTCCGTTTTGTAGTCGTTGCGAAGTCGTGCTTACAGCACTTCGAACAGACCTGCAGCACCCATGCCGCCGCCGACGCACATGGTGATCACCACGTACTTCACGCCACGACGCTTACCTTCCAGCAGGGCGTGACCGACCATGCGCGCACCGCTCATGCCGTACGGGTGGCCGATGGAGATGGCGCCACCGTTGACGTTCAGCTTGGCCGGGTCGATGCCGAGTTTCTGCGCGCTGTACAGCACCTGGCAGGCGAAGGCTTCGTTGAGCTCCCACAGGCCGATATCGTCGACGGTCAGGCCATGCTGCTTGAGCAGTTTCGGTACGGCGAACACCGGGCCGATACCCATTTCTTCCGGAGCCAGACCGGCTACGGCGATGCCGCGGTACAGGCCCAGCGGCTGGATGCCGCGCTGGGCGGCCAGGGAGCCGCTCATCAGCACGCTGGCGCTGGCGCCGTCGGACAGTTGGCTGGCGTTACCGGCGGTGATGCAGCCGCCTTCGATGACTGGTTTGAGCTTGCTCAGGTCGCCCAGCACGGTTTGCGGGCGGTTGCCTTCGTCGATGCTCAGGGTGACGTCTTCGAACGTCACCGCGCCGGTTTCCTTGTCGACCAGTTTCTTGCGTGCGCTGACCGGAACGATTTCATTGGCGAACAGGCCGGCGGCTTGGGCGGCGGCGGTGCGTTGCTGCGATTGCAGGGAGTAGGCGTCCTGGGCTTCGCGGCTGATGTTGTAGCGTTTGGCGACGATTTCGGCGGTCTGCAGCATCGGCATGTAGGCGTTTTCGGCCATCTTCACCACGGCCGGATCGTAGTCGGCGGCAGTCCACTTCATGTGGGTGTTCTGCACCAGGCTGATCTGCTCCTGGCCAGCGCCGACGGTAACGGCCATGCCGTCGACCATGATCTGCTTGGCGGCGATGGAGATGGCCATCAGGCCGGAGGCGCACTGGCGGTCGATGGTCTGCCCGCTGACGGTCAGCGGCAGGCCGGCGGCCAGCAGCGACAGGCGCGCCAGGTTGGTCGAGGCGGTGCCGCCCTGCATGGCGGTGCCCATCACCAGGTCTTCGATTTCGCCCGGCTCGATGCCGGAGCGCTCGACCGCGGCACGGATGGCGACGGCGGCCATGGACGGCGACTTGAGGTCGTTGAAGGCGCCGCGGAAGGCCTTGGCGATCGGGGTGCGGGCGGTGGAGACGATGACGGCGTCTTGCATGACGGATTCCTCAGCTGTTGTTTTTGATCAGTCGCGCAGCAGGCGGGCGAGCGCCGTGCGCAGGTTGTCGGGAATGCTTACCGGACGATTGCTCGCGCGGTCGACGAACACGTGGACGAAGCGGCCGGCGGCGCAGGCCTGCTCTTCACCGGCCTTGAAGATGGCCAGCTCGTACTGCACTGAACTGTTGCCCAGTTTGCCGACCCGCAGGCCGACCTCGATGCGCTCGGGGAATGCGATGGAGGCGAAGTAGTCGCACGACGAGCTGACCACGAAGCCGACTACGTCGCCGTCGTGGATATCCAGGCCACCGACTTCGATCAGGTAGGTGTTCACCGCGCTGTCGAAGAAGCCGTAATAGACCACGTTGTTGACGTGACCATAGACGTCGTTGTCGTGCCAGCGCGTGGTGATCGGCTGGAAGTGCGCGTAGTCGCTGCGCAGGTGTTCGGGCTGGCTCATGCTCTGCTCTCGTCTTGCTTGCGTACCACCCTAAGGCCTGGCCGGTGCGCGGGATAGTTTGATTCGTGGGCTGTATTGCGGGTTATTGGTCAGGTCACCCCTCTCCCTGCGGGGGAGGGAAGGGGCTGCGGGCAACTCGCTTTCCCTCACCCTGGCCCTCTCCCGGAGGGAGAGGGGGGCAGCTCCGTAGGGTGGATGTCGCTCTATACATCCACCTTCGGTCACGCTCGGTGGATCGATGATGCGCGCCCCCCCCTACTCAGTACGCGGCGCGGTAGATCGCCAGGGCGTCGGCTTCGCTGACTTCGCGTGGGTTATTCACCAGCAGGCGCTGCTGCAGCATGGCGTCGCTGGCCATCTGTTCGAGCATGTTTTCTGGCACCTCGGCGTCACGCAGGCGCGACGGCAGGCCACAGCGCTGGTTGAGTGCCGCCAGCTCGCTGATGAACTGCTCGCACAGGCTCTGCGCGTCACCTGGCTGCAGGCGCTCGCCGAGGATCAGCGGGGCCAGTTCGGCATACAGCGGCATCGCCAGCGGCGCGTTGAAGCGCAGCACGTGCGGCAGCACCAGGGCGTTGCTCAGGCCGTGGGGAATGTGGAAGTGCCCGCCCAGCGGGTAGGCCAGCGCGTGTACCGCCGCGCACGGCGAGTTGGCGAAGGCCTGGCCGGCGAGCAGGGCGCCGAGCAGCATGGCTTGGCGCGCCTCGCGGTTCTGGCCGTTGTGCACCGCCTGGTCGAGGTTGGCGGCAAGCAGGCGCAGGGCCTCGCGGGCCAGCAGGTCGGACAGCGGGTTCTTCTTGATCTTGCTGGTGTAGGCCTCGATGGCATGCACCATGGCGTCGATGCCGGTGGCCGCGGTCACGGCCGGCGGCAGGCCGAGGGTCAGGTCGGCGTCGAGCACGGCCAGGTCCGGCAGCAGCAGCGGCGAGACCACACCCATCTTGGTGGTTTCACCGGTGGTGATGATGGCGATCTGGGTGACTTCCGAACCAGTGCCGGCAGTGGTCGGTACTTGGATCAGCGGCAGGCGCTGGCCCTTGGCATTGCCCACGCCGTAGATGTCCTTGAGCGACTGCGCGCAGCTCGGGTGGGCGAGCAGGGCGACCAGCTTGGCGACGTCCATCGAACTGCCGCCACCGAAGCCGATCACCAATTGCGCTTCGAGCGCGCGGGCACGTTCCACGGCATTGAGGACGATGGCCTCCGGCGGGTCGGCCACCACCTGGTCGAACACCTCGACGTTCAAACCGGCGCTGGCGAAGCCCGGCAGCACGCCATTGAGCAGGCCGAAGCGGGTGATGCCCGGGTCGGTGACGATCAGCACGCGCTGGGCGCCGCGCTCGCGGCACAGTTCGGCCAGGCGTACGGCCGAGCCGGATTCACAGAGGATTTGCGCGGTAGTGGCGAAACTGAAGGGTTGCATGGCTATACCTCCGGACGATTAGGGCTGCGCCGGCACAGGGCGCTGGCGGGCGAAGAAGTCCCAGATCACCTGTGGGCCGGCAAAGCCGGACAGGGTCGGGCCGAGCAGGCGCGGAGCACGGAACTGCGCCTGGGGAATCAGGTGGCCGCCGCCGATCAGCGAATACAGTGCCACTTCGGCACGGTCACCGGTTTGCCACTGGTCGAGCGTCACGCGACGGGCACGGTCGTCTGGGTCGCTCCAGACGGTGCTGTTGTGCACGGCGGCAGGCGGATACCCGGCCAGGTTGGCGAAGTACAGCGCCGATTCGTAGGACGAGCGCACGGTGCCGCGATTGCCCAGGCCGAACAGGGTGACGACGCCACCGTTGTACGGGTTGACCGGGTCACGGGTGCCGTTCATGAACAGCACCGGCACGGCCTGGCCGGACGGCGTGCAGTCGAGGTTGTCGTCGGTTGGCAGGTTGGCCGCGATGGCGGCGACGCCAGCCAGCAGCTGCGGTTGTTCCAGGGCGATGCGCAGCCCCAGGTGGCCACCGTTGGAATAGCCGGCGAGGAAGGCGCGGCGCGGGTCGGCGCCATGCTGTGCGGCGAAGCGCTGGATCAGTGCGGCGATCAGGCCCTTGTCATCGATGTTCTGCGTGCGCGCCGGGTAGTCGGCCGTGCGGCGGCAGTCGTTCCAGTTGTTCTTGAAACCCTGCGGGTAGACGACGATGAAACCGTGCTGGTCGGCCAGGCGCTCGAACTGGTAGCCGGTGAAGGTGCGCATGTCTTCGATGGTTTGCAGCGAACCATGCAGGACGAACAGCAGCGGCGCGTTGGCTGGCAGCTTGGCCGGGAGATAGAACGCATAGTCGCGCTGCAGGCCGCCGAGTTCGATGCGCTCGTGCTGCAGGGTAGCGCTCAAGGCCGGTGCGGCGGGCTTGGGCGCGTGGAGGAAATAGGCATACAGACCGCCGGCAATGACGACGATCAGCAGGAGTGCGTAGAGGGCTATTTTTATTATTTTCACCAAAGGCTCTCGGTCAGATCGGGGTTACCCCGGTAGGCGAAATCCGCAGGATGGGTTGAGCGCAGGGATACCCATGCAGAGACCTGCAGGGCATCGCTGCACTCAACGCCAAAGCGCATCAGAAGGCGAAGCTGTCTTCCGGCATCGCCATCAGGCAGTCCGCGCCACCCAACAGGGCTTCGCGGTGGCTGCTGGCGCGCGGCAGCACGCGGCGCACATAGAACGCGGCGCTGTGCAGCTTGGCCTGGTAGAACTCGATTTCGCTGCTGCCGGCATCCAGGGCGTCCTGGGCCTTGGCGGCGGCCTGCAGCCAGAAACCGGCCAGCAGCACGTAGGCCGAGTACTGCAGGAAGTCCACCGAGGTGGCGCCGATCTCCTGGGCGTCGCGCTGGCTCATGGCGATCACTTCGGCGCTCAGCTCGCGCCACTGGTTCAGGCGCTCGCCGACCACCTTGCCCAGCTCGGCGAGTGCCGGCCGTGCGCTGGCCTGGTCAGCCAGGTCGGCGAACTCGCCGATCAGCGCATTGAGCTCGCTGCCGCCATCACCGAGCACCTTGCGGCGGATGTAGTCCAGTGCCTGGATGCCGTTGGTACCCTCGTAGAGCTGGGTGATGCGGCTGTCGCGCATCAGTTGTTCCATGCCCCACTCGCGGATGAAACCGTGGCCGCCGTAGACCTGTACCGCGTGGCTGGCGACTTCCTGGCCCATGTCGGTGAAGAAGGCTTTGACGATCGGGATCAGCAGCGCCGCGCGCTTGCTGGCGGCCTTGCGCTCGGCGGCGTCGCTCGCACCGTGCTCCAGATCGAGCTGGCGTGCGGTGTAGGCGGCGAGCATGCGGCTGCCTTCGACCAGGCTCTTCTGGGTCAGCAGCATGCGCCGCACATCCGGGTGGACGATGATCGGGTCGGCGGCTTTCTCCGGTTGCTGGGCACCGGCCAGGCCACGCGATTGCAGGCGCTCACGGGCATAGCGCAGGGCACCCTGGAACGCCGCCTCGGCGATGCCCAGACCTTGCAGGCCAACCTGGAAGCGCGCGTCGTTCATCATGGTGAACATGCAGGCCAGGCCCTGGTTGGCGTCGCCAATCAGCCAGCCGGTGGCGCCGTCGAAGTTCATCACGCAGGTGGACGCGCCCTTGATGCCCATCTTGTGTTCGATCGCGCCGCAGGACAGGGCGTTCTTGTCGCTCAGCGAACCGTCGGCCTTGGCCACGAACTTGGGTACCAGGAACAGGCTGATGCCTTTCACCCCGGCCGGCGCATCCGGCAGGCGTGCCAGTACCAGGTGGACGATGTTCTCGGAGAAATCCTGCTCGCCGCCGCTGATGAAGATCTTGCTACCGCTGACCTTGTAGCTGCCGTCGGCTTGCGGTTCTGCCTTGCTGCGCAGCAGGGCCAGGTCGGTACCGGCCTGGGGCTCGGTCAGGCACATGGTGCCGGTCCACTGGCCGCTGACCATCTTCGCCAGGTAGTCCTTCTGCAGCTCCGCGCTGCCGTGCTTGTGCAGGGCCAGTACGGCGCCCTCGGTCAGGCCCGAGTAGACGCGGAACGACAGCGACGAGGCCATCAGCATTTCATGGAAGGTGAACGCCACCAGCTGCGGGAAACCCTGGCCGCCGAAGTCGACCGGGCCGGTCATGCTCGCCCAGCCGTTGTCGACGAATTGCTGGTAGGCGGCGCGGAAGCCCTTGGGTGTGGTCACGTTGCCGTCGACCAGTTGGCAGCCTTCTTCATCGCTGTTGCGGTTGAGCGGGGCGATTTCGTTGCCGGTAAAGGCGGCGGCTTCTTCCAGCACGCCGTCGATCAGCTCGCGGTCGAGGCCGTTGCCGAGCAGCTCGCAGTGGGCGCTGACATCGAACAGTTCGTGCAGCACGAAGCGCATGTCGCGCAGTGGGGCTTGATAGCTCATACGTTGCCTTCCTTCACATCGGCGAAGCGCTTGCCATTGGCGGCGAGCGTCTCGATCAGTTTGGCTGGTTGCCAGTGTGCGCCAAAGCGCTCGCTCAGGTGCAGCAGGCGGTCGCGAATGGATGCCGCGCCCTGGCTGTCGGCCCAGCTCATCGGCCCACCCTTGTCGGCGGGGAAACCATAGCCGTTGAGGTAGACCAGGTCGACGTCATGGCTGTTGGCGGCGATGTTCTCTTCGAGGATTTTCGCCCCTTCGTTAACCAGGGCCAGCAGGCAGCGCTCGAGGATTTCCTCGGCGCCGATGCTGCGGCGGTCGTAGCCCAGACTTTCGGAAACCTGCAGCACCAGGGCGTCGACTTCCGGATCGTGCTCGGCCTGGCGGCTGCCTGGCGCATAACTGTAGTAGCCCTTGCCGGCTTTCTGGCCGAAGCGGCCGAGTTCGCACAGGCGGTTGTCGACCTGTACTTGCGGCACGTCCTGGCCCTTGCCGGCCAGCTCGCGTGCGCGCCATTCGAGGTCGATGCCGACCACGTCATACATGCGGAACGGGCCCATGGCGAAGCCGAAGCCCTGCAGCGCAGCGTCGACCTGATGCGGGTAGGCGCCTTCGAGGAGCATGCTGCGGGCCTCGAATACGTAGGTGTGGAGCATGCGGTTGCCGATGAAACCGTCGCAGTTACCCGCTACCACGCTGATCTTGCCGATGCGCTTGCCCAGGTCGAGGGCGGCGTCCAGCACGGCCGGGGCGGTTTTGCCGCCGCGCACGATTTCCAGCAGTTTCATGATGTGCGCCGGGCTGAAGAAGTGCAGACCGAGCACCTGTTGCGGACGCTGGGTGACGGCGGCGATGGCGTCGATATCCAGTGCCGAGGTGTTGCTGGCGAGGATGGCCGAGGGCTTCAGCAGGCCGTCGAGGGTACGGAAGATCTGTTGCTTGAGCTCCAGGTTCTCGTACACCGCCTCGATCACCAGGTCGGCATCGGCCAGCGCGGCGTAGTCGCCCACCGCGCTGACCAGGGTGCGCCGGGCGCCGGCCTGGGCTTCGTCGATGCGGCCCTGACGCACGTTGTGCGCCCAGGTGTCGGCGATGTTGGCCAGTGCCTGTTCGAGCATCTGCGGGTTGTTGTCCAGCCAGAGTACCGGGATGCCGGCGTTGGCCAGGCTCATCACAATACCGCGGCCCATGGTGCCGGCGCCGATCACGGCGGCTTGCTGGATGCTAGGACTGTTGCTCATCGATCTTCCCCACATGGCGATACAGAAAGAGACGCACCTTAGGTAAGGCATTACTATTTGAGAAATTTAGTCTTGTGATAAGTTGAATTTGCCTCGTGAATATATCGACCTTTGACCTCAACCTGCTGCGCGTCCTTGATGCCCTGCTGCGCGAGCGCAACGTCTCGCGCGCGGCCGAGCGTCTGTCGTTGAGCCAGCCGGCGGTGAGCAACGCGCTCAGTCGGCTACGTGACCAGCTGGATGATCCGCTGCTGGTGCGGGTCGGTCGGAGCATGCAGCCGACGCCTCGCGCCCTGGCCCTGGAAATGCCGATTCGCGATGCCCTGCAGCACATCGAGCAGAGCCTCAGCGACGGCGCGCCGTTCGATCCGGCCCGCAGCCGCCAGCGCTTTCGCATCGCGGTGACCGATTATGTCGAGCTGATCCTCATGCCGCGTCTCCTGAAGCTACTGGCCGAACTGGCGCCAGGGCTGCAGATCGACATTCAGCACCTGAGCCCGAGCCTGCCCGCCGATGCCCTGGACAAGGGCGAGCTGGACCTGGTGCTGGGGCGCTTCGAACAGGTGCCGGCGCGATTCAACAGCCAGCACTGGGTCAGCGAAACCCTGCAACTGCTGGCGCAGCGCGAGCACCCGCAGTTGGCCGAGGGGCTCGATCTGCAGCGCTTCCTGCAACTGCGTCACCTCTGGGTGCATGGCGGCCAGACCCGCGGCATGGTCGATCAGTGGCTGGGCGAACAGGGTCTGGAGCGGCGTATCGTCTACACCACGCCGAACTACCTGCAGGCCGCGCATATCGTCGCCAGTAGCGAGCTGGTGGCGGTGCTGCCCACGCGCCTGGCGCGCTATTTCGCCGATCTGCTGCCGCTGAGCCTGCACCCGTTACCCTTTGAGTTGGGCCCGTTCCATTTGGATGTGGTCAGCCTCGGCCTGCGCCAGCGCGATGCGGCGCTGCAGTGGCTGATCGCGCAGATCCTGGCGATTGGTCAGCGCTGAAGCGGCCGGCGTGGCTCTGCAGCTAACGGCAAAGTCAGTGCTTTGGCCTGGCCGGCGATGTTGTCCGGCAGGCCGCTTCACTAGGCTGGGCGGACAATAACGCCAACAAGGATTGCCCCCATGCGCAAGCTCCTGCTCATGCTCCCGCTCGCCGGTCTCGCTTACCTGCTGTTCTGGCCAACCGGCCTGCAACCCGTGGCCTGGCAGCCGCAGCCGGTTCCTGCTGCAACTGGCATTTGGGCGCCCAATCAGCGCCTGGATGGCGCGGTGCTGGAGCAGCAGGGCTTGTCCGGGCCGGACACCGTGGTGGTGGACGACCAGGGGCGGCGCTACAGCGGCATCGGCGACGGACGCATCGTGCGCTGGCGTGCGGGTGAGCCGGCGCAGACCTTCGTGCAGCTGGATGGCCGTCCGGTGGGGCTGAACTTCGGTCCGGACGGCAGCCTGTACGCCGCCGACGAGGCCCATGCCCAGGTCTGGCGCATCTCGCCACAGGGCCAGGCCGAGCGCGTGGTGCAGAGCACGACGCAGCAGCCCTTTACCTTCCTCAATGACGTGTTCATCGCCCGCGACGGCCGCCTGTTCTTTACCGAGGCTTCCAGCCGCTGGGGCCTGGCTGACAACAAGCTGGCGCTGCTCGAGCATGGCGGCGACGGCAAGGTATTCGTGCGTTACCCGGATGGGCGGATCGAGCTGGTACTCGATGGCCTGGAGTTCGCCAACGGCGTGGTTCTCGCTCCGGACGAGTCCTACCTGCTGGTGGCGGAAACCGGCGCCTACCGCATTACCCGCCTGTGGCTGAACGGGCCACGAGCCGGCGAGCGCGAGGTGTTGCTGGACAACCTGCCGGCGTTCCCTGGCGACCTGTCGATCGCCCCGGATGGCAGCTACTGGTGCTCGTTCTTCTCGCCGCGCAAGGCGGTGCTGGACGCACTGGCACCCTGGCCGTTGGCGCGCAAGATTGCCTCACGTCTGCCACGTGCGCTGCTGACCAAGCCGGTGACCTATCCCTTTGTATTCCGCTTCGACGGCGAGGGCCGCGTGCAGGAAACCCTGCAGGCCTCCACCGGCGCCAACCTGCCCAGTTTCAGCAGCGTGGTGCAGAGCGGCGATGATCTGCTGCTGGGCTCGCCGGGCGGGGTGGGCGAGATCGATGCGGATCGCACCTACCGGGTGCGCTTGACGGTGCAGTAGGGATAGGCAGCTTTTCCCTACTTCATTGACGTGACCGCCTGATGACAGGCAAACGCTTATTCCAGAGCCTTTTAAGAATTGTCCGATGGTGTAGAAAAAGCGCGATCAGTAAGACTAGGATGTCTGCAGCGGCACCAACGCTGTGCCGCGCCACCATTAGCATTAGGAGTACAAGGATGAAACGCTACGCGCTGCGCACCCTGGGCTTGAGTCTGAGCCTGTTGTTGGCTGCATGCTCCAGCCAGACAACCAAGCCCGAGCAGTATTCGGGTTTCCTGAAAGATTACTCACAGCTGCAGCCGGCCACTTCGGCCAGTGGTGTGCCTGTTCTGCGTTGGGTGGCGCCGGGTCTCGACCTGAACAACTACCCGTCGGTAATGGTGGAGAAGCCGGTCTTCTTCCCCAAGCCGCAGCCGAGCGACCAAGTCAGCCAGAAAGCCCTCGACGATATCGCCGTCTACCTGCAACAAGCCATGCAGCGTGAGCTGGCCGGGCGCATGCAAGTGGTCGACCAGCCCAACCAGGACACCCTGGTGCTGCGTACCGCGATCACTGCCGTGGATGTTTCCGCCGAAGGCCTGAAATTCTATGAAGTGATTCCAATCGCCCTGGTGGCCGCTGCTGCCAGCACCGCCATCGGCACCCGCGACCGCGACACCGATATCTATGTCGAGATGGAAGCCCTCGATGCCCGCACCAGCCAGCCCGTGGCAAAAATTGTGCGCAAAGGCCACGGCCTCGACCTGGAAAACAAGAGCACCCAGCTGACGGTGAATGACCTCAAGCCAGCCCTGGACTCCTGGGCCAAGGACGCGCGTACCTTCAAGCCGTGAAGTAGCGCTGCAATGGCGCGGCCAGCCCGTCTGGTCGCACCGCTCTGCTAAAACCCTCCCGCTACACCCTGTTGAGCTGCGCTCAGCACCCTCCTAGCGCTGTTGTTCGACCCAGCTACGCACCTCGGCGTAGGGGTAATCCTCCAGTCTTGCAAACCCGTTGATCTGCCGTGCCTTGAGCTTGGTGAACAGCGGCACGCTGATGCCGCAGAGAAAGCGCGTCAGGCATTCGCTGCTGGGTTGTTCGCCACGGGCTTCCTGGTGACGCTGGCTGAAGGCCGCGCACAGTGCGTGGCAGTCCAGCTCGGCCAGTGGTTGCAGCACGGGGGCGGGCGGCAGCTGGGCAACCTGACCGCGGCACACCGAGCAATGGCCGCAGCGCTGCGGTGCCTGGGTGTCGCCGAAGTAGGCGGCCAGGCGCTGGCTCAGGCATTGCGGGCTGGCGAACAGTTCGAGCATGGCCTGGATGCGGGCAATCTCGCTGGCTTCCTGCTGTTTGAAGTAGGCGTGCAGTTCGTTACCGAGCTGTTGTGGGTCGAAGCTGGCGTCGAGCAGGGCGTAGACCTCGGTCATCTGCTTGCTTTCCAGCTCGATCCAGCCGCGTTCCTGGAAGAAATCCAGAGCCTTGACCACCCGCCCGCGCTCGGCCTGGTGCTGGCTGTACAGCGCGTCGAAATCCACCGTGCACCAGGTGCGCGCACGGCTGGAGCTGGTGACGATGGCCTCGACGAACTGCCGCCGCTCACCCTCGAACTTGCCCAGCAGCACCTCGGGCTCGACCCGATATTTGAAGCGGTACTCGGCGAAGTAGGCGTAGCGCGGGGCAATGATGCCGCGCAGCTCCAGCTGCACCAGCAGGGTTTTCAGCGGTAACTGGCGAATATTGCTTTGGTCGGAGAGCCGGTTGAGCATCAGCTCCCACTGGCCGTCCTGGCCTGCACTGAGCAATTCATCCAGCACGCAGCGGATGCCGGCCAGCTCCGGCGTGTCGCCATAGACGAAGTTTTCCAGCACGTTGAGGCTGTCGCGGTTGGCCAGCACCAGGCAGTCGGACGGCTGGCCGTCGCGCCCGGCGCGGCCGATCTCCTGGCTGTAGTTCTCGGTGGATTTGGGCAGGTCGAAGTGCACCACGTTGCGGATGTCGGCCTTGTCGATGCCCATGCCGAAGGCGATGGTGGCGACGATGCAGTTGATCCGCCCGTCCATGAACTGGCGCTGGATCGCCTCGCGCGTCTCGTGCGGCATGCCGGCGTGGTAGGCGCTGGCGGGAAAGCCGCGCTGGCTGAGCTGCTCGGCCACCTGTTCGGCAGTCTTCTGCTGGGTGACGTAGACGATGCTCGGCTGGCCGGCCTTGGCGCCCAGCCATTCGCTCAGCCGGCGCTGCTTGTCGCGCCCGGCCACGGGCTCCACCAGCAGGTTGAGGTTGGGGCGGTAGAAGCCGGTGGTGACTACATCGTCTGCGGCAATCGCAAACTTCTTCTGCATGTCGGCGATCACCGGCGGGGTGGCCGTGGCGGTGAGCAGCAGCACCTGGGGAATGCCGAACTGACGCTGGTAGTCGGGCAGCTTGAGGTAGTCCGGGCGGAAGTTGTGGCCCCATTCGGAAATGCAGTGGGCCTCGTCGACCACCAGCAGGGAGATCGGCACCTGGCTGATGAAGTTGCGAAAGCGTTCGTTCTTCAGGCGCTCGACCGAGATCATCAGGATCTTCAGTTCGCCGGATTTGGCCTTGGCCATGGTCTCGGCGGCCTGCTCGCGGCTCTGCGCCGAATCGATGCTGGCGGCGCTGATGCCGCGGGCATGCAGGAAGGCCAATTGGTCCTGCATCAAGGCCAGCAGCGGCGACACCACCAGGGTCAGGTGCGGCAGGTGCAGGGCCGGCAGCTGGTAGCACAGCGACTTGCCGGAACCGGTGGGGAAGATCGCCGCCGCCGAGCGGCCGGCCAGTACGGCCTCGACCACGCGTTGCTGGCCGGGGCGCAGTTGGGAGAAGCCGAAGACGCGGGCGAGGGTGGTGAGCATTAACGTGGCCCCGTGAGCAGCGGAAAGGGCGCTGACCATAGCGCGCCGACCGTGGCGAGGCCAGCTCGACAGGTTTCGGCCGGGTACTATGCAGTCAGGGCCTTGGCCGGCTAGTCTCGAGTGACGCATTCATTACCGAGGGATTGGCCATGGCCAAGCGCAAAGCCAGCAAGGAAAAGCCGCAAGCAACCAAGAGCAAACCGCAAGACACCACGGAGAAGCTCTCGCGCAAGGAGTACGAGCAGCAGCTGTATGACTTGCATGTCGAACTGGTCAAGTTGCAGCAGTGGGTGGTCGCCACTGGGGCGCGGGTGGTGGTGGTGTTCGAGGGGCGTGACGGCGCTGGCAAGGGCGGTACCATCAAGGCGCTGACCGAGCGGGTCAGCCCACGGG
Source organism: Aquipseudomonas ullengensis (assembly GCF_014174475.1). Classification (GTDB taxonomy): domain Bacteria; phylum Pseudomonadota; class Gammaproteobacteria; order Pseudomonadales; family Pseudomonadaceae; genus Aquipseudomonas; species Aquipseudomonas ullengensis. Next base: position 575,617 of record NZ_JACJUD010000003.1, read on the forward strand.
TGTTTCGCGTGGTGGCGCTGCCGGCGCCGACCGATCGCGAGAAGAGCCAGATGTATATCCAGCGCTACCTGACGCAGATGCCGGCGGCGGGAGAAGTCGTGATCTTCGACCGCAGCTGGTACAACCGCGCCGGCGTGGAGCGGGTCATGGGCTTCTGCAAAGAAAGCCAGGTGCAGAAGTTCCTGCAGCAGGCGCCGATGTTCGAACGCACGGTGGTGGACTCGGGAATCATCCTGCTCAAGTACTGGCTGGAGGTCAGCCCGGCGGAACAGGAGCGCCGTCTGCGCTCGCGCATCGACGATGGGCGCAAGACCTGGAAGCTGTCGCCGATGGACATCAAGTCGTTCAATCGCTGGGACGACTACACCCGCGCCCGTGACGAGATGTTCGAAGCCACCGACACACCCTGGGCGCCCTGGTTCGTCGCACGTTCCGAGGATAAGAAGCGCGTGCGCCTGAACCTGATCAGCCATCTGCTGCAGCAGGTTCCCTACCAGCCGGTTGAACAGCCCAAGGTGGAGCTGCCCAAGCGTCGGGTCGGCCGCTACAAGGCGGCCAACTTTCCCTTCAAGTACATTGCCGAGCCATTCTGAGGCGTAGGGCGGGTGAAGCCCGCGTCGCGGATTGCGCGGGTTGCACCCACCCTACGTGAGCCGCATAAAAAAGCCCCGCATCTGCGGGGCTTTTTTTATGCTGCGATCAGATCTCCGGATCGATCGGCGGGTGTTTGTGCCAGGCCGCGCCGCCGGGTAGCAGCAGGTTCAGGCCCAGGGCGCTGATGGCGCACAGCGAGATACCAGACAGGGCGAACTCGTTGCCGCCGATGACCATACCGCCGATGCCGAACACCAGGGTCACCGAGACGATGATCAGGTTGCGTGCCTCGGACAAGTCGACCTGATGGCGAATCAGGGTATTCAGGCCGACTACCGCAATCGAACCGAACAGCAGGCAGAGGATGCCGCCCATCACCGGCACCGGGATGGCCTGCAGCGCGGCGCCGAACTTGCCGATGAAGGCCAGGGTGATGGCGAAGATCGCCGCCCAGGTCATCACTTTCGGGTTGAAGCTCTTGGTCAGCATCACTGCGCCGGTCACTTCGGCGTAGGTGGTGTTGGGCGGGCCGCCGAACAGGCCGGCTGCCGAAGTGGCCAGGCCGTCACCGAGCAGGGTGCGGTGCAGGCCGGGCTTGCGCACGAAATCCTTGCCGGTCACGGTGCCGACCGCGATCACCCCACCAATGTGCTCGATGGCCGGAGCCAGGGCGACCGGCACCATGTACAGGATCGCGCCCCAGTGCAGTTCCGGGGTGACGAAGTGCGGGATGGCCAGCCACGGGGCGGCGGCGATGCCGGTGGTGTCGAAAATGCCGAAGACCACGGACAGGCTGCAGCCCACGGCAATGCCGGCGAGGATCGGCACCAGGCGCAGCAGGCCACGACCGAGCACGGCCACCAGCAGGGTGGTGATCAGGGCCGGCATGGAGATGAACATGGCGGTCTGGTAAGGCACCAGTTGCGCGCTGGCGTCGCCAGTCTTGCCCATGGCCATGTTCACCGCGACCGGCGACAGGGCCAGGCCGATGGCGATGATCACCGGGCCGATTACCACCGGTGGCAGGACGCGGTCGATGAAACCGGGGCCTTTGAGCTTCACGGCCAGGCCGAGGAGCATGTAGACGAAACCGGCGGCAACCACGCCGCCCAGCACCGCCGGCATGCCGAACTCACCCTTGGCGGCGATGATCGGGGCGATGAAGGCGAAGCTCGAGGCCAGGAAAACTGGCACCTGGCGGCCGGTGGCAAGCTGGAACAGCAGGGTGCCGATACCGGCGGTGAACAGCGCGACGTTGGGGTCCATGCCGGTAATCAGTGGCATCAGCACCAGGGCGCCAAAGGCAACGAAGAGCATCTGTGCGCCGGAAATCACCTGGCGCCAGAGCGGGTCCTTGTATTCATCCTGCATGGTCATGCGTCCTTTTGTTTGGTGCCGAAGATCTTGTCGCCGGCATCGCCGAGGCCCGGAATGATATAGCCGTGTTCGTTGAGGCACTGGTCGATGGAGGCGGTGAAGATCATCACGTCCGGGTGTGCATCGTTGACCACCTTGATGCCTTCCGGCGCGGCGACCAGGACCATGGCGCGGATTTCCTTGCAACCGGCCTTCTTCAGCAGGTTGATGGTGGCGACCATGGAGCCGCCGGTGGCCAGCATCGGGTCGATGATCAGGGCCAGGCGCTCGTCGATTTCCGGGGCGAGTTTTTCCAGGTAGGTGTGCGCTTCCAGGGTTTCCTCGTTGCGCGCCACGCCCACGGCGCTGACCTTGGCGCCGGGAATCAGGCTGAGCACGCCGTCGAGCATGCCGATGCCGGCCCGCAGGATCGGCACCACGGTGATTTTCTTGCCGGCGATCTTCTCCACCTGCACGGTGCCGGCCCAGCCCTGGATCTCGCAGTCTTCCAGCGGCAGATCGTTGGTCGCTTCATAGGTGAGCAGGGCGCCCACTTCCTGGGCCAGTTCGCGGAAGTTCTTCGTGCTGATGTCGGCGCGGCGCATCAGGCCGATCTTGTGGCGGATCAGCGGGTGGCGAATTTCTCGGATGGGCATGCAGGGTCTCCGGGGAAGGCGGCGGAATACTGGCTAGAGTAAAGCACTGGTCATGCCAGCTAGAAGGCGCCCAGTTTACTGACTGACTTGAGCGAGTGGTCAGAAAATATCCGTCCAGGCTTGCCCTGACGCATGACTCTGAGTACCTTTGCCGACCATTTTTTATGACCTGCCGTCCCTGGCGGTCACCCTTCGGGCCGTCGCTGGCGCGACGTTAAGAATTGCTCCCGGCAATTTTTTAACCAGCCTTGTCTATTTATCTGGAGAAGACCATGTCTGCCGACCTCGCCCACATCCGCCAAATCATGGCCGAAGCCGATTGCCTGTACACCGACGCGCAGGTCGAGGCGGCCATCGATCAGGTCGCCGAGGCCATCAATGGCGAGCTGGCCGAGAGCAATCCGGTGGTGTTCTGTGTGATGAACGGCGGCCTGATCTTCGCAGGCAAGCTGTTGCCCAAGCTGGGTTTCCCGCTGGAACTGTCGTACCTGCACGCCACCCGCTACCGCAGCGAAACCACCGGCGGCGAGCTGTTCTGGAAGGCCAAGCCGGAAATCTCCTTCATTGACCGTGAAGTGCTGATCATCGACGACATCCTCGACGAAGGGCACACCCTCTCGGCCATCATCGAGTTCTGCAAGCACGCCGGCGCCACCAAGGTGCACACCGCCGTACTGATCGACAAACAGCACGACCGCAAGGCGCGCCCGGACCTCAAGGCCAACTACGTCGGCCTGCCGTGCGAAGACCGCTTCATCTTCGGCTACGGCATGGACTACAAGGGCTACTGGCGCAATGCCGCCGGGATCTTCGCCGTCAAAGGCCTGTAATTTGCGCCCCGCGGCGTTTCTCGACCGCAGCCTGTTCGCCAGCCTGGCTGAGCAGGCGACGGCCAGTCCGCGCCAGCGTACCCATCACAACTTCCACGCCATGGAAGAGCCCTGCCACCGCCTGGCGGTAGGGCTGCAGCCCGACACCTATATCGCCCCGCACCGCCACCTGGCGGCGGACAAGGCCGAGACCCTGCTGGTGCTGCAGGGCCGCATCGGCCTGTTGCTGTTCGCCGAAGATGGCAGCGTGCAGCAGACCCGCCTGCTCGAAGCCGGTGGCGAGTGCGTTGGTGTCGATCTGGCGCCCGGCCAGTTCCACGCCCTGGTGGTGCTGAGCGCCGACAGCGTGCTGTTCGAGTGCAAGGCCGGCCCTTATCGCCCGCTGGGCGAGGATGAACAGGCCTTCTGGGCGCCGCGCGAGGGCGAGCCTGCTGCGCTTGAGTATCTGGCCTGGATGCGCGCGCAGTTCGACGCCTGACCATCGATTCCCTCCGGAAATCACTGTTCTCCCACTGTCGTGCGAGCTGGATCGTTGCATCGCCCGTAAAGGATTCCTTCGTCGCGTTGAGCGCGCTGCCGGGCAAGGGTAAACTGCCGGCCCCGTGATGCCCGCTGAGCTGGAGTGCGTGATGCGTAAAGACAAGAAACAGGTGATTGGCGAAGAAATCAGCGACGAGTCGATCAAGCTGTTCCTCGCGGTCGAGCCGGCCGATGCTACGCCGCCGTCCCTGCACAAGCTGGTCAAGGCCTACCGCGGCCTGCGTATCGACGATTTCGAGCGTTTTCTCGGCTTCTTCAAGGACGCCGGCTATGACCTCAACGCCACCGATGCCCAGGGGCATGATTTCGTGGCACTGATCCAGGATCAGCGCCTGGCTGAGCCCTATGTCGAGGCGATCAAGGCCGCGCGCGGCTGATTCGGCCAATAAACAGGATTGCCAGGTGGTATCGGCGCAATTTTTGCGTCTGAAAATGCGTCATTAATGGTATCGTGCGCGCCGGAAAAAGCCTGCCCGGCAAAGTCGGGCAGGGCCCGCACGGCGGGCTGTTGCGCAAAGTGGTCTGGAGCGCAGGGCGCTCGATCGACGGAAGCGGCACTGATTTCAGTATTTGAATGGTACGGGCGACCCACAGGTGGCACGTATCGATAGAGGTTGCGAAGGATCGGGTCAGGCCGGGTCACCGGCCCCTGACCGTCGCCCCTCCGATATTCCAGGCACCCGCCTGGCTGTCAGTGATTAGTGGTTGATGCGCGGCTCAAAAGGTCGATGGCATCAATTTGGTACTGCAGATCTTGGAGAAGCGTTAATGACGCAAAACAATCACGAAACTGTGGATGTGCTGCTGGTCGGCGCCGGCATCATGAGCGCCACCCTGGCGGTGTTGCTCAAGGAGCTCGATCCTGGCCTCAAGCTGGAAATCGCCGAACTGCGCGAGTCCGGCGCCATCGAAAGTTCCAACCCCTGGAACAATGCCGGTACCGGCCATGCCGGCTTGTGTGAGCTGAACTACACGCCGCAGGCGGCGGATGGTTCGGTGGACATCAAGAAAGCCGTCAACATCAATACCCAGTTCGAAGTCTCCAAGCAGTTCTGGTCCTACCTGTGCGGCAAGAGCGCATTCGGTTCGCCGAAGAACTTCATCAACTCGGTGCCGCACCTGAGCTTCGTGCGTGGCGAGAAGGATGTGGGCTTCCTCAAGGCGCGCTTTGCCGAACTGAGCCAGCACCACGCCTTCGCCGACATGGAATACAGCGAAGACGCGGCCACCATGGCCGAGTGGATGCCGCTGATGATGCAGGGCCGCGCTGCCGGTGAGCGCATCGCCGCGACCCGTGCGCTGAATGGCACCGACGTCAACTTTGGTGCGCTGACCAACCAGCTGCTGCAGTACCTGGCCAGCCAGGGCGGCACCAGCGTCAGCTACAACCAGAAAGTCACCGGCCTGTTGCGCACCGCGCAGGGCTGGGATGTGACGATCAAGAACTCCCAGGACGGCAGCACCCGTTCGGTTGCGGCCAAGTTCGTATTCCTCGGCGCCGGTGGCGGTGCTCTGCCACTGCTGCAGATGTCGGGCATCGAAGAAGGCAAGGGCTTCGGCGGCTTCCCGGTCAGCGGCCAGTGGCTGCGCTGCGACAACCAGGACGTGGTCAAGCTGCACCAGGCCAAGGTCTACAGCCAGGCTGAAGTCGGCGCGCCGCCGATGTCGGTGCCGCATCTCGACACCCGCGTGGTAGACGGCAAGACCTCGCTGCTGTTCGGCCCGTACGCTGGCTTCACCACCAAGTTCCTCAAGCACGGCTCGTTCCTCGACCTGCCGCTGTCGGTGCGCCCGAGCAACATCGGCCCGATGCTGGCCGTGGCGCGCGACAACATGGACCTGACCCGCTACCTGATCAAGGAAGTGCTGCAGTCCCAGGACCAGCGCCTGGACGCCCTGCGCAAGTTCTACCCGAACGTGAAGGCCGAGGACTGGCGCCTGGAAATTGCTGGTCAGCGCGTGCAGATCATCAAGAAAGACGCCAAGAAAGGCGGCGTGCTGCAGTTCGGTACCGAACTGGTGGCGGCCGAGGACGGCTCCATCGCCGCCCTGTTGGGCGCTTCGCCGGGCGCTTCGGTGACCGTGTCGATCATGCTCAACCTGATCGAGCGTTGCTTCGCCGAACAAGCGGGCAGCGAAGCCTGGGCCACCAAGCTGAAGGAAATCTTCCCGGCGCGCGAGAAGCCGCTGGAAGACGACGCCGAGCTGTACCGCCAGGTCAGCACGCAGTGCAGTGCCAACCTGCAGCTCAACGCCTGATTGGCGATGCGCTCATGAAAAACCGCCCCTCGGGGCGGTTTTTTTATGGCCAGATCTTCAGGCGGCGAGGGCGGGCAGCGGTCGGCGGGCGCTCGGGCTGGCCTGCATGACCGCTTCGAGCGGCAGCTGCTGGCCGATCCAGCCCAGGTGCATGGCGCTGACTTCCACCCAGCCATTCTGTTCAGGGGCGCTGGATGCCTGGCGCAGCGCGCGGCAGATGCCGCGATTGTCCAGCAGGGCATAGCAGCGCATGCGCGGGGCCAGGTTCAGCAAACTCCACAGACTCATCATCATTCTTTCCTCTTCGAGTGCCTGATCCTTATCGCACGCGGCAGTGACAGCCCTGTGACAGTGGAACCCCGGAGGCCGTGATGGGGTCTGAAAAGCAGATGTCGCGCCCGGTGGCGCTGGTTATACTGCCCGCCACTTTTAGTCCCCCCTCATCGTTCTGGAGAGATCAAGCATGAAGAATCGTGCGCTGTTCGGTCTGATCGCCGTGCTCGGCCTGAGCCTGGTCGGTTGTGCCCACAGCCCGCAGCAACTGCTGCCGCAACCCAAGCTCACCGCGCCTCTGGCCGCAGTCGGTCAGGGTCAGCCCGTGGTGGTGCGTGTGGTCGATGGTCGTCAGTCGCCGGTACTGGGCACTCGCGGTGGTCTTTACCCGGAAACCAGCGCGATCAGCGTTCAGGGCAAGGACATCCTGCCGCGCCTGCAGGCCGAGGCCGAAGCGGCTGTACGCCTGCTCGGCTTCACCCCGAGCGCCAATGCCTACAATGCGCCGCAGCTGACCCTGACCCTGGCCGACCTCAAGTACCAGTCGCCGAAAGAAGGCACCTACGTCACCGAGGCTGACATCAGTGCCAGCTTCCGTGCCGACGTGCAGAACAGCAACCGCCGCTACAGCGGCCGTTACGGTGCTTCGCTGAACCAGCGTTTCGGCATGGCGCCGAACCAGGAAACCAACACCAAGCTGGTCAGCGACGTGCTCAGTGACGCCCTGACCCGCACCTTCAAGGATCCAACCATTGGCCAGTTGCTCAACGGCCAGTAACGGTTCCCGCTCCAACGAAAAAGCCCGGCCTGATGCCGGGCTTTTTTGTGCCTGGCATTCAGGCGGCCTGCTGGTACAGCTCCGGCAGGCTGATCCCGGTCTGCGGGTCTGCGTCGGGGTATTCAGCGTGTTCATGACCGCCGAGGGCGCAGTAGACCAGCCACTGGCGGTCCTGCACGTTGATGGCGAAGGCGTCGACCAGCGCGCGCTGCTCTTCGTCGTGGGCGATGCGGTAGAGATGATCCTGAAGCTGGGCGTGCAACATGGCGGCCTCCTGTGAGCGAGGCGTCACGATGGCAGGCCTCTGTGACCAGGCGATGAATGGCCGCGGGTGTTCGTCGGAATGCCCGGCGGGCAAGGGGGCGCTTCGGTAGACTCCGCGACCGTATTCTGACTGCCGGCCGCGCGCCGGTGCATCGTATCCCTTTTGACGGCTCGCACGCGGGCTACCCGAAGTTGAGGTTGATGATGTCGTTGCAGGCTTTGTGGTCGTTGTTTCTGGCTCACCCGGCGCAAGCCGTGAATACCCTGGCGCTGTTCTTTGCCGCTGCCGGCAGCTGGCTGCTGCTGGCCACCCGCGTGCGCGAGCAGCGCGCCGTGGCCCGTCTGGCCGCCGACGGTGAGCTGAATGAGCTGGATGAAGAAGCGTCGCTGCTGGACGAGCCTACCCAGCGCCTCAATCGGTTCTTCTACCGTTTCGGTGGCGCCAGCCTGGGCGTCGCCCTGCTAATGTCCTGGGTTAGCACGCAGCTCTGAGAACCTGCTCACGGTCTCCTGTCCGTCGGCCAGCCTGCGTTAAAACCAGGCTCGGCAAGCCGCTGCGGCTAACGCGCTTTAGCGCGGCCCGAAGGGCGAGTGAAACGAGTCATGCTCATTTACAGCTCGTAAACTCCGCTTCCTCGCCGCTTTGACCAGCCGGAGGCTGTTACTGGCGTAGCGCCTTGTCTGGCTCTAGTCCAGAAGATTGTGAACAGGTTCTGATTCGCGTGAGTGAATGAAAACGGCAGCCCTCGGGCTGCCGTTTTTCGTTTCAGGCCACAGCTAGAGTGGCAAACCCGCCTTGACCCGATAGTAGTTGCGCACCGGCATGGCGTACTGGCGGATCAGCCATGGCTGCTGCTCCACCGGGCAGGCGTCCAGGCGGCGCTGCCACTCGCTGCGCGCGCTCTGCAACTCATCGGCAGTGAACTGGTGTTCGAGCGCCGGTACGGCCAGCTCGGCGTCGCGCTCTTCCCACTGGGCGTAGGCCAGGTGATGCACCGGGAACAACCGGTAGCCGCCGAGGATATGGCGGTCCATCAGGGCGGCCAGCTGCTTGGCATCCTCGAAGCCGGACGTCACCTGTGCGCCGAAGTGCACATGCACGCGGCCTTTGTAGCCGGTGATGCCGAGGGCGATGCTAGCGTCGTCCTCGCCCGGTGCCTTTTCGTAGCTGCCGCTGCTGGCGCGGATCGACAGCTCGCGGGCCTTGGCCTGGTCGCACGGGTCGTACTCGTAGCTGATCGAGACCGGAATCAGGTTCAGCGAGCTGAGCACATGGGCAAAAGGCTCGTCCTTGCGGCTCATGTGGAACATCTTGAGGATCGCCGAATCGGTGCGATCGTCGCCGTCCTTGGCGCGGCCCTCGGCCTGGGCAATCCAGACCGACTGGCCGTCGACGCGGATCGAGTGGTTGATGTAGGCCGACAGCAGCTGGAAGGCCGCCAGCTTCTCGCGCCGCCCGGTCAGCGAGCGGTGCACGATGAAGCTCTTGTTCAGGCGCATCAGGTCGCTGACGAAGGGCCGCTGCAGCAGGTTGTCGCCAATGGCGATGCGCGGCGTCGGCAGGCCGGCGTGGTACACGGCGTAGTTGACGATGGCCGGGTCCATGACGATATCGCGGTGGTTGGCGAGGAACAGGTAAGGCGCGCCGGGCTTGAGTTGCTCCAGGCCGGAATAGCTCACACCGTCGGTGGCGCTCTCCAGGGTGCGGTCCACATACAGCTCGATGCGGTCCTGCAGCGCGGCAACGCTGGCGATGCCGGCGACCTGCTGGCGCAGCCGATGAGCTATAAGAGGTTTAAGCAGCCAGCCGAGCGGCCCGGCCAGACGCGGGAAGCGAAAGCGCGTGAGCATGCCGAGAAAGGTCGAGTCGCCAAGCAGGCGGTCGAGGACGGCGCGGACTTCGTGGTCGGCGTAGGGTCGGATGGAATCGAATTCGCCCATCATGTTCTCATCGTTACGGGTGCCTAGGCTCAGGGGGAGTCCCGCGAGCCTGCAATAGACCGGCGATTGTACCTGCAAGTCACAGTGGAGGTCGTGATGCTGGAAACACAGGCGTATCAATGTCCCTATTGCGGCGAACCGGCCGAGGCGTTGCTTGATCTGTCCGCCGGTGACCAGGAATACATCGAGGACTGTCCGGTGTGCTGCCGGCCGATCATCTTCGATTTGCGTACCGACGGTGACGACTGGTCACTGGACGTGCGCACGGAGGATGAATGATGCAGCGCGTCTACGAGCCGCAGGACCTGCTGGAAGGCGAACTGTTGCTGGGCATGCTGGCCAGCGAAGGGGTGGATGCACACCTCACTGGCCGCCACCTGCTGGGCGCCATCGGCGAGCTGCCGGCGCTGGGGCTGCTGGGCTTGCTGGTGATGGATGACGATGCCGACCACGCGCGCCACCTGATCGCCGCGTACAATGCCGCCGCGCCACTACCTGGCGACGAGCCGGATGCCTGTCCCGGTGTGCTGCTTTGCTGATGGCGTGTCGCCAGTCCGGTCTGTCGCTGCCTTTCCTTTGTTTTCCTCGATGAGCCCGCTGTCTTATGAGTGGACGTTTTGCCCTGTTTCGCTGGTCGCAGAGCTTGGCAACCTTGCCCGGCTTCCCTGTTGGGCAGGCGCCGCACTGGAATATTTCGCCCGGTAATCAGGTGCTGTTCCTGCGCCATGTCGGCGGCGAGTTGCAGGCTGCCAGCGGTCGCTGGGGGCTGACCCCGCCCTGGCTCAATGATTTGTCGAAATCGCCGGCCCATGCCCGTGCGGAAACCCTCAGTGAGCAGCCGATGTTCCGCGAGGCCTTTCGCCAGCGGCGTTGCCTGCTGCCGGCCAACGGCTTCTACGAGTGGCGCGGCGAGTTGCGCAAGCGCCCGTTCTGGCTGACCGGCGAAGGCAGCCTGCTGCACTTCGCCGCGCTGTGGGAGGCCTATCCGGCGGGAGATCAGGTCTACCTGAGCGTGGCCATGATTACCCAGCCCGCCGCCCATTTGCGTCGCCCGCTGCTGCTGGATGAGGCGCAGCAACACGCCTGGCTGGCCGAGGACACGCCCCTGGCGCAGTTGCAGGCGTTGCTGCTGATTCCCACGCCGCCATTGCGCGAGCGGGTGTTGGCCAATCTGGTCAACGATCCCAAACTGGATGCCCCGGAGTGCCTGACGCCGGCGTGACAGGTGTCCTGCCCATAGTTTGCGCTGCTCACGTTGGTGGATAAGCAAAGCGTTATCCACCCTACGGTTTAGCCCGAGTAGGGTGGAAAACCGCGCAGCGTTTTCCACCAATGACTCAGGCGAGTTGCTGATACTCCGGCCGCTGCGCCAGGCCTTCCTTCAATAACTCGACCAACTGGCGCACCTTGGGCGACAGGTGCCGCTGCTGCGGATACAGCGCCCACACTGCGGTGTTCGGCGGCTTGTGCTGGGCCAGCAGGTCGACCAGTGCGCCGCTGCGTAGGTGGGCCTGCACGTAGTAGTCGGGCAACTGACACAGGCCGAAACCGCGCAGCGCCGCATCCAGCACCGCCTCGCCGCTGTTGCAGCGCCAGTTACCCTGCACCCGTTGCGACAGCTCGCGGCCGTCCTGCTGGAAGCTCCAGGTGTCGCTGCTGCCGATCAGGCAGTTGTGCCGCGCCAGTTCCGACAGGCTGTGCGGCCGGCCGTAACGCTCCAGGTACAGCGGCGCCGCGCACAGGTGCATGACCCGCGGCGCCAGGCGCGTGGCCACCAGGCGCGAGTCCTGCAGGCGGCCGAGGCGGATGGCCAGGTCCATGCCGCTGTGCAGCAGGTCGAGGGTCTGGTTGCTCAGCTCGATCTCCACGCGCAATTGCGGATGGCGCTGCATGAAGTCGTTCACCAGCGGCACGATGAAGCGCTCACCGTAAGCGACCGCGCAGGTCATGCGCAGCAGGCCCTTGGGCTCGTTGGCCAGGTCGCCGACCGCGCGCAGCGCTTCCTCGCGGGCGTCCTGCAGGCGCTGGCAGTGCTGCAGAAAGGTCTGCCCGGCCTCGGTCAGCACCACGCGGCGGGTGCTGCGGTAGAACAGGCGGGCCTGCAGGTGTTCTTCCAGCTTCGCCACCTGGCGACTGACCTGCGACGACGACAGGCCCAGGCGTTCGGCAGCTGCAGTGAACTGGCCGCACTCGGCGACGGCGACGAATTCGTCCAGGCCTTCCCAGCGATTCATGGTTGATTATCCCTGCATGGCAATAATGTTTTGCTTTGTCGGGGATTATTCCTCAAATCGATGCCAACTACACTGCACGCCACGTTCAAAGCCACCCTTGGAGAACCCCATGATCAAGTCCCGCGCCGCGGTCGCCTTCGCCCCCAACGAACCGCTGCAGATCGTCGAAGTCGACGTCGCGCCACCGAAGGCCGGTGAAGTGCTGGTGCGCATCGTCGCCACCGGCGTCTGCCACACCGACGCCTATACCCTGTCCGGTGCCGACTCCGAGGGCGTGTTCCCGGCAATTCTCGGTCACGAAGGTGGCGGCATCGTCGAAGCAGTCGGCGAGGGCGTGACCTCGGTGCAGGTTGGCGACCACGTGATCCCGCTGTACACGGCCGAATGCCGCGAGTGTAAATTCTGCAAATCCGGCAAGACCAACCTGTGCAGCTCGGTGCGCGCCACACAGGGCAAGGGCCTGATGCCCGACGGCACCTCGCGCTTCTCCTACAACGGCGAGCCGATCTACCACTACATGGGCTGCTCGACCTTCTCCGAGTACACCGTGCTGCCGGAAGTCTCCCTGGCAGTGATCCCCAAGGACGCGCCGCTGGAAAAGGTCTGCCTGCTCGGTTGCGGCGTGACCACCGGCATCGGCGCCGTGCTCAACACCGCCAAGGTGGAAGAGGGCGCCACCGTGGCGATCTTCGGCCTGGGCGGCATCGGCCTGGCGGCGATCATCGGCGCGAAGATGGCCAAGGCTAGCCGCATCATCGCCATCGACATCAACCCGGCCAAGTTCGACGTGGCCCGTGAGCTGGGCGCGACCGACTTCGTCAACCCGAAGGACCATGCCAAGCCGATCCAGGACGTCATCGTCGAGATGACCGACGGCGGCGTCGACTACAGCTTCGAGTGCGTCGGCAACGTGCAGCTGATGCGTGCTGCGCTGGAATGCGCGCACAAGGGCTGGGGCGAAAGCGTGATCATCGGCGTCGCCGGTGCCGGTCAGGAAATCAGCACCCGTCCGTTCCAGTTGGTCACCGGCCGCGTCTGGCGTGGTTCGGCCTTCGGTGGCGTCAAGGGCCGCACCGAGCTGCCGAGCTACGTGGAGAAGTCGCAGAAGGGCGAGATCCCGCTGGACACCTTCATCACCCACACCATGGGCCTGGAGCGGATCAACGAAGCCTTCGACCTGATGCACGAAGGCAAGAGCATCCGCACCGTTATCCATTACTGATCGTAGGGTGGATAACGCCGTCGAATGACGGCTTATCCACCTGCGGCGGTGGAAACGCTACGCGGTTTCCACCCTACGCGAGGCATCGACATGACTCTCGAAATTGTTTCCAGCAACAAGAGTTGCGGTGGTTGGCACAAACGCTATCGCCACCGCTCCAGCACGTTGAGCTGCGACATGCAGTTCGCCGTCTACCTGCCGCCGCAGGCCGAGCAGGGCGCCAAGCTGCCGGTGCTGTACTGGCTCAGCGGCCTGACCTGCACCGACGAAAACTTCATGCAGAAGGCCGGCGCGCAAAAGCTCGCCGCCGAGCTGGGCCTGATCATCGTCGCCCCGGACACCAGCCCGCGCGGCGCCGATGTGCCGGGCGACCCGGACGGTGCCTGGGATTTCGGTCTGGGCGCCGGCTTCTACGTCAACGCCACCCAGGAACCCTGGGCGCGGCATTACCGTATGCACGACTACGTAGTGCACGAGCTACCGGCGCTGGTCGAGGCCAACTTTCCGGTGTCGGGCAAACGCGGTATCAGCGGTCACTCCATGGGCGGCCATGGTGCATTGGTCTGCGCCTTGCGCAATCCGGGGCGTTACCACTCGCTGTCGGCCTTCGCGCCGATCAGCAACCCGAGCAATTGCCCCTGGGGCGAGAAGGCACTGGGCCGCTACCTGGGTGAAGACCGCAGCCGCTGGCGCGAGTGGGATGCCTGTGCGTTGCTGGCCGATGCCACCGAAAAGCTGCCGATCCTGGTCGACCAAGGGGATCGCGACGACTTCCTGGTGGGCCAACTGAAACCCGAGGCCTTGCAAGCGGCGGCCAAGGCGGCCGGCCATCCGCTGACTCTGCGCCTGCAGCCGGGCTACGACCATAGCTACTACTTTATTGCCAGCTTCATCGATGACCACTTGAGACATCATGCGGCGGCCTTACAGGCCTAATCCGGTTAGAATCACGCCCTGACTTCTGCAGGGCGTTTTCTTTTATGCGTATCGGTCATGGCTACGACGTACACCGCTTCGGCGAGGGCGATTTCATCACCCTGGGCGGCGTGCGTATCCCGCACAAATTCGGCCTGGTGGCCCATTCCGATGGCGACGTGCTGCTGCATGCCCTCAGCGATGCGCTGCTCGGCGCCGCGGCGCTGGGCGATATCGGCAAGCACTTCCCCGATACCGACCCGACCTTCAAGGGTGCCGACAGCCGCGCACTGCTGCGTCACGTACTCGGCCTGATTCACGCCAAGGGCTGGCGGGTCGGCAATGTCGACGCCACCATCGTCGCCCAGGCACCGAAGATGGCGCCGCACATCGAGACCATGCGCGGGCTGATCGCCGCCGATCTGCAGGTCGAACTGGACCAGGTCAATGTCAAGGCCACCACCACCGAGAAGCTCGGCTTCACCGGTCGCGAGGAAGGCATCGCGGTGCATGCCGTGGCGCTGTTGGTGAAGGCATGAACGAACTGCAACTGCTTGGCCCGCGTGCCCACGGTGAGGCCTGCGGGCGCGCCGTGCTCAAGGCCACGGCGGAAGACTTTCAGGTCGATGAAGTGCTCGATATTCCGCTGTCCGGCCAGGGTGAACACCTCTGGCTGTGGGTGGAGAAGCGAGGCCTGAATACCGAGGAAGCGGCGCGGCGCCTGGCGCGGGCCGCTGGTGTATCGCAACGCAACATCAGCTACGCCGGCTTGAAGGACCGTCAGGCACTGACCCGCCAGTGGTTCAGCCTGCACCTGCCGGGCAAGGCCGATCCCGACCTGAGCGCGGCCGAAGGCCATAGCCTGAGCATCCTCAAGACCGCGCGGCACTCGCGCAAGCTGCAGCGCGGCGCCCATTCGGCCAACGGCTTCACCCTGCGCCTGACCCAGTTCGATGGCGACAAGGACGCGCTGGAACAGCGCCTACAACAGATCCAGGCCCAGGGCGTACCCAACTATTACGGCCTGCAGCGTTTCGGTTTCCAGGGTGGCAACGTCTTCGAGGCCCGCCAGTTCGCCGAGCGCCATGAGCTACCGGAGCAGCGCAACCTGCGTTCGCGCCTGCTCTCGGCGGCGCGCAGCCACCTGTTCAATCGCCTGCTGGCTGAACGCGTGGCGGCGGGTAGTTGGAATCAGGTCGCGGTTGGCGATCTGCTGGCGTTTACCGGCAGCCGCAGCTTCTTCATGGCCGGTGAAGCCGAGTGCAGTGATCCGCGTCTGGCCATTCTCGACCTGCATCCCACCGGCCCCTTGTGGGGCAGTGGCCCGTCGCCGACAGCCGGTGCCGCGCACGCGCTGGAGCAGGGCGTAGCGGCAAGCGAGCAGGCACTGGCGGACTGGCTGGTCGAAGCGGGCATGGCGCACGAACGGCGTATCCTGCGCCTCCCCATTGGCGGTTTGACGTGGCATTATCCGGAGCCTGACATTCTGCAACTGCAATTCGTCCTGCCGGCCGGATGCTTCGCCACCGTCGTGGTGCGCGAACTGATCGATCTACTGCCGGCAGGGCAGACGGAAAATCCATGCGAATTCTGATTTCCAACGACGACGGGGTGATGGCACCCGGTATCGCCGCGCTGCACGGCGCGCTGGCCGACTATGCCGACTGCGTCATCGTTGCCCCCGCCGAGGACAAGAGTGGCGCCAGCAGCGCGTTGACCCTCGACCGTCCGCTGCACCCGACAACGTTGCCCAATGGCTATATCAGCCTCAACGGCACCCCCACCGACTGCGTGCACCTGGGCCTCAACGGCCTGCTCGAACAGGTGCCGGAGATGGTGGTGTCGGGGATCAACCTGGGCGCCAACCTGGGTGACGACGTGCTGTATTCCGGCACTGTCGCTGCTGCGCTGGAAGGTCGCTTCCTCGCGCGTCCGGCCTTTGCCTTCTCGCTGTTGTCGCGTCAGCCGGACAACCTGCCGACGGCCGCCTATTTCGCCCGCAAGCTGGTCGAGGCCCATGGCCAACTCGACCTGCCGCCGCGCACCGTACTCAACGTCAACGTACCCAACCTGCCGCTGGACCGCATCCGTGGCATCCAGCTCACTCGCCTGGGCCATCGCGCCCGTGCGGCGGCGCCGGTCAAGGTGGTCAACCCGCGTGGCAAGGAAGGCTACTGGATCTCCGTTTCCGGCGACGCCGAAGACGGCGGCCCGGGTACCGACTTCCATGCAGTGATGCAGGGTTACGTGTCGATTACCCCATTGCAGCTCGATCGCACCTTCCACGAGGGCTTCAACAGCCTCGGTGGCTGGTTGGAGGGGCTGCTCTGATGCGCGGCCAGGATCACCTGCAACGCCACGGGATCGGCATGACCTCGCAACGGACCCGCGAGCGGCTGATCGAGCGCTTGTACGAGGAAGGCCTGTCCAACCCACGGGTGCTGGAAGTCATTCGCCGTACGCCGCGCCATCTGTTCGTCGACGAGGCGCTGGCCCATCGTGCCTACGAAGACACCGCGCTGCCCATCGGCCATAACCAGACCATCTCCCAGCCCTATATGGTTGGGCGGATGACCGAGCTGCTGTTGGCTTCCGGCCCATTGGACAAGGTGCTGGAGATCGGTACCGGCTCCGGTTACCAGACTGCCGTGCTGGCCCAACTGGTCGAGCGGGTGTTCTCCGTCGAACGCATCCAGAGCCTGCAGGACAAGGCCAAGGAGCGTCTGGTCGAGCTAAACCTGCGCAACGTGGTATTCCGCTGGGGGGATGGCTGGGAAGGCTGGAACGCGCTGGGGCCGTACAACGGCATCATCGTCACCGCCGCTGCCGCCGAAGTGCCGCAGGCGCTGCTGGACCAGCTGGCTCCGGGCGGACGCCTGGTGATCCCGGTGGGCGTGGGTGACGTGCAGGAGTTGCTGCTGATCATCCGTGAAGACGATGGCTACAGCCGTCATGTCCTCGATCTGGTGCGTTTCGTACCGCTGCTCAATGGCCCCTTGGCCTGAGACGATCGAGTGAAGCGGCTGTAGACGATTCGGGCCGGTTGCCTGCCCAGGGCAAGCGACTGGCTCAGCCGGATATTTCCGGCACAATACGTACCTATATATCCAAGAAACACCGGCAGGGGAGCACGGGGTGAGTCTCACGAGCAGACAGCAGCGAAAGCGCCTGATGGGCCGCAGTGGCCTGGGGGGAGTGGTCTTCGCCGTCATCCTGTCGGGCTGCAGCAGCTCGCCCAGCACGCCGGTGCAGGTGGTGGATCGCACTCATTCCGGTGGTGGTGCGGTGGCGCCCAGCCGCCCGCAGGTTACCGGTGGCCAGTACATCGTGCAGCCCGGCGACACTCTGTACTCGATCGCCTTTCGTTTCGGCTGGGACTGGAAAGCCCTGGCGGCGCGTAACAACATTGCCGCGCCATTCGTGATTCGCCCAGGCCAGCGTGTGCGTTTCGACGTGCCCGGCGGTTCGGCGCCCCTAGTGGCCCAGGCCGGCAAGCCCGTGGTGGCTCCAATCACGACGCAACCCGCAACGCCTGTGCGGCCTGTGGTGCAGCAACCGGTCAAGACGCCGTTGCCGCAACCACAGCCGCAAACGCCAGTGAGCACGCCGTCAGCGCCGGTCAGTGCAACCCCTGCGGTGGCCGGCAAGGTGCAACCGGTAACCCGCTCTGCGCAAGGCTGGGCGTGGCCTGCAGGCGGTGTTTTGATCGGGAAATTCTCGTCAAACGGCAGTTTGAATAAAGGAATTGATATCGCCGGGGAATTGGGCCAGCCTGTTTTAGCTGCGTCTGATGGCACCGTTGTGTACGCCGGGAGTGGATTACGGGGCTACGGCGAACTGGTGATCATCAAACACAGCGATACCTACGTAAGCGCCTACGGTCATAACCGCAGGTTGCTGGTCCGGGAGGGACAGCAGGTCAAGGTCGGGCAGCATATTGCCGAAATGGGCTCCACAGGGACTGATCGGGTGAAACTCCATTTTGAGATTCGCCGACAAGGAAAACCTGTAGATCCTCTGCAGTATCTGCCGCGTCGTTGAGCCTGCCGACAACCTGTGCCATTCGTGGGTGGAGCGGGCTCAGGTGTTGCCAGGGAGTTACCCAACTTTCCAACAGGTGTGATGTTTCGGCGGCAGGTTCGTTTTTCGGCGAACTTGGGGGGCCGTTCTCTCTGTGACGACTGTGGGGTAAGGTACGCCAGAGCTTGTTGTCGAACCCATTACAGGACAACAACAATGGCACTCAGCAAAGAAGCGCCGGAGTTTGACGTCGACGATGAGGTGCTTCTGATGGAGCCCGGCATCGTTCTGGAAGATTTTGAGGAAGCCGAGCAACCTCGTTCCAGCGCCAAATCCAAAAATTCGACCACTGGTTTAAAACAGCACAAGTACATCGATTACACCCGGGCGCTAGACGCCACTCAGCTGTATCTCAACGAAATCGGATTTTCCCCTCTACTGACTCCACAGGAAGAAGTGCACTTCGCGCGATTGGCGCAGAAGGGCGATCCTGCTGGGCGCAAGCGCATGATCGAGAGCAACCTGCGACTGGTGGTGAAAATCGCCCGCCGCTACGTCAATCGCGGTCTGTCTCTGCTGGACCTGATCGAAGAGGGCAACCTCGGCCTGATCCGCGCGGTCGAGAAATTCGACCCGGAGCGCGGCTTCCGCTTCTCGACCTACGCCACCTGGTGGATTCGCCAGACCATCGAACGGGCGATCATGAATCAGACCCGCACGATTCGTCTGCCGATCCATGTGGTCAAGGAACTCAACGTCTACCTGCGTGCCGCACGCGAGCTGACCCAGAAACTCGACCACGAACCCTCGGCCGAAGAAATCGCCAACCTGCTGGAGAAACCGGTCGACGAGGTCAAGCGCATGCTGGGTCTCAACGAGCGGGTGACCTCGGTTGACGTCTCCCTTGGTCCAGACTCGGACAAGACCCTGCTCGATACCCTGACCGATGACCGTCCCTCGGACCCTTGCGATCTGCTGCAGGACGATGACCTGTCGGAAAGCATCGATCAGTGGCTGTCGGAACTGACCGAGAAGCAGCGTGAAGTGGTGATTCGCCGCTTCGGTCTGCGCGGCCATGAAAGCTGCACGCTGGAGGAGGTTGGCCAGGAAATCGGCCTGACCCGCGAGCGTGTGCGGCAGATCCAGGTGGAGGCGCTGAAACGCCTGCGCGAGATTCTGGAGAAGAATGGCCTGTCGAGTGACGCGTTGTTCCAGTGATTCAGGCTGCATGAAAAACCCGGCTCAGGCCGGGTTTTTTTATGCTCGCTTTGTGCGTGCCGGGTTGCTCAGTTGCGGGCGCTCTGCAGCAGGTTTTCGAACTGCTCGACTATCGCTTCCCAGCCCTGCTTGCCGGCATGCTGGCGGGCATTGAGGCGTACGCGGCGCAGGCATTCGCGATCCCCCAGCAGCCACTGTGCGGCGTCGATAAAGGCCTGGTCGTCACCGGGCATGGCCAGCGCGCCGTTGTGGCCGTGGCGAATGTGCTGAGCGGCGGCGGCCTGGTCGAAGGCAACCACGGCGAGGCCGGCGGCCAGGGCTTCGAGCACCACGTTGCCGAAGGTCTCCGAGAGGCTGGGGAAGAGGAACAGATCGCCGCTGGCGTAATGCGCGGCCAGTTCTTCGCCACGTTGCAGGCCACAGAACAGAGCGTCTGGCAGCTGGGCCTGGAGTTGCGCACGGCTGGGGCCGTCGCCGACCAGGATCAGCTTCAGGCGCTGGTGCGGCAGGGCCTGTTGCAGGCTGTTGAAGGCTTTTACCAGCAGCGCCAGGTTCTTCTCCGGGGCCAGGCGACCGACGTGCAAAACGGCGATGTCACCGTCCTCCAATCCCCACTGCTGGCGCAGTTCAGCCGAGCGCCGCGCCGGGTGGAACAGCTGCCCGTCGACCCCGCGGGCGAGCAGTTCCAGGCGTTCGAAGCCGCGACGCTGCAGCTCCATGCGCTGGCTGGTGCTGGGCACCAGGGTCATGCGTGTGCGGTTGTGGAACCAGCGCAGGTAGCCGGTCAGCAGGCGGCTGAGCAGGCCCAGGCCGTAGTGGCCGCTGTACTGCTGGAAGTTGGTGTGGAAGCCACTGACCACCGGGATGCCCAGGCGCCGTGCGGCGCGCATGGCGGAGAGGCCGAGCGGGCCTTCGGTGGCGACGTACAGCACGTCCGGACGATTGCGCTTCCAGCGCCGCAGCAGCTTGTGCAACGACGATTGGCCCCACTGCAGGCCGGCATAGCCCGGCAGTGGCCAGCCACGGGTCAACAGCAGGTTGTCGTCGCTGGGCTGCGCCTCGTCGGCCTGGCGTGGGCGCACCAGTTGCAGGCGATGGCCGCGCGCGCGCAGGCCCTGGCAGAGGCGGCCGAGGGTATTGGCCACGCCGTTGATTTCGGGCGGGAAGGTTTCGCTGACGAGAGCGATATGCAGGCTTGTGACAGTCATGGCAGCAGTCTCGGCTGCTGCCATGTAGTGCGTGTGACGGCGCGGTTACCGGGTTGTGACGGTGCCTGCCTCAGAGTCTGTTCACGATCTCCTGAGTTAGAGCCAGACAAGGCAAAAACGGCCGAGGAAGCGCAGTTTACAAGTTGTAAATGAGCACTCCGAGGCCGTTTTTAACGCGGTATGGCCGCGAGTCAGGAGGTCGTGGATAGACTCTCGCGTTCACGGACCCAGAACAGGGTGGCCCCGGCCACGGCAGCCGGCATCACCAGGATGTTCACCACCGGGATCATCAGCGCCAGGTAGGTGGCGCCGCCGAAGCCGAGCGACTGCCAGCGCTTCTCGCGCAGCCAGGCGAGCATCTCGTCCCAGCTGACCTTGTTGTTGTCGCAGGGGTAGTCGATGTACTGCACGGCCATCATCCACACGCCAAACAGGATCCACAGCGGCGCGGCAATCAGGTTGAGCACGGGGATGAAGGTGAGGATCAGCAGGGGAATGGCGCGTGGCAGGAAGTACGCCAGCTTGCGCAGTTCGCGGCCAAGGGTGCGCGGCACCATGGCTGTCAGCTCGGCCCAGCTGAAGGGCGGGAAGTCGTCGCGTCCGCGCAGCACCACCTCGACCTTTTCCGCGAGGAAGCCGTTGAACGGCGCGGCGATGATGTTGGCCAGCAGGGTGAAGCTGAAGAACATCACCAGCAGTACCAGCAACACGAACAGTGGCCAGATGACGTATTCGAGGAAGCTCAGCCAGCTCGGCAGGCTGGGCATGAAGGTGTCGACCCAGCCGCCGAACTGCTGCATGGCCAGCATAATCAGGCCGATGAACAGCAGCAGGTTGATGGTCAGCGGCAGCAGCACGAACAGGCGCAGGCCGGGGCTCAGCACCAGTTTCAGGCCTTCGCCCAGATACTGCGGGCCAGAGAGGGTGGGGGATGGCATGGGGGCGTTTCCTTGGCGCAACGAAGGGCCGACCTTACCTATTTTGCGAAGTCGACGAAAGCGTGTCTGCCTGGTACACGCAGAACCGGTTGCGCTCCTGTTTGGCCTGGTACATGGCGCTGTCTGCCGCCTTCACCAGGCTTTCCGGGTTGTCCGCGTGGTCGGGGAAGTAGGCAATGCCGATACTCGGGGTTACAAAGTCGATCTGCTGGCCGTCTATCTCCAGCGGTTTGCGCAGCTCGGCCAGCAGGCGCGTAGAGAGTCGCAGGGCGGCGTCATTGCGCGAGTCGGGCAGGATCAGGGTGAACTCGTCGCCGCCCAGCCGATAGACCCGGTCGGGCTTGCGCACGGAGCTGCGCAGGCGCTCGGCGATGCCTTGCAGCAGGCTGTCGCCGACATCGTGGCCGAAGCGGTCGTTGACCTCCTTGAAACGGTCCAGGTCCATGTACAGCAGTGACAGCTGGGTCTGCTGATGGCGACTCTGGTCGAGCAGCAGGCGCAACTGCTCGACGAAAGCCTTGCGGTTGCCGAGGCCGGTTAGTGGGTCGCGATAGGCCATGTCGAGCAACTGGTTCTGGTAGGCCACTTGGTCGGTGATGTCGCGCAGGATGCCGCGGTAACCGGTGAAGTGGCCGTGGGCGTCGTGAATCAGCGAGAAGCGCGTTTCATAGTAGCCCCAGCTGTCATCACGGCGTTTCAGCGGGGCCGCGAAGCGTGTGTTTTCGCCGCGCTCCAGGGCCTGGCTGAACAGCTCGCGGGCGCGCTGGGCGTCTTCGCTGGCCAGAACGTCTTCGAAGGAATGTTGCAGCAGGTCATCGGGGCAATAGCCGAGCATCTGGCACAGGGCGCGGTTGACGGTGAGGATCTGCCCGCGTGCGTCCAGCTCGAAGTAGCCGTCCTGGATCGCGTCGAGGATTTCCCGGTCGCGGGTTTCGCTCTGCTCCAGGCGTTCGAGCATGTGGTTGATGTCGCCGGCCAGTTGACCCAGTTCGTCGTGGCCGCCATCGCTCAGGCGCAGGTTGGCGGAGTCGGGGCCGATAGAGGTGATTTCGTGCTTCATGCGCAACACCCGGCGCAGAATCCAGTGCTCCAGGCCCAGGTAGATCAGCAGCCAGGCCACCAGCCCGGCTGCCGATGCCTGGCCGAGGAACAGCGCGATGGCCTTGCGGCCCTCTTGGTGCATCGCCCGTTCGGTGGTGATCTCCATCAGCAGTTGCGGTGCTCCCGAGCTGTTGCTGAACAGCAGCGAGACCTGCTGGTGCTGGCTGTCGAGTACCCGGCGCGGGCTGATGCGGATGTCCGTGAGTGCGTTGCTGATGGTGGTGGGCAGGAAGCGCCAGGCATCCTCGGGGCCGCCCGAGGGCAACAGGCGCAAGGCGCCCTCAAGCTGGCCCTGCAGGCTTTCCAGGCGTTCGCCATCGAGAAAATGCCCGGCCACCAGCATGCCGGCGTCCGGCTGGTTGTTCTGGTTGGTGTTGATCATGCCGGTGGCGAGAATCAACGGCACACCCTCGACCAACAGCAGTTGGCCGTGTCGATCAAGGTTGCTGTGGGTACGCAGGTGCTGGATTTCGTCGAGGATGCTGCGGCGCAGCGATTCCTGGCTGCTCGGCCGCCTGCCACCGATCGCCAGCAAGTCCGGCAGGTCGGGCGGTAGCCACTGTTCGGCGTGTACCTCGCCCTTGAGGTCGAGGTAGATCATGAAGTCGAAGTTCAGCTGGCGCAGGGCTTCGGGGTCCATGTTGCGGCGCTGGAAGTCCGGGTGCTGGCCGTGCATGAACTCGTAGCTGTCGTCCCACTTGGCGTAGCTCTGCACCAGGTCGAGGTTGCGCTTGAGTTCGTGGTCGAGCAGCGCGCGCAGGCGTTCGGCTTCGGCGTCCAGGAGGATCTGGTCCTGGCGGTCGAAGCGGCTGAGGATCAGGCTTTGCGACAGGCCATAGGCCACGCCCAGGGCCACGACGAGCAGCGGGGCGAACAGCCAGAACAGGCGTTTGCGCAGGGTCATCTCGGTCAATTGCCTGCGTGGCGGGTGTGTCGCGAGTATAGCAACGGCCCTGCTACGAACCTGATGGGATAGCGGCGGACTATCGATCGCATAAGCAATGCGCATTTTCGCTGCAGCGGGGGCTTGCGTAGCCTTGCCGGCATTCACTTTGCGGGGCCATCCGCCTCCAAGCCTTCCCCTGTGCTCTGGATGGTTCCCTTTTATTCGAACCTGTTTACGGTCTCCTGACTCGCGGCCATACCGCGTTAGAAATCGCTCTAATTCAGAAGACCGTAAACAGGCCCTACTAGGAGCAGGCCATGTCCGTTGTCCGTCATTCGCGCGTGATCATCCTCGGTTCCGGCCCCGCCGGTTACAGCGCCGCCGTTTATGCGGCGCGTGCCAACCTCAAGCCGTTGCTGATAACCGGTATCCAGGCCGGTGGGCAATTGACCACCACTACCGAGGTCGACAACTGGCCGGGCGATTCCCATGGCCTGACCGGCCCGGCGCTGATGCAACGTATGCAGGAGCATGCCGAGCGTTTCGAGACGGAGATCGTCTACGACCACATCAATGCCGTGGACCTGGCTGGCAAACCGTTCACCCTGATCGGTGACAACGCCACCTACAGTTGCGATGCGCTGATCATCGCCACCGGCGCCAGTGCGCGCTACCTGGGCCTGCCATCGGAAGAAGCATTCATGGGCAAGGGCGTGTCCGCTTGCGCCACCTGTGACGGCTTCTTCTACCGCAACCGCGAAGTGGCGGTGGTCGGCGGCGGTAACACGGCGGTGGAGGAGGCGCTGTACCTGGCCAATATCGCCAGCAAGGTGACCCTGGTGCATCGCCGCGAAACCTTCCGTGGCGAGAAGATCCTGCAGGACAAGCTGCAGGCGCGGGTGGCCGAGGGCAAGATCGTGCTGCAGCTGAATGCCGAAGTGGACGAGGTGCTGGGCGATGCCATGGGCGTGACCGGCGTGCGCCTCAAACGCAACGATGGCAGCCCGGTAGAGCTCAAGGTCGATGGCTTGTTCGTCGCCATCGGCCATACCCCCAATACCTCGCTGTTCGAGGGCCAGCTGGCGCTCAAGGATGGCTATCTGGTGGTCAACGGCGGGCGCGAGGGCAATGCCACCGCGACCAGCGTGCCGGGCGTTTTTGCCGCCGGTGACGTGGCCGACTCGGTGTACCGCCAGGCGATTACCTCGGCCGGTGCCGGCTGCATGGCGGCGCTGGATGTGGAGCGTTACCTCGACGCTATTTGAATAGGCGGTCGTCTGTAGGAGCCAGCTTGCTGGCGATGGGGTGCTGAAGAAAAAGCATCGCCAGCACGCTGGCTCCTACAAAACGCATTGCGCAGGTAGGCGGACATGAAAAAGCGGGCCAGTGGCCCGCTTTTTTTTATTGCTGCGCCGGATCAGGCAACTTCCACCAGAATCACTTCACTGTCCTCCACGGCGGTAACCCGTACCACTTCCTCGTTGGCGATGGCCACGCCGTCACGTTCACCAGCGCGTACGCCGTTGACCTCGATCAGGCCGCTGGCCGCTACCAGGTAGCCTTTGCGCAGGCGGCCCATGGGGTACTCGGCGCTTTGCCCGGCCTTCAGCGTGGCGGCTACCAGGCGTGCATCGGCGCGGATGCGCAGGGCATCGCCATCGTCTTCATTACCGCTGGCGAGCACCACGAACTGGCCGGCGCGCTCGTCTTTGGGGAACGGCTTGGCGCCCCAGGAGGGGGCTTTGCCGAACTGGTCCGGGATCACCCAGATCTGGAAGATCTTGGTGGTCACGTCCTCCAGGTTGTACTCGGAGTGAGCGATGCCGGTGCCGGCGCTCATTACCTGCACGTCGCCAGCCTCGGTGCGGCCCTGGTTGCCCAGGTTGTCGCGGTGAGTGATGGCGCCTTCGCGGACGTAGGTGATGATTTCCATGTCGTGGTGCGGGTGCTGTGGGAAGCCGCTCTGCGGGGCGATTTCATCGTCGTTCCACACGCGCAGCTTGCCCCAGTTGACCCGCTGGGCATCGTGGTACTCGGCGAAGGAGAAATGGTGGCGTGCGTTCAGCCAACCGTGCTGGGCATGGCCCAGGCTGTCGAAGGGGCGTACGTCGATCATGGCGGTGCTCCATCTGCTGCGCCGTGGGATTACGGTGCAGTGGCGTTGGAGTGGATGATCTATCGATTTTGTTTCGATAAAAAGCGCAAAAACTCCGCCTTAAATATCGATTTATTGGATGTTTTTTAGTGGCGGACGAGGG
Organism: Aquipseudomonas ullengensis; assembly: GCF_014174475.1. Classification (GTDB taxonomy): domain Bacteria; phylum Pseudomonadota; class Gammaproteobacteria; order Pseudomonadales; family Pseudomonadaceae; genus Aquipseudomonas; species Aquipseudomonas ullengensis. The sequence goes on from NZ_JACJUD010000003.1 coordinate 601,108, forward strand.
CTGCTTGTGTAGGGCGGGTGAAACCCGCGATGGGCCACGCGGGTTTCACCCGCCCTACGACCATGGAACCCGCGGCCTGTTTAGGCTCTTCAGCCCAGCGGCAAATGGCGGCTGATCAGGGCGCGCAAGGCTGCCGGCTTGACCGGCTTGGCCAGGTAGTCGAGGCCGGCGGCATGCACTGCGGCCACCAGCTCCGGGCGGCCATCGGCGCTGATCACCACGCCCGGCAGCGGCTCGCCCAGGCGCGTACGCAGCCAGGCCATCAGCTCGGTGCCGGTGTCGCCCTCGTCGAGGTGATAGTCGACCAGCGCCAGTTGCGGGCGCACGTCTTCGTCCAGCAGGTGCTCGCATTCCAGACGGTTGCGCGCCGTCCACACCTGGCAACCCCAGCGGGAGAGCAGGCTGTGCATGCCGGCGAGGATGCTGTCCTCGTTGTCTATGCACAGTACCTGCGCACCGCTGAGGGCATGGCCATTCTGTTCGGCGGCGATCCGTGGCGCGGCGGCTGCGGGCTGCCGGGCCAGCGGCACGCTGACGCTGAATACGCTGCCCTTGCCTGGCCAGGAGCGCACGTCGAGGCGGTGGCCAAGCACCCGGCACAAGCCGTCGGCAATCGCCAGGCCCAGGCCCAGGCCCTTCTCCGCGCGAGTCTGGTGGCTGTCCAGGCGCTTGAACTCTTCGAAGATCACCTTGCGCTTGTCTTCGGGAATGCCGGGGCCGCGGTCCCAGACCTCCAGGCGCAGGTTGTTGCCCTCGCGGCGCACGCCGAGCAGCACATGGCCCTTGGCGTAGCGGAAGGCGTTGGTCAGGAAGTTCTGCAGCACCCGGCGCAGCAGGCGTGGGTCGCTGTCGATGCGCAGCCGGCTGCCGCTCAGGCGAAAATCCACGCCCTGTTCCTGGGCCAGTGCCTTGAACTCGGCGCCGAGGGTGTCGAACAGGCTGCTCAGGGCGAAGGCGCTGATGTCCGGGGTGATGCGCCCGCTTTCCAGGCGCGAGATATCCAGCAGGTCGGTGATCAGGTCTTCGGCCGAACGCAGCGAGCTGTCGAGGTGACGCACCAGTTCCTGGGCTTCACGGGGCAGGGCTTCCTGCTGGTGGGAGAGGGCGGCGGAGAACAGCCGGGCGGCGTTCAGCGGCTGCATCAGGTCGTGGCTGACCGCCGCCAGGAAGCGGGTCTTCGACTGGTTGGCGCTTTCCGCGACGCCCTTGGCTTCGCCCAGTTGCTGGTTCAGTTGCGACAGCTCGCGAGTGCGCGCCTCGACCCGTTGTTCGAGGCCTTCGTTGGCCTCCTTGAGGTCGTGTTCGGCACGGCGGAAGGCGGTGATGTCGGTGAAACTCATGACGAAGCCGCCGCCCGGCATGGGGTTGCCGATCAGTTCGATGACCCGACCATTGGGGAACAGGCGCTCGGAGGTGTGCTGCTTGCCCTGGCGCATCCAGTACAGGCGCTTGGTCACATGCTCTTCGACATCGCCGGGGCCGCACAGGCCGCGTTCGGCGTTGTAGCGGATGATCTCGGCGATGGGCCGGCCGACACTGATCAGCCCTTCCGGGTAGGCGAACAGTTCCTGATAGCGGCGGTTCCAGGCCACCAGGCGCAGGGACTGGTCGACCACGCTGATGCCTTGGGTGATGTTCTCGATCGCACCTTGCAGCAGGGCGCGGTTGAACTGCAGCACCTCGCTGGCTTCGTCGACGATGCGCACCACATCCTCGACCTGCATCTCGCGGCCTTCGATGGCTGCGCGTACCACGGCGCGGGTGCTCGACGCACCGAGCACGCCGGCGAGCAGGCGCTCGGTGTGGGCGATCCACTCGCTGTCGGCGTTTTGGTTGGGGTTGAAGGGCTTGTCCAACTGGTAGGAGAAACGCACGAAGCTCTGCCGGGCCCGGTCTTCACCGACGAAGCGGGCGGCCAGCTCCATCAGGTCGGCCACCTGCACCGCCAGCAGGTTGCGGGCGCCAGGTTTGGCCGTCAGTTCCTGGCCGACGAAGCGCCCGGCCTGCCAGTGTTCCGAGACCCGCGTGCGGGAGAACCACGACACCCCGGCGAACAGCAGCCAGTTGCCGGCCAGCGACATCAGCACGCCGCGGGTCAGCGGGTCGACCTCGATGCCGATCGGGTAATAGAGCAGCTCCGGCAGCAGCGGGAAGCTGTCCAGTGACCAGCGCAGGCCACCGGCCACCAGCGGCAGCACCAGGGTGTAGAACCACAGTGCGCAGCCGGCGGCGAGGCCGGCGAACACGCCACGGCGGTTGGCCTGCTTCCACACCAGGGCGCCGAACATGGCCGGCGCCAGTTGGCCGATGGCGGCAAAGGACAGTTGGCCGATGGTGGCCAGGCTGGCGTTGGTGCCCAGCAGGCGATAGCACACGTAGGCCAGCAGCAGGATCACCACGATGCTCACCCGCCGCGCGCTGAGCATCCAGTGGCGGAAGGCCTCGAACGGGCGCTCGGTGTTCTGCCGGCGCAGCAGCACCGGCAGCAGCATGTCGTTGGAGACCATGGTCGACAGCGCTACGGCCTCGACGATGACCATGCCGGTGGCGGCCGACGCACCGCCGATAAATGCCAGCAGGGCCAGCGCCGGATGCGCCTCGGCCAGCGGCAGGCTGATGACGAAGGAGTCGACCTGAATGCCGGCCGGCAGCAGCAACTGGCCGGCCAGGGCGATGGGGATGACGAACAACGCGGCCAGCAGCAGGTAGACCGGGAACACCCAGCGCGCCAGGCGCAGGTCCTTGGGTTCGATGTTCTCCACCACGGTGACGTGGAACTGGCGGGGCAGGCAGACGATGGCCGTGGCGGCCAGGCCGGTCTGCACCAGCATCGCCGGCCAGCTCACGGTCTGCTGCCAGAACTCGTTCAGCGCGGGGGCTTGAGTGGTTTGCCCGAGCAGGTCTTCGAAACCATCGAACAGCCCCCAGGTGACGAACACGCCGACGGCGAGGAAGGCCAGCAGCTTGACCAGCGCCTCGAAGGCAATCGCCAGGACCATGCCACGGTGGTGCTCGGTGACATCCAGGTTGCGCGTGCCGAACAGCACGGTGAACAGGGCCAGCACCAGCGACACGATCAGTGCGGTGTCCTGGGCGCGGGTCGGGCTGGGCGTGGCGCCGATCAGCAGGTTGACGCCGAGCACGATGCCTTTCAGTTGCAGGGCGATATAGGGCAGCACGCCGACCAGGCAGATCAGCGCCACCACCACCGCCAGGGCTTGCGACTTGCCGTAGCGCGCGGCGATGAAGTCGGCGATCGAGGTGATGTTTTCCTGCTTGCTGATCATCACCATCTTCTGCAGCACCCAGGGCGCGAACAGCAGCAGGAGGATCGGCCCCAGGTAGATCGGCAGGAACGACCACAGCTCGCCGGCGGCTTGGCCAACCGCGCCGAAGAAGGTCCAGCTGGTGCAGTAGACCGCCAGCGACAGGCTGTAGACCCAGGCGCGCACCCGTGGCGACAGCGGCGCACGGCGACGGTCGCCATAGAAGGCGATGCAGAACAGGACGGCCATGTAGGCCAGGGCGACAAAGGCGATCAGTCCGCCGGACAGCGACATGCAAACTCCAGGAGCAGGGCGCGCGGATGGAAGAGGCCCGCCGGCGCGGGGGCAGCTCAGGCTGCCAAGGCGATTGCGGGGTTAGGCTAGTCTCGCACGCGCCGCGCGCAACGTCAGGCCGACCAAGGTCGCAGGCCCCTTGAGCCGTCCCTTTCAGCCTGCTAGCGTGACCGCCTTTGGCCGCCGAGCGCCTTTTTGCACGGTCGGCGCCTTTGCATGCGATATTTTTGCCGTCAGCCTGTCTGATGCTTTTTCTGGAGTCTGGCGATGTTCAAGCCCCAACCGATCACCCTGCAACAGGGCGCTCTGCGCCTCGACCCCCTGAGCGAAGCCGATTTGCCCGCGCTGCTGGAGTTGGCCGAGGCTAACAGCGAGTCGCAGCAATACATGAGCGGCACCCAGCGCCCGGACTGGTACCGCGGCGCCCTGGCTGACCATAAGGCGCACGGCGCCGTGGTCTTCGTCATTCGTCTGGCTGGCGAGCTGGTCGGCACCACACGTTTCTTCGACTTCAATTCGGCGCTGCCAGCCGCCGAGATCGGTTACACCTGGCTCGCCAGCACTCAGCATGGCAGCGGCCTGAACAGCATGATCAAGTACCTGATGCTGCGTCACGCCTTCGAGGAGTGGCAGCTGGTGCGCGTGCAGTTGAAAACCGCCGGCAGCAACCTGCGCTCGCAGCGGGCCATCGAGAAACTCGGTGCCCAGCGCGAAGGCGTGCTGCGCAACCACCGCCGCCTGGCCGATGGCCGCCTCGACGACACGGTGATGTACAGCATCACCGACAGCGAGTGGCCGCAGGTCAAACTGCAACTGGAAGCGCGCTTCGGCGCCTGATCCGTTGTGGCATTGAACCCGGAGCAGACGCGCTTCTGGCAGGCCGACGGCTTGGCCGGGGTCGAGCTGCTGCACGCGCGCTACGTGCAGCAGCGCTTTGCCCCGCATGTGCATGAGGGCTTCGTGTTCACCGTGATCGAGGCGGGCGCCCAGCGCTTTCGCCATCGCGGTAGCGACCACCTGGCGCCGGTCGGCAGCATGGTGCTGATCAACCCGGACGAACTGCACACCGGCTCCAAGGCCCACGACGAGGGCTGGCTATACCGCGCCTTCTACCCGGACAACGCGCAGGTCAGCGGTGTGCTCGACGAGTTGGGGCTGGCCACGGGCGGCATGCCATCGTTCGCCGCCAGCGTGCTGCAGGACCCCGAGCTGCATCGTTGTTTTGGTGCCCTGCATCGGCTGCTGGACGGTCCGGCCAGCGCCTTGCAGCAACAGACCGCCTGGCGTGAGGCGATTCTTTTGCTGTTCCAGCGTCACGCGCGAATTCCCGTCGCGCCGCCGGCCGGGCGTGAGCCGCAAGCCGTGGCGCAGGCCAAGGAGCTGCTGGCCGCCAGCCTGGCCGAGCCGCCGTCGCTGGAGGAGCTGGCGGCGCGGGTCAATCTCTCGCCCTTCTATCTGTCGCGGGTGTTCCGCCGTGCCACGGGCCTGCCGCCGCATGCCTGGCTCAAGCAGCGTCGCCTGGAGCAGGCGCGCGCCTTGCTCAAGTCCGGCTGCATGCCGCTGAGCGTGGCCATGCAGCTGGGCTTTGCCGACCAGAGCCATCTGACCCGGCAGTTCAAGCAGGCCTATGGCGTTGGTCCCGGCGAGTACCGCAGCGCCTGCGCCAGCTGAACGCACAAGTAGCTGACCAATTGCGCAAGATCGTTCAAGACGCCTCGCTTGCGACCGACTAGCCTCGCTACCTCAAGGAGGCCCCATGTCCCGTCAACACGAATTCCTGCAAGCCGTCCGCGACATGCTGCCGATGCTGCTCGGTGCGATGCCGTTCGGCATCATCTTCGGCAGCCTGGCCGGCGCGGCCGGGCTCACGCCCTGGCAGACCATTGGCATGTCCGTGCTGGTGTTCGCCGGCTCGGCGCAGTTCATTGCCATCAGCCTGCTCGGTGGTGGTGCGACCCTGGCCGTTTTGCTGCTCACCACCGTCGTAGTCAACCTGCGTCATGCGCTGTACAGCGCTAGCCTGCAGCCCTTCGTGCGCCATCTGCCCAAGCGCTGGCGCGTGCCGCTGGCCTTCTGGTTGACCGACGAGGCCTTCGCCGTGGTTCAGCACCGCTATGCGGAGAACGACGCATCACCCTACAAGCACTGGTATTTCCTAGGTGCGGCGCTGGCGATGTACGTCAATTGGCAGCTGTGCACCCTGATCGGCCTGGTGTTCGGCCAGGCCGTACCGAACATCGCAGCCTGGGGGCTGGACTTCGCCATGCTCGCGACCTTCATCGGCATCGTCGTGCCGATGCTGCGCAACCGCCCACAGGTGGCGGCCGCGCTGGTGGCAGGGGCGGTGGCGCTGGCCTGTCATGGATTGCCGTACAAACTTGGCCTCATGGCGGCTGCCTTCAGCGGCATCCTGGTCGGTATCGTGCTGGAACGGCGGGATCGCCTGATGGTGGAGGACGTGGCCTGATGGACAACTGGATTCTGATTCTCGGCATGTTGGCGATCACCTTCGCTACCCGCTACAGCCTGTTTGCCTTTCCCGACCTGCGCTTCCCGCCGCTGGTGCGCCAGGGCCTGCATTACGTGCCGACCGCCGTGCTCACCGCCATCGTCGTGCCCGGCATGCTGTTTCCCGATGGCCAGCACCTGGCGCTGAGCCTGGATAACGCCTACCTGCTGGCAGGGCTGGCGACGATTGCCATTGCCGCGGTTACCCGCCATCTGCTGGCGACCATCGGCGGCGGCCTGCTGGTGTTCTTTGTGCTGCGCTGGGTGCTGGGGCAACTGCCGCTCTGATTGGCAGCGAGTCTCGATAACCCCGTCGGTAGCCCGGACTTCAGTCCGGGGCCCCTCAGCCAGCCCCGGACTGAAGTCAGGGCTACGGTACTGAGAGGTTGATCATGTGTGCGCGGGGCCATGGATGTGGCTCTGCGCGCGGTATTGCAATCCAATAGCAGACGGGCCAAATTTCAGCCCAGCTCTGCTCCTGGATTCTTTACTCGAAGGCGGCTTCGCCGCCAGGTACACGGACGATGACCCAACACTCGCAATTCGCCTTGCTGCGCACCCGGCGCTTCCTGCCGTTCTTCGTGACCCAGCTGCTCGGCGCCTTCAACGACAACGTATTCAAGCAGGGGCTGATCTTCGTCGTGCTGTTCGGCATGGCGTTCTCGGACAAGACCGGCAACCTGCTGGTCAACTTCTGCCACATGCTGTTCATCCTGCCGTTCTTCCTGTTTTCCGCCCTTGGCGGGCAGTTCGGCGAGAAGTTCGCCAAGGACGCGCTGATCCGCATGATCAAGCTGGCCGAGATCGCCATCATGCTGGTCGGCGCCCTGGGTTTCTTCTACAACAACCTCTACCTGTTGCTGCTGGCGCTGTTCGGCATGGGTACCCACTCGGCACTGTTCGGCCCGGTGAAGTACTCGATCCTGCCGGCGACCCTGCGCGAGGAGGAGCTGGTGGGCGGCAACGCCCTGGTGGAGATGGGCACCTTTCTGGCGATCCTGGCCGGCACCATCGGCGCCGGGCTGATCATGTCCGGTAGTCATTCCGCCGGCCTGGTCTCGGCGGCCATCGTGCTGGTGGCCTGCCTCGGCTACTTCGCCAGCCGGCAGATCCCGCGCTCAGCGGCGGCGATGCCGGAGCTGCCGCTGGACTGGAACATCTTCCGCCAGACCTGGGCGACCGTGCAGCTGGGCCTGCGTCAGCGCCCGGCGGTGTCACGCTCGCTGCTCGGCAACTCCTGGTTCTGGTTCCTCGGCTCGATCTACCTGGCGCAGATCCCGGCCTACGCCAAGGATCTGCTGCACGGCGACAAGAGCGTGATCACCCTGATCCTCACCGTGTTCTCGGTGGGTATCGCCCTCGGTTCGGTGCTGTGCGAGAAGCTTTCCGGGCGCAAGGTGGAGATCGGCCTGGTGCCGTTCGGCTCGATCGGTATGACCCTGTTCGGCATCCTGCTCTGGTGGCATTCGAGCGACTTCCCGGCGGCCACTGCCGCGCATGACTGGCTGGGCCTGCTGGGCATCGGCCAGGCCTGGTGGATTCTTGCGGATATCTTCGGCATCGGCGTGTTCGGCGGCTTCTATATCGTGCCGCTGTATGCGCTGATCCAGTCGCGCACCGTGGAGACCGAACGCGCCCGGGTGATCGCTGCCAACAATATTCTCAATGCGCTGTTCATGGTGGTGTCGGCACTGGTGGCGATGGTGCTGCTGAACGTCGCCGGGCTGAGCATTCCCGAGCTGTTCCTGGTGGTGTCGCTGATGAACGTGGCGGTCAACACCTACATCTTCAAGATCGTCCCCGAATTCACCATGCGCTTCCTCATCTGGCTGCTCGGCCACTCGATGTACCGGGTCCGGCACCAGGGGCTGGAGGCGATCCCGGACGAGGGCGCGGCGGTGGTAGTGTGCAACCACGTGTCGTTCGTCGATGCGCTGCTGATCGGTGGTGCGGTGCGCCGGCCGATGCGTTTCGTCATGTACTACAAGATCTACAACCTGCCGGTACTCAACTTCATCTTTCGCACCGCCGGCACTGTGCCGATTGCCGGGCGCAGCGAAGACCCCGAGGTCTACGAGCAGGCGTTCAAGCGCATCGCCCAATATCTGGAGGATGGCGAGGTGGTGTGTATCTTCCCCGAGGGCAAGCTGACCACCACTGGTGAGATCGACGAGTTCAAGGCCGGGGTGGAACGCATCCTCAGCGCCAACCCGGTACCGGTGATTCCCATGGCCCTGCAGGGCCTGTGGGGTAGCTTCTTCAGTCGTGATCCGAGCAAGGGTCTGTTCCGCCGCTTCTGGTCGCGCATCACCGTGGTGGCTGGCCAGCCGCTGCCGGCGGATACTGGGCGACTGGTGCTGCAGGAACAGGTCAGAGCCTTGCGCGGCAGCGTGCGCTGAGTGTTGCCGGAATGAAAAAGCCCGCCAATTGGCGGGCTTTTTTCTGCCTGTGTCTCAGTGACTGAGCTTGAGGCCGAGCAGGCCTGCGACGATCAAGCCAACGCTGAGCAGACGTACCAGCGCCATGGACTCGCCGAACAGGATGATCCCGGCGATCACCGTGCCGACGGCGCCGACCCCGGTCCAGATCGCATAGGCGGTACCCAGAGGCAGCTCCTTCATCGCCAGGCCGAGCAGGGCCAGGCTGACGATCATCGCGCCAACGGTGAGCAGGGTAGGGATGGGGCGGGTGAAGCCGTCGGTGTATTTCAGGCCGACAGCCCAGCCGACTTCGAACAGGCCGGCGAGAAACAGGATGATCCAGGACATGAGGTGCTCCGCAGTACAGCTAAGGAATTGCGGGCCGTCCCGGATGGTCACTCGAAAGGAGTTGCAAGGTCGTCCTTGCGTTGTGCGTTATTTTGCACATACCACTGCACAGGGCAAGCTCACCGGGATGAGCGGGCCCTGGCAGGTGTTGCGAGAATTGTCTGAAGGGTCAAATACCCTCTGGGACTTCCTCGCCGCCCAGGGCTTCGAACAGCGCCGGCAGGAAGTCGCAGAAGGTCAGCATCATCAGGGTGAAGCTGGCATCCAGTTGGCCGAGGTTGTCGTCGCCACCATCCTGCGCGGCCTGGTCCTGCAGTAGGTCTTCGAAGCGCAGGCGCTTGACCACCAGCTTGTCGTCGAGGACGAAGGACAGCTTGTCCTGCCAGGCCAGGGACAACTGGGTAACCAGCTTGCCGGCGGACAGGTGCAACTGGATTTCCTCGCTGGTCAGGTCCTGGCGCTTGCAACGCACCACGCCGCCGTCTTCGGCCGTGTCGCGCAGCTCGCACTCGTCGAGTACGAAGAAGTCCGGCGCGGCCTGTTGCGACTTGACCCAATCGGTCATGGTCGCGGTCGGCGCCATCTTCACCGACAGCGGGCGCACCGGCAGCGAGCCGAGTACTTCACGTAGGGTCGACAGCAGGTCTTCGGCACGCTTGGCGCTGGCCGAGTCGACCAGGATCAGGCCGAGCTTGGGCGCAATGGCGGCGAAGGTAGCCGAGCGGCGGACGAAGGCGCGCGGCAGGAAGGACAGGATGATCTCGTCCTTGAGCTGGTCGCGCTCTTTCTTGTAGACCTTGCGCATCTGTTCGGCTTCGATCTGGTCGACCTTTTCCTTCAGTGCATCGCGCACCACGCTGCCCGGCAGGATGCGTTCTTCCTTGCGCGCGGCAACCAGCAGGAAGTCACCGCTGGTGTGTACCAGAGGAGCGTCCTCGCCTTTACCAAACGGGGCGATGAAGCCGTAGGTGGTGAGTTCCTGGCTGGCGCAGGAACGGGCCAGTTTGGTGGCGAGTGCAGCCTCAAGCGCCTCGGCATCGAAGGGCAGATCCTGAGTAAGGCGATAGACAAGCAGGTTGCGGAACCACATGGGGCTGACTCTCCAATTGCGCAAAGCGCGCATTATTCTCCGCCGGGGCGGATTGTCCAAGCTGCAGTCGAGTCATCTGCTGCTTAAAATGACGAGCAGCCCCCGTTCTCCTAAGCCTTTGGAACTGCTGAAAATTCTTTTTAAAAAAGAGCTTGCCAAGGTTCGGGTCGCTGTCTAGAATGCGCCCCACTTCGAGAGTGAAGGGTGATTAGCTCAGCCGGGAGAGCATCTGCCTTACAAGCAGAGGGTCGGCGGTTCGATCCCGTCATCACCCACCATCTCGCTCCACGAGGTTACGCGCAGCGGTAGTTCAGTCGGTTAGAATACCGGCCTGTCACGCCGGGGGTCGCGGGTTCGAGTCCCGTCCGCTGCGCCATACATAAGCCTTGGTTAGACTGAAGACCAAGACTGGAAGAAACGACCGAAAGGTCGTTTTTTTTTGCCCGCGATTTACCGTCGGCAATATCAGCGTGCCCATTTTCTCTCGATGACGTATGAACTAATCGCGCTTGCGTGGTTCCTACTGTGCCGTAGCCAGTGCTTGGCGCAGACTGCTAAGCTCGCGCACTCCCCCCGGCCCATCGCGGCTATAACAAGGATCAAGCATGAAACAACATCGTCTTGCGGCTGCGGTTGCTCTGGTAAGCCTGGTACTGGCTGGTTGCGACTCGCAGACCAGCACTGTGGAGCTCAAGACTCCGGCGCAGAAAGCTTCCTATGGCATCGGCCTGAACATGGGCAAGAGCCTGTCCCGCGAAGGCATGGACGATCTCGATCCGAAAGCTGTTGCGCTGGGTATCGAAGACGCCATGGCGAAGAAAGATCCGCAGATCAAGGACGAAGAGCTGGCTGAAGCGTTCTCCTTCCTGCAGAAGCGTTCCGAAGAGCGCATGAAGGCGCTGAACGATAAAGCGGCCGAGGCCGGCAAGAAGTTCCTCGAAGAGAATGGCAAGAAGGAAGGCGTGGTTACCACCAAGTCCGGCCTGCAATATGAAGTCGTGAAGAAAACCGACGGCGCCCAGCCGAAAGCTACCGATGTAGTGACCGTTCACTACGAAGGCAAGCTGACTGATGGCACCGTGTTCGACAGCTCCGTTGAGCGTGGCAGCCCGATCGATCTGCCGGTCAGTGGTGTAATCCCAGGTTGGGTCGAAGGCCTGCAACTGATGCACGTTGGCGAGAAGTACAAACTGTACATCCCGAGTGAGCTGGCCTACGGCGAGCAGAGCCCGAGCCCGACCATTCCGGCCAACTCGGTCCTGGTCTTCGATCTGGAACTGATCGCCATCAAGGATCCGGCTGCCGCTCCTGCTCAATAAGAGCCTGCTGCCTGATCAACAACGCCCCGCCAGTCGGGGCGTTGTCGTTTCTGCGGGCGAACCCCGGTGCGACCTGGCAGTCTGAATAGGGGTATGGACTGCGCGGGTGTTACGGTTATGCACATCGTGCGGGTTACTTGCCTTGTCCCGACTGTTACAGTTTTCCTGAGCAATGCTCGGTCAGTAAGTAGCTGATTTTTAATGTTTTTTGTTCTTGAGCAAAAAACGCCCGATCTGTTGCGGGGCCGCGTGGCGTGGGCGTTTGCCAGAGCTGTCACGACTCTGTGCACAGGGTTATCCACAGGCTTGGTGGATAACATTGGCGAGCCCAGCAGGCATGCGGCATGACGGAGAGTTTGCATGGCAATTCCTGAGAATATGACGCGTTACCTCGCCCTGGCGCAGCGCTTGCTCGCCGGTGGGCGATTGCCTTCATTGCTGCTGGCGGTATCTCGCAAGATGCCGCTAAAGGATGGTCGGGTCGGTCGCCTGCGCGAGGATCTCGACCTACTTCTCGGGCTGTGCGTTGCCTGGTGGCGCGGTGAATACCGGGCGCTGGGTTCGCAGGCCCTGCTGAGCATTGTTGCCGGCCTGCTGTATTTCCTCATGCCGCTCGATGCGGTGCCGGACTGGTTGCTCGGCGTCGGGCTGCTCGATGATCTGGCCGTGCTGGCCTGGGTGCTGCGTACCTGGGATAGCGAGTTGCAGGCCTATCGTGTGTGGCGTGAACAGCAGGGCGCCCAGGCGCTGTCGCGCATCGAGAAACTCCCCGGCGAGGACGAGGTGCACCAGCGTTAGGCGCTCGTTGCATGGCTGTGTAGTGGTCGTGTCCTATCCGTGGAGCAGGCTGTTAAGATGGCGTCTTGCAAGGGAGAGCGCCGTACTCAGCGGCGCTGCTGTCCACGGAGAGTAGTAATGAGCGTGCAAGTGATCATGCGCGAAGGCCAGGCGGAATACGCCGTGCTGCCCTGGGCCGAGTACCAGGCGCTGCTGCAGGCTGCCGGTCGTGCGCCTGCGACCCTGGCGGTTGCTCCAGCGGCTGCCAATACCGCGACTGCGACTGCGCCGTCTCTAAGTGAGTTGAGCGCACTGCGTGAAGCGCGCGGCATGGCCCAGGCCGACCTGGCCCGGGCAGTGGGCATCAGCCCGCACTACCTGAACATGATCGAGAGCGGCGAGCGCGAGCCGGATGCGGCGATTCGCCGTTCCCTGGCGTTCACCCTCGGCATCGATGGTTGGGAGCAAGACTCTTGAGTGTGCGCATCCATCGCCAGCACTGGCAGGCCCTGCTCACCGAGCTGGAAGATGCCCGCCGTCAACGTCACCTATTGACCTATCGGGCTCTGGTCGAGCGCCTGCAGTTGCCGACCCCGGCCATGCAGACCCTGACCGCTGCCCTGGAGCACCTGGCCGCACTGGATGCCAAAGGCGAACGGCCCCTGCGCAGTGCGTTGGTGATCAGCCAGGGCGCCAGTCGCCTGCCGCGTACCGGGTTCTTCGAATGCGCCACTCGCCTCGGGCGTTTCAGCGGCCCTTCCGATGGTATCGCCGCGGCCTCCTGGCATGCGGCAGAAGTGGCGCGAGTCTTCGAGTTCACCTACCCCGAGGAAATCTGAGTGCTTTGGCCGCTGCGGGCGCGCCTGGGCTACTGGGCTGCCCGACGCATGTTTCACTGGCGCTGGCTCCTGCAGCAGCCACGTGCGTGGGCCTGGATGCAGGGACAATACGCCCGCATGGCCGCACTCGGCGACGTCTCTGCACAGAGCTTCTACGGACATATCCTGCTGTTCCGCGGCCAGGGCTTCGGCGCACGCGAGGAAGGTTTGCGCCTGCTGCGGCTGGCGGCCAGCAATGGCGAGGGCAAGGCGGCCTATCAGGTCGGCCTGGCCTGCCTGGCCGGTGATACGCGGCAGGCACCTGATGCGGCCGAGGCCGCGCGCTGGTGGGGGCTGGCCGCCGATGCCGGTCATCCGCTCGCGGCACAGCGACTGGCGACGCTCTACCGCGAGGGCGGCCCCGGCCTGGCTGCCGACAGCGTTCTCGCCGAGCGCTTTGCTCAGCGCGCGGAGACCCTGGGCTTCACGCGGAAAGACTGAGCGTATCGAGGATGTGCAGGCTGTAGCCCGGCACCGCCTTGGCATGGCGCTTGGCCTCCGACGCCAACCCGGCCAACTGACTGGCATCCAGCTGCGCACAGCTCTGCGGATGCAGATGCACCACACCAATCGACAGTGACAGCAGCGGAAATTCCTCGCGCTTGCCCTGGCGGTTGTGCGCGACAAAGCAGCCGGCCTGTAGGTGTTCGTCGTGATAGAAGCGCCGGCACTGGCTCTGGAAGTCTTCCAGCAAGTGGTTGAGGCGTTTGCGCCAGTCTGTCGAACCGAGCACCAGGAGGAAGTCATCGCCGCCGATATGGCCGACGAAATCACGGCTGGGATCGACTCGCTCGTTCAGGCACTGCGCCAGGCACAGCAGCACTTCGTCGCCCTTGGCGTAGCCGTAGAGGTCGTTGAATGGCTTGAAGCTGTCGATATCCACGTAGCACACCACGGCCTCACGCCCTTGCTGCAGCAGGCGGGTGAGGCACTGCTGGATCGGCACATTGCCGGGCAACAGAGTCAGCGGGTTGGCGTGGCGGGCCTGCTGGATCTTGCGTTCGGTGATCAGCTTGAGTACGTCAATCACGCGGCCCAGGCCACGGTAGCGGCCGTGCTGGGTGATGATGAAGTCTTCTTCCATGCGTTGGCGCGCACGGCTGGTGAGCAGGCGGCTGACCTGTTGCAGCGACTGGCCGATGTCCACGGCGAGGAAGTCCGTGCTCATCAGCCGGCTGATCGGCTTGCGCGCGAACAGGTCGGTGGCGAATGGCTTGAGCAGCGCTTCCGACAGCGAGTAGCGATGGACGATGCCGACCGGCTGGGCCAGCTCATCGAGCACGGCCAGGGAGTTTAGGTTGGCCTGGGCCCGGAAGGCTTCCAGCACCTCGGCAGTGGCGGTGCCCTGGCTTACGGCCGGTTGCTCGTTGAGCAGCGCGCTGAGGTCGACGCTGTCTTCGCTGAGTGGGGTGGCGATGCCGTCCAGGCGCGGCAGCAGTTTGTGCGCATCCCGCGGCGGTTGTTCCAGCGGACGGCTGAGCAGGTAGCCCTGGACCAGGTCCACACCCATCTCGATGAGTACGGCCAGTTCCTCGACCAGTTCGATGCCTTCGGCGATCACTTGCGCGCGCGAGGCCTTGGCCATTTTCAGGATGGAGCCGACGAACTCGCGCTTGACCGCGTCGAGGTGGATGCCATCGATGAAGTGGCGATCGATCTTCACGTAGTCCGGGCGCAGTTCCGACCACAGGCGCAGGCTCGAATAGCCGGCACCGAGGTCGTCCAGGGCGATGGAGAAGCCCATGGCGCGGTAGTGGTGCAGGGCGGTGTCGAGCAGGCTGAAGTCGTCGATGGGTGCCTGCTCGGTCAACTCGATCACCACCTGATCCGGCGAGATGCCGAGGTCCTGCAGCAGCTTGAGGGTGCGCCCCGGCTGGTGGCTGGGTTCCAGCAGGGATTCCGGCGAGACGTTGAGGAACAGCTTGCCGCCCAGTTGTAGCTCGCGAAAGCGTCGGCAGGCACTCTTGCGCGCAGCCTGCTCCAGCTCGCTCAGGCGGCCGGCGTTGCGGGCCACGCTGAACAGGGCGATAGGGGCGTGCAATGGGCTGTTGGACGGGCCGCGGGTCAGCGCCTCGTAGCCGAGGATGCGTCGCTCGGAGAGCGAGACGATGGGTTGAAACAGGCTGTGCAGGTCGCCGTGAGCGAGGATCAGGCCCAATGCGCTCAACTGCTCGGTGACGGTCATGGTGGCTCTCGATAAAAACAAAGGGGCCGGTATTGCTACCGGCCCCTTATTTCACGACAGCGCTATGACGCTTTAATGACGGTCAGTGCTTGGCAACCGAGGTTTGCAGGCCCAGGTAGTCGAGCAGGATGTGGCCGCTCTCGCTCAGGTAGGCGTCGTCTTCCGGCTTGGTTTTCTCCGGTTCCTTGGGCACCTCGTCGTCGCTTTCTTCTTTCAGCTCTTTGAGCGGCTCCTGGCCCTTGGCGGTGCGGTTGGCGTTCTCCAGGGCCAATTGACGGGCTTCGATGCTGGCGTGCTGGGCTCGGCGCTTCTGCTCGTTGAGGCTGACGGTGGTTTCTTTCATCAGCTCCTGGGCCAGGGACAGGCGCTCGCGGGTCAGGACGAAGTCCGGATCGTTCTGGGTGCGCGCGTCGTGACGCTTGGTCAGCTCGGCCAGGAACGGCTTGTACGGGTTGTTCTCCGGGCCAATGGCCGGCTTGATGCTGTCCCACGGCATGGCTTCGGGCAGGGCGCTCTCGCCGATTTCCTTGGTGTCGACGGTATTCGGGTAGGCGATATCCGGCAGCACGCCCTGGTGTTGGGTGCTCTGCCCGGAAACCCGGTAGAACTTGGCCAGGGTCAGTTTCAGCTCGCCATGGTTGAGCGGCTGGATGGTCTGCACGGTGCCTTTGCCGAAGGTCTGGCCGCCGAGGATCAGGGCGCGGTGGTAGTCCTGCATGGCGCCGGCGAAAATCTCTGAAGCCGAGGCGGACAGGCGATCGACCAGTACGGCCATCGGGCCGTCGTAGAGCACGCCGGGGTCTTCGTCAGCCAGCACGTCGACTTCGCCATCGCTGTTGCGCACCAGTACGGTCGGGCCCTGGTCGATGAACAGGCCGGTCAGCTCGGTGGCTTCCTGCAGGGAGCCGCCGCCGTTGTCGCGCAGATCGATGACCAGGCCGTCGACTTTCTCTTTCTTCAGCTCGCCGATCAGGCGTTTCACGTCGCGGGTGGTGCTCTTGTAGTTCGGGTCCTGGGCGCGGTACGCCTTGAAGTCCAGGTAGAAGGCCGGGACCTTGATGATGCCGAGCTTGTAGTCGTGGCCCTCGTGTTTGAGCTTGAGTACCGACTTCTGTGCGGCCTGTTCTTCCAGCTTCACCGCTTCGCGGATGATGCTGACCACTTTGGTGGTCTGGTCGCTCGGTGCGTTGGTGGCCGGAATCACTTCCAGGCGTACCTTGGAGCCTTTCGGACCGCGAATCAGCTTGACCACTTCATCCAGGCGCCAGCCGATCACGTCGACCATTTCGCCGTCACCCTGGGCGACGCCGATGATCTTGTCCGCTGGGGCAACCTGCTTGCTCTTTTCCGCCGGGCCGGCCGGCACCAGGCGCACCACCTGAACGTACTCACTGGAGCTCTGCAGCACTGCTCCGATGCCTTCCAGGGACAGGCTCATGTTGATGTCGAAGTTCTCCGCGCTGTCCGGAGAGAGGTAGTTGGTGTGCGGGTCGTAGGTCTGCGCGAAGGCGTTGACGTAGGCCTGGAACACGTCCTCGCCGCTGGTCTGGTCGAGACGCGAGCGCTGGTTCTTGTAGCGCTTGGTCAACAGTTCCTGGATCGCTTTGGGCTCTTTGCCGGCAATTTTCAGGCGCAGGACTTCGTCTTTCACGCGCTTGCGCCAGAGGTCGTCCAGTTCGGCGTTGTCCTTGGCCCACGAGGCTTTCTCGCGGTCCACCAGCAGGCTTTCATCGACACTGAAATCGAACTGATCGACACCCTTGTCGAGCAGGCCGAGGGAGTAGTCCAGGCGTTCCTGGGCGCGTTGCAGGTAGCGCCGGTAGATGCTGAAGCCGGGCTCCAGATCACCACCTTTGAGGAAGTCGTCGAACTTCTTCTGCCATTGGTTGAACTCGGCGATATCAGCGGCAGTGAAGTAGCTGCGCGCCGGGTCGAGCATCTTCAGGTAGCCCTCATACACCTTCACCGAGCGGGAGTCGTCCAGCGGCGGTTTGTTGTAGTGATGGCGCTTGAGCAGTTCGACCACATTGAGGCTGGCAATCACCTGCTCACGGTCGGGTTGCAGATATTCCCAGCTCTCCGGGCCCGTCTTGGCGGCAGCCGGCAAGGCCTGGAGGCCGATGAGAAGGGCGAGTGCGGTACTGGGAAGGAAACGCTGCATAGTGATTCGACGCGATGGCAGTTGATAACGCATATTAGGCCGTATGTTCGGGCGCCGGTTCCATGCGAGCCTGGCGGCGCTAATGCAGAAACCCGGCGGCCAGCGGTCAGCGGGAAGACGGCGTCAGTATTACAGGCCCGGGAGCAGAAAATACTGTTCCCGCCTCGGCAAAAAACTGATGCGGCTGTCTTCCCCGGGCCTTGGCGTGCCGGGGGCTCAACTCACTATGGAGGCAGCATGAAGGCATTGCAAGGCGTTGAGGGGCAGTTGGAGTGGCGTGCGGAGCCCAGTCCTGTCTGCGATGTGGGGCAGGTCCGCATTCGGGTGGCGGCGGCCGGTCTCAATCGGGCCGATCTGCTGCAGCGCAGTGGTCTGTACCCACCGCCGCCAGGTGCCAGCCAGACTCTCGGCCTGGAATGTTCCGGGGTAATCAGCGAAGTGGGCGCGGGCAGCGCCTGGCAGGTGGGTGACCGGGTGTGCAGCTTGCTCGCCGGTGGCGGCATGGCTGAGGAAGTGGTGGTCGATGCCAGCCATGTCCTGCCGGTGCCCGAGGGTGTGTCGCTGATCGAAGCGGCGGCGTTGCCCGAGGTGTATGCCACGGCCTGGCTCAACCTGTTCCAGCTGGCCGGGTTGAAACCGGGCGAGAAGGTGTTGCTGCATGCTGGCGCCAGTGGCGTGGGCTCGGCGGCGATCCAGTTGTGCAAGGCATTCGGCAACCCTTGCTGGGTCAGCGTGGGTTCGGCCGAGCGCTTGGCCTACTGCGAAGGCCTCGGTGCCCAGGGCGGAGCATTACGCGGCGAGAGCCTTGACAGCCTGCGCGACTTTGCCCCGTTCGATGTGATTCTCGACCCGGTCGGCGCCGGCTATGCCGAGCTCAATCTGCAATTGCTGGCGCGCGATGGGCGCTGGGTGAATATCGGCCTGATGGGAGGCAGCAAGGCTCAGCTGGATATGGCCTTGCTGTTGGGCAAACGCATCCAGTTGATCGGTTCGACCCTGCGCAATCGCGATGATCAGTTCAAGGCCGATCTGCTGGCTGACCTGGCGCAGCATGTCTGGCCGCTGTTCGGTGAGGGGCGTCTTAAGCCGCAGCTTGAGCAGGCATTTGCGGCGAAAGATGCCGATGCGGCATTTGTCGCGCTGGCGAGCAACCAGGTGTCCGGCAAGCTGGTGCTGGTGATCGACGAAAGCCTGGCCTGATAGGCATGCGTGCGCCGCTGTAGGTGCGAGCAGCGCTCGCGCCTACAGCGGCGGGCAGGTTACTTCCAGCTGAGGATTTCCCAGCCCTGCTGCTCGGCGTGGGCCTTGAGCGTCGGGTCGGGGTTGACCGCGTGGGGATGTTCGACCAGCGATAGCAGTGGCAGGTCGTTGCGCGAGTCGGAGTAGAAGTGCGCGCCATCCAGGCTTTCGCCTTCGCTGGCCAGCCAGTCTTGCAGGCGCTGCACCTTGCCTTCGCGGTAGGTCAACACGCCCGAGGTCTGGCCGCTGTAGCAGCCATGTTGCTGCTCCAGGTCGATGGCCAGCACCTCTTCGACACCCAGGCGTTCGCCGATGGCGCTGACCAGGAAATGCGCGGAGGCGGAGATCACCAGCAGGCGGTCGCCGGCCGCGCGGTGCTTGGCCAGGTAGCGCATGGCGTCGCTGTAGATGATCGGTTCGATCACGTCTTCGACGAAGGGGCCGACCACGTAATCCACTTCTTCCGGGGTACGGCCTACCAGGGGCGACAAGGTGTAGGCCATGTAGTCTTCCATGGCCAGCTTGCCTTCGGCGTAGAGGGCCATCAGCTCCTCTTCCCGGCCGAGAAAGGACTCGCGATCGACCCACTGCAAGTCGGCCATGTGCTGGCACCAGAGGCTGGCGCAGTCACCGTGGATCAGGGTTTCGTCGAGGTCGAATATCGCCAGGGCCATTACGCCAGCTCCGGGCTGGCGTAGAAGGCGCCGAGCACTTTGACCAGGTGGGCCAGGTCATGGCTGCCGGCCAGTTCGCGGATCGAGTGCATGGCGAAGGTCGGCAGGCCGATGTCCACGGTGCGCACGCCGAGCTGGCTGGCGGTGATCGGGCCGATGGTCGAGCCACAGCCCATGTCGCTGCGCACCACGAAGCTCTGTACCGGCACTTCCTCGGCCAGGCACAGGTGGCGGAAGAAGCCAGCGGTTTCGCTGTTGGTGGCGTAGCGCTGGTTGCTGTTGACCTTGATCACCGGGCCGGCGTTGAGCTTGGGACCGTGGTTGGCGTCGTGCTTGTCGGCGTAGTTGGGGTGCACGCCGTGGGCGTTGTCGGCCGATACCAGCAGGGATTTCTGGATGGTGCGCACGAAGGCATCGCCATCCGGCAGCACGCGGCGCAGCACCTGCTCGAGGAACGGGCCGTCGGCGCCACAGGCCGAGCAGGAGCCGATTTCCTCGTGGTCGGTGCACACCAGCACACAGCTTTCATCACCCTCGGCATTCAGCAGCGCTTGCAGGCCGGCATAGCAGGACAGCAGGTTATCTAGGCGCGCGCCGGCGATGAAGTCCTGGTTGAGGCCTATCACGGCTGCGGACTGGGTGTCGTAGAAGCTCAGTTCATAGTCCAGTACCGCGTCGGCGGCGATGCCATGCTCGCTGGCTAGGCGGTCGGCGAGCAGGGCGCGGAAGTCGGCGCGCTCTTCGCCGGCGAGCTGGGCGAGGATCGGCGGCAGTTCGTTCTGCTGGTTGATCGGCCAGCCCTGGTTGGCCTCGCGGTTGAGGTGGATGGCCAGGTTGGGGACGATGGCGATTGGCAGTTCGAAGTCGATCAGCTGGCTCTGCACCTTGCCGCCCTCGCGGAAGGTTACGCGCCCGGCCAGCGACAGGTCGCGGTCGAACCACGGCGCGAGCAGGGCGCCGCCGTAGACTTCCACGCCAAGCTGGAAGAAGCCCTGGCGCTGCAGCTCGGGCTGCGGCTTGACGCGCAGGCAGGGGCTGTCGGTGTGCGCGCCAACCAGGCGCAGGCCGCCGTCCAGTGGCGCGCGATGGCCGAGACGGAAGGCGATGATCGAGGAGTCGTTGCGGGTCACGTAGTAGCGCCCGCCCGGCTCGGTCTGCCACGGCTCGCGCTCGTCCAGTGCCTTGTAGCCGGCGGCTTGCAGGCGCTGGGCCAGGCTGCGGGTGGCGTGGAAGGGGGTAGGCGAGGACTTGAGGAACTCGATCAGGCCTTGATTCAGCTCGGCGCGCATAACGGACTCCAGACAACGATGGCCGAGTTTATCGCACTGGCTTGGGGAAAGGAGCCCGGATGCGCATCCATGACGCCTGGGATTAGCAGCCTGTAGGAACGAGCTCTGCTCGCGAAGCTCTTGCGGGAGTCCGCTCCTACAGGGGCAGCGGTCAGAACGGCGCCGAGCACTCGAAACGCAGGCGCTCGCCGGTTTGCGGGTGGGTCAGGCTGAGCATGCTGGCATGCAGGCAAAGACGCGGCCAGGCGGCCAGGGCTTGTTCGTGGGCGTACAGGCCGTCGCCGAGCAGCGGGTGGCCGATGGACAGCATATGCACGCGCAACTGGTGCGAGCGGCCGGTGATTGGCGTCAGCTCCACGCGGGTCCAGTCACCGCAACGCTCCAGCACGCGCCAGAAGGTCAGGGCGTGCTTGCCCTGCTCGTGGTCGACTATATGGCGCGGCTTGGTCGGTGGGTCGTAGCGCAGCGGCAGGTCGATGCTGCCGCTGTCTAGTTCGGGCTGGCCCCAGCACAGAGCGGTGTAGGCCTTCTCGGTTTCGCGGTCGTGGAACTGGCGGGACAGCTCGCGGTGGCTGTCGGCGTCGCGGGCGAGGACGATGATGCCGGAAGTTTCCCAGTCCAGGCGGTGGACAATGCGCGCCTCCGGGTAGCCGTTTTCCTGCAGGCGGGTCACTAGGCAATCGCGGTTGTCTTCCGCGCGGCCGGGCACCGAGAGCAGCAGGGTGGGCTTGTTGATCACCAGCAGGGCAGGGTCCTGGTGGAGAATTTCGACATTCGACAGCGGCATAGGAGACCCAAAATGAAATGGCGGCCATTAAGGCCGCCATTGTTCAACATCAGTGCAGTGAAAGCGTAGCGAGCGAAGGTCAGGCAAGGCGAAATCAGGCGAAGAAGCGGAGTTTACATGCCGTAAATGAGCATTACTCGCTCTGCTCGCCCTTGCGGGTCGCCCCTTGGGCGCTCAGTGGCAAGCCACTGTCTGAGCCTGATTTCAACGCAGCATCACCGAGCGCAGTAGCTTTCACCGATCCGGCAGGGTGATGTTGAGTTCAAGAATGGAGCAGCTGCCCTGGTTTTCCAGCGCAACGTGCACCTGATCCTGCTCGATGTTGACGTACTTGCGGATCACCTCGACCAGTTCTTTCTGCAGGGCCGGCAGGTAGTCCGGCTGGCTGCGCTGGCCGCGCTCGTGGGCGACGATGATCGACAGACGCTCTTTGGCGATCGAGGCAGGGGTTTCCTTCTTGCGCTCGCGAAAGAAGTCAAAAATATTCATTCCCGGCCTCCAAACAGCCGCTGCAAGAGTCCTTTCTTCTGCACATCGAGGAAGCGATGCGGCACTTCCTTGCCCAGCAGGCGGTCAACGGCATCGCCGTAGGCCTGGCCGGCGTCGCTTTGCTCGTCGAGGATCACCGGGACGCCCTGGTTGGATGCCTTGAGCACCGCCTGGGATTCCGGGATTACGCCCAGCAGGTTGATGGCGAGGATTTCCTCGACGTCTTCCACGCCGAGCATTTCGCCCTTGGTCACACGCTCCGGGTTGTAGCGGGTCAGCAGCAGACGCTCCTTGATCGGCTCCAGGCCCTGTTCGGCGCGGCGCGATTTGCTCGCCAGCAGGCCGAGCATGCGGTCGGAGTCACGTACCGAGGACACTTCCGGGTTGGTCACGACAATCGCTTCATCGGCGAAGTACATGGCCAGGTGGGCACCGGTTTCGATACCGGCCGGGGAGTCGCAGATGACGTATTCGAAGTTCTTCGACAGCTCGTCGATGACCTTGCCCACGCCTTCTTTGGTCAGCGCGTCTTTGTCACGGGTCTGGCTGGCAGCCAGCACGAAGAGGTTTTCCAGGCGTTTGTCTTTGATCAGGGCCTGGGTCAGGGTCGCTTCGCCGTTGATGACGTTGACGAAGTCGTACACCACGCGGCGCTCGCAACCCATGATCAGGTCCAGGTTACGCAGGCCGACGTCGAAGTCGACGATCACGGTTTTGTGGCCGCGCAAGGCGAGGCCGGTACCGATGGCGGCGCTGGTGGTGGTTTTACCCACGCCACCCTTGCCGGAAGTGACTACGAGGATCTTGGCCAAGGTGATTCACCCCAAATATATGAAAAGGTCGGGCACTCCGAAGCCGCAAATACTGGCTTCCGGATGCCTTTTTGGTCCCTGAAAATTGGCCGCAGTATCCGTTAAAGGCGGGTGATGTTCAACACGTCACCCGACAGGCTGACCTGTACCGACTGACCCCATAGCGGATCGCGGCGCAAGTCTTCGGCGGTCTTGTATTGGCCGGCCACGGAGAGCAGTTCGGCGCCCATCTGCTGGCAGAAAATCCGCGCCTTGCCGTCGCCCTTGACCCCGGCCAGGGCACGGCCGCGCATGGGGCCGTACACATGGATGTTGCCGTCGGCGAGAAGTTCCGCCCCGGCGCTGACCGGTGCCAGGACCACCAGATCGCCGCCCTGGGCGTAGATCTGTTGGCCGCCACGCACCGGCGTGGTGATGATCCTGGTTGGTTTGACCGTCGGCTCGGCGGGCTTTTCCGGTTTTTCGACCTTCTTGCGCGTCTCCACAGGCTCGACCAGTTTTTCCCGTGCGCCGGAAGGCGGCAGCACCGGCAGGTCGAGGGCGTTGGCGGCGGCGATGTCTTCTTCGCGGTTGGCGCGGATGGCCAGGGTGCGCAGGCCACGGTTGCGGCACAGCTCCATCAGCTTGGCCAGGTCGAGGTTGCCTTCACCTTCCGGCAGCTTGTCCAGCGCCAACACCAGGGGGATGTTCTGGAAGAAGTTGGGGGCCTGGGCGACTTTCTCGGCCAGCTGCCGGTCCAGACGCTCCAGATCGTTATGCGCCAGCTCCAGCACGGTGATGGCCAGCATGCTGCCCTTGAGCTGGAACACGGGGTCTTGGTCGAGGAGGTCGGCTTGGCTCATGGTCTGTTCATGCGGTGGGATGGCGAGGACTTATAACGAGAAGCCTTCCCGGCCGCAAGCCGCGAGGACTTCTGTAGAATGCGCGGTTTGAATCTTTGCCCGGAATCATTCATGGAACGCCCGCAATTTCGTGCCTATTTCCTTCATCCGCGCTTCTGGCTGTTGTGGTTGGGGCTGGGGCTGCTCTGGCTGATGGTGCAGCTGCCCTATCCGCTGCTGCTGGGCCTGGGGCGCGGACTCGGCGCGCTGATGTACCGGGTGGCCGGTTCGCGCCGGGCGATTGCCGGGCGCAACCTGGAGTTGTGCTTCCCGCAGCTGTCGGCGGGCGAGCGTGAGAAACTGCTGAAAGAGAACTTCGCCTCTACCGGCATCGCCTTCTTCGAGATGGCCATGAGCTGGTGGTGGGCCAAGCCGCGGCTGGCCAAGCTGGCGCATATCGAAGGCCTGGAGCACCTGCAGCAGGCTCGCGACGAGGGGCAGGGAGTGATCCTCATGGCCTTGCACTTCACCACCCTGGAAATCGGCGCGGCGCTGCTCGGTCAGCGCCAGACCATCGACGGCATGTACCGCGAACACAACAACCCGGTCTTCGATTTCATTCAGCGCCGCGGCCGCGAACGCCACAACAGCGACGCCACGGCCATCGAGCGCGAAGATATCCGCACAATGCTCAAGGTGCTGCGTAACGGGCGCGCCATCTGGTATGCGCCGGACCAGGACTACGGCCCCAAACAGAGCATCTTCGTGCCGCTGTTCGGCATTCAGGCGGCCACGGTCACGGCCACCAGCAAATTCGCCCGCCTGGGCAAGGCACGCGTGGTGCCGTTCACCCAGCAGCGCCTGGCGGACGGCACGGGCTATCGCCTGGTGGTGCATCCGCCGCTGAGCGACTTCCCTGGCGACAGCGAAGAGGCCGATTGCCTGCGTATCAATCAGTGGATCGAGCAGTCGGTCAGCCAGCACCCCGAGCAATACCTTTGGGCGCACCGGCGTTTCAAGACCCGCCCCGAGGGTGAGCCGGCGCTGTACGCGAAGCGGCGCTGATGGGCGCCCCCTATACTGGCGAAAAGACCACTGGGGATTGTTCATGACGCAAGCCGACCGCTCCGACGCACCCGTGACCGGGTTGATTCTTTCCGGTGGCGGGGCCCGGGCGGCCTACCAGGTTGGCGTGCTCAGCGCCGTTGCTGACCTGTTGCCGAATGCGGCGCACAATCCTTTTCCGGTCATCGTCGGCACCTCGGCCGGGGCGATCAATGCGGTCGGCCTGGCCTGTGGCGCCTTGCACTTCACCGAAGCGATCCGCCGCCTGACCCAGGTCTGGCAGAACTTTCATTCCGATCAGGTCTACCGCACCGACTGGCCGGGCGTGCTGCGCCAGGCGGGGCGCTTTATTGGCCACAGCATGCTGGGGTTGGGTGCGGACCTGCCGGTGGCCCTGCTCGACAGCTCGCCGCTGCGCACCATGCTCGAGCGCGAGCTGGATTTCTCCGGGATCGCCGCCGCTGTGCGCATGCGCCAGTTACGCGCGGTGGCGGTGACTGCCTTCGGTTATGAGAGCGGCCAGGCGGTGACCTTCTACCAGGGGCGCGCGACCATCGACCCCTGGTTTCGTCATCGCCGGGTGGGCGTGCCGACGCGCCTGAGCCTGGATCATCTGCTGGCCAGTGCAGCGATCCCGTTGATTTTTCCGCCGGTGAAGGTCAATCGCGAATACTTCGGTGACGGCGCGGTACGCCAGTCGGCTCCGATCAGCCCGGCCCTGCACCTGGGCGCCAACCGCGTGCTGGTGGTCGGGGTCAGCGGTAATCCGGTTGGCCATGGCGCCAATCAGCAGGTGGTGCGACCGCGCAGCGGCAAGCCACCGACCCTGGCGCAAATCAGTGGGCACATGCTCAACAGCACCTTCATCGACAGCCTGGAGGGCGATATCGAGACGCTCGAGCGACTCAATCACATGAGCCGCCTGGTGCCGTCCGGCTTGCATCCGCGTGGCTTGGGGCTGAAACCGGTGGAGGTGCTGGTGATTTCGCCGAGCCAGCCGCTGGACCAGATTGCCGCACGCCATCGCCATGAGCTGAGCAAGTCCATGCGTCTGTTCCTGCGTGGCTCCGGGGCGACCAAGGCAAGCGGCGCAGGGGTGCTCAGCTACCTGCTGTTCGAGCCCGGCTACTGCAACGAACTGATCGAACTGGGTTACCAGGATGCAATGGCGCAGAAGGACGCGCTGATCCGCTTCCTCGGCCTGGCCTTGGCGGAGTCCGCCTCGGCCTGAGTTGATCGATGGGCGCGTGTGCGGTGGAAAATGCTTCGCAGTTTTCCACCCTACGCGAGGTTCAGGCGGGGTAGGGTGGATAACGCTCTGCTTATCCACCGCTGCGGCGCTGTGACACGCCACACGGCCTCAGGCCTCCGTCAGTACACCATCGCGAAAATCCCGCAGCGCCTGTTCGATTTCCTCACGGCTGTTCATCACGAACGGCCCGTATTGCACGATGGGTTCGTTCAAGGGCGTGCCGGCGATCAGCAGCCCCCGTGCTCCCGCCGCGCTGCCCATCTCGATAGCACCGTTGTCGCTCAGTCGGGCCAAACGGCCCTTGCCGACGGTATGGCCGTTCACCGCCAGTTCGCCCTCGTAGACATACAGCAGCACGCGCTGGCCATCGGCCAGGCGCGGGCTGATGCGACTGCCGGCTGGCAGGTGCAGGTCGAACAGCTGTGGCTGGGTCTGTGGGCGCTGCACGGCGCCGGCCTGTTGCACCTGGCCGTCGTCGAAGTGACCGGCGATCACGCTGACCGCCACGCCGCCTGCGCTGGTCAGGCGCGGGATTTCGCTGGGGGCATAGTCGCGGTAGCCAGCGGCGCCGAGCTTGTCCTGGCTGGGCAGGTTGAGCCACAGCTGGAAGCCGCGCATCACGCCTTCCTGCTGTTCCGGCATTTCGCTGTGGATGATGCCGCGTGCCGCCGTCATCCACTGCACGCCGCCATTCTCCAGCAGGCCGACATTGCCCAAATGGTCTTCGTGGCGCATGCGCCCTTCGAGCATGTAGGTGATGGTTTCGAAACCACGGTGCGGGTGCGGTGGAAAACCGGCGATGTAGTCGTCCGGGTTTTCCGAGCCGAACTCGTCGAGCATCAGGAAGGGATCGAAGCGCTCTATGCCGGCACCGCCGAACACGCGGGTCAGGCGCACGCCGGCGCCGTCCGAGGCGGGTTGGCCGATATGCTGGGCGAGGACTTGGCGGAACTGGGTCATGGGGCACCTCCGAATCTGGAATGTGCCCATGCTAGCCCTGTCGATTGAATGGATGGGTGCGAAATTCGCGCCATTTCAATCGACTTGCTCGATGCGTTTCGCTTATTCGGCGATCTGCAGCTTGCGCGCCTCGCGGTACACGTAGCGCACCTTCTCGTACTCGAACGGCGTGTTGAGCTGGCCGTAGCGGAAGTTGGTGGTGTGGCGCAGATCGACCACGCGCAGGGCAGTGATCTCCGGGTGGTCGCTGCTGACTTCGGCCACGTTGAGGAAGTTGATCTGGTCCTCGGCGACGAAGTCGAACACCTTGCCGCCGGTGTCGCGCAGGTTGGCGGGGCCGAGCAGCGGCAGCATCACGTACGGGCCGTCCGGCACGCCATAGAAGCCCAGGGTCTGGCCGAAGTCTTCGCTCTGCTTGGGCAGGCCCATGCGCGTGGCCGGGTCCCACAGGCCGGCGATGCCGATGGTGGTGTTGAGCAGCAGGCGCGCGGTGGTGTTCATCGAGCGCTTGCCCTTGAACTGCAGCAGGCTGTTGACCAGGTTGGGGATGTCGCCCAGGTTGCTGAAAAAGTTGCTCACGCCGCTGCGCACGAAGCGCGGGGTGACATAGCGGTAGCCGTCGACCACCGGCAGGAACACCCACTCGTCGAAGCGGTAGTTGAAGTGGTAGACCCGGCGATTCCACGACTCCCAGGGGTCGTAGACCTGCAGCGCATCGAGGCTGGCGCGCTCAAATTCGTGCTGGTTCAGGTGCGGGTTGAAGTTGAGTTGCTCCAGCGGGTTGGTGAAGCCGTCGGCATCAGGCTCCGCCTGGGCCAGACCGCTGCACAACATCAGGGCGAGCACGAGCGCCTGGCTCGAAATCCATTGCTTAGCCACGGAAGAACTCCAGCATGGCGTCGGTGTTGACGCGGTAGTTGAGGTTGCCGCAATGCCCGCCGTGCGGGTAAACGGTCAGCCGCTCGCCAAAGGTGCGGCGCAGGAAGCCGAGATCGCCAGGGCCGAGGATCAGGTCATCGGCGTTGTGCATCACGGCAATCTTCGGGCTGCTTTTCAGGTAGTCCTCGAGGGCGTACAGGCTGACCTGCTGGACCAGCTGGTCGATGCTGCCGCCGTCGAATTTCTTGCGCCAGTACGGGATCAGCTGCTCGGTCATGTAGCACTCGAAGTCGCACTGCAGGGCGCGCTTGAAGAACGGCGTAAGGCTGGTGCCCTGGGTGATCGGGTACTGCGGCGGGGTAATCAGGCCGCGGCGGTTGATCAGGTCCGAGGTGAAGGCGATGTCCGCCGAGGAGAAGCGGAACGAACTGCCGACCAGCATGGCCAGTTGCTCATTGGTGAGCTGCTGCTTGGAGTCCTGCAGGTCGTAGAGCAAGGCCTCGTCCAGCTCGACATGGCCCTTCTGCTGGAAGTAGCGGGTCAGCTTGCCGAGCACCAGTTCGAAATAGGTGGTCTTGTCGGTGACGCCGCGCGCCTCGCTCTGCACCAGACGGTCGAGGTTGCTCACCGAGGTGTACAGGTTGACTGGTGGGTTGAGCAGCAGCACATGCTTGAAGTTGAAACTGCGCAGGCTCTCGTCCAGCTTGCTGACGAAGGCTGCATGCAGGCCGCCGAGGCTGTAGCCGGTGAGGTTGTACTCGGTGGCCTCGAGGTCCGGGTGCTGGGCGCGCACGGCCATCATCACCCGGTACAGGTCTTCCGCATCTTCGCTGGAAATACCGGGCGTGGCAGCGCGCGAGGCGGCGCTCATGAAGTCGTAACTGGTCGGTGAGGACAGCTGCACCACGTGATAGCCGGCGCCATAGAACAGGCGCTTGAGGGCCTCGGTCTTGCCGCTGGCGTAGTTGGCGCCGGTGCCGGAGATGATGAAGATCAGCGGCGCAGGGCCATCCTGGCGGGCCAGGCGGTAGCGCAGCTTGGTCACCGGCCAGAAGTTTTCCGGCAGCTCGAACTCGCGTTCGGGGCGCAGCTTGAGGTCGTAGTCGGCCTGGTCGATCTGCTCATCGCTGGGCAGCTTGGGCCGCAGGTCGGGCGGGGTGCTGGCGATGGTGGCTTCGAAGGGGTTGGTGAGCGGGTAAGCGTATTTGGCGGCATCGATATCGGCGGCCAATGCAGGCACGGCGAAGATCAAGCCACCAAGGAGCGTGACAAGTGCGGTCAAGCGGGGCATGGACAAATCCTTTTGCTGAGGATGCTGCGAGTGAATACTGCGCCACTGACAAGTGCAAGCGTGGTCAGTTCATTCTCTCCAGCTTTTCGACCCAGACCAGTTCGCAGGCGCCCTCGCCGGTGTCGTCGCGGGTCAGTGAGCTGATCCACTGGAAGCCATCGTCGCCGTCCACCCGCACCAGTTGACCGCTCAGGGCGACCTGCTCGCCGGGTTTGACGCGCGCCAGCTCGGCGGCGACCTCGGCATTGGCCGGGATCATGTGCATGTTGGCGCTGTGGACTTCGATGTCGCGCCGGCTGATCGGGAATTCTGCGGTGCGCCAGCGGTACCAGCGGTTGCCCTGGCTGATGTCGATACGGCTGAGCACCTGCGGGTCGGCCATCGGCCCCCAGCCCAGGGCCAGGTCGATGGGCGAAACGTCGGCGCCCCGGTCGTAGCGATAGATTTCGCGCCCCAGTACGCGAGCCTGGAGCTGGAAGGGCTGCAGTGGGGTGATGCGGTATTGGCCCAGCCGGTAGGCCCCGTCCGGCTGGTACTGCACCGTATGCGACGGGCTGAAGTTCGGGCGCAGATGATCCCAGCCGAACCAGAAGGCGGCGAGCAGGGCGAGTGCGAGCAGCAGGTGGCGGTTGTTCATGCGGGATATTCTAGTGTCCCTTGCTTGCATTCAGGCGACAGCCGATTAAGCTGGGCGCCGCTTTTTCGACCACTGGAGTCGCCCGATGTCCCGTCCTTTTTCTTTACTGGTGCTGATGCTGGCCCTCTCGCTGTGGCTGGCGGCCTGCTATGGCGTGCGTTTCGCCCTGATGGAAGACGGCCAGTGGGTGGGCCTGTGCGCGGAACAGGCGCAGCGCTGGGAGTGCCAGGCACGCGCCGGGCTTGGTTGGCTGATCCACTTCCGGGTGATTGCCGGCGCAGCGCTGGCGCTGGCGGTTGTCGGGTTCCTGGTGCCGGCACGGGCGGGCAAGGTGCTGGCCCTGCTCGGCCTGTTCCTCGCGCTATCGGCTTTGGTGCTGTATAGCGCCAGCCTGGCGGTGTTTGCTGTGGTATTGGCGGGGCTGCGTCTGGTACGCAAGCCGGTGACTAGCGCCTGAGTTTTCTCCAGGCATGAAAAAGGGACGCCGCGGCGTCCCTTTTTTGTTGCCCGGCGGTTAGCCGCGCTTGAGGCGCAGGCTGCGCCACAGCGCGCCGAGCAGCAGCGTGCTGGTCAGTGCCCAGCCGATGGCTTGCTGGTTGAGCAGGCCTTCCTGGTACAGCTGGGGGGCGATGCCGGCGCCGAGCAGGGCGGCGAGCAGGGCGATCTCGCGACGCGGGCCGGCTACCGGGCGGCACAGGTAGACCAGCGCTGGCAGCAGCAGGGCGACGCTGGGGAAGCTGCGATAGCGCGAGTCGAACACCAGCGCCAGCATCATCACCGCGCCGGCGAAACCGGCAGCGGCCAGCCACCAGCCGGCACGGGCCTGCAGCCAGTTGTACAGGCGCTCACGGGCCCCTGCGCGAGCGGACAGGGCCAGCATGGCGTGCGCCAGGACGATCAGGTTGAGCGCCAGCAGCGCGGCGGCCCACAGCCACTCACCGACGAAGCGGCTGGTGATGCCGGCCAGCTCGGCCCAGCCGGCGATGCTGGTGGCGCCCAGGGCGGCCGTCAGCGGCAGCAGCAGGGCAGCACGCTTGGACGCCGGGCGACCGGCCAGGAGCAGGGCGGCAGCCCCGAGAATCAGGCTGGCGCCCAGCCACCAGGGCCAGTGCGGCAGGTTGGACACCGGGCCGGCGAGAATGCTTTTCTCTTGGCGATCGGCGTCGAACAGGCCCCAGTAGCCACCCACGGCGCCTTCGCTGTCGCGCTTCCAGGGCTGGTCGAAGGCTTCGATCAGGTTGTAGTGCCAGCCGTTTTCCTCGGCCATCTTGACGAAGCCACGGATGAACAGCGCCTCGTTGATCCGGCTCGGCAGGGCGGTTTCGCGCTGGCGGCCTTCGCTTGGCCAGCCGGTTTCACCGATCAGGATGTCCTTCGGCGCATAGGCCAGGCCGAACGAGTTGCGCACCCGGGCGACCTGCGCCAGTGCCTCTTCGATGCCGCTCGGCTCGTCTTCCCAGTAGGGCAGCAGGTGGATGGTGATGAAGTCCACCGCTGGCGCGACTTCCTTGTGCTTGAGCCAGAACTCCCAGACATCGGCGTAGGTGACCGGCTGCTTGACCTGGGCCTTCACTTCGCCGATCAGCTTGGCCAGCTGGGTGCCGGTGATTTCCTTGCGCAGCAGGGACTCGTTGCCGACGATCACCGCCTGGACCACGTCCGGGTTGGCGTTGGCGGCTTTCACCAGGGCGTCGATTTCTTTCTGGTTATCCGCCGGGTTGCCGTTGATCCAGGCGCCGAGCAGCAGCTTGAGGCCGTGCTTGCGGGCCATCTCGGGGACCATTTCGAGGCCGGTCATGGAGTAGGTGCGCACGCATTCGAAGCGCTTGGCCAGCAGGGTGAAATCGGTTTCCACCTGCTCGGGGCGAATGGTGAACGGCTGATCGAAGGGCGACTGGTCCTTGCCGAACGGCGTGTAGGACGCGCACTGCAGCTTGTGTTCGGGCGTGGCGGCGTCGGCCAGTTGCACCGGGCGGCCGATGCCGTACCAGATGGCGGCGAGCGCCACGATGGCGAGCAGGCTGGCGAACAGATAAGGGACAAACGGGAAACGGGGCGTGTGGCTCATGGTCGACTGCGCATGCGTGGCGGCAAAGCCGCGCATCTTAGCGGATCGCGACGTGCAGCGAACAGTTCGCCACTGTTTCAGGCGTGATGATGCAACCAGGCATGCTGCGGCATCGGCTCATTTACCTCGCTGTGGCTTTCGACTTTCTTCCAGATCTTTTCGTGGAAGAAGAAGCCCACCGAGTTGCACAGCGGCTCGACCACTGCCAGCAGGCCGCCCACGGCCACGCTGCCGGTCAGGGCGTACGCCACGCTGAAGGCAATGCAGAAGTGCATGAGGGTGAAGGTGATGGTCTTGAGCATGGCGGGCCTCGTTGAGAATTATTCTCCGTTGCTGTGCAGGCTAGTGCCCGCCGCGCCAATCCTGAAATGACCGCTCTTAATCGCGCGCATAGCCTCAGCCAATCGCCCGGTCAGCCGTTGCGCAGGGGCACCACGTTACTGGCACTGCGCAGGCGGAACTCCACCAGGAAGGTATCCAGCTCCGCCAGCGGCAGCGGTTTGCTCAGCAGGTAGCCCTGGATGAAGTCGCAGCCCACGCTGCGCAGGAACTCCAGTTGAGTCTCGGTCTCCACCCCCTCGGCCACCACCTTGAGGTGCAGGGGGTGGGCCATGCCGATGATGGCCTGGACGATCTGCTGGTCGGCGTTGCTGGTGGCAATGTCGAACAGAAAGGAGCGGTCGATCTTCAACGTGTCTAGCGGCAGGCGCTTGAGGTAGGCAAGGGACGAGTAGCCGGTGCCGAAGTCGTCGATGGAAATGCTCACGCCCAGGCCGCGAATGCGCTGCAGCAGTGACAGGGCCTGGTTGACGTTGCTCATCAGGGCGTTTTCGGTCACCTCCAGCTCCAGGCGTTGCGCGCGAATCCCGGAGCCGCGCAGGGCCAGCTCGATTTCCTCGGGCAGGTCATCGTGGCTGAGGTTGAGCGCCGAACAGTTCACCGCCACGCGCAACTCGGGAAAGCCGCACAGGCTGAGCTGGTGCAGCTCCTGACAGGCACGGCGCAGGACCCAGGCATCCAGTTCGGCGATAAAACCGTTGGCCTCGGCGATGCCGATGAAGCGATCCGGCGACAGCAGGCCCAGCCGTGGATGCTGCCAGCGCACCAGAGCTTCCAGTTTGCTGATCTCACCCGTGCACAGGTCGAGAATCGGCTGGTAGTGCAGGAGCAGCTCGCGGTCGTCTTGCAGCGCCTGGCGCAGTTCGTCTTCCAGTTCCAGTTCGATGCTGGCCTTGTTCTTCAGGTGCGAGCTGAAGAAATGCACCGAATTGCGCCCGCTGCCCTTGGATTGGTAGAGGGCCAGGTCGGCATGCTTGAGCAGTTCGTCGCAACTCTCGCCATCCTGGGGGAACACGCTGATGCCGATGCTGGTGGTCATCACCATGTGCCGGCCGCTCAGGCTGATCGGCTCCTTCATCCGCTGCATGATGCGCTGCGCCAGGTTGCGCGCCTCGTCCTGGGTGTTCATGCCGACCAGCACGCAGAATTCGTCGCCACCGAAGCGGGCGATCACGTCCTGGTCGCGCAGGGTGCTGCGAATGCGTTCGGCCATTACCTTGAGCAGCTCGTCGCCGGCATCGTGGCCGAGGCTGTCGTTGATCCGCTTGAAGTGGTCGATGTCGAAGAACATCACCGCCAGCATCTGCTGCGTACTGGCATGGCTGCGCAGGCGTTCGGCGAACAGTTCGTTGAACGCACGGCGGTTGAGCAGGTTGGTTAGCGGGTCGAAGTGCGCCACTTTCTGCAGCGAGGCGCGCGCCAGGTCGAGCTGGCGGACCAGGCTGTTGACCCGCAACAGGTCGTGTTCCTTGCTTTGCAAACGTCGGTCGGCCCAGGCGGCGCCAAGGCCGCTGCCGATGCTGAGCAGGGCGATCAGGGCCACGCTCAGGGCCAGTTGCAGGCTGTTTGCCGTGCTTTGCAGGCTCAGCGGGGTGCCCTCGGGCACCACCATGTCCAGCGCCCACATGCCGGTGAAGTGCATGGAGACGATGGCGCCGCCCATGATCAGGCTGGCCAGCAGCTTGAGCAGTTCATGCAGCAGGTCGTGGTGGTCGCGAAAGAACAGTGCCAGTTGCAGGGCCGCCAGGCTGGCGAAGAAGGCGATCGCCACCGACAAGGCGAACAAGGCCGGCTGGTAATACAGGGTGGCGACGGAGCGGATCGCCGCCATGCCGATGTAGTGCATCAGGGCGATGCCCAGGCCAATGCACAGGGCGGCCTGCAGGCATTGGCGCAGGCTTGGCTTGGGGTGCCCGAGGGGCTTCATGGCCAGCAGGGCGGCGGTCAGCACCACCAGGAAGGAGATGATCGTGGTGGGCAGGTCGTAGCGAATGGCGATGGGCGCCTCGAAGGCGAGCATGGCGACGAAGTGCATGGACCAGATGCCGCCACCCAGGCACAGCGCGCCGACGGCCATCCAGTTGCGCCGGGCGGCGGCGCGCTCGGCGTGGGTCACGCGGTTGGCAATGCTCAGCGTGGCGTAGCTGGCGGCGCAGGCCACGACATACGCCAGCAGCACCAGGCCCCAGGTGTGCTTGCAGTCGAGGAGGAGCTGGCCGGTCTCGGGCCGCTCGAACAGTAAACCCATGCCCAGCCATTCCATAGCATCAAGTCCTCACGCCGCTGATGGGGTGGATGCCTGTGTCCCGGAAAACCAGTATAGCCAGCCACGCCCAGTAGCAAGCCGGCGGGCCACGGGGCATGCGGTCTGTGACGGTATTCGGGGTGGGCTACGACTAAGGTCGTCTGTTGGTTCCTGGTGGTCGTTCTAGAGTGAACTCACCCATAACCCATGCTGTGGAGACAACAACAATGAATGACAGCATTTACAAACGGATTGAACAGAATCCGCGCTTCCAGGAGCTGGTCGCCAAACGCGAACGCTTCGCCTGGACGCTCTCGGCCATCATGCTCGGGCTGTACGTGGCCTTCATCCTGCTGATCGCCTTTGAACCGCAACTGCTCGGCACCCGCATCAGCGCCGACTCGCCGATCACCTGGGGCATTCCCATGGGCATCGGCCTGATCCTCTCGGCCTTCGTGCTGACCGGCATCTACGTCCAGCGCGCCAACGGCGAGTTCGACAACCTCAACCAGGCCATTCTCGACGAGGTGCAGAAATGATCGCGCGCATCCTGACTGCCATCGGCCTGATGGCCGCATCTCCGCTGTTGTGGGCGGCGGGTGCCATCGAAGGCGAAGTGCAGCGCCAGCCGCTGAACATCGCTGCCATCGTCATGTTCGTCGTCTTCGTCGGCGCGACCCTGGGCATCACCTACTGGGCCTCCAAGCGCAGCAAGTCGGCGTCCGACTTCTACACCGCCGGCGGCGGCATCACCGGTTTCCAGAACGGCCTGGCGATTGCCGGTGACTACATGTCGGCGGCGTCCTTCCTGGGGATTTCCGCGCTGGTATTCGCCTCCGGCTATGACGGCCTGATCTACTCGATCGGCTTCCTGGTCGGCTGGCCGATCATCCTGTTCCTGATCGCCGAACGTCTGCGCAACCTGGGCAAGTACACCTTTGCCGACGTGGCCTCGTTCCGCCTCAAGCAGACCGAGATCCGCACCCTGTCTGCCAGCGGTTCGCTGGTGGTGGTGGCCTTCTACCTGATCGCGCAGATGGTCGGCGCCGGCAAGCTGATCGAGCTGCTGTTCGGCCTCGACTACCACGTCGCGGTGGTTCTGGTCGGCATCCTGATGGTGCTCTACGTGCTGTTCGGCGGCATGCTGGCGACCACCTGGGTGCAGATTATCAAGGCCGTGATGTTGCTCTCCGGTGCCTCGTTCATGGCGCTGATGGTGATGAAGCACGTCGACTTCGACTTCGCTCGCCTGTTCACCGAAGCCATTGCCGTACACCCGAAAGGCGAGGCCATCATGAGCCCCGGCGGTCTGGTGAAAGACCCAATCTCGGCGATTTCCCTCGGCCTGGCACTGATGTTCGGTACCGCTGGCCTGCCGCACATCCTGATGCGCTTCTTCACTGTTTCCGACGCTAAAGAAGCTCGCAAGTCGGTGTTCTACGCGACTGGCTTCATCGGTTACTTCTACATCCTGACCTTCATCATCGGCTTCGGCGCGATCCTGCTGGTCAGCACCAACCCGGCCTTCAAGGACGCCACCGGCGCCCTGCTCGGCGGCAACAACATGGCCGCTGTGCACCTGGCCAACGCGGTGGGCGGCAGCTGGTTCCTCGGCTTCATCTCGGCCGTGGCCTTCGCCACCATCCTCGCGGTGGTAGCCGGCCTGACCCTGTCCGGCGCCTCGGCGGTGTCCCACGACCTGTACGCCTGCGTGATCAAGAAAGGCAAAGCCAACGAGAAGGATGAGCTGCGCGTTTCGAAGATCACCACCGTGGTACTGGGAGTGCTGGCCATCGGCCTGGGCATCGCGTTCGAGAAGCAGAACATCGCCTTCATGGTCGGTCTGGCCTTTTCCATCGCGGCAAGCTGCAACTTCCCGGTACTGATCCTTTCCATGTACTGGAAGAAACTGACCACCCGTGGCGCCATGATCGGCGGCTGGATGGGCCTGATCACCGCGGTTGGCCTGATGATCCTCGGCCCAACCATCTGGGTACAGATCCTCGGCCACGCCACCCCGATCTACCCCTACGAGTACCCGGCGCTGTTCTCCATTGCTGTGGCTTTCATCGGTATCTGGTTCTTCTCGATCACCGACAAGTCCGCTGCAGCCAGTGACGAACGTGCGCTGTTCTACCCGCAGTTCGTGCGCTCGCAGACTGGCCTGGGTGCCAGTGGTGCTTCCGCTCACTGATAAACGCTACTTCTGTGTGATTTGGGCAGCCTGCGGGCTGCCTTTTTTTTGCGTTGTATCCGTTGGCTGGTGATGCCTCCGCTGCGCTCCCTCATAGCCTGGTGGTGGCCTGAAAGCCCCGCGCTTGAGCTGCTGCGCTTGCTCTGGCATGGTGCGGGCAGAGCAATCGGCACAAGGCGTTGGCAATGAGCACGAGATTTCTGATCCTCCCCGGTTATGGCAACTCCGGCCCCACGCACTGGCAGAGCCTCTGGCAACAGGGCGACGCGCAGTTTCGCCGGGTCGAACAGCAAGACTGGCTGAACCCGGTGTGTAGCGACTGGGTGGCGGCGCTGGAGCAGGCCGTGGCCGACAGCGGGGCGGACACCGTGCTGGTGGCCCATAGCCTGGGTTGCAGCCTGGTGGCGCACTGGGCTGCGCAGACCCGCCTACCGATCCGTGGCGCCCTGCTGGTGGCCCCGCCCGACCCGCAAGGCCCGGCGGCCGAACTCAACCTGCAGGGCTTCGCGCCGTTGCCGCCGCAGGCGCTCGGCTTCCCCAGCCTGCTGGTGGCCAGTAGCGACGACCCCTATGGCAGCCTGGACTACGCCCGTGCCGCCGCGCAGTGCTGGGGCAGTCGTATGCAGATCATTGGTGCCTATGGCCATATCAACGGCGACAGCGGCCTGGGCGACTGGCCGCAGGGTAGGGCGCTGCTGCAAGCGTTGCTGGCGTAGGTCGTCGGCCAGGCGCTGAAACGGCTGACGCCGCGTGGACTTGTTGCTAACGTGGCGCCCCCGCCACTTCCTGCGCAGAATCGTCGTGACCGAACAAGCCAAGAACCCGCTGCATGGCATCACCCTGGAAAAACTGCTCACCGAGCTGGTCGATCAGTACGGCTGGGAAGGCCTGGCCAAGCGCATCGACATTCGTTGCTTCAAAAATGACCCGAGCATCAAGTCGAGCCTGACCTTCCTGCGTAAGACGCCCTGGGCGCGTACACAGGTCGAGGAACTGTTCGTGGCCATGCGCAGCAAGGGCTGAGTGCGGCGCTGCATCATTACCTCAGGATGCTGGCTTTCCCTCTCGTCATCCTCGCGCAGGTGGGACAGCGGCTCCATCGCTGAACAGCGCTTGCGCTGGCCCGAAGGGGGATCATCCAGTGCCGGCAACTCCGCGTGTCCCGTGTCTGCGCGCCGCCTGAAGCAGCCTGGGTCCCCGCCTGCGCGAGGACGACGGGAGTAGGGGAGGCTCTGCGCGGGCTGCAGGCTACGTAGGGTGAATAACGCTCTGCTTATCCACCATAACGGCCCCGCAAGCAGCTTCATTCGTGCCGAGAGGCGTGAATTTTTCTAGCCCGTCATCCTCGCGAATGCGGGACAGCGGCTCCATCGCTGAACAGCGCTTGCGCTGGCCCGAAGGGGGATCATCCAGTGCCCGGCAACTCCGCATGTCCTGTATTTGCACGCTGCTTGAAGCAGCCTGGATCCCCGCCTGCGCGAGGACGACGGGGTAACGGGCGGGGCTCTCAGTTCATCAGTTGAGCGACAGCCCACCCTCGGTTCCTCATGCCAACCTACGGCAACCCTAGCCCCTGCGTGCCTGCAATGCGCTTGGCGGTGCCGCGCACAGGCTGTTTCTACCTGGCTCCAGGTAGGGCGTGAGGATCGGCGCCATGCCCTTGAGCACCTGCACCGGCAAGGCCGAGGTGAAGCGGAAGCCTTCCGCCGCCTGCCCCGGTACGAAGGCGGTGAGGGTGCCGAAGTGCCGTGGGCCGAGGTAGAAGACGAAGGTGGCCGTACGGTTGATCGCCCGTGAGCTGAGTACATGGCCGCCACGGGTCACGCTCTCGATGCGGTTGTCGCCGGTACCGGTCTTGCCGCCCATGGTCAGCTTGCTGCCGTCGGCCAGGCTGAAGGTGCCGGACAGGCGCCGCGCGGTGCCGGCTTCCACCACTTGCGACAGGGCTTCGCGCAAGGCCGCGGCCACCTCCGAAGGCAGCACCCGGGCGCCTTGTTGCGTGTCATGCCGTAGCTGCGTCTCGTAGGGCGTGGCGGTGGCGAACTGCAGGCTGTCGATACGCACGCTGGGCTGGCGCACGCCGTCGTTCTGGATGATCCCCATCAGCTCGGCCAGGGCCGCCGGGCGATCGCCTGAGCTGCCGATGGCCGTGGCCAGCGACGGCACCAGGTGATCGAAGGGGTAGCCCACCTGCTGCCAGCGCTGGTGGATGTCGAGGAAGGCTTCGACTTCCAGCATGGTGCGGATGCGGCTGTCACGGGCGCTCTTGTGGCGGGTCTTGAACAGCCAGCCGTAGACCACCTGGCGCTGCTCGGCGCTGGCCGCCACGGCATCCTTGAAGCGGGCTTGCGGGTGTTCGATCAGGTAACCCAGCAGCCACAGCTCCAGCGGGTGCACGCGGGCGATATAGCCCTGGTCGGGCAGGCTCCAGGCCCCTGGGCCGTAGTCCAGATAGAGCTGATGGATGCGCTTGTCGGTCAATTTTTCCTGGGGCACATGGGCTTCGAGGAAGGCGGCGAAGGTGGCTTCGTCGACTTCCGGCATCAGGTAACGGTGCACGGCGGCCAGGCGCACGGCGGTGTGGCGCAGGCCGTCGAGGAAGGTGTCGAGGCGTTCCTGGGCGCTCTTGCCCTGGTACTTGTGCCAGAAGCGCAGGAGGAAGGTGGTGCCCTCGCGATCGGCAAAGCGCTTGAGGTAGTCGGCGCGCTGCGGGTGCTTGTCGTCCTTGAGCAGCTCGGCGCTGTTGCTGGTGCCGTGGTAGGTGCTGTAGCGCACCAGGTCGCGCAGCAGGCGGATGAAGGGCAGGTTGATCGATTCGCGCAGCGCCTCGCGCAGGGTCGGGATGCGCCCGTTGTCCTCGCGGCGGAAGTTGCTGAAGCTGTGCACGCCGCCGCCGGTGAAGAACCGCTCGTAGGGGCTGGCCGAGTATTTGCGATCCAACGCCGCGTCGAGCAGGGCCTTGAGCCCCGCTTGCGGGTTGGCGATCAGGTAGTCCAGGGCCCAGCGGGTCAGGTGATCCTGCGCGGCCACCTCGACGGTGCGCAGCGCCTCGACACTTTGCCCGGCATAGCGCTGGTGCAGTTCGGCCATTACCTGCAGGTAGGTGGTCAGCACGCGCAGCTTGGCGGTGGAGCCCAGTTCCAGCTTGCTGCCTTCGTTGATGTCGAACGGCTGGTCGGTGCTGTCGGTCTGTACCCGCACCCGCGCGCCATCGGCGGTGCGTTCAAACAGGGTGAAGCTGTAGCGCACGTCGGCGGTCTTCTCCGGTGACAGCAGGCGCTCGCCATACAGGCCGACCTGCTCGGCGAAGGCCGGATCGGCCAGCTTGCGCAGGTAGTCGCTGACCTGCTGCTGCAGGTCGGCGTTCAGCGTGCTGCTGGCGGCCAGGTCGAGGCGGTCGAGGTCGTACAGCGGCAGGTTGAGCAGGGCGGACAGGCGCGAGCGCGCCACGCTGACGCCCTTGTTGCTCTCCACCGGTTGCATCGCCGGCTGCTGGCTGAGGTCGCGAAAGCGCAGGCGCTGGGCCAGGGCCGCGTCGCGCAGCGTCCAGCTGATCACGCCACCGGCGGCCAGCACGCGGATATGGCTGTCGGTCAGGATTTCCAGCTCCTTGCGCCCTTGCGCCAGGTAATAGGACGGCCGGCGCTGGGCGATCATCAGCGCCAGCACCTGGCGCAGCGCCTGGCCGCGTTCGGCGCTGTTGGCCAGCGGGGTGCGGGCCGGATCGAGGAGCAGGTTGACCCGCGTGAAGTCGGCGCCGAACCACACCCGCAAGCCATCGGCCAGGCCGTGCACCTCGCCATAGCCGGGCGCGGCGGAGAGCGGCACGCTGTTCAGGTAGTCACGCACAATCGCCTGGCGTGCGGCCAGGGTGTCCGGCCCCTGTTGGTAGGCGCGCATGCTGGCGGAAATCATCTGCCGCAGTTTTTCCATGGCCGAGAGGGTCAGGCCATCCGGCGAATGGCGGTACTTCTCCAGCTGGGTGGCCAGGGTGCTGCCCCCGGCGGATTGTTCCTGGACAGCGAAACTCTTGCCCAGTTGCGACAGCGCCGCCTTGGCGAAGCGCGGCCAGTCCACAGCCGGGTTGGCCTGTGGCGGGTCGGCGTCGAGCAGGTGGCGGTTTTCGATGAACAACAGGCTGCCGGCGATCAGCGGGGGAATCTCGGCAAAGCTGCCATACAGCTGCTGCGGGCTGCGGAACTGGTACAGCCGGAGGTTGCGGCAGTCACTGATGGTCAGCCCGGCCTGGCTCTTCTCGATGAAGGGAGGAAAGAAGCCGCGCTGGCTATAGTCGAGCAGCGTGGGGGAGAAGCGCACCTGCTCGGTGATCAGGTAGCTGCGTTGCTGCAGGCGTTCCAGCAGCAGGGGCAGGTGGGCATAGCCCAGGCGCTTGTCGAACGGGCCATCGCTGGGAAAGTGAATCGCCTCGCTGGGGGCAGGAAGCCGTTCATAGGTCAAGCGCGCGGCGTAACGCCCGAACTCGCGGGCCTGCCAGTGTGCGGTGCGCAGCTCGTGGGCCACGGCCAGGCCGAGGGCAATCAGGGCGGCAAGCAGGATCAGCCAGAAGGCGATCTTCCATTTGCGTCGCGGCCTGGGGTTTTTCGGCGAATAAAGAGGCTCAGGAGCGCTCTCGGCGAGCGCGTTCTGCGGTGCGTCGGATTGCCATAAAGCGCCCATGATGGTGTGGCCTGGCTACACACGAAGCTTGCTCATGATTCAAGCGTAGTCGGCTGTCAGGGCAGTTGTTCACGAACTTTTTACCCAGTGGCTGAGGTGCCCGAGCCCAGCTGCACCTCGTCGGCCGGTGCGAACGGCGGCAGCCACGCGCGGGCCCAGCTGCTTCACTGGTGCTGGAGGCCCCTGCGGCCTCGTCCAGCGCTGCAACCAGAATGGAGGAATGTGCAATGGAAAGGGGTTCCAGCCTGATTCCCTGTGTGCTCTACCGCGACGCGCCGGCGGCCATTACCTGGCTGTGTCAGGTGTTTGGCTTTCATGAGCAGTTGCGCGTCTCTGCCGGCAATGGATTGATCGAGCACGCCCAGCTGATTCACGGCAGCGGCATGCTGATGCTCGGCTCACTGAAGGACAACGACTATGGCCGGCAGATGCGCGAGCCCAAGGCCGTGGGTGGCAATACCCAGAGCCTGTACCTGGTGGTCGAGGATACCGACGCCGTGTACGCCCGGGTGCAGCAGGCCGGCGGCGAGATCCTGATCCCGATCAAGGACGAGGAATACGGCGGCCGCGGCTTCACCTGCCGCGACCTAGAAGGCCATCTGTGGAGCGTGGGCAGCTACCAGCCGTGGGATGAGTAGCTTTTGTAGGAGCGAGCTTGCTCGCGATGCTTCTCTACAGGCAGCGGATCGCGAGCAAGCTCGCTCCTACAGGCGCTTTCAGATCTTGCGCGGGCGATCCACTGCATAGCGGCGCAGCACCCACTGCCCGGCCGGGCGGGCAAACAGCTGGTCGAGGAAGTTCTGGGTCTGCTGGTTGTGCCCGGCGATGCCTTCCCACGGCGTACCGGCCGGGGTGAATAGCGGAGCGAACAGCGCGGCGGCGCTGACATCGGCCAGGCTCAGGCGCTCGCCAACCAGATAGCGCGAAGGGTCGCCGCCGATGCGCTGCTCGATCAGGTCGAGCCCGGCCAGCAGCTCGGCTTCGGATTTGGCCACCCGCTCAGGGGTGACTCCGTAGAGCTTCTGCACGCCGTTGATCAACACCGGCTTCATCAGGTTGCGCAGGCCGAACCAGGGGCGATAGACCTTGAGCATGGCGTGCATCACCGTGTCCCACTGCTGGATCTGCCCATACAGCCAGCGCCGCACATGCACGCCGAGGCGGTCGAAGCGTTCTTCCAGCGCGAGGACTTCGGCGCGCAGCTCGGCGTCTTTCGGCAGCAGCGGCTGGGCCGGGTAGTGCTGTTCCAGGTACAGGGCAATCTCCGTCGAGTCGCCGATCACCTGGGCGCCATCCTGCAGGATCGGCAAGGTGGCAATGCCGGCCAGGCGCTTGCTCTTGATCCGATGCAGGGCGGGAAACAGGTTGTCCACCTGGAAATCGAGGCCCTTGTGGTCGAGGTGCCAGCGGGTCTTCTCGCAGTAGTGGGAGATCGGGAACTGGTACAGGGTACGCATCAAAGATGGCCTTCTGCCATGACTAAAGGCGCGAGTGTAATAAATCCTTAGCTGACTACCTAGTCTCGTTTTTGATCATCGATTTACAGTGCTCTGTGCCTGGTGGGGGCTTGAAACCAGCTCCCCCTTACGCAGGTTCTGCGAACTAGACCGCCGCCGCCTCGAAGCTGTCGGCGCGCGCCATGCTCCACATGCGTGGGTAGAACTCGCCGGAAATCTCGCCACTGAGCAGCTCGCCGGGCTTGAGGAACACATGCAGCTGCGAGTACAGCTTGATCTCGCTGGCTGACATGCGCCGCACCAGGTGCTTGGCCTGGATCTGCGAAGGG
The DNA here is from genome assembly GCF_014174475.1 of Aquipseudomonas ullengensis. Lineage (GTDB taxonomy): Bacteria > Pseudomonadota > Gammaproteobacteria > Pseudomonadales > Pseudomonadaceae > Aquipseudomonas > Aquipseudomonas ullengensis. The sequence goes on from NZ_JACJUD010000003.1 coordinate 643,858, forward strand.
TGGTCGAGGCCGGCGGCGGCGATCATCTCGGCCAGGGCCTTGAGCGTGTTGCGGTGGAAGCTGTGCACGCGCTCGGCCTTGTCTGGCACCACCAGGGCGCGCTGGCGCAGTTTGTCCTGGGTGGCCACGCCGGTCGGGCATTTGTTGGTGTGGCAGCTCTGCGACTGGATGCAGCCAATGGCGAACATGAAACCGCGTGCCGAGTTGGCCCAGTCGGCACCCAGGGCCATTACGGCGGCGATGTCGAAGGCGCTGACGATCTTGCCGCTGGCGCCCAGGCGGATCTTGTCGCGCAGGCCGCAGCCGACCAGGGTGTTGTGGGCGAACAGTAAACCTTCGCGCAGCGGCACGCCGATGTGGTCGGTGAACTCCAGCGGCGCCGCACCGGTGCCGCCTTCCTTGCCATCGACCACGATGAAGTCCGGCAGGATGCCGCTCTGCAACATGGCTTTGGCGATGCCCATGAACTCCCACGGGTGGCCCAGGCACAGCTTGAAACCCACCGGCTTGCCGCCGGACAGCTCGCGCAGCTGGGCGATGAACTGGAGCATTTCCAGCGGTGTGGAAAAGGCGCTGTGGCGCGCCGGCGAGATGCAGTCCACGCCCATTGGCACGCCACGGGTCAGGGATATTTCCTCGGTGACCTTGTGCATCGGCAGGATGCCGCCGTGGCCGGGTTTGGCGCCCTGGCTGAGCTTGATCTCGATCATCTTCACTTGCGGGTTCTGCGCCTGCTCGGCAAAGCGCTGCGGGTCGAAGCGGCCGTTTTCATCGCGACAGCCGAAGTAGCCGCTGCCCAACTCCCACACCAGATCGCCGCCGTGCTCGCGGTGATAGGGGCTGATGCTGCCTTCGCCGGTGTCGTGGTAGAAGCCGCCGAGCTTGGCGCCCTGATTGAGCGCGCGGATGGCGTTGGCGCTGAGCGAGCCAAAGCTCATCGCCGAGATGTTGAACACCGACGCCGAATACGGCTGGCTGCACTGCGGCCCACCGACGGTGACGCGGAAGGTGGCCGGGTCACTGTGGTCGGCCGGCAGCATGGAGTGGCTGATGAATTCGAAGTCGCTGCGGTACACATCGCTCAGGGTGCCGAAGGCCTTGTCGGCGCTCTGGTTCTTCGCCCGCGCATACACCAGCGAACGCTGCGCGCGGGAGAACGGCAGCTTGTCGCCATCGGCTTCGAGCAGGTACTGGCGGATCTCCGGGCGGATGCCTTCCACCAGGTAGCGGATGTTGCCCAGGATCGGGTAATTGCGCCGCACCGCCTGGCGCGTCTGCAGTAGGTCGTTGCAACCGATCAGGCTGAGCACGCCGGTCAGCAGGGTGAAGGCCCACAACCATTCATGGGCGCCGAGGAAGGGCAGGCTGAGCAGGGTGAACAGCACGCAGAAGGCGAAGAAGGCATAGCGGTTCAGCAACGACAAGCTCATGGGTGCTTCCTGATGGCGACGGGCTGGTAGAGCCTAACCCCTGACCCGCATAGCGGCCAGCCAGGTACAGCCTTGTTGTGGGAAGGATGTTGCTGAACGTAGGCAGTTAGACAACCTTGAGCACTTCTGCGGCCAGGCGGTCGAGGTTCTGCTCGTTGGCCGGGATCACCAGCGCGGCGATCCGCTGGTGCTCGGCCACGGAATCGAACTCCTGACGCCAGTCCACCCGTGTCTGCGAGCCCTGCGCGGTAAAGCGGATGGTCAGCAGAAAGTGGTGCCCATTGAGGTGCTCGATGACCACCCGCTGCTGCGGCACCACCTCGATAAACACGCTTTCGTTCGGATAGTCGCTGCCGTCCGGGCCATGCATGACGAAGCGCCACCTGCCGCCGGGGCGCAGATCAAACTCGCTGAAGGTATTGCTAAAGCCATTCGGCCCCCACCAGCGCGCCAGATGAGCTGGGTCGCTGAAGGCCTGGTACACGCGAGCGCAGGGCGCATCGATCAGGCGCGAGTGGACGAAAGCGCGCTCGTCGTTGGTTTCATCATGGGTGTGTGTAGTCATCGGCGTCTCCCTTGGGGGAATGATTGATTGCTCAACGCTAGCCGAGCGCATTACAGCCGCACAAAGTAAGGCAGTACCGAGAGCGCCCCGCCAATCCCTACCAGCAACAGGGTGTCTTCGGTGAAGTACGGAAAGATCATCAACGCCAGGCCACAGACCATCGGCACCACGGCGTTCTGCTTCTTGCCATAGAGGAAGTAACCGAGCCCGACCGAACCGAACAGCAGGCCCCACAACAGCAGTGATGTACTCAAGCAGGTCCTCGCAGAAGGGTTGGCCGATGAGCTGATTTCATCCGGGTTGGTCGATTCATGTCACGCGAAGACGGGACGGAAGAAACTGCGCTCATAACTGAGGATGCAGTGAGTGTCTGCGGCGTACTGGAATGCAGCCTGGCACTCCTGGTCGTGCAGCGACTTTTCCCGGTACGCCTCGTACAACGCCAGGGAGGGGAAGGTGAACATCGCCAGCGCTACGTTGTTGGCGCCCTCCGAAGGGAGAAAGTAGCCATGGTGCGTACCGCCCAATCTCTCGACCAGAGGAATCCACAGTTTGCCGTAGTGCTCAAATTCCTTGAGCTTGTATGGGTCGATGATGTAGCGCAGATAACAGGTGACCATGGGGGCTCTTTCGTATTGATGGTGGATGGGGGCTGCGTGACTGAAGGGTCAGGCCTCAGGCTCCGACCATACCGCGAACTCATTGCCACTTGGCTCGGTGAAGTGGAACCGACGGCCGCCCGGAAACGAAAAGATCGGCTTTACAACCAGGCCTCCCGCGGTTGTCACCTTGGAGAGTGTTTCCTCCAGGCGCTCACTGTAGAAAACAATCAGTGCGCTGCCATTGCTCGTGCTAGCAGCCATCTCAGCCCTAAAGAACCCGCCATCCAATCCTTGGCCAGAGAAAGCGGCGTAGTCCGGGCCGTAATCCACAAAGGCCCAGCCGAAGGCGGATTGAAAGAATGACTTGGTGGCGGCTAGATCCTTGGCGGGGTATTCCACGTAGTTGATCTTTTCGTGAGTGGGCATGGGGGATTTCCGTTGGAGCTAACGTTTGGTTACGGGGCGCGCTTTAGCCGGTCCCGGTGAGCGACTTGTTAGGCGCACGCTACGCGAACCGCAGAAACGGTTGCTTTGATTTTATCCTCGGCCGCTTTTGAACGAAAACTCGCTCTCTTAGCGCGCTCCGGTTTATTGATGTAACTGGTTCCTTTGTATGGATTTAACAGCGTAAGGTTCGCGTTGTTAGCGGTGAGAGTTTGAATTTCTTGGTTCAACCAGCGCTCCATCTCGTTTATACGATCAATGGAGGTTCTGCGTTCATCAGGGTTTTCTGAGTAGTCATCAAAGTGCTCAAAGACATAGGTGTAATCACGAGCTTCATGGCTAATAACTTTGTTTCTTACTTGGCTATGGATTTCATTGTAAGAAAAATGATTTCCGCAACGAGATATAAGTGGATTACAGCCTTCTCTGTTGTCACCTACCTTTCCCACATATAGGTCTGTGTGCTCGTCGGACTTTGCCACAACAACGTACACGGCATATTTCCGTTTCAGGCTTTCTCGGTGAATGTGAAATGTGTGTGGCATATGTTGTGTGCCTAACGATTAAGCTAAGGGGCCGGCTTTAGCCGGTCCCAGTGAGCGAAGCGAACGGTTTGAACCATTTGTTAGGTGATTGCCCGCTATTTTATTTAGGCCCCGGCCTCGGTTTTTATTTTACTTCCTTGCCTAGAAACTTTTGGGGGTAGGTTAGCTAGCTAATCCTGCCATAATTGATCCGACCGTCCACAGCCGCATGCCCCACAACTGCACAAGATCCATCCACATGTTACGCATTCTGGGAGGTTTTCTGATGTTATGGGGCTTTTGCATGACCAGCAGTTTGTTTCTCGACGTACTTTATTTGCTGAGTATCTAACGCCAGAATATTCTTTACCCATCGTTTGAAGTTTTAGTCGATGGCGAACAACCGATGAGCCTCGGTATTTCTCAAGAATTTTTGTTTTCTGTGCCTGATCTTGAATTGATATTGAGTTGCTTCTTGCGTGATCGCGCTCAAGATTAATAAATTGATCTTTTTCTAAATACCAAAATGTGACGATTTCTCCAGATGGGGGTATTCTTTTATCGAATACTAGTGTTTGATCATTTAATCGGGCTACCCATAGTTTCTCATTTTCATGCGCTAAGAGTTTTTCGTTTAATATGCTCTGCAATTCCGGCGTCTTTTCACCGATTGAAGAATACCAATCGTGTCCATGACGAACGTATTTCTTGCCTTTGTACTCAACTTCAACTCGGTCCATTTGAGCACCTAACGATTAAGCTAAGGGGCCGCGGAACGCGGTCCCAGCGAACGAAGTGAGCGCTTTGAGCGCATTGTTAGGTGATACTCACTGTTGGAAGGATAGCGCCCACCTGCCGTTAGTGAATGAAACCTTACCTTTTACTGGTTGGGACGCACAACATAGAGCATCCTTTGACCAGTCAGGCACGAAGCCAGAGAACATGATTTCGCCGTTTTCAAGATAGAGCCGCTCAAGGTGCTTTGGGAAGTCAGATGGGGTTTGAATCGGTGTGGAGAGTTCGGAAACCACATGAATTTTGTTGTAGGCGCCATGCTTCATAGTAATCAGCAGCATACGCCCCATAGCACTGCCGCCTGAGCAGCCAGCATCTAAGCCAACTGCTGCGACAAAAACTGGTTCTTTTTGAATTTTGTACTTGACCATGTGGCTTTGATTGAAGCTGAAGGAGCAGCCTATAGCGTTTCCGTAGCCTTCAAGTAAGGCAGGTATTGTTTTTTCGGCTGCTAGTTGCTCTGCATCCCATACTTTCTCTGCATCTATGTCTTTCTGTGACACCTCTGCCCAGCACGGCAGGCAGAATAGGATAAGCGAAAGAGCACGAAGGCTTTGAAGTTCCATTTTCACCTAACGTTTGGTTAAGGGGCGGGCTTTAGCCCGTCCCAGTGAGCGAAGCGAACGGTTTGAACCAGTTGTTAGGGTTTTTGCCCACGCCGGCTGCGTGAGTTAAACAGCGTTGTGTGGTTATCTATAATTCGTTCTTCGATTTCTTTGCGGCCAATTAATGCTGGCATGGTTTTTACGAGAAGATTTGATTCCATGAATTCTGTGAGTTGAAGCTCGACATCTGGCGGAAAATTTATCTTAGAGCTGGCGCTCATGACCCCAGGTACTTCTGCGAATTTATGCTTGCCCAAGGAACGGCGAAATGCGTGGTTCATTGTTCTGAAAATATCTTTCATTCTCCCTTGAAGTGAACCGGTTTCTCCTGCATAGATGAGAATATTATTTTCAAATATGCAGTAGATTCCCGGCTTTTCTGGGAATGACGTTTTTCGCGTCAGCGGTATAGCGTTATCAGGGTTGCTGAGTTTCGCTGCGGCAGATTCTAGGTAATTGCTGATTTCTTCTTCATCTTGGCCTTCAACTACTGACGCCGTAATATTCATTTGGCAATTACCCTAACGTTTGGTTAAGGGGCTGGCTTTAGCCAGTCCCGAGTGAGCGAAGCGAGCGGCTTGAACCGCTTGTTAGGAGGCAATCATTGCGAAGGCCATAACCCAAAGGCCAGGTGGTACAAGAACTATTACAATTAGGACAAATAACCCAAGAGCAATTTTAGGGGCGCGGAACTCATTGGCTGCTAACGCAATGATTGATAGGGCCACCAAGTCGCCAACTATGCTGGTTAAAAATGTCGGGAAAAAATACCTGGCGACTGAAACAGCTATAAGCAGTATTGCTGTTAACCTGAGCGCAGATATTTCTTTTTTTGCAAAATATGGTAGCAAAGCGAAGAGTAGAATTATTCCAGAAAACTGAACTAGGAGAATTTGAAACCTGCTCTGTGTTCTAAAAAAAGCGCTCAAAACTCTGGCGTGGTCGTTCCAATCCAAGCTGAGATTGTGGCTGATTGAAATTAAACGAATAGCTATTGCAATAATTAGCAGAGATATAACAAGCAGGATTTCCCTGTGATTGTTCTTTGCAACTCCATTGCTCATGGTGTTTGTACTCCTAACGTTCAAGCTCAGCGGGCGGCGTAGCCGTCCGGTGGAGCGACCAGTTCGGCGGCGTCACGCGTCGGACCGCCCGGCGTTCCAACCCGTTCCCCCTGCCCATGCCTCCGCTGCCACCATGATCACATCGCACACCGGATCCTTGATGTAGCTATACGCTGCCAGATCCTCCGGATGGTAGTGGGCCAACGTCTCTTTGAGCCGCTGATACGCTGCTGCCATTGCCTGATCCGCCCTCAGGAAGTCCCGAAACAGGAGTGCGTACCGTTGGTTCGCTTTTCCTGCACATCGCACGTGAATATTGGCGCTGTGCCGATCGTCGCTCGGGCAGAACAACCACTTGGACCATTCCTTCCGTTCGCCGTCTGCTCCCGGCGGGACGTGGTCGGATGTCACGCGCTCACGGCGCTGATAGCCAGCCTCGGCAAGCAGGGTCTCGACCGATGTCGTCAACTCCGCTGTCGTTACCTGAATGTCGATGACGTCCTTAGCCGCGAGTCCCGGTACGGACGTCGAGCCGATGTGATCGATGCGAAGCGCCAAGTCTCCGAGCGCGTCACGTATAGCCTGGCTATGCACCCGAAACTCCGCCTCCCACTCAGGACGATACGGAACAATCTTGATCATTACGCTCCTCGCAGGACCATGCCTCGTTGCCTTTCAAGCCGTCGAACGTTTGGTTAAGGGGCGGGCTTTAGCCCGTCCCAGTGAGCGAAGCGAACGGTTTGAACCATTTGTTAGGTGATTGCCCGCTATTTTATTTAGGCCCCGGCCTCGGTTTTTATTTTACTTCCTTGCCTAGAAACTTTTGGGGGTAGGTTAGCTAGCTAATCCTGCCATAATTGATCCGACCGTCCACAGCCGCATGCCCCACAACTGCACAAGATCCATCCACATGTTACGCATTCTGGGAGGTTTTCTGATGTTATGGGGCTTTTGCATGACCAGCAGTTTGTTTCTCGACGTACTTTATTTGCTGAGTATCTAACGCCAGAATATTCTTTACCCATCGTTTGAAGTTTTAGTCGATGGCGAACAACCGATGAGCCTCGGTATTTCTCAAGAATTTTTGTTTTCTGTGCCTGATCTTGAATTGATATTGAGTTGCTTCTTGCGTGATCGCGCTCAAGATTAATAAATTGATCTTTTTCTAAATACCAAAATGTGACGATTTCTCCAGATGGGGGTATTCTTTTATCGAATACTAGTGTTTGATCATTTAATCGGGCTACCCATAGTTTCTCATTTTCATGCGCTAAGAGTTTTTCGTTTAATATGCTCTGCAATTCCGGCGTCTTTTCACCGATTGAAGAATACCAATCGTGTCCATGACGAACGTATTTCTTGCCTTTGTACTCAACTTCAACTCGGTCCATTTGAGCACCTAACGTTTGGCTAAGGGGCCGGCTTCGCCGGTCCCGAGTGAGCGAAGCGAACGACTTGAGCCAATTGTTAGATTGCCCAGCCGGACACCGGAAGTGGTGCCAGCGCCGAGCTTAAATGG
>NZ_JACJUD010000004.1 GCF_014174475.1 Aquipseudomonas ullengensis
TCGTGGCGGCTAAAAACGCAGAAATGAGCGGGTGACCTGATCGTCTTTGATCGATTCGCCGCTTTCAAAATCGGCGGGGGCTGAAGTCAGCCAGAAATACATGGCTACTTCAGACCATCCCTAAGGGGCCGGCTTCGCCGGTCCCAGCGAACGAAGTGAGCGCTTTGAGCGTTTTGTTAGGAGTTTATCCAAGTGTTTGTATGCAGGAGCCAACAACTCTCGACTCTAGCCATGCTTCGGCTTGATAAAGTAAAGATGAAACTTCCTTGGCGATAGTTTCGTATTTTTCTATGTCAGAGCCGAAATCAGAGTAGTGGAACCAACTGGTGACTTGGCTGTCAGGCCCCAACCGGGCCCGGGGGAAGGCAAAAGTAGCATCTATCTTGCCCTCTGGGATCGCTTTACCATATCTACTTGGATCAGTGATATCACCTGCCGGAAATGTCCCTATATCAAGAATAAAACGACTAAATGGCCATGAGAAACTAATGGTGATCAGATGTAGTAGGTCGTACTGCTTCTTCTGAAAATGGGGATATTTTCCTGAGTATCCTAGCTCGGTCAAGTGGGGAACAAGCACACGCTTCAGAGCGTCTTTTATTAAATCATTCGGACCTTTCACTTTTTTCCGGGTTTCCACCTTTCTTACTCCTAACGTTTGGTTAAGGGGCCGGCTTTAGCCGGTCCCGAGTGAGCGAAGCGAGCGACTTGAACCAGTAGTTAGAAGCTGACGCCTCGCACAATTTTCCTGACTGTATGTTCGCGTATTGAAAAGAATAGTGCAGCTAGAAACCCTGGGAGGGCAAATAGAAAACCAGACCAGAACCATGCGACTAAGGCACCGGTGATGCAGGTGGAATAAATGATACGTGCTTCGCGAAGACTGATGAGTTCGGAGATGTCTTGCTTTTCTGTTGAAAGGCACCTGGCTACAAAATAGCTGGCAGGAATGCAGAGAAGTGCAATGAAGAAAGAGTTTTCAATGTTTCTCGATACGACGCCTGATAAAGCCCAAATATCTAATGGTATGACTAAAAATAGCAGGCTGTAGCCTACGAGTTTGGGGCGAGCGATCATGGGTTTCTCGGATTCCATGCGGCGGCTTCTAACGATTAAGCTAAGGGGCCGGCTTCGCCGGCCCCAGCGAACGAAGTGAGCGCTTTGAGCGCATTGTTAGGTGCTCTCGGAGCTTGGGTAAACATTCTTTTCATACCAAGCTTCAGAGTGAACATCCTGTTTTGCTGCCTCAATAGCTTTGCTGATTACCTCCAGAGGTATTTGAACAGCTTGGTTCTCAATGTACAGCTCAAACCAAAGTGACTCATCTGCGTCATCTGCAACTATTGTTGCAAGGATGAGGTTCTCTGTATCTGTTGTGGCTCCCAGCTCTAGTTACTTGCCCTGGCTAACGGTGCCGAGCCAGCTGAGAGTTATTGGTGGTCTGGTGGTCTGCACTATTGACACCTAACGTTTGGCTAAGGGGCCGGCTTCGCCGGTCCCGAGTGAGCGAAGCGAACGACTTGAGCCAATTGTTAGATTGCCCAGCCGGACACCGGAAGTGGTGCCAGCGCCGAGCTTAAATGGCGGTGCGCACGGCGTGTCGGTTTTGGCCCGGAAAGTTATTTGTGATGTGCACATTCTCTGAAAGCAACTCCTTTGCTGACCACAAATGACGGCCTCAACTACCAAGCAACCATTCGATTCAGGAACACCGCGCTGATGCAGTGATTGTGTTTCCTGGCTCGGTGCTGAATAACCAATTTTGCCCTTGCGCCTAACGTTTGGTTAAGGGGCCGGCTTTAGCCGGTCCCGAGTGAGCGAAGCGAACGACTTGAACCAGTTGTTAGGAGAAGCATGCACTAAACTCCATTTTCCTGGAAATAACGTTTCCATTCAGCCATGCACTCGTCTGCCAGAGCGAAACAACATTCCTCGCCACGCTCCGTTACTATTTTTGCTTCATCTAGGCTTTCTAGTGCCCCGCCGGGGTATGGGAAAATTGTGGTGGTCGACTTTAGCTGGAAAACCCCGAGCTCAGAATTGCTTCTGCGTTTTTTCGTTAATTTGCAATGCTTCAGCCTGTTACATATGTCTGCGCAAATTCTTAGTGCCGGACTGCTATCGATGAAGTGCTCAATGTTGCTAAGTGAAGGGTATTCATGGCTGTGCTTCACCCAGTCTTTAAGGTGATAGCAGATCTCAAAGAAAGCGAATAGCTCAAATTCAGTGTTTCCGCCGTATTGCGGATAAACTCCCTCGCGAATTGGACGAAGTTTATTGAATTGGTATTGGAGGCGGGCCCGTTGGTATTCCAAAGCTTCTCCTAACGCCTTAGTTAAGCCGCGCCGAAGGCGTCGGCTTGAATGATTGGTTAGGCGCGGACCGGGAATGCCTGAACCAAATCGGATAGCTCATGCAGTGTCGCGGAAAGGAATGTCTGGTCGAGCGAAAAGCCGAAACCGAGCGTGTGGCCGATTCCTGCCTGGTCCATAGCCTTGCCCGAAACGTGGATATGCCCAAGTGAGTCACAGGATGCTCTAAAAACAAGCTGGCCTTCCATTGGCTCAAAGTTGTACTCGCCGCGCAACTCCGCGCTAATTTTTCTTAGCCCCTGCAGAAGGTCGACTAGCTCGGACGTCAGAAAGTTGGCTTGGAAAGTGCCTTTGAACGAACCGGCCCTAACTGTGACCTCGCAAAGCAGCCAGTTGTCGTCGTAGAACTCACCTGTGCGAGGCCGCTCATAGTTGAGAACGGTGAGGGCGACGCTCTCGCCGTCGTTGGCTCCAATTGCAAAGGACTTCATAGAGCGCCTAACGATTAAGCTAAGGGGCCGGCTTTAGCCGGTCCCAGCGAACGAAGTGAGCGCTTTGAGCGCATTGTTAGGCGCCACTGCCCATTTTCTTAAGTATGTATAGCGATGCTTGCCCTGACGTAATCGTAAGCAGGGCTCCGATTATTGAAACACAGAGAGCAACATTCAGAGACATTAAGATGTGAACCGAAGGGCCGGGCCGCAAGAATACGCTGCCTATAGGAAAACTCAGGTAATATGCAATAAATAACGCTGGCAAGAAAGCTATGGCTGCGATGATTGCGGATGCAGTTTTTTTGTTTTTACTTACCTCGGAATTGTTTGTGCTTATATAAGTATTCCGTAAAAACAAAATAGCCCAGTAAGCTGCTGCTAGAACGCCGAATAATGATGCTGTCATCGGATTTAAGGCTGACACGATCCCTCCTTGGAGCCTAACGTTTGGTTAAGGGGCCGGCTTTAGCCGGTCCCGAGTGAGCGAAGCGAACGACTTGAACCATTTGTTAGGGCTTGCAATTTGCAAGTGCATTGCCTTCATCACAAGGTACAAGGCCATCTAGCGTTGTGAGGTCTGATATTGCTTGAGGGCCGCAAAGAAGAGAAGTTTCACTATTTTCGACTCGGGTGTCTACGACGAGTACTCCGCGATATGTACTAGGTTTTTGTTCACCTTCGTAGTAATCGAGAATAGAGTAATTGTAAGCACCGATAGTGAAAGAGATTTGTTTTCGGTCGACTTGATAGCGCACATAGTGTGCGTATCGAAATTTCTCAAGAGATCTTTCGCTGTTGTTTGGATAGGAAAGCTCAATTCTATTAATTTTTCCAAATTTATAAGTTAATGATCCAGACTCTGCTGAAAGATTTTGAGAGGCACACAGTGATACAACTTTTGACGAGTTCATAACTTTGCATGAGAAAATAGTACGCTCCTGGCTGGAGCAGTGACTTTCGACAGCTAAAGCATTTGTAGCAATTAAGATGATGAGGGCGAGGCAGTGGCGCATGGTTGGCCCTAACTATAAGTAGACGACACATGTGGGGTGATTGTTTACGCCACTTGTGTCGCATAACGTTCCTTGTCACACGCCAAGCTCTTGATTCTCATACCTGACCACGCGGCAGACCCGACATGTGCAGGACAAAAAGCGACAGTGGACAAGATCAGGGTGCTGAGCGAGTCGCGCACCATTGCCTGAGAAATTACGGATAGGGGCGAGGGATGTCTAGCGGGTGCATGAATGAAGTGTCGAAAGCACTTGCCTACGTTGGCCAGCAAAGTCCAGCGCCCGAAGCACCTGGTACAGACAAGCGCTGTTCATCACTCAATTAGGGCGCGGAAGGCTATCTACCGATCAGCCCGGTTGTGCTGCCGGTCTTTGTCGTGCACCGCCACGCAGCATCAGCAGGGCGATGGCAACCAACGGCAGCATGCCGATGTTCACCGCGCTCCAGCCAGCACCTGTAACCAGCGCACCCGAGGCAAAGGACGCGCAGGCGGCGACCAGGCCGTTGCCCAGCTCCATCAAACCCTGGGCCTGGCCGCGCTCTTCGGTGGCGTGACCTTCGCCAAGCAGGGTGGTGCCGGCTACCAGCATCAGGTTCCATCCCAACCCCAGGAGGAAGGAACTGGCCAGGAAATGCACTTGGTCGATGCCGGTCAGCGCCACTGCAGCGCTGGACAGCAGAATCAGGCAGCCGAGCAGGGCGGTGCGCCGGCTACCCAGACGATCCACCAGCGGGCCGGCGACAAAGGCGGGCAGGAACATGCCGAGCATGTGCCAGCGAATCACTTCCGAGGCGACTTCCAGTGGCAGGCCACAGAACTTCATGGCCAGTGGGGTGGCGTTCATCACCAGTACCATCAGCCCATGGCCGATGGCGGTGGTGGCCAGGGCGGCGCGCACGACCGGACGGCCGAGCAATCGCCGACGCAAGCCGGGATCACGCACGGGCGTCGGCGGCAGGCCGCCATCGCCAAGGCTGGCCATCAGCAGCAGGCCGGCAAGTGCCAGCACGGCAATGCTCAGGTAGGCGCCGACAAACGGCGTGGCCAGGGCATTCTTCGCCCACAGCGCCAGGCTCGGTGCGAGCAGCGCGGCCAGCACGCCACCCCCGACCACCCAGGCCGTGGCGCGGCCCTTGTGCGCCTGGTCCACCGCCTCCAACGCGGCAAACCGGTAGTACATGGCCGAGGCCTGGTAGCCGCCGATGGGCAGGGCGCCCAGGCAGAACAGCCAGAAATCGCCGATCCACACACCCAGTGCGCTGAGCAGCCCACCAAGAATGCCCAGTGCCGCGCCGAGCATCAGCCCGGGGCGGCGGCCGCGGCGCTGCATGAACAGCGACAGCGGCTGCACGCTGAGCAGGTTGCCGAGCACCAGCAAGGCCAGCGGCAAGGTGGCCAGGCCATTGCTCGGTGCCAGTTGCAGGCCGATCAGGGCAGTGAGGGTGATGCCGATCATTGCGCAGCTCCAGTACAGGGCTTGGGCGATGAACAGGCGCAGCAACGTGGGGTTGCGAAGTAGCAACATGGGCGTGATCTCAGGCGCAGCCGGTGGGCTTGTGGATGCGCTCGCGGGAGGGCGGGTTGGCGGCCAGTTTGGCGGTCGGGCGGATCGGTCGACGCACCAGTTCACCGGCGCAGTTGGGGCAGTGGCCGTGCAAGCGCTCTTCCGCGCAGGTGCGGCAGAAGGTGCATTCGAACGAGCAGATCATGGCGTCCGGCGAGTCGGGTGGCAGGTCACGGTCGCAGCACTCACAGCTGGGGCGTAGTTGCAGCATGGCAATTTCTCCTTGGGAAGCTTTTTACGATCTCGCGAGTTAGAGCCAGGCCGTTTTTAACGCGGCATGGCCGACGCGCAGCAGATTGTGATCAGGCGAAGCGCTCGGCGTAGTCCTGTGGACTCACCGAGAGGTGTTTGTGGAAGGTGCGGCGCAGGTTTTCCGGATGGCGAAAACCGGTCAGGCGGGCCACGGTGCCGATTGATGTCCCCGCGCTTTGCAGCAGCAGGCGCGCGGATTCCAGGCGCAGTTGTTCGACGTAGCGCCCCGGCCCCATGCCCAGTTCCTGCACGAACAGCCGCGACAGACTGCGACTGGACAGATTGGCCCGTTCGGCCAGGGCCTCCAGCGACAAGTCGGAGGCCAGGTTCTGCGCCATCCATTCGAGCAGGCCGAGCAGGCGTGGCGTGCGGTTGGCATCCGGGGTGAGCAAGGCGCTGAACTGTGCCTGGCCACCGGGGCGGCGCAGGAACATCACCAGGCGGCGCGCCACGGCAAGCGCCAGCGGGCGGCCGAGGTCGGCCTCGACCAGGGCCAGCGCCAGGTCGATGCCGGCGGTAACCCCGGCGGAGGTGAAGACATGCGCGTCGCCGTCATGGCCGTCCGGGTCGTAGGTGTGCAGGCGGTCGCCATCGACTTCGATCCGCTCATGGCAGCGCAGGGCTGCCACGTCAGCCCAGTGCGTGGTGGCGCGGCGCCCATCCAGCAGGCCGCTGGCCGCGAGGATCAGTGCGCCGGAGCAGACCGAGCCGAGCCGGCGTACTTGAGGTTCGGCCGCACGTAGCCAGTCAAGTAGCGGCGGGTTGCTGCACTGCCGCGTTTCGCCCAGGCCGCCGGGAATCAGCAAGGTATCCAGCTGCGCGGGGTCAACGTCGCGCCAGGCCTGTTCGGCCACCAACTGGAACCCGGCGGAGGTCGCCACCGGCCCTGGCTGTTCGGCCAGTAGGCGCAGAACGTAGAGCGGCGCGCGGCCCTGGCGCTGGCACTCGACATTGGCCGAGGCGAAGACCTGCAGGGGGCCGGTGACATCCAGGCTCATTACATCCGGGTAGATCAGGCAGGCGACGGTTTTCATGACGTGCGCTCGTAAGAAGATGAACGCAGTCTGCCTCCGGGGCGAATTGGCAACAAGGACAATAACCCCACAGATATTGCCAGCGTGGGGGCTTTTACTGCGCCCAATAAAAACCCCCTCGGCCTGGGGCGGAGGGGGCTGGGGTGGCGGCAGGCCGGGGTATTACGGTGTACTTACTCCGGCATGCTCCAGGGCTCAAGAGCGTAACCCTGGCTGCTGAGCTGCTCGCGGGAGTGGGTCAGCACGTCGGCCAGCTGCGACGGGTCGCGGTAGGTGCTGCTGGGAATGCGGGCCTGGCCGACGCGGGTGTTGGTGCGGTCGACCACGGTCAGGTTGAGTTCACCGGTGCCATCCTGCGCGGACCACGCCACGCATTGGAAAGGCTGGAAGGCGCGGCCGGCGATCAAGAGTGCTTCGTTAACGCGGAGCATGGTGTTCATGGGTCTGGTTCTCCGAAAGATGCCCAATATGCAATTAGGCCAGCAAGAACGTGTATTGCGCGGCCTGTGAACTATTGATGGCGGAACCTGACCTTGGAGTCACATCCTGTCGTAAAAACATAGCAATATGTCGCATGTGGCCGTTTTATCGGGCTTTTAGCGAAGAAACAGGAACATCCGGGGATAGCGCATATCCTAAATCGAGTACCCCCATCACACAGGAGTGTCCCCATGGGTTCTGCACTGAGCGGTCTGATTGGTCTGGCCATCCTCGCCCTGGATATCTGGGCGATCATCAACATCATTAAAAGCGGCGCCGACACCGGGATGAAGGTTGTCTGGGTGCTGCTGATCCTGTTCCTTCCCGTGCTGGGCCTGATCATCTGGGCCGTGGCCGGCCCGCGTGGCAACGTCCGTCTGTAATCCTCCAATCTGCCTGAACCGCCCCTGCCTGCACGCGTCTACCGCTGGCAGGGGCGTCACACATGCTGTGGCAGCGTGGTGGTGGAGCCTGTGCGCGTATCTCCTTACAATGCGCGCCTTTTCATGGGCGGGTTGCAGTCCGTCCTAATCCACCACAACGAGGAGGACTAACCCATGAGCGACTATCAGGAAACTCTCTATCCCGGCTATGGCCAGCGCTTCAGCATGGACAAGCTGCTGCATGAAGTGCGCACCGAGCACCAGCACCTGGTGATCTTCGAGAATGCGCGCATGGGCCGGGTGATGGCGCTGGACGGTGTGATCCAGACCACCGAGGCCGACGAGTTCATCTACCACGAGATGCTCACCCATGTGCCGATCCTCGCCCACGGCAATGCCAAGCGCGTGCTGATCATCGGCGGTGGCGACGGCGGCATGCTGCGCGAGGTGCGCAAGCACCGCAGCGTGGAGAGCATCACCATGGTCGAGATCGACGGCACCGTGGTCGATATGTGCAAGGAGTTCTTGCCCAACCACTCCTGCGGCGCCTATGAAGACCCACGGCTGAACCTGGTGATCGACGACGGCATGAACTTCGTGGCCAACACCACGGAGAAATTCGACGTGATCATCTCCGACTCCACCGACCCTATCGGCCCGGGCGAAGTACTGTTCTCCGAGAATTTCTACCAGGCTTGCCGCCGCTGCCTGAACGATGGCGGCATCCTGGTTACGCAGAACGGCACGCCGTTCATGCAGCTCAGCGAAGTACAGAACACCGCCAGCCGCATGGATGGCCTGTTCGCCGACTGGCACTTCTACATGGCGGCGGTGCCCACCTACATCGGTGGCAGCATGACCTTCGCCTGGGGCGCCACCGATGCCGACTACCGCAAGCTGCCGCTGGAAACCCTGCGCCAACGCTACGCCGGCAGCGGTATCGTGACCCGCTACTACAACCCGGAAATCCACATCGGCGCCTTCGCCTTGCCGCAGTACGTATTGCAGGCGATCAACAAACCGAGCAACGACTGAGTTGCAGGTGATATGAAAAAGCCGGCGAATGCCGGCTTTTTCATTGCCTCAGTGCTGCTGGGCCAGGCCTTTCAGCAGCGCCTGATGGAAACGCTCCGGCGCCTCGACCTGCGGTGAGTGCCCCAGTTCGGCGAACTCCACCAGCGTGCCTTTCGGCAGTGCAGCGGCGGCTTTGCGGCCCAGCTCCGGATAGTTGCCCAGGCGCGCGGCAACTTCCTTCGGCGCACGGTTGGCGCCCGGCGCGGTACGGTCCTTGCCGCCGATCAGTAGCAGGGTCGGCGCCTGGATGCGGCCGAACTCATGGATCACCGGCTGGCTGAACAGCATGTCGGCCGTCTGCGCCTGGTTCCAGGCGACTATCTCGCGGCCCGGGCCGTGGTACAGGCCGACCTGCATGTCTACCCAGCGGTCGTACTCCGGCTTCCACTGGCCGTTGTAGTAGAAGCGCAGCTGGTAGTTTTTGATGCTCTCGGCATTGGTTTTCAGCTCACCCTGGTTGAGCTGGTCGATGCTGGCATAGGGCACGCCTTCGGCCTGCCAGTCCTCCAGGCCAATCGGGTTGACCAGCACCAGTTGCTGCACGCTCTGCGGATGGTTGATGGCAAAGCGTGCGGCCAGCATGCCGCCCATGGAGTGACCAATCACCGTGGCCTTGGCAATGCCCAGCCGGTCCAGCAGTGCCTGGGTGTTCTGCGCCAGCTGGTTGAAGCTGAACTGATAGCCGCGCGGCTTGCTGGATGCGCAGAAACCGATCTGGTCCGGGGCGATCACCCGGTAGCCGTTGTCACTCAGGGTGGCGATGGTCTGTTCCCAGGTAGCGCCGCAGAAGTTCTTGCCATGCAGCAGCACAGCGGTCTGGCCGTTGGCCTTGCCCTTGGCGGGGACGTCCATGTAAGTCATGGACAAGCTCTGGCCCTGGGACTGGAACTCGAAGTGCTGCTGCGGATAGGGGTAGTCGAAGCCTTCCAGGCGTTCGCCGTAACTGGGCGTGGCGGCGTGGAGGGCGGTGCTGCTCAGTAGCGGGGCGAGCAGCAGGGCGGCGGCGTTGAGCCTGGGCATGGGTGGAACTCCTGGCAATGTGCAGGCGGCAGTTGTAGGACAACTGCCGCCCGCTGAGAAAGTCTCACTGTGTGCCGGGATATTTCCAGTGCGTCGTTCAGCGCTGTTCCACCACCCGCTGGTGCAACTGGTGGGAGAGCTGGTCCAGCCGCTCGCCCAGCGCCAGCAACGAGTCCTGGGCGCTGAGCAGGTCGGCGCTGGCGGCGCGCTGGCGCTGGCTGGCCTCGCGCTGGGCGGCGCTGTTGTCACGCACCTGGGCGAGCTGGCGGTGAGCCAGGTCGAGGGCCTGGCTGTGCTGGAGGATGGCGGTGGACAGGTTGTCGGTGAGGGCGGCGTTGGTGCCCAGTGCCACGCCGACATCGCTGACTTGCGAGGCGCCGGTGTTGACGATCTGTTCCGACTGGCCGAGTACGCTCTGCACGGTGTCGGCGGTCTGGTTGCTGCGTTGCGACAGGCTGCGCACCTCATCGGCGACCACGGCAAAGCCGCGTCCATGCTGGCCAGCGCGGGCCGCCTCGATGGCGGCGTTGAGGGCCAATAGGTTGGTCTGCTGGGCGATGGCGCTGATCATCTGCATGGATTCAGCGATGCGCTGGTTGCTCTGCTGGATGGCCTGCATGCTCTGCTGCGCCTCCTGCATGCGCTCGGCGCAGTGGTTGACCTGCTGGCTGCTGTGCTGGGTGTCCTGACTCAACTGCTGCATGTGCGAGGTGCTGACGGCGAGGTTTTCCAGTACTTCATGCAGGGCCAGGTCGAGCCCATGCATAGCGTCGGCCTGCTGTTGCACGTCGCCGTCGATGCTGTGGCAGCGCTGGCGGATATTGTCCTGGGTGGCGTGCAGCTGTTGGGACAGCTGGCGCAGGTCGCCGGCGCTCTGCCGCACTTCTTCGAGCAGGGCGGCCAGTTGCTGGCTGCCGGCCGTGGCCTGCTGGTTGACGACCTGAGCGTCCTGCAGGTGTTGCTGGGCATCGGCCAGGGCTTGCTGGCGGACTTTGGCGTTGTACCACTGGGCCAGCCAGACGGTGATCACCGGCAGCAGATACCCCGAGTATTCATTGACCATGGCATCGCGCGGGCTCAGCTCGAACACCGGCAGGACTGCGCCGGAGCGGTCGAGCTTGATCAGCCAGAGCACGAAGAGCATTTGCAGCAGGCTCCAGAAGGCCGCGCTACGGCCACCCAGCAGCAGGTAGGCGAAGCCGATCACCACCAGCGGCCAGTAGATGTGCGCTGAATGCAGGCCGCCGAGGTGGTAGATGAGGATCATCGCGTAGCTGCTGATCAGCGCCATGGACAGGTTGCCCACCGCGCGGGCGGTGAGCCAGGCGTTGCGCAGGATCAGCAGCACCAGCGGCATGCCGATGATCAGCAGGAACGAGCCCTGGACCAGCGCATCGTTGCCCAGGCGTCCCCACTTGATGCCGCTGTACAGGCCGATGACCAGCCCGCACAGGGAGAAAAAGGCGAGCATGTGGCTGAGCAACTGGTCGCTGCGGTCCTGCTCGACCTGCGGCATGAACGTGGCTAATAGCCCTTGTTGCATGGGATGGCCTCAATTCTTGTTATTGGAAGTGCTGACTTCGCCGCATGATCGGCGAGGGTCGCAGGCACCCACTGCCAGATAGTGGCAGTTGGCCTTTAGGCAGATTACCCCGTCAAAGTGCTGGCGGCGATAGTCTGGCGATGAGCTGCAGCCAGGTTTGGGCTGAGGAAACTCGCGAGGCGCCACCTCTCGGGGGCTGTGGCGGTTGATGCGGCTGAACAGCCTGAAGAAAAGGCCGAATCGGCATCGCGTGGCCGAATTGTGGCGGTTCAGACTTATCTCGATTCAAGTTCTACGCGCCGTTTCAACGGAAATTTCACATCCCAGCCGTATACTGCGCGCCGCGCCTGAGCCGCTGGCGGTCTCCGGCCCCTACCTTTTCGAGAGCCTGGATTCCTCGCCAATGTCGTCAATGGATAGCACTTTCAAGCAACCGCGCCTCACACCCAGCGTCAGCAGCCACTTGGCATTCACCCTGGCCAGCGCCCTGGTGCTGATGCTCATGTATTCGCTGCTGCGTGTGGCCTTGCTGGCCTACAACCACGAGCAGATCGGCACGACCCCCTGGATCGAGTTCGCCGAGGCCTTCCTCAATGGCCTGCGTTTCGATCTGCGCCTGGTGGTGTACGCCTGTGCGCCGTTGCTGCTGTCGCTGCTGGCGCCGCGGGCGATGGCCGCGCGGCGGGTGCATGTGGCTTGGCTGAGCCTGTTTGCCAGCCTGACCCTGTTCCTTGGCGTGTCCGAGCTGGATTTCTATCGCGAGTTTCACCAGCGCCTCAACGGCCTGGTGTTCCAGTACATGCAGGAAGACCTGGGCACCGTGCTGAGTATGCTCTGGTACGGCTTCCCGGTGGTGCGCTACCTGCTGGCCTGGGCCCTGGCGACATTGGCGCTGGTATGGCTGTTCCACCTGGTCGAGCAAGCCACTCGCCCGCGTCGCAGCAAGCCGCTGATGGCCTGGTACGGCCGGCTTGGCGTGCTGCTGGTGTGCCTGCTGGTGGCCGTGCTGGCTGCCCGTGGCACTCTCAAGCAGGGCCCGCCGCTGCGTTGGGGGGATGCCTACACCACCGAGTCGATGTTCGCCAACCACCTGGGTCTGAACGGCACATTGACTCTGGTCGATGCGGCGAAGAACAGCTTCTCCAGCCATCGTGACAACACCTGGAAGGCCAATCTGCCAGAGGCCGAAGCCTTGCAGACGGTGCGCCAGATGCTGGTCGGCGAGCACGACAAGCTGGTCGATGCCGACAGCGCCGCCGTGCGCCGCGAGTTCACCCCGCCGCTGGCCGGCACCTTGCCGGCGCGCAACGTGGTAGTGATCCTCATGGAAAGCTTCGCCGGCCGCTGGGTCGGTGCCCTGGGCAGCGACTCCAACATCACCCCGAACTTCGACCGCCTGAGCAAGGAAGGGCTGCTGTTCACCCGTTTCTTCTCCAACGGCACCCATACCCACCAGGGCATGTTCGCCACCATGGCGTGCTTCCCCAACCTGCCGGGCTTCGAGTACCTGATGCGCACCCCGGAAGGCGGCCACCAGTTCTCCGGCCTGCCGCAGTTGCTCAGTGCCCGTGGCTACGACGACCTGTACGTCTACAACGGCAACTTCCAGTGGGACAACCAGTCCGGCTTCTTCAGCAACCAGGGCATGCGCCGTTTTATTGGCCGTGAAGACTTCGTCGACCCGGTGTTCATCGATCCGACCTGGGGCGTGTCCGACCAGGACATGTTCGACCGTGGCGCCGCTGAACTGGCCAAGCTCGACCCGAGCAAGCCGTTCTACGCGCTGCTGCAGACGCTCTCCAACCACACGCCGTATGCCTTGCCGAAAGACCTGCCGGTAGCACCCGTGACCGACCAGGGCTCCTACAACGAGCACCTGACGGCCATGCGTTACTCCGATTGGGCGCTGGGGCAGTTCTTCGAGAAGGCGAAAAAGCAGCCGTACTACAACAACACCCTGTTCGTGGTGGTCGGTGACCATGGTTTCGGTAGCCCGGAACAGCTGACCGAGATGGACCTGTTCCGCTTCAACGTGCCGCTGCTGGTGATCGCGCCGGGAACGCAGGAGAAGTTCGGCACCCACCGCGATACCGTGGGTACGCAGATCGACGTGGTGCCAACCATCATGGGTCGCCTCGGTGGCGATGTACGCCACCAGTGCTGGGGTCGCGACCTGCTCAACCTGCCTGAGGGCGACCAGGGTATTGGCGTGATCAAGCCATCGGGCAGCGACCAGACCGTGGCCATCGTCAACGGCGACAAGATCCTGGTGCAGCCCAAAGGCATGCCGGCCAAGCTCTACCACTACCAACTGGGAGCTGGCGCCAAGGTTGAAGTGGTGAATGGCGACCCGGCCCAGGCGCTGATGCAGCAGCGTCTCGAGTCGTTCCTGCAGATCGCCACGCAGAGCCTGCTGCAGAACACCGCCGGGGTTGCTGAGCGCAAGGCGCAGTAACTCTTTCGGTCCGCAGCACAACTGCGGGGTACCTATGTACAGGCTTGCGAGCTAGAGCCATTGCAAGGAAAAAACAGGCGAGGACGCGGAGTTTACTGGGATAAATGAGCAGTCCGAGCCTGTTTTTGACGCAGCAGGGCCGACGCGCAGCAGGCTTTGCATAGGTACTCAGCTGCGCTGGTACTGGCGCGGCGTCACCCCTTTCCAGCGTTTGAAGGCATGGATGAAGTTCGACACTTCGCCATAGCCCAGGCGTTCGGCCACTTGCTCCAACGTCAGCCCGCCCATGGCCAGCAGTTCCTCGGCCAGGGCCTGGCGGACTTCCTCCAGCAACAGGCGGAAGTTGGTGTTTTCCTCTTCCAGGCGCCGGCGCAGGGTTCGCGAACTCATGTGCAGGCCGTCGGCAACTTCTTCCATATCGGCCAGACGTCCCGGACGGCTGAGCAACTGGTTGCGAATCTGTCCGGCCAGGCCGTCGCGGCGGCGGCGTTTATCCAGCAGTTGCTGGCACTGCGCTTCGCACAGGCTGGCGGTGGAAGGGTTGGCCCCTGGCAGCGGCAGGTCGAGCAGATAGCGCTCGAACACCAGGCGGTTCTCGGCCTGGGCGAAGTTGGGCAGCAGGCCGAACTCGCGGAGGTAAGGCTGTGTGTCTGCGGGTGCCGATTGGCGCAGGTCCATGCGCTGGATCAGCACTTCGCGGTTGAGCAACTCGCGTTGCACGGTGAGCATGCCGGCCAGGTCGCGGTCGAGGATGAAGGGCTGCAAATCAGCTGGGATGTGCTGGTCGTCGAGTAACAGGTGGACTTCTTCGCCGTGCTCCTCAATGCGCATGCCGTGAAAGGCATAGGTCAGGTCCAGATAGCGCAGGCCCAGGAGCACCGCGTCACGATAGGTCGGGCTGCTGAGCAGGGCAAAACCCCAGATGCCGTAGGTGTTGAGCTGATAGCGACGTCCGGCGAGAAGGCCGATACCGGGCCGATCGCCGAGGCCTTGCACCAGGTTGCGGATCAGTTGCAGCTCCTGATCGGCGGCGACCTCTGCGCCAGGGTCCGCCAGCAGCTGCCAGCTCAGGTCGGTGCCGGCCAGGCAGGCGTCGATCGACAAGCCCTGATCGAGGCCGAATTGCGCCATCAATTGCACACTGATGGCGCTGCGACGAGGAGGGCAGTGGGAGGCAGGCATGTGTCTGTCCGAAAGTCACAATTTATTGGCCGACTATGCCATAAACCTTCACAGGCCGAGTGGTTAGCATCCGTACATCCGCAATACTGGCGGTTCACGGAGACCACAATGAATAACAAGACTCCCGAACAGGCACCCTTGCGCGTGCTGATCATCGGCTCCGGCTTTGCCGGCCTGGGCCTGGCCATGCGCTTGCGCCAGCAGGGTGTGGAGGATTTTCTGATCCTCGAGAAGGGCAGCGAGCCCGGTGGCACCTGGCGCGACAACACATATCCGGGCGCCGCCTGCGATGTGCCCTCGCACCTGTATTCCTTCTCGTTCGAACCGAAAACCGACTGGACGCGTCGCTATGCACCGCAGGCGGAAATCTTCGCCTATGTGCGCCAGTGCGTGGCCAAGTACCAGCTGCAGTCGCGCATTCGCTGCAACAGCGAAGTGGCCGAGGCAGAGTTCGACGAGCAAGCGGCGCTGTGGCGGGTAACCACCGCCGACGGCGCACAATTCAGCGCACGGGCCTTGGTCAGCGCCTGCGGCCAACTCAACCGGCCGCTGTATCCGAAGATTACCGGGCTGGAGCGCTTTGCCGGGGAGAGCTTCCACTCGGCACGCTGGCGGCATGACATCGACCTGAGTGGCAAGCGCGTGGCGGTGATCGGCACCGGCGCCAGTGCCATCCAGTTCGTCCCGCAGATCATGCCGAAGGTGGCGAAGCTGCACCTGTTCCAGCGCTCTGCCGCCTACGTGCTGCCCAAGCCGGACCGCGCCTACAGTCGCTTCGAACTGGCGTTGATGCAGCGCTTCCCCTGGACGCAGAAGCTCGACCGCGGCCTGCAGTACGTCTATCACGAGGCCCGGGGCGTGGCCTTCTTCCTTGTGCCGTGGCTGATGAAACCCTACCGCGCCAACTTCCTGCGCCAGCTCGCGCGGCAGGTTCCGGAGCCGGAGCTGCGCGCCAAGCTGACCCCGAATTACCCGCTGGGCTGCAAGCGCATCCTCATCAGCAACGACTATTACGCGGCGCTGGCACAACCGCAGGCCGAAGTGGTCAACGAGGCCATTCGCGAAATCAGCGAGCGCGGGGTGGTCACTGCCGATGGCCGTGAGCGCGAAGTGGATGTGCTGATCTATGGCACCGGCTTCGCCGCCAGCGACTTCCTCGCGCCGATGCGCATCCGTGGGCTCGGCGGCCTTGACCTGAACCAGGCCTGGCGGGACGGCGCCGAGGCGTACAAGGGCATCAGCGTCAATGGCTTTCCGAACCTGTTCCTGCTCTACGGGCCGAACACCAACCTCGGCCACAACTCGATCATCTACATGCTGGAAAGCCAGTTCCCCTACGTACTGAGCTGCCTGCAGCAACTGGATCAGGGCGTGCGCTACCTCGACGTGCGCGCACCGGTGCAGCACGCCTGGAACCAGCGCCTACAGCACGACATCGAGCATTCGGTGTGGGAGCAGGGCTGCAACAGCTGGTACAAGAATGCCGCCGGCAAAAACACCAACAACTGGGCGGGGTTCACCTTCCGCTACCGCCAGCACACCCGCCAACCGGACTGGAGCGACTATGACCTTGTCCGTTGAGTTGCCCGTCGCACCGGGCGTCGGGCAGCGGCTGCTCTCGGCGTTGCTGCGCGCGAGCACCTGGGCGCTGTTTCGCAGCGGTTTCCGGCCTGGCGTTTCGCCTGTCAGTCAGCGTCGCTTGCTGCGCCTGGCTACCCGCATTGCGCCGGTGGTGCGCTCGGTACGCATCGAGCCGGGGCAGATTGGTGGCGTGCCGTGCGAATGGCTGACGCCACCAACCGATAACGGCTGGGTACTGCTCTACCTGCATGGCGGTGCGTTCATGGTCGGCGCACCGCAGACCCACCGCAGCATCACCAGCTACCTGGCCCGGCATGGCCAGTTGCGCGTGTGTGCGCTGGATTATCGGCTGGCACCGGAGCACCCGTTCCCGGCGGCGCCGGATGATGTGCTGGCGGCCTACCGCGCGCTGCTGGAGCAGGGGCAGGCAGCCGAGCGCATCGTCATTGCCGGCGACTCGGCGGGTGGCAACCTGACCTTGTGCGCGGCCCTGCGCCTGCGCGAGCTGGGTTTGCCACAACCGGCGGCGCTGGTGTGCTTCTCGCCGGTCACCGATGTCAGCGGCGCCAACCTGCACGAGCCACCGGCGGGCGATCCGTTGTTGCAAACGGCCTGGCTGGGGCAGGGCGTGGATGCCTATTGCCCGCCGGGCGTCGATCGGCGTGATCCGGCGCTGTCGCCCCTGTATGCCGATCTGCGCGGCCTGCCGCCGCTGCTGGTCCAGGTTGGCGAGGACGAGCGCCTGCTGACCCAGAGCCTGCGTTTGCAGGAGCAGGCCGGTATCGACCTGCAACTGGAGCTCTATCCGCGCCAGTGGCATGTGTTCCAGATCAATTGCGGCTTGCTGGATATCGCCGACCTGGCGTTGCAGCGGGTGCTCGAATTTCTCCGTCAGCGAGGTTGCCGATGAATACCATCCTGATTACCGGTGCCGCCTCCGGCATCGGCGCGGCGACCGCCCGCTTGTTTCATTCGCGTGGCTGGAAGGTCGGCCTGCTCGATATCAATCATGCCGCCCTGGCCACGCTGGCCGCTGAGCTGGGTGGCGTGTGGCACGCCGAGCTGGATGTCAGCGATGCCGGAGCGGTGCGCGAGGCCCTGGCCGATTTCTGTGCGCTGCACGGCGGCCAGTTGCGGTTGCTGTTCAACTGCGCTGGGATTTTGCGCTTCGGCTACTTCGAGGAGATCAGCCTGGAGGAGCACGTGAGCATCCTGCAGATCAACGTGCTCGGCCTGTTGCAGGTCAGCCATGCGGCGTTTCCCTACCTCAAGGCCACGCCCGACGCGCAGGTGATCAACATGGGCTCGGCATCCGGCTTATATGGCACGCCGCACATGGCCAGTTACTCGGCATCGAAGTTCGCCGTGCGTGGCCTGACCGAGGCGCTGGACCTGGAGTGGCGTCGCCATGGCATCCGCGTGGGGGACCTGATGCCGCCGTTCGTGCGTACGCCGATGGTGGACAGTCAGCGTTTCACGCCACCGGCGCTGAAGCGCCTGGGCGTCAATCTACAAGCGGAAGATATTGCCCAGGCGGTCTGGCAGCAGGCTGGCCATTCGCAGGTGCATCGGCCGATTCATTGGCTGTTCAAGTTGATGTACTGGTCTGGCCAGCTGTCGCCGCCGGCGCTGAGTCGTCTGCTGATGGCCTGGATCAGCCGCGACTGATACCAAGCGCGCCAGTTCGTCGGCGTCAGAATTACCGAGAGCCGCCTGTCGCCGGGCGGTTGTCGGCGGTATATCCATTCAGCAAAGCGGCGCGTCAGCCGCTACCCTGCATGTGACGGCTTCGGTTCGTGTTCTGCGAGTCCGGCCGTCTACCGGGCGTGAGCGGTGGCCCGGTTCTTGACTTGCCAGGTGGCTTCCCGCCTGGTCTCCGGTGGCACCGCCAGGTGCCCTCAAGCTGCCAGCGTGGTAGCTGCGGTTCATTCCATCGCCTGCGAGGAGGTCGTTTATGAGCACAGCCTTCCAAGATGATGTCAGCACCCATGTTCTACGCCGCATGAAAGAGGGCGGTTTCGATTTCGCCCGTGTCCATCCCATCGAGTTCTACGTCATCTTTCCCGACGAGGATCGGGCCAGAAAGGCGGCAGGTCAGTTTCGTGGTGAGTCGTTGAATGCCCAGGTCAGTCTGCGCGATGACGGTGCCTGGCACCTGCAAGTGAGCAAAGTGATGTATGCCACGTATGCCGGGATCGGTGATTTCGAGCAGGACATGGAATCGCTCGTGACACCGCTCGGTGGTGTGCTGGATGGCTGGGGCGTGACCCAGGAAGTACCAGCCCCCAGTCGCTAGAGCCAGCCGGCTGACCTGCGGGTCGGCCGGTGTCCTTCCTCCCCTTATTAGTCTCCCAGCCTGGCGCTAGCCGGCGCTGCGTTGCTGCAACGTTTCCAGGTAGCTGACCACATCCGGTGCGCCGGTCAGGCGCAGGCCTTCGCCCAGGGCATTGGCTTCTGCCGATTCCTTGGGCAGCAGGAGGATTTCCGGTGCGCCGCTGTCACGCAACAGGGACAGGCGCGAGTAGGGCAAACCGTTGTCGAGCAGCAGGGCCATGAACGCAGGGTCGCTCCAGGCCTGCACCGGCATGGCCAGTACATGGTATTGGCGCTTGAGTTCGGCCAAACCGTCGCGGTTCAGGCGATAGCGGCTGACTTCCGCCGGCAGCGTCACTTCCAGGCCACGCAGGCGTGCATAGGCAATCGCACTGGCGAACACCTCGCCATGCTGCTCCGACGCCCAGAACATGCGCGAGCCATACCAGCTGGCCTGACGCAACTCCACGGCCTCGGCAGCCAGAAAGCGCGGCATGGCCTGGCTGATGGTCTTGAGGAAATCCTTGTAGCTGATGATGCGCACGCTGCGGCAGGGCTGCGTGGCGGCAAATTCTTCGAGGTTGGCGAAAGCCGGCGCGTCGGCAGGGATGGGGCCGCAGAGGCCGTCGATCTGGCGCAGGTCGAAGTCATGCAGGTGCTGTTGCTCCAGCTCGACGACGCGCATCAGTACGGCGCGGGCTTGCGCTTTGTCTTCCTGAACCGGACCAGAGAGTGCATCGCGCGGCAGGTCGACCAGGCGATGCAGGGGCGGACCGGCGTGCCACCAGATGCTTTGCTGGGTATCGGGTAGCGCCTTGAAGGGTAGGTTGAGGCTGCGGGCCCGCTCGAACACCATGCGCGGCGCACGCCCGCTCAACCCCAGCCGTTGGGCCAGGGCAGACAGGCGCGATGCCAGGCTGGTGTTGGATTCGGACAGACTCATGACCCGCAGCGCACTCCTGAGACTTGCTTGCCAGTTTGGCAGAGCCTTGCCGGGTACGCACTACCGGCTAACGCCTGGGCGAGCGCTTTAGACTCGGGTTGCCGGTGTACCTGTGGCAAAATTGCGCCAATCATTTCGAGGATGCCTCCATGCCCAGCCTCGTGCTGGATATTGCTCTGCCTGCAGAGCGCTTTCGCTCCGTTTACCAGGGGCGCGCCAATCGGGTATTGCTGGTCAGCCGCGATGGCCGCAAGGTCAGCTTGCCGGCGCACCATCTGCGGCCGTTTCTACGCCATGACGGCATCTATGGCGTGTTCGAGCTGGAATTCAGCGCCAGCGGTGAGCTGCTTGGCCTGCATCAGCTGAGATAGCCGCTCGGCTCCGAACAGGCTCTTATTACTCCCTTGCCTCGCCCGATGCTAGTCCGCACGGCTATAATCGCGGCCTGCTTCCCACTGCCAAGACCGAGCAAAACTGCCCATGTACGAGCTGGCCCGCGCCCTGTTGTTCAAATTGTCCCCGGAAACCTCCCATGAGCTGTCGATCGACCTGATCGGCGCCGGTGGTCGTCTTGGGCTCAATGGCCTGCTGTGCAAGGCGCCTGTGAGCCTGCCAGTGAATGTCATGGGCCTGGAGTTCGCCAACCCGGTAGGCCTGGCCGCTGGCCTGGACAAGAACGGCGATGCCATCGACGGTTTTGCTCAGCTCGGCTTCGGTTTCGTCGAAATCGGTACCGTGACGCCGCGCCCGCAGCCGGGCAACCCGAAGCCGCGCCTGTTTCGCCTGCCGGAAGCCACGGCGATCATCAACCGCATGGGCTTCAACAACCACGGTGTCGATCATCTGCTGGCCCGGGTGCAGGCCGCCAAGTACAAGGGCGTGCTGGGCATCAATATCGGCAAGAATTTCGACACGCCGGTGGAGCGCGCGGTGGACGATTACCTGATCTGCCTGGACAAGGTGTATGCCCACGCCAGCTACGTCACGGTCAACGTCAGTTCGCCGAACACGCCGGGGCTGCGCAGCCTGCAGTTCGGCGACTCGCTCAAGCAATTGCTCGAGGCCCTGCGCCAGCGCCAGGAAGACCTGGCCGTTCAGCACGGCAAGCGCGTGCCCCTGGCGATCAAGATCGCCCCGGACATGAGCGACGAGGAAACCGTGCAGGTGGCTCAGGCGCTGATCGAAACCGGTATGGACGGGGTGATCGCCACCAACACCACCCTGGCGCGCGATGGCGTGGAAAACCTGCCGTTCGGCAACGAAGCGGGTGGCCTGTCCGGTGCGCCGGTGCGCGACAAGAGCACGCACACGGTCAAGGTGTTGGCAGGGGAGCTCAAAGGGCGTCTGCCGATCATCGCTGCTGGCGGCATTACCGAGGGGGCGCACGCGGCTGAGAAGATCGCTGCGGGGGCCAGCCTGGTGCAGATCTACTCGGGCTTTATCTACAAGGGACCGGCGCTGATCCGTGAGGCGGTGGATGCCATCGCCGCGCTGCCGCGGGGGTGAGAGCCGTAACTACTGTCGGTCTGGTTCGCGAGCAGAGCTCGCTCCTACAGGCCATAAAAAAGGGCCCCTGAGGGGCCCTCGGGCTTGCGCCCACCGCCCGGATGGGACGGCCTGGTGAAGTCGGGGTGATCCTGTTCAGCCGACGGCGTGCAGTTCGTTGAGTCGATGGAGGCCGGCAGTGCCGGTCAGTCCGTCCCAGTTGTCGCCGCGTCCTTCGCGCCAGCCGTTGATCCAGGCTTGGCGGGTGGATGAAAGGGTAAAAGGACACAGGTCGCGGGATTTACCGTGAATGCCGTGCTGATAACCGCGCAAGAAAGCTCGTTCCAAAGGATCACGCTTAAGTCTTCTCATCGGGTGTTGCCCTCACTGTTGACTGTTATGTCCCATGGGCAGAAAGGCTCTGCCGGTGGGGTCCGCTGCCGGCGTGGCGGACCACCTGCCGACTCCATTGCGGCGTCGGCCTGAGTTGATTTCTATCGAATGCACTGGGGCCTGTGAATGATCGTTTTGTCATAAGGACGTAACGCATTTGGGACATGGGCCATAAGCTACAACCGGTTTTTTCCCGGTGTTTTGCTCCGGCCCCCGCCATATGGGAGTCGTACCGGAGCGCAGCGGCGTTTTGCCATTGCAAATGGCTCCTATTGGCGCCGTTATTTATTCCGACGAAGGGTCGCAACGCGACGTTCTGTCACATATTTTGGCTAGCAAGCCCTCACTCTTTACTGGATGCCTCATGTCCGACCGTTACGAACTGATCCTGACCTGCCCGAAAAGCCTGGAAAGCCTGCTGGCTGAAGAGGCGGCGGGCCTGGGGCTCGAGGAAGTACGCGAGCAGACTGCCGCAATCCGCGGCTTTGCCGGGCTGGAAACGGCGTATCGGCTGTGCCTGTGGTCGCGCCTGGCCAACCGCGTGCTGCTGGTCTTGCGCCGCTTCCCGGTGGTGGATGCCGAGTCGCTCTACCAGGGCGTGCTGGAGGTCGACTGGGCCGAGCACATGGAACCCTCCGGCACCCTGGCGGTGGAGTTCAGCGGCAACGGCTCGGGCATCGATAACACCCACTTCGGCGCCCTCAAGGTCAAGGACGCCATGGTCGACAAGCTGCGCACCGCCGATGGCACGCGGCCTTCTATCGACAAGATCGACCCGGACCTGCGCGTGCACCTGCGCCTGGACCGTGGCGAGGCGGTGCTGTCCCTCGATCTGGCCGGGCACAGCCTGCACCAGCGTGGCTATCGCCTGCAGCAGGGCGCTGCGCCGCTGAAGGAAAACCTGGCGGCGGCAATCCTGATCCGTGCTGGCTGGCCGCGAATCGCGGCCGAAGGCGGCGCCCTGGCTGACCCGATGTGCGGTGTGGGCACCTTCCTGGTGGAGGCCGCGATGATCGCCGCCGACCTGGCGCCCAACCTCAAGCGTGAGCGCTGGGGCTTTTCCAACTGGCTGGGGCATATCCCGGCGCTGTGGAAGAAGCTCCATGAAGAAGCCGAGCAGCGCGCCGCCGCAGGCCTGGCCAAGCCGCCACTGTGGATTCGTGGTTATGAAGCCGACCCGCGGCTGATCCAGCCGGCGCGCAACAACATCGACCGTGCCGGGCTCGGCGAGTGGGTCAAGTTGTACCAGGGAGAGCTGGCGACCTTCGAGCCGCGTCCGGACAAGAACCAGACCGGCCTGATTGTCAGCAACCCGCCTTATGGCGAACGCCTGGGTGATGAAGCCAGCCTGCTGTATCTCTATCAGAACCTCGGCGAACGCCTGCGCCAGAGCTGCCTGAACTGGGAGGCGGCGGTATTTACCGGCGCGCCGGAACTGGGCAAGCGCATGGGCCTGCGCAGCCACAAGCAGTACGCGTTCTGGAACGGCGCATTGCCGTGCAAGCTGCTGCTGTTCAAGGTACTGCCCGAGCAGTTCGTGACTGGCGAGCGGCGCTCCAGCCAGGCTAGCGAGGAGTCCACTGACGAGCCTGCCGTAGCGCCGGCCTACCAGGCGGCACGGCTCTCCGAGGGCGGGCAGATGTTTGCCAACCGCCTGCAGAAGAACCTCAAGACCCTGGGCAAGTGGGCGAAGAAGGCGGATATCGAATGTTATCGCCTGTACGACGCCGACATGCCGGAGTACGCCCTGGCCATCGACCTGTATCGCGACTGGGTGCACGTGCAGGAATACGCACCGCCGCGTTCCATTGATCCGGAGAAGGCCCAGACGCGCCTGCTCGATGCGCTGGCAGCGATTCCGGTGGCTCTCGGGATTACCCCGGACAAGGTGGTGATCAAACGCCGCGAGCGCCAGGCCGGCACCAAGCAGTACGAGCGCCAGTCCACGCAGGGCCAGTTCATGGAAGTCACCGAAGGCGGGGTGAAGCTGCTGGTCAACCTCACCGACTACCTGGACACCGGCCTGTTCCTCGACCACCGGCCGCTGCGCCTGCGCATCCAGAAGGAGGCTGCCGGCAAGCGCTTCCTCAATCTGTATTGCTACACCGCCACAGCCACTGTGCATGCGGCCAAGGGCGGGGCGCGCAGCACCACCAGCGTCGATCTGTCGAAGACCTACCTGGATTGGGCGCGGCGCAATCTGTCGCTCAACGGCTTCTCCGACAAGAACAAGCTGGAGCAGGGCGATGTGATGACCTGGCTGGAGGCTGATCGTGGTGAGTACGAGCTGATCTTCATCGACCCGCCGACATTCTCCAACTCCAAGCGCATGGAAGGGGTGTTCGACGTGCAGCGTGACCACGTGCGCCTGCTCGACCTGGCCATGAGCCGCCTGGCGCCGGGCGGCGTGCTGTATTTCTCCAACAACTTCCGCAAGTTCCAGCTCGACGAGAGCCTGGCCGCGCGGTATGCGGTGGAAGAGCTCAGCGCGACGACCATTGACCAGGACTTTGCACGTAACCCGAAGATCCACCGCGCCTGGCGCCTCACCGCCAAGGGCTGAGCCGCGTGGGTGTAGGAGCCAGCAAGCTGGCTCCTACAAAAGTCGGTCAAATGGCAGGCTAAAAAAATCCCCCGGTCCTGACAGGACGCGGGGGATTTTTGTTTCAGCAGACTGCCTAGCGCTGGGCGGGCTGCTTGTAGATTTCCAGCAGGACCTGATCGAGGATCGTCGAGGCGCCCCACGGGCGTGGGTCGTTGAGGATGGCGGTGACGGCCCAGGTGTTGCCGTTGCTGTCGCGGCTGAAGCCGGAAATGGCGCGCACGTTGTTTAGGGTGCCGGTCTTGATATGGCCTTCGCCGACCAGCGGCGTGCGGCGCAGGCGTTTGCGCATGGTGCCGTCCATGGCCACCAGCGGTAGCGATGCCGTGAACTCGGCGGCGTAGGGGCTGCGCCAGGCGGCTTGCAGCATGGCGGTCATTTCGCGGGCGCTGACGCGTTCGTCGCGCGACAGGCCGGAACCGTTTTCGATCACCAGGTGCGTGGCGCTCAGACCCTTGCGCGCCATCCAGCCGCGAATCGCCCGTTGCGCGGCCTTGGAGTCGTCGCCATCGGCGCTGTTGCGGAACTGTGCGCCGATGCTGAGGAACAGCTGGCGGGCCATGGTGTTGTTACTGTACTTGTTGATGTCGCGGATGATCTCGACCAGGTCAGGCGAGTTGGCGCGGGCCAGCAGGCGAGCACCTTTCGGCACACTGCCGAGCTGGTCCTTGCCAAGGATGCTGCCACCCAGCTCTTTCCAGATCGCGCGAACGGCGCCGGCGGCGTAGCCGGCGTGGTCGAGCAGCGACAGATAGGTCTGCGCGCTGCAGCCTTCGGCCAGCTTGCCGGTGACGATCAGGGTGGTGCCGTCGAACTGGGTCACCGGGTTGAAACGCACGTCCGGCCAGCCCGGGCACTTGGCGGCGGGCAGGGCCTTGACCTGGTTGTCGATGCGCACGTTGGTCAGCGGTGGCTCCATCATCACGCTGACCTTGCCGCCATCGGTGCGGGTCACCAGGCGCACGGCCTTGAGGTTGACCAGAAGGGAGTCGGGGCCAACCAGGAACGGCTTGTTCTTGTCGCCGCCGTCATCGTTGAACACCGGCAGTTGCGGCTGAATGAAACGGCTGCGGTCGAGAACCAGGTCGCCGGTGATCTGCTGCACGCCGTTGGCGCGCAGGTCGCGCATCATCAGCCACAAACGCTCCATGTTGAGCTTGGGATCACCGCCGCCCTTGAGGTAGAGGTTGCCGTTGAGCACACCGTTCTTCAGCGGGCCGTCGGCGTAGAACTCGGTCTGCCACTGGTAGGTGGGGCCAAGCAGTTCCAGGGCGGCGTAGGTGGTGACCAGCTTCATGGTCGAGGCCGGGTTCACCGAGACATCGGCGTTGTAGACCAGGCTGGTGCCGGGGCCGGTGAGAGGAATAGCCACCACCGACAGGCTGTTGCTGCTGATCTTGTTGGCCTTGAGGGCCTGTTGCACTTTGGCTGGTAGCACGCTGCTGACAGCAGCGGAAACGGGAAGCGCCAGCGGCATCAGCAGGCTGGCGAGAGCGAGGTAACGAAGCGATTTGATCATTGGCAAGGTCGAAAAATACACAGGTGAAAAAGACATGGCGCCGATGAGCACGCGGCCTCGGCGGTTCGAATAAGTGCGGCGCATTATGCCCCAAGCACACCGCTGATGGACGCCCGGCACGGGCGGTTAGTTGCACGTTTCGGCGGTTTTTTCAGCCTTTGCGGCCGTTAGGCGGGCGGCTGGCGCGGCAAACTGCTAAAGTGCCGCCGGTAATTTCTATTGAGTGTTGAGGAGTTTTTTACATGGCCACTAACCGTTCCCGCCGTCTGCGCAAGAAACTCTGTGTCGACGAATTCCAGGAGCTGGGCTGCGAGCTGACTCTGAGCTTCCGCGACGGTCTGTCGGAAGCCGAGATGGACAGCTTTGTTGAAGCCTTCCTGCGTGATGGCGTTGAAGGCAACGGCCTGGGCTATGTCGGTGGCGATGACTACGGTTTCGTCTGCCTGGCCAAGCGTGGTTCGGTCAACGCCGAGCAGCGCGACAAGGTAGAAGCCTGGCTGAAAGGCCGTAGCGAGCTGACCGGCTTCACCCTGAGCCCGTTGATGGACGTGTGGTACCCGGAAAATTCGGTCAACGCCTGATTTTCCCCGCAGGAGGATTGCGATCCTCACGCTGCTACGCAAAAGCCCGACCTAGGTCGGGCTTTTTATTGGCTGCGATTTCTTTCTGGTCGCAGGTCGTGGCGATCAGGCGAGCCCGGCCTTGGCCAGGATGGCCGCCTTGTCCACGCTGTCGATCTGGTCTGCACGCAGGTAGCGCTCGGCATAGGTCTGGTAGATCTCGGCCTGGATGAACAGGCCGAACAGCTCCGGATCGACGTGAGCGCCGCGGCACATGCCGGCCATGATGTTGAGCGATTCGGTTAGCGTCTTGCCTTTCTTGTAGGGGCGATCAACGGCGGTCAGCGCCTCGAAGATGTCGGCGATGGCCATCATCCGCGCCGGTAGGCTCATGTCCTCGCGTTTCAGGCGCTTCGGGTAGCCGGTGCCGTCCATCTTCTCGTGGTGGCCGCCGGCGATTTCGGCGACGTTGGCCAGGTGCTTGGGGAAGGGCAGGTAGCTGAGCATGCGGATGGTCTGCACCATGTGCCCGTTGATGATGAAGCGCTCTTCGTTGGTCAGGGTGCCGCGGGCGATGCCAAGGTTGTAGACCTCGCCACGGTTGAGCTTGTACTGCGGCACATCGAGCTTGAAGCCCCAGGGGTTGTCGTCGGCGATCAGCTCGCTGGCCGGGCGCTCCAGCAGGTGTTCGGGCTTGTCGCTGAGCAGCGCTTCCTGTACCGGTAGCGCGGGCGCCGGGGTGCGGGCCTGGCGCTGATTTTCTTCCCAGGACACGCCAAGACGGTCATCCAGGGTGCGCGTCCAGGTCCGCGTGGCAATCGTGCGAAGGCGCTCCAGGTCGGCATCGGCCATGGCTTCGCCGCCGAGGTTGCAGCGGGCGATAAAGGCGAACTCGTCGTCCAGGGTTGCCAGCATCTCGTCGCGCAGCGCGCCCAGGCTGGCAGCTTCGCCACCTGTGGCCAGGCCTTGCCAGTAGGCGATCCAGGCATCGCGCTTGAGCACCTCGAAGCGCATGCGCACCTCGTGGATGCGGTCGCAGATGGTCTCCAGCTTGGTGGCCTTGTCCACTACGTATT
The DNA here is from genome assembly GCF_014174475.1 of Aquipseudomonas ullengensis. GTDB lineage: Bacteria > Pseudomonadota > Gammaproteobacteria > Pseudomonadales > Pseudomonadaceae > Aquipseudomonas > Aquipseudomonas ullengensis. The sequence goes on from NZ_JACJUD010000004.1 coordinate 27,281, forward strand.
CGGGCACGGTGACCTTGCCGCAGTCATGCAGCCAGGCGGCGATATGCAGGGCTTCCCATTCCTCATCGTTGGGCTGGTAGTCGCGGAAGGGGGCTTCTTCGCTGTCGGCGGCGGCCTGGGCGAGCATCAGGGTCAGCTCCGGGACGCGTTGGCAGTGGCCGCCGGTGTAAGGGCTCTTGGCGTCGATGGCGCCGGCGATCAGTTGGATGAAGGCATCCAGCAGTTTCTTCTGTTGCTCCAGCAGGCGCTGGCTCTCGATGCACAGCGCGGCGACGCCGGAAACGGCCTCGACGAAGGCGATGCGTTCCGGGCTGATCATTTCTTGATCGGCGGCTTCGCCGGTGTCGCGGTGCAGCAAAATCAGCACGCCCAGGGTTTCGCCCTGGCGGTTGTGCAAGCCGCTGCTGACCACATGCACGCGCGGGCTGTCGAGGGTGCTGAGCAGGCTCTGGAAGCCTTCGGCCTGATCGAAGCCGAGTGAAAGCACCTGGCTGGCGCCGCCTTGTGCGGTGTGCTGGAGCCAGTCGGGGAGGCGCGGATCATTCGCTGCGAAGCCGGGAATACGGTGTTCTTCGAGGTTGTGCTGTTCGTGATTGAGGAACAGGCCATGGGGCTCCAGATGGCCTGTGCTGCTGTCACGCAGGTAGAGCAGGCCGCCACTGGCGCCGCTGAGGTCGACCGTTTCCTTGAGCACGCGGCGCAGCAGGGCATCGAAGCGGGTTTCGGCGGAGAGGCTGGCGGTGATGTCGAGGAAGCTGGCAAGGGTGTCCTTCATCTTGGCCATGGCCACGGCCAACTGGTCGACCTCCAGAACCATCGAGCGGGCGCTGGCCGGGCGGTCGAAGTTGAAGCTGCGGATGGCCTCTGCCTCATCGACCAGGGCGCGCAGCGGGCGAACGATGCTGCGCGACATCATCCAGCCCAGCGGGATGCACAGCAGCAGGATGCCGAGGGTGATCATCGCGCTCTGCCAGCGGATGCGGTAGGCGTCGGCGAGCAGTTCATCCTCGGGCGCCAGCAAGGCCAGGCGCAGGCCGTTCGGGCCACCTTCGGTCAGGTTGGAGTAGGACAGCTGCCAGCGGTTGTTGGCCAGTTTGATCGAGCCCTGGCGATCCTGTTGCAAGCCGCGCTGGAACAGTTCGCCCAGGGCGGGGCTGAGTTGCTCGACCTTGGCCAGGTGCATGCCGTCGTTCTGGATGATCAGTCGGCTGGTATCGGGATAGGCGATGGCAGAGCCGTTCGGGCTGAACAGCACCACTTCGGTAGACGGCGTGACCTTGTGCCGGGCCAGCGTCGCGGAAAGGTCGTGGAGGGTGAGGTCGGCGCCAATCACCACCTGGTTCTGCGTGATGCGAGCCAGGGTGGTGCCGACATCACCGGTGGAGAAGAACACATAGGGCTCGGTGGTGACCTGCTGGCCGCTTTCCAGCGCCATCTTGTACCAGGGGCGGGTGCGGGGGTCGTAGGACTCGCTGAGGTTCTGCCGGCGGCTGATGGGCTCCAGCTTCTCGTCGAAGTACTGCGACTCGGAAACGGGCCGAGCCGAGCCGTTGCGGTCGATGCTCCAGACCTGGAAGGCGGCCTGGGCCGGTGCGTCGAAGATGCCCTTGAGCCGCTCTGTGCGCAGTGGGCGAACCATGAAGAAGTCGCCATCGGGGTAGCCCAGGTACAGCGAAGCCAGCTTTGGGTTGTCGTTCAGGGCCTGGGCGAACAGCGGCAGCATTTCCATGCGCAGGTAGCTGTCGTTCACCTGGCTGCCCTTGTCCAAGGCCAGCAGGCTGAGCAGGTGGCGGATCGGCTGGTAGGTGTGCTGCAGGTCTGCTTCGACCTCTTCGCGCATCTGGTTGAACAGCTGGCTGCTGCTGGAGAGGATGATCTGGGTGGTCTGGTGGTAGTTGAACAACCCCAGGACCACGCCGGTGAGCAATAACAGAAGCGTGAACAACACGCTGATGTGTACATGCAGGGGCAGGCGTCGCTCTTTGACTCGCGGTTTTACGGGCATGTACATCACTCCATTGACTGCATTCAGGGCCAGCAAAAAGCATAGTGAAACCTTGCTGTATGTGCCGGTCTAAACGCGCGCAAACTCCATTTTTTGTTTATCGCTACAGCGCGCTTGCTGCTTTCTCCTGGCGGCGCAACAGCCATTGCTCGATGCCATAGATGATCAAGGCTACCGACATGGCCAGTACCACCCCGATCAGGCAGTTGAGCAGGCGCAGCTGGGCCAGGTGCCAGTCTTTCGACAGGCTCTCGGCGAGCAGCACGAAACTCAGGGTCACCTGCAGCACGAACAGGCCATAGTTGTGGGCCTGGAACGCACGGCTGAGGGTGATCAGCGGCAGGATGGTCGCCACCATCAGCGGCGGGCTCTGCAGGCTGTGGCCGAAGTAGATCAGCAGCACCGCGGCGCACAGGCTGCCCATGCCCGACTGCAGGGCGCGCACCAGGCTGCCCTTGAACTCCAGTTGCAGGGTGCCGATCACGGCGATGGTCAGCCAGTAGCCGCGTGGCAGCTGCGCCAGGTTGACGATCAGGCCGCCTGCCGCGCAGGTCAGTGCGCAGCGCAGCGCGTGCAGGCGCCAGCGTTGTTCCGGCAGGCGCTGGGCATGGCGCTTGAGCACCTTGAACAGGCTGACGAAGCGCGGCATGTACGGCCACATGCGCAGGCCGTGCAGGCCGCGCAGGCCAAAGGCAAGCAACATCACCCATAGCCCGCCGAGGGTGAACAGCATGGCCACGGCGTAAGGGTTGTCGAGGTTGCCCAGGCCGAACTGGCCCTGGCCCAGGCACAGGCAGACGGTCAGGCCGACACCGAGCTTGCCGGCCTCGCTGCCCAGGCGCTGCAGCCAGGCGAGCATGGCGCCGAAAATGGCGAACATGCTCAGGCTGATCAGCGGGTGAGTGGCAGCCCAGAAGCCCAAGCCGGCGCTGCAGGCGCCGAGCAGGGTGAGCAGGAGCATGCGCAGCATGCCGAAGCGGTGCAGCGGGTTGGGTTGTGCTGCCTGAAAAGCACCGGCCGAGGCCCAGAGAAAGCCGGGATGGCCGCTGAGCAGACCGAGCAGCAGCGGCAGCGCGCAACCCACCCCGGCGACCACGGCGGGTCCCCAGGCGGGTGGGCCGGCATGCCAGCCGATGATCTGTCGCAGCACATTCTTCATGGTTACACCGGGCTGGAGCGGCCGGTCATTTCCCGGGCCATTTCAGTAGCGTAGCTGTCGGTCATCCCGGCGATGAAATCGATCATGCGCAGGAAGGAACGGTACAGCGGCCAGTCCGGATCGGGCGCGTTGTGCCCCAGCAGGTCGAGGATGCGCCGGTTCTTGAACGACAACGTGCCGCCGCCATGCTGCTCCAGAGCCGCGCCACAGAAGGCGTTGAGGAGGATTTCCAGGGTGGTGTAGGCGCCGATCTCGTGCAGGGTCTTGCGCTTGTCCTGGAAGATTTTCTCCCGGGCGATCGCCTTGGCCTGCTGCACGCAACGCTTGGCCGGGCCGTGCATGTGTTCCACCAGGTCACCTTGCAGGTCGCCGCGCAGCAGGGCAGGTTGCTGGTCGACAAAGGCTTTAGCGGCGGCATTGGTCAGGTGTTCGATGGCCTTGCCGCGCAGGATCGCCAGCTTGCGCCGGCGCGAGTCATTGGGGCCGAGCTGGCGGTAGGTTTCCGGCAGGTCATCTCCGACCAGGCCGAGCAGCAGGGCTTCGACTTCGGGGTAGTCGAGCAGCTCCATTTCCAGGCCGTCTTCGAGGTCGATCAGGCCGTAGCAGATGTCGTCTGCGGCCTCCATCAGGTACACCAGCGGATGGCGCGCCCAGCGCTGCTCCTCGATCTGCGGCAGGCCGAGTTTGCTGGCGATCTGTTCGAGCAGCGGCAGCTCGCTCTGGTAGCAGCCGAACTTGTGCTTCTTGTAGCCGAGGGCTTCGGCGTGGCGGGCGGTCCAGGGGTATTTCAGGTAGGTGCCGAGGGTGGCGTAGGTCAGGCGGGTGCCGCCGTCGAACTGGTGGTATTCCAGCTGGGTGAGCACGCGAAAGCCCTGGGCGTTGCCTTCGAAATTGAGGAAGTCGCCGCGTTCGGCCTCGCTCATGGCATCCAGCCAGCCGCGTCCGGCGGCCTGCTGGAACCAGTGGCGGATGGCGTCTTCGCCGGAGTGGCCGAACGGTGGGTTGCCGATGTCATGGGCCAGGCAGGCGGACTGTACGACCACGCCGAGGTCGACCGGGTCGCACCAGTCCGGCAGTTCGTCGCGGATCATTTCGCCGACGCGCATGCCCAGCGAGCGGCCGACGCAGCTGACTTCCAGTGAGTGGGTCAGGCGGGTGTGGATATGGTCGTTGCTGGAAACCGGGTGAACTTGGGTCTTGCGCCCCAGCCGGCGAAAGGCGCCGGAGAAGATGATGCGGTCGTGGTCTTTGTGAAAGGGGCTGCGGCCCAGTTCGTCAGAGCTGTGCGCGGGTTTGCCGAGGCGTTCGCGGGTGAGCAGGGTGTTCCAGTCCAAGGGCTGTCCTCGCCAGTCATTCGGCCTTAGCTTCGGGCTTCGTACGGTGGCCTGCAAGCGCTGATGGCGCCGACCGGCGGCACTTGGCCGTGAATAGGCAGTCTGTGATCACAATGCTATCGTAATGCCATCGCGTAATAAGCCAATAACAAGAGATAACAACGCGTGATTACAGAAGCTTCCATGCCCCAGGATGCGCAGCAGCAGTTGCGTGTCCGCCGCTTCATGATGAGCCTGGCGATGTATGTCCTCGCTGTGGTCCCCCAGGGCGTTTCGCTGTACGCCGGAGTGTCCCCGAGCTGGGTGATGCTGGCGTGGGTAGCGATGGCGGTGGTGACCAACCTGGGTTTCTACCTGCTGTTTCGCTACAACCTCAACCTGCGTTTCAAAGACCCGAGCCTGACCATCGCGCAGATGCTGGCAGCGATTGCCATGGTGCTGTTTACCCAGGTGTATGCCGGCCAGGGACGCGGTGCCTACCTGGTGGTGCTGTTGATCATCATGGTGTTCGGCACCTTCAAACTGCATACCCGCCAACTGCTGGCCCTGAGTGTGCTGACCATCGGTGCATATGCCGCGACCTTGCCGCTGATCCGCTGGCTGGAGGGCGAGCGCTTCAATCTCGCCGTGGAGATGATCCTCTGGTGCAGTTTCTCTGCCTTCCTGCCTTTCATCTCGGTACTCGGCGGCAACATCAGTGACCTGCGCAAGAAGCTGATGGCGAGCAACGCGCAGTTGCAGGAAGTGCTGCAACAGGTGACCGAGCTGGCCACCCATGACGAGCTGACCGGCGCCTACAACCGCCGCTACCTGCTGGAAATGCTCGGCCACGAAAAGAACCGTACCGACCGGGGCGGCGGTGGTTTCTGCGTGTGCCTGTTCGACCTCGACCACTTCAAACGGGTCAATGACAGTTTCGGCCACCCGGCTGGCGATACGGTGCTGAAGACCTTCGCCGCGACCGTCGAGCCGTTGCTGCGCAGTACCGATTTTTTCGCCCGTTATGGCGGTGAGGAGTTCCTGCTGTTCCTGCCGCAGACCTCGCTTGAGATGGCCCAGCACTGCATCGTGCGCATTCAGGATGCCCTGGCGGCCACCCACTTCGAGGGTTTCGCGGCGGACTATCGGATTACCGCGTCCATCGGGGTGGCGCAGTACTACCTGCAGGAAAGTGTGCCGATGCTGATCGAGCGCGCCGACAAGGCCCTGTACCGGGCCAAGCAGAACGGCCGTAATCGCATGGAGCTGGCGGCTTTCGCCCGCCCACAGACGGTGTGAGCGGGCTACAACCCGACGGCATCGATATCCAGCAGTAACAGGCGGCGGCCGTTGTCGATGAACTGGCCTGCCGTCAGGCAGTACTGGTTGGTGGTGGCGTCGCGGTAGGTAGTGGAGAGCGTCAGACGGCGCTCATCCCAGCCCTCGGCCAGCAACTGATAGAAGTATGGCCGCCAGGACCAGTTGTGGCCCAGGTAGCGCGCATCCTCCTGCCACTTCTTACCGTCCCACTCGAGGTTGGGCGTCAACTGCGTGCCATGCCGGTCGCACTGATAGATGCGCAGCAGCCAGGGATAGTTACTCGGCGTCAGCAGGCTTGCCAGGCTGTCGCCGCGCTCGACCCAGCCCCTGAGCAGGCTCATCAGATCGGCCAATTGCTGGCGCAGGTTCATCAGCCGTGCGCGTTCAGCCAGTTTGCGTTGCACGTAGCGGTCACGCAGCTCGGCGAAGCGCTCGACGAAGGCATCGGTGGCAAAGAACTCCAGTTCCGGTTTGGCGAACAGATAGCCCTGCACATAGCGCGCGCCGCATTCCAGGGCGAAATCCAGTTCGGCAGGCGTCTCCACGCCTTCGGCAATGATCCAGCAGCCGGTTTTCTCGGCCATCTGCGCCAGCGCCTTGACCACTTCACCGCTGGGCCCGCCGCGCGCCGCTTCCTGAAACAGGCGCATGTCCAGCTTGAGAATGTCCGGCTGCAGGGCCAGCACGCGGTCGAGTTGCGAGTAACCGGCGCCGAAGTCGTCGATGGCGATGCGTGCCCCCGCCAGGCGATAGCGTGCGACCACCTCGCTCAGCTTGTCGTTGGCACCGCCCAGTTCGGTGATTTCGAACACCACCCGTGACGCCGGGATACCGCAGCGCTCCAGTTGCTTGAGGCTTGGCAGCGGCTGGTTGGGGCGCAGGCGGCTGATCCAGCGAGGGGAAATGTTCACGCTGAGAAACCAGTCCGCCGGTGCCTGGTGCAGGCGGTTGAACGCATTGTCACGAATCTCGCGGTCGAGACGGCGCAACAGTGCGGGGGAAACCTTGGGGTCGGTAAACAGCGGGCCGACGGAGAGCAGTCGGCCGTCTTCCTGACGCAAGCGGCCCAGCGCCTCGACACCGGCAATCAGGCCGGTGGCAGTGTCGATAAAGGGCTGGAAGCTGGCGAGCGGTTGCCCGTCGATCACGGAGACATCCTTAGTTGTACGGTGGAAGACCGCACTGACATAGCAAGAATGTGGCCAGTTTTGTCCGACGGGTCAGCTTCGGGGTGGGCGCAGGGCGGCCAGTAACAGGGGATAGAGGCGGCTGCCGATACTGGCCCAACGACCGATGTCGCCGCCGCGGGCGACCAGGAAGCCGAGGATTCCGACACCGGCAATGCCCCATAGCGGTGCGTGCTTGAGCCCCAGGCTGGCGGGCAGGTCGCGGGCCAGCCCTTGTACCTGGCGCAGTGGGCGGGTCAGCAGCAGGCTTTCGTGGCGGATTTCCTGGCGATGCATCTCCAGTCGCATGCGGATCAGCGCTCGCCGCAGTTCGCGGCGTGAGCAGTTGTGCGGCAGTTCAGGCAGGCTCATGGCAACAGGCGCTCCCGGTCGCGGGCCAGTTCTTCGAGGGTGGCGCTGAAAGGCGAGACATCTTCATCCAGCGCGCGATACAGGCGGACCGCGCAATACAGGGTGGCCAGGGCATAGAACAGGCACAGGCCGAGAATCGCCTGCTGGCGGTAATCCTCCCAGGCCAGGATCAGCACCAGTGCGGAGAGGCCAAGCAATAGCAGCAGGCCGAATACCAGAGCCAGCCCGGCGAGCAGCAGCAGACGCAGGCTGCGGGTTTTTTCTTCCTGCAGCTCGCTGCCGAACAGTTCGACATGCCCGTGCAGCAGGCCGAGAAAGGCCGCCGCCAGGCGCGTCAACGATGGGGATTGGCCGATGGCCGAGGCACCTGGCGGTGGCGTCTGGCTCATCGATCAGCGCCGCGCGGCCAGCAGGCCGAGGAGGAAGCCGACGCCAGCGGAGATACCGATCGACTGCCACGGATGCTCTTGCACATAGTCTTCGGCACCCTCGACCGCGGCCCGGCCACGCTCGCGCAGGCCTTCTTCGGTGCTGTGCAGGGTTTCCCGGGCGCGCTTGAGGTTGTCGTGCAACTGGTCGCGCAGCTCGCTGGCCTGGTCGCCGGCCAGCTCTGCGGTGTGTTGCAGGAGTTTTTCGGTATCGCTGACCAGCGCCTTGAATTCGTTCATCAGATCATCCTGGGCATGAATGGCGGGTTTGCGGGGCATGGGGTGCACTCCTTCTTCTTCAGGGTCTGAGGTTAGGAGTTCGCTGGTTTGGCGATGGTTCAACAAAACGCTGCGGCGCCTGCACCTGGTCGGCTGAACTGACGCGCTGGTATAGCCCTTGCATTTCGCTGGTGCGAATACAGCGTTAAGTGCTCGATAACGGGGCGTTTTGTTGCCGCTGCAACACCCGATGTAGAGCGTTCAAGCTGATGAAAAACAACGATAAACACAAAAAGCTCGTGTGCTTCGTCAACCTTGCCTGCGCCAGTTCAGCTCTCAGGGACGGCTATTTATGGTGCGCGCCGGTCACATAACGGTGCGTGATGAGTGGGTGGCGAGCTTTTTTGGTGCTTTTCGACACTGCCGGAGCCAATCTGTCGATGGAAAATCTCAATAGCGCCGTGGAAAATCTGGTCCACGGTTCCAATACCTTGTTCATTCTGTTGGGCGCGATCATGGTCCTGGCCATGCATGCCGGCTTCGCTTTCCTGGAAGTCGGTACGGTGCGCCACAAGAACCAGGTCAACGCCCTGGCGAAGATCCTGTCCGACTTTGCCGTGTCGACCCTGGCCTATTTCTTCATCGGCTACTGGGTTGCGTATGGGGTGACGTTCCTCGCGCCGGCCAGTGAGCTGACCAGCAGCAGTGGTTATGCGCTGGTGAAGTTCTTCTTCCTGCTGACCTTCGCTGCGGCCATTCCGGCGATCATCTCCGGCGGTATTGCCGAGCGCGCCAAGTTCGCGCCGCAGGTGTGTGCCACCGTGCTGATCGTGGCGTTCATCTATCCCTTCTTCGAGGGCCTGGTGTGGAACGGCAACTTCGGCCTGCAGGCCTGGCTGACCGAGCGTTTCGGCGCGGCGTTCCATGACTTCGCCGGCTCGGTGGTGGTGCATGCGGTCGGTGGCTGGCTGGCCTTCGGCGCGGTGATCCTGCTGGGCCGGCGTAATGGTCGTTACCGCGAGGGTCGCCTGGTGGCCTTCGCGCCGTCGAACATTCCGTTTCTGGCGCTGGGCTCGTGGATCCTGATCATTGGCTGGTTCGGTTTCAACGTCATGAGTGCGCAGACTCTGGGCAGCATCAGCGGCCTAGTGGCGGTCAACTCGCTGATGGCGATGGTCGGCGGCACGGTGACGGCGCTGCTGGTCGGGCGTAACGACCCGGGCTTCCTGCACAACGGCCCGTTGGCCGGCCTGGTGGCGATCTGTGCCGGTTCGGATGTGATGCATCCGGTGGGCGCGCTGGTCACCGGCGCCATCGCCGGTGCACTGTTCGTCTGGGCGTTCACCGCCACTCAGGTGAAATGGAAGATCGACGACGTGCTCGGCGTGTGGCCGTTGCATGGCCTGTGCGGCGTATGGGGCGGGATCGCCTGCGGCATCTTCGGCCAGCAGTCCCTGGCTGGCCTGGGCGGTGTGAGCCTGATCAGTCAGTTGATCGGTACCGGCCTTGGCGTGCTGGTCGCGTTGCTCGGCGGGTTTGCCGTGTATGGCCTGCTCAAGTTGCTGGTGGGCATTCGCCTGAGCCAGGAAGAGGAGTATTACGGGGCTGACCTGTCGATCCACAAGATTGGCGCCAATAGCCAGGACTGAGCCCTGCGCTAACGAAAAAGCCCGCCAATTGGCGGGCTTTTTCATGGGGCAACGTTTTACCAGAGTGGCAGCATGTAGCTCAGGATCAGGCGGTTTTCGTCCAGGTCGTTGGTGAAGTTGCTGCGCGTCGTGGCGTTGCGCCACTTCACGCCGAAGTTCTTCAGCGGCCCATCCTGGAAGACGTAGGCGATGTCCATGTTGCGTTCCCACTCTTTGCCGTTGTTGCCCTCCACGCCCAGGTCGACATCGTCGCCGCTGAGGTAGCGGGTCATGAAGGTCAGGCCGGGAATGCCGATGGCGGCGAAGTTGTAGTCGTAGCGCAGCTGCCAGGACGTCTCGTCCTTGTTGGCGAAGTCGCCGATCTGTACGTAGTTCACCAGGAACGGGTCGGTGCCGTTGATGTAGGCGAAGCCGGTGTCGCCGCTCATTTCCTGGTAGCCAAGGCCGAAAGCGTGGCCGCCCAGGCCGTAGGTGAACATGGCGTTGAGCGCCTTGTTGTCGACGTTGGTGGCGCCGTCGTCGGTGGAGCGTGCCCAGCGGATATCCGACTTCAGCGACTGCTTGTCGGCCAGCGGCAGGACGTGGACCAGGCCCAGGTAATGCTGCTTGTACAGGTCTTCCAGTGCACCGTAGTGGTAGCTGGTGGTCAGGTTGTCGGTCCACTTGTAGCTCAGGCCGCCGAAGTCGAACTGGTCGGCGGTAACACCAGTGGTACCGGTGATGTTGCGCTTGCCGCCGGTGGTCATGAGCATGTCCTCGTAGTCCGAGGAATCACGCAGGTTGTATTGCTTGAGGCGGCCGGCATCCACGATCAGGCCGTCGATTTCGGTTGAGTTCACCGCGCCACCGCTGAACGCTTGCGGCAGCAGGCGCGAGTCGTTGGCCTGCACCACTGGCAGCTTCGGCATCAGGGTGCCGACTTTCAGCACGCTCTTGGAAACCTTGACCTTGGCAGTGGCGCCGAGGTCGCCATAACTGTCCTGGGCGCGGCCGGTTTCGCGGTCACGTTGCAGCAGGCCGCTACCACTTTGGTCGGCACTGGAGTCGAGTTTCAGCCCCAGGGTGCCGATGGCGTCGAGGCCGACGCCGACCGTGCCTTCGGTGAAGCCGGATTCATAGCGCAGCAGGAAACCCTGCGCCCACTCTTCCTGCTTGGATTGGGTCGGAGTGGGGTCAGCGTCCTGGCGGTAGTCGCGGTTGAAGTAGAAATTGCGCAGCTCCAGGGATGCCTTGCTGTCTTCAAGGAAGGCCGCCTGGGTGAGGGTGGGCAAGGTGAGGCTGGTGCCCAGCGCGGCCAGAGCCACGCTGCGGGCTAGGGGGGACTTGCTCATTGTTATTGTTTCCTCGGCTGGTGATGGCGGTTCGGTCTGTCCGAACTCGTTGCAGCCTGAAGACTAAAACATTTTGAAATTATTACCGCTTCTAGACCTTGGTCGAGTCATTGCACCCAATGCGGGTAGTAGCCGAGTTCACGCTGCACGCGTTCATCGTGGGCGGGCACTACCGTCAACTGGGGTTCGGCCTGCATCAGGGCATGCACTTTTTCCAGTTGCTGGCGAGTGCGTTCGCGGTCGTTGTCGACCATCCGGCGACTGATCCAGAACTTCTCCCGTGGGCCGGTGAAGCCCTCCAGGCGCCAGCTGGCGTCACCGGTGAAAAAGAAGCGGCGACCATCCTCTAGCGTCAGGAACAGCCCGACTGAACCGGGGGTGTGGCCATCCAGCGGCACCAGTACCAGGCTGCCATCGCCGAACAGGTCGTGGCTCTGCGCGAAACCCTCGAATGGTTGCTCGCCGAAGCTATACGGCACCCATTTGATCGGGTGCTTGAACTGGCTGGGCAATACGGCGGGCGGGGTGGAGATCTGGCTGAACTCGATTTCCTCGTAGGGTGCCCAGGCCGGCACTTCCGGGTAATCGGCCAGGCCTGAGGCGTGGTCCCAGTGAACGTGGGACAACAGGATGCGGTCGATGCGGATGCCATCGCGGTCCAGTTGGTCGCGTACCGGCACGACCTTGCCGTAGCGCAGCAGCGGTTTGTCATACCAGGGCATTTCGCTTTCGAACTGCTGGTCGACCTGGCGGCCGAGGGAGGTATCGAACAGCAGGGTCGCGGCGTGGTGTTCGATCAGGATGGCGACATGGTTGGCGATGGCCGTTTCGGTCCACGAGCCACCGACGATGGTGAAGGCATCGCGGGTCTGCGTTTCGCTGGTCTTGACCAAGGCAAAACGCAGGCCGTCAGCCTGGACGGGCAGGCAGCCAAAGCCGAGCAGGGCCAGCAGTAACAGCGATAGATAGCGCATGTCGGGTTCCTTTGGCGGGCAGAAGTGATGTCGATGTGATAGATATTAGACAGACAGGTCTGTATATTTCAAGCGTGCTTTCTGTCCATCGACTTTCTGCCGTAGAGCGTCACGCCTCGGTTTGCGCATAATGGCCGCCCCTGGAGGCTTCCAATGGCAACAAGCAAACGCGATCAACTGATCCACACCGCGCAGGCGCTCTTTGCCCGCGAGGGTTACCACGCGACGGGCATCGACCGCATTTTGGCGGAGTCCGGGGTGGCGAAGATGACTCTGTACAAGCACTTCCGCTCCAAGGACGAGTTGATCCTGGCCGTCCTTGAGTCAAACCAGCAGGCCACGCTCGATCTGCTGGCTGCTGGATTGCAGGGCCTGGCGCCGCGCGAGGCGCTGTTGCGCATCTTCGACGGGCTGCATATGTGGATTCATCAGCAGGATTTCTGCGGCTGCAGCTTCATCAACGCTGCGGCGGAATTCCAGAGCCGCGAGCATGCGATCCACCAGCAGGCAGCCGCATTCAAGCAGGCATTTGCCGGGTTCTTCCGCGAGCAGCTGCTGGCGCTGGGCGTGGAGCAAGTCGACACGTTGACCAATCAGCTGCAGTTCCTGCTGGAGGGCGCGCTGAGCATGGCTCACCTGCAAGGCCCGGGTGAACAGGCGCAGCAGGCGAAAGCCGCCGCTGAAGTATTGCTGGACGCCGCTAGCCGCTGAGTCAGCTACCGCCCAGCAGCCGCGACTCGCAGGCCTCAACGGCCTGCAGTGGGCCGGAAATCAGTACCGCATCGCCTTCCTGCAGTTGTGCGCTGGCGCCGAGGCCGAGCTCTTCGCCGTCGCGCCGCAGCGCCTGGACTTCCACGCCGAGGCTCTCCAACTGCAAGTCCCCGAGGTTGCGCCCGCAGGCGTGGGCGCCAGTTGGCAGGTTGACCGCGTGTAGCAGCAGGCGCGGCTGGCCGCGGGCATCCAGCAGATTGGCCTGGGCGCCATGGTAGAAGCCATGCAGCAACCGATAGCGGCTGCCGCGCACTTGATTCATGTGCTCCTGCACCCGCTGCTCGGCCACGCCGAGCATCACCAGTGCATGGGACGCCAGCATCAGGCTGGATTCCAGCACTTCCGGCACCACCTCTGTGGCGCCCGCCGCCTGCAGCTCGGCGAGCCGGCTGTCGTCACGGGTGCGTACCAGAATCGGCAAGTCCCGGCAGTGCTGGCGGGCTTGCTGGACGATGTGCAGGGCGACGTCGGTCTTGTCCACCGCGACCACCAGCAGGTGTGCGCGAGCGATGCCAACGGCAACCAGCAACTCCGGGCGCCGCGAGTCGCCGTAATGCACGCTGTCGCCGCCGGCGCTGGCTTCCTCGACCCGCACCGGGTCGTCATCGAGGGCAATGAAGGACAGCTGTTCGCGCTGCAGGAAGCGGCCGATCGATTGGCCAACCCGGCCATAGCCGCAGATCACCACATGCCCGCTGAGCTCGGCGCCGTGGCTGGCAATATCCTCCAGCGAGCTGGGTTGCCCTTGCACCTGGCGCAGGCGTACCGCCAGGTGCGGTGCCAGGCGCAGCAGCAGCGGCGTGAGCGCCATCGAGCAGAACGCCGCGGCCAGCAGCAGGCGGCTGGTGTCGGCATCCAGCAGCTTTTGCTGGCTCATCACCGCCACCAGGGCGAAGAAAAACTCGCCGGCCTGGGCCAGGGCCAGGCCACTGCGCCAGGCGGTCTCGCCGCTTTCACCGCGAAGTCGCACCAGGGCGGCCACCAGCAAGCCTTTGATACCGAGCAGGCAGGCAGTGGCGAGCAGAATCAGCCCGCCGTGCTCGGTGAACAGGCGCAGGTCGATGAGCATGCCGACGCTGACGAAGAACAAGCCAAGGAGGATGTCGCGGAAGGGGCGGATATCGGCTTCGATCTGATGCCGATAATGGCTCTCGCCCAGCAACATGCCGGCGAGAAACGCACCAAGCGCCATGGACAGGCCAAGCAGGTGCGTCAGCCAGGCAGTCAGCAGCACGATGACCAGGGCGAGCATGACGAACAGCTCGGGCGAATGGGCCTCGGCGACCTCGCGAAACAGGCGCGGCAGTAGCCAGCGGCTGGCCAGCAGCAGGCCGCAGAAAAGCAACACGGTCTTGCCCAGGATGAGCGGCAGGCTCCAGTACCAGGCCTGCTCGCCACTGCCGTCAGCGAGCAGTGGCACCACGCTGAGCAGCAGGACCGCCACCAGATCCTGGAACAGTAGCACGCCGATGGCGTTCTGGCCGTGGCTGCTGAAGACCTCGCCCAGGCTGTTCAACTCCTTGCCGACGATGGCGGTGGAAGACAGGGCCAGGCCCAGGCCGAGCAGCGCGGCACTGCCAAATGACAAACCGTACAGATACAGCAAGCCGCTCAGCGCCGCGCCGCAGGTCAGTACCTGCAGGCTGCCGAGGCCGAACACGGTACGGCGCAGGGCGAGCATGCGCGGCAGGGAAAACTCCAGGCCCAGGCTGAACAGCAGGAAAACCACGCCAAGTTCGGCCAGGTGCGGCAAGTCCTGCGAGTTGCTGATCCAGTTCAGGGCGCTTGGCCCGACCAGCAGACCAACGCACAGATACCCCAGCACGGCGGGCAGACGCAGGCGGCGGAACAGGGCGATCACCAGCAGGGAGCAGGCGAGAATGATCAGCAGGTCAGTGAACACGGTATTTCTCCTGGGCGTGTCGCGAGCATGACCGGGCGACAGGCGGTCGTCCACGGGCACGCTGCATCTCCTTGATCTGCAACAATTAGGGCCGTTTGTCGGTGCGCTTCAAGTTTTCCGTCTAAAGGCCGTCATACGAGTAGATGTCCTGCCTTGGTACACCGCCATGAACTCGCTGCCCAGCTTCTCCCCCGTGCTGCAACACTCCCCGTCGCTGAAAAACCTGACCAGCTCTAACACGCTGCCCGGTTCGAACGGCAAGGTCGATGCCCAAGCCACCCTGGCCAATCGCCTGGCAGACAAGCTGGGGTTGGGTGCGGGCGCGTTGTCTGGCAAGAGCGAAGACTTCACTCCGGACAAGGTAGCCGATCGCATACTCGGCTTCGTCGAGCAGCGCCTGAAAAGCGAAGCGGCCGCTGGTGCCGATCCGGCAAAACTGCAGAGCCTGCTGGACCAGGCCCGCGAAGGCGTGGAGAAGGGCTTTGCCGAGGCGCGCAAGATTCTCGACGGCATGGGCGTGCTTCAAGGCAAGGTCGCGGAGAACATCGACGCCACCTACGACAAGATCCAGAGCGGGCTGGCCGGCCTGGCCGATAGCTTGGCCAGCACCACGCCGACCACCAATACCGGCAGCAGCGCCGTTGCTGCCTATAGCGAACGTTTTTCCGCCCGCGCGGATACCTTCGATATGCAGGTCACCACCCGTGACGGTGATCGCCTGAGCATTTCCATTGCCAGTGCTTCGGCCAGTTGGTCGAAGACCAGTGTCGCCGCCGCCAGCAACGCCAACGGTTCTGCCGCGATTGCCAGCAGCGAGTCCGGTACTTTGCAGATCGGCGGTTGGCAGGTGAAGGTTGAAGGTGAGCTGGATGCCGAGGAGCGTGCGGCCCTGGGGGATCTGTTCAGCCAGGTGCAGGACCTTTCCAGCAAGTTCTATTCCGGTGATCTGGAGGGCGCTTTCGACCGAGCCATGCAACTGGATATGGATGGCTCGCAGCTGGCGTCGATGTCCCTGCACCTGACTCAGACCAGCGTGCGCCAGGCCACCGACGCCTACAGCAGCGTGGCTCAGCAGGGTGGCCAGGCGGCCAGTGCGGTCAACGACAATCTGATCGACTACGCCCGCAGCCTGCTCGATGCGCTGAGCACTGCTGGCGACGTCAGCGACGATGCCAAGACCACCCTGGAGCAACTGCTGGACGGCGGTTTCAGCCTGGACAATCGCTTCAGCGATGAGCAGCTGGACAAGGCCAAGGCGCTCAATCAACGCCTGCTCGAGGGCCTGCAAGGGTTGCTGCCGGCTGACGAGGCTTCGGCAAGCTGAAGTCGCTGCGATAAACTGCGTCTCTGAACCCTTGCAGAGACGCCCCGCATGCTTCCCGAATGCCAACTTTTCGGCACCCTTGGTTGCCACCTCTGTGAGGTGGCCGAGGCGTTGCTGATGCCCTTTGTCGAACATGGCCTGCTGGTGGAACTGGTCGATATTGCCGAGCGCGAAGACTGGGTCGAACAGTACGGCCTGCGCATCCCGCTACTGCGGCGTCAGGACACTGGCGCCGAGCTGGGTTGGCCCTTCGATGCGGATCAGGTGGTGCAGTTTCTCGGTTGATTTCCTTGTTTTCGGATGCTTGATATTTCGAACGGCTGATGCGTATTTTGTACGCATCGCCGTGGTACCGGCATTCGCGCTAACAAGGACAAGAAGTCATGACAACCGACGGCCGCAGTTCGCTCGCAGAGCGCTTGACCGGCATTGATGAAATCGAATGCGTTACCCCTGACCTGAACGGCGTTGCCCGCGGCAAGGTCATGACCGCCGAGGGCTTCCTCGAAGGGCGGCGGCTGCAGTTGGCGCGGGGTGTGCTGCTGCAATGCATCATGGGTGGCTATCCGCCCGCGCGCTTCTATGGCAGCGACGACGGCGACCTGGCACTGAATGCCGAGCCGACGCAGATCCACCGCCTGCCCTGGAGCGAGCCGCCACGCGCGCTGGCTATCTGCGACGCCGATGAGCTGGATGGGCGCAGTTCGGGGCTTTCTACCCGCGGCCTGCTCAAGCGCGTGGTGCAAGGCTACGCCCAGCGCGGCTGGCAGCCGGTAGTGGCCACCGAACTGGAATTCTTCATCTTTGATCGACATGGCGATGCGCAGCAGCCGTTCCAGCCGCCAGTTGGCTTGAACGGTCGGCGCGAGGATGGTTGCTCGGCTTTTAGCGTGTCTTCCGGCAATGGCCTGCGGCCGTTCTTCAATGAGGTCTATCGCTGCATGGCTGAGCTTGGCTTGCCGCGCGATACGGTCATGCACGAGATGGGGGTCAGCCAGTTCGAGATCAATCTGCTGCACGGCGATCCCTTGCTGATCGCCGATCAAACCTTCCTGTTCAAGCACCTGCTTAAGGAAGTCGGCCTGAAACACGGCCTCAGTGTGGTGTGCATGGCCAAACCCCTGGCACACACGCCGGGCAGCTCGATGCACATTCACCAGAGCGTGGTGGAGCAGGGCAGTGGTCGCAATATCTTCAGTGATGCGGCGGGCGATGCGACGCCAGAGTTCCTGCATTTTATTGCTGGGCAGCAGGCGGCTCTGGCGGATTTCACATTGCTGTTCGCGCCGAACATCAACTCGTTCCAGCGCTTCTGCCACCCGTATGCCTCGCCGAACAATGCCTGCTGGTCGCACGACAACCGCTCGGCCGGTTTGCGTATTCCCGCCAGCGGTCCGGCGGCGCGGCGCGTGGAGAACCGCTTGCCGGGGGCGGACGCCAACCCTTACCTGGCCATTGCTGCCAGCCTGGCGGCGGGTTTGTATGGACTGGAGCAGTGCTTGCAACCGAGCGAGCCGATTCAGGGCGAGTTCGAGGTACCTGAGCACCTGAGCTTGCCCTGCACGATGCATGCGGCACTGGCGCGCCTGCAGCAAAGTACGCTGGCACGGGAGTTGTTCGGTAACGAGTTCGTCGACGGCTACGTTGCCAGCAAGACCATAGAGATGATGAGTTTTCTCGACGAGATCACGCCCTGGGAGCGGCGAGTGCTGGGCACCCAGGTCTGATGCTTGAGGCGGGACGACTTCGTTAGTCGTCCTTGTCGGTGCGCCGGGCTTCGCGCTGCAACTGATAGACGAAGCGCTCGACCTGGCGCGACTCCAATCCGCCGAGGCGGTGGAAGCGGGCGCCGACGAAGGTCATCTCGACCTTCTCGTCGAAGCGCACGTGGCGCACTTCGATCGACGTGCTCAGGTTGCCTACGGGCAATGAAGCGCTGAGGCTCTCATAGACCTGGCCAGGTTGCAGGGTGTTGGTGATGTCGCCGGGAAAACGCAGGCGGCAGCCGGTGGCGGAGATATCCAGCATCTGGCCTTTGATCGGCTTGCTGAGTCTTTTGCCATTCAGTTCGATATTCACCATCTGCGCCTTGCCAAGTTGGGCGCGGAAAGCGCTGCGGCGCTGGTGGTAAATGATCTTTTCGGGCAGGTGGCACCAGTAGCAACGTGCGCCTTCCAGCTCGCCAATCTCGATCGGGTCTTCGCAGTCCCAGGCAATGCGCACGCCATCGTGGAAGCCTTCGACGCGGAAGGCTTCGCCGCTTTTCAGGAAGCGCTCACCGTCATTGGGTACGAGTTCGTCCAGTGCCAGCACGCCGCGTTCGCGGTCGGCGGCTACCAGAAAGCTTTGAAAACGCTGGTTGCGATCCTTGAAGGTGATGACCAGCGGATCGTTGTGCTGTTGCAGCAGGCGCAGGTTGGTGAAGATTTCCAACGGTGCACTCAGCACCTTGGGCGGCTGAGGGCCATCTTCATCGAGAAATGGATTGGACACGGACCAAAAATCTCCAGGCACGAACGACTACGGCACCTAGGATACTGGCATATTGCCGGTATGTCCCTGTGCTTGTTTTCTTGTGATCAGGCCTGACTGAGCGGGCGCTGTTGGCCGATTTTAGCGGCGCTGCCACGGCTGTCATAGAGCCCTGGTGTTTCGCCGCCGCGAAGTATGCCGAGCACACTGTTTAGGGAGGCCTGGTTGGCGCGAATCACCCGGCCGTTACGCAGGTTGGCTTCACGGCAACGCTCCAGCAATTGCCCCAGCTGCTCGCTGCTGGCAAGCAGCTCTGTGCCGTTTTCAGAACGGCCAGCCAATGCTTCGAGGCCGCTGCGGTCGGCACTGAGTTGCTGATCAAGCAGCGCTTTACTGCGCGCAGTACCGTGCTGATCGAGCAGGCTAAGAAGGGGGAGTTTTTCACCGAGAAGCTTTTCCAGGCGCGGCAGGTCTCGCTCGCTAAGCGCTTGGAATTCGGCATCGATCAGCTCAAGCAGATGCTGGGCTGTGCCGATATCTTCACTGAACAGATGGAGCAGGGTCGTCTCTTGCATCGCGGGCTCTGGGGATTGGGCGTCCAATATCCCCAGCGCAGCCCTGGGACTAGCGCTGGGATTCGAAGTCGAGCAGTTTGCCGGCAACTCGCTGGCTGTCTACCTGATAGCTGCCATCGGCGATGGCTTGCTTCAGTTTGGCAACGCGTTCCTTGTCCACGGTGGGCAGGTCGCGCAGCTTGTCGCTGGCTTTTTGCAATTGCTGCGCATCATGGCTGAGCTGCACGGAGTCACCAGGTTTGCTGGTGCCAGCCTGCTCGCTGGTAGCCTGCGCGGCAGGCGGCTGAGTGCCGCTGACTGCTTCATTGCGGCTACTGGACTGGGTATTGCCCGCTCGGCCGCTGTTGGCGGTGGAGGCGGCATTATTCAGCCGGTTGAAGTCGATGACCATGGTGCAAACCTCTGACGGTATCTGGACGCTTGACTAGCTTGTCGGCCGTATCCGCCGGAACTTTAGGGTAAAAAACTGAGCAATGCTTAACAGTGTAGGGAATCGCTAAACAACCACGCTACAAAATTCATGCCTACATTTCTACTTCTACCTGGCCAGGGCCTGCAATTCTGGCTTTGATCACCCGCTGCGAGCTCAGGTTGCGCACACTGATTTGCTGCCCGAGCGTCCCGCCAGACAAGGCCTCGCCAGGCATACGCACATTGATACCGCCGCTGCGGGCGCTGATTACCACCTGGTCGCCACGCTTGATACTTTCAGCCAACTCGAGCAGCGCTGGGGTCAGCGCCTGGCCGGTGCGTACGGGGCGCGTCATTTTTCTGCCGACAACCAGTTCTGTGCTGGTCAGATAACCTCGGGTCAGCGTGCCAATGTCCTGTTCAGCCAAGGCAACAGTGTCTGGGCCAAGCAAATCGCCGCGATTAAGCGGCCGAGTGGCGACGACCACCGGACTGAACAGGCGAACCTGTGCTGGGACGAAAATAGTCCAAGGCGTGCTGCCTTCACAACTGACCCGTACCGTAACCCGTCCAACAGGCTGCGCAGGGCTTTCCAGGGCCTGCGTCAAATCGCTGTCGCAAGCGGCAAGGCGTAACCGCGGGTCGAGTGGGTTAACGCTTATTTCATAGCGAGCCTGGATTTCGCTACGCTCTAAATAGTCTTCGACACTGAACTCAAGAAAGCCTTCGGTTGCGCCGATAAGCTCCTCAGGCATGACCAGTGCTGCTGCTTGCAGTGGGTTGTAGCCGAGCAGGCACAAAGCAGGTAAAACACCGAAAGAGAAGCGGCGTTTTGCCATCATGTGCCGGAAAAGTGTCGTCATAACGTTCATGAACACTACAAAGCAAGCCTCGTGCCGCCTGCTACGCTAAGGCCAAGCACGTGACGACTTGCATAAGAAGGAGTCTGGGCATGGCCGGAGTATTGGACTCGGTTAACCAGCGTACCCAATTGGTTGGGCAGAACCGCCTGGAGTTGCTGTTGTTCCGTCTCGACGGCAAGCAGCTTTATGGGATCAACGTGTTCAAGGTGAAGGAGGTGCTGCAATGCCCCAAACTCACCATCATGCCCAAGTCCAGCCCGGTAGTGCGCGGCGTAGCCAACATCCGCGGTGGCACCATTCCGATCCTCGATCTGGCGCTCGCCACCGGGCGTACAGGTTTGAACGATCTGCAAAACAGCTTCGTCATCATCACTGAATACAACACCAAGGTTCAGGGCTTTCTGGTGCGCTCGGTCGAGCGCATCGTCAACATGAACTGGGAAGAAATTCATCCACCACCCAAGGGCACCGGCCGCGATCATTACCTGACCGCGGTTACCCGGCTGGATCAGCAACTGGTGGAAATCATCGACGTCGAGAAAATCCTCGCCGAGGTGGCGCCTATGTCGGAAGCGATTTCCGAGGGCGTGGTGGACGTCGAGACACAGGCCAAGGCGGTTTCCAAGAAGGTCCTGATCTGTGACGACTCGTCGGTGGCGCGCAAGCAGGTAACGCGTTGCCTGGAAAGCGTCGGGGTCGAAGTGGTGTCGCTCAACGACGGTCGCCAGGCCTACGACTATCTGCACAAGATGGTCGAAGAAGGACGGCGTCCGGAGGAAGAGTTCCTGATGCTGATCTCCGATATCGAAATGCCGGAGATGGATGGTTACACCCTGACGGCGGAGATTCGCTCCGATCCAAGGATGCAGAAGCTGCATGTGATTCTGCATACTTCACTGTCCGGCGTATTCAACCAGGCGATGGTGAAGAAGGTTGGTGCGGATGATTTCCTGGCGAAATTCCGTCCCGACGATCTGGCTTCCCGCGTGGTCGAGCGTATCCGGGTTTCAGATGGGGGCTGAGGGCCTGGCCCTCTGTTGATTCTATGTTTGGTGAGGCGGCACTAGTGTCTTCAGGCAATTTGGATTTCGAGCAGTTCCGCGTCTTTCTGGAGAAGGCCTGCGGCATCCTGCTCGGCAGTAACAAGCAGTACCTGGTGTCTAGCCGTCTCAATAAGCTGATGGAACAGCAAGGGATCAAGACGCTCGGTGAGCTGGTGCAGAAGATGCAACTGCAACCGCGCGGCGGCCTGCGAGAGCAGGTGGTCGATGCGATGACCACCAACGAAACCCTGTGGTTTCGCGATACCTATCCGTTTGAAGTGATGAAGAATCGCGTGCTGCCGGAGATGATCAAGGCCAGCCCCAACCAGCGCTTGCGTATCTGGTCCGCGGCCTGCTCATCCGGGCAGGAGCCTTACTCGCTATCGATGACCATCGACGAGTTCGAAAAAACCAACCTGGGCCAGCTCAAGGCTGGTGTGCAGATCGTTGCCACTGATCTGTCGGGCTCGATGCTGACGACCTGCAAGTCCGGCGAGTACGACAGCCTGGCCATGGGGCGGGGGCTGTCCCAGGAGCGTTTGCAGCGTTACTTCGACCCTAAAGGGCCGGGGCGCTGGGCCGTCAAGGCGCCGATCAAGAGTCGCGTCGAGTTTCGTGCGATCAACCTGCTGGAGAGTTATGCGGCGCTCGGCAAGTTCGACATCGTGTTTTGCCGCAACGTGCTCATCTACTTCTCGGCTGAAGTGAAGAAGGACATCCTCACCCGCATCCATGCCACCCTGAAGCCTGGCGGTTACCTGTTTCTCGGTGCGTCCGAGGCGTTGAACGGGTTGCCTCATCTGTACCAGATGGTCCAGTGCAGCCCGGGGATCATCTATAAGGTGAAATGAACCGCAGCGCTGGTAAGTGAACGGGAGGCCAATGGCCTCCCGTTTTTGTTTGTGGCGGCAAAACAGGCTGTCGGGCATTGCCGCTTGCCTTGCCTGATAGCGGAAAAGCTTTGCCGCTTGCCGCTTTTTGATTGGCTAATAAATAAGTAAGTAATTGATCTATAAGTAAAAAATAAATTGGCACAGCCTTTGCTAAATATCTGGTACGCACCACCAGATCGCCCAACGGCAAAGGTTCAAGGTCATGAGTATCAGCTTCGAAAGCGCTCTCGGCATTCACGAAAAGGCTCTCAACTTCCGCGCCCAGCGCGCCGAAGTGCTGGCCAACAACATCGCCAACGCCGACACCCCGCATTACCAGGCCCGTGACCTTGACTTCGCCTCGGTGCTGGCGGAGCAGAACGAGAGGGCTCAGGGCAAGCAGATCAGCCTGAACCGGACCAGTAGCCAGCACATTCCGGCCGATGGCCTAGAGCTGGCTGATCCGGCGCTGCGCTTCCGTACGCCGTTCCACCCGTCCATCGACCAGAACACCGTCGACATGCAGCAGGAGCAGTCGAACTACACCGAGAACGCGGTGCAGTTCCAGGCCAGCTTCACCCTGCTCAACAGCAAATTCAAAGGGCTGGTCAGCGCCCTGCGCGGCGAATAAGGGGAGATTCAGTTATGTCACTTTCCAGTGTTTTCAATATCGCCGGTACCGGCATGAGCGCCCAGAGCACTCGCCTGAACACCATCTCCAGCAACATCGCCAACGCCGAGACCGTGTCTTCCAGCATCGACCAGACCTACCGCGCCCGTCACCCGGTGTTCGCCACCGTGTTCGAGTCGAGCATGGACGGTGATCGCGGCTCGCTGTTCGCCGACCAGGACGAGCCGGGCCGTGGCGTGCAGGTGCTGGGTGTGGTCGAGGACCAGAGCAGCCTGATGCCGCGCTACGAGCCGAACCATCCGGCGGCTGATGCGAAAGGTTACGTGTACTACCCGAACGTCAACGTGGTCGAGGAAATGGCTGACATGATCTCCGCCAGCCGCGCTTTCCAGACCAACGTTGAAATGATGAACACCGCCAAACAGATGATGCAGCGCGTCCTGACCCTGGGTCAGTAAGTCGCAGGGAGGAGTAAGGGATGAGCAGTGTAAGTGGCGTCGGTTCTTCGGCACTTGATCAATACCAGATCAACAACGACAGCAGCGGTACGGCGAGCAACGAGCTGGGCAAGAACCAGTTCCTGGAGCTGCTGGTGGCTCAGTTGAACAACCAGAACCCGCTGGAGCCGCAGGCCAACGGTGAGTTCATCGCCCAGCTTGCGCAGTTCAGCCAGGTAGAGGGCATCGAGAAGCTCAACACCAGCATGGGTTCGCTGCTGACGGGATACCAGTCTTCGCAGGCGCTGCAGGCTTCGTCGCTGGTGGGTCATACGGTGATTGTGCCGACCGACAAGGCCGTGGTGGATACCAGCGAAACCTTCAAGGGCAGCCTGGTGCTGCCGGTCACCAGCAGCAACGTGTACGTGAACATCTATGACAGCAAGGGCTCGGTGGTCAACCGGGTCAACCTCGGTGAGCAGGCTGCTGGCCAGGTCAGCTTCATGTGGGATGGCAAGGACTCCAGCGGCAACGTGATGACGCCGGGGACCTACAAGTTCGAGGCGCAAGCCACCTATGCAGATGGCACCAAAGGGCTTTACACGCTGCTACCGGCCAACGTCGACAGCGTCACCCTGGGCCAGAACGGCAGCGAGATGCAGCTCAATCTCGCCGGCCTCGGCAGCGTCTCGCTGTCGCAAGTACAAATGATCGGTCAATAACTCACAGACTGTAAGCGCCGGCAGTAGCGGCAAAGGAGTATTCCATGGCTTTCAACATCGGTCTGAGCGGTCTGCGAGCTGCCACCAGTGACCTCAACGTCACCGGCAACAACATCGCCAACGCCGGCACCGCAGG
The DNA here is from genome assembly GCF_014174475.1 of Aquipseudomonas ullengensis. Taxonomy (GTDB): domain Bacteria; phylum Pseudomonadota; class Gammaproteobacteria; order Pseudomonadales; family Pseudomonadaceae; genus Aquipseudomonas; species Aquipseudomonas ullengensis. The sequence continues at coordinate 51,377 of NZ_JACJUD010000004.1, forward strand.
CTTCAAACAGTCGCGTGCCGAGTTTGCCGACGTGTATGCCGCGTCCGTACTGGGCTCGGGTTCCAACCCTCAGGGCAGCGGTGTGCTGCTGTCGGACGTCTCGCAGCTGTTCAACCAGGGCAACATCAACTACACGCAAAACGCGCTGGACCTGGCCATCAACGGCAACGGCTTCTTCGTCACCAGCAACAACGGCGAAGTCAGCTACACCCGCGCCGGTTACTTCGGTACCGACCGCGATGGCTTCATGGTCAACAACTTCGGCTACAAGCTGCAGGGTTATGCGGTGGATGACGCCGGTAACCTGCAGAACGGTGTGGTCAGTGACATCCAGATCCAGACGGCCAGCCAGTCGCCGCGTCCGACGGAAGAGATCACCCAGACCTTCAACCTGAACTCGACGAACACGGTGCCGACTACCACGCCGTTCGATCCGACCGATCCGACCTCGTACAACTCGTCGACCTCGACCAACATCTATGACTCGCAGGGCAACGCCCACGTGTTCACTCAGTATTTCGTCAAGACCGCGGCCAATACCTGGAACATGAACGTGTTGATCGATGGGCGTAACCCGGCGGACCCGAGCTTGACCACGCCCTATACCGCGAACGTGGGTTTCACCACGGCCGGTCAGTTGGATCTGACGACCCTGAGTTCGCCTGAGCTGACGGTGAATGCCGATGGCACTATCACCATGCCTGCCGGTGCCTGGGTGCCAGCTGCATCGGATGGCGGGACGCCGCCCGTCTGGGCAGGCAATGGCGCTGATCCCGCCGCCGCCGGTGTAACCCTCGACCTGCGTTCGTCCACCCAGTTCTCCAGTGCCTTCGCGGTCAGCAGCATCAGCCAGGATGGTTACACCACCGGCGAGCTGTCGGGCCTGGAAATCGACGATACCGGGGTGATCTTTGCGCGCTACACCAACGGCCAGTCCAAGGTGCAAGGGCAGATCGTGCTGGCCAACTTTGCCAACGTGCAGGGCCTGACCCCGGTCGGCAAGACCGCCTGGGTGCAGTCCTTCCAGTCCGGTGAGCCGGTGGTGGGAACCCCGCGCTCCGGTACGCTCGGTGCGTTGCAGGCCGGCGCCCTGGAGGACTCCAACGTCGAGTTGTCTGATCAGTTGGTGAACCTGATCGTGGCTCAGCGTAACTACCAGGCCAACGCCAAGACCATCGAGACCGAAAGCGCGATCACTCAGACCATCATCAACCTGCGGTAACGCCAGGGGAGGGGCCTTGCCGCAGGCGGCAAGGCCTCGCCGTCTTCGCATTTTCAAGGCTCCTTCGGGAGCCTTTTGTTTTATTTAAATCCTTTAAAATCAGTATCTTGTAATTATTTTTCGAGTCTGGCACGGGCTTTGCTGAATAGCCTGTAACAGAGCAGCGAGCGGCAATCGCCGCCCACCTCGGAGAAGACAATGGACAAGATGCTGTACGTATCCATGACTGGCGCCAGCCAGAACACCATGGCTCAACGTGCCCACGCCAACAACCTGGCGAACATTTCCACCAGCGGCTTTCGCCGTGACTTCGAGCAGGCGCGTTCGATGCCGGTGTTCGGCGACAGCTATCCGGCCCGCGTCTACGCGATGAGCGAACGTCCGGGTACGGACTTCACCCCGGGCTCGCTGCAGGAAACCGGTCGCGACATGGACATTGCCATCGATGGCCAGGGCTGGGTTGCCGTGCAGTCGGCTGACGGCAGCGAGGCTTATGTGCGTACCGCCAGCCTGCAGATCGATTCGCTGGGCCAGCTGCGCACCGGCAACGGTTTGCCGGTTCTCGGCAATGGCGGACCGATTGCCATCCCGCCAGAGCAGAAAGTGGAGATCGGCCAGGACGGCACTATCAGCATCCGCGCCCTTGGCGAGTCGCCGAGCACGATGGCTGAAGTCGACCGGATCAAGATGGTCAACCCCGATCCCAAGACCATGGAGAAGGGCCTCGACGGCATGATCCGGGTCAAGGATGCCACCGGCCCGGCCCAGGCGGATGCCAACGTACGCCTGACCTCCGGCTTCATCGAGGCGAGCAACGTGAATGCCGTGGAGGAGATGACCGCGATCCTCTCGCTGTCCCGCCAGTTCGAACTGCACGTGAAGATGATGCGGACCGCCGAAGACGACGCGGCGGCCATGGCACGCGTCATGCAACTCAGCTAATTACCAGCGCGATGTGCCGTAAAACCGGCGCTCGAGGAGAAGAAAGATGATTCCGGCTCTGTGGGTCAGTAAAACCGGTCTGTCCGCCCAGGACATGAACCTGACCACTATTTCCAACAACCTGGCGAACGTATCGACCACCGGGTTCAAGCGCGATCGCGCTGAATTCGAGGATCTGCTGTACCAGATTCGTCGCCAGCCCGGCGGTCAGTCCAGCCAGGACAGCGAACTGCCCACCGGCCTGCAGCTGGGTACCGGTGTGCGCATTGCCGGCACGCAGAAGATCTTCACCCAGGGCAGCCTGCAGACTACCGAGCAGCCGCTGGACCTGGCCGTCAACGGTCGCGGCTTCTTCCAGATCCTGCAGCCAGACGGCACCGTTTCCTACAGCCGTGACGGCAGCTTCCACCTGGACTCCGACGGCCAGATCGTCACCTCGCAAGGCTTTGCCCTGGAGCCGGCCATCGTCCTGCCCGCCGAGACCCAGACCTTTACCGTGGGCGAGGACGGCACCGTTTCCGTAACCGTGGCCGGCAACCCGGCCTCGCAGGTGATCGGCAACATCCAGACCGCCGACTTCGTCAACCCGGCTGGCTTGCAGGCGATTGGCAACAACCAGTTCCTCGAAACCGCCGCCAGCGGCGCGCCGCAGGTGGGAACGCCAGGTCTGACCGGCCTGGGCGTGGTGCTGCAGAACACCCTGGAAAACTCCAACGTCAGCGTGGTCGAGGAACTGGTGAACATGATCACCACCCAACGTGCCTACGAGATGAACTCCAAGGTCATCTCCACCGCCGACCAGATGCTGTCCTTTATTACCCAGAATCTTTAATCCGCAGGCGCTGACCTAGGTCGGTGCCGGCATTGAGCAACACGAACGCCGTGAGGTAGTGGTTATGAACCGGCTGATTATTCTTCTCCCCCTGCTGGGTAGCGTCGCCCTTAGTGGCTGCGTGACGCCCCCGCCGAAGCCGGATGACCCGTACTACGCGCCCGTGTTGCCACGCACTCCGCTGCCGGCCGCGCAGACCAACGGCTCGATCTACCAGGCCGGTTTCGAAACCAACCTGTACGACGACCGCAAGGCCTACCGGGTGGGCGACATCATCACCATCACCCTCAGCGAGAGGACCCAGGCGAGCAAGCAGTCCGGCTCGTCCATGTCCAAGGACAGCACCACCAATATCGGCCTGACCTCGCTGTTTGGCGGTGGCGTGAGCACCAACAATCCGTTTTCCGATGGCAAACTCAGCCTGGACGCCGGTTACAGCGGCTCGCGCGACACTGAAGGCGACGCGGCGGCCGACCAGAGCAACAGCCTGAGCGGTTCGATCACCGTAACCGTGGCGGAAGTGCTGCCCAACGGCATTCTCTCTGTGCGCGGCGAGAAGTGGATGACCCTCAATACCGGCGACGAGCTGGTGCGCATTGCCGGCATGATCCGCGCCGATGACATTGCCACCGACAACACCGTGGCCTCCACCCGTGTGGCCAATGCGCGCATCACCTACTCCGGCACGGGCGCCTTCGCCGATGCCAGCCAACCGGGCTGGTTCGATCGCTTCTTCGCCAGCCCGTTGTTCCCGTTCTGAGTAGCCTGATCATGAAGCGACTGATTTCGACCCTCTGCCTGTTGCTCGTTGCGAGCACGGTGCAGGCCGAGCGCCTGAAGGATCTGGCCAGCATCCAGGGTGTGCGGGCCAACCAGTTGATCGGCTACGGCCTGGTGGTCGGCCTCAATGGCTCGGGTGACCAGACCACGCAGACGCCATTCACCCTGCAGACCTTCAACAACATGATGGCGCAGTTCGGCATCAAGGTACCGACCAGTGGCGGCAACGTGCAGTTGAAGAACGTCGCGGCCGTGTCGATACACGCCGAATTGCCGCCGTTCGCCAAGCCGGGACAAACCCTGGACGTGACCGTTTCCTCCATCGGTAACGCCAAGAGCCTGCGCGGCGGCAGCTTGCTGATGACGCCGCTGAAAGGTATCGACGGCAACGTGTACGCCATCGCCCAGGGCAATCTGGTGGTTGGCGGCTTCGACGCTGGTGGCGCCGATGGCTCGCGCATCACTGTCAATATCCCGTCGGCTGGGCGCATTCCTGCCGGCGGTACCGTGGAGCGTCCGGTGCCAAGTGGTTTCGATCAGGGCAACAGCCTGACCCTCAACCTCAATCGTCCGGACTTCACCACGGCGAAGAATATCGTCGACCAGATCAATGGCCTGCTGGGCCCTGGCGTGGCCCAGGCCATCGACGGCGGTTCGATTCGCGTCAGCGCACCGCTCGACCCCAACCAGCGCGTCGATTACCTGTCGGTACTGGAGAACCTTGAGGTCGAGGCGGGGCAGGCGGTGGCCAAGGTCATCATCAACTCGCGCACCGGCACCATCGTCATTGGCCAGAACGTCAAGGTGCAGCCGGCAGCGGTGACTCACGGCAGCCTGACCGTGACCATCACCGAAGACCCGATCGTCAGCCAGCCGGGTGCCTTCTCCAACGGGCAGACAGCCGTGGTGCCGCGCTCCAAGGTGGATGCCACCGAGGAAGCCAAGCCGATGTTCAAGTTCGGGCCGGGCACCACCCTGGACGAGATCGTTCGCGCGGTGAACCAGGTGGGCGCCGCTCCTTCCGACCTGATGGCCATTCTGGAGGCGCTCAAGCAAGCCGGCGCCCTCCAGGCCGACCTGATCGTGATCTGAGGAGGGCGCGCGATGGATTCCCGAGTACCCGCCGGCCTGGTCAGCGGCCAGCCCTATGACAGCGGTGCCTACACCGACCTGAACCGCCTCAACCAGTTCAAGGTGGGCGGTGACAGCAGCAGCAATATCAAGAAGGTGGCGCGCGAGTTCGAGTCGCTATTCGTCAACGAAATGATGAAGGCCATGCGCAAGGCGAACGATGTGTTCGGTGAAGGCAACTTCATGAACAGCAACGAGAGCAAAACCTACCGCGACATGTACGACCAACAGTTGGCCGTGACCCTGTCCAAGAGCAAGAACGGCATCGGCCTGGCCGATGTGCTGGAACGTCAGTTGAGCCAACTGGCCGGTGGCGCCAAGGATCGCGTCAATCCGTTCCCGCAGATGGCCACCGAGGCCGCCGGTAGCGCCGCCAGCATCGCACCGACGGCATTCAAGAGCTCGGCGGGCGAGGGTGGTCGCGATGACTCCAAACTGCTCAATCAGCGCCGCCTGAGTCTGCCGAGCAAGATGACCGATCGCCTGCTGGCCGGCATCGTGCCGCCTAGCGCGGGCGCCGAAGGGCAACCACTGGCCGCTACTGACTGGGTTTCGGATCAGTCCAAAGCGGTGACCGACGTCAAGCCGTTGAGCCTGGACAACAGCGACGCCATCAGCGGTCGCCGCGTGGCCCAGCCACCGCTGGCCAAGGGCAAGTCGGCCTTCGCCTCGGCCGAAGATTTTGTCGCCACCATGCTGCCGATGGCGGAAGAGGCGGCGCAGAAGATCGGCGTCGATGCCCGTTACCTGGTGGCCCAGGCCGCACTGGAAACCGGTTGGGGCAAGTCGATCATCCAGCAAGCCGATGGCAGCAGCAGCCACAACCTGTTCGGCATCAAGGCCCAGGGCGGCTGGGAAGGCGAGTCGGCGCGGGTGCTGACCACCGAATACAACGGCGGCAAGGCGGTCAAGGAGTCGGCAGCGTTCCGTACCTATGACTCCTTCCAGCAGAGTTTCAACGATTACGTGAGTTTCCTGCAGGGCAATGGCCGCTACCAGGAAGCGCTGGATTCGACCGCCAACCCTGATCACTTCGTGCGTGAACTGCAGGAGGCCGGCTACGCCACCGACCCGCAATACGCCCGCAAGATCGCGCAGATCGCCCGGCAGATGCAGACCTATCAGACTGTCGCCGCGGCAGACAGCTCGACCACAAGGACCTGAGGCTGAGTTATGGCTGACCTACTGAGTATTGGCCTGTCCGGGCTGTCAGCGAACAAGACGTCGCTGGCGGTTACCGGGCACAACATCACCAACGTCAACACGCCGGGTTTTTCCCGGCAGGACACGGTGCAGGCCACTCGTACGCCGCAATTCAGCGGTGCCGGTTATATCGGCTCGGGGACCACGCTGGTCGATGTCCGGCGTATCTACAACGAATTCCTTACCACCCAGGTGCGTAGCAGCACGGCGCTGAACAGCGACGTGACGGCTTATCTCGACCAGATCAACCAGCTCGACTCGCTGCTGGCCGGTAGTACCACGGGGGTCACGCCGGGCATGCAGAAGCTGTTTGCCGCCCTGCAAACCGCTGCCGAAGACCCTGCCAATATCCCGGCACGGCAGTTGGTGTTGTCCGAAGCGGAAGGCCTTTCCAAGCGTTTCAACACCATCTATGACCGCCTGTACGAGCAGAACGCGTTCATCAACAAGCAGCTCTCGGCCGTGACTGACCAGGTCAACCAACTGGCAACGTCCATCGCTGGTTACAACAACGCCATTGCCGTGGCCGGCGCCAATGGCCAGCAGCCCAACGACCTGCTGGATGCGCGCGAAGAAGCGGTGCGTCAGCTCTCCGAGTTCATCGGCGTGACCGTGGTGCCGCAGGACGACAATACCTACAACCTGTTCATCGGCTCCGGCCAGCCGCTGGTGGTTGGGGCGACCGCCGCCAAGCTGCAGGTCGTACCGGGCACTGCCGACCCACTGCGCAGTGAAGTTCAGTTCGTCAGCGGCGGTTCCAGCCAGGGCATTACCTCGCTGATTACCGGCGGCGAGATGGGTGGCCTGATCCGCTATCGCGAGGACGTGTTGGACACCTCGATGAACTCGGTAGGGCGCCTGGCGCTGTCGATTGCCGACCAGATCAATACCCAACTGGGCCAGGGTCTGGACCTGAAGGGTAACTTCGGTGAGTCGCTGTTCCGTGACATCAACGATCCACTCATCATCGGCCAGCGCAGCCTGGCCCGGGTGGGTAACAGCGACACCAACGCCAACCTCAATGTGCTGATCGAGAACACCACCGCGCTGACCACCAGCGACTATGAGGTGCAGTTCACCAGCGCCACCGAGTACACCGTGCGGCGGATTTCCGACGGCCAGACGGTTTCGGCCATCTACGATGACGATGGTGACCCGGATACGCCGATGGTGGCGGCGCCGTCGCCCTACGACATCACCAGCGGCACGCCGCTGGTATTCGACGGTTTCTCGATGAACGTGGCGTCCGGCACCTTTGCTGCGGGCGACCGTTTCCGCGTGATGCCGACGCGCAACGAAGCAGACAACATCCGCACCGACCTGACCAACGCCGAGGAGCTGGCTTTCGCCTCGCCGCTCAAGGCCGAGACCAGTCCAGCCAACATCGGCACCGGCGCAATCACCCAGCCAAGCCTGATCACCCAGATCGACATCTACGACGCAGCGGCTCAGGCGGCGCTGGAGAACAGCCTGCGTACGGCACCACCGGTGCGCATCGTGTTCACCTCGGATTCCGACTACGACGTAGTGGATACCGCAGGTACCGTGCTGAGCAGTAATACCATCGTGCCGGGGCAGAACAACACCCAGCAGATCACCGCCGGTACGCCGCCGGATGACTTTACCTTCGAGTTCACCCTCAGTGGGCGGCCAAAGACGGGTGACAACTTCACCATCGCGTTCAACACCAATGGCGTCTCGGATAACCGCAACGCCCTGAAGCTGACCGAGCTGCAAAGCAAATCGACGATCGGTATCGATCCGAACTTCCCGACCACCACCGGTGCGAGTTTTACTGATGCCTATGGGGATCTGGTGGAGCGTGTCGGTACCCTGACCAGCCAGGCGCGGGTGGACGGCGAGGCGACTACGGCGATCCTCAAACAGGCAACCGATAACCGTGACTCGGTGTCTGCAGTCAACCTCGACGAGGAGGCGGCCAAGTTGATCCAGTTCGAACAGTACTACCAGGCGTCTGCGCAAATCATTCAAGTCGCGCGTAGTCTGTTCGATACGCTGATCAACACCTTCTAAGCCGGACAACGCCCATGGTTATGCGTATTTCCACCATCCAGGCCTTCAATAACGGTGTCAGCGGCATTGGGCGCAACTATTCCGATGTGATCCGCACCCAGGAGCAGATCAGCAGCGGCAAGCGCATCCTGACCCCAGCTGACGACCCGGTAGCGTCCGTTCGCTTGCTGCAGCTTGAGCAGCAGCAAGCGATGCTGACCCAGCACAAGGACAACCTGACGGCGGCCACCAATAGCCTGACCCAGGAAGAAACCACGCTGAACTCGGTGAACACTGTGCTGCAGCGCATCCGCGAGCTGGCGGTGCAGGCCGGCGGTGGCACCTTGTCTGCAGAGGACCGCAAGTCGATCGCCAAGGAGCTGAGCGAGCGAGAAGGCGAGCTGCTCAACCTGATGAACAGCCGCAACGCCCGCGGCGAATACCTGTTCGCCGGCAATCTGGGCAAGACCGAGCCTTTTGTGCGCAACCCGGACGGCACCTATTCCTACCGAGGTGACGAAGGGCAACGCAGCCTGCAAGTGGCCAGTTCGACCACGGTGGCGATCAACGACAATGGCAAGGTACTGTTCGAGAACGTGACCAACGCCGACCGTGTACTCAACACCAATGGTGTCGATAACGCGGCGCTGGCTGGCCAGGTGCCGCCGTTGCCCGCCACCACCATCCCGCCTGTGGCGAGCGATGAGCAGCGGGTGTTCATGTCGCCGGGCCTGGTGCAGGACAACGACACGTTCAACAGCACTTTCCGCGATGGCGAGCCTTATTCGCTGGTGTTCGTCAGCGGCAGCGAGTTCCGTATCTATGACGGTACCGGCGCTGACGTGACCTCGGAAGTGCCTGGCAGCGGGCAGATCGATCCCCTGACCAGCAACGGTAACGTCATCAATTTCCGTGGCATGCGCTTCCAACTGGATGTGGTGCTGCAGGAGGGGGATAACGAGCAGGATCTGGATGCGCTGCTGGCTGACATTCAGCCGCCGGCTACCGCTGGCTCCCCAGGCATTGGGACGCACAGCTTTACCTTGCAGGCGGCACCGACGGAGTTTGCCACTACCCGTTCCTCGACCAATGCCTCGACGGCGGTGGTCAGCGGCGGCACGATCACCAACCAGGCGACGTTCAATTCCCAGTTTCCGACGTCTGGCGTGGTGTTGCGCTTCACCAACGCCACTGACTACGACGTCTATGCCCAACCTGTGGGGGCGAGTAGCACGCCGATTGCTTCGGGCACTGCAGCCGGGCCTTATCCGTCAACCTTCAGTGTGTTTGGCGCCGACTTCAGTTTGAGCGCTGCCGCTTCGACGGGTGACGAGTTCAGTGTGCAGCCGCAGTTTCAGGAGCAGCGCAGCATCCTCAACACCATCTCCCGTCTGCGCCAGGCGCTGGAGTCTGCACCGACCTCGCCGGCAGGCAATCTGTCGATCCGTGATGAAGTGGCGATTGCGTTGACCAACATGGACAACGGCATAGGCCAGGTGCTCGGGGTGCAGACGGAAATCGGTGCACGGTTGAATCTGATTGATACCACGACGACGGACAACGAGGACGTCACGCTGGTCAACAAGTCGGTCCAGGCGGACCTGCGTGAACTTGATTACGCCGAGGCGTTGTCGCGGCTGTCGTTCCAGACGGTGATTCTTGAAGCTGCGCAACAGAGTTACGTGAAAATCGCCGGGCTCAGTCTGTTCAACAAGCTGGGCTGAGTCATCTTGTCAGCAATGGGCCACTGCTCTTGGCCCGTTGCTAAGCTATTGCCTGTATCTCACTAATTTTTCTGATTTCTTCTGGCTTGTTAATTGCTAACTTGCTGGGATAGTGATGAAAAATTGACGGGGCCGGGCATGACAGTTGACACCGAGTGGCTAGTGGATTTCTTTCGCCGCCAGGCACGCCTCGGTTTTGAGGAAGGGGATTACACGCGCACGCGCAATAGCTGCCGAGAGGTATTGCAGTACGTGCCGGCGGATGTCGAGTCGCGCTTGCTGCTTGGCGAGGCCGCCCTGGCCAGCCGCGATAGCGTAGCCGCCCAGCGTGCCTTCGATCAGCTCCTGGAGCTCGAGCCTGATAATGCCGAACATGCGATGAAGCTTGGTCAGGCCTGCTTGCAAACTCAGGACTGGCCTGCCGCTGCTGCCGCATTTAATCAGGTATTGCTGCTGCAACCCCTGCATCAGGGTGCCCACGAGGCTTTGGCGTTGCTGACGCAACTACAGGAACGGCTGAATATCCTCGATCAACTGCCGGCTGCGCAGCCCGGGCGTAACGATCCCTGTCCCTGCGGCAGTGGCCTCAAGTACAAGAAATGCTGCCTTGAGAAGAGCTCTCAGCACCTAATGGCGCAGCATCTGGAGCAGGCTTTTGCTGCCGAGCAGTGGGAGCAAGTAGTGTCCCAGGCGGATGAGTTGCAAGGTTTCTCCCCATCCATCCGTCGTGCACTTGCGCTCGCTCGCTATCAACTGAGTCAGCGAGAGTTGGCTTACCCTCTGGTTCAGGCCGCCTGTCGAGAGGGGCCGGATGACCTTGAGCTGCGTGCCGCTTTGGCGGATCTCGAGCTGGACCACCGCGTGGCATTGGCCCAGACGCTTGCCGAGTCCGTACTGGCGGCAGATGCCGGGCAGTGGCGGGCTAGCCTGGTATTGGCTGCGGTGCACGCACGCCAGGGCCATCCGGAGAGGTCCGAGTCGACCCTGCGCGAGGTGCTGCGGCACAACCCTGATTGCTCTCTGGTCTGGCAGCGACTGAGCCACTTCCTGCGCAAGTCCCAGCGACTGGAAGATGATCTGGCAGCAATGCAGGAGTGGACCGAGCGTTGTCCGCAGCATGCCGATGCCTGGTGTCACCGCGGCATGTCGTCGATCATGACTGCGCGCATTGCCGATGGACGCGAGTTTCTGGAGCGGGCCCTGCAACTGGAGCCTGAGCACTTCGAGGCTCTGTGCTGGTTGGGGCAGTCCTATCAAAGCGAGCAGGATCCACATACCGCACTGCATTATTTGTCGCGTGGGCTGCAGGTTAAACCTGACTATCAGCCGGGTTGGAACATGCTGGGTGGGGTCTATCAATCGGTGGGTCGCCAGCATGAGTCCGAGGGCTGTTTCATGCGTGCTCTGGCGATCTCTCCCACGCAGCCGCTGGCCTGGAACAACCTGGCCAATATCTATCTGGATGGGCATCTGCTGGGCGAGGCGGAGAGGGTCATGCAGGTTGCTCTTGAGTTGAACCCGAACTCGCCGAGCCTGTGGAATAACCTCGGCAATATCCTGAGCTCCGCTAAGCGTCTCAAGGAGGCGTTGGCGGCATTCCGCAAATGTGCAGAGCTAGACCCTGGCTACGAGCCGGTGCTGGTCAATCTGGCAGGTGTGGAGTCGCACTTCGGCAACCTCGATCGTTCGATTGAGTTGCTGCGCGGTGCCATCGAGGTCCCAGGGGCAACTACCAACTTGCTGTTTTTCGCCAACTACCATGCGGACTGGAGCGGCGAGCAGGTCTTTTCACTGTACGAGGAAGTAACCCGGCGCTACCCAGTCCGACAGTACTTCCAGTACGAAAACGAGCGCACATGCAATCGCCGTCTACGTATCGGCTATGTGTCGCCGGATTTCCGCAACCATGTCTGTGCGATGTTCATCGAGCCATTGCTCAGCCGGCATGATCACCAGCAGTTTGAAATATTCGCCTACTCCCTGGTGCGTCGCGAAGATACGGTCACCGAGCGTTTCATTGGTCATGCGGATCACTGGCGGCATTGTGTGGGGCTCAGCGATGAAGCAATCGCTGAGCAAATTCGTGCCGACGGTATCGACGTGCTCGTCGATCTCGCAGGCCATACGGGTAGTAGTCGCTTACAAGTGTTCGCCCTTAAACCGGCACCGGTACAGGTCAGTTGGTGGATGGGCTTCGCCTTTGGTACCGGCCTGGAGCAGATGGACTATTTCCTGGCGGACGAGCAAATGTTGCCTCCGGGCTGTGAGTCTTCCTTTGCCGAAACACTCTGGCGGATGCCAGCTCCAGCAGTCGCCTACTTACCCCCGCAAAGCATGGACGTGGAGATTGGTGAGCTACCGGCTTTGCGCAATGGTTATGTCACGTTCGGTAGCCTGACTCGCCCGGTGCGCCTGAACCACAAGGTCATTCGCGTTTGGTCAGAATTACTTCTGCGCGCACCCAACTCCCGCCTGATGCTCGATAGCAGCTCTTTCAGTGATGAGAGCTTGCAACAGCACTATCACGATCTGTTTGCCGAACAGGGAATCGACCCCGAACGTATTGTGCTTGGGTTTACCTCACCAGCGACCAGTGCCCTGGCGAAGATGGATATTGCCCTGGATTGTTTCCCGCATAACTCCGGCACCACGCTGTACGAGAGCCTGTACATGGGCCTGCCGGTGGTGAGCTTGCGCGACAGGCCATCCATGGGGCGGGTCGGGGCGCTTATCTTGAACGGCATGGGCCGTGACGAGTGGATCGCCGATACCGAGCAGCAATATCTCGACAAACTGGTGGCTCTGGCCAGTGACGTGCCGACTCTGGCAAAGATCCGTGCCGGGCTGCGTGAGGAGATGCTGGCTTCCAAGCTCTGTGATGCGGCAGATTTCACCCGCAGAATGGAACAGACCTACCAGCAGATGTGGCAGCACTACTGCGAACAAGGAGAACAACAATGAAGGCAGTGATTCTGGCCGGCGGCCTGGGTACGCGGATCAGCGAAGAGTCGCACCTCAAGCCCAAACCGATGATCGAGATTGGTGGCAAGCCGATTCTCTGGCACATCATGAAGCAGTACTCGGCCCACGGTATCCAGGACTTCGTCATCTGCCTGGGTTACAAGGGCTATGCGATCAAGGATTTCTTCGCCAACTATTTCCTGCATACCTCCGATGTCACCTTCGACATGCGTAGCAACCAGATGGAAGTGCACCAGAACTACAGTGAGCCCTGGCGCGTGACCCTGGTGGATACTGGCGAGGAAACCATGACGGGTGGGCGTTTGCGCCGTGCCGGGCGTTTTCTCGAAGAAGAGGAGGCGTTCTGCTTCACCTACGGTGACGGGGTGTCCGACCTGGATATCAGCGCGCTGGTGAACTTCCACAAGCAGCACGGCAAGCACGCGACCGTGACTGCAGTACAGCCGCCGGGCCGTTATGGCGCCCTGGCGCGCGAGGGCGATGAAGTCACCGGTTTCGTCGAGAAGCCCCGTGGCGATGGTGGCTGGATCAACGGTGGTTTCTTCGTCCTGTCGCCCAAGGTGTTGCCGTATATCCGTGAGGACGCGACCACCTGGGAAGCCGAACCGCTGGGGCAGCTTGCCAGTGAAGGGCAATTGATGGCCTTCCAGCACGAAGGCTTCTGGCACCCGATGGACACACTGCGCGACAAGAACTACCTGGAACAGCTGTGGCAGAGCGGAGAGGCCCCGTGGAAACAGTGGAGCTGAACCCTGCCTTCTGGCGCGGTAAGCGCGTCCTGCTGACCGGTCATACCGGCTTCAAAGGCGGTTGGCTGGCGCTCTGGCTGCAAAGCTGGGGTGCTCAGGTGACTGGCTTCGCCCTTGAACCTTCGACCGAGCCCAGTTTGTTCGAGCTGGCGCGCGTGGATGAGGGCGTTGACAGCCGCATTGGCGATCTGCGTGATATGCCTGCACTGCTGGCTTTGGTGGCTGAAACCAAACCGGAGATCGTCTTGCACCTGGCGGCGCAGCCGCTGGTGCGCGAGGGTTACCGCGATCCGCTGGGGACCTACGCCAGCAACGTGATGGGCACTCTGCATCTGCTCGAGGCGGTGCGCCAGGTCGGCGGCGTACGTGCTTGCGTGGTGGTGACCACCGATAAGGTCTATGCCAACAACGAGTGGGCCTGGCCTTATCGAGAGAGCGAGGCGCTGGGCGGGCATGATCCTTACAGCAGCAGCAAGGCTTGCTGCGAGCTGGTGGCGCAATCCTTCGCCGCCTCCTATTTCCCAGTATCGCGCTATGCCGAGCATGGTTTGGCGCTGGCCACCGCGCGTGCGGGCAATGTACTGGGTGGTGGTGATTTTTCTGCCGATCGCCTGGTGCCGGATGTGCTGGCCGCTTGGTCGCGTGGTGAGCCGGTAACCCTGCGTTATCCGCAGGCGGTGCGCCCGTGGCAGCACGCTCTGGAGCCGCTGGCAGGCTATCTGCAACTGGCCCAAGGGCTATATGAGCAAGGCCCGGCAGTGGCAGGGCCGTGGAACTTCGGCCCGATCGATGCCGACACCTGCAATGTCGGCGATGTGGTGGCGCGCCTGGCTGCGCGTTGGCCGCAGGCGCCTGGTCTGCAAGTTGAACAGAGCGAACTGCATGAGGCTGGCCTGCTGCGCCTGGATAGTAGCCGTGCGCGCCAGCTGCTTGGCTGGCAGCCGCGCTGGTCGCTGGACGACTGCCTGCAGCAGACCCTCGATTGGCACCTGGCCTGGCAGCGTGGCGAGGATATGCGTGCGGTAACCCTGGCTCAGTTGGCTTCCTATTGGGGGCAGGCATGAGCGAGCTGAGCCTGCACAAGTTGCCGCTGGCGGGGTTGTTTCTGTTGCAACAGAAGGTTCACCAGGACGAGCGTGGACGCTTCGCTCGCCTGTTCTGCGAGGGCAGCCTGGAGGCTTTCGGCCAGCCGTTGCATATCCGCCAGATTAACCAGTCGCTAACCCGTGAGCGCGGCACCGTGCGTGGCTTGCACTTTCAATACCCGCCGCATGCCGAGAGCAAGCTGATCACTTGCCTGCGCGGGGCGGTGTGGGATGTGGCGGTGGATGTGCGCCACGGCTCACCGACGTTCCTGCACTGGCATGCCGAGCGGTTGGATTCCGGTGACGGCCGCAGTTTGCTGTTGCCACCGGGCTTCGCCCACGGTTTCCAGGCGTTGAGTGATGATGCCGAACTGCTTTATCTGCATAGCGCGGATTACACACCGGGGCATGAGGGCGGTTTGTCCGTCACCGATCCGCACTTGGCCATCGACTGGCCGTTGCCACTGAAGAACCTGTCGGCCCGCGATGCCGGCCATCCTCTACTGGATGAGAGTTTCCAAGGAGTCCATCTATGAATTGCCGTGGCTGCGCTGCGCACCTGCATTTGCCGCTGATCGATCTGGGTACGGCGCCGCCGTCGAATGCCTATGTCAGTCGCGAACAGCTCAACCAGGCGGAGCAGTGGGTACCTCTGCGGGTGTTGGTCTGCGAGTCGTGCTGGCTGGTGCAGACCGAGGACTATCGCGCGGCCGATAGCCTGTTCGACGCCGATTACGCCTATTTCAGTTCATTTTCCAGCAGCTGGCTGACCCACGCAGAGCGCTATGTGGCCAGCATGGTCGAGCGCTTCGACCTGGGCGAGCAGAGTCGGGTCGTGGAAATTGCCGCCAACGACGGCTATCTGCTGCAGTACGTGAAAGGCCGCGGCATCCCTTGCTTGGGGATCGAACCGACGGCAAGCACAGCGCGTGCGGCCCGGGACAAAGGGCTGGAAATCCGCGAGCTGTTCTTCGGTGAGAGCGTTGCTCGGCAACTGGCGGCGGATGGTTGGAGTGCCGACCTGATGGCCGCCAACAACGTGCTGGCCCATGTGCCGGACATCAACGACTTCCTCAAGGGCTTCGCCGAGTTGCTCAAACCGCAGGGCGTGGTCACTTTCGAATTTCCCCATCTGCTGCGCCTGATGGCCGAGCACCAGTTCGACACCCTTTATCACGAGCACTACTCCTACCTGTCGCTCACAGCGGTGCAGGGGGGGTGTGCACGTAATGGCCTGGCCGTGTTCGATGTCGAGGAGCTGCCAACCCATGGTGGCTCGCTGCGGGTTTTTGTGCAGCGAGCGTCCTGTGAGCGGCCGGTCTCGCCGTCGGTTGAGCGGATGCTGGCGCGGGAGGAGGCAAGCGGAGTTAAAACCGCAGCCTACTACGCCAGCCTGGCGCCGGCTGCCGAGCGCATCAAGCATGAGCTGCTGACGTTCCTGCTCAAGGCCAAGGCCGAGGGCAAGAAAGTGGTGGGTTATGGCGCCGCAGCCAAGGGCAATACACTGCTCAACTATGCCGGCGTGCGCGGCGATCTGCTGGCCTGGGTGGCCGATGCCAACCCGCACAAGCAGAACAAGTTCCTGCCGGGCAGCCGTATACCGATCGTCGAGCCGGCACGTATTGCCGCCGAGAAACCTGATTATGTGCTGGTACTGCCCTGGAACCTGCTCAACGAAGTGATGGAGCAGCAGGCGCTCGTCAAATCCTGGGGCGGCCAGTTTGTGGTGGCCGTTCCTGAGCTGCGTTGCCTTTGATGGCGCGAGTGTTGGTTACGGGCGCCAGTGGCTTCGTCGGCCGCCAGGTGGTCGAGCAGCTGTTGGCTGCGGGGCATGAGGTGCATGCCGCTTGCGGTCGCCAGGTGCTGGACGGCCCGATCGTTCATCAGCTGGACCTGCTTGAGCCAGGGGCTGCTGCGGCGCTGGTCGCCAGGGTGCGCCCTCAGCGCCTGCTGCATCTGGCCTGGTGCGCCAAACCTGGTGTGTACTGGACGTCGCCGGAGAACATCGGCTGGGTGCGCACCAGCCTCGAACTGTTGGAGGCCTTCCAGTGCCATGGCGGTGAACAGGCTGTGCTGGTTGGCAGTTGTGCCGAATACGATTGGAGTGGCGAGGGTGTTTGTCACGAAGACAGCACGCCGTTGTTGCCCGCCACGCCTTATGGGCGCTGCAAGAATGCGACCCGCGAGCTGGCCGAGCTGTTCGGGCAATTGCATGACATGCCGGTCGCCTGGGCGCGAATCTTTCATGCCTATGGCCCCTACGAAGCTCCGGGGCGACTGGTGCCGGCGGTGATCGGTGCATTGCTCAAGGGCGAGCCGGCGCGCTGCTCCCACGGTGAACAACTGCGCGATCTGCTGCATGTGGCGGATGTCGCCTCGGCGCTGATCCAGCTGGCCCAGGGCGGGGTGCAGGGAGCATTCAATATTGGTGGTGGCCAGCCGATACGCCTGCGCGAGGTGATCGAGTATCTGGCCAGGCAACTGAACGCAGAACATTTGTTGCAATTCGGAGCTATTCCGGTTGCGCTCAACGATCCACCGCTGCTGATCGCCGACAACCAGCGCTTGCTGGCTCAGGGCTGGCAGCCGCGGTTCGATCTACACAGTGGTTTGGATGATGCTCTCGCCTGGTGGCGTGGGCGTATTTGATACTCGGAAAGGAGCAGGGCGTGAAACTGACAGTCGATACCGATAACAAGAAGCTGATCCTGGAAGAGGGCGGCGCCGTCCGCGAACTGGATCTGTACACCGATGAGTCCTTCGAGCTGCTGTCCCAGCAATGGGTCAACCTCGGCTGGAACCAGAAGTATCCCTACACCTTCTCCTGGATGGGCCGCCCGGTCATCCAGTTGCCGGAAGACATGATCCGCATCCAGGAGGTGATCTATAAGGTCAAGCCGGACGTGATCGTTGAGACCGGTGTGGCTCACGGTGGCTCCCTGATCTTCTACGCCAGCCTGTTCCAGGCCATGGGCAAGGGCCGGGTGATTGGCGTGGATATCGAGATCCGTCCGCACAACCGCAAGGCCATCGAAGAACACGAACTGTTTGGCTACCTGACCCTGATCGAAGGCAGTTCGGTTGCCGATGAGGTGGTGGCGCAGGTCCAGTCGCTGATCAAGCCGGGCGAAACCGTACTGGTGATCCTCGATTCGAACCACACCTATGCCCACGTGGCTGAAGAGTTGCGCCTGTATTCGCCAATGGTTACCAAAGGTTCCTACATCGTCTCCACCGACGGCGTGATGAAGGACGTTAAGGACGTGCCGCGTGCCGGTAAAGACTGGGGCACCGACAACCCGTCGAATGCGGCCATCGATTTTGCGGCGAGCAATCCGCAGTTCGTCATTGAGCAGCCTGCATGGGGCTTTAATGAAAGCACCCTGAGCAAAAACATCACCCATTGGCCAGATGCCTGGCTGAAACGCGTCTGAATTTTGCGGGAAATGGCGCGTTACTGGGCCGGTAACGCGTCAAAATCACCGTCTGAGAGCTGTGTTGAATTTTGGCTGCTGCTAAGTTGTTGTTTCCAAAGCGATAAAAAAAATCGAAATTCCTTGCTAAAGCCTCCTAAAGTTGCCGCTGGTAGCGCCGATAAAATTACCGAATGCGAACTTAATGGGGCGTCTGAGCAAAGCAGGCCCGAAGCTCGCAGGCTCAGACAAACTCAGTAGCACGGTCCTTTGGAGGCACTCACCATGGCCCTTACAGTCAACACAAACGTAGCGTCGCTGAACACTCAGCGTAACCTGAACACTTCCTCGTCCGGCCTGAACACCTCCCTTCAGCGCCTGTCCACTGGCTATCGCATCAACAGCGCCAAAGACGACGCTGCTGGCCTGCAGATCTCCAACCGCCTGACCAGCCAGATCAACGGCCTGAACGTGGCGACCCGTAACGCCAACGACGGTATCTCCCTGGCGCAGACCGCTGAAGGCGCACTGCAGCAGTCGACCGGCATCTTGCAGCGTATGCGTGACCTGTCCCTGCAATCGGCCAACGGCTCCAACGGCGCCAGCGAACGTGCTGCTCTGCAGGACGAAGTGTCCCAGCTGCAACAGGAACTGAACCGTATCGCTGATACCACCAGCTTCGGTGGTCGCAAGATCCTCGACGGTACCTTCGGTTCGCAGAGCTTCCAGGTCGGCGCCAACGCCTTCGAAACCATCAGCGTTTCAGTCGGTGCGGCTTCTGCTTCGCGCATCGGTGCCAACCGTTTCAATAGCACTGTCTCTGCCGGCACTGATTCGCAGGATGGTATCGCTGCCTCCGTGGTCGCGGGCTACACCGATGTGATCGCTGCTGGTGTTGGTTACTCGTCCTCGCCTGCCACCACCGACGGCCTGACCCTCAAAGGCAAGCTGGGTACTGCTTCTGTTGCCTTGACAGAGGGCACCTCCGCTCGTGAGTTGGCCAATGCGGTGAACAACGTTTCTGGCTCTACCGGCGTGACCGCAGATGCCCGCACTGTTGCTCGCCTGCAGGCCACTGGTGGCGGTCAATTCACCAACACCGAAACCGCTGGCACCATCAGCTTCACCCTTTATGGCTCGAACAACGGCGCAGAAGGTGACGGCGTAGCCATCACTGCAAGTGTCACCGACTGGAGTGACATGTCTGGTCTGGCTGATGCCATCAACAAGGAAACTGGTCGTACCGGTATCAGTGCCAAAGTGCTCAACGACGGCACCCTGGAGATGACCAGCGAGAACGGTGACGATATTGCCATCACCGAGTTCACTGCCTCTGCTGATGATGGTGCGGGTACTGTTACGACTGTTGCTGCAGAGCTGCAGAGCATGGCCTTCAACGGTGACAATGGTGTCGCTGATACCGAAGACGCCAGTGACATCGTAGGTGCAGTAGCTGCTCTGACTGGTGACGGTACCGACGGTGCTGTGACTGTCGGTCAAGTGCGCTTTGAGTCGCCCGATGCCTTTGAGGTGGAAAACTTCGATAGCATCGATACCGGCATCCAGCTTGACAGCGTATACAGCACCCTAGAGTCGGTTGATACCGTTGATATCGGTACCGCCATCGGTGCACAGAACGCTCTGGGCATCATCAGTGCCGCGATCTCCAACATCGACAGCCAACGCGCCCAGCTCGGTGCTGTGCAGAACCGCTTTGACAACACCATTGCGAACCTGCAGAACATCTCCGAGAACGCCTCTGCTGCTCGTAGCCGGATCCGCGACACCGACTTCGCTGCTGAAACTTCGGAACTGACCAAAAACCAGATCCTGCAGCAAGCCGGTACCGCCATCCTGGCACAAGCCAACCAGCTGCCACAGGCTGTACTCAGCCTGCTGCAGTAAGGGCAAAAGCGCTAGACTGCGGGGAGAAGGGCTTAGCTCTTCTCCCCGCTACCTCATTGTGAGGAGAATTGTATGGACGTCGGCTCAATCAAGAATTCGCTAGGTCTGGGGCTCTCTACAGGGCGTACAGCTCCGGCAGAGGCTGCAACAAGCAAGCAGGTAGCTGGCGCGGCTCAATCAGCCGCACCTGGCGAAGAGCGGGCGACTCAGGCTGTTGCCGGGGGCTCTGAAGAGATTTCCCGTGACCAAGTTGAAAGTGCGGTATCGACCATTCAAGAGTTTGTTCAGTCGGTACGTCGCAACATCAACTTTTCCCTGGAAGATACGTCCGGGCGCGTGGTGGTGAAAGTCACTGACGCAAACTCCGGAGATATCATCCGCCAGATTCCTTCCGAAGAGGCGCTGCAATTGGCAGAGAGCCTGGAGGAGGTCAGGAGTCTGTTGTTCAAAGCCGAGGCCTGACGCAGAGCGTTGGCACGGCTTTTGACTGTTAAACGCCCACGAAGCGTAGGCAGTCATATTTTTGGCGAGGTGCAACATGGCAGGATTACTGGGCGTCGGATCGGGTATCGATATCGACAGCATCGTGACCGCGCTGGTGAATGCTGAAAAAGCTCCCAAGACCCAGCAACTGGATCGTTTGGAGACAGCCACTACTTCGCGGTTTTCTGCCTTGGGCACGTTGAAGGGCTCCTTAAGCACCCTGCAAACTGCAATTCAGGGGCTCAATAAGAGCTCACTGTTCGACGCTCGCACGGCTACCTCCAATAATTCCAGCGTACTGAGTGTCAAGGCCGGTAGCTCGGTTACGGCAGGCAAGTACAGCGTTCAAGTACAGCAGTTGGCCTCTAGCAGCAAGGTTGCCCTTCAGTCTGTAGCAGCGGGTACTTCGACCAAGTTCAACAGCGGCACTTTGACTATTTCTGCTGGCTCGAGCAGTTTTGATGTGGATATCACTGCGAGTAACAACACACTTGCGGGTGTTCGCGACAGTATCAATACCGCAGGTAAGAGCTCAGGCATCAGTGCGACTATTGTGACCGACGCTTCGGGTTCGCGGTTGGTGCTCAGTTCTACTTCGGCAGGCGATGGCAATGACATCGAGGTTGCAGCAACCGAGGATGGGGTCACCACTGGTACTGTGGCGTTGACTACTCAGGCGCTTAAGCCGTCCTACAGTCAGGCTCTGCCTAGTTTCGCTGCCGGTTCTACTGCGACTTTCAAAGCTGGTGACCTGAATATTACTGCTGGGTCTACCAATTTGAGTGTCGTCGTCGGCGACGGCTACTCGATGGAAAATGTGCGTGATGCGATCAATCTAGCGGGTGCCGGGGAGGGCGTGTCGGCGGTAATAGAAACCGATACTACCGGCGCTGCGTTTCTGAAAATCAGCTCGACAAATGGTGCTGATCTGAGTGTTAGTGCCACGTCTTCTGGCGGTAGCGCTGGTGACAATGATCTGACCGCTCTCAATCCAGTAAGTGGCACAACCACTCAGCCGGCTGCGCCGAGCTCGACTACTGGCGCAGGTGGGGTTATCAACAAGGCCCAGTCCGCGATTCTTTACGTCGATGGGCTGCAGGTAATCAGCGACAGCAACTCGGTCACTACAGCGATCGAAGGTGTCACTATCAACTTGACCAGTGCGCAGTCCGCTGCCGATATCTCTGCCGGGAAAACGGTCGATATTACGGTTGGAGTGGACAAGGCCTCGGTCAAGAGCAATATCCAGAAATTCGTCGACGCCTATAACACGCTGATGAGTACAGCCTCCCAGCTGACTGCGGTGGTGTCTGTCGGCGAGGATGAGAAGCCGGTAGCGGGTGCTCTCGTTGGGGATGCGACGGTGCGCGGCCTGGTTTCCGGCTTGCGCAGCGAGCTGGTGAAGATGACGGGTGAAGAGGGTGTGCGTGCGTTGGCAGAGCTGGGTATTACAACTCAGAAGGATGGCACGCTAAAAATCGATGACACCACCTTGAGCACTGCGCTGGACAGCAAGTTCGATCAGGTAGCGAGCTACTTTGCTGGTGATTCTGGGTTGATGACCCGCTTGGAAACCAACGTGAACAGCTATCTGAAATCAGATGGTATTTTCGATCAGCGCACCAAGGCCCTGCAAAGCACCTTGTCGAATATCGATGATCAGCGTGATGCGTTGGATGCGCGTGTCGAGAAAATTCAGGAGCGTCTGGTCGCTCAGTACACCGCCATGGATCAACTGGTGACGCAATTGTCGAAGACCAGTGAAAGTCTGACCAGCCAGCTGGCAAGCCTGCCTGGTTTCGTGAAGAAGAGTACCTAATCGATGAGCAAGAAGCCGATCGACACCTATAAACAGGTTAAGACCAGCCAGGACGTTTCACCTTATCGCACCGTGCAGCTTCTGCTGGAGGGCGCGCTGGAGCGAGTGCTGCTCGCCCGCCAGGCCCAGATCGAAGGTGATGTGGCCGTTCGTGGGATGGCTGTTGGTAGCACCATCACTATTCTGGGTGTTCTGCAGTCCAGTCTGGACAAGCAACTCGGTGGTGAAATTGCCGAGAACCTGGATGCCCTGTACGACTACATGACCCGTCGCCTGGCGGGTGTGGCGCTGGATAGCACGCCGCGCAACCTCGAAGAAGTGCAGCAGATCCTCGTCGATATCAAGACTGCCTGGGATGCCATCGGCCCAGAAGTCGAGCCCGCTGCAACAGCTGAGTGAGATTGCTCAGTTCTCGCGTTTTTTGTTCTGCATACGCCTCTGAATGACTAAAGCTGCCGGATACATTGCCGATACAAGGGATGTATCCAGGCAAGACTTCAGTGGAGTGATCATGAACGCAATGGCGGCCCTCAGGCAGTATCAAACCGTCAACACCCAGGCTCAGCTGGCCGATGCCAGCCCGCACCGTTTGATCCAGATGCTGATGGAAGGTGGCTTGTCCCGTCTGGCCCAGGCCAAGGGTGCCATGTTGCATGGCCAGATTAGTGTGAAGGGCGAACTGATCGGCAAGGCCATTGCTATCATCGGCGGCCTGCGTGAAAGTCTGGACCAGAAGCAGGGCGGCGAGATTGCCACCAACCTGGACAGCCTGTACGAGTACATGGTCTCTCGTCTCAGCGAGGCCAACCTGAACAATGATGCGGTCATGATTGATGAAGTGACCGATCTGCTGCGTAACGTGAAGTCCGGTTGGGATGCCATCAGTCACTGATGCCGTCTGCGGTTCGAGGGAAATGCCATGAGTTCTACTGTCCAGCGTCTCGAAGCAACCGGTTGTGCACTGCGTGACGCGCTTGCCCGTCGTGACTGGAGTGCTATCGGTACGCTCGATACGCAATGCCGGCAAGCTGTCGATGAAGCCATGGTCGAGGCCGTCAACGATGATGTGCTGCGCGAGCGCATGCAGGAGCTGCTCGATCTGTACCGCGAACTGGTCAACGTCTGCCAAACCGAGCAGCGTCGCCTGGCTGCCGAACTGATCCAGCTCAACCAGTCGCAGCAGGGCGCCAAGGTCTATCAGCTGTTCACCTGAGGCCGTTCAGGCCTCTATCCGCTATCTTTTCTGTGGTTGATACAGCGTTTCCAGGTTTTTATTAAGGTAAACGCAGAAAAGTTACGTCATAAAATTGACTCCCGCCTGATTTTTGACTTTACTAGTGGCCAATTGCCGGTGTCGCCTGGTTTTTACAGGCCGATGTTTCCTTTACAGCCAGCGAGCCAGAACAGAACAAGATGTGGCGCGAAACCAAGATCCTTCTGATTGACGACAACACTGAGCGCCGCCGCGACCTGGCGGTGATTCTCAGTTTCCTGGGTGAAGATCACCTGTCCTGTGGCAGCACCGATTGGCGCGAGGCCGTCGCCAGGCTGGAGTCCAGCCGCGAAGTGCTCAACGTGTTGCTGGGCGACGTCCAGGCCAAGGGTGGCACGCTGGAGTTGCTCAAGCAGCTCGGAGCGTGGGATGAGAACCTGCCGCTTCTGCTGATTGGCGAACCGATTCCCACCGACTGGGCGGATGACCTGCGCCGTCGCGTGCTGGCCAGCCTGGAAATGCCGCCGAGCTACAACAAGTTGCTCGATTCCCTGCACCGCGCCCAGGTCTATCGCGAGATGTACGATCAGGCGCGCGAGCGCGGTCGCCATCGCGAGCCCAATCTGTTCCGTAGTCTGGTCGGTACCAGCCGTGCCATTCATCAGGTGCGCCAGATGATGCAGCAGGTGGCGGATACCGACGCCAGCGTGCTGATCCTCGGTGAGTCCGGTACGGGCAAGGAAGTGGTCGCGCGCAACCTGCATTACCACTCCAAGCGCCGTGATGCGCCCTTCGTGCCGGTCAACTGCGGCGCGATTCCGGCGGAGTTGCTGGAAAGCGAGCTGTTCGGCCATGAGAAGGGCGCCTTCACCGGCGCCATCACCAGTCGTGCCGGTCGTTTCGAGCTGGCCAACGGCGGCACCCTGTTCCTCGATGAAATCGGCGACATGCCGCTGCCTATGCAGGTCAAGCTGCTGCGTGTGCTGCAGGAGCGCACCTTCGAGCGCGTCGGCAGCAACAAGACCCAGTCGGTGGATGTGCGCATCATTGCCGCGACCCACAAGAACCTGGAGCAGATGATCGAGATCGGAACCTTCCGCGAGGATCTCTACTACCGCCTCAACGTCTTCCCGATCGAAATGGCGCCGTTGCGTGAGCGCGTGGAAGACATTCCACTGCTGCTCAATGAGCTGATCTCACGTATGGAGTTTGAGAAGCGCGGCTCCATTCGTTTCAACTCCGCCGCCATCATGTCGCTGTGCCGGCATGATTGGCCGGGCAACGTGCGTGAGCTGGCCAACCTGGTCGAGCGCATGGCGATCATGCATCCCTATGGCGTGATCGGTGTTGGCGAGTTGCCGAAGAAATTCCGCCACGTCGACGACGAGGACGAGCAGCTGGCCATCAGCCTGCGCGAAGAGCTGGATGAGCGTGCCGCGATTGGCGCTGGTCTGCCGGGTGCTGCGACCATGGCGATGCTGCCGATCGAGGGCCTGGATCTCAAGGATTACCTCGGTAACCTTGAGCAGGGCTTGATCCAGCAGGCGCTGGACGATGCGGGCGGGGTGGTGGCACGTGCCGCCGAGCGTCTGCGCATTCGCCGCACCACGCTGGTGGAGAAAATGCGCAAGTACGGCATGAGCCGCCGTGACGATGAGGGTGGCGAAGAAGACTGATAATCTGTCGCCGATCCTGAAAATAAAGCCGGAGCTTTGACACAGTCTCCGGCTTTATTTTTTAAGCTATTGAAATATAAGTAATATTTTTTAGGCACGGGGATTGCTATGACTTTACTGACTGACCGTCTGCTGACGGTTTGCCGGCAGAGAGAAGAGCATGAACCCAGCAGCGCAGCCGTCCCCAAATCCTGAAAGTGCCGTCGACGCACCGGTCGAGCAGGCCAGTCGCGCCAGCCTGGAACAGGCGTTTACCCTGTTCAACCAGATGTCGACGCAGCTCAGCAGCTCCTACAGCATGCTCGAAGCCCGTGTCAGCGAGCTGAAAGGGCAGCTGGCCCTGGTCAGCGCGCAGCGCATGCAGGAGCTGGCGGAGAAGGAGCGCATTGCCCATCGCTTGCAGAGTCTGCTGGATCTACTGCCTGGCGGTGTCATCGTCATCGATGGCCAGGGTGTCGTGCGCGAAGCCAACCCGGTTGCGCGTAGCCTGCTGGCTAAACCGCTGGTGGGCATGCTCTGGCGCCAGGTGATTGCCACCAACTTTGCCCCGCGCAAAGACGATGGCCACGAAATTTCCCTCAAGGATGGCCGTCGGCTGTCCATCGCCACCCGCTCCCTGCACGGTGAGCCGGGGCAGCTTGTGCTTTTGACTGACCTGACAGAAACCCGTCGCCTGCAGGATCAGCTCTCGCGCCACGAGCGCCTGTCCGCTCTCGGTCGCATGGTTGCATCGTTGGCTCATCAGATTCGTACGCCGCTTTCTGCCGCGCTGCTGTACGCCAGCCATCTGACCGAACAGGTGTTGCCGCAAGAGCAGCAGCAGCGTTTCGCAGGGCGCCTGAAAGAGCGCCTGCACGAGCTGGAGCACCAGGTGCGCGACATGCTGGTGTTCGCCCGTGGTGAGCTGCCGTTGCCTGATCGCCTGGCACCCGGCGCCTTGTTCGATGCCCTGCGCAGTGCTGCCGAGCCCCATGTGCTGGGGATGCAGGTGCGCTGGCAGTGCGATGCGCGTACCGGTGACCTGCTGTGCAACCGCGACACGCTGGTCGGCACGGTTCTCAACCTGATCCAGAACTCGATTCAGGCCGGCGGACGTGAGAGCCGCCTGAAGATTCATCTCTATAGCCGTGGCAGCACGCTGCGCCTGGCGGTCAGCGACAGCGGCCCGGGCATCGACAAGGCCACCCTGGCCAGACTCGGCGAACCCTTTTTCACCACCAAAACCACCGGTACCGGCCTCGGCCTGGCCGTGGTGCAGGCAGTGGTACGCGCCCACCAGGGCGAGCTGCAGATGCGTTCGCGGGTTGGCCGCGGCACTTGCGCCATTCTCGTTCTGCCGTTGATTCCCGCGGCGTAGGATTTTTCAGGAGTACACCCATGACTGCCAAGGTTCTGCTGGTCGAAGACGACCGCGCGCTGCGTGAGGCGCTGGCCGACACATTGCTCATCGGCGGCCACAGCTTCCGGGCGGTCGAGTGCGCCGAAGATGCACTGCTGGCCCTGGGTGAGGAAGCCTTTGGCCTGGTCATCAGCGACGTCAACATGCCGGGCATGGACGGCCATCAGCTGCTTGCACAGATCCGCAGCCGCTACCCGCAGCTGCCAGTGCTGCTGATGACGGCCTATGGCGCGGTCGAACGGGCCGTGGAAGCCATGCGTCAAGGGGCTGCCGATTACCTGGTGAAGCCCTTCGAGCCGCGCACCTTGCTCGATCTGGTTGGGCGCCATGCCCTCGGCCGTCCGAGTGCGACCGACGGCGACGGCCCGGTGGCCAGCGAGCCGGCCAGCCAGCAGCTGCTCGAATTGGCCGCGCGCGTGGCGCGCAGCGATTCCACTGTGCTGATTTCCGGCGAGTCCGGTACCGGCAAGGAAGTGCTGGCACGCTACATCCACCAGCAGTCGCCACGCGCCACAAAGCCCTTCATTGCCATTAACTGTGCGGCCATCCCGGACAACATGCTGGAAGCCACGCTGTTCGGTCACGAGAAGGGCGCTTTTACCGGCGCCATAGCCACCCAGCCGGGCAAGTTCGAGCTGGCTGAAGGCGGCACCATCCTCCTCGACGAAATTTCCGAGATGCCTCTGGGTTTGCAGGCCAAGCTGCTGCGCGTGCTGCAGGAGCGGGAAGTGGAGCGGGTGGGCGCGCGCAAGCCGATAGAGCTGGATATCCGCGTGCTGGCTACCACCAACCGCGACCTGGCGGGCGAAGTGGCCGCAGGGCGTTTCCGTGAAGACCTTTACTATCGCCTGTCGGTGTTCCCACTGGCCTGGCGCGCGCTGCGCGAGCGGCCTGCCGATATTCTGCCGCTGGCTGAACGCCTGCTGGCCAAGCACGTCAAAAAAATGAATCACTCCGCAATCCAGCTTTCCCCGCAAGCACGGGCAGCGTTGATCAGCCACTCCTGGCCGGGCAACGTGCGTGAGCTGGATAACGCCCTGCAGCGCGCGCTGATCCTGCAGCAGGGCGGACAGATCCAGCCGCATGACCTGTGCCTGACGGCACCGATCGGCATGGCGCCGATATCCAACCCGCAGCCGCTGAGCCTGGTGTCGTCTATTGCAGCGCCTGCGCCGCAGATGGCGGACCCCGCGCCGATGGAAGCGGCGGGCGCCCTGGGCGAAGACCTGCGTCGCCGTGAGTTCCAGTTGATCATCGACACCCTGCGCGCCGAACGTGGTCGCCGCAAAGAGGCGGCCGAGCGCCTGGGCATCAGCCCGCGCACGCTGCGTTACAAGCTCGCGCAGATGCGTGATGCCGGCATGGATGTCGAGGCTTTCCTCTACGCCAGCTGAGGCGTTGAACGGGGTTGATCGGTTCCCCTTTGGCCCGCCTTGTGCGGGTCTTTTCTTTTCCGAAGAGCTGGCACCCTTGTTGCAATAACCCTGCAAAGAGCCGCACAGCGTCAAAAAACTGCGGTCGCCGGAGGAAGATGATGAGCCAGGGTGTCGAATTCAATCGCCTGATGTTGGAAATGCGCTCCATGCAGATGGAGGCCATGGCCAAGCAGAAGCCAGCGGCTGTTGCCGCGCCGGAGCCGGGTGCGCCGAGTTTCTCGGAAATGCTCGGCCAGGCCGTGGGCAAGGTGAATGAAACCCAGCAAGCCTCCACCCAGCTGGCTTCGGCCTTCGAGATGGGGCAGGGCGGCACCGACATCACCGACGTGATGATCGCTTCGCAGAAGGCCAGCGTGTCTTTCCAGGCCATGACCCAGGTGCGCAACAAGCTGGTTCAGGCGTATCAAGACATCATGCAGATGCCGGTTTAACGGGACGGAATTGAGTCATGGCTGAAGCAGTCGTAGCAAACGTACCCGCCACCACGAGCGAGGAGCCGAAAAAGCCCCTGTTCGGCCTGGCGTTCCTGGAAAACCTCTCGGACATGTCCATGCTGCGCCAGATCGGCCTGCTGGTCGGCCTGGCGGCCAGCGTGGCGATCGGTTTCGCCGTGGTCCTGTGGTCGCAGCAGCCGGACTACAAGCCGCTGCTGGGCAACCTGGCCGGCATGGACAGCAATCAGGTGATGGAGGTGCTCAATGCTGCCGACATCACCTACACCGTCGAACCCAACTCCGGTGCGCTGCTGGTCAAGTCCGATGACCTCGGCCGGGCCCGCATGAAACTGGCCGCCGCTGGCGTGGCGCAGAGCGATGGCAACGTCGGCTTCGAAATCCTCGACCAGGAACAAGGCCTGGGTACCAGCCAGTTCATGGAGGCGACCCGTTATCGCCGTGGCCTGGAAGGTGAGCTGGCGCGGACCATTTCCAGCCTGAACAACGTCAAGGCTGCCCGTGTGCACCTGGCCATCCCGAAAAGCTCGGTGTTCGTCCGTGACGAGCGCAAACCCACCGCATCCGTTCTGGTTGAACTCTACCCAGGGCGCTCCCTGGAGCCGAGCCAGGTCATGGCTATCGTCAACCTGGTCGCCACCAGTGTGCCGGAACTGACCAAGTCGCAAGTCACCGTGGTCGACCAGAAGGGCACGCTGCTTTCCGACCAGCAGGAACTCTCCGAACTGACCATGGCGGGCAAGCAGTTCGACTACAGCCGCCGCATGGAAAGCATGTTCACCCAGCGCGTGGACAGCATCCTGCAGCCGGTGCTGGGCAGCGGCCGCTACAAGGCCGAAGTTTCTGCCGATGTGGACTTCAGTGCGGTCGAATCGACCTCCGAGATGTTCAACCCGGACCAGCCGGCCCTGCGCAGCGAGCAGAGCGTCAACGAACAGCGCTCCAGCAGCCTGCCGCCACAAGGTGTGCCGGGTGCCCTGAGCAATCAACCGCCAGGCGCTGCCTCGGCGCCGCAACAGGCCACGCCTGCCGCGCCGACGCCGGCCGGCCCGGTCGCCTCCGGTCAGCCGCTGCTGGACTCAAATGGCCAGCAGATCATGGACCCGGCCACCGGTCAGCCGATGCTGGCACCGTATCCGGCAGACAAACGCGAGCAGTCCACCCGCAACTTCGAGCTGGACCGTTCGATCAGCCACACCAAGCAGCAGCAGGGTCGCCTCAAGCGCCTGTCGGTCGCCGTGGTGCTGGATGACCAGATGAAGATCGATGCGCAAACCGGCGAAACCAGCCACACGCCGTGGAGTGCCGATGATCTGGCCCGTTTCACTCGCCTGGTGCAGGACGCCGTGGGCTTCGATGCCAGCCGTGGTGACAGCGTCAGCGTGATCAACGCGCCGTTCACCACCTCTGTTTCCGACTTCGTCGAGCTGCCGTGGTACCAGAGCGAGCTGTTCCTGATGGCCATGGGCGGGTTGAAGCAACTCCTGCCGGCGCTGATGATCTTTATCCTGGTGTGGTTCGTGTTGCGCCCGGTGATGAAAAACATCGCCAACCCTGGGCGCCAGGGCGATGGCGCCGATGGCGACGTCGAACTGGGCGAAATGGGTGGCCTGGAAGGCGAACTGGCCTCCGATCGCGTGAGCCTCGGTGGCCCGCAAAGCATCCTGCTGCCGAGCCCGTCCGAAGGGTATGATGCACAACTCAACGCCATTAAGAGCCTGGTCGCCGAAGACCCGGGTCGCGTGGCTCAGGTAGTGAAAGACTGGATTAACGCCGATGAGTGAAAATCGCGCTGCGGTTAAGCTGAACAAGGTCGAAAAGGCCGCCATTTTGCTGCTCTCGCTCGGCGAAACCGACGCGGCCCAGGTGCTGCGTCACCTCGGCCCGAAGGAAGTGCAGCGCGTCGGCGTGGCCATGGCGGGCATGCGCAATGTGCAGCGTGAGCAGGTCGAGCAGGTGATGGGCGAGTTCGTCGACATAGTCGGCGACCAGACCAGCCTCGGTGTGGGCTCCGATGCCTATATCCGCAAGATGCTCACCGCCGCGTTGGGCGAGGACAAGGCCGGCAACCTGATCGACCGCATCCTGCTCGGCGGCAGCACCAGCGGCCTGGACAGCCTGAAATGGATGGAGCCGCGCGCCGTTGCCGATGTGATCCGCTACGAGCACCCGCAGATCCAGGCCATCGTCGTTGCCTACCTCGACCCTGACCAGGCGGCCGAGGTGGTTAGCCATTTCGATCACAAGGTGCGCCTGGATATCGTCCTGCGCGTCTCGTCGCTCAATACCGTACAGCCGGCGGCCCTCAAGGAGCTCAACACCATCCTCGAGAAGCAGTTCTCCGGCAGCGCCAACACCACCCGCGCCAACCTCGGCGGCGTGAAGCGGGCGGCCGATATCATGAACTTCCTCGACAGCTCGCTCGAAGGCCAGCTGATGGACTCGATCCGCGAAGTGGACGAAGACCTCTCCGGGCAGATCGAGGACCTCATGTTCGTCTTCGACAACCTGGCCGATGTCGACGACCGCGGTATCCAGGCGCTGCTGCGCGAGGTGTCGTCCGACATCCTGGTGCTGGCCCTCAAGGGCGCGGACGAGGCGATCAAGGAAAAGGTTTTCAAGAACATGTCCAAACGGGCTGCCGAGCTGCTGCGCGACGACCTCGAGGCCAAAGGCCCGGTGCGCGTCAGCGAAGTGGAAACCGCGCAGAAGGAAATTCTCACCATCGCCCGTCGCATGGCCGAATCCGGCGAGATCGTTCTCGGCGGTGCCGGCGGCGAAGCAATGATCTGAGGCCGCATACATGGCTCCCAAGGACGCACAAAGCGAGCTGATTCGCGCCAAGGATGTCGGCGGGTTCGACCGCTGGGCCTTGCCCAGCTTCGACCCGGAAGTAGAGGCCATCCCCGAGCCGGAAGCGGAGCCCGAGGAGCTGGCCGAGCCGGAGCCGACGCAGCAGATCGAAGAAGTGGAGATCGAAAGCGTCAAGCCACTGACGCTCGATGAACTCGAAGCGATTCGCCAGGATGCCTACAACGAGGGTTTCGCCACAGGCGAGAAGGACGGCTTCCGCGCTGGCCAGCTGAAGGCCAAGCAGGAGGCCGAGGTCGCCCTGGCCAGCAAGCTGGAGCAGCTGGAACAGGTGATGGGCAACCTCATGGAGCCCATCGGCGAGCAGGACCGGGAAATGGAACTGGCCATGGTCAACCTGATCAGCCAGATGACCCGCCAGATCATCCAGCGCGAACTGACCACCGATTCCAGCCAGATCCGCACCGTGCTGCGGGAAGCGCTCAAGCTGTTGCCCATGGGCGCCAGCAATATCCGTATCCACATCAATCCGCAGGACTTCGAGCAGGTCAAGGCGCTGCGCGAGCGTCATGAAGAGAGCTGGCGCATCCTCGAGGACGAGTCGTTGCAGCCGGGCGGTTGCCGGGTCGAAAGCGAGAGCAGCCGCATCGATGCGAGCATCGAAACGCGCCTGACCCTGGCCCTCAAGCAGCTGTTCGACCAGCAGCGTGCGCAGGCGACCAATCCTCCCGAGGCGGATATCCACCTTGATCTAGAGCCGCCCCATGCGCCTTGAGCGCATCAGCTTTGCCAAGCGCCTGGCCAGCTACAGCGAGGCCATCGAGCTGCCCAGCCAGCCGGTGGTCGAAGGTCGTCTGCTGCGCATGGTCGGCCTCACCCTGGAAGCCGAAGGCCTGCGTGCGGCGCTGGGCAGCCGCTGCCTGGTGATCAACGACGACAGCTATCACCCGGTGCAGGTCGAGGCCGAGGTGATGGGTTTTTCCGGCAACAAGATCTACCTGATGCCCGTTGGCGGCCTGGCCGGTATCGCGCCGGGCGCGCGTGTGGTGCCGCTGCCGGATACCGGGCGCCTGCCGATGGGCATGTCGATGCTCGGCCGCGTGCTGGATGGCGCCGGCCGTGCGCTGGATGGCAAGGGTGGGATGAAGGCGGAGGATTGGGTGCCGATGGATGGCCCGACCATCAACCCGCTCAATCGCCACCCGATCAGCGAGCCCCTGGACGTCGGCATCCGTAGTATCAACGGCCTGCTCACCGTCGGTCGCGGCCAGCGCCTGGGCCTGTTCGCCGGTACCGGCGTGGGTAAGTCGGTGCTACTGGGCATGATGACCCGCTTCACCGAGGCCGACATCATCGTGGTCGGGCTGATCGGCGAGCGTGGTCGCGAGGTCAAGGAGTTCATCGACGAGATTCTCGGCGAGGAGGGCATCAAGCGCTCCGTGGTAGTTGCCTCGCCAGCGGACGATGCGCCGCTGATGCGCCTGCGCGCGGCCATGTACTGCACGCGCATCGCCGAATACTTCCGCGACAAGGGCAAGAACGTCCTGCTGCTGATGGACTCGCTGACCCGCTTCGCCCAGGCCCAGCGCGAGATTGCCCTGGCCATCGGCGAACCACCGGCGACCAAGGGCTATCCGCCCTCGGTGTTCGCCCGCCTGCCACGCCTGGTGGAACGTGCGGGCAATGCTGAGGAGGGTGGTGGCTCGATCACCGCGTTCTACACCGTATTGAGCGAAGGTGACGACCAGCAGGACCCGATCGCCGATGCTGCGCGCGGTGTGCTCGACGGTCACTTCGTACTGTCACGCCGTTTGGCCGAGGAAGGCCATTACCCGGCCATCGATATCGAGGCCTCGATCAGCCGGGTCATGCCGCAAGTGGTCAGTGCCGAGCACATGAAGCTGGCCCAGCGCTTCAAGCAGCTGTGGTCGCGCTACCAGCAGAGCCGTGACTTGATCAGCGTGGGCGCCTATGTACCCGGCGGCGATGCCGATACCGATCTGGCGATTGCCCGCCAGCCGGCGATGGCGCGCTACCTGCGCCAGGGCCTGAGCGATAGCGAGGGCCTGGGTGACAGCCTGTCGCAGCTGGCCCAGGTGTTCAACCCGACGGCGCCTGGCAGTTGATAAATGGCCAATAGCCGTGCCGCGCGCCTGGCGCCGGTGATCGAGATGGCCGAGCGTGCCGAGCGTGAAGCCGCGCGCCAGTTGGGGCACTTCCAGGGTTTGCTGAACAAGGCGGAAGTACAGCTTGGCGAGCTGGAGCGCTACCGCGGCGATTACCAGCAGCAGTGGATCACCGAGGGGCGCCAGGGTGTTTCCGGGCAATGGCTGATGAACTACCAGCGCTTTCTCACCCAGTTGGAGTCAGCAATTGGCCAGCAGATGAATACGGTCAACTGGCACCGCGACAACCTGGCCAAGGCGCGCGATGCCTGGCAGCAGCGTTATGCGCGGCTGGAGGGCCTGCGCAAGCTGGTGCAGCGCTACATCGACGAGGCCCGCCAGATCGAGGATCGCCGCGAGCAGAAACTGCTCGACGAACTGGCCCAGCGCCTATCCAATCGCGATCAGTACTGATTGCCTGTTGCCGCGGCTCTTTGCGGGTGCTACATCTTCCCAGCACAGCCCGAATAAAAACTAAGGAGTTCTTCATGGCCATTACCGCGCTGTCTTCAGACGACGGACAGGAACTGACCATCCAGATTCAAGGGCGTTTCGATTTTTCGGCACACCAGGAATTCCGTGACGCGTATGAGCGGGTCAACACCACGCCCAAGCGCTATGTGGTCGACCTCAAGGGCGCGACCTACCTCGACAGCTCGGCATTGGGGATGCTGCTGCTGTTGCGCGATCATGCCGGCGGCGACCATGCGCGTATCAGCCTGATCAACTGCAACCCGGACGTGCGCAAGATCCTGGCGATTTCCAACTTCGAACAGCTGTTCCAGATCGGCTGACCGCCATGCCCACGCGCTTGTCCATCCTGATCGCCGAGGACAGCGCGGCTGACCGCATGCTGCTGTCCACCATCGTCAATCGCGAAGGGCACCGCGTGCTCACCGCCAGCAATGGCCTGGAAGCCTTCACCCTGTTTCTCCAGGAGCGTCCGCAGCTGGTGCTGATGGATGCGCTGATGCCGGTGATGGATGGCTTCGAGGCGGCGCGGCGGATCAAGGATGCCTCCGGCGATGCTCTGGTGCCGATCATCTTCCTCACCTCGTTGACCGAGAGCGAAGCTCTGGTGCGCTGCCTGGAGGTCGGTGACGACTTCCTTGCCAAGCCCTACAACCGGGTCATCCTCGAAGCCAAGATCCGCGCCATGGATCGTCTGCGCCGCCTGCATGACACGGTGCTGCGCCAGCGCGACCTGATCGCCAAGCACAACGAGCACCTGCTAACCGAACAACGCGTGGCCAAGGCGGTGTTCGACAAGGTGGCGCACTCCGGCTGCCTGAATGCGCCGAATATCCGTTACCTGCAGTCGCCGTTCGCCCTGTTCAATGGCGACTTGCTGCTGGCGGCATTCAAACCCTCGGGTGGCATGCATGTGCTGCTCGGTGACTTCACCGGCCACGGTTTGCCGGCGGCCATTGGCGCCATGCCGCTGGCTGAGGTGTTCTACGGCATGACCGCCAAGGGTTTTTCCATGGCGGAAATCCTTCGCGAGATGAACGCCAAGCTCAAACGCATCCTGCCGGTGGGGGTGTTCTGCTGCGCCACGCTGTTCAACCTGAGCTTCCAGCGGCGGGTGGTCGAGGTGTGGAATGGCGGCCTGCCGGATGGCTACCTGTACCGCAGCGCGACGGCCGAGCGCATACCGCTGGTGTCGCGTCATTTGCCGCTGGGGGTGCTGGAGTCGAGCGCTTTCAATGACGCCATCGAGGTCTACCCGCTGGATGTCGGTGACCGGTTGTTCCTGTTCTCCGATGGCGTGCTGGAAACCTGTGATGCCAGCGGCCAGTTGTTTGGCGAGCAGCGCCTGCAGGCGGTATTCGACGCCGGGCACGCGCCGGAGCAGCTGTTCGATGAGTTGCAACGGGCGCTGGCGGCGTTTCGCGGCGAGGCGCAGGACGATGTCAGCATGCTTGAGGTCGGCCTGATCGAGGAAGGTCGCCTGAGTCGGCCGCCGCTGGCCTTTTCCGACAGCGGTCAGAGCAGCCCGCTGGACTGGTCGGCGAGCTTCGAGTTTCGCGCCGAGACGCTCAAACGTTTCAACCCGCTGCCGTTTCTCCTGCAGTTGCTGCTGGAGGTGCAAGGCCTGCGCTCGCAAGGCGGAGCGTTGTATACCGTACTGGCTGAGTTGTACTCCAATGCCCTGGAGCACGGCGTGCTGGGGCTGGACTCGAGCCTCAAGCGCGACGCTTCGGGGTTCGCCAGCTACTACCGTGAACGCGGCCAGCGTTTGCAGAGCCTGGAAGAGGGCTTCGTGCGCTTTCACCTGCAGGTCGTGCCGGAGGCTGGCGGCGGTCGCCTGTGCGTGCGCGTCGAGGACAGCGGCGGCGGTTTCGACCTTGCCAGCGTGCTGGATGCCTCCTGTGCCACCGAGCGCCTCAGTGGCCGCGGCCTGCGCCTGATTCGCCAGTTGACCGACCAGTGTCAGTGGGCCGCAGACGGGCGGGGCGCCAGCGTGGAGTTTTGCTGGAAGGCTCAGGCATAATCGGGGCTCCTCGATCAAGGAGTGAGCTGGTGTCTGACATCCATCTGGATCAGAACGTGTTGGCGGCGCTGCAGGACGTCATGGAAGACGAATACCCGGTATTGCTGGATACCTTTCTGGCCGACTCCGACGAGCGTCAGCGCCACCTTCATCTGGCGCTGGACACGGCCGATGCCCAGGCCCTGCGCCTGGCTGCGCACAGTTTCAAAGGCAGCTGCAGCAACATGGGTGCGCCCCTGCTGGCCTCGCTGTGCAAGCAGCTTGAAGAGGCGGCTCGCCGCGAACGCCTGCAAGAGGCGCCAGCGCTGATCGAGCAGATCGAGCGTGAATTCGCCATTATCCGCATCCTCATGAAGGCCGAGCGCCAGCGCTGCCGATGACTTGTCGGCTTTGCTACAAACCTGGCCCGGCCCTTGCAAAACCCTGGATACGATTCAACCCGAGCGGAGAGTATCCATGTCCGTTGCACCTGATTTCCTCCTCCAGTCCGCGCCAGAGATTCGTCCGAAGGCGGCCCCGGCGAAAGCGCCGGATAACTCGGCGGAGCCCGTCAAGAACGAGGGTTCCAGCTTTGCCGATGTGTACGCCAAAGAGCGTCAGGTCAAGGCGGCCGAACGCAAGGAGGCTGCCGCCAAGGCCAGCCAGGCCAAGACCGATGAGGCGCCGCCCGCGGATGATCAGGCAGTCGCCGCTGCCGCCGAGGAGCCAGTGGTTGCCGAAAGCGGCAATGACTTGCCGTCTGATGAGGACGATGGCGAGGAAGCTCTGGTCGATCCCTTGCTGCTGATGGCCATGACCGGGCAATTGCCTGGTGAAGACGCGGCGGTGGCGGCCCCTGTGCAGGCTGATCCTGCTGCGGATGCCGCCTTGCAGGCTGCACTCTTGCCGGTGACGCCGGCGGTTAGCAGTGGTGCCCAGGCGACCATGACCGAGGCCAGCCATGATCCCGAACTGGATATGCTCAACAGCTTGCCCGGCGTGAAGCTGGCGCTGGAGGTCGGCGCGCAGAACCAGGCCAATGCCCAGGCGCAACTCAGCCCGGGCGCGCTGGCGGCGCAGAAGGCGGTCAGCTCCAATGAAGGTTTCGCCAATGCGCTGGCGGCTTTTGCCGGCGATAGCGTGACCACAGAAGAAGGCAAGCTGGAGAAACTGGATAGCGCCGAGTCGCTGGTTGAGGGGCTCGATAGCCTGCCCAGTGTCCGCGAAGGCCAGACCGACGCCCGCGCCGATGCCCTGGCCAGTAAGCTCAATGCCTTGAGCCAGGCGATCAGCCAGCAGAACACGGTCAGCCAGCGCTTGCCGCTGGTACCGGGGCAAGCGGTGCCGATGCAACAGGGCGGCTGGAGTGAGGCGGTGGTTGATCGCGTCATGTGGTTGTCCAGCCAGAACCTCAAGTCGGCGGAAATTCAGCTCGATCCAGCCGATCTCGGGCGCCTGGAAGTGCGCATCGAGATCAACAAGGACCAGACCCAGGTCACCTTCGCCAGCCCCAACGCTGGCGTGCGTGACCAGCTCGAAGGGCAGATGCATCGCCTGCGTGAACTGTTTGCCCAGCAAGGCACCCAGCTCGATGTGAATGTCTCCGACCAGTCGCTGGCGCGGGGCTGGCAGGGGCAGGGCGGTGGTGAGGAGTCGCGGCGCCAGGGGAGCGGTTCCCAGGCAGCTTCTTCTGCAGATGAAGAGCGCCTCACCGGCATCAGCGAAATCCGCGGTGGTGCTGCAGCTGCGGCCCCGCGAGGGCTGGTTGACTACTACGCCTGACCCTCAATAGCGGTGCAGACTGCGCCCGGTGCTGTGAAAAGCACCGGGCGCAGTCGTTTTCGGGTGACAGACGGTCAGCGCCTTGGTATATCGGCTGCCTGTGTCAGGCGCGGCGGTGCAAGCTATCTTGTTTACAAGCTGGCATAACACTTGCTCCTAAGCCTTTGACTGCTGAAGAAACACTGAATAGTGACGGATTTCTGGCATGGCCAAAAAACAAGCGCCCAAAGCTCCAACTGCCGATGCGGCAGGCGATAAGCCCGCCGGCAAGAGCAAACTCAAGCTGATCATCCTGATCGTGGTCGGGCTGTTGCTCGCCATTGGTTTGTCGGTGGGGGCCACCTGGTTCTTCCTCGGCAAGAACGCCAGCAAGGACGAAGAAGCGGAGAAAACCGAGGAGCACAGCAGCGAAGCTGCGGCACCGGTCAAGCAGCCGGCTATCTACGAGCTGGTGGCGCCGGCGTTCATCGTCAACTTCAACTACCAGGGGCGCCAGCGCTACATGCAGGTCAGCGTGGCCCTGATGGCCCGCGACCAGGCCGAGCTGGATGCACTCAAGGTACATATGCCGGTGCTGCGCAACCGCCTGGTGATGCTGTTTTCCGGTCAGGATTTCGCCGCGCTGATGACCCCGGTCGGCAAGGAAATGCTGCGCCAGCAGGCCACTGCCTCGGTGCAGGAACTGGCACAGAAGGAAACCGGCAAGATGGCGATCGAGCAGGTTCTGTTCACCAATTTCGTGTTGCAGTAGGCGGGAGTCCACATGGCCGTACAAGACCTGCTGTCACAGGATGAGATCGACGCGCTGCTGCATGGCGTCGACGATGGCCTGGTCGAGACCGAAAACGAGGCCGAGCCTGGTAGCGTCAAAAGCTATGACCTGACCAGCCAGGATCGTATCGTCCGGGGGCGCATGCCGACCCTGGAGATGATCAACGAGCGTTTCGCCCGTTACACCCGCATCAGCATGTTCAACCTGCTGCGCCGCTCGGCCGACGTGGCTGTAGGCGGCGTGCAGGTGATGAAGTTCGGCGAGTACGTGCATTCGCTGTACGTACCGACCAGCCTCAACCTGGTGAAGATGAAGCCGCTGCGCGGCACGGCGCTGTTCATCCTCGACGCCAAGCTGGTGTTCAAGCTGGTGGACAACTTCTTCGGCGGCGACGGTCGTCACGCCAAGATCGAAGGCCGCGAATTCACTCCCACCGAGCTGCGCGTGGTGCGCATGGTCATCGACCAGGCCTTCACCGACCTCAAGGAAGCCTGGCATGCGGTGATGGACGTCAACTTCGAGTACATCAACTCGGAAGTGAACCCGGCCCTGGCCAACATCGTCAGCCCCAGCGAAGTGGTGGTGGTGTCCACCTTCCATATCGAGCTGGATGGCGGTGGCGGCGACCTGCACATCACCATGCCGTATTCGATGATCGAACCGATTCGCGAGATGCTCGATGCCGGCTTCCAGTCCGATGTCGACGATCAGGACGAGCGCTGGATCAAGGCCCTGCGCGAGGACATCCTCGACGTTCAGGTGCCATTGGGCGCTACCGTGGCCCACCGCCAGCTCAAGCTGCGCGACATTCTGCACATGCAGCCGGGGGATGTGATTCCCGTCGAGCTGCCCGAAAGCGTGATCATGCGTGCCAACGGCGTACCGGCCTTCAAGGTCAAGCTGGGCGCGCACAAAGGCAACCTGGCCATGCAGGTCATCGAACCCATCGAGCGCCTGCGCTAAGCGCAGGTGCCGGGGCCCGCACTGGTCGGGTCCCTCCCAATTACAGCCCGCCGAGGAATAGCGATGGCAGACGAAGAAGAGAACACCACCCCCGAGGAACAGGCCCTGGCTGATGAGTGGGCCGCGGCACTGGCGGAGGCGGGTGACGAGCCTGGGCAAGATGATATCGACGCGCTGATGGCGCAGGGCGGCGGGGCGGCAGCTCCGGCTGCGCCGCGCGTGGCGATGGAAGAGTTCGGCAGCGGGCCCAAGCTCGGCGGTCCGGTCAGCCTGGACGGTCCGAACCTGGACGTGATCCTGGACATCCCGGTGTCGATTTCCATGGAAGTCGGCAGCACCGATATCTCCATTCGCAATTTGCTGCAGCTCAACCAGGGCTCGGTGGTCGAACTCGATCGCCTGGCCGGCGAGCCGCTCGATGTGCTGGTCAACGGCACGCTGATCGCCCATGGCGAGGTGGTGGTGGTCAACGAGAAGTTCGGCATCCGCCTGACCGACGTGATCAGCCCGAGCGAACGCATCAAGAAGCTGCGCTGAGACCGTCATGCACAAACTCCTGAGTGTGTTGTTGGCGCTGCCTCTGCTGGCCTTGGCGGACGAACCGGCGGCCAAGGCGGTAACGCCGCTGGCCGGCAGTGACATCGGCGGCCAGCTGGTGCAACTGCTGCTCGGTCTGTTGCTGGTGGTGGGGCTGATCTTCGCCCTGGCCTGGGTGCTGCGCCGCCTGCAGCAGGTTGGGCCGCGCAGTGGCCAGGTGATCAAGCTGGTCGCCAGCCAGGCGCTGGGCCCGCGTGACCGGCTGCTGCTGGTACAGGTTGGCAGCGAGCAGATCCTGCTCGGCATCAGTGCCGGACGTATCGCCCCGTTGCATGTGCTCAAGGAACCGGTGGCGCTGAACACCAGTGAAACGGCCACGCCGGAATTCGCCCAGCGCCTGATGGAGCTGCTTGGCAAGGATCAGAAGGACAACACATGAGCGCCTGGCGCATTCTGCTGACCCTGCTGCTGGCCCTGGCCGCACCGCTGGCGTTTGGCGCCGACGATCCGCTGTCGATCAAGGCCATCACCCTCAGCACCAATGCCCAGGGGCAGCAGGAGTATTCGGTCAGCCTGCAGATCCTGCTGATCATGACGGCGCTGAGCTTCATCCCGGCGTTCGTCATGCTGATGACCAGCTTCACCCGGATCATCATCGTGTTTTCCATCCTGCGTCAGGCTTTGGGCCTGCAGCAGACACCGTCAAACCAGATCCTGATTGGCATGGCCTTGTTCCTGACCATGTTCATCATGGCGCCGGTGTTCGACCAGATTAACCGCGAGGCCCTGCAGCCTTATCTGAATGAGCAGATGCAGGCGCAGGACGCGATCGCCAAGGCCGAAGGGCCGATCAAGAGCTTCATGCTGGCGCAGACCCGCGCGTCCGACCTGGAGCTGTTCGTGCGCCTGTCCAAGCGTACCGATATCGCCTCGCCGGATCAGGCGCCGCTGACCATCGTCATCCCGGCCTTCGTTACATCCGAGCTGAAAACCGCGTTCCAGATTGGTTTCATGATCTTCATCCCGTTCCTGATCATCGACATGGTGGTGTCCAGCATCCTTATGGCGATGGGTATGATGATGCTGTCACCGCTGATCATTTCGCTGCCGTTCAAGATCATGCTGTTCGTCCTGATCGACGGCTGGGCGCTGATCATGGGCACGCTGGCCGGCAG
Source organism: Aquipseudomonas ullengensis (assembly GCF_014174475.1). Taxonomy (GTDB): domain Bacteria; phylum Pseudomonadota; class Gammaproteobacteria; order Pseudomonadales; family Pseudomonadaceae; genus Aquipseudomonas; species Aquipseudomonas ullengensis. Next base: position 92,514 of record NZ_JACJUD010000004.1, read on the forward strand.
TTTCGGCACTCTATAGCGAGGTTCAGATGACTCCGGAAATCGCTGTCGACCTGTTTCGCGAGGCGCTCTGGCTGACGGCCATGATTGTCGGCCTGATGGTGCTGCCGAGCCTGCTGGTGGGCCTGCTGGTGGCGATGTTCCAGGCGGCCACGCAGATCAACGAACAGACCCTGAGCTTCGTCCCGCGCCTGCTGGTGATGCTGTTGACGCTGATGTGGGCGGGCCCCTGGCTGATCCGTCAGCTGATGGAGTACACCCAGAACCTGATCCAGAACATTCCGTTGCTGATCGGCTGATGCTCGAACTAAGCAATGCGCAGATCGGCGGCTGGGTAGGGCAATTCCTCCTGCCGCTGTTCCGTATCGCCTCGATGCTGATGGTGATGCCGGTGATCGGCACCCAGCTGGTTCCGACGCGGGTGCGACTGTACCTGTCGCTGGCGATCTGCCTGGTGCTGGCACCGAACCTGCCACCGATGCCACAGGTCGACTCGGTCAGCCTGCAGTCGATGCTGCTGATTGGCGAGCAGGTGCTGATCGGGGTGATGTTCGGCCTGGTCCTGCAGCTGTATTTCCACCTGTTCACCGTGGCCGGGCAGATCATCGCCATCCAGATGGGCCTGGGCTTCGCCTCCATGGTCGACCCCACCAACGGCGTGTCGGTCCCGGTGCTTGGTCAGTTCCTGCTGATGCTGGTGACCCTGCTGTTCCTTGCGATGAACGGCCATCTAGTGGTGTTCGAGATTCTCGCCGAGAGCTTCGTCACCTTGCCGGTTGGTCAGGGGCTGTTGCTCGATCATTACTGGTCGCTGGCCGGCAAGCTCAGCTGGGTGATGGCCGCTGGCTTGCTCCTGGCCCTGCCGGTGGTGACCGCCTTGCTAGTGGTCAACCTGGCGTTTGGTGTGATGACCCGTGCGGCGCCGCAATTGAACATCTTCTCCATCGGTTTCCCCCTGACCCTGGTGCTCGGCCTGGTAATTTTCTGGCTCGGGCTGACCGACTTCCTGGCGCATTTCCAAGCGCTGACCAGCGAAGCCTTGCTGCAACTGCGCGAATTGGCTCGGATACGCTGAGGAGACGACTGCCATGGCAGAAAGCGAAAGCGGCGCGGACAAAAGCGAGGAACCCACCAGCAAGCGCCTTGAAGAGGCGCGCAAGAAAGGGCAGGTGGCGCGTTCGCGCGAACTCAATACCCTGGCTGTGATGCTGGCCGGTTCCGGCGGGCTGCTGTTCTACGGTGGGCAGATGGGCGCCGCGATGGCGGACCTGATGCGCACCAACTTCAGCCTGCCGCGTGAAGTGCTGATGGATGACGGTTCCATGGCGCGCTACCTGTTGGCCTCGGGCATGGACGCGCTGATGTCCCTGCAGCCGCTGCTGACATTGCTGCTGATCGCCTCCATCGTCGGGCCCATTGCGCTCGGCGGCTGGCTGTTCTCCGGCGAAGCGATGATGCCGAAGTTCAGCCGCATGGACCCGCTGGCTGGGCTCAAACGGATGTTCTCGACCAAGGCCCTGGTGGAGCTGCTCAAGGCCTTGGCCAAGTTCACGGTGATCCTGCTGGTGGCGCTGGCGGTGCTCAAGTCGGATCAGAAGGACTTGCTGGCGATTGCCAACGAACCGGTCGAACAGGCCATCCTGCACAGCCTGGTGATCGTCGGTAAGAGCCTGCTGTGGCTGGCCTGCGGGTTGATTCTGATCACTGCGGTGGATGTGCCGTTCCAGCTCTGGGACAGCAAGCAGAAGCTGATGATGACCAAGCAGGAAGTGCGCGACGAGTACCGCGACAGCGAGGGTAAGCCCGAGGTCAAATCGAAGATCCGCCAGATGCAGCGGCAGATGGCCGAGCAACGCATGATGCAGAAGGTGCCGGAGGCCGACGTGGTGATCACCAACCCGACGCACTTTGCCGTGGCCCTCAAATACGACCCGGCCAACGGCCAGGCGCCGCAACTGCTGGCCAAGGGTGGCGATTTCATGGCGCTGAAGATTCGCGAGATCGCCCAGGAGCACAAGGTCACCCTACTCGAATCGCCAGCGCTGGCGCGTGCGGTGTTCTATTCCACCGAAATCGACCAGGAAATCCCTGCCGGCCTGTATCTGGCGGTGGCCCAGGTACTGGCCTACGTCTACCAGCTCAAGCAGTTCCGTTCGGGCAAGGGCAAGCGCCCGGTGCCGCTGAAAGATCTGCCGATTCCGCCGGATCTGCGCCGCGACGAATAACCTGCATCTCGCCGCTCCTGGCCCAGGCGAGCGGTGCGCTAGCCACCCTGTAAATCGGCAGGGTCGAGCCGGCTGGTGATGTTCTTGGCCTGTTGCTGACGTTCTGGAACACTTCTTGCGATAGCCCCAGCGTGACGCGCTTTTGCGTCAAAAGATTGAATCGGCTGGGGAACACGAGTGGCACTGGATCGCGCGCAAATCATCGGTGACGTACGCAGTAACCTGTCGGGGTTGCGCCACGGCAACTTGGGTATCCCATTGATGCTGCTGGTCATGCTCGCCATGGTCATGCTGCCGATCCCACCGTTCCTGCTCGACGTGCTGTTCACCTTCAGCATCGCCTTGTCCATCGTGGTTCTGCTGGTGGCGATCTACGCCCTGCGCCCGCTGGACTTCGCCGTATTCCCCACCGTGCTGCTGGCCGCGACGCTGTTGCGCCTGGCACTAAACGTGGCCTCGACGCGGGTGGTGCTGCTGCACGGCCAGGATGGCCACGACGCCGCGGGCAAGGTGATCCAGGCCTTCGGTGAAGTGGTGATCGGCGGCAACTACGTCGTCGGTATCGTGGTGTTCGCCATCCTCATGATCATCAACTTCGTGGTGGTCACCAAGGGTGCCGGGCGGATCTCCGAAGTCAGCGCGCGTTTCACCCTGGATGCCATGCCCGGTAAGCAGATGGCCATCGACGCAGACCTCAACTCCGGCCTGATCGACCAGCCCGAAGCCAAGCGCCGGCGGACCGAAGTCGCCCAGGAGGCCGATTTCTATGGCTCGATGGACGGTGCCAGCAAGTTCGTTCGCGGTGATGCGGTTGCCGGCCTGCTGATCCTGTTCATCAACCTGATCGGCGGCATGGCCATTGGCATCCTGCAGCACGATCTGGCGTTTGCCGAGGCAGGGCGCATCTACACCTTGCTGACCATCGGTGACGGCCTGGTGGCGCAGATCCCGTCGCTGCTGCTGTCTACCGCCGCAGCGATCATGGTGACCCGCGTTTCCACCTCGGAAGACATGGGCGCCCAGGTGACGCGACAGATGTTTGCCTCGCCGCGTGCGCTGGCCGTATCGGCAGCCATCATGATTGCCATGGGCCTGGTGCCCGGCATGCCGCATTTCTCCTTCATCAGCCTCGGCCTGGTTGCTGCCGGCGCCGCCTACTGGATCGCTAACAAGCAGCGCCAGACCAAGGAAAACGAGGTCAAGGAAGTCCAGCGTCAGCAGGAATTGCTGCCGGCGCAGCGCGCTCAGGAAGTCAAGGAACTGGGCTGGGACGACGTGACCCCGGTGGACATGGTCGGCCTGGAGGTTGGTTATCGGCTGATTCCGCTGGTGGACCGCAACCAGGGAGGCCAGCTGCTTGCGCGGATCAAGGGTGTGCGCAAGAAGCTGTCCCAGGAAATGGGCTTCCTGATGCCGTCCGTGCATATCCGCGACAACCTCGATCTGCTGCCCAACGCCTATCGCTTGACGTTGATGGGCGTCAGCGTGGCCGAGGCCGAGGTGTATCCGGAGCGTGAGCTGGCGATCAACCCAGGGCAGGTGTTCGGCACCCTCAACGGTATCGCCGCCAAAGATCCGGCGTTCGGCCTGGAGGCGGTGTGGATCGACCCGACCCAGCGCGACCAGGCTCAATCCCTGGGTTACACCGTGGTGGACGCCAGTACGGTGGTCGCCACACACCTGAATCAGGTGCTGCACAAGCACGCCCATGAGTTGCTGGGGCACGAAGAAGTGCAACAACTCATGCAGTTGTTGGCCAAGAGCTCGCCGAAGCTGGCTGAAGAGCTGGTGCCGGGGATGGTGTCGCTGTCCACGCTGCTCAAGGTGCTGCAGACCCTGTTGCAGGAGCAGGTGCCGGTGCGGGACATCCGCAGCATCGCCGAAGCCATCTCCAACGTGGCGCCAAAGAGTCAAGATCCCGCCGCGATGGTCGCCGCGGTGCGCGTCGCGCTTTCTCGCGCAATCGTGCAAAGCATTGTGGGACTAGAGCCAGAGCTGCCTGTGATCACGCTGGAGCCCAGGTTGGAACAGATATTGCTCAATAGCTTGCAGAAGGCTGGTCAAGGCTCCGAGGACGGTATCCTCCTCGAACCTGGCATGGCTGAAAAGCTGCAACGCTCCCTGGTGGAAGCGGCGCAGCGCCAGGAAATGCTCGGCAAGCCAGTGATCCTGCTGGTGGCCGGTCCGGTCCGGGCGATGCTCTCGCGCTTTGCGCGGCTCGCTGTGGCCAACATGCATGTCCTGGCTTATCAGGAAATACCGGATAACAAGCAGGTCACAATCGTCGCTACGGTTGGCCAGAACTGAGGGCTGTAAGCCATGCAAGTCAAACGCTTCTTCGCTGCCGATATGCGTACTGCCATGAAACTGGTGCGCGATGAACTGGGTGCCGATGCATCCATCATCGGCAACCGCCGGGTGGCCGGTGGCGTCGAGCTGACTGCCGCGCTGGACTACCAAATGCCCACGCCGCCTGCTCGTCAGCCCAATCTGGCGCTGGAAGCCGAGCTGCGCAAAACCCAGGCGCAGATCGCCACGGCTCAGGCCGAGCTGATCAGCCGCGCTGCGGTCGATGAGCACAAGGATCGCCAACTGTTCGCCAATGAGTCGCTGGTGGCCCCTGAGCTGCTGGCCACGCCGGTCAAGGCGTCGCGTGCGCAACCGGTGGCAGCAGCAAAACCTCAACTGCAGGCTGCCGCCATGGACCAGCGTGCGCTGGATGCCATGCGCTTTGAGCTGCACGGTCTGCGCGAGCTGATCGAAGTGCAGCTGGGCTCGATCGCCTGGGGCCAGCTGCAGAACCGCAAGCCGCAACAGGCCAACCTGTGGCGTCGCCTGCAGCGCATGGGCCTGTCTGCCGAGCTGTCACGGGTGCTGCTGGAGCGCGTGTCCAAGGTCGCCGAGCCGCGCCAGGCCTGGCGTATGCTGCTGGCGCACCTGGCGCATGCGATCAAGACGCCGAAGGTCGAGCCGATGGAAGAGGGCGGTGTGATCGCCCTGGTCGGCCCTGCCGGCATGGGCAAGACCACCACGCTGGCCAAGATGGCTGCGCGCTACGTCCTCAAGTACGGCCCGCAGAGCATCGCGCTGGTCAGCATGGACAGCTTCCGTATCGGCGCCCAGGAGCAACTCAAGACCCTTGGCCGCATCCTTAATGTGTCGGTGACTCAGGTCGATCCGGGGCAATCGCTGATCCAGGCCCTGGCGCCGCTGGCACGCAAACGTGTGGTGTTGATCGATACCGCCGGCCTGCCAGGCAGCGATCCCGCGCTGCGCCTGCAGCTGGAAAGCCTGGCCAGCCGCGGGGTGAAGTCGAAAAATTACCTGGTTCTGGCTGCAACCAGCCAGAGCCAGGTGCTCAAGGCGGCCTACCATAGCTACAAGCAGTGCGGCCTGGCGGGCTGCATTCTGAGCAAGGTGGATGAGGCAACCAGCCTGGGCGAGGTTTTAGGGCTGGCTATCGGCCAGCATCTACCGGTAGCCTATCTGGCTGATGGGCCAAAGATTCCGGATGATCTGCAAGTGCCGCGCAGTCACCAACTGGTGAGCAGAGCTGTTAGCCTGCAGGCCGCAGAGGATCCCAGCGAAGAAGCCATGGCGGATATGTTCGCCGGCCTGTACCAGCAACCGACGCGTCGCGCCGGCTAAGGCAGGCGATAGCGGCCAAGGCGATCTAGTGTTGAGGAAGGGTCGGTGTGGTTTCCCGACCAGCCCAGTCCAGGCAAGACAAGGTATTGAGAGAACATGGGTAGTATTCATCCCGTACAGGTGATCGCGGTGACCGGTGGCAAAGGCGGGGTCGGCAAGACCAACGTCTCGGTGAACCTGTCGCTGGCGCTCGCCGATCTTGGCCGCAGGGTCATGTTGATGGACGCCGACCTCGGTCTGGCCAACGTCGACGTACTGCTGGGGCTGACCGCCAAACGTACGCTAGCCGATGTGATTTCCGGCGAGTGCGACCTCAAGGACGTGCTGATCCAGGGGCCTGGCGGCATTCGTGTCGTGCCGGCGGCCTCCGGCACGCAGAGCATGGTGCAGCTGACACCGTCGCAGCATGCCGGCCTGATCCAGGCGTTCAGCGACATCAGCGACAACCTCGACGTACTGGTGATCGACACTGCCGCCGGCATCGGTGATGGCGTGGTCAGCTTTGTGCGCGCCGCCCAGGAAGTGCTGGTGGTGGTCTGCGACGAGCCGACTTCGATCACCGACGCTTACGCGCTGATCAAACTGCTCAATCGTGATTACGGCATCAGCCGTTTCCGCGTGCTGGCCAATATGGCCCACAGCCCGCAGGAAGGTCGCAACCTGTTTGCTAAGCTGACCAAAGTGACTGACCGTTTCCTCGATGTGGCCCTGCAGTATGTGGGCGCTGTGCCGTACGACGAGTCGGTACGCAAGGCCGTGCAAAAGCAGCGCGCGGTTTATGAAGCTTTCCCGCGCTCGAAGTGCGCACTGGCGTTCAAGGCGATAGCCCAGAAAGTTGACACGTGGCCGTTGCCGGCCAATCCGCGTGGCCATCTGGAGTTTTTCGTCGAGCGTCTGGTGCAGCAACCGATCGCGGGCACGGCGGTATGACAGCAGCCACTGGACTCCGTATGTATACCAAGGCGCGGGCGCAGGATTCCCAGCACCAATTGATCGAGCGCTATGCGCCTCTGGTCAAGCGCATTGCCTATCACCTGCTGGCCCGCTTGCCGGCCAGCGTCCAGGTGGACGATCTGATGCAGGCCGGCATGATCGGCCTGCTCGAAGCGTCAAAAAAATACGACGGTGGCAAGGGCGCCAGTTTCGAGACCTACGCCGGTATCCGCATCCGCGGCGCCATGCTGGATGAGGTGCGCAAGGGTGATTGGGCGCCGCGTTCGGTGCACCGAAACAGCCGAATGGTCAGCGATGCGATCCGTGTAATTGAAGCGCGGACGGGAAGAGACGCTAAAGATCAAGAAGTTGCGGCCGAACTCCAATTGAGTCTCGAGGATTACTACGGCATTCTTGGCGACACTTTGGGCAGCCGGCTGTTCAGTTTCGACGACCTGTTGCAGGACGGCGAACATGGCGGGATGCACGAAGACAGCAGCAGTGCCCAGGCCGAACCTCTGCACGAACTGGTAGATGAGCGCTTTCAGGCGGCCTTGGCCGATGCAATTGCCCATTTGCCGGAGCGTGAGCGCCTGGTGTTGTCGCTGTATTACGACGAAGAACTGAATCTCAAGGAAATCGGCGAAGTATTGGGGGTCAGCGAATCCCGTGTCAGCCAGTTACATAGCCAGTGCGCCGCACGCTTGCGCGCCCGGTTGGGTGATTGGCACGCGCGCTGATGCACTACCGATTTCATGATTGCGACGCACCCGGGTGCCGGTGGCGTTTAGGACTGTACGGAGGTCGACTTGGACAAGAACATGAAAATCCTCATCGTTGATGACTTCTCAACGATGCGACGGATCATCAAGAACCTCTTGCGCGATTTGGGCTTTACCAATACCGCCGAGGCCGATGACGGCGTGACAGCACTGCCGATGTTGCAGAGCGGCAGCTTCGATTTTCTGGTGACCGACTGGAACATGCCCGGGATGACCGGCATCGACCTGCTGCGCGCAGTGCGTGCGGATGATCGCCTGAAAACCCTGCCGGTGCTGATGGTGACCGCAGAAGCCAAGCGCGACCAGATCATCGAGGCCGCCCAAGCCGGGGTAAACGGCTACGTGGTCAAGCCGTTCACGGCCCAGGTGCTGAAGGAAAAGATCGAAAAGATCTTCGAGCGGGTTAACGGCTGATGTTTGCCGCGAGGGCACTATGGCTAACGATGATTCCACTCTGGGCGAACTTGAGTCGACCCTGAAGGTACATGCCCGCCAGCTCGTCGAAAGCCTGGAAAAAGGTCGTTTCGGTGAGGCGGTGCAACTGATCCACGAACTGAATCAGACTCGCGATCGCGGGCTTTATCAGGAAGTGGGCAAACTTACCCGTGAATTGCATAGCGCGATCGTCAATTTCCAGATCGATCCGCGCATGCCGCATGCCCAGGAAATCTCCCAGATTACGGACGCGACCGAGCGTCTGTCCTATGTGGTGCAGATGACCGAGAAAGCGGCCAACCGTACCATGGACCTGGTCGAACAGAGCGCACCGCTGGTCAATGACCTGGGCGATGAAGCGCAGAGCCTTAGCGCCGATTGGGGCAAATTCATGCGCCGCGAGCTGGGTGCCGAAGCTTTCCGCGAGCTGGCCAAACGCATTGAGCTGTTCCTCGCCCGCAGCGAGCGCGACAGCCAGAAGCTGTCCGGGCATTTGAACGACATTCTGCTGGCGCAGGATTTCCAGGACCTGACCGGTCAGGTGATCAAGCGCGTAACCCAACTGGTTACCGAAGTAGAGAGCAATTTGCTCAAGCTGGTGCTGATGGCCAGTCATGTTGACCGCTTCGCTGGCATTGAACACGACGTGAACGAGTTGCGTGTTGAGCAAGAACAACAAAAAGAGCCTTCCCGGGGTGAAGGTCCGCAGATTCATGCCGATAAGCGTGAGGACGTCGCATCCGATCAGGACGATGTCGATGATCTGCTGTCCAGCCTGGGATTTTAAGGCTCTAACAGAGCCTTTGGAGCGCACCGATGAGCTTCGACGCCGATGAAGAAATCCTCCAGGACTTCCTGGTAGAGGCCGGCGAAATTCTTGAACTGTTGTCCGAACAACTGGTTGAGCTGGAAAGCCGACCGGATGACACGGACCTGCTCAATGCGATTTTCCGTGGGTTCCATACCGTCAAGGGTGGCGCGGGCTTTCTCCAGCTCAACGAGCTGGTGGAGTGCTGCCACATCGCGGAAAACGTGTTCGACATTCTGCGCAAAGGCGAACGGCGGGTTACCGCCGAGCTGATGGACGTGGTGTTGCAGGCACTGGACTCAGTCAACGAAATGTTCAGCCAGGTACGGGAACGTGCCACGGTTACTCCCGCTACTCCCGAGCTGCTTGAAGCGCTGGCTCGCCTGGCCGAGCCAGAGAGTGCGGACGAACTGGTCGCCGACGACGAGCCGGAAGTTGAAGTCGAAGCGGTTGCTGATAACGATATTTCCGACAGCGAGTTCGAACAACTGCTGGACGCCATCGCCGAGCCGGCGGCTGCCGCGCCGGCACCGGCTAGCGCGCCAGCCTCCGGTGATGAAATCACCGACGACGAATTCGAAGCCTTGCTGGACCAATTGCACGGCAAAGGCCAGCCAACCGCTGTTGCTGCAGCGCCGGCTGCGGCACCTGCGGCCGCTGCAGCACCCGCCAGTGGCGATATTACTGACGACGAATTCGAGGCCTTGCTCGATCAGCTGCATGGCAAGGGCAAGTTCGTTGCTCCGGCCGATGAGCCAGACGAGCCGCCGGTGGTCACGGCGAAAGCCGCGCCAGCAGCTCCGGCGTCGGGCGAGAACATCACCGATGACGAATTCGAAGCTTTGCTCGATCAACTGCACGGCAAGGGTAAATTCAGCGAGGACGCGGTACAGCCGGCTCCCGCTGCTGAAGTAAAGGCTGCGCCCGCTGCGAAACCGGCGGCAAAGCCCGCGGCCAAACCTGCCGCCAAAGCGGTGGCACCTGCCAAACCTGCGGCCAGCCCGACACCAGCACCTGCTCCGGCTGCCGACAAGGCACCGGCGGCTGCCAGCGAGGCGGAAACCACGGTTCGTGTGGACACCGCTCGGCTGGACGAGATCATGAACATGGTCGGCGAGCTGGTGCTGGTACGTAACCGCCTGGTACGCCTGGGGTTGAACAGCGGCGATGAGGCAATGGCCAAGGCAGTGTCCAACCTCGACGTGGTCACGGCTGACCTGCAGACGTCGGTGATGAAGACCCGCATGCAGCCGATCAAGAAAGTCTTCGGCCGCTTCCCGCGCCTGGTTCGCGATTTGGCGCGCCAGCTCAAGAAAGAGATCAATCTGGAGCTGGTCGGTGAAGAAACCGACCTCGACAAGAACCTGGTTGAAGCGCTGGCCGACCCGCTGGTCCACTTGGTACGCAACGCGGTCGATCACGGCATCGAAATGCCTGAGGAGCGCGAGGCTTCAGGCAAGGCACGCGGCGGACGAGTAGTTCTGTCTGCCGAGCAGGAGGGTGATCACATCCTGCTGTCGATCTCCGATGACGGTAAAGGCATGGATCCGGAAATCCTCCGCGTCAAGGCGGTGGAGAAGGGCCTGCTGGACAAGGATGCGGCGGATCGCCTGAGCGAGACCGAATGCTACAACCTGATCTTCGCCCCGGGCTTCTCGACCAAGACCGAGATTTCCGACGTGTCCGGTCGCGGTGTCGGCATGGACGTGGTGAAGACCAAGATTTCCCAGCTCAACGGCATCATCAACGTGCACTCGGCCAAAGGCCAGGGCTCGAAGATCATCATCAAGGTGCCGCTGACCCTGGCGATCATGCCAACTCTGATGGTGATGCTGGGCAATCAGGCTTTCGCGTTCCCGCTGGTCAACGTCAACGAGATTTTCCACCTTGATCTGTCGCGCACCAACGTGGTGGATGGCCAGGAAGTGGTGATCGTGCGTGACAAGGCCTTGCCGCTGTTCTACCTCAAGCGCTGGCTGGTGCGTGGCGCCGCCTACGAAGAGCAGCGCGAAGGGCATGTGGTGATTCTCACCGTCGGCAGCCAGCGTATCGGCTTCGTGGTCGACCAGTTGGTTGGCCAGGAAGAGGTGGTGATCAAACCACTGGGCAAGATGCTGCAAGGTACGCCAGGCATGTCCGGGGCTACCATTACTGGTGACGGGCGCATTGCCCTGATCCTCGATGTGCCGAGCATGCTCAAGCGCTACGCACGTCGCATCTGATTGATTGCGGGCTGGGTCATCCAGCCGCTCAGGAGTGTTTATGGCTGTCAAAGTCCTGGTGGTGGATGACTCCGGCTTCTTCCGCCGCCGGGTCTCGGAGATTCTCTCTGCCGACCCGAATATCCAGGTTGTTGGTACGGCCACCAATGGGCGCGAAGCCATCGATCAAGCGCTGGCATTGAAGCCGGACGTGATCACGATGGACTACGAGATGCCGATGATGGACGGCATCACCGCCGTGCGAAACATCATGCAGCGCTGTCCGACGCCGGTTCTGATGTTCTCATCGCTGACTCACGAAGGCGCGCGCGTCACCCTCGATGCGCTGGACGCCGGCGCAGTCGACTTCCTGCCGAAGAATTTCGAAGATATTTCGCGCAATCCGGAGAAGGTCAAGGCGCTGCTGTGCGAGAAGGTTCATTCCATTGCCCGCAGTAACCGCCGTTACAGCGGCTTTAGCCAACCTGCACCTACTGCTGCACCTGCCAGTAGCGCGCCGGTGGCGCGCAGTACGCCTGTTGCGCCGGCAGCGCCGGCTTCTGCTGGTCGAACTTCTGGCTCTGCGCATGCCGCAGGCGGCGGTGCCAGCCCAAAGCGTAAATCCTACCGGCTGGTGGCCATCGGCACCTCTACGGGCGGGCCGGTGGCGCTGCAGCGCGTATTGACCCAGCTGCCAGCCAATTTCCCAGCGCCTATCGTCTTGATCCAGCACATGCCGGCAGCCTTCACCAAGGCCTTTGCCGAGCGTCTGGACAAGCTGTGCCGGATTTCCGTCAAGGAAGCCGAGGATGGTGATCAGCTGCGTCCTGGCCTGGCCCTGCTGGCGCCAGGTGGCAAGCAGATGATGGTCGATCCGCGCGGTGTAGTGCGTATCCTGCCCGGCGACGAGCGTCTGAACTACAAACCCTGTGTCGATATCACCTTTGGCTCGGCAGCCAAGTCGTTCAATGACAAGGTGCTGGCCGTGGTGCTGACGGGCATGGGCGCAGACGGCCGCGAAGGCGCGCGCCTGCTCAAGCAGAGTGGCAGCCAGGTGTGGGCGCAGGATGAAGCCAGTTGTGTGATCTATGGCATGCCCATGGCCATCGTCAAAGCGGACCTCGCTGACGCCGTGTACAGCCTCGAAGATATCGGCCGGCATCTGGCCGAGGCCTGTATCTGATGGATGCACTTAGTCTCATTGGTATCATCCTGGCGTTCGTCGCCATCCTCGGTGGCAATTATCTCGAGGGTGGCCACGTCGGGGCGCTGATCAATGGGCCAGCGGCACTGATCGTCATCGGCGGCACGCTGGGCGCTGCATTCCTGCAGGCCCCGGTCAACGTATTCAAGCGTTCGCTGGCCATTCTGCGCTGGATCATCTTCCCGCCGCGTATCGATCTGGCCGGTGGCATCAATCGTGTGGTTGGCTGGAGCATGGCGGCGCGCAAGGAAGGCCTGCTCGGCCTGGAGCCGATTGCCGACAGCGAGCCCGATCCTTATGCCCGCAAGGGCTTGCAGCTGTTGGTCGATGGCGCGGAGCCAGAGGCCATTCGCAGTATTCTTGAAGTCGATCTGTATACCCAGGAAGGCCGTGATATCCAGGCCGCCAAGGTATACGAGAGCATGGGCGGCTACGCGCCGACCATCGGCATCATCGGTGCGGTCATGGGCCTGATCCATGTCATGGGCAACCTGGCTGACCCAAGCAAGCTGGGCAGCGGTATTGCCGTCGCATTCGTCGCCACCATCTACGGTGTGGCGTTCGCCAACCTGTTGCTGCTGCCCGTGGGCAACAAGCTCAAGGCGATTGCTGCACGCCAGTCGCGTTACCGCGAGATGTTGCTGGAGGGCATTCTGTCGATTGCCGAAGGCGAGAATCCGCGCTCCATCGAATTGAAGCTGCAAGGCTTCATGGACTGACGGAGTGGGGGGCATATGGCTCGGCGGCGTCATCAGGAAGAACACGAGAATCACGAACGCTGGCTGGTCTCCTACGCGGATTTCATCACCCTGCTGTTCGCTTTTTTCGTGGTCATGTATTCGATTTCATCGATCAACGAGGGCAAATACAAAGTGCTCTCGGAAAGCCTGGTAGGCGTCTTCAGCGAGCCTGAGCGCTCGATCAAGCCGATTCCCGTGGGCGATGAGCGGCCGCGTACCACCGAGCCGGATCGCTCGATGGTGGAAGACAACCCGAACAGCACGACATCGATCGATAATCCGGGCTCCGATCCCCTGCAGGAAATCGCCGCCAGCGTGCAGGATGCTTTCGGCGACCTGATCAACTCTAACCAGTTGACCGTGCGCGGCAACGAGTTGTGGATCGAGATCGAACTGAACTCCAGCCTGCTTTTCCCCAGTGGTGATGCGGTACCTAACGATATGGCGTTCACCCTGGTCGAGAAGGTCGCGAAGATCCTCGCGCCCTACGAGAACCCGGTGCACATCGAAGGCTTTACCGACAACCTGCCGATCAACAGCGTGCAGTTCCCCAGTAACTGGGAGCTTTCTACCGCGCGTGCCGCGAGCATCGTGCGGATGCTTGCAGCGGATGGGGTCAATCCCGGGCGCATGGCGGCGGTGGGTTACGGTGAATTCCAGCCGGTGGCCGACAATGCCACGGCTGAAGGGCGTGCTCGCAATCGACGGGTGGTGCTGGTGATCTCGCGCAATCTTGATGTTCGGCGCAGTATCAGTGGCGTCGGCAGCAGCAAGGCACAGCCGGATGCCGCGTTGCAGAGGGCTGGCACGCAATCTGCACCAGCGTCCCCTGTCACGGGGTCTATTCCTGGATCCGTCAATAATTCGACGCCTGCCCCATGAGGCGCCAATCAGTTCTCGGTAAGGCTGCAGCTACGCCGGGAGGACGACGAAGATGAAAGTCTGGGCAGTAGCCAATCAAAAAGGTGGTGTCGGCAAGACCACCACATCCATTGCACTCGCCGGCTTGCTGGCCGATGCGGGCAAGCGCGTGGTGGTGGTCGACCTCGACCCGCACGGCTCGATGAGCAGTTATTTCGGCCATGATCCAGACACCCTGGAGCACAGCAGCTTTGACCTGTTCCAGCACCAGGGCAACGTGCCGCGTGGCCTGCCGGCCAGCCTGCTGCTGCCCACCAGCCATCCGAATATTTCCCTGCTGCCATCCAGCACGGCGCTGGCCACGCTGGAGCGGCAGTCGCCGGGGCAAAGCGGCCTGGGGCTGGTGATCGCCAAGAGCCTGGCGCAGATGTGGGACAAGTTCGACCACGCCATTATCGACAGCCCGCCGCTGCTGGGCGTGTTGATGGTCAATGCATTGGCGGCCAGCCAGCAGTTGGTGATCCCGGTGCAAACCGAGTTTCTTGCGGTAAAAGGCCTGGAGCGTATGGTCAGTACCTTGGCCATGATCAATCGCTCGCGCAAGCAGGCGCTGCCGTACACCATCGTGCCGACGCTGTTCGACCGCCGTACCCAAGCCTCGCTGAATACCCTGCGGGTGCTGCGCAATTCCTACGCGGAGCACCTGTGGCAGGCCTATATCCCGGTGGATACGCGCCTGCGCGATGCCAGTCGGGCCGGACAAACGCCCTCGCAATTCGATAACAACAGTCGCGGCGTGATTGCCTACCGCGCCTTGCTCAAGCACTTGTTGGCCGGGCAGACGGCCAGTCAGGTAGCCTGAATGCGAGACTATGCTGAACAGACAGGTTCAAGACATCCGTCACATCTGCCGATAGGCTGTACAGCCCCTTCATCTGGAACGCCGTCATGAGTCGTACCGCTGCCACCGCTACCCGTCCCCAGCTGGCTTTGCAGTCCTATCTGGACGCATTGCTGCAGGATGCGGCTGCCGAGCTGGAGGAGAGTGTCGATCTCGACGAGTTCGAGGCTGCCGTGCTTGAGGAACAGGTGCGCGATTCGCGCCGCGATGCCCCCAAGCCTGTGCTCAGTGTTGCAGCGCTGGAGCGCCCTGTGGCGTTGGCCGAGGCCAAGCCCTTGGTACTGCCGACCTTCGAACTGCCCCAGGCGGATCTGCCGGAAGAGGTGCTCGAAGTAGCGCCAGCGCCTGTCGTGGCGCCTCCCGTGCAGGCGGTCGTGGTCGAAGCGCTGGTGGATTTGCAGCCGGCGCTGAAGAAAGAACCGGCAAAGCTGACCAGCGAAGGGCGCCCCGAATGGGCGGCAGAGCCCTTCGAGTGTCTGCTGTTCGACGTGGCCGGTCTGACGCTGGCCGTGCCGCTGGTGTGCCTGGGCTCCATCTACCCGTTGGCCAATGCCGAGCTGACTCCGTTGTTCGGCCAGCCGGACTGGTTTCTCGGTATCCTGCCAAGCCAGGCCGGCAACCTGAAAGTATTGGATACCGCGCGCTGGGTCATGCCGGAGCGCTATCGCGAGGACTTCCGCGAAGGCCTGCAGTACGTGATTTCGGTCGAAGGCTATGAGTGGGGGCTGGCGGTGCATCAGGTCAGCCGCTCGATTCGCTTGCAGCCGGATGAGATCAAGTGGCGCAGCCAGCGCAGTCAGCGGCCATGGCTGGCGGGCACGGTGATCGAACACATGTGCGCGCTGCTGGATGTGTCGGCCCTGGCCGAACTGATCGCCAGTGGCGCCACGCGCAAGGGCGCTCCCGCCCGCGCACAATGAATTCAGCGGGCTGCGCGGTACGCGTGGCTCTATAGTAATGACAGCGGGGTTCACCCGCGTATGCCGCCATAGCGGTTCTTGACGAGGCTAGGGACATGAAGAAAACGTCTGCGCAAGGTTCCGAAGATCCCATTCTGCAGTGGGTGACCTTCCGCCTGGATAACGAGACCTACGGCATCAACGTGATGCAGGTTCAGGAGGTGCTGCGCTACACCGAGATCGCTCCGGTGCCGGGCGCCCCCAGTTATGTGCTGGGCATCATCAACCTGCGCGGCAACGTGGTGACGGTGATCGACACCCGTCAGCGTTTCGGTCTGGATTCCGCAGCCGTTACCGACAACACCCGCATCGTCATCATCGAGGCCGACAAGCAAGTGGTCGGCATCATGGTCGACAGCGTGGCGGAAGTGGTTTATCTGCGTCAGTCCGAGGTCGAGACCGCGCCCAACGTGGGTAACGACGAGTCGGCCAAGTTCATCCAGGGTGTCTGCAACAAGAACGGCGAGCTGCTGATCCTGGTCGAACTGGACAAGATGATGACCGAGGAAGAGTGGTCCGAGCTGGAGAGCATCTGAGCCATGCTCGAGATCGCGGTGGCCGTGCTTGGCCTCTTCTGCATGCTGCTTGCGGGTACCTGCTTCTGGCTGGTGACGTCCCTGCGGCAGCAGGCGCAGATGCAGGCTGAGCGTGATGCCTTCCGCGATCAGCGGATCAAGGAGTTGAGCCGCCGCCTCGATACCTACCTCACCGGCAGCATTCGCATGGGTGAGGAGTTACATGAGCTGCGTCGGGTTGTGGCGCCTCTGCCCGATAAGCTCAACCAGATGGAACAGCGTGATCCTTCCAGCCTGTCCTTCACCCAGGCCGCACGCCTGGTGGGTATGGGGGCCAGCGTCGATGACCTGACTCATTCCTGCGGCTTGACCAAAGCCGAAGCCGAGCTGGTCAGCAAACTGCACAAATCACAAAAACAGAACTCCTGAGTGTCGTTGGCTCTTAGTTCCTGTAGTTCTTGATCCTTTCCCTGCCTGTGTGAACGGTTCCAAGCCTTCACTTTTCGCCTGCCTAAGCTGAAAACAGTAACCACACGATCCTGTGGAGGCTTGTCATGCGAATCAGCCTATTGCTGTTGTGCCTGTTCATCCTGCCGGTGGGCGCCGATGAGGTGCCGCTGGAGGTCAAGGGCGCGACCACGGTGAATGTCCTGCAGGCGCGTCAGCTGTATGAGTTCGGCGCATTGTTCGTCGATGTGCGGCCCATGCGCGAGTGGAGTTGGGGGCACGTGCACGGTGCGTTGCACCTGGAGCTGGGCTCGCGTTTCGCCGATCTGGCGGCGCTGGAGTGGCCGCGCAATCTGCCGCTGGTGATTTACTGCGACAACGATTACTGCCCGCAGAGTGCCGAGGCGGCCAGGCGAGCAGTCAGCTGGGGTTACCAGCAGGTGTACTTCTTCCGCTCGGGCTACTTTTCCTGGCTGTTGCTGGATTTCCCGCTGGGCAAAGGCGCCGAGGGGGAAATGCTGGCGTTCAATCCGGTTCAGCGTTGAGTAGGGGCAGAGCGGGGGTGACGTCGCGCTCGCCTTGCGGCTCGAAGCCGTCCGGAAATTTGCCCTTTAGGTGCCAGGCGAAGGCAATGATCTCGGCGATGCTGCGGTACAGCACCTCCGGGATCGCATCGCCGAGCTCTAGGCGCGCCAACAGCCGCACCAACTCAGCGTTTTCGTAGATCGGTACTTCGTATTCGCGAGCGATGGCCAGAATCGCTTCAGCCAGCTCATCATCACCCTTGGCGGTCAGGCTGGGGGCGTTGGCGCCATCGTAGGACAGGGCGATGGCTTGGCGCGGGGCTTTGTTCTTCATGCGGTTTCGTCCACCCAGCGTTGCTCCAGGTGGGTCTTGGGTCCTTGCGGTGGCATGCCCTGGCGGCAGCTCAGCTCGCCGACTTCGAGACCGGCGGCGAGCAAGCGTTCGCGTAGGTGGGGTAGTTCGTGATCGATCAGGTTGGCGGTTCGGCTCTGTTCCGCCCAGAGCTGGCTGGAGAAACTGCCGCGTAGCAGTTGAGCCTGCACCTGCAGTGGGCCGAGCGGAGCCAGGTCGAACGCCAGATCCACGCGCCAGAGCATTTCTTTTTGTTCCTTCTGCTCTTTTTTGCCGTTTTGGCCCTGTTCTTCGCGTTGCAGTTTGATCTGTAGCGGCACGATGTCCTGCTGGTTGCGCATGGGCACTTCCAGTTGCCAGGTGGTCAGCAGATTGCCCTCGGCGGTGGTCTGGGTCTGGGCCAGGCTCGAAAGCTGGTGGGTCTGCAGGCGCGAAACGGCCGCTGCGGCCAGGCGCAGCAGGGTTTCCAGGTCGGCGTCCTCGTCCATGTTTTGCAGCAGGCGTGAGGGCAGGGGGAAGCTCAGGGCCTGTTGGCGCAAGTTGGCCTGGCCGATGGCGCCCAGGGCGTTGCGGACGAAGGCTGGCAGGGCTTGCGCCAGGTTGCCACTGGCATTGGCCGCCTGTAGCGGCGAGCCGCTGGGCAGGTTGGGTAGCAGTTGGGTGATCAGGCGCAGCAGATTGGCCTTGAGGTCATTGGGCAGGCTGCCAGCTTGGCCGCCGAGCAGCTTGGCTTCGAGAAACAGGCCGCTTTGCTCCAGGGCCTTGGCCAGGCCATCCGGGCTGCTCAGTTGCTTGCCATCCGGCATTTGGCCGAGCAGTTTGTCGATCCCGCTGCGTAGTTCGGTGGGCAGGCCGCTTTGGCTGCCGAGTCCCTGCAGGGCCTTGAGCAGTCCATCCAGCGATCCCTGGCGGGCCTGCTGGCCAGCCAGTTGCTGGCCGAGTGCGAGCTGGTCGAGGCGTCCGCTGAGGGGCAGGAAGCTGAGTTGCTGGCTGCCCTGTACCTGAGCGGTGAGCAGGCTGCCGAGTGGCAATGGCAGTGGGGTTTCCACGCTGAGTTTGCTGCCGGCCAGTGGCGTATTCAGCAGGCTGACCAGCACCTTGTAGATCATCTGTTGGGCGCGACCCTGAGCCAGTTGTTCCTGGGCGACGACTTTGCCCTGCAGCAGGGTGCCGACCGGTAGTTGCTCCAGATCCAGGCTGCTCAGCACTTTGCTGTCGCTATTACCCAGGGCCAGCAGCAGGCGGCTGTCTGACAAGGCCGTGACGGTCAGTGCGGTGCCTTGCGCCAGCGGGCGCGTGCTGCTGGCTTCGAGGGTGGTCTGGCGACCGCTGTCGAGGGTCAGCTTGAGCAGCACCTGGAAGCTCTGCGCTGCCTCCTTGATGGAGACGACTTCGGCCTTGGCGCTTTCCCCTGCGGCGAGCAGGCCTTCCAGCGGTTGCAGCAACTTCACCGCCAGGTCGGCTGCGGAAGGCTGTGCAGGGCGGTTGAGCGGCACGGTCGCAGGGAGCGGGCGAGGGCTGCTGATTTCTGCCATGGCTGGGTTACAACCTGTCGAAAAGCCGGCTTCGGAGGGGGAGGCCGGGCATGTATAATGCCGCCCCGTCCGGGCCGGCTACGCGTCTATCTTGCGCTAGTATAGCGGCCGGCATCTAGCCGACTTGAACCCTCCCTGGGACCTTATGCCGTTGACCAGCCCCCGACTCCAAGCTGTTTCCCTCGCCTGCGAGCGGGATTGGCGTCTGCTGTTCGAGGGCCTTGATCTTGATCTGACTGGCGGCGCTATGCTGCAGGTCTCCGGTCCCAACGGCAGCGGCAAGACCAGCCTGTTGCGCCTGCTGGGGGGGCTGATGCAGCCGACGGCAGGCGAAGTGCTGCTTAACGGCGCACCGCTGGCGCGCCAGCATGGCGACCTCGGTCGCACTCTCTTGTGGATCGGCCATGCCGCCGGTATCAAGGGCCTGCTGACCGCCGAAGAGAACCTCGCCTGGCTCTGCGCGCTGCATAAACCGGCGGCGTGCGAGGCGATCTGGCAGGCCCTGCAGGCAGTCGGCCTGCGCGGTTTCGAGGATGTGCCCTGTCATACCTTGTCTGCTGGCCAACAACGCCGCGTGGCCTTGGCTCGGCTATATCTCGCAGCGCCGCCGCTGTGGATTCTCGATGAGCCCTTCACCGCCCTCGACAAACAGGGCGTGGCCCAGCTGGAAGCACATTTGGCGCGCCACTGCGAGCAGGGCGGCCTGGTGATCATGACCACCCACCACAGCCTGACCGAGAAACCTTCGGGTTATATCGAACTGGACCTGGGACGGCGCTCGGCATGAACAACGTCTTCCTCTTGCTGCTCGCCCGCGAAGCCCGCCTACTGTTCCGCCGCCCGGCAGAACTGGCCAACCCGCTGGTGTTCTTCGCCATCGTCATCGCCCTGTTCCCGCTGGCAGTTGGGCCGGAAACCAAGTTGCTGCAGACCCTGTCTCCGGGACTGATCTGGGTCGCCGCGCTGCTGGCCGTGCTGCTGTCGCTGGATGGCCTGTTTCGCAGCGATTTCGAGGATGGCTCGCTGGAACAGTGGGTCCTTTCGTCGCACCCTCTGCCTCTTCTGGTGTTGGCCAAGGTGCTGGCACACTGGCTGTTTTCCGGGCTGGCCCTAGTGCTGCTGGCGCCACTGCTGGCGCTGATGCTGGGCTTGCCGACGCGCTGCCTGCCAGTGCTGCTGCTGTCGCTGCTGCTGGGTACACCGGTACTGAGCCTGCTTGGCGCGGTCGGCGCGGCGCTGACCGTCGGCCTCAAGCGCGGCGGGTTGCTGCTGGCGCTGCTGATTTTGCCGCTGTACATCCCGGTGCTGATTCTCGGCACCGGGGCGCTGCAAGCGGCCCTGCAAGGATTGCCAACGGCCGGCCACCTGTTGTGGCTGGCCAGCCTGACTGCCCTGGCGGTCACCCTGACACCCTTTGCGATCGGTGCTGGTCTGAAGATCAGCGTTGGCGAATGACAGGCTTAGAAAGATGGAAAAGCTGGTGAAAAACGTAGCGAGCGCCGCCGAGACAAGGCGAAAGCATGCGAGGGCGCGGAGTTTACGAGTTGTAAATGAGCAGCCCGAGCCTGCTTTCAACGCAGTATCGGCAAGCGCAGTAGTTTTGAGGCAGCTTTTATGAGATGGACTTGGTTTCACCAATGGGGCTCGCCCAAGTGGTTCTACGAACGCAGTGGCCGCTGGCTGCCGTGGCTGACGGCTGCCGCCCTCCTGCTGCTGGTCGTGGGCTTGGTCTGGGGCCTGGCCTTTGCGCCGCCTGAAAAATACCAGGGCAACAGCTACCGGATCATCTACATCCATGTGCCCGCGGCGTTCCTCGCTCAAGCCTGCTACTTGCTGATGGCCGTGGCGGGTGTGGTTGGCCTGGTGTGGAGGATGAAACTGGCCGATGTCGCCCTGCAGCAAGCTGCTCCAATCGGCGCCTGGCTGTGCTTCATCGCGCTGGTGACCGGCGCCATTTGGGGCAAGCCAACCTGGGGTACCTACTGGATCTGGGACGCACGCCTGACCTCGATGCTGATCCTGCTGTTCCTGTATTTTGGTGTCATCGCCTTGGGCAACGCCATCAGCAACCGCGACAGCGCGGCCAAGGCCTGCGCCGTGCTGGCCCTGGTCGGCGCGGTGAACATCCCGATCATCCAGAAGTCGGTGGAGTGGTGGAACACCCTGCACCAGCCCGCCACCTTCAAGGTGACCGGCAAGGCCAGCATGAGCATGGAAATGTGGCTGCCTCTGTTGATTTCAGTGCTCGGCCTGTACTGCTTCTTTGCCGCCGTGCTGCTCTACCGCATGCGCACCGAAGTGCTCAAGCGTGAGGCGCGTAGCCGTTGGGTGAAAGACGAAGTGCAACGCCTGCTGGGAGGTCGCCCATGAGTTTCGCGTCCTTCGCTGATTTCCTCGCCATGGGTACCCATGGCCCCTATGTGTGGTCGGCCTATGGCATCAGCCTGGCCGTACTGGCTTTCAACGTCGCCCAGCCGATCCTGGCTCGCCGGCGTTATCTGCAAGACGAGGCGCGCCGTTTGCGCCGGGAGAATCAAGAGTGAACGCGGTCCGCAAGAAACGCCTGTATATCGTCCTGGCCATCCTGGTCGGTGTCTCCATCGCCGTGGGCCTGGCCCTGAGCGCGCTGAAGGAGAACATCAACCTGTTCTACACGCCGACGCAGATCGCCAATGGCGAAGCGCCGCAGGACACACGCATCCGTGCCGGTGGCATGGTCAGCGAAGGCTCGGTGAAGCGTTCCACCGATACGCTGGATATCGAATTCGTGGTCACTGACTTCGCCAAGAACGTGACCATCCGCTACCACGGCATCCTGCCGGACCTGTTCCGCGAAGGGCAGGGCATCGTTGCCCTGGGCAAGCTGGACGCCAATGGCGTGCTGGTGGCCGATGAAGTGCTGGCCAAGCACGACGAGAACTACATGCCGCCGGAAGTCACCAAGGCGCTGAAAGACAGCGGCAAGCTGCCGAGCGGCGCTGAAGCACCCGTGAAGAAGGAAGGCTGACCATGAATGCCGCGCTGCTGGTTCCCGAACTGGGCCATCTGGCCCTGATTCTCGCCCTGTGCCTGGCACTGGTGCAGTCGACCCTGCCGCTGATCGGTGCCTGGCGCGGTGATCGCCAATGGATGGGCCTGGCCCAGCCGGCCGCCTGGGGGCAGTTCAGTTTCCTGCTGTTCGCTTTCGCCTGCTTGACCTGGGCCTTCATGACCGATGATTTCTCGGTTGCCTATGTTGCCAGCAACTCCAACAGCGCCTTGCCCTGGTACTACAAGTTCAGCGCCGTGTGGGGCGCCCACGAAGGCTCGCTGCTGCTGTGGGCACTGATCCTTGGCGGCTGGACCTTTGCCGTATCGATCTTCTCGCGGCAGTTGCCGGACGTGATGCTGGCCCGCGTGCTATCGGTGATGGGCCTGATCAGCGTCGGCTTCCTGCTGTTCCTGATCATCACTTCCAACCCGTTCAGCCGCCTGCTGCCCGATATGCCGAGCGACGGCCGCGACCTCAACCCGCTGCTGCAGGACTTCGGCCTGATCGTCCATCCGCCGATGCTCTACATGGGCTACGTCGGTTTCTCCGTGGCGTTCTCCTTCGCCATTGCCGCGCTGCTCGGTGGCAAGCTGGATGCGGCCTGGGCGCGCTGGTCGCGGCCGTGGACCATCGTTGCCTGGGCCTTCCTCGGCATCGGCATCAGCCTGGGCTCCTGGTGGGCCTATTACGAGCTCGGCTGGGGCGGCTGGTGGTTCTGGGACCCGGTGGAGAACGCCTCGTTCATGCCCTGGCTGGTCGGCGGCGCGCTGATCCACTCGCTGGCGGTGACCGAGAAGCGTGGCGTGTTCAAGAGCTGGACAGTGCTGCTGGCCATCGCCGCCTTCTCTCTCAGCCTGCTGGGCACCTTCCTCGTGCGCTCCGGCGTGCTGACCTCGGTGCACGCCTTCGCCAACGATCCGGCGCGTGGCGTGTTCATCCTGATCTTCCTGCTGGTGGTGGTCGGCGGCTCGCTGACCCTGTTTGCCGCGCGTGCGCCGGTGGTCAAGAGCCAGGTCGGCTTCGCCCTGTGGTCGCGGGAAACCCTGCTGCTGGTGAACAACCTGGTGCTGGTGGTCGCTGCCTCGATGATTCTTCTCGGAACCCTGTATCCGCTGGTACTGGATGGCTTGACCGGGGCCAAGCTGTCGGTCGGCCCGCCGTATTTCAATGCGCTGTTCGTGCCGCTGATCGGCCTGCTGATGCTGGTGATGGCGGTCGGCGTGATGGTGCGCTGGAAGGACACCCCGGTTAAGTGGCTGCTGGGCATGCTTACCCCGGTATTGCTGGGCAGTGTGGTATTCGCGGTGGTGGCGACCTTCCTGCTCGGCGATTTCCACTGGTCCGTGCTGGCGGTGTTTCTGCTGGCTGGCTGGGTGGTATTGGCCGGACTGCGCGACCTGTTCGACAAGACCCGCCACAAGGGCCTGCTCAAGGGTATCGCTGGCCTGAGCAGCAGCTACTGGGGCATGCAGATGGCGCACTTGGGCCTGGCGGTGTGCGCCATCGGCGTGGTGTTGGTCAGCCTTGGTAGCGCCGAGCGTGACCTGCGTCTGGCCCCGGGCGAGTCGCTGGAACTGGGCGGTTATCGCTTCGTCTTTGAGGGTGTCGAGCACCACGAGGGGCCGAACTTCACCTCCGACCGCGGCACCGTGCGCGTGCTTGAAGGCTCCGAGCAGGTGGCCCTGTTGCACCCGGAAAAGCGCCTGTACACCGTGCAGAACATGCCGATGACCGAGGCGGGCATCGATGCCGGCTTCACCCGTGACCTGTATGTCGCCCTGGGCGAACCGCTGGCCGATGGTGCTTGGGCGGTGCGCGTACACATCAAACCGTTCGTGCGCTGGATCTGGCTGGGCGGCCTGATGATGGGCTTCGGTGGCTTCCTGGCGGCGTTCGACAAGCGCTATCGGGTCAAGGTCCGTAGCCGCGTGCGGGATGTTTTGGGCCAGAGCGGAGCCGCTGCATGAGACGCCTGATTCTGTTGTTGCCGCTGGTGTTGTTCCTCGGCGTGGCGGTGTTTCTCTACCGTGGCCTGTTTCTCGATCCGTCCGAGTTGCCGTCGGCGCTGATCGGCAAGCCGTTCCCCGAGTTTTCCCTGCCGGTGGTGGATCAGCCGGGCAAGACCTTGAGTCGCGCCGACCTGCTGGGCAAGCCGGCGCTGGTCAACGTCTGGGCCACCTGGTGCATTTCCTGCCGGGTCGAGCACCCGGTGCTGAACCAGCTTGCCCAAGTCGGCGTGAACATCTACGGGGTCAACTACAAGGACGACAACGCTGCCGCGCAGAAATGGCTGCAGGAGTTCCACAACCCCTACCGCCTGAACATCAGCGATGCCCAGGGTAGCCTCGGTCTCGACCTGGGGGTGTACGGCGCGCCGGAAACCTTCCTGATCGACGCCAAGGGCATCATCCGCCACAAGTTCGTCGGCGTGATCGACCAGACGGTCTGGCGCGAGCAACTGGCGCCGCTGTACCAGGCCCTGGTGGACGAGCAATGAAGCGCCTGCTGATTGCTGGCCTGTTCGGTCTGAGCTTGCTGGGTGCGGCCCAGGCCGCCATCGACACCTATCAGTTCAAGGACGAGGCCGAGCGCGAGCAGTTTCGCGAGCTGACCCAGGAACTGCGCTGCCCCAAGTGCCAGAACCAGGATCTCGCTGACTCCAATGCGCCAATCGCGGCAGACTTGCGGCGGGAAATCTTCCGCATGCTGGGCGAGGGCAAGAGCAAAGACCAGATCGTCGAGTTCATGGTCATGCGCTACGGCGATTTCGTGCGCTACAAGCCGCCGGTCGATGCGCGCACCTACCTGCTCTGGTACGGCCCGGCCGCTCTGCTGGGTCTGGGCCTAGTGGGCCTGGGTGTGTTGGTGTTGCGCCGTCGCCGGGTCGAGAACGCCCCGGAAAAGGCTGCGCTGTCTGAAGCCGAGCGCGAGCGCCTGGCCACGTTGTTGAAGGAAAACCAAGAGCAATGATCGAATTCTGGATAGCTGCCGGCCTGTTGTTGCTGGTAGGCCTGGCTTTTCCGCTGATTCCCGCGCTGCGTGGCCGTCGCGCCCAGGCCGAGGAAGACCGCACCGCCCTCAACGTCGCCCTGTACCAGGAGCGCCTGGCTGAACTGAGCAGCCAGCGTGACGCTGCGGTGCTCACCGCCGAGCAGTTCGCCGCTGGCCAGGCCGAGGCCGCGCGGGAGCTGCTGGCCGATACCGAAGGTACCGGGAGCGAGCGTGTTTCGCGCTTGGGCAAGGCCTTGCCACTGATCGTGGCCGTCCTGGTGCCGGTGGTGGCGCTGGGGCTGTACATGCACTGGGGCGCCAGCCAGCAGATCGCGCAGATGCAGGAACAGCCGAGCATCGGCGAGACGCGCGCGCGCCTGGAGCAGGCGGTGAAGGACAGCCCGGATTCTGCCGAGGCCTGGTACTTCCTCGGCCGCATCTACATGGGCGATGGCCGTTCGGCCGAAGCGGCGAAAGCCTACGAGCAAGCCGTGCGGGTCGCCGGTCGTGCGCCCGAACTGCTTGGCCAGTGGGCGCAGGCGCTGTACTTCGCCGGCAACAAACAGTGGAGTGAAGAGCTGCAGGCGCTTACTTCAGAGGCGCTGAAGGCCGACCCCAACGAGGTGACCAGCCTCGGCCTGCTGGGCATCGCCGCTTTCGAAGACGAGCGCTATGCCCAGTCCATTGATTACTGGCAGCGCCTGTTGGCGCAGATGCCGGCGGAAGATCCGGCGCGTGCGTCGATCCAGGGCGGTATCGACCAGGCCCGCGAGCGCCTGCAGGCCAGCGGCGCAGCGCCGGCCGGTGAAGTGGTCAACAAGTCCATGGCCGTCATCAAGGTGCGCGTCGAGCTGGCGCCCGCCCTGCAGGGCAAGGTGCAGCCGAGCGATACGGTGTTCGTCTTCGCCCGCGCTGCCTCCGGGCCGCCCATGCCGCTGGCGGTCAAGCGCCTTACTGTGGCCGATCTGCCGGTCGAGGTGGAGCTGAGCGACAAGGACGCGATGATGGAGCAGCTGAAGATCTCCAGCTTCCCGCAAGTACAACTGATGGCGCGGGTCTCGCGCAGCGGCGTGGCCACTGCGGGTGAGTGGATTGGCCGTGGCCAGCCGATTGCCAGCAGCACCAGCGAGCAGCAGCACCTGTTGATCGACAGCCCGGATCAGGCCAAGTGAGCATCACATCGCGCTGCCTGCCATTGGCCCTGTTGCTGGCACTCGCGGGTTGCAGCCTGCAACCCGCGGCGCCGGTGACAGATTCCCGGCCAGGGCAGGGGCTGACCCATCCGCGTTTCGCACCGCCGCCCGGCGGTAACAGCCACTGGGATGCCAAGCTCGGCGTCTATGTGCTCCAGGGTGCCAGTGAGCTGTACTACCGCGAGCGCACCTATTACCGCTGGAACCATGGTTGGGCCTGGGCGAGCAATCCACAGGGGCCTTGGCAGGCGACGGATATCAGCGGCGTGCCCGCCGGCCTGGGGCGCAAGCACGGCCAATAGTGCGGGTTAAGGGTTGCCGGTATTGCCGGGCAACTTCGCCGTGCGGGGCGGATTTGGCGGCGAAAACCCCTGTGTTACACTCCGCCCACTCCTCGTTTTGCCCCTTTTTCTAAGGATAACCATGGCCTTCATGGCAGCGGATCGCGTTCTGCATTCTTCCGGGCAGTGCCCCGTGGAGGGCATGGCATGCGCCTGAAGTGCATCAAGCTGGCCGGCTTCAAGTCCTTCGTCGATCCGACCACGGTCAATTTCCCGAGCAACATGGCGGCGGTGGTTGGCCCCAATGGTTGCGGCAAGTCCAACATCATCGACGCCGTTCGCTGGGTAATGGGCGAGAGCTCGGCGAAGAATCTGCGTGGCGAGTCGATGACCGACGTCATCTTCAACGGCTCCAACACGCGCAAACCGGTAAGCCAGGCGTCCATCGAGCTGATCTTCGACAACTCCGATGGCACCTTGCTGGGCGAATACGCCGTCTTTGCCGAGATATCCATTCGTCGCCGGGTGACCCGCGACTCGCAGAACACCTATTTCCTCAACGGCGTGAAATGCCGCCGTCGCGATATCACCGACATCTTCCTCGGCACCGGCCTGGGCCCGCGCAGCTACTCGATCATCGAGCAGGGGATGATCTCCAAGCTGATCGAGGCCAAGCCCGAGGATTTGCGCAACTTCATCGAGGAAGCGGCGGGCATCTCCAAGTACAAGGAGCGCCGCCGCGAGACCGAAAGCCGCATTCGTCGTACCCACGAGAACCTGGCGCGCCTGACTGACCTGCGTGAAGAGCTGGAGCGCCAGCTGGAACGCCTGCATCGCCAGGCGCAGTCCGCCGAGAAGTACCAGGAATACAAGGCCGAGGAGCGCCAACTCAAGGCGCAGCTGGCGGCGTTGCGCTGGCAGGCGCTGAACCTGCAGGTCGGCCAGCGCGAGCAGGTGATCGGCGATCAGGAAATCGCCTTCGAGGCGCTGGTCGCCGAGCAGCGCAGTGCCGATGCCAGCATCGAGCGGCTGCGCGACGGGCATCACGAGCTGTCCGAGCGGTTCAACCAGGTGCAGGGGCGTTTCTACTCGGTGGGCGGCGACATTGCCCGGGTCGAGCAGAGCATTCAGCACGGCCAGCAACGCCTGCGCCAGTTGCAGGATGACCTCAACGAGGCCGAGCGCGCGCGCCTGGAAACCGAATCACACCTGGGCCATGACCGCACTTTGCTGGCGACCCTGGGCGAAGAACTGGCGATGCTCGAGCCAGAGCAGGAAATCACGGCTGCCGCTGCCGAGGAGTCCGCTGCCTCCCTGGAAGAAGCCGACAGCGCGATGCATGGCTGGCAGGAGCAATGGGAAGGTTTCAACCAGCGCAGTGCCGAGCCGCAGCGGCTGGCTGAAGTGCAGCAGTCGCGCATCCAGCAACTGGAGCAGAGCCTGGAACGCCTGGCCGAGCGCCAGCGCCGTCTGGCCGATGAACTGGCGCAGCTGGCTGCCGACCCGGAAGACGCGGCGATTCTCGAACTGTCCGAGCAACTGGCCGCCAGCGAGTTGAACCTGGAAGAGTTGCAAGCCGCCGAAGAGACACTGGTCGAGCGGTTGGAACAATTGCGCGGCGAGTTGCAGCAGGCGACCCAGGCGCAGCAGCAGGCACAGGGTGAGCTGCAGCGCCTGAATGGACGTATTGCCTCGCTGGAAGCTTTGCAGCAGGCCGCACTGAACCCCGGTAAGGGCGCCGCCGAATGGCTGCGCGAGCAGCAACTGGACAAGCGCCCACGCCTGGCCGAGGGCCTGCGCGTGGAAAGTGGCTGGGAGCTGGCGGTGGAAACCGTGCTCGGCGCCGATCTGCAGGCCGTGCTGCTCGATGACTTCAACGGCCTGGACCTGCAAGGCTTCGATCAGGGCGAACTGCGCTTGGTCAATCCGCAGGCCGGCGGTGCGCGCGTGGCCGGTAGCCTGCTGGACAAGGTCGAGGCGGCATTCGACCTGGCGCCGTGGTTGGCCAAGGTGCGACCGGTGGAAACCCTCGACGATGCGCTGGCTCGCCGCAGCCAGCTGGGTGAGGGCGAAAGCCTGATCAGTCGCGATGGCTACTGGGTCGGCCGCAACTTCCTGCGCGTGCGTCGTGCCAGTGCCGCCGAGAGCGGTGTGCTGGCGCGCGGTCAGGAACTGGAGCGCCTGGGCCTGGAGCGTGAAGAGCGTGAAGCTGCCCTGGCTGATCTCGATGAGCGCCTGCAGCAGTTACAAACAAGTCAGCGCCAGCAGGAAGAAAATCGCGAACAGCAACGGCGCCGCGTGCAGGAAGAGGCACGTCGTCAGGGTGAGCTGAAAGCACAGCTGTCGGCCGGCCAGGCCAAGGCCGAGCAGCTGACCCTGCGTCGTCGCCGTCTTGATGCCGAGCTGCACGAACTGGCTGAACAGCGCGAGCTGGAGCAGGAGCAACTGGGCGAATCGCGGCTGATCCTGCAGGACGCGCTGGATACCATGGCCGTCGACACCGACCAGCGCGAGCAACTGCTGGCCGTGCGTGACCAGCTGCGTGAACGCCTCGATCGGGTGCGCCAGGAAGCGCGCCAGCACAAGGATCACGCCCATCAACTGGCCGTGCGCCTGGGCTCGATCAAGGCTCAGCATGAATCGACTCGCCAGGCGCTGGAGCGTCTGGAGCTGCAATTCGAGCGTGCCATCGAGCGCCGCGAGCAGCTCAACCTCAACCTGGAAGAGGGCGAGGCGCCGCTGGAAGAGCTGCGCATGAAGCTGGAGGAGTTGCTCGACCGGCGCATGGGCGTGGAAGACGAACTCAAGCTGGCGCGTCTGGCCCTGGAAGATGCCGACCGCGAGCTGCGTGATGCCGAGAAGCGCCGTACCCAGGCCGAGCAACAGGCGCAGTTGCTACGCAGCCAGCTGGAGCAGCAACGCATGAGCTGGCAGGAGCTCAGCGTGCGACGCAAGGCGCTGCAGGATCAGTTGCTGGAAGACAATTACGATCTGCACGGCGTGCTGGCCACGCTACCGGCGGAGGCCAGCGAAAAGGCCTGGGAAGAGGAACTCGAGCGCCTCGCTGCGCGCATCCAGCGCCTGGGGCCGATCAACCTGGCGGCTATCGACGAGTACCAGCAGCAGTCCGAGCGTAAACGCTACCTGGATGCGCAAAACGCCGACCTGGTGGAGGCGCTGGATACCCTGGAAAACGTCATCCGCAAGATCGACAAGGAAACCCGCAATCGCTTCAAGGACACTTTCGACCAGATCAACGCCGGTTTGCAGGCGTTGTTCCCGAAAGTCTTCGGCGGCGGGCATGCCTATCTGGAGCTGACCGGCGAGGATCTGCTGGATACCGGCGTGGCGATCATGGCGCGTCCGCCCGGCAAGAAGAACAGCACTATCCACTTGCTGTCTGGTGGGGAAAAGGCGCTGACCGCGCTGGCACTGGTATTTGCCATCTTCAAGCTCAACCCGGCGCCGTTCTGCATGCTCGACGAAGTCGATGCGCCGCTGGACGATGCCAACGTCGGGCGTTATGCGCGGCTGGTCAAGGAGATGTCGGAGACGGTGCAGTTCATCTATATCACCCACAACAAGATCGCCATGGAAATGGCTGATCAGTTGATGGGCGTGACGATGCATGAACCTGGCTGTTCGCGGCTTGTCGCAGTAGATGTCGAGGAGGCGCTGAGTCTGGTCGAATCTTGATCAGTGCTGCGCGAGATATATCCGGTTACGTCTTTCGGGGCTAACTAGAGTTGGATATTTATGTTGTAGTTCAGAGGCTTAGTCGAAGTACCAGTTTGTTTTCGACAAACTCTTTTCGGTCACGACATAAATGGCGAAGATTGCCTTGTAACGGTGCACATTTACCGTTCGTCGTGCTAGTTTAGGCCTCAATTTTGTTACACGCGGAAGGCACCTGTAGAAACATACAGTTGTTCGCGTTGTTCAGGGGCAGGACGCCCTTATTCATCATCATCTTATTTGGTTCAGGGGCTCGAAAACTTCATGGAAATCGGTCTGCGCGAATGGCTGATCGTCATCGGCATCATCGTTATCGCCGGCATTCTCTTCGATGGCTGGCGGCGGATGCGCGGCGGCAAAGGCAAACTGAAGTTCAAGCTCGACCACAGTTTCAGCAACCTTCCCGATGACGACGGCGATCCGGAGCTGCTTGGCTCCGCCCGCGTGATCGAGCGCAAGCGCGAGCCGGAATTCCACGAAGAAGACATGCCGTCGCTGAGCGCATCCGAGCTCAATCGCCGCCGCAACCTCGAACCGCAGCAGGGCGACTTGAACCTGGATACCGAAGAACCGGTGCCAACCCTGCTGACCCCGGTTGACGATGAAGAAGCACCTGAGCAGCCGTTGAGCAAGAGCCGCGAAGCCTTGCCAGTGGAAGAAGTGCTGGTGATCAACGTGATTTCCCGCGACGAGGACGGCTTCAAGGGCCCGGCGCTGCTGCAGAACATCCTGGAAAGTGGCCTGCGCTTCGGTGAGATGGATATCTTCCATCGCCACGAAAGCATGGCCGGCAATGGCGAGGTGCTGTTCTCCATGGCCAACGGCGTCAAGCCGGGGACTTTCGATCTGGACGACATCGACCTGTTCTACACCCCGGCTGTGAGTTTCTTCCTCGGCCTGCCGGGGCCGCGCCATCCCAAGCAGGCGTTTGACGTGATGGTTGCTGCAGCACGCAAGTTATCCCACGAGCTGAATGGCGAGTTGAAGGATGACCAGCGCAGCGTGATGACTGCCCAGACCATCGAGCATTATCGTCAGCGCATTGCCGAGTTCGAGCGCAAACAGCTGACCCACAAGCGCTAAACCGTCTTCCCTGCGGGGAAGCCTGAAATACTCCAAGAGCAGCCACGGCTGCTCTTGTCGTTTGCGAGATAACCATCATGACCGACGCCGCCACCCGAATCCTGCAGCTGCGCGCCGAGCTGGACCAGCACAACCACCGCTACTACGTGCTGGACGAACCCAGTATTCCGGATGCCGAGTACGACCGCCTGTTCAATGAACTCAAGGCGCTGGAGGCGGCAAATCCCGAGCTGGTCAGTGCCGACTCACCGACCCAGCGGGTGGGCGGTTCTGCGCTAAGCGCGTTCGGCGAAGTGCGCCATGAAGTGCCGATGCTCAGCCTGGGCAACGCCTTCGAGGAAGCTGATCTGCTCGACTTCGATCGCCGTGTGCGCGAAGGGCTGGATCTGCCGGCTGGTGATCTGTTCGGCGGTGGCGTGGATGTCGAGTACAGCTGCGAGCCCAAGCTCGACGGGCTGGCAGTCAGCCTGCTGTACGAGCAGGGGAAATTGGTGCGGGGCGCCACCCGGGGCGACGGCAGCACCGGCGAAGACATCAGCGCCAACGTGCGCACCATTCGCAATGTACCGCTGAAACTGCAGGGCGAGGGCTGGCCAGCCGTGCTGGAAGTGCGCGGCGAAGTGTTCATGTCCAAGGCAGGTTTCGAGCGGCTCAATGCCAGTCAGGCAGAGAGCGGCGGCAAAACCTTCGCCAACCCGCGCAATGCGGCAGCCGGCAGCTTGCGCCAGCTCGACTCGAAGATTACCGCCAGCCGCCCGCTGGAGTTCTGCTGCTACGGCGTTGGCCGGGTTGAGGGCGAGCTACCGGCTACTCAGGTAGGCATGCTGCAGCAGCTCAAAGTCTGGGGGTTGCCGATCAGCCGTGAATTGAAGTTGGCCAAGGGCGCGCATGAGTGCCTGGACTACTACCGCGATATTGGTGAGCGCCGGCAGAGCCTGGCCTATGAAATCGACGGTGTAGTGTTCAAGGTCAACAGCATTGGCCAGCAGCGCGAACTGGGTTTCCGTGCGCGCGAGCCGCGCTGGGCCATCGCCCATAAATTCCCGGCCAGCGAAGAGCTGACCGAACTGCTCGACGTCGAATTCCAGGTGGGTCGCACCGGTGCGGTAACACCTGTGGCGCGGCTCAAGCCGGTCAAGGTGGCCGGTGTGATGGTGGCCAACGCCACGTTGCACAACATGGACGAAGTGGCGCGCCTGGGGCTGATGATCGGCGACACGGTGATCATTCGCCGCGCCGGCGATGTGATTCCGCAGGTGATGCAAGTCGTCCTCGAGCGCCGTCCAGCTGATGCGCGTCCGGTGCATATCCCCGAGCAGTGCCCGGTGTGCGGCTCGGCGGTGGAGCGCACCCAGCTGGTCAAGCGCAGCAAGGGCAAGGAAACCCTCAGCGAAGGCTCGGTGTACCGCTGCGTCGGGCGCCTGGCCTGTGCGGCGCAGCTCAAGCAGGCGATCATTCACTACGTGTCGCGCCGCGCCCTGGATATCGAAGGGCTGGGCGACAAGATCGTTGAGCAGTTGGTCGACACCGGCCTGATCACGTCGCCGGCGGATCTC
This sequence comes from Aquipseudomonas ullengensis, assembly GCF_014174475.1. Lineage (GTDB taxonomy): Bacteria > Pseudomonadota > Gammaproteobacteria > Pseudomonadales > Pseudomonadaceae > Aquipseudomonas > Aquipseudomonas ullengensis. Next base: position 125,451 of record NZ_JACJUD010000004.1, read on the forward strand.
TACACGCTGACCTACGAGCAGGTCGTGGTGCTCGAGGGTTTTGCCGATCTGTCCACCCGCAACCTGCTGGCCTCTATCGCCGAGAGCAAGCGCCCAAGCCTGGCGCGCTTCATCTATGCCCTGGGTATTCCGGATGTGGGCGAGGAAACCGCCAAACTGCTGGCCCGGGCACTGGGCTCGCTGACGCGCATCCAGGCGGCGCTGCCTGAGGTGCTGACCTGGCTGCCGGACGTGGGCGGCGAAGTGGCCCATGAGATTCACAGCTTCTTCGAGGATGAGCACAACCGCACGGTGATCGGCCTGTTGCGCGAGCGGGGCGTCGAGTTGCAGGAGGAGGGCGAATTGCATGCCGAGTTCGCCGCCTGCACGACCCTGGCGGGCTTTATCGACAAACTGAACATTCCCTTCATTGCGGCCACTGGTGCGGAAAAGCTGGCGTCGCGCTTCGGCTCGCTGGAAGGCATCATCGCCGCCGACTGGCTCGATCTGCGCCAGGTCGAGCGCCTCAACGAGAAGGCCGCTCGTTCGCTGCGCGATTTCTTCGACAAGCCGGAAAATGCCGCACGGGCACGCCAGGTCGAGACGCAGTTGCGCGATTTCGGCATGCACTGGGAGAGCGAGAAGAAACAGGTCGAGGGCCTACCGCTGGCCGGGCAGACCTGGGTGCTCACCGGTACGCTGGAAGTCATGAGCCGCGACGTGGCCAAGGACAAGCTGGAAGGGCTGGGGGCGAAGGTTGCCGGCTCTGTATCGGCCAAGACCCATTGCTTGGTGGCCGGGCCGGGGGCTGGCTCGAAGCTGGCTAAGGCCAGTGAGCTGGGCGTCAAGGTACTGGATGAAGCGCAGTTCCTCGCCGCCCTGGCAGGTTATGGCGTGACGCTCTGAGTCTTCAGGGGTAGCCCGGCGTCACGCCAGCAGCCCTTAGTTGAGGCTGTCGACCAGCGCCTTGGCCGGCACCAGCTTGATCACTTTCTTGGCCGCGATCTCGATCGCCTTGCCGGTCTGCGGGTTGCGGCCGGTGCGGGCTGGGCGCTCGCTGAGTTTCAGTTTACCGATGCCCGGCAGGCTGATTTCGCCATCGTTTTCCAGGGCGTCGGCGACGATTTCACTGAGCTGATCGAGCAGGGCGCGCACGTCGACTTTTTGCAGGTCGGTGGCTTCGGCGAGGTCGGAAATCAGCTGGTCTTTGGTGATGGCCATAAGGCGCTCCATGGGTGGGGAATCGGGCCCGCCAAGCGGGCAATACGGGGGGCACGCTATCACAAAGCGGGGTTATTCCGTCATTTGCGCATCGGGGTTCCACAGGCTGATGACGAAGCGCAGCTGGCCCTTGATGCCTGGCGTGCTGCCACTGTCGAACGGCACTTTTACCTCCACCTTGCCGCCGGCCAGGGCTTTGGGATCGAGGTCTTCGCTGGCCAGGCTGAAACCCTGGTCCTGCCAGGCGTAGCGGATCTTCCAGGCGGCCTTGGCGACGGCGGGCGGTTCCAGCTCCAGCACTAGGGCATTGCGAAACAGCGAGCTGCCCTCGTAGTGCTGGTTGATCCACAGCTTCTGCTCGATCTCGTAGTCCGGTACGCGCACGTTGAGGATCAGGTTGTAGGCCAGTGAGGGACGGTTCTGGTTGACCCGCGCCCGGTTGGCGAGAAACACCGATGACAGGTAGATCGAGCCGTTTTTCTTCGGTGCGCTTTTCCAGTCCTGATGGCGCAGGCACGCCACCGAGTCTTCTTCGGCGACCCGGCGGGTCAGGTACCACAGCTTGGCCCGTGGCGCCGCCATGGCTTCGAACTGGTACAGCGCATCAACTTTCTTGCCCTGATCTTCCGCTGCGCGCACCTCTGCCGGCAGACGAATGTCGGTGACATCCACCCACAGGTCGACGCGTACATCGCCGAACAGGAAACGCGTGAGGTTCTGGTAGGACTCCTCGCTGTTGACGATACCGAAGTAGCCGGAGTGGGCGCGGAAGGCGAACGCCTTGGCGCAGGGCGCGCCGGGTTTCTGCGTGTCGCTCAGGGCATTCAGCGTGGCGTTCTCGATGCGCACCAGGCCGTCGCTGCCATGCCCGGCAAAACTGCGCGAGAGGCCCATGGCCACTTCATAATCGTTGCGGTTGGTGCCGACCATGCAGAAAGTGCGTTCGGCAATCGGCCCTGGTAGCCAGTCGACCCGGCCCTGGGTTTCCTTGGGCAATTTGTCCAGGGCGAGGAAGCCAGCCAGGCGTTCGCGGTTGAAGTTGTTGATGTCGTTCCAGCTCAGCCAGCTGGGGATGTTCTTGCCAACCACATCGATGCCGTTGTGCGGGGTGGCGTAGGTGAAGAACTTGTCGACGTACTGCGCAGCCTTGTGCGGGTCCAGCTTGGGGTTCTGCAGCAGGCCGCGACAGACCAGGCCGCCCATGGAGTGGGCGACCAGGTAGCAGCGGAAGTCCTTGGGCGCGATACCGTTGTCAGGGTTGCCGCAGACCAGTTCACGCACCTTGAGAATCAGCTCGCCGAGCTTCTGGGAGAACACTTCCAGCTCTGGCGTCTTGCCTTTGCCGAGCAGCTGCGAAGCTTCGTCGTAGTAGCGATAGACGATGATCGCGCGGCTGCCGAGCTTGTGGCTCGGGTCGTCGTGCCATTCCTTGTCGAGGATGTCGTAGCCGTCTTCGTAGATGTCGCGGTAACCGAAATCCGACGCCAGGCGGATCACCGGCGATTCAAAGATGTACTTGCGTGGCTGGCGGTTGCGATCGGCCACTGCGCGATAGGTGGTGGAGCCCAGGTTGAAGCCGCAGAACGGGTCGGCACTGGTCTCGTCGATCTCCGACGGGGTCATGGCGTAGCCGCGGACGTAGATGATCGGGTGAAAAGGCGTGTGCTTGCTGGCCATGGGACGCTCCCTGCTCGTGGGTGGTGCGCTCCTGATACGGCGCGGCACTGCCGAACTGCGGGCAAGCGTCATGGGGCACGGGTAGGGCCGCCAGTGGCGGGCGACCCAGCACAGAGGCTAGCTGGCAGGGCGCGGATGTCACGTTGCGGGCGCGGCGAGCGGATGGCTGGTGCTGGCAGATGGGTTGCTGAGGTGGCCAGCAGCCAGTATTCAGCCAGCGTCTATGCTAGTCGATAAGCAGGCATATAAGACCCTGCTGTGGAGCTTGCTATGTTGCGACTGTTCTCTGATTTGGGATTCCGCTGGAAGATCGCCCTGCCGATTCTTCTGCTTGCCATTCTTCTGGTGTTGATGGGCAGCCTGGGTATGCAGGGCATCAGTCAGGTGGCTGATTCCAGCACCCGCCTGACCAATCGTTACCTGCCGGCGATCAGCCTGCTGCTCAATGCCGACCGTGACCTGTACCAGGCCTTCGTGGCCGAGCGCAGCCTGCTTGATGAAGCCGCTGGCGAGCATATCGCCGGGCTCAAGGCTTCCCAGGCCGAGAATATCCAGCAGGCCTACGACCGTGTGCACAAGTACGCGGACATGCAGCCCGGTGCCGAGGCGCTGAAGCTGGTGGCCGATTTCGACCGGGGCTTCGCCCAGTGGAAGGCCACCTCGAACAAAGTGGTCGAGCTGGCGGGCAGTGATCCTGCCGCGGCTTCTGCGCTGAGTTTCGGCGATAGCGAGGCGCAGTTCGAAGCCATGCGCGATCCGATCGACAAGCTCGGCGAGCTGGAAGACAACGCCGCCAATGCCGAAGGCAAGGCCGCAATAACGCTCGGTGACGAGCGCAGCTGGCAGCAGGGGCTGATTATCGGCATCGGCCTGCTGATCTGTGCGGTGCTGGTGCTGGGCTTCCCGATTCTGGTCACCCGTCCGCTGCATAACCTGTTGCACCGCATCGAGCAGATCGCCGATGGCGACGGTGACCTGCGGGTGCGCCTGGAAGTGACCTCGCGTGACGAGCTGGGCAAGCTCAGCGATGCGTTCAACCGTTTCCTCGACAAGCTGCAGCCGCTGATCAAGGAAGTCGGGCGGGTCACCGGTGAAGTAGCCGACTCGGCGCAAAGCCTGGCAGGCATGGCGGCAGCCAACGACCGCCTGATCAACAGCGAACACGCGGCGGTGGATCAGGTCAGTACCGCCGCCACCGAGATGAGCACGGCGGTGCATGAAGTGGCGCGCAATGCGCAGAATGCGGCCGATGCCGCGCGCAGCGCCGAGGTGCAGTCGCGCGAGGGCGCCGAGGTGGTCGGGGCGACCATCCATGCGATTCGCCAGCTGGCCCATGAGGTGGAAAGCGCCTCCGATACCATCCAGACCCTGGAGCAGGAAACCGCCAACATCGGCGCGGTCCTGGCCGTGATCAAGGGCATTGCCGAACAAACCAACCTGCTCGCGCTCAACGCTGCCATCGAGGCGGCGCGGGCCGGCGAGCAGGGGCGCGGCTTTGCCGTGGTGGCTGACGAAGTGCGGGCCCTGGCGGCGCGAACCCAGGACTCCACCAAAGACATCCAGCAAATGATCGAGCGTCTGCAGGGGGGCGTGCAGAATGCGGTCAAGGCCATGCATTCCGGCAGCGTCAAGGCGCGCGATAGCGTGGATCGCGCAGCTGGCGTGGATCAGGCGTTGTCGGCGACCGGTGATTCGGTAGCGCGGATCAACGACATGGCTGCGCAGATCGCCACCGCCTGCGAGGAGCAGAGCGCGGTGACCGAGGAAATCGCGCGCAACATCAGCGATATCCGCGACCTGTCCAACGAGGCGGCACAAACCTCGGAGCAAAGTACCCAGGCCAGTGCGCGGTTGTCCGAGCTGTCCCACGGCCTGGCGCAACTGGTGGGGCGTTTCCGTGTGTGAGTGATGGCGTATCCAGCGTTACCCAACAACCCGGGCACCTGCCCGGGTTGTTCGTTTCTACCAGGCCAATCCGAAGCAGAACTTGCGCGTCTGCGCTAAGTGGTTGAAGCGCTTGTAACTTTGCGTTCAGTCAGTACAATGGCGCGGCCCGTCGCCAGACGGGCGTCGTTATGGTGACCCCATCGGTCCCCCCGCAACGATTACCCGTTAACCTGGTCAGGCCCGGAAGGGAGCAGCCACGGCGGGAACATTGTGTGCCGGGGTGTGGCTGGTGGGGTTGCCTCCATAACGTAAGTCTTTAATTCTAAAAGACTTTCTTCACCAAAAAAACCAATGTGTGACAGTGAGTTGGAACACCTATGTGTCCCACTGCGCAGCTTAGGTTTTCTTCCGTACGATATCTAGCCTATCTCCTGCCTGTTCTGGCATTGCCTAAGCACTTTTCTCCGCATCGGTAGATGCCTGCTTGAGATATGTCTTTTGGCGACGACCCTTTGATGCTGGGTTGTTGCCGACACCTCGTAGCTTCGGCCGTTGAGCGGCATACCTGAGGCAATGGACAAACTGATAGCACATTGCTAGTTTTTTATGCTTGATGCTTATGGGGAGCCACCATGAAACGGCTATCAGTAGTTTTCGCCGCGACAATACCTCTATCTATATCCCCGCTGTACGCAAATGAGTGTGACTGTACGGTGCCTCAGGGGGCGTGCACGGCAAGTATTACCGTAATACCGACAGGTACAGGCAAGGGCCTTTATGGCGCCGACCTACAGATTTCTTCCTCAGCACAGAGCTGCGCTAAGGTTGAATATACGGTTGATAATACCCCTTACTTCACGGTAATGGCGCGTGGTTCTGGTGAAGACAGAATTCAAGGTACTTCTGAAGAGCCTTTAAATGACGCAAGAGTTAAATTATTGAAGTGTGTCATATGTCAGAAAGATGCAGATAAGCCTGTTCCTCCACAGTCTTCAGCTGAGGAAATATTTGGAGAGGCGCTGAGCTCTGATAGTCAGTTTGATGCGGATGCGACTGCTCAGAAGCTTGACGAAATTCAATCAAATAATTTGATGCCTAGTGTGGAGACCTTTATGGGGGTTGCAGCTGGTGCTCAGCAAATACAGTCTGCTGTTCAGTCTCAGCAGACTGCCTCGCAAGCTCCAAAGAGTGCTGCGGGGAATTCTACGCAATTGCACGTAGCTCCTATTGATCCCGAGGTGTTACGGCGGGCATGCATACAAAGCAAAGTGGAGAATTGTAAATGATCGGCGTGAATACAATGTCGTGGCGTTTGCTAGGGCTCTCGATTTTTGTTGCAGGCATGGCGGGCTGTGGTACTGCGCCCCCCGTACAGAGGTCTATTACAGATGGAATATTTGCAAATACACCACAGCAGGCTTCTTCCAATGTGGTGAATGGTGGTAAAGATAAAATTGCTGTTGTGCTTGTAAGTGAAAATACTAAAGCGAATGTTGAGTATTTGAAGGCGCGAAAGGCTGAGAAAGAAGATAGCGTTGTTTTGCGAGCAGTAGGGCAAGGGGCCAATCTTGATGCCTACGCCGAGGTGCTTGATCCCAATTTTTCTCTTGGTTGGATTGCGAAAAAACTCAAAACTAAATTTGGTTCCGTTAAATTAGTGTCTAGTACAAGTGAGCTCAGTAAATATAAGTATGACTATTTAGTTGTTGTGGATGCTATTTACCTGACCACCGGCTGGGGAGTTAATGACGCTACTGCTAGCTATACGACTCAGTTCTACAATGTAGATGGGCAGCATGTTGCAGACGCAAAAAGCTACCGTAAGACGCAAGTGCGTAGTGGTGGAGGTGGCGGCCCACATGGCGTTGAACTATTCAGAGCTAATCATGCGGTACGAGTTGCTGCACTCGAAGAGTGGGATAGATCAATGGATCAGGTGGTTCAAATACCTAATCAGTATTCCACTACTGGTGAGAGTGTAACGGATGCCTGTGTAAAGTCTGCGTTGAGCGTGCAGAACCCCACTCTGCGTCAGCAGGCTATTGGTGCCTGTAATCCTTAGAATCAAGGATATCATTTGACTGTAGTATATCTCGATCAGAATAAATGGATTGAACTCGCTCGCATCAAGAATGGGAAAGAGTCATCAGATCGTGCTCGTCAGTTGCTTGCTGAAATTGATGCAGCACGCCAAAGCGGGTTTGTATTTCCATTATCAGCCATTCATATAATGGAATTTTCCCGTATAAAAGACCCTGAGCGCAGGGCTCGTTTGGGTAAGGTGATGTGGGAGTATTCAGCCGGCATCACTACAACTCCCTTAAAGATAATGCTGTGCTGGGAGTTAGAGGTGGCATTCGCCAGTAAAGGTTACGCCATAACGCCCGAGAAACCATCGTACTTAGGTCAGGGTATTGCCCATGCTTTCGGTGAGCAACTAGATCACCCAATTACTGCTATGTTTTCGAAGGAAATCGATAAAGCGATGCTATGCGGTATGAAGAACACCCCTCCTATTCAGTGGGGAGCAAGTTCTGAGTGTCGCGATAATTTTGCCAACCATTTGCGCTCAATTCACAAAATGAAGGGCGACCTTGAAAGAGATAAATGGGAAGACTGGATGTATGCAATATCTATGGCTGACATTGTTGAGCCGCTGCATATTGTTATGAGTAAGTACAAGATTCCAGTTTCTGAAATTGAGACTTGGGGTGTTGATGGTATTAAGTCTTTTATGGACTCCATGCCTACTCGAAAACTAGATATCCATCTTCATCGACAAGTGCTCCAAAATCCAAATTATAAACCTAAGCATAGTGATTTGGAGGATTGGGCTGGTTTAGGTCCAGCCATGTGTTATGCAGATATTGTTGTGTGTGAAAAGCACTTTGCCGATTTGGCCTGTCGCAGCAACTATCAGCACAACTCGAGAGTTGAAACTAGTATTTATAATGTATTTTAGGCTGTGCAGGCCCTGCCTGTGAGGTTGACAGATAGCGGCTTGCATTGTGGCTGATCAGGGCTCTGCTGTATTTATGGTATAAATGATGACTATTGCAAGCGTCAGGGTCTTCGCTCCAGAGCAATGGGGGCAGGTTGATATTTTTCGTCACTTCCATATAGGCACGCATTCGTTCAATTCTGATACCAAGAAGGCAATTTCAGGTATAACAAATCATTTTCAGAAAGCTTTGACGCTATATGAACTCGCGCTTAAGCTTTTACCCAATCTTAATTTAGATGAAGAGGAATTGCTGAATAAAGGTTATACGGGCGCGGCAAATTCAAGAGAATTTTCTGCAGTTTTAGAGGAGGTATTTACAGAGCTATACTCATCAATTGATTGCACCAGAAAAATCATTGCGAATATTTATCGCAAAACTAGAAGGTTGCCGAACTCAACACGACAGCTCTTTGATCGAGTAAATAACAATATCCTCGGGGACGATTTCCCGACTGAATTAAAATTGGCTATTTCGTCATCAGACTGGTATGGAGAACTTTTAGCAATTCGCGATGAGTTAACGCACTCAGATATTGGAAACTGTCATCTCGATCAAAAGACTCGGCTAGTTACCTATATGCATGTCGGTATTAGGCGCAACGGAGAGCCGCTCATCATAGACGATGTTCTGGGGCGAATTAAGATTTTAATTAATTCTGTCAATGAATTTCTAGGATCTGTTTTTCACTTCCTAAATTCAAAACTACAGCCTGTTGAAATTGATCAGCTATGTGGCTTCTTTAAAGGAAGAGGGTATTTGAGGAAGCTAGCTTTGGAGTTTCCAATGGATTTTAATAGTGGAATTTGCATGTCACATGTTTGGTTTGATGGCGATCTTCAATTCAAATGCCCTTTTGTAGGGACATGTGGCGCTTATGAGCGTGCAAAATTCAATGCACCCACTCCATTTTCAGGGAGCGGTTCTTAACCCAATCTAGGGCAGGCAGGGCACGCAGCAGGCTTCGATTTTAAAATATTGTGGCTTGGTAGGCAGGATCGGGGCTTAGACTGTAAACAGCCGAGTTCAAAATGACTGTTTTGATACGCTAAACCGTGTCTACACCCAATTGCAGAGTTCGGCAATGTCACCTGCTGTCTTCAGTTGTTCTGTGGGTGCTGGCAGCATGGCACGTACCAGGGTGTGCTACATGTATAGAGTGTACCCGCAAAACGAGTAGAGCTAATGGATTCGACTATATGGGCTGCAGTAATAGCAGCCGCAATTGCATTTTTGTCGTTGGTGATAGCTAAGGAGCAGAAGGTTTCGGAGTTTCGGCAGACTTGGATTGACTCGTTAAGAGAGGAGGTGGCAAATACAATCTCTAATCTTATTTTATTGCACTCTGCCTTGATGCGGAAGGCTGATGGGGATAGTGTTACGGCTAATGATGTGAGCCCATATATTGCTTCGGTTAATGTTGCAATGAGTAGTGCTCATATGAGGCTCAACCCTGCAGATAAAGATGGTGCGGATTTAATCCGTGCGCTGGAGGATGTGGAGAATTTTTTTAATCGAGAAGTAGCAAATTGTGAAGAGTTGCAGGTGTTAATTGATTCTATTCGCCCCGCAGCTAAGGTGGTTTTAAAAAATGAATGGGAGCGTGTTAAGAGAGGGGAGTTTATATATCGTTGCTGTCTGGGTCTTGCGTTAGTTTCACTTGCTTTGTCATTAATCTATGTAGGTTTAGGTTCTGAGTTGTTGTCTGCTCTAGTTAGATGAAGATGTCATTATGGCGCATAAGAGCAAGGGAAGATTAGTTACTGGCAGATCAAATATAAGCAGATGTTGAAGTAGAAGTATCGGCGAAGCGTGTGCCTACAGTCGCGATGGGAATACGCAAGCACGACGATCAGCGTTAGTTGGGTGGGGGCAAGTCTTCAGCTATACGATAAGGACCTGCAGTAGCTCTGAGGGTGGATAACTAAATCCCGGTACTATGAGCGAGGTCCTTAACACCTAGCTGAGGCGTACTTCCATAGTCGTCCAGAATCCGCAAATATCGTGGCTTGGTCGGCGGAGGAGGGCTCAGGCGTTCCAGCGCCGCTTTACTGTGGCAAGGCTGATCTGAAGTTCTGTCGATACCTGGGATTGGCTTTTACCTTCGGCTTTGAGCACCTGAACCTGATCAGCAGATGCTTTCATTGGTCGCCCCAGGTTCTTGCCTTCGCTCTTTGCACGGCTGAGTCCTGCCTGTGTGCGCTCAATCAGTAAGTCTCTCTCAAACTCTGCAACTGCCGACAGTACTTGCATAGTCATCTTGCCTGCGGCACTGGTTAGATCGACCCCTCCGAGGGCAAGGCAGTGAACCCGGATACCTCTGGTGTCCAGCAACTCAACTGTTGATCGTACGTCCATAGCATTGCGGCCTAAGCGGTCTAGCTTGGTCACAATCAATACGTCTCCACTCTCCATACGCTCCAGAAGCTTCTGGAAGCCTTTGCGCTCACTCGCCGCTACAGAGCCGGATACGGTTTCCTCGACCACGCGCTGAGATTGCACATCAAAGCCCGCAGACTTGACCTCTAGAACTTGGTTGGAGGTGGTCTGATCGGTGGTGCTAACGCGTGCGTAGAGAAATGTGCGACTCATCCTAAATGACTCCTACTAGGTATCAATAACGTGGAGTCATTATATGTTGTGGTGTCTAAAGTGTAAAGGGTAATTTATGACACCGGTTTTGGCGTTGGATTTTCCGGTGTCGTAAACGACCGTATTTGATACCGAAACCTTAGAAGGGTAGCGGTCGGTTAGGGCGGACAAATGGCCCTTCAGGGTTGAGGGGCTGGCGGTTGGAGAAAGCGAAGGGGTGGCTAAGCCCTGCATTGTTGAGTGCCCCGAAAATAGGGGCCTGTAGGGGAGGTTGCGGAGTCAGGCTCATGATCTGGCCCGTAGACCTGATCAGTTCTTCATAGATTTAGAAACAGCTTCTGCAATTTTATAACCCGGTGTAGCGGGTGTCCCAGCGGGAGACTTCAGAGCCCCTCAAACAGAGAGGCGACGCTGATGCCCAGGGCTACAGAGAGAACCTTGATGGCATCAAGCGAGGGGTTGGCTCGGCCTGTTTCTATTCGAGACATGTAGGTCCGGGCAAAACCACACTTATCTGCAAACGCTTCCTGAGTGATGTCTTGCGCTAGGCGAAGCTCACGCACTCGATTGCCGAAGGCGCGGCGTAGGGACAGGGATTTTGCAGGTGCTGGCATTACCCAATGGTCTGGGCATGTGCTCTAATCGTACACACACTAATCGTGACATTTGGTCCGTTTATTTAAGGACTTCCGCGCTAGCATCTAAGGAGAGGGTATGAGTTTGCAGAAATTACTAGGTTTGATAGCGGTTGCTCTGGTTTCAGCATGCTCTACTGCTCCTGTAACAGAGCAGACAGCAGTACCTGTCCCGTCTGAGCGGATATACCAACCCTCCTATTTTGGCACTGCTTCTAATGTTGCTGGCGCTACTGTTGTCTTTCTAAGGGATTCTGGGTTATTCGGGGCAGGGTGTAGTCATAACATTTATGTCGATAACATAAAGGTCTTTTCTATACGCAATGGAGAGCAGGCTGTTATTCATGTTCCGGCTGGTCAGCATTTCTACAGGCTAGAAACTGGTGTGGGGCCATGCCCCAATATTGCCACCTCACAAGAAAGCTCTATTTCTGGTGGTGCCAAGCAGGTGTACCGTATTCTATTACCATCCGATGGTAGTCTCAGGCTCACTAGGGTTGAGTGAGTTGTGAGTTTACAAGTTAAGAAATTGGAGTGGCATGTCTGAGTGAAATGCTACAGGTTATAGAATGTCACGCAGTGCGTGACGGCTATCAATCCTCACGCGATGCGTGATGGGGGGTACAGTCTAGATATAAGGCTGCCACTATGCTGCAAGCAGCAGCCAAATGTTAAGGTTTCAATTGCTCACGGTAGCCGTGATTTTTTATATAAGCATACGCGTACGCGTATATTATTTAGGCTGGGATATAAGGCTGCCACTATGCTGCAAGCAGCAGCCCAGTCTTCGTGTACCTGATATGTCACGGTAACCGTGATGACTTCAAGTCTCAGCATGCCTGCCTTGCAGCATTCAGTATGCTTTGAATTTTACGACTACCTGAAGTCGTGACGTTAACGTCACCAGCATAGATATATTGAGACGATTATCGTCTCATTAATCTTTATGGCGAGCTTGTCGCTCTGTAGCAGTCGATACTGCTCTTACTATATCTGTCGCTAATTTCTCTTATTGACCCCCCCAGGTATCGGGAGGGATGGGTTACGCTGCTAGTGCCTCCTGCTCCCATCGTTTGATGGTGTTCTTGGAGGCTCCTAGTCTTCTAGCGGTTTCCTTGATTGGTATTCCCTGTGACCTCATCTCAAGAGCTTGTAGTCGTCGGTCTGCGTCTGGCTTAAGAGGAGCATCAATCGCATCAGCGCTTGCGCTAGCTGTTGGCCAAAGCGGATCGAAGTCGATCATCATTCCTATGGAATCTAAAATCCTTGGATGACGCTCTAGGTGCAGGGCTACGCCTCTAAGGGCAAATCTCGCGGCTTTGACAACCCTCTGGAGCTGTCTAGTGCTCATTGGTTCATGGTCATGATTCAGAAGGTATTCTGCGGCCATGCGGACTGAAATTTCCGGAAGGCTCAGGAGCTTTTTAACATCTGCGTAAGCGACGCTGAGGTTTCCGTTGATGATGCCGGGGCCACCGCAAATTGCACCAAAAATAATGTCATCTAACCAAGGGGTCGGTATTCCTTCGATACGGAGTGCTTGGAGAGCGTGGAACAATGGATTGCTTACCGCTCTGGCGATTCGACCCGCATTGCTTCCTGCAGGTACGTTTGCGGCGGACGATATTGAAATTACTTCCGCGAGTGGGCTAGTTATGGGTAGGGGCTCGGGGAGAGCTAGGGGAGATCCCTCGTCATCTACGATGAAGCTCCTAGAGCTACCGCTGTGAGGAGGCGGGTAGTCGTATTGGGGGGAGGTGTACTGCGAACAAGCATACTCACCAATCACTTCGCCTGTGACTTTGAGAAAAATGCATTCGCCAATGACTGCGGCCTTTCTTTCTACAAGTGCTTGGTGGATGGCTTCGGGGGTGTATTTCATTATGGTTCTCCATGTAATTTTCAGCTCATAGGCAAATCCTCGCTGGTTGCCAGACTCGGTTTAGAAAGCAAAAGCCCCCATTTCAGACAATAGAAGCCCGTGCTGCTCAGCGGCCTAGTGGCTTGAGTAGTGGCATGTCTGAATATGGGGGATATGCTGTAACCAACCTGAGCAGGCTGGGGCGACGTTTATATCAAAAAACTGCTAATTTGTCAAGGTTGATACCTTGCGTCAAGCTGCTGTTTGATGGTAGGCGGAAACAAGCTCATCAAGGGCAGTTTGCCGTTGCTGCTGTAGCTGCGCTTGCAAAGTCTGCTCTTCTTGGCGGAGTACGCGTCTCTTCTCGATTTCCAACGAAAGCTGTAGCTGACGATCAGTCTCGGCACTATTTCGCTTGAAGCGATCTTCTTCGTACTGCAGTGCTGCGGCCTTTCTGATGTCTGCCAATTCGTCTTGCTGCAAGCGCTCGGATTTGATCAGGAGAAGCGAGATATCCATACCGCGTAGGGTGCAGTGGGCTGTCGGATGGATTGAGTATCCTTCTGCGATAAGGTTGCTCAGTTCGGTGAGTGAGTCAGCAATAGGGCCATACCGCTTGAACTCAACGTTTGCTGCTAGAGCTGGGGTGTGCATCGATTCAGTCCTGATACTGTAGCTCCGCACTGCGTGCTCGATGCAGGCATCTAGTTCTGCTTGTTGGTGAGGAAAGAACTCAGCCACCCCCGTAGTGGTGCCGTATTTCTGTTTTTGTGTAGCCATTATTTTCTCCAATTTGAGAATGAGTTTGTCTGCGTGCCGAAAATGGCCCGAGACCTAGGTATTTTTAAGGTTAGAAGCCACGGAATACGCGGCCTCCAGAGGGGCTAAATACAGTACCCGGTACATAGGTACTGCTAGCTGTTTTCGTTGCTCTGTAAGCCAGCAAATACGTTATGCAGCTTTGCGGATTTTTGCTCGACGTTGCCGGATTCGGCACGGATATTCGGTAGACCGCTTGCGAGCTGTAACGCCTTGTTGAAAAACTTCCCACGCTTTACCGGTATATAACTCCAGAAGAGAGGGCGAGGCTTTCAACAAGGCGCCAAAATCAACAAGCTTACCGGAGCATTTTTCTTGGAGCTGATAGTACTTATCCAGTTGCTTATCAGTGACGGTGATGAATTTCGTATCGGGGGTACTCTTTGGTTGCCTGGAAGAGGCAATAATTCCCATTACTAGATTTGACGGTGTGTGGATCATTAACCAGTTTGACATTAATTTTTCATTTCCTTTATATCCCTAATCAGTCCTTTGCGTTTCACTGCGCAGGTTTCTTTATGCGTCCTACTCTCTGTAGGGCGGTGCGGTTGAGTCATGTCAGGCTGCGTCTTTGTTGGTGACCTCACTTAACTCTGCTTCGTACTCATGTGCTAGCTGTTCCTGGCGGCTCCTGCTGGCATGTCTCCACGCTTGTGTTTGGCAGCTGACGCGACAGTACTTGGCAAGTGTGCTTTTAGCGTAAAAATTATTTCCACAATGCGAGCACTCGATTTTCCTGATCTTGCGCTTTGTTGTCATAAGGGTCTCCTAGTATGACTGATATTAATTAAATGGCGTAAAAAAGCCCTAGCTCTAGCGTTGACCGGGGAAGAGCTAAGGCAATCATCTTCTGCTGCATTCAGATGAGGAAATAGCAAAGCAACCTACAGAGCTAAGTGCTCTTAGGTTGTTTGGCAGCTGTTGGGATTTTCCAATTCGACGTATTTAACGCCCTGTCGGAGGCGGCAGCATCAGAGAGGATTACTGATGCGAATTTGCAAAGAAGAGATGTTGGTGGATTTTAATCCACCAATAAAGAATACTATATCACAAAGTTCTTGATTGTCAATGCCTGGGTGATGTTTGAGTTAACTTTTATTTGAACTTTATGGCGAAGTTATTTTTGCGGCTGCAGGTTGGATAGTAGAGTGTCACAGTCTAAATAATAGTACTCGTCCAGATCCGAAAACATTGGTGCTGAGTACGGCGCTTTTGGTTGTGCGATTTTGTCGAAATCATGCTGGAAGTGCAGTGAGTGGAAAAGTTTTTTGTCTATGTAAAGCTCTTTAGGTTCGTGCCTCCCTGCGCGAATTGCAGTGCGTGCCGCGTCATCAATGGAAAGAAGCTGGGCAAATGGTAAGCCCAAACTGTTCAGTGAGATGTGATTGCCTGAGGGCGAAATGTGGTGTGGCGATGAGTCGTTGTACTCATTTACTCCTTGGGTGATTGCGGCGTATACCTCCATCCCTAATTCACGTTGAAAAGCATCGGCAATACTCGGGAATAGGCGAATTAAAGCTTCTGGTTCGTATGAGTACGAGATGTTGCTGTCGTACTGACCCACGAACCAATTGCTCTTCAGTAGTAGGCTGTCAGCAAAGCTTACAAAAGAGACACTAGTGGCTGAGGATGCAATATCGTCGATTCGAGAGCGAAGGCGCATCAGGCTTTCACTGTTGAGGCTGCCATCTCGTAAAGCGGTTCTGACCCCGATTGCATCAATCAAAGCAAATGCTGAATAGGGACGTAGGTGCAGGCTCGAAAGCCATGAGTCCTTTACGAAAATATGAGGACGCTCGTCATAATTAGGGCAGCCCACACAGATAACGAAGGCTTCGCGTGGGAGTAAAATCGACACCTCGTGAAATCGATCATTCAGGTTTGGGTACCACGATATTTCAAGCGAGTTTGGATTGACTCTCCGGATAGATGCATAGCTTATGTAGCCGACAGTTTGAAAGGCTTTTCCCTTGAGCATGCCGACAACAGCTGCTTCGTATTCGGGCATCCACTGCTCACCCATCAGATATAGGTCTCGATTAAGCGGTGCGTCCTCAAAGGGGTGGTGCTGAAATTCGGGGTGTGAGAATGGGGTGGCCATGATGGCTCCTAATGTTCTATTTGGTTGATAGCAGGTTGCCTTGATTTGCTTGCGACCGCTTATGTTAGTGGCTTAGGCTGCAACTTGCAGGATGCACTCCACCTCTGAAGGAATATGGCTATGGGTTTTCTCAGTCTGACTCGCCATGAAGGCGAGGAAATTCGACTAACAATTGATCCAGGCGTCGATGCTGAGGTGCTGTTACGTAACTTGCTACGCGATGGCATCACCATCCATGTAACAGAGATTCAGAGGGGTAGGGTTTGTGTGAGCATTGAGGCTCCGCCGCAGGTGATGATCCTACGAACGGAGCTAGTCGATAGCGCCTTGGCGACTGGTCTATACAAATAGGAGCTTAGGGCTGCTGTGGGGGTAATTGCTCTAGGGCCTTCAGCATTGCTGCAATAGGAGTTCTGCTGCCATAAATTCCGAAGGTAGTGGAGCTGTCCTCATGGCCGACCATTCGCTTCACCAATGAATCCTGTACTCCACAATCACGCATCTCATCAATAAATGTGTGTCGGAAGCTGTGGAATGTCTTTCTGCTGTCGCTGATGCCTAGCTTGAGTTTGTAGCGGCCAAACCATTTGCTTGGCGCGTGGCCGTATTTCCCTCTGACGGCCTTGAGGTCTGCGAAAAGCATCTGCGCTCCGACGGCGCTCACCTTTTCAACGTAGTCCAAGAAGCCCAGTTGCAGAAGAGATGGCGCAAGCGGAATCACTCTGCGGCTTCCAGGGTTTTTCAGCTGCTGACCTTCGTGTTGGTCAGCGATCCTGATGCAGTGGATTCCGTTCACGCTGGTGATGTCATCGGTATAGAGCTGGCATAGCTCTTCCAGGCGAGCGCCTGTGGTGCGTCCCAGCAAAGGTATCCAGAAGCGCCAGGGATGTTTCTTTGCTTCCTGTCGCAGTGTGGGTAGATCAAGCAGTTTGGCTAAGTCGTCAGTGTCGAATGAAAGCCGGGCTTCCTTGGCTGAGCCGGTCATGACCTTCACGCCAGTTAGGGGGTTGGTCGAGAGGTATCCATTGGTCTGGCACCATCCAAAGAAAGCAGTCAGTTTTCGTAGCCTGTTGTTGACTGTGACTGCTGATATTGGTTTGTACGCTCGTCCTGAGTCGATCACCTGTCGCAGTGTCATACCCTCGAATTCTGGTTTGAGTCCAAAGTACTGCGGGCACCGGCTCAATCGTCCTTTGAGGGCTCTGGCGTGTTCACTGGAGAAGCTGGCTGCATCCATGTCGCCCATCAGCTCGAACAGTTCTTTGAGTGCTCTTTCGACTTCCTGAGCACTTACCACTCTCCAAGTGCCACTCCTTGTCCCCTCATCTAGGTAGAGCTTGGCCAGGGTGCTGAGAAGAGGGCCTTCTATTGTGGCTTTGGGTGTGGCTTCGCTGATTCTGTGCTGAGAATTCATCTCAGCTTTTATCGGTGGCGGCGGGGTGTCCCGGAGCCAAGCGGCACAGTGCTTCCTGAGTATCGAAGGCCCGTCCAGCGGGTGTTCTGCGAGATGGAGGTGGACTTTTTGGGCAATAGAGCTGGCGAGGAAAATGGCGGATTGCCTATCCCTTATGTCTAGGCTCAAGCGCAATGTGTGACACCGATGTGTGTGGGTCTTTGGGAGGCGGAGATTGAGGTAGTAGAAGGCTCCGCGCCTGATGATGTAGGCCATGTGTGACACCTGTGTGTGACAGCGATGTGTGACAGTCGAAGCCACACCTCGGTTTTTGGTGTCGGAGGGATTGGTAATTTCTCACTGGAAAAGCACTCCAGTAACCCCGCAAAACCCAGCCAGCCCAGTTACAATGCGCCCCGCAACGATTACCCGTTAACCTGGTCAGGCCCGGAAGGGAGCAGCCACGGCGGGAACATTGTGTGCCGGGGTGTGGCTGGTGGGGTCGCCTCCATAACCCACTCAGGGTTATTCGTTTACTCCCCTGATTCTGCGTATTTCCGACCTGTTGCCAGTGCCTGGCTGAGCAGGGCGCTAGCATTCTGCTGTGCGCGTATTGTTCGAGCGACATCACATCTGCCTGTTCATGCCCCTGTGATCGCGTATCGGGTGGCAAAATGTTGTTTAAACAACAACAAAATCTAAATTTTGTTCAGTTGTTGTTTGATTGATGGTTTTTTGATTGGTATAAAAACAAGATATCTCAGTCGGAGCCACCCTCATGCACCCCCGTGTCCTTGAAGTCACCGAGCGTCTGATCGAGCGCAGTCGTGCCACGCGTGCGCGCTATCTGGCGATGATTCATGCGGCGGCCAGTGAGGGCCCGGTGCGCGGCAAGTTGCAATGTGCCAACTTCGCCCACGGGGTGGCCGGTTGCGGCAGTGAAGACAAGCAGCGCCTGCGCCTGATGGATTCGGCCAACGTGGCCATCGTCACCGCCTACAACGACATGCTTTCTGCTCACCAGCCCTATGAAAAGTATCCGGAGCAGATCAAGCAGGCGCTGCGTGATATCGGCTCGGTCGGCCAGGTGGCCGGTGGTGTACCTGCGATGTGCGATGGGGTCACCCAGGGCGAGCCGGGCATGGAGCTGGGGATTGCCAGCCGCGAAGTGATTGCCATGTCCACCGCCGTGGCGTTGTCGCACAACATGTTCGATGCCGCTGTGTTCCTTGGCGTCTGCGACAAGATCGTCCCCGGCCTGATGATGGGCGCCCTGCGCTTTGGCCACCTGCCATCCCTGTTCATTCCCGCCGGGCCGATGCCCTCCGGGTTGTCGAACAAGGAGAAGGCCGATGTGCGCCAGCGCTATGCCGAAGGCAAGGCGGGCCGCGACGAGTTGCTCGAATCCGAAATGAAGGCCTATCACAGCCCCGGCACTTGCACCTTCTACGGCACCGCCAACACCAACCAGATGCTGATGGAGATGATGGGCCTGCACCTGCCGGGCTCCTCCTTCGTCAACCCGAACACACCGCTGCGCGATGCCCTGACCCTCGAGGCGGCGCGCCAGGTCACCCGTCTGACCAAGCAGGGCGGCAACTTCCTGCCGCTGGGCGAGTTGATCGACGAGCGCGTACTGGTCAACTCCATCGTGGCCCTGCATGCCACCGGCGGCTCGACCAATCACACCCTGCACATGCCGGCGATTGCGCAGTCCGCCGGTATCCAGCTGACCTGGCAGGACATGGCCGACCTTTCCGAAGTGGTGCCGACCCTGGCCCACGTCTATCCCAACGGCAAGGCCGACATCAATCACTTCCATGCCGCCGGCGGCGTGGCGTTCATGGTGCGCGAACTGCTCGATGCCGGGCTGCTGCATGAGGACGTCAACACCGTGATGGGCCGTGGCCTGCGCCGCTACACCCAGGAGCCATTCCTCGAGGACGGGCGCCTGGTATGGCGCGAGGGGGCACAAGTCAGCCTCGACGACAGCATCCTGCGCCCGGTGTCGCGTCCGTTCTCACCGGAGGGCGGCCTGCGGGTGATGGTCGGCAACCTCGGGCGTGGGGTGATGAAGGTGTCTGCGGTGGCCGCCGAGCATCAGGTGGTGGAAGCGCCCGCGAGGGTATTCGAGGATCAGCAGGAGCTGGTCGATGCCTTCAAGGCAGGCGAGTTGGAGCGCGATTTCGTTGCCGTGGTGCGCTTCCAGGGACCGCGCTGCAATGGCATGCCTGAGCTGCACAAGATGACGCCGTTCCTCGGCGTGCTGCAGGACCGTGGCTTCAAGGTGGCGCTGGTAACTGACGGGCGCATGTCCGGTGCTTCTGGCAAGATTCCGGGCGCGATTCACGTCTGCCCCGAGGCCTACGACGGAGGTCCACTGGCGCGCGTGCATGACGGTGACATCATTCGCGTCGATGGCCAGGCCGGCACCCTGGAAATCCGTGTCGAAGCCAGCGAATTGGCCACCCGTGCATCCGCCACCGTGCCCGCCGGGCATGGCGTGGGCTGTGGGCGTGAGCTGTTTGCCTTCATGCGTGCGGCGTTCAGCTCGGCGGAGCGGGGCGCGAGTGCCTTTACCTCGAACCTGGAGAATCTGCAGTGAAATTGGCTTTGGTGGGCGATATCGGCGGCACCAACGCGCGCTTCGCCCTGTGGCGTGACGGGCAGTTGGAGTCCGTGCGGGTGCTGGCTACGGCCGACTTCGCCACGCCGGAACAGGCCATCAGTCACTACTTGATCGACCTTGGCCTGGCGCCGGGTAGCATCGGCGCGGTGTGTCTGGCGGTGGCCGGGCCGGTCGGCGGTGAGCATTTTCGTTTCACCAATAATCACTGGCGCCTGAGTCGCAGTCATTTCTGCCAGGCGTTGCAGGTGCAGGAACTGTTGCTGGTCAACGACTTCACTGCCATGGCCCTGGGCATGACCCGTGTGCGCGAGCACGAGCGGTTGCAGATTTGTCCGGGCGTGGCCGAGCCAGGTAGCCCTGCGGTGGTCATCGGCCCTGGCACCGGGTTGGGTGTCGGGACCTTGTTGTCGCCAGCAGAGGGGCGCTGGCAGGCGCTGCCGGGCGAGGGCGGGCACGTCGACCTGCCTATCGGTAGCCCGCGCGAGGCACAACTCTGGCAGCAGCTGTTCAATCAGCTTGGCCATGTGCGCGCCGAAGATGTACTCAGCGGCAACGGTCTGCTGCAGCTGTATTTGGCCATGTGCACGGTGGATGGCCAGGTGCCGAGCCTCAGCACGCCGGCGCAGGTCAGCGCTGCGGCGCTGTCCGGTGATGCCTTGGCGGCACAGGTGCTCGACCAGTTCTGCATCTGGCTCGGTCGTGTGGCCGGCAACAACGTGCTGACCCTTGGTGCGCGCGGCGGCGTGTATATAGTTGGCGGCGTGGTGCCGCGTTTCGCCAGTTTCTTCCAGGCCAGCGGCTTTATTCGCAGCTTTTCCAGCAAGGGCTGCATGAGCGGTTATTTCGAAGGCGTACCGGTATGGCTGGTGACGGCCGAGTATCCTGGCCTGGAAGGCGCCGGCGTAGCGCTGGAACAACATCAGTAGAAAGGGCGCGGGCCCGCTCCCGGCAAGCACACAACAAGAAAGGACGGCGGACGTGAGCCAAGCCGGAAGATCCATCCTCCTGGTCGATGACGACGAGGAAATCCGTGACCTGTTGCAGGTCTATCTGAGTCGCGCTGGTTTTCAGGTGCGGGCCGTGGCCGATGGCGCCGCGTTTCGCCAGGCCCTGGGCGAAGGCCTGGCCGATCTGGTGATCCTCGACGTGATGCTGCCCGACGAGGACGGCTTCAGCCTGTGTCGCTGGATGCGCCAGCACCAGCGTTTCGCCCAGGTGCCAATCATCATGCTTACTGCCAGCTCCGACGAAGCCGACCGGGTGATCGGCCTGGAGCTGGGGGCCGACGACTACCTGGGCAAGCCCTTCAGCCCGCGCGAGTTGCAGGCGCGGATCAAGGCGCTACTGCGGCGCGCCGGCTTTGGCCAGGAGCGCACGATGATCGAGGTGCTGGCCTTCGATGAGTGGCGCCTGGACATGGTCAGCCACCGGCTGTTCCACCTCGATGGCGAGGAAGTGATTCTCTCCGGAGCCGACTTCGCCCTGCTCAAGCTGTTTCTCGATCACCCGCAGCAGATCCTCGATCGCGACACCATCGCCAATGCCACCCGTGGCCGCGAAGTGATGCCACTGGAGCGCATTGTCGACATGGCTGTCAGTCGCCTGCGCCAGCGCCTGCGCGATACCGGCAAGGCGCCGCGGTTGATCCGCACCGTGCGCGGCTCCGGCTACCTGCTCGCGGCCAGCGTCACACCGCATGCCGGTGCTGCGCTCTAAGCTGCGCCGGCTGTTGCCGGTACCGCGCTCGCTGCTCGGGCGCATGCTGCTGCTGACCTTGCTGGTGGTGCTGGTGGCTCAGGCGCTGTCGAGCCTGATCTGGGTTTCACAACTTCGCGCCAGCCAGATGGAAGGCTTACTCACCAGTACCCGCAGCCTGGCGCATTCGATGTCCGCCAGCGTCAGTTACTTCCGCTCGTTACCGCTGGGTTTTCGGCCTATGGTGCTGGACCAGTTGCGCAGCATGGGTGGTACGCGCTTCTTCGTTTCACTCAACGACAAACCGCTGGAGATGCAGGTGCTGCCGGAAACCCCGCGCAAGCACGCGGTGCTGGCTGAGGTCGATGCGGTGCTGCGGCAGAACCTGGGGCGCAATGTCGACCTGCTGGTGCAGTTCGTCAGCCCGGATGATCTGCGTATCTTCAATGGCGAGCTCAAGCTCGACGAGGTGCCGCGCTCCTGGGCCCACTATGCGCTGAGCCTGGAGCCGTTGAATCCGCCGGTGCTGGTGACGCAGATCCAGATCGCGCCGAACGAATGGCTGTACCTCGCTTCATTGATGCCCGAGCCTTACGTCAGCCTGGAAGACCAGGGCCTGCCGGCGCAGCAGGTGTGGTTCATCATCCTCACCAGCAGTTTTCTGCTGCTGTTCATTGGCATCCTCGTGCACTGGCAGAGCCGTCCGCTCAAGCGCCTGGCGACGGCGGCGAGGGAAATGTCACTGGGCGCCACCGTGGAGCCACTGGCAGAAATGGGCGGTAGCGAGGTGGTGGAGGTCAGCCGGGCCTTCAACAACATGCGCGACCGCATCAGTCGCTACCTGGGCGAGCGCAGCCAGTTGTTCAGTGCGATTTCCCATGACCTGCGCACACCCATCACCCGCCTGCGCCTGCGCGTCGAGCTGCTGGAAGATGAAGCCTTGCAGGCCAAGTTCAGCCGCGACCTGGATGACCTGGAATTGCTGGTCAAGGGCGCGCTGCAGTGCGTGAAGGACACGGATATCCACGAGAACATCGAGCAGGTCGACCTCAACTACCTGCTGCATGGCCTGGTCGAGCCCTACCTTGGCAATGGCCAGGTCACGCTGAAGGGCAAAGCGCTGGCCAGTTACCCTGGCAAGCCGCTGGCGCTGCGGCGCTGCATCGGCAACCTGGTGGACAACGCCCTGAAGTACGGCCAGCGCGCACACCTGCATATCGAGGATGATCGCGAGGCGTTCGTCCTGCATGTCGATGACGAAGGGCCCGGCGTGCCCGAGCAGCGCCTGGAGCAGGTCTTCGAGCCGCATTTTCGCCTGTCCGGCCAGCAGCAGGGTTATGGCCTGGGCCTGGGTATCGCCCGCAGCCTGGCGCACAGCCACGGTGGCGAAGTGACCTTGCAGAACCTGCGCGAGGGTGGCTTGCGGGTAACGCTGCGCCTGCCACGTCACGCCAATTGAGCGCGTGTTACATGACGCCCGGTCTATGTAACGGGTCAGTGACCATTGCGCATCCCTTTGTTACCCGCCGCGAAACGCGGCGTGGTTAGACTCGAATGCAAGCGCAAGCACCATGACTTGCACTGGCATAACAACAATAAAGGTACTTCCATGAACGCGATCTCCCGCCTGGCCGTTGTCGTTTCCCTCGCCTCGTTGTTTCCCCTTTCCGCCCTTGCTGGTGAAGTCGAAGTCCTGCACTGGTGGACTTCGGGTGGCGAAAAGCGCGCAGCCGATACGCTGAAGAAACTGGTCGAAGACAAAGGCCACACCTGGAAAGACTTCGCCGTTGCCGGTGGTGGTGGTGAAGCGGCCATGACCGTGCTGAAGACCCGTGCCGTATCCGGCAATCCGCCGTCCGCGGCACAGATCAAAGGCCCGGATATCCAGGAATGGGGCGAGCTGGGCCTGCTCACCGAGCTGGACGAAGTCGCCGACGAAGGCAAGTGGGACAGCCTGCTGCCCAAGCAGGTTGCCAGCATCATGAAGTACGACGGCCATTACGTAGCCGTGCCGGTCAACGTACACCGGGTCAACTGGCTGTGGATCAACCCCGAGGTGTTCAAGAAGGCCGGCGCCACGCCGCCGACCACCCTCGACGAATTCTTCGCCGCCGCCGACAAGCTCAAGGCCGCCGGTTTCATTCCGCTCGCCCATGGCGGCCAACCGTGGCAGGACGGCACCGTGTTCGAGGACCTGGTGTTCGCCATCCTCGGCCCAGAGGGCTACCACAAGGCCTTCGTCGACCAGGACAAGGCGACGCTTACCGGCGACAAGATGGTTGAAGTCTTCGCCACCCTGAAAAAACTCCACGGCTACATCGATGCCGACGCTGCCGGTCGCGACTGGAACACCGCCGCCGGCCTGGTGATCAACGGCAAGGCCGGCATGCAGATCATGGGCGACTGGGCCAAGAGCGAGTGGACTGCCGCCGGCAAGGTGGCGGGTCAGGACTACCAGTGCCTGCCATTCCCCGGCACGCAAGGCAGCTTCGCCTACAACATCGACTCCCTGGCGATGTTCAAGCTCAGCGATGAAGGCAACCGCAAGGCGCAGAACGACCTGGCGCGTACCGTCATGTCGCCGGAGTTCCAACAGTTCTTCAACCAGAACAAGGGCTCCATCCCGGTTCGCCTGGACCAGGACATGAGCAGCTTCGACAGCTGTGCCCAGCAGTCGATGAAGGACTTCAAGCAGGCCGCGGCAGGCAATGGTCTGCAGCCGAGCCTGGCCCACGGCATGGCCGCCTCCAGCTACGTGCAGGGCGCGGTGTTCGACGTGGTCACCAACTTCTTCAACGACCCGGCTGCCGACCCGAAAAAGGCGGCGCAGCAACTGGCTGCCGCCATCCAGGCGGTGCAGTAAGGCGCCCGCGGCCGTCGCCTAGACGGCCGCAGTCGTAAGGCGGGCCTGGCCCGCCGTTTCCTCGGATTTCGCTTTCGAGTGCATGCCTCACGGCATGCGCTGCGGGAACTGTCGCGCCGATTTTTTGCCGGCGCGGGATTGGTAGGGCGGAGCAATCCGCGTTTTGCGACACCGCCGAGGCGCGGGCTTCACCTGCCCGGCATCTGTTTCTGCGTCAACGGAGTACCCATGAGTTCAATCGCAGTTTTCACCAAGGCGTCGCCGTTCGACGCGCTGCAGCGCTGGCTACCCAAGCTGGTGTTGGCGCCGAGTGTGCTGATCGTGCTGGTCGGCTTCTACGGCTACATCCTGTGGACCTTCCTGCTGTCCTTCACCAATTCGCGCTTCATGCCCAGCTACAAGTGGGTGGGCCTGCAGCAGTACGAGCGCCTGTGGGACAACGATCGCTGGTGGGTGGCCAGCCACAACCTGCTGCTGTTCGGCGGCCTGTTCATCGCCATCAGCCTGGTGCTGGGGGTGTTCCTGGCGGTGCTGCTGGATCAGCGCATCCGTCGTGAAGGCTTCATTCGTACCGTCTACCTGTACCCCATGGCGCTGTCGATGATCGTCACCGGCACCGCCTGGAAGTGGCTGCTCAACCCGGGCCTGGGGCTGGACAAGCTGCTGCGCGACTGGGGCTGGGAGGGCTTTCGCCTGGACTGGCTGGTGGACCCGGATCGCGTCGTCTACTGCCTGGTGATCGCCGCCGTGTGGCAGTCCTCGGGTTTCGTCATGGCGCTGTTCCTTGCTGGTTTGCGTGGCGTCGATCAGTCGATCATCCGCGCCGCCCAGGTCGATGGTGCCAGCCTGCCGACCATCTACCTGCGCATCGTGCTGCCGAGCCTGCGCCCGGTGTTCTTCAGCGCGCTGATGATCCTCGCGCACATCGCCATCAAGAGTTTCGACCTGGTAGCGGCGATGACCGCGGGCGGCCCCGGCTACTCCTCCGACCTGCCGGCGATGTTCATGTACGCCCACACCTTTACCCGCGGCCAGATGGGCCTTGGCGCGGCGAGCGCAATGCTGATGCTCGGCGCCGTGCTGGCGATCATCGTGCCGTATCTGTATTCCGAACTGAGGAACAAGCGCCATGACTAGCCTGGCCGGGAAGTCTCCATTCAGCCTCAGCCGCGTGGCGATCTACGCCACCCTGATCGTTGCCTGCGCGGTCTACCTGATTCCGTTGCTGGTGATGCTGCTGACCAGCTTCAAGACGCCGGATGACATCCGTACCGGCAACCTGCTGTCGATACCCGATGTGTTCACCCTGATCGGCTGGGTCAAGGCCTGGGACAGCGTCGGCGGCTATTTCTGGAACTCGGTGAAGATCGCCGTGCCGGCCGTGCTGATCTCCACGCTGCTCGGCGCACTCAACGGCTACGTGCTGTCGATGTGGCGCTTCAAGGGTTCGCAACTGTTCTTCGGCCTGCTGCTGTTCGGCTGCTTCCTGCCGTTCCAGGTGGTGCTGCTGCCGGCGTCCTTCACCCTTGGCAAATTCGGCCTGGCCAACACCACCGCCGGCCTGGTGCTGGTGCATGTGGTGTATGGCCTGGCGTTCACCACGCTGTTCTTTCGCAACTTCTACGTCAGCGTGCCGGATGCCCTGGTGCGGGCTGCGCGCCTGGATGGCGCGGGGTTCTTCACCATCTTCGGGCGGATCCTGCTGCCCATGTCGATCCCCACGATCATGGTCTGCCTGATCTGGCAGTTCACCCAGATCTGGAACGACTTTCTGTTCGGCGTGGTGTTCGCCAGTGGCGACACCCAGCCCATCACCGTGGCCCTCAACAACCTGGTCAACACCAGCACCGGGGCCAAGGAATACAACGTCGACATGGCCGCCGCGATGATCGCCGGCCTGCCCACTCTGCTGGTCTACGTCGTAGCCGGTAAATATTTCCTGCGCGGCCTGACGGCTGGCGCAGTCAAAGGCTGAGGTAACGATCCATGGCAACCCTCGAACTGCGCAACGTCAACAAAACCTACGGCAGCGGCCTGGCAGACACCCTCAAGGACATCGAGCTGAAGATCGATTCCGGCGAGTTCCTGATCCTGGTTGGCCCGTCCGGCTGCGGCAAATCCACCCTGATGAACTGCATCGCCGGCCTGGAAGGCATCAGTGGCGGGGCGATCCTGGTGGATGGCGCCGACATCAGTGGGCAAAGCCCCAAGGATCGCGACATCGCCATGGTGTTCCAGTCCTACGCGCTGTACCCGACCATGAGCGTGCGCGACAACATCGCCTTCGGCCTGAAGATCCGCAAGATGGCGCCGGCCGACATCGAGACTGAAGTGGCGCGCGTGGCCAAGCTGCTGCAGATCGAACACCTGCTGGCGCGCAAGCCGGGCCAGCTCTCCGGCGGCCAGCAGCAGCGCGTGGCCATGGGCCGGGCGCTGGCGCGGCGGCCGAAGATCTACCTGTTCGACGAGCCGCTGTCGAACCTCGACGCCAAGCTGCGCGTAGAGATGCGCACCGAAATCAAACTGATGCACCAGCGCCTGAAGACCACCACGGTCTACGTCACCCACGACCAGATCGAAGCCATGACCCTGGGCGACAAGGTGGCAGTGATGAAGGACGGGGTGATCCAGCAGTTCGGCACGCCGCAGCAGATCTACAACGATCCGGCCAACCTGTTCGTCGCCAGCTTCATCGGTTCACCACCGATGAACTTCATCCCGCTGCGCCTGCAGCGTCGCGATGGTCAGCTGTGGGCGCTGCTCGACAGCGGTCAGGCGCGTTGCGAACTGCCGCTGGGCGAGATGGAGGAGGGCCTGGAGCACCGCGAAGTGATTCTTGGCGTGCGTCCGGAGCAGATCCAGCTGGCCAACGGCAGCGAGCTGCCGTCGATTCGCGCCGAGGTGGAAGTCACCGAGCCCACCGGGCCGGACACCCTGGTGTTCGTCAACCTCAACCAGACCAAGGTGTGCTGCCGCCTGGCGCCGGATGCGGCGCCGCAGATCGGCGAAACCCTGGCGCTGCAATTCGACCCGAGCAAGGTCCTGCTGTTCGACGCGCACAGCGGGGAGCGGCTGGGCGGGCTGGGAAAGACACGGGCCATTGAGCGGGCGACCAACGTCGCGCAGTTCAAGGGCCGTTAAGAGACGGCCGGGGCGGGTGCTGCCGTCTCGCTTCGCCCAGGGCCGGGTATCCAGGCAATACAACAATAAAAACCAGTGGAGTGGATATGAACACGATGAATAGAGGTTTGTGGCTAGTACCCTGCGCGCTGCTCGCACTGCCGGGAACATCCTGGGGTGTGGAGCTGGCGCCCGGCACGGAGTTCACCGGTTACGTGCGCAGTGGCGCCGGCGGCTCCGTGGAGGGTGGCTCGCAGGCCTGCTTCCAGCTGCCCGGCGCCAAGTCCAAGTACCGCCTCGGTAACGAGTGCGAACAGTACGCGGAGCTGGACCTGCGCCAGGACTTGTTGAGCCTCGACGACGGCTCGCAGATCAGCGTCGAGGGCATGGCCCAGCTGTACAACGAGTACGGCCACACGCCCGAATTCACCGGCGATTACGGCTTCGCCCGGATGAACCAGATGTATGCCGAGTGGAGCAACATGTCGGCGCTCAATGGCGGTTCGCTGTGGGCCGGTCGGCGCTTCTACAAACGTAACGACATCCATATCTCCGACTTCTACTACTGGAACCAGAGCGCCACTGGCGCCGGCCTGGACAGCGTGAAGATCGGCGACCTGAAGTACAGCTACGTGTTCTCGCGCAAGGATGATTACTTCCAGAAGCCGTATATCAATCGCCATGACTTCAACGTTGCGGGCTTCCAGACCAACCCCAATGGCGAGATGGAAGTTGGCGCCAGCTATATCGACAAGCCTGACAGCAGCGATGCCCACAGCGGCTGGTCGGTGACGGCGCAGCACAAGCAGAAAGAGTTCCTCGGTGGGGTCAACACCTTCGCCCTGCAATACGGTGAAGGCCCGGGGACTGGCCTCGGTTATACCGGTGATCCGACCCTCGACAGCAGCGCCACCAGCTGGCGTGCCGTGGAATTCTTCGACTTCCAGATGACCCCGCGCCTGGGTGGCCAGGTCGAGCTGATCTACCAGAAGGACAAGCGTGACGACGGTGCCGACCAGAACTGGCTGTCGGTGGGCGGGCGTACCAGCTACGCCTTTACCGAGGAGTTCAAGTTGGTGGGCGAGATCGGTCGTGACCAGGTCGAAGCGCCTGACGGCACCCGCAAGCTGACCAAATTCACCGTGGCGCCGACCTGGGCGCCGGGTGGTCCGGGCTTCTGGACCCGCCCGGAAGTGCGCCTGTATTACACCTATGCCAGCTGGAACGAAGCGGCGCAGCGCTCGGCGAGCATGGTCGCGGCGGGTTCGGCGCTGTCCGATACCGGCGTCTTCGGCACCGATCTGCACGGTTCCAACTTTGGCGTACAGGTGGAGTACTGGTGGAAATGACCGGGCAGGAGGGGCGTCGTGGTGGTCGTTGAACCACACCTCGCGCCTGCCGGGCGCAGCGCGCTGGCGGAACATCCGCTGGCGGCGCTGTTCCGATTTTCGTCGCGCCAGGTGTTCCGCTGGGACAGGCATCAAGGGCGCGACCTGCTGCTGATCGAGCATCCGTTGTGTCAGGCGGTGTTCAGTCGGCAGGGCGGTCAGTTGTTGCACTTCCAGCCGCGTGGTCAGCGCCCGTGGCTGTGGTGTGCGGCGCACTGGCATAACCTCGGCGCCATTCGCGGCGGGGTTCCGATTTGCTGGCCGTGGTTCGGCCGCCATCCCAATGAAAGTGGTTGGCCGCATCATGGCTGGGCGCGGCTGAATGACTGGCGCCTGGTGAGCAAGGAGAGCGACCGACACGGCGTGTACCTGGTCTGGCGGCTGGAACTGTGCGACTGGCGGGTGGAACTGCATGCCCGCCTGGGTGCGGAGCTGGACCTGCAACTGGTGACGCAGCACAGCGACAGCGAAGCCTGCCAGCTCAGCCATGCCCTGCATGCCTACTGGGCGGTCAGCGACGTGTCGCGGGTCAGCCTGGGTGGGCTGGAAGGCGCGCGTGGCCAGGATCTGCTGCTGCGCCAACCCTGTCAGCAGGACGGCGAGCTGCGTGTCGCCGAAGGTTGTCATCGAGTTTTTCGCCAGGCGGGGGCTCTGCATCTGCAGGACCTGGCGTGGCAGCGACGCCTGCGCATCGATACCGGCGCAGGCCCCAATTGCGTGGTCTGGCACCCCGGTGGCCGGCCGCTTGGTGATGTGTCCTGGCGCGAGGCACTGGGGTTTCTCAGTGTGCAGGTGGCTGGCTGTGGTGCTGACAGCCTGACCCTGGAGCCAGGCGCCGAGGCCCGGCTAAGCCTGCGGGCCAGGCTGGAGTAGGGCGGTGAGGTCTTTACTCGGTTTCGGCGTCGCTGGGGAAGCGGCTGGCGTTGAGGCTTTCCTTGATCTTGCGCAGGTGCGGCTGGAAGTCCACGCCGCGGCGCAGGGTCATGCCGGTGGCCAGCACATCGAGCACCGTGAGCTGGATGATGCGCGAAGTCATCGGCATGTAGATGTCGGTGTCTTCCGGCAACGGGATGTTCAGGCTCAGGGTGCTGGCCTTGGCCAGCGGCGAGTCGGCAGCGGTCAGGCCGAGTACCGAGGCGCCGTTCTGTCGCGCCGCACGCGCCACTTCCACCAGTTCTCGGGTGCGTCCGGTGTAGGAAATGATCACGAACAGATCACCGGTATGTGCCACCGACGCCAGCATGCGCTGCATCAGTACGTCGGAGTGGGCGGAAACCGCGAGGTTGAAGCGGAAGAACTTGTGCTGGGCATCCAGGGCTACCGAGGCCGAGGCGCCGAGGCCGAAGAAGTGGATCTGCCGAGCCTGGATCAGCAGGTCGACGGCGCGGCTGATCAGCTGCGGATCAAGCGCTTTGCAGGCGCTGTCCAATGAGGTGATGGCGCTGCCGAAGATCTTGCTGGTGTAGGCCTCGGGGCCATCGTCGGCTTCCACTGCGCGGCTGACGTAGGCCGCGCCGCTGGCCAGGCTCTGCGCCAGCTGCATCTTCAGCTCGGGATAGCCGCCGACACCGAAGGAGCGGCAGAAGCGATTCACCGTCGGTTCGCTGACCTGGGCAGCCTGGGCCAGCGCCGCAATGCTGTAGCGGGTGGCTTGCTGCGGGGCGGCGAGGATCACTTCGGCGACCTTGCGCTCGGCCTTGTTCAGCTCGCCAAGGCGATTCTGGATCTGCTCCAGCAGGTTGTTCACTCGGTCCATGTCGGTTCCTGGGGCTGAAAACGGTGGCCTATCGTACTGAGCACCTCGGTGCGCAGCCATAGGAATCTGGGGTTGGATGTCTAGGTTACGGGTAAATGTTGTTTTATTACTACATTTTCTCTTGATGGATAGCGAAAGCGGGTGTATTCATATGGCCATGTTTGACGAAAGAACAAATAAAATGATTCCGCAATCCATTGAAGCCTGCACGCTTGCTCTGTTTGGCGCCTCCGGCGACCTGGCCCTGCGCAAGCTGTTTCCCGCGCTTTATCAGCTTGATCAGGCCGGGCTGCTGCATGCCGATACCCGTATCCTGGCCCTCGGCCGCGAAAGCGGTGAGCCACAGCAGCACCTGGCTGTGATCGACCAGCACCTGCGCCTGCATGTGGCGGCCGATGACCTTGATGACGCGACGCTACAACGCTTCAGCGCGCGCCTCGATTACCTGAGCATGGATTTTCTCAGCGCTGAGGCTTACCCGGCGTTGGCCGACAAGCTCGGCCGCGTCGAGCAGCTGATTGCCTACTTCGCCACGCCGGCCTCGGTATACGGCGCGATCTGCAGTGGCCTGGCGCACAGCGGCTTGGCCGAGCGCACCCGCGTGGTACTGGAAAAGCCGATCGGTCATGACCTGGCGTCCTCGCTAGCGGTCAACGATGCCGTGGCGCGCTACTTTCCGGAAAGCCGCATCTACCGGATCGACCACTACCTGGGCAAGGAGACGGTGCAAAACCTGATTGCCCTGCGCTTTGCCAACAGCCTGTTCGAAAGCCAGTGGAACCAGCACCACATCTCCCACGTGGAGATCACCGTGGCCGAGCAGGTGGGCATCGAAGGGCGCTGGGGCTATTTCGACCAGGCCGGCCAGCTGCGCGACATGATCCAGAACCACTTGCTGCAACTGCTCTGCCTGGTGGCCATGGACCCGCCGAGCGACCTGTCGGCCGACAGCATCCGCGACGAGAAGGTCAAGGTGCTCAAGGCCCTGGCGCCGATCACCGCCGAGCAGCTCGGCCAGCAAGTGGTACGCGGCCAATACGTGGCCGGCAGCATCAAGGGCAAGGCGGTGCCGGGCTACCTGGAAGAAGACAACGCCAATGCGCAGAGCCACACCGAGACCTTCGTCGCCCTGCGCGCGGAAATCCGCAACTGGCGCTGGTCCGGGGTGCCGTTCTACCTGCGCACCGGCAAACGCATGCCGCAGAAGCTGTCGCAGATCGTCATCCACTTCAAGGAGCCGCCGCACTACATCTTCGCCCCCGAGCAGCGGCCGCTGATCAGCAACCGGCTGATCATCCGCCTGCAACCGGACGAAGGTATCTCGCTGCAGGTGATGACCAAGGAGCAAGGCCTGGATAAAGGCATGCAACTGCGCAGCGGCCCCTTGCAGCTGAGTTTTTCCGATACTTACCGCAGCATGCGCATCCCCGATGCTTATGAACGCTTGCTGCTCGAAGTGATGAAGGGCAACCAGAACCTCTTCGTGCGCAAGGACGAAATCGAATACGCCTGGCAGTGGTGCGATCAGTTGATCGCCGGCTGGCAGCGCCAAGGCAGCGCGCCCAAGCCCTATGCGGCGGGCACCTGGGGGCCGGCGGCCTCCATTGCGTTGATCACCCGTGATGGCAAGGACTGGTATGGCGATCTCTAATCTCAAACTGCCGGCGCAGGTGCTCGGCTTCGGCCTGAGCAACGCCGAACAGCTGGCCGGCGAACTGGCCGTGACCGTGGCCAATGCGCTGCGCCTGGCTATCGAAACCCGTGGTGTGGCCAGTCTGGTGGTATCCGGCGGGCGCAGCCCGATTGTGTTCTTCGAGCGCCTGGCGCGTCAGGAACTGGACTGGTCGCGGGTGGCCGTCAGCCTGGCGGATGAACGCTGGGTGCCGGTCAGCCATGCCGACAGCAATGAGGGCCTGGTGCGTCGCCACCTGCTGCAAGGCGCGGCAGCCAAGGCGCGCTTCGTCGGCCTTTACCAGCCGGCAGCAAGCCTGGAAGAGTCGGCGGCGCTGGCGCACCTGGCGCTGGCCGAGTTGCCGCAGCCGATCGACGTGCTGGTGCTGGGCATGGGTGAGGACGGGCATACCGCGTCGCTGTTCCCCGCCAGCATCAATCTCGACCTGGCATTGAGCGTCGATTGCACGCAGCGCTGCCTGCCGATGCACGCGCCCAGCGTGCCGCATCAGCGCCTGAGCATGCCGCTGGCACTGCTGGCCGGGGCGCGCCTGACCCTGCTGGCTGTGCAGGGACGCGGCAAGCTCGACACCTTGAAGCAGGCCCTGGCCGCCGAGGGGGATGCGCAGATGCCGATTCGCGCCTTCCTCCGTCACCCTCTTGAAATCTACTGGTGCCCCTGAGCCCGAAGGATCGCCCCATGAGCAGTGTTTCCCCTCAGTCGCTGAGCTGCCGCGACGCGGTGCCGAGCATGGCCGACAAGGCGCAGTTGATCGACCGTCTGTGTGCCGAGGCGCGCATCCTGCCGGTGATCACCATCGAGCGTGAAGAAGACATCCTGCCGCTCGCCGATGCCCTGGCCGCTGGCGGCCTGCGCACCCTGGAAATCACCTTGCGCTCCGAATTCGGCCTGCGTGCTATTCGCCTGCTGCGTAAGCAGCGTCCGCAGCTGTGCGTGGGCGCCGGCACCGTGCTCGATGAGCTGATGCTGGCCGAAGCCGAAGCTGCCGGGGCACAGTTCATCGTGACCCCGGGCTGCACCGCCGAGCTGCTGCGCGCCGGTGTCTACAGCCCGCTGCCGTTGCTGCCGGGCATCAGCAGTGCCTCGGAAATCATGCTCGGTTACGCCCTGGGCTATCGCCGCTTCAAGCTGTTTCCCGCGGAAATTTCCGGTGGTGTGGCCGCCCTCAAGGCCCTTGGCGGACCGTTCGGCAACGTGCGCTTTTGCCCCACCGGCGGCGTCGTGCCAAGCAATGTGCGCGACTACCTGGCCCAGCCCAATGTGATGTGCGTGGGCGGTACCTGGATGATGGACCGCGCCTGGATTCGCCAGGGCGACTGGGCGCGCATCCAGGCTGCCAGCGCCGAAGCCCTGCAACTGCTGGATAGCTGAACCCCATTCCCACCGTGAGAGGTTGACCATGACTGACTCCACCCGGCTGGACACACGCGAGCCCGAAGCGGCCGAACAGGCTTACCCGCGTGACTTCGATATCCGCGCGCGCTACGCCGAGCAGCAGGAGCTGCTGAGCCCGCACAGTGAAGCGGAGCAGGGCGAGACGCCCGCCACCAGCCGCGCGCACTGAACCTCACCTTTTTCTTCAGGCACCGTCATGACCACAGCAAGCCAGCTCGAGCACCTGTTTCCCACCGCCGCCGAGATTCCCGAGCGATACCGCCCCGGCGCGCCCATCGAGCAGCGTGAGTATCTGCTCAATGGCGAACTGGTGCGCTGGGATGGCCCGCTGGCGACCGTGCGCAGCCCGATCTTCCTGGCCAGCGAGCAGGGCGATACACAAGTGGCGCTGGGCAGCACGCCGCTGCTGGATGCCGAGGCCGCGCTGGCGGCGCTGGATGCCGCCGTGCAGGCCTATGACCACGGCCAGGGTCTGTGGCCGAACCTGCGCGTGGCTGAGCGCATCCAGCATGTCGAGCATTTCCTCAAGCGCATGCGCGAGCAGCGCGAGGCGGTGGTGCGCTTGCTGATGTGGGAGATCGGCAAGAACCTCAAGGATTCGGAGAAAGAGTTCGACCGCACTTGCGACTACATCGTCGACACCATCGAGTCGCTCAAGGAACTGGACCGCCATTCCAGCCGCTTCGAGCTGGAGCAGGGCACCCTCGGCCAGATCCGCCGCGTACCGCTGGGCGTGGCGCTGTGCATGGGTCCGTACAACTACCCGCTGAACGAGACCTTCACCACGTTGATCCCGGCGCTGATCATGGGCAACACCGTGGTGTTCAAGCCGGCCAAGTTCGGCGTGCTGCTGATCCGCCCGTTGCTCGAGGCCTTCCGCGACAGCTTCCCGCCAGGGGTGATCAACATCATCTACGGCCGTGGCCGCGAGACGGTCAGTGCGCTGATGGCCAGCGGCAAGATCGATGTGTTCGCCTTTATCGGCACGCACAAGGGTGCCGCCGACCTGAAGAAGCTGCACCCGCGCCCACACCGCCTGCGCGCCGCGCTGGGCCTGGATGCGAAGAACCCCGGCATCGTCCTGCCGCAGGTCGACCTCGATAATGCGGTGAACGAAGCCATCACCGGCGCGCTGTCGTTCAACGGCCAGCGCTGCACGGCGCTGAAGATCCTCTTGGTCCACGAAGACGTGCTTGACGCCTTCCTCGAAAAATTCACCGCCAAGCTCGCCGCGCTCAAACCCGGCATGCCCTGGGACGATGGCGTGGCACTGACCCCTCTGCCTGAGCCGGGTAAGGTCGAGTACCTCAACGGCCTGCTCGACGACGCCGTGGCCAAGGGCGCGCGGGTGGTCAACCCAAACGGCGGCGCGCACCGGCAGAGTTTCTTCTACCCGGCGCTGCTGAGCCCGGTGACGCCGGCCATGCGCCTGTACCACGAGGAGCAGTTCGGTCCGTTGGTGCCCGTGGTGCCGTACCGCGAGGTGAAGGAGGTGATCGACTATGTGCTGCACTCCGACTACGGCCAGCAGCTGAGCATCTTCGGCAACGACTCGGCGCAGGTCGGGCGCCTGGTGGATGCTTTCGTCAACCAGGTCGGTCGCATCAACATCAACGCGCAGTGCCAGCGCGGCCCGGACAGTTTTCCCTTCAACGGCCGAAAGAATTCAGCCGAGGGCACGCTGTCGGTACAGGACGCCCTGCGCGTGTTCTCCATTCGCACCCTGGTGGCGACCCGCTTCAATCCGGAGAACAAGGAGCTGATCAGCGAGATCATCCGCAACCGCGAATCGGGGTTCATCACTACCGATTACATCTTCTAATTGCGGCTTTCTCCGGGCCTGCAGGGCCCGCTGTCAGGGCGCTGCTGCAACAGCCCGCCCGGTGACCGTGCGGCGCGGATGCAATTTACCCGGTGCTCCGCTAGGATTAGCCCCTTCCGCTTCCCAGCTGCGACGGTTTTCGATGAGTTATCAGGTTCTTGCACGTAAATGGCGTCCGCGCTCGTTCCGCGAAATGGTCGGCCAGACCCATGTGCTCAAGGCCCTGATCAACGCCCTGGACAGCCAGCGCCTGCACCATGCGTACCTGTTCACCGGTACCCGCGGGGTGGGCAAGACCACCATCGCGCGGATCATCGCCAAGTGCCTGAACTGCGAAACCGGCATCAGCTCGACGCCCTGCGGCACCTGTTCGGTGTGTCGGGAGATTGATGAGGGCCGCTTCGTCGACCTGATCGAAGTCGACGCCGCCAGCCGCACCAAGGTCGAAGACACCCGCGAGCTGCTGGAAAATGTGCAGTACGCACCCAGCCGCGGACGCTACAAGGTCTACCTGATTGACGAAGTGCACATGCTCTCCACGCACTCGTTCAACGCGCTGCTCAAGACCCTCGAAGAGCCGCCACCCCACGTCAAGTTCCTGCTGGCCACCACCGACCCACAGAAGTTGCCGGTGACCATCCTCTCGCGCTGCCTGCAGTTCTCCCTGAAGAACATGCCGCCCGAGCGTGTGGTCGAGCACCTGACCCACGTGCTGACGGCCGAGAACATCCCGTTCGAAGACGACGCCCTGTGGTTGCTCGGTCGCGCAGCCGATGGCTCGATGCGCGACGCCATGAGTCTCACCGACCAGTCCATCGCCTTCGGCGAGGGCAAGGTGCTGGCTGCTGACGTGCGTTCCATGCTCGGCACCCTCGATCACGGCCAGGTCTACGGCGTGCTGCATGCACTGCTCGAAGGCGATGCCCGCGCCTTGCTGGAGGCCGTGCGCCACCTGGCCGAGCAAGGCCCGGACTGGGGTGGTGTGCTGGCGGAAATACTCAATGTGCTGCACCGCGTCGCCGTGGCCCAGGCCCTGCCGGATGCGGTGGACAACGGCCATGGCGATCGCGAGCGCGTACTGGCGCTGGCCCAGGCGTTGCCAGCCGAAGATGTGCAGTTCTACTACCAGATGGGCTTGATCGGCCGCCGCGACCTGCCGCTGGCGCCGGACCCGCGCAGTGGCTTCGAGATGGTCTTGCTGCGCATGCTGGCGTTCCGCCCGGCGGATGCCGATGGAGCGCCACGCTCACCGCTGAAGGAATTACCTTCAAAGCCACTGGGAATCAGCAAGGCCACAGCTGATTCCACGAACAACCCAGTGGCCGGCGCAGCCATTGCTGCCGTGCCGGCACCTATCGCATCTCCTGTTGCGGCCGCGTCCGTCGTTTCGGCTCCGGTGCCGATCGCCGCGCCGGTTGCTGCCGAGCCTGCTCCAGCACCTGTGGCACCTGTAGTGGTACCTGTGGCTAGCGTGGCGCCGGTCAGCGAGCCGGTTGTCGAGGCCCCGGTTGTCGATCTGCCTTGGGAGACACCTGCGAACCCGCCTGCACTGGCGGTTACCGAGCCAGTCCCCGAGCCGCTTGCCGCCATGCCTGTAGAGGTCGAACCGGTGCCGCTGGCAGCGCCCGCTGCGGTTGATCCGGCGCCTGCTGTCGTAGCGGTGGCCCCGGCCACCGTGGCACCCGTTGTTGCAGAAGCCGAGGAGGGTGATGACGACGAGCCGCCGCCCGGCGACTACGACTACGCCGAAACCGATGCGGAAAACCTCGACTACGACTTCGATGTTGCGGCTGCCGAGCCGGCTGTCGAGGCTGAACCCTTGCCGGCGTCCAAGCCCGCCACCGGGTTGGCAGCAGAGTGGCTGGAGCTGTTCCCGCGCCTGGGGCTGTCCGGCATGACCGGCAGCATCGGCGCCAACTGCACGCTGATCGAGACCAATGGCGACGACTGGCTGCTGCACCTGGACCCAGGTCACAGTGCGCTGTTCAATGCCACCCAGCAGCGGCGTCTCAACGATGCGCTGGACCAGCACCTGGGGCGTACCATCAAGCTGCGCATCGAGCTGATCCTGCCTGAGCAGGAAACCCCGGCCCAGGCCGCTTCGCGCAAGCGCGCCGAGCGTCAGCGCCAGGCCGAGCAGTCGATTCACGCCGATCCGCTGATCCAGCAGATGATTCAACAATTCGGTGCGGTGATCCGCGCCGACTCCATCGAACCCCTGACTCCCTAATTGAAAGCTGAGGAACCCATCATGATGAAAGGTGGCATGGCAGGCCTGATGAAACAGGCGCAGCAGATGCAGGAAAAGATGCAGAAGATGCAGGAAGAGCTGGCCAACGCCGAAGTCACCGGCCAGTCCGGTGCTGGCTTGGTGAGCGTGGTGATGACCGGTCGCCACGACGTCAAGCGCATCACCCTGGACGACAGCCTGATGCAGGAAGACAAGGAAGTGCTCGAAGACCTGATCGCCGCAGCCGTCAATGACGCCGTGCGCAAGGTCGAGCAGAACAGCCAGGACAAGATGTCCGGCGTGACAGCCGGGATGCAGCTTCCCCCCGGCTTCAAAATGCCCTTCTAAGACGGGGCGTCCAGCCGCAGCACATAGCGGCGTTGCAATTCGGCCCGGGCATGCTCATTTACGGCCAGTAAACTCCGCTGCCCGTGCCGAATCGCGCCTTGCTCTGCACCGCGTCTGGCCACCCCTCGCTCCGTGCGCAGCCCTCAAAGCAATTTCCATCTTTCACGGTAACCCTCCATGAGCTTCAGCCCGCTGATCCGCCAATTGGTCGACGCCCTGCGCATCCTGCCCGGTGTGGGGCAGAAAACGGCCCAGCGCATGGCGCTGCAGATGCTTGAGCGCGATCGCAGCGGCGGCATGCGCCTGGCGCAGGCGCTGACGGCGGCGATGGAAGGGGTGGGGCATTGCACGCGCTGCCGCACGCTGAGTGAGGACGACCTGTGCCCGCAGTGCGCGGACCCGCGCCGCGATGATTCGCTGTTGTGCGTGGTCGAGGGGCCGCTGGATGTGTTCGCCGTCGAGCAGACCGGCTACCGCGGCCGCTACTTTGTGCTTAAGGGCCACCTGTCGCCGCTCGATGGCCTGGGCCCGGAGGCCATCGGCATTCCCGAGCTGCTGGCGCGGGTCGGCGAGGCCGCTTTCAGCGAAGTGATCCTTGCCACCAACCCGACGGTGGAAGGCGAAGCCACTGCCCATTACATCGCTCAGATGCTGGCCGGCAAAGGCATTGCCCTGACCCGTATTGCCCACGGCGTACCGTTGGGTGGCGAGCTGGAGCTGGTGGACGGCGGTACCCTGGCCCATGCCCTGGCGGGGCGTAGGCCCATCAACGGCTGAGTTATCAGTCGGCGGCTGCCCGTCCTGCCTCAGTTCAGCCCATCCGTTGCCGGCGCCTGGTTGCGATAGAACTGCAGGGCGTCGATAAAGCGCTCTGCCTGCACCTGGCTTTCGCTGGCAAAGCCGATAAGCGCCTGGCCGTCTGCGTCGAACAGTTGCACGGTGTAGCGGTTGAACAGCTGGTACAGCTGCACCGAGGCGATCGAGTTGAAGTAGATGCGCTTGTCGTTGCGGGCAGCCGTTCCTTCGGCGGCTGGCGTGACCGGAACACCGGCCGCGCCGGGGTCGTTGAAGCCCATGTAGTGGTTGTCGATGTACACCGAGTCCGGGCGCAGCTGGCCCGGTTGCGCGAGGATCATCTGTTCGATCACCGCATGGGCTTCCGGCTCGGAAATGCCCTGTGGCGAGTAGTCGACCAGGCTTGACGAACAGCCTGTCAGCACAAGGGCAAGCAAAGCTATCCAGATCTGGCGCATGGCGTTCTCCTGTCGCGTAGCGGCTTGTCTGCAGCATAGTCAGGCGGCGCACGATGAGACATTCCGTGGCTTGCCTGTGTGCTAGGCGTGTGTGCCAAGATGCGCGCCTCACAACCACCGGTATCCGCCACTTGCTAGCCAGAAACAAGATCGTAGAGCGTGTGGGGCTGATTGTTCTGGCCCTCGGCATCAGCCTGTCGGCCCAGGCCGACACCTGCCCGGCGGGCCAGTTCGAGGTGTGCCTGGGGCTGTGCCTGTGCGTGCCCGATCCGCAAAAGGTCCAGGAAGAGGTGAGCAACACTGCCGCCCCAGCCCTGGCCGACTGGATGCAGCGCTCGCGGGATGTCGCCGTCAGCGAGGGCATCGCCTCGTTGCCACCCGCGATTCGCCAGCAGTTGCTGCCTTATTACGCCTCGCCAGTGCTGGACGCTGCGCGTTACAAGATCGGCAGCAGCGATCAGCGCGGGCTTGCCACGGCCATGTTGCAGAACCCGGATATCCGGGCGGTGACGCTGATCGACGTGATCGTTTTCCGAACCGAGCGCGATGCCGCAGATGTGGCGCTCTGGGCCCATGAACTCCAGCATGTGCAACAGTATCAGGAGTGGGGCGTACAGCAATTTGCCCTGCGCTACACCCGCGATGCCGATGCAGTCGAAGCGCCGGCCTATGCCATCCAGATCCAGGTGAGCAAGGCGCTGCGCCAGGCGAAACTCTGAGAGTGGCGGGCTAGAGCGGTCATCGCATTACACCTTGAAAACCAAGCAAGCGCTCGGTTAGGGTTGGCGAAATCCAATCGAGAGCTGCCCGATGACTGCCTTCCAGGAATACTTCGACGACTCCCATCAACTGGTCCGCGATTCGGTGCGCCGTTTCGTCGAGCGCGAAGTCCTGCCGCACATTGCGGACTGGGAGGAGGCCGAGGCGTTTCCCCGTGAGCTGTATCTGAAGGCAGGCGCTGCCGGCATCCTCGGCATTGGTTACCCGGAGCAGTACGGTGGCAGCCACGAGGGTGACCTGTTCGCCAAGGTAGCGGCCAGCGAGGAGCTGATGCGCTCGGGCTCGGGCGGCCTGGTCGCGGGCCTCGGCTCGCTGGATATCGGCCTGCCGCCGGTGCTCAAGTGGGCCCGTCCGGAGGTGCGCGAGCGTGTGGTGCCGCAGGTGCTGGCCGGCGAGAAGATCATGGCCCTGGCAGTGACCGAGCCCTCCGGCGGCTCCGATGTAGCCAACCTGAAGACCCGCGCCGTACGCGACGGAGACTTCTATCGCGTGACCGGCAGCAAGACCTTCATCACCAGCGGTGTGCGTGCCGACTATTACACCGTGGCGGTGCGCACTGGGGGCGAAGGGTTCGGCGGCGTCAGCTTGCTGCTGATCGAAAAGGGCACGCCCGGTTTCACGGTTGGCCGCTCACTGAAGAAGATGGGCTGGTGGGCTTCGGACACGGCTGAACTGTTCTTCGACGACTGCAAGGTGCCGGTGGGCAACCTGATCGGCATGGAAAACATGGGCTTCGCCTGCATCATGGCCAACTTCCAGAGCGAGCGCCTGTCGCTGGCGCTGATGGCCAACATGACTTCACAGATGGCCCTGGAGGAGTCGCTGAACTGGGCCAAACAACGCGAAGCTTTCGGCAAGCCGATCGGCAAATTCCAGGTGCTCAAGCATCGCCTGGCCGAGATGGCCACCCAGCTCGAAGTCTCCCGCGACTTCACCTACCGCCAGGCTGCGAAAATGGCGGCCGGCAAGAGCGTGATCAAGGAAATCTCCATGGCCAAGAACTTCGCAACGGACGTTTCCGATCGCATCACCAACGACGCCGTACAGATGCTCGGCGGCATGGGCTACATGCGCGAAAGCCTGGTGGAACGCCTGTACCGCGACAACCGCATCCTCTCTATCGGCGGCGGCTCGCGGGAGATCATGAACGAGATCATCAGCAAGCAGATGGGGCTGTAAGCACGTCTGCCGATTCGCTGGCGCGCCGGTATTAGAGGGCGTGGTCGATTGAGGCGAAGACCCTCAGCCCATCCGGCGTGCGCATGAGGGTGTAGGACTCGCGCCAGGCACTGATCACGCTGTCGTCGCTGCCCAGTAGCTCCCAGGTAATGCTGGCGAGGGCGCTATTCGAGCCCAGCGGCGTGACCGCGAGCGTATTGAAGCGGCAGGCGCGGCACCCCTGGCTGTGGTACTGGGCGACGATACCGTGGAAGTACTCGCCGATCTGCTCTTGCGTGGTGAACGATTTGAGAGTGCCTTCTGCACTTAGGGCAAGGTACGGCGCGGCATAACGCTGGGCGATGACAGGCCCGTCAAACGCGCGGAACGCCACCGCGAAAGCCTCGAAGAAGGCCTGCGCTTCATCCTGCCAGTCGAGTGGTGTGGTCATGGCTTTTGGCTGGCCTCGCCTGAAATGTTCACTTTGGGGTTTCTATGCATTTCCATCTTCCATGAAAAAGGGGGTGAACTGATTAAGTTCACCCCCTCGGTAGCTCGTTTCGACTGTAAAGAGCTTAGTAAGGGCAGTTCTGACGGTACTCGGAAATGGTGCCGCTTGCGGTGTGGTTGGGGCCGCAAAGGAACTGGCTGTAGCGGGTGTCGAAGTCAATGAAGCGCTTCATCCACGAGATGCCGTACAGGCCCAGCAGGTCCTGGTTCGGGTAGCCGGAGTTGGCGCAGAAGTGCGAGCCACCGTAGATCTCCAGGAATGCCTTGGGCGTTGTGCTGGGGATCTTGTTGTAGAACGGCGAAGCATGCACGCCGACGGGGGCAACGGCATCCGCGCTACAGGCCAGAATCAGCGCCGGGGTCTTGATCGTATTAAAGCTGTTGAGACCGGCGTAGTAGGGGGCCTGCGGGATGATCGCGTTCAGCGAACGCTGGGTGGACAGCTTCAGGGAACCGCCGCCGCCCATCGACCAACCAATGGCGCCCAGGCGCGTACTGTCGACCTTGCCGTAGATCGGGCTGGAGCTGGTGTTGCTCTGGGAGATGACGTAGTCCAGCGCCTTGCTGAGCTGGGTGGCACGGCTGTCGGGCTGGTCGTAGATGGTGCTGGTGTTCATGGTCATGACCACGAAACCGTGGGATGCCAGGCGCGGCCCCCACCATTCGATACTGTCTTCATACGACAGAAAACCCGGGATGACCGCAATGGCGCCCATTTTGCCGGTGGTATTGGTGGGGTAGTAAACAGTGCTGTTACCAAAACCTTTGAGCAGTCCGGATACCGAGAACTTGGCAGTGGTAAAGGGGCCAGTGTTGCTTTTCAGGGCAGCAGTGGTCGGCGCTGGCCCGCGTGTGCAGTTGGTGCACGGTGCGGATGGGCCGGTAGCCGAGTAGACATATGAGCTGGCGACGAGTGACGCGACAAGTAGTGCTGTTTTAGCAATGGATGCTTTGAAGTTCATGCAGGTTGCCTCTTTGGATATTGTTATTGTTTTTACAGAAAGCCCAGGGTGGTCAGCTCACCCATGACCGGCGGTGAACTGCTGCAGCGAAAGTATCAAGGGCAATCTGGGGCAACAATCAGCAATCGCTCTCAGTTCATACAAGCCATTAGCTGGGTCAGACAGAACTGTCG
The DNA here is from genome assembly GCF_014174475.1 of Aquipseudomonas ullengensis. Lineage (GTDB taxonomy): Bacteria > Pseudomonadota > Gammaproteobacteria > Pseudomonadales > Pseudomonadaceae > Aquipseudomonas > Aquipseudomonas ullengensis. The sequence continues at coordinate 168,393 of NZ_JACJUD010000004.1, forward strand.
GTGGGCTTGTTGCGCGTGCTTGCTGGCAGGCCCGTACGCTAGTGAAGTGTTGACCAATCAGGCGATAGGTTTCGCCTGCTGGCTGCCGCAAAGCCACGCAGCACTAAGGTAACCGTAGGAAGCACAATGCCCGGTCAGGGTGAAAAGGTGACACTCTGCAGTCACCAGTGGCGCGCTGAAATCAGGCCGAAAATGCCTCGCGCAAGCTGACGTGCAGGGCTATATGACTGATTCTATTAATGAACCTTGCGCGCTATTTTAGTTTTTTGGTCGGCGCTATGCTGGGAATGGATACTTCGGATTAAATACAAAATCATACCGTCGTCATACTTTTATCCGACTCTTAAGTGCTCGCTATTTCAGGTATTAAAAGGCTGTCGGTTCGAGTTGCTGGAAATATAAATCAGGGTGCAGGTTGGCATTGGCAATGCAGGGTGATAGCACAATGCAATTAATCATTTTGAATCTAATAATAAAAATATGAATGACTGGATTGCAAAACAGGAAACTCCGCCGGCGCTGATATATGTATCCAGCCGGCGTTATCTTTACCTAGGGCGAACCCAGTTGCGCATCCGGGATTTGCACTCGGCAGCCTCTGCCTTGCTGGTGTGCCTTGAAGGCTCGGTGAAGTTCAGGGTGCCCGGCGAGGCGCACTGGATCACGACCAAGAGCATCCTGATTCCCGCTGGGAGCAGGATCGGCATCGACAATCAGGGCGCTGTAATGGCGGCCTGTTATCTGGATGCGGCCAAGCCCGACTTCCTGTTGTTGAGAAGGAAAATGGAATCGCTCAGTGGCGGGGTTTACTACAACCTGGCCTGCGAAAACCGCCTGACTGAGAGCCTGATCCAACTGCGCGAAGACGCACCGGGGTTCGCCGAGGCGCAACGCCGCGTGGAGTCGATTATCCAGCAATGCGGTGGCGATGAGCTGGTCACGCCGGACCCGCGGGTGGTGCATGTCATCGAGCGGCTGAGAGATACCGCTTCGCTGAATATTTCCGTCAAGACGCTGGCAGAGGAGGTTGGGCTGTCCGAATCTGGCTTGATCCGGCTGTTCGGCCAGCATGTCGGGGCGCCGCTGCGTAGGCACCGGCTGTGGTACCGGCTGATTGAGTTCGTCACCTTGACGCTCTCGGGTGTCCCCAGCGCTGTGGCGATCAAGGCCGCCGGTTTTACCGATGCCGCACATTTTTCCCGCTGCTACAGCGGTTTCTTTGGGGTGAACTGGTCGTATGCCTTCTCAAAGAACACCCATGCGCGGTACATCCTGGAAGAGCCGGAAGCCCGCATGGCGACAGGTGACGTTATACGCAGACCAGCCTGGAATGGCTCGCTCAGCCCTGCAGCTGCGGCAAATCACGGTACAGCTCTAGCGCCTGCGGATTAGCCAGGGCCTCGGTATTTTTCACCGGTCGGCCGTGCACCACGTTGCGTACGGCCAGTTCGACGATCTTGCCGCTGATGGTGCGCGGAATATCGGCAACCTGGAGGATCTTGGCTGGTACGTGGCGCGGGGTGGTGTTGTCGCGGATGACCTGGCGGATCTGCGTTTCCAGCTCCGGCGTCAGCTGCACGCCATCGCGCAGGCGCACGAACAGCACCACGCGCACATCGCCTGCCCATTCCTGGCCGATGGCAATGGATTCCAGCACCTGTTCGACCTTTTCCACCTGCCGATAGATTTCTGCCGTGCCGATGCGCACGCCGCCGGGGTTGAGGACGGCATCGGAGCGACCGTGGATCACCAGGCCGCCGTGTTCGGTCTCTTCGGCATAGTCACCCTGGGCCCAGATGCCGGGGAAGGTGTCGAAGTAGGCGGCCTGAAACTTCTCGCCCTGCAGGTCGTTCCAGAAACCCAGCGGCATGCTGGGGAAATGGCGGGCGCAGACCAGCTCACCCTTTTCGCCGGCCACTGGCTGACCGGCGTCGTTCCACACCTGCACATCCATGCCCAACCCCTTGCATTGCAGCTCGCCACGCCACACCGGCAGCACCGGGTTGCCGAGGGCAAAGCAGGAGACGATATCGGTGCCGCCAGAAATCGACGACAGGCACAGGTCGGTTTTGATCTCGCGGTAGACGTATTCGAAGCTCTCGTGGGACAGCGGTGAACCGGTCGAGAGGATGGCGCGCAGCTGCGTCAGTCGGTGGCTTTCGCGCGGCTTGGCACCGGCCTTTTCCAGGGCCGCGAGGAACTTGGCGCTGGTGCCGAACAGGCTGATGTTCTCGGCATCGATCAGGTCGATCAGGCGTTCGGCACCGGGATGGAAGGGCGAGCCGTCGAATAACACCAGGGTGGCGCCGAGGGCGAGGCCGGAAACCAGCCAGTTCCACATCATCCAGCCGCAGGTGGTGTAGTAGAACAGCGTGTCCGTGGCGTGCAGGTCCGTGTGCAGGCCGAGTTCCTTCACATGTTGCAGCAGGGTGCCACCCACGCCATGCACGATGCACTTGGGCACGCCGGTGGTGCCGCTGGAGTAGAGGATGTACAGCGCCTGCTCGAAGGCTACCGGGGTGAACTGTGGCTCGCCGCCGGGCTGGTAGAAGTCCTGCCACAGCGTGACCTTGGCGGTTGTCTTGAAGTCGGCAGCCTGGGCCGCGGGGTTGGAGTAGGGCACTAGCAGCAGTTGCTGGAGCGACGGCAGGCGTTCGAGGATTTCGTTGAGCTTGGCGGTCTGGTCGAGATTCTTGCCGGCGTAGCGGTAGCCCGCTGCGGTGATCAATACCGTGGGTTCGATCTGGCCGAAGCGGTCGATCACGCCCTGGCTGCCGAAATCCGGGGAGCAACTCGACCAGCTGGCGCCGAGGCTCGCTGCAGCCAGCATGCCGACCACGGTTTGCCAGGTATTGGGCATGCAGGCCGCGACCCGATCACCGATACCGACGCCGAGCGCCTGCAGGCTGCGTTGCAGACCGGCGACATGGGCCGCCAGTTCGGCATAGCTGAGCTGCTCGCGTGAGCCGTCTTCGCCGATGGCGACTAGGGCTGGATGCGCATCGCGGCGGCGCAGCAGATGCTCGGCGAAGTTCAGTGTGGCGCCGGAAAACCAGTGTGCGCTGGGCATGGCGCTGCCTTCACGCAGTACAGCCTGTGGCTGGCTGCTGAAGCGCACCTCAAAGAAGTCGACGATGGCCTGCCAGAACGTCTCGCGCTGCGCCACGCTCCAGGCATGCAGGGCCGGGTAGTCGGCCAGTTGCAGGCCATGGCGTTGATTGACGAAGTGACGGAAGGCCTCCATGCGCGTGGCGGCGATGCGTTCGGCGGAGGGCGTCCAAAGTGGTTGCGACATGCTGGCGCTCCGGGTTTCCTGATTCCTTGCGTAGGGTGGATGTCGTTTTTACATCCACCGCCAGTGGTGGAAAACCCTGCGCGGCTTTCCACCCTACAGCTTAGGGTTATTGCGCTAGCCAGCCGCCATCCATGTTCCACGCGGCGCCGCGGACCTGGTCGGCAGCGTCGCTGCACAGGAACAATGCCAGCGCGCCCAGTTGTGCCGGGGTGACGAAGTCCAGCGAGGGCTGTTTCTCGGCCAGCAGCTCATGCCGTGCGCGGGCGCTGTCACCGTCGACGGTACGATCGTCGATCTGCTTTTGCACCAGCGGGGTCAACACCCAGCCGGGGCATATGGCATTGCAGGTGATGCCGGTGGTGGCGGTTTCCAGGGCCACGCTCTTGGTCAGGCCGATCAGGCCGTGCTTGGCTGCCACATAGGCGCTTTTACCGGGCGAAGCTGCCAGGCCGTGGGCCGAGGCGATGTTGATGATCCGCCCCCAGTTGCGTGTGCGCATGGCTGGCAGCACCAGGCGAGTGGTGTGGAAGGCGGACGAGAGGTTGATGGCGATGATCGCGTCCCAGCGCTTGACCGGAAACTCTTCGACGGGGGCGACGTACTGGATGCCGGCGTTGTTGACCAGGATGTCGACGGCGCCGAACTGTTCGACGGCAAACTGCATCATCGCCTCGATTTCCTCGGGCTTGCTCATGTCCGCCGGGTGGTAGGCGACGCTGCCGCCATGGGCGCGCACGGCATTCAGCGCCGCCTCGCTGTCGCCAAAGCCGTTGAGCAGCAGGTTGGCACCGGCCTTGGCCAGTTCCAGGGCGATTCCCAGGCCAATGCCGCTGGTGGAGCCGGTGACCAGAGCGGTCTTGCCGTGCAGGCTCATGTTTGCCTCCTTGATGCCGCGTGGTGTGGGCGCGCGGGTTTCACCTGCCTTACCGATAGCAGATGTGGAGGGGCATAAACAATGCTGGCGGACTGCTCTGCTGTTCTAGGAGCCCGCTTGCTGGCGAGCCTGGGCCCATGCAGAGCCGATCGCCAGCAAGCGGGCTTCTACGGGGTCAGCGGCTGGCTTGGCGGGCGCGGGCCACGCGTGAGCCATTGGCTTTGCCCAACACGTCGCAGATGCGCTGGCCAGCGACAATCAGCCGGTCCATGTCGATGCCGGTGTCGATGCCCAGGCCGTTAAGCAGGTAGAGCACGTCTTCGGTGGCGACGTTGCCGGTGGCACCCTTGGCGTAGGGGCAGCCGCCGAGGCCGGCAACCGAGCTGTCGAAGACGCTGACGCCTTCCAGCAGGCTGGCGTAGACGTTGGCCAGGGCCTGGCCGTAAGTGTCGTGGAAGTGCCCGCCGATCTTCTCGCGCGGGATCTTGGCGGCGGTGGCCTCGATCAGGCGGCGGGTGGCGCCTGCGGTACCGGTGCCGATGGTGTCGCCCAGGGACACCTCATAGCAGCCCATGGCGAACAGCTCGGCGGCGACATCAGCGACCTGTTGCGGCGCCACGTCGCCCTCGTAGGGGCAACCGAGCACGCAGGACACGTATCCGCGCACGCTGATGCCATGCTGGCGCGCGGCGTCCATGATCGGCACGAAGCGCTGCAGGCTCTCGCTGATCGAGCAGTTGATGTTCTTCTGCGAGAAGGCTTCGCTGGCGGCGGCAAATACCGCGACTTCCTTGACGCCCGCTGCGACGGCAGCTTCGAAGCCCTGCATGTTCGGCGTCAGTGCGCCGTAGACCACGCCAGCATGACGCTGGATCTGCGCGAACACCTCGGCGCTGCCGGCCATCTGCGGCACCCATTTGGGCGATACGAAACTGCCGACTTCGATGTAGCCAAGGCCGGCGGCGCTCAGTTCATCGACCAGGCGCACCTTGTCGGCCACGCTGATGGGCTGTTTCTCGTTCTGCAAACCGTCGCGCGGGCCGACTTCGACCAGGCGTACGTGTTGGGGGAGGTTCATGCATGTTCTCCGTAGGGTGGATCGGGGCGCGCAGCTGGCGCGTTATCCATCCACCGTTGGTTGGTGGAAAACGCTGCGCGGTTTTCCACCCTACAAGTTTGCCGAATAGGGAACCGTAGGAGCGAGCTCTGCTCGCGAATCGAGTCCGTACGGGGCCGTTCGCGAGCAGAGCTCGCTCCTACAAGTGCATCACGCCTGCTCCAGCTCCACCAGTGCAGCGCCCTCGCTGACCATATCGCCTTCGCCGCAGAACAGCGCCTTGACCGTACCGGCATGCGGCGCGCGGATGCTGTGTTCCATCTTCATCGCTTCCAGCACCACCAGGGCGGTACCGGCTTCGACGACCTGGCCGGGTTCTACCAGTACACGCACGATGCTGCCGTTCATGGGCGCAGTCAGGCCACCCTGATGGGCATGGCCGGCTTCGGCAGCGGCGATGGGGTCGAAGCGGCGCACGGGGTGCAGCTCGCCATTCCACTCCAGGTACAGGGTGTCGCCCTGGCGGATGGCTTGCAGCCGGCGTTGTACGGTGGATGACTGGGTGGCGGCACAGATCAGCGTGTCGCCTTGCAGCTTGGCTTGGCCGGTTGGGCGGGCCTTGTGCTCATGGTCAGCGCTGCACAGGTGCAGTTCGGTTTCCGCTCGCAGGCCGGCACGCCAGCCATCGCGGGCATTCCATGGCGAATGGTAGTCGTCATGTCGGGGTTGCTGCGGCTCGCTTTGCAGCCAGGCATCGGCGGCCAGTTGCCAGAATTCATCCGGTAGCTCGGCGCTGGCCGGCAACAGGGCGTCCTGGTGACGGGCGATAAACCCGGTGTCCAGCTGCGCATCGGCGAAGGCCGGATGGGCCAGCACGCGACGCAGGAACGCCAGGTTGGTCTTGAAACCACCCACGGCGGTTTCCTCGAGCATGGCCAGCAGGCGCTGACGGGCCTGCTCGCGGTCTTCGCCCCAGGCGACCAGTTTGGCCAGCATCGGGTCGTAGAACGGCGACACCGTGTCACCTTCGGCGACGCCACTGTCGACCCGACGGCCTGGCCCGGCAGCCGGCTCGCGGTACAGGGCCAGGTCGCCGGAAGCCGGCAGGAAGTCATGCTCGGTATCTTCGGCGTACAGGCGCACTTCGATGGCGTGGCCATTGAGCGGCACCTGCGCCTGGGTCATCGGCAGCGCTTCGCCACGCGCTACGCGAATCTGCCAGGCCACCAGGTCGAGGCCAGTGATGGCTTCGGTGACGGGGTGCTCGACCTGCAGGCGGGTGTTCATCTCCATGAAGAAGAACTGGCCGCGTGCATCCAGCAGGAACTCCACGGTGCCGGCACCGACATAGCCGATGGCCTGGGCGGCCTTGACTGCCGCTTCGCCCATGGCGCGGCGCAGCTCGGGTGTCAGGCCAGGGGCAGGGGCCTCTTCGACCACTTTCTGGTGACGGCGCTGGATCGAGCAGTCGCGTTCGTTGAGGTACAGGCAGTTGCCGTGCTGGTCGGCGAACACCTGGATCTCCACATGGCGTGGCTGCAGCACGTACTTTTCCACCAGCATGCGCGAGTCGCCGAATGCCGATTGCGCTTCACGCTGGGCCGATTGCAGGGCTTCGGCCAGCTCGGCTTCGCGCTCGACCACCTTCATGCCCTTGCCGCCACCACCGGCGGCGGCCTTGAGCAGTACCGGGTAGCCGATGCGTTCGGCGGCAACGCGGAAGGTGTCCACGTCCTGGGCTTCGCCGTGGTAACCGGGCACCAGCGGTACGCCGGCGTCGTCCATCAGTGCCTTGGCCGCGGATTTGCTGCCCATGGCATCGATGGCGCTGGCCGGCGGGCCGAGGAACACCAGGCCGGCGGCTTCGATGGCGCGGGCGAAACCGGCGTTTTCCGAGAGGAACCCGTAGCCCGGGTGAATCGCCTGGGCGCCGGTGGCCTTTGCGGCAGCGAGGATCTTGTCGATCAGCAGGTAGCTATCGGCCGGCTTGGCGCCGCCCAGGTCCACGGCCATGTCGGCTTCGCGCACATGCCGGGCGTTACGGTCGATGGCGCTGTGCACCGCGACGGTTTTCAGGCCCAGGGCCTTGGCCGTACGCATCACCCGGCAGGCGATCTCGCCGCGGTTGGCGATGAGTACGGTGTCGATGTAGTTAGCCATGCTTATTGCTCCTGCCAGGCCGGTTTGCGCTTGTTGAGGAAGGCATTCAGGCCCTCCTGGCCTTCGGCGCTGACGCGAATGCGCGCAATGGCACTTTCGGTGTGGCGGCGCAGGGCAGGGCTGAGCACGCCGCTGGCGACCTCGCGCAGCAGCTCCTTGCTCTCCAGCATGGCCTGCGGGCTGTTCAGTAGCAGGTTGCTGACCCAGTGTTCGACCTGGGTTTCCAGTTCGCTGACGGCATAGCACTCGGCGAGCAGGCCGAGGTTGCGTGCCTGGTCGCCATTGAAGCGCTCGGCGGTCAATGAATAGCGCCGCGCGGTACGTTCGCCGAGGGCCTGGACGACGAAGGGGCTGATGACCGCTGGCGCCAGGCCGATGCGCACTTCAGACAGGGAAAACAGCGCGTCTGCGCTGCCGATGGCCATGTCGCAGGCGCTGACCAGGCCCACCGCACCACCAAAGGCGGCGCCCTGGACCACTGCCAGGGTCGGGACCTTCAGGCCGTGCAGGCTGTACATCAGTTCGCCCAGCTCATGGGAGTCGGCCAGGTTAGCCTCGTAGTCGAGGGTGGCCGAGTGCTGCATCCAGGCCAGGTCGGCGCCGGCGGAGAAGTGCTTGCCGCGTCCGCGCAGCAGCAGGAAGCGCAGACTGGTGTCAGCCTGGACAGCCGCGATGGCAAGGATCAGCTCGCGGATCATCTCGGCATTGAAGGCGTTGTTCTTCTCCGGGCGATTGAGCCAGAGAGTGGCGAAGCCGCGTGGGTCTTTTTCAAGTTGTACGGTGGTGAAAGCGCTCATCTGAACTCCAGCGTAGGGCGGGTGAAACCCGCGTGGGCTCTGGCGGGTTTCACCCGCCCTACGGTTAACGGTTACATGCGGAACACGCCGAACTGGGTCGGCTCGATCGGCGCGTTGAGGCTGGCGGACAGCGCCAGGCCGAGCACGTCGCGGGTTTGCGCCGGGTCGATCACGCCGTCGTCCCACAGGCGGGCGCTGGAGTAGTAGGGGTGGGCCTGCTGCTCGTACTGGGCCACGATCGGCTGCTTCAGGCGTTGCTCGTCTTCGGCGGAGAATTCCTGGCCATTGCGTGCGTGTTGTTCGCGTTTGACCTGTACCAGCACACCAGCGGCCTGTTCGGCGCCCATCACGCCGATCCGCGCGTTGGGCCACATCCACAGGAAGCGCGGGTCGTAGGCGCGGCCGCACATGCCGTAGTTACCGGCGCCGAAGCTGCCGCCGATGATCACGGTGAATTTTGGCACCTTGGCGCAGGCCACGGCGGTGACCAGCTTGGCGCCATGCTTGGCGATGCCGCCGGCCTCGTATTTCTGCCCGACCATGAAGCCGGTGATGTTCTGCAGGAACAGCAGCGGGATGCCGCGCTGGCAGGCCAGTTCGATGAAGTGCGCGCCTTTCTGCGCGGCCTCCGCAAACAAAATGCCGTTATTCGCCAGGATGGCGATGGGGTAGCCATGCAGGTGGGCGAAGCCGCACACCAGCGTGGTGCCGAACAGCGCCTTGAACTCATCGAACTGGCTGCCGTCGACGATCCGCGCGATCACTTCACGCACATCGAACGGTTGCTTGGCGTCGGCCGGGATCACGCCGTACAGCTCCTCGCCGCCATGCAGCGGCTGGATCGGCGCGCGGCTGTTGAGCACGCCTTGCTTGCGCCAGTTGAGATTGGCGATGCTGCGCCGGGCGATGGCCAGGGCGTGCTCATCGTCTTCGGCGTAATGGTCGGCCACGCCGCTGGTCTTGCAGTGCACGTCGGCACCGCCGAGGTCCTCGGCAGTCACCACTTCGCCGGTGGCGGCCTTCACCAGTGGCGGGCCGGCGAGGAAAATGGTGGCCTGGTTGCGCACCATGATGGTCTCGTCGCTCATCGCCGGCACATAGGCGCCGCCGGCGGTGCACGAGCCCATCACCACGGCGATCTGCGGGATGCCCATGGCGCTCATGTTGGCCTGGTTGAAGAAGATACGGCCGAAGTGCTCGCGATCCGGGAACACCTCGTCCTGGCGCGGCAGGTTGGCGCCGCCGGAGTCCACCAGGTAGATGCACGGCAGGCGGTTCTGCTGGGCGATGGTCTGCGCGCGCAGGTGTTTCTTCACGGTCAGCGGGTAGTAGCTGCCGCCTTTCACCGTGGCGTCGTTGGCCACGATCATGCACTCGACGCCTTCCACCCGGCCGATACCGGCGACCACGCCGGCGGCGGGTACGTCTTCGCCGTAGACCTCATGGGCGGCCAACTGGCCTATTTCGAGGAAGGGCGAACCGATATCCAGCAGGCGATTGATGCGCTCGCGCGGCAGCAGCTTACCACGCGAGGTGTGGCGCTCCTGGGCCTTGGCGCCGCCGCCTTCGTGGACCTGGGCGAGAAGGGTGCGCAGGGCAGTGACCTGTTCGAGCATGGCCGCGTTATTGGCAGCGAACTCCGGCGAACGGGTATTGATCTGGGTGTGCAGGATGGCCATCGAGTTGGCTCCGTCGAATGAGGTGCTTTCGTAGGAGCCAGCTTGCTGGCGATCCAAGACTAACCGGCAACATAAGCGCTGCTAGTTAAGCCGTGATCGCCAGCAAGCTGGCTCCTACAGGTGCGTCGCCTTACTTGGTTTCGTTGAACAGCTCGCGGCCGATCAGCATGCGGCGGATTTCGCTGGTGCCGGCGCCAATTTCGTAGAGCTTGGCGTCACGCAGCAGGCGGCCGGCCGGGTACTCGTTGGTGTAGCCGTTGCCGCCGAGGATCTGGATGGTGTCCAGGGCCATCTTGGTGGCCATTTCAGCGGTGTAGAGGATCACCGCGGCGGCGTCCTTGCGCGATTCCTCGCCGCGGTCGCAAGCCTTGGCGACGTTGTACAGGTAGGACTTGGACGCGTTCATGCCGGCGTACATGTCGGCCAGCTTGCCCTGGATCAGCTGGAACTCGCCGATCGCCTGGTTGAACTGGCGACGCTCGTGCACGTAAGGCACGACCACATCCATGCAGGCTTGCATGATCCCGGTGGGGCCGCCGGAGAGCACAGTGCGCTCGTAGTCCAGGCCACTCATCAACACCGCAACGCCGCGACCTTCCTGGCCGAGGATGTTCTCCGCCGGCACTTCCACGTCCTGGAACACCAGTTCACAGGTGTTGGAGCCGCGCATGCCGAGCTTGTCCAGCTTCTGGTGGCGGGAGAAACCCTTGAAATCACGCTCGACGATGAACGCGGTCATGCCCTTGGAGCCGGCAGCGACGTCGGTCTTGGCATAGATCACGTAGGTGTGGGCATCCGGGCCGTTGGTGATCCACATCTTGTTGCCGTTGAGCACATAGTGGTCGCCACGCTTGTCGGCACGCAGCTTCATCGACACCACGTCGGAGCCGGCATTGGGCTCGCTCATGGCCAGGGCACCGATGTGCTCGCCGGAACACAGCTTGGGCAGGTACTTGGTCTTCTGCGCGTGTGTGCCGTTCTTGTGGATCTGGTTGACGCACAGGTTGGAGTGGGCGCCGTAGGACAGGCCGACCGAGGCGGAGGCGCGGCTGATCTCTTCCATGGCTACCACATGGGCCAGGTAGCCCATGTCGGTGCCGCCGAACTCTTCCGCGACCGTCATGCCGAGCAGGCCCATGTCACCGAACTTGCGCCACATGTCCATGGGGAACTCGTTGTTTGCGTCGATCTGGGCAGCGCGCGGGGCCAGCTCGGCCTGGGCGAACTGGCGGACCGAGTCGCGCAGCATGTCGATGGTTTCACCGAGGTCGAAGTTCAGGGAGGGATAGCTCATGGTTCCACCTGTAATTATTTGAATTAGGTTTAGCTGGTAACGGTTTGATTCTTAATGGTTTCAGCTAGCGCTATCTGGCAGCGCTCTTCGGCGGTATCCAGCTCCAGCTGCATCTGCTGGATGTCCAGCAGCTGTTGCTCCAGCTGGGCGCGGCGCTCGGTGATCTTGTTCATGAAGGTCTCCAGCTGCTTGCGGTTGCCGCCAGCCGGGTCATACAACTCGATCAGCTCCTTGCACTCGGCGAGGGAGAAACCGATGCGCTTGCCGCGCAGAATCAGCTTGAGGGTCACCTTGTCCTTGGCCGTGTAGATGCGCTCCTGGCCACGGCGCTCGGGGGCGAGCATGCCTTGCTCCTCGTAGAAGCGGATGGCGCGGGTGGTGATATCCAGCTCGCGAGCCAGATCGGAAATGCTGTAGTTGGCGGCCATGGAAGAACGTCTGCGTGGTCTGCTTTACGTTAACGTAAAGCAGGTTGACGTTAACGTCAACGTAACGGCGCAGAGAAAGGCGCAAAAGAAAAAGCCCCGCATGTGCGAGGCCTTTTTTATTCAATGGGTTATGAGATTAACTTGAAGCTTTGAGTTCACTCTCGATCTTCTTTTCCTGGGCCGTAACCTGCTGGGCGATCTCGATGATCTGCTCACGCATCCAGCGGTTGGCCGGGTCCTGGTCGGTGCTTTCGTGCCAGTACAGGTGGGTTTCCAGCGGCGGCACGTCATTCACCGGCAACTGCATGTAGTGCAGGCCATGGCGCCGGGCGAAGCGCTCGGGCACGGTCATCGCCATGTCGGTGTGCAGCAGCACGGTGGAGGCCATCATGTAGTGCTGCGAGCGCAGGGTGACCTTGCGCTGCAGGCCCATCTTGCCCAGCGACAGGTCGATATAGCCGAGGCCACTGCGGCGGCTGGAGATCTGGATATGGGTCAGAGACAGGTATTCATCCAGGCTGATCTTGTCCTTGGCCAGCGGGTGGCCATGGCGTACGGCGCACACGTAGCGGTCGTCCAGCAGCTTGACGTGGCGCACCTGCGGGTCGGTATTGAGCGGCGCATCGACGGCGAAATCCAGGCGGCCGGCGGCCAGTTCCTTGGTGGTTTCACGGCGTTTGGAGAGGAAGCTCTCGATCTGCACGGCCGGCGCCAGGCGACGCAGGCGCTGGAACAGCGGCGGCAGGATGATCGCCTCGGTGAGGTCGGTCATGCTGATGCGGTAGGTCTTGTTGGCCTGCGCCGGGTTGAAGGTGCGGCTTTCCTGTACCGACACGCGTAGCTGCTGCAGGGCGTTGCGCACCGGGCCGATGATGTTCTGCGCCATCGGCGTGGGCACCATGCCCTGGGCGGTACGCACGAACAGCGGGTCGTTGAAGGTCTCGCGCAGACGGGCCAGGGCGTTGGAAACCGCCGGCTGGGTGATGCCGACAATCTGCCCGGCGCGGGTCAGGTTGGCCTCGGTATAGATGGCGTCGAAGACGACGAAGAGGTTGAGATCGACCTTGTTCAAGTTCATTGCCTGCTCCGTGCTGCTGATACCTAATCATGCCAGATCATATATTGCTTATGAATGTTGATAAGGCCGGAAAATAGGTTAGATAAATCGTGGGTGCTGTTCTAGCATCATTTCCAGAGCAAAACCACACCCACTTCTCCAGGCCGTCAGTAAGGTATCGCCCCATGGATTTCGCCTACACCCCCAAGGTTCAGGAACTGCGTGAACGCGTCACCGCCTTCATGGATACCCATGTTTATCCGGCTGAAGCCGTATTCGAGCAGCAGGTGAATGAAGGTGATCGCTGGCAGCCGACGGCGATCATGGATGAACTGAAAGCCAAGGCCAAAGCCGAAGGCCTGTGGAACCTGTTCCTGCCGGAGTCCGACTACGGCGCCGGCCTGACCAACATGGAATACGCGCCGCTGGCCGAAATCATGGGCCGTTCGCTGATGGGTTCCGAGCCGTTCAACTGCTCGGCGCCGGACACCGGCAACATGGAAACCCTGGTGCGCTACGCCACCGAGGCGCAGAAGAAACAGTGGCTGGAGCCGCTGCTGGCTGGCGAAATCCGTTCGGCCTTCGCCATGACGGAGCCGGGCGTGGCTTCTTCCGATGCCACCAACATGCAGGCCAACGCCGTGCGTGACGGTGACGAGTGGGTAATCAACGGCCGCAAATGGTGGACTTCCGGCGCTTGTGATCCGCGCTGCAAGATCATGATCTTCATGGGCCTGACCAATCCGGACGGCCCGCGTCACCAGCAGCACTCGATGATCCTGGTGCCGACTGACACCCCCGGGGTGACAATCCTCCGTCCGCTGCCGGTATTCGGCTACGACGACGCCCCGCACGGCCACGCCGAAGTGCTGTTCGAGAACGTGCGTGTGCCGTACGACAGCGTGCTGCTGGGTGAGGGTCGCGGTTTCGAGATTGCCCAGGGTCGCCTCGGCCCAGGCCGTATCCACCACTGCATGCGCTCCATCGGCATGGCCGAGCGTGCGCTGGAACTGATGTGCAAACGCGCCGCCAGCCGTACCGCGTTCGGCAAGCCGCTGGCTCGCCTGGGCGGCAACATCGACCACATCGCCAACTCGCGCATCGAGATCAACCAGGCCCGCCTGCTGACCCTCAACGCCGCCTACATGATGGACACCGTGGGCAACAAGATTGCCCAGAGCGAGATTGCGCAGATCAAGGTCGTTGCGCCGAATGTCGCGCTGAACGTGATCGACCGGGCCATCCAGATCCACGGCGGCGCTGGTGTTTCCAACGACACCCCGCTGGCGTACTTCTGGGCGATGCAGCGCACCCTGCGCCTGGCCGACGGCCCGGACGAAGTGCACCGCATGGCGATCGGCAAGTTCGAGATCGGCAAATACATCCCGAAAGAGATGATGAAATCCGGCCGCTGATCCCGGCTCGGTAATGCACAAGGCCCGCTGATGCGGGCCTTGTCGTTTTCAGATGCAGCATGGAGGAGTACTGCGGGGCCATTTCACCCGCTCCGTCATTCCCGCGAAGGCGGGAATCCAGGAGGCTGCAGTCAACTCGGCGTCACAGGAATACTCGGTGTTGCTGGTTTCTGGATCCCCGCCTACGCGGGGATGACGAAATCGAGGATCCTCAGAGGTTCTACGTTTCACCATGAGGGATAACCCCGGCATGTTGGCGCAACCAGTCCAGGCGCATGTGCAGTTGTGCCGCGAAGGTGCGTGCGGCCAGCTCCTCATGGAAGCTCACGGCACGCCGGCCCATATGCACCAGCCAGTACCGGCGCCCCTTCAGCTCGCGGGTTTCGATCCGCACATCCTGCATTACTGCTCGCTCTGTGGCCGGTCACGGGTTTTCAGCAGGGACAGCAGCACGCCGCCCACCAGCAAGCCGAAGGTTACGCCGAGGGAGAGTAGGGCGGGGATCTTGCCGATGAAGCCATGCAGGAAAATCTTGCCGCCAATGAAGATCAGCACCAGTGCCAGGGCGTACTTCAGGTAGACGAAGCGGTGCATCAGTGCGGCCAGGGCGAAGTACAGCGAGCGCAGGCCGAGGATGGCGAAGATGTTCGAGGTGTAGACGATGAACGGGTCCTGGGTGATGGAGAACACCGCGGGCACGCTGTCTACGGCGAACACCAGGTCGGCCAGTTCGATCAGCACCAGGGCGAGGAACAGCGGCGTGGCGTAGAGCAGGGACTGTCCCGCGTTGTCGCGCTGGCGCACGAAGAAATGCCCGCCATGCAAGGTGTCGGTCATGCGGATGTGCTTGCGCAGGAAGCGCAGCATTGGATTGTTCGCCAGATCCGGCTGATGGTCGGGGCTGCTGAACATCATCTTGACCCCGGTGAACAGCAGGAACGCGCCGAACAGGTAGAGGATCCAGTCGAACTCCTTCACCAGCGCCGTGCCCAGGCCGATCATGATTGCGCGCAGCACAATCACCCCGATGATGCCCCAGAACAGCACCCGATGCTGGTAGCGCCGCGGGATGGCGAAGAAGCTGAAGATCATCGCCATGACGAACACGTTGTCCATCGACAGCGATTGCTCGATCAGAAAGCCGGTGTAGAACTCCAGCGCACTCTGTGCACCCAGCTCGAACCACACCCATACGCCGAACAGCAGGCCGACGCTGAAATAGCCGCTGTACAGCAGCAGGCTCTCGCGCATCTCGATTTCGTGTTGGTCGCGGTGCAGGACGCCGAGGTCGAACACCAGCAGGGCGACAACGATGACCATGAAACTCAGCCACAGCCAGGTGGCAGTGCCGAGCAGGGGGGTATTGAGCAATAGCAGCAGTTCGTTCATCGGGCCTCCGTCAAGGATTGATCAAGACAGTGACTCCGACATCACGGTGAAGATTCACCGCCAGAGGGGCCCGGCGCCACTGATCCAAGGCTAGCGGCCAGTGGCGAGGCAGACAAATCGACGGCGGTTACAAGAGGTGTCGAGGAGCGCAGGCACACCTGTAGGAGCGAGCTCTGTTCGCGAAGCGCCTTGTGCGGAATTTTCGCGGGCAGAGCTCGCTCCTACAAAGGGCAGGGCGGAATCAGTACACCCAGACTTCCACTCGGCGGTTCTTCAGGCGGCCTTCATCGCCACTGTTGGCGGCCACGGGTAGCTGCTCGCCGAGGCCGGTGATGTCGCGGAAGATCACGCCACCCTTGGCCAGTTCACGGCGCACGGCCATGGCGCGCAGCTTGGACAGCAAGGCGGCTCGGGCCGGATCATTCTTCGGGTCACCGAAGCCCACCAGCACCACCTGGTGGCGCAGCTTGTCCTGGCTCTTGAGGTACTCCAGCACGCGGTCGACATCGTGCTGTGCCTTGTTGTCGAGGGTGGCACTGCTTTCCTGGAAGCGGAAGTTCACCGACAGGCGCTGCGCCTCCTGGGTCAGGCGCTGGTAGTCGGCCGGCATGGCCGGGTTGGGCGCCACCTGCACGGCTTGTACGGTCTGCGGGATGAACCCGCTTTTTGCCACGATGGCCTGGCCTTGCGGGCTGTGGGCGAACTGCACCAGGGCCTGGACCCAGGCATTGGTGGTGCCTGGCGGGTTATAGAGGAACAGTCGGCGCGACAGCGGGTAATCCTCGGTGGCGATCAGCGTGGCGCTGGGCAGCATGGGTTGCGACTCGCCATCGGCAATCGCCACGGCCTTGCTCTGACGAATATAGGGCAGGCCGATGAAACCGATGCCGCTGGGGTCCTGGCTAACGCCGTCGGACAGCTGATCGCTCGACTCGAAGCGTTTGGCGCCAGCAGCCAAGGCCTTGCCGTGGGCGGCCAGGACCAGCTCCTTGAAGGTGTCGTAGGTGCCGGACTTGTCATCGCGGGCATACAGGGTGATGGCGCCACCACGGCCACCGAGTTGCTCCCAGGTGCGCACTTCGCCGGAAAAGATCTGCGCCAGTTGCTCGGTACTCAGGCTCGACAGTGGGTTGGCCGGGTTCAGGATGATGGCCAGGCCATCGATGGCGATGACCTGTTCGGCGGCCAGGCTGTGCATGTCGCCGAGGCCGGCGAGCGCTTGCGTTTCGGCCTCCTTGATCGGCCGCGACGAGGCCGCGAGGTCGGCGCTGCCATCCTGCAAGGAGGTGAAGCCGGTGCCCGAACCGTGGGCGGCCACGTTGATGGTCAAGGTGCGGCCCTGTTCGTCTTCGGTCAGCACCTGCTGCTCGTTCTCGGTGGTTGTGGCAGCGATGCGTACATTGCGCATGCCTTGCTGCTCGAACAGCCCCTTGACCAGGGCCGGGCCGAGTTTGGCGCCGATGGTGTTGGAACCCTGGATACGCAGCAGCGCAGCATTCTCGACCGGAGCGGCGAACACCGACCAGGGCAGGGCATAGAGGATGAAGCAGAGGATGATCCAGGTGTAGGTTTGGTTCAGGAGAGGGCGATCACTGATTGACAGGGCGCACGACATTTAGCTGACACCTTAATTCCGTGGGTGAGCTGCCGTGCCGGGGCGGCACGGACGTTCAGGTGCGCGAAGAATAAGAAGGAATGATTGCGGAAAGATGACGAGACACAGCAAAAGGCCCTTGCCAGAGCGTTGTGCGTTACTTGCTCAGCGCTGGCTCAGGCTGTTTCCGTCCAGGCCTGTTCGTTTGGGGTGTATTGGCTGATAACAACGCGATTGCGCCCCGACTCCTTGGCTTGATACAGGGCGCGATCCGCGATCAGCAGCAGCCCATCGATATCGACTTGATGCTGCAAGGCCACAACTGCACCGATGCTGACGGTGGACTGCACATGTTGGCCGTCCTCCAGGGTGGTCGGGGAATTGGCGTAATCCGTGCGAATGCGCTCGGCAATCACCAGAGCCTGGTTGTGCGAGCAGCCAGGCAGCAACAGGGCGAACTCCTCTCCACCCAGGCGGGCCAGGGCATCTCCGTCGCGCAGGCCGTTGCTGGCCAGGCGCGCGAAGGCTTTCAGCACCAGGTCGCCCGCGGCATGGCCGTAGGTGTCGTTGATGCGCTTGAAGTGGTCGATATCGAACATCAACAACGCTATCGGTCTATTGGCGTCAGAGGATTGCTGCCTGGCCTGCTCATAAAAGGCCCAGCGATTGAGCAGGCCGCTGAGTTGGTCATGCGACGCCATGTACTGCATGTGTTGCAGCAACTTATTGCGTGCAGCCATAACGCTGGCCACCGTTAGTGGCGCGAAGGCTAGCAGGGTGATACCGAGCCGCAAGGAAAGCAGCATGGGGAGCGAATTCATGTCGAACGGTGCCAGCGGGATGCCCACGATAGCGATCATGACGAGCAAGATGCTAATGAAAGCAAAGGTCAGCCAGGCCGTTGTAAAGACGCTATAGCTCAGTGCGCACCACAGCAGTGCTGGCACGGCGAAGGCCACCGCTCCGGGGCCGCCCACCATCAGGCTGAGGGCACAGGAGATCACCAGGCTGACAGCAGGCAAGGCATGCACCAGTCCCTGTCGAGAAATGAGCAGCGCCTGCCGCCTGTCTTTCAGACGCTCAGGCCAGTCGGGCATGGTGAGCAGCACTGGCAAGATCGCGATGTAATTGACCAACTCGGTGACGAACCAGAGCGTCAGACCTGCGACAGCGCTGCCATCAAACAGCAGGGGGTTGATGATTGCGCCAACCACCCCCGAGGCGAGGGAGGCAAGCGTCACTGCCAGAGCCAGGTAGGGTACTGAGAGCGGGCTACGCAGGGAGCGGTGTTCTGCACTGAGGCGCGACAGCAAGAGATAAGCGCTGATCACCCCTACCAGGTTGCCTAGTGTAAGCATCAGCGTCTGGATTGGCGGGCCGCCGGTAGCGCTGTCGGCAATGATATAAGCCGCTATACCGCCAAACCAGCCAGAGGGCCTGGCCAGCTGGGGGTAACGCACCATGAGACCGAGCAACAAGGCATTGGCGGGCCAGATAGTTGCCAGGTGGCCCAGCGGGCGGGTAGCGATACCCAGTAGGCAGGCTGTCAGAACCAGCAGGAAGACCAGGCCGGCAATTTTCAGCTCGGCTGACCAAGCTTTCCTAGTAGGGGCGCTCTCCAAGATCTACTCCATCTGGCCTGGCCAGTAACTTCACATCCTGCCAATAGTTATTGGCGCAAAGCTCAGTCTAGCTCCAGCCAGATCGGCGCGTGGTCGGAGGGTTTCTCCATACCGCGCAGGTCATAGTCGACGCCGGCATCCTTGATTCGCCCCTGCAGCGGCGCGCTGGCGAGGATCACGTCGATACGCAGGCCGCGCTTGGGCTCGTCCTCGAAGCCGCGGCTGCGGTAGTCGAACCAGCTGAAACGGTCATTTACCGCCGGATTGAGGTGACGGAAGCTGTCGACCAGGCCCCAGCCCTTGAGGGTCGCCAGCCATTCGCGCTCTTCGGGCAGGAAGCTGCACTTGCCGGTCTTCAGCCAGCGCAGGCGGTTGGGCTCGCCGATGCCGATATCGATGTCTTCCGGGGAGATATTGATGTCGCCCATCACCACCAGCGGTTGCTCGGGTTTGAACTGGGTCAGCAGCAGGTTCTGCAGGTCGGCATAGAAGCGCTGTTTGGCCGGGAACTTGGTGGGGTGGTCGCGGCTTTCGCCCTGGGGAAAGTAGCCGTTCATCACGGTCAGCGGATTGCCGTGCTCGTCGGCGTAAGTGCCGTAGATGAAGCGGCGCTGGGCGTCGTCCTCATCACCGGGAAAACCCTTGTGCAGTTCCAGCGGCGCCTGGCGCGAGAGCAGGGCGACGCCGTAATGGCCCTTCTGCCCGTGGTAATGCACGTGGTAGCCGAGTGCACGGATTTCCGCCTCGGGGAACTGTGGGTCATCGACCTTGGTTTCCTGCAGGCCGATCACATCCGGCTGGTGTTTTTCGATCAATGCCGCCAGTTGATGAGGGCGGGCACGCAGGCCGTTGATATTGAAGGAAACGATCTTCATGGGGAGCACCCAGCGGGGAAAAGGGCGATGCTAGCCCAGTCACCGGGCGACGGCCAGCGTCTGGCAGCGCCAGGAGACGGGTGCTACCTTGGCTCCTGACCCGTACGAACCTGCTCTTCAGCCTCCGTGCCGAGCACGCTCAAAACCTATAACAACAGAGGTCAGCCTGATGCCCCATCGCACCGCCGAAGTCCGCATGCTGCAACACGGTTACGTTCGCGAAGCCCGTTCGCTGCTGTACCACGCCTATCGCCATGACCCGACCTTCGGTTATCTGTTCGAAAGCGAACGGCCGGGGTTCGACCAGCGTGTGCGCGCCACGGTGCGCGAGCTGGTGCACCAGCATTTCGCCGAAGACCTGCCGGCCATCGGCCTGGTGATCGAGGAACGCCTGGTGGGCATCGCCCTGATCGCGCCACCGCAGCGACGCCTGGGGATTACCGAGAGCTGGGGTTGGCGCCTGCGCATGTTGATGACCACGGGCTTCCGCTGCACCAAGCGCTACCTCGAATACCACGACGCCGTACTCGCTTGCCTGCCGCCGGGGCCTTACCACGTGCTGCCGCTGATTGGCGTGCACCCGGAGTTCCAGGGCCAGCACCTGGGCGAGCAGTTGCTGGCGGCGCTGCACAACTGGTGCGCCGAGGACTCCAGCTCGCAGGGCGTGGTGCTCGACACCGGCAACCCGCATTACCTGGAGTTCTACAAACGCCAGGGCTACGAGGAAATCGGCGAAGTGGCGGTCGGGCCGATTCTCGAGCACGTGTTCTTCCATCCCAATCCGCAGGCGACGCTGCAGGCCAGTGCCTGATCGAGCAAAGAACACCGGGTGATGCTTTGCGTATCCAATAAAAAAGGCCTGCAGAAAATGCAGGCCTTTTTTGTTTGCCGAGGCCAATCGCGCTAACCTCCATCACCACTGAACGCCGGCCCGGCCGGTCAGTCATTTTCCCAGCCGCGATGCTTTGGTGTCGGGCTCAACTCCAGCGATAAGGACAACTCAAATGGCTCAAGTAACCCTCAAGGGCAACCCGATCCAGGTCGAAGGCCAATTGCCGCAAGCCGGTCAGCAGGCTCCGGCATTCAGCCTGGTGGCCAAGGACCTTTCCGACGTGAGCCTGGCCAGCCTGGCCGGCAAGCGCAAAGTGCTGAACATCTTCCCCAGCGTCGACACGCCGACCTGCGCCACCTCGGTGCGCAAATTCAATACCGAAGCGAGCAAGCTGGCCAACACCGTGGTGCTGTGCATTTCGGCCGACCTGCCGTTCGCCCAGGCGCGCTTCTGCGGTTCCGAAGGCCTGGAAAACGTGATCAACCTGTCGACCATGCGCGGCGCCGATTTCCTCAAGAACTACGGCGTGGCTTTCGGCAACGGCCCGCTGGTAGGCGTTGCGGCGCGTGCGGTGGTCGTGCTCGACGAGAATGACAAGGTGCTGCACAGCGAGCTGGTTGGCGAAATCGCCGACGAGCCGAACTACGAAGCAGCCATCGCTGCGCTGAAATAAGTACGCCCGCGTACCCCGACGGCCTGCCATGCAGGCCGTTTTCATTTGCAAACTTTAAACGCCTTGTTACGTCAATTAAGGGTAAATAGGCGGTAAAGACCCTTTGCCTGGCCGTACAGAGTAATTATCGTTCACGCTCTCCAGGAAAGTGACCCCAACCCCATGCCCGATATTCGTTCTGCGCCACGCTTTTCCCGCACGTGGCTGATTGCCCTGCTTGTGCTCGTTGTAGTCCTGCTGCTCTGGTGGCAGTGGCCGGCAAAATCGCAGGGCGAGGCGGGGCCGGGGCAGAAAGGGCCATGGGCGCGTGACGAAGGACCGGTGCCGGTGCGTTTGGCCAGCGTGACGCGTGGCGACTTCAATATCGAATTGAAGGCACTGGGCACTGTGACGGCGCTGAACACGGTCAACGTGCGTTCGCGGGTCGATGGTGAGCTGACCAAGGTGCTGTTCGAGGAAGGCCAACTGGTCAAGGCTGGCGAGCCGCTCGCGCAGATCGATCCGCGTCCCTACCAGATAGCGCTGCAACAGGCTGAAGGTACCCTGGCGCAGAGCCAGGCACAGTTGCAGAACGCCGAGATCGACCTAGCCCGCTATAAAGGCCTGTACGCCGAAGACTCCATCGCCAAGCAGACCCTGGACACCCAGGTCGCCCTGGTTGGCCAGTACCGAGGTACGGTGAAGAATAACCAGGCCGCCGTCGCCGATGCCCGCCTCAATCTCGATTTCACCCGCATTCGCGCCCCGATCTCCGGGCGCGTGGGCCTGCGCCAGGTCGACCTCGGCAACCAGGTCAAGAGCAGCGACACCACGCCGCTGGTGGTGATCACCCAGGTCGAGCCGATTGCCGTCAGCTTCACCTTGCCCGAGGGCGAACTGCCACCGGTGCTGGCCAAGGTGCGCGCCAAGCAGAAGCTGCTGGTGCAGGCCTGGGATCGCGGCGAGCAGTTGCAATTGGCCGAGGGCACTCTGCACAGCCTGGACAACCAGATCGACATCACTACCGGCACGGTCAAGCTCAAGGCGCGCTTTGAGAATGCCAGCGAGCAACTGTTCCCCAACCAGTTCGTCAATGTCCGCCTGCGCGTGGAAACCCGCGCCGGCGCCACCTTGATCCCCTCGGCGGCGCTGCAGTTCGGTTCGCGCGGGACCTTCGTCTTCCTGGTCGGCACAGACCACAAGGTGCAGGTGCACCGGGTCACGGTAGGCGCCAGCGATGGCCCGACGACGCTGATCAGCGAAGGCCTGGCGGTGGGTGACCGTGTGGTGATGGAGGGCACCGACAAGCTCAAGGATGGCAGTGACGTGCAAGAGATCGACGACAGCGGCAAGGCGGTGGAAACCGCCCACAAGGCACCGGCGAAGAAAGACGCATGAACGCTTCACGCCTGTTCATCCTGCGCCCGGTCGCCACCACGCTGCTGATGGTGGCGATCTTCCTCACGGGTCTGATTGCCTACCGCATGCTGCCGGTCTCGGCGCTGCCGGAAGTGGACTACCCGACCATCCGCGTGATGACGCTCTATCCAGGCGCCAGTCCGGAGGTGATGACCAGTGCGGTCACCGCGCCGCTGGAGCGCCAGCTCGGACAGATGCCGGGCCTCAAACAGATGTCCTCGGCCAGCTCCGGCGGCGCGTCGGTGATTGCGCTGCGCTTCAACCTCGACATCAACCTGGACGTGGCCGAGCAGGAAGTGCAGGCGGCGATCAACGCGGCGAGCAACCTGTTGCCGACCGATCTGCCGGCACCGCCGGTGTACAACAAGGTCAACCCGGCCGACACCCCGGTGCTGACCCTGGCGATCAGCTCCAAGACCCTGCCGCTGACGGAAGTACACGACCTGATCGACACGCGCATGGCGCAGAAACTGGCGCAGATCAGCGGCGTCGGCCTGGTCAGCCTGGCTGGCGGGCAACGTCCGGCCGTACGCATCAAGGTCAACCCACAAGCGCTGGCCAGCCACGGCCTCAACCTGGCGGACGTGCGCACGCTGATCACCGCGAGCAACGTCAACCAGCCCAAGGGCAACTTCGACGGCCCGACCCGGGTCTCGCAACTGGATGCCAACGACCAGTTGAAGAGCGCCGGCGAGTACCGCTCGCTGATCCTCAAGTACGAGAACGGCGCGCCGCTGCGCCTGCAGGATGTCGCCGAGATCGTCGATGGCGCCGAGAACGACCGCCTGGCCGCCTGGGCCGACCTCAACGAGACCGTGCTGCTGACCATCCAGCGCCAGCCCGGCGCCAACGTCATCGATGTGGTCAACCGCATCCAGTACCTGCTGCCGCAGATCACCGCTTCTTTGCCGGCCGGGCTCGAGGTCAAGGTGCTGACCGACCGCACGCAGACCATCCGCGCTGCGGTCAGCGACGTGCAGTTCGAGCTGATGCTGGCCATCGGCTTGGTGGTGCTGGTGACTTTCCTGTTCCTGCGCAAGGTCTCGGCCACCATTATTCCGTCCGTGGCTGTGCCGCTGTCATTGATCGGCACCTTCGGCGTGATGTACCTGGCCGGGTTTTCGGTCAACAACCTGACGCTGATGGCCCTGACCATCGCCACCGGGTTCGTGGTCGACGATGCCATCGTCATGCTGGAGAACATCTCGCGCCACCTGGAGGAGGGTGAAACGCCGATGAACGCGGCGCTCAAGGGCGCGCGGCAGATCGGCTTCACCCTGATATCGCTGACCTTCTCGCTGATCGCCGTGCTGATTCCGCTGCTGTTCATGGCCGATGTGGTGGGGCGCCTGTTCCGCGAATTCGCCATCACCCTGGCGGTGGCCATTCTGATTTCCCTGGTGGTGTCGCTGACCCTCACGCCGATGATGTGCGCGCGCTTGCTCAAACAAGAGAAAGACGAAGACCACGGCCGTTTCTACCGCGCCAGTGGCGCCTTCATCGACAACCTGATCGAGCGCTACGGCGTAGGCCTGCGCTGGGTGCTCAAGCACCAGCCGCTGACCCTGCTGGTGGCGCTCGGCACCCTGGCTCTGACCGTGGTGCTGTACCTGGCGGTGCCCAAGGGCTTCTTCCCGGTGCAGGACACCGGGGTGATCCAGGGCATTTCCGAGGCGCCGCAGAGTATTTCCTTCGCTGCCATGAGCGAACGCCAGCAGCGCCTGGCCCAAGTGGTGCTGAAGGACCCGGCAGTGGCCAGCCTGTCGTCCTATATCGGTGTCGACGGCGACAACCCGACGCTCAACAGCGGGCGCCTGTTGATCAACCTCAAGCCGCACCGCGAGCGCGATGCCGACGCCAGCGAGGTGATCGAGCGTCTGCGTCCGCAGCTGGCGCAGGTACCCGGTATCCAGCTGTTCCTGCAGCCGGTGCAGGATCTGACCATCGAGGACCGGGTCAGCCGCACCCAGTTCCAGTTCAGCCTGGAGTCGCCGAGCCTGGAGCTGCTGGAAGAGTGGACGCCCAAGCTGATCGACGCCCTGAGCCAGAAAGCAGAGCTGCGTGATGTCGCCAGCGACCTGCAGAGCCGTGGCCTGCAAGTGCTGCTGCGGATCGACCGTGACGCCGCCGCGCGCCTGGGCGTGAGCGTCGCTGATATCGACAACGCGCTATACGACGCCTTTGGCCAGCGGCAGATTTCCACCATTTTCACTCAGGCCAGCCAGTACCGCGTGGTGCTGGAAAGCCAGGGTGCCGGCAGCCTGGGGCCAGCCGCGCTGGGGCGCATCCATGTCGCTACCGAAGGTGGCACGCAGGTGCCGCTGGCTTCGCTGGCGCATGTGGAGGAGGGGGCTGCGGCGCTGCTGATCAACCACATCGGCCAGTTCCCGGCGGTGACCGTGTCCTTCAACCTGGCCGAAGGTGCTTCGCTGGGCGAGGCAGTGGCAGTGATCGAGCAGGCGCAGCGCGATATCGGTATGCCGAGTGGCATCCAGAGTGAATTCCAGGGCGCTGCGGAAGCGTTCCGGGCCTCGCTGTCGAGCACGCTGCTGCTGATTTTGGCGGCGGTGGTGACCATGTACATCGTGCTGGGCGTGCTCTACGAGAGCTACATCCACCCGATCACCATCCTCTCCACGCTGCCCTCGGCGGGTGTCGGTGCCTTGCTGGCGTTGCTGCTGTCGGGCAACGACCTGGGGTTGATCGCCATCATCGGCATCATCCTGCTGATCGGCATCGTCAAGAAGAACGCGATCATGATGATCGACTTCGCCCTGGAGGCCGAACGCAACCAGGGTATGAGCCCGGAAGCGGCGATCTACCAGGCGGCGCTGCTGCGTTTCCGGCCGATTCTGATGACCACCCTGGCCGCCTTGTTCGGCGCGGTGCCGTTGATGCTGGCCACCGGCTCCGGTGCTGAGCTGCGTCAGCCACTGGGCCTGGTGATGGTCGGTGGGCTGCTGTTGAGCCAGGTGCTGACGCTGTTCACCACGCCGGTGATCTACCTGTGGTTCGATCGTTTGTCGCGCCGCTTCATCGGTCGCAGCGCGGCTGGGGTGGCGCTGTGATTGCGTTCCGTAGGAGCCAGCTTGCTGGCGATCAGTCTCCCTGCAGAAGCATCGCCAGCAAGCTGGCTCCTACAGGGGCGGTGTTGTGAACCTCTCCGCGCCCTTTATCCGCCGCCCGGTTGCCACGCTGTTGCTGAGCCTGGCCATCCTCCTGCTGGGTGGCGTGAGCTTTGGCCTGCTGCCGGTGGCGCCGTTGCCGAAGATGGACTTCCCGGCCATCGTGGTTACCGCCAACCTGGCCGGCGCCAGCCCTCAGGTGATGGCGTCCACCGTGGCCACGCCACTGGAGCGCTCGCTCGGCAGCATCGCTGGAATCAGCGAGATGACCAGCCGCAGCAGCCAGGGCAGCACGCAGATCGTCATCCTGTTCGACCTCAACCGTGACGTGGATGCCGCTGCCCGCGAGGTGCAGGCGGCCATCAACGCCGCGCGCAACCTGTTGCCCAGCGGCATGCGCAGCATGCCGGTGTACAAGAAGTTCAACCCCTCGCAGGCACCGATCATGGTGCTGTCGCTGACCTCGCCGGTGCTGGACAAGAGCCAGCTGTACGACCTGGCCTCCACCGTGATCGCGCAAAAACTGGCGCAGGTGCAGGGCGTGGGGCAGATCCAGATTGGCGGCAGCTCGCTGCCGGCCGTGCGGGTCGAGTTGGAGCCGCGCTTGCTCGACCAGTACGGCATCGCCCTGGACGAGGTGCGCACGGCCATCGCTGACGCCAACCAGGATCGCCCCAAGGGCAATGTCGAAGACGCCAGTCGCAACTGGCAGGTGCAGGCAAACGATCAATTGCACAAGGCTGCCGACTACGAGCCGCTGATCATCCGCTACCAGAACAATGCCGCCGTGCGCCTGGGCGATGTGGCCAAGGTTCACGACTCGGTGGAGAACCGCTACAACAACGGTTTTTACAACGACGAGCGGGCCGTGCTGCTGGTGATCAACCGCCAGCCTGGGGCCAATATCATCGAGACGGTCGAGGACATCCGTGCCCAGTTGCCGGGCCTGCAAGCGGTGGTGCCAGCCAGCGCGACCCTGCAAGTGGCGATGGACCGCTCGCCGGTGATCCGCGCCACCCTGCGCGAAGCCGAGCACAGTCTGTTGATCGCCACCGTGCTGGTAATCATGGTGGTGTTCGCCTTCCTTGGCCGCTGGCGCGCCGCGCTGATTCCGGCCCTGGCCGTGCCGGTGTCGCTGGTCGGTACGTTCGCGGCGATGTACCTGCTGGATTTCTCGCTGAACAACCTGTCGCTGATGGCGCTGATCATCGCCACCGGCCTGGTGGTGGACGACGCCATCGTCGTGCTGGAGAACATCTCGCGGCATATCGAGGCAGGTGAAAGCCCGATGGTCGCGGCGTTCAAGGGCTCGCGCGAAGTGGGCTTCACTTTGCTGTCGATGAACCTGTCGCTGGTCGCGGTGTTCCTGTCCATTTTGTTCATGGGCGGCATCGTCGCCAGCCTGTTCCGCGAGTTTGCCATCAGCCTGTCGGTGGCGATTCTGATCTCCATGCTGGTGTCACTGACCCTTACGCCGATGCTCTGCGCCCGCTGGCTCAAGGCCGACGAGGGGCCGGAGCGCGAACCCGGGCGGCTGCAGCGTTTCGGCTCACGCCTGCAGGAACGCGTGCTGGCGGGGTACGGGCGCAGCCTGGAGTGGGCTTTGCGCCACTCGCGGCTGATGCTGGTCAGCCTGCTGGCGACCATCGTGGTCAACGTCGCACTGTTCATCCAGGTGCCCAAGACCTTCATGCCGGAACAGGACACCGGCCAGCTGATCGGCTTCGTGCGTGGCGATGACGGCCTGTCGTTCCAGGTCATGCAGCCGAAGATGGAAGTCTTCCGCCGCGCGCTGCTGCAAGACCCGTCGATCGAGAGCGTGGCCGGTTTCATTGGTGGCGACAGCGGGATCAACAACGCCTTCCTGGTGGTGCGCCTGAAACCCATCAGCGAGCGCAGCCTGTCGGCCCAGGGGGTGATCGAGAACCTGCGCGAGACCCTGCCCAAAGTGCCCGGCGCGCGACTGATGCTGATGTCCGACCAGGACCTGCAGTTCGGCGGCCGCCAGGGGCGCAGCTCGGAAAACGAATACGTGCTGCTGGCCAGCGACCTCGGCGACCTCAACCACTGGACGCCGATAGTGCGAGATGCCCTGGCCGCGTTGCCGGAGCTGACCGATATCGACGCCAAGGAGGGCGATGGTGCCCAGCAGATCCGCCTGGTGGTGGACCGCACCACTGCGCAGCAACTGGGCGTGGACATGGCGATGGTCACGGCGGTGCTCAACAACGCCTTCAGCCAGCGGCAGATTTCCACCATCTACGACACCCTCAACCAGTACAGCGTGGTGATGGAGATCAACCCGCAGTTTGCCCAGTACCCCGAGTCACTGGCGCAGATCAAGGTGATCACCGCCGATGGTGCGCGCGTACCGCTGTCGACCTTTTCCCACTGGGAGCGCAGCCTGGAAGAGGACCGGATCAACCACCAGGGCCAGTTCGCCGCGGAAAGCATTGGCTATTCGCTGGCCAAGGACGTGACCCAGGACCAGGCCAACCAGGCGATTCGCAAGGCCGTGGCCGAGCTCAACCTGCCCACCGAGGTGCAGGGCATTCTTGGCGGCACCGGCGGGCAGTTCGAGAAGGAAGCTCAGGGCCAGCCGCTGATGATCTTCACCGCGCTGCTGGTGGTCTATATCGTCCTCGGCATCCTCTACGAGAGCTATATCCACCCGCTGACCATCCTCTCCACGCTGCCGTCGGCGGGGGTTGGTGCGCTGCTGGCGATCCTGCTTACCGGTGGCCAGTTCACCCTGATCTCCATGCTCGGGCTGTTCCTGCTGATCGGCGTGGTGAAGAAGAACGCGATCCTGATGATCGACCTGGCCCTGGAGCTGGAGCGCAACGAGCACCTGAGCCCGCAGGAGTCGATCCGCCGCGCCTGCCTGCTGCGCTTCCGGCCGATTCTGATGACTACCCTGGCCGCGCTGCTGGGCGCCTTGCCGCTGCTGCTGAGCATGGCCGAGGGCGCGGAAATGCGCCGTCCGCTGGGCCTGACCATCGTCGGCGGGCTGATTCTCAGCCAGTTATTGACCCTCTACACCACCCCGGTGGTCTACCTCCATCTCGACCGCCTGCGCCACCGGATCAACCGCTGGCGCGGCGTACGCACCGATGCTGCCCTGGATACTCCGCTATGACCAAGACCGTAGGACGGGTGCAACCCGCGTGTTCATCCGCCGCCGTTTTCGCGGGTTTCACCCGCCCTACGGTTGTGGCGCTGGCCTTGATGATGGCCGGGTGCGCCATCGGCCCCGACTACCAACGCCCGGAAAGCGCCCAGTCAGCCCAGTACAAGCAAACCGAAGGCTGGAAAAGCGCCAAGCCGGCGGATACCGAGCTGCGTGGCAACTGGTGGGAGCTGTATGGCGACACGGACCTCAACGGCCTGATCGACCGCCTCAACGCCAACAACCAGAGCCTGGCCAGTGCCGAGGCGCAGTACCGCCAGGCACGCGCCCTGGCGCGTGGCGCGCGGGCATCGTTCTTCCCCAACCTGGGCCTGAACACCGGGGTGACCCGTGCAGGCCAGGGTGGTGGCGAGAGCACCATCAGTACCGGCGACGGCGTGAGTGTCAGCGGCGCCAATGCCGCGCAGATCTCCAAGAGCTATGAAGCCAGCCTGGGCGTGAGCTGGGAGCTGGATATCTGGGGCAAGCTGCGCCGCCAGCTGGAGTCCGACAGCGCCAGTGCCGAGGCCAGTGCCGCAGACCTTGCCGGCGTACGCCTGAGCCAGCAGTCCGAGCTGGTGCAGAACTACCTGCAACTGCGTGTGCTGGACCAGCAGAAACGCCTGCTCGACGAGACCGTGGCGGCCTATCGGCAAGCCTTCCGCATCGCCGAAAACCAATACAAGGCCGGCATCGTGCCGAAATCCGACGTGACCCAGGCGCTGACACAGCTGAAAAGCACCGAAGCCGAGGCCGTGGATCTGGAATACCAGCGCGCCCAGCTGGAGCACGCGATTGCCGTGCTGGTCGGGGTGGCACCATCGGAATTCAGCCTGGCAGTGCGCGACAGCGTGCCGGCGCTTCCGGCAATCCCTGCGAGCCTGCCGTCGGCACTGCTCGAGCGTCGTCCGGATATCGCCGGTGCCGAACGCCGGGTGATTGCCGCCAACGCCGAGATCGGCGTGGCCAAGGCCGCCTACTACCCGGACCTGACCTTGTCCGCCACTGGTGGCTACCGCAGCGGCAGCCTCAACGACTGGATCAGCACGCCGAACCGCTACTGGTCGATCGGCCCGGCCTTCGCCATGACCCTGTTCGACGGCGGCCTGATCAGCTCCCAGGTCGACCAGGCCGAGGCAGGCTACGACCAGACCGTGGCCGACTACCGGCAGACCGTGCTCGATGGCCTGCGTGAGGTGGAAGACTACCTGGTGCAGCTCGCCGTGCTGGAACGCGAGGCCACCGTGCAGCAGCAAGGGCTGGATGCGGCGCGTGAATCCCTGCGTCTGATGCTCAACCAGTACAAGGCCGGCACCGTGGAATTCACCGATGTGGTCAGCGTGCAGACCACCGCGCTGTCCAACGAGCGCAGCCGCCTGACCCTGCAAGGCAGTCGCCTGACTGCCAGCGTGCAGCTGATCGCCGCGCTCGGCGGCGGCTGGGATGGCGTGACCGTACCCGCCGAGTAACTCAGTCGCGCTCCGGCGCGCCGAGCGGGAACAGGTGCCGGTAGGGTCGCGCCTCATCCACCGCGCGGGCGAAGGAGGGGCGCGCCAGCAGGCGCTGGCGATAGGCACGCAGGCTGGCGAACTCATCGCCTATCGGCCGCACCCAGTCGGCATAGAACAGCGCCGGCGCGGCGGCGCAGTCGGCCAGGCTGAAACTGGCAGCGGCGGCCCATTCGCGGCCGGCCATCTTCTCATCGAGCCAGCGGTAGGCGGTTTCCAGCAATTCGTGCGCCTGCGCCACGCCGTAGGCATCACGTTGCCCGGCGGGGCGCAGCTGGTCGAACACGCAGGCCGTCATCGGCGTGGAGACATACAGGTCGAAGCACCTGTCCATGAAACGCACCTCCAGCGCGCTGTCGGCGTCCTCGGGCAACAGCCGGCTGGCGCCCGGGTAATGCTGCTGCAGGTACTCGATGATGATGCTCGACTCGCTCACCGCCCGCTCTCCATCGAGCAGTAGCGGGAAGCGCCGGAACGGCCAGCGCGCCTCCAGTTCGGCCATGGCCTGCGGGTTTTCCGGGGCCAGCAGCCGCCACTCGAAGGGTGTGGCGTTCTCGTAGAGGGCGATCAGTACCTTCTGGCAGTAGGACGAGAAGGGATGGGCGTAAAGCTGGATGGCCATAAGCGACTCCGGGATGCGGCGACATGCGCTGAGCCTGGTGCCGAGCGCTTCCTGGAGTAGTCGTTACAGACGGGCGGATTTCGACAGGCTCAGCCAGCTTCTTCCTGCAACCAGTCGAGCAGGGCGCGCAGCGCTGGCTGGCGTTCGCGCCCAGGTACGCAGACCGCCCGGTAGCGTGCGCCGCGCACCCGCACATCGGCGCGATACGGCTGCAGCAGGCCGCTGGCCAGTGCATCGGAGGCCAGTACCGAACTGGCCAGCACCAACCCCTGGCCGGAAATGGCGGCCTGCAAGGCGTAATGCTCATCCGGATAATCCCGGCGCGGTGCGCTTGCCAGCCAGTCTTCGCCCGCCGCATCGATCCAGTCCTGCCAGTCGGGTAAGCCCTGCAAGGGCGTACCCCAGGTCATGCCGATCAGCGCGCAGCCGTTGTCGCCCATTTCCGCCAACAGGCGCGGGGTGGTGTAGGCGGCGAAGTGCTCCTCCATCAGCGGAGTCAGGTACAGCTCGGGAAAGTCCTCGAAGCCGCAGCGGATCGCCACATCGACGCTGGCATCACGCTGCAGGTCGACCAGGTCGTTGCTGGTCTCGATGCGCACGCGAATCTGCGGGTGGCGCTGGTAGAAGCGACCCAGGCGCGGAATCAGCCACAGCGCGGCGAAGGCTGGCGTGGTGTTGAGGCTGACGCAGTTGTCCTGCTGCGCCGGGCGCATGGCCTGCAGGCCGTGGCTGATATCCAGCAGCGCACCATGCAGGCTGCGGTACAAACGCTCACCGGCTTCGGTCAGGCGCACACCACGGCCAAGGCGCTCGAAGAGCAACTGTCCCAACCAGTTTTCCAGGCTGCGGATCTGGTGCGATACCGCAGTCGGGGTGACGCTGAGTTCTTCGGCGGCGGCCTTGAAACTGGCCAGGCGGGCTGCAGATTCGAAGGTGCGCAAGGCGGCGAGAGGCAGGCGGGCAAACATGAGGGGAAGCTCTCAGATGAGTTGTGTTCATCTGACAAGACTACAGATCGTTTGTCCAGCCAGCGCCGTCTGCCTAGATTGCCGCTACACAAGCGGTGGCTGAACAGCCCCCGCGCGGGATGTTCTGGAGGTGGTCATGCAAGGTGCCAAACGCAAGGTCGTGCAGGCGGTGCTGTACGAGTTGATTGGCGCGCTGTTCGTTTCGCCGGTGATTGCCCTGGCGTTCGACGAGAGCCTGGCCTATTCGGGCGCGCTGGCCTTGTTGCTGTCGCTGTCGGCGCTGGTGTGGAACATGCTGTTCAACGGCCTGTTCGAGCACTGGGAGGCGCGTCAGGTGGAGCGTACCCGCGGCTTGAAACGGCGCATGCTGCACGCGGCCGGTTTCGAGGGTGGTCTGGCCTTGCTGTTGGTGCCGCTGATGGCCTGGTGGCTGGGCATAACCTGGGCCGAGGCGTTTGTCGCCGACCTTGGCTTGCTGGTGTTTTTCTTCTTCTACGCCTTTGCCTTCCAGTGGGCGTTCGACCGCCTGTTCGACGTGCCTGACTCAGCCAAGGAACTGCCACTGTGCCCGGCTAACGGATGAGCCTGGTTCACTGGTCAACGCAGCTGTTGGAGCATGTCCGTCAGCACGCCGTGGCGAACCTGCCGCAGCAGACGCAGTTCGCCCGCACTCAGCCCGTTCTGCAGCGCCTGTTCGAGGAGGCGATCGGCAGCGCCTGGCAGAGCGGCCAATAAGGTATCGAGCAAGCGCGTGCTGACACTGCCAGGCAGGCCCAAAACTGCTCCAAAAGCCAGTACATCAGCCCGCGTAAGCTCAGCAAAGCGCCTTGCGTTGCCCATCGGCCAGGACAATTCGGCATGCCCCCACGCGTTGTCGCGGGCATAGACACTGGTACTGAGCAGGTCGTAGTGCGGCGCCAGTTCAATACCCTGGGCGCCGACGAAGAAGGACAAATTCTTCAGATGCGCATCGTTGTTGCCCAGCAGCGCATTGAACAGCGCCCAACGGAACAGCAATTGACGGCTCATGGCTTTGCTGCGGCATAGCGCAACCAGTTGTTGCAGGGTTTCCAGGGTGGCCATGCGGTACTTGTAGATGCGGTCGAACGACAGCAACTGGCAAGCATCCAGCACATGCCGGCGCTGCAGCATGCCGCCCTGCGCGTGCCGATCAAATCGCTGCACCAGGTAGATCGACTGCGGCACTCGCCGCAGTTCTACGGGCGGCACCGGCAGTTTGACCGCTGCGGCCAACGCCATGACAAACCACTCATTGGCGGCACTATGCGGGTAGCTGTCGGTATCCGCATGGTCCGGTTTGAGGATATGGGTAGACGGCTCCTGGCCCACGGGCTCGAACAACTCACCGGCCTGCAGGACCACGGCCAGTTTGTGTTGAGCGCCGGCCAGGGACATGCGTTTGGGCGCGGCCTGGCCAAGGGAAACCCGCGGTAGATTGTCGATCCGGCGGGCGAGTTCGCTGGTTGCCAGGGGCTGCAGTTGGCGAGTCGGCATGCCTTGCTCCGGCCCCAGCAGGGTCAATGCTCCGGCCGACTCTGCACCGTAGTAAGCGAGCAGGGCGAAGGCATCGGCAACCTCTACATGCGCATCCTGGGCCAGCAAGGTGCGCGCCTGCTCCTCGGGAAGCAGGTTGTCGAAAAACCACTGCACAGGTCGCTGGCTGGCACCGTCGCGAATTGCTCCGGCGGCACGGGGCAATTGTGGCGACAGGTCAAACGCCTCAGCGCTGCTCAGCCAGGCAGGCTCGTGCTGGAAAAGCCACAGGTTATCCTGCTCGCTGAGCAACCCCACGGGCTTGTCATTGAGCCAGACCCGTAATTGCCTCATGCCTGTTCACCCGGTTTTTCGGGTACTTCAAGGTGAATCCGCACGCCCAGTTCATCCAGCAGGCTGAGCACCTTGCCCAGTTGCACGGTGCCTTTGCCAAGCTCGACGTCGCGCAAGAACACATGGCTGGCACCGATAATGGCGGCCATGTCGTCTTGGCGGATGCCTTGCTGGCGGCGCAAGGTACGAGCAAGCGTGCCGATATCGGCAGCGCTATGGATGGGGATCAGTGACATCTCGCTCTCCTAATCTAAGTTATGCCTTAGATTAGTTGAGAGGCTGGCGATTATTCAAACAAATCTAATGTTTGCATTAGATTTTCAGGTTTGATCAGTTTTTCAGGCTAAATATAAGCTGTGGCTTATATTTTTAATTAGATCGTTGCCTCACGGTATGGCGCTGATCTATTGGCCGTCGTTGCTCGCCGGGTTGCGGTTCTTCGCTGCGATCCACTGCGACATGTATTGCGTGCTCTTGTGCAGGTGGTGGCGCAGCATGCCGCCGACGAAGTTGGCGCGGCGTTCGGTCTGCAGGTTGTCGCGCAGGTTGTGCAGTCGTGCGATCAGCGCCTGGCCGGATTGCTGGCGATCGAAACGCTCGGCAAGGATGCGCGCGCCGTTGGCCTGGGCCTGCTGCCACAGCGTCTGGTCCTGATACAGCGCCACGGCAGCTGCTGCGAAGGCTTCAGCATCGCCGGCAATGGCGCCGCCCCAGGGCAGTTCGCCGTGCATGCCTTCACTGCCGATCGGCGTGGTCACACTCGGCGTGCCGCAGGCCATGGCATCGGCCAGTTTGCCCTTGATCCCCGCGCCAAAGCGCAGCGGCGCCAGGCACACGCGCGCTTGCACCATCACCGTATGGGCATCGGCGGCCCAGCCCAGTACATGGAAGCCCTGCTTGGCATTGTGCAGGGCGGTGGCCTTGGGGGGCGGGTAGGAACCATAGATATGCAGCTGCGCTTGCGGCAGGCGCTGACGAATCAGCGGCCAGATCTGCTGCTTGAGCCACAGCACCGAATCCCAGTTGGGCGCATGGCGGAAGTTGCCGATGCTGAGGAAGTGCGCGCGCTGCTCAAAGGGCGGCTGCTCGGTCGCCGTGGGGATCAGCATCAGCGTGCAGTGCTGCAGCAGCGCCGCCGGCACGCCGAAGTGCTGTTGCAGCAGGGTCTGCTCGAAGTCGGAAATCATCAGGCTGAGATCGCAACGGTAGATGGCCGCGATCTCACGCTGGGCCATGTCGTCGTCGGCCATGACCCGGAACAGCTCATCCGTCCCGGCGGCTACGGGCCCTTGCTGCTGTTTCTCCGACTCGCTGCCGGCACGCTGTTGCGCGGCCTTGAGCAGGCGCTGACGGGCGTCGCGCAGGCTATGCAGGTCGCTGGTTTCGAGGACGCGCAGGGCGTTCGGGCAGTGCTTTTCTACACGCCAACCGAACTGTTCCTCGCTGAAAAAGCGGTCGAACAGCGCCAGGTCCGGCTGCAGCTCGCTGAGGAAGGCATCGAAACTGTCGCAATTGAGGGTGATCGGCACTTCCGGCACATCGAGCGCTGCCAGATCGGCGCGGTGTTCGGAAAGCGCGGCGGCGCTGGCGAAGGTCACCCGCCAGCCCTGGGCGCGGAACAGCTCGATGAATTCGATCATGCGGCTGCCGGCAGCGGAGGAGCGTGGCTCGGGCCAGACATAACCGATGATGAGGACGTTGTGCATGGGCGTGGCTCGGATGCGGGGCGGCGATTATAGCCGCAGGCTCGATGGCGACGGCGCCATCGAGCGCATCCCGATCAGTCTCAGCTGCGTGCCGAACGAATCGCGCGCCAGAGGCTGTACAGGGTGAACAGGAACAGCCCGACCACGCTGATGAGGGTCCAGGCGGTGAACGGAATGCCGAGGATGGCGTAATCGTTCTGCCCGCAGATGCCGCCACTCATGAACAGGCTGGGCAGGTATTCATGCAGGGGCAGGTAGCTGGAATAGAACGGGAAGGGCGAGCAGCTGAAGCTTTCCATGATGCCCACTTCGATCAGCACCACATGGGCGTTGTCGACCACGGCCATGGCGCTGGTGGCGAGCAGCAAGGGCCAGAGGGCGAAACCCAGCCAGTTCTGCTTCAGCGCCGCCGCGCCGCTCAGCAGCACGGCGAGGATGGCGCCGAGGCTCAGCCACAGGCGGATCTGCACGCACAGGGTGCAGGGCTCCCAGCCCAGCACGTGCTGGAAAAGCAGCGCGCCGGCCAGCATTGCCACGCAGGCCAGGGCGATGATGAGCGGCAATACGACAGCAGGGTTGCGACGGGTCATTCCAGGCTCCAGAACGTCATGGGAAAAATGCTCGCTGCTTGTACCAGTTGCGTGCCGTAGCGGCAACGCAGCAGCGCCGGTTGGTCAGTTCGGCACGCCGAGCGCGCCATGGTTCGCTGGGTCGCGCGGAAAACACATAAAAATGGCTATGTCCCTGTTATGTGTTGCCAGGGGAGAAACCTTCCCGCCCGCTCGGGCACCGATCTGGATTCCCGCCTACGCGGGAATGACGGAGTGGGTGGGACGACGCTGTGCCACACCCTCTACCTCGTCATTCCCGCGCAGGCGGGAATCCAGGGGCATCCGGCAGCACGGTAAGAGGCAGATGACACAACACGTAATGGGGACATAGCCAAAAAAATCCCCACGGTCAGGAGTTGAACCGTGGGGAGCGCAATGGTCGACAAGGGCGGTGTCGACCCAGGAGGGATGGGGGTACCCGCGAAGTACAGCGGGCTGAAGAAATCCTGATGATCTCGCGAGCTAGAGCCAGACAAGGCAAAAATGGCCGAGGGAGCGGAGTTTACGAATTGTAAATGAGCATCCCGAGGCCATTTTTAACGCCGTATGGCCGACGCGCAGCAGATCATGCCTGGGGTTGCCAACCTCCGCCGAGAGCCTTGTAGATGGCGACGATGCCGCGATACAGCTCGACTTCAGCCAGGGCCTGGGCATCCTCGGCGGCCAGGCGTTCACGCTCGGCATCCAGCAGGACGAGGAAGTCCTCGGTGCCTTCGCGATAGCGCACCGCCGCCTGGGCGGCTGCCGCGCGGCTGGCTTCCGACTGGCGTACCAGGGAAACCAGACGCTGCTGGCGCTTGGCGTAGTCGCTGAAGGCGTTTTCTGACTCCTCCAGGGCCAACAGCACCTGCTGCTCATAACTGGCCAGGGCACCGTCGGCATCCGCCTTGGCGCCGCGCAAGCGGGCGCGCACGCTGCCGAGGTCAAAGGCCGCCCAGCTGATGGTCGGCGCCACGCCCCAGGCACGGGCATCGGAAGCCCCTAGCTGCGAGCCCCGGCCGGCAGTGAAACCGAGGAAGCCGGACAGGCTGACCCGTGGAAACAGATCGGCAGTGGCCACCCCAACATTGGCGGTAGAGGCGGCCAATTGGCGTTCGGCCGCACGGATATCCGGACGGCGGCGCAGCAGCTCGGCCGGATCGCCAATCGGCAAAGCCTTGGCGATCACCGGCAGTGGCTTGGCCGACAGGTCGACGCTGAGCTGCTCCGGACGCTGACCGAGGAGGGTGGCGATACGATTGCGCGCTCGCGCTTCCTCGGCCTGCAGTTGCGGCAGGCTGGCTTCGGTCGCCGCCAGGCGGGCGTCGGCGCGCAGCACGTCGAGTTCGCTGCCAACGCCAGCGTCGCGCAGCTGCTCGGTGAGGCCACGAGACTCCTGCTGGTTCTTCAGGTTGTCACGAGCAATGCGTTCGCGCAGTTGCGCGCCGCGCATGTCGCCGTAGGCATCCACCAGTTCGGCGATCAGGCTGACTTGCAGCTGGTAAAGCTCGGCCTCGGCCACTTCGATCTGCGCATCGCTGGCTTCCAGTTGACGCTGGATACGACCGAACAGGTCGAGTTCCCAGGCCATATCCAGGCCCAGGTCGTAGCGCTCCTGACGGATACGCTCCTCGCTGGTCGGCGGTTGCTGCGCCTTGCCGAACTCGCCACTGGCGCGGCTGGTGACCGTGGGCAACTGGTCGTTGGCCACGTCATCGCGAATCGAGCGGGCGGCGCGCAGGCGGGCGAAGGCCACGCGCAGCTCGCGGTTTTCCTTGAGCGACTGCTGCACCAACTGGTTCAGGGTCGGATCATCGAACTGCTGCCACCAGATTGCCTCGAAGCGGGTGCGGTCATAGTCGCCAGCTTCCAGGCTGCTCAGCTTGGCCGGCTCGGTGGCAGGCTCCTGATAGTCCGGGCCGACGGCGCAGGCGCTGACGGCCAGTGCCAGAGCTGCCGGGATGAGCAGCCTGTAGGAGCGAGCTCTGCTCGCGAAGCCTTTCAGCGGGGTATTTCGCGAGCAGAGCTCGCTCCTACGGGAGGCATGCAAAGGGTTCATACATGCACCTCCTGCAGGCGGGCGGCTTTCTTCGCTTCGCGCTTCTCCACGAAGCCGCGAATCAGCACGTAGAACACCGGGGTCAGCAGCAGGCCGAAGAAGGTCACGCCGAGCATGCCGCTGAATACCGCGACGCCCATGGCATGGCGCATTTCCGCGCCGGCACCGGAGGACAGCACCAGCGGCACCACGCCCATAATGAAGGCGAAGCTGGTCATCAGAATCGGCCGCAGACGCAGGCGGCAGGCTTCCAGCACCGCGCTGACGCGGTCCATGCCTTCTTCCTGTTTTTCCTTGGCGAACTCGACGATCAGGATGGCGTTCTTGCAGGCCAATCCCACCAGTACGATCAGTCCGATCTGGGTAAAGATGTTGTTGTCGCCTCCAGCCAGGATCACCCCGGTAATGGCCGACAGCAGAGTCATCGGCACGATCAGGATCACCGCCAGCGGCAGGCTCCAGCTTTCGTACTGAGCGGCCAGCACCAGGAAGGCCAGCAGTACGCAGAGCGGGAAGACGAAGATCGCGCTGTTACCGGCCAGAATCTGCTGGTAGGTCAGGTCGGTCCACTCGAAGCTCATGCCGTTGGGCAGTTCTTCCTTGAGCAGCTTGGCCATTGCCGCTTCGGCCTGGCCGGAGCTGTAGCCGGGGGCTGCTGCACCGTTGATCTCGGCGGTGAGGAAACCGTTGTAGTGCATGATCCGATCCGGCCCGGAGCTGGCGCTGACCTTGAGGAAGGCCGACAGCGGAACCATCTCGCCACGGTTGTTGCGTACCTTGAGCTGGCCGATCTGCTCCGGCTCCAGGCGGAACTGTTGCTCGGCCTGCACGTTGACCTGGTAGGTCCGGCCAAAGCGGTTGAAGTCGTTGGCGTACAGCGAACCCAGGTAGATCTGCATGGTGTCGAAGATGTCGCTGATCGCCACGCCGTGGGTCTTGGCCTTCTCGCGGTCGATGGCAGCATCGATCTGCGGCACATTCACCTGGTAGCTGGTAAAGACCGACATCGGGTCCAGTTCCGGCAGCTGGCGCGCCTTGGCGATAACGTTCTGGGTTTGCACGTACAGCTCGTCATAGCCCAGGTTGCCGCGGTCCTGCACCTGCAGGCGGAAGCCGCCGATGGTGCCCAGGCCCTGTACCGGTGGTGGCGGGAAGATCGCCAGGTAGGCTTCCTGAATACCCGCGAACTGGCCGTTAAGCTCGGCGGCGATGGCCCCGGCGGACATGCTTTCGTCCTTGCGCTGGTCGAAATCTTTCAGGGCGACGAAGACGATGCCGCTGTTCGGGCTGTTGGTGAAGCCGTTGATCGACAGACCCGGGAAGGCAATGGTGTTGGCCACGCCAGGGTGCTTGCCGGCGATTTCCGACATCTTTTTCATCACCTCTTCGGTGCGATCCAGGGTCGCAGCGTCCGGCAGTTGGGCGAAGGCCACCAGGTACTGCTTGTCCTGCGCCGGTACGAAACCGCTCGGCGTGGTGGCGAAGCCCAGGTAGGTCAGGCCCATCAGCCCGGCATAGACGAACAGGGCGATACCACTGCCGCGCAGCACGCGCTTCACGGTGCCGACATAGCCATGACTGGCGCGGTCGAACACACGGTTGAAGGGCTTGAACAGCCAGCCGCCGAAGAGTTTTTCCAGCACGCGGGAGAAACGGTCCTTGGGCGCGTCATGGCTTTTCAGCAATACGGCGGCCAGGGCAGGGGACAGGGTCAGCGAGTTGATCGCCGAGATCACCGTGGAAATGGCAATCGTCAGGGCGAACTGTTGATAGAACTGCCCGCTAAGCCCGGAGATAAAGGCCGTGGGGATGAACACCGCGCACAGCACCAGGGCCGTGGCGACGATGGGGCCGGTGACTTCCTTCATCGCCTGCTTGGTGGCTTCCACCGGGGTTTTGCCCAGGCCGATATTGCGCTCGACGTTCTCCACCACCACGATGGCGTCGTCCACCACGATGCCGATGGCCAGCACCAGGCCGAACAACGACAGGGCGTTGAGCGAGAAGCCGAACATGTGCATCACGGCGAAGGTGCCGATCAACGACACCGGCACGGCGGCCAGCGGGATGATCGAGGCGCGCCAGGTCTGCAGGAACAGGATCACCACCAGCACCACCAGCACGATGGCTTCGAGCAGGGTGTGCACCACCGCCTCGATGGAGCCACGCACGAAGATGGTCGGGTCGTAGACGATTTCGTAGTCCACACCCTGCGGGAAGCTCTTCTTCAAATCGGCCATGCGCCCACGCACCGCATCGGAAATCTCGATGGCGTTGGAGCCGGGGCGCTGGAATACCGGGATGGCCACTGCCGGCTTGTTGTTCAGCAGCGAGCGCAGGGCGTACTGGCTGGAGCCCAGCTCGATCCGGGCGATGTCCTTCAGGCGAGTGATTTCGCCATCTTCACCGGCGCGGATGATGATGTTCTCGAACTCTTCCTCGCTGACCAGGCGGCCCTGGGTGTTGATCGACAGCTGGAAGCTGTTGCCGGCATCGGAGGGTGGTGCGCCGAGGGAACCGGCGGCGACCTGACGGTTCTGCTCGCGGATGGCGTTGACCACGTCCGTAGCAGTGAGGTTGCGCGAGGCGACCTTGTTCGGGTCCAGCCACACACGCAGCGAGTAGTTGCCGAGGCCGAACAGCTGCACGTCACCCACACCGTCCAAACGCGCCAGCTCGTCCTTGACGTTGAGCGCGGCGTAGTTGGACAGGTAGAGCATGTCGTAGCGGTTATCCGGCGAGGTCAGGTGCACGACCATGGTCAGGTCGGGCGAGGCCTTGTCGACGGTCACGCCGAGACGCTGCACTTCAGTTGGCAGGGTCGGCATGGTGCGCGTCACTCGGTTCTGCACCTGCACCTGGGCGTTGTCCAGGTCGGTGCCGAGGGCGAAGGTGATGGTCAGGGTCAGCTTGCCGTCGGCGGTGCCCTGGGAGGACATATACAGCATGCCCTCGACCCCGGTGATCGCCTGTTCCAGCGGCGAGGCGACGGTTTCGCCGATCACCTTGGGGTTGGCGCCGGGGAAGTTGGCGCGCACCACCACGGTGGGCGGCACCACTTCCGGGTATTCGCTGATCGGCAACTGGAACAGCGAGATGGCGCCGCCGATCAGGATCAGCAGCGACAGCACGGCGGCGAAGATCGGCCGCTGGATGAAGAATTGCGAGAAATTCATGACAGTCCTCGGGCTCTGGCGCGTCATGCACGCCAGGCTTTCGTCATTCGTAGGGCGGGGGTGTCCCGCGTATTCCGTGAGGCGCGGGTTTCACCCACCCTACGTTTGGCTCAGCCGCGCGGCGAGCGGGAAGGTTGGGCGTTCTTTTCCGCTACGCGGGGCTGTTGGCGGGCATCCACCACGTCGCGCTGCTGGGCGAGGGCGGCCAGGGTCTTGTCGTCAGCCATAGGTACGGCTTGCGGGTCGACGGTGGCGCCTGGCATGGCGCGTTGCAGGCCGTTGACCACGATCTGCTCGCCCTTGGCCAGGCCGTTGCGCACGATGCGCAGGCCCTCGACCTTGGGGCCCAGCTCGATGGCGCGGTACTGCACGGTGTTGTCCTTGCCGAGGACCAGGACGAACTTCTTGCCCAGGTCGGTGCCGACCGCTTCGTCCTTGATCAACGCTGCCGAGTAGGTGCCGCTGCCGACCAGTTTCAGCCGCGCATACAGGCCGGGGGTGAACTGGCCGTCACGGTTGTCGAACACGGCGCGGCCACGGATGGTGCCGGTCTTCGGGTTGACCTGGTTGTCGAGGAAGTCCAGCTGGCCCAGGTGCGGGTTGCCGTCCTCGCTGGACAGGCCGAGGTACACCGGGCTGGCGTCGCGGGTTTGCGAGCCGGACTGGCGGGCCAGTTCGACGTACTTGAGGAATACGCGCTCGTCGGCGTCGAAGTAGGCGTAGACCTTGTCGGTGGACACCACGGTGGTCAGCAGCGACTGGCCGGCGCCCACCAGGTTGCCCTCGGTGATCTCGGCCCGGCTGACGCGACCGTCGATGGGCGCGGTGATGCGGGTAAAGCTGAGGTTGAGCGCGGCGTTGTCCAGTTCGGCCTGGGCGGCGGCGACGGCGGCCTGGGCTTCCAGCGCGGTGCTGGCACGGGCATCGGCCAGCTCGGCGGAAATCGCGTTGCTCTGGCGCAGGCGCTCGCCACGGCGGGCTTCGTTGGCGGTGCGGGTCTGGCTGGCCCGCGCTTGCTGCACTTGCGCTTGCAGGCGCTTGACCTCCGCCTCGAACGGGCGCGGGTCGATCTGGAACAGCAGGTCGCCTTTCTTCACCAGGCTACCTTCGCGGAACGCCACGCGATCGATATAGCCGGAG
Source organism: Aquipseudomonas ullengensis (assembly GCF_014174475.1). Classification (GTDB taxonomy): domain Bacteria; phylum Pseudomonadota; class Gammaproteobacteria; order Pseudomonadales; family Pseudomonadaceae; genus Aquipseudomonas; species Aquipseudomonas ullengensis. Next base: position 210,743 of record NZ_JACJUD010000004.1, read on the forward strand.
ACGCGCGGGCGGACTTCTACCGATTCCGGAGCTTCCAGGCGACCGGTGAACTCGTCCCATTCGTTGATTGGCTGCTGAATGACTTCAGCGACGCTGACTTTGGCGGCAGGTTGCTGGGCTGCGTTTTCCGGGGCTTTGCCGCATGCGCTGAGCACCAGGATGGCTGCCAGGGCAAGGGGAAAACGCCAGGTAAGAGGGATGGACCGTTCCATGTGTGACTCCGCCAGGATGTATTGAGAATGGGCGGAGTCTGCTAGCGGTCGTGCGAGCGGACGAATCGAACGGGCACATTTTGATTATCACGCGAAGTGATAAAAGCCTTTGCGGATCACGTACAAAAGGCTGGGGCGCGCCCCGCGCTGATAAGCAAGCTAGAGCGGTCGCAGCGGGTTACGCGGTTGTTGCATCGAGAGCGGTCACTCCAGGCTGTCGGGGTCACCGCAGAACATCTGGATGCGCGAACGCAGCCAGCGCTCGGCCGGGTCGTTGTCCTGTGCGCCGCGCCAGGCCATGTGCAGCTCGAAGGGCTGGATATCGATGGGCAGCTCTTCGGCGCGCAAGCCACCGGCGGCGGTCAGCGCAGTTGCCGTGTAATCCGGCACCGTGGCAACGATATCGGTGCCGGCGAGCAGGGTTGCCAGGCCGTTGAACTGCGGTACGGCCAGTACGACGTTGCGCTTGCGCTCGATCTTTTCCAGCTCGCCGTCGACAAAGCCGCTGAGGTCGCCCGCATAGGAAACCAGCGCATGGGGGCGGGCGCAGAAGTCATCCACACTGAGGGCGCCCGGCACGCTGTCGGCACGCAGCAGCTTCGAACGGCTACGGCGCAGGACTTTGCGCTTGGCGTTGGCGGGCAGGTCATCGGTGTAGGCAACCCCGACGGAAATTTCACCAGAGGCCAGCAGACCCGGCATCAATAGATAGTTGGCGCGTCGCACCACCAGCACCACGCCCGGGGCTTCGCCACGCAGACGGCGCAGGAGGGGCGGCAGCAGGGCGAATTCGACGTCATCGGACAGGCCGATGCGAAACACGGCCTTGCTCGTGGCTGGCTCGAAATCGGTGGCACGGCTGACGGCGGTGGAAATCGAATCCAGCGCGGGGGAGAGCAGGGCGAAGATCTCGCCAGCCCGGGCGGTCGGCTCCATGCTGCGCCCGGTGCGCACGAACAGTGGGTCGTCGAACAGGCTGCGCAGGCGCGAGAGGGCGGCGCTGATCGCGGGCTGGCCGAGAAACAGCTTTTCCGCCGCACGAGTGACGCTGCGCTCATGCATCAACGTCTCGAAAACGATCAACAGGTTGAGGTCAACGCGACGCAGGTCGTTGCGATTCATAGCCATCTTCCGGGTGAAGTGTGTGAAAGGTGCGGCCCCGGCACGCAGACGTCAAGCATGCAACCTGCAGTGCGGCAAAGCGTCCCAAGAAAGACCCTGACGATCATCCGCGTTTATGGTGACTATCAATGTGCGCGGGTGGTGTTGATGGAAAAGCCCGTATAGAGTCCGTGGCCATAGAGAGTCTATGGCGAGGTGTGTGATGTCCCGCATGATCCGTTTTCATCAGTTTGGCGACGCCAGCGTATTGCGCCTGGAAGAGTTGCCGACTCCGCAACCCGGTCCTGGCCAGGTGCTGATTCGTACCCAGGCAGTCGGTGTGAACTGGAGTGATGTGCTGTGGCGGCAAAACCTGGCTCCCCAGCAGGCCAGCCTGCCGGCCGGTCTGGGTTCCGAATTGGCCGGTGTGGTGGAGGCCGTTGGCGAAGGCGTCGACGACCTTGCGCCGGGTGTTGCGGTTGCCAGTTTCCCGGCGTTTAGCCCGAACCAGTATCAAGCCTGGGGCGACCTGGTGCTGATGCCGCGCCTGGCGCTGACCCGCTACCCCGATGTGCTGTCGGCCACCGAAGCGGCCGTGCATTACACCGGCGCCCTGTCTGCATACTTTGCCCTGGTCGAGCTGGCGAATGTCCAACCAGGCCAGCATGTGCTGATCACGGAAGCCGCCCATTGCCATGCGCCGCAGGCGGTGCAGATGGCCAAGGCACTGGGTGCCAAGGTCATTGCAGCGACCAGCGAGAGCGAGAGCCGCGCGTTCCTGCGTGAGCTGGGGGCGGACAAGATCATCGCTACCGAAGAGCAGGACCTGGTACTGGAAGTCGAACGCTACACCGACGGCAAGGGTGTCGAGGTGGTGCTGGACCAGTGCGCCGGCCCGCAGATGAAACTGCTCGGCGACGTCGCGGCCACCCGCGGCAAGCTGATCATCTATGGCATCAACGGCGGCAACGATGCATCTTTCCCGGCCTGCGCGGCATTCAAGAAGCACCTGCAATTCTTCCGGCATTGCGTGCTGGACTTCACCGGCCAACCGGAAATAGGCCTGGAGCACAATGAAGCCGCCGTGCACAAGGCACTGACGCTGGTTAACCAGCTGACGGCAGATCGCCTGCTCAAGCCCAGCATCAGCAAGGTGTTCGACTTCAACGATTTCGTCGCGGCCAACCAGTTCATGGAAACCTGTCCGGCCAACGGCCGGGTGGTCATGACCCTCAGCGAATAAGCCCTCCGCGCCGCCCGTCCTGGGCGGCGCAGTGTTTCTCCTGCCAATTCCCCTCGTTATCAGTTCCGCTCCCGGTGCACGCCAGTGTGCGACCTGTTGTCCGGACTTTGCGCTGGTGCGCATTTTTTAGATTGTAATGATAAGGATTATCATTAAGATGCGCACCACAGCATGCCGAGGACCAGGCAATGGGAAATGTATTCACGCTGAAGGAACAGAACGCTGTGCCAGTACCACTGGCCGAAGTGCGTCAGAACTTGGCCCTGGAAGGGCTCTACACCGGCAACCGCCGCTCTCTGGTCGACTCCGCCCAAGCCGTGCTCGGCTGTCGTGCGCGAGCCGAAGATGTGGTTCAGGACGCCTTCCTGAAGCTCTGGGAGAGTGGCGGCGAGCACGCCATTCAGGAGCCACTGCGCTACCTGTTCCGCATGGTGCGAAACCTGTCCATCGACCGCCTGCGCCGTATGGCGCTGGAAGGACGCTATCGCGCCGATGACGATCTGCTTGATGAACTGCCAGCCCTGCAATCCACCCCGGAACAACGCGCCATCGGCCAGCTGGAGTGGCAACGTATGCAGCTAGCTATTGCCGAACTGCCCGAGCGTACCCGCACCGTCTTCACCATGAGCCAGCTGGAAGGCTTTAGCCAACGCGAAGTCGCCACCCACCTGAACGCCTCACCCACCCTGGTGCATTTCCTCCTGCGCGATGCGCTGGTGCATTGCCGCAGCCGCCTGGGTTGCGAGGCTGCTTGACCCCGTCATCACCGTTCTGCGATCTGGAATCGATTCGATGAAACTGCTCAATCTGCTATTCCGCGACAACCGCTTGCCCTTCGCCGGGATCATTCTGCTGAGCCTGTGCAGCGCACTGCTCAGCATCGGCGTGATCGCCTTCATCAACTGGCGCCTGATCGGCCTGCAAGGTGAGTTGCTCAGTACCTTGGCGACTTTCCTCGGCCTGCTGGTGGCGCTGCTGATCTGCGCCGCAGCAGGGCAGGTGGCGCTGCACACCATCGGCCACTCGTTTGTTTACCGCCTGCGCCGCAGCCTGGTGCGCCGGGTGATGAACACCGATATCGAGCGTCTGGAGCACATCGGCGGCGCGCGCATCCTGGCCAGCCTGGCCAGCGACATCCGCAATATCACCATCGCTTTCGTGCATCTACCGGAGCTGGTCTACGGCCTGATTCTCAGCCTGGCGGCCTTTGCCTACCTGGCCTGGCTGTCGCCATCGTTGTTCGGCATCACCGTCAGTTGGCTGACACTGACGCTGGCGGTCGGCTGGGTGCTGGTGGGCAAGGTCAACCGGCATATCCGCCTGCTGCGTGAAGCCGAGGACAACCTGTACCAGGACTACCAGGCGATTATCGATGGTCGCAAGGAGCTGGCCCTCAACCGCGACCGCGCGCGCCTGCTGTTCGACGAGGAGTTCGACCGCGATGCGCGGGCCTACCGCGACCACGTGACCCGTGCCGACATCTACAACGGCCTGGCCGGCAACTGGGCCAACTGCATGGTGCTGGGCAGCATCGGCCTGGTGTTCTTCTGCGCCAATGGCTTGGGGTGGGCGGCAACGCCGGTGGCGGCGACTTTCGCCCTGACTGTGCTGTTCCTGCGTGCCCCGCTGGTGGCCAGTGTGGCGGCGCTGCCCAGCCTGCTGGCGGCACGCATCTCCCTGGACAAGCTCGAGTCGCTGGAACTGGCTCCCGAGCAGGCCAGCGATCCGTTTAGCCCGCTGGGTGACTGGCAGAGCCTGCAGCTGTCCGGCCTGGAATACCGTTACCCGGGCGAAGGCGGTGAGCAGGGCTTCGATGTCGGCCCGATCGACCTGCAGCTGCGCCGTGGCGAGCTGGTATTCCTGGTTGGCGGCAACGGCAGCGGCAAATCGACCTTGGCACGCCTGCTGACCGGCCTGCATCGTCCGGCAGCGGGGGAAATCCGCCTGGATGGCCACGTGCTCGCGGCTGAGCAATGGCCGGCCTATCGCCAGCTGTTTGCCAGCGTATTCACCGACTTCCACCTGTTCGCCCGTTTACTCGGCCCGCAGGGTAGCGAAGTGGCGGAGCCGTTCGTAGCCGCGTGGTTGGATCGCCTGCGCCTGGCGCACAAGGTGCGCTTCGGCAGGGGCCGCCTGGCGGACACGCGCTTCTCCCAGGGCCAGCGCAAGCGCCTCGCGCTGCTGCTGGCGATGCTGGAAGGGCGCGACATCCTGGTGCTCGACGAATGGGCTGCCGACCAGGACCCGTTGTTCCGGCGCCTGTTCTACCGCGAGCTGTTGCCGCAGCTCAAAGCCGCCGGCAAGACGGTCATTGCCATCACCCATGACGACCACTATTTCGACCAGGCCGACCGCCTGCTGAAAATGGATGGTGGGCGCCTGAGCGAGCTCACCGGGCAGGCCCGCGAGCGCGCCACGCAAGATGCCGTGCGCGAGATCGGCGGCGCCCCGCATAGCGCAGCCACTGCTGCAGTAATTTGACCTAGGCCTGTTTCGCCCACCTGGGCGAGGCAGGCGCACGTCCGCAAACAGCAGTTAAATGAAAATTATTCGCAAACATAAGCGTCTTTAAAGCGAGCCGTTTCGATCGGCATCTGCGAGGTAGCAAGAATGAGCCTGGATAATCCGCAAACCACCTTCCTGGTGGTGATCAACGACGAACAGCAATACGCCATCTGGCCCGCCTACAAGGCAGTCCCTGCCGGTTGGCAGGAAGTCGGCGTGCGCGGTGATCGCGCCACCTGCCTGGAACACATCGGCAAGGTCTGGACCGACATGCGCCCACGCAGCCTGCGCGAGGCCATGGGCGCCTGATGCAGCTGTTCTGCCTGGCCCATGCGGGCGCCAGCGCCATGTCCTATGCGCGCTGATTTCAGTGCCAGAACCTTCGGCGACCTGATGCACAGCTGGCGCCGCGAGACCCGCGGCCCCTTCACTCTGGAATGGCTGGAAGGCGATCACGCCTACCTGCGCCCCCAGGAAGACGAATTGCTGCCCCTAATCGAATTCCATGCCTTGCGCCTGCTACGGCGCGAGGCGGCCGGAGCGCCCCTGAGCGCCTAGGCCATCGCCTGCGAGGTAGTGTTGATGAACGCGCAAACCGAGTGCCAGCCCGTTGCCGCCCTGGAATGGGCACCGCTGTCCTTTGCCCAGCAACGGCTGTGGTTCTTCAGTCGCCTGGAGAGCGGCAGCACGGCCTACAACATTGGCGGGCTGTTGCGTTTCGACGGTGACTTGGACATGGACTGCCTGCGCCACGGCCTGGACCAGGTCTACGCGCGCCACGCCGCGCTGCGCACCGTATTCCGCGAGCATGACGGCCTGGCCCAGCAGGCGGTGCTGCCCGTCGGCCCGATGCCGCTTGAAGTGATCGACCTCGAAGGCCGAGCCGATCAGGTCGAATCCCTGGCCCGCGACTTCATCGAAGCCCACTACGACCTCACACGTGGCCCGCTGGTGCGCTGCGCCCTGTATCGCCTGGGCGAGAACAGTCACGCCTTCGCCGTGGGCATGCACCACATCATCTCCGACGCCTGGTCGGTGCGCGTGCTGGTGGAGGAGATGGCCGAGTTCTACCGCGCCCGTCTGCAGAACCGCCAACCCTTGATGACTCCGCAGCCAGTGCAATACAGCGAATACGCCGTCGGCCAACGCGAGTGGCTGGGCAGTGAAGCCGGTATCCAGCAGATGGCGTTCTGGCGCGAGCGCCTGGGTGGCGAGCAACCGCCGCTGAGCATTACCCCGGACTTCCCGCATGGCGCCCAGGCGGCGCGCCGTGCCGCCTATCGCTCGCTCAAGGTGGCGCCGGAACTGGTCGCGCGCCTGAGTAATCTGGCCAAGGCCAGCGGCGCCACCCTGTTCACCGTGCTGCTGGCCGCCCTGCAATTGCAGCTGGCACGGTTGTCTGGCCAGAACGAAGTGCGTATCGGCGTGCCGGTGACCGGACGCAGCAAGGGCTACGAGCGTTTGGTGGGCTTCTTCGTCAACACCGTGGTGCTCAAGGCCGAGCCGCGTCCTGAGCTGTCGGTCAGTCACTGGCTGGCGCAAGCCAAGGCGGGACTCAAGCAGGCCCAGGCCAACCAGGAAATGCCCTTCGAGCGCCTGGTCGAGGAACTGGCGCCGAGCCGTAGCCTGGGTCAGCAACCGCTGTTTCAGGTGGCCTTCAACTACCGTCGCCAGCACCCGCTGGCAGCCAACTGGTTGCCCGGTATCGAAACCCAGCTGGCAGAGCTGCCGTCCAGCCAGATTCCCTTCGACCTGGCCCTGGACGCCGTGCGCGACCGTGGCGATGAGCTACTGATCAACTTCGCCTATGCCGCCGACCTGTTTGCCGAAAACAGCATCGAACGGCTGATCGCTGGTTTTCTCGAAGTGCTGGATGGCTTTGCCAGCACACCGCAAGCAGCGCTGGGTGAAGTGGCGCTGGTGACTGCAGCAGAGCTAACTCAGTTAAGTGAGTGGAACCAACCACGTCAGGACTTCGACGCCTCGCGCCTGCTGCCCGAGCTGATCGCCGAACAGGCACGCCTGCGCCCAGATGCCATCGCTCTGGTGCATGGCAGTGAGCGTCTGTCCTTTGCGGAGCTGGAGTCCTGCGCCAATCGCCTAGCCAATCTGCTGGCTTCCCACGGTGTGCAGCCGGAGTCGCGTGTCGGCGTCTCGCTGGAGCGCGGCAACGCGATGATCGTGGCCATGCTGGCGGTGTTGAAGTCTGGTGGAGCCTTCGTGCCGCTGGACCCGGATTACCCGCGTGAGCGCCTGAGCTACATGGTCGAGGATTCGGGGCTGAAGTGGCTGATCACTTCTTCCGATCTGGCCGAGCGCCTACCGCCGGGCGAGGGCGTCGAGCCGCTGTATCTGGATCAGCTGGACCTGAACACCTTCTCAGCGGATACGCCTGAGGTGCAGCTGCACCCGCTGAACCTGGCCTACCTGATCTACACCTCCGGCTCTACCGGCCAGCCCAAGGGCGTGGCGGTCAACCATCTCGGCCTGAGCATGCATGTGCAGACCATCGGCCAGCGCTACGGCATGACCCAGGATGACGTGGAACTGCACTTCGCCTCCATCAGCTTCGACGGTGCCCTGGAGCGCTGGACCGTACCGCTGGCTTTCGGCAGCCGCCTGGTGATTCGTGACCAGGAACTGTGGAGCGCCGAGAAGACCTGCCAAGTGATTGCCGCCGAAGGCGTGACCATTTCCTGCCTGCCGCCCAGCTATGCCCAGCAGTTGCTGGATTGGGTCGAGTCGCAAGGGCTGAAGCTTCCAGTGCGCTCCTGGACCCTGGGTGGCGAAGCCTTCACCCGCGAGACCTATGAGCGTTTGCAGAAAGTGCTGCAACCGCAGCGCATCATCAACGGCTATGGTCCGACCGAGACGGTGGTGACCCCGCTGATCTGGGAAGCCTTCCCCGGCGACAGTTTCGAAGCGGCCTATGCACCGATTGGCAACCCGGTCGGCCCGCGCAGCCTGTATGTGCTGGATGCCGAGCTGAACCTGCTGCCCATCGGCGTGGCGGGCGAACTGTATATCGGTGGCGAAATCGGTCTGGCCCGTGGTTACTTCCAACGCCCCGAACTGACCGCCGAACGCTTCCTGCCCGATCCCTTTGGAGCAGCAGGCGAGCGCATGTACCGCACTGGCGACCTGGTGCGCTGGCGCGAGGACGGCACCCTGGATTATCTAGGCCGCGTCGACCATCAGGTGAAGATCCGCGGTTTCCGTATCGAACTGGGCGAGATCGAGAGCCAGTTGCTGGCCCTGGATGGCGTGCAGGAAGCGGTGGTAATCGCCCGTGAAACGCCGACCGGCAAGCAGTTGGTGGGTTATGTGGTGGCTCGCGACAACAGCGACGCCAATGCGCTGCGTGCCGAACTGGCGAAAACCCTGCCGGACTATATGGTCCCCGCGCAGATCATCGCCCTGGAAAAGCTGCCGCTGACTCCAGCGGGCAAACTGGACCGTGCCGCACTGCCCGAGCCGACCTGGCAGAGCCAATCCTACGAGGCGCCGCAAACTGACAACGAGCGCACCCTCGCCGCGATTTGGGCCGAGGTGCTGGGCGTGGAGCGGGTAGGGCGCCAGGATCACTTCTTCGAACTGGGTGGCGATTCCATCGTCGCCCTGCAGGTAGTCAGCCGTGCTCGCCAGCAGGGCCTGGGCCTGACACCCAAGGACCTGTTCCAGCAACAGACCCTGATGCAGTTGGCCGGCGTAGCCCGCACCGTCGCCGCGCCGCTGGCAGACCAGGGACCGGTAACCGGCGCCGCGCCGCTGCTGCCGATCCAGGCCCGCCTGCTGCAGCGCGAAGGCCTGGCCCCGTGCAACCAGTTCCTGCTGCTGGAACTGGCAGAACCGTTGCCGCCTGCCCAACTGGAGCAGGCGCTGCAAGCACTGACCCAGCACCACGATGTCCTGCGTCTGCGTTACCGCCAGGTCGCTGGCCAGTGGCAACAGACCCATGCCGCCAGCGAAGACGCCGCTCTGCTGCAGGTGGCCGAACTGGCCGCCGGCGAAGCCGCCCAGGCTCACTACGACTCTCTGCAACGCAGTCTCGATTTGGCCAGCGGCCCGCTGCTGCGCGGCCTCTATCTGACCCAGCCGGGCCAGGCCGACCGCCTGCTGCTGAGCATCCATCACCTGGTGGTCGATGGCGTGTCCTGGCGCGTGCTGCTGGAAGACTTGCAGCGTGCCTGCCTGCAACTGGCCAGCGGCCTGCCTGTACAACTGCCGGCCAAGACCAGCTCCTTCAAAACCTGGGGCGAACGCCTGACCGAGTGGAACGTGGATGCACAACTTCCGTTCTGGCAGGCCCAGCAGGCCGACGGCGACGCTCTGCCGCTGCTGAGCAGCGAAACCGGCCGCGAAGGCAGCCGCCAGCGCCTGGAGCTGAGCCTGGATGCCGGCTTCACCCGCGAGCTGCTGCACGCCGGCCAGCAGGCCTACCGCCTGCGCGCCGACGAACTGCTGCTCACCGCCCTGAGCCGTGTGCTCTGTGCCTGGAGCGAACAACCAGCCCTGGCCGTGCATTTGGAAAGCCACGGCCGTGCGCCGCTGTTCGACGATATCGACCTGTCGCGCAGTGTTGGCTGGTTCACCAGCCTCTATCCCATGCGCCTGCAACCCGAAGATGAAGTAGGCGCCAGCCTCAAGGCGATCAAGGAGCAACTGCGCGCTGTGCCCGATCTGGGCCTCGGCTTCGGCCTCCTGGCCCAGCGCGGTCAACTGGCCGAGCGTGCCCCGCAACTGCTGTTCAACTACCTGGGCCAGTTCGACGAGGGCGACAGCGCCCTGCGCCTGATCGAAGGTGGCCTGTGGAGCGAGGCAGATGCACCACTGGATGCACCGCTGGTGATCAACGCTGAACAGCGTGGCGGTGCCCTGCACCTGCATCTGGACTTCAACCCGCTGCAGCTGGCCCGCACGACTCTGCAAGGCCTGCTACGCCGCCTGCAGGATGAGCTGCACGCGATCCATGCGCATTGCCAGAAAGCCCCGCGCAACCTGACCCCCAGCGATGTGCCGCTGGCCGGCCTCAGCCAAACCGAACTGGATACGCTGGTCGGCGTGGAAGACATTCACCCGCTGTCGCCCTTGCAGCAGGGCCTGCTGTTCCACAGCCAGCTGGAAGGCGCTGGCAGCTATGTCAGCCAGCTGCTGCTGCCATTCACCGGCCTCGACCCGGCGCGCCTGGAAAGTGCCTGGCGCCAGGTGCTGGCCCGTCATAGCGTGCTGCGCAGCCGCTTCCTGCTCGGCGAACGCCCGCTGCAACTGGTGCAGGCCGAGGTGGCGCTGGACTGGCAGAACCTCGACTGGCGCGGGCAGGCCGACTTCGACACGGCGCTGGAGTCGTTCTGCAGCGCCGAGCGCGAGCGTGGCTTCGATCTGCAACAGGCACCGCTGCTGCGCCTGGCACTGATCCAGCGCGGCACCGGCGATTTCGTGCTGGCCTGGACCCTGCACCATCTGCTGCTGGACGGTTGGAGTAACGGCCTGCTGTTCGCCGAAGTGCTGGCCCTGTATCACGGTGACCGCCTGCCGGCGCCGAGCAGCCAGTTCCGCGATTACATCAGCTGGCTCGACGGCCAGGATGCGCAGGCCGAACAGGCCTTCTGGCGCGAGCAACTGGCTGCTTTGGACGGCGCTACCCGCATCGCCGGCTGCCTGCCGTGCCGCGCGCCGGAGCAGGGCCATGCCCGTCATCCGCTGCCGCTGGACGCCGCCGCCGAGCAACAGATTCGCGGCTTCGCCCAACGCCAGGGCCTGACCCTCAACACCCTGGTTCAGGCGGCCTGGGCCTTGCTGCTGGGGCGGCTGACCGGCAAGCGCAGCCTGTGCTTCGGCGCCACCGTGGCCGGGCGCCCGACCGAGCTGGCCGGCAGCGAGCAGATGCTCGGCCTGTTTATCAACAGTCTTCCCGTCGCTGTGCAGCTGCCGGCCGAGCAGACCCTGGGCGACTGGCTGGCCGCACTGCAGCTGCAGAATCTGCAGCTGCGTGAGCACGAGCACAGTCCGCTGCACGATATCCAGCGCTGGGTCGGCAGTGCCGGTGAGGCACTGTTCGACAGCCTGCTGGTGTTCGAGAACTACCCACTGGGCGATGCGCTCAAGCAGGCCGAGCGCGGTGAACTGCGCTTAGGGCTTCCGCAGAGCCATGAGTTCACCCATTACCCGATGACCCTGGCCGTGCTGCCGGGCAGCCGCCTGGAGCTACTGCTGGCCTACGACCGCGCGCACTTCGATGCCAACGGCATCGCCCAGGTCGAGGCGCTGCTGCGCCAGGCCCTGCAGCTAGTGTGCAGCGATCCGGCCCAGCCGTTGGGTAGCCTGGCACTGGTTGGCGAGGCCGAGCAGTTCCTGCTGGGCGAGTGGAACAAACCACGCCAGGCCTTCGATGCCGCAAGTCTGTTGCCTGAATTGATCGCCAAGCAGGCCCGTCTGCGCCCAGATGCCATTTCCCTGGTGCATGGCGGCAAGCGGATTACCTTCGCCGAGCTGGAGGCCCGCGCCAATCGCCTGGCCCAGTTGCTGGTGGAGCAGGGCGTGCGTGCCGAGTCCCGTGTCGGCGTATCGCTGGAGCGCGGCAACTCGATGATCGTGGCCATGCTGGCGGTACTGAAGTCCGGTGGCGCCTTCGTCCCTCTCGACCCGGATTACCCGCGCGAGCGCCTCAGCTACATGGTCGAGGACTCGGGGCTGAAGTGGTTGATCACCTCAAGCGACCTAGCCGAGCGCTTGCCGCTGGGCGAGGGCGTCGAGCCGCTGTATCTGGATCAGCTGGATCTGTCCGCTTTCGACGCTGCGGCGCCAACCGTTCAGCTGCATCCGCTCAATCTGGCCTACCTGATCTACACCTCCGGCTCCACCGGCCAGCCCAAGGGTGTAGCGGTCAATCACCTCGGCCTGACCATGCATGTGCAGACCATCGGTCAGCGCTACGGCATGACCCCGGATGACGTGGAACTGCACTTCGCCTCGATCAGCTTCGACGGCGCCCTGGAGCGCTGGACGGTGCCGTTGGCCTTCGGCAGCCGCCTGGTGATCCGCGATCAGGAACTGTGGAGCGCGGAGAAAACCTGCCAGGTGATCGCCGAGGAAGGCGTGACCATCTCCTGCCTGCCGCCCAGCTATGCCCAGCAGCTGCTGGATTGGGTCGAGTCGCAAAACCTCAAGCTGCCAGTACGTTCCTGGACCCTGGGCGGTGAAGCCTTTACCCGCGAGACCTACGAGCGCCTGCAAAAAGTGCTGCAGCCACAACGGATCATCAACGGCTATGGCCCGACCGAGACGGTGGTGACCCCGCTGATCTGGGAGGCCTTCCCCGGCGACAGCTTCGAAGCCGCCTATGCGCCCATCGGCAATCCAGTTGGCCCACGCAGCCTGTACGTGCTCGATGCCGAGTTGAACCTGCTGCCCATCGGCGTGGCTGGCGAGCTGTATATCGGTGGTGAAGTCGGCCTGGCCCGCGGCTACTTCCAGCGCCCCGAGCTGACCGCCGAACGCTTCCTGCCCGATCCGTTCGGTGCCGCCGGCGAGCGCATGTATCGCACCGGTGACCTGGTGCGCTGGCGTGAAGAGGGCACCCTGGACTACCTGGGTCGCGTCGACCATCAAGTGAAGATCCGTGGTTTCCGTATTGAACTGGGCGAGATCGAGAGCCAGCTCTTGGCCCTGGAAGGCGTGCAGGAAACGGCAGTAATTGCCCGCGAAACGCCGACTGGCAAGCAGTTGGTGGCGTACATCGTGGCCAAGACCCACTCACACCCCTCTCCCTCCGGGAGAGGGGCCGGGGGTGAGGGTACCTCCGAGCTGCACGATGCTTCCCTCACCCCAGCCCTCTCCCAGAGGGAGAGGGAGTTAAGAGCCGAGCTGGCTAAGGTGCTGCCGGACTATATGGTGCCGGCGCAAATCATCGCCCTGGCCAAGCTACCGCTAACCCCGGCCGGCAAACTGGACCGTGCCGCGCTGCCGGAGCCGACCTGGCAAAGCCGGTCCTACGAAGCCCCGCAAACCGATAACGAGCACACCCTCGCCGCGATCTGGGCCGAAGTGCTCGGTGTGGAGCGAGTAGGCCGCCAGGACCATTTCTTCGAGCTGGGTGGCGACTCCATCGTCGCGCTCAAGGTGGTCAGCCGTATTCGCCAGCGAGGTTTGCAGCTGCCGCTCAAGGCGCTGTTCGAGCAGAGCCGCCTGGCCGATTGCGCCAGTGCCCTGCAGCGCGAAAGTGCCGACGCGCCGAAGCTGCGCGTACTACCACGTGGTGGCGACCTGTTGCTGTCGCATGCCCAGCAGCGCCTGTGGTTCCTCAACCGTCTCGACCCGAGCAACGGCGCCTACCATATGCCGGCCGGCCTCGACCTGCAGGGGCGTCTGGATCGTCACGCGCTGCAGGCCGCATTCGACCAGCTGGAGGCGCGCCACGAGGCGCTGCGCACCCGTTTCGTCGAGGTCAACGGCGAGGCGCGCCAGCGCATCCTGCCGGCCCAGGGCCAGCATATCGATTGGCTCGACCTGCGCGAGCTGCCCGCCAATGAGCGCGAGGCCGAAGCCCGCGACTATGCGCAGAAGCTGCTCAAGCGTCCGTTCAACCTGGCCAGCGAGCCGCTGCTGCGCGTTGCTGTGCTGCGCCTGGCCGATCAGGAATACCGCCTGCTGCTGATCCAGCACCATATCGTCTCGGACGGCTGGTCGATGCAGCGCTTTATCGGCGAGTTCGCCAGCGCCTACGCGGCCTTTGCCGAAGGTCGGGTGCCACAGTTTACTGCGCTGCCGCTGCAGTACGCCGACTATGCCCAGTGGCAGCGCGACTGGCTGCAGTCCAACGAAGCCACCCGCCAGTTGGACTACTGGACAGCGCGCCTGGGCGAACATCAGCCGCTGCTGGAACTGCCCACCGACCACCCGCGCCCGGCCCACGGCGCACGCCAGGGCATGCGTTGGCGCTTCGAGCTGAGCGATGCGCTCACCGCGCAACTGCGCGCCTTGGCCCAGCGCGAGGGCAGCACGCTGTTCAACCTGCTGTTGAGCGCCTGGCAGAGCCTGCTGCACCGCTACAGCGGGCAGGAGGACATCCGCGTCGGCGTACCGGTGGCCGGCCGCAGCCTGGCGGAAATGGACGGCGTGCTCGGCTGCTTCATCAATACCCTGGTGTTGCGCGGTGAGCCGAGTGGGCTCAAGCCGTTCCGCCAGCTGCTCGGCGAGCTGGTCCAAGCTAGCCGCGATGCCCTGGCCAACCAGGAACTGCCGTTCGACCAACTGGTGGAGGCGCTGCAACCAAGCCGCAGCCTTAGCCATCACCCACTGTTCCAGGTGGCGTTCAACCACCAGCAAGTGGACTTCAGCGCCCTCGGCAGCCTGCCGGGCCTGCGCGTGCAGCCCCACGACCCGGGCGCCGCCGGCGCGCAGTTCGACCTGGCGCTGGATACCGAGGAGGCCGTCGATGGCAGCCTCAGCGGCTTCGTCAGCTACGCCGCCGAGCTGTTCGAGGCGCGCACTATCGCGCGTCTGGCGCGGCACTTCGTGCGCCTGCTGGAAGGCATCTGCGCCGATCCGACGCAGTCCATCGGCCTGCTGCCGTTGCTGGAGGAAGACGAACAGACCCAGCTCGCCGCCTGGAACGACACCGCCAAGGACTACGGCCCGCTGGTCAATCTGAGTGAGCGCATCGCCGAGCAGGCGGCGCGCACGCCTCAGGCAGCGGCTCTGGTGTTTGGTGAACAGGTACTCAGCTACGCCGAGCTCGACCAACGCATCAACCAGCTGGCCAACCGTCTGCGCAGCCTCGGCGTGCAGCGTGGCAGCCTGGTCGGCATCAGCCTGGAGCGCTCGCTGGAGCTGGTGATCGGCCTGCACGCCATCGTCCGCGCCGGCGGTGCCTATGTGCCACTCGATCCGGAATACCCGCTGGAGCGCCTGGCCTACCTGCTGGAGGATTCCGGCGTCGAGCTGCTGCTGTCGCACAGCCTGCTGGTCGAGCGTCTGCCGCTGCCGCAGGGCCTGCAGGTGCTGAGCCTGGATCGCGAGGATTGCGGCGGCGAAAGCGCAGTCGCGCCGAGCGTCACCCTTCAGGCCGACGACCTGGCTTACGTCATCTACACCTCCGGCTCCACCGGCAAGCCCAAGGGCGCCGGCAACAGCCACCTGGCCCTGGCCAACCGCATCCTGTGGATGCAGGAGGCCTATCAGCTCGGCGCCGGCGACGTGGTGCTGCAGAAGACTCCGTTCAGTTTCGACGTGTCGGTGTGGGAGTTCTTCTGGCCGCTGATCACTGGCGCCTGCCTGGCCGTGGCGGCACCGGGCGATCACCGCGACCCGCAGAAGCTGGTGGAGCTGATCCAGCGCCACCGCGTCACCACGCTGCACTTCGTGCCGTCCATGCTGCAAGCCTTCCTCCTGCACCCGGACGTGGAGCAATGCGCCAGCCTGTCGCGTATCGTCTGCAGTGGCGAGGCGCTGCCGGCCGAGCTGCAGGTGCGTACCTTCCAGCGCCTGCCGGGTGCCGGCCTGTACAACCTGTACGGCCCGACCGAGGCAGCCATCGACGTCAGCCACTGGACCTGCGTGGAGGAGGGTCGGCATGCCGTACCGATTGGCCGGCCGATCGCCAACCTGCGCCTGCATATCCTCGACGCCCAGCTCAATCCGGTGCCGCATGGCGTGCCTGGCGAGCTGTATATCGCCGGCATCGGCCTGGCGCGCGGCTACCACCGTCGGCCCGAGTTGACCGCCGAGCGCTTCCTGCCCGATCCGTTCGGGCCGGCCGGCGCGCGCATTTACCGCACCGGCGACCTGGTGCGCTGGCGTGCCGACGGCGCCATCGACTACCTGGGGCGCATCGACCATCAGGTGAAGATCCGTGGCTTCCGTGTCGAACTGGGCGAGATCGAGGCCCAGCTCGGCGCCCAGCCGGGCGTGGCCGAGGCGGTGGTGGTGGCCCGCGACAGTCAGATCGGCAAACAGTTGGTCGGCTATCTGGTGGCCGATCCACTGCCGGCCGACGAGGCCGCCTGGCTGGCCGGTATCAAGACCGCGCTGAAGGCCGAACTGCCCGAACACATGGTTCCGTCGATCCTCATGCGCCTCGACCGCATGCCGCTGTCGCCCAACGGCAAGCTGGAGCGCCGCGCGCTGCCCGAGCCGATGTGGCAGGCGCGCAGCTACCGCGCCCCGCAGTCCGAGCTGGAGACTGCCCTGGCAAACATCTGGCAGGAAGTGCTGGAAGTGGCCCAGGTCGGCCTCGACGACAACTTCTTCGAGCTCGGCGGCCACTCGCTGCTGGCCACCCAGGCAGTGGCGCTGCTACGTCAACGACTGGGCCTGGAGTTGCCGCTGCGCGCCTTCTTCGAGGCGCAAGACCTGGCCGCCCTGGCCGCATCCCTCGACGGCCTGGCTCCGGCCGCCGCCGAGGAAGAAGACCAAGACCTGCGCGACATGGCTGCGCTGCTCGATGAACTGGAGGCCCTGTGACCGCGCCCATCGACAAGGCCGCCCTGGCGCGCCGTTTCCTCGCCCTTGGCACGACCGAGCAAAAGCGCTTTCTCGAACTGCTGGCGGGCAAAGGCATCCGCTTCGACCGCCTGCCGTTGGTGCCGGCGCCTCGCAGCGAGCATTTGCCAGCCTCGCATGCCCAGCAGCGCCTGTGGCTGGTGGCGCAGATGGAGCCGGATAGCAGCGCCTACCACATGGTCGGAGCCTTTGGCCTGGAAGGCGAACTGGACCGCAGCGCACTGCTAAAGGCGCTGGAGTTGATCGTCGAGCGTCACGAGGCGCTGCGCACGCGTTTCTACGAGCACGATGGCCAGCTGTGCCAGCACATCGATGCACCGGGGCCGCTGGCTCTCGACGAACAGGACCTGCAAGGCCGCCCGGAGGCAGTGCAGGCCCTGGCCGATGCCCACGCGGCACGCGCCTTCGACCTGTTCGAGGGGCCGCTGCTGCGCGTGCAGCTGCTGCGTCTGGCCGAGCAGCGGTGGCGCCTGCAGATCGTCTGCCACCATATCGTCTCCGATGGCTGGTCGATCGGCGTGTTCGCCGAGGAACTGGGCCGCGCCTATGCGGCGCTGCGCCGGGGCCAGCAACCGCAGCTCAATGAATTGGCGATCCAATACCCGGACTATGCCCAGTGGCAACGCGCCTGGCTGGCCGCCGGAGAACGCGAGCGGCAGCTGGGCTACTGGCGCGAGCGCCTGGGCGACGAGCAGCCGGTGCTGGCCTTGCCCTACAAGCTGGACGCCAGCGGGCAGCGGCATGCCCAACGCCAGGCCATCGAGGTGCCGCAAGCCCTGGCCGAGCGCCTGCGCCAACTGGCCCAGAGCGAGGGCGCGACCTTGTTCATGCTGCTGCTGGCGTCCTTCCAGCTGCTGTTGGCGCGCTACAGCAACCAGCGCGATATCCGTGTCGGCGTGCCGGTGGCCAACCGCCAGCGCGCCGAGACCGCGCCGCTGGTGGGCTTCTTCGTCAACACCCAGGTGCTGCGCGCCGAGATCAGTGCGGACATGAGCTTCCGCCAGTTGCTGGCCGAGGTTCGGCGCCACGCCCTGGATGCCCAGGACCAGCAGGACCTGCCATTCGACCAGTTGGTGGAGGCCCTGGCGCCCGAGCGCAGCCTGGGTCAGACGCCGCTGTTCCAGGTGTTGTTTAACCACCAAAAGCGCGACCTCGGCGCCTTGCAGCTGCCGGGCCTGAGCCTGCAGCCACTGGCACAGGGCGTGCCGCACGCGCTGTTCGACCTGGCGCTGGATAGCCATGAAGACAGCAGCGGCCAATTGCGCCTGACCCTGACCTGGGCCCGCGAGCGCCTGGACGATAGCCAGATGCAGAAGATGGCGGCGCATTTGCTGGGTCTGCTAGTACGGGTCAGTGCCGCACCGGATCAGCCTCTGGTGCGCCTGGAGGTGCTGGATGGCCAGGATCAGGCGCAACTGGCCGACTGGAACACGCCGCGGCAGACCTTCGATGCCGCGCGCCTGTTGCCCGAGCTGATTGCCGAGCAGGCTCGTCTGCGCCCGGATGCCATCGCTCTGGTACACGGCAGTGAGCGGATTGCCTTCGCCGAGCTGGAAGCCCGATCCAATCGCCTGGCCAATCTGCTGGTTGCTCACGGTGTGCAGCCGGAGTCCCGTGTCGGCGTCTCGCTGGAGCGCGGCAACGCCATGATCGTGGCGATGCTGGCGGTACTGAAATCCGGCGGCGCCTTCGTGCCCCTCGATCCGGACTACCCGCGCGAACGCCTGTCGTACATGGTCGAGGATTCGAGCCTTAAGTGGCTGATCACCTCAAGCGACCTTGCCGAGCGCCTGCCGCTGGGCGAGGGCGTCGAGCCGCTGTATCTGGACCAGCTGGATCTTTCTGGTTTTGATTCTGCTGCGCCTTCGGTGAAGCTCCACCCGCTCAATCTGGCCTATCTGATCTACACCTCCGGCTCCACCGGTCAGCCCAAGGGCGTAGCGGTCAATCACCTCGGCCTGACCATGCACGTGCAGACCATCGGCCAGCGCTACGGCATGACCCCGGACGATGTGGAGCTGCACTTCGCCTCCATCAGCTTCGACGGCGCCCTGGAGCGCTGGACGGTGCCGCTGGCGTTCGGCAGCCGCCTGATCATCCGCGACCAGGAACTGTGGAGCGCCGAGAAAACCTGCCAGATGATCGCCGCCGAAGGCGTGACCATCTCCTGCCTGCCACCCAGCTATGCCCAGCAACTGCTGGATTGGGTCGAGTCGCAGAAGCTGAAACTGCCGGTACGCTCCTGGACCTTGGGCGGCGAAGCCTTCACCCGCGAGACCTACGAGCGCCTGCAAAAAATCCTGCAGCCCCAGCGCATCATTAACGGCTATGGCCCGACCGAGACGGTGGTTACGCCGCTGATCTGGGAGGCCTTCCCCGGCGACAGCTTCGAGGCGGCCTACGCGCCGATCGGCAATCCCGTCGGTCCGCGCAGCCTGTATGTGCTGGACGCCGAACTGAACCTGCTGCCCATCGGCGTGGCTGGCGAGTTGTATATCGGTGGCGAAGTCGGTCTGGCTCGTGGCTACTTCCAGCGACCGGAGCTGACCGCCGAACGCTTCCTGCCCGATCCGTTCGGCCAAGCAGGGGAGCGCATGTATCGCACCGGCGACCTGGTGCGCTGGCGCGAGGACGGCACCCTGGACTACCTGGGCCGGGTCGACCATCAGGTGAAGATCCGTGGTTTCCGTATCGAGCTGGGAGAAATCGAGAGCCAGTTGCTGGCCTTGGAAGGCGTGCAGGAAACGGCAGTGATTGCCCGCGAGACGTCGACCGGCAAGCAGCTCGTAGGCTACGTGGTACTAAAACACCCCTCTCCCTCCGGGAGAGGGGCCGGGGGTGAGGGAAGCTCCGATCTGCACGATGCCTCCCTCACCCCAGCCCTCTCCCAGAGGGAGAGGGAGCTAAGAGCGGAGCTGGCCATAGCGCTGCCGGACTATATGGTCCCGGCACAGATCATCGCCCTGGAAAAACTGCCGCTGACTCCAGCGGGCAAACTGGATCGCGCTGCGCTGCCCGAGCCGACCTGGCAAAGCCAGTCCTACGAAGCCCTGCAAACGGACAACGAACGCATCCTCGCCGCTATCTGGGCCGAAGTCCTTGGTGTGGAGCGAGTAGGGCGCCAGGATCACTTCTTCGAGCTGGGTGGCGATTCCATCGTCGCCCTGCAGGTGGTCAGCCGAATTCGCCAACAGGGACTGCAACTGGCGCCGCGTGAGTTGTTCCAGTTCCCGCGCCTGGCCGAGCTGGCCAAGGTCGCGCGCCTGGCCGGGGTCGAAGAAGTGCAGGAGCCGGTAACCGGCGAGCTGCCACTGACACCAATCCAGGCGCATTTCTTCGCCATGGACCAGGCAAATCCCACGCACTGGAACCAGGCGTTGAACCTGGGGCTGCTGCGCCCGCTCGATCCGCAGTTGCTGGAGCAAGCACTGCAAGCCCTGGTGGCCCATCACGACGGCCTGCGTCTGCGTTTCAGCCAAGAGCAGGGTGTCTGGAAACAGCACTACGCCGAAATGAACACCGATCAGCCACTGCTATGGCGGCGCGAGGCCGTTAGCGATGCCGAGGCCGAGCAGCTTTACCAGCAGGCCCAGCAAAGCCTCGACCTGGCCAATGGCCCGCTGCTGCGCGCGCTCTACCTCAAACAGGCGGGCCAACCCGAGCGGCTGCTGTTGGCAGTGCACCACCTGGTGGTAGACGGCGTGTCCTGGCGCATCCTGCTGGAAGATATTCTCGCCGCCTATCGCCAGTTGGAAGCCGGACAGGCGCCGCGCCTGCAGAGCAAGAGCCAGTCCTACAAGGCCTGGAGCGAGGCGCTGCAAAACTGGAGCAACAGCGAGTCCGCCCAGCGCGAGCTGGATGCCTGGTGCAGCCGCCTGAGCGGCCCGGTCATGCCGTTACCCCGGGAACTGGATGGCATCACCGCCACCCACGGCGACAAGCGCGAAGTGCGCCGGGCTTTGGATGCCAGCGAGACCAAGCGTCTGTTGCAAGCACCGGCGCAGCTTGGCGTGCGCATCGACGCGCTGCTGCTCAGTGCGCTGACCCGCACCCTGTGCCGCTGGAGCGGCCAACCGGGCCTGCGGGTCAACCTCGAAAGCCACGGCCGCGAAGCGCTGGCCGGCGAGCTGGACCTGTCGCGCACGGTCGGCTGGTTCACCAGCTTGTATCCGTTGCAGTTGCCGCAGCTGGACGATCCGCAGCAACAGCTGCAGCGCGTGCAGCAACAGCTGGAGCAGATCGAACATGGCGGCCAAGGCTATGGCGTGTTGCGCTGGCTGGGCTCGGTCGAGGCGCAAGCGGCGCTGGCCGCGTTGCCGGTTGCCGACGTCACCTTCAACTACCTCGGCCAGTACCAGGCCGGCGCGGCGGCGGACTGGTTCCGTCCGGCCAGTGGCGGTGGTGCGGCGGTGGCGGCGGAGAATCCGCTGGCCAGTCGCCTGGGCGTCAATGGCCAGGTGTTCGAAGGTCAACTGCAGTTGTCCTGGGAATACGCGGCCACGCAGTACAGCGCGGCGACCATCGAACGCCTGGCTGCAACCTATCGCCAGGAACTGCTCGGCCTGCTGGAACTGGCCCGCGGCCAGGCTGTGCAGGACCCATCGCCCTTGCTGCGCCTGACCCGCCAGGATGCGCCGGCCGCGCCGGTATTCTGTCCGCACCCTGTTACGGGCCGGGTCACCGGCTACCAGCCGCTGGCCGCGCGCCTGGACGGTGTGTGTGATGTTTTAGGTCTGCAGTGCCGCAGCTTCCTCGATCCGGCCTGGCGCGATGCCTCGCTGGGCGAGATGGCCGATGCCTACCTGGCTGCGCTGCTCAAACAGCAGCCACAAGGCCCATACCGTTTGGTCGGCTGGTCGCTGGGCGGCAGCCTGGCCCTGGAGCTGGCCGCACGCCTGGAAGCCCGTGGCCACGAGGTAGCCTTCCTCGGCCTGCTCGACTGCTACGTGCCGGGCACCGAGGTCGCCGGCGACGACGCCCGTCATCCGCAGGCCCGCGCCAAGCTCGGCGAACACCTGCAACTGCTCGCTCCGGAATTGCCGGCCAAGGCCTGGGACAGCCTGTTCGAGCGCCTGCTGCAGCTGGAGCCATTGGACTGGCCGCAAGCCTGCAGCGCTTGGTTCGCCGGCCAGCCGCTGGACGCCATGACCCGCCAGAGCCTGGAAGAACTGCTGTTTGCCTGGGCAGTGGAGCAGCACATGCGCCGCCTGTGCGCCGGTTACGCACTGCCGAAAGTCAGGGTGCGCCTGCACTGCTGGTGGGCGGCACAGCCAAATGGCCGGGCGAAGTTGCTGGAGCAGGGGCTCGAAGAGGTGCAGGGCAGGGCGGCGGCACATCGCCTGGTGGATACCGATCACCAGGGCATCGTGCGTCATCCGCAGGTACTCGGCGAACTGCTCACGTTGTTGGGCTGATGACATAGAAATGTCAATGAAAGGTAAATTTTTTCAAAACCGATACGTCTAGTAGAGGCAGCACATACAAATGCGAATTCTTCTGAATTGAAACGTACTGGGGAGTATCTGATGGAACAGCAGTCGAAGAACCGGGCCCGCGTGCCATTCAGCCGTGCCCGCCTACCGCTGGCCATGGCCTGCGCGCTGGCAGCCATGAGCTTTGCCGCACAGGCTGCAGAGCAGGCCAAGGCCCTGGAACTCGACGCGACCAACATCAGTGGCGAACTCGATAGCCCGGTTGGCGAAGACCAGGGCTACGTGGCCAAGAACAGCCGCAGCGCGACCAAGATCAACACACCATTGAGCGACACACCGCGCTCGGTGTCGGTCGTCACTCAGGCGCAGATGGATGACCGCAACGTGCAGACCATCAGCCAGGCGCTGCAATACTCGGCTGGCGTGCAGGCCGGTTTCTACGGTGAGGACAACAAGCAGGACTGGTTCATCATCCGTGGCTTCAAACAGGCCAACAACGGCCTGTTCATGGACGGCTCGCGCATCTATTCCAGTGCCTTCTACAGCTGGCAGATCGACCCTTACATGCTCGAACGCATCGAAGTGCTCAAGGGCGCAGCGTCCGTGCTCTACGGCCAGACGCCACCCGGCGGCCTGATCAACCTGCAGAGCAAGCGCCCGACGCTGGATGCGAAGAACGAAGTCGGCGTGCAGTACGGCAGCTTCGACCGCAAGCAGATCAATGCCGACGTCGGCGGCAAGCTGGATGAAGAGGGCAACGTGCTCTACCGCGTGGTCGCGCTGAGCCGCGATACCGGCACCCAGGTCGATGATGTCGATGCGGCGCGTATCCTGTTGGCACCGTCGATGACCCTCGATTTCAACGAAGACACCTCGCTGACCCTGCTGGCCAGCATGCAGAAGGATCGCTCCGATCCGCAGCTGCAGTTCCTGCCACCGAGCGGCACCATCAGCCACAACCCCAACGGCGACATCGATACCGATACCGCCGTGGGCGACCCGAGCTACGAGACCTTCGAACGCGACCAGTACACCCTGGGCTACGAGCTCAACCACCGCATCAACGACAACTGGGACTTCCAGCAGAACCTGCGCTACGGCCACATGGATCTGGAACTGCGCCAGCTGTTCTATTACTTCAACATCACCGACAGCGTGATCGGCCGTGGCCTGACCTATAACGACGGCAAGGCGGACAACCTGTCGGTGGACAACCGCCTGCTCGGCAACTGGATCGGCGACGGCTGGGAAAATACCCTGCTGCTGGGCGCCGACTACCAGCAGTTGAAGATCAACGACCGCAGCCCGAACGGCTACCCGAACCTGGGCGTGATCCCGACGCTGGATATCTACAACCCGGTCTATGGTCTGCCCATCGGCAATAATTTCGCCGTGGAAGACAAAGACACCCGCGCCGACCAGATGGGCTACTACGTGCAGGAGCAGCTCAAGCTCGACAATCACTGGGTCTTCCTGCTCGGCGGCCGCTTCGACAATTCGCGCACTGACTTCGACAACCAGACCACTGGTGTCAAACAGAACGTACGCGACGACGACTTCACCTGGAGTGGCGGCGCGGCCTACATCTTCGATAACGGCGTGACCGCCTATGCCAGCTACTCGGAGTTCTTCCTGCCGGTCACCGACCTGAACGCCGTGACAGGCAAGCCGTTCAAGCCGGAAGAGGGTGACCAGAAGGAAATCGGCCTGAAGTATCAGCCGGTCGGCATCGACGCCATGTTCACCGCCGCCGTGTTCGAACTGACCCAGCAGAACGTGAAGAAAAACCTCGCCACACCGAGCGGTTCGGTGCCGACCCAGCTGGGTGAAGTACGCAGCCGCGGTATCGAGCTGGAGGCCCAGGCCAACCTCACCGAGAGCCTGAGCGTCATTGCCAGCTACACCAAGCTCGCCCCGGAAACCACCGAAAGCACCAACCAGGCCGAGGAGGACAACGTCCCGGCCAACGTCGCCGACGAGCTGGCCTCGGTCTGGGCCAACTACAAGATCCAGGGCGGCGCCCTCAATGGCCTGGCCTTTGGCGCCGGCGTACGTCACACCAGCTCCAGCTACGGCGACAACACCGAAACCCTGGAAGTGCCGTCCTACACCTTGCTCGATGCGATGGTCAGCTACCAGCTGCAGGACGTGCGCCTGCAACTCAACGCCAACAACGTCACCGACAAGGAGTACGTAGCCGCGTGTGACTACTACTGCTGGTACGGCAACCGCCGCAACATCATCGCCAGTGTCAGCTATGACTTCTGATCGCCTGAGCCACCTGCCGCTGCCCGATGGGCGGCGGCTTGCAGCCCACATCGACGCAGACGGTCTCGCCCTGCGTCTGGACGAACGCCCGCTGCTGCGGGCCCGCTGGATCGAGCAGCGCCTGCAACCGCTGGAGCTGAGCCTGGCCGAGCAAGCCGAAGCGCTGTGGCTGCTGGCCTACTGGATGTTCGCCAGCGAGCCACAACGACAGAGCCTGGCGCTGAGCCTGGAACAGGTCGATCCGGCGCTGCTCGACAGCGGCCTGCTGATTGCCGAGAGCGGTGAGCTGCGCATCGAGCGCGCGCTGTTCTGGCAACTGCCGGGGCCGTTCCTGCGTAACGCCAGCCATGCGGGTTATCCGCAGCAGATGGTCATGCACGCCAGCGGCCGTCGTCACCCACGCCGCGGGCCCAAGCCAGTCGGTGAAGTCTATCGGCGCTTCGATGCCAATCTGGGCGCCTGGATATCCCTGCGTACGCTGGATATCGAACTCGACCTTGAGCGCTTCAATCGCTGGCAGAACAGTGCCCGTGTGGCCGCGTTCTGGCAGGAGGAGGGCGATCTGGACAAGCACCGTCGCTACCTGCAGGAGTTGCTCGACGACCCGCGCGTGCTGCCCCTGATCGGCTGCTTCGATGACCAGCCGTTCGCCTACTACGAGGCCTATTGGGCCAAGGAAGACCGCATCGCGCCGTTCTACGCCGCGGACGATTACGACCGCGGCATCCATATGCTGGTCGGCGAGGAAAGCCATCGCGGCCCGCACAAGGTAGCCAGCTGGCTGAACGCACTGACCCATTACCTGTTCCTCGATGAGCCACGCACCCAGCGGGTGGTCGCCGAACCGCGGGCCGACAACGCCCGGATGATCGGCCACATGCAGGCGCAGGGTTACCACCAGGACAAGGAATTCAATTTTCCACACAAGCGCGCGGCACTGATGATCCAGTCCCGCGAGGTGTTCTTCGAGCGCTGCAACCTGGCCTAGAAAGCACTGCCGCTTGGCATGACTACACAAAATGAGCCGCGCTTAACGTGGCCGTTAGCTGATGAGGTTGGGCAAGGCGGATGTCGTCCGGCAAAGGACGCAGCCGACCTTCACACGAGCCATTCGCGGGATCGGTGCCTGACATGAGCATAGAAACGCTTGAATACGATGTAATCGGCCTGGGCTTCGGCCCGGCCAACCTGGCCATTGCCGTGGCCCTGGATGAAGATCGCCGCGCGCGTGAGCACGGTGGCCTGCGCTACTGCTTCCTGGAAAAGAAACCGGCCTTTGAATGGCACGGTGGCATGCTCCTGGAAGACAGTCGCATGCAGATTTCCTTCCTCAAGGACCTGGCCACCCTGCGCAATCCGGCCAGCCGCTTCACCTTCGTCAATTACCTGCACCAGAAGGGCCGCCTGGAGTCCTTCATTAACGTCGGCACCTTCACGCCCTCGCGCCTGGAGTACAACGACTACCTGGGCTGGGCTGCCAGCCACTTCGCCGACCGGGTGCACTACGGCGAGGAAGTGATCGCCGTCGAGCCGGTGCTGGACGCTGGTGAGGTCTCGCGAGTCAAAGTGATTTCGCGCTTCGCCGACGGCCGTACCCGTGCCCGGGTGACACGCAACCTGGTGGTCAGCATCGGTGGCGAAGCCCTGGTGCCGGAAGCCTTCCGTGCCTTGCGTGGTGATGCGCGGGTAATCCACTCCTCGGGCTACCTGGCGCGTATCGGCAAGGCCGTGGAGGGCAAGCAAACCCAGCGCCTGGCCGTGATCGGCTCGGGGCAGAGCGCCGCCGAGATCTTCAGCGACCTCTGTGGCCGTTACCCGCACGCCGAGGTATCGCTGGTGATGCGCAGCCAGGCCTTGCGCCCGGCGGATGACAGCCCCTTCGTCAACGAGATCTTCGACCCGTCCTACACCGACGTGGTCTACGAGCAGCACCCCGAAGCACGTCAGGCGCTGATCGCCGCCAATGCCCAGACCAACTACTCGGTGGTCAATCTCGACCTGATTGAAAGCATCTACCAGCGCCTGTACCTGCAAAAGGTCAGCGGGCATGCACCGCACCAATTGCTGACCCAGCGCCGGGTCGAACAGGTGACCGCGCAGGCAGACGGCATTCGCCTGAGCCTGAGTGGCCCGCACGGTCATGAGGAACAGCTGTTCGACGCCGTGGTGCTGGCCACCGGTTACCGCCGCGATGGCTACAAGCGCCTGCTCGAAGGGCTGCAAGGCTACATGGGGCAGGGCAGTGTGGCGCGTGACTACCGCCTGCAATGCCAGGCGGATTTCAGCGCGGGGATCTTCCTGCAAGGCTGCTGCGAGGCCAGCCATGGCTTGAGCGACACGCTGCTGTCGGTGCTGGCGGTTCGCTCCCAGGAAGTGGTCGACTCGCTGCTCGACGGTCGCCGGCGGCGCAACCAGGACCTGGCCAGCGCGTGCGCTTGAGGGCGGCGGCATGATTGCGCCTATCGCCACGCTGTTCCAGGGGCCCTTCGCGCATTACCGCGACGTGCTGACCCTGGCCGATGACCCGCGCCCGGCACTGCCGGCGCGGGAGTTCGTGCAGCCGCAGCGCCTGGAGGAACAGTTGCTGCGTTTCGCCCCGGAACATGCCGACGGAGACAGGCGGGCACTGCTGTCGTTGTGGTCGAAATACTACTTCCTGCGCCTGATTCCGCCGGTGCTGGCCGCCAGCCTGATCCTCAACTGGCGCCTGCCACTGGCATTCGACGAAATACAGGTGGTGGTCGGTGCCGACGGCCTGCCCGAGGCATTCAAGCTGCCCCACGCTGGCGAGCGTTGGAGCCAGCCTCCGGCGGACGGTTTCGAACGCTTTGCTGGCTTGCTGGACGACAACCTCACGCCCTTCATCCAGGCCCTGATCGACTATCGCAAGATCGCCAGTCGGGTGCTGTGGAGCAATGCCGGGAACTACTTCGAGTGGTTCATGAGCACCCTCGCTGGGCTGCCGTTTCCTGCCCCCATGCTGGCTCCAGGCCGGCAGATTCTGGAAGCCGCGAAGCGCCCCGACGGCACGCGCAATCATCTGTTCGAGCCGGTGCGCTATGTCGCCCTGGGTGAGCACAGCGAGCCATGGCGGCAACGACGCCTGTGCTGCATCCGCAACGAGCTGGGCATGGCCATGTGCGAGAACTGCCCGCATCTGGATGCGCCGCCAACCGAGATCGTCGCGGCCTGAACGCCAGCAGATGAGCGGCAATAACCTGCCTGGAGCGGCAAACCAGCGCCACTCAACCCACCAGAACCCTGCCTGAAAACCCTGAAATAGCGGCTTCGCGCGAGTTGGCCCGATACCTGCTCTATGCAGCGACGATACCGGCCCATTTGCGGAACGCGCCATGACCAGCATATCGAGCACCCCGATCGCGCTCGCCAGTTACACCGCCACCAGCAAGACGGCCACTGCGGCCGGCAACACCACGAGCCAGCAAGGCAGCGAGAAACCGGCTGACCCGGTCGCCGAAATCAAACGCATGGCGTTGATGATGCAGGCCCGGCAGAACGGCGGCCTGTTCACCGTGATGGCCAAGGGCACCAGCCAGACAACCAGCCTGAGCGGACTGACAGGGCTGAGTGGTGCCGCAAGCAACGGCACCACCGCGACCATTCCGCTGCCGGATGTGGGTGAGCTGGAGAAGGAAGACGCGCAGAAGCTGCTGACCCAGGTGCAGAAGCTGATCGACCACGGCGTTACCGATGGCATCAGCTTCAAGGGCTCGAACGGCGACAAGCAAACCGACTCGTTGACCACCTACCGCGACTGGCTGCAAGCCAAGGTCGGTATCGATACCTACGCCTGACAGTTAACGTCTGGCGAGCCTTGCCACCAGCAAGCAGAGCAGGGGAGCGGGGCATGTGTCCGCCTTAAATTGGCCGACCAATCAGGCTGTTTTCGGGCAGTAAAAAGCCCGAGCATTGCGGCTCGGGCTTCGGCGTGTAGCGGCTGGTCAGTCGCTAGTGATAGGTGAGTTCCTGCTCAACATCGCCGGTCAGGGTTTGTACCTTGACCGTGCCGGCCTTGCTCTCCATGAAAGCTTGCGCCAGCTCGATGATTTCTTCTTTGGTTGGGGCAGTTTTCGACGGTCGTCTTGCCCCTTCCTTGCGCAATTCCCAGCCTTTGGCCGTGGAAGAAATGTAGTAACTACCCATGATATTGCCCTGTCAGCTGTATGAAGACACTCATCGATCCAGGTGCGTGATGATCGATTCTTAGCTGTATAGAGCGGTGTTTATTTGCCAGGTTCCGGAAAATGTAACAGGCCAGACACGCGTTCCTCTAAACGTGAAACGGTACATGCTCAGGAACGGCCGTGATGGGTCAGCGCGGCACGCTGGTTCGACTGCGCGTCTCAACTGGGACGACGTCCAGAATGGTGATGCCCAGTTGCGCCATGTGCTCAACCAGACTGATCCCACTGGAGTCCAGGCTCTGGCCATCCTGTCCCATTTCCGCTGCCACCACGGTGAAGTGGATGGCCGGCATGGCAGGCAAGCCGCTAGCTTTCATCTGCTGCGTACGAACATCACCATTGCGCGAATACGTGATGAGACAGATCATCCAGTGTCCCTCCCAGAATAATGTAGCTCTGGGCAGTTTAGACAGCCCCCTGAATATCTGCCGAGTCGGCAGGCCGCTTGAGTAGGCGCAGCAAACCCCACCCACACCCTCACGCCAGCCTATCACACTTCGCATAATGTATATTATGTTAAACGATAGGTATGGGAGGCTACTGCCTCCCCCATTCACTTTCGCATCCGCAGCACTACCTCATGCCGTTAATTCTCGGTAAGCGTCATCAGGATATCGGCGTACCAGGCGCTGTTTAGTCCCAGTGCTTCGTCTTGTGCCAAGTCGCGGCACGCCAGATCCAGTCGGGCCGAATGTACGCCGAGCAATAACCAGGGTAATTCACCCAACTCTGGACGATGCGTAACCACGGCGCCGCCGCTGCTGCCACGGTGTGTGCGTGCGTCAGTCAGGAAAAATCCCAGGCCTTGGAAACGCAGGCCGAATGACGAAGCAATCACCGCCTGACGCACGACCGGCATGTGATGCAAGGTGTCGTGGAAACCCAGCGGAAAGCCCACCACCAGTAACGGTGTGCCAACTTCGATCTGATCGAAATGCTGGGTCAGGTGCGCGGGCGTGAACGGTATGAGCAACACGTCGGGCGGCAGCTGTGTGCGATCCACCTCCAGCACAGCGACATCAACATCGCCGGCGCTGTCTCCGCCTTGGCGCCACAACGGCTGGCCGTTGCAATACAGCGGCAATGAATAGCAGATGGAGCTGGCCATGTTCGCGGGGTTGTTATGCACCACCACGCTGACGCTGTCCGGCCGATGGTTATTGGCTTCGTCAAACAGGACATGCCGGCTGGTAACCACGAACAGGCGCTCGTCCCGCTGGAAAAAGAAGCTGCTGGCATTGGTTAACTGTTGCGTACCGGCGTACGTGGAAATGTGCGACGAAGACAGTAGCAGCGGTTCAATCAGGGACATTGCCAGTTACTCGTAGCCAGGGGTCAGTGCGGTTTCCGGCGCCACTATCACACAACCTGCGTCTGGTCCGGGGATATGTCGCCTACCCTGCCCCATTCATGGCCATGCAGAGCGTGAAAAAGTGCCGACCAGGCGGCCGGCACTCGAGCGTGAGCGCTGGATCAGATTCGTCCCAGCAGTAGCAGGACGATGATGATGACCAGGATGACGCCAACACCACCCGACGGGCCATAACCCCAGCTTCTACTGTGCGGCCAAGCCGGAATGGCGCCAATCAGCAGCAGGATCAGGACGATCAACAGTATGGTTCCAAGGCTCATGGCTTTTTCCTCGAGAGTGTCATCGCAGGGTCGCCGCGCAGTAGCTATGGCAACCCGATCTGTGCAGTCGATCCACTGCGGAACGCTGCGCGGTACGACGGCTCGCCACACACCAGTGCGTGCAGTTCCCTTCGCATAACAGTCGACCAACCGGTGCGCTGGTGAGTTCGGACTATTTTCTGCACGCAGCAGCCAGCCCCGGATCACAGCGCGGTTCAGTGTCTAAGGAACATGGGAATGGTCGTAATGCGCAACCGACCGAAATCGGTCATCACGAAATAAAAGAAAGGAAAATGCATCTCGCCGCGGTTGCCTTGAAAACAACCCGGAGATTGGGCGGACCCTCCATGGCCCATAGGGGAATCGAGGGCGCTTTAGTGCCGGGCGAAGATATCGCCGATCGAGGCACTCGGGAAATTATGCTGATTCATGGTGACTTGCGAGGCAGGTCGCGTAGGCGGCTGTTGGGCAAACACCACCAGGCCAGCGCACAGGGCAGGAATAGCAAGAGCGAGCAGATAGCGATTCATCGCAACCCTCCTCCATTCGCGCTAGGCGCGTAATGGATCATCAGACTTATTGTTGTTATTTGCTGAGGATCAGTCTGCCCCTATCGTTCGGGAGAAAAATTGACTTTCGATGACAAAAATATTGCTATTCGCGACAAGGCCTCACCGCTCGTCCGCGAAACTCTATGGCGTGGATGCTCGCTGATCCTGCTTGCAGACTAGCAGCCACCCCAGACGTATGCCTGGGGCAGCGAAACACTCTGCCGATCAGCGCAGTCCCAGCTGCTGCTTGAGCTGCGCCAGACGAGAATCACCGGGCGCAGCCTGCTCAAGGCGTTTCACATACTCGATGGCCTTGTCCTGCTCGCCGGCAGAACCATGCAGGTAGACCATGGCATACAGCAGGTCCGCATCCTGTGGGGCTTGGGCCAGACCTGACTCCAGCGCACTGCGCGCTTCATCGCGACGCTGCAGTTGCAGCAACAACAGGCCTTGGTTGTAGCGAATGCGCGGGTTGTCCGGCAGCAGCTCGGCAGCTTCCTGCAGGAACTGGGCGCCCTCTTCCGCTTGCCCCCTTTCGACCAATAGCAGGGCCAGCATATAGGCCAGGTTGCCCCGGTCGCCCGCTGGCATGGCTTTCAGGGCAACACCGTCACGCAGGGTTTGTTCTGCCTCGTCCTGGCGCAGCATGCCATTAGCCAGGGTGACCAGGTTGACCCGCGCCGGGGAGAAATATGGATCCAGTTTCAATGCCTGGCGGTACTGCTCCAGAGCCTCCAGTTGCTGGCCTTTGCGCTCCAGCAGCACGGCCAGGTTGAGGCGATTGCCGGGCAACGAGGCGTTGCTGCGCAAGCGTTGTTCATAGTCATCGAGTGCCGCGGTAAAGCTGGCTCGGCGGTCTTCGGGCAAGGCGATCAGCGGGATACCCGCCAATGCGCGCAACGCTTCATCACGTACCGCGCGCTGTGGGTCATCCAGCAGCGGCAATAGGTGTTTGACCCGCTCCACGGGAGGCAGATCGGTAAACGCCTGGGCGGAATAGGCACGCACCAGCGGGCTGGGGTCCTTGAGTGCTTTTTCCAGGGTTGGCAGCGCCGGGGCGCCGAGGCCATTCAAGCGTTCGGCTGCCGTGGCACGTACCGTGGCGGACTTGCCCATGTCGCCGATCAGTCCACTGAGCAGTTGCAGCGAATCGGCACTGCCCTGGCGAACGGCGTGGAATGACTCGCCATAGTGTGGCGGCCGCTGGGGCTTGCCGTACCAGCCTTCGATGGCCTTGGCTGCCCACGCAGGTGTCTTGCCTTCATGACAGGTGGTGCAGGCATCCGGGCTGGCGGTTTTTTCGGCCAGATCGGGACGTGGCAGGCGGAAACTGTGGTCGCGGCGCGGGTCGACCACCATGTAGGTTTTTTCCGGCATGTGGCAGCTGACACATTGGGCGCCGGCAGAGCCTGCCTGGTGATGATGATGCTCAGGGCTGTCGTAGTTTTTCTCCTGCAGGCTGGGGAAGCGGGACGGCGGCGTCTCGCTATGGCACTGCTGGCACAGGCCATTGCCTTCGATCTTGACCTTGGTGGTGTGCGGGTCATGGCAGTCGGTACAGGCCACGCCGGCAGCGGACATCTTGCTTTGGGTGAAGGAGTCGTACTCATAGACTTCACCCAGAATCTGCCCGTCGGCGTGATAAAGATCGGGGCGCAACGTAGCCGGCAGGACTGCATCGAGCAGCGGCTTGCCTGGTTGCTGACCCACGCCCAGGCTCTGCCGCCGGCTGTGGCAATAGGCGCACTGCTCCACCAGCCCGGTACTACCGAGCGCCTTGAAATCAACTTGCAGGCCGACGTCCTTGGCCGACGCATAGGTTTTACCCGCGGCGTCTTTATCCTTGCTCGCCCAGTCGACATGCGCCTGACCCGGGCCATGGCAGGCCTGGCAGCCGACATTCTGCTCGTGCCAGGTGGTGGCAAAGGTGTCGGTCTTATCGTCGTAGTGGTTGAGCAGATTGGTCGAGTGGCAATCCGCGCACATGGCGTTCCAGTTCTGGTAACGCCCGGTCCAGTGCAGTGGATCATTCGGGGCGAAGCGTTGCCCCGGATAGAGAGAGAACCAGCGCTGTCCACCGGCGCTCTTGTCGCGCGAATCCCAGGCGATGGTCAGGCTCTGCAGGCGTCCGCCAGGAAACTCCACCAGGTATTGCTGCAACGGCTGGTAGCCAAAGGTGTAGCGAATCTCGAAATCCGCCGGCTTGCCATCGGCGCCTTCGGTGTTGACGAAGAACTTGCTGCCCTTGCGAAAGAATTTGGCCTTGACGCCCGCCTCGTCGAAACGCGCATTGGCGAAGTTGCCCAGTACGCGGCTCGGCGTGGCCTCATGCATCGCCCAGTCATGGTCGGAATTTTTCCAGGCCTTGGCTTGTTCGCCATGACAACCCAGGCAGGTAGCAGCCGGCGCATAACCGGCGGCATCGGTTGCCAATTGCGGGGGCTTGCCTTCAGCGGCGTAGCTGGGGGCGGAGAACACAACGGTCGTGAACAGGACGCAGAGCAATTGGGCGAAAGACGGCAAAACGATTTCCTCGGGCAGCTTGATTCTTCTTGTTCTGGGCAGACGGCACTGCCCCACAACCCGCTACGAATGTGCTCTTCGCCTATGCGGGCAAGTATCGCGGCTTAGTTTCCAGCCTAACGCCGCGTCAGGCCAGTCATTTGCCATGTTTTAGCCGCTTTTTTACGAACAAAGGTGACAGCCCGTGTTACCACACCAGTGTTTCCTTTAGGCATATCGGGTCGGAATCGCCGTGGTGAACTTCAGCTCCTCCATGGCGATGAAGGAGGAAATATCGGTGAAGTCCAGGCGCGAGATGAGTTGCTTGTATACCGCGTCATAGGCCTGCACATCCGGCACGATCAGGCGCAACAGATAGTCGATCTCGCCGGTCATGCGATAGGCCTCGACGATTTCCGGGATATCGGCGATGGCGCTACGAAAGCTCTCCAGCCAGTCCATCGAATGACGGGCCGTGCGCACCCCGACGAACACCGTGGTCGGGACGTTGGCCTTGCGCCGGTCTACCAGCGCCACGCGGCGGCTGATCAACCCCTCCTCCTCCATCCGTTTGACCCGCCGCCAACAGGCCGACACCGACAACGCGGTGTGCTCGGCCAGATCGGTGATGGGCAACGAGGCATCCTGTTGCAGCAGGTCAAGCAGAGTACGATCACGCTGGTCGAGCATGGGGAGTCCTGGCAGCTATCGAGGTCTGAGCCGCGATTCAGCAGCGTCGAGAACCTTCTCTATGGATTTAATTTTCACTATTTACTGAATCAGCGAAATGAACACGCATGAACAGTTAAACATGCGCAAAAGTTAGCGCAAATTTTGCGCAGGCGTCTCGCTAGACTTTTGATTATCGAATTTGCCTACAGTGAGGCGGCAACAATGAAGACCATCGGACTGATTGGCGGCATGAGTTGGGAAAGCACCGCGGTGTATTACCGCGAAATCAACGAGCGCATGCGTAAACGCCACGGCGGCCTGGTGTCGGCAGACATCCTGTTGCGCTCCGTCGACTTCAGCCAGGTCGTGGCGCTGCAACAAGCCGGACGCTGGGACCAGGCCGGCGCGGATCTCGCCCACATCGGCCAGCAACTGGAAAAAGCCGGTGCGGCCTGCGTGCTGATCTGTACCAATACCATGCACAAGGTAGCCGATGCGGTGGCCCAGGCCATCGGCGTACCGCTGCTGCACATCGTCGATGTCACTGGCGCCGCACTGCAGCAGGCCGGCATGCGCCGCCCGCTGCTACTCGCCACCCGCTACACCATGGAACAGAATTTCTATCACGACCGCCTGGCCGCACGGTTCGGTATCGAGGCCCTGGTGCCGGATGAGCCTGATCGCACCCTGGTGCATGAAGTGATCTTCAACCAGTTGTGCCAAGGCGTCGTCTGCGCCGAGTCGAAGCAAGCCTTTCTCGACGTGATCGCCCGCGGCAAGGCTGCCGGTGCCGACTCGGTGATCCTCGGCTGCACCGAGATCGGTCTGCTGATCGGCCTGAGCGATGGCGAACTGCCGGTGTTCGACTCGACCTACCTGCACGCCCAGGCCGCCGTGGATTTCTCCGACGGCGTAGCGGCTATCTGACGCCCAGGCGCTTGGCCAACCGACTCAGGTTGGCCCGATCCAGCCCCAACTCGCGTGCGGCATCGGCCCATTTGCCCTGGTGACGGGCCAGCGCCTGCTCGATCAGGCTGCGCTGGTAGACATCCACCGCCTCGCGCAGATCCAGCCCGCCGGCGTCTGCCGCTATCCCATCCACTGGTTCTATCGCCGGGCTCTCGGCCTGTACGACTGGTAGATCGATCGCCGCTTCATCGATGCTGAGAATCCGCGGCCGCTCGGCATGCCTGGCCAGCGCCTTGAGCGCAGCGCGCCCGATCAGGTGTTCCAGTTCGCGCACGTTGCCCGGCCAGGAGTACGCCACCAGCGCCTTTTGCGCCTCACCGCTCAACCGCAAGCTGCGCAGCCCCATGCGCGCGCGGTTTTCTTCGAGGAAGTAGCCGGCCAGTAGCAACACATCGCGGCCGCGCTCGCGCAGCGGCGGCACCAGCAGCGGATAAACACTGAGGCGGTGGTAAAGGTCGGCGCGAAAACGCCCGGCACGGACTTCCGCCGCCAGGTCGCGGTTGGTCGCTGCCAGCACCCGTACATCAACATGGTGCTCCCGGTCCGAGCCGACCCGCTGTAACTGCCCGCTTTGCAGCACCCGCAGCAGCTTGGCCTGCACCGCCAGGGGCAGCTCGCCGACCTCGTCGAGAAACAGGCTGCCACCGTCAGCCAGCTCGAACTTGCCCTTGCGTTCACTGACCGCGCCGGAGAACGCGCCACGCACATGGCCAAACAATTCGCTCTCGACCAGCGTATCCGGCAACGCCGCACAGTTGAGGCTGACCAGCGGCCGCCTGGCCCGTGGCGAAGCGGCATGAATGGCCTCGGCGACCAATTCCTTGCCAACCCCGGTTTCGCCGGTGATCAGCACGGTCAACTGGCTGTCACCGACCAGCTTCACCTCATCCTGCAATTTGCGCTGCGCCGCGCTCTGGCCGATCAGCTCACGGGGTTGCGGGCTGGCCTGACGGTACAGCTCATTGAGCTCACGCTCATCCTCAACCCGACGCGCCAGCCCGCTGATGCGTTCGCTGGCCTTGACCGTCGCGGCGGCCAGGCTGGCGAAGGCCTCCAGGGCCGCGAGATCGATCTGACCGAAACGAGCGGGGTCGAGCGAATCCAGGGTCAGCAGGCCCCATAACTGCTCGTCCAGGTACAGCGGGCAACCCAGGCAATCGTGTACTTCGAGGTGCCCGTGCACGCCCTCGACCAGGCCGTCGTAAGGGTCCGGCAAATCGCAGTCGGTGGCAAAACGCGTCGGCCCACGGTTATCCAGCAACGCCTGCAGGCGTGGGTGTTCGGCCGCCTTGAAGCGCCGGCCGAGGGTGTCCGGACTGAGGCCAGCCACGGCTACCGGACGCAGTACATCATCGTCCAGCTTGAGCAAGGCCGCAGCATCGCAGGGAAAAAGCTCGCGCGAGGCGGCCAGCAGGCGGCTGTAACGCTGTTCGTCACTGAGCTCGCGGGACAGATCGGCGACCAGCGGAAAGAATATCTGCAGTAGAGAGTTCGCGGTCATTTCGACTACTTGCGGTTAATTTGACTCGTTAATCATGCAGTCAAAAAGACACGCTAAAAACTCAACCTATTGATAAATAAGCGAATTAAAAGTGGCATGGATTCTGACTATACAAGGTGTGACTTAAAGCTAGCACGCCATGGGCAACAGTGGCCAACGCCACCCCGCCGCCGATTACCAAGGAGTTATTCCATGCTGTCGAACCACCACCGCGCTCTCGTCAAAGCCACCGTGCCCCTGCTGGAAAGCGGCGGCGAAGCGCTGACCCGGCACTTCTACGAATTGATGCTGCGCGAGTATCCCGAAGTGCGTCCGCTGTTCAATCAGGCCAACCAGGCCAGTGGCGATCAGCAGCGTGCGCTGGCCAATGGCGTGCTGATGTATGCCCGGCACATCGACAAGCTGGAAGCACTGGGCGAGCTGGTTGGGCGCATCGTCAACAAGCACGTATCGCTGCAGATCCTCCCGCAGCACTACCCGATCGTCGGCACCTGCCTGCTGCGTGCCATTCGTGAAGTGCTCGGCGCCGATATCGCCACCGACGAGGTGATCGACGCCTGGGCCGCTGCCTACGGTCAACTGGCGGACATCCTCATCGCTGCCGAAGAACAGCGCTACGCGGCCAACGAAACCGCCGATGGCGGCTGGCGTGGCGCCCGCGACTTCCGCGTGGCCCGCAAGGTTGTGGAAAGCGCCGAAATCACGTCGCTGTACCTGGTGCCGGTCGATGGCGGCGCCGTGGTGGCCCACCAGCCCGGGCAATACATCGGCCTGCGCCTGACCGTCGACGGTGAGGATGTGCGGCGCAACTACTCGCTGTCGGCCGGCGCCAATGGCCGCGAGTACCGCATCAGCGTCAAGCGTGAGCACGGCGGCCGGGTGTCCAACTACCTGCATGACCAGGTTCAGGTCGGCGCGGTGCTGCAACTGTTCCCGCCGGCCGGCGACTTTGTCCTGCGCGAATCGAGCAAACCCCTGGCGCTGATCACCGCCGGCGTCGGCATCACCCCGGCGCTGGCCATGCTGGAAAGTGCGCGCCACTCGGGCCGCCCGATCCACTTTATCCACTGCGCCCGTGATGGTGCCGTGCACGCCTTCCGCGACTGGATCGAAGCGCAGAGCGACGCCCATCCGCAGGTGAGGCACTACTTCTGCTACAGCGAACCGCAGGCCGATGACCAGGCGCACGCAGCCGGCTTCCTGACCCGCGACCTGCTGGCCGAGTGGTTGCCGGCAGAGCGTGACCTGGACGCCTACTTCCTCGGGCCCAAGCCCTTCATGGCCCTGGTCAAGAAGCACCTGCGCGAGCTGGGCGTACCGCAAGAGCAGAGCCACTACGAGTTCTTCGGGCCGGCCAGCGCGCTGGAAGCCTGACATCACCGCTATTTCACCTGGAGCACGCCATCATGATCGAGTCCATCTGCCAACCACGTAATCTGCTTCGCCTGTCCAGCCTGGTCCTGAGTGTCGGCCTGGCCCTGTTGCTTGTCGGCATCGTGCTGGCCTATGGCTTCGATCGGCACCTGAGCATTGTCGAGCTGGTCGGCGCCCACGCGCTGACCATCATCGGCCCGACACTGCTGAAGATCGGCTACGTGATGCGCTTGATAGCCGCTTACCGGCTGAGCCAGGACGAAACCTCGGCATTTGCCCATGTGGCTTTCTGAGCCAGGCCTAGTGGGTAGCCGGAGCAGCCCCGCCGCCTAGCGACGGTCACGCCAGACGGTCTGCACGTTGAGGAATTCGCGCAGGCCGAAGTGCGACAGCTCGCGACCATAACCGCTCTTCTTCACGCCGCCGATGGGCACGCGCGGGTCGGATGCGGCATAGCCGTTGATGAACACCGCGCCGCTGACGATGCGGCGCGCCAGCTTCATGGCGTTGTCGACGTCACCACTCCACAGGCTGCCGCCCAGACCGAATTCACTGTCATTGGCCAGCTCGATGGCGTGCTCGGCATCGCGCGCGACGATCAGCGAGGCCACCGGGCCGAAGATTTCCTGGCGAAAGCTGGTCATGCCCGGCTGCACGTTGCCCAGCACGGTAGGCGCGTAATAGTTGCCAGGGCCCTCCAGGGGATGCCCACCCAGCAGCAGGCTGGCGCCCTCCTCCAGGGTCGCGCGAACCTGGCCATCCAGTTCGTCACGCAGATCGGCGCGGGCCATCGGGCCGAGGTAGGTGTTGTCATCCTGTGGATCACCGATCTTCAGCGCGCTCACCGTGGCGACAAAGCGCTGGGTGAAGGCTTCGGCAATCGGCGCCTCAAGAATGATGCGTTTGGCGGCGATGCAGATCTGCCCATTGTTCTGGAAGCGGCCGATAACCGCGGCCTTGACCGCTTCATCCAGGTCGGCATCGGCCAGCACGATAAAGGGATCGGAACCGCCCAGCTCCAGCACGCATTTTTTCAGCGCCGCGCCGGCCTGAGCCGCGATGGCGGCACCGGCACCGACACTGCCGGTCACCGCCACCGCGGCGATACGCGGGTCGGCGATGCTGCGCGAAACCAGCTCCGGCGTGACGTTGATCAGCTCGAACACGCCTGCCGGCAGGCCGCTTTCGCGCCAGATGCGGGTCAGCAAGGTCGCGCTGCCCATGACGTTGGGCGCGTGTTTCAGCAGGTAGCTGTTGCCGCCAAGGATGATCGGCACTGCGCCGCGCATCACCTGCCAGAACGGGAAGTTCCACGGCATCACTGCCAGCACCGGGCCCAGCGGCAGGTAGGCGACCCGTGCACGGTCATGTTCCACCTGGGTGGTTTCCTCGGCCAGCATCGCCGGGCCATGCTCGGCGTACCAGTCGCACAAGGCCGCGCACTTGGCCACTTCGGCACGCGCCTGGCTGATCGGCATGCCCATCTCGGCACAACTGGTGCGCGCCAAAACCTCGGCGTTGTCGCGCAGTGCGCCGGCCATGCTGCGCAGCGCTTCGACCCGACGCGCCAGGGAAGCATCACGCCAGGTCTGGAAACCAGCCTGCACGGCCTGCAGGCTGGTTTCCAAAGCGGCGCCGTCCTGGAATGGATAACGGGCGATCTCCTCGCCGGTGCTGGGGTTGCGTGAAATCGCGTGGGTCTGGCTCATGGTGTCCTCGCAAGCGGTGGGCCTGGGTTGTCGTGGACACAAACTAAGCTGGCGTATTTTTCTCGTAAAATGAATAATTAAGAACAATTCATTCTCTGGAAAAGAAAGTGGAACTGGCTCAACTGGAAATCTTCCGCGCCGTGGCGCAGACCGGCAGCATCACCCAGGCCGCCGAACGCCTGCACCGCGTGCCTTCCAACCTGACCACGCGGATCAAGCAACTGGAAGCCGAACTCGGCACCGAACTGTTTATCCGCGAGAAACTGCGCCTGCGCCTGTCAGCCACCGGCGTGGCCTTTCTCGACTATGCCCAGCGCATCCTCGAACTGACCGCCGAAGCCCGTGAAGTCGCCAGCGGCCTGGTGCCCCAGGGGCGTTTCGTCCTCGGCTCGATGGACAGCACCGCGGCGGTCCGCATCCCGACGCTGTTGGCGCGCTATCACCAGCACCACCCCAAGGTGCAGCTGGAGCTATCGACCGGCCCCTCGGGGGAAATGATCGATGGCGTGCTCTCCGGCCGCTTCAGCGCGGCCTTTGCCGATGGCCCGCTGAACCACCCGCAACTGGAAGGCGTGCCGGCGTTCGAGGAAGAGCTGGTGCTGATGACCGGCAGCGCCCACGTGCCAGTGCGCGATGCCAGGGATGTCGCCGGGGCTACCTTGTTCGCCTTTCGCGATACCTGCTCCTACCGGCGCCGCTTCGAGCACTGGTTCGCCGCCAGCCAGACGTTGCCGGGCAAGATCGTCGAGATGGAGTCCTACCACGGCATGCTTGCCTGCGTGGCTGCCGGGTCCGGAGTGGCGTTGATTCCACGGATGATGTTCGACAGCCTGAGCGGCCGGCACAATGTGCAGGCCCATGCGCTCAATCCGGAACATAGCCAGGCGGTAACCTGGCTGATGTGGCGGCGCGGCACCAATACCCCGGCGCTGCGGGCCTTCATCGAATTGCTGGAAGGCCCGTCGGAAGCTCGCGCTTAGGCGAGTTCTTCCTCGTCCTCAGCCGCTTCGGCGGGGATGTTGTCGAAGATCAGCCGGGGATCGAAAGTCACGGCCGCAATCATCGTCAGAATCACCACCAGGCAAAAGGCGGCGGCTCCCGGCCCGGCTTCGATGCTGGCCAGGTGGCCGAAGTTGACCAGGGCCACGAGGATGGCGATGACGAAGATATCGAGCATCGACCAACGCCCGATCCACTCGATGAAGCGGTACATCAGCACTCGCTGCTTGGCGGACAGACGCTGGTGGCGCTGGACGGAGTAGAGCAACGTGGCAATCCCGACCAGCTTGAAGGTCGGCACCAGGATGCTGGCGACGAAGACCACCAGGGCAATCGGCAGCATGTCCGCGTGGATCAGCTCGATGACCCCCTCCATGATGGTTGCCGGCGTGCCGTTGCCGAGAAAATTCACCGTCATGATCGGCAGCATATTGGCCGGAATGTAGAGAATCGCTGCGGTGATCAGCAGGGCCCAGGTCCGCACCAGGCTGTTGGGCCGGCGGGGGTGCAGGTGCGCGCCGCAGCGCTCGCAGTGCTGTTCCTCGCCTTCGCGCAGGTATTCCAGCTTGTGACATTCGCCGCAAAGCAGGATGCCGGCATCAAGTGCGCGCATGGTCGCCCTCCTCTTCGCTCAATGCGTCCCAGACCTGGTGCGGGGACATCGTTACCTCCAGCCAGATCTGCGCCAGCATCATTCCCACGAAACAGGCCAGGCCAACGCCCAGGTGCAGCTCGGCCATGCCACTCAGTTTGACGATGGAAACCAGGATGCCGAACAGGTACACCTCGAGCATGCCCCACTCGCGCAGGTGGTTGTAGGCCCGGTACAGCTGCACACCCAGCGGGCGCAGGCTGGCATAGGGCATGCTCAGCAGCACGGCCAACTGGCACAGCAGCTTGACCAGCGGTACCAGCATGCTGCACATGAACACCACGAAGGCCACGCCCTTCATATCCAGGTGATACAGCCCGATCACCCCGCTCCACACCGTGTCGACGGCATTCTGGCCGAGCAGGTTAAGGCTGATGATCGGCAGGAAGTTGGCTGGAATGAACAGCAGCAAGGCCGTCAGCACCAGCGCCAGGGAGCGCCGGCGCATGTGCGAGCGGTGCACCACCAGCTCATAGCCACAGCGTGGGCAGCTGGCTTTCTCCTCCTCGCCCAGATGCGGGTGATGCATCAGCAAATCGCACTCGTGGCAGGCAATCAGCTGATCCAGCGGCGGCAACGGCTGGCCATCAACGACTACCCGGCCCGCCAGACCTTCCTCACTCATTCGCAAACTCCGTATGGCTCAAGTGCGACAACCGGCCGCCGCTGTCATTGCGGGTCGAGTCGGAGTCAATGGATTGTTCGATAGTACCGCGGCCCGCTGATGATTGGGCCAGGAGAAACGAACCTCCCGGCGCCACGAGCGTGGCGGCCGGAAAGCCCGCATACCGCCTTACAGCACCAGGATGCTCTGGGCCAACTGCATGTCACTGGCCTGGCCAACCGGGTAGGTGGCCCGAACATGCAGCAGCGCCGCCTCCAGGTGAGCGCCACGCACTTCACCCTGGCTGGCGACGAAGCTGGCGGCATCGTCACGCGCCTGCAGCACGATCTTGTCGTCCTTGAACGACGACGAGGTGATGTCCGAAGTCCCTTTGGTGGCCCCGACAATCGCATCGGTCGTCACCACGAAACTGGTCGCCTGGGCCAGCCCGCTCATTCCCAGCAGAGCAGCGCATACATATAAATGGAATCGCATATTGGTCACCTTCTTGGTTGTTGGGAGATCCCTGAAAAATGATAGCGGGCCCGCCGCAGAGCTGCGCGAACTTCGTGTCAGTCGCGGTCCAGCAGGTGGAAGCGTGGCAAGCCCAGGCGCCACTGGATCGCAGCCAGGCGGATCAGCAGCACGCTGAGCATCGCCACGCCGGTATCCAGCCAGTGCGGGGTTTGCAATTCACGCAGGGCAATGAATACCACCGAGCCGACGATGCAGGCCGTGGCATAGATTTCCTTCTGGAAGATCAGCGGAATTTCGTTGCAGATCACGTCGCGCATCACCCCGCCGGCCACCCCGGTCATCACGCCCATGATGATCGCCGTGCTGTAGGGCACGTTGTGCTGCAGGGCCACTTCGGTACCGATCACGGTGAACACTGCCAGGCCGAAGGCGTCGGCGATCAACAGGCCACGCTCGTGAATCGGCTGGGTCAGACGCACCCAAAGCACGGTGCCGACCGCGGCCAGCGAAGCGACCAGGATGTAGGTGTCGTTGCGAATCCAACTCACCGGGTGGTTATCGAGGATCAAGTCCCGCAGGGTCCCGCCGCCCAGCGCGGTGATGATTGCGATCACCAGCACGCCGAACAGATCCATGGACTTGCGCCCGGCCATCAGCGCACCGGTAATGGCGAAAACGGCAACACCGAACAGGTCGGCAAGGTAGAAAATTTGCTGCATGGCGCGTTCAGCTAGCGACGGGGGCGCGCATGGTAACAAACTCCTCCGCGGCCGTCGGGTGAATACCCAGCGTGTCGTCAAACAGCTGCTTGGTCGCCCCCGCTTTGAGCGCAACGGCCAGGCCCTGGATGATCTCGCCGGACTCCGGCCCGACCATATGGCAACCCAGCACCTTGTCGGTCTTGGCATCCACCACCAGCTTCATCAGCGTGCGCTCCTGGCAATCGCTGAGGCTCAGCTTCATCGGCCGGAAGCGGCTTTCGAATACCTTCACCGTATAGCCATCGGCGCGTGCCTGTTCTTCGCTGAGGCCGACCGTGGCGATGTTCGGCAGGCTGAAAACCGCCGTCGGGATCAGGTTGTAATCAACCTTGCGGTACTCCTCCGGACGATACAGGCGACGGGCCACAGCCATGCCTTCTGCTAACGCCACAGGTGTCAGCTGCACACGACCGATCACATCGCCGATGGCTAGAATTGATGGCTCGCTGCTCTCGTAGTTGTCGTCGACCTTGATGAAACCGCGCTCGTCGAGCTCGACCTGGGTGTTCTCCAAACCCAGGTTATCCAGCATCGGGCGCCGCCCGGTGGCGTAGAACACGCAATCGGTAGGTAGCTGGCGACCATCCTTGAGCGTGGCTAGCAGGCTGCCATCGGCTTGCCGGTCGATGCGCACGATGTCGGCCTGGAACTGCAGATCCATCCCTTTCTTGCTCAACTCATCCTTGAGGTGCTGGCGCACCGCGCCATCGAAGCCGCGCAGGAACAGTTCGCCGCGGTAGAGCAAGGAGGTCTGCGCCCCAAGACCATGAAAGATCGAGGCGAACTCGACGGCGATATAGCCACCGCCAACCACCAGCACGCGCTTGGGCAGCTGCTTGAGGAAGAACGCTTCATTGGAACTGATGGCCAGCTCCTTGCCAGGGATATCCGGCACCTGGGGCCAGCCACCGGTGGCGATCAGGATGCGTTCGGCGCTATGCCGTTGGCCGTTGATTTCAACGGTATGCGCATCCAGCAGGCGGGCATGCCCTTCAATCAGCGTAACGCCGCTGTTGACCAGCAAATTGCGGTAGATGCCGTTGAGCCGTTCGATCTCGCGATTCTTGTTGGCGATCAGGGTCGACCAGTCGAAATTTGCTTCGGCGCCACTCCAGCCAAAGCTCCGCGCCTGCTCGAAGTCTTCACCGAAGTGGGCGCCGTAGACCAGCAACTTCTTCGGTACGCAGCCAACATTGACGCAGGTACCGCCCAGGTAGCGGCTTTCCGCCACGGCCACGCGGGCACCAAAGCCAGCGGCGAAACGCGCCGCACGCACGCCACCGGAGCCGGCGCCGATGACGAACAGGTCGAAGTCGTAGGACATGGGTTATGGTCTCCTCAGTTGGCTGCCAGCATAACCCATAGCCTCTCTGGTTCAGCCGAAAAGCGCGACACAGGAGCCTCGCCGATGCCCACCACCCTCACCCATCTCGCCCTCCACGTCCC
This sequence comes from Aquipseudomonas ullengensis, assembly GCF_014174475.1. GTDB lineage: Bacteria > Pseudomonadota > Gammaproteobacteria > Pseudomonadales > Pseudomonadaceae > Aquipseudomonas > Aquipseudomonas ullengensis. The sequence goes on from NZ_JACJUD010000004.1 coordinate 255,057, forward strand.
TGACCTAGAGGCCTGCATCGACTTTTATCAGCAGTTCTGCGGCATGCGGGTGATCCATGAACGCGCCGGCAAAGGTTCAAAGATCGTGTGGATGGCCGAACCGGGCAAGGAGCATCAATTCATCTTCGTGATCATGCCTGGTGGCGCGGATCGGCAACTGGCGGCTGACGATTACAGCCACTTCGGTTTCGCCGTGGACAGTCGTGAGCAGGTCGAAGAAATCGCCCGCCTGGCCGAATCGGCCGGCTGCCTGATCTGGCCCGCGCGCGATGAGCCCTACCCCGTGGGCTACTACTGTGGGCTGCGCGACCCGGCAGGCAACTACGTCGAGTTCAGCTACGGCCAGCCGCTCGGTCCGGGCTCGGAGGCCATGCCCATCCCCTGAATAGGGAAGCCTGAAACACAAAAGCCACCCGGAGGTGGCTTTTGTTCGACGCTGCAGGCTCTATCAGTAAGCCTTGCCGGTCTTGTACAGGTTCTCGAAGCAGAAGTTGGTCGCCTCGATGTAGCCTTCGGCGCCACCGCAGTCGAAACGCTTGCCCTTGAACTTGTAGGCGATCACGCAACCATCCTGCGCCTGCTTCATCAGCGCATCGGTGATCTGGATTTCGCCACCCTTGCCCGGCTCGGTCTGCTCGATCAGGTCGAAGATATCTGGGGTCAGGATATAGCGGCCGATGATCGCCAGGTTGGACGGCGCATCTTCCGGCTTCGGCTTCTCGACCATGGTGTTCACCCGGTAGATGTCGTCGCGGATCATCTCGCCGGAAATCACACCGTATTTCGAGGTTTCTTCCGGCGGCACTTCCTGAATGGCGACGATGGAGCAGCGGAACTGGTTGTACAGCTTGACCATCTGCTGCAGCACGCCGTCGCCTTCGAGGTTGAAGCACAGGTCGTCAGCCAGAACCACGGCGAACGGCTCGTCACCGATCAGCGGGCGACCACAGAGGATGGCGTGACCCAGGCCCTTCATTTCAACCTGGCGGGTGTAGGAGAACGAGCACTCGTCGATCAGACGGCGAATACCGACCAAGTATTTTTCCTTGTCGGTGCCCTGAATCTGATGCTCCAGCTCGTAACTGATGTCGAAATGGTCTTCCAGGGCGCGCTTGCCACGGCCGGTAACCATGGCGATTTCGGACAGGCCCGCTTCCAGTGCTTCTTCAACGCCGTACTGAATCAGTGGCTTGTTCACCACCGGCAGCATTTCCTTGGGCATGGCCTTGGTGGCCGGCAGGAAGCGGGTGCCGTAACCGGCGGCCGGGAACAGACATTTCTTGATCATGGGGATCCTTGGTGCTGCGGGGGATAAATGCGGCGCAGTCTAATCAGGCGGCACTGGCCTTACAATGCCCAGCCAGCGGTCTGCCAATGCCTCTATAGAGGAAGCCCAAGCCGGCTAGTTCCGTCGCGTCATAAATGTTGCGGCCGTCGAATATTACAGGCATCCGCATCAAGCCGCGAATCCGCGCAAAATCTGGCTGACGGAACTGTTTCCACTCAGTCACCAGTACCAGGGCATCGGCACTTTCCGTGGCCGAATACGGAGACTCCGTGAGCTGTAGCTGGCCACTTTCCAGCGCTTCCGCATAACGCCCCTGCATACCGTTACAAGCCACTGGATCACAAGCCTGCACCTTGGCCCCGGCAGCCAGCAGAGCATCGAGCAATACCAGACTGGGCGCCTCGCGCAGATCATCAGTACCCGGCTTGAAGGCCAGCCCCCATACGGCAACAATCCGCCCCTGCAGGAGCCCATTGAAATGCTCGCGTACGGACTGGAACAGCAGGGTCTTCTGCAGCGCATTGCGCGCCTCCACCGCACGCAGAATACCTGGCTCAAATCCCTCCAGCTCGGCACTGCGGATCAGCGCCCGCACATCCTTGGGGAAACAGGAACCGCCATAGCCACAACCGGCATAGATGAAATGGGTTCCGATACGCTTGTCGCTGCCAATGCCCCGTCGCACATCCTCGATATCCACATCCAGGCGGGCACACAACCCGGCCATCTCGTTCATGAAGGAGATGCGCGTTGCCAGAAAAGCGTTAGCCGCATATTTGGTGAACTCGGCAGCACGCACGCCCATGCACAACACGCGCTCATGGTTGCGCAGGAACGGAGCGTACAAGCGGCGCAACTGCTCGGTGCTTTGTCCATCATCGCAGCCCAGTATCACTCGATCCGGGCGCATGAAGTCCTCGACAGCGGAGCCTTCCTTGAGGAACTCTGGATTGCTCGCGATGCGCACCCGGAAACTCATGCTCCGGCTTGCCAGCCGCCGGTTGATGCGCTGGCCTACACGCTCAGCCGTACCAACCGGAACGGTAGATTTGTCGACCACCAGGCACGGCTGCTGCAATGCCTCACCCAGCTCATCGGCCACCGCCAGAACATGCGACAGATCGGCTGAGCCATCTTCACCGGTGGGCGTGCCCACAGCGATAAAGGCGATTGCGGCATTGCGCACGCCCTCCCCCATGCTTGCACTGAAACTGAGCTGACCGCTGGCCAGGTGAGCACGCAAAAGCGCTTCCAGACCCGGCTCGTAGATCGGCACATCACCCCGCGCCAGCCGAGCCAGCCGTACTGGATCACGCTCGACACAGACCACTCGATTGCCCATTTCGGCAAAACAGCAGGCCGTTACCAGTCCCACATACCCCGCACCTATTACGCACAGTTGCATCGTTCGCCCCTCATCCATTTGTCGCGATTGCAACCCATGGCGGTGGCGAGGGCGTGACACTGGCGCGTCAATCTGATGACAGGAGCAGCTTGCCAGCAGATTTCTGCGGGCAACAAAAAACCCGGCCTAGGCCGGGTTTTCTGTGAAGCGACAGACCAAATTACTTGGCTTGGGCTTCTACTTCAGCTTCTACGCGACGGTTAACAGCGCGGCCAGCTTCGGTAGCGTTGTCAGCAACCGGGCGGGACTCACCGTAACCAACCGAGTTAACGCGCTCGGAACCTACACCGTACTGGTCAACCAGGACTTCACGAACGGCGTTAGCACGACGCTCGGACAGTTTCTGGTTGTAGGCGTCAGTGCCGACGGAGTCGGTGTGACCTTCAACAGTGGTGCTGGTCGACGGGTACTGGTTCATGAAGTCAGCCAGGTTCTTGATGTCGCCGTAGCTTTCTTCTTTGACCTTGGACTTGTCGAAGTCAAATTTCACGTCCAGTTCAACGCGAACGACTTCAGCCACAGCCGGGCAGCCATCGGCATCAACGGTGACGTTGGCCGGGGTGTCGGGGCACTTGTCAACGTTGTCGCAAACACCGTCGTTGTCGCTGTCGCTGCACACTTCAGCAACAGGCTCGGCAGCCGGGGCCGGCTTGGAGCCGCCACCGAAGTTCAGGCCGATACCAACGCTCGGGGCCCACTCGGTGTCGCCCTGGTCGATGTTGTATTGAGCTTCAACACCAGCGCGGGCATAGAAGTTCTCGGTGAAGTACAGCTTGGCACCGCCGCCCAGGTTGGCGAAGGTGGAACCGTTACGGCCACTACCGTTCTGACCGATGCTCTGGTCAGAGAAACCGGCGGATACGTACGGACGCAGGGTGTCACCCGGAGCGTTGAAGTGGTACAGAGCATCCAGGGCAGTGTTGGAGCCCTTGATGTCACGACCGTCTTCGGCGCGAGCGTTGTGTACTTCGTCGTAGCCCAGACGCAGTTCAACGTCGTCTGTCAGGAAGTAACCGATGGAGCCGCCGAACAGGTTGCCGTCGTTTTTGAATTCACGAGCGCTGTCGAACTGCTGTTTTTTGGCGAAGCCTTCGACTTCGACCGCACCTTGACCTTGAGCCAGAGCGTTAAGCGAAGTGGCAGCTACCAGAGAGCCGATGACAACGCCAAAAGTATTTTTCAGTTTCATCCGTAAAAATCCCCATCATTTGATGACTATGAGTTATCCCAGAGTTGCCCCGGGAATAACCTGGCGGCAAGTCTAACAAACTAGACACCGCCATGCCTGTGATATTTCGTTGCGAATTAAGTTTCGCCAACTCCGGCAAATTTTTCGCGCAAGCGATCAAGAGCACGCTTGTAACGCATTTTCGTTGCACTGAGCCCCATGTGCATGATGTCCGCGATTTCCTGAAACTCCAGCTCCGCAACGAATCGCAGGACAAGAATTTCACGATCAATCGGGTTGACATGGATCAGCCAGCGATCAAGCCCACCCTTTTCTTCGGGCTTGGGCGCCTTCTCTTCGGATGCTTCTTCCAGAGGGTCAAGACTTAGCGCATCAAGCAAGCGGCGTTTACGACGCTCTTTGCGATATTGAGTGATGCACTCGTTATACGTGATGCTATATAGCCATGTTTTGAACTTCGACTTGCCCTCGAAGTTCTTCAGACCATAAAGAACCTTGAGCATGACCTCTTGGCAGACGTCGTCGGCATCACGCTCGTTGCCCAAATAACGGGCGCAGACATTGAACAGCGTGCGCTGGTAACGACGCATCAGCTCTTCATAGGCACGCGTCACGTGGAAGAGTTCGACATGCGCACGCTGGACCAGCTCTTCGTCGGAGAGCTCGCGAGGGTCGTAACGCGTGGGAAGCGGTTGGGCTTTGTTCAAAACGGGTCGTGCCGACAGTCAGGTCAAATGGCGGCCACCGCCCACACAAGGGCGTCGCCTGTGGCCGCATACATTAGCAGGGATTGGACGCTTAGCGGCTGCTGACGCGCTGCTCGAGCAGGGTACGGTTGGCTACCGATACCAGCTCACCGTCTTCGGTCAGAATGATGGTTTTGACCGTGCCGATCTCCTCGATTTGGCCTTCGACCTCACCTATCTTCACTTGTTGCCCGACATCGTAGAGCTCGCGCACATAAATACCGGCAAGGATCTGTCCGGCGATTTCGCGACTGCCCAAACCGAGGGCCAATGCGACAGCCAGACCGATGGAAATCAGCACAATGGCGATCACGTTGTTGAGCAGATCGGTCTTCACTTCCAGCTGACCGATAGCTACCGAGATGCTGATGATGATCACCAGTCCTTGGGCAATGCGGCCCAGACCATGGGCGTAATCCAGCCCCACCCCTTCTGCCGCGCCGCGCACGATACCGCTAAGCAGCTGCGCCAGCAGCACACCCGCCAGCAGGATGGCTGCCGCGCCCAGCACTTTCGGCAGGTACAGAGCCAACACATCAAGAGTGGCAGAGACGCGGTCAAGCCCCAGGGACTCAGCCGCGGAAACCAGGAAGATCAGCAGAACGAACCAGTAGACCACCTTGCCGATCAGCGTCGACACCGGCACCTGGATACCCACTCGGGCCAGCATCTTGGTCAGGCCAGTGCCTGCCATCAGGCGGTCCAGACCAATTTTGGCCAGCAGCTTCGACAGCAAGGTATCGAGCAGCTTGGCCACCACGAAACCCAGCAGTACCACCACCAACGAACCGAACAGGCGAGGAATGAAGGCCCCAATCGGCGTCCAGACGGTTTCCATGGCTTTTACGAGACTTTGAGTCCAGGGGTCGAATTCCATCTTCAATCAGCCTTGTCTACGGAACGTGAGGTTGCAGTGCGACGGGAAACCGGTGCGGTGTGCGCCGATCCATTATTCAGGGCGATCATCAGGGCTTCGGCCCAGTGACCGAGCAAGCTGAACAGATCACCGGCACCCACCTGGCGGTTGGCGGTCTTGAGTACGCGGCCCAGCGCAGCTCCGTCATCGTGGTCTGATGAGGAGGTTTTCAGCAGGTCCCGCAGGGATTCTTCAAACGGATCGTGCATGCGCACCTCGCATGGATATGAGGCCTAGACGTGGCCCTCGCCTACCGGGTCACATCAAAGCCAGCGTAAGCGGCGAAATAGCCACCACTGGAAACACGCAACCGCGCCCAACAAGGCACAGGCGAACAGAAAACCGTGGCCATTCTGCGCACCAGGCATGCCGCCGAGATTGATGCCGAGCAAGCCGGTGATAAAGCTCATCGGCATGAAAAAGCCGGTGATGATGCCAAGCCGATACATGGTGCGATTCATCTTCTCGCTCATGCGTCGATGCTCAGCCTCGAGCACCAGACCGACACGCTCGCGCACCAACTCCAGCTCCTCGAGATAGCGAATCAACCGATTGCTCAGCTCATTCCAGTAATCGGTATCGTCCTTGGCGAACCAGGCAAAGTCGTTGCGCGCCAACTGGCTGTAGATCTCTCGCTGCGGCGCAAGGAAACGCCGCAGATTGGCCGCGCGCAGACGTACATGCAGCATCAAGCCATGATTGGGCATATAGAGCTCATCGCTATCGAGCCGCTCTTCCTGCTCTTCTAACTGCTCGGACAAACCCTCGATCACCGCATCGACGCGATCAGCCAGATAATGGGCCAGCTGCAGGATCAACTCGGCCGAGTTCTTCGGGCCGCAGCCCTTCTCCAGCTGCGCGATGATCTCCTCAGTGGCCCGCAGGGGGCGCAGGCGCAGGGAGATCACCCGCTGCGGATCGGCAAAGATACGCGCCGAAACCATGTCTTCCGGCTCGGCGCCAGGGTTGAGGTTGACCCCGCGCAGGAACAGCAGCAGCGCATCACCCGGCAACTGCAGCTGCCGTGGCCGGGTGTTCTCCTCCAGCAGCAGGTCACAGGCGAACTCGCTGATTCCACTCTGCTCGCGCAGCCAGCGCTGGGTCAGCGGGTGGCTGCGATCCCAATGCAGCCACAAGCTTTCTGCGCCCTGCAATTGCAAGCCTTCCAGCGCCTCGCGGAAAATACTGCGGGCGCCGCCCTGGCCATCGAGGACAAAGGCATGCACCAGCCCCCAGTCGAGATTGTCTTGCTCTGGCATCCGTTGCGTCACCTGACCACCAGCACGCACAGCGGCGTGCCCGGATGGCTCACTCCGGCATCTTCAGCGGTTCAGGGGAAACGATGACGCCATTGTTATCGGCGTAGACATAGTGGCCCGGGTGAAAAGTGACACCAGCGAACGTCACCACCACGTTGAGGTCGCCAATACCGCGCTTGTCGGTCTTCATCGGATGGCTGGCCAGGGCCTGCACGCCGAGGTCGGTCTGCGCCAGGACGTCGACGTCACGTACGCAACCGTAGATGACCATGCCTTCCCAGCCATTTTTCGCGGCTTTCTCGGCAATCATGTCGCCCAGTAGCGCGCGGCGCAGCGAGCCGCCACCGTCAACCACCAATACTTTGCCCTGGCCCGGCAGGTCGGCCTGGGATTTCACCAGGGAGTTGTCCTCATGGCACTTGATGGTGACGATCTCGCCACCAAAGGAATCGCGCCCGCCAAAGTTGGCGAACATCGGCTCGAGCACCTGCACCAGCTCCGGGTAGGCGTCACACAGATCAGGGGTGATGTATTGCATGGGGGAAACTCCTGTTAATGAATACGTCAGAGATCGATGCCGATACGGTCGCCGTCATAGGCAAGTTTGAACAGATTGAGGTTACCGCAGGAGGCATTCAGCGACTGGCCGTTGAGCAGGTCAAACTCGGCGCCATGCCGCGAGCAGCGCAGCACCGTACCGACGACCGTGGCGTTGTGCAAGGGCGCGCCCTGGTGCGGGCAACGGTTCTCCAGCAGCACGGGCTGACGGTCGACCATCAGCAACAGCAGGCTCCGCCCGTCGACCTGAAACAGCCGGCGGTAGCCATCATCGAGATTGATCAACCGCTCAAGCGCAATGAACATAGCGCCACCTTGTGCCGGAAATGACCAGCAAGCCTGAATGTGTCACATCTTAGCCGCATGCCTGGGCGCTTGTAACTTCAGTCGTGCGCCACACCTTCGGGCAATTGCCCTGCTTGCAGCCAGTGTTCGACCAGGGGCCAGACTTCCCGCTGAGCTTCCTTGCTGACCAGCATTTCAACGTGCCCGTAGTCGCTGGAAAAGCCCTTGTCCTTGGCCAGACACAGGTAACTGTGTGGCGCCGAAACGAACTGGTCGGCCAGCTTGCGGCAGGCCCAGGCCGGGTCTTGCGTATCGCCCGCGGCAGTCACTGCAAGCAACGGGACCTGGACATCGGCCAAACCGGCCCACCAGTTGCGCTCGCTGTCGCCAAAACGGCCAAACAGGCGGTGCCAGCGCAAACTCTCTAGTGCCAAGCCAATTGGCTCATCCTCGGGGCCGCGCTTGAAGCGCGAGCCGGAGATATGGTGAAAGCCCTTGAGCAGCAACCGGCTACTCCACTCCACCGGCGGCACCTTGAGCGGCCAGTAGATGCGACTGACCTGGCTACCGAACAGCGCCACCGATGCGGCAGTCTGGCTATCCAGGTAGTGACCACCCAGCGCCGCAGCCAAGGTAATGCCACCCAGTGAGTGACCAATCCAGTGTGGTGCCTGACCGCTTTGCTCGCAGACAAAGGCCGCGATAGCCGGCAAGTCATAACGTGCGTAATCGGCCACGGTATTGCGACTGTAAGCCTGGTTGCGCGGGGACAGGCCGTGGCCGCGCATCTCGGCGATCCACACATCAAACCCGGCACGCGCCAGTTGTGGGCCGAGTCCGATGCCCTTGGGCGAATACCAGAAGCGCCGATTGGAAAAACTGCCATGTAGCAGAATCACCGGCACACCGCGTTGCGGCTGATCGGCCAAGCCGAGACGGGTCAAGGCCAGCTCGACGGAATAATCCGGGCTGTTGCCTGGTTTCAGGCGATACACATCCTCGCTCAGGTCGGCGCGCAGCTCGGCACTGACCAGGGCAACGGGGAACAATTCGCTACTGCTTTGCATAGTGGGTCTTGCACAAAAAAGGGCGGAATCGCTTCCGCCCTTTGGTGGAGATGGTGTTGAGCTTAGGCCGGCTGGGTTTCCGCGAGGAAGAACCAGGTGTCCAGCACCGAGTCCGGGTTCAACGAAACGCTTTCGATGCCCTGCTCCATCAGCCAGCGCGCCAGGTCCGGGTGATCCGATGGGCCCTGACCGCAGATACCGATGTACTTGCCGGCCTTGTTGCAGGCCTGGATGGCATTGCTGAGCAGCTTCTTCACCGCCGGATTACGTTCGTCGAACAGGTGCGCAACGATGCCGGAGTCACGATCCAGACCCAGGGTCAGCTGGGTCAGATCGTTGGAACCGATGGAGAAACCGTCGAAGAACTCGAGGAACTCTTCGGCCAGGATCGCGTTGGACGGCAGCTCGCACATCATGATGACCTTCAGGCCATCCTGGCCGCGGGCCAGGCCGTTGGCTGCGAGCAGGTCAACGACCTGGCTGGCCTCGCCCAGGGTACGCACGAACGGCACCATGATCTCGACGTTGGTCAGGCCCATTTCATTGCGGACTTTCTTCAGCGCACGGCATTCCAGCTCGAAGCAATCGCGGAACGACTCGCTGATGTAACGCGAAGCGCCACGGAAGCCCAGCATCGGGTTTTCTTCCTCCGGCTCGTACAGCTTGCCGCCGATCAGGTTGGCGTATTCGTTGGACTTGAAGTCCGACAGGCGCACGATGACTTTCTTCGGCCAGAAGGCCGCAGCCAGGGTGCTGATGCCCTCGACTAGCTTCTCGACATAGAAGCCAACCGGATCGTTGTAACCGGCAATGCGTTTGTCGACGCTGTCCTTGATCTCGGCCGGCAGGCCTGCGTAGTTCAGCAGCGCCTTGGGGTGCACGCCGATCATGCGGTTGATGATGAACTCGAGACGCGCCAAGCCGACACCGGCGTTGGGCAGCTGGGCGAAGTCGAAGGCACGATCCGGGTTGCCGACGTTCATCATGATTTTGAACGACAGGTCCGGCATTGCATCCACGGAGTTCTTGCGGATGTCGAAGCCCAGTTCACCCTCGAAGATGAAACCGGTGTCGCCTTCAGCACAGGAAACGGTAACGCCCTGGCCATCGCGAAGAACCTGGGTCGCGTTGCCGCAACCGACTACCGCCGGGATACCCAGCTCACGGGCGATGATCGCCGCATGGCAGGTACGCCCGCCACGGTTGGTGACGATGGCGCTGGCGCGCTTCATCACGGGTTCCCAGTCCGGGTCGGTCATGTCGGAAACCAGCACGTCGCCCGGTTGGACCTTGTCCATTTCGGACACGTCCTGGATGACCCGCACCTTGCCGGCGCCGATCTTCTGGCCGATGGCACGACCTTCAACCAGGACGGTGCCCTTCTCTTTCAGCAGGTAGCGTTCCATCACGGTAGCGCTGGCGCGGCTTTTCACGGTTTCCGGACGGGCCTGGACGATGTACAGCTGGTTGTCGTCGCCGTCTTTGGCCCACTCGATATCCATCGGGCGGCCGTAGTGCTTCTCGATGATCAGCGCCTGCTTGGCCAGCTCGGTGACTTCGGCATCGCTGAGGCAGAAGCGCGCACGATCAGCGCGGTCGACATCGACGGTTTTCACCGACTTGCCCGCCTTGGCTTCTTCGCCGTAGATCATCTTGATGGCTTTGCTACCCAGGTTGCGGCGCAGGATGGCCGGACGGCCCGCTTCCAGGGTTTGCTTGTGTACGTAGAACTCATCCGGGTTCACTGCGCCCTGCACCACGGTCTCGCCGAGGCCATAGGCACCGGTGATGAACACCACGTCACGGAAGCCGGATTCGGTATCCAGGGTGAACATCACGCCGGCGGTACCGGTTTCCGAGCGGACCATGCGCTGCACACCGGCAGACAGGGCAACCAGTTTGTGGTCGAAGCCCTGGTGCACGCGGTAGGCGATGGCGCGGTCGTTGAACAGCGAGGCGAAGACTTCCTTGGCCGCGCGGATCACGTTTTCCACGCCGCGGATGTTCAGGAAGGTTTCCTGCTGGCCGGCGAAAGAAGCGTCCGGCAGGTCTTCGGCGGTAGCCGAGGAACGTACGGCGACCGCCATATTGGCGTTGTCACCCGCCATCGCGGCGAAGGCCGTGCGGATTTCGCTGTTGAGGCGCTCGGGGAACTCGGCGTCCATGATCCATTGGCGGATCTGCGCACCGGTTTTGGCCAAGGCATTGACGTCGTCAACATCCAGCGCGTCGAGCGCGGCGTGGATACGATCGTTCAAGCCACTCAGATCAAGGAAGTCACGGTAGGCCTGCGCGGTAGTAGCGAAACCGCCAGGGACAGAGACACCAGCACCGGCCAGGTTGCTGATCATTTCGCCCAGGGATGCGTTTTTGCCCCCTACATGCTCCACATCGTGGACGCCGAGCTTATCGAGGGGAACTACGTACTCTACCAAGGTGAACTCTCCACTGTGCTTGGCCAAGCCGCTGCAGGCGAGCTGCATTCTGGCTTTGCCTCAAGGAAATAAGTCACAATGCCGGCCAGTACGGGCCCGACAAAGGGGGCCTATGATAGCCAAGAATCGTTCCTGACTTAAGGCCTCTGGTGCAAATGAAACGAACCGCTTTCTTCATCTCCGACGGCACCGGCATTACCGCCGAGACCCTCGGCCAGAGCCTGCTGGCACAATTCGACACTATCGGCTTCACCAAGCTCACGCGCCCCTATATAGACAGCGTGGACAAGGCGCGCGCCATGGTACAACAAATCAATACAGCTGCCGAGAAAGACGGCGTGCGCCCGATCATCTTCGACACCGTGGTAAACCAGGAAATTCGCGACATCCTGGGCCAGTCCGACGGTTTCATGATCGACATTTTCTCCACCTTTCTCGCCCCCCTGGAACAGGAGCTCAGCTCCCATTCGTCCTACTCGGTGGGCAAGTCCCACTCCATAGCCAGCAGCAGCAACTACATGGAACGGATCGAGGCGGTGAACTTCGCCCTCGACAACGACGACGGCGCCCGCACTCACTACTACGACAAGGCCGATCTGATTCTGGTCGGTGTTTCTCGGTGCGGAAAGACGCCCACCTGCCTGTATATGGCCATGCAATTCGGTATTCGTGCAGCCAACTACCCGCTGACCGAAGAAGACATGGAGCGCCTGCAGCTGCCAGCCGCCCTTAAACCCTACAAACACAAGCTGTTCGGCCTGACCATCGACCCGGACCGGCTTACGGCCATCCGTCACGAGCGCAAACCCAACAGCCGCTACGCCAGCTTTGCCCAGTGCGAGTTCGAGGTGCGCGAGGTGGAGAACCTGTTCCGCCGCGAAAACATCCCGTACATCAACTCCACGCATTTCTCGGTGGAAGAGATTTCCGCCAAGATACTCGTGGAAAAAGGCGTGGAACGCCGCCTCAAGTAACGCTGGCGTTACAGTTCAGCAAAAGCCCGGCCCAGCGCCGGGCTTTTTCATTCTTCAGACGGCATCGCCCGGTACGCGTACCCAGCCTTCCATCAGGATGCGCGCGCTGCGGCTCATGATCGCCTTGGTCACCGTCCACTCGCCGTTTACTTGAGCCGCCTCGGCGCCGACCCGCAAGGTGCCGGACGGATGCCCGAAGCGCACCGCCGTACGCGCGCCACCGCCAGCCGCGAGGTTGACCAGGGTGCCGGGAATTGCCGCCGCCGTGCCAATGGCCACCGCGCAGGTACCCATCATGGCGTGGTGCAGCTTGCCCATGGACAGCGCGCGCACCAGCAGATCGACCTCGCCGCCCTGCACGGTCTTGCCGCTAGACGCTTTGTAGTCCTGCGCCTTGGTCACGAAGGCGACCTTCGGCGTGTGCTGACGGGTTAGCGCCTCGTCGGCGTGCTTGATCAGCCCCATACGTAGCGCACCGGCCACACGAATGGCCTCGAAACGCGCCAGCGCCTCGGGGTTGCCGTTGATGTCTTCGCGCAGCTCGGTGCCTTTGTAGCCAATCTCTTCGGCGTTGACGAACACAGTGGGAATACCGGCGGTGATCATGGTCGCCTTGAAGGTGCCCACACCAGGCACGTCTAGGTCATCAACCAAATTACCGGTGGGGAACATCGAACCGCCCTCCTCGCCGTCATCGGACGGGTCGAGAAACTCCAGCACGATCTCCGCCGCCGGGAAGGTCACCCCGTCCAGCTCGAAATCGCCAGTTTCCTGCACCTGGCCATTGCTGACCGGCACATGGGCAATGATGGTTTTCTGGATATTGGCCTGCCAGATCCGCACCACGCACACGCCGTTTTTCGGGATGCGCGCCGGGTCGACCAACCCGGCATGCAGCGCAAAGGCGCCAGCGCCGGTGGAGAGGTTGCCGCAGTTGCCACTCCAGTCGACGAAGGCTTTGTCGATCGAGACCTGGCCGTAGAGGTAATCGACGTCATGATCCGGCTGGCTGCTTTTCGACAGGATCACGCACTTGCTGGTGCTGGACGTGGCGCCACCCATGCCGTCGATCTGCGCTGCGTAGGGGTCGGGGCTGCCGATCACCCGCATGAACAGGCGGTCACGGGCGGTGCCCGGTACCTGGCAGCTTTCGGGCAAGTCTTGCAGTCGGAAGAATACGCCCTTGCTGGTGCCGCCACGCATATAGGTGGCGGGAATCTTGATCTGGGCTGCATGAGCCATAAAGCACTCTCCTGAAAGAAGACCGGGGCGTTGCCGCCCCGGTAATACATCAGCCTTGGGACGACTCGAGGAAGTCCTGGGCGAAGCGCTGCAGCACGCCGCCCGCCTTGTAGACATGAACTTCGGCAGCGGTGTCCAGGCGGCAGGTCACCGGGACCTTGACCACTTCACCATTACGGCGATTGACCACCAGAGTCAGATCGCAGCGCGGCGACACATCGCCCTGGATGTCATAGGTCTCGGTGCCGTCGAGGCCGAGAGTCAGGCGGGTGGTGCCCGGTTTGAACTCGACCGGCAGCACGCCCATGCCGACCAGGTTGGTACGGTGAATGCGCTCGAAGCCTTCGGCGACGATCACTTCCACGCCGGCCAGGCGCACGCCCTTGGCCGCCCAGTCACGGGACGAGCCCTGACCGTAGTCGGCACCGGCGACGATGATCAGGTTCTGCTTGCGGTTCATGTAGGTTTCGATCGCTTCCCACATGCGCATCACTTTGCCTTCCGGCTCGACACGCGCCAGCGAGCCCTTCTTCACCGCCCCGTCGACCACGGCCATTTCGTTCACCAGTTGCGGGTTGGCGAAGGTGGCGCGCTGGGCGGTCAGGTGGTCGCCACGGTGGGTGGCGTAGGAGTTGAAGTCCTCTTCCGGCAGACCCATTTTGTGCAGGTACTCACCAGCGGCCGAATCCAGCAGGATGGCGTTGGACGGCGACAGGTGATCGGTGGTGATGTTGTCCGGCAGGATCGCCAGCGGCAGCATGCCCTTGAGCGTGCGCTCACCGGCCAGTGCACCTTCCCAGTACGGCGGGCGGCGGATGTAGGTGGACATTGGGCGCCAGTCGTACAGCGGGCTTTCCGCTTCCTCGATAGTGCCCAGATCGAACATCGGGATGTAGATCTGCTTGAACTGCTCCGGCTTCACCGAGGCGGCGACAATGGCGTCGATCTCTTCGTCGCTCGGCCACAGGTCCTTCAGGGTGATCGGGTTGCCGTTCTTGTCGGTACCCAGCACATCCTGCTCGATATCGAAGCGCACAGTACCGGCGATGGCGTAAGCCACTACCAGCGGCGGCGAGGCCAGGAAGGCCTGCTTGGCGTACGGGTGGATACGGCCATCGAAGTTGCGGTTACCGGAGAGTACGGCGGTGGCATACAGGTCGCGGTCGATGATTTCCTGCTGGATCACCGGGTCCAGCGCACCGGACATGCCATTACAGGTAGTGCAGGCGTAAGCGACGATGCCGAAGCCGAGCTGTTCCAGCTCGCTCAGCAGGCCGGCGTCCTCCAGATACAGCTTGGCGACTTTAGAGCCAGGCGCGAACGAGGTCTTGACCCATGGTTTGCGCAGCAGGCCGAGGGCATTGGCCTTCTTCGCCAGCAGACCGGCAGCGACCACGTTACGCGGGTTGGACGTATTGGTGCAACTGGTAATGGCGGCGATGATCACTGCGCCATCCGGCAGCAGGCCGTCGGCTTCCTCGACCTTGGCCGCGGCCAGCATGGCGTCGCCAGCGATGCCGCGCTCCTGCAATGCAGAAGTCGGCAGGCGCTTGTGCGGGTTGCTCGGCCCAGCCATGTTGCGTACCACGGTGGACAGGTCGAAGCTCAGCACCCGCTCGTATTCAGCGGTCACCAACGCATCGGCCCACAGGCCGGTGAGCTTGGCGTACTGCTCCACCAGCGCCACCGGCTCCGGCTCGCGACCGGTGAGCTTGAGGTAGTCGATGGTCTGCTGGTCGATGTAGAACATCGAGGCGGTGGCGCCGTATTCCGGGCACATGTTGGAGATGGTCGCACGGTCGCCGATCGACAGGCTGTCCGCCCCCGCGCCGAAGAACTCGACCCAGGCGCCGACCACGCGTTCCTTGCGCAGGAACTCGGTGATGGCCAGGACTATATCGGTGGCAGTGATGCCGGGCTGGCGCTTGCCAGTCAGCTCCACGCCGACGATATCGGGCAGGCGCATCATCGACGGCAGGCCCAGCATCACGGTCTCGGCTTCCAGGCCACCAACGCCGATGGCGATCACGCCCAGGGCGTCGACGTGCGGGGTGTGGCTGTCGGTGCCGACGCAGGTATCCGGGTAGGCCACGCCATCACGCGCCTGGATCACCGGGCTCATTTTCTCCAGGTTGATCTGGTGCATGATGCCGTTGCCGGCCGGGATCACGTCGACGTTCTTGAACGCGGTCTTGGTCCACTCGATAAAGTGGAAACGGTCCTCGTTGCGGCGCTCTTCCACTGCACGGTTCTTCTCGAACGCGTCCGGGTCGAAGCCACCGAACTCCACGGCCAGCGAGTGATCGACGATCAGCTGAGTCGGCACCACCGGGTTGACCTTGGCCGGGTCGCCCCCCTTCTCGGCAATCGCATCGCGCAGACCGGCCAGGTCGACCAGCGCAGTCTGGCCGAGGATGTCGTGGCAGACCACGCGGGCCGGGTACCAGGGGAAGTCCAGATCACGCTTGCGCTCGATCAGCTGCTTGAGCGAGTCGGTCAAAGCCTCCGGCTCGCAGCGACGCACCAACTGCTCGGCCAGCACGCGCGAGGTGTAGGGCAACTTGGCGTAGGCGCCGGGCTCGATGGCATCGACCGCTTCACTGGTATCGAAGTAGTCCAGCACGCTGCCGGGCAGGTTTTTACGGTATTGGCTGTTCATCTGGATGCTCATGTTATGGGCGATCCTTGAGCGGCACGAACTTCAGGTCTTCAGGGCCTGTGTAGTTGGCGCTCGGGCGAATGATCTTGCCGTCGATACGTTGTTCGATCACGTGGGACGACCAGCCGGAGGTGCGGGCAATCACGAACAGTGGGGTGAACATGGCCGTTGGCACACCCATCATGTGGTAGCTGACGGCGCTGAACCAATCGAGGTTGGGGAACATCTTCTTGATGTCCCACATGATGGTTTCCAGGCGCTCGGCGATGTCGAACATCTTGCTGTTGCTCTGCTCGGCGGACAGCTCGCGCGCCACTTCCTTGATCACCTTGTTGCGCGGGTCGGCGACGGTGTACACCGGGTGGCCAAAGCCGATCACCACTTCCTTCTTCTCGACCCGGGCGCGGATATCGGCCTCGGCTTCGTCCGGGTTGTCGTAGCGCTTCTGGATCTCGAAGGCCACTTCGTTGGCGCCACCGTGTTTCGGGCCGCGCAGCGCGCCAATAGCGCCAGCGATGCAGGAGTGCATGTCGGAGCCGGTGCCGGCAATCACCCGCGAGGTAAAGGTGGAGGCGTTGAACTCATGCTCGGCATACAGGTTGAGCGAGGTGTGCATGGCGCGCACCCACGACTCGCGCGGTTTTTCGCCGTGCAGCAGGTGGAGGAAATGGCCACCGATGGAGTCGTCGTCGGTTTCCACGTCGATGCGTTTGCCGTTGTGGCTGAAGTGGTACCAGTACAGCAAGGCCGAGCCCAGAGAGGCCATCAGCTTGTCGGCGATGTCACGGGCGCCCGGATGGTTGTGGTCGTCCTTTTCCGGCGACACGCAACCCAGCACGGACACCGCGGTGCGCATCACGTCCATCGGATGAGCGGACGGCGGCAGTTGCTCGAGGGACGCTTTCAGCGCAGCCGGAATGCCACGCAGGGCCTTGAGTTTGGTCTTGTAGGCAGTCAGCTCGGCCGCATTCGGCAGTTTGCCGTGCACCAGCAGGTGGGCGATTTCTTCGAAGTCGCAGCGGTTGGCGAAGTCGAGTACGTCGTAGCCGCGGTAGTGCAGGTCGTTGCCGGTACGGCCGACGGTGCACAGGGCGGTATTGCCGGCTGCGGTGCCACTCAGGGCCACGGATTTCTTTGGCTTGAAGCCTGGGGTGACGGTTTCTGGGGTTGCACTCATCGCTTATCTCTCCTCATCCGATCCGGTCGGGTAGTTCTTATTACGCAGGCGGCTAAGACCTGCGTTCCGGTTATTTTTTGGCGGCAAACAACGCGTCGAGGCTTTGCTCGAAGGCGTGATAGTTGATGCGCTCGTAGAGCTCCATGCGGGTCTGCATGGTGTCGACCACATTCTTCTGGGTGCCATCGCGGCGTACGGCGTTGTAGACGTTTTCCGCCGCCTTGTTCATCGCGCGGAAGGCCGACAACGGGTACAGCACCAGGCCGACGTCAACCGAGGCCAGCTCTTCGGTGGTGTACAGCGGCGTGGCGCCGAACTCGGTGATATTGGCCAGGATCGGCGCCTTCACGCGGTCGGCGAAGGTCTTGTACATCGCCAGCTCAGTAATGGCCTCTGGGAAGATCATGTCGGCCCCAGCTTCGATGCAGGCGGCAGCACGATCCAGCGCCGAGTTCAGGCCTTCAACGGCCAGGGCGTCGGTACGTGCCATGATCACAAAGCTATCGTCGGTACGCGCATCCACGGCCGCCTTGATGCGGTCGACCATCTCCTGCTGGGTGACAATCTCCTTATTAGGGCGATGACCGCAGCGCTTGGCGCCGACCTGGTCTTCGATATGGATAGCGGCGGCGCCGAACTTGATCATCGACTTCACGGTACGCGCGACGTTGAACGCCGAGGCCCCGAAACCGGTGTCGACATCCACCAGCAGCGGCAGGTCGCAGACGTCAGTGATGCGACGCACGTCGGTGAGCACGTCGTCCAGGCCGGTAATGCCCAGGTCTGGCAGGCCCAGGGAGCCAGCCGCGACGCCGCCACCGGACAGGTAAATAGCCTTGAAGCCGGCACGTTTGGCCAGCAGCGCATGGTTGGCGTTGATGGCGCCGATGACTTGCAGCGGGTGTTCGCTGGCAACTGCGTCGCGGAAACGTTGACCGGGAGTGTTCGAACTCATGCTTCACCTCGTGCTGTTGAAGGAGTGGCGCCCTGCCCTGTCTGGGCAATGAAATGGCGCTCGATATTGCGTTTGGACGCAGCGATATGACGACGCATCAGCAGCTCGGCTAGCTCGCCGTCGCGCTCGGAAATTGCGTCGAGAATGCGGTGGTGCTCGTTGAAGGCGTGGCGCGGGCGGTTCGGCGTGGCCGAGAACTGCAAGCGGTACATGCGCACCAACTGATACAGCTCGCCGCAGAGCATCTGGGTCAGGGTCTTGTTGCCGCTGCCCTGGATGATCTTGTAATGAAAATCGAAATCGCCCTCCTGCTGGTAATAACCGACGCCAGCCTGGAACGCAGCATCCTGCTCATGCAGGTCGAGCACCCGGCGCAGTTCATCGATCTCGCCCTGGGTCATGCGCTCGGCAGCCAGGCGGCAGGCCATGCCTTCGAGCGATTCGCGGATTTCGTAGAGTTCGATCAACTCGCTATGGCTCAGCGACACAACCCGCGCACCGACATGCGGTACACGCACCAGCAGGCGCTGGCCCTCCAGGCGGTGAATGGCCTCGCGTAGCGGGCCACGACTGATGCCATAGGTGCGCGCCAGTTCCGGCTCGGAGATCTTGCTGCCAGGCGCGATCTCGCCACGCACGATGGCAGCCTGGATGCGGCGAAACACACCCTCGGCCAGGGTGCCGGATTCATCCTGCTCGGGGCTGATCGGATCGGAAAGCTCAAGCATCATTGTCGACACTGTTTTATTTGATTGGCGAAAATTACGCCTCAATCAGTATTTACGTCAAACATAAAAACAGGATTGTCGACACTTTGCTGGCCGCTTGAGCGACGACAAATCCGCTACTCAACCTGCAGAAACGCACATAAGCGTCTGTCACAGCAGAAAAACCCCATGTTAGAATGCCCACCGCATGCGCCGGGCGGGACCTTTGCCATGCCTGCTAGACTGTTTTGGCCGGCGGCACTACCCAGCCACGGTCACCAGCCCCGACGACGCGACTACTCACAGGATTTATGAGACTCGAGCCCTTCGCCCTTCTGCTCTGTTGCGCCTTGCTTCCCGGCCTCAGTCTCGCCGCCGAAAAGACCGTGTATGGCCTGAACGAATACGTCAGCCTGGCCGACCTCGACCTGCAAGTCGCCGCCAAACTCGATACCGGTGCCAAAACCGCCTCCCTCAGCGCCCGTGACATCAAACGCTTCAAACGTGACGGCGAGACCTGGGTGCGCTTCTACCTGGCGATCGATGATGCCCACAGCCACCCGATCGAACGCCCGCTCGCGCGCATCAGCAAGATCAAGCGCCGCTCCGGTGATTTCGACCCGGAAGAAGGCAAAAGCTACACCGCGCGGCCGGTCATCGAGCTTGAAGTGTGCATGGGCAAGGCCCGCCGCAGCATCGAAGTGAACCTGACCGACCGCAGTGCATTCCAATACCCGCTACTGATCGGCTCCGAGGCGCTCAAACGCCTGGACGCACTGGTCGACCCAAGCCTCAAATACGCTGCCGGCAAACCCGCCTGCACCCCAGACACCACCGCTGCCGAGTAATACTCATGCGATCCTTGACCCTGCATCTGAAAGTCCTTATCACCCTGCTGGTGACCGTGGGCATTCTGGTTACGGCCTACCAGATCTTCTATCTCGGCATCCCGGTGACCGAGGACGAGACTGATGACCTGTGGAACATCGACGCCAAAGTCGAGTTCCAGGCCAGCCCGCACGAACCGGTCAAGGTGCAGATGTTCGTGCCGCCGCTGAACCAGAACTACGTCAGCCTCAACGAGAGCTTCATCTCGAATAACTACGGTTTCAGCATCAACCGTACCGATGGCAACCGTAACGTGACCTGGTCGGCGCGCCGGGCCAATGGCAACCAGACCCTCTACTACCGCCTGGTACTGACCAAGCGTTACAGCGGTGAACCTGCCAAGGCCAAGGGCCCGATCTACCGTGACAGCATTCCGGTGGATGGCGCCGAGAAGATCGCCGCAGAAGCCCTGCTGGCGCCGATTCGCCAGCACTCGGCGGATATCGAAACCTTCATCAGCGAAACCATCAAACGTGTCAACAATCTCAATGACGACAACGTCAAGCTGCTGATGGCCGGCGACACCTCGTCGCCGAACAAGGCCCGCATCATTGAGCTGCTGCTATCCATCGCCCACGTACCGATGGAGCGCGTACACGCCATCGTCCTTGCCAGTGACCTGCCACAAAGCCCGGAACTGTGGCTGCGCAGCTTCAACGGCGAGAACTGGCTGTACTTCAACCCGGATACCGGCGAGCAAGGCCTGCCCGCTGATCGCCTGGTCTGGTGGACCGGTGATGACCCACTGGTGAAACTGGAAGGCGGCAAGAAGGCGCAAGTGACCTTCACCCTCAACAACAGCGAAATGAACGCCATTCGCCTGGCCAAGCTGACCGACGAGAATACCGACGTCGATTTCCTCGAATACTCGCTGTACGGCCTGCCGCTGCAAACCCAGCAGACCTACCAGATCATGATCATGATCCCGATCGGCGTGCTGGTGATCCTGATCCTGCGCAACCTCGGTGGCCTGCAGACCCTCGGCACCTTTACCCCGGTACTGATCGCCCTGGCCTTCCGCGAGACCCAGCTGGGCTTCGGCATCGCGCTGTTCACCATCATTACCGCCCTCGGCCTCTCACTACGTTCGTACCTTGAGCACTTGAAGCTGCAGATGCTGCCAAGGCTATCGGTGGTGCTGACCTTCGTGGTGGTGCTGATCGCCGTGATCAGCCTGCTCAGCCACAAATTGGGCCTGGAGCGCGGCCTGTCCGTCGCCCTGTTCCCGATGGTGATCCTGACCATGACCATCGAACGCCTATCGATCACCTGGGAAGAACGCGGCGCCTCGCATGCCTTCAAGGTCGCGGTCGGTACCCTGTTCGCTGCCACCCTGGCGCACCTGCTGATGACCGTGCCGGAGCTGACCTACTTCATCTTCACCTTCCCGGCCGTGCTGCTGGTCATGGTGGGCTTCATGCTGGCAATGGGTCGCTACCGCGGCTATCGCCTGACCGAATTGTTCCGCTTCAAAGCCTTCCTGAAGGATTGAGCCCATGTTCGGTCTGATCAAGAGATGGAAAGCCCTCGAAGCCAAAGGCATCATGGGCATCAACCGGCGTAACGCGGACTACGTGCTGAAGTACAACAAACGGCACCTGTACCCCATCGTCGACGACAAGATCATCACCAAGGAGCGTGCGATCCTGGCCGGCATTCATGTGCCGGAGCTTTACGGGATCATCTCCACCGAGAAGGAAATCGAAAAGTTCGACGAGATCATCGCCGGACGCAGCGATTTCGTGATCAAGCCGGCACAAGGCGCCGGCGGTGACGGCATCCTGGTGATCGCTGACCGCTTCGAGGGTCGCTACAAGACCGTCTCCGGCAAGATCGTCACCCAGGAAGACATCGAGCATCAGCTCTCCAGTATCCTGACCGGCCTCTACTCGCTCGGTGGCCACCGCGACCGCGCGCTGATCGAATACCGGGTAACGCCGGACCCGATCTTCAAGAGCATCAGCTACGAAGGCGTGCCGGACATCCGCATCATCGTGCTGATGGGCTACCCGGTGATGGCCATGCTGCGTCTGCCGACTCGCCAGTCCAACGGCAAGGCCAACCTGCACCAAGGCGCCATCGGCGTCGGTGTCGACCTGGCTACCGGCCTGACCTTGCGCGGCACCTGGCTGAACAACAAGATCAGCAAACACCCGGACACCACCAACGCAGTGGATGGCGTGCAGCTGCCCAACTGGGACGGCTTCATGAAGCTCGCGGCCGGTTGCTATGAGCTGTGCGGCCTGGGCTACATCGGTGTGGACATGGTGCTGGACCAGGAAAAGGGCCCGCTGATCCTCGAGCTCAACGCCCGCCCTGGCCTGAACATCCAGATCGCCAACGACTGCGGCCTGACCCATCGCGCCCACGCCGTAGAAGCGCGGATCGCCGAGTTCGCCAAGAACGATGTGACGGAAAGCGTGGAAGATCGCGTACGCTTCTCCCAGCAGTTGTTCGGCCATGTGAAACCGGCGGAAATCTGATCAGCCCCGCATTGAACGAGCCCGGCACTGCCGGGCTTTTTCATTGTGGGCGCGGGCTCTACAATCGCTGCCCCAGCCTGGCCAAACCGCGCGCATGAATACCTGTCACCTGCACCCACTGCCCTATCGGGCCGACCCAGCCCACTACTTCGCCGCCATCCGCCAGGCGCCCGGAGCCGTGCTGCTGGATGCTGGCCGGCCACACGCCGAGCGCGGGCGTTTCGATCTGCTCAGCGCCTGGCCAGTGGAGCGCTACAGCCCAGCCGCTGACGAAATGGCCGACGCCTTCTTCCAGCGCCTGCGCGATGGCCTCGCTAACTTAGGCCCTGCCGAAGCGCCCGGCGATGTCGAGCTGCCCTTTACGGGCGGTCTGATTGGTTACCTGGCCTATGATTTCGGCCGGCGCATCGAACCACTGCCCCAACCGACCCGAGACGATCTGGGGCTGACTCCTGCCAGTTTTGGCCTGTATGCCTGGGCCCTGATCAGCGATCACCAGCTACAGACCAGCCAGCTGCTGTTCCATCCGGCATTAGCTGAAACCGAGCGTGAACGCCTGCGTGACCTGTTCGAAGCCGTTGCAATCGAACCCGCAGCCCCCTTCCAGTTGCTGCAGCCGTTCAGGGCCAACCTGACACAAGACGACTATCGGCAAGCGATTCAACGCATCCAGGCGTATATCCAGGCGGGCGACTGCTATCAGGTCAACTTCACCCAGCGTTTTCAGGCACCTTGTACAGGCGACGCCTGGAGCGCCTACCAGGCCTTGCGCCAGGCGTGCCCTACCCCATTCGCAGGGTTCCAGACACTGGACGGCGGCGGCGCCATTCTCAGCCTGTCCCCTGAGCGCTACCTGCAAGTCAGCCGTGGCCGCGTCGAGACCCGGCCGATCAAAGGCACCCGTCCGCGCGGCACCACGCCCGCCGAAGACCGCACTCAGGCAGCCGAGCTGCTGGCCAGCCCCAAGGATCGCGCCGAGAACCTGATGATTGTCGACCTGCTGCGCAACGACCTGGGGCGCAGCTGCCGTATCGGCTCGGTGCAAGTGCCAGAGCTGTTCGCTCTGGAGAGCTACCCCAACGTGCACCATCTGGTCAGCTCGGTTATCGGCGAGCTCGCCGAAGGCAAGGATGCGCTGGACCTGGTCGCCGGCAGCTTCCCTGGCGGCTCGATCACCGGCGCACCGAAGATCCGCGCCATGCAGATCATCGACGAGCTGGAGTCGACCCAGCGCAGCCTCTATTGCGGCTCCCTGCTGTATCTGGATGTGCGCGGCGAACTGGACAGCTCCATCGCCATCCGCAGCCTACTGGTGAAGGATGGCCAGGTCAGCTGCTGGGGTGGCGGCGGCATCGTTGCCGATTCGGACTGGCAGGCCGAGTACCAAGAGTCGATCACCAAAGTAAAAGTCCTGCTGCAGACCCTGGAACAGATTTCCGGCTTCTAGCCAACCGGCAGAAACGACAAGGCCCACATGAGCGGGCCTTGTTGCTTATCGGCGTAGCGAAACCTTACAGGCTCAGCTCACGCACCGACGCCTTGAGGAACTCGCGCTTGAGGTCTTCATAGGTGTGCACCGCCGGGAACTGCGGAAACTCGCGAATCACGTTGTCCGGCGCATGGAACAGGATGCCGGCATGGGCTTCGCTGAGCATGGTGGTGTCGTTGTACGAGTCGCCGGCGGCGATCACACGGTAGTACAGGCTCTTGAAGGCAATGACCGACTGGCGCTTAGGGTCTTTCTGGCGCAGTTGGTAGCCCACCACACGATCAGTCTCGTCGGTGATCAGCTTGTGGCACAGCAATGCCGGGAAGCCCAGTTGACGCATCAGCGGCTGGGAGAACTCATAGAAGGTGTCCGACAGGATGACGACCTGGAAGCGCTCGCGCAGCCAGTCGACAAACTCAACGGCGCCTTCCAGCGGCTTGAGGGTGGCGATCACTTCCTGGATGTCGGCCAGTTTCAGGCCATGCTCGTCGAGGATGCGCAGGCGCTGCTTCATCAGCACGTCGTAATCTGGAATATCCCGGGTTGTGGCCTTGAGCGCCTCGATTCCGGTTTTTTCGGCGAAGGCGATCCAGATTTCCGGAACCAATACACCTTCGAGGTCGAGGCAGGCGATTTCCACGGGCTACTCCAAATAGGCTGTTCGAGGGCCGGCACTTTATCAGCATGGCGTGGCGCAGGTAAACCGCGCCACCGGTGGTTGACAGGGCGTCAGGCTGATACCATTTGTGCCCTTGAATTCACCGCCAACCGAAAGGGCCACACCGATGACGTTCGATCTGGATCGCATCAACTCCGAACTCGGAAAAGACGCCGAGAAACTCGTGGAATGGGCGCTTGGCCTGGGTAAGACCGCGATCTGCACCACCAATTTCCGCCCTTTCGAAGCGGTCATCCTGCACATGGTCACCCGCGTCAACCCGGACATCCAGGTGATCTGGATGGACAACGGCTACAACACCGAGGCGACCTATCAGTTCGCCGACGAAGTCAGCAAGAAGCTCAACCTGAACCTGAAGACTTACCTGCCGCTGCGCTCGCGTGCCCACCGCGAAGCTATCGACGGTCCGGTACCGGCGCTGGATGACCCGCGTCACGAGGCCTTCACCGCCGAGGTCAAGCTGGAGCCATTCGCCCGCGCCCTGCGCGAAGCCGCTCCACAGGTCTGGTTCACCGCGCTGCGTGCCACCGATACCGCCGTACGCGCGCAAATGGATCCGGTCAGCATCAACCCGGACGGCCTGATCAAGGTTGCACCGTTGCTGCACTGGAGTTCCAAGGAGCTGTACGAGTACCTGGTGAAGCACGACCTGCCAAACAACTTCGACTACTTCGACCCGACCAAGGGCGAAGACAATCGCGAGTGCGGCCTGCATCTGAGCCACTGATCGCTGCCAATAAAAAAGGGCGCCATTCGGCGCCCTTTTGCTTTCTCTGATACTCAGAAGGTCGGCAGCTTCACGCCATCGAACAGCTCGTCCAGCTCAGCCTTGGTGTGGCACTGCACAGCCTTGGCCATGATTTCGCGCGTCAGGTGCGGCGCGAACTTCTCGATGAAGTCGCACATGAAACCACGCAGGAAGGTGCCGCGACGGAAACCGATCTTGGTCACGCTGGATTCGAACAGATCGCTGGCATCCAGCACCACCAGATCGCTGTCGAGCTTGGGGTCGACCGCCATGCGCGCCACGATACCCACACCCAGCCCCAGACGTACGTAAGTCTTGATAACGTCGGCGTCCGCTGCAGTGAACACCACTTTGGGGGTCAGGCCCTTGTGACTGAACGCTTCGTCCAGCTTGGAGCGCCCGGTGAAACCGAATACATAGGTGACGATCGGGTGTTCAGCCAGGGCTTCCAGGGTCAGCTTCGGCAGCTTGGTCAGCGGATGACCTTGCGGCACGACCACGCAACGGTTCCAGCGATAGCACGGCATCATCACCAGATCACCGAACAGCTCCAGCGCCTCAGTGGCAATGGCGAAATCGACGGTGCCGTCCGCCGCCATTTCGGCGATCTGCATTGGCGTGCCCTGGTGCATGTGCAGGGCCACGTCAGGATACTGCTTGATGAAGCTGCTAATGATCGGTGGCAACGCATAGCGCGCCTGGGTGTGCGTGGTCGCGATCGACAGCGTGCCCTTCTTCTCGTTGGAGAACTCCTGGGCGATCTGCTTGATGCTCTCGACCTTGCGCAGGATCTCACCGGCTGTGGTGATGATGCGCTCACCTGCTGGCGTCACGCGCGTCAGGTGCTTGCCGCTGCGGGCGAAAACCTCGACACCCAGTTCGTCTTCGAGCAGGCGGATCTGCTTGCTGATACCCGGTTGCGAGGTATACAGACTCTGCGCCGTGGCCGAGACGTTGAGATCGTGGTGCGCCACTTCCCAGATGTAGCGCAATTGCTGCAGCTTCATAAATATCCCTCAAAAGCAGATAGACGCTGTCTGAATTTGGCAGCGGCGTTATATAACCATATTAATGGTTCAAGGAATAAAACTAGACGATTTTTTGAGTTCTGCACGCCGTTCGTCTAACGATTCGTCATAAGTCTGCGCGACTCCGGTGCTGCAGCATGGGCACCAGATACACCGGAATCTCCGCCAACTGCAACACACGCAGGGCCGTACGCCCCAATGCCGTGTCCTGTGCGCCGCCATGGCTGTGACTGCCTACGACCAGCAAATCCACCCCGAGTTTCCGCGCTTCCTCGAGAATCACCCGCGCTGGATCGCCCTGTATCACACGTACGTTGCGGATCACTTCGATATCCTGCTGCAGCTCTCCCAGCTCATCGCGAAAGCCTTCAAGCACGCGCTGCTCGATGCTCGCCATGACCGTGCTCAGGCCTTTGCTACGCAGCTCTTCCATGGTTTTGTCATCGAGATAGGTTTGCAGAACCGACTCGGCGAACAGCCCCATGGGCTCCACCGCGTGCACCACATAGAGCTCTGCCTGGTACGCCCGCGCCAGCGTCATGGCGTGCTGCAGAACATACGGCGCGTAAAGGCCAAGGTCAGTGGCATATAGAATCGAGCGAAACATGCGGCCTCCGGGACTTCCCGCCAGCGCCCTGCTCTGAGCTTAGCAGCGCGTCCGCCAGCGCAAGCCCAGGGCCCGGGCAGCAGACGGGTGGCTAGGCCTGTTGTTCGTTGCTCACGCCATGGGGCACATGGCCGGTAGCAACCACTTCGCGCGCTTTTTCGCAGTGACCGGGTTGGTCGTCAAAGAACACATCGGCCGCGAAAGCCTCCAGAAAGGCAGCTTTCTCCAGCCCGCCAAGAAACAGCGACTCATCCAGACGGATATCCCACTCGCGCAGCGTGCGAATGACCCGCTCATGGGCCGGAGCCGAACGCGCGGTAACCAAAGCGGTTCGTATGGGGCAACGGTCTTGGTCGAACTGGCGCTGCAGGCGATTGAGCGCATAGAGAAAGGGCTTGAACGGCCCGCCACCGAGCAGCTCACGAGCAGAAGCCCTTTCGTGAGTCTGAAAAGCCTCCAGACCACCTTGCTGGTAGACCCGCTCAGATTCGTCGGAAAACAGCACGGCATCGCCATCGAACGCGAAGCGCAGCTCGCTGCTGGCGGCCCGATGCGCCCCGCCGGACAGAATGGTAGCCGCAGCAAACCCGGCATCCAGGGCGCTGCGTACATCCTCGGCATGGGTTGAAAGAAACAGGTGACTGCCGAAAGCAGCCAGATACGGATAGGGACTGCGACCACCGACAAAGGCAGCACGAGAAATATCCAGACCATAGTGCTGAATGGAGTTGAACACGCGCAGGCCAGTATCGGCGCTGTTGCGTGAAACCAGCACCACTTCGACCCGCGTCTGCTCGAGATCAGCATTTAGGCTGAGCAACTTCTCGACCAGAAGAAAGGCATCGCCTGGCATGAGGACCTCATCCTCATGATCGATCTGGTACTGGCGGTACGCCTCAACCCCTTCGCGTTCGTAGATGCGATGGCTCTCACTCAGGTCGAACAACGCCCGCGAAGAAATTGCCACGACCAGCTTGTCGCCCAACCCCTTGTTCATGACAGGCCCTCAACATCCACTCAGAACGTACAACAGGCCATGAAGGCAGCCTGCATTACCCTGTATTCACGGTAGCTCGTCGGGTTCCAGCACCAGAGCGTGCCGCACCGCACTGTCGAGCTCGAAGCGGCTCAGGCGAGACTGCAAAGCGCCAAAGAACTGACCATCGCGAACCAGAAACAGGCCTGGCAAGTGGAAAACCCCATAGCGCTGGACCAAACCACCATTTTCCCCTGCATCTACCCAGCACAGGCGATCGATCGCCAGGCCCATGCCAGGCAGCTCGCGGCGCGCCCAGCGGCAACTGGCACAACCTGTGCTGGTGAATATCACCAACGAGGTGCCTGGTAGCTCCAACAGCCGCTGGTCGGCGTCAAAATCGGTCAGTTCGAGACTCGGCACTATACTGATAGCCAGTGATGTCAAAAGAGTGGCATCCGGAGTAGTCAACATGCGTCGTTTTTTACGTCACCCAAGCGATATGCCTGTGGAGCTGGTTCAGCGCAAACATGCGTTTCTACCACGACAGAGGCTGCACAATATCAGCCTCGGCGGAGTGGCATGCAATTCGAGCAAAGGCTTTCGCAAAGGCACGGCGGTCGAGTTGCGCATTCCCATGCTCGGCGATCAGGCCAGCTATCCCGGCGTAGTCGCCTGGTGCCGAAAACAGCCGGGCGATTATCTGGTCGGCATTGCCTTTATTGACGAAGAAACCCTGTTTCGCGCCCGCATGGTCGAGCAGGTCTGCCAGATCGAGCACTACCGCCACCAGCGCGAGCTGGAGCTGGGTGAAGCCATCCCCGTGGAAACCATTGCCTGCGAATGGATCGCCCTGCACGCCGCCGAGTTCTCCAACGCCACGTTCACCTAGCCCTAGCGCTGTCTACTTAAAGCCCCTTCGCCCATTGTCGAGCCGGCCCGTAACGCGCTAAGGTTCCGCTTCCCTGCTGCGCCTATAACGAAGCGGTGCCTGTGGCGCCCGGCACCCGTGACCTGATGAGTAACACGATGGCTGATTTACCGATCGACGATCTCAACGTTTCATCCAACGAAACCCTGATCACCCCGGCGCAGCTCAAGCGCGAGATCCCCCTTACCGAAGCCGCCCAACGCACCGTCGCCCACGGCCGCGAAGTCGTGCGCAATATCCTCGACGGCAAGGATCACCGCCTGTTCGTGGTGGTTGGGCCCTGCTCAATCCACGATATCAAGGCTGCCCACGAGTACGCCGAGCGTCTCAAGGTGCTGGCAGAAGAGGTTTCGGACAGCCTGTTCCTGGTCATGCGCGTGTATTTCGAGAAGCCGCGCACCACGGTCGGCTGGAAAGGCCTGATCAACGACCCGTACCTGGATGACTCGTTCAAGATCCAGGACGGCCTGCACATTGGTCGCCAGCTGCTGCGCGACCTGGCCGAAATGGGCCTACCGACCGCCACCGAGGCGCTCGACCCGATCTCCCCGCAGTACCTGCAGGACCTGATCAGCTGGTCGGCCATTGGCGCCCGCACCACCGAATCGCAGACCCACCGCGAGATGGCCTCCGGCCTATCCTCGGCGGTCGGCTTCAAGAATGGCACCGACGGCGGCCTGACCGTGGCGATCAACGCCCTGCAGTCAGTCTCCAGCCCGCACCGTTTCCTCGGTATCAACCAGGAAGGTGGCGTGTCCATCGTCACCACCAAAGGCAACGCCTACGGCCACGTGGTACTGCGCGGCGGCAACGGCAAGCCGAACTATGACTCGGTGAGCGTGGCGATCTGCGAACAGGAGCTGGCCAAGGCCAAGATCCGTCCGAACGTGATGGTCGACTGCAGCCACGCCAACTCCAACAAGGATCCGGCTCTGCAACCGCTGGTCATGGAGAACGTGGCCAACCAGATCCTCGAAGGCAATAACTCCATCGTAGGTTTGATGGTGGAAAGCCACCTGGGCTGGGGCAGCCAGTCGATCCCCAAGGACCTCTGCGACCTCAAGTACGGCGTATCCATCACCGATGCCTGTATCGACTGGGATGCTACCGAGAAGACTCTGCGCAGCATGCACGCCAAGCTCAAGGACGTACTGCCCAAGCGCCAGCGCTGATTCAAGCGCAGACAAAAACGCCGGGCATTGCCCGGCGTTTTTGCATGTGGCGATTTTTCAGTGCTTCGACTGCTGGCGCTGGCGCCGCTCCATATAGCGTTCAACATAAGAGCACGACGGAATCACGCTGTAGCCCATCCCCTCGGCATAGGCCAGCGCCTCTTCCGTCAGCGCGGCTGCAATACCGCGACCACGCAAGGCGTTGGGCACGAAGGTCCGGTAGATATCCAGCGTCTGTTTGCCCAGGTCCATATAAGCCAGATAGGCCCGATGACCATCGATGACGGCCTCGAACTGGTGACCGGACTGGTCATGACGAATGGATAACGCCTCGCTCATTTCTGCTCCTCAGCGGGTCCTAGAAAAGAACCCTTACCTTATCGATCTTTTCCAGGCGAAGAAACATCTCCGCCGACCCAGTGCCGAACTGCACACTCAGGAAAGCCTTGCCGCTCTCCACTTTATGCAAGATGCCCTGGTAATACACGCCATCATAAGTGATGAACTGTAGCCGTTTGCCAGCATAATCGGGCAGGCTGGCGACGCTGACAAACTCATATTGGGGCGTAGCCTGTACCTGCTCGACCGCTTCAGCACGAACCAATTCGTCAGGCTCGGGATTGCGCGCCACTCTGGGATCGACCCAGGAAAAAGCCAGGGGTTCCACCGATTGCTGATTGATCAGCAACACCGGTCGAAGCATGGCAATCACATCCTTAGGCTCAAAAAACTGCAGGCCGTCCCAGGTCATGCCCTCGGTCGGACTCAGCTCGACACGCAGCGCCTGCGGATCCTTGAAGTAACCGCCCAGCGCCTCAAGGAGCTTGGGATCCAAGGCGATCCGCTGGGCGCGCAACGACGCATCGAGGTGATCCAGCGCTGTCTGCAGATAGACCTCGTCCTTCTGCCCCATCTTGCCCGCGCAATAACTATTGATCTTGCGCTGGTACTGGTTGTCGTTGAGCTCGACGGTAACCATCGATACGCGCGGCGGATTGACCCGCAGATCACCCGGTTTCTCCGACATATTGGCCAGAGACAGGCTCACTCGGTACTCGCCCATGTCACGCGTATCGGCCGTCATATTAAAGGTCAGGGTCTGCGCGCCCGGCTGGTACAGGTAGGAGAGCTGCGCATCGGTTTCCAGAGTGCGGTAACCCATCGCCAACAACTGGTCGACACCAATAGTGTTGGCATCGCCACACGCGACGCTGGCCAATGCCGTTTGCAGGTCCTTCCCCTTGGGGGGCTGCTTGAGCATTTCCATGAACGGCCCGTGGACTTCCAGTGCCAGCCCTTTGATGTTCACGGCCATCTGCTCAGGAAACTTGCCCTCGCCTAGTCGCTCCTTGAATGACAGCAGATCCATCAGGCCTTTGAACTTCAGCTCGGCATGCTCAATCTGAAACTCGTCACGAAGCATCGGCACATGCACCTTGATGCCCTCAACACCCACTCGCCCGTCAAAGGATGAGGTAATGCCCCGGTAGGTTATCTGCATGAAAGGTGAGAGCTGCTGCACCGCATCATTCATGATCGAACGTACCGACAACCAAAGTGAAACCTTGATTAGCAGTGCAATCACCAGAATCGACAGCAAACCCCATTTAACGAGTTTCGACATTTGGACTTCCTTGAAATGTGCCGGTACCACAACCTTCCGGGTGGCTGGTGCTGTCGATGTTAACAGGCCGGCAATATGCCAGCCATCCGCGCGGTAAAGGCGTAGCAGTTCATCGTCCAAGTACGTAAAAGAGCACCCTGAGTGCCTTGCCAACACTCCAGAACTGTATGCTTTTCATACAAAAAGATAAAAACTTGTGCAGAAATGGGATTTTTTTGCTTCCCTTGCATCAGGTCAGTTTACTTACTACAAGTAATGGGTAGTATGTAGCCCGGCTAATTTCCCAAGGTCGGGAAATTGCTTTTACGGAAAGTCCACCTTAAGGGGAACACGATGAACAACGTTCTGAAATTCTCTGCTCTGGCCCTGGCAGCTGTTCTGGCTACCGGTTGCAGCAGCATCTCCAAAGAAACCGAAGCTCGTCTGACTGCTACCGAAGACGCAGCTGCTCGTGCTCAGGCCCGTGCTGACGAAGCCTACCGCAAAGCTGACGAAGCTCTGGCTGCTGCTCAAAAGGCTCAGCAGACTGCTGACGAAGCCAACGAGCGCGCTCTGCGCATGCTGGAAAAAGCCAGCCGCAAGTAATACTTGCCAAGGCTTTGAAGAGGCCGACTCGGTTTACCGAGTCGGCTTTTTTAATGCCTGCAATAAATGACGGGCATTAAAAAACCCACCGGCGTCACCGCGCAGTGGGTTCTCTGGACAAGCAGCAGAATCAGAGTTCGAGCGGCACCTCGGTGTGTGCTACTGCATCCTGCGGTATGGCAATTTCTATCGGCAGGCCATCTTCGGCAGCTACCACATCACGCACCACTTCCCAATCCAGACGCAGGCGGCCGGCCAGGTCATCACGCTTGAGCAGCGCATTGATCACTGCCGTGTGCTTGTCGACCACCGACGGCTCGCCCTGATCGTCCAGCGGTGCATGCGCCTCCAGGTAAACCTTGCCGCCGCTGATTCCGAACTTGTACGGCTCGTTGAGGATGCGTACCGATGTACCAACCGGCACCATCTTCGACAACTCCAGCACATTCGGGTTGAGCATGCGGAAGCAGCCGTGGCTGACGCGCATGCCGATACCGAACTTCTTGTTCGAACCGTGGATCAGGTAACCCGGAGTGCCCAGAGTGAACTTGAACGGCCCCAGCGGGTTATCCGGGCCTGGCGGCACATAAGCCGGCAGCGGATCGCCATCGGCAGCGTGCTCGGCACGGATCGACGCCGGCGGCGTCCAGCCCGGATTCGGCGTCTTGGCGGTAATGGTGGTGTGCGCGATCGGCGAACCCCAGCCTTCACGGCCGATCCCCAGGGGGAAGGTGTGCACTACATTCTGCCCTTTCGGGAAGTAGTACAGGCGGTACTCGGCCAGGTTGATCACAATGCCTTCGCGCGGGCCCGGCGGCAGGATGAAGCGCGTCGGCAGGACGATTTCAGCGCCCTCGCCCGGCAGCCAGGGGTCAACGCCCGGGTTGGCCGCGACCATCTCCAGATAGCCAAGGTCATTGGCTACGCCGAGGTCGGCGAACGTGTCTTCGTACTTGGCCTTGATGACTTGCACCTGACCGACGATATCTTCGCCAGGCGGCGGCAAGGGCAGCTCGAGAGCCACAACAGGGCCAGCCGCAAAGAGGCTGGCTAGTGTCAGGGAACGGGCGACGGCAGGAACGCGCGACAACATCCGGAAAATCCTTGGCGAAATGGCTAATGGAAAGGGCGCAATTGTACACCGGGCGCCCGCATGCCGGGAAACCTCAGGCGCCTGACCAGACGGGGCGCTCGCCCTGGCGCTGGGCATCCAGCACCGCCTTGCAGGCCAGGCACAGGCGCTTGTCACGCAAACTGGTCCGCTCCACCTCGCGCATCACCGGCTGCGCTGGGAGCAAGCCACCGCACAACGTGCGATCGGCGAAACCGCCCAGTTCAAGCTGCCGAGCCACCAGGTGCACGCGAGCCTCGCGACAGGCGAACAGGTCAAGCTGTTCGTCCGGGACGATCAAATGATAAGCGTGCAGGGACCAGGCAGGGCGCGGCATTGGGTGCTCCGGGGAGGGGCCGCCACGATAGCCGAAAGCCAGCAGGCGGGAAAGGCTCAGAGCATCGGTTTAAGCAGTGGCCAGACGTTCTCCAGCAGCCGCTCCTGCGCCGCCTCACTGGGGTGAATGCCATCGGCTTGAATCATGCCTTCGACACCGCCCACGCCCTCCATGAAAAACGGCACCAGTGGCAGCTGCTTGTCCTTGGCCAGAGTGGCATAAACCTCGGCAAAGGACTGGGTGTAGCGCGCGCCATAGTTAGGCGGCAGGCGCATGCCCAACAGCAGCACCTGGGCACCCACCGCACGGGACTGATCGATCATCGCAGCAAGATTCTGTTGCAATTGCGCCGGAGGCTGGCCGCGCAGGCCATCATTGCCGCCCAGCTCGATGATCACCAACTGCGGCTGATGCTGCGCAAGCAGCGCCGGCAGGCGCGCCAGGCCACCTGCACTGGTGTCGCCACTGATCGAACCGTTCACCACCTGGTATGGCGAACCGCCCTGTTCGAGGCGTTTTTGCAACAAATTGACCCAGCCCTGGCGGGTATCCAGGCCAAAAGCGGCGCTGATACTATCGCCCACGACCAGCAAGGTGGCCGCCTGCGCGCCCTGCATCCAACACAGCAGTGCCAGCGCACCGCTCAACCACCACGACGCACGCATCGGACTCTCCATGAGCGCTAGCATTCTTTCAGCGCGACACCTTAGCAAAGTGGTTTCCAGCGCGGAAGGCGAGCTGACCATCCTGCACGACCTCAGCTTCGACCTCGCCCGCGGCGACAGCCTGGCGATTGTCGGCAGCTCCGGATCGGGCAAATCCACCCTCCTCGGTCTGCTCGCCGGACTCGACCTGCCTAGCGCAGGCGAAGTCGAATTGGCCGGCCACGCCCTGGCCCAACTGGATGAGGATCAACGTGCGCGGGTTCGCGCCGAACAGGTCGGCTTCGTCTTCCAGTCCTTCCAGTTGCTGGACAACCTCAACGCCCTGGAAAACGTCATGCTGCCGCTGGAGCTCAAGGGCCGCCGTGATGCCCGCGAGCTGGCTCGTGAGCTGCTGCAGCGGGTGGGCCTAGGCCAGCGCCTGAGCCATTACCCACGCCAGCTCTCCGGCGGCGAACAACAGCGCGTGGCGATTGCCCGCGCCTTCGCTGCCGAGCCCGCTGTGCTGTTCGCCGACGAGCCAACCGGTAACCTCGACAGTCACACCGGCGAACGCATCAGCGATCTGCTCTTCGACCTCAATAAGGAACGCGGCACCACCCTGGTGCTGGTTACCCATGATGAGCGCCTGGCCCATCGCTGCCGACGCCTGATCCGCCTGGAA
The DNA here is from genome assembly GCF_014174475.1 of Aquipseudomonas ullengensis. GTDB lineage: Bacteria > Pseudomonadota > Gammaproteobacteria > Pseudomonadales > Pseudomonadaceae > Aquipseudomonas > Aquipseudomonas ullengensis. The sequence continues at coordinate 289,903 of NZ_JACJUD010000004.1, forward strand.
GGTGGCCACCTGATCGACAGCGTGGAACCCTGATGCTCCGCACCCCGCTCTCTCGCCTGCTGGCCCTGGCGCTGCGCCAACTGCTGCGCGACACCCGTTCTGGCGAGTTGCGCGTGCTGTTCTTCGCCCTGCTGATCGCAGTGGCCTCCAGTACCGCCATCGGTTTTTTCAGCGCCCGGCTTAACGGCGCCATGCTCCTGCGCGCCACCGAATTCCTTGGCGCCGACTTACTGTTAAGTGGCAGCTCTCCGGCCAGCGCGCAGCAGATCGAACAAGGCAAGCAGCTCGGCCTGCAGCACGCCCAGGCGGTCGAGTTCTCCAGCGTGGTCGCCACTGACCAGGGCATTCAGCTGTCCAGCGTCAAGGCAGCCAGTGCCAGCTACCCGTTGCGCGGCGAGCTGAAAAGCGCCGCCGCGCCCTACCAGCCGGAACAGGTTGGCGGAGGGCCCGGCCGGGGCGAAGCCTGGGTCGAAGCCCGCCTGTTGACGGCACTCGACCTGAAAATCGGCCAGCAGATCGAGATCGGCAGCCTGCCACTGCGTCTGGCCCGGGTACTGACCTACGAACCAGACCGCGCCGGCGACTTCTATAGCCTGACCCCGCGCGTACTGATGAACCTCGACGACCTGGCCGCTACGGGCATCGTGCAGCCGGGCAGCCGCGTGCGCTATCGGGAACTGTGGCGCGGTGACGATGCGGCGCTGCAACAGTATCGACAAGCTGTGGAGCCGACATTGGCCGCCCATCAGGAGCTGCAGGACGCTCGCTCCGGCAACCGGCAGATCGGAGGCGCCCTCGGCAAGGCCGAGCGCTACCTGAACCTGGCCAGCCTGGCTGCCGTCTTGCTAGCGGGGGTTGCCGTAGCCCTCTCCGCGGCACGCTTTGCCGCCCGCCGCTTCGATGCCAGCGCCCTGCTGCGCTGCCTGGGCCTGTCGCGCCGTGAAGCGCTGACCCTGTTCGCCCTGCAACTGGCACTGCTCGGCCTACTCGCCAGCGTGCTCGGTGCCCTGCTCGGCTGGGTCGGCCAACTGGTGCTGTTCAAACTGCTGCACGGCCTGATGCCCGCGGGCGTACCGCCGGGCGGCGTGCTGCCGGCGTTGGCCGGTATTGCCACCGGCCTGGTCGCCCTGGCTGGTTTCGCCTTGCCGCCACTGGCCGCGCTTGGGCGTGTACCGCCGCTGCGCGTCCTGCGCCGCGATCTGTTGCCGGTGCCGCCCAGTTCCTGGCTGGTATATGGCGCGGCGCTGCTGGCGCTGGGCCTGATCATGTGGCGCCTGAGCCTGGACCTCAAACTGACCCTGGCGCTGCTCGGCGGCGGCCTGCTCGCAGCCGTGATACTCGGCGGTTTGCTGGTCGCCGGCCTGCACAGCTTGCGCCGCCTGCTGGCACGGGCCAGCCTGCCTTGGCGCCTGGGCCTCGGCCAATTGCTGCGCTATCCACTGGCGGCCGCGGGTCAGTCCCTGGCCTTCGGCCTGATTCTACTATCCATGGCGCTGATCGCCCTGTTGCGAGGCGAGTTGTTGGATACCTGGCAGAACCAGCTGCCGCCGGAGTCCCCCAATCATTTCGCCCTCAACGTACTGCCGGCCGACAAGGATGCCTTCGTCGCCCAGTTGGCCAAGCTGTCGCCCAACCCGGCGCCGTTGTATCCGGCCGTGGCCGGACGTCTTACCGAGATCGATGGCAAGCCCGTTACCCAGCGCGTCAGCAAGGACTCCGAGGGCGAACGTGCGACCCAGCGCGACCTGACCCTGACCTGGGCCGAACACCTGCCTACCGGCAACGAAATCCTCGCCGGCCGCTGGTGGCAGGAGGCGATTGCCGGCGACCTGCCGGATGTTTCGGTCGAGTCCCGCCTGGCCGAGAGCCTGCAGATCGAACTGGGCGATGTGCTGACTTTCAGCGTTGGCGGCATGCAGCGCCAGGCGCGGGTCAGCAGTTTGCGCAAGGTCGACTGGGACAGCTTCCAGCCGAACTTCTACATGGTCTTCCAGCCCGGCACCCTGCAGGACCTGCCGACCACCTACCTGACCAGCTTCTACCTGCCGCCACACAGCGAGCGCCAACTGGTCGAGCTGTCCAGAGCCTTCCCGGCAGTGACGCTACTGCAGGTTGAAGCGCTGCTCGATCAACTGCGCAGCATCCTGGCCCAGGTCACCCTGGCCGTCGAATACGTTCTGCTGTTCGTCCTCGCGGCCGGCTTGACCGTTCTCTTCGCCGGTTTGCAGGCCACGCTCGACGAGCGCATCCGCCAAGGCGCCCTGCTCCGCGCGCTGGGCGCCGAGCGACGCTTGCTGATCGCGGCCCGGCGTACCGAGTTCGCCCTGCTCGGCGTGGCCAGCGGCCTGCTGGCCGCACTCGGCTGCGAGCTGGTGAGCTTCCTGCTCTACCGTTTCGCCCTCGACCTGCCCTGGCAACCGCACCCCTGGCTGCTGCTATTGCCCGTGCTCGGTGCGCTGTTGATCGCCAGCGCCGGCGTGCTGGGTACGCGGCGGGCGCTCAACAGCAGCCCGCTGACGGTGCTGCGGGAAAGTTGAGTCGCCAGTAGAATCCTTCGACCTTCCCGACTCCCGAGCACCATGAGCCGCTATCGCCCACCGCGCACCGCCGGAACCCCGCTGATCACCCCCGAGGGCGAAGCGCGCCTGCGCGCCGAGCTGCACGAACTCTGGCATGTACGCCGACCGCAGGTGACCCAGTCGGTCAGCGAGGCGGCAGCGCAAGGCGACCGCTCGGAGAACGCCGAATACACCTACGGCAAGAAAATGCTGCGCGAGATCGATGGCCGCGTACGCTTCCTCACCAAACGCCTGGAAAGTCTCAAGGTGGTCAGCGAGAGGCCGGCCGACCCGGCCAAGGTGTATTTCGGCGCCTGGGTGACGCTGGAGGATGATGAGGGCGCCGAAACCCGCTACCGCATCGTCGGCCCCGATGAGCTGGATCTCAAACTCAACCTGATCAGCATCGACTCCCCCCTGGCCCGCGCCCTGGTGGGCAAGGCCCTGGACGCCGAAGTGCGAGTGCAGGCACCGAGCGGCGAGCAGAGCTACTACATCACCGCGATCGACTACTAGGGTCTGCCATAGGCCTCAACGCAGACTGATCAAGCCCTGGCGTGCTACTCGCACCAACTGCCCGACCAGCTCGGCAGTGACCGGCAGCGATTCGGCACTGACTACCACCAGGTCGAAGCTATCCGTCGGCAATGCCTGCAGCGACTGCGCTTGCGGCCCGGCGAAACGAATCAGGAAGTTACGCGCGCCCGCCCAGTGCTTGGGCCAGCCATCCAGGTAACGCAGCAAATGAGGTTGATGGCTGCCTACCAGCAGCACATGGGGATGGCGGCTGGACGCCGCAGGAAATACCGGGGAAAAACGCAGATGGGGACGTGGGCAGCTCATGGTGACGGTCTCAGCCTCAAAGTCACTGCCGGACAGCGGTGAGAGGCGACACCGGCCAGCGCTTTAGCGGTATTTGCCCAACCGGGCGGCGCCCCGCAAGTTGCTCTTAAATCGGCGCTGTGGCGGCAATCCTAAAAATGCCCCGGTACGCTGTCAAGCCGCCTGCCAGAGGTAGTCATGAGCAACAAAGCCGAAGAGCTGCACCTGCGACTGTTTTTCGCCCTGCCCCTGCCGGCTCCGCTAGCCGAGCAACTGGAGCAATGGCGCCGCCCCATGACCCTTAAGGGCCAGCTCGTGCTGCCCGACAACTTTCACCTGACCCTGGCCTTCCTCGGCGCCCAGCCCAGTAGCCTGCTGCCGCGCCTCGAACAGCTGGCCGCTGGCTTGTCCGCCACGGTCTTTGAGCTGCGCCTGGAACAGCTCGCCTGCTGGCCTGGCGGGCTACTGCACCTCGCACCGCAGCACATACCCGAAGAACTGCTCGCCCTGCAGCGAAACCTGATTCAGCGTCTCGATCATGCAGGCATCTCCCACGATTCTCAGCCGTACCAGCCGCATGTAACGCTGGCCCGCCATAGCCACCTGCCCGAGCAGCCCGCCCCTTGCTCAATTACCTGGCAGGTCCGCGAGTTCGCCTTGTTCGTCTCGGAACAGCGCGATGGCGATCCGCACTATCGCGCCGTGCAGCGCTGGCCACTGGTAGCAGCCTGAATCAGCGCGGACACAATTTGAGTGTTGCGAACTGTTCCTATGCGTAACACCTCCGCCGACTACGGCAAAAGAGTGAATCGCGGTTCAATATTTCAAACGCCCGTTTAGAGCCTTCGCCCTAAAAAATCGCCGAACTGGCATAGATCATGCCGCATGCTCCTGGCTGATGTGCCTATCCGGGATGGATACGGCTGCCGGACACAAGGATGGTTACCCCCAGCATCACGACAACTCGAGAACGCAGATGAATAATAAAAATACCCTGCTCGCCCTTTGTATCGGCTCCAGCCTGCTCCTGTCAGGCACAGCCGAAGCCGGCCTGTTCGGCTCCACCGGCTACACCAAAACCAAGTACCCGATCGTCCTGGCCCACGGCATGCTCGGTTTCGACAGCATCCTCGGCATCGATTACTGGTACGGCATCCCGTCTGCCCTGCGCAGCGATGGCGCCAGTGTCTATGTCACCGAAGTCAGCCAGCTCAATACCTCCGAGCTGCGTGGTGAAGAACTGCTGGAGCAAGTCGAAGACATCGCGGCCATCAGCGGCAAAGGCAAGGTCAACCTGGTCGGCCACAGCCACGGCGGCCCGACCGCACGCTACGTCGCCGCTGTCCGCCCGGATTTGGTTGCCTCGGTTACCAGCGTCGGCGGCCCGCACAAGGGCTCCGACACGGCCGACTTCTTGCGCCAGATTCCTCCAGGCTCGGCCGGTGAAGCGCTGGTCTCGGGGATCGTCAACGGCCTCGGTGCGCTGATCAACTTCCTCTCCAGCAGCTCCAGCACGTCTGCGCAAAACTCTCTCGGTTCATTGCAGTCGCTCAGCAGTGCCGGCGCCGCAGTGTTCAATGCCAAATACCCGCAAGGCATTCCTACTACGGCCTGTGGCGAAGGCGCCTACAAGGTCAATGGCGTCAGCTACTACTCGTGGAGCGGCACCAGCCCGCTGACCAACGCCCTAGACGTTAGCGACCTGCTGACCGGCGCAGCCTCGCTGACCTTCTCCGGGCCAACCGACGGCCTGGTCGGCAAATGCAGCTCGCACCTGGGCAAGGTAATCCGCGACGACTACCGGATGAACCACCTCGACGAGGTCAATCAGGTCTTCGGCTTAACCAGCCTGTTCGAAACCGATCCGGTGACCGTGTATCGCCAGCAAGCCAACCGCCTGAAAACAGCCGGCTTGTAAGCCTGCACTCCGGGGCCTGCGGGCCCCGGACTTTTCCCACACTCGCCGAGTCGCCTTGTGAACAAACCTCTGCTATTCGCGCTGCCACTGCTGATCGGGGCCAGTGCTGCCCTGACGCTCTACTTCAACCCCATCGACGCTACCGCTCCTGGCTCGCCAGCCCCGCAGGCCGATGCGACACAACCGATGACAGCCCCCAATGTTGTTGCTGACAGCCCGCCAGCAACTCATCCGCTGCCGCCCCTGGCCGCCGAACTGCAGCCCCTGCCGCCCTCCTTTGCGGGCACTCAGGTCGATGGCAGCTTCAGCGTCGACCAGAACGGCAATCTGCTGATCACCCGCGATATCCGCCGCATCTTCGACTATTTCCTCAGTGCCCTCGGCGAAGAGCCGCTGGAAACCAGCGTCAAACGCCTGCAAGGCTATATCCGCAGCCAACTGCAGGGCCCGGCCCAGGAGCAGGCGCTGAACCTGCTCGCGCAATACCTGGATTACAAACGCCAGCTGATCGAGCTGGAAAAGGGCCTGCCGCAGCTGTCCAGCGTGGATGCCATGCGCCAGCGTGAGCAAGCCGTACATAACCTGCGCGCCTCGCTGTTCAACCAGGATGTGCACCAGGCCTTCTTTGCCGAGGAAGAGGATTACAACCAGTTCACCCTGCAGCGCCTGGCCATCCGCCAGGACCAGAACCTGAGCGACCAGCAGAAAGCCGAGGCCCTCGATCAGCTGCGCGCCAGCCTGCCGGAATCCCTGCAGGATGCCGTCGTGCCACAGATGCAGACCGAGCTGCATCAACAGACCGCCGCCCTGCAGGCTCAGGGCGCCAGCCCCGCACAGATCCAGCAGTTGCGCCTGCAACTGGTCGGCGCTGAAGCCACGGTGCGCCTGGAAGCCCTCGACAAGCAGCGCCAGCAATGGCAACAGCGGCTGAGCGACTACCGCCAGGAAAAGGCCCGTATCGAGAGTAACGAAGGCCTCAGTGACGGTGACAAGCAAGCTGCCATCGACACGCTTACCAGCGACCGCTTCGATGAACGTGAACGCCTGCGCCTGGAAGCGGCCGAGCAGTTGGCGGATGCAAGGGCCAAGGAAAAGACCAGCGCCCAATAAAAAAGGCCCGCACTTGGCGGGCCTTTTGTTTTAGCGCGTGACTCAGCGAGCGATGATGCGATCCACCGACAGTTTGCCAGCGCCTTCGATGAGCAGCGCCAGGCTAATCACGCCCAGCATCAGCGCGTATTCGTAGCCATTGGCGGTGATGAAGAAGCCGTTGACCCAGTGCACGGTGAACATCGCCACCAGCGATACCACCAGCAGGGACGCCGCCGCCGGGCGTACCAGCAGGCCCACTACCAGGGCCAGGCCGCCGAAGAACTCGGCGCTGCCGGCCAGGGCTGCCATCAGGTAGCCGGGAGTGATGCCGATGCTTTCCATCCACTGAGCAACGCCTGCCAGGCCGTAGCCGCCGAACCAGCCAAACAGCTTCTGCGCACCGTGTGCGGCGAAGGTCAGGCCGGTGACTACACGCAGCAGGGTGATGCCGTAGCCGGCGTGGGTGGAAAGCAGGTTTTTGATCAGAGTGCTCATGGGTGCGATGTCCTTAAGTGAGAGTGGGCTATTGCTGAAGGACAGATTAGACGATTTTATCGATTCTAAAAGCGCAAATTAGCGCTTAAACGTATCGATTTATACGATCAATCTCGCGCAGCCGAACGACCGGTGCGCGGTTCCAGCAGGTCACGCTCATGCTCGAACGCCAGGTAGTACTTGTTCACGCTGTTGACGTAGCTGACCACGCCCATACCCAACTGCTCCATGGCCACCCGCTCGACCTGGAAGAACCACTGGTTGGGATTGAGCCCACGCCGCCGCGCCTCGGCACGCAGGCCCTGTACCCGTTGCGGGCCCAGGTTGTAGGCCGCCAGCACAAACGCCATGCGCTCATGCTCTTCCAGTTGCTGGCTGGCAAAGAACTGCCGACGGATACGCGCCAGGTACAGCGACGCGGCGCGCACGTTGTTGTCCAGCGCCTGGATATTGCTCACCCCCACGCTGCGTGCGGCGGACGGGGTGATCTGCATCAGGCCGGTGGCGCCACCGGCACCACGAGCCGCCGGGTTGAGCGTCGACTCCTTGAAGGCCACAGCCGCCAGGTACAGCCAGTCGAGCTTCTGCTGCTCGCCGTGCTTCTGTAACACCGCCTTGACCTTGTCCAGGCGCTTGCGGTCAGCGCTCGCCAGGGGATAGCGCACCTTGTACATACGCCGATAAACCCGCTGGAACACCGCATCCTGGTCACCCGGGCTGTGGTAGCCGGCGATGAAGCGGTCGATGCTGGCGCGCAGCATCGGCGAGTCGCGGCGCACGAACCAGCTCATGTCGTCTTCGCGCCCCACCACCAGGTGGCGCTCGATGCGTAGCCGGGGCAGTACCCGCGCCCAGCGTTCGGCAATCGGTTGTTCCACGGCGGTCCAGGGATACACCCCGGCCTGCACCATCTCCAGTACGTCTTCCACGGCCAGGCTGGGGTCGGCCCATTCGACCAGGATCGCCGGTTGCTTACGCTGCGCAAGGCGTTCATTGACCTCACGCAGCGCTTCGCCGGCCGCACTGCCGCGCGGTAGCACCAACACGCGCCCGGCCATGTCCTCCAGCTTGCGGTAATGACGATTGCCGCGGCTGCCGACAATCACGATCGGTACATCGCGGCGGATCGCGGCACTGGCGCTGACCACCTGGCCAGCGTGGGCTTCGAGCAGCTCGCCCGGTGCGACCAGGTCACCCTCGCCACGCTGCAGCGCATCCAGCAGTTGCTCCTTGGCGCGGGGAATCAGCTTCAGCTGCAGCTTGCGGCCATCGCGGGAGTTGTCATTGAGGTATTGCTCGAAGGCGCGCAGCCGGTGGTATTCGACGCCGATGGCCTGGCCCTTGATTTCACCTGAGCTGTTGCGGCTCTGGTTGACCAGCACACGCAGCTCGCCACTCTTGCGGATTTGCGCCAGGTCACGCTCGGTTTTGCTGTGGGGCAGGTTTTCCGCCAGGCCGGTCAGGCGCGCCGATGCCGGCAATGGCAGTACTGCCAGCCAGCAGAGCAACAACAGCAGCGCTCGCCTCATCGGGCCTCCGGGTTGAACCAGGTCATCGGCAGACCTGGCCGCGTGAGATCGTCCGCTCGCATGGCAGTTCCACGGCGAGGGGCGCGGAGATTCTCACAGCCCTTTGTCAGCGACCAGCAAAAGCTGGTAACGAGCATGAAAAGTCATAGCTAACTCAATGTTCTTGTTGGCTTTATTCTGCATATAGAAGCTCTGCTATGCTGCCCGGCTCAGCCCTTGAGGTAGCACCATGCAACTCATCGACATCGGCGTCAATCTGACCCACCCGAGTCTGGCTCGCGAGCGTGACGCAGTGCTCGCCCGCGCACATGCCGCCGGCGTCTGCCAATTGGTGCTAACCGGCACCAGTCTCGAAGAGAGCGAGAAAGCCCTGGCCTTCTGCCAGGAACTGGACGACAGCCACCTGCGTCTATTCAGCACCGCCGGTGTACATCCCCACGATGCCAGCCAGTGGAGCGTCGACAGCGCGCGCCAACTGCGCACGCTGCTGAGCGAACCGCAGGTGCGTGCCGTGGGTGAATGCGGGCTGGATTTCAATCGCGACTTCTCGCCGCGGCCGGCGCAAGAAAAAGCCCTGGAAGAGCAACTGGCGCTGGCGGTAGAGCTGCAGATGCCGGTGTTTCTCCATGAGCGCGATGCCAGCGAGCGGCTGGTGGCGATCCTGCGGGAGTTTCGTGACCGGTTGCCGGCCGCCGTGGTGCACTGTTTCACCGGCGAGAAAAACGCGTTGTATGCCTATCTCGACCTGGATCTGCACATCGGCATCACCGGCTGGATCTGCGACGAGCGCCGTGGCACTCACCTGCACCCGCTGGTGCGCGACATTCCGCAGGGGCGCCTGATGCTGGAAAGCGACGCGCCCTACCTGCTACCGCGCAGCCTGCGCCCCAAGCCGAAGAGCGGCCACAACGAGCCGGCGTTTCTCACGGAAGTTCTACGGGAAGTGGCGCTGCACCGTGGCGAAAGCGAAGAAGCACTGGCGGCGCACAGCACCACCAGTGCCCGGGCGTTCTTCGGTTTGCCGGAGCTGGCGCAGGCCTGATCAGGCAAAGACCACGGTGGTCTGCCGGCTCAGCGCCAGCAGTTCACCGCTCGGGCTCCACAGACGCGCGGCAATGTGCCCGTAGCCATCACGGGCATGCTCGATCTCTGCGCGGTACAGGCACCAGTCATGGGTGGTCAGCTTGGGGATCGGGTGGACGAACTCGATGGTCCAGGTCAGCGAACTGCCCGGTGCCGGGGCCTTGAGAAACGACAGCACTGCCGGTGGCCAGGCATCGACCAGGGCCAGCAGATGGGCCTCGGTGACCGTGTCATAGCTGACATCACTGCGCAGGCGCACCCAGCCGCCCATTTCCCGCGAGGCAACCCCGGTGAACGGCATGCCGCCCAGGCCCCAGCGCATGGCCAGGAAGCGGGTGAACTCGGGGGTGACATCCTTGATGTACGGCAGCTCCTGGCACTCTTCCACCGCTTTCATCGCCGGTGCCGGCTCGGCTGCGACGGATACCGCCGATTCGCGCGAAGCGCCGAAGCTGCCCTGGACCAGCGCGACCACTTCACCGTTCTGCACGGCGCGACCAAGCACCTGGCTGACGGCCTTGCCTTCGCGCAGCACTTCCACCTCGAAAGCCACTGGCTCGTTCATCAGCAGCGGGCCGACGAAGGTGATCGACAGCGAACGCACGGGGCGGCCAGCCGGTACCTTGCCACGCATGGCCTCGTAGACCATGGCCGCCACCAGCCCGCCAAAGGTCGCCCGGCCCTGGCCCCACAAGGCCGGTACCACGACGTGTTGCGGGCGCTTGTGCACCGCCTGGATCAGTTCAGCGAAAGTCATTCAGCAATCTCCTCGAGTCTGTCGCAAAGCTTAGGAGAAAACCGGCCCCGGGCGGGAGTGGCAGAGCAGACAATTCAGCGACGGAATTGCCACGCATCAGCTCTGCCACGCTAGTTTCGTCGCGTTGCAGGGATCAGGAGAAGTATTCGAGCAACCCTTCCAGCGCCTGGTCCGACTTTCCTTCGGCCTGCGCCAGCTCCTCACGCCAGGCGGCTGCACAGGGGCCGAGGTCCCGCTCCTGCTCACTGCGGATCAACCACTGCAGCCGGTCATGCCAGTCGCCGAGCGCGCCCTGAGCCGCACGCAGGGCCTTGAAGCAAGGTTTGCTCAGGTGATTCTGCCGGGGATAGGCCTCGGCGCAGTAACGCAGTCGTTTGATCAGTAGGCGCAGACGATGGCGGTCATGGGCAGGATCGCGCAGGGCTGTGCCCAACAGCTTGCTCTGCTGGGCCAGGTAGTGGCGCACCTGCTTGCCGCCCACCTGCCACTCGCCATCGCGCAACGCCTCTCGACAATCCTCCGGCCAGGCATCGAGCAGGATCAGCAGCCGTTGCAGTGCCAGGCCGTCCAGCAGCCGTGCATAGCCCTCCTCCAACTGCGCCCGCCGCTGGCGCTGCGGTTCGCCCAGGCCACGCACCTGCAATTCGGCCAGCAGCACTTCCAGGTCACGCAGCGGCCCGCTGGCCTGCGCCAGTGCCGCCGTGGCCTGCTCCAGGCGCGCACAGTGCGCCTGGCTACGCAGCGGGCGCAGCAGGCTGCGCAAGCGGCGCAAGGCGATGCGCAGGTCGTGCAGCGCCTCAGGGTCGGTGTGTGCCAGCAGTCGCTCGCGACAAGCCAGTACGCGTATTTCCAGTGTCAGTACCTGGGCTCGCAATCCGTTGACCAACGCCGTCATGGGTTTCTCCTTGTTCCGTGAGCCCGCCACCAAGGCAGGCTACGCCGCAAGTGGCGCAGGCTCAGACGCAGCGCCTGCGCAGTACCGGCCTGACCAGCGTAGCGTTGTGCTTCGAATTCGTGGGCAAACGCCAGAATCGCACCGGCCTGCGCCGGGAGTGCCTGCGCAGCACGCCCGGCAAAGGCGCGCACACCCTCGGCCTTGTCGCGCTGCAGACCGTGACGCCCGAGCAGCCGTTCAAACCCGCGCAACAGCCGTTGCTGCGGATCACGCTCACGGCGCCAGGGTTTGAACAGCCAGAGGGCCAACGCCCCCAGCAGTAACGCCCCGCCGCCGACCAGACCAAGGGCCAGGCGAGTCCAGTCCAGGCTGCCGAACCAGCGTTGCAGCAATTGCAGTTGCTGGGCCGACTGGTAACCCAGCACCCAGCGCTGCCAACCGTAGTTGACGTCATCCCAGGCCAGGCGCAGCTGATTCAACCAGGCGACATCGCGGTAACGCAGCAACGACAGCGGCGAATTGGCGAGAAAGCTGTCCTCGTCGGACAACGCCTGCTCCAGGCCCTGTTCGATCCGTTCCGGCGCCACCTGGAAGGTTGGATCGACCGCCACCCAGCCCTGCCCGGCCTGCCAGTACTCGACCCAGGCGTGGGCATCGAACTGGCGCACCGTGACATCCCGCCCGGTCGCATTGAACTCGCCGCCCTGGTAACCGGCCACCACTCGCGCCGGAATGCCGGCGGCGCGCAGGACGAAGGTCATCGCCCCGGCATAGTGGGCACAGAAGCCCTTGCGCGTGCGGAACAGGAATTCGTCGATGCTATCCCGCCCCACGGGTGGCGGACGCAAGGTGTAGCCGTAGGGCTCGCGGTTGAAGTGCTGCAACAGCGCGTTGACCAGCGCCTGCGTCTGGGGGTGCTCCTGTTTGAGCTCGGCGGCCCAGGCGCGGCTACGCGGGTCACCCTGCTCCGGCAACTGCAAGGTGCGTTTGGCCACCGCGTCGGGCAACTGCACCTCACGCAGCGCAGCAGGCCAGGACTGCACCTGATACAGCAGGCTCTGCTGTACCGAATCGCCGCGTTGCAAGCGGAAATCGCTCATCTGCCGCACGTCTGCCAGGTCGGTCTGCCCCACATCGAGGGCAAACAGCCAGGACTGGCCGCTCGGCTGCATGACGATGCTGTAACTCAGCGGCTCACCGCGTTTCTGCCACTGCGCGGCGGCGCCGTGCAACGCGCCGGGCGATTGCGACCAGCGCCGGCCATCGAACTGCTCCAGGGTCAAGGCGCGCCAGTACAACTGCGGGCGTGGCGGGATGGTGCCTTCGAAGCTGGCGCGAAAGGCCAGTGCGTCGGACTGGCTAAGTTCGGCGATATCCGCCGGCGCCATGCTGTCGGACAGGCCACTGAACGCCTTGTCCGGTGTCGGCAGGCTCCACAGCGGCGCCAGGCGCGGGAAGAACACGAACAGCACCAGCATCAGCGGCAGTGCTTGCAACAGCAGGCTGGCAGCCAGCTTGATGGTCGCCCGCGGCTGCACTGCCAGCGCGCTCTGCTGCAGGCCGATCAACGCCGCCAGCAGGGCCACCACCGGCAACAGGCTGTAGGCCGCCGCCAGCAGGCTGTCATCGAACAGGTAGCCGATCACCACCACGAAGAAGCCGAGGAATATCTCCAGCAGCGCATCACGGCGGCTGCGCATCTCCAGCAGCTTGAGACAGAACGCCGCCACCAGCAGCAGTGCGCCGCCATCCAAACCAATCAGGCTGCCCCGCGAGAGCACCACCGCCGCCCCGGTGGCGACGATCAGACCGATGCGTTCCAGGCTCGTGGGGTAACGCGCACGCATACGGAAGATCTGCATCCGCCAGCCGGCACACGCCAGCCACAGCAGGATGATCCACGGCGGCAGATGCAGGAGCAGCGGCAGGATCACCAGTACCTGCGCCACCAGCAGCCAGATCAGGCCGATGCGCGGGATCGGCTGTAGCGCACTCATACCGCCACCCCGTACAGCGCCAGCGCGCGCAGACAGGCCTCGCGGTGAGCATCGCCGTAGTCGGGTGCCAGCTCCGTGCCGGGAATGCGCAGGCCGTAGGGTTGCTGGCGGTTATCCAGCTCCAGCACCCAGTGGCACAGACGCGACAGGCGCTCTTCGGGATCGCCGCCCAGGGCCAGGAAGTCCAGCCACAGGTCACGCCCGGCCAACGCAGCAAAATCCTTGACCAGCAATCCCTGGCCGCGCGAATAAGCCTTCCAGTGCAGGCGGCGCCGCGAGTCACCGGGCTGATAGGTCTTCAGCCCCTGATAATCGTCGGCGCCACGTCCCTGCACGCGTGCGCCCTCGTCCTCTTCATCTTTCCCGCCTCCAGCGCCGAGCGGCAGATCACCCGCCAGCGGGCGTGGATAGACCAGCACCGCCTGATCCAGATCGACCCAGCTCCAGGCCACCAGGATACCCAGGGGGAAACGGCTTTCCACCCGCAGGCGTTCGGGGCGCAACCAGCCACGGCGTAGCGCCGGCAAGCTCAGTTCGCACTCGCGCTGGCCACGCGCCGGCACATCGACGGTCTGCAGTTCGGCCGGCGGCCAGCCAAGGGCCACGGCCTGGTGAGCGTACTCGGCGCTTTCCAGGCGCACACGAAAGCGCGCTTGCTCGCCGACAAACACCGCGCCGCTGATGCCGGCCTTGAGAATCAGCCCGGTGAAATTGCGGAAGGTATGCAAGATGGCAACGATAAACACCGCCGCCAGCATGAACGTCAGGCCATAGGCCAAGCTGTTCTCGTAGTTGATCCCGGCAAGCAGCATCAGCATCAGCGCCAGACCAAAGCCGGCGCCGACCCGATTGGGCATGATGAAGATGCGCCGCTGGTTCAACTGCACCTGCGCCGCAGGTGGAATGCGCCGGACAATCCAGCGCCGCCAGCGCGGCTTGAGCCAACCGGTGAGGATCAAACCGCCGCCACCTCACGTAACAGCCACTGCACCAGCGAGCCACCACCATGGCCGGACGGATCGGCGCGCTCACGCAGACGATGGCCGACCACCGCTGGCAGTACCGCCTGCACATCCTCGGGAATCACATAGTCACGGTTGGCCAGGAATGCCCAGGCACGAGCGGCGGCCAACAGCGCCAGGCTGGCGCGTGGCGACAGGCCCCAGGCGAACTGCGGCTCGCTGCGCGTGGCCTCGACCAGGCGCAGCACGTAATCAACCAGTGCATCGCTGGCGCGCACCTGGGGAATCAGCGCCTGGATCGCCGCCAGTTCGCGGTGATCCATCAGCGGTTCCAGACGCGGCAGCAGGTCACGACGCGCCTCGCCGAGTAGCAGCGCTTTTTCCGCCGCCTTGGCTGGATAGCCGAGGGACAGGCGCATTAGAAAGCGATCCAGTTGCGACTCGGGCAAGGCAAAGGTGCCGCCGGAGCTGACCGGGTTCTGCGTGGCGATCACGAAGAATGGCTGCGGCAGTGGCCGGGTGGCGCCCTCGATGGTCACCTGACCCTCCTCCATGGCCTCCAACAGCGCGCTCTGGCTCTTCGGCGTGGCGCGGTTGATCTCGTCGGCCAACACCAGCTCGGCGAAGATCGGCCCAGGGTGGAAGGTGAACTGGCCGCTGTCCTTGTCGAACACCGAGGTGCCGAGGATGTCGCCGGGCAACAGGTCGGAGGTGAACTGGATGCGCTGGAAACTCAACCCCAACACTCGCGCCAGGGCCTGGCTGAGGGTGGTCTTGCCCATGCCCGGCAAGTCTTCGATCAGCAGGTGCCCGCCGGCCAGCAAACAAGCCAGGGCCAGGCGAACCTGCGGCTCCTTGCCCAACAGGACCTCGTTCACCGACTGCAGGCAGGCATCCAGTTTCGTGCGCATCGCTCACTCCTTGTTCTGATGCCTGGATGCTACTGGCCCAGACAGGTGCGGCAAAGCGCGGCGTAACCTTTGCTCACGAAACTGTGAGGGTCGCCCTGCTAGTCAGCTCGGACGTACCAACTGGAACATATCGAGGGTGCGGCTGTAGTTGCTGCCGCCCAGGCGGCCGACCAGATCCAGGCGCAGCGGGTCGATCCGCCCACGCTCATCCAGCACCGCATCCTCCACGTGACCGAGCAGCACTTCAGCGAAGATCAGATGGCAATTCGGCGCCTGCCGCGGATAAGGCTGCACTTCCGCCAGCCGACATTCGAACGCCACCGCCGCTGCGGCCACGCGAGGCACCGCAATCCGCTCGCTGGGCAGGCTGGCGATGCCGCACTGCTCGAACTCGCTGATGCCGTGGGGCAACTGCGCGGCGCTGGCATTCATCGCCTCGACCTGGGCGAACGACACCAACTGGATCACCAGTTCGCCGGTTTCCTGCACATTGCGCAGGGTGTCCTTGAGGCTGCCGTCGTCACGGGTGCCAACGTTGACCATCAGGGTCGGCGGCTCATCGCTGATGACCTGGAAGAAGCTGAACGGCGCCAGGTTGCTGGTGCCGTCCGCCGCGCAGGTGGAGACCCAGGCAATCGGCCGAGGCGTCACGGTCGACGCCAGCCAGCGGTAGGCATCCAAAGGCGCCAGGTGGGAAAAATCGAGTTGCATGGAAAACTCCCAAAAGCGCGATCTAGCGGCCGGCGCGCGACTCACGAATATAGAAGCGCGCCTTCTCAGCCTTGCTCGTGCAGCCTTCATAGGCTTCGAACTGCTGCTGGGTCTTGGCTGCGGTGAGCAGCGAGAATGCCTTGGAATAGCTCACGGTGCCGGCAAAGCCTTCAGCCTTGGCGATGTCCAGCTCGCGCCAGGCGCTATCCAACTGGCTGCCGCAGCTCTCGCGGTAGGCCGTGCGACCGGCACAGCCAGTCAGCACCAGCGCCATCAAAGACAGGGTGATCAATCGTTTCATCGGTAGACTTCCTTAACTGCGGGGTCTGTTATGGATGCTTTCTCGGCACAAAAGTGCCTGGGCCGAAGTGCGACGGCGAGAGTGCCGCAGCGGGGCCCCATCGGCAACGTATCGTTTCGCCTGGAAGGGCCATCTCAGAGCCTGACAACGATCATTGTGCCAGCCGCCTGATACTAGCAAACGCCGCCTTGGCGCAGCGCTGACACGGGCGTATGGTCGAAGCATGCTTTGGGGGGAAGGAAGATGAGCAAGAAAGTGGCCCTGGTTCTGGGCTCGGGCGGCGCGCGCGGCTACGCCCATATCGGCGTGATCCAGGAACTGGAAGCGCGTGGCTATGAAATCGGCTGCATCGCTGGCTGTTCGATGGGTGCGGTGATCGGTGGCATCTACGCCGCCGGCAAACTGGATGAGTACCGCCAGTGGACGGAAAGCCTGGACTACCTCGACGTACTGCGCCTGCTGGATGTCAGCTTTCGCCTCGGCGCCATTCGCGGCGAGAAGATCTTCGGCAAAATCCACGAGATCGTCGGCGAGATCGACATCGAGAACCTGAGCATTCCCTACACCGCCGTCGCCACCGACCTCACCAACCAGCAGGAAATCTGGTTCCAGGAAGGCTGCCTGCACAAGGCCATGCGTGCCTCGGCGGCGATTCCCAGCCTGTTCACCCCGGTGACCCAGGGCAATCGCATGCTGGTCGACGGCGGCCTGCTCAATCCATTGCCGATCGTGCCGGTGGTGGCCAGCCACTGCGACCTGATCGTCGCGGTCAACCTCAACTCACTCAACCAGAAGCAGTACCACCTGCCAGTGATCGAGCGGCCTGCGGCAATCAAGGGACGCATCGACCAACTGATGGGCTCACTCAGCGCCCGTCTGCCCTTCCTCAAGCGCGAAACCGACGAGGAGGAAGAAGGCGAACTGGCGGTGGAGGTCAACCCGTGGATCGAGGCGCGCGCGCCGAGCCGCAAGGCGTTAGCCGAAGCGGAGAAAGACGCCACGCCCAACTCGGCCAGCGACTCCCATGTGCTGAGCAACGTCGGGCCGGCCTCGCTGCTGGAGCTGGTCAACCAGAGCTTCGAGACCATGCAGAGCTCGCTGACCCAGTACAAGATCGCCGGCTACCCGCCGGACATCCTGATCAACGTGCCCAAGCGCGTGTGCCGCTTCTTCGAGTTCCACAAGGCGCCGGAGCTGATCATGCTCGGCCGGCAGATCGCCAGCGACACCCTGGACAAGTACGAAAGCGACCACCCATAGCGCTTTGTAGGGCGGGTGAAACCCGCGTAATCGGTTTCACCCGCCCTCACCCGCCCTACAGCTCGAGCAGACGATAGCCGACGCCGGCTTCGGTGAGGATGAAGCGCGGCGCCGCCGGGTCGTCGCCGAGTTTCTGCCGCAGATGGCCGACCACCACGCGCAGGTAGTGGCTGTCCTCGACATGGGTTGGCCCCCAGATATCCTTGAGCAGTTGCTGCTGGGTCACCACCCTGCCGAGGTGACGGGCCAGCATGGCCAGCACCGCGTATTCCTTGCGGGTCAGATTGACCTCAACGCCCTCCAGACTGACCCGCCGGTAGGCGAAATCCAGGCTCAGCGGCCCGCTGCTGACCACCGCCTCTTGCTGCTCGCCCGCGCCGGCCTGGCGCAACAGCACGCGCACCCGGGCGAGGAACTCCTGGATGCCGAAGGGCTTGGTCACGTAATCGTTGGCGCCGCCGTCCAGTGCCAGCACCTTCTCGCCCTCACTGGCGCGCACCGACAGCACCAGCACCGGCATCTGCGACCACTCGCGCAGTTCGCGCAGCACCTGTTGGCCGTCCATGTCCGGCAGGCCGAGGTCGAGCACCACCAGGTCCGGTTTGCCCAGCGCGGCCTGGGCCAGGCCCTCGGCGCCATTGGCACCTTCCAGCACCTTGTAGCCCTGGGCAGCCAGGCTGATGCGCAGGAACTTGCGGATCTGCGCTTCGTCGTCGATGACCAGGATGGTTGTTGGGTTGCTCGTCATATCACTCGCTCATTCGGCTCACGTAGGGCGGGTGAAACCCGCGCTCACCACTCGACGCGGGTTGCACCCGCCCTACTCATCTTCCGCTAACGGTTGCGGGTGCAGCGGTAAGTGCAGGGTCAGCGTAGCGCCTCGGCCATCCAGGCCCTCACCCACGGTGACCCGCCCACCGTGGGCGCCGAGCATGCCCTGGCAGATCGCCAAACCCAGGCCGGTACCCTGCCCGCCGCGATCACCACGGGCGGCGGTGTAGAACATGTCGAAAATCTTCTCCCGCTCGTGCTCGGGAATCCCCGGGCCCTGGTCGCTGACGGAAAAACGCAGTTCTTCGCGGCCCACCTCCAGCGCCACGCGCAAACGACCCTGGCTCGGCGAGAAACGCGCGGCGTTCTCCAGCACATTGACCAGCGCCTGTTCGATCAGCGCCGCATGCACGTACAGCAGCGGCAACTCGCCCGGCAGCGCGGTTTCCACCTGCAACGGCGCCAGCACCGGGCGCAGGCGCTGCAGGGCACTGGCGACGATATCGGCCGGCGCCACCCAGTCGCGCGCCAGCTTCAAGCCGCCGTGGCCGAGGCGAGTCATGTCCAGCAGGTTCTGGATATAGCGGTCGAGGCGCTCGGCTTCGTCGCGGGTGCCTTCCAGCAGCTCGCGGCGATCGGCCAGGGGAATCTGCTCACCGAGGGCCAGCAGGCTGTCGATGGAGCCGCGCATGGCAGTCAGCGGCGTGCGCAGGTCATGGGACACCGAGGCCAGCAGTGCGCTGCGCAGCTCCTCGGTCTGCCCGTGCAGACGCGCGGCCTCCAGATCCTCGGCCAGCTGCGCACGCTCCAGGGCCTGGGCCAGCGGCTGGCCGAGCGCGGCGATCAGCCGCCGCTGATCCGCCGGCAACGGGCCGCCCTGTTTGGGGCTGATCCCCAGCAGCGCCAGCGGACCTTCCTCGCCAGACAACGGCCACCACCACCAGCGCCCGCCCGGCAAGGTGCCCGTGCCCAGGCCCGCCGGCTGAGCATGCTGCCAGGCCCAATCGGCCGCCGCCCGCTCCTGCTCGGTGAGTAGGCGCTGGGCGCCGGCTTCGACCTTCCACAGGCCGTCGCTGCTGCGCGCCAGCAGGCTGACCTCGATCTCGTGCCACTGGCTGAACTGCTGAGTCGCTGCAGCCAGCACCGCCTGGCGGTCGGTGGCGGCGGTCAGCTTGCGCGACAGTTCGAGCAAGGCCGTGGTTTCGCCCTGGGTCTGGCGCAAGGCCTGCAACTGCTGGCGCTGGCGCGTGGCCAGGTTGCCGGTCAGCGCTGCCATCAACAGGAAGAACAGCAGCGTCAGCACGTCCTGCTGGCGCTCGATCTTCAGCGACAGCAGCGGCTCGATAAACAGCAGGTTGTACGCCAGAAACGACAAGCCAGCGCACAGTAGCGCCGGCCCAAGGCTGCTGCGCACCGCCACCACCAGTACGGCGGCAAGGAAGATCAGGGAAATGTTCGGCAACTCGACAATCTGCGCCAAGCCCAGCGCAGCGGCGGCAGCAACGCCGGTTGCCAGCGGGGCCAGCAGATAATCACGCCATTGCACCGGCTGCCTCGCCCGCAGTCGTGCAGGTGCGCGCTCGACTTCGGTATCCAGCACGCTGACTTCCAGCCCTTCGCCCAGGCTTAACAGGCGCTCGGCCAGGCCACGACCGACACGCCAACGACGACGCAGGCGCTGACGGCTGCGCCCGACCAGAATCAGGCTGGCGCGGCGTTCGCGGGCATGCTCGACCAGGGTATCGGCCACCGAACTGCCGCGCAGCACCACCACCTCACCGCCCAGGCGTTCGGCCAGTTGCTGAGCGGCCTGCAGGTTGCCCAGGCGCTGTTCGTCGCGTTCGCCACCCACCTCCACATGCACCACCGACCAGGGCAGATGGCGGCGCTCGGCCACCCGGCAGGCATGCCGCACCAAGCGTTCGGCCTGGGCATCGCCGTCGATGCCGAGCAACAGGCGCCCACGCACGGTCGGTGCCTCCTGGCCCTGCTGGCGGTAGCGTCGATTGAGGTCGGCATCCACCCGCGCGGCGGCGGTCTGCATGGCCAGTTCGCGCAGCGCAGTGAGGTTGGTCTGGCTGAAGAAGGCATCGATGGCCGCCCGCGCCTGCTCGGGCACATACACCTTGCCGTCGCGCAGGCGTTCGAGCAGCTCGCGCGGCGGCAGGTCGATCAGCAGGATCTCGTCGGCCTCCTGCAGCACCCAGTCCGGCAGCGTCTCGCGCACCTGCACGCCGGTGATGTCGCGCACCTGGTCATTCAAGGCTTCGAGGTGCTGCACATTGACCGTGGTGTAGACGTCGATGCCCGCATCCAGCAATTCCTGCACATCCTGCCAGCGCTTGGCGTGACGGCTGCCGTGGGCATTGCTGTGCGCCAATTCGTCGACCAGCACCAGTTTGGGCGGCGTCGCGAGAATGCCGTCCAGATCCATCTCGCTCAGCGTCACACCGCGGTACTCGCTACGCAGCGCCGGCTGCTGCGGCAGGCCGACCAGCATCGCCTCGGTTTCCGCCCGGCCGTGGGTTTCCACCACCCCCACGCGCAGGTCGACGCCCTGGCGCAATTGCGCCTGCGCCGCCTGCAACATGGCGAAGGTCTTACCCACCCCAGGCGCCGCGCCGAGAAATACTTTCAGGCGGCCACGGCCCTCTCGGGGCATATCGGCCAGCAAGGCATCGGCGCGTTGCGCATCACTCATGGAGTCGTCTCGGTTTTGGCGATGGCGCGATTGTCAGCCAGCGCCAGATTGAGCGCCAGCACGTTGACCACGGCAGGGCCTACCAGTGGTTTTTCCACATGTTGCGCGACCAGGCGCTCCAGGCTGGCAACCGAGATGCCGCGTGCGCTGGCGACGCGCTCGATCTGGTAACGCGCGGCCGCCGGCGACAGGTGCGGGTCGAGGCCGCTGGCCGAGGTGGTGACCAGTTGCATCGGCACCGGCCCCTGCCCTTCACCCAGCAACCGCTGGGCCTCCTTGGCGATGCGTTCGGCCAGTGCCGGGTTGCTCGGCGCCAGGTTGCTCGCGCCGCTGGCCACGGTGGCGAAGGCGGCGGCCGAGGGGCGCGGCTGGAACCACTGCGCACCCTCGAAGTTCTGTGCCAGCAGGCGGCTACCGCGCACCTCTCCAGTGGCATCGCGCAGCAGGCTGCCATTGGCCTGCTCGGGGAATGCCAGCTGGGCGATGGCGGTGACGCTCAACGGGTAGATCACGCCGGTGATCAGGGTCATAAAGGCCAGCACGCTGAGGGCCGGGCGGATTTGCTTGAACATGATGAGGCTCCAGTTTGTAGGGTGGACAACGCTGTGCTTGTCCACCATTGCGCAACACGGATTGGCTTGGTGGAAAACGCTGCGCGGTTTTCCACCCTACGGTTGTTCACACCAGGCCGACGGCCACCAGCAGCAGGTCGATGAGCTTGATACCGACAAAGGGTGCGAGGATGCCGCCCAGTCCGTAGATCAGCAGGTTGCGCCGCAGCAGGCTGGCCGCATCCAGCGCCTGTACGCGCACCCCACGCAGGGCCAGGGGGATCAGTGCGACGATGATCAGCGCGTTGAACACGATGGCCGAGAGGATCGCGCTCTGCGGGCTGTGCAACTGCATCAGGTTGAGCGCGCCGAGCTGCGGGTAGATGCCGGCGAACAGCGCCGGCAGGATGGCGAAGTACTTGGCTACGTCGTTGGCCACCGAGAAGGTGGTCAGCGCGCCACGGGTCACCAGCAGCTCCTTGCCCACCTGCACCACGTCGAGCAGCTTGGTCGGATCACTGTCCAGATCGACCAGGTTGGCCGCCTCGCGCGCCGCCTGGGTGCCGTCGTTCATCGCCAGGCCGACATCGGCCTGAGCCAGCGCCGGCGCGTCGTTGGCGCCGTCGCCGCACATGGCGACCATCTTGCCTTCGGCCTGCTCCTGGCGGATGCGCTGCAGCTTCTTCTCCGGGGTGGCTTCGGCGATCAGGTCATCCACGCCGGCTTCGGCGGCAATCGCAGCGGCGGTCAGCGGGTTGTCGCCGGTGACCATCACGGTGCGGATACCCATGGCGCGCAGTTCGGCGAAGCGCTCGCGGATGCCCGGCTTGACCACGTCCTTGAGGTGGATGGCGCCGAGCAGCTTGCCATCACCGGCCACCAGCAACGGCGTGCCGCCGCTCTGGGCGATCTTCTCGATCTCGCGGGCCAGCGGGGCCGGCACCTCGTTGCGGCTCAGCTGCAGGTAGTCGAGCACCGAGTCGACCGCGCCCTTGCGGTACACGTGGCCATTCCAGTCGGCGCCGGACAGGCGCGTTTCGGCACTGAAGGCGATGGCAACGACCTCGCTGCGCGCTGGTTCCTGCATCGGATGCAGGCCACGCAGGTACTCGACGATCGATTTGCCCTCGGCGGTGTCGTCGGCCAAGGATGCCAGCAGCGCCGCTTCGCTGAGTTCTTTGCCGGACACGCCAGGCGCCTTGATCATCGCAGTGCAGCGACGGTTGCCGAAGGTGATGGTGCCGGTCTTGTCCAACAGCAGCACGTGCACGTCCCCCGCCGCTTCCACCGCACGGCCGGACTTGGCGATCACATTGAGGCGCACCAGGCGGTCCATGCCGGCGATGCCGATGGCCGAGAGCAGGCCGCCGATGGTGGTCGGGATCAGCGTCACCAGCAGCGCCACCAGGTACACCAGCGGCAGGTCGCCACCGGCATAACGTGCGAACGGCTGCAGGGTCGCCACCACCAGCAGGAAGATCAGGGTCAGGCCGATCAGCAGGATATCCAGCGCCACTTCGTTGGGCGTCTTCTGCCGCTTGGCGCCTTCGACCAGGGCGATCATGCGGTCCAGGGTCGACTCGCCCGGGTTGGCGGTGATCTGCACCAGCAGCCAGTCGGACACCACGCGGGTGTTGCCGGTGACGGCCGAACGGTCGCCGCCGGATTCACGAATCACCGGGGCGGACTCCCCGGTGATGGCCGCCTCATTGACCGCAGCGATGCCTTCGATCACCTCGCCGTCGCCGGGGATCAGCTCGCCGGCCTCGACCCGCACGATATCGCCACGGCGCAGGCTGCTGGCCAGCACGGTCTCGAATTGCTGGCCCTTCTGCCGGCGCGCATTGAGCCCCTGGCTGCCGGCCTTGAGGCTGTCGGCGCGAGCCTTGCCGCGGCCTTCGGCCAGGGCCTCGGCGAAGTTGGCGAAGAGCACGGTGAACCACAGCCACAGGGCGATCTGCACGGCCAGGCCGGTAGACACCTGAGGATTGGGGATAAAGCACAACACGGTGGTGAGGATCGCCGTCAGCTCCACCACCAGCATTACCGGCGCTCGTTGCAGCTGGCGCGGGTCGAGCTTGACGAAGGCTTGGCGCAGCGCCGGTTGCCAGAGCGCAGCGAAACTGGTCTTAGCATGAGGTTGGGTCTGGTTCTTGGTGTCTTTCGACACCTGAGTGTGGGCATTCATCATGGTTCTCCCTTAGAAGCCCTGGAACATGGTCAGGTGCTCGGCGATCGGGCCCAGGGCCAGTGCCGGCAGGAAGGTCAGGCCGCCGACCAGCAAAATGGTCAGGGTCAGCAGGGTGACGAACAGCGGGCCGTGGGTCGGGAAGCTGTTGCTGCCAATCGGCGCGCGCTTCTTCGCCGCCAGGCTGCCGGCGATGGCGAGGATCGGCAGGATGTAGCCGAAGCGGCCGATCAACATGGCCAGGCCGATCATCAGGTTGTGGTACGGCGTGTTGGCGCCGAAGCCGCCGAAGGCCGAGCCGTTGTTGGCCGCGCCGGAGGTGTAGTTGTAGAGAATCTGGCTGAAGCCATGGGCTCCCGGGGTGCTCACCGAAGCCGCCGGCCCAGGCAGGCTGGCCGCCAGCGCACCAAGCACCAGTACGCCAACCGGCATTACCAGCAGCGTGGCGACCAGCAGGCGCACTTCGCGGGCTTCCAGCTTCTTGCCAAGGTATTCCGGGGTGCGGCCGATCATCAGGCCGGCGAGAAACACCGCGATCAGCACGAACAGCAGCATGCCGTACAGGCCAGCACCGACGCCGCCGAAGATCACCTCGCCGAGCATCATGTTGAACATCGGCACCATGCCGCCGAGGGCACTGAAACTGTCGTGCATGGCGTTCACCGAGCCGTTGGAGGCCGCCGTGGTGGTCACCGCCCACAGCGCCGAGGCGGTGATGCCGAAGCGGCTCTCCTTGCCCTCCAGCGAACCGCTCTGCTCGATCGGCAACGCGGCCAGGGCCGGGTTCGGCTGGTACTCGGCATACAGGGTCACACCCAGGCCGAGGACGAACAGGATCAGCATGCAGGCCAGCAAGGCACGGCTCTGGCGCAGGTCCTTGACGTAATGGCCGAAGGTGAACAGCAAGGCCGCCGGGATCAGAATGATCGAGGCCAGCTCGAACAAGTTGCTCCAGGCCGTGGGGTTCTCGAACGGGTGCGCCGAGTTGACGCCGAAGAAGCCGCCACCATTGGTGCCCAGCTGCTTGATCGCAATCTGGCTGGCCGCCGGCCCGAGCGGCACGACCTGATCGGTGCCGCCGAGGGTGTGTGCCGTGGCGTATTCAAGGAAGGTCTGCGGCACGCCCTGCCAGACCAGGAACAACGCCAGCACCAGGCACAGCGGCAACAGGCCGTAGAGGGTGGCGCGGGTCAGGTCGACCCAGAAATTACCGACGCTGTTGCTCGAACGACGGGCGATGCCACGGCAGAACACCACCAGCACCGCCAGGCCGACTGCCGGGCTGACGAAGTTCTGTACGCCCAGGCCGACCATCTGACTGAAGTAACTGAGCGCCGCCTCGCCGCTGTAGGCCTGCCAGTTGGTGTTGCTGACAAAGCTCACCGCCGTGTTGAACGCCAGGGTCCATTCCAGCCCCGGCAGCCCTTGCGGATTGAGCGGCAGCGCGCCCTGCAGCATGAGGATGGTGAACAACGCCAGCAGGCTGGCCAGGGTGAAGGCCAGCAAGGCCAGGGTGTAGGTCTTCCAGTCCTGCTCGGCCTGGCTGTCGACGCCGGCCAGGCGATAGCAAAGTCGTTCGATGGGCGCGAGCAGCGGCGTCAGCAGGGTCTTCTGCCCTTCCATCACGCGGAACAGGTAACGCCCGAGAAACGGTGCGGGTAGCAGCACCAGTGTGAAAAAGGCGAGGATCAGCCAGTAGTCTTGGACTTGCATGGCGCGCCCCTCAGCTACGGTCGGCGCGTAGCAGCGCCACCAGCAGGTAAATGAAAAGTCCGGCGGCCAGGCCGAGGGACAACCCGTCGAGAATGCTCATGTGTGCTCCTTGTTGCGGTGGTTACCGCTGTGAGCGAATTCTCGGCAGGCAGGGCGTAAAGGCGCGATTGCTGGACACTGGCCGGGGCGTAAAGAAGGCGTAAAAATCCACGGTTTTAGGGGTTTGCAGAGGTTTGTACCTATGCTGATACATGACCGACACCATGCCGATACGCGCAACCGCCACCATGGCAGACGGGCGGCGCCAAGCGGCATGGCCGTAAAATCCGTGACAGGCTAGGATGCGCGCCTGTCCCGCCCGCATCCCAGCCCCTGAAGTTCCTGGAGCCTGCCCCGGTGGAAGCCCGCAATACGCATGAATGGCGTGCACGCACGACACGCGCCCTGATCGTCGACGACAACCTCGAGCTGCGTGAGCTGCTGGGCGGCTATCTGACCCGTTTCAATATCGACAGCGAGGCCGTCGGTGATGGCCATGGCATGCGCCGTGCCCTGGCGCAGAGCCAGTTCGACGTAATCATCCTCGACCTTATGCTGCCCGGCGAAGACGGCCTGGCACTGTGCCGCGAACTGCGCAGCACCTCCGACATCCCGATCCTGATGCTCACCGCCCGCTGCGAACCGGCCGACCGCATCATCGGCCTGGAGCTGGGCGCCGACGACTACATGGCCAAGCCCTTTGAGCCGCGCGAGTTGGTGGCGCGCATCCAGAGCATCCTGCGTCGCGTACGCGACGACCGCGACCCGGCCCGCATCGAGCAACGCCAGGAGCCGCGCACCAGCATCAGTTTCGACGGCTGGACCCTGCACAGCGTGCTGCGCCAGCTGCAATCGCCGGATGACCTGCTGGTGCCGCTGTCCAACGCCGAGTTTCGCCTGCTCTGGGTGTTTCTCGAACGCCCGCGCCGGGTGCTCAGCCGCGAGCAGCTGTTGGACGAAGCCCGTGGCCGCTCCATCGAAGCCTTCGACCGTAGCATCGACCTGCTGGTCTCGCGCCTGCGCCAGAAACTCGGTGACGATCCGCGCTCGCCGCGCCTGATCAAGACCGTGCGTGGCGAAGGCTATCTGTTCGACGCACGCGAAATCGCCTGATGCGCAAGGCCGACACCCTCTTCGCCCGCCTGTTCGGCGTCTTCCTGGTCGCCATCGTGCTGGCTCACGCCCTGGCTTTCGTCTGGTTCAGCCACTACGGCCATCGGCCACCGCCCCCCGAGCACACCAGCCAGCAAGGCCATGCAGGGCCGCCACCCGGCGAAGGCCAGCCTGGCGATCGCCCGCCGCCGCCAGGAGGCGGCCTCAGTGGGCCACTGGTCCCGCTGCTGTTCCAGATGCTGACCTTGGTGGTCGCCGCCTGGTATGGCGCGCGCCTGCTCAGCCGGCCGATCCAGCGCCTGTCCGATGCCGCCGAACGTCTCAGTGAAGATCTCGACACCCCGCCGCTGCCGGAAACCGGGCCGAAGGAAGCGCGCCAGGCCGCCCATGCCTTCAACCTGATGCAGCAGCGCATCCGCGAACAGGTGCAGCAACGCGGGCGCATGCTCGCGGCGGTGTCGCACGACCTGCGCACGCCGCTGGCACGGCTCAAGCTACGCATCGAACAGATCCCCAATCCGCAATTGCGCACACGCATGGGCCAGGACCTAGGCGAGATGATCAGCATGCTCGACGCCACCCTGCGCTACCTGCACGAACAGCGCAGCACCGAAGCCCTGCAATGGTTCGACCTGCAGGCGCTGATCGAGTCGATGGTCGAGGACGCCCAGGACCGTGGCGCCGATGTACGTTTCAGCGGCCACTGCGCGCCGTTGCGGGTGCAGCCGATGGCATTGCGCTCGTGCATCAGCAACCTGCTGGAAAATGCCCTGCGCTACGCCGGGCACGCCCATATCGAACTGCATGACAGCGCCCAGCAGATCGAAGTCCGCGTCTGCGATAACGGCCTGGGCATTGCGCCGGAGCAGCGCGAAGTGGTGTTCGAAGCCTTCTTCCGCGTCGAAGGTTCGCGCAACCGCAGCTCCGGCGGCGTCGGCCTGGGCCTGACCATCGCTCGCGAAGCGGCGCGGCGCCAGGGCGGTGACATCCTCCTTGAAGAAACCCCGGGTGGCGGTCTGACCGCCATCCTGCGCCTGCCCCGCTGAGCCTGCGGCCTGTAGGCGCCAGCTTGCTGGCGATCGATGTTTGCCCGCCTGAACATCGCCAGCACGCTGGCGCCTACTCATTCGCGCGGGCTGTATGCGCGTCGTTACAAAGTCCACATACCCCCGACACAGAGCACCCGGAGGCTGACAAAACCGGAGAACCCTCTTCGGTTATGCCCACATAGGAGTGACTCCCATGATCAGTGGTGTCAGCAGTTACTCGAGCTACAGCAGCTACAGCTCGACACTTGCCAGCACCCAGCGCAGCAGCTCCGCCAGCAGTAGCGGAAGCAGTTGTGCCGGAGGCCCGGCAAAGGTGCAGGAAAAGCTGTTCAGCCTGCTCGACAGCGACGGCAATGGCAGCATTGCCAAGGAAGAACTGGACAGCGCCCTGAGCGCCGCCAAGGAAAGTGACAGCAGCCTGACCATCGACATCGACGAACTGTTCAGTCAGCTCGATGCCAATGGCGATGGCAGCCTGGACAGCGAAGAAACCGCTGCCCTCGCCCCACCACCGCCGCCCGGAGGCCCGGGTGGCCCCAACCCGGAAGAGCTGCTCTCCCAACTCGATGCCAACGGCGACGGCAGCATCGATGAGGAAGAACTGGCTGCGCTGACCGGTAGCGACACTGATGTCAGCAGCCTGTTCAGCGAACTCGACGGCGACAGTGACGGCAGCCTCAATGTCGATGAGCTGGCCGCCCTGGCGCCGCCACCACCGCCTCCGGCAGCCGAAGCCAGCTCCAATGAGCTGTTCAGCCAACTGGATGCGGACAGTAGTGGCAGCATCAGCCGCGATGAGTTGAGCAGCCTGCTCGACAGCATCGGCCAGCAAGCGCAAGCCAGCAGTAAAAGCTCCAGCAGCGAGGAGGAAAACTTCTCCGGTCTGATCGCCCAATTGCTCAAGCAGTACCAGAGCAACGCCAGCTATCAGTCCAGCATCGGTAGCCAGCTCGACCTATCGGCCTGAGCGTCGGTTGACGATCCACGGCGTTCACACGCCAGGTCGCCAATCGACTGCAGGTGCTAAAAGCAAACGGCCGGTCTATCCGCAGTACGGATAGACCGGCCGTTGTTTTTTGTAGCCGTCGTAATCTGCGGCCAGCTCAGCCCTCGGTCTTCTCCGGCGCCGGTGCGTTGAGCTTCTGCGGCTCGCCCTTGACCCAGTCACCGAGCAGGCTGAAGGCAATTGCCAGCAGGGTTGGGCCGAGAAACAGACCCATGAAGCCGAAGGCGAGAATGCCGCCGAATACCCCGAGCAGCACCACCACCAGCGGCAAGTTACCGCCACGGCTGATCAGGTACGGCTTGAGCACGTTGTCCACGCCGCTGATGATGAACATGCCCCAGATACCGAGGAAAACCGCGGAACCATATTCACCCTTGCTGACCAGCCAGGCCGTGGCAGGAATCCACACCAGCGGAGGGCCCATGGGAATCAGGCTGAAGATGAAGGTGACGATACCCAGCACCAGGGCGCCGGGTACCCCGGCAATCCAGAATCCGATCAGCGCCAGCAGCGCCTGCGCCGCCGCCGTGCCGATCACGCCATTGACCACCCGTTGCACGGTGCCTGCCACCAGTTCGGTGTAGTGGCCCGCGCGGTCGCCGATCAGGCGCTCCAGCAGGCTGTGCACGAACGCCGCCATCCGCGGGCCATCGCGGTAGAAGAAGAACACCAGCACCAGACTCAGGGCCAGCTCCAGCACCCCACCGCCAATTTGCGCACTGCGCGCCAGCAACCAGTTGCCGACCTGGCCGAGATAGGGCTTCACGCTGGCGAACAGCTCGGCACCTTCGCGATCGACACGCTGCCAGAGCTGCTCCAGGTTATCGCCGATGATCGGCAAACCCACCAGCCAGGCGGGTGGCGCCGGCAGCCCACCAACCTGGACATCCTTGAACAGCTCGGTGGCATCGCGAATATGGTCGGCCAGGTTGAAGCCCAGCCAGACCAGCGGCACCGCCACCAGAATCATCCAGCCACCGGTCAGCAGCACCGCCGCCAGGGTTTCCCGACCATCCAGCGCCTTGCTCAGCAAGCGCATCAACGGCCAGCTGGCAAAGGCCAGCACCGCCGCCCAGAACAGCGCCGAGAAGAATGGTGCCAGCACCCACAAGCAGGCGCCGAAAAGGGCCAGCAGGAGAATCTGTATCAACAGACGATCGTTATTCAGCATTGCCAGAATGTCCTGCTACAAAAGTGTCGGCTCACTAGCGAGCCGACACCGGATGATTCACGGTAAAGATTGCAATTGCAGACCAGCAGCACCGCCGCTGCCAGCTTCCAGGCGACTGCTGCGCACGCCCTGCTCCACCAGCGCGGCTCGCCAGGCCTCGGCCTGGGGCCCGGTCAGGCTGACGCGCAAGGTGCTGTCGAGGTTCAGGGTGCGCGCCAGAAGCTCGCTCCACTGGGTATCCAGCTCACTCAACTGCGGCAGCTTGAGGTCACCATGCACGCGCAACTGGCGCAGCAGTGTACTGGCGGTCGGCAGTTGATCGGCCACGGCCTGGTCGGCGTCCAGTTGCTCGACCTGCAGATAGACCCGGCGGTTGCCACGGGTTATGCCATACAGGGCCAGCAGGCTGTTTTGTTGCGGCTCGGCCAGGCGCAGCAGAATAAAGCTTTGCCGCTCATCCGGCCCGAACAGCTTGGCATTGCCGAACAGCGCATTCGCCCACAGGTTGCTCGAACCGCACTCGCGCCCCTCGCACCAGTAGAGCAATTGCGCGCCGCCATCGAGCAGCGTCTTGCGTGCGTGGGCCAGGGCCTCACTCGGGCTGTGGCCATCCGGCAGGCGGTAGGTCAGCGCGCGCAGGCGGCCTTCGGCGAGCACTTCGCGCTCAACCCGCAGCTGGCCGCTGATGCGCCGCAGCTCACCACGCGGGTAGCGCCGTTCCACATCGGCAGCGTCGCTGTAATCGACGATCTCAGCATGGGCAAAGCGCGGCAGGATGGGTAGATCGCTGCTGCCGGGCAGGTCATCGGCCAGCACGACGGGCGAGAGAAACAGGCAGAAAAATAGGCTCAGGCGCATTCGTCTACTCAACGCGTCAGCATGCTTTGTGCGGTTTTCACCACGGCATCATCGGTGTGGCGTTGCGGTATCAGCAGGCCGCGCTGCACTGCCGGGCGCGCAGCAATGGCGGCGATCCAGCGTTGCAGGTGTTCCAGGCCATCCACGGAAACACCAGCCCACTCGTGCACGCGCACCCAGGGGAAGGTGGCGATGTCGGCAATGCTGTAGTCGCCCGCGAGGAACTCGGCTTCACCCAGGTGCCCGTCGAGCACTTCGTAGAGGCGTCGGGTCTCATGCTGGTAACGATCGATGGCGCCCTGCAGCTTCTCCGGAAAGTAACGGAAGAACACGTTGGCCTGGCCTTGCATCGGCCCGACCCCGCCCATCTGGAACATCAGCCACTGGATCACCCGCGAGCGCCCTTTGACGTCGCTGGGCATCAGTTGGCCGGTCTTCTCGGCGAGGTACATGAGGATGGCGCCGGACTCGAACACGGCGAAGTCGTCGTTGCTGCGATCGACGATGGCCGGGATGCGCCCGTTGGGGTTGAGCTTGAGGAATTCCGGGGTCTTCTGTTCCTGCTTGTCGAAGGACAGCGCGTGCACCTCGTACGGCAGGCCCAGCTCCTCGAGGGCGATGGATATTTTGTGGCCGTTAGGCGTGGCGGCAGTGTAGAGATCGATCATGACAAGCTCCCGAAACAGTCCGCCCAGCGTCGGCAGTTGTCAGGGGCAAGTCAAGGCTGCGGGAAGAATCGATTGAAACAGTCTGCAACCTGCTGCGCGCCAGCTTCGTCGTTCAAGTGCAGGTGATGCCCGCCAGCCAGTTTGTGCACCTCGAAATGAGTGCCTTCGATCAGCCCGGCGATACGCGGCTCGACCGCCATGTGCCCCTGCGCCGCCAGCACCAGGCTGACCGGGCATTGCACGCTGCGCACGAACTCCTCGACATGGGCAAAGGTCAGGCGCATCACCGACGGCAGGGTCAGGCGGATATCGGTACGCCAGGTGTAGCCACCCGGCACCGGTTCCAGGCCACGCTGGGCCAGCAACTCGGCGGCTTCGCGGCTGACCGCAACCACGCCCTGCATGCGCGCCTGCACCGCGCGGTCCGGGTCGGCGTACACCGGCTTGCGCTTGTCACGCACCGCCAGCCGCGCACGCAGGGCGTCGCCCAGGCGCTTGGCCGAGCCCTGTGCCTCGCCGACGAAGGGAATCAGCCCGTCGATCAATGCCAGGCGCTCGATACGCTCGGGCACGGACGCAGCCAGCAGCGTCGAGATGATGGCGCCGAGGGAATGCCCCATCAGGCTGAAACGCTGCCAGCCGAGCTGTTCGGCCACCAGCAGCACATCTTCCAGGTACTCCCACATGCTGTAGCTGGAATTGCTCGCGTAGTGCCCGGAATGGCCGTGACCGGGGAAGTCCAGGGCAACGATGCGCAGCCCCTTCAGCTTGGGCGCCAGGCGCGCGTAGGTCATGGCGTTGTCCAGCCAGCCATGCAGGGCGATCACCGGAATGCCGTCCTCGGGGCCGAACAGGTGCGCCGCCAGCTCGACATGCGGCAGGCTGAAACGGATTTCCTCGACGGTGACGGTCATGCCGAACGCTCCTCAGCAACGCCCTGCCAGCGGGCGAACAGTTCACGCAGCAGCACAGCCGTCTGCTGCGGGCGCTCCAGGGGAAACATGTGGCCGCCAGGCAGGTTGTGGTATTCGCCCTGCGGTACCCGGTTGATCTGCCGCGCATGGTGCGGCAGCACCACCTTGCTGTGGCGACCACGCACCACCGCCAGCGGCACCTGCAACTGCTGCGGCCGACCGGGGCTGGTATGCGGCACACTGCGGTAGATGCTGATTTCCGTGGCCGGGTCGAACCGCAGGCGCAGGCCTTGCCCGTCCGCACGCAGGCCGTGCTGCACATAGGCATCCAGGCATTCCGGATCGAAGCGGCTGAACAGCGTCTTGCCGGCGAAGTACTGGCGCGCCTCGGCCACATCACTGAACAGCTCGCGGCGGCCGACGGTGCGCCCGGCTGGGGTAATCCGGTCAATGAAGCCGAAACGTTTGGCCGCGCGGATCAGCACCCGGTCGACCACCGTCAGCAGCGGCGAATCCAGCATCACCACACCGCGGTACAACTCGGGCCGGCGCAGCGCCGCGTGGTAATGCAGCACGCCACCCAGCGAGTGGCCGACGCCCCACACTGGGTGTTCCTGACGCTCAAGGTGATCGATCAGCTCTTCGACCAGGTTCTGCCAGTTGTCATCCACCGGGAAGCGCGGGTCATGCCCGTGTTGCTCCAGGTGCTGAACGTGGAAATCTGGCGCCAAGGCGGTAAACAGCTTGCCGTAGGTGGCAGAAGGGAAACCGTTGGCGTGGGCGAAGAAGATGGTCTGCGACATGGTGGTGGAACTGCTGGGGAGTTCCCGCGATTGTCCGGCACACCTGGGCAGGCAGCAATCGATAGAAGATGCCAGATGCGCCAAAGAACAGCTTCAGTGTGCCAAAAGGCGCGATACAGAGAGTCCGGGGCCGCCTTGCACGGCCCCGTAAACGATCAGGCGGGCCGAGTAGCCGGCTGAGGACACAGGCGATCGGCGCCCGCAGCGATCAACAGCGTCAACGCAACGGGAATCAACCAGCCGAGCCCCTGCTCCGCCAGCGGCAGATGAGCAATAAAGCTCGGCAGCAACGCTTTGAAACCGGCCGCGTTGATGGCATCCACCAAGCCGAAGACCAGGGTTATTGCCATGGTTGGCACAAACACCCGGCGCGGTGAACGCCAGAGGCAGTCCAGCAGGCTCAATGCCACCAGCACGATGGCCAACGGATAAAGCCCCACCAGAACCGGCACGGAGACGCTGATCAGGTGGGTCAGTCCCTGGTTGGATACCACCAGGCTGAACAGCCCAAACACCAGCACGACAGTGCGGTAGGAAACCGGCAGCAACTTACTGAAGTATTCGCCGCAAGCTGTCAGCAGGCCAACAGCCGTAGTCAGGCAGGCCAGGGTGATGACCACCGCCAGCAACAGACTGCCGTAAATGCCGAACGTGTGTTGCACGTAGGTGGTGAGGATCTGCACGCCGTTCTGCGCGTCGCCGGCGATGCCCTGGCTGGTTGCGCCGAGGTAGAACAGCGCCAGGTAGACCAGCGACAGGCCGCTCGCTGCGATGAAACCAGCGATCATCGAATAGCGCGTCACCAGGCGCGAATCACTGACACCGCGATCCTTGATCGCAGTAGCGATGACGATACCGAACACCAAGGCACCGAGGGTATCCATGGTCAGGTAGCCCTGCAGGAAACCCTGCACGAAGGGCATTTCCTGATAGGTTTCGGCGCTCTGGCCAATACCACCGACCGGGGCCAGCAGCGCAGCGCCGCCCAGTACCAGCAGCGCGGCCAGCAGCACCGGGGTGATGAACTTGCCGATACTGTCCACCAGCTTGCCCGGGTTGAGCGCGAGGAACAGCACAGCAGCAAAGTAGGCCACGCTGTAGATCATCAGTGCGCCGGGCTCGTTGCCGGTAAATGGCGCCACGCCCATCTCGAAGGACACCGTAGCAGTACGCGGAGTGGCGAATAGCGGGCCGATGGCCAGGTATACGGCCACTGCCAGCAGCGTGCCGGCACGTCGACCGAGCGGCGCGGTTAGCTCATTCATGCCGCCGCCGACGCGGGCCAGGGCCACCACGGTAAGTAGCGGCAGGCCAACCCCTGTGATCAGAAAGCCAAAGGCGGCGGACCAGACGTGCTCCCCAGCGGCCATGCCGGCGCTGGGCGGGAAGATGATGTTGCCGGCACCCAGGAACAGGGCGAAGGTCATGAAGCCCAGGGCCAGAAGGTCGAGGCTTTTCAAACGAGTCATAGCAGGAAGTACCACAGGCAGAAATTCATAGGAAAACGGCAGGGTTTGCGCTGAGTTGGCAAACGTCACCGAACCGGTTCAGATCGATCACTGTTGCCGACACCTGCTCTTGTGAAGCGGCGCCTAAAAATTAGTTGCAAGCCTAACGATTTTTTAAATTAGCCGCGTCTGACAGTGGTCGGGCTGTCGGCTCGAGGCAACTCGGTGTCGCCTGGACGCAATAACGTAGGCGAACCAGAAACGAAAAAGGCCGCCCGTAGGCGGCCTCCTTCCAGTCACGAATGCCTTAGGCTTTCTTGACTTCCCAACCGGTCAGCTCGGCCAGGGCCTTGCCGATGTCGGCCAGCGAACGCACGGTTTTCACACCAGCGTCCTGCAGGGCAGCGAACTTCTCGTCCGCAGTGCCTTTACCACCGGAGATGATGGCACCGGCGTGGCCCATGCGCTTGCCCGCAGGGGCAGTCACACCAGCGATGTAGGACACCACCGGCTTGGTCACGTTGGCTTTGATGAAGGCAGCAGCTTCTTCTTCAGCGGAACCGCCGATCTCACCGATCATCACGATCGCTTCGGTCTTCGGGTCTTCCTGGAACAGCTTCAGGATGTCGATGAAGTTGGAGCCCGGGATCGGATCACCACCGATGCCGACGCAGGTGGACTGACCGAAACCGGCGTCAGTGGTCTGCTTGACGGCTTCGTAAGTCAGGGTGCCTGAGCGCGACACGATGCCTACTTTGCCTGGCAGGTGAATGTGACCTGGCATGATGCCGATCTTGCACTCGCCCGGAGTGATCACGCCTGGGCAGTTAGGGCCGATCAGGGTCACGCCCAGCTCGTCGCACTTGACCTTGGCTTCCAGCATGTCGATGGTCGCGATGCCTTCGGTGATGCAGACGATCAGCTTGATGCCGCCGAAGGCCGCTTCCAGGATCGAGTCCTTGCAGAACGGAGCCGGAACGTAGATCACCGAAGCGGTGGCGCCAGTGGCGTCAACGGCTTCCTTGACGGTGTTGAACACCGGCAGATTCAGGTGAGTGGTGCCGCCCTTGCCCGGAGTCACGCCGCCAACCATCTTGGTGCCGTAAGCGATGGCTTGTTCGGAGTGGAAAGTACCTTGCGAGCCGGTGAAGCCCTGGCAGATGACTTTGGTGTCTTTATTGATCAGGACGCTCATTACTTGCCCTCCGCAGCTTTGACGACTTGCTCGGCAGCGTCGGTCAGGCTGGTTGCCGCGATGATGTTCAGGCCGCTTTCGGCCAGGACCTTGGCACCCAGTTCAGCGTTGTTACCTTCAAGGCGCACAACAACCGGGATCTTCACGCCGACTTCTTTCACAGCGCCGATGATGCCTTCGGCAATCATGTCGCAACGAACGATGCCGCCGAAAATGTTGACCAGTACGGCCGCGACATTGCTGTCGGACAGGATGATCTTGAAGGCCTCGGTCACGCGCTCTTTGGTCGCACCACCACCTACGTCGAGGAAGTTGGCTGGCTTGCCGCCGTGCAGGTTGACGATGTCCATGGTACCCATGGCCAGGCCGGCACCGTTGACCATACAGCCAATGTTGCCTTCCAAGGCTACGTAGTTCAGTTCGAACTTGGCAGCGTGGGCTTCGCGCGGATCGTCCTGCGACGGGTCATGCATGGCGCGCAGTTTTGGCTGGCGGTACATGGCGTTGCTGTCGATGTTGATCTTGGCGTCCAGGCAGTGCAGGTTGCCGTCTTTCTTGATGACCAGCGGGTTCACTTCCAGCAGCGCCAGGTCGTAGTCCTGGAACAGCTTGGCCAGGCCAACGAAGATGTGGGTGAACTGCTTGATCTGGTCGCCCTTCAGGCCCAGCTGGAAAGCCAGGTCGCGGCCTTGGTACGGCTGAGCGCCGACCAGCGGGTCGATGGTGGCCTTGAGGATCTTCTCGGGAGTGTCGTGAGCGACTTTCTCGATGTCCACGCCACCTTCGGTGGAAGCCATGAACACGATACGGCGGCTGGAACGGTCAACGACGGCACCCAGGTACAGTTCCTTGTCGATGTCGGTGCACGACTCGACCAGGATCTTGGTGACCGGCTGGCCATTGGCGTCAGTCTGGTAAGTCACCAGACGCTTGCCCAGCCAGTTGGCGGCGAACGCCTTGGCGTCTTCCTTGTTCTTGACCAGCTTTACACCGCCCGCTTTACCGCGGCCACCGGCGTGCACCTGGGCTTTGACAACCCACTCGCTGCCACCGATCTTTTCGCAGGCCGCAGCCGCTTCTTCCGGGGTGTCAACGGCGAAACCAGTGGAAACCGGCAGGCCGTACTCAGCGAACAGCTGCTTACCCTGATACTCGTGAAGATTCATGCTTATCTACCGTTCTTCGTTTAGGTATTGCGCATTCGGCGCTGCGCTCGAAGGCACCGCGCCACCTGTGACTGCATTGGTTAGCAGTCCGGCGGACATTCCTGCAGCACGCTCAAGAGAACTGCTGCGGGCCGCCCGCCGTGGTTGTTACTGCGGATAAGCACCCCGCCTGTGCGGGGCGCCATGTCTCTATCGTCGCTTAGCGCTTCTTGCGGTTGGCAATGTGAATGGCATGGCCATTCACGGCCAGGGCCGCCTCGTGCAGCGCCTCGGACAGAGTCGGGTGCGAGAACACCATCATGCCCAGGTCTTCGGCACTGGTGCCGAATTCCATGCCGATGGCGCCCTGTTGAACCAGCTCGGCAGCGCTTGGGCCGATTACATGCACGCCCAGCACACGGTCAGTCTTGGCATCGGCGATAACCTTGACCAGACCGGCGGTGTCGTTGGCTGCCATGGCACGGCCACTGGCGGCGAACGGGAAGGTACCGACGTTGATTTCAACGCCCTCGCCTTTCAGCTGCTGCTCGGTCTTGCCGACCCAGGCGATTTCCGGGTGTGTGTAGATGACCGACGGGATCAGGTCGTAGTTCATCTGGGCCTTGTGGCCCTTGATGCGCTCGGCAACCATCACGCCCTCTTCCGAGGCCTTGTGCGCGAGCATCGCGCCGCGCACCACGTCGCCGATGGCGTAGACGCCCGGTACGCTGGTTTCACACTGGTCGTTGACGAAGATGAAACCACGCTCGTCCAGGGTCACGCCGCTGTCGGCGGCCAGCAGATCGGTGGTCACCGGGCGACGGCCCACGGCGACGATCAGCTTGTCGAAGGTCAGCTTCTGCTCGCCGGTGGCGTCGGTGAAGGTCACAGTCACCTGCTTCTTCTTCACTTCGCTGCCGGTCACGCGGGCGCCCAGACGGATGTCCAGACCCTGCTTGCCGAGGATTTTCAGGGCTTCTTTGGATATCTGGTCATCGGCGGCCGCGAGGAACTTGTCCATCGCTTCCAGCACGGTGACTTCGGCACCCAGGCGGGCCCAGACGGAGCCCAGCTCAAGGCCGATCACGCCAGCGCCGATCACGCCGAGTTTCTTCGGCACGGCCTGGAATTCCAGGGCGCCGGTGGAATCAACGATCACATCCTGGTCGACCGGAGCCGGCGGAATGTCGACTGGCTTGGAGCCGGACGCGAGGATCACGTTCTCGGCCTCAACCACTTGCACGCTGCCATCGGTGCCGGTGACTTCAACTTTCTTGCCAGCCAGCAGCTTGCCGTGGCCTTCCAGCAGGGTCACACCGTTGGCCTTGAACAGGCCGGCAACGCCGCCAGTCAGGTTCTTGATGATGCCGTTCTTGCGCGCGACCATCGCGGGCACGTCCATGGTGACGCTCTTGGCTTCGATGCCATGGATTTTGAAGCCTTCGTGGGCCTCATGGTACTTGTAGGAGCTGTCCAGCAGCGCCTTGGATGGAATGCAGCCGACGTTCAGGCAGGTACCGCCCAGGGCAACCTTGCCGTCCTTGTCCTGGTACTTCTCGATGCAGGCGGTCTTCAGACCAAGTTGCGCGGCCTTGATGGCGGCCACATAGCCCCCTGGGCCAGCGCCAATCACTACCACGTCGAATTTCTGGGTCATAACTCATTCCTTCTCGGATAAAACCGGGCGGCCCCTTGTGAGGACCGCCACGTGCACAGCAGCGGGATCAGATGTCCAGCAGCAGACGAGCCGGGTCTTCCAGCAGGTTCTTGATGGTCACCAGGAAGCTCACCGCTTCCTTGCCGTCGATCAGACGGTGATCGTAGGACAGCGCCAGGTACATCATCGGGCGGATAACCACCTGACCGTTGACGGCCATCGGGCGCTGAAGAATGTTGTGCATGCCGAGGATCGCGGCTTGCGGCGGGTTGACGATCGGGGTCGACATCATCGAACCGAAGGTACCACCGTTGGTGATGGTGAAGGTGCCGCCGGTCATTTCTTCGATCGACAGTTTGCCCTCTTTGGCCTTCTTGCCGAAGGTGGCGATACCGCCTTCAACTTCGGCCAGGCTCATCAGCTCGGCGTTACGCAGGACAGGTACTACCAGGCCGCGGTCGCTGGAGACGGCAACGCCGATGTCCTGGTAGCCGTGGTAGACGATGTCGGTGCCGTCGATCGAGGCGTTGACGGCCGGGAAGCGTTTCAGCGCCTCGACGGAAGCCTTGACGAAGAAGGACATGAAGCCCAGGCGCACGCCGTTATGGGTCTTCTCGAACAGGTCTTTGTACTTGCTGCGCAGGGCCATCACTTCAGTCATGTCGACTTCGTTGAAGGTGGTCAGCATGGCCATAGTCGATTGAGCCTCAACCAGACGCTCGGCAACCTTGGCGCGCAGACGGGTCATCGGCACGCGCTTCTCGACGCGAGCGCCAGTGGCGAATACCGGGGCCTCAGCAGCCGGAGCAGCCGGTTTGGCAACCGGAGCCGGAGCGGCTTTCTTGGCCGCGACGGCGGCAACGGCGTCTTCCTTGGTCACGCGACCGCCTTTGCCGGTGCCGCTGATGCTGTTCGGATCGATACCGCCTTCTTCGGCGATCTTGCGTGCCGCTGGCGAGAGGAT
Source organism: Aquipseudomonas ullengensis (assembly GCF_014174475.1). Taxonomy (GTDB): domain Bacteria; phylum Pseudomonadota; class Gammaproteobacteria; order Pseudomonadales; family Pseudomonadaceae; genus Aquipseudomonas; species Aquipseudomonas ullengensis. The sequence continues at coordinate 329,148 of NZ_JACJUD010000004.1, forward strand.
CGCGTCGTCATCGCCAGCAGCCGGTGCGGCTGCAGCAGCGGCAACCGGTGCGGCAGCGGCCGGGGCAGCAGCAACGGCGGCGCCGGCGGCACCCAGTTTGCCCAGCAGCTCGCCGGACAGCACGGTGTCACCTTCGTTCTTGACGATTTCGGCGAGTACGCCGTCGGCCTCGGCGAGGACTTCCAACACCACCTTGTCGGTCTCGATGTCGACGATCAGGTCGTCGCGCTTGACCGCATCGCCCGGCTTCTTGTGCCAGGTAGCCACGGTGCCGTCGGCAACCGATTCCGGGAAGGTTGGGGCTTTGATCTCGATAGCCATTCTCTGTGTTTCCTTAAATTCGTTTTCTTCAAAGAGGCGACGGCCCGTGCCGCCGCCTCAATACGCGAAGGCGTTAAACAGTAAAGGCGTCCTGCAGCAGTTTTTCCTGCTGTTCGGCGTGCAACGAGGCATAACCGCAAGCTGGCGCTGCCGAAGCATCGCGACCGGCGTACTCGAGGAACAGGCCTTTCTTGTGGGCGCTGGCGACACGACGCATGTGGTGCTGGCTGCAATACCAGGCACCCTGGTTCATCGGCTCTTCCTGACACCAGACGATGTGCTTGAGGTTCTTGTACTGCGCCAGAACCTCGGCCAGATCGTCTTCCGGGAACGGATAGAGCTGCTCGATGCGCACGATGGCGATGTCTTCGCGACCTTCGTTGCGACGCTTGGCCAGCAGGTCGTAGTAGACCTTGCCGCTGCACAGCACCAGACGCTCGACCTTCTTCGGATCGATGGTATCGATCTCGGGAATGACGGTCTGGAACGAGCCTTCGGCCAGATCTTCCAGGGTCGAGATGGCAAGCGGATGACGCAGCAGCGACTTGGGTGTCAGCACGACCAGCGGCTTGCGCAGCGGACGGATCACCTGGCGACGCAGCAGGTGGTAGATCTGCGCCGGGGTGGTCGGTACGCAGACCTGCATGTTGTGCTCGGCGCACAGTTGCAGGTAACGCTCCAGACGCGCGGAGCTGTGCTCCGGACCCTGCCCTTCATAGCCGTGCGGCAGCAGCATGGTCAGGCCGCACAGACGGCCCCACTTGTGCTCGCCACTGGAGATGAACTGGTCGAACACCACCTGGGCACCGTTGGCGAAGTCACCGAACTGGGCTTCCCAGATCACCAGCGCATTAGGCACGGTGGTCGAGTAGCCGTATTCGAAAGCCAGTACCGCTTCTTCCGAGAGGAAGGAGTCGTACAGGTCGAACTTCGGCTGGCCTTCGAAGAGGTTCTGCAGCGGCAGGTAGGTGGTGGCGTCCTTCTGGTTGTGCAGCGCCGCATGGCGGTGCGAGAAGGTACCGCGGCCAACGTCCTGACCGGTGATGCGCACCGGGTGACCGGCTTGCAGCAGCGTGGCGTAGGCCAGGTTCTCGGCGTAGCCCCAGTTGATCGGCATGGCACCGGCGGTCATCTTGACCCGGTCTTCCAGGACTTTGGCCACTTGACGTTGCAGGACCAGGCCTTCCGGCAGGTCGAGCAGCTTGCCAGCCAGATCCTGCAGGGTCTTCAGCTCGCAGCGGGTGTCGTGGCGGGCGGTCCAGGCGTGGCCCAGGTACGGGCGCCAGTCGACGAACAGCTCTTTGTTCGGCTCCTTGACCAGGCTCTTGACCACGTGCTGGCCGTTGTCCAGCGCGTTGCGGTACTCGTCGATCTTGGTCTTCACCGCATCGTCAGCGACGCGGCCGGTCTGCACCAGGCTCTCGGCATACAGTTCACGGGTGGTGCGCTGTTTGGCGATCTGCTGATACATCAGCGGCTGGGTGCCGCTCGGCTCGTCGGCCTCGTTGTGGCCACGACGGCGGTAGCAGACCAGGTCGATGACCACGTCACGCTTGAACTGCATGCGGTAGTCGACGGCCAGCTGGGTAACGAACAGCACGGCTTCCGGATCATCACCATTCACATGGAAGATCGGCGCCTGGATCATTTTCGCCACGTCGGTGCAGTACTCGGTGGAGCGCGAGTCTTCCGGACGGCTGGTGGTGAAGCCGACCTGGTTGTTGATCACCAGGTGGATGGTGCCGCCAGTCTTGTAGCCACGGGTCTGTGACATCTGGAAGGTTTCCATGACCACGCCCTGACCGGCGAACGCCGCGTCACCGTGGATGGAAATCGGCAGCACAGTGTCACCGCTCGGGTCGCTGCGGCGATCCTGACGAGCACGCACCGAACCCTCGACCACCGGAGAGACGATCTCCAGGTGCGAAGGGTTGAACGCCAGCGCCAGGTGGACTTCGCCGCCCGGGGTCATGACGTTGGAGGAGAAACCCTGGTGGTACTTCACGTCACCCGAGGACAGGCCTTCGACCTTCTTGCCTTCGAACTCGTCGAACAGGTCGCGCGGGTTCTTGCCGAAGGTGTTGACCAGTACGTTCAGACGGCCACGGTGGGCCATGCCGATGACGATTTCCTTGGTGCCGTAGGAACCACAGCGCTGGATGATTTCGTCCAGCAGCGGAATCAGGCTCTCGCCGCCTTCCAGACCGAAACGCTTGGTGCCCGGGTACTTGGTGCCCAGGTATTTTTCCAGGCCTTCAGCCGCGGTCAGACGCTCAAGCAGGTGACCTTGCACTTCCACGGAGAATGCCGGACGGCCGCGCACGCTTTCCAGACGCTGCTGGAACCACTTGCGTTGCTCGGAATCGACGATGTGGGTGAACTCGGCGCCAATGGTGCGGCAATATGTCTGCTGCAGCGCCTCAAAGATTTCCCGTAGAGTCGCCTCCTCCTTGCCGATGTACAACTCACCGGTGCGGAAGGTGGTATCGAGGTCGGCGTTGGTCAGACCATAGTGGTTGACCGCCAGGTCAGCCGGAGCCGGACGCTGCCACAGACCCAACGGGTCGAGCGTCGCAGCCTGGTGGCCACGCATGCGATATGCCTGAATCAGGCGCAGGACTTCCACCTGCTTCTTCTCGTGCTCACTGCTCACGCTCCCGGCAGAAACCGGTTGAGCACGACGCTGGTTCTTGGCCAGCAGCACGAAATGATCGCGGACGGTGGAGTGCGAAACGTCGGTGGCGGAATTCCCGTCAGTCGGCAGTTTCTGGAAATAGGTGCGCCACTCTTCTGGCACAGCGTTGGGATCGTGCAGGTAGAGCTCATAGAGCTCTTCCACATAGGCAGCGTTACCACCGGATAGGTGGGCACTGTCCCACATGCGCTGCATCACGCTTTCTTGCATGCTTGGTCACCCTCGGTAAGGGGACACCACCGGCGTGGAGGCCGTATTGCGGCTCAAAGTCCTGAGGCAGCGACGGGTAAGCCACTACGGATCCCGCAGATAGTCCGGGCACCAGCCCGGATGCCCCTGCTGGTCGTCAATTTCTTTTCAAGTAAGAACCGCGGCTTTGTGAGCTGCGCTTCGATTTTACTGCGGCACCGGAGTTACGCCGGTGCCGCAGGTGTCACGGGTAAAACTGAATCAGGTACCGCTCTGCAGCAGCATGTTACGTACGTGGCCGATTGCCTTGGTCGGGTTGAGACCTTTCGGGCAGACGTTCACGCAGTTCATGATGCCGCGGCAACGGAACACGCTGAACGGGTCGTCCAGCGAGGCCAGGCGCTCAGCGGTCTTGGTGTCACGGCTGTCGGCGAGGAAGCGATAAGCCTGCAGCAGTGCAGCGGGACCGAGGAACTTGTCCGGGTTCCACCAGAAGGACGGGCAGCTGGTGGAGCAGCACGCGCACAGGATGCACTCGTACAGACCGTCCAGCTTCTCGCGCTCTTCCGGCGACTGCAGACGCTCGATGGCCGGAGCCGGCGTATCGTTCTGCAGGAAAGGCTGCACCTTCTCGTATTGCTTGTAGAAGATGCTCATGTCGACGACCAGGTCACGAATGACCGGCAGGCCAGGCAGCGGGCGGATCACCAGCTTGTTGCCCTTGACCACGGTGGAGATCGGCGTGACGCAGGCCAGGCCGTTCTTGCCACTGATGTTCATGCCATCGGAACCGCACACGCCTTCACGGCAGGAGCGACGATAGGAGAAGCCTTCGTCCTGCTCTTTGATCAGGGCCAGTACGTCCAACACCATCAGGTCTTTGCCGTCGATGGTGACGTCGAAGTCCTGCATGAAAGGTGCAGCATCTTTTTCCGGGTTGTAGCGATAAACGCTGACTTGCAAAGTTTTGCCAAGAGACATGGTGGCCACCCTTAATAAGTACGCACTTTGGGTTCGAAAGCAGGAACGGTCTTCGGCGCGAAGTTGACAGCGCGCTTGGCAACACGTTTCTCACCCGGGAAGTACAGGGAGTGGCACAGCCAGTTGGTATCGTCGCGATCTTCGTAATCTTCACGGGCGTGGGCGCCACGGGATTCGGTACGGGTGTCGGCGGCGATGGCAGTGGCTTCGGCCACTTCCAGCAGGTTCTGCAACTCCAGCGCTTCGATACGCGCGGTGTTGAAGGCCTGGCTCTTGTCGGCAATCTTGACGGTGGCGATGCGCTCGCGCAGGTCAGCCAGCTGAGCAATACCCTTCTTCATATATTCGCCGGTACGGAATACGCCGAAGTAGTTCTGCATGCAGGCTTGCAGCTCTTTACGCAGCGGAGCCACGTCTTCGCCAGTGCTGCGCTGGTTGACGCCGGACAGGCGCTTGAGCGACTGCTCGATGTCGGTTTCGCTGGCGCCACGAACTTCCACGCCTTCTTTCAGAGCTTTCTCCAGGTGGATACCGGCGGCACGGCCGAATACCACCAGGTCGAGCAGCGAGTTACCGCCCAGGCGGTTGGCGCCGTGTACCGATACGCAGGCCACTTCGCCTACGGCGAACAGACCTTCGATGATCACGTCGTTACCGTTGGCGTCCTGGGTCATCGCCTGGCCATGAATGTTGGTGGCAACGCCGCCCATCATGTAGTGGCAGGTCGGGATCACCGGGACCGGAGCGACGACCGGGTCAACGTGGGCGAAAGTCTTCGACAGCTCGCAGATACCTGGCAGGCGGCTGTGCAGCACTTCCTCACCGAGGTGGTCGAGCTTCAGCAGTACGTGGTCCTTGTCCGGGCCACAGCCGTTACCGGCGATCACTTCCTTGACCATGGAGCGCGCAACCACGTCGCGGCCGGCCAGGTCTTTGGCGTTCGGAGCGTAACGCTCCATGAAGCGCTCGCCGTGGGCGTTGATCAGGTAACCACCTTCACCGCGGCAACCTTCGGTGACCAGTACACCAGCGCCGGCAATACCGGTCGGGTGGAACTGCCACATCTCGATGTCCTGCACCGGCACGCCGGCACGCAGGGCCATGCCCACGCCGTCACCGGTGTTGATCAGAGCGTTGGTGGTCGAGGAGTAGATGCGACCAGCACCGCCGGTGGCCAGAACCACGGCCTTGGAGCGGATGTAGACGGTTTCGCCAGTCTCGATGCAGATGGCGATGATGCCAACCACCGCGCCATCCTGGTTTTTCACCAGATCCACGGCGTACCACTCGTTGAGGAACGAGGTGCCAGCCTTCAGGTTGGCCTGGTACAGGGTGTGCAGCAGGGCGTGACCGGTACGGTCAGCGGCGGCGCAGGTACGGGCAGCCTGGACCGACGGATTATCCGGGCCCTTGGACTGGCCACCGAACGGACGCTGATAGATGCGGCCTTGTTCGGTACGGGAGAACGGCAGGCCCATGTGCTCGAGTTCGAACACGGCCTCAGGGCCGACGGAACACATGTATTCGATCGCGTCCTGGTCACCGATGTAGTCGGAGCCCTTGACGGTGTCGTACATGTGCCAGCGCCAATCGTCGTTCGGGTCGTTGGATGCGATGGCACAGGTGATGCCGCCCTGGGCGGAAACAGTGTGCGAACGAGTCGGGAAGACCTTGGTTACGACAGCAGTCTTGTGGCCGCCTTGGGCCAGTTGCAGCGAGGCACGCATGCCGGCGCCGCCGCCACCAACGATGATGGCGTCATAGGAAAGAGTACGAATGCTAGACATGGATCAGACACCCCAGAGAATCTGCACGCCCCAGACGAAGTACGCGAACATCGCGATACCGCAAACCGCCTGGAACAGGAAACGCACGACAGTTGCCCACTTGCCCAGCGCCATCGGCGTCAGGTAGTCAGTGGAGATGGTCCACATGCCGACCCAGGCGTGTACGCCCAGGGCCACCAGGGCCAACAGACTGAAGATGCGCATCGCCGTGTGAGCGAACAACGCGTGCCATTCGGCATAGCCGAGGCCCGGATTCACCACGAGGAAGCCGATCAGGAACAGGAAATAAGCCGCGAGAACGACCGCAGATACACGCTGGGCCATCCAGTCGTAGAGGCCCGAGCGGGAGAAGTTCGTTACGTTAGTTACCATATCCACACCCCTGCCAGCAGGATCACCACCACGGAAACCAGGATGACGATTTTCGAGCCTCGTTTGCCGCCTTCCAGCGACTCACCGACACCCATGTCCATGATGAGATGGCGTACACCGGCCACCAGGTGATACAGCAGAGCGGACAGCAGACCCCAGATAATCAGCTTGGCCAGCGGACTGGTCAGACACGCCTTCACGTCTGCAAAGCCTTCCTCCGAGCTCAGCGACTTGTCGAGTGCAAACAGCATCACGGCAAGGCCGACAAAGAGAATGACCCCGGAAATACGGTGCAGAATGGACGTATAAGCGGTGATCGGGAGTTTTATAGTCCTGAGATCTAGGTTTACAGGTCGTTGGCTATTCACGGCTTTTTTCACACTAGAGGCCCCAAACAAACAGGGCAAGTTGTCGGGAAGTGCACTGGTCAGGTACCCCTCACCAAGGGAGTGCCAGCCTCCAGAATGCAGGCCCTAAAGCCCCTGGCGGCCGGGCGCAGAGTATAGACAGTTAGGTTACTAATGACAACGCAAAGGCCCACGCCAAAATGCTCATTGAATGACTCTTGCAAATGGCGTAAAGGGCACTTCCAAATACTGTAAAAGATGGCTGGAACCCGTCTGCCGTCTGGCTTAGCGCAAATTGACATTCAAATTTATGTCTCTATAGTGTCCCGGGCCCTGCGTGGGGGGCTTCTGATGATTTCAAGCATAAACAGGAGGCCGAACATGGCTGACAAAAAAGCGCAGTTGATCATCGAGGGCAATGCCCCCGTAGAGCTGCCCGTTCTGACCGGCACAGTTGGTCCCGATGTAGTTGACGTACGGGGCCTAACCGCCACGGGTCGCTTCACCTTTGATCCTGGCTTTATGTCGACCGCCTCTTGCGAGTCGAAAATCACTTATATCGATGGCGACCAGGGCATCCTGCTGCATCGCGGCTACCCGATCGAGCAACTGGCCGAGAAGTCTGACTACCTGGAAACCTGCTTCCTGCTGCTGAACGGCGAACTGCCGACAGTTGAGGAAAAAGCCAAGTTCGTCAGCACCATCAAGAACCACACCATGGTTCACGAGCAGTTGAAGAGTTTCTTCAACGGCTTCCGCCGCGATGCCCACCCGATGGCCATCATGTGCGGCGTAGTCGGCGCCCTCTCCGCCTTCTACCACGACTCCCTGGACATCAATAATCCGCATCACCGCGAAGTTTCGGCCATGCGCCTGATCGCCAAGATGCCGACCATCGCCGCCATGACCTACAAGTACTCCATGGGTCAGCCGATGATGTACCCGCGTAACGACCTGAACTACGCGGAAAACTTCCTGCACATGATGTTCAACACCCCGTGCGAGATCAAACCGATCAGCCCGGTGCTGGCCAAGGCGATGGATCGTATCTTCGTCCTGCACGCCGACCATGAGCAGAACGCCTCTACCTCCACCGTACGCCTGGCCGGTTCGTCCGGTGCCAACCCGTTCGCCTGTATCGCTGCCGGCATCGCCGCGCTGTGGGGCCCGGCACACGGCGGCGCCAACGAAGCCGTACTGAGCATGCTGGACGAGATCGGCAGCGTCGAGAACATCGACAAGTTCATCGCCAAAGCGAAGGACAAGAACGATCCGTTCAAACTGATGGGCTTCGGTCACCGGGTTTACAAAAACCGCGACCCGCGCGCCACCGTGATGAAGCAGACTTGCGACGAAGTGCTGAGCGAGCTGGGCATCACCAACGACCCGCAGCTGGAACTGGCCATGCGCCTGGAAGAGATCGCCCTGACCGATCCGTACTTCAAGGAACGCAACCTGTACCCGAACGTCGACTTCTACTCGGGGATCATCCTCAAGGCAATCGGCATTCCGACCAGCATGTTCACCGTGATCTTCGCCCTGGCACGCACCGTCGGCTGGATCTCGCACTGGAAAGAAATGCTCTCCAGCCCGTACAAGATTGGCCGTCCACGCCAGCTGTACACCGGCTACACCCAGCGCGACATCGCGCCGCTGGATCAGCGCAAGTAAGCACTGCGCTAACGAAAAAGGCTGCCAATTGGCAGCCTTTTTTCATTCCAGCCCGCTATCAGCGGCTTTCAGCCTTGGCACGCATGGCGCTCAGGGTCTTGAAAGGCGCATCCACCACGAAACTGTTGGCCAGCAAGGACGGCACGCTGCCACCCGGCTCGGTGTGCACCTGGTAGGTCACTTCGACTTCGCCGGCGGCCTTCGGCACGAACGTCCAGGCACCTTCCAGGCTGGCTACGCGCACGTAATCCTTGTCCACGGGCAGGTACTGCGGCTGACCATCCATCTTGCGCAACATGCTGCCATCGGGGTTTTCGGTGGTCACCACATGCAGGATCGAATCCCGTGCGGTCACCGGCCAAGGCATCTCGAAACGGGTATAGACCCAGCTCTCGTTGCCCTCGTGCTTGAGCAGGCTCTGCTCGGCACAGGCATGAATCCAGGCACAGGAACCCTGAACGTCTTCCTGCAGGGCGCGCAGCTTGGCGATGTCCGCCTTGATTGTGGTCACGCCACGGTAGGCCTTGTATTTGGAGCCCGGCACCGAGCTCAAATAGATGCGGATACCATCCTCGTCCTTGGCCAACGTCCAATCCTCGGCATGCACCGCAGCGCTCGCCAGCAGGCCCAGGCTGCAGATTGCAGCCGCTCGACTCAACGGAATCATCGATAACCTCTCGTACAAGTAGCGCACTACGGCAGACCTGCCACAGCGCTTGGAGTTCATGGCACTCAGGCCGTGGCCTGCTCCAGCCAGCCGATCAGGCGGATTGCCTGCTCGCGGCTATCGCCGCAGACCTCAGGATCGGCGGCAAAGCCCGAACACACGGCCGGGCGATCGGCGCGGCCGAAAATGCCGCACATAAAGGCGGCAGTCAGATTTACACAGCGCTCGCCCGCGGCCTTGCCATTGGGCATACCGGGAATCGGGGAGCTGATGGAAGGCGCGATGCAGCAGGCACCGCAGCCGGCACGACACTCCATGAAGGTCTCTCATGAATTGAACGGCGGCGATCTTACCGCCTGCAAGCCAGTCCCGGCACCCCTTCCGTCACCTGTTTTCACGCTGAGAGACAGTCCTCAGGCAGGTCGATCAAAAGGCCAGTTCTACTGGCAGCAAGGACTTGGCCGACCGCCCTGGCACGTTTAGGCTGGCCGCTTTGCCACAGCGAGTACCCCGCCATGCCGGTCTGGATGCAAACCGCCGCGCTGCTCACCCTGTCGAATGTATTCATGACCTTCGCCTGGTACGGCCACCTGAAGACGATGAACAGCAAGCCCTGGATCATCGCGGCACTGGTCAGCTGGGGCATTGCCCTGTTCGAGTACCTGATCATGGTGCCGGCCAACCGCATCGGATACACCGAATTGTCGGTCGGCCAACTGAAGATCATGCAGGAAGTCATCACCCTGGCGGTGTTCGTCCCCTTCAGCGTCTACGTGATGCAGCAGCCGCTGAAGCTGGACTACCTATGGGCAGGTCTGTGCCTGCTAGGTGCGGTGTACTTTATCTTCCGCACCTGACTCGGGTAGCCACGGACGACGCAGATGCCAGCGCCTCAGGGGCGCTGCTTGAGCCGGGAAATCAGGCTGGAAGTATCCCAACGCCCGCCGCCGCCGGCCTGAACGTCGGAGTAAAACTGGTCGACCAACGCGGTCACCGGCAACTGCGCACCATTGCGCCGCGCCTCTTCCAGCAGGATCGACAGGTCCTTGCGCATCCAGTCCACAGCGAAACCGAAGTCGAACTTGCCGGCCAGCATGGTCTGGTGGCGGTTTTCCAGCTGCCAGGACTGCGCCGCACCCTTACTGATAACCTCCATCGCCGCATGCCCGTCGAGGCCGGCGCACTGGGCGAAATGCAGGGCCTCGGCCAGGCCCTGAACCAGGCCGCCGATGCAGATCTGGTTGACCATCTTGGTCAGTTGACCGCTGCCCACCGGGCCCATCAACTTGATCATCTTGGCGTAGGCGTCGATCACCGGCTCAGCGCGCTTGTAGAAAGCCTCCTCGCCCCCGACCATCACCGTCAGCATGCCGTTCTCGGCGCCGGCCTGGCCGCCGGATACCGGCGCATCGAGAAAGCCCAGGCCCAGCCCGACAGCGACACCCGCCAGCTCACGGGCGACAGTCGCCGAGGCCGTGGTGTGATCGACCAGTACGCTGCCCGGCTCCATCCCGGCAAACGCGCCATCAGGCCCCAGCAACACACTGCGCAGGTCATCGTCATTACCTACGCAGGTCATCACGAATTCGGCACCCTGCGCCGCTTCACGTGGTGTCAGTGCATGCTCGCCGGCGTATTTGTCACTCCACAGCTCCGCCTTGGCTGGCGAGCGGTTGTACACGGAGACTTCGTGCCCTTCGCACGCCAGATGTCCGGCCATGGGGAAACCCATCACGCCCAGACCGATAAACGCCACCTTTGCCATGCCCCACCTCCTCAATTACAGGTGCCCAAGCATAGCCCGTATCAAGGGGTAGCCGACCAGCACAACCTCGTGCGAAAACTGTATAGGTCGGGCTTTGCCAAGGCGCGTGCGCCCTTCCATACTGGCTTGCGCGCAAGGAGAGCTTATGCAGCAGCACTGGCTGGTAATCGACCTGGAAGCCACCACCGAAGAAGGCGGCTGGCCGGTCGAAGAAATGGAGATCATCGAGATCGGCGCCAGCCTGGTGGCCAGCGACGGCCATGAGCTGGATCACTTCCAGCGTTTCGTACGCCCGCTGCGACGCCCCTGCCTAACCAGTTTCTGCCGCGAGCTGACCCACATCAGCCAGGCCCAGATCGATGCAGCGCAGCCGCTGGCCGCAATTTGGCCACAGTTCGAACGCTGGATCGGCGGGCACCTCTCTCACCTGGCCGGCTGGGGCAGCTGGGGCGACTACGACCGCCGCCAGTTCGAGCTGGAATGGCGCACGCACGGCCTGCACAGCCGCCTTGCCGACCTGCCCCACCTCAACCTCAAGCAGCGCTTTGCCAGCGCCCGCCAACTGCAGCGCCCGGTAGGCCTGAACAGCGCGTTGCAGCTGGCCGGCCTGAACTTCCAGGGCCAGCAGCACCGCGCCCTGGAAGACGCACGCAATACGGCGCGGCTGCTGCCGCTGATTCACCCTACATAAGAGCCCGCTCACGGCCTCCGGGCTTTCGCTCAGCCTGCGCTAGAAATGGTCTGGCTGTAATTCAGAAGATCGTAAACAGCCTCTAAGCGGATGACGTGCCCACGCACCTTCGGCATACTGGCGGGCCATTTTTAACCCCCTCCGAGGAGCCCTGCATGTTCAAGGTCAACGAGTACTTCGACGGCACCGTCAAATCCATCGGTTTCGCCATGAGCGAAGGTCCGGCCACCATCGGCGTGATGGCTCCGGGCGAATACGAGTTCGGTACCAGCCAACTGGAAGTCATGCACGTGATCGCTGGCGCCCTGGTCGTCAAGCTGCCAGGCAGCGAGAAGTGGGAAACCTTCGCCGCCGGTAGCCAGTTCACCGTTCCGGCCAACAGCAAGTTCCAGCTGCAGGTTGCCGTAGAGACTGCCTACCTCTGCGAATATCGCTGAGTTCGCAGCGCTACAAAAAACCGGCCCCGGTGGCCGGTTTTTTTATCGCCCCAGCCCGACCGACCAGTCACACCCACGGATAGCCCCATGTCCCGCTCCAGCGCTCTATTCCTGCCCATCGCCCTGCTCCTGATCGCGATGGTTTCCATCCAAAGCGGTGCCTCCCTGGCCAAAGGCCTGTTCCCGCTGGTCGGCGCCGAAGGTACCACCGCACTGCGCCTCAGCCTGGGCGCTCTGATCCTGTGCCTGGTCATGCGCCCCTGGCGCACACGCGCCAATGTGTCGGCCTGGCCATCGCTGCTGGGTTATGGGTTGTCGCTGGGCGCCATGAACCTGATGTTCTACATGTCGCTGAAGACCATTCCGCTGGGCATTGCCGTGGCCCTGGAGTTCACCGGTCCGCTGGCCCTGGCGCTATTCGCCTCGCGGCGCTTGCTGGACTTCGTGTGGATCGCCCTGGCGGTGTTCGGCCTCTGGCTGTTGCTACCGGAAAGTGGCTCCACCGGCCATCTGGACCCACTGGGCATGGCCCTGGCCCTGGGCGCTGGGGTGTGCTGGGCGCTGTACATCGTCTTCGGGCAGAAAGCCGGCGCCGAGCATGGTGCGCAAACCGTGGCGTTTGGCACCATAGTCGCGGCGCTGCTGGTGTTCCCGATCGGCCTCTGGCAGAACGGCAGCGCGCTGTTTTCGCTGGACCTGCTGCCCATCGCCCTGGGCGTCGCGGTAATGTCCTCGGCCCTGCCCTACAGCCTGGAAATGTTCGCCCTGACCCGCATGCCAGCGCGCACCTTCAGCATCCTGATGAGCATGGAGCCGGCGATTGCCGCGCTGACCGGCCTGCTGTTCCTCAGCGAGCGCCTGACGGGCAACCAGTGGCTGGCGATTGGCGCGATCATCCTCGCCTCGGTCGGCGCGGCTGCCACCAGCAAGGGCAAGCCGGTTCCGCCAGTCGAACACTGATCCGGCGGGCGTTACAGCGCGCGCAGTTCGCTGCTGATCGCCAGATGCTCAAGCTCGGCCAGGTATTCATCCAGGGTCAGCAGGCCAAGGCACGGTATCGCCCCTCGGGTTACCAGCGTGCCGGCCGCCAGTTTGCGCGCCAGCGCCACGGCGGCCATGCAGGGGATGTTCGGCCCGTCGTTGTGCAGCGCCTGCAACTCCCAGCACAGGGTTTGTGCCTGGCCGGCCTGATCCAGCCCCTGCAGGCGCACGAACATGCCGCTCAGGCCGTCACCCAGTGGCTCGACCAGCACGGCGCCACGGCGCAGCACGCCGGCCAACGGCACACCGCTGCGTAACAACCCGCCACGCACCAGCCAGGACAACAACCAGGTGCCGAACTGGGTCAGCCGCAGGCCGACACCCGCCGAGAAGCGCACGCTACGCACCCCGGGATAGCGCGCCGGAAACAGTTCGAGGTCGGGAATATCGCAGTTGCCCACCCAGCGTCGGCCCAGCGGCGCGGCGAAGTCATGCGGGCTGAGATCCTGCCAGCCATAAACGCGCTGCCAGGCGCCGTCGCGCCACTGACTGAACGGTTTGCCGCAATAGTTGAGGACTGCCGCCAGGGTCGACACGCCCGGCGTTTTCTCCGATGAACTGATGCCGTGCCAGATGCTGTCCAGGCGCGAGAAGCGTGGCAACAGGCTGTCGATCACCGCCGCGCTGAGTGCCGGCACCGAGCTGGCGCCGCCACAGACCAGCACCCCGGCACGTTGCGCTGCCGCATCCAGCTCACCAATGGCGCAGACGAACTCGCGCGCATCGGCCAGGTCGACGTAATGCACGCCGGCCGCGATGCAGGCCTGGGCCACGCGGTAATCCTGGTTCTGGAACGGCCCGGCAGTGGAAATCAGCAGGTCCGCATCCAGCGCCGCCAACTGCTCGGCCAGGTCCGGGCTGTTCATGTCCAGTTGCAGCGCGCTGGCGCCTGTCTGCGCCGCCAGCGCCTGGGCTTTGGCCAAGTCACGCCCGGCCACCCAGATGCGCATGCCACTGCTGGCGCACAGGCGCCGGACAATCACCGCGCCGAAGTTGCCGTAGCCACCCAGCACCACCACGCCAAATTCCCTTTGCGTCATGCCCCACTCCTTGCGTCAGACCGCCTCGGCGCTGTCGGTATTGAACTGCAGCTCGGCCAGTCGCGCATACAGCGGGTTGCTCGCCACCAGCTCGCTGTGGCTGCCGATGGCCACCAGACGGCCGTGCTCGATCACCGCGATGCGGTCGGCACTCTTCACCGTGGCCAGGCGATGGGCGATCACCAGGGTAGTGCGCCCGCTCATCAGTTGCGGCAGGGCTTGCTGGATCAGGTGTTCGCTTTCCGCGTCGAGGGCACTGGTGGCCTCGTCCAGCAGCAAAATCGGCGCATCCACCAGCAGCGCGCGGGCAATCGCCAGGCGCTGACGCTGACCGCCAGACAGCCCCAGTCCGGCGTCACCCAGGTGGGTCTGGTAACCCTGCGGCAGCCGCTGGATAAACTCGTGAGCATGCGCCGCGCGCGCCGCCGCTTCGACTTCGGCCTGGCTGGCGTCGGGCTTGCCGTAGCGCAGGTTGTCTTCCACGGTGCCGTAGAACAGCGCCGGGCTCTGCGAAACCAGGGCAAAACAGCGGCGCAGATCCGCCGGATCAAGCCGCTCGATGGCCATGCCTTCGACCAGGATGTGTCCGGCTTGCGGGTCGAAGAAACGCAGCAGCAAATCGAACAGGGTCGACTTACCCGCCCCGGAAGGCCCCACCAGCGCCAGGGTTTCACCCGCGCGCACCTGCAGGCTGATGCCATCCACGGCGAAATGCTCAGGCCGTGACGGGTAGGCAAAGCGCACCTGATCCAGCTCCAGCGCGCCACTGATGCGTGGCGGCAGCTGCAGCAAACCCTCACGCGGTGCGGTAATCGCATTGTCGGTCTGCAGCAGTTCGGCAATGCGTTCGGCGGCGCCCGCGGCGCTCTGCAATTCGCCGATCACTTCACTGACCGCACCGAACGCCATGCCGACAATCAAGCTGTAGAACACGAAGGCCGCCAGGTCGCCGCCGGAAATCTTCCCGTCGATCACATCCATGCCACCGACCCAGAGCATCACCCCGACCGCACCGAGCACCAGCACGATAACCACGGTGATCAGCCAGGCACGCTGCTTGATGCGTTTGCGGGCCGTATCGAACGCCGCTTCCACGGTCTGGCCGAAGCGCAGCTGATCCTGCGTCTGGTGGTTATAGGCCTGCACCGTCTTGATCTGGCCCAGCGATTCGCCGACATAGCTGCCGACATCCGCCACCCGGTCCTGGGTTTGCCGCGACAAGGCGCGCACGCGCCGGCCGAAGATCAGAATCGGCGCCACCACCAGCGGCAGGGCCGCAATAACGATGGCGCTGAGCTTGGGGTTGGTGAAAAACAGTAAGCCAATGCCACCGACCATCATGATGATGTTGCGCAGCGCCATCGACAGCGAGGAGCCGATCACCGTCTGCAGCAACGTGGTATCAGCAGTCAGGCGCGACTGGATTTCCGAGGCGCGGTTGCTCTCGTAGAAGCCCGGGTGCAGGCCGATCAGGTGGTTGAACACGCGCTTGCGGATATCGGCGACGAAGCGTTCGCCGATCCACGACACCAGGTAAAAACGCGTGAAGGTGCCCACTGCCAGCGCCACCACCAGCCCGAAGAACAGCAGGATCGAATGGTTCAGCGCCTGCTGCGACTGGGTCGCCAGGCCCTGGTCCACCAGCAGGCGGATGCCCTGGCCCATCGATAACGTGATGGCGGCGGTGAACATCAGCGCCAGCAAGGCGCCGATCACCCGCCAGCGGTACGGCGCAACGAAACGCCCGGCCATGCGCAAGGCATTGCGCTGGCGGGAGGACAGAATCGATAGCATGGGCACTCGCAGATGGGCCGGGGCCCAAGTAAGGAATCGTAGAGGCCTGCCGTACGACAGAGACAGGCCTCAGCAGCAGATGGGGGCACTACCGCGCAACATCAAGGCGTGCCTTACTGCCGCAGAGCCTGTTTACGGGCTCCTGGATTAGAGCCAGACAAGGCAAAAACGGCCGAGGAAGCGCAGTTTACGAATTGTAAATGAGCATGACTCGTTTCACTCGCCCTTCGGGCCGCGCTGAAGCGCGTTAGCCGCAAGCGGCTTCCCGAGGCCGTTTTTAACGCAGTATGGCCGCGAGTCAGGAGGTCGTAAGCAGGCTCTCAGCCCTGCAGGAAGCGCCCGGCATGATCGGCAGACGGCAGCAGGCATGTGTCGTAACGGCCAAACAGGCGATAACGGTTCAGCGCAATGCGGTCGTAGGCCCAGTCGCGCAGCACGCGCGGCAACACACGCAGCCAGGCGGCCCAGCGCCACGGCGCCGGCAGTTGCGCAACGATGCGCAGCACCGCGTCGGAGCGCACGAACAGCTCGGCCCCTTCGACATAGGCCATGGTGTCGAAATGGTCGGTCGGCAGACCGAACCACTGCAGCAGCGCCTGCCCCTCGGCAGACTGCACCGAACACAGCTTGAACAGCTGCTGGCGGTCATGGCGAATAAGGAACTTCGCCCAGCCATTGCACAGCTTGCACACGCCATCGAACAGCACTACGCGGTCGCCAGGCTGGATCAATGGAGGTAAGGCGGACTGATTCATGGCAGCGCTGCTCACGATGACGGAAAACGGTAGTGACCGATGATCGTGAAGCGGAACAGGATGTCCTCTTCGCGCGTGCCACGGCCGATATTGTGCAGTACCAGCGGGACGCCGTCGGCGCTTTGGCGATCCGAGACGATGCCGATATGGGTCAGGCCGCGGCCGAGATCCCAGGTCACTACATCACCGGCGCGGTAGTCCGCCGGTTGATCGCTGATAGGTTGCGCCAACCCCTGGCGGCGTAGCCAGGCCATCAGGTTAGGCACGCGGCGATGGTCGATATTGCTGTCCGGGCGCTTGAGTCCCCAGCTCTGCGGGTAGCTGGAGAAATGCGCGGCCATGTCCTCGTGCACCGTTTTCTGCAGATCCAGCCCCTGAACCCGCAAGGCGCGAATCAGTACGTCGGTGCACACTCCGGTGCTCAGCGGCACATCGCCATTGGGATAGGCGAGGCGCCGGTACACCGGGTCATAACCGAGAGTCACGCCGACCTGGCTACGCGCGTCGCTCACCAATTGCAGCGGCTGGATTGGCGCCGCCCACACAGGCAGCGCCAGCAATACCAGCAGCGCGAACAAACCACGCCAGGCCGTGCCAGCACGCTCAGCGGCCACAGCCCGCACCTCGGCAAGTCTCGGTATTGAAGTCATAGAGCGTGGAATGCCCCAGCTCACCTTCCGGGTATGGCACCCCCTTGGGCAGGAAGAAAGTCGCCAGGTGCGCACCATACAACCCGGCCGGCAGGCGCTGGGCCTTCAGCAGCACATAGCCGTTATGCACGAACAGCTGCGAGGGTTCTACGGGCGTGGCCATGGGCGGCAAACCTTCCCCACGCTGGCTTTCCTTGGCCGAGATGATGGCCTGCCAGGCAGATATATCGGTGTTTTCCGCCGGGCGCATCAGGCCCTTCTCTACCGCCTCGGCGAGCCCGGCCGGCCCGGCCTTGGGCAGGCTGGTATCGACGAAGCTGTCCGGTGGCGAGTCTGCCGAGGTCAGCTGCACCGCGTCCTTCGGCAGGGGTTCACCCAGCACCATCGCGCCATTGCCGATCTGGTAGACCAGGTCGACATTGCGCTGGAACACGCGCTGCGCCAGCGGGTTGAGCTCGGCCCGGTGCTCGTCGCTGACATACAGATAGCCGCACGGGCCCTTGTCCTCATAGCTGCTGGTGCGCAACGGGGTTTCCGCCGGCAGCCCCGCCACCACCTGACGGTGATAGCCGACGGCAAGCACCGCAAGGATCTCGGTGTCTTCGGTCCAGCCGATGTTCCAGATCGACGGCTCGTACGCCCCCAGCAGCAACACCACCGGGCGATCCGGCGAGTTCACCAGGATGTCGAACTGGGTGGCCTGGTGCCCGCTCCGGTCGATCTGCACATCCAGCTCGCGACCGCCGTAGTTGCCGGCGGCATACACCAGCGTGTCATCCGGTAGCTCGAGACCGGGCAGTTCGCAAACCGGGCTGGCCTGCTGGAGCACGTTCTGCGGCACCGAGACCTGGAACGGCACCAGCTCTGGCGGGCTGTCGCTGGATAGCGCCTGAATGCGCTTGCGATACAGGTCAATCAGGCAATCACGGTCATCCACCGGGCACAGCTCGGTGCGTGACGACAACCAGCTGCGCTGCACCTTGAGCGCGGCTTTGCGCTGATCCTCGTCGAGCTTCTTCTGCTGTTCGCCGAAACGTCGACCGAGCAAGCCATCCAGCCGGTCCAGCTCCTGATAGGCGCAGATCGTGCGCTCGATGGGTTGTTGCGCCTTGGCGCAGTTGAAACTCGCGGCCAATAACGACTCAGACGCAAACAGCAAACCGATACCGCAGAACAGCAAGCGCATGAAACCTCCTTGTTGAAAGTGTGCCAATCGCCCTCTGGCGAGGGTCATGGGCGGAATTTCGGGTGGCGCGGCAGATCATCATTGATCGGCCACCAGTTGGCCTTGCTGGCGACAAAACTGTGGGCATCAGGGCGAGTGGCCAGTTCACCGTCCATCGTGCCGGCGCGAATGCGCAGCACGCCCGGCAGTTTCTCGGTATGGCTGTAAATGGGCGAACCGCAGGTGCCACAGAACACCCGCTGCTTACCCGGCGAAGACTCGAAAGAGCGCAGCTGGTCGCTGCCGCCAAGCAGCTCGAAGTCGCCCTGCGCCACCGGGATATTACTGGCGAACGGCCCGCCCTGGGCCTTGCGGCACTGGCTGCAGTGACAGATCTGGATCGGCGCCAGCTCGCCCTGAAGACGAAACTGCACCGCGCCACACAAACAACTTCCCTGATACATGGGTTGCCCTCCTTGCTGCCTTCCCACCGATTATGTGTTCTGCCCACCCCAGCCCAGCGGATACAGCAGTTCTTCCTTGTAGCCCGCCCACACGCGCAACGCATCCGGAAAGCTCTCATCCAGCGCCGGATCACCGCTGTCCACCAGCAGCGGACGACCTTCAAGTGTCGCCAGCTTACGCTTGGTCGCCACTACCCGCAGGTGCTCCAGGCCAATGGCGCGCAGTACACGCGGGCTGATCTGCTGGTTGCCGCGACCGATGATATGGCCCTGGCCACCAATGGCCGTGACCAGCAACCGCGTCGGCTGGCGGTCAACCAACTCGAACAGCTGCGCTTCGGTGACGTCGCGGGCGATCACCACGCCGTTCTCGATCACATCGACGCCCAGCAGCGTGGTCTCCAGACCCAGGTTGGCAGCCAGGCCGTGCAGCGTGGAGCCGGGGCCGAACACGTAGCGCACCCCGTCCTCCCAGCTTTCCTGCAGCCAGTCAGCGAGATCGACCAGTACCAGTTCCTCGGACTCCATGCCGGCCTGCTTCACATGCTGCATGAACTCGCCTTCAACCGGCACGCACAGCTCACCGTACCAGCGTGCACTGACCTTGCCCTCGCGCAGCGCGGCTTCGTCGATATCACGCACCTCGCCGCTGGCCAGGCGCACCAGGCCGCCCTCCACCAGGCGCCGGGCCATTTCACCGGCCGCACGCGGGCTGATGGCATAGACCCCGGAGTGGATCTTCACCCCGGCCGGAATGCCCAGCACCGGCTGATCTTCGCGCGCCGCGCTGCAGACATCGCGCGCGGTGCCATCGCCGCCGGCAAACAGGATCAGCGCGCAACCGGCTTCCTGCAGCAATTGCACCGCCTGCCGGGTGTGCTCGGCACAGGTCGGGCCGTCACCGGCGCTGCCCACTACGCGGTGGGCGTAGCCCAGCTCGGCCAGCAAGTCAGCGCCCATCGGCCCGGCAAAGGTGAGGAACTGCAGGCGCGAAGCCACCGGGCGCAAGCACTCCAGGGCGATGCGCGTACGCTCGGCGGCGCGTGGCGTGGCGCCCAGGGCCAATGCCTCGGCGGCGACGCCATCACTGCCCTTGAGCGCCGCTGGTCCGCCAAGGCCGGCCAGCGGGTTGATGATCAGCCCCAGGTGGAACAAGCTCATTCACTCTCCGATAGGTAGACGACGGGTCGAGGGCGAATTGTGCCCAAGCCTGCTCGTGACGACTACAAGTCCTGAATCAGTTCGAACCTCGGCGCCAGCCAGAGGGTCAACCACCCCAGGATGATCAGTGCAGGGCCTGTTGTACGCCCTGCTTTAGCGCCTCGCTTGGCGCTTTTTACTGTCACCGCGCGTTCATCTGACCGCCCTAGACTGCGCGCATCAACGGATGAGGAGACAGACCATGCACCTGAACGACAACCGCTCCAGCCCACGCTCCGCTCGCCAGAACCAACAGCAGAGCGTTGGCGGCGCCATCATCGATGCCCAAGGCCGCGAAGTGCCGATCACCGAGCTGATGGTCCAGCAAGCCTGCCGTGAGCTGGAAAAGTACTACCCGCAAACAGCCAAGCGCGGCTGACGTGTCGGCCTCCGGCAACGACTCCGTCGCCGATCACGGCAAGGGGTCGTTGCCGTTTCTTGCTTCCTGACCGCCCGCGCGCTCAGAGCAGCGTGCTGCCTAGGGCGCGCACGCGCTTGGCCAACTCCGGCGCATCGCCTTGTATTCGCACGTGCAGCCCGTCGATCTCGCGGCGCGGCGGGTAATGCTTGCGCAGCGCATCGAAGGCGGCGCGGCGCTGGGCTTCATCACCCAACAGCGTGCGGCGGAAATCGGCATCGTCGCGCCTCGGGTCATACACCGCGCGGCAGAGCATGGCCAAGGCCCAGTCGGGGTTAGTCGCGGACTGCAGATCGATGCTGCCCAACCAGGCCGGCGGCAGCAGATCGGCCAGTTGCACCTGCTCCACCAGGTCGCTGGCGGCGCAGAAGGCCTGGTAGATCTGCGCGGTGCCGCGCAATTTGCCGTCCAGGCTGTAACCGGCGATGTGCGGCGTGGCGATATGGCACAGCTGGGCCAGATCGCGACTGGCCAGCGGCTCACCTTCCCAGACATCCAGCGCCACCTGCAGCTCGGCACCACCGCGCAGATGAGCCAGCAGCGCCTGGTTATCCACCACCGCCCCGCGGCTGGCGTTGATCAGCCAACTGCCCGCACTCAACTGGGCCAGTTCGGCAGCACCGAGCAGATGGCGCGTGTCGTCATCCAGCGGGGTGTGCAGGCTGATTACATCGCACTCGCGCAGGATGGTCGGCAGATCGACGAAATCACCACCTTCCAACACCTGCCGTGGTGGGTCACAGACCAGCACCTGCCAGCCCAGCCCACGCAACACCTGGACCAGACGTGCGCCGACCTGACCCGCGCCGACCACGCCATAGCGGCGCTCGGCCAGCGGCTTGCCGGTTTTCTCGGCCAGCGACAGCAGGCAACCCAGCACGTAATCCACCACGCCACGGGCATTGCAGCCGGGCGCACTGGACCAGGCGATGCCGGCTTCCTTGAAGTAGTCGAGGTCGAGGTGATCGGTGCCGATGGTACAGGTGCCGACAAAGCGTACCTGGCTGCCCGCCAGCAACGCCCGGTCGACACGGGTCACCGAGCGCACCAGCAGCACTTCGGCATCTCCAACGGCAGCGCGGTCAATGCTGCGGCCCGGATAGCGGCTGACCGGGCCAAAACCGGCAAAGAATTCGTCGAGCAGCGGGATGTTTTCGTCGGCAACTATCTGCATGGGTTACTCCAATCACGAGGCGCCATTCTAGGCGCAGAGCGGCGCGCGCGGTAAGCCGCGCTTTTCTGACCAAGCGGACAGGGCTAGACTGTGCCGCCTTGCGCTGCACCCGCCGGATTTCCCCATGCCCGCCCTCTCCCGCCTTGTCCGCATCCGCACCGAACTGCGTGCCCTGCTGGCATTGGCCACGCCGATCATCATTGCCCAACTGGCCTACACCGCCATGGGCTTCGTCGACACCGTGATGGCCGGGCGCGTCAGTCCCCATGACCTGGCGGCCGTGGCCCTGGGCAACTCGCTGTGGGTGCCGGTATTCCTGCTGATGAACGGCATCCTGCTGGCCACCACGCCAAAAGTGGCGCAGCGTTTCGGCGCCGGTCAGCAGGAACAGATCGGCCCGCTGGTGCGCCAGGCGCTGTGGTTGGCCCTCGCCGTGGGCTTTGCCTGTGCGGCACTGCTGTGGAATGCCGAACCGGTGTTGCGCTTGATGCAGGTCGAGCCGTCGCTGGTCGAACTGTCGATGGGCTACCTGCGCGGTATCGCCTGCGGCTTCCCGGCTGTGGCGCTGTACCACGTGCTGCGCTGCTTCAGCGACGGCCTCGGGCATACCCGGCCGAGCATGATGCTCGGCATCGGCGGCCTGCTGCTGAACATCCCGCTCAACTATGTACTGATCTACGGCCACCTGGGCTTCCCGGCCATGGGCGGCGCCGGTTGCGGCTGGGCCAGCGGCGCGGTGATGTGGTGCATGTTGCTGGGCATGCTGTGGTGGGTGAATAGCGCGCGGTACTACCGGCCAAGCCAGCTGTTCAACCACTTCGAGTGGCCGCAATGGGCGGTGATTCGCCGCCTGCTCAGTGTTGGCGTACCGATTGGCGTGGCGGTGTTCGCCGAATCCAGCATCTTCTCGGTGATCGCCCTGCTGATCGGCGGCCTCGGCGCCACGGTGGTGGCCGGGCACCAGATCGCCCTGAACTTCAGCTCGATGATCTTCATGATCCCCTACTCCCTGGCGATGGCGGTGACCGTGCGCGTGGGCCAGGCCCTGGGCCGTGGCGAACCCCGGGAAGCGCGCTTCGCCGCCGGCATCGGCATGGGCAGCGCGCTGGCTTATGCCTGCCTGTCCGCCGGCCTGGTACTGCTGCTGCGTGAACCGATCGCGATGATCTACAGCCCCGACCCGACGGTGATCACCGTGGCCGCCACTCTGCTGGTGTACTCGGCGCTGTTTCAGTTCTCCGATGCCGTGCAGGTCACGGCTGCCGGCGCGCTACGCGGTTATCAGGACACCCGCGCGACCATGCTGATCACCCTGTTCGCCTATTGGGGCATCGGTTTGCCGGTGGGCTACAGCCTGGGGCTGGCAGACTGGTTCGGCGAACCTTCCGGGCCCAGCGGCTTGTGGCAAGGCCTGGTGGTGGGCCTGACCTGCGCCGCCCTGATGCTCGGCGTGCGCCTGGCGCGCAGTGCGCGTCGGCGTATCCGCGCTGCGGCTTACGTCAGCAAGGGTGCGGTGTCGGCGTAACGCGACCAAGTACGGAGGCCTGGCCGTAGGAGCGAGCTCTGCTCGCGAAGCTTTCGCGCTTGCAGGATCGCGAGTAGAGCTTGCTCCTACGAAAAGCAGCAAAGAGGCTCAGGCAAGCTTCTTGCGAATCCAGTACAGGTAGGTCCCACCTTCTTCGCTCTGCTCGACTAGCTCATGGTCGAGAAACATGCAGAACTTGGGGATATCGCGGCGGGTCGAGGGGTCGGTGGCAATCACCTTGAGCAGGCCGCCGGCCGGCAGATCGCGCACCTTGTTGTGCAGCATCATCACCGGCTCGGGGCAGTTCAGGCCACTGGCATCAAGAATGGCATCGGGTTGCAGGGACATCGTCAGGCTCCAGAAACGGCCAGGTATTGTCGCGCAAAGCCTGGCCTGTGGTCACCTGGAGCGCTTCAGAATCTGTTTACGATTCCCTGACTGTCGGCCAGCCTGCGTTAAAAACAGCCTCGGCAAGCCGCTTGCGGCTAACGCGCTTCAGCGCGACCCGAAGGGCGAGTGAAACGAGTCATGCTCATTTACAGCTCGTAAACTGCGCTTCCTCGGCTGTTTTTGCCTTGTCTGGCGCTAATTCAGAAAATCGTAAACAGGTTCTTAGATCCAGATGATCAATGCCACGATTAGCGCCAGCAACAGCCACTGCAAGCCGTAATAGGCCGTGCGGCTGCGTTTTTTCAGGGCCTTGGCACGCAGGCGGACCTTGTACAGGTAGTGGAACGCGCGGTTGATGCCACCGGTGGCGTCCTGCTCATCGTTGGGCGAACTGGCTGCGGCCATGACCTTGCGGCTGAACCAGCGATTGAGCGCCTCGGCCCAGCGGTACTTGAGCGGCCGCTCGATGTCGCAGAACAGGATCAGGCGATCCTTGTCGGTGGTGTTCTCGGCGTAGTGGATAAAGGTTTCGTCGAATACCACACCCTCACCGTCGCGCCAGAAATAGCGTTCGCCATCCACTTCGATGAAGCAGTCCGGCGAATTCGGCGTCACCAGGCCCAGGTGATAACGCATCGAGCCGGCGTAAGGGTCGCGGTGGCGCACCAGACGCGCACCGGGCGGCAGCTCGGCGAACATGGCGGCCTTGATCTGCGGAATGCTGCGCACCAGTTCGGTCGTGCGCGGGCACAGGGTTTCGGCCGAGGGATGGCTGTCGCCGTACCACTTCAGGTAAAAGCGCTTCCAGCCAGTCTTGAAGAACGAGTTGAAACCGGCGTCGTTGTGCCCGTCGGCCTTCTTGATCCGACCCAGCTCCCACAGGTGCAGCCCTTCGGAGCGGATCACTTCCCAGTTGTCCTCGATCACCTTCAGCTCGGGGAACACCTCCGGCTTGTGAAACGGCGTGCCGGGCAGCTTGGAGGTCAGGTACAAAATCGAGTTGATCGGAGCGAGGAAGGTCGAGTGCTCCTTCAACTGGCGGCCGATCTTGTGCCGTACACGTCCACGAAAATGGACATGCGCCACACTGGCGAAGAACAGCAGCAACAGAGCGATTTTCAAGAGGTTCTTCCTCGGAATTGCATCAAGCCGGAAATAATCGCGCCACTATAACGTCAAGCCGATATCACTCAAAGCCCCGAAAAATGGCTCCTGCCCCGCACCAAAAACCCGTCAACGCCCCAGGCGGCGCAGGTGGCAGGTGACTTCCTCGCGGTCGTGATAGAGCTGCTTGCAGGCAATCGATACCTTGATCTTGCGCTCGGCAAAAGCCTCTTCCAGGCGCAACAACAGACGGCAGACCTCGGCATAGCGCTGTTTCATCGGCAGCTTGAGGTTGACCACTGCCTCGCGACACAGGCCTTCGCCGATCCAGGTTTCCAGCAGCGCGGCGTTGCGCGCCGGCTTCTCGACGATATCGCAGACCATCCAGTCCACCGGCTGCTTGGGTTTCCAGGTGAAGCCATCGACCATCAGGTGCTGCACCAGCCCGGTGTCCATCAGGCTTTCCGCCATCGGGCCGTTGTCGATTGCAGTGACCAGCATGCCACGCTTGACCAGTTGATAGGTCCAGCCGCCGGGCGATGCACCGAGGTCAACGCCGGTCATCTCGTCCGACAACCGTTCATCCCACTGCTCGCGCGGGATGAAGGTGTGCCAGGCCTCCTCCAGCTTCAGGGTGGAGCGGCTCGGCGCCTCACGGGGGAACTTCAGCCGTGGAATGCCCATCGGCCACAAGGCCTGGTTGTCCGCCTCGGCGATGCCGAGGAACACTTCGCGGCCGCTCTTGAAGGTCAGCAGCAGGCGCGGCTTGTGCGGGTCGTCGACCAGCTTGCCGGCCGCGCTCAGCGCCTTGCGCAGCGGTGCCTCGAACTTCTTGCAGAAGTTCGACAGCTCCTTGCCGTCGTTGGTATCGAAGACTTCCAGCCACAGACTGCCGCACACCGGGTATGCAGCGAGGCTGGCCAGCAGCACGCTGATGCGGTCGGTTTCCGGCAATTGCACGTAGCTGCCGCGCGCCCACTGCCGCGGGAAGATCAATTTATTGAACCGCAGGCCACGCATCAGCCTCTCAGCACCATCAGCCTCGCTGCAGACGAACTCGGCATGGGCGCTGCTGGCCTTGCCCTTGGCATAGCCGGCCACCTCCAGGCGCGCGGCGTGTTCGCTGATCTCGGAACAGACTTCACCTTCGAAGCCCGGGCGGCAGTGCAATAGCAGGGTATTCATCGCAGTTCTCCTCAAGCGGCGCATGATAGCCGAGTCGACCCGCTACAGCGCGTCCGCCATACCCGCCAGACTGGCAGGAGCTGACCGGGCGGACTAGTTTCACTAGTTCCGCCGCCGCGGGACCTGACCGTGCAGGAGATACAAGATGCCCTCTCTAGATAGCCTGAATTGCCAGCGCAGCCTGGAAATCGACGGCAAGACCTACCAGTACTTCAGCCTCGAAGCCGCCGCCAGCAGCCTGGGCGACCTTGATCGGCTACCGATGTCGCTGAAAGTGCTGCTGGAAAACCTGCTGCGCTTCGAGGACAACGCCACCGTCAGTGCCTACGACATCAAGGCCATGATCGACTGGCAGCAACAGCGCCGCTCCGACCATGAAATCCAGTACCGTCCCGCGCGCGTATTGATGCAGGACTTCACCGGCGTGCCGGCGGTGGTCGACCTGGCCGCCATGCGCGCAGCCATGGCCAAGGCCGGTGGCGACCCGCAGAAGATCAACCCGCTGTCACCGGTGGATCTGGTCATCGATCACTCGGTGATGGTCGACAAATACGCCTCATCCGCTGCCTTCAGCGAAAACGTCGACATCGAGATGCAGCGCAACGGCGAACGTTACGCCTTCCTGCGCTGGGGCCAGAGTGCCTTCGACAACTTCGCCGTGGTACCGCCGGGCACCGGCATCTGCCACCAGGTCAACCTGGAATACCTGGCGCGCACCGTGTGGACCAAAGAGGAAGACGGCCAGACCTTCGCCTTCCCCGACACCCTGGTCGGCACCGACTCGCACACCACCATGGTCAACGGCCTTGGCGTGCTCGGCTGGGGTGTCGGTGGCATCGAGGCCGAAGCGGCGATGCTCGGTCAGCCGGTGTCGATGCTGATTCCCGAGGTGATCGGCTTCAAGCTCAGCGGCAAGCTCAAGCCCGGCATTACCGCCACCGACCTGGTGCTGACGGTGACGCAGATGCTGCGCAAGAAAGGCGTGGTCGGCAAGTTCGTCGAATTCTACGGCGATGGCCTGGCCGACCTGCCCCTCGCCGACCGCGCGACTATCGCCAACATGGCCCCGGAGTACGGCGCCACCTGCGGATTCTTCCCGGTGGATGCGATCACCCTCGGCTACCTGCGCCTGTCCGGCCGCCCGGAGGCCACGGTAAAACTGGTCGAGGCCTACAGCAAAGCCCAGGGCCTGTGGCGCGAACCCGGCCACGAACCGCTGTTCAGCGACAGCCTGGAGCTGGACATGGACAGCGTCGAAGCCAGCCTGGCCGGGCCACGGCGCCCGCAGGACCGAGTGGCGCTGCCGCAGGTGAGCAAAGCCTTCGACGAACTGCTGGGGCTGCAGCTCAAGCCAGCCGACGGTGACAAGGTCGGCAACGGCCTGGTCGAGCAGGATGGCCAGCGTTACCAACTGCAGGACGGCGCCGTGGTGATCGCCGCCATTACCTCCTGCACCAACACCTCCAACCCCAGCGTGATGATGGCCGCCGGCCTGCTGGCGAAGAAGGCCGTGGAGAAAGGCCTGCAGCGCAAACCCTGGGTAAAGAGCTCGCTGGCCCCCGGCTCCAAAGTGGTCACCGAATACTTCGCCGCAGCCGGCCTGACCCGCTACCTGGATGAACTGGGCTTCGACCTGGTCGGCTATGGCTGCACCACTTGCATCGGCAACTCGGGGCCGCTGCTCGAACCCATCGAGCAGGCCATCCAGAAGGCCGACCTCACCGTTTCCGCCGTGCTGTCCGGCAACCGCAACTTCGAGGGCCGCGTGCATCCCTTGGTCAAGGCCAACTGGCTGGCATCGCCGCCGCTGGTAGTGGCGTATGCCCTGGCCGGTAACGTGCGCATCGATATCAGCCGCGAGCCCCTGGGCACCGGCAAGGACGGCCAACCGGTGTACCTGCGTGACATCTGGCCGAGCCAGGAGGAAATCAGCCAGGCCATCGCCAAGGTGGACACGGCCATGTTTCGCAAGGAATACGCCGAAGTGTTCAGTGGCGACGCGCAGTGGCAAGCCATCGAGGTGCCGCAGGCTGCCACCTATATATGGCAGCCCGACTCCACCTATATCCGCCACCCGCCGTTTTTCGAAGGCATTGCCGATGCCCCACCACACATCGGCGACATCCACGGCACGCGCATCCTCGCCCTGCTCGGCGACTCGGTGACCACCGACCACATTTCCCCCGCCGGCAACATCAAGAAAGACAGCCCCGCCGGGCGCTACCTCAGCGAACACGGGGTGGATTACCAGGACTTCAACTCCTACGGCTCGCGCCGGGGCAACCATGAAGTGATGATGCGCGGCACCTTCGCCAACATCCGCATCCGCAACGAGATGCTGGGCGGCGAGGAAGGCGGCAATACCCTGCACATCCCGACGGGCGAGAAGCTGGCGATCTATGACGCGGCCATGCGCTACCAGAGCGAAGGCACGCCCCTGGTGATTTTCGCCGGCAAGGAGTACGGCACCGGCTCATCCCGCGACTGGGCAGCCAAGGGCACCAATCTATTGGGCGTCAAGGCGGTGATTGCCGAAAGTTTCGAGCGTATCCACCGCTCCAACCTGGTGGGAATGGGCGTGCTGCCGCTACAGTTCGGCGAGGAGCAGAGCCGCAAGACGCTGGGCCTGACCGGCCAGGAAAGCATCGATATCAGCGGCCTCGACGGCGTCAGCCTGCGCCCGCAGATGAACCTGACGCTGACCATTACCCGCGCCGATGGCAGCCGGGAACAGGTCGAAGTGCTGTGCCGCATCGACACTCAGAACGAGGTGGAGTACTTCAAGGCGGGCGGCATCCTGCACTACGTCTTGCGCCAGTTGCTCGCCGCATGAGCTATACCGGCGGCGGCTTGCCCGCCGCCGGTTGGCTTTCCTGCTTTATTCAGTTGCTCAGCACGGCCACCACCGGCGTGCGTCCGTAGACGTCCTCCAGGCGCTCGATATCGTCCTCGCCCAGGTAGCTGCCGGATTGCACCTCGATGATCTCCAGGGGGATCTTGCCGGGGTTCATCAGGCGGTGCACCGACGCGATGGGGATATAGGTCGACTGGTTTTCGGTGAGCAGGAACACCTTGTCGTCGCAGGTCACCTGGGCCGTTCCAGACACCACGATCCAGTGCTCGGCGCGGTGGTGGTGCATCTGCAGCGAGAGCTGCGCGCCGGGTTTGACGGTGATGTGCTTGACCTGGTGGCGGGTGCCGTTGTCCACCGAGTCGTAGCTGCCCCACGGCCGGTACACAGCGCAGTGGCTCTGGGTCTCCGGACGGCCGAGGGAATCCAGCACGCCGACCAGCTTCTTCACATCCTGTACCGAATCCTTGTGCGCGATCATCACCGCGTCCTTGGTTTCCACCACCACTACATCGTCCATGCCAATCAGCGTGACCAGCTTGGACGTGCCATGCACGAAGCTGTTGTGGCTGCTGTGGGTGACCACATCGCCCTTGAGCACGTTGCCGTCACTGTCTTTCTCGTGCACATCCCACAACGAGGACCAGGAACCGACATCGTTCCAGCCCGCCGACAGCGGCACCACGCAGGCCCGCGAAGTTTTCTCCATCACCGCGTAGTCGATGGAGTTGTCCGGGCAGCACTCGAAGGTGCCAGCATCGATGACCACCACGCCCGCAGCGGCCTTGCTGCGCTCCAGCGCCAGGACACAGGTGTCGTAGATGTCCGGTTCATGGCTGCGCAACTCGTCCAGATAACGGCTGGCGCGGAACAGGAACATGCCGCTGTTCCAGAAGTAGCAGCCGCTGCGGACGAACTCGGCAGCACGCGCATGATCGGGCTTTTCGACGAACTGCATGACGCGGTGCGCGCCAGGGATCAGCGAATCGCCCTCTTCGCTACGCCCGACCTTGATGTAGCCAAAACCGGTTTCCGGGGTCTGCGCAGGGATGCCGAACAGCACCATCTCGCCCTCTTCCGCCGCGATGCGCGCCAGCTCCAGGGAGCGGCGCAGGTTCAGTTCGTCGGTGATCACATGGTCGGCCGGCAACACCAGCATCAGCTCGTCGCGCCCCTCGCCCAGCAGGTGCAGTGCCGCCATGGCCACGGCCGGTGCGGTGTTGCGGCCGAATGGCTCGAGCAGCATGGACTGCGGCGTGACACCGATCTGCGCCAGTTGCTCGTTGACGATGAAACGGTGCTCCAGGTTGCACACCACCAGGGGCTTTTGCATGCCATCGAAGGACAGGCGCTGCAGGGTCTGCTGGAACAGCGACTTGTCGCTGGTCAATGGCAGGAACTGCTTGGGATACAGCTTGCGCGACAAAGGCCACAGGCGAGAGCCGCTACCACCAGAAAGGATTACCGGGATCATTGGGTCAGTCTCCATTCAATATCCGTTTAAACCGCCATCCGCTACATGCGGTGGCAGGACTACCTCAAGGCAGGTGCCGGGAAAACAACTGGGTCATATCACCACCGAGCCGATAGGTGCCCAATGGTTCTATGGAACGCCGCCACGCTT
The DNA here is from genome assembly GCF_014174475.1 of Aquipseudomonas ullengensis. Taxonomy (GTDB): domain Bacteria; phylum Pseudomonadota; class Gammaproteobacteria; order Pseudomonadales; family Pseudomonadaceae; genus Aquipseudomonas; species Aquipseudomonas ullengensis. The sequence continues at coordinate 359,451 of NZ_JACJUD010000004.1, forward strand.
GCGTGCTCTCCGAGCACGGGTACAGCGCGCAGTAAGGCTCCAGCCAGGCAAAACGGTTTTTCTCCTGCAGGTCCTCAAGGGTCTGCGGGTAACCGGTTTTTTCTTGGAATATCTTTGGGTCGCGCAAACCGGACTCCATGCGCTGCGCCAAGCGCTGCAGGGCTCCGGAATTCTCCTTGCGCAGATCCAGGCCATTGGCCTGGGCGAAAGCGGCGATCATCAGCAACGGCCCCATGCTGTAGTTGTGGTACGCCAGCGCGCGAGTCTGCCGGGACAGCTCAAGCGGCAAGTAACCCTCAGCGTCGACCTGTTGCATACCGTGCCGGTACTGCGCCACGGACCAGTCGAACAAGTCGTGTCGATCAAGCACTACAGCAGTGGCCATCACCGACCAGGCCGCCCAGTACTGGTGGTTGTTGCGCCGATCCATCGGCTGGGCGTTCCAGTCGACCACCACCTGATCGGCCAACTCACCCAGCCATTCTTCGATGCGTTCAGCCTCGTCGGCATGCCTCTTGAGCGGCTGGGAGCGGGAAAATTTCAAGCGCAGGTAGGCACCCGACACGCTCCCCAAAGCCCATTTGCGCACCGACTTGCCGGTGTGGTTGTAACGCTCGCTGAGCAGCGCATCGGCGTCGGCCCAGCTATGCAGCCAGGTCACCACGCAATCGGCATAAGCCTGCTGGCCTGTTTCGAGGTAACGGGCGACCAGCCGATTGCTGCCGTTCTCCAGCAGGCGTACATCGTCGGTGAGTTGTGCATAGCGGGCGGCTGCCTCGCTGTTGATCTTGTCGCGCGCAGCACCAGAGCCGGAATACTTGCTCGGGAAATACAGCTCCCCGGTATAGGGCGTCGGCACTGCTGGGCAACTCCGGGGCTTGCCCTGGGGCTCCGCCGCGCTCAGCAGATAACCCCCGGGCGGCACCAGCGTAGCGCGGCCGTCATGCTCCCAGGAGCACCCCTGACCGAGCCCCAGCAACACCGCCAAGCCGATTACCTGCAATACGCGCATGCTCGCCTCTCAGTTGGCCGCGACCGGGCGCTTGACCCAGACCGGGGAAAGTTTGTCGGCCGAGCCCGTTACGTAAAGACAGGCCACCTCGCCGCGCTCCAGCACCAACGGGCTGAGGTCGCTGATCTTGCGCTCACCGGAAAACAGCGCCAGACGCACCTTGACCGGGTTGATCTCGCGCTCCCCGCTGGATTTGCCGGACACCGCCTTGATCACCTCGGTCTTGCCATCGGCGGTCCTCAGGGTCAACGGACTGTCCGAAAGGTTTTGTAGGCGCACCAGGGCTTTCTGACGATTCTTGAACACCGGCTCATCAACCAGGCTGAGCGTGCCTCCCGGCAGTTTGACCAAGGTGTAGTACTGGTTCTGCTGCAGCTTTACCGGCAGGCTCTGCGCGCCAGCGGCCACGCTGTAACTGCCAGCAGGCAGGAAGGAGAAGTCGCTGCTGTTCTTCGGCGCGATATCGTTGAGCACGACACTGCCGACGCTCAGGTCCAGGCTTTCGCTGCCGGCGTTGTAGCCACGAATGAAGGCCGAGCCTGGAGGTGCTGTCGGACCATACAAGGCGGCCTCATCAGCCTGGGCTTGGGTTAGGACGAAACCTAGCAGCAGGCTGCCAAGGATCAGGGAACGTTTGATAGGCATGGTTGACTCTCCAGTTGGGCAGGACGGGCTTATGGCCGCGTCACATTTTTAAGGCATCAGTTGCAGCCAGCTGCTCACTCGCACGCAGCCGATCAAGCCAGGCGCGGTCGAAACCAGATAGGTCGCTGGGCATCATCAGGTAGCGCTCCGGCACCTCCCACACCACGAAGCGCAGCCCGGCGGTTTCCGCTTGGCCCTTGCTCAGCAGGCGCAGCATCGGCACCAGCGGGCCATGGCCGTCCTCGGCGTAGTTGAGCAAGTCACTGCCCAGCGCCTGCTTCAGTGCGCCGGCAAAATTCCACTTGGGGTTGGCGCTGTAGCTGGTGCCAACCAGGGCCAGTTGCGGTTGCTCGCTGCCGAACAGGTCGCCCGACTCTTCGCCACTGGCTTCCTGAACTTCGGTGCTGCGCGGCTGCAGGGTTTCGGCCGGTGGCTGCAACCCGCTGAAGTACGGGTCCAGCGGCAGGAAGCTGAGCAGATCGCCCTTGTGGGGCTGGCTGGCAGCGGTCTCGGTCACAAATTGCTGGCTACCGGGCGCCCAGCCAGGCTGCGCACTCAGGTAGGTGGCCAGGCTGCGCGCCACCACCTCGGCGCCATAGGGCGTCCAGTGGGTGTCGGTGCGCAGGAACACCGGTTCCTGGCGCTTGGCCTGCTGCAACGCCGGCAGCAGGTCCGGACCTGCCACTTGCTGGGCCTGCATCAGTTGATGAACACGGGCGTACAGCTCTTGCTGGGCGGCAACCGGCTTGTCCTCGCCAAACTGCTCCGGGTACAGGCGCGCCTTGGCCGGCAGCAGCGCCAGTACCAGCTCGATATTGCGGCGCTTGAATTCCTGCTGCACCGCACCGATCAGCGCCCAGTTGTCCTGCAACTGCTTGGGATTGCTGGCGGGTTTGAACTCTTCATCGGTGAACAACCAGTCGCCAGTGCCGACCACCACACCCGGGCGCCCCTCGCCGAACAGGCTGTAGTCCAGCGCTGCCCAGGCGTTGGTGCCGAACTCCTTGACCGGAAAGTTCTTGTCGTAATGCTTTTCGATGGCATGGGCCAGCTTGCCGTTGAGCACGGTCGTTTCGCTGGCGGTGGAAAAGCTCAGCAGCGCCGGTACCGACGCCAGCGACAAGGCCAGCATCAGGCCGATGAAGACCAGGCTGTAAAGGATATTGAGGCTACGTGTCATGTCGGCTCCTCCTCAGAATTGGAAATACAGGAAGGGTGAAAAGCTTTGCGCCGACAGCTTGAGTACAGAGGCGACAAACAACAGCAGAACCAGGGTCCGTCCAATCAGCACGGCATAGGCCGGGGTGATCGACAACGCTGCGCCAGAGGCCGAAAGCGCAATACCGCCCTCCTCGGCTGCCTTGGCCTTCGGCGCGCCGCCCAGCGGGTCGGCGAAGAACTGGCGGATACCAAATATGGCCAGCACCGCGTAGGCCAGCAGCAGGGTGTAGATCTGCAGGCTGGTCAGCGAGGCGGAAGCCAACTCGGAGAGGCGCCAGTCGCCGAAGCTGAACATCGCCGCGTACATGCGCCAGGCCACGTCGAGATTCTCGGCGCGGAAGATCACCCAGCCGACCACCACCAGGAGGAAGGTGAAGGCCCACTTCAGCGGGTTGATCGCCCGTGGTGCGGCATCCACGCCCATGGCCCGCTCGATGGCCAGCCACATGCCGTGCCAGGCGCCCCAGATCACGTAGGTGAAGTTGGCGCCGTGCCACAGGCCGCCCAGGAGCATGGTCAGGAACAGATTGCGGTAGGTGGCGAAGGTGCTGCCGCGATTGCCACCCAGGCTGATGTACAGGTAGTCGCGCAGCCAGGTGGACAGGCTGATGTGCCAGCGCCGCCAGAACTCGGTGATCGACTGGCTGATGTACGGCTGGCGGAAGTTCTCCATGAAGCGAAAGCCCATCATCAGGCCCAGGCCGATGGCCATGCTGCTGTAGCCGGCGAAGTCGAAGTACAGCTGCGCGGTGTAGGCCAGCGCGCCGAGCCAGGCGTCACCGGTGGTGGGATCGGCCAGGGCGAAGGCGTGGTCGGCGATCGGCGCGATGCTGTCGGCGATGAACACCTTCATGATGAAGCCCTGCATGAAGCGTGTGCAGCCTTCGGCGAACTTGTCGATCGTGTGGGTACGATGGTTGAACTGGTCGACCAGGTCGCGAAAGCGCAGCACGGGGCCGGCGATCAGGTGCGGGAAGATCGCCACGAAGGCCGCGAAGTCGATCAGGTTGTGGGTGGCCGGGGTGTCGCCGCGGTACACGTCGATGATGTAGCTGATCGACTCGAACACGTAGAACGAGATGCCGATGGGCAACAGGATGTGGGTGATGATGAACGGCTCGAGGCCGAACGAGGCGATGATCGCGTTGAGGCTGTCGACGCCGAAGTTGGCGTACTTGAAGTAGCCGAGCACGCAGAGGTCGACCACCACGCCGAGAATCAGCCATTTCTGCGCGGTTTTCGTGCGCACCCCGGCAGCGCCGATGCGCAGGCCGATCCAGTAGTTGAACACCGTCACCGCGGCGAACAGCGCGAGGAAGTCGATGCGCCACCAGGCGTAGAAGATGTAACTGGCCACCAGCAACAGCAGGTTGCGGTAGCGGTTTCCGCTCAAGTAATACAGGCCGAGGAAGATCGGCAGGAACAAGAACAGGAACACGTTGGACGAGAAAACCATACCTTAGATCTCCCTTGCTCGGGCAATGCAGCAGAGCCGCCGCCGTGCGCGCTAACTCAATCCACGTTGGCTTGCAGGCTGGCCTGGTTGGCAGAGGCGCGCGAACAGATCTTCGCCTCCACTTCCAGGCCTGCTGGCATGTCGTCGGGCATGGTGATTTCCATCGATAGCAGGGTCTGCCCTGCCCACTCCGTATCGTCACGTAGACGGAAAACAAAGCGACCGTCTGGCTCGACTTCACGTGAGCGCGAGATCAGCAGGCTTTCCTTGGAGCCGCTCATGTACCAGAAGGCGCTTTGCAGCTCTTTGATATCGGGCTGGCTGAACTGGATATCGGCGATATAGCGCTCACTACGAATCGGCTTCACGTCGGCGTTGACCAAGAGCTCGTTCTTGCCCGGTCGCAGCTTGATCTTCTGGCTCATTTCCGCTGGCGCCATGCGGCAACCGTCAGCCAACATCGGCATGATCTGGCGGTAGAAAATCGGCATGGAGATGTCGTAGTAGCTGGTGATTTCCCAGATCAGGATCTTCGGCGGGTTGCTCTGGAAATCCTGGCTACCGAGGTACTGCAGCATGGCGCTGTGGAAACCGCCGCCACTCACCGAGCGGTTATCGACATCGACATTGGCATGCTGCTTGAGGAACCCCGCAAAGTTGTACTGCGGAGAACTGAAACTGGTCCCGGCCAGCACCACTTGCGGTGTCACTTCATCGCCGAACAGGTCACTGCTCTCTTCCTTCGGCTCCGTAGCGAAACGGGTGACGTACTGGTTGGCATAGCTATAACCACAGACCTTGTTGAAGGCCTCGTTGAGCGAGCCAATTTTGTACATCTGCCCATCACTGCGGCTGACGAACTCCTTGCGCGGGATGTTCTTGAATACGTCCGACTTGCGCAGCTCGTCTGCCACAAGGCTTGCGGTGAACTCGGCGCCGTTGGGCGTCCAGTGGTGATCACGTTTGAAAAAGAACGGCTTTTCAGCCGTGCCATGCTCGTACAACAGCGGCGTCAGGTCGGGCACGCGTATACCCAGGCTGCGCATTTTCTCGATCACCTGGTGGTAGTTGTTCTTGGCCTCATCCAGGTTGTATCCCTGGCGTACGGCGGGATCGAGCATTTCTGCGTTGGCCATCCCTCGCGTCGGGATGTACACCACCATCAGCTCGACACCACGAGCCTTGAGCGCGTCGCGCAACTCCTGCAAATGTGCATAGCCCTCAGGCGTGGTGCCCATCTGCGTCATCAGGTCGGTACGAGTCCGAAACAGCCAGTCATCCTGGCCTTTTACCAACTTGGTGAACTCACCCATATCGCCGCTATAGGTAGTGTCTTGCAGCGTCTGCGGGCAGATGTCGCAGCAGCGCTCGACCGGGTACTGCGGCGGTTCTTCGGCGTGGGCAATCGAGGCCAACAGACCGAACAGGCCCAGCGAAGCCAGGATTTCTACCGCTTTCACACTTGAATTCCGTCTCATCGCTCGTTCCTCACTTCTGCAGTTGCGCCACGTGGTTGACTGGCAGGACAAGCACGGCCTTTTTCTGCCGTACCAGCAGGTCGAGAATCTGGTTCTTGCCGTCGGCCAGGGCCCCGAACATGCCGATCCCCGCGGGCTTGGTCGGCATCAGCATGTCCAGCTGATAGAGCTTCACGCTCTGCGGTGAAACCACCGAGATGGCCCCGCTCTCGTTGCCCACCAGACGCCCGCCGACCACGACCAGCGACAGCTTCATGTCGAAGGGGTCCAGCGCCAGGTCACGGTCAGTGCCATTCAGGTCCTTGACGTGGCCGTAGATGCCCAGCAGGCCGTTGGCCGCCGCTACGTTCTCGTACAAGCCCATATCGGAGCTGTTACGCACGCGGATGCCATGCCGGCCGTTGCTGAAGGCTTTGTTGCCCCACAACAGGTTTTGGCCACTCTCGTAGATGGTGATGCCGTCGGACTTGTTGCGATAAATCTCGTTGTAGGCAATCACGTTGTTGATGCTGGAACGGTCAATGACGATGCCGGACAGATGGTTTTCATAGGAGCGGTTATTGAAAATCCAGCTGTCGTTGACCTCGCGGGAAATGATGATCCCGTGCTTCTGCACCGTGCCGTAGGCGGTGTTCTCGGCGATGATCAGGCGGCGCGAGCGGTCATGCGGGTCGATGCCGTAAACCAGATTGTTGCGGTAGGTGTTGCCACGCAGCACCACATCAAACGCTTCGTAGCAGTAGAAGCCGTACCACATGTCATCGAACATCGAATTGAGCAGCCAGCCGGTGGGATGGTCACGCTGCATGATGGGATGCATCGCCGGGCTGTACTGGGAAATCGACACACCATAGGACTTGCTCGCGGTGTAGCCGAGGCTGGAAACCACACTATTGACGATGTAGGTCTCCGTACCGCCCCAGGAGTTGAGGAACGGGCGGAACTTGCCCTTCTTGGTAAACCAGTCCTGCTGGTTATCGGCTTCGCGCCAGGCGGTCAGGCGGCTGTCGGTGATGAACAGCTTGCCGTCGTTAATCAGGAAGGCGCCACGCTCACTGGAAAGGCGGAAGTCCTTGGTCTCCTTGCCGATGTGCAGGGTCGCGCCCTGGCTGACCACGATGGGCAGACGGGCCAGGTACACGCCCGGTGCGGTCTCGCGGAAATACTTCTCTGGCAGGCTGCGAGCGAGTTCCACCGGGGTCACATAGCCACCCTCGATAAATATCACCTGCGGCATCTCGCCCTGGCGCTTGACCCACTCGCGCAAACGTTCGTCACCGCCCGTGAACTCGACCAGCGGGTTTTGCTCGATCATGCCGCGTACGACCACTCGGCCAGCCGGTTTGGCCTGAACCTTGGCGTACACCGCCTCTGCGGTGTAGCCACTCAGATCGGGAAGCTTGGGCGCCTCGCGCTGTAGCGATTCGACCGGAATGCTCGAGATCTGATAAGCCTGCGATTTGACCTCGGTTGCCGTAGCAGCCGTGGCAAACGCCAGCGCTCCCGCCATCAGCAGGCCATTACGAAGCACGTGCCTGAATGCTCTTGGTAATTCCATCTTGCCAGTCTCCATATTCATTGCAGACAGCCTCAGTAACGCCAGACCACATCAATAAAGGCGCGATGCATGCTCGAATCGGTGTCGCTGGCAAAGGCATCGCCAGGCAGGAACAGGCCACCGCGAAAACGCACCAGTGCCGACTTGGCGCCCAGCCAACCCAGTTCGGCAGGCATTTGTCCTTCGTTGAAGTAGCGAGTCAGTACCAGGTCGACTTCCTGCCCCAGGTCTTTTTCCCCTGGCACCAGTGATGCCTGCAGGCCGCTGGCGCTGTCGGCCTCATCATCGACCCGCCAGAAGCGGTGATAGATCAGGCTGGCGTCATAGTCCTTGTTCAACTGCCAGGCACCGAACAGGCTGGCCGCCTGCAAGTTGTTCAGCTCGCCGCGGTAGGCCTCGCCAAAGCGATTGACGCCGGAATTGGTGCCGGTGAAGTTGGCGCGATTGCTCTGCAAATCGGTCTGGATGAATTGCTCGGAATCATCGCCATCGCTACCGCCACTGGCGCGCGAATAGGTGGCGCCGACCCGCCAGCTTTCATCGATATTCCAGCGCAGGCCGAGATCCAGGGCCCAGGCGTCGACATCCTGATTGGTCTCGCCTACGGCCCGGCGCACGCCGTCAACGGTACGCGCAGTCAGCAGGTCGGCATCACCGGTCAGCCAGGTCAGGCTCGCCATATAGCTCAGCGGCAAACTGCTGCGGTAGTTGTAGAAATCGCCGTTAGCCTCGACCCCCAGCCAGGTCAACTGGCCGCTGTAGGTCTTGCTCAGCAGGTCAACTTCTTCGCCTGAATGCGGCAGGCCGCCATGATCGTCACTGTGGTGGAGCTTGAGCCCGGCCCAGTGACCCGGTCGCCACTGGGTGGAAATATCGCCCATCAGGTGCAGGCGATCCTCATCCTGCGGCGCCAGGTCGTCGAGGTCGGTGCGGTAGTCGCTGAAACGCTCGGCGACGCCGACATGAGCATTGAGCAGCGTGGTATCGAAATTCCAGCGCAGGGCCTCGATATTGCTGTCCCACCACAGGCCGTCGGCACTGCGAATCTTCTGCCGCCCCAGGCGCAGGGTCTCGCCGGGATAGGCCGTCAGCCCACCGTAGTCGACCCAGAACTCGTGCAGCGCCAGGAAGTGATCGTCGCGCTCGCGGGCATCATTGGGATCGAAGGTGTCGGATTCGCTGGTATCGGACTCGATCACATCGCTGGCGATGAACGCCTCGCCCATCAGGTAGGCGCTCCAGTCTCCGCTCAGCCCGTAAACCCAGGGACGCACACTCACGCCGGCGCCATTGAAGTCGCCGCCATCACGGGTGCCCAGGTCCTGGTCGTCGATCGACTGCGCCGTGATCTTCATATTGGCCCCGTAGGACAGCCCAGGCTGTGCCTCGGCTGCCCACAGAACCGGGCTGCCGAGCAGGCCGGCCGTGCACGCGAATAGGGCGACGCAACGGTTGGTCGAGGTCATAGCATTCCCTGCATTGGATGGGTCGAATTGCGGATGCTCAGCTGCTCGCCGCCGCGGGCACTAAGCTCGCGGGCCAGCAGGCTTTCCACCTGTTGGTAATCCTGTGGTTGCAGGCTCGGTGCCAGGCGCTGCATCAGGGCATCGGCCTGCACAACGCCCTGGTTCTTGGCCAAAGTGGCAAACGTGTAGGCGTACACCGCGTTAATGCGCACGCCCTTGCCACTGCCAAACAACTGCGCCAGGGCCACATCGGCATTTGCGTTACCGCTGCGGGCTGCGATCAGGTAATGCTCAACGGCCTTCTCCGGATCGATATCCCCCAGTTGGCCCTCGCTATAAAGCTTGCCGAGGAAGAAGTGCGCCTTGGGCTCGACGGGTGCCGCAATCAGCAGGTATTTCTCCGCCGACTGCGGATCCCCGGGAACCACCTGGCCTTTGAGGTAAAGCTGACCCAGCGCCAACGCCGCACGGGTGGACCCTGCATCGACGGCCTTCTGCAGATAGCCGGTCAATTCCACGGCACCACCGAGGTCGGGGTAGCTCTCGATCAGTTCGGCCAGGCTTATCCAGGCATCGACATAGCCAGGGGCAATCAAGGTCAGCAGTTCCTGGGCCTTCGGCAGATCAGGCTCACCGAGGCTTGCATCGGCCAGTACCTTGGCCACCGCCTGCACCCGCTCAGGAATAATTGCGCCCGACTCATAGCCGGCCAGCAAGCGCTCGAGTAATGCGGCCAGGGCCGCGCTATCGTTCTGTTTGCGGTAGATCGCCGCCAGCTCGGCATAGCATTCGCTGACTTGCGCCAGCCAGGCCTCGCAGGTCTCACGGATCTCCGCCAGGTGCTGGTCGTAATCACCGCGAGCTCGATACAGCTCGATCTTGCCGAGTTGTGCCTCGCCGAAACCTTGCTCCTGCCATTGCGTCAGCTCGCGATCGATTTCACCGCTGCTGACTTTCTGCGGATCGAGCAATTGCAACCGCACCAACGGCAGCAATGCACTGCGGTCCCCCTCTTGCAGGCCTTTCCGCAACAGACGCTCGGCCTCCGAGCGCTCCTCAACCGTTGGCTGCTGTTTACTCGCCAGCCACTTGCCGAGCCGCACAGGCGCTAGTGGCGAGCGCCCCACAGCGCCGCGGTAAAGGCTCTCGCCCTGCGCCTGCTGCTCCGGCGAGGCACTGCGCACGAGAATGTCTGCCAGACCGATTTCAGCGTCGACGTAGCCCTGCTCTGCCAGCGTCTGATAGTTGGCCTGCGCGGTCGTCAGATCGCCAGCACCTTTCGCCTGCTTGGCCAGCTGCAAATCAGGCAGGCTCATGCAGCCCGACAGCAGGCCCAGGCTCAGAGTCCCAAACGCCAGGCTGACCCCTTTCATTTGCCAGCCGCCAGGCTGATGCTCGACCACAAACCACCCAGCGGCTGGATGCGCACATCCACCGGGCGTTTGGCCAGCTCGCTAGCCAGTGGCAGTTCCGGCTCGATCATCACCCGGATGTCCGAGGCCAGACCGCCATCCTGCAGCGCCATGCTACTAATCACGCCACTGCGTTTTTCGGTCTCCCCACCCACCAGGAAGCTGACCTGGGTACCCGGCTGCAGCTCATCGAACGCCCGGTAAGGAAAGCGCGCCTCAACGTTGGCAACGCTGTCTGTAGGAGCCAGGGTGAACACCGCCGTCCCCTTCACCACCATCTGGCCATCGCCCACCAGCTGCGCCACCACGCGGCAATCGCATGGGCTGGTCAGGGTGCCCTGGAAGCTCTTGCTGAACAGTCGTTCGAGGTTATCCGGAGTCATCTCTGCTTCCGGCAGTACCCCTTTGAGCGCATCCAGCATGGTCGCGGAAAACGTCGCCACCGGTGCGCCCTTGGCCACGCTATCGCCAACCTTGACCAGGCTCTGCACCGAACCTTCACGCGGCATCGACACCTGCTGGCCAGGGACCTGTACCTGAGCCGAGTCGGCATGGGTGACGAAATAGATGTCGTACAGCTGATACAGCACATAGGTGCAGGCGCTGACCCCGATCAGGAACAGCAACAGGCTCATGCTCACGGCACGCATGCGGCTGAACAGGCTGGCCGGGGCGTCTGCCTTGTTGTTGCGCGCCTTGGTGAAGTTATCGCGCTGCAGGGTGCTGATCAGGTCGCCGACATTGACCAGCTCACCGCTCAGGAAGGAGCTGATCAGGTAGCGCAACGCGGCCACTTCGCGCGGCTTGAGGTTGTGGAACTCGCAACCCGCGCGCTTGCCGCCGATCATCGAACGCACCTGGAACTCCACATCCATGGAGAAACCGATGCCCTCGATCTCGAACATCAGCCGGCCCTGAAAACTCTGCCCTTCACTGACCAGCCCGCTGGTGGGTACGAAGCTGAAGCCACCTGCGGACAAATCCGTGAGCGGTGCTTCCAGCTCCTGCCCTTGCTGGCTGCGATAGATGATCTTCGCCGGCAGCTTCAGACGCGCGTACTGGCGCTGGGCCTCCGACTCGTGGACAACATTGGCATTGCTGCTGGGGCTCATCACTGCGCTCATAGTCTTTCCCTTTAAATTAATGAGTTAACTCAGGCATCCCGTGGCCGACGGCCATCCGTTGCCGATCACACCACCCACATCAAGGCAGCGACGAAGACACTGCTCGCCGAAAAAGTCATGGCCCGCGACGACCAGGTGTTGAACCAGCGCTGGAAACTGGCCAGATCACGATTGAGCTTGGTTTTCTGGCGGGTCCAGGACTGCTGGTCGAGGCGGAAGAACACGTACACCTTCACCAGTGCACCGGCGATCTGGTTGTAATAGAGGATCAGCGGATAGGCCGGCCCGATCTCATGTCCGGAAGCCAGCAACAGCAGGGTCAACACCAGGCGGGTAAGTCCGATCCACAGCAGGTAGATCATCAGGTAGGCAAAGCCGTACTTGATGCTCGCGACTATCGCCACAGTCGGGCCGAGCAGGCTGGTCCACATGGCCACACGCTGATCCAGCAGGACGATGCTGGTGAACCAGCCGAGGCGATTGGAGCCCAGGCCGAGGGCACGCGAGTTCTGCCGCAGGTTGTTGCCATACCAGCGGAACATCAGCTTGCGACTGGCCTTGATGAAGCTCTTTTCCGGCGGGTGCTCGACCGTATTGATCGCCGCATCCGGCACGTAAAAGGTGTCGTAGCCCAGGCGCATCAGGCTGTACCAGCTGGACTTGTCGTCACCGGTGAGGAACTTGAAGCGCCCCAGGCGCCAGTGCTCCAGGTAGTCGTTCTCGACGTCGTTGATAAAGCTGGCGTTGGTCACCACATTGGCGCGGAACACCGACATGCGCCCGGTCAGGGTCAGCACGCGCTTGCTCAGGGCCATCGAGCACATGTTGATGTGGCGCTGGGCGAAGCGCAGCTTGTGCCACTCGCTCATCACGTAGCTGCCGTGCACCTCGCAGAACTCGTTGGTGGTGAGCCCGCCCAGGTTGTCGAACAATTTGAAGTACGGCATGGTCTTGCGCACCACACCGGGGGTCAGCACGGTATCGCCGTCAACCACCGCCACCACTGCATCGTCGTCCGGCAGGTGCCGCGAGATGGCACGGAAACCGTGGGCCAGGCCATCGCGCTTGCCGGTGCCGGCGATCCGCACGAAGTCCAGACGCACCCGCTCCGGCGGGTTCATCTTCGACCACAGACCCTTGACCAGCATCTCGTCCGAGAGCTCGACGATGGAGCAGACAATCGTCGCCTTGTAGCCACAATCGATCGCTTCGCGAATCACCGAGCGATACACCTCGGCGGTGGTCAGCGCATCGATGCGAAAGCTGGTGACCATCAGAAAGACCTGTGACGGATCGGCAGAATCCCCCAGCCGCGCAGCCTTGCGCCGGTAGTACGGATACACCAGGTAGAGGAACAGCAGCCCCCGCACGTAGTGAATCGCGCCCATGGAGTAACGCCAGATGCCGACGGCACCCAGTAACAGCAAGAAGTCCGTGGATTCAGGGTCAAAGATGCTGCGTGGCAGCAACAGCGCCATGCCCATCAGTACCGTGACGTAGAACAGCCAACCTGCACCCGTGCGCAGGCGTCTCTGCAGACCTTCCATGTTTTAGCCCCGTCTCAGTTTTCGCACTGCAGCGGGGGCGTTGTTATTGTTGTTGTTACGCCCGATGCACGTTCCGACTGGCTGTGATTACCAGCACAGCCCTTCCATTTCAGAGGTGGTGGTCTGGCGCATGAAGCCCACCAGATCGATCACCTTCTTGCCTGGCGGAACCTTCTGAACCAAGGTCTCGAACATCTCGTCGCCGTTACCCAGCACGATCACGTCCGCATCCGCCACGACCTGGTTGAGGTCGGCGCGCAGCAGCGAAGAAACGTGGGGGATTTTCGACTCGATGTACTCGCGGTTGGCACCGTGGACACGGGCGTACTCGACGTTGCGGTCGAAGATCTTCAGGTCGAAGCCTTTGCCGATCAGCATTTCCGCCAGTTCCACCAGCGGGCTCTCACGCAGATCGTCGGTACCCGACTTGAAGCTCAGACCAAGCAGCGCGACCTTGCGCTTGCCCTGGCTGGCGATCAGGTTGTAGGCCTTGCGCACCTGGGCGGCGTTGCTCAGCATCAGCGAGCTGATCAGCGGCGACTCCAGATCCAGCTGGCCGGCGCGATAGCTCAGGGCACGCACGTCCTTGGGCAGGCAGGAGCCGCCGAAGGCAAAACCCGGGCGCATGTAGTACTTGGACAGGTTGAGCTTGTGATCCTGGCAGATCACATCCATCACCTCACGACCATCGACGCCCACCGCCTTGGCGATGTTGCCGATCTCGTTGGCGAAGGTGACCTTGGCCGCGTGCCAGACGTTGCAGGTGTACTTGATCATTTCCGCGACCTCGATGGTCTTGCGGATGATCGGGGCGTCCAGCTCGCTGTAGATTTCCTCGAGCAGGTCGCCGGAGGTTTTATCCAGCTCGCCGATCACGGTCATCGCCGGGAAGTCGTAATCCTTGATCGCCGTGCTTTCGCGCAGGAACTCGGGGTTTACCGCAACGCCAAAATCCTTGCCCGCTTCCAGCCCGGAGAATTTCTCCAGGGTGGGGATCACCACGTTGCGCAGGGTGCCCGGCAACACGGTGCTGCGCACCACCACGGTGTGGCGACTGGCCTTGAGCGGCAGTATCTTGCCGATCTGCTCGCAGACCTCTTCGATGTAGGACACATCGAGGTCGCCATTGGCCTTGCTTGGGGTCGGTGGAGCGAGGAACGAGATATCCGTATCCAGTACCGCCTGCTGCACGTTCAGCGTGCCGCGCAGCTTGCCGCTGCTGACGCCCTTCTGCAGCAGCTCCTCCAGACCTGGTTCGACAATTGGCGACTTGCCGCTGTTGATCAGGTCGATTTTCAACGCCGAGATATCCACCCCGACAATCTGGTGTCCGCGTGCCGACAGGCACCCTGCGCATACAGCTCCCACGTAACCCAGCCCAAAAATGCTGATACGCATGGACGATCTCCTTTCCTTGCATGGGTCGACAAGGCATATCCAGTGATATGCCGTATACCTTGCGAGATCGACGGGACTACAAACTCCACCGCCTCCTTACTTCAAATCCATTTTCTTCAACCTGAACAAAACCATCAGACCGGAACAGATCGACAATTAAATCGAAAGTTCACAACCGACAACTTCAAGTCAAATTAAGGCAGACGGAAAGTTACACTTAAGCAACTAAGAATCAAGCTACGACAAGTAACATGTGCGTGCTCTCACATTTCCCTCGGCGGGTAACACCGGAAGGTGTGACCGCTCTAGGACGGAGAGTACACAAGATTTTTTAGAAAGTAACACCTAATTTCAATTAGGCGCAAAAGGAATAAAAACCAAGATAAAAGTGAATATCGCCAGATTATCGACGTCATAAAAACGCCAAAACAGCAGGCACACCCCAATTACTTGTACTAATCAGGCAAAGTTCAAATAACGCGTAGTTGCTATCGGGCAATTCGCAATGGAGCGACTCTTTTACCACCATGCAAAATGAACGAGATGGTGGCAGAGCAATATCAGCCGATTAAGCGAGAGCACTGTAATGGCAACTTAAAAGTTGGCGATATTTGATTGAATTATTTAAATTACTTTGAATTTTTTATCGAGATTTTGACGCCAAAATTTTTCCTCTTGCGCCAAGGAGGTACACTCGCCCCATTCGAACCCCCGGTGAGCTAAATTTTTCCCACCACCGGCCGATCCTTTACACAATCCTTTGCGCAAGAAGCCCGAGATGAGAAACAACCAGCCCGTTACTCAGCGTGAGCGTACTTTCCCGGCCCAGCAGCGCCTGATCTCGACCACCGATATCAAAGGTCAGATCACTTACTGCAACGAAGCCTTTATCGACATCAGTGGTTTCAGCCGCGACGAGCTGATTCGTGCACCGCACAACCTGGTGCGCCACCCCGATGTGCCGCCCGCCGTGTTCGAACATATGTGGACGACCTTAAAGAAGGGCCGTCCGTGGATGGGCATCGTGAAAAACCGCTGCAAAAACGGCGACCACTACTGGGTCAGTGCCTATGTCACACCGGTGCTGGATAACAACCAGGTGGTGGGTTACGAGTCTGTGCGGGTCAAGCCCAGCCTCGAGCAGGTGCGCCGCGCCGAAGCGCTGTATGCACGAATCAATGCCGGCAAGCCGGCGATCCCCAGCAGCCAGTACTGGCTGCCGGTCGTGCAGGCTGTCCTGCCGTATGTGCTGGCCGGTCTGCTCGGCACCCTGATCGGTGGCTGGCTGGGCTCGAGCTGGGGCTTCCTGCTCTCCGCCCTACTGGCCATTCCGCTGGGCATGATCGGCCTGAGCTGGCAGAACCGCGGCGTGAAACGCCTGCTGCGTCTTGCCGAGCAAACCACCTCGGACCCGCTGATCGCACAGATGTACACCGACAGCCAGGGCGCCGAAGCACGCCTGGAAATGGCCATGCTCAGCCAGGAAGCACGGCTGAAGACCTGCCTGACCCGCCTGCAGGACACCGCCGAGCGGCTGACCAGCCAGGCGCGCCAGGCCGACCAGCTGGCCCACAACAGCTCCGCCGGCCTCGAGCGTCAGCGCGTGGAGACCGAACAGGTCGCCACCGCCATCAACGAGATGGCCGCCACTACCCTGGAGGTCGCCAGCAACGTGGCCCGCACCGCTATCGCCACCCAGGAAGCCAATCGCCTGACCAGCGAAGGCCGCACCGTGGCTGCCGAAACCCGGGAAGCCATCCAGCGCCTGTCGGTATCGGTCGGCGAAACCGGTGAAACCGTGTCGCGCCTGGCCCAGGACAGCAATGAAATCGGCGGCGTGGTCGACGTGATCAAAGGCATCGCCGACCAGACCAACCTCCTCGCCCTCAACGCTGCCATCGAGGCTGCACGGGCCGGCGAGATGGGCCGCGGCTTTGCCGTGGTGGCTGACGAGGTTCGCTCGCTGGCGCAGCGTACCGCCGAATCCACCGGGCAGATCCACGGCCTGATCGCCAAATTGCAGCGCACCGCAGAAGAAGCCGTATTGACCATGGAAATCGGCCGCAAGCAGGCCGACGAAGGCGTCGAGCGCGTGCTGCAGGCCGACCAGGCGCTGGCGGGCATCAGCGACGCGGTGGCCAATATCACCGACATGGCCAATCAGATTGCGGCGGCGGCCGAGGAGCAGAGCGCGGTGGCTGATGAGGTCAACCAGAACATCATCACCATCGCCCAACTGGCAGACCAGACTGCCGGCGAGGCGCAGAACACTGCGCTGCTCAGCGAGGAGCTGACCTCCACCGCGCAGGACCAGTACGCCCTGGTGGAACGCTTCAACCGCTGATTCAGGTGCCAATAAAAAGGCCGGCAGATGCCGGCCTTTTTATTGCGCGTAGGTTTTACCGCTGCAGAAACCCGGCCACCGCCTGCGCCGCCGTAAGCAGATGCTGCTCATGGTTAAAACCCGAGGCCTTCAACGGCTTCAGGTCATGGTCCCCCGCTGCCAGCCACTCCAGGCGAATCGCCGGCGATAACACATAGCCTGCCACTGTCTCGCGACTGCCCATGGCATCGCGCTCGCCCTGCACGATCAGGCTGGGGGTACACAGCTCGGCCAGGTGCGCCACCCGCGGTTTGTCCTGCTTGCCCACGGCATGGAAGGGATAACCCAGACAGACCAGCGCATCCGCCGCCAACTCATCGACCAGCAGACTGGCCATGCGTCCGCCCATGGACTTACCGCCGATGGCCAGCGGGCCGCTCACCTGCTGGCGCACTGTGCGATAGACCTGCCGCCAGCACTCCAGCAGCTGCGGTTGTGGATTGGGTGGGCGCTTGCCGCCATCAGCCCGCCGCGCCGCCATATAAGGAAACTCGAAGCGCAGCACGTTGACGCCACGCGCCGCCAGCAGCTCGGCCATGCGGTGCATGAAGGTGCTGTCCATTGGTGCGCCAGCGCCGTGGGCAAGGATCAGGGTACTCGGGCTTGCCTGCGACATTCCGCCCGCCCCATTCCACAGCCAGCCGTTCGCTCGGCATTGATCCTCGTCAATAACTCCCGCCTTGCCTTTACCCATGCTTGCCCTGCTTTTTATAACCGTGGATGGAAGCCCAACACATGAGCACAAGCAGCAGCACCGCCTACAACTACAAGGTGGTCCGCCAGTTCGCCATTATGACGGTGGTTTGGGGCATTGTCGGGATGGGGCTCGGCGTGTTCATCGCCGCGCAACTGGCCTGGCCCGAAATCAACTTCAACCTGCCGTGGACCAGTTTTGGTCGCCTGCGTCCGTTACACACCAACGCAGTGATCTTTGCCTTCGGTGGTTGCGCCTTGTTCGCCACCAGCTATTACTCGCTGCAGCGTACCAGCCAGACCCGGCTGATATCCGACAGCCTGGCCGCCTTCACCTTCTGGGGCTGGCAACTGGTGATCGTGCTCGCCGCCATCAGCCTGCCGCTGGGCTGGACCAGCTCGAAGGAATACGCCGAGCTGGAATGGCCGATCGACATCCTCATCACCGTGGTCTGGGTCGCCTACGCCATCGTGTTCTTCGGCACGCTGCTCAAGCGCAAGACCAAGCACATCTACGTGGGCAACTGGTTCTTCGGCGGTTTCATCCTCACCGTGGCGATCCTGCATATCGTCAACAACCTGGAACTGCCGGTCAGCCTGACCAAGTCCTACTCGCTGTACGCCGGCGCCACCGACGCCATGGTGCAGTGGTGGTACGGGCACAACGCCGTGGGCTTCTTCCTCACCGCCGGCTTCCTCGGGATGATGTACTACTTCGTGCCCAAGCAGGCCGAGCGCCCGGTGTACTCCTATCGCCTGTCGATCGTGCACTTCTGGGCGCTGATCACCCTGTACATCTGGGCCGGTCCCCACCACCTTCACTACACCGCACTGCCGGACTGGGCGCAGAGCCTGGGCATGGTCATGTCCCTGGTCCTGCTGGCGCCCAGCTGGGGTGGCATGATCAACGGCATGATGACCCTCTCCGGGGCCTGGCATAAGCTGCGCAGCGACCCGATCCTGCGCTTCCTGGTGGTGTCCCTGGCGTTCTACGGCATGTCGACCTTCGAAGGTCCGATGATGGCCATCAAGACCGTCAACGCCCTCTCCCACTACACCGACTGGACCATCGGCCACGTGCACGCCGGCGCCCTCGGTTGGGTGGCGATGATCTCCATCGGTTCGCTGTACCACCTGCTGCCGAAAGTCTTCGGTCGCGAGCAGATGCACAGCCTCGCGCTGATCAACGCGCACTTCTGGTTGGCCACCATCGGTACCGTGCTGTACATCGCCTCCATGTGGGTCAACGGCATTACCCAGGGCCTGATGTGGCGTGCAGTCAACGAAGACGGCACCCTCACCTACTCCTTCGTCGAGGCCCTGGAAGCCAGCCATATCGGCTTCGTGGTGCGCGTGCTGGGTGGCGCGATCTTCTTCCTCGGCATGCTGCTGATGGCCTGGAACACCTGGCGCACGGTGCAAGCCGCCAAGCCTGCCGACTACGACACCGGCGCGCTGATCGCCACAGGAGCCCACTGATGAGCAGCAAGCACGAAATACTCGAGAAGAACGTCGGCCTGTTGGCACTGGCCATGGTGTTGGCGGTAAGCATCGGCGGCCTGACGCAGATCGTCCCGCTGTTCTTCCAGGACGTGGTCAACCAGCCTGTGCAGGGCATGAAGCCCTATACCGCGCTGCAGCTGGAAGGCCGCGACATCTATATCCGCGAAGGCTGCGTGGGCTGTCACTCGCAGATGATCCGTCCGTTCCGCGCCGAGACCGAGCGCTACGGCCACTACTCGGTGGCCGGTGAAAGCGTCTGGGACCACCCCTTCCTGTGGGGTTCCAAGCGTACCGGCCCGGACCTGGCCCGCGTTGGCGGCCGCTACTCGGACGATTGGCACCGCGCGCACCTGTACAACCCGCGCAACGTGGTGCCCGAGTCGAAGATGCCGGCCTATCCCTGGCTGGTCGAAAACACACTCGACGGCAAGGGCAGCGCCGCCAAGATGCAGGCCCTGCGCACCCTCGGCGTGCCCTACAGCGAGACCGACATTGCTGATGCCAGCGCGGCGGTCAAGGGCAAGAGCGAAATGGAAGCCCTGGTCGCCTACCTGCAGGTGCTCGGCACCAGCCTGAAGAACAAGAGGTAAGCACGATGACTCAATTCTGGAGCTGGTACGTCGCCCTGCTCACCCTGGGCAGCCTGATCGCCCTGCTGTGGCTGCTCTTCGCCACACGCAAGGGGCAGCGCACGGGCCCTACCGAGCAGACCATGGGGCACACCTTCGATGGCATCGAGGAGTTCGACAACCCCCTGCCGAAATGGTGGTTCATGCTGTTCCTCGGCACCTTGATCTTCGCCGCCGGCTACCTGGTGCTCTATCCAGGCCTGGGCAACTGGCAGGGCGTGCTGCCGGGATACGAGGGTGGCTGGACCCAGGTCAAACAGTGGCAGCGCGAGATGGACAAAGCCGACCAGGCCTACGGGCCGATCTTCGCCAAGTACGCTGCCATGCCGATCGCAGAAGTCGCCAAGGACCCAGCCGCGCTGAAGATGGGCAATCGCCTGTTCGCCTCCAACTGCTCGGTCTGCCATGGCTCCGACGCCAAGGGTAACCACGGCTTCCCCAACCTGACCGACAACGAATGGCGCTGGGGCGGCTCGGCTGAAACCATCAAGCAGACCATCCTCGCGGGTCGTCACGGTGAAATGCCGGCCCAAGGCCCAATGATCGGTGAAGACGGCGTGAAGAACGTGGCGGCCTACGTGCTGACCCAGCTCGCCGGCCGCAAACTGCCGGAAGGCGTTGAAGCCGATGTGGAGGCCGGACACAAGGTCTTCTCCACCACCTGCTTCGCCTGCCACGGCGTGGAAGGCAAAGGCACCCCGGTGATGGGCGCGCCGAACCTGACCAACCCATCTGCGTTCATCTACGGCAGCAGCTATGCGCAGCTGCAGCAAACCATTCGCTATGGCCGCAAGGGCAGCATGCCGGCGCAGCAGGCCTTTCTCGGCGCGGATCAGGTGCACCTGCTAGCCGCCTATGTGTACAGCCTGTCGCAACCCACACCGGCCAGCACTGCCGAGTAACACCGCTCGGGTACAGGGACGTACCCGAACGCCACCGCCGACAAACCGCTACAACCCCCGCCACACCTGTGCGACCCAGTGTCGCACCCCTCCGACCAGTTGCATCTATGCTGTTTTGACTTGGGCTAAGCTGCTGGACAGTCGCACCCGGTAACAAATCCAAGCGATCCCTTCTTGTGTCGCGTCATTTGATGCGAAATGGTCTGGCAAGTATGCCCAGCCAGAATGCTTCCCAAGCGCGCTCAAAAGCCGCTAAAACCTTGATCGCACAGGCATCTAGCGTTGCAATGAGGGTCTCGTTTCTACATACTTGCCGCCGTTTTTTACCCTAGAAAACTCCATTAACCGTGGAACCCTTAGCATGAGCACAGCAACAAGTCAGACTGCTTATAACTATAAGGTGATCCGCCAGTTTGCCGTCATGACGGTAATCTGGGGTGTCATCGGGATGGGGCTCGGTGTGTTCATCGCCGCACAACTCGTGTGGCCAGAACTCAACCTGAACCTTCCCTGGACCAGCTTCGGCCGTCTGCGCCCGCTGCACACCAACGCGGTGATCTTCGCCTTCGGTGGTTGCGCCCTGTTCGCCACGTCTTACTACGTGGTCCAGCGCACCTGCCAGACGCGCCTGATCTCCGACACCCTGGCCGCCTTCACCTTCTGGGGTTGGCAAGCTGTGATCGTGCTGGCAGTCATTACCCTGCCGCTGGGTTACACCAGCTCCAAGGAATACGCCGAGCTCGAGTGGCCGATCGACATCCTCCTCGGGATCGTCTGGATCACCTACCTGGTGGTCTTCTTCGGCACCATCGTCAAGCGTAAAACCAAGCACATCTATGTCGGCAACTGGTTCTTCGGTGCCTTCATCGTCGTGACCGCCATGCTGCACATCGTCAACAGCATGGAAATGCCGGTGACCCTGTTCAAGTCGTACTCCATGTACGCGGGCGCAACCGACGCGATGGTGCAATGGTGGTACGGCCACAACGCCGTGGGCTTCTTCCTGACCACTGGCTTCCTCGGGATGATGTACTACTTCGTACCCAAGCAGGCCGGTCGCCCGATCTACTCCTATCGCCTGTCCATCGTGCACTTCTGGGCGCTGATCACCCTGTACATCTGGGCCGGTCCGCACCACCTGCACTACACCGCGCTGCCGGATTGGGCCCAGTCCCTCGGCATGGCGATGTCGCTGATTCTGCTGGCTCCGAGCTGGGGCGGCATGATCAACGGCATGATGAGCCTCTCGGGCGCCTGGCATAAGCTGCGCAGCGACCCGATCCTGCGCTTCCTGGTGGTCTCCCTGGCGTTCTACGGCATGTCGACCTTCGAAGGCCCGATGATGGCCATCAAGACCGTCAACGCCCTGTCCCACTACACCGACTGGACCATCGGCCACGTACACGCCGGCGCTCTGGGCTGGGTAGCGATGATCTCCATCGGTTCGCTGTACCACCTGCTGCCGAAAGTCTTCGGTCGCGAGCAGATGCACAGCGTCAGCCTGATCAACGCCCACTTCTGGTTGGCCACCATCGGCACCGTGCTGTACATCGCCTCCATGTGGGTCAACGGCATCACCCAAGGCCTGATGTGGCGTGCAGTCAACGAAGACGGCACCCTCACCTACTCCTTCGTCGAAGCCCTGGAAGCCAGCCACCTTGGCTACATGGTTCGTGCGCTCGGCGGTGCCTTCTTCGTCACCGGCATGCTGCTGATGGCGTACAACACCTTCCGCACCGTGCGTGCTGCCAAGCCGGCTGAATATGAGGCCGCCGCGCTGATTCCTGCCGAGGTTGCCCACTGATGAGTAGCAAGCACGAGATACTTGAGAAAAACATCGGCCTGCTGGCGTTTTTCATGGTCATCGCGGTAAGCATCGGCGGTCTGACCCAGATCGTTCCGCTGTTCTTCCAGGACGTGACCAACACCCCGGTCGAAGGCATGAAGCCGCGTACCGCGCTGGAACTCGAAGGGCGTGATATCTACATCCGCGAAGGCTGCGTTGGCTGCCACTCGCAGATGATCCGTCCGTTCCGCGCCGAAACCGAGCGCTATGGCCACTACTCCGTCGCTGGTGAAAGCGTCTGGGACCACCCCTTCCTGTGGGGTTCCAAGCGTACCGGCCCGGATCTGGCTCGCGTTGGCGGCCGCTACTCCGATGACTGGCACCGTGCGCACCTGTACAACCCGCGCAACGTAGTGCCTGAGTCGAAGATGCCGGCTTACCCGTGGCTGGTCGAGAACAAGCTCGATGGCAAGGACACCGCCGCCAAAATGGAAGCTCTGCGCTCCCTCGGCGTGCCCTACACCAACGAAGATATCGACGGCGCTCGCGCTGCGGTCAAAGGCAAAACCGAAATGGAGGCCCTGGTTGCCTACCTGCAGGGCCTTGGCACCGCTATCAAGAACAAACGGTAACGCATGATGGATATCGGGACGATTCGCGGCATTGGCACCGTAGTAGTGTTCATCGCCTTCATCGGGGTAGTGCTCTGGGCCTATAGCGCCCGGCGCAAAGACAGCTTCGACGAGGCAGCCAACCTGCCCTTCGCCGACGACGTCCCGGCCACCACGCGTGACGAGCAAGCTTCTGGGAGCAATAAAGAATGACTTTGTTCTGGAGTATCTACATCAGCGTACTGAGCCTGGGCACCATCGCGGCTCTGACGGCGCTGATCTTCGGTGTGCGCAAAGGCCAGCGCCAGGAAAGCACTGAAGACACCGTTGGACACTCGTTCGACGGTATCGAGGAGTTCGACAACCCACTGCCGAAATGGTGGTTCATGCTGTTTGTCGGCACCATCATCTTCGCCCTCGGCTACCTGGTCCTGTACCCGGGCCTGGGTACCTGGAAAGGCATCCTCCCGGGTTACAACGAAGCCGGTGACGGCAAGCCGTTCGCCAACGGCGAAAGCGGCTGGACCGGTGTGCACCAGTGGGAAAAGGAGATGGTTCGTGCAGACAAACAGTACGCACCGATCTTCGCCAAGTTCGCCGCCATGCCGATCGAGGAAGTAGCCAAGGACGACCATGCCCTGAAAATGGGTGGCCGCCTGTTCGCCTCCAACTGCTCGGTTTGCCACGGCTCCGATGCCAAGGGCGCCTACGGCTTCCCCAACCTGACCGACAACGAGTGGCGTTGGGGTGGTGCAGCTGAAACCATCGAGCAGACCATCCTCGGTGGTCGTCACGGTGAAATGCCGGCCCAAGGCCCGATGATCGGTGAAGAAGGCGTGAAAAACGCAGCCGCCTACGTGCTGACCCAGCTCGCCGGCCGCAAGTTGCCGGAAGGCGTTGAAGCGGACGTGGAAGCCGGTCACAAGGTCTTCTCCACCACCTGCTTCGCCTGCCACGGCGCGGACGGCAAAGGTACCCCGGCCATGGGCGCACCGAACCTGACCAACCCGTCGGCGTTCATCTACGGCAGCAGCTATGCGCAGCTCCAGCAGACCATCCGCTATGGTCGTAAGGGCAGCATGCCGGCACAGCTTGATCGCCTGGGCAAAGACCAGGTGCACCTGTTGGCTGCCTATGTGTACAGCCTGTCGCATGGCGATAAAGTCGAGAAGTAACCTTCCCGACGCCCGGAGCGCGACCTAGCGTCGCATCCGGGCAAGGCTCTTTCAGGCGTACCATAGCGACATACGTGAAGCCCTGACTCCGGTTGGCATGTACTGGCCGGAGCAATCACCTACCGCCGTGGTACGACCCTGATGAGTGACCAGATTCCTGTCCGCAACATCACCCCTCCTCCGGCCAAGGGCGGCGACACTGTCGACCTCTACGCCAGCCGCGAAAAAATCTACACCCGCGCCTTCACCGGTCTGTTTCGCAACCTGCGACTGAGCGGCGGCAGCTTTCTCTTCCTGCTCTATTTCGGTACCGCCTGGCTCAGCTGGAATGATCGGCAAGCCGTCTGGTGGAACCTCCCTGAGCGCAAGTTCTACATCTTCAGCGCCACCTTCTGGCCGCAGGATTTCGCCCTGCTGTCCTGGCTGCTGATCATCTGTGCCTTCGGCCTGTTCTTCATCACCGTGTTCGCCGGTCGAGTCTGGTGCGGCTACACCTGCCCGCAGAGCGTATGGACCTGGGTGTTCATGTGGTGCGAGAAGATCACCGAAGGCGACCGCAACCAGCGCATGAAGCTGGACAAGCAGCCCATGAGCGCCGAGAAGTTCGCGCGCAAGGCCGCCAAGCACAGCCTGTGGATTCTGATCGGCCTGGTCACCGGCCTGACCTTCGTCGGCTACTTCTCACCGATCCGCGACCTGATCCCCGGCCTGCTCAGTGGCGAAGCCGATGGCTGGGCCTATTTCTGGGTCGGTTTCTTCACCCTGGCCACCTACGGCAACGCCGGCTGGCTGCGCGAACAGGTGTGCATCTACATGTGCCCGTACGCGCGTTTCCAGAGCGTGATGTTCGACAAGGACACCCTGATCGTGTCCTACGACCCGCGCCGTGGCGAACACCGTGGTCCGCGCAAGAAGAACGCCGACTACAAGGCCGAGGGCCTGGGTGACTGCATCGACTGCACCATGTGCGTCCAGGTCTGCCCGACCGGCATCGACATCCGTGACGGCCTGCAGGTCGAATGCATCGGCTGCGCCGCCTGCATCGACGCCTGCGACAGCATCATGGAAAAGATGAACTACCCGAAAGGGCTGATCAGCTATACCACCGAGCACAACCTGTCCGGGCAAAAGACCCACCTGGTGCGCCCACGCCTGATCGGCTACGCCGTCGCCCTGATCGTAATGATCGGCCTGTTCGGCTGGGCCATCGCCAGCCGCTCGTTGGTCGGGCTGGACGTGATCAAGGACCGCGTGTTGTTCCGCGAGAACGAACAGGGCTTCATCGAAAACGTCTACACCCTCAAACTGATGAACAAGGCCCAGCGCGACCTGGTGTTCCGCATCGAAGCCGAAGGCCTCGATGGCCTGATCTACGAGGGCAAGAATGAGGTCAAGGCGCTGGCAGGCGAGGTCCTCTCGGTCCCCGTGGAACTGTCCATCCCGCCGGAAAAACTGCCGTCCAGCGCCAACAAGATCCTGTTCAAGGTCCAGGCGCTCGACGACCCAACCATTCACAGCGATGCCGACAGCCGTTTCATCGGCCCTAGCGTGCGTTAGACAAGGCAATTTCATGCAGTCCGAAAGTCCCGTAAACCCCTGGTACAAAGAGTTCTGGGTCTGGTTCATCCTGTCCATCCTCGGTTTCGCCGTCGTTCTCGGTCTCGGCCTGCTGGTGTTCGCCACCCAGCATCCGCCAGGCCTGATCTCCGACAACTACTACGACGTCGGCAAAGGCATCAACACCTCGCTGGAACGCGAAACCCTGGCCAAGCGCCTGCAGCTCAAGGGCAGCCTGGTGCTGAACAACGATGACGGTACCGCGCGCTTGCAGCTCAGCGGCAACAGCAAGCCACAGCAGCTGACCCTCAACCTGGAGTCGCCGACCCAGCCCGAGCGCGACCGCCGGGTGATCCTCCTGCTGCAGGACGACGGCAGCTACTTCGGCCAACTGCAGGACATCGCCGAAGGCCGCCGCTTCGTCGAACTGCTCGGCCGCGAGGGCGACAGCGACTGGCGCCTGTTCGAGGAAGAAGAACTGCAGAACCGCAAGCCGATCCAGCTCGGCGAGTGATGCCAGTCCGCCCATGAGCAGCCCTCAGCCCTGTTATCACTGTGGCCTGCCGGTTCCCGCCGGCAGCCGCTTCGAGGCCCGCGTATTCGGTGAGATGCGGGCCCTGTGCTGTCCGGGTTGCCAGGCGGTAACCGAAGCCATAGTCGGCGGCGGCCTGGAAAGCTACTACCGTCACCGCAGCGACAGCGCGATCAACCCGCAGGAGCTGCCCAAGGTCCTGCCAGACGAGCTGGCCCTGTATGACCGCAGCGATGTGCAGCAACCCTTCGTCCAGCACCAGGGCGAGCTCAGCGAAGCCTGCCTGCTGATCGAAGGCATCAGCTGTGCGGCGTGCGGCTGGTTGATTGAAAAACACCTGCGCGCCCTGCCCGGCGTGGCCGAAGCCGCACTCAACCTGTCCAACCAGCGCCTCACCGTGCGCTGGGCCGATAGCCAGTTGCCGCTCAGCCAATTGCTCAAGGAACTGCGCAAGATCGGCTACGCCGGCCACCCCTGGCAGGCCGACGAAGCCAGCCTGCGCCTGGCCGAGGAAAACCGCCGCTCGCTGCGCCAGATCGGCGTCGCCGGCCTGCTGTGGATGCAGGTGATGATGGCCGTCATGGCCACCTGGCCAGAGTTCAACATCGACCTGTCGCCAGAGCTGAACACCATCCTGCGCTGGACCAGCCTGTTCCTCACCACCCCCATCGTTTTCTACTGTTGCGGCCAGTTCTTCCGGGGTGCCCTGCGTGACCTGCGCACGCGACACCTGACCATGGATGTCTCGGTGTCCCTGGCCATCGGCGGCGCCTACGTTGCCGGCATCTGGTCGACCATCACCGGCGTAGGCGAACTGTATTTCGATGCCGTCGGCATGTTCGCCCTGTTCCTCCTCGCCGGCCGCTACCTGGAACGCCGTGCCCGCGAGCGCACGGCGGCGGCCACCGCGCAACTGGTCAACCTGCTGCCGGCCTCCTGCCTGCGCCTCGATGCCCAGGGCCGCAGCGAGCGCATCCTGCTGCGCGAACTCAAGGTCGGCGATCAGGTACTGGTCGCGCCCGGCGCCCTGCTGCCCGCTGATGGGCGCATCCGCAGCGGCCAGTCCAGCGTCGATGAATCGCTGCTGACCGGCGAATACCTGCCACGCCCGCGCGGCGAAGGCGATCTGGTCACCGCCGGCACGCTCAATGTCGAAGGCCCGCTGACCGTCGACGTGCAGGCCCTTGGCGCCGACACGCGCCTGTCGGCCATCGTCCGCCTGCTGGAACGCGCACAAGCCGACAAGCCACGCCTGGCCGAAGTGGCAGACCAGGTGGCGCAATGGTTCCTGCTGATCGTCCTCGGCGCGGCCGCCATCGTCGGTCTGATCTGGTGGCAGATCGACAGTGAGCGCGCCTTCTGGATCGTCCTCTCGCTGCTGGTTGCCACCTGCCCCTGCGCACTGTCGCTGGCGACACCGACGGCCCTGACCACCGCCACCGGCAGTCTGCACAAACTCGGCCTGCTGCTAACGCGGGGCCATGTGCTGGAGGGCCTCAAGCAGATCGACACGGTGATCTTCGACAAGACCGGCACCCTCACCGAAGGCCGGCTAACCCTGAGCAGCATCCAGCCGCTTGGTACGCTTGATAGCGGCAGCTGCCTGGCCCTCGCTGCCGCCCTGGAACACGGCTCCGAACACCCGATCGCCCGCGCTTTCGGCCATTGCGCCCAGGCTGCCGAGCAGATCATCAGCAGCCCTGGCCAGGGGCTGGAAGGACTTGTCGAAGGGCGTCGCCTGCGCATTGGCCAACCTGCTTTCGTGGCGGCGTTGAGCAACCAGACCACCCCGGCGATTCCCGGCACGCAAGGCCAATGGCTGCTGCTGGGTGATGAGCAGGGGCCGCTGGCCTGGTTCGTCCTCGACGACCGCCTGCGCGAAGATGCCGGCGAGCTACTGAACGCCTGCCGTGCCCAGGGTTGGCAAGTCATCCTGCTGTCCGGCGACAGCTCGCCGATGGTCGACGAAGTGGCTCGCCGGCTCGGCATCGATGACGCCCGTGGCGGCATGACGCCGGACGCCAAGCTCGCCGTACTCAAGCAACTGCACCAGGACGGTCACCGCGTGCTGATGCTCGGCGATGGGGTCAACGACGTGCCCGTGCTGGCCGGCGCAGACATCAGCGTAGCCATGGGCAGCGCCACCGACCTGGCCAAGACCAGTGCCGACGCGGTGCTGCTGTCCAACCGCCTGAGCAGCCTGGTGCAGGCCTTCGCCATGGCCAAGCGCACCCGCCGCATCATTCTGGAAAA
Organism: Aquipseudomonas ullengensis; assembly: GCF_014174475.1. Classification (GTDB taxonomy): domain Bacteria; phylum Pseudomonadota; class Gammaproteobacteria; order Pseudomonadales; family Pseudomonadaceae; genus Aquipseudomonas; species Aquipseudomonas ullengensis. Next base: position 387,792 of record NZ_JACJUD010000004.1, read on the forward strand.
CCTGGCCTGGGCCTGCCTGTACAATGGCCTGGTCCTGCCGTTCGCCGCCCTCGGCTGGGTGACCCCGCTCTGGGCAGCATTCGGCATGTCGGTCAGTTCGCTGCTGGTGGTGCTGAACGCCCTGCGCCTGGCCCGTCCGTAGGGTGGATCACGCCTCATCGATCCACCACAGCGCCGCCATGGTGGATGTAGAAAGCGACATCCACCCTACCCCCAGCCCCAGCCCGGAGTCCCCATGCCTGCGCTCTACATCCTGATCCCCATTGCCGTGGTGCTGGTCGGCATTGCCATCTGGGTATTCTTCTGGGCAGTCAACAGCGGCCAGTACGACGACCTCGACGGCCCGGCGCACAGCATCCTGTTCGACGACGAAGACCCGCAGCACAAGGCCGGCATCGCCGAAGCCGACAAGGCCGCCGAACAGGACGACACGCGTGCTTGAATTGGCGCCCCTGCTGATTTCCGCGCTGATCCTCGGCCTGCTCGGCGGCGGTCACTGCCTGGGCATGTGCGGTGGCCTGATGGGTGCGCTGACCCTGGCCATCCCGCCCGAGCAACGGGCCAAGCGCTTGCGCTTGCTGCTGGCCTACAACCTCGGACGCATCCTCAGCTACAGCGTGGCCGGCGTGCTGATCGGCCTGGCCGGCTGGGCCGTAGCCAGCAGCCCGGCGGCGATGATCCTGCGGGTGATCGCCGCCCTGTTGCTGATCGCCATGGGCCTGTACCTGGCCGGCTGGTGGAGCGGCCTGACCCGTATCGAAGGCATTGGCCGCCACCTGTGGCGCCACCTGCAACCCATCGCCAGCCGGCTAATGCCCGTCAGCAGCCTGCCTCGCGCGCTGTTGCTCGGCGCCATCTGGGGCTGGCTGCCATGCGGGCTGGTTTACAGCACCCTGCTGTGGGCCGCCAGCCAGGGCTCGGCGCTGAACAGCGGCTTGCTGATGCTGGCATTCGGCCTCGGTACCTGGCCGGTATTGCTGGCTACCGGGCTGGCCGCCGAACGCCTGACGGCACTGTTGCGGCGCCGCGGCGTACGCATGGCCGGCGGGCTGCTGGTGATCCTGTTCGGCTTGTGGACCCTGCCCGGCCCACACCAGCACTGGCTGATGGGCCATTAACAGGGCCTCCCGCAGCCTTGATGCAGGTCAAGACCCTGTCGCCTGCCGCCCCCTAGACTGGCCACCATCGCCACTCTAGGGACAGCCCGCATGCTCGACGCCATCCTTTGGGACGCCGACCTGATCCGTCGCTACGACCAGCCCGGCCCCCGCTACACCTCCTACCCCACCGCGGTGCAGTTCCACGGTGAGGTCGGCACATTCGATCTGTTGCACGCCCTGCGTGACAGTCGCAAGGCACAGCGCCCGCTGTCGCTGTATGTGCACGTGCCGTTCTGCGCGAACATTTGCTACTACTGCGGCTGCAACAAGGTGATCACCAAGGATCGGGGCCGTGCGCTGCCGTACCTGGAAAGCCTGGAGCGGGAAATCGAACTGATCAGTCGCCATCTGGATCGCCGCCAGCCAGTCGAACAACTGCACCTGGGCGGCGGCACACCGACCTTCCTCAGCCACGATGAACTGCGCCGGCTGATGGAGTATCTGCGCCAGCACTTCACCTTGAAGGACGATGACTCCGGCGATTACGGCATCGAGATCGACCCACGCGAAGCGGACTGGGCCACCATGGGGCTGCTGCGCGAGCTCGGTTTCAACCGCGTCAGCCTCGGCGTGCAGGACCTCGACCCGGATGTGCAGCGCGCCATCAACCGCCTGCAGAGCCTGGAACAGACCCGTGCCATTGTCGAAGCGGCGCGCACCCTGCAGTTCCGCTCGCTGAGCATCGACCTGATCTACGGCCTGCCCCGCCAAACACCGGAGAGTTTCGCCCGCACCGTGGCCGAAGTGATCGCCCTGCAGCCGGATCGGCTTTCGCTGTTCAATTACGCTCACCTGCCGGAGCGTTTCCTGCCGCAACGCAGGATCAACCCGGACGAACTGCCCGACCCTGCCAACAAGCTGGCCATGCTGCAAGGCAGCATCGAACAGCTCACGGCGGCCGGTTACCGCTACATCGGCATGGACCACTTCGCCCTGCCCGACGATGAGCTGGCCATATCCCAGGAAGACGGCAGCCTGCAGCGCAACTTTCAGGGCTACACCACCCATGGCCACTGCGACCTGATCGGCCTCGGCGTCTCGGCCATCAGCCAGATCGGCGACCTTTACTGCCAGAACAGCAGTGACCTGGGCAACTACCAGCAAAGCCTGCAGAACACCCAACTGGCCACCTTGCGCGGCCTGCAGTGTAATGCCGACGACCGTATCCGCCGCGCCGTGATCCAGCAGTTGATCTGCCAGTTCAGCCTGGCATTCAGCGACATCGAGGAGCGCTTCAACCTCGACTTCAGGGGTTACTTCGCCGCCCTCTGGCCGCAGCTAGAGCGATGCGCACAGGACGGCCTGATCGAGCTGGATAGCCAGCACATCGAGGTACTGCCAGCCGGGCGGCTGCTGGTGCGCTCAGTGTGCATGCTCTTCGACCGCTACCTGGAGCAACAGAACCTGCAGCGTTTCTCGCGGGTCATCTAGCGGCTCACGCCATCGCCAGCTTGGCCGCCGTCTGCTTCTGCTCGGCGCTCAGGCCGGCCTCGCGCATCACCTTGATCAGATTGGCGCTGGCACTGCTGAGCGCCCCTTGTAGCGCGTTGAGCTCGCCCCGTAGCGCCTCGACCCGCACCTGGCGAGCTTCCGGGCTCAGGCTCTGGTCGGCCATCACCGCCTCCAGCTCCTGCTTCTTCTCGGCGATCTGCTGTTTTAGCGCGCGCATCATCTTGAGGATTTCCTTGACCGTGTCCGGCAGGTTGCTCTCATCGATGTCATCGTTCTTCGCCACCGACTGAATTCGCCCCAACTCGGACAGACTCACGCGCAAACCTTCCTTCACGGTTTCTGGCGCAACGGTCTCCCCCCGCTCGCGTGCCGCCTGGCGCTGTACGCCCAGCACCAGATTGTCGTTCATCTGGCCGACATCTATCCGTAGCATGGTCCTGTCCTGGAAATTGACTCATTGACCTTATCGGTCAGCCTGAGCAAATCTTGAACAACGAGTCAGGACTGATGGATTGGCGGCTGGCGAGAACGCAGGGCCATGCGTTACCCTTGCACTTCATAGGTGTTTATCAGCAGGAATTGCCTCGATGTCCGAGATCCTCAAGGTTCACAGCCCGCACCATGCCCATTGCAAGGACTGCAGCCTGGCGCCACTGTGCCTGCCGTTGTCGCTCGACATGGAAGACATGGATGCTCTGGACCACATCGTCAAACGTGGCCGCCCCCTGAAGAAAGGCGAATTCCTGTTCCGCCAGGGCGACACCTTCAACTCGGTGTTCGCCGTGCGCGCAGGCGCCCTGAAGACCTTCACCCTGAGTGACGGCGGCGAAGAACAGATCACCGGCTTCCACCTACCCAGCGAGCTGGTCGGTCTGTCCGGTGTCGACACCGAGTTGTACCCGGTGTCGGCCCAGGCGTTGGAAACCACCTCGGTGTGTGAAATCCCCTTCGACCGCCTGGATGAGCTATCCGTGCAACTGCCGCAGCTACGTCGCCAGCTGATGCGGGTGATGAGCCGCGAGATCCGCGATGACCAGCAGATGATGCTGCTGCTGTCGAAAAAGACCGCCGACGAACGCATCGCCACCTTCCTGGTCAACCTTTCCGCGCGCTTCCGTGCCCGCGGCTTCTCGGCCAACCAGTTCCGCCTGGCCATGTCGCGCAACGAAGTGGGCAACTACCTGGGCCTGGCCGTGGAAACCGTGTCCCGGGTATTCACCCGCTTCCAGCAGAACGGCCTGATCAATGCCGACGGCAAGGAAGTGCAGATTCTCGACCCCATCGAGCTCTGCGCCCTGGCTGGCGGCAGCATGCCTGACTGATAATGCGCACCCAGCGACTTGGCAGGAACCCGGAATGATCTTCGACGAATTCAACCTCAAAACCCTGATCCGCCCCGTGCCGGACTTCCCCAAACCGGGCGTGGTGTTTCGCGACATCACTCCACTGTTCCAGTCGCCGCGCGCCTTGCGCATGGTCGCCGACAGTTTTATCCAGCGTTATGTGGAAAGCGACTTCAGCCACATCGCGGCCATGGACGCACGGGGCTTTTTGATCGGCTCGATCATCGCCTACGAGCTGAACAAACCGCTGATCCTGTTCCGCAAGCAGGGCAAACTGCCAGCCGATGTACTCGCCGAGAGCTACCAGACCGAATACGGCGAAGCCCTGCTGGAAGTCCACGCCGACAGCCTGTGCGAAGGCGATTCGGTGCTGATCTTCGATGACCTGATCGCCACCGGCGGCACCCTGCTCGCCGCCGCTCGCCTGGTCCGGCGCATGGGCGCCAGCGTGCACGAAGCCGCCGCGATCATCGACCTGCCCGAACTGGGCGGCTCGCAAAAGCTGCAAGACATCGGCATCCCCACCTTCTGCCTGACCGCCTTCGAACTCAGCGAACGCTGAGTTTTCCCCGGCCCCGGCATCCGCCCCACTCGGCGGATGCCGAGCCAGGCGCTCCCTGTTTCTCCCCTCGATTCACCACGCTGCATCCGACATCCAGCTACATTTTCCTCAGCACGCGGGTTTTCCTTGCGTGACATGAACGGGTGCCAGGAACACGACGCCCCGTAGCCTGCCGTGTACCGCAGATGTTCAGTCGGAGGGATGCCAGATGAACAGCGCCGCCAGTATCGATGAGAAGAGCTTTCGCCGCATTCTGACCCGCAACCTGGCCTTGCCCGTTGGCACCGGTGTACTGGGCACCGGTCTGTTCGTGGTGCTGATCGTCTACCTGCTGTACGTACTCAACTGGGTTGAACACACCGAACGGGTGATCAGCCAGGCCAATGAAAACTATCGCCTCACCATCGACCTGCAATCCGGTCTGCGCGGGTATCTGATCGGTGGCGAAGAGGAATACCTCACGCCCTACCTGGCGGCCCGTACGCAGCTCGATGCACAGATGCAGAGCCTGCACGACCTGGTGCACGACAACCCGCCGCAGGTCGAGCGGATCCGGCAGATCGAGAGCCTGCAACAGGAGTGGCTGACCAGCGCCAGCGCCATGCTCGAGCAACGCCAGGCCAGCAATGCCCCGCCCGCCAGCGCCACCGTCGGACGCGGCAAGCTGATGGAAAGCATCCGCGCTCAGTTCAATGACCTGATTGCCGTCGAACAGCAGCTGCGTCACGACCGCAACGAGAAAGCCAATTTCACCGCCATCCTCACCATCAGCCTGTATGTACTGTTCAACCTATCCTTCAGCGCCATCCTGGCCTTCTTCGGCCGCCGCGAGCTGCTTGGTCTGTCGAGTTTCTATGGCAGCCTGCTACAACAGCAGCAGGTCGTGACCGAGCAGTTGCAGCAGCAGGCCTGGCAACGCGAAGGGCAATCACAACTGGCTGAGCGAATCATCGGCCAGCCGAACATCGACTCTATCGGCCGCACCGCCCTGACCTTCCTCGGCCATTACCTCGACCTGGTGGTCGGCGCCTTCTATGTGCGCCAGGACGACGGCAGCCTGGCCCGCGTGGCCGACTATGGCTTCGCCGCGGAGCATCAGGCGCAAGCACAAACCTTCAAGGACGGCGCCGGGCTGGTCGGCGAAGTCGCCCTGGAGCGCCGCCCGCGGGTGATGAGTGGCCTCAACACCGGCTACCTGCGCGTCACCTCCGGCCTGGGTAATGATGCGCCGCTGGCGGTGATGCTCGCGCCCATCGAGAACGAAGGCGAAGTCAACGGCGTGATCGAGCTGGGCTTCCTCAAGACCCTGTCGGTACGCGAGCAGACCTTCGTCGCCTCGATCACCGAAGGCCTCGGCACCTCCATCGAAGTGGCGCGCTACCGCCAGCGCTTGCATGAAGTGCTGCGCGAAACCCAGCAGCTCAATGAGGAGCTTCAGGCCCAGCAGGAAGAGCTGAAAAGCGCCAACGAGGAGCTGGAAGACCAGGCGCGGCTGATTCAGGAGTCGCAGGCCAACCTGGAGCAACAGCAAGCGGAGCTGGAGCAGACCAACGAACAGCTCAATGAGCAGACCCAATACCTGACCCGGCAGCGCGACGAACTGGACGAGCGCAACCACGCCCTGGCCCTGGCCCGCAGCGAGCTGGAGCAACGCGCGGACGAGCTGCAGCGGGCCAGCCGCTACAAGTCGGAATTCCTCGCCAACATGTCGCACGAGCTGCGCACCCCGCTGAACAGCTCGCTGATCCTGTCCCGGCTGCTGGCCGACAACCGCAACGGCAACCTCGATGAACAGCAGATCAAGCATGCCGAGCTGATCTACTCCTCGGGCAAGGACTTACTGAGTCTGATCAACGACATCCTCGACCTGTCCAAGGTCGAGGCCGGGCGCCTGGAACTGCGTCCCGAGGAAACGGCCTTGCCGCACCTCGCCGCCAGCCTGGAAAGCCTGTTCCAGCCCCAGGCCGTGGAGAAGCAGTTGGCCTTCAAAGTCAGCATCGCCGCCAACGCGCCGGCGCAATTCGTCAGCGACAGTCAGCGGGTCGAGCAGATCCTCAAGAACCTGCTGTCCAACGCCTTCAAGTTCACCAGCCAGGGCACCGTCAGCCTGCACATTCAGCCGGCTGACGGCGGGCTTGCTTTCGTGGTCAGCGACAGCGGTATCGGCATCAGCCAGGAACAGCAAAGCATCATCTTCGACGCCTTCCGCCAGGCGGATGGCAGCACCAACCGGCTGTTTGGTGGTACCGGGCTCGGTTTGTCCATCTCGCGCAACCTGGCGGAAGTACTGGGCGGCCATATCCAGGTCGATAGCCAGCCGGGGCGCGGCAGCCAGTTCACCCTCTGGCTGCCGCTGAACTATGCGCAGGCCGTCACCACCTCCTCTCCAACCAGCGCGCCCGCTGCCCGTGACCTGTTCATTCGTCCGGAAGCCGCCGCTCACACACCGACCAGCCTGCCAGCGGGGCACGCCGAACCGAGCTTTCCGGACGACCGTGACCGCAGCGACATGCCTGGCCGCTGCGTGCTGGTTATCGAGGATGAAGCCAAATTCGCCCAGATCCTCTATGACCTGGCCCACGAGATGAACTACCGCTGCCTGGTCGCCCACAGTTCCACCGAGGCCTTTGCCCTGCTCGCCGAACAGGCGCCGGACGCCATCCTGCTGGACATGCGCCTACCCGATGAGCCGGGCCTGTCGCTGCTGCAGCGCCTCAAGGAAGACCCACACACCCGACACATTCCCGTGCACGTGATCTCCACCGACGACCGCACCGAGCTGGCCCTGCACCTGGGCGCCATTGGCTACGCACAGAAGCCGACCACCCGCGAGTCACTGGTCGAGGTGTTCTCCAGGCTGGAAGCCAAGCTCACGCAGAAGGTCAAACGCGTACTGGTGGTGGAAGGCGATGCCGAGCAGCGCGACAGCATCAGCCAGCTGGTGGACGACGTGGATATCGAAGTGACTGCCGTCGCCGATGGCGAGCACGCGCTACAGCTACTGCGGCAGACCACCTTCGACTGCATGATCACCGACCTCAAGCTGCCCGACATGCACGGCAACGAACTGCTTACCCGCATGGCCAGCGAAACCATCGACAGTTACCCGCCGGTGATCGTCTACGTCTCGCGCCCGCTGAGCCGTAGCGAGGAAGAGAGCCTGCGCCAGCATTCGCGCTCGATCATCATCAAGGGCGCGCGCTCCCCCGAGCGTCTGCTGGATGAAGTGACGCTGTTCCTGCACAAGGTCGAGGCGCCGTTTGCCAATGATCGCCAGCGCCCCCTGAAAAGCGCGCGCAACCGCGACCAGGTGTTCGAAAACCGCCAGGTCCTGGTGGTCGATGACGACATGCGCAACGTCTACGCGCTGATCAGCGCCCTGGACGAAAAAGGCATCAAGGTGGTGAGCGCCAGCAATGGCCAGGAAGCGCTCGACAAGCTCGACAAGAACCCTGACGTCGACCTGGTGCTGATGGATGTGATGATGCCGGTGATGGACGGCTTCGAAGCCACCCGCCGCATCCGCCAGGACCCGCGCTGGCACAAGCTGCCGATCCTCGCCGTGACCGCCAAGGCGATGAAGGACGACCAGGAGCAGTGCCTCAAGGCGGGAGCCAGCGACTACCTGGCCAAGCCGCTGGACCTGGAGCGGCTGTTCTCGCTGATCCGCGTGTGGCTACCGCGCAGGGATATCTTCTAAGAGCCCGCCGCGATCCTCACACATGCTCCGTCGCTCCCACGCAGGCGGGAGCTCAGGCGCCACGGGTCGTCAAGATGACTCCCCGAGGCTGGCTCAGATACCCGGCCGGCCCGGATCTTCCGGCACGATTTCTTCCTCGATGTCCTCCAGCTTCAACTCCATGCTCCAGCTGCTCACCTCCGCCGCCGGCGCTGCCGCCGCAACCGGAGCCGCAGCAGCCGGTGCTGCGCTGGCAGTCGGGGCAGCATTCGCCGGGTTCTCGCGGTAGAGCTTGAGCTTGAGGCGCACGTTGTTCGCCGAGTCGGCGTTCTTCACCGCTTCGTCTTCGTCGATGCTGCCGTCGTGCACCAGGTCGATCAGCGCCTGGTCGAAGGTCTGCATGCCGAGGTTCTTCGACTTCTCCATGGTTTCCTTGATCTCGGAGAAATCGTTGCGTTTGATCTGATCGCGGATGGTCGGCGTACCCAGCAGCACTTCCACGGCAGCGCGGCGCTTGCCATCGACGGTCTTGACCAGGCGCTGGGAAACGAACGCCTTGAGGTTGTTACCCAGGTCGTTGAGCAGCTGCGGACGACGCTCTTCCGGGAAGAAGTTGATGATGCGGTCCAGCGCCTGGTTGGCGTTGTTGGCGTGCAGAGTGGAGATCGCCAGGTGGCCGGTATCGGCAAAGGCCAGGGCGTGTTCCATGGTTTCGCGGTCGCGGATCTCACCGATCAGGATCACGTCCGGCGCCTGGCGCAGGGTGTTCTTCAGCGCCGCGTGGAAGCTGCGGGTGTCTACCCCGACTTCACGCTGGTTGATGATCGACTTCTTGTGCCGGTGTACGTACTCCACCGGGTCCTCGATGGTGATGATATGTCCGCCGCTGTTGCGGTTGCGGTAGTCGATCAGCGCCGCCAGGGAGGTCGACTTACCCGAGCCGGTGCCGCCGACGAACAACACCAGGCCGCGTTTTTCCATCACCGTCTTGAGCAGCACTTCCGGCAGCTTGAGGTCTTCGAACTTGGGGATTTCCATCTTGATGTTGCGCGCGACGATCGACACTTCGTTGCGCTGCTTGAAGATGTTGATGCGGAAGCGCCCGATGTTGGGCAGGGAAATTGCCAGGTTCATCTCCAGCTCGCGCTCGAAATCGGCGCGCTGCTCGGCATCCATCACGCCAGCCGCGATAGCCGCCACGTCCCCGGGCTTGAGCGGCTCGCTGCTGAGCGGCTTGAGTACGCCGTTGAACTTGGCACAAGGCGGCGCGCCGGTGGACAGGTACAGATCGGAGCCATCCTGACTGGACAGGACTTTCAGCATTGCAGAGAGATCCATGGCGGCGCTTCCATCATTCGAGACTTAATAAAATAGGCCATGATCGGCGGCGTTACCGACCCGATACAGCCTGTAAATTGGCGTCATTCTGATGGCGCAGCAAATGCTGGCACAATAGCGGCCCGGTAGAAATGAGGAACCCGTCATGGCAAAGGCAATGGCCCGCCACATCCTGGTCAAGACCGAGGCCGAAGCGGCCGCGCTGAAGAAGCGCATCGCCGCCGGCGAGGCCTTCGATGTGCTGGCGCGCAAACACTCCACCTGCCCGTCCGGCAAAAAAGGCGGTGATCTGGGCGAGGTACGCCCAGGACAGATGGTGCGCTCCATCGACCAGGTCATCTTCAAGAAGGAACTGCGCACCGTGCACGGCCCGATCAAGAGCCAGTTCGGCTACCACCTGGTGCAGGTGTTCTACCGCGAGTGAGCCGTCAGTCGCGCAGACGCTGCCGCTCTACGCGCCCCGCCTGTCCCGTGCAGTCACCTTGCAGCAAGAAATGCGATGAACGACGCCGTCAAAGCAGCTACGGAAATCACCGCTAGCGACGCGTATGCAGACAAGCTGAGACTGGTACCGAGCGTTATCGCAGCGGCCGCACAACCCATCTGTAAAAAGCCCAGTAGTGCCGAAGCGGCACCCGCTTGAGCGCCGAAAGGATGTAAAGCGATTGCCGTGCCCAAGGGATTCACGACCCCCATGCCGAGCAAAAAGATGGTCAGGAACACGCAAAAAAACAGAAAGCTGTGTGGGGCGATAAGCAACCCGAGACTGCCTGCAAACGCAATCACGATGCCTGTACGTGCCACAGCCACCTGACCCCATCGGCGTACCAGGCGCGGAGCGCTTAACCCAGCAGCAAATACTACGAATACGGTCGCAGCAAAAAACACACCCAAGTCGAGCGACGACAAGCCAAAACCGGCCATCAAGATCGCCGGAGCCATCGAGAAAAATGCGTAGAGGGTTCCGACAACCAAGCTCACGGTAAGCGCCGGGGCAATGAAACGCCTGTCGAGCAGCAAACGTTTGTAGCCGAGTAGCACGGCCTGGATGGACGGCGCTGTTCGGTAATCCTTGGCATGCGTTTCACCAAGGCTCACCACGTAGTAGCCCCCTAACAAAATGGCGACAGCAGCGACAAATCCAAACGTCGCACGCCAGCCGAGCAGCTGTTCAAAAGCACCGCCCAACAACGGTGAAAACCCGGGAGCGGCCGCCATTGCGACCATGATCAACGCCAGGGTTCGCGCCAGCTGGTCGCCGTCAAAAAGGTCCCGCGCGATCGCCCGTGACAACACCGATGTCGCGCAGACACCCAGCGCTTGTATGGTCCTGCCGGTGATGAGTTGTGGCAGTGACGTCGCCAGCGCACACACCGCGCAACCCAACACAAACGTCGCAATACCACCGAGCACCAGCGGCTTTCGACCGAACCGATCCGACAGAGGCCCGACTACCAACTGGCCGAGTGCAAACGCCACGAAAAAGCTGCTGAGGGTGGCACCAAGATCATTGAACGACGCGTTCAGATCGCTAGCGATCTGCGGAAAGGCCGGCAGAATGATATTGGTCGCCAAAGCGCCCAGCGCTGCAAACCCAGCAAGCAGCAGCAACAAACGCCTCGTGAGTTCGGGTTGGGCTTTCTCAACCATGGGTTCGCTGACGGGGGTGGAATGATCTCGCTCAACTGTCTGCATCACGGAAATTGCCCTTTCAACGAATGAACCGCCGCCAAATGGTCGGCTTGCTATACCTACGTTTCACCCCGGGCTACGCCTCTTTCACGCCGCCCTACCGTCGTAACCGCGTTCTCGAAAAAGTACGGCTACCGTAACGACGCGCTTTCGATTTGCCTGCGCCTGCTTTTTGCCCGCGCTCACCCTGCATTCCTCGCGCTATCACCAGCTCGCAAATCCGAAATGAATCTGGACGCCTCAATTTCTGACGCTTGATATTACGACCATAATCTTTGTCGGCGCAACGGGAATTACCCCGGAATGTCGCGCCACTACTCGCCCTCCCGCTGATGACAGATCACGAATCATTCCGTATCCCCAGCGGTCGCCGCATCATACAAGTGCCGAAAGGCCTGCGCCGTCGTGACAAACAGACAGCCACTCAGTTGCAGCATTAGCTGGCTACCGGCTAGCCGATCACCTATCGGCCCCTTGACCGCCGCCAGGTGTAAACGGATACCTCGACTGGCCAGGCTGCGATTGAGCTCGCAGAAGGCGACCAGGGCCGAGAAATCCACGCCGTTGACGGCGGACATATCCAGTACCAGCTCGCGCACCGAGGGGTTCAACAGCTCCTCGATGTGCGCGGTGACCGACGCCGCGTTGCCGAAGAACAGGCTGCCATCGACGCGCAGCAACAACAGGTGCGGACGAGTCTCCACCGTGTGGCGGCATACATTGCGAAAGGTCTCGCCATCGGCCATGCACCCGAGCACGGCGATGTGAGGACGGCTGCTGCGCGCCAGATAGCCGCCGAGCGATAACAGAACGCCAGCCAGAACACCCTCCTCCACACCCAGGAGCAATACGCAGGCGGCAGTAGCCAGCCACACGCCCGCATCGCCACGGTCGTAACGCCAGGCCTGACGCAGGCCATCGAGGTCGAGCATGCCAAGCACGGCGAAGACGATGGTGGCCGCCAGGGCCGGCAGCGGTAGCAGGCTCAACCAGCCAGTGGGTACAAGCAGGGCAAGTGCCAGCAGCAGCGCGGTGATCACCCCGGCCAGCTGACTGCATGCCCCGGCGGCATGGTTGAGTGCCGAGCGCGACAGGCCACCGCTGACCGGCAGCCCCGCCGACAGCGCACTGGCCAGGTTGGCCAGGCCCTGGCCAAGCAGCTCGCGCCCATCGTTTACCTGCTCGCCGCGCCGCTGCGCCAGCACCCGGGCCGAAGAATGCCCGGAGATGAACACCACGAAGGCCAGCAGCGCCGCCGAAGGCAACAGCTCCGGCCACAGCCCGGGTTGCAGGCTGATGCCAAGTGGAGGCAGGCCCTTGGGCAACTCGCCGAGCACTTGCACTCCCGCCTGGTCCAGCTCACCCACGACCACCAGCAGGGTGGCGAACGCCAGCAGCAGCGCTGGCGCCAGCCGCGCCAGATGTGCCGGCAAGTAGCGACGCGCACCATACAGAGCAAGCAGCGTGCCCACGCCGAGCATGGTCGAAGGCCAGGCCGCCGGCGCGCCGCAGAGTACCTCGACCTGCCCCGCCACGATCAGCAACGCAACGCCAGCAGTGAAACCACCTAGCACCGGGCGACTGAGCAACGCGCAGAGAAAGCCCAGGCGCAACAACGCGCAAAGCACCAGGATAGCGCCGCACAGCAACGTCAGCTGGACGACCAGGACCGGCGCAGCCAGTCCCGTAGCCGGTACCAGTTCGACCAACGCCGCCGCAGTCATCATCGAGGTCAGCGCCATGGGGCCTACCGACAAGGTGGTGCTGCTACCCGCCAGGGCGTAGGCCAGTGCCGGCAAAATACTGGCGTACAGCCCCACCACCGGTGGCAGGCCAGCCACCATGGCGTAGGCCATACCCTGCGGCAGCAACATCAGCGCCACCACCAGGCCGGCGCCTAGGTCACCGGCGAACATGGCGCGGCGGTAGTGTTTCAGCCAGTCGAGCATGCCGTCGTTATTGCCCAACAACTCGGCGCAGCTCGTTCTTCAGCTCGGCCCGCTTGCGCCGCGATACCTTGCCGAATGGCCAGCCGATTATCGATGTACGCTCCGTCTGGCCCACGTCGCGCAGCAGGAAGTGCGACAGCGCGGGAATCAGGATCAGCGCGCCGAGCATGTTCCACAGCAGCATGAAGGTCAGCAGGATGCCCATGTCGGCCTGGAACTTGATCGGCGACCACGCCCAGCACACCACACCGGCGGCCAGAGTGATGCCGACCAGCGCCACCACCCGCCCGGTGAAGGCCACCGCGCTGCGGTAGGCATCACCCAGGCTGCGGCCCTGGCGCTGGTAGTGCAGTTGCACGCTGAGCAGGTACAGCGCGTAGTCCACGCCAATCCCCACACCCAGGGCGATCACCGGCAAGGTGGCCACCTTGACGCCGATGCCCATGGCCACCATCAGCGCCTCGCACAGCACCGAGGTGAGTACCAGCGGCAGCAGCGCCACCAGCATGGCGCGCCAGCTGCGGAAAGTGATCAGGCAGAAAATCGCCACCGCCAGGTAGACGTACAACAGCATGCTGCGATTGGCCTCGCGCACCACCAGGTTGGTGGCCGCCTCGATCCCGGCGCTGCCGGCCGCCAGCAGAAACTGGCGATCTTCCGTGCTGTTCTCGCGAGCGAAGCGCTCGGCGATGGCCACCACGCCGTCGAGGGTCTCGGCCTTGTGATCCTTGAGGAAGGCGATCACCGGCATCAGCGAACACTGGTTGTTGAACAACTCGGGGGCGTTCACCGAGGCCTGCTGGGCGGCGTAGTTGAGCACGTCCTGGTTGCGCTGCAGGCTGGCCATCTTCGGGTTTCCCTCGAAGGAGCCGGCAGTGATCTGGCGCACCGCGTTGACCAGCGACACGGTGGTCTGCACCCCAGGGTGCTGTTGCAGTTCCCAGGCCAGGCGATCGGCCAGGGCCAGGGTCTTGTAGTTGAGGCAACCCTCAGGCGGGGTCTTGATCATCACCGCGAACAGGTCGCTGGACAGCGCGTAGTGGCTGGTGATGTAGGCGTTGTCGCGGTTGTAGCGCGAGTCGGCGCGCAGCTCCGGGGCGCCGCGGTCAAGGTCGCCGATCTGCAGGTGCAGGCTGACGGCGAAACCGCCGATGCCCAGCAGCGCCGCCAGCAGCACGGTGCCAGTGGCCCACTTCGGCGTGGTGAAGCGGTTGAGGCCATCCCACAGGCGACCGAAACCACGGTGCTGCGCTGCACGGGTATCGATACGCAGCGCGCGCTCGGCGGCCTTGGCACTGACGCCGACATAGGACAGCGCCACCGGCATCAGCAGCAGGCTGGTGAACACCAACACGGCCACGCCAATACTGGCGGCGATCGCCAGGTCCTGGATCACCGGAATGTCGATCAGCATCAACACGGCGAAGCCCACCGCATCGGCCAGCAGCGCGGTGACACCGGCGATGAACAGGCGGCGGAAGGTGTAGCGCGCGGCGATCAGCTTGTGCGTGCCACGGGCGATGTCCTGCATGATGCCGTTCATCTTCTGCGCCGCGTGGGACACGCCGATGGCAAAGATAAGGAAAGGCACCAGCACCGAGTAAGGGTCGATGCTATAGCCCAGCCAGGCGACGATGCCCAGCTGCCAGACCACCGCCAGCAACGAGCAGCCGATCACCAGCAGGGTGCTGCGCAGGCAGCGGGTGTACAGCAGGATGATGGCGAAGGCGGCACCCACCGCCAGGGCGAAGAAGGCCATCACCTGCAGCAAGCCGTCGATCAGGTCGCCGACCAGCTTGGCGAAGCCGATCACCCGTACCTGGTACGGCCCTTTACCATCGCCGTCAGCATTGATCCGCTCGACCTTGCTGCGCAGTTCTTCCAACTTCTGGGCGAAGTTGTAGTAGTCGATGCGCTGGCCGGTGGCGGACTGCCGATCCAGCAGCGGCACCACCAGCATGCTCGAGGAAAAGTCGTTGGCCACCAGGCTGCCGACAATGCCGGCACGGCCGATATTCTGCCGCAGTTGCTCGATGCTCTCGGCCGAGCCGTTGTAGCCATCGGGCATCACGCTGCCGCCCTGGAAGCCCTCCTCGGTGACCTCGGTCCAGCGCACGCTGGGGCTCCACAGCGTACGCAACCAGGCGCGATCCACCCCTGGGGTGAGGAACAGCTCGTCGTTGACCTGCTTGAGCACGGCCAGGTAGGCCGGGTCGAAGATGTCCCCCTGACTGTTCTCCACCACCACCCGCACCGAGTTACCCAGGCCGCGCAACTGGTCGCGGTTGTCGAGGAAGTTGCGGATGTAAGGTTGGCTCTGCGGGATCATCTTCTCGAAGCTCGGCCGCAGCTCCAGGCGGGTCAACGCCATGTAGCCGAACAACACCGAGAGCAAGGCGATGGCGGCGATGAACCAGGGCCGGTGGTTGAATAGCAGGCGCTCGAGGAAGTGCCCGCTGTTGCGGTCGAAATCGCGCAGGTCGCGGATCACCGGCATGCTGTCTTGTTTGATGGTAGCCATGATGGTTTCTCGTTGACCTTGTTATGGCAGGCGCTGGCTGCGCACACCGCGGTTGCCGACCAGTACCAGGCTGTCGCCGGCGGCGAAATCGGCGCCACTGACCGGGGCCAGCGCCTGCTGTGGCAATGCCTCCAGCTCACCGCTCGAGGTGGTGCGCAGGACATGGCCAACCTGGCTGAACAGCAACACGTGCCCGGAGGCATCGCGCACGGCGGCCGTGATGCTGTTCTGCAGACCGCTATTCAGCATGTTCCAGCTGGTACCACCGTCGACGCTGCGCAGCACGTGGCCGCGCAGGCCGTAGACCAGCAGTTCATTACCCGTACCGATGACGCCGAAGAAGCTGCCACTGTAAGGGGTTTGCAGTGCCACGAAACGCTGCTGTGCAACATCCCAGCGCAGCAGCAAGCCCTGCTCGCCCGCGATATAGGGCACGCCGTCGACGCCGGCGATGGCGTTCAGGTGCAGGCTTTGGGGGTTGTCGGTACGCTCGCCGAGCGGCTGCCAGTGCTGGCCACCGTCCTCGGTGCGCAGGATCAGGCCGAACACACCGACGGCATAACCGAGCCGTTCGTTGGCGAACCAGACGTCCAGCAGTGCCTTGTCAGCGCCCTCCTCGACCATCCGCTGCGCATCGGCCTGGCGTGCCGCCCATTGCTCATTGTTCGGTTCGGCGGCGGCCAAGGCCGTGTAATGCGCCAGCATCAATCCGCCAATCTGGCGGCCGTCGAGTTGCTTGTTCCAGGTGGCACCGGCGTCTTCGCTGTGCAGGATCACGCCGTCATGGCCCACCGCCCAGCCCTGTTGTGGGGTTGGAAAATACACCGCATTAAGGTCGCTGCTCACCGGCACCCGGGCCTGTTGCCACTGGTTGCCGGCATCGTCGGAAAACAGGATGTGGCCGCGCTGACCCACTGCCACCAGCTTGTCGCCGGTGCGGGTCACGTCGTTCAGTGGCGCTACTTGCGCCAACGGACTCACGCGCGCCGGCAGATCCAGCACGTCGATGAACTCGCCCTGCGCGCCGAGGGGCATGGCGCCCAGCAGCAGGCCCAGCAGGGGAAGCAGGACTTTGTAGAAATCGCTCATGGTCAATCTCGGCAGTAAAAGTGCGCCGCCGGCATGCAAGGCATGCCATGCGGCGCTGGGTCAATCTCCCGCCGTGCCACGCCAGGCCCCATCGCTGGGCGCCTGACGTTGTGCCCAGGGGGGAGTCCTGGTGGCACAAGTGACGGGATCTATGCCCCCGAGGACTCAGCGAATGCCCGCGCCAGCCAGGGACTCAGGCGACCACTGCGACTTGGACAGAGCCTCGACGTAACGGATACCGCCATATGGGCCGACCACACCGTTGATGTTGTAGGAGCCACCAACCAGGTCGTAGATCATGAATGGCGTGGAGTCCGGCACATTCTTGTCGTAGCTCTGGCTGAGGAAGGCGAAAGAGCCACGATAGAGCTGACCACGGGCGTCGTACTGATCCGAGGCCAGAGCCACCCAGCTGTCTTCGTCGAGGTAGAAGCGACGTTTGGCGTAGACGTGCCGGGTGCCTTCCTTGAGCGTGCCCTCTACCACCCACACGCGGTGTTTCTCCCAGCGCACCAGCTCCGGCGCCAGGTGGTTGGGGGTGGTGATGGCCTTGGCGTCGGTCGCGTAGGTCAGGCGGTAGGTGTTGTAGGGCACGATCATTTCCTGCTTGCCCACCAGCTTCCAGTCGAAGCGATCCAGCGCACCGTTGAAGACGAACACGTCATCGTAGGTACCGGCACCGGCAGTACCCGGGTTCGGCGTGTCGTAGGCCAGGTTCGGAGCCAACTTGACCCGACGCACACCCGGCAGGTACTGCCAGGCGCGGCGCGGCTGCTGCAGCGGGTTGGCCGCGTCGCGCAGCATGATTGCCTCGCCGGCGCGACGGGCCGGGCCGGTATAGCTCAGCTTCATCTGGTAATAGGTGTCGGTGGCCCCGATCAGCTTGTTCATGTCCTCGTAGATCGGGTAGCTGATGAACGCCTGGCCGGTGGTGGCGAGGCTGGCCACGCCGGCGGAGTCGACGTTCCACGAGTCGTACTTGGAGTTGATGGTCACGCCCTGGTAGCGCAACAGGAAGTTCCACATGGCCTCGGCGCCCGACTGCGGGATCGGGAATGGCACGCCCGGCAGTACGTTGTCGATGGCCAGCCCGCCCTCCAGCGACTTGGCGCCGGTAGCATTCTTCAGACTGTTATCCAGCACTGCCTGGGGTACAGCAACACTGCGATGGGTCGGGTAGACCTCGACGCGGTAGCTGGGGAACCGCTTGGCCAGCTCCACGGTGGTGGCACTGAGCTGGTCCTTGTACTGATCGACGTTCTTGCCATCGATCACCAGCAGCGGTTTCTCCGCGGCGTAAGGATCGGGGCGCACGCTGTCACCGACCTTGAAGCTGGCCGGAGCCTGGGTCAGGCCGCCTTCGTAGGCGGGAATGGAGCCGTCGGCGTTGCCGGCCTTTTCCGCACCTATGGCGGTCAGGCTGGTGCCGAGCTTAGCCGCTTCACTGGCAGACACGGCGGCGTTGGCCTGGCCGGCAATGGCCAAGGCGAGGGAGGCAGCCAATACGGTTTGTACGAATTTCATCTTGTTGTACTCCTGCTCAGAGGCTGGGCAATACGTGGATCAGAAAGTGGTTTTGAAGGTCAGGTAGAGCGCGCCGCGGTCCTCACCAGTAGCGCCGCCGCCGGAGAACGAGGAGTAACCGCCGGCGTAGCAGGCGTAGTTCTCGTTGGCGCTGAAGGCGTTGGGCGTCGAACCGTCGCCGCTGCCGCCGCTCGGATCGGCAGCCAGGCCGCTGTAGCCGCTGTCCTCGCACTTGTCGGATTTACCGAAGGAGTCCACGTACTTGAGGTCGACGAAGTACTGGTTGTAGACCGCTGCACTGAGGCCCAGCGAGTAGTTGCCAGTGTCCTCAGCGCCGCCTGCAGACACTGGGGAGACGCCATCAATGCCGACGTTGATCGACATCGGCGCGCTCAGGTCAATGCCTGGGAATACCTGGTACCAGGTCGGCGTGAAGTTGACCGCGAGCCCCCAGTTGTCACGGGTCGGCTTGTCGATGCCGCGGTAGCTGTCCTCGCCCTTGTACAGCGCCTCATTCTCGCTATCGAGCTTCAGCAGGTTGCTGTAGTACAACTCGCCGAGCAGGGTTGCCGAGTCGAACACAGGCGTATCGGCGATGGTCATCAAGCCGTTGACGGTCCAGTGCAGGGTGTCGCCTGTGGCGCTCATGCTGTCGCCGTCCTGCGCGCTGCCGTACACCACGCCACTCGCGGCACTGCGCGCCGGCAGCAGGCCGAAGCCATTACCCAAGCCGAACGGGCTGTCGGAACTGAGGATGGCCGGGATGCTGGCCAACGGCATGTTGTGGCGGATGTTCAAGTCACTGCCGACACTCACCCCACCAACATCCTTGGACAGGCTCAGGCCAAAGATGTCGATATCGTCGCTGTAAGCGAACTGATAGCTGGAGGTATTCAGCGAGTTGAGCAGGTTGACGTTGGCCAGTAGCGGCGTCAGCGGACCGGCCGACGGTACGCTGCCATCCGGGTTGAGAATGGTCATGCCTTTGGCGTTCAGCCAGGCCTGCGGAAGGATGTCCGAGGTACGCCGGTAGTAGGCACCCAGGGTGCCGTCCAGCCATTGCGGCGACCACTTGGCCATCACACCCCAGTCGCCACTGTTGTGCGGCGTCAGGTCATCGCCGCGACGCACATTGGTCAGCCCGTTGCACGGCGCCAGGCCGCACGCGGGGTTGCCCAGGGCATCGTTGCCCGGCGCACCGTTGGTGTTGCCGAGCAGGAAGGACTGCGCGCCGAAGCCCACCAGGTCAGAGGTGCCGTAATAGGTGCCGGCCTCGGGCAGGCGTGCAGCGTTCCAATCGAAGAAATATTGGGCCGCCAGAGTCAGCTCGGGGTTGACGGTGAAGGCGGTAGAAAGCTGGTTGCGCGGGACGAACAGTTCCTTGGCCTCGGTGCCGGGAGACGACGCCAGCTTGGCCAAGTCCAGGCCGGACTGACCGTAGCTGACCGAGTGCACGGGGTTAAGGATGGTCTCACCCCAGTAGACGTTGTGCTGGCCAGCCTTGAAGCTGAACAGCGACTCCTCGCCAACCTCAGTGCTGTAGAACACAAAGGCATCGAGAATCTCGCCGGACGGGCCGCTGTAGTAGCGTTTGGCGTAGCGGCTAAGGTGTGGACTGCCGTTGCCGACGTTGTCGTTGGTGACGTTGATTGCACCGAATGGCACGCCGCCGTAACCCAGACGCGGGTCGTTGGCCACCAGGCCGGAGCGCGCGCCATTACCGTTGACGAACGGGTTGGAACTGGAACCGGTGTTGTCGTAAGCCTTGTCGTACCAGCTGGCAGCACTGACGCGGAAGCCCGTGAAGTTCTGGTACACCACATCCAGTTCGGTCAGCAGGTCGACACGATTGGTGATGTTGGTCCCGGCCTTGCGGAAGTTGTAGTCACCGTCATTGTTGTTCGGCGTGCCGAGCATGGTCTTGTCGGCACTCTCGGTCCGTACGCCGTAGTTGTATTTGACGGTGTTGTCGAAACGCATGGACCAGTCCGGGTTACCGGTGTCCAGCTCGAAAGCCTGGGTAGCCGGCACGGCCGCCAGCATGATGGCCGTGGCCAGCAGGCTTTTGCGCAAGGGAAGGCGGTGCTGTTTCTTATTGTTGTGCATAGCGTTGACTCCGCTTTTTTTGGGCTTACGACATGCCGCACGCGCGATCGAGTCGCGAGAACGGGTAACTGGGTGGTGTATTCCTTGTTCGGTAGAAAGGATTGCGTGCTTCCGTTCGGGCCTTAGCCCAGCAATGCCTGGATGAGGTTCTCGGCCTGCGGCCACTCGCCGTAGCCAGCGGCCGGGTTGAGGTGGCCGACCGCGCCCAGCTCGACCAGGCGGCTGCCCCATTCACGGGCCATTTCGTGCACCGCATCGAGGCTGGCCAGGTGGTCGTTGCTGCTGGCAGCGACGATGCTGGGGAACGGCAGCGGGCCACGGGGCAACGGCGACCAGCCGTTCTCCTGCAGCACCTCAGGGCTGGGATACTGCGGTGGCCAGGGGCTGCTTAGATCCGGAGGGGTCGCCAGCAAAGCACCGAGAATCGGCCGCGAGTGACGCGCGGCCCAGTGCACGGTCATCAGCACGCCAGCACTATGGGCGACCAGCACCACAGGACCCTCGATGGCGTCTAGCTCGTGCTGGATGGCCGCGACCCGGGCATCCAGGCTCAGCTTGTAGGTCTCCAGCGGCGGCACCGAGCGGCAGTTGGGCAGGCGCGCGGCGAGCAGGGTCTGCCAGTGATCGGCGACGTGATCGCGCAGACCGGGGACGATGAGAACGGTGAATGCTTTGCTGCTGGCCACACGGGGCTCCTGACTGCCTGATCGGTGTGCGGCGCACCAGGCGCCGGAGTTGGACAGACAGTAGAGGTCGGGGCCTTGGCGACGCTTCACATTAGGCGTCAGCCATTTCGCAATTCATGACAGTGGCCGGGCGGCCGTCTTTTCGTCAGTACAGAGTCGCCTTCCCAAGGGCTGCTAAGCTCTGCGCTAGAGGGTTGATTTTTCATTTCGTGACAGCCGCGTGACCATCGCCGAGGGCTTCGGGCATCATGCGCAGCGGCCGCCACAAGCGGCCGTGCCTGTGAAGGAACTAAAACAATGACAACATTGGTTCGCGCAGCGGTACTGACCAACTACCTGGAAGTAGCCCAGCACCTTGGTCTCAAGCCGCAGACCCTGCTCAACGAAGTGGGCCTCAGCAAAACTCAGCTGCAGGACCCGGAACAACGCATCCCGATCGACGCCGCCGTGCGCCTGCTGGAAATCTCCGCCACCAACAGCGGCTGCCAGACCTTTGGCCTGCGTATGGCCGAGTCGCGCCAACTCTCCGACTTCGGCGCGGTCAGCCTGCTGCTCACCCACCAGCGCACCCTGCGCGAGGCGCTGCAGGTGGTGGTGCAATATCGACACCTGCTCAACGACTCTCTGGCCATCTTCATCGAGGAAGCCGGCAGCATGGTGATCATCCGCGAGGAAGTGGTCACCGGCGTCGGCCTTAGCTGCCGCCAGGGCAACGAGCTGGCCATCGGCGTGATGTACCGGCTGTGCGGCGCCCTACTCGGCACGCACTGGCGGCCGATCAGCGTCAACTTCACCCACTCGGCGCCGGACGACTTGCAGCTACACCGCCGGGTGCTCGGGCAGAAGCTGGAGTTCAACAGCGAATTCAATGGCATCGTCTGCCACGCCGCCGACTTCGACGTGCCTAACCCCCAGGCCGACCCGGCCATGGCGCGCTACGCGCAGCGCTTCCTCGACTCCTTGCAGGCCGAGCAGGAAACGCCGCTGATATTCGAAGTGCGTAAGGCCATCTACCTGCTGCTGCCCATGGGGCGCGCCACCATCGAGCAGATCGCCATGGCCATGGGCATGAACGTACGCACCCTGCAGCGGCGCCTGGAGGATAACCAGGCCACCTTCAGTGACCTGATCAACGACGTGCGCCGCGACCTGGTGATCCGCTACCTGGAAAACCCCAGCTACTCGCTCGGGCGTATCGCCGACATGCTCGGCTACTCGATGCCCAGTTCCTTCACCCGCTGGTTCATCGGCCAGTTCGGCATGCCGCCAGCAGCCTGGCGCAGCGAGCACGGTGCCGCGCGCAAGGACAGGTAACGTCGGCAGAACCTGGCTCAACTGGAGCTACCGGGGCGCCGCACTGCGGGCATTCAGCGGCGGCACCAGCTTGTTGTTTGTGCGTGCTGCCTCGGTAAAAGGTGTGGACGGCCGCAGGAGCAGCAGCCGTCGCACGAATGCCGGGACCGAGGCCCCGACGGAGCACACCCCACCATGGAGTAAACGGGGTGTAGCAGACGCTCTACCGGTGGTTTCAGAGGCCCCAATGCATCAGCAGCAGCACCAGGACGACAAGGAAGACGGTTTCGCCAACCATCAACAGGATCGGCTTGATGCCCACCGTGGCCAGTTCCTTGAGCTGGGTCTTCATGCCCAGGGCGGCGATGGACACCACCAGGCACCAGCGCGAAGCTTCGTTAACCCCGGTCTGCACCAGCGCCGGCACCCAGCCGGTGCTGTTGACGCAGGCCAGGATCAGGAAACCGACGGCGAACCAGGGCAGCAGCGGCGGACGCTGGCCACCAGTCTCGGCGCCCTGCATGCGGGTGATCATGGCGGCCGCCACGATCACCGGCAGCAGCATGGCCACGCGCATCAGCTTGACCACCGTGGCGGTGTCGCCGGTTTCCGGCGACATGCTGTAGCCGGCGCCGACCACCTGGGCCACATCGTGAATGGTGGCGCCGAGGAACACCCCGGCTTCCTGCGGCGACAGGCCGAGGGCGTTGGCGATCATCGGGTAGAGGATCATCGCCAGGGTCGACAGCGCCGACACGCCGATCACGGTGAACAGGGTGGCGCGCTCCTTCTGGGGGTGGTTGGGCAGCGCGGCGGCCAGGGCCAACGCCGCCGAGGCGCCGCAGATTGCCGTAGCGCCGCCGGTGAGCATGCCGAACAGGCGCTGGAAGCCCAGCGCCTTGGCCGCCACCACCGAGACCAGGATGGTCACCACTACCAGGGTCACCACCAGGGCTAGGGGTTTCCAGCCCAGCGCGGCGATCTGTTCCAGGGTGATGCGCATGCCCAGCAGGGCCACGCCAATGCGCAGCACGGTGCGCGCGGTGAACTCGATCCCGACCTTGCACTTGCCCTCGCCGGCAAGGAAGTTGAGTGACAGCCCCAGCAGCAGGGCGAACAGCATCACCGGTGCGCCGTAGTGTTCGGAGAGGAAGGTGGCGGCGGCAGCGACCACCAGGCTGACGGTAATGCCCGGCGCCAGTTCGCGGGCACGGACATTGAACTGGGTAAGAGCGATGGCGCTCATGACGCGGAAACCTCATTGGCAATGACGATGAACAACTGGCCGCCCTCCTCCTCGATCGGGTAGGTGGCAACCTTCAGTCGGTCGGAGTTGGCCAGGTAGCCACTGGCCAAGTCGAAGCGCAGGCCGTGGGAGCGGCACTGAATCAGTCGCCCCTGCAACTCGCCGGCGCACAGGGAGGAACCCTGGTGCGGGCAACTGTCGGCGATGGCGAAAAACTGCCCGGCCAGGTTGAACAGGGCGATGCTGTGATCGCCGAACCCGATCAGCGCGCGCTGCCCTGCTGCCGGCACCTGGCTGGCCGGCACCGGATGACGCAGGGTCATACCAGCAGGCTCCGCCGTTGCGGCACGCTGAGGGCCTCGTACATGCCACGCAGCAGCAGCTCGGCCGGTTGCGCACCAGTCAGCTGCAGCTGCTCATCGAAGACGAACTGCGGCACGCTGCTGGCGTTCACGTCCGGCGACTGGAAGGGCCGGCCGTCACGGTACAGCGCACGCGCCATGTTCTCGCGCGGGTAGCCGCAGGTTTCGGCAATGGACAGCAGGGTGTTGCTGTTGCCGAGGTCCTCGCCGTACAGGAAATGCGCGGCGAACAACCGTTCCAGCAGGTAGTCGCGCTGCTGTGGGCTGCCCAGCCCGCTGGCATGCCGCAACAGGCGATGGGCATCGGCGGTATTGGGCATCCGGCTGATGCGCTCGAACTTGATCTGCAGGCCGACGGCCTCGGCCGCTTCCTGCACCTGCATCTGGCGCATCTGCACGGCCGACTCGCTGCCCAGGCGACGCTGGTAGAACTCGCGGAACGGCTCGCCGCCAACCGGCAGATGGGGCAACAGCTGCACGCCCTGCCAGTCGACACTCACCACCTGGTGCGGCAACGTCTGCTGCAGCTGCGTCATGGCAAGTTCCAGCTGACGCTTGCCGATCAGGCACCAGGGGCAGATGAAGTCGAAGGCCACGTCGATACGCAATGCACGGCTCACGGCTGTACCTCCAGCACGGTCGCGCCGGCTTCCTCCCGGCCTGGCTCGCCACGCAGGCGGGCGATGTCCAGCAGGTAATGGCGGCGGCAATAGAGGAAAACGGCGGCGGCGGCGATGCTCACCAGCGGCACCAGCTGGAAGGCGTTATCCAGGCCGATCACATCGGAGACTTTGCCGGTAAGGAGCGGGCCGGTGGCCAACCCCAGCAGATTGTTGGCCAGGGTCAGGGTGGCGAAGGCGGTACCGTGCACCGAGTAATGGGTCAGGTTGGCGACCATTGCTCCGGACGGACCGGTGGTGCCGGCGGCGATCAGCATGCCCAGGCCGATCAGCACCAGCTGCGGCGTGCCGAACGGCAGGGCAAAGGCCAGCGACAGCAGCAGGCAGCTGCCCAGGCAGTAGCCGACGCACAGTACGATCTTGCGATCCGGGTGATTGCGGCACAGACGGTCGCAAAGCATGCCGCAGAAGATCATCCCGGCACCGCTACACAGGACGATGATCGCCGCCACCGCGCCGGCCTTCTCGGTGGTCATGCCGTAGAAGCGGTTGAGGTAGCTGGGCATCCACACGATCACGGTGCCGCCGACGAACAGCTGCAGGCCGCTGCCAACATAGGCGCTGATCACCGAGCGACTGGAATACAGGGTGCGCAGCGGCCGGCTGATCTTGTCCGCCACCTGGCCTGCGGCCACCACGGCACGCTGCGGGGCAATGCGCGCCTGACGCACGATCAGTGGATAGAGCGAGGCCAGCAGCAAGCCGAATAGCGCCATGCCGGCAAAGGCCCAGCGCCAGCCAAAATGCTGCGCCATGAACCCGCCAGCCGCCATGCCCAGCACCGAGCCGAACATGCCACCGGAAATGAAGGCACCCGAGAGGGTGGCGCGCATCTCGCGGGGGAACACCGATACCACCACCGCGATGCCGACGCTGCCATAGGCCGCCTCGCCGACGCCGACCAGGAAGCGGGCGATTAACATCTGCTGGTAGTTCTCAGCCAAGGCACAGCCCAGGGTCGCCAGGCTCCACAGCACAGCCATGAGCGTCAGGCTCTTGATCCGGCCGAAACGGTCGGCCAGCAGCGACAGCGGAAAAGTCAGCAGGCCGACCATCAGCGCGACGATGCCGCTGAGCAGGCCCAGCTGGCTGTCGGACAGTGCCCACTCGCCCTTCAGCAAGGGGAACACGGCGTTGAGCACCTGCCGCGACATGTAGTCGGAAATCAGCAGGCCGAAAGTCAGGGCGAAAACCACCCAGGCATAACTGCGCGGAATGCCAGACGAGGTATCGACCTCATTGTCTGCGCTGTGATGAAAGGCCATGAGTGCCTCCTAGAAAACGTATTGTTGTTGTTCTGTGTGGAACCGGTTGTGCAAAGGCTTCGGCCTGGCTCTTCGTGGGAACCGACGCTCGGCGCCTGAGCGTGTCAGTGTGGTGACAAGCGGGTGGCGCCGACCGGGTAGAAGCCTTTGCACAAACGGATCGAAGTCGGTCGGACACAAGGCCAGGCCCCGTGTCCGTCACGGCCCCTGCGCGCACGGGTCAGCCCGTGCTCACAGTATCCGCCCCCTGACCTGACCCGCAGGGGACTGACTCATTGCCTAAGGGGTTACGCCGCTGTCGCGGCTCTCCCCCATCGGCTGCGGATCAATCATTTGCGCAGGAAGCCTTGCTGACCGCCCTTCGGGTTCGGGGCGAAGCCGTTGGCGGCCAGGGTTTCTTCGACGGTGTCGTAGAACACGCCGATCTTGAGGATTTCGCGGGCTTCCTGGCCGTTGGCAACCGGCCGGCCGATTTCCTTGGCGATGCGCACCAACTGCTCGACCTGCTCGACGGAGGTCATCTTGCGCGAACGGTCCTGGGTCCAGATGTTGTCCTCGATACCGCAGCGCACGTGCAAGCCCATCGCCATGCCCATCAGGTTGACCGGCAGGGTGTTGAGCATGGTGCTTTCCACCGTCAGCATGGTGCCGTCGGGGATGGCCCGCAGGAAGTTGGCCAGGCTGTAGATATGCGGCTGGTCCATGCCACCGCCGATCGCTACCCAGTTGCACACCAGCGGCCCCTTGTAGACGCCGCGACGGATCAGGCGCTCCACCGACTCGTAGCTGTTGATGTTGTAGAACTGGAAGGCGCTCTGGATGCCGGCAGCGCTCAGGCGCTTGACGTGCTCCTCGATGAAGCCGGGGCCGGAAGGCACGATCATCTCGCGGTAGGCTTCGTAGGTATCGCTACCCATGGAGGTGCCGGTGTAGTCGCGCACATCCATCTGCTCGATGACGTTCATCTGCGTGGTGTTGACCGTCACAGTGACCTGATCGGGCTTGGGGTCGAGCTCGGCGAGCATGTGGCGAGTGTCGTCATGCAGCCACTTCGCCGCTGCGCCATCTTCCGGGGGCGCGAAGGAGATGGAGCCGCCGACCTGGATGACCATGTCCGGCACGGCCTTGCGCACGCCAGCAATCAGTTCGTTGAACATGGACAGGCGCTTGGAGCCCTTGCCGTCCAGCTCACGCACATGCAGGTGAAGTACCGCGGCGCCCGCGGCGTAGCAGTCGACGGCCTTCTGAATCTGCTCTTCCATGGTCACCGGAATATCTTCCGGGTAGTCGGAGGGGAACCATTCAGGGCCATAGGGCGCTACGGTGATGACCAGCTTGTCCTGGTTTTCAGGGAAGAGAGAGCCGTCGAGGAAGTTCATTTCTTTGCCTCAAAAAATTGATAGTGAGCGATGCGTCTAGGGCGCTTCGACTCAGTAGGTCTTGTCACCGATGATCCCGGCACGTTCCATCTTGCGGTGGCATGCGGGGTAGTCCATGACGGCGTAATGCTGGGTACAGCGGTTGTCCCAGATCGCCACGCTGTTCGGCTTCCAGCGCCAGCGCACTTGGTATTCGGGGATGTACGCCTGGCTGATCAGGTAGCGCAGCAGGTCACTCGCGCCGGGGTTGGCGTCCTGGCCGAAGCGCACCCGCTCGGGCGTGTGGTAGTTGCTGAAGTGCGTGGTGAAGGCGTTGACGAACAGCACCTTCTCGCCCGTTTCCGGGTGGGTACGCACCACCGGGTGCTCGGCGTCCGGGTAGGTCGCCTTGAGCGCCAGGCGCTTCTCGATCGGCATGGCCGCACCGAAGCTCGCCTCGATGCTGTGGCGGGCGCGCAGGCCCTCGATCTTGGTCTTGATCTCGGCCGGCAGGTTTGCATAGGCCAGCGCCATGTTCGCCCACATGGTGTCGCCACCTACCGGCGGGCACTCCACGCAGCGCAGCACGCAGCCCATGGGCGGTGCCTCGCGCCAGGTGGCGTCGGTGTGCCATGAGTTTTCGTAGCGGTCGTTGGGCTTATCCGGCGTCTTGTAGATACGCACCAGGCCCGGATGCTCCGGATCGCTGCCAGCCACCGGGTGGTCCTCCAGCTCGCCGAAGCGGCGAGCGAAGGCCACGTGTTCGGCCCGGCTGAAGTCCTGGTCACGCAGGAACAGCACCTTGTGTTGCAGCAGCAGTTGCTTGATCTCGGCGAACAGGCCGTCGTCACGCGCGGCATCACCCAGGTTCACACCACTCAGTTCGGCACCGATGGCGCAGGTCAGTTGTTCAATACGCATGCTGGCCTCCTCAGATGACGAAGATCGATGAACCGGTGGTCTTGCGCGACTCCAGGTCACGGTGCGCCTGCACCGCGTCCTGCAGGGCGTAGTGCTGGTTGATCTCGATCTTGATCCGGCCGCTGCCGACGTGGTCGAACAGCTCGCCAGCCAGCGCGGCCTTCTCTGCCGGATCGGCGATGTAGTCGGCCAGGGCCGGACGGGTCATGTACAACGACCCCTTCATCGCCAGCAGTTGCGGATTAAAACCGTCGATCGGACCCGAAGCGGTGCCGACACAAACCAGCAGGCCACGGCGCTTGAGCGAATCCAGCGAGCCCATGAAGGTGTTCTTGCCGACACTGTCGAACACCACGTTGACGCCGACGCCATCGGTCAGCTCGCGTACGCGGCTGGCAACGTCTTCGTGGCTGTAGTTGATGGTGTGGGCGCAACCGTGGGCGCGGGCGACTTCGGCCTTGGCCTCGGTGGACACCGTGCCGATCACGTTGAGGCCGAGCAGCTTGGCCCACTGCGAGACGATCAGGCCGACTCCCCCGGCAGCGGCGTGCAGCAGAATGCTGTCGCCCGGCTTGAAGTCATAGATGCGACGCATCAGGTAGGACGAGGTCAGGCCGCGCATGGTCATGGCCGCGGCAGTCTCGAAGGAGATGGTCTCCGGCAGCTTGATCAGCGGTGCAGCCGCGATCAGGCGCTCGGTGCTGTAGGCGCCGAGGGTATTGAGGAAGCCGGTGTAGGTGACCCGGTCGCCTACTGCGACGTTGTCCACGCCCTCGCCCAGCTCCACCACCACACCGGCCGCTTCCACGCCCATGCCGTTGGGCAGCGGGATCGGGTAGGTACCGTTGCGGAAATAGGTGTCGGCGTAGTTCAAGCCGACAGCGACGTGACGGATGCGCACTTGCCCCGGGCCGGGCTCGCCGACCTCGACGTCCTCGTAGCGCAACACCTCGGGACCCCCGGCCTCGTAAAAGCGGACGGCTTTGGCCATGCCTGTTCTCCAGTCTTGTTATTAGCCACCAATAGCGTGGATCGGACTGTAGAACTGCCCCCGAACGAGTGCTTCTCATCGCACGACAGGCGCTTTTCATTTCGTGACATAGGGAGATGGGGGACTGGCTAGAACGCCTGGCCCGAAATGCCAGGCTTTAAATCGCGCTGTCAAAGCATGGCTGGTAGTGAAGAGCCTCGGTGTCTGTAGAGACTTCCAAGCCTTCGCGCGCCCCGACCTAGCTCTCTACGCTCGCGGGCTTTGCGGTTTGCACTGATTCGAAAAACGAAGAGACCAGTCGACTGTTGCGGCGCTCTGCCAGGCAATAAAGGTAGGTCTCGGTATAGATCCCCTCCCCCTCGATGCGAACGGGCTGGATGCGCGGGTCCGGAATGAACTCGGCCTCGGACACCGCGCCGATGCCTATACCTCGCGCCACGGCTTCGCGCAGCGCTTCACGGCTGCCGATCTCCATTGCCTTGCGCGGTGTCACACCCGCTGCAGCCAGTGCTCGCTCCATGGCCAGGCGAGTCGTGGAGCCGGTTTCCCGTTGCAGCAACGGTTGGTCTTCCAGCTCCTCCAGCCGCACGCCGCCACGCCGGGCGAAGGGGTGATCCTGGCTGGCAAACAGAGTGATGGCGTGGCGCGCGTACAGCACGGCGCACAGGCCCGGGTCGTCATGCCTACCGGCGAGCACGGCAATGTCGGTGACGTACTGCTCCAGGTCTGCCAGCACCTGCGCCGAGTTGCCGACCCGAATGGAGACATCGATGCGCGGGTATTGCTGGCGATAACCATCGACCATCTCGATGACGTGGAACGGGCCCACGGCGCCGAGCTTGAGCTGACCACTGTCGAGCCGCCCGGAGTCGCGCAACAGGTTGTTGGCTTCCAGCTCCAGCAAGGCCATGCGCTGGGCGATAGGTAGCAGTTGCCGGCCGACATCCGACAGCTCGATGCGCCGGCCCTTGCGATGGAACAGTTCAACGTTGTGCTGGCGCTCCAGGCTCTGCACCTGGGTCGTCAGGGTGGGCTGGCTCAGGCCCAGCGTGCGGGCTCCGGCACTGAAGCTGCCATGCCGGGCCACGGCGAGAAAGGCGCGGATCCTGGCGGTCGACATCCATAGACTCCATCAATACTCGGTAGGGAAAACGCATATTGAATTGATCGTATGACTGTCACGTGACGTTTCTAGCCTGTGCCTACTTCAACCACACCTGCTGGAAATGCCATGACCTCTATCGCCTCGTTACTCCGTATCGCCGGTTTTGCGTTGCTGCCGCTGCTCACTGTCGGCACGGCCCAGGCCGCGGAAAAACTGACCATCGGCCTGATTCCTTCCGAAGACTCCCAGGCCATGATCGAAAGCAGCCAGCAAGTGCTCGACAGCCTGGAAAAACAGCTGGGCATGCCCGTCGAGCCGTTCGTGGCCACCGACTACAACGGCATCATCGAAGCCCTGCGCGCCGGCAAGCTGGATGTCGCCTACCTCGGCCCATTCTCCTACGTGCTGGCTGCCTCGGTTGCCGATGTCGAAGCCTTCGCCGTGGCGGAAACCAAGAAGACCGGCCAGAGCGCCTACAAGAGCCTGATCCTGGCGCGCAAGGACAGCGGTATCCGCAACCTGGCCGACCTCAAGGGGCGCACCTTCGCCTTCGTCGACCCCAGCTCCACCTCGGGCCACCTGTTCCCCAAGGCTGGTTTGGAACAGGCCGGCTATGACCCGGAAAAACTGTTCTCGCGGGTGATCTTCTCCGGCTCCCACGACGCCAGCATCCTGGCCGTGGAGAACAACAAGGTCGACGCGGCCGCCGTCGCCGATCGCATCCTGAACGGCGCCGTGGCCAAGGGCGTGGTCAAGCAGGACGACTTCCAGGTGGTGTGGACCTCGCGCTCGATTCCCGAGTCGCCGATGGTCTGGCGCAAAGCCCTGGACCCGCAGCTGAAACAGCAGATCGCCGCCGCACTGGCCTCGATGAAAGACGTGCCGTGGGGCGACCAGGGCATGCTCAACGGCTTCCAGCCCACCAACGACGCAGCCTATGACGTCGTGCGTGATACCGCCAAGGTCCTCAACCTGGACCTGCGGAGCATGAAATGATCAGCGTGCACCACCTGACCAAGCAGTACGGCAGCAATGCCGTGCTGCGAGGTATCGACCTGCAGATCGGTGCAGGCGAGTTCGTGGTGATACTGGGGCAATCCGGCGCGGGCAAATCCACCCTGCTGCGCTGCATGAACCGCCTGGTACAGGCAGATGGCGGTGAGCTGACCATCGCTGGCGTCGATGCCATCGGCTGCAGCGATACCCGCGCCCTGCGCCAGCAGGTGGCGATGATCTTCCAGCACCACAACGTAGTGCCGCGCCTGTCGGTGCTGAAGAACGTGCTGACCGGGCGCCTGGGCTCGGTGTCGACGCTCGCCTCGGTGCTGCAGCTGTTTCGCCGCGAGGACGTCGACCTGGCCATGCAATGCCTGCAGCGCGTCGAGCTGGCGCACAAGGCGCAGCAGCGCACCGACTCGCTGTCCGGTGGGCAGATGCAACGCGTGGGCATTGCCCGTGCCCTGGCGCAGCGACCCAAGGTAATCCTGGCCGACGAGCCGGTGGCCAGCCTGGACCCGAAAACCGCGCGCCTGGTGCTGCAATACCTGCGCGATGCCACGCGCGAACTCGGCATCACCGTGGTGTGCAACCTGCACCAGGTGGATTACGCCCGGGAGTTCGGCGACCGCATCGTCGGCCTCGCCCACGGGCGCATGGTCTACGACGGTATTGC
This sequence comes from Aquipseudomonas ullengensis, assembly GCF_014174475.1. Lineage (GTDB taxonomy): Bacteria > Pseudomonadota > Gammaproteobacteria > Pseudomonadales > Pseudomonadaceae > Aquipseudomonas > Aquipseudomonas ullengensis. The sequence goes on from NZ_JACJUD010000004.1 coordinate 419,786, forward strand.
CTCGGACATGACCGACGCAGACCTGCAGCGCATCTACCCCGGCCAGGAGCCCGAGCCAGCACCCAGTCGCTCAATCGGCCCCATGCGCGTGCACTATGCCAACGAATAGGGGTACCACCATGCAGGCTCGTAAATACCTTTGGACCGTCGATATGCCACAAGGCCCGCGTGGCTGGCTGGGCAGCGCGGCCCTGGTGCTGGCAGTGGTCCTGGTACTGCATTGGAGCGCCGAAGGCGCTCAGTTGAGCATCGCAGAGCTGGCCAACGGCCTGCCGCAGATAGGCGATTTCCTTGGGCGCACCATGCCGCCGGACTTCAGCATTCTGCCGCGCCTGTGGCAGCCGGCCCTGGAAACCCTGCAGATCGCGATCTGGGGCACCCTGCTCGGCGTGGTGTTGGCGGTGCCGCTGTCCTTTCTGGCCGCGCGCAACCTTTCGCGCAATCGCGTGCTGTACCACGGCACCCGGCAGTTCCTCAACGTCACCCGCAGCATCAACGAACTGATCCTGGCGCTGATTTTTGTCTCGGCTGTGGGCCTGGGACCCTTTCCCGGCGTACTGGCCCTGGCGCTGCACGGGCTGGGCATGCTCGGCAAGTTCTTCGCCGAGAGCATCGAGGAGATCGATCAGGGCCCGATCGAAGCCCTGCAGGCCACCGGCGCGCGACCGCTGCAGGTCATCGCCTTCGGCGTGTTACCGCAGGTGATCACGGCCTGGATCGCCGTGGTGCTGTACCGCTTCGAGGTGAATCTGCGCTCGGCAACGGTGCTGGGCATGGTCGGGGCCGGCGGCCTGGGCTTCGAGCTGGTGAGCAGCCTCAAGCTGTTCAAGTACCCGGAAACCGCCACCTGCATCATCGTCATCACCTGCATGGTGGTGGCTGCCGATGCCATTTCCAGCCGCTTGCGCAACGCCATCCAGCGCGGCGCCAGCCACTAGACCCGTTGCTTTCAGCTCGCCTGGCAGGCCTCGACCTGCCGTGGCGGCTGCTCTCTCACCCAGTTACTTGTCCGGTTTCGCTCAGGACGGGCCAGCCTCGTCCCGCGCAAAGCCGCAATCCAGGAGTGCGCATGACTTCCCGTTTCCACAACCCGGTCGATACCCGCTTCGGCTGGGGCAGTATCGAGCTGCTCGCCGACCTGACCGAAGGCCAGAAGGTCGCCCTGGTCATCTTCCCCGAAGCACGTGCGCTGGGCCTGGTCGAGCGCATCCAGACCATCCTGGGCGAGCGCCTGGTGTGCGTGATCGAAGACGTGCAACCCAACCCCGACGTCGCCCAGCTGCGGGGTACCTATGAGCGTTTCTGGCGCGAGGCCGGCGATTGCCACACCGTGGTCGCGGTCGGCGGTGGCAGCGCGATCGACACCGCCAAGGCGCTGATCGTCGGCACCGAAGGCGGCTGCTTCGATGAACTGCTGGCGTTGCTGGCCAGCGGCGAATCCTTCGTGCCGTCTCGCTGCAAGCGCCTGATTGCCGCGCCGACCACCGCCGGCACCGGCAGCGAGGTCACGCCCTGGGCAACCCTCTGGGATGCCGATAACCAGAAAAAGTATTCCCTGCATCTGGATTGCACCTGGCCAACGGTCGCGCTGATCGACCCGCAACTGATGATGACGGTGCCCGCCAGCGTGACCGTTTCCACCGGCCTGGATGCCCTGTCCCACGCCCTGGAGGCGATCTGGAACCACAACGCCAACCCGATCTCCGACACCTTCGCGGTGGCCGCCATCGAAGACATCCTGGAATGCCTGCCGCAGCTGCATAACGACCTGGCGAACCCGGAACTGCGCTCGCGCATGGCGCTGGCTGCGTTGAAGGCCGGCATGGCGTTTTCCAACACCAAGACCGCACTGGCCCACTCGATTTCCTACGAGATGACCCTGCGTCATGGCCTGCCCCACGGCATTGCCTGCTCGTTCACCCTGCCGCTGGTGCTGGGCCTGGCCTGGGGCCGGGACGCCACCCGCGACCGCACGCTGCAACGGATCTTCGGCCCCGAACTGGACGCCGCCCAGGCGCGCCTGCGGGCATTCCTGCACAGCCTGGCGGTGAAGACCGAATTCGCCGATTACGGGGTCACCACCGACGAGGCGCAGGCCATTCTCGAAGCCGCCATCCACGGCGCCCGCGGGCAGAACTTCATCGGCTCGACTGCCGCCCGCGCATAAACCGCGCAGGGCCAGCCATGCGCCCCGCACCAGCAACTCTTTCCATCTGAGCCGTCACAGGAGCTTGACCCATGCACTACCAGCCACCCCGCCAACTCAAGGCCGCCATCCTCGACTGGGCGGGTACTGTCGTCGATTTCGGCTCGTTCGCCCCGACCCAGATCTTTGTCGAAGCCTTCGCCGAATTCGCTGTGCAGATCACCCTGGCTGAGGCTCGCGGCCCCATGGGCATGGGCAAGTGGGATCACATCCGCACGCTGTGCGACGTGCCCGGCATTGCCGAGCGTTTCGTCGCGGTAATCGGGCATCGACCGACGGATGAAGATGTCACGGCTATCTATCAGCGCTTCATGCCGCTGCAGATCGAGAAGATCGCCCTGCACTCGCAACTCATCCCCGGCGCGCTTGAGGCCATCGCCAGCCTGCGGGCCCAAGGGATGTTGATCGGCTCCTGCTCCGGCTACCCGGCGGTGGTGATGGCAAAGGTCGTGGAACTGGCGCGGCAGAACGGCTATGTGGCCGATCATGTGGTCGCCACCGATGAGGTGCCCAACGGACGCCCCCACCCCGCCCAGTCCTTGGCCAACGTGATTGCCCTGGGCATCGAGGATGTCGCAGCCTGCGTGAAAGTCGATGACACCTGGCCCGGGATTCTGGAAGGACGCAGCGCAGGCATGTGGACGGTCGCACTGACCTGCTCGGGCAATGCCCTGGGCCTGACCTACGAGCAGTACCAGGCATTGCCCGCTGCAGATCTGGCTGTGCAGCGCGAGCGAATCACCGATGCCTTCGCAGGCAGCCGCCCTCATTACCTGATCGACACCATCGCCGAACTACCCGCCGTCATCGACGCCATCAACCAGCGCCTGGCCCGAGGCGAACTGCCCCAGAACTGCTGACGAGCGACGGTTTTAGTAGAGGCACAAGCAGAGAGCCTCACACTGGCGGGGCTCCAGGCTTGGTAAAGCGTTGCGCCCTATGCACGCCGCAGGAGCGCCTAGGGCTTGTGCGTTGGCATCGGCAGGATCACCGATACCCCCTGACCTCCCTCCGAACAAGAACGCAGAGCGCATCCAACAGACGAGTGGCCTGCATCATCAGTGGCGACCCGCCCTAAAGGCACTGGGTATTCGTTACCGACCCCCGTACAATGCGCGCCACACTTACGCAACCCTGTGCTTGATGGCTGGCATGAAGCCCGCATTCATCGCCAAGCAGCTCGGCCATTCGATTCAGATCCTGCTGACTCGGTATGCCTGCTGGCTGTATGGCGCGAGTGACTGGGCAGAGATGGAAAAATCAGCTTTTGCCCCCAAAAGTGCCCCAAGCGTAACCGAACACCTTTGAAACCCGCGAGATAGAGCCTCTTGATTTCCACAGCCAACATCACCATGCAGTTCGGCGCCAAGCCGCTGTTCGAGAACGTTTCCGTCAAGTTCGGCAACGGCAACCGCTACGGCCTGATCGGGGCCAACGGCTGCGGCAAGTCGACCTTCATGAAAATCCTCGGTGGTGATCTGGAGCCGTCCGGCGGCCAGGTGATGCTCGAGCCGAACGTACGCCTGGGTAAATTGCGCCAGGATCAGTTCGCCTACGAAGAATTCACCGTGATCGATACCGTGATCATGGGTCACGAAGAGCTGTGGAAGATCAAAGCCGAGCGCGACCGCATTTATTCGCTGGCAGAAATGAGCGAAGAAGACGGCATGAAGGTCGGCGAGCTCGAAGGTGAGTTCGCCGAGATGGACGGCTACACCGCCGAGTCCCGCGCGGGTGAACTGCTGCTCGGTCTGGGTATTCCGCTGGAACAGCACTTCGGTCCGATGAGCGAAGTCTCCCCAGGCTGGAAACTGCGCGTGCTGCTGGCCCAGGCGCTGTTCTCCGACCCGGAAGTGCTGCTGCTGGACGAACCCACCAACCACCTGGACATCAACACCATCCGTTGGCTGGAAAACATCCTCACCCAGCGCAACAGCACCATGATCATCATCTCTCACGACCGTCACTTCCTGAACAGCGTGTGCACCCACATGGCTGACCTGGACTACGGCGAGCTGCGCCTGTTCCCGGGCAACTACGACGAGTACATGACCGCCGCCACCCAGTCGCGCGAGCAACTGCTGTCGGACAACGCGAAGAAGAAGGCGCAGATCAGCGAACTGCAGAACTTCGTCAGCCGCTTCTCGGCCAACGCCTCGAAAGCCAAGCAGGCCACCAGCCGTGCCAAGCAGATCGACAAGATCCAGCTGGCCGAGGTCAAGCCGTCCAGCCGCGTCAGCCCGTTCATCCGCTTCGAGCAGAACAAGAAGCTGCACCGCCAGGCCGTGATGGTCGAGAAAATGGGCAAAGGCTTCGACGGCAAGACGCTGTTCAAGAACTTCAGCTTCCAGGTCGAAGCCGGCGAGCGCGTGGCGATCATCGGCCCCAACGGCATCGGCAAGACCACCCTGCTGCGTACCCTGGTCGGCGAGCTGACCCCGGACGCCGGTTCGGTCAAATGGACCGACAGCGCTGAACTGGGCTACTACGCCCAGGACCACGCCCACGACTTCGAAGACGACGTGACCCTGTTCGACTGGATGAGCCAGTGGACCCAGGGCGAGCAGGCGGTGCGTGGCACCCTCGGCCGCATGCTGTTTTCCAACGACGAGATCCTCAAGTCGGTGAAAGTCATCTCCGGTGGTGAGCAAGGCCGCATGCTGTTCGGCAAGCTGATCGTGCAAAAGCCCAACGTGCTGGTGATGGACGAGCCGACCAACCACTTGGACATGGAGTCCATCGAGTCGCTCAACCTGGCGCTGGAGAACTACCCGGGCACGCTGATTTTCGTCAGCCACGACCGCGAGTTCGTCGGCTCCCTGGCCACGCGCATCATCGAGCTGTCGCCGAACGGCATCACCGACTTCAGTGGCACCTACGATGACTACCTGCGCAGCCAAGGCGTAATCGTCTAACCGAGACTGGCCGGCTGCGCGTCGGCCAGCCGGCGTTGCAAGCGGGCTCAGGCTGCTCATTTACAGTGAGTAAACTCCGCGCCTTCGCCTCGCCCGCTTGCGCCTTGTCTGGCTCTAGCTCGCTCGCCCCTCATGATTGTGAAAACAAAAAAGGCATCCCATGGGATGCCCTTTTTATTGGCTGTGTTCCAGTTATGTGTTGCCAGGGGAGAAACCTTCCCGTCCGTCCCTGCACCGATCTGGATTCCCGCCTGCGCGGGAATGACGAAGTGGGTGGGAGGACGCTGTGCTACACCCCTGCCTCGTCATTCCCGCGCAGGCGGGAATCCAGAGGCTTTCGGCAGCACGGAAAGAGACATAGCCTTTCTATTGCGGTTATATCCGGCTCTCAATGCCCTCCGAGATAAGCGTTGCGCACTTCTTCGTTGCCCAGCAGTTCGGCGCCGGTACCGGTCATGCGAATCTCTCCGGTGACCATCACGTAGGCGCGGTCCGACAGCTTGAGCGCGTGGTTGGCGTTCTGCTCGACCAGGAAGATGGTCATGCCGGTCTTGGCCAGTTCGCGCAGGGTCTGGAAGATCTGCTTCACCACGATCGGCGCCAGGCCCAGGCTCGGTTCATCCAGCAGCAGCAGCTTGGGGCGGCTCATCAGTGCACGGGCAATCGCCAGCATCTGCTGCTCGCCCCCGGACATGGTCATGGCCCGCTGGTTGCGGCGCTCCTTGAGGCGTGGAAACAGCTCGAACATGCGTTGCATGTCCGCGTCGGCGTGGGCCGTACCAATGGGGATGGTGCCCATCAGCAGGTTTTCCTCGACGCTCATGTCAGGAAACACCCGGCGCCCCTCCGGCGACTGGGCGATGCCATTGGACGCCACGTAGTGCGCGCTCTTGTGGGTGATCTCGGTGCCCTGGTAGAGAATCTGCCCACCACTGGCGCGCGGCTGGCCGAAGATCGACATCAGCAGCGTAGACTTGCCGGCCCCGTTGGCGCCGATCAGGCTGACCGTCTCGCCTTCGTTGATATGCAGGCTGACCGAGCGCAGCGCCTGGATCGGCCCGTAATGCACATCGACGTTCTTGAACTCTAACAACGGCCCGCTCATGCCACTTCCTCTTCTTCCGCGCCGAGGTAGGCAGCGATGACTTTGGGGTCGTTCTTGATCGCATCCGGGCCGCCCTGGGCGATCACGTTCCCGTATTCGAGCACGACGATGTGGTCGGAAATATCCATGACCATGCCCATGTCGTGCTCGATCAGCAGCACGGTGATGGCGTGCTGGTCGCGCAGGCGCCGGATGATCTGGCTCAGCGCATGGGTTTCCGCCGGATTGAGGCCAGCAGCGGGCTCATCCAGGCAAATCAGTTCCGGCTGGGTGCACATCGCCCGGGCGATCTCCAGGCGGCGCTGCTGACCATAGGACAGCTCGCCCGCCAGGCGGTTGGCGCAATCCACCAGGTCGACCACTTCCAGCCAGTAGAAGGCGTGGTCGAGCAGCTGGTTTTCCTTCTCGCGAAAGCCCTTGGTATTGAGGACCCCGGCCAACAGGCTGCGGTTGGAGAGCATGTGCTGGGCCACCAGCAGGTTCTCCACCACCGACATTTCCTTGAACAGGCGGATGTTCTGGAACGTGCGCGCCAGGCCGGCGCGGTTGACCAGGTGAGTACCGCCGAACAGCTTGTACCAGAGCCGCGAGCCGAACTGCCGTGGCTTGACGAAGTCGTCCGCCTGGAAGAACTCGCCGAGCACCTGGATCACGTTGGTGCTGGAGCCATTGGCGTTGAGCTTGATGCTGCCGCCGGTGGCCGAATAGAAGCCGGTGAGGCAGTTGAACACCGTGGTCTTGCCCGCGCCGTTGGGCCCGATCAGCGCCGAGATGGAGTGGCGCTTGATGCTGAAGTTGACGTCGTTGAGCGCCTTGATGCCGCCGAAATGCATCATCAGGTTGTCGACCGAGAGGATCAGCTCATCGCTCATGGCGCCACCCCCTTGCGTGGGGCAAAGCCGGTACGGCTGATGCGTACCAGGCCGCGCGGGCGCCAGATCATCATCAGCACCATCAGCACGCCGAGCAGCAGCACACGGTATTCACCGAAGCTGCGCAGCAGCTCGGGCATGACCGTCAGCACAAAGGCCGCAATCACCACACCCACCGTCGACCCCATGCCGCCAAGCACGACGATGGCCAGGATGATTGCCGACTCGAAGAAGTTGAACGACGAGGGGTCGATGAAGCCCTGCTTGGTGGCGAAGAACACCCCAGCCAGCCCGGCGATCGCGGCGCCCATCATGAACGCCGAGAGCTTCACCAGCACATGGTTGAGACCCATGGCACGGCAGGCGATTTCGTCCTCGCGCAGTGCTTCCCAGGCCCGGCCAATCGGCATGCGGGTCAGCCGGTGCTTGATGTAGAGCACCGCCATCACCACCAGGAACAGGGTGACGAAGGTGAAGATCAGCTCGGCATTGGGGTTGTAACTGACGCCCAGCCACTCGTGGATCGGTACTCCGCCCTCCTTCGCCCGCCGCCCGAACTCCAGGCCGAGGAAGGTCGGGCCCGGCACCGGCACGCCGTTTGGGCCGTTGGTGAAGCCCACCCAGTTGTTCAACACCAGACGAATGATTTCACCGAAGCCCAGGGTGACGATGGCCAGGTAGTCGCCATGCATGCGTAACACCGGGAAGCCGAGAATCGCTCCCGCGCAGGCCGCCAGCACCACGGCAATCGGCAACATCGACCAGAAGCCCAGGCCCAGGTACTGATACCCCAGCGCCAGGCCATAGGCGCCAATCGCATAGAAGCCGACGAAACCCAGGTCGAGCAGGCCCGCCAGGCCCACAACGATATTCAGGCCCAGACCAAGCAGCACGTAGATCAGACCGAGGATGACCACCGACAACAGGTACTTGTTGGCGAAGAACGGGAACGCGATCGCCAGCAGGATCAGCAGCGGAATCGCGTAGCGCAGCATCGACTTGTGGTCCGAGGGCAGCACATGCACGCCGTCCTGGCGCTGCAGCGAACTGGCAAAGGCGCGCCCGCGCGAGGACTGCAGGAACAGGCTGAGCATCAGGCGCCCGGCCATCACCAGGCCGACCATGATCGCCAGGCGCTTGGGCTCAAGCTGGAAGCTGTAGCCCTGCAGCACCACACCGACGATGGGGCCAAACACGATCAGGGCAATAAAGCCGGCGAGTACGGCATCGATCAGGCATTTCTTGATATCGAGGGAAGCGGTTTGACCGACAGACATCGTTACACCTTCGCCACATGGGGTTTGCCCATGAGCCCTTGCGGTCGGAAGATCAGAATCAGTACCAGCAGTGAGAAGGAGAACACGTCCTTGAAGTCCGAGTTGACCAGCCCGGAGAACTGCGCCTCGGCCACCCCGAGGATCAGACCGCCAAGCATCGCCCCCGGCAACGAACCGATGCCGCCGAGTACCGCGGCGGTGAAGGCCTTGATACCGATGATGAAGCCGGCATAGAAGTCGAAGGTGCCGTAGTTCATGGTGATCAACACGCCAGCCAGGGCCGCCATCGAGGCGCCGATGACGAACACGTAGGAGATCACCCGGTCGGTGTTGATCCCCAGGATCGAGGCCATCTTGCGATCCTGCTGGGTGGCGCGGCACATGCGGCCGAGCTTGGTGCGGTGGATCACGTAGGTCAGCACGCCCATGCCGACGAACGAAGCGATGATGATGAACAGCTTGGTGTAGGTGAGCTGGACGAAGCCGTCACCGACATGGAACTTGATCACCCCTTCGAGCAGGGTCGGCACGCCCTGCTGGCGGGCGCCCTGGCTGATCTGCACATAGTTTTGCAGGATCAGCGACATGCCGATGGCGCTGATCAGCGGCGCCAGCCGCGTGGAGTTGCGCAGTGGCTTGTAGGCGATGCGCTCGATGGTCCAGCCATAGACCCCGGTGACCACGATGGTAAACACCAGCGTCCCGAGGATCAGAAAAGGGAAGGATTGCAAACCGAAGAAGCTCAACACGGCCAGACCGATGGCCGCGAGGTAGGCAGACACCATGTACACGTCGCCGTGGGCGAAGTTGATCATGCCGATGATGCCGTAAACCATGGTGTAGCCAATGGCGATCAAGCCATAGACCGAGCCCAGGGTCAGCCCGTTGATCATTTGCTGGAGGAAAATGCCGTCCATGCAGGAAGTCTCGTAGGCGTGGGATTGCTTGGACGTTCCGCAACCTCCACCCGTCTCAGGCGGAACACCGCTGCGTCACGTTGAAAGGAAGCGCCGCCCCACCCGCATGCACGGGTGGAGCGGGCTGGGGGAATCAGGGCAGCTGGTGGTACTTGCCCTTGTCGTCCCACTGGTACATCACGTAGTCGGAGACTTTCAGGTCGCCCTTGGCGTCGAACGCCTTCTTGCCCATCACGGTATCGACCGGATGGCTTTTCAGCCAGGCACTGGCCTTGGCGCCATCGGTGCCGCCGGCGCCGGTGAAGGCAGCCGCCAGGGCTTGCACCGAGGCGTAGGCGTACAGGGTGTAGCCTTCCGGCTCGAAGCCATTGGCGCGGAACTTGTCGATCACCGCTTTGCCGTCAGGCAACAGGCGCGGGTCGGCGCCGAAGGTCATCAGCACGTCCTTGGTGTACTGCGGGCCGCCAGCGGTGGTGACCATCTCGTCGGTCACCACGCAGTCGCCGGACACGAACGAAGCGGTCACGCCCTGCTCGCGCATCTGGCGAACCAGTGGACCGGCTTCCGGGTGGCAGCCGCCAAAATAAACGACGTCGGCATCGGCAGCACGGATCTTGGTAACCAGGGCGTTGAAGTCCTTCTCGCCGCGGGTCAGGCCTTCGTACAGCACCGGCTCCAGGCCCCGGGTAGACAGCTGCGCCTTGGTGGCATCGGCCAGGCCCTGACCGTAGGTGTCCTTGTCATGGATGATCGCGACTTTCTTGGCTTTCAGTTTGTCGACCAGGTAATCGCCGGCCACCACGCCTTGCTGATCATCGCGGCCGCACATGCGGAACATGGAGCTCAGGCCGCGCTCGGTCACTTGCGGGTTGGTCGAAGCCGGGGTGATGGCGATGATGCCCGCCTCGTCATACACCTCGGACGCCGGAATGGTCGACGAGGAGCAGAAGTGCCCGATCACGCCGACGGCCTTGTCCGAATCCACCAGGCGGTTGGCCACGGCCACGGCCTGCTTCGGTTCGCAGGCGTCGTCCGCCTTGACCAGTTTGATCTTCTCGCCGTTCACACCGCCTGCGGCGTTGATGTCTTCGGCGGCCTGAGTTGCACCACGCCAGTATTGCTCGCCGAACGAAGCGTTGGCACCGGTATGCGGGCCGGCAACGCCGATCACGACGTCCGCTTGTGCGAGGGAAGAAGCGCCCACGGCGGCGGTGACCGCCAGAGCCAGAAAGCCTTTTCTGAAAATCTTCTGCGACATGGAGTTGTGCTCCTGAGGGTTTTGGGGTTGGCAACCTGCGACAGCAAGGCTTATGCCAGCCTAACCCAGGAAATGAAAAGCACCTGAATTCAGAGCTTATTGATAAAAATTCGTCGCATTTTGGAAGAAATAAAAATGCCTCACTGAAAAACCAAGGCATTTACGCCAAAACCAAGAAGGCTTTTTCAGCCGCGTCTTTTACTTTCGGTAACGGTGATTTTTCCTTTATTTATCGCCCTGCTTCGGTGCGGTAAAAACACCCACTTGCACCAGCAATTAGCGCAACCGTTCGAGCCCGCCAAACCGCCAGCCCGCGACGGCCTTGCCCTGCCCCATACGCTAAAAAATCGTGCCGCGCAGAAACGAAAACGGCGGTGGCTGGTGCAAGGTCGTGCTCTATCAGCACGCCTCGCCCAGCCACCGCCGGGGTATTGCTCAGCCTGTTACTCAGGCTGCGGCGAACAACTCGCCGATCTGCGCCTGGGCGCTTTTCAGGGCATTGGCGCGCGGCTCATCACCGTAGGCCAGGCCTTCGGCGCGGACGATCTCGATATCGGTGATACCGAGGAAGTTGAGCACCTGCACCAGGTACTGCTCATGGGCCTGGCCGCTGGGTTGACCGGCATGGATGCCGCCTGCGGTAGAGGCAATCACCACTTTCTTGCCACCGGCCAGGCCTTTCGGGCCGTTCTCGTCGTAGGCAAAGGTTTTGCCGGCGACGGCGACGCGGTCGATCCACGCCTTCAGCTGGGTCGGCACGCTGAAGTTGTACATCGGCGCACCGATGACGATGGCGTCGGCCGCGAGGAACTCGTTGAGGGTCGCTTCGGCCAGTTCGACTTCGTGCTTCTGCGCCGCATCGCGCAGGTCAGCTGGAGTGCCGCCCGCTACCAGGCTAGCGGCGGACAGGTGGCCCAGTGCGTCGCTGGCCAGGTCGCGGTAGCTGACCTGGGCAGTCGGCTCGGCGGCCTGCCAGGCCTGGACCAGGCTGCGGGTCAGTTGGCGGGAAGCGGAAGCATCACCGAGGATGCTCGAATCGAGATGCAGCAGTTTCATGGGAATTCCTCAATGAGCGATCAACGGGTCGTGACCGGATGCAGTGAATCCTACCCATGAAGCCAAAGCTCGGTTAGTCAGCGAAAGTATGATTCAGCGTCCTACCTATGGAGCCAATCAACGCCCAGATGCCTGCACCGGACCGAGGGTCTTGCGGAAGAAAGCCACCGCATCGGCACTCAATTGATGATGGATGGCCACCCGGTCGACGCCCTCGGCATCCTCACAGAGGTAGGGCAGCAGCCGGGCCATCTGCGCCGAACACGGCGCCATGAACACGAAGTGACCGGCACCCGGCACCACCCGGTAATACGGCGCACGCGGCAGGCTGCGGTTGAGCGCGTCGGCGTTGTGCTCCAGCGCCAGCACCTGGTCATCGTCGCCGGAATAGAGCAGCACCGGCACCCGCACCTCGGCCAGCGCCTGCTTGTCGAACATCAGCCCCAGCGGTGCCAACAGCAGCAGCGCCGCCACGCGCGGGTCGGCGCTGGCTTCGAGGTCGTCACGGTCGGCAATCAGCCGGCCCTGGGTGGCACAGGCGTCGGCATCCTCCGGCACTTGCTGGCAGTACGCGCGCAGGTGCTCGGGCTCAGGCTGCGCGCCGGCCAGGATCAGGGCGCTTTCGCCGCCAGCCGAATAACCGATAACGCCAACCCGTGCGCTGTCGAGATGGCGTCCCAGCAGCGGGTCCTGGCTGGCCGCATCGATGGCCGCCGACAGCTGCAGCGGCCGCCCGTAGAGATTGCTCAGCGTGCCCAGGCGGCTCTGATCCTGGTAGTTGTCGCCCGGATGGATCACCGCCAGTACCACGAACCCCTGCTGGGCCAACGCAGTAGCGAGGTCGTGATGGGCCAGCGGCGAGCCGCTATTGCCGTGGGAGAGGACGATCAGGGGGTAGTGGCCGGGCGCGACAGGCGCATCCAGCGAGGCGGCAACCTGGTACAGGTCCATCTCGATGTGCCCCGGCGGCGCGCTGGCCGGGTAAAAGGCGATGGCCTGCATCGGCTGCTGGTCGAGCGGATCGTGAAAACTCAGCTGATGCATGCCCACCGGTAGCGGCTGCACCAGCGCCTGGCTCGACAGGGAAACCAGGCAACAGCCGGACAACACCAGCAACAGGGCACTACAACGCCTCAACATGCTGCTCACCTACCCTTGCGCACTCAGGAGTCGGGCGTGCCTGCCATCACGGTTGCCGCGCTGCACGCCTTGAGCCGGCAGCGCCGAGGCGAATCCCCAGCGCCACTTTCATCTGCATGGATTACGCCAGGCTCACGCGGCGCCGAGGTAATCCATCTTGCCCAGGGCCACGCCATTGTGGCGCAGGATCGCGTAGGTGGTAGTGACGTGGAAATACAGGTTGGGCAGCGCAAAGCTCAGCAGGAAGGTCTGCCCGGAGAAGTTCAGCTCACGGTTCGGCGTCTTGATGCTGATCGGCAGGCTCTCGCTGCCATTGACCTGGTCGGCGCTGATGCACTGGATGAACGCCTGGGTCTTGGCGACACGCTCCTGCAGGTCGGCGAAGCTGCTTTCGGTGTCGGCGAAACTGGGGGTATCCACCTGGGCCAGGCGCGCGGCCGCGCCCTTCACCGCGTCAGTGGCGATCTGTACCTGGCGCGACAGGGGGAACATGTCCGGCGCCAGGCGTGCATTGATCAGCACTGCCGGATCGATACCCTGGCTTTCGGCATGGGCCGCCGCCTTGCCGAGAATGGCCGACAGGTTAGTCAACACACGACTGAAGACTGGAATGGAAGCCTCGTACATGGACAAGGACATGGTCTGACTCCGATTGGTTGAAGTGGGCGCCCGCGGAGCGCTCCGGGGGCGGACGCTCACAATACACCCGGTTTCACGCCCGTGGCGCGTCGAGAATAAGCCTCACACGGCAGTGCAATGACATCCATCACCGGAAAAATGCCATAGTTCGTCTCACAAACAGGACGACTCTATGCACGATCTCAATGACCTTTTCTACTTCGCCAAAGTGGTCGAGCAAGGCGGCTTCGCGGCTGCCGGGCGTTTGCTGGGTATCCCCAAGTCGCGCCTGTCGCGACGCGTCGCCGAACTGGAAGAACGCCTCGGCGTACGCCTGCTGCAGCGCACCACGCGCAAGCTGGCGCTGACCGATGTCGGCGAACGCTACCTGCGCCACTGCCAGGCCATGCTGCTGGAAGCGGAACAGGCCGAGGAAGCCGTCGCCACGCTGATCAGCCAACCGCGCGGGCGCCTGCGAGTGTCCTGCCCCACAGAGCTGGCCCGCACTCGCCTGCGCCAATGCATCGCCAGCTTCATCGCCCGTTATCCGGAGGTGCAACTGGAAGTCGTCCTGAGCAACCGGCGCATAGACCTGCTCGACGAAGGCATCGACGTCGCCCTGCGCGTACGCGAACACGGTGACGAAGACCCATCGCTGATCTGCCGGCAACTGGTGCCCGCCCGCGCCTATCTAGTGGCGGCACCCAGCCTGTTGCTGGGCATACAGATCAATACTCCGGACGACTTGAGCAAACTGCCGGTGCTCGGCGCCCTGGCCAATGACCGGCGCGTGCACTATCTGCTGCGCGATGCCAAGGGCGACAAGCGCGATATCGCCCTGGAGGCACGCCTGGGTATCGAGGATTTCGAGGTGCGCAAGGTCGCCGCCCTGCAAGGTCTGGGCATGACCATGCTGCCGCAGAGCAACTGCCAGGAAGAACTGGACGACGGCCGTCTGGTGCGCCTGCTGCCGGACTGGGAGTTGCCCGGCGGCCATCTGCAAGCCGCCTACACCCACAGACGCGGCATGCTACCTGCCGTGCGGGCGTGGATCGAACACCTCAGCGAAGCCATGAAGGACAGCGACCTGCGCCCGGTGTGAAAGCAGCGCAATAGTTAGCAAGCTTTCTTTACTAGCGATCTCAAGCGATCATGGCCCGCAGCATTTCTCCGTTTCCGGCCAGGTTCACCCATGAGTACGCCCGAGCAGTCTGCAACCGCCACGACCTTGCAGATCGTCTCCATCGTCCTGTTCACCTTTATCGGCTTCCTCTGCGTCGGCCTGCCGCTCGCGGTGCTGCCCGGCTATGTGCATCTCGACCTGGGCTACAGCTCGGTGCTGGCCGGCTTGGTGATCAGCATGCAGTACCTGGCCACGTTGGTTTCCCGGCCGATCACCGGCAGCCTGTGCGACAGCCTCGGCCCCAAGCGCGCAGTGGTCTATGGCCTGGTCGGCTGCACCGTCAGCGGCCTGCTGACCCTGCTCTCACCCCTGCTGCAGCACCTGCCCCTGGTCAGCCTCGGCCTGTTGCTGGCCGGGCGCCTGGTGCTCGGCGTCGCCCAGGGTTTGATCGGCACCGGTTCAATCAGTTGGGCGATCGGCCGGGTCGGCGCTGACGACACCGCCCAGGTGATTTCCTGGAACGGCATTGCCGCCTATGGCGCCATTGCCGTCGGTGCGCCGCTGGGTGTGGTGATGGTCAAGTACCTGGGACTGTGGAGCCTGGGCGGCCTGATCACCCTGCTCAGCGTCGTGGCGCTGCTGCTGGCCCAGCGCAAGCCGGCCGTACCAATCTTCCACGGCACCCGCCTGCCGTTTCGCCATGTGTTCCTGCGCGTGCTACCCAATGGCCTGGCGCTGGCCCTCGGCACCATCGGCTACGGCACCCTGGCGACCTTCGTCGCGCTGTATTACGCCAGCCGCGGCTGGGACGGCGCGGCCTATGCGCTGACCGCCTTCGGCTGTGCCTTTATTGGTGCGCGACTGATCTTTGCCGGCGCGATCAAGAGCCGCGGCGGCTACCGCGTAGCCATCGCCTGCCTGGCCATCGAGAGCATCGGCCTGCTGCTGTTGTGGCTCGCGCCGAGCCCCTGGCTGATTCTCTGCGGCGCGGCGCTGACCGGCTTCGGCCTGTCGCTGGTGTACCCGGCCCTGGGCGTCGAGGTGATCTCGCGCATTCCTGCCGCCAGCCGCAGCTCGGGCCTGGGCGCCTACGCGATCTTTTTCGACCTGGCGCTGGGCATTGCCGGCCCGCTGATGGGTATGGTCGCCACCGGCTTCGGCTTCGCCAGCATCTTCCTGGTGGCCGCCCTGCTAGCCTTGCTCGGCGTGCTGATCAGCTGTTACCTGCTGCGCGGCGCCAGCCATCACACGGACGAGACGAGATGACCACCGACGACATTGCTGCGTTCTGCCTGAGCCTGCCGGGCGCCCGCGAAGACCTCAAATGGGGCAGCAACCGGGTGTTCTCGATTGCCGGCAACAAGATGTTCGCCATCCTCGACTTCTTCGGCGATGGCCTGGCCTTCAAGGTCGGTCCGGAGCTGTTTCTCGGTTTCGTCGACCGCCCGGGCATCCGCCCGGCGCCGTATCTGGCACGGGCCTACTGGATCAGCATGGGGACGCCGCTGCCACTGGGCGACAATGAGCTGCGCGAGCTACTGACCCGCTCGCACCAGTTGGTGGTGCGCAAGCTGCCGAAGATTCGCCAGGCCGGCCTGCTGCTGGATCAGTGAGGCAGCCAGGCGCCGAAGTAACGCCCGCCCAGTAGCAGGTGATCGATCCAGAACGCCTGGTGCAGCAGCACGATGGCCCAGCACACCACCTGGAATGACAGCTTGCGCGTCTTGTGCCGAAACACCTGCTGCGCCACTAGCGCCCCCGGCCAGCCGCCGAGCAGTTCAGTGATGTGCAGGGTGTTTTCCGGCGTGCGCCAGCGCCCTTTCTGCGCACTCTGCTTGTCGTTCCAGTACTGCAGGAAGCTGATCAGGCTGAGCAACGGATAAACGCCCAGCGCCCAGATCGCCCCGTTATCACGCAGCAATTGCAAAGCGCCGAGCAGCGGCAACAGGCACAGCCCCGCCAGCACCAGCAGTTTGAGTGGCAAGGCCTGGATGCCGGTCGACGGCTCCTGCCGTGCAGGACGAGCCGGCTGGCGTGGCGCAGCCTTGGGTGGCGCCGGCTTGGCGGAACCGGTCGGCTTGGGTTTGCGGCGGATCGCCGGGCGATCCAGGCTCAGCCCCTCACCGCGCATGTGCTCGGCACGTAGCCGCCCCTGGCCATCCTTGCCGGCCAGGAACAGCACCGGCTGGCCGACCTGCGGGCGCTGGTCGCCACGCATCGCCGAGATGTGCACGAACACGTCTTCGCCACCGCGCTCCGGGGTGATGAAGCCGAAGCCCTTGTCGTCATTCCAGCTGCGCAGTACGCCGCGTTGTTCCATCACGCTCATCTCCCTGTCAGCCCTGCGCCGTGCTCCAGTCGATCAGGCCGAACTGCCAGGTGGCGAGGATCAGCAGACCGAAAACGATGCGGTACCAGGCGAACACCGCATAGCTGTGGTTGGCGATGAACTTGAGCAAGGCCCGCACGGCGATCATGGCGAACAGGAAGGACACCACGAAGCCGATGGCGAACACCGGCAGGTCTCCGGGCTGGAACAGCTCGCGGTACTTGTAGCCGGAATACACCGCGGCACCGACCATGGTCGGCATCGCCAGGTAGAAGGAAAACTCAGTGGCGGCGCGGCGCGACAGACCGAACAACAGGCCGCCGATGATGGTCGAGGCTGAGCGCGAAGTACCGGGAATCATCGCCAGGCACTGGGCGAAGCCGATCTTCAGGGCGTCTTTCCAGGTCATCTGCTCGACTTCCTCGACGCGGATCTCATGCTTGCGCTGCTCGGCCCAGAGGATCACCACCCCGCCGACCACCAGCGCCAGCGCCACGGTGATGGGGTTGAACAGGTACGCGTGGATCTGATCGGAGAACGCCACGCCCAGCACCACCGCCGGGATAAAGGCGATCAGCAGGTTGGCGGTGAAACGCTGCGCTTCACGCTGGCGCGGCACGTTGAAGGCCACTTCGAGGATCTTGCGCCGGTATTCCCAGACCACCGCGAGAATGGCACCCAGCTGGATGATGATGTTGAACGCCATGGCCCGGTCACCGCCGAAGCCGATCAGGTCGGCGACAATGATCTGGTGTCCGGTGCTGGAAATCGGCAAGAACTCGGTCAAGCCTTCGACGATGCCAAGAATCACTGCCTGCAGCGCGGACCACACATCCATGAATCGAATACCTCGGGGCTGGCCTTTGCGCAGGGCCGGCCGATAGAAAGGGTTGGAAGAGCAAAAAGGCCTCGAATCCTACCAGAGGACGGTCTTTTTCGCTGCCAGGCCAACGGCTGATAACGCAGCTTCTAGACTGCCTGTTAACTAGCGGCCCAAAGCCACCACAATAATAAAACCCGGAGTCATCCCGCCCATGAACAGCCTGCGTAGCCTCCCCATCAGCCGTCGCCTGTGGCTGATCCTGTTGAGCTCCATCTTCATGCTGCTGGCCCTGGCCGGGCTGATGCTGCAGCAAATCCATGGCGACCTGTACAAGGCCAAGGCCGTGAAGACCCGCGACGTGGTGGCCAGCGCCATGGGCGTGATCAAGTACTACCAGGGGTTGGAAAGCGGCGGCCTGGCCCGGGAAGAAGCGCAGAAGCAGGCCATGGAGGTGATTCGCGGCCTGCGCTATGACAAGGGCGACTACTTCTGGATCAACGACATGACCCCGGTAATGGTCATGCACCCGACCAACCCCAAGCTGGAGGGCCAGAACCTCTCCGGCCTGAAAGACCCGGACGGCAAGTTCCTGTTCAACGAAATGGTCGCGCTGGCGAAGAAAAGCGGCGCCGGCCAGGTCGACTACCGCTGGCCCAAGCCGGGCTCCGAAGAGCCGGTGCCGAAGATCTCCTACGTCGAGCTGTTCCAGCCCTGGGGCTGGATCCTGGGTTCGGGCATCTATGTCGACGACGTGCAGAGCGAGTTCCGCGAGCAGGCCCTGCGCGCCGTCGGCATCCTGCTGGTGATCACCCTGATCCTCGCCGCCCTGGTGATCCTGATTGCGCGCAGCATCGCCCGCCCGCTGGATGATGCGGTCAACGCCATGGCCAACATCGCCAGCGGCGAAGCCGACCTGACCCGCAGCCTGGACAATCAGGGCCGTGATGAACTGACCGCCCTCGCCGGCCACTTCAACGGCTTCACCAACAAGCTGCGCAGCGTGATCGGCGAGTCGCTGCAGGCCGCCAGCACGCTGAACCAGGCCTCGCAATCGCTCGGCGAAATCGCCAGCAATGCCCAGCAGCACAGCCAGCAGCAGTCGCAGCAGATGGAGCTGGTGGCCACCGCGATCAATGAAGTGTCCTACGCCGTGCAGGACGTGGCGAAGAACGCCGAGCACGCCTCCAACGAAGTGCGTGACGCCGAACAACAGGCCCTGCAAGGCCAGCAGAACATCGACAGCAGCCTGCGCCAGATCGACCAGCTGTCCAGCACCATCGACCAGGCCGTCGAGGTGATCCGCAACCTGGCCACCGAAAGCACGCAGATCGGTAGCGTGCTGGAAGTGATCCGCGCGATCGCCGAGCAGACCAACCTATTGGCGCTGAACGCCGCCATCGAGGCCGCCCGCGCCGGCGAACAGGGCCGTGGCTTTGCCGTGGTCGCCGACGAGGTACGCCTGCTGGCCCAGCGTACCCAGCAGTCCACCGCCGAGATCCAGACCATGATCGAGCGCCTGCAGGGCAACTCGGAGGCGGCAGTGAAAGTCATCAACGCCAGCAGCCAGGCCTCCCAGCAAACCGTCGAGCTGGCTCGCCAGGCCGGCACCAGCCTCAGCCAGATAGCCAGTTCGCTGCGCAATATCACCGGCTTGAACGCTTCCATCGCCAGCGCCACGCTGCAACAATCCCATGTGGTCGACGACATCAACCAGAACGTCACCCAGGCGGCATCCCTGGCCCACGAAAATGCACTGGCGGCCGACCAGTCCAGCGCGGCCAGCCAGCACCTGGGGCAACTGGCCAGCCAGCTGAACCGTCTATTGGGGCAATTTCGCGTATGAGGGCTTAATGAGCAGCATGGAGCACCAGGAAGTCGACCTGAGCAAGCCGCAGAATCAGGACCTGATCTGGGATTTGGACAGCATGGCCCGCCGTGAGCTGGCGGAGCGCTTCATCACCCTGTTCGAAAACCGCCTGTGCGTTTACTCCGAATCGGTGCGCCAGCTCTACACCAACTACAACCTGCACTTCCCCTCGGACCTGGGACGCAAGATGGTGGTGTTGCCCAACCCCTACGCCTTCCACGACACCCTGCACGGCATCGACAGCGCTGCCGTGCGCCAGACCGGGCTGTGCGTGCTGCCTGGCAGGCTGCTGGGCAAACCCGGGCTGCTCCTGGCCACGCAGATGAAGGAAGGTGGCCCGGCGCCCAAGACCATGCCGTTCAAGCAGGCGCTGGCGCAGATCATCAGCAACCAGAAGAAGATCGGCGACGTATTCCTGCCGATCATGATGAAGGGCGACCTGCGCGAGTTCGACCAGCAGATGCCCTACATCCACCTGCACCGCCTGCAGGTGCAGAAGCTCACGCGCCTGTCGACCTTCGAACGCGACGATATCCAGCAAACCATCACCCGCAAGCTGCTGGAACTCTACCGCCGGGCCGACAGCCTGGTCTGCTGACCCCGCAGACTGCATCAGCGACCTGACAGAAGCCTGCAGCGCCACAACGCAGCATGGCCGACGGACAGGAGATCGTGGGCAGGTTCTTAGCGAATCCGGTGCTTGTGCAGCAACCGGTAGAAGGTCGGGCGAGACACCCCCAGCACCCGGGCAGCCTGGCTCATGTTCTTCGAGTAGTGCAGCAATACATCGCTGAGCGCCTGCTGTTCGGCGCGGCAAATGTAGTCATCCAGCGTGCCAAGCAAGGGGATCGCAACCTCGCTGACTTCCATGCCCAGGTCCGCCGCTTCGATCTGTCGCCCCTCCGCCAGCACCATGCCACGGCGCACCCGGTTGGCCAGCTCGCGCACATTGCCCGGCCAGGGATGCTCGATCATCGCGCGCACCGCCCGCTCGCTGAAGCTGCGCGGGCGCCGGCCGATCTCGACGGCATAGCGCCGGGCGAAGTATTCGGCCAGGCAGCGGATATCCACGGTGCGCTCGCACAGCGGCGTGGTCTGCACCTGCAGCACATTGAGCCGGTAATACAGGTCTTCGCGAAAACGTCCCTGGCGGATTGCCGCTTCCAGGTCGATGTGGGTCGCCGCCAATACCCGCACGTTGACCGAGATTGGCTTGCTGCTGCCGACCCGCTCGATCTGCATTTCCTGCAGGAAGCGCAGCAGGTTGGCCTGCAACTCCAGCGGCAGGTCGCCAATTTCGTCGAGAAACAGCGTGCCGCCATCAGCCGACTCGATGCGCCCGATCTTGCGCTGGTGGGCGCCGGTGAAGGCGCCCTTCTCGTGGCCGAACATTTCCGACTGGATCAGGTGCTCGGGAATCGCCCCGCAGTTGACCGCCACGAACGGCTCCCCGGCCCGCCGCGACAGGCGATGCAGGGTGTGCGCCACCAACTCCTTGCCGGTGCCGCTTTCACCACGAATCAGCACCGGTGCCTCAGTGGGCGCCAGTTTGCTGAGCAGGCGGCACAGCTCGCGGATGCTGCGGCTGCTGCCCAGCAGCTCGTGCGGGTGCTCATCGCCGACGTCACTGCCTTTGCCACGCAGGCGCGCCATGCCGAAGGCGCGGCCGAGGGCCACGCTGACCCGGTCCACGTCGAACGGCAAGGTGTGGTAGTCGAAGAACCATTCGCCGATGAAGTTGCCGATTTCCGGCTGCTGCAAGGCTTCCGAGCTGAGCACAGCGATCCACTCGGTGCCGCTCTGGCTGATCAGTTGCTTGAGGGTTTCCGGCCGTTCCAGATGTGGCGCGCGCAGGCGAATCAGGCCGACGTCGCAGAGCACCTCGCCGACCTCTTCCAGCCCGCAGCTGTGCACCATCCAGCCGCTGGCCTGCAAGCACGGCAGCAGGCGCTCACATTCATGGCAGGGGTCGACTACTAAAAGACGCCGCGGAGCTGCGGCTACGGCCTGAAGCATAACCAGTCCTTGGCGCCAATTTTTTGAAAACCTAATAAAAACAATAATTTGGCGCAACCACCCATAACGCTAGCAAGAACTCTGACGCTCTTAGGAACGTTTTCTTATAAGACCAAAAAGCTTTCGTGCATAAGCCCGCCAAACGCCTGTATCACGGCGCTTACCCAATTTCGCTATTTGAATTCGGTCACACCGCTTGCCTTATGCCTGCCGGATTGGCATAAACCAGCGCAATAAGAAAATTCCCACACGGATGTAAGCCGAATGCGAATCCTGCGCCGCGCCTTGTACTTGGTCGTGTTGCTCGCCCTGGTGGCCCTTGCGGTGGTGCTGTACTACATCGCCAACCCCAATCTCCCGACGCGTAGCCAACTGGACCAGGTCACCTACCTGGATCAGTGGAACGCGCAGGATCGGCAGACCTACTACTACACCCCCCAGGGCACCCTGGTGAAAGGGCTGCGCTACGAGTGGTTCACAGCCCTCGAACAGCCTTTCTCCAAGGAGAAATTCGCCTCCCTCGACTACCTCGCCCGCTTCGGCTTCCTCGTCGATCCGCAGCAACAGCCGACCGCTCTCAACCCCGGTAACCTGCCGGTGGGTTTCGCCCGCCATCAGGATGACGAAGGCGGCGAGCAGTACCTCGATATCACCTGCTCCGCCTGCCATACCGGCGAACTGCACTACAAAGGCCAGGCCATCCGCATCGACGGCGGCGCCGCCCTGCACTCGCTGGCCTCCACCGTGCCCACCCTCAAAGGTGGCAGTTTCGGCCAGGCGCTGGGCATGAGCATGGCCTTCACCTATTACAACCCGGTCAAGTTCACCCGCTTCGCCAAGACCGTGCTGGGTGACAACTACGAACAGGACCGCAAGCAACTGAGCGACGACTTCAAGGTGGTGCTCGACCGCCTGCTCGGTACCGCCTTCAACGATTGGCACCGCGGCCTCTACCCCACCGAAGAAGGCTTCGGCCGCACCGACGCCTTTGGCCGCATTGCCAACAGCGTGTTCGGCGACGCCATCGACCCAAGCAACTACCGCGTGGCCAACGCCCCGGTCAGCTACCCGCAGGTGTGGGATATCTGGAAGTTCGACTGGGTGCAGTGGAACGGTTCGGCCATGCAGCCGATGGCGCGCAATATCGGCGAATCCCTCGGCGTAGGCGCCACCCTGCACCTGACCGACGAAAACGGCGGCACACTGCCGGAAGCCGAGCGCTACCCGTCCAGCGTGCGCCTGCACGACCTCTACACCCTGGAAGAAACCCTCAAGCAACTGAAGCCGCCTACCTGGCCGGAAGCCATTCTGGGCAAGGTCGACATCGACCTGGCCAGCCAGGGCCGCGCCCTGTTCAGCGAAAATTGCGCCTATTGCCACGCCCCCGACCCGGTGCCGCGCGAGCAACGCGTGGCGCCAGAGCGCGATCCCGAGTGGCACCTGCGCATCGTGCCGACGCGTATTATCGGCACCGACCCGACCACCGCCGACAATATCGCCGACCACCGTTTCGACATTCGCAAGCTGGGCTGGACCAAGGACGAGTTGGGCCGCCTGGACGTCAAGCTGTTCGGTTCCAGCCTGGATGAAGT
Organism: Aquipseudomonas ullengensis; assembly: GCF_014174475.1. Taxonomy (GTDB): domain Bacteria; phylum Pseudomonadota; class Gammaproteobacteria; order Pseudomonadales; family Pseudomonadaceae; genus Aquipseudomonas; species Aquipseudomonas ullengensis. The sequence goes on from NZ_JACJUD010000004.1 coordinate 442,900, forward strand.
CGACTTCGCCAGCATCTCCAGCGCCAAGGGCCTGGCCTACGTCACCGCCTACGTGGAGAACCGCGCCTACCAAGATGCCGGCATCCAGCCCCGCGAGCGCTGGCGCATGGACGGCTACGGCCTGGCCATCGGCGTGCAGGAAAAACGCGGCTACAAGGCGCGGCCACTGCATGGCATCTGGGCCACCCCGCCGTTCCTGCACAACGGCTCGGTGCCCAACCTGTTCCAGTTGCTGTCACCGGTAGGCCAGCGCGCCACCCAGTTCTGGGTCGGTAACTTCGAGTACGACCCCAAGCGCGCCGGATTCGTCACCGACAAGTTCGACGGCGGTTTCCTCTATAACACCAGCATCACCGGCAACAGCAACCGTGGCCACGAGTTCCGCGACGGCTGCCGGGTCAATGGCGTGATCGGTCGTGCCCTGGCGCCGGAAGAGCGCTGGGCGCTGATCGAATACCTCAAGGTGATGGGCGACCAAGCCCTGGAAAGCCAGCTCAAACCGGTGGACACCAAACCCTGGACACCCGGCCCGAACTGCCAGAACTGATTAAGGAATTTCAGCATGCTCAAACGTTTCTGGCTCTGGCTTGGCCGTCTGCTTGGCCGCTTGTTGCTCGCCCTGCTGATCATCGGCCTGCTCGGCTGGGGCATCGGCGAACTGTATTACGGCTGGAAATTCTCCGGCCCGGTGTCGACCGAGGAGCAGATCCCGGCCGATGAAGCGGCGCTGACCCAGGACATCATCGAAGACGCCATCAGCGTGGTCGAACAGCACCGCGACAACACCCGCGTACTGCGCGATGCCCACGCCAAGGCCCACGGCTGCGTGAAGGCCGAAGTCAGCGTGCTGCCGACCCTGGATGCCGCCCTGCGCCAGGGCGTGTTCAGCGAACCGGGCAAGACCTGGAACGCCTGGATTCGCCTGTCCAACGGCAACGCCTATCCGCAGTTCGACCGTGCCCGCGATGCCCGTGGCATGGCCATCAAGCTGCTCGACGTGCCGGGCGACAAGCTGCTGAGCAGCAAGAGCACTGCGGGCAACCAGGACTTCGTGATGTTCAACCATCCGCTGTTCTTCGTCCGCGATGTGGCCGAGTACAAACAGAACTTCGCCGCCCAGGCCAGCGGCAAGAAGGTGCTCGCCTTCTTCCCCAGCCTGGACCCGCGGACCTGGGAAATCCGCCACATGATCATCGCCCTGAAAACCCTCAGCCCCGCACCGGAAAGCCCGGTGGCGACCACCTACAACTCCATCGCGCCGTTCAAGCTCGGGCCACTCAATATCAAGTACCGGGTGATCCCCGACCCTGCCAGCTGCCCGTCGTACGAGCTGCCCAAGCAGAACACCGACCTGCCCAACTTCCTGCGCAATGCGCTCTACCAGCAGCTGTCGATGGACCGCGTACCCGCCTGTTTTGCCCTGCAGGTACAGCGGCAGAACGCCAGCCAGTACATGCCGATCGAAGACACCAGTGTGGAATGGAGCGAAACGATTTCGCCCTTCGAGACCATCGCCACCATCAAGGTGCCGGCACAGGACTTCGATAGCAGCGAGCAGAACCTGTTCTGCGACAACCTCTCGTTCAACCCCTGGCACGCCCTGCCCGAGCACCGCCCGATCGGTGGCATCAACCGTCTGCGCAAGGCGGTGTACGAAGCCATCAGCGTCTACCGCCACCAACGCAATGGCGCACAGGACCAGTACTGAAGAGAGCCTGGAGTCCAGGTGCCTGGGGGTATCACGATCCTGTAGGAGCCAGCTTGCTGGCGATGCTTTTGTGCGGCGGTGGATCGCCAGCAAGCTGGCTCCTACAAAAGCGGGCGGGAATCGGGGCTAGCGTCTAGAACCCGGCCAGATCGATCACCGCAAAACTGGCAACCACGGCATGGCCCGGCAGGTCGCCGCCATCGCGAGCCAGGCCGCAAGTCTGCATCCCCGCCTGCTGCGCGGCGTCCAGCTCCTGGACAATATCGGAAAGAAACAGAATCTCGTCAGCCGCCAGGCCAATGCTCTCGGCAATCCGCCGATAAGAGTCCGCCTCGCGCTTAGGCCCGCTACTGGTGTCGAAATAACCACTGAACAACGGCGTCAGGTCGCCCGCCTCGGAACAACCGAAGATCAGCTGCTGCGCCTGGATCGAACCGGACGAGTACACGTACAACCCATAGCCCTCCTCCTTCCAGCGCTTCAGCGCCTCCACCGCATCCGGGTAGACATGGCCCTTGAGCTGGCCGGCCTGATAGCCCTCGGCCCAGATCATCCCCTGCAATGCCTTGAGCGGCGTGGCCTTGCGGTCTTCGACGATCCAGCCCAGCAGTATCTCGATGACGCGAACCAGGTCGGCATCCGCCTCGCCACTTTCCACCCGTACGGCCTGCAGCTGCTCACGCACCAGAGGTTCATCGGCGTGATTCAGGACGAAATCCGGCAGATGCCGTGCGGCATAGGGAAACAGCACGTCGAAGACGAAACTTACCGCGCTGGTGGTGCCTTCGATATCGGTGAGGATGGCTTTGATCGGCATAGATGACTCCAGATGAAACACCAATGATGTGCCCGTCATCCGGCTACGTAGGGTGGATGGCGCTTCATCCATCCACCATGACTTGGCATTGGTGGACGCTAAAGCGTCGTCCACCTTACAAAATGGCCCTGCGCCGGATCAGTCTTCCAGGCGCGGAAAGCGGCTGGCGATGTCGGCGCCGGTGAAGTTGGCCACCCAGCCCTCGGGATTATTGAACAGGCGGATCGCCACGAAATGCGGGAATTCGCCCATGTCGAACCAGTGGCGGGTGCCGGCCGGTACCGAGATCAGGTCGTTCTTCTCACAAAGCACGGCGTACACGTAGTCGTCGATATGCAGGGTGAACAAGCCGCGACCGGCGACGAAGAAACGCACCTCGTCCTCGCCGTGGCGGTGCTCGTCGAGGAACTTGGCGCGCAGTTCGTCCTTCTGCGGATGGCTTTTATCCAGGCTGACCACATCGACCGTGACGTAGCCACGCTCGGCCATCAGCTGGTCGATCTGCGCACGGTAGGCGGCGATCACCTCGTCCTGGCTGGCCCCCGGCAGGACCTTGGTACTGGCCTGCCAGCGCTCGAAGCGCACGCCGACTTCGCCCAGGGTGCTGGCGATGTCTTCCAGGTGGGTCAGCATCTTGTTCGGCACGTCCGGGCTGGACTGGTGGTAAACGGTCAGGCTGCTCATGGCGATGTCCTCTGCGGGATGCTTTAGCGCTGCAAGGCGCGAACTTTCAGTTCGCACTCGAACAGGAATTCAAAGGCTTCGATCTGGCGCAGGGCGTCGCTCATCTGCGCGCCCCAGGTATACAGGCCGTGGCCACGGATCAGGTAGCCGACGCAGTCGGGGTGCTGGTCGAGCCAGAGCTGCACCCTGGACGCCAGGCGGGCGATGTCCTGATCGTTGTCGAAGATCGGCACTTCGACCTGGCATTCATGGGTACTGATGCCGGTGAAGGCCTTCTGCAGCTCGTAGTCGGCGAACACCAGCGAATCGGCCAGGGTCAGGCGCGAGAGCACCGTGGCGTTGACCGAGTGAGTGTGCAGCACCGCGCCGATCCCGGCCTGCCAGCGGTACAGCTGGGTGTGCAGCAGGGTTTCCGCCGAGGGCTTCTTGCCCGGTTCCAGGCTGTTGCCGTCGAGATCGGTGGCCAACACGTCGTCCGGGCCGAGCTGGCCCTTGTGCTTGCCGGAGACGGTGAGCAGCGCCTGATCAAAGCTCAGGCGCGCCGAATAGTTGCTGCTGGTGGCCGGCGACCAGCCGCGACCATAGAGAAAACGCCCGGCCTCGATAATCTGCTCGGCGAGTTGTTCACGCTTCATGCCTGTTCCTCGCGCAATCGAAGGGCAATGATAAGGGTCGCAGCCAATGCGACCAAGCTGGCGATGGCAAAGGTCCAGGTCGGCCCCAGGCTGCTCCAGCTGTAGCCGGAATACAGCGCACCCAGCGCCCCGCCGATGCCGGCCATGGCCGCATACAGCGCCTGCCCCTGGCCTTGCTGCCTGGCACCGAAGCTGCGCTGGACGAAATGAATGGCCGCCGCATGGAAGCTGCCGAAGGTGGCCGCATGCATCAACTGGGCAAACAGCAGTACCGCCAGGTGATCGGCCAAGGTGCCCAGCAGCAACCAGCGCAGCGCGGCCAGGGCAAAACTGGCCGCCAGCACCTGGCGCAGGGAAAAGCGCGCCAGGATCCGCGTCATGAACAGGAACAGCACGATCTCCGCCACCACACCCAGCGCCCACAGCAGGCCGATCACGCCCGGCGTGTAGCCGAGCGACTCCAGGTGAATGCTGAGAAAGGTGTAGTACGGCCCGTGGGACATCTGCATCAACCCCACGCACAGGTAGAAGGCCAGCACACCGGGCCGTCGCAACTGGGCCAGGAAGCCGCCCTCGCCTGCCTCATTGCTCCTGGCCAGCGGCGTGGCATTGGGTACCCAGAAGCTGCTCAAGGCGATACCGGCGATGATCAGCAGCAACGCCCAGGGATAGATCGCCAGGCTGTACAGCTCGAACAGCTTGCCGAGGCCGACCACGGTGAGAATGAAGCCGATCGAGCCCCACAGGCGGATCTGCGAGTAACGCGCCGTCTGCTCGCGCAGATGCGCCAGGGTGATTACCTCAAATTGCGGCAGCACCGCGTGCCAGAAGAAGGCATGCAGGGCCATCACCAGAGCGAGCCAGGCGTAACTCTGGTCGACGAAGATCAGGCACAGGCTGAGCAAGGTGCAGACCGCCCCGAAACGCACGATGCGCAGGCGCTGGCCACTGCGGTCGCCGAGCCAGCCCCACAGGTTGGGCGCCACGCAGCGCATCAGCATGGGAATGGCCACCAGCTCGCCGATGCGCGCCGGGCTGAAACCGAGGAAGTCGAAGTACAACGCCAGAAAGGGTGCCGTGGCACCCAGCAGGGCGAAGTAGAACAGGTAGAAGCCGGACAGGCGCCAGTAAGGCAGCGCAGCTGTCGTCACAGCTGGCCAAGTACCGGAGTGCTCACCTGCACGCCTGCGTTCTGCGCACGATGGCGCAGCAGGTGGTCAAGCAGGACGATGGCCATCATCGCCTCGGCGATCGGCGTGGCGCGAATGCCGACGCAGGGGTCATGGCGACCCTTGGTGATCACCTCGACCGGATTGCCGTCGACATCGATGGAACGCCCCGGGGTGGTGATGCTGGAGGTCGGCTTGAGCGCCAGGTGAGCGACGATCGGCTGACCGGAGGAAATACCGCCGAGGATGCCGCCGGCATTGTTCGACAGGAAACCGTCCGGCGTCATTTCATCGCGGTGCTCGGTACCACGCTGGGCCACCGAGGCGAAACCGGCACCGATTTCCACGCCCTTGACCGCGTTGATGCTCATCAGAGCATGGGCCAGCTCGGCGTCCAGGCGGTCGAAGATTGGCTCGCCGAGGCCCGGCATCACGCCTTCGGCAACCACGGTGATCTTCGCGCCGACCGAGTCCTGGTCGCGGCGCAGCTGGTCCATGTAGGCCTCCAGCTCCGGCACCTTGTCCGGGTCGGGGCTGAAGAAAGCGTTCTGCTCGACGCTGTCCCAGGTCTTGAACGGAATCTCGATCGGGCCGAGTTGGCTCATGTAGCCGCGCACGCTGATGCCGAAAGCGGCCAGCACCTTCTTGGCGATAGCGCCGGCGGCGACGCGCATGGCGGTTTCGCGGGCCGAGCTACGGCCGCCGCCACGGTAGTCGCGGATGCCGTACTTATGGTGGTAGGTGTAGTCGGCATGGGCCGGGCGGAACAGATCCTTGATCGCCGAGTAGTCCTTGGACTTCTGGTCGGTGTTGCGGATCAGCAGGCCGATGGCGCAACCGGTGGTCTTGCCCTCGAATACCCCGGCCAGGATCTCGACTTCGTCGTCTTCCTGGCGCTGGGTGGTGTGGCGACTGGTGCCTGGCTTGCGGCGGTCGAGGTCGCGCTGCAGGTCGTCCAAGGACAGCTCGATGCCCGGCGGGCAACCGTCGACGATGGCAACCAAGGCCGGGCCATGGCTCTCGCCAGCAGTGGTGACGGTGAACAGCTTGCCGTAAGTATTGCCGGACATGCAGAAAGCTCCGCGAGGACCTGAACGAGGGGGCGCCAGTATACCCGTGGTGCCCGGTCAGTTCACCCTTGCAACCCGACTTGCGCACGACTGGCCGTCTGCCAGCCTGAAGTTGTCGGCAAAACCGCCGATAATGCAGATGCCACAGTGGCCCAGAGATGCCATCGATGACCGACACCAACACCCAACAGCCCGCCGAGCCTACCGCCGAAGCGCCCCAGGTACATCCCTGGCATGATCTGCCGGCCGAACAGTTCCGCCTGCTACGCCTGGCGCCACTACCCACCGACCGCAGTACCGGTGCGCGGCCGCTACGCTTTGTCCAACTGGGGCGCGTCGAGCGCAACAGCGAGGAACTCAGCCTGCTGCGCCTGAACGTCGAGCTGCCCGGCCAACGCCTGCACCACGGGCATAACCAGCTGGAAATCTGGGCCGACCACCGCACTCGACAAGTGCGCTTCGGTACGAGCCACAGCCTGCATATCGAGCCACTGAACCGCGGTATCGGGCGTTTTCTCCTGGCCCAGGGCATTCAGTGGGCCCGCCAGCGCTGGAGCAGTTATACGCTCGAGGGAGGGCCGCTGGCGGCCAAGGACGTACACAACGAAGAGGCTCGCCTGCTACGCGACCACTTCCTGCATGCCCAGGGCTTCAAGGTCGAGTACCAGGACCTGGCACAGATGAAGGCCAGCTACGCTGCCGGCCGGGTCAGTGAACTGAGCCCGGAGTGGAATCGCGAGAAGCTGCAGGTCCTTGAACTGCTGGATGTGGCCGCCATGCTGCAACAGGCGGATCAGAACCTGCATGAGCAGGAAGTGAAGATCGGCAAACTGGAGCGGCGTCTCGATCGACTCAAGCGTGAAGACAGCAGCCTGCGCTTCACCATCGCCTGCCTAGTAGCACTGGCGTTGTTCCAGGCTGGGCTGCTGATCTGGATCGCCACCCGCTGACGGAGTGGCGATCGGCTGGGCGACATTGCAGCAACAGCCTTAGCCCGTTGCGCCGTGCCCGACGCGAGCTCGCTAGACCTACAACCCCGCGCTCAGGTCAGCGCTCAGCCGTTCAGCCGTTCAGCCGTTCAGCCGTTCAGGCGCGAGCGGAACAACTCCTGATGCTCGCTGCACTGCTTGGCAGCCAGGAGGAACACGCCGTGGCCGCCCTGCTCGAACTCCAGCCAGGTGAAGTCGACTTCCGGGTACAGCGCCTCGACATGCACCTGGCTGTTGCCCACCTCGATGATCAGCAGGCCTTTCTCGGTCAGATGATCGGCAGCCTCGGCCAGCATGCGCCGCACCAGGTCCAGGCCATCGTCGCCGCAAGCCAGGCCCAGCTCAGGCTCGTGGTGGTATTCGGCCGGCATGTCGGCGAAGTCCTCGGCATCCACATAAGGTGGATTGGACACGATCAGGTCGAAGCGCTGCCCCGGCAACCCGCCGAAACCGTCGCCTTGCACCGTATACACGCGCGCTTCCAGCTCGTGCCGCTCGATGTTCTGGTTGGCCACTTCGAGGGCATCGTAAGACAGGTCGGCCAGCACCACTTCCGCCTCGGGGAAGGCATGGGCACAGGCGATACCGATGCAGCCCGAGCCGGTGCACAGGTCGAGAATCCGCGCCGGCTCGGCCGGTAGCCAGGGAGCGAACTGCGCGCCAATCAGCTCGGCAATCGGCGAGCGTGGCACCAGCACGCGCTCGTCGACCAAAAATGGCAAGCCGCAGAACCAGGCCTCACCCAACAGGTAGGCCGTCGGCACACGCTCCTCGATACGCCGACGGATCAGCTCCAGCAGATACGACTGCTCATCCTCCTCCAGGCGGCAATCGAGGTAGGCATCGGCCACTTCCCACGGCAGATGCACAGCACCCAGAACCAGCTGCCGGGCATCGTCCCAGGCATTGTCGGTACCGTGTCCGAAGAACAGGTCGGCTTCGTGGAAACGGCTGACAGCCCAGCGAATATGGTCGCGCAGGGTGCGCAAGCGGGATTGGGACACAGTGAATACTCCAGGACGGGGGCGCGATTCTAGCCGCAAGCGTGCCCGATTTGCCTTGCTCGATCAGGTGGATTTACTGCAAATGGTTCACAGATAGCTCTGGCAAGCAGAGAATAGACGGATCGCCGTACCAGGAGCCTGCGACATGTCCGATGCCAAAACCATGTTCCAACTGACTGGCCGTGGTTATGCGCCAGCCACGCTGGGCAAGGCCACCTTGCTGATCATCGATGCCCAGGAGGAATACCGCAGCGGTGTCCTGCAGTTGCCCGACGTGGACGCTGCCAGTGCCGAAATCGCCCTTCTGCTCAACGCCGCCCGCAAGCTCGGCGCGCCGGTGGTGCATGTGCGTCACCTCGGCATCCCCGGCGGCCTGCTCGACCCACAAGGCCCGCGCGGGCACTTCCTCGAAGGCCTGGCGCCACAACCCGGCGAACCGGTCGTGGAGAAACGCCTGCCTAATGCCTTCAGCAACACGGAGCTGCATGAACACCTACAGCGCCTCGGCCACCTCGACCTGATCGTCTGCGGCTTCATGACCCACTCCAGCATCAGCACCACGGTGCGCGCCGCCAAGGACTACGGCTACCGCTGCACCCTGGTGGAAACCGCCTGCGCCACCCGTGACGTGCCCTATGCTGGCGAGCTGATTCCGGCGCGCCAACTGCAACGCATGGAGATGGCCGCCCTGGCCGACAATTTCGCCATCGTGGTGCCCCAGGCCAACGCATTGTTGTAAGGAGATGTTGGTTTGACCCTGGCCGGTCGGAACCCTGGCGGTATTGACCGGTCATAGCGCCGATAACCGAAGAGGAAATCGGAATGAAGCTTCCCGATGGGTTCGACGCCCGCCGCTTGCGTGAACGCGGCCCCGCCATCTGGCGCTGGCGCTTTCTTGCTGCTCTCGCCGCCCTGGGCGCCGCGTTCGGTGTGCTCTTGAGCATGGCCGGCGCTGCCACCCTGCTGGGTCGACCACCCGCCCTTGGCCCACTGAATGACAGCATTGGTGCTTCCATCAGCCTGGTACTGGTCGGTCTGTTTCTGCTCTGGGGTGGAGTCAACGTCTGGCGCCGCAGCCGCCGTCGTCTGCGGCGCAACAACAACGACCTCAGCCTGTCGCCGCAACTGCTGAAAAAACGTGGCTGAACCCGTTAAACTGGCCTCTCCCGTGGAGGCTGCAATGCAAGACGACGACCTTTCCCTGTTCAAATCCGCCGTACATGGCGTCAAGCAGATCAAGCACGACCGTGCCGACACCGGCAAACCCAGGGCCGACCGCCAGCGCCTGAACACCCTGCGCCAGGCCGCCACCGTGCGAACCGAGAGCATCAAGGTCGATGGCCTTTCCGACCAGTTCGTCATCGACGTCGGCGCCGAAGACGAACTCTACTGGGCCCGCGACGGTGTACAGGACGGCCAGATGCGCAAGCTCAAGGCCGGCCAGGTGCCCTTCGAAGGCAGCCTCGACCTGCACGGCATGAGTGTGGAAAAAGCTCGCGAAATCCTCTGGGACTTCTTCGCCGAAGCCGCGCGCATGGAAGTGCGCTGCGCCCGCGTCACCCACGGCAAGGCGGTGCGCACCGACGGCAAGCGGCCGATGATCAAGAGCCACGTCAACACCTGGCTGCGCCAGCACCCGCAGGTGCTGGGCTTCACCTCCTGCCTGCCCAAGCATGGCGGCACCGGCGCGGTCTACATCTTGCTCAAACGCACCATGCTCGACGGCCGCGACGAGTAACCCTCAAGCCGGGAAACGCGGCGCGTGGACCTCATGCTCCACGCGCAAGCCGTTCACCACGAACGACACCGCATGGTAGAAACCGACCAACAGTAGGCACTCGATCAACTGCCCAGCGCTGAAATGCCGCTCTAGACGCAACCAGAGTTCATCTCCCACATGCGCGGTGTTGTGCAGCTCGTCGGCCAGTGCCAGCAACGCCTGCTCCGGAGGGCTCCACAAGGCGGGGTCGGTCGACGTGCTGCAAGTATCGGCAATCTGTTGCGGACTGAACCCGGCCTTGCCGGCAAACACCGCCACATGCACACCCCACTCGTACTCCGCGCCGCATAGCGCCGTTGCCCGCAGGATCAGCAGCTCGCGCTGACGCAGTTCGATGCTGCCATGATCGAGCAAGCCACCAGCGATCAGGCGCTGCAGCACACGCGGGTTGTGCGCCATGCTGCGGAACAGTTTCAGCGGCGGCATGCCCGGTGGCATGACCTGATCGAAAGCGGCCTGAACCTCATTGGCATAGGGCGGTTGCAGCGGCTGGACACGGGGCATAGACATGGGCAGGACTCCTGTTTGGCTGTTATGCTACGAAATAAGTAGCACAACCCTAGGCCGCTACTAAAAAAGAAGCAAGGAGCTGCAATGAGTTTTCCTCAGCCTGGCGACGTAGTGCGGGGCTCGACCACTGGCCGCCCGATCATGGCCCTGCTCGATCTCCTCGGTCGCCGCTGGTGTCTGCGTGTGCTGTGGGAGCTGCACCAGACCCCGGCCAGCTTTCGCGACCTGCAGGCGCGCTGCGAGGGCGTCTCGCCCTCGGTGCTCAATACCCGCCTGGGCGAGTTGCGCGAAGCGCAATTACTGGAAAACGGCGAGCGTGGCTACCAGCTGTCAGCACTGGGTCAGGAACTCGTGCAGCAGTGCCTACCTCTGGCGCTATGGGCCGAAAACTGGGCTGCGCAACTGCCAGCGCGGCCATAAAGCAGATCGCTCTGGCGCACAGCGCCCTTGCCAGCCCGGCAGCTGCGCCCTACCCTGCGCCTCTGCAAATTTTTGATAGTCCCACAGGTAGATCCATGTCCCTGGAACAGCAATACACCGCGATTCTTGGCCAGCTCGGCGAAGACGTATCCCGCGAAGGCCTGCTCGACACGCCAAAACGTGCCGCCAAAGCCATGCAGTACCTCTGCAAGGGCTACCAGCAGACCCTCGAAGAGGTCACCAACGGCGCCCTGTTCAGCTCCGACAACAGCGAAATGGTGCTGGTGAAGAACATCGAGCTGTACTCGCTGTGCGAACACCACCTGCTGCCGTTCATCGGCAAGGCCCATGTGGCCTACATCCCCAGCGGCAAGGTGCTGGGCCTGTCCAAGGTGGCGCGGATCGTCGACATGTACGCCCGCCGCCTGCAGATTCAGGAGAACCTCAGCCGGCAGATCGCCGAGGCGATCCAGCAGGTCACCGGCGCCCTGGGCGTGGCCGTGGTTATCGAAGCGCAGCACATGTGCATGATGATGCGGGGCGTGGAAAAGCAGAATTCGTCGATGGTCACCTCGGTGATGCTCGGTGAGTTCCGCGAGAACGCCGCCACCCGCAGCGAGTTCCTCAGCCTGATCGGCTAATCGGCACCGCAACAAAAAACCGGCCTCCAGGGCCGGTTTTTTATGGGTGCAGAATCGATATCCGGTACAGCCAAGGCCGCCCAACTCGGGTACCCTGCCGCCCCTTTCAGATACTCCTACAGGAATGACCGCCAATGCTCATCAAGGCACTGCGGATCGGCCTCGGCCAGATCATCATCTTTCTCGACTTCATCACTCGCCCACGCAAGCTCAAGCGCAGCCCGCAGGAGCAAGCCCAGGTCGAGAGCGCAGCCGCCGGCCTGGCGCTGTACCAGTTCCGCGCCTGCCCTTTCTGCGTGAAGACTCGCCGCACCCTGCATCGCCTGAATGTACCCATGACGCTGCGTGACGCGAAGAACGACGACGCTCATCGCCAGGAACTGCTGGAACAAGGCGGCAAGGTGCAGGTGCCGTGCCTGCGCATCGAGGACCAGGGCCAAGTCCGCTGGCTGTACGAGTCCAAGGCCATCGGCGCCTACCTGAACGAGCGTTTCGCCGCGCAGTGACGGCCAGGGATGGGCAGTTGCCTGCCCGTCCCGCACCCGCTTTCAGCCGAGCATGCCCACATGCCGCGGATGGCTCGCCACACGGGCCAGCCAGGCCTGCACCGCCGGGTAGGCGGAAAGATCGAAACCACCCTCATGGGCCACATGGGTGTAGGCGTACAGGGCGATGTCGGCGATGGTGTACTGCTCGCCAACCAGGTAGGGCGTACGGCTAAGCTGCTGCTCCATCACCTTGAGCGCCTTGTAGCCGCGTACCATGCAGATTTTCAGCTCTTCCTCGCGCTCGGCGGGGCGGCCCTGGTACAGCTCGATGAAGCGCGCCACCGCCACATATGGTTCGTGACTGTACTGCTCGAAGAACTGCCATTGCAGCATCTGGGTGCGCAGGCGCGGCTCGCTGGGAATGAAGTCGCTGCCATCGGCCAGGAAATTCAGGATGGCGTTGGACTCCCACAGGCAGGTGCCGTCTTCCAACTCCAGCACCGGGATCTTGCCGTTGGGGTTCTTGGCCAGGAACTCATCCGTCTGGGTCTCGCCCTTGAGGATGTCGACCGCCACCCACTCATACTCACGACCGAGCAGGTGCAGCATCAGTTTGACCTTGTAGCAGTTACCGGAACGGTAATCGCCGTAGACCTTGAGCATGGCTACTTACTCCCCGGAGCTTCGCGGCTCCCTTGTGCTTCGCGGACGACGCCGGCCAGGCGACGCAGGCCTTCGCCGAGTTTCTCCGGCGGTACGTGGCTGAAATTCAGACGCAGGTGGCCAGGGTTGGCATCCGGGTCAACGAAGAACGGCTCGCCCGGCATGAACGCCACATTCTGCGCCATCGCCGGCTGCAGCAGCGTGCGGGTATCCAGCTTGTCCTTCAGGGTCAGCCAGAAGAACAAACCGCCCTGGGGAATCTCCCAGGTCGCCAGCTCGCCAAAATGCTCTTCCAGCGCCACCTGCATGGCATCACGGCGCACGCGGTAGAAGTCGCGCAGCTCGGCCAGATGAGCACGGTATTTATCGGTACCCAGCCATTGCAGGGCCTGCCACTGGCCGATGCGGTTGGTGTGCAGGTCTGCTGCCTGTTTCAGGCGCAGCAGATGCGGAAACAGATCCGGACTGGCGATCAGGAAACCAACGCGCAGGCCCGGCAGCAAGGTCTTGGACACAGTACCGGTGTAGATCCAGCTGGTGCGCTTGAGGCGGCTGACGATCGGCGTGGCGCTGCCGGCATCGAATACCAGCTCGCGGTACGGCTCGTCCTCGATCAGGGTCACGTTGAACTCGTCGAGCAGGGCCGCCACCGCGTCACGCTTGGCCTCGCTGTAGCGCACGGCGGACGGGTTCTGGAAAGTCGGGATCAGGTAAGCGAAAGCCGGTTTGTGCTTCTGCAGGCGCTCGCGCAGGGCCTCCAACTCAGGGCCGTCGGCTTCCTGCGGCACGGTGATGCAATCGGCGCCGAACAGCTGGAAGGACTGCAGCGCAGCCAGGTAGGTCGGCGCCTCTACCAGGATCTCGGTGCCCGGATCGATGAACAGCTTGCTGGCCAGGTCGAGGGTTTGCTGCGAACCGCAGACGATCAGCACCTGGCTGGCATCGCACTTCACCCCCAGCTTGTTGGCCTCGACCGCGATGGCCTCACGCAGCGCCGGTTCGCCCTCGCTCATGCCGTATTGGCCCATGCTCGCCGGCATGTCGCTCCAGTCCACCTTGGGCAGCATCGGCTCAGCAGGCAGGCCGCCAGCGAAGGACATCACCTCCGGACGCTGCGCCGCAGCAAGGATTTCGCGGATCAGGGAGCTTTTCAGGCGGGCAACGCGTTCGGAGAAGGCCATGGTAATCACCGGTAGCAAAGGCAGGACAAAAGAAGGCAAACTGGGTCAAAGTGGTTGACCGAAACTACGACGGCAAGGACATATACGTCAACATGTTTGACCTGAAAAAGACGAGCAGCCAACAAGCCGCCATGCAGGCCTTCTTCTTCGGCTACCAGGCCTTCACCGCCAAACCGGACGAAATCCTGGCCAAGCGCGGCCTGTCGCGCGTGCACCACCGCATCCTGTTCTTCATCGCCTGCTACCCCGGCCTGAGCGTCAGCCAGCTGTTGAGCTACCTGGGTGTGAGCAAGCAGGCGCTGAACATTCCGCTGCGCCAGCTGCTGGAAATGAGCCTGGTGGAGAGCGTGGCGGCCACCGACGACAAGCGCAAACGCGCCCTCGGACTGACCAGCGAGGGCGCCAAGCTGGAACAGCTGCTGCGCCGCGAACAGGCGAAACTGCTGGAGCGGGTGTTCAACGAGGCCGACCAGAGCGCCGTGGCCGGCTGGCTGGCGATCAATCAGGCGCTGGGCAACACCCGCCAAGCCAGCCTGGGCGAAAACTGAGGTCAAACGCGGCGATTGTCTTCCAGCTCCCGCGCGCCGCGCAGAAACACCAGACTCATTGCCAGCATCGAGCCCAGCAGCGGCAGCATGCCGACGATGAACAGAATCACCGAGGCCAACAGCGCCCCGCCGGCGATCTCCAACCAGGCCAGCACGCGAAAGGACGGGTAGACGTTATCCACCTTGAGCAGGCGAATCCCCAGCCACAGGGTAATCGCGCCATAGAGGCCGATCAGGCCGAAATAGGCCAGCGACTTGCCGCTGATGCTGGCCAGCACCTCGTCGCCCCAGAGCAGTTGCAGCACTTCCAGTAGCAGACTCAGCCCCACGCTGAGCCAAATCGGCCAGGCCAGCCCGCGTGCGGCAAAACGCAGTTCGGCGAAATTGCGAAAACGCAGCAGCACATAGCAACCCACCAGCATCAGCACGGCGCTCAGCCAGTCCGGGTACTGCTTGCCTTCCTCGCCGGGAATGAAACCCAGCACCAGCATCGCCAAGGTGCCCAGCAAGGACGCCAGGTTGACCCAGGCCAGCAGGCGCAGCTGCCTGGGCGTCCAGCCTGGCAGTTCGGCGGGTGACGATTCCTCGACCAGGGCGACCTGGGGTGCAGCGTAAGGGTTGTGCTGGTCCATACCACGTCCTGTGCATGTGTTGAGGTGAACAGTCTTCAATCAAACCAACGCGAGAGAAAACTGTACCGCTGAATGCCCGCCTGGCTGTATCGCGACGCTTGCGACGGCACGCCATAGGCTGCCAGCTAGCGAGGAGAACCGCCATGACCACCGAACTGCTGATCGCTTTTATCGCCTTTGCCTTTGTCACCTCGGTGACGCCGGGGCCGAACAACATGATGCTGCTCGCCTCCGGGGTGAACTTCGGCGTGCGCCGCAGCGTGCCGCACATGCTCGGCATCAGCCTGGGCTTCATGGTGCTGGTGATCGCGGTCGGCCTGGGCCTCGGTCAACTGTTCGAACAGTTTCCGCCGTTGTACAACGCGCTGCGCTATGCCGGCGCGGCCTACCTGCTGTACCTGGCGTGGAAGATTGCCCGCAGCGGTGCCCCGCAGGCCAACGCCGACAGCCGCAGCAAACCCTTCACCTTTCTCCAGGCCGCTGCCTTCCAGTGGGTCAACCCCAAGGCCTGGGTCATGGCCATCGGCGCCATCACCACCTACACGCCACAACAGGGCTTCCTGTTCAATGTCGTGGTGATCGCCGCCCTGTTCGCCCTGGTCAACTGCCCCAGTGTCGGCCTCTGGACCGTCGCTGGCAGCCTGCTGCGGCGCTGGCTGGAAAACCCGCTGCGCCTGCGTGTGTTCAATATCGGCATGGCATTGCTGCTGGTGGCTTCGCTCTACCCTATCCTGATCGACGTCAAGGGAACCCTGTAATGGCCGACGCCACGGAAACCATGGATAGCCCCACTCGCCTGCGCCCCCTGGCCGACACCTCCGCCTCTGCGGTAGTCGCCGGCTTCATCGCCATGCTCACCGGCTACACCAGCTCGCTGGTGCTGATGTTCCAGGCCGGGCAATCGGCCGGGCTGAGCTCGGCGCAGATTTCCTCGTGGATCTGGGCGCTGTCGATCGGCATGGCGATTTGCAGCATCGGCCTGTCTCTGCGCTATCGCACGCCGATCACCGTGGCCTGGTCGACCCCCGGCGCGGCGCTGCTGATCACCAGCCTGGGCGGGGTGTCCTACGACGAAGCCATCGGCGCCTACATCACCTGCGCCGTGCTGGTGGTCATCTGCGGGCTCACCGGCAGCTTCGAGCGCCTGGTCCGGCGCCTGCCAGCCTCCCTCGCCGCCGCGCTGCTGGCCGGCATCCTGTTCAAGATCGGCAGCGAGATCTTCGTTGCCGCGCAGCACCACACCGCGCTGGTGCTGGCGATGTTCTTCGGTTACCTGCTCGCCAAGCGCCTGGCGCCCCGTTATGCGGTGCTCACCGCCCTGCTGGTCGGCAGCGCCCTGGCCGGCGTCATGGGCCTGCTCGACTTCAGCGGCTTCCATCTGCAGCTCGCAGTACCGGTATGGACCACGCCGTCGTTCTCCCTGGCCGCCACCATCAGCATCGGCATTCCGCTGTTCGTGGTCGCGATGACCTCGCAGAACATGCCGGGAATCGCCGTGCTGCGCGCTGATGGCTACCAGGTGCCAGCCTCGCCGTTGATCACCACCACCGGCATTGCTTCGCTGCTGCTGGCGCCGTTCGGCTCCCACGGGGTCAACCTGGCGGCCATCAGCGCCGCCATCTGCACCGGCCCGCATGCCCACGAGGACAAGCACAAACGCTACACAGCGGCAGTCTGGTGCGGGATTTTCTACGGTATCGCCGGCACCTTTGCCGCCACCCTGGCCGCGCTGTTCACAGCCTTGCCCAGCGCGCTGATCCTCTCGGTCGCCGCCCTCGCCCTGCTCGGCTCCATCGGCAACGGCCTGGCCCAGGCCATGAGCGCACCGGCCGAGCGCGACGCGGCGCTGATCACCTTCATGGTCACCGCCTCCGGCATGACCTTGCTGGGCATCGGTTCGGCCTTCTGGGGCCTGGTGGCCGGCGCCCTGACCCTGTTGATCCTCAACTGGCGCACGCGGGTATAGGAGCGAGCTCTGCCCGCGAAGCAGGCCGCTTAAAAGCTTCGCGAGCAGCGCTCGCTCCTACATGAAAAACGCCGCGACTCTGTAAAGAGATCGCGGCGTTTTTCTTACACGAACAGCATTATCGGCTGAAACGACTGCTGAGCATCAGGCGGCTTCGCCCTCTTCAGCCGCCAGCTCCTTGCCGTGGGCGAAATTCACCCACCAGCCGAACAGTGCGGCGGTGAAGAACATGAAGAAGCTGTAGATCGCCGCCGGAATAGCCATGGTCGGGTTGTTCAGCAGTGACGGGCTGAGCGCTAGGGCGATGGCCAGGGTACCGTTATGGATACCGATCTCCATGCCGATGGCCACAGCCTGGCGCTGCGGCAGCTTGAGCAGGCGCGGCACCCAGTAGCCGACGCCGAGGCTAACCAGGTTGAACAGCAGCGCAGCCAGGCCGACCATCGGCGCGTACTCCACCACGGTCTGCCAATCCTTGACGAAGGCAATCACCACCACCAGCAGCAGGAACAACGCGGAGATGATTTTCACCGGCGTCTCCATGGCGTTGGCAAAGCCAGGCGCCAGACGGCGAATGACCATACCCACCGCCACTGGCACCAGCACGATGGCAAACACCTGCAGGACCTTGCCGAACTGCAGCGGGATGGCCTGATCGCCCTCCATGAAGTACACCAGCGACAGGTTGACGATAAACGGCATGGTCAGGATCGCAATCACCGAGTTGACCGCCGTCAACGTCACATTCAGCGCCACGTCACCGTGGGCCAGGTGGCTGTAGAGGTTGGCCGAGGTACCGCCCGGCGAGGCCGCCAGCAGCATCAGGCCGACAGCCAGGGCCGGCGCCAGGCCGAAGCCCTTGGCGATCAGGAAGCACAGCAGCGGCAGCAGCAGAAGCTGGCAGCCGAGGCCGATCAATACCGGTTTGGGGAATTTCACCACCCGGGCGAAATCCGCCAGGGTCAGGGACAAGCCCAGGCCGAGCATGATGATGCCCAGGGCAATGGGGAGGAACGCGGTCAGCAAGGGGGAAGCGGTCATTATTGTTGTTCTCCGTAAACAGCCATCGATTCTTGGCTCGGCACGCTGTGTTGTAACTGGCTTTTCGCGCCAATGGCTAGTGCGGCTGTAACCAAATGCAAAAAGAGCGCTCTAGAGCGCCCTTTTCGCCGGTTCCGGCACGACTGAGAACGTGTTTACGGTCTTCTGAATTAGAGCCAGACAAGGCAAAAGCGGCCGAGGAAGCGGAGTTTACGAGCTGTAAATGAGCATTCCGAGGCCGCTTTTAACGCCGTATGGCCGCGAGTCAGGAGAGCGTAATCAGGTTCTTAGATAGCTGTCGAACCGCCGTCCACTGCCAGCGAATGGCCTGTAGTGAAAGCGGCCGCATCGCTGCACAGGTAGAGCACCGCAGCGGCGATTTCCTCGACCTTGCCGATACGCCCGACCGGGTGCATGGCGGCGACGAATTCGGCCTTCTTCGGGTCGGCTTCATAGGCACGGCGGAACATGTCGGTGTCGATCACTGCCGGGCACACGGCGTTGACCCGGACTTTTTTCTTCGCGTATTCCACCGCAGCGGACTTGGTCAGGCCGATGACCGCGTGCTTGGACGCGGCATAGATGCTCATTTTCGGCGCAGCACCGAGCCCGGCCACGGACGCGGTGTTGACGATGGCACCGCCACCCTGGGCCAGCAGCAGCGGGATCTGGTGCTTCATGCACAGCCACACGCCTTTGACGTTGACGCCCATGATGGCGTCGAACTCGGCCTCGCTGCCTTCGGCCAGCTTGCCCTTCTCGATCTCGATACCGGCGTTGTTGAAGGCGTAGTCCAGGCGACCATAGGCAGCCAGGGTACGCTCCATGAGCACCTTGACCTCGGCCTCACGGGTCACGTCGCAGCGTACAAAAACGGCGTCACCACCGGCCTCGCGAATCAGCTGCACGGTGCCTTCACCGCCCGCCACGTCGACATCGGAGACCACCACCTTGAGGCCTTCGGCAGCGAAGGCCTGGGCGGTTGCGCGGCCAATACCATTGCCGCCGCCAGTCACCAGGGCGACCTGGCCAGAGAAACTCATGCTCATCTGTACATCCTCGAAGGGGAAATCTGGCTCGAGTCTAGCCAGAGCACCTGCCCCTGCGTCAGCACTATCAGGCGAGCGTTGGCAAGCGCATCCAAATTAGTGATAAAGAACTACAACGTAAATCAGTGAAATTCATACCAAAGCATTCTGTTCAACAACAAACCTTGCCCCGCAGCCTGCACAGGTCTATCACCACAGCTTCACTTTCCGGAGTCACTGCCATGTCCCAGACCAACCGCCAGTTCCTGCTCGCCAAACGCCCGGTCGGCGCCGCCACGCGCGAGACCTTTTCCTACGTGGAAAACCCGGTCGGCGAGCTCGGCCCGAACCAGATCCTGGTGGAAAACCTCT
The DNA here is from genome assembly GCF_014174475.1 of Aquipseudomonas ullengensis. Taxonomy (GTDB): domain Bacteria; phylum Pseudomonadota; class Gammaproteobacteria; order Pseudomonadales; family Pseudomonadaceae; genus Aquipseudomonas; species Aquipseudomonas ullengensis. The sequence continues at coordinate 462,246 of NZ_JACJUD010000004.1, forward strand.
ACCTGTCGCTGGACCCGGCCATGCGCGGCTGGATGAACGACGCCAAGTCCTACATCCCGCCGGTCGGCATCGGCGAAGTGATGCGCGCCCTCGGCGTGGGCAAGGTGATTGCCTCCAACAACCCCGCCTTTGCCGTCGGCGACCACGTCAACGGCGCCCTTGGCGTGCAGGACTATTTCCTCGGTGAGCCACGTGGGTTCTACAAGGTCGACCCGAGCCGCGCCCCGCTGCCGCTGTATCTGTCGGCACTGGGTATGACCGGCATGACCGCCTACTTCGCCTTCCTCGACGTTGGCCAGCCGAAAGCCGGTGATACCGTGGTGATTTCCGGCGCGGCTGGTGCTGTGGGTAGCGTGGTCGGGCAGATCGCCAAGATCAAAGGCTGCCGCGTGGTCGGCATCGCCGGCGGCGCCGAGAAGTGCAAGCTGCTGATCGACGAGTTGGGCTTCGACGGGGTGATCGACTACAAGAGCGAAGACCTGCATGCCGGCCTGAAACGCGAATGCCCGAAAGGCGTGGACGTGTACTTCGACAACGTCGGCGGCGAGATCCTCGACGCCGTACTGACCCGCATCGCGCCGAAAGCGCGCATCGTCATCTGCGGCGCGATCAGCCAGTACAACAACAAGGAAAACGTCAAAGGCCCGGCCAACTACCTGTCGCTACTGGTCAACCGTGCACGCATGGAAGGCTTCGTGGTGATGGACTACGCCGCGCAGTTCGCCGATGCCGCCAAGGAAATGGGCGGCTGGATGGCCGAGGGCAAGCTGAAGAGCAAGGAAGACATCGTCGAAGGCCTGGAAACCTTCCCGGAAACCCTGGGCAAGCTGTTCAGCGGGGAAAACTTCGGCAAGCTGGTGCTCAAGGTACGCTGAAGCATGAACGCGGTGCGCCAGCCCATGGCGCACCGCGAGGAGGGAATCCAGGGCGCTTGCAAAGCGCTCGGCGCGCCTCACCGTAGGGCGGGTGCAACCCGCGTGCCTCCTCTCGCGGGTTGCACCCGCCCTACACGAGCCTGGATGCTCGCCTGGCGTTCAAGCCAGTTCGGCAACCACAGCCGCCAGGGCTTGGGCCGGATCGGCGGCCTGGCTGATCGGGCGACCGATCACCAGGAAGTCGGAACCCGCCTGCAGGGCCTCCACCGGAGTGAGGATGCGGCGCTGGTCATCGGCGGCGCTACCAGCCGGGCGAATCCCCGGGGTCACCAGTTGCAGGGCTGGGTGCGCAGCCTTCAGCGCGAGCGCTTCCTGGGCCGAGCACACCAGACCGTCCATGCCCGCCTGGGTAGCCAGCCCCGCCAAACGCAGCACCTGCTCTTGCGGTGCGATATCCAGGCCGATGCCGGCCAGATCCTCTTGTTCCATGCTGGTCAGCACGGTCACCCCGATTAGCAGCGGCTGCTTGCCTGCCAGCTTGTCCAGCTCATTGCGGCAGGCCGCCATCATGCGCAGGCCGCCGGAGCAGTGCACGTTGACCATCCACACGCCCATCTCGGCAGCGGCCTTGACCGCCATCGCCGTGGTGTTGGGAATGTCGTGGAATTTCAGATCGAGGAACACCTCGAAGCCCTTGTCCTGCAGGGTTTCCACCACCGCCGGACCGCTGCGGGTAAACAGCTCCTTGCCGACCTTGACCCGACACAGCGCCGGATCGAGTTGATCCGCCAGCGCCAGGGCGGCATCACGGGAAGGAAAGTCGAGGGCAACGATGATCGGGGTCTGGCAGGACATGGCGGGCTCACAGGCAGGTCGAAACGCCGCGCATTGTAGCGAAAGCCGCCGCCGCCGTCAGACCTCACGGCCGCCGGCCGTCATGAACCGCCGACAGCCAGCGCGGTCATGAACCCGGCGAGGGTGATCAGCCCGGTCAAGGCGTGGGTCTCGGCAAAGGCTTCGGGAATCAGCGTATCGACCAGCATGCACAGCACCGCGCCAGCGGAAAAACCCAGGGCGAAAGCCAGCCACAGTGGCGACAGATCCGCGAACAGCGCCGGCCCGGACATCGCCGCCAGCCCGGAAAGCAGGACGATGCCGGTCCACAGCGTGAAGATCCAGCGCCGACTATGCCCCTCCTCACGCAAGCCGGCAGCGCTGGCCAGGCCCTCCGGCAGGTTGGAGAGGAAGATCGCCACCAGCAGCATCACGCTCACCGAGCCACCATCGAGCAACCCCAGGCCCAGGCCAAGGGACTCGGGGATACCATCGAGAAAGGCCCCGGCGGCGATCAGCAGGCCAATCGTCGAACCGCTGCCACCGGCGCGACGATGACGCTGTTCGATGCGATCCAGCCCCGCGCTGGCCAGCACGAATATCAGCCCGCCCGCCAACATCCCGCCCAGCGTCGGCAGATGACCACCCAGACGCAGCGCCTCGGGAATCTGCTCGAAGCAGATGGCGGCAATCAGTACCCCGCTGCCATAGGCCATGATCGACGCCACCACCTTGCGCGGCAGCCGCAGAAAAACCCCCAACAGGGCACCAAACAACAGGCTGCTGGCAGCCAGCAGGCCCCACATTCCGGCTTGCAGGGTGGTACTCCAGTGCATTTCCTTTCCTTGTAGAGCGTCTCAGGCGTTGGGCCATTCACTGCAGCAATGATTCCGCAGCGGGGCCCTACGAGTAAACTGTGCGCCTTTTCCACCGTCCAGGCAGTAGTCATGGCCCGTCTCAAGCTCGACTTTTCCCAGCAGCAGTTCTGCTACAGCACCCACATGACCGTGCGCAGCACCGATATCAATGCCAGCAACCACCTGGGCAACGATTCGATGATCTCGATGATTTCCGAGGCGCGGGCACGCTTCCTCTTCGACTTCGGCATCAAGGAAGCTGCCGAAGCAGAGGGCATCATCGTCACTGACCTGGCCACCATGTACCGCGCCGAGTCGCACTCGCGCGACCAGTTGCTGTTCGAGGTCGGGGTGATGGACTTCAACCGCTACGGCGGCGACATCATCTTCCGCATCACCCGCCCGGCCGACGACACGCTGATCGCCATGGCCAAGTCCGGCTTCGTGTTCTTCGACTACCGCCTGGGCAAGGTGGTGGAAATGCCGGAAGCCTTCCGCGCCCTGTTTCCGCAGGTCAACTGGCTGGATTGAAGCCTCGGCACATCGCATCAATACAGTGCGAGCGCGATCCCGATCGCACTGTATTGACCCGAACTAGCCCGCAAAAGCCCGCCCACCCTCAGTCTTTATGCGCCCTGAGCAGGTTGGCCCAGCTCTTGCTGTAGCCACCGCACAGGCATCCAACGACGGTTGCCCACCGATACGACAATGGCGTCGCATCCATCCCATCGCTTAGTGCGGTTCGATGGTGCGGCGCTTTTTCGTTTCAGCCCCAACGAATGGGGTGGGTGGACGGCCGTGATCCGGGCGTCAACTCGTCACTCTCTCAACCTGGTTGCGGCTTCGGTCGCAAGGTCGGGGGCCACAAGCCCCTGATTTCCCCCGGCAACTGCCGGCGACGTGCCCACGATCACGTCGACCGGCAGCCTGTCGGGACACTTATCGCTGACGAGGTGTTGGATGAACACAAGTTTCTGGAAAGCCGGCCACGCACCGACGCTGCTCGCCGCATTTCTCTATTTCGACCTGAGCTTCATGGTCTGGTACGTACTCGGCCCACTTGGCGTGCAGATTGCCGCCGACCTCGGCCTGAGCACCCAGCAGCGCGCCATGATGGTCGCCACGCCGATTCTCTCCGGCGCGGTGCTGCGCTTCTTCATGGGCATGCTGGCGGATCGCACGTCACCGAAGAGCGCCGGCCTGATCGGCCAGGTGATCGTCATTGCCGCCCTTGCCGTGGCCTGGCTGCACGGGGTGAAGACCTACGAGCATGCCCTGCTGCTCGGCCTGTTCCTCGGCTTCGCAGGCGCCTCGTTCGCCGTGGCCCTGCCGCTGGCTTCGCAGTGGTACCCGCCGCAACACCAGGGCAAGGCCATGGGCATCGCCGGTGCCGGCAACTCCGGCACCGTGCTGGCCGCACTGTTCGCCCCGGTACTGGCCGCCATCTTCGGCTGGAGCAACGTGTTCGGCCTGGCACTGATCCCGCTGGTGCTGGTGCTGATCATCTTCGCCAGTGTGGCGCGCAACGCCCCGGAACGCCCGCCGGCCAAGTCCACCGCTGACTACCTCAAGGCCCTGGGCGACCGTGACAGCTGGTGGTTCATGTTCTTCTACAGCGTGACCTTCGGCGGCTTCCTCGGCCTGGCCAGCACCCTGCCCGGCTACTTCCATGATCAGTACGGCTTCGACCCGGTCAAGGCAGGCTACTACACCGCTGCCTGCGTGTTCGCCGGCAGCCTGATGCGCCCCCTCGGCGGTGCCCTGGCGGACCGCATCGGTGGTATCCGCTCGCTGCTGGTGGTCTACACCTGCGCCTCGATCTGCATCGCCGCCGTCGGTTTCAACCTGCCCAGCTCACTGGCCGCCCTTGGCCTGTTCGTGCTGGCCATGCTTAGCCTGGGCGCCGGCAACGGTGCAGTGTTCCAACTGGTACCGCAGCGCTTTCGCAAGGAAATCGGCGTGATGACCGGGCTGATCGGCATGGCCGGCGGCATTGGTGGCTTCCTGCTGACTGCCGGCCTGGGTGCGATCAAACAATCCACCGGTTCCTACCAGCTGGGCCTGTGGCTGTTCGCCAGCCTCGGCGTGCTGGCCTGGTTCGGCCTGTACGGCGTGAAGCTGCGCTGGCGCACCACGTGGGGTTCGGCTGCCGTCACCGCCGCCCGCGTCTGAGCCCCCTACGATTTCTTGATCGTAAGCCGGTTCTGAGAGTCTGCCTTGGTTCACCCCAAGGCAGACTCTTCCGCTTGATCATTCAGGTCGGTTGCGACAAAGGCGAGGCCCGTCCAGCCTCCACGCACTGGTCAGGAAAGGTGGATAGCCGTCGGCAACGACGGCCTTCCAGGAAAGCCGGACTGGTTTCGCCTTTGCCTCAACCGACTTATCTGTTTATCCATGAGAACCCCAGATGGCCCTGCAACTGACCTTTGGTGAAGCCACCGCCACCGGCCCCCGTGCGGAAAATCAGGACGCCATCCGCGTGGTGACCCCGGCGCCGGCCCTGGCGGCCAGCAAGGGCTGCCTGTTCGCCCTGGCCGATGGTGTCAGCCAGTGCGCCGACGGTGGCCTCGCCGCCCGCGCCACCTTGCAGGCCCTGGCCCTCGACTACTACGCCACCCCGGAAACCTGGGCCGTGGCGCAATCGCTGGATCGCCTGCTGGTGGCCCACAACCGCTGGCTGCAGGCCAATGGCGGTGGCCAGCCACTGCTCACCACCCTGACCAGCCTGGTGCTGCGCGGTCGGCGCTACACCCTGGCGCATGTCGGCGACTGCCGTGCCTATCGCCTCAACGGCAGCACGTTCGAACGCCTCAGCGAAGACCATGTGTGGGAACAACCGGGCATGCAGCACGTGCTCAAGCGTGCGCTCGGCCTGGACCAGCACCTGGTGGTGGATTACCGCGAAGGCGAACTGCAGGAAGGCGACAGCTTCCTGCTGGTCAGCGATGGCGTGTGGTCGACCCTCGGCGACCACGGCATCCACAGCATGCTCAAGGACGAAACCGACCCTGGCGCCGCCTGCCGCGCCCTGGTTAGCGCTGCGCACCTGGCCGGTAGCCAGGACAACGCCAGCGCCGTGCTGGTACAGGTGCAGAACCTGCCCGACAACAACCTGGCCGACACCCTGGCCCAGCTCGAGCAATGGCCCCTGCCGCCGCAACTGCGCGCCGGGCAAAACTTCGAGGGCTGGCAGGTCGAACGCCTGCTGGCCGAGTCGCGCCAGTCGCTGGTCTACCGCGTGCGCGACAACCAGTCACGCCGCTGGCTGCTGAAAACCCTACCGAGCAGTCGCCATGACGAGGAGCAGGCCGCCCCCGCCCTGCTGCTGGAAGAATGGTTCTTGCGCCGCGTGGCCGGCCGCCACTTTCCCGAGGCGCACCCGCTGCCGCAGCGTCAGCACCTGTACTACGTGCAACGCGAACACCCGGGCCAGACCCTGGCCGAGCACCTGCGCCTGTCCGGTCAGCTGGGCCTGCCGGAATGGCTGGATGTCGCGCCGCGCCTGCTCAAGGCCATGGGCATGCTGCACCGGCGCAACATCCTGCACCGCGACATCAAGCCGGAGAACCTGCTGTGGTGCGATGACGGCGAACTGCGCATGCTCGACTTCGGCCTGGCCTACTGCCCCGGGCTGTCGCGCGATGAACAACACAGCCTGCCCGGCACGCCCAGCTACATCGCCCCGGAAGCCTTCAGCGGCGGCAAGCCCAGCCCGCAGCAGGATATCTACGCCGCCGGCGTGACCCTCTATCGCCTGCTCACCGGCCACTACCCCTACGGTGAGATCGAAGCCTTCCAGCACCCGCGCTTCGGCAAACCGACGCCGCCCAGCCGCTACCGCCCGGATATCCCCACCTGGCTGGATGAGTGCGTGCTGCGCGCCGTGGCCGCCAACCCCGAGGAGCGTTTCGAAACCGCCGAAGAATGGCTGCTCAGCCTCGAACAGGGCGAACGCCAGGCGCTGATCCTGCGCCCGCGCCCACTGCTCGAGCGCGAACCGCTGAAAGTCTGGCGCGGCGTGGCACTGGCCTCGCTGCTGCTCAATCTTGCCCTGCTGGTTGTCCTGCTGCGCTAGGGCTGGTCGCAAAGCCCTGTAGGAGCCAGCTTGCTGGCGATGCAGTCGACCTGCGGATCGCCAGCAAGCGGGCCCCTACAACAGCCCAGACAGACCAACATTTCCTGAAAACTGATCGGGTCGTCAGCCCTAGCCCGCCGCGTATACACTGAGCGCAACCCATGGCGACTCTCTGCCATGGCCGTTCCAGCCAGCTTTCAGGACGAACATGGCACAGGCCGGCAGCATCGATCTGGACTCTTCCGTTTCTCCGCCACGCCTGAGCGTGCGCGGCGACTGGACCCTGGCGCACTACCGTGAGCTGCGCCAGCGCATCGCCAGCCAGGCCGCGTCCGCCGAGGTGGAACTGAACCAGCTCGGCCAACTCGATACCGCCGGTGCCTCGCTGCTCAGTGACTGGCTGGGTGCCGAACGCCTGGCCACGCTGATCGAACACAGCCCCGACCTGCCCGCCGAACGCCTGGCCCTGTTGCGCACCGTATGCCAGGCGCTGCAAGGCGTGCCGGTGGTCTGCCCACCGCCACCACCGTCCAGCCTGCGCGAATTTCTCGAACACATCGGCGCCGCCGTCAGCGCCCAGGCGCTGCAACTGCGTGCCTTGCTGGGCTTTCTCGGCCTGACCCTGGCCAGCCTGTTCACCAGCCTCTGGCGACCGCGCCGCTGGCGTATCACCGCGCTGGTTTCGCATGTCGAACAGACCGGGCTCGACGCCGTGCCCATCGTCGCCCTGCTGACCTTCATGGTCGGTGCGGTGGTGGCCTTTCTCGGTGCCACGGTGCTCGCCCAGTTCGGCGCGACGATCTACACCGTGCACCTGGTGGCCTTCTCCTTTCTGCGCGAGTTCGGCGTGCTGCTGACCGCCATCCTCATGGCCGGGCGCACGGCCAGCGCGTTCACCGCGCAGATCGGCGCGATGAAGTCCAACGAGGAAATCGACGCGATCCGCACCCTCGGCCTCGACCCCATGGAGTTGCTGGTGCTGCCGCGCGTGCTGGCCCTGCTGATCAGCCTGCCGATCCTGACCTTTATCGCCATGCTCTGCGGCATCGTCGGCGGCGGCCTGGTCTGCACCCTGCTACTGGATATCTCGCCCACCCTGTTCCTGCACATCCTGCAGTCGAACATTCCCGTACAGCACTTCTTCATCGGCCTGGTGAAAGCACCGTTCTTCGCCCTGGTGATCGCCATCATCGGTTGCCTGGAAGGCTTCAAGGCCAGCGGTAGCGCCAAATCGGTCGGCGACCACACCACCAGCAGCGTGGTGCAGTCGATCTTCGTGGTGATCCTGCTCGACGCCGTGGCCGCGCTGTTCTTCATGGAGATGGGCTGGTGAGCCGCGCGGCGCTGGTCGAGGTGCGCGGGCTGGTCAACCAGTTCGGCGCGCAGGTGGTGCACGACAACCTCGACCTGGATATCCGCCAGGGTGAGATCCTTGGCGTGGTCGGCGGCTCCGGCACCGGCAAGTCGGTGCTGCTGCGCAGCATCGTCGGCCTGCTGCGACCGGCCGCCGGCAGCGTCAAGGTATTCGGCGCAGACCTGCTGAACCTCGATGCCGAACGCCGTTCGCAACTAGAACGACGCTTTGGCGTGCTGTTCCAGCGCGGCGCCCTGTTCTCTTCGCTGAGCGTGGTGGAAAACATCGCCCTGCCGCTGATCGAGCACGCGGGCCTGCCGCGTGCCGATGCCGAGCACCTGGCGCGGCTGAAAGTCGCCCTCGCCGGTCTGCCGGTGGGCGCCGGCGACAAATTCCCCGACGAGCTGTCCGGCGGCATGGTCAAGCGGGCCGCCCTGGCGCGCGCCCTGGCGCTGGATCCGGAAATCCTCTTTCTCGACGAACCCACCGCCGGCCTCGACCCCATCGGCGCGGCGGCGTTCGACCAACTGATTCGCACCCTGCGCGATGCCCTGGGGCTCAGCGTTTTTATCATCACCCATGACCTGGACACCCTGTACAGCATCTGCGACCGCGTCGCGGTGCTGTCGCAGAAGCGCGTGCTGGTGGCCGACCGCCTGGAAGTGGTCGAGGCCACCGACGATGCCTGGGTCCAGGAATACTTTCACGGCCCCCGTGGCCGCGCCGCCGCCCAGGCGGTCCTGCGTTCGGAGACATACTGATGGAAACCCGTGCCCACCATGTGCTGATCGGCCTGTTCACCGTGCTGGCAATCAGTGCCGCGCTGCTGTTCGCCCTGTGGCTGGGCAAGTCCAGCGTCGACCAGGAATTCCGTGTCTATGACGTGGTGTTCAAGGAGGCGGTGACCGGCCTGTCGATCGGCAGCGCCGTGCAGTACAGCGGGATCAAGGTCGGCGAAGTGGCCAACCTCAGCCTCGACACAAAAGACCCGCGCATCGTACGGGCGCGCATTCGCGTGTCGTCCAGCACGCCGATCAAGGAAGACACCCACGCGCGCCTGGCCATCACCGGCGTCACCGGCAACGCCATCATCCAGCTCAATGGCGGCACCCCCTCCAGTCCGGCGTTGGCGACCGACAATGACAACCCCACGGAAATCCTCGCGTCACCTTCGCCACTGTCGAGCCTGCTAGCCAACGGCGAAGACGTGCTGACCAGCATCAACAAGCTGTTGAGCAACGCCAACCGCCTGTTCTCCGATGACAATATCAAGCACATCGGCAGCACCCTCACCCAGCTGGACCAGACCACAGCCGTGTTCGCCGAGCAGCGCGACAGCATTCGCCAGACCCTGACCCAGCTCAACGAGGCCAGTCGCCAGGCCAATATCACCCTGAAGCAGACCGCCGCGCTGGCGCAGACCGCCAACCAGTTGGTCGACGGCGAAGGCCGCAGCATCTTCCAGCGCACCGAACAGGCCGTCGCCGCCCTGGAGCGCAGCAGCCAGAGCATTGAGCAGATACTGGACGACAACAAAGGCGCACTGGGCAGCAGCCTGCAGGGCCTCGGCGAAATCGGCCCGGCCATCGCCGAACTGCGCGCCACCCTGGCCAGCCTGCGCCAGTCCGGTCGACGCCTGGCGGAAAACCCCGGCGCCCTGCTCGAACGTGAACAGAATCAGGAGTTCGAACCATGATCCACGCCCTGCGCGCCGCCACCTTGCTTGGCCTGAGCAGCCTGCTCGCCGCCTGTTCACTGCTGCCCAAGGCGCAGCCCATCGACATCTACCTGCTGCCACCTTCAACGCTCGCCAGCCAGGCCAGCAGCCCACGCCTGGCGCAAACCCTGAGCGTGGTGCGCCCGCAAGCCAGCCAGGTACTCGACAGCACGCGTATCGCCGTGGTCCCGGCTGGTAGCCGCATCAGCAGCTATAAAGGCGCACGCTGGGGCGATCCAGCGCCCTCGTTGCTGCGCGACCGCCTGCTCGACGTGCTGCGCCGCGATGGCCGTTTCACTGCCGTGGCCAGCGACGAGCAACACCTGCACAGCGACCTGGAACTGCGCGGCAACCTGTTGAGCTTCCAGAGCGAGTACCACGACGGCCAGGTGCAGGCGGTGATTCGCCTCGATGCGCAGCTAGTCGACAGCGAGAGCCGGCACATCCTCGCCAGCCGCCGCTTCGAGGTCAGCCAAACGAGCAGCGACGCCCAGGTCGCCTCGGTAGTCGATGCCTTCGGCACGGCCAGCGATAGCCTGGCGCGCCAGCTGAGCGACTGGCTGCTGGCGTCTGCCCCCAAAGCGCGACAAACCGCACCATGACTGCGCGCACCGCCTCAGCGCGGTGCGCCATTCCCCCGCAAAATCCTGCAAAAGCCCCTCTCAGGCGGCGTTTTCCGGTATTGGCACAATCCCTGCTTTATCACGGATAACACAGACATAGAGCTGTTCTTCAATGGCGAAGAGCAGCTCACCCGATCGATCGGGACAAGGACAAAGGCGTCCTCGCTAGGTGACTAGCGGGACGCCTTTTTTGTTTTCCGTGATTTTTACAGGCAGGAGAAAACCGGCATGAAAAAACTCAAGCTGGTCATGGTTGGCAACGGTATGGCCGGCGTGCGGACCCTGGAGGAGCTGCTCAAGCTCGCCCCGGATCTCTACGACATCACCGTGTTCGGGGCCGAACCGCACCCGAACTACAACCGCATCCTGCTCTCCCCGGTACTGGCCGGCGAACAGAACTTCCAGGACATCGTGCTCAACGACCTCAACTGGTACGCCGAGCACAACATCCAGCTGCTGCTCAACCGCAAGGTGGTCAGCATCGATCGCAAGAAGCGCGTAGTAATCGCCGACGACGGCACCCGCGCCGAATACGACCGCCTGCTGATTGCCACCGGCTCCACCCCGTTCATCCTGCCGATTCCCGGCAACAAGCTGCAGGGCGTGCTTGGCTACCGCGACGTGGCCGACACCCAAAGCATGATCGACACCGCCAAGGCCCATAGCCACGCTGTGGTCATCGGCGGCGGCCTGCTCGGCCTGGAAGCCGCCAACGGCCTGAAACTGCGCGGCATGGACGTGACCGTGGTGCATATCTCCGACTGGCTGCTGGAGCGCCAGCTGGACAAGACCGCGGGCAAGCTGCTGCAAGCGGCGCTGGAAGAACGCGGTATCCACTTCCGCCTCAGCGAGCAGACCGAAGAGCTGATCGACAACGGCAACGGCCGTGTCTGCGCCGTGCAGTTCAAGGGCGGCGACACCATCCCCGCCGACCTGGTAGTGATGGCCGCCGGCATCCGCCCCAACTACGAGCTGGCGGAAAAATCCGGCATCCCGTGCAACCGCGGCATCCTGGTCAACGACACCTTGCAGACCAACGACCCGTGCATCTACGCCATCGGCGAGTGCGCCAACCACCGCGGCATCGCCTACGGCCTGGTCGCTCCGCTGTTCGAGCAGGCACAGGTCTGCGCCAACCACCTGGCCCAACTCGGCTTCGCTCGTTACCAGGGCTCGGTCACTTCCACCAAGTTGAAAGTCACCGGCATCGACCTGTTCTCCGCCGGCGACTTCATGGGCGGCGAAGGCACCGAAACCATCACCCTCAGCGACCCGATCAGCGGTGTGTACAAAAAACTGGTGGTGAAGAACGACATCCTGGTCGGCGCCTGCCTGTACGGCGATACCGTCGACGGCGGCTGGTATTTCCGCCAGGTTCGCGAGCGAGCCAACATCAGCACCATCCGCAACTACCTGATGTTCGGCGAGCAGACGGCTGCCGACATGCCCCGCGCAGCCGCTGAGCCCGACAACGAGGTCAGCCTGTACGACAGCGCCACCCTCGCCCTGCAGGTGCTGAAATTGGATGCGAACCTGCCGGCCAACCCGCTGGCGCTGGTGGCGGCCAATGCCGCTCAGCACGCATGACCCGGCCGCAGACGATGGAAGCCAACGCCATGCCTACTTCCCTGCAGACCACCGCCTCGACCTGCTGCTACTGCGGCGTGGGTTGTGGCGTGCTGATCGAACATGACGGCAAGACGATCCTCGGCGTCCAGGGCGACCCCAAGCACCCGGCGAACTTCGGCAAGCTGTGCAGCAAGGGCTCGACCCTGCACCTGACCGGCGACCTCGACGCCCGCGCCCTCTACCCCGAGCTGCGCCTGGGCAAGGGCCTGGCTCGCTCGCGCGCCACCTGGGACAGCGCCCTCGATCACGCCGCCAAGGTATTTGCCGAAACCATCCGCGAACACGGCCCGGACAGCGTGGCCTTCTACATCTCCGGCCAGTTGCTGACCGAGGATTACTACAGCTTCAACAAACTGGCCCGCGCCCTGGTCGGTACCAACAACATCGACAGCAATTCGCGCCTGTGCATGTCCTCGGCAGTGGTCGGCTACAAGCGCAGCCTGGGGGCCGATGCGCCGCCGTGCAGCTACGAGGACATCGAGCAGAGCGACTGCCTGCTGATCGTCGGCAGCAACATGGCCTATGCCCACCCCATCCTGTTCCGTCGCCTGGAAGCGGCCAAGGCCGCACGCCCGGAGATGAAGGTCATCGTCGTCGACCCGCGGCGCACCGACACCTGCGACCTGGCCGACCTGCACCTGGCGATTCTGCCGGGCACCGACGTGGCCCTGTTCCACGGCATCCTGCACATCCTGATGTGGGAAGACTGGATCGACCGCGCCTACATCGAGGCCCACACCGAAGGCTTCGACGCCCTCAAGCAACTGGTGCGCGACTACAGCCCCACGGTGGTGGCCGATCTCTGCGGCATTTCCCAGGCCGACCTGCTGCGCTGCGCCGAACTGATCGGCAAGTCGCCTTCGTTCCTCTCGCTGTGGTGCATGGGCCTCAACCAGTCCACCGCAGGCTCAGCCAAGAACAGCGCGCTGATCAACCTGCACCTGGCCACCGGGCAGATCGGCAAAGTCGGCGCCGGCCCCTTCTCCCTCACCGGCCAGCCGAATGCCATGGGCGGCCGCGAGACCGGTAGCCTGAGCAACCTGCTGCCCGGCCACCGCGATGCCGGCAACGCCGAGCACCGTGCCGAGGTCGCCCGCTACTGGGGCGTCGATGCACTGCCGGAAACGCCGGGGCTGACCGCCATCGAGCTGTTCGATGCAGTGGCCGAGGGCAAGATCAAGGCGCTGTGGATCGCCTGCACCAACCCCGCCCAATCCCTGCCGGACCAGAGCAAGGTGCACGCCGCCCTGGCCGCCTGCCCGTTCGTGGTGGTGCAGGAAGCCTTCTTCACCACCGAAACCTGCCACTACGCCGACCTTCTGCTCCCAGCCGCCAGTTGGGGCGAAAAAGAAGGCAGCGTGACCAACTCCGAACGGCGCGTCAGCCATGTGCGCCGCGCCGTGCAGCCCCCTTTCGATGCGCGCCCGGATTGGGCGATCACCTGTGATTTCGCCCGTCGCCTGGAACACCTGCTAAAACCCGGCCTGCCCAGCCTGTTCGACTTCGCTAGCGCGCAAGCGCTGTTCGAGGAATACAAACACCTGACCAGCAATCGCGACCTCGACCTCAGCGGCCTGAGCTACGCCATTCTGGATAACCAAGGTCCACAACAATGGCCGTTCCCGGCCGGTGCCCAGCACGGCACCGCGCGCCTGTACGAGGATGGCCGCTTTCCCACCGCCAGCGGGCGGGCGCAGTTTCTTGCCGAGCCTTACTGCTCGGCCAAGGAAAAGCGCGACGGACGCTTCCCGCTGCTGCTCAACACCGGCCGCCTGCGCGACCAGTGGCACGGCATGAGCCGCACCGGCACCGCCGCGCGGCTGTTCGGCCACGCCGAAGAGGCCGTGCTCAGCCTGCACCCGGACGAACTGCGCCGGCGCCGCCTGCAGGACGGCCAACTGGTCAGCCTGCGCAGCCGTCGCGGCGAGCTGATCGTGCCGGTACAGGCCGATGAGAATGTGCGCGCCGGCCAGGCCTATCTGCCCATGCACTGGGGCAACCGCTTCCTCAAGGGGCTGGGCACCAACGTGCTGACCCAGCCGGCTTTCGATCCGCTGTCCAAGCAGCCGGAACTCAAGCTCAGCGGCGTCGAAGTGGAGAAAGCCGAGCTGCCCTGGCAGTTCTTCGCCCTGGTCGAAGGCGACGTGCAGCGCCGCTTCGAAGCGCTGCGCCCGCTGTTCGAGGGTTTCGCCTACGCCAACCTGGCGCTCACCGGCCGCGAACGTCCGGCGCTGCTGATCAAGGCCGCCAGCGCCGAGGCGCCGGACGCTGCCCTGCTGGCACAGATCGATGCCCTGCTGGCCGTCGACGCAGGTCCGGTACTGGCCTACGACGACCCGCAGCACCGCGTCGGCAAGCGCGTGCGCATCGAGGACGGACGTATCGTCGCCATCCGCCTGGCCGGCGAAACCGCTGCCCGCGACTGGCTGAAAAACCTCTGGAGCGAAGGCAAGGCCGACGCCAGCCTGCGGCGCTGGCTGCTCGCCCCGCTGGCCACGCCACCCGGCGCAGCCAGCGGCAAGGCCAGCAAGACCCTGTGCAACTGCATGAACGTCAGCGAAAGCGCGGTGTGTGCCGGCATCGCCCGTGGCCTGGACCTGAACGGCCTGAAGCAGGAGCTGAAATGCGGCACCAGCTGCGGCTCCTGCGTACCCGAAATCAAACGACTGCTGGCCACGCAACCCGTGGCCGTCGCAGCGACCGCCTGAGGAGAGAGACATGAGCGCAAAAGTCTGGCTGGTAGGCGCAGGCCCGGGCGATCCGGAGTTGCTGACCCTCAAGGCCGTGAAAGCCCTGAATCAGGCCGAGATCGTGATGATCGACGACCTGGTCAACCCGGCGGTGCTGGAGCACTGCCCCACGGCGCGCATCGTCCCGGTGGGCAAACGCGGCGGCTGCCGCTCCACCCCGCAGGAATTTATCCATCGCCTGATGCTGCGCTATGCGCGCCAGGGCAAGTGCGTGGTGCGCCTCAAAGGTGGCGATCCGTGCATCTTCGGCCGTGGCAGTGAAGAGGTCGACTGGCTTGGCGCCCACGGCATCGAGGTGGAAATGGTCAATGGCATCACCGCCGGCCTGGCCGGCGCCACCAACTGCGGCATTCCCCTGACCCTGCGCGGCGTGGCCCGCGGCGTGACCCTGGTCACCGCCCACACCCAGGACGACAGCAGCCTCAACTGGCCGGCGCTGGCGCAGAGCGGCACCACCCTGGTGGTGTACATGGGCGTGGCCAAACTGCCGGAAATTCGCGAAAGCCTGCTGGCCGGCGGCATGCGCGCCGACATGCCGGTGGCGATGATCGAAAACGCCTCCCTGCCGCACCAGCGTGAATGCCGCAGCAGCCTGGCGGCCATGCAACAGGACGCCCACGATTTTCAGCTGAAAAGCCCGGCGATCCTGGTGATTGGGGAAGTGGCAGCGCAGCAACAGATTCAAGTCTTGGCAGAGATTGCCTAATCCCCTTCGCTCCTGCGGAGAAATGCTTTGCCCGGCCATTTGGCCGGGCTTTTTTTTGCCACTCGGATGTACGAGACGTTGACACCCTGTAGGAGCCAGCTTGCTGGCGATCAGTTACCCAGAGCATCGCCAGCAAGCTGGCTCCTACACGAGCAGCGCCTGCCAGACAGCAGCCGCGACAGCCAGGCACTCAGTGCCAGAACACCTCGCCCACCCGCTCACCCCACACCGGGAAATGCTGGCTGTAGGCGTTCTCCACCACGTTGCGCTTGATCTTCAGGGTGGGCGTGAGGAAGCCGTTGTCGATTGCCCAGGTTTCGCTGATCAACACCAGGCCGCTGAGCCGCTCGGGCTTGTCGAGCTGTTCATTGATGCTGTGCAGAAAGGCCTTGAGGCTACCTGCCAGTTGCTCGCGCGGTTCGCGCTGACCGGCTTCGGAGAGCACGCACAGGGCCAGCGGCTGCGGCAAACCATCGCCGACCACACAGACCTGCTCGATCTGCGAATGCACCGCCAGGCGGTTCTCGATCGGCGCCGGGGCGACATACTTGCCCTTGCTGGTCTTGAAGATTTCCTTGATCCGCCCGGTCAGGCGCAGGTTGCCGATATCGTCCTGCTCACCCTTGTCGCCGGTGCGCAGGAAGCCATCCTCGGTCAACGCCTCGGCGGTCTTGCCCGGTTCCTTGAAATAGCCCTGCATGGTCGAGCCGCTACGTACCAGCACCTCGCCCTCTTCACTGATGCGCACTTCCACTCCTGGGTTGTTCTGGCCGATCCAGCCACGCTTGAACTGGCCCGGGCGGCAGACGTGCGAGTAACCGCAGTTTTCGGTCATGCCATAGACCTCCTGCAGCTCCAGGCCCAGGCGGCGATACCAGGCCAGCAGCGCATCAGGCACCGGGGCCGCGCCGGACAGGGCGAAGTTCACCGCATCCAGGCCCAGGCCCTTGAGGACTTTGCGCCCGATCAGCCGACCAATCAGCGGCAGCGATAGCAGGCGGTCCAGCTTTGCCGCCGGCATTTTGTCGTACACGCCCATCTGGAACTTGGTCCAGATCCGCGGCACGCCGAAGAACACCGTGGGCCGCGCGCGGCGCAGGTCGGCGAGGAAGGTATCCAGGCTTTCGGCGAAATACACGGTGAGGCCGCTGTACAGCGCATTGAGCTCGACGAACATGCGCTCGGCCACGTGGCACAGCGGCAGGTAGGACAGCACCCGGTCACTCTCGCTGACGCCAAACAGCTGGGTGGCGTGGCTGGCGGTGAAGCCGAAGTTGGAGAAGTTGTGCATCACGCCCTTGGGCATGCCGGTGGTGCCGGAGGTGTAGATGATGGTGGCGAGCTGATCCGGCCCCGGACGCGGGGTGTCCTGGATCGGCGCGCAGGCCTGCAGGTCGCTCCAGTGCTTGTTGAACTCACCCGCGGGATGCAGCGGCAACGCCACGGTCGTCACGCTCGCTGGGAAGTGAGAGGCCATGCCCGGCCAGTCGTCGAGCTTGCCGATGAACGCCACCCGGGCTTCGGCATGTTCGAGCACCTGGGCCACGGTCTCCCCGGTGAGATTGGGGTACAGCGGCACGGAAACATGCCCGGCCATCCAGATCGCCAGGTCGGCGACGATCCAGTGCGCGCAGTTCTTCGAGATGATCGCGACACGGCTGCCCTGGGCCAGCTCCAGGCTGCGCAGCCAGTTGGCAGCACGCCGCGCCTGCTCGCCTACCTCGGCCCAGCTCAGCGTCTCGACCTGACCACCGCCCTGGGGCTGGATCAGGAATGTCTTGTTCGGATGACGCGACTCACGCTCGAAAAAGACATCGAGCGGTAAACGGACGGCACTGGCCACGGGGCCTCCTTGTTTTTTCTTATTGTCACAGGGAGCAACCAAGCACTTGCTTGGTTGAATATTCCACGGGGCAAGGAGGCAGTGCAAGTGGAGAAATGTTTCAGCGAAGCAACAGCGTGCAGGCGCAGCTACGCAGCCCGCGAACCAGAGCGCGCGAGCAGGGATTATGAAGAGGCTAGTGGGCTCAGCCGGGGTGATACAGGCCGATTTGGCGCATACCGCCAATCAATGGCAGCTCGGCTTCAAGGCCGACCAGGCTGGCGGTACGCAGGGGAAAAGGCAGTTGCAGGTGACCATGCACCAGCAGCCCGGCCAGGGCGCCGAGCAACGGGTTGTGGCTGACAATCAGCAATTCATCGACGACAAAGTGATCAAGCTGATTGGCCACCTCGCGCGGTGAGTCGTCCGGGGTCAGCCACTCCAGGGTGGTCAGTGGCAGATCAAGGCCGAGCACCTCGCGCACCAACTCGGCGGTCTGCTGGGCGCGCAGATACGGGCTCACCAGAATCTGTTGCAGCGCCGCGCCGCGCAGGCGTTCGGCGCTTTGCCGCACTTCCGCACGACCGTGGGCCGTCAACGCCCGCTCGGCATCGCTACGCGCTTGCGCAGCAGCCTCACCATGACGCAACAGCCAGAGCTTCACAGCTTGGGTTCTTCGTCACGCACCGGGTGTGGCGCCGGCGGGATGCTGTGCGGCTCGTTGTCTTGCGGTGGGCGCGCCGTCGGCCAATCGGCGAACGGCCAGGGCTTCTCCTCGGTATTGAAGCTGCCGAAACGGCCAATCTGCTGCAGGTACTGGCTGAGGCTGTCGCCAAAACCCTGCAGGCCGCTGTTCGGTGCACCGTAGAACAGGCGATAGCCCAGTTGCAGCAACACCACGCCGCCAAGAATGATTTCCGCCAACTGCCAGACGATGGCGAAGATCACCATCCACAGAATGCGCAGCACGATGGATTCACGTTCCAGGTCTTTGCTCGGTTCGCTCATGTCACTCTCCTTGGGGCATGCGGCGCGGCCGCGGTTCAGAATCCGCTGATCGGGATGAAATCCACATCGGTCTTCGGTTCGGCACGCATCAGCGCCTCGATGACCTGGGCCAGGGTGCGCCCTTCGAAGAGAATGGCATGCAAACCGGCGACCAACGGCATATACACCTGCATTTCCTCGGCTTTGTGCTTGAGCACCTTGAGCGTGTTGACGCCCTCGGCCACTTCACCCAGGCGCGCCACCGCATCTTCCAGGCTCAAGCCCTCGCCCAGGGCGAAGCCAACCTGGTAGTTGCGGCTCTTCGGCGAGGTGCAGGTGACGATCAGATCGCCAACCCCGGCCAGGCCGAGAAAGGTCATCGGGTTGGCACCGAGTTTGACGGCGAAGCGGGTCATTTCCGCCAGCGCGCGGGTGATCAGCATGCTCTTGGTGTTCTCACCCATGCCCATGGCAGCAGCCATGCCGGCGATGATCGCGTAGACGTTCTTCAACGCACCGCCGAGCTCGACGCCAAAACTGTCGCGACTGGCATACACGCGGAAGGTGCGGCCGTGCAGCGCCTGCTGCACCCGCTCGCAAAGTTCTTCGTCTTCGCTGGCAATCACCGTGGCAGTCAGTGCGTGTTCGGCCACTTCCTTGGCCAGATTGGGGCCCGACAGCACGCCGATGCGCGATTGTGGCGCCACTTCGGCAAGAATCTGGCTCATCAGCTTGAAGCCGTTGGCCTCGATGCCCTTGGTGGTACTGATCAGCAGCTTGCCAGCCAGGTCGGCGGCAAAGGGCTGCAACGCGCTGCGCAGGGCTGACGAGGGAATGGCGACGAACACCAGCTCGCAGGCGGCCAGGGTCGCATGCAGGTCATTCAGCGGCTCCACCCCCGGGTGCAGCTTGACGCCCTTGAGGTAGCGCGGGTTTTCACGCTGGGTGCGCATTGCCTCGGCCTGCTCGGGGTCGCGCATCCACTGCAGGACGCGCTGGCCATTTTCGGCCAGCAGGTTGGCAATGGCGGTTCCGAAACTACCGCCGCCCAGCACTGCAACAGGTTGTTGCTCAGTCATAACGATTCCAGAACAAGCCATTCACATGGCGAATGGGGGGATTATCACGGAGCATCGCCCGACCGGCCAGTGCCGCGTGTGACCATTGACTGTGCATGCGCTGGCAAACCCGGGCATCTCGGTTAACATGCGCCTGTCCGCCCCCGAACAAGGCTGTTCCGTGCGCACCTCATTTTTTATTCCTGCGCTGCCCCCGTTTCCCAGCTCGTCGCGACTCGAGCCTCGGCCCTGCCCCGCACAGACCGCCGGGGTGGCGTGCCCATGAATCTTGGCCAGAACTGGGACATCCATACCCGCACTCAACTGATCAGCGTCGGCCCGGCCTTGTTGCTGACCCTGCTGCTGACCGGTTTCTTCACCTTTGCCCGGTTGCAGGATCTGCGCCAGGAACTCGACCACACCGGCCAGTTGATCGCCGACCAGCTCGCGCCGGCAGCCGAATACGGCGTGCTGGCGCACAACCCGCAGGTACTCGACAACCTGCTGCGCGCCACGCTGAAGACGCCCCATGTGCGCTTTCTGGAAATACGCGACCGCGACGAGAACATCCTCGTCTATGTCGAACAGCCGGACCATGACAGCGGTGTCAGTGTCGAGGTGTTCCAGGCCTCGATCCACCAGCAGCGCATCGAACCCAACCAGACTCCGGCCCAAGGCCAGAGAGCCAAGAACGACAAACGCCCGGGCGACTACCTGGGCCGCGTGGTGGTCGGGATGTCCAATGAGGCGCTGAGCAGCCAGCAGCAGGACATCCTGATCAAGGCCGCGGTGCTCAGCCTGCTTGCACTGCTCCTGACCTTCCTCCTCGCCCGTCAGCTGGCCAGCCGCCTGGCACGCCCGATCAGCGCCATGGGCCGGGCCGTCGAGGCGATCCAGGCCGGCAACTACCAGAGCCAGCTGCCGGAAAGCGCCGGCGGCGAGCTGGGTGAGCTGGCACGTCACATCAACAACCTGGCCAGCGGCCTGGCCAGCGCCAGCCGCGAGCAGCAAAGCGCCATGGAGCAGCTGATCCAGACCCGCGAGCAGGCCGAACAGGCCAGCCGGGCCAAATCCGACTTCCTGGCAATGATGAGCCACGAGCTGCGCACCCCGATGAACGGCGTTCTGGGCATGTTGCAGCTGCTGGAAACCACCGAGATGAACCAGGAGCAGGCCGAATACGCCGCCCTGGCTACCGAATCCACCGAGCACCTGCTCAAGGTGATCAACGACATCCTCGACTTCTCGCGCATCGAGCGCGGCGCCTTGGAGCTGGAGCGCATCCCGTTCAACCTGATCGATCTGCTGCAAGGCTCGCTGCAGGTGTTCCAGCACAGCGCCCAGCAGCGTGGCCTGTACCTGCGCCTGAACAACCAGCCAGGCCTGGAAGACTTCGAGGTGCAGGGCGACCCGACGCGCATCCGGCAGATCCTGGTCAACCTGCTGGGCAATGCGCTGAAGTTCACCGAGGACGGCGGCATCCGCATCGAAACCCACTGGCAGCCGCTGGACAACGAGGTGCTGTGGTTCATCTGCGCGGTACACGACAGCGGGATCGGCATCGCCCCGGAGCGCCTGGAACACATGTTCGATGCCTTCCAGCAGGCCGACACCTCGATTTCCCGACGCTACGGCGGCACCGGGCTTGGTCTGTCCATCGCCCGCACCCTGGCCGAGCGCATGGGCGGCACCCTGCACGCCTCCAGCCAGGAAGGTGCAGGCTCGGTATTCAGCCTGGAAATTCCCCTGCCGTTCCGCCCGCGCAGCGCCAGCCTGGAAGCCGATCTGGCCTTGCAGGGGCCGGCCGGCGAAGGCCAGGAAGTGCTGTTGGTGGAAGACAACCCAGTCAACCAGACGGTGATCGAGGCCATGCTGCGCAGCCTCGGCTACCGCGTCACCCTGGTCGGCGATGGCGCCCAGGCGGTGCACCGTTTCAATGCCCAGCGCTTCGCCGCCATCCTGATGGATTGCCGCCTGCCAATCATGGATGGCTACGAGGCCACACGACAGATTCGCCAGCAGGCGCCGCACTGCAACATCCCGATCATCGCCCTCACCGCCAACGCCCTGCAGGGCGACCGCGAAGCCTGCCTGCAGGCGGGAATGAACGATTACCTGGCCAAGCCCTTCAAACGTGCAGACCTGGAACGTGTCTTGCTGCGCTGGTTGAACAACCGTAACCAGCGCCAGGAACAGGAGTGCTAGAGTCAGCCAAAGCGTTTTTCAGGCGCGGGAACAGCCCGGTATACAGGTGTTCACAGGAAACTGTGACTTTCACCAACACGCAACAGTCTATGACTACGCTGCCGACAGAAGCCCAGAGCCTGCGGCGACCAGGATGTATCGCTTAGCCCCGTGCGGCGGGGCCATTGAGGAGCTCGCATGACCAAGCAAAACGCCTTCACCCGGGAAGACCTGCTGCGCTGCAGTCGTGGCGAGCTATTCGGCCCGGGTAATGCGCAACTGCCCGCCCCCAACATGCTGATGATCGACCGCATCGCTCACATCAGCGACAACGGCGGCAAGTACGGCAAAGGCGAAATCGTCGCCGAGCTCGATATCACCCCAGACCTGTGGTTCTTCGCCTGCCACTTCGAAGGCGACCCGGTAATGCCCGGCTGCCTAGGCCTCGATGCCATGTGGCAACTGGTCGGTTTCCACCTCGGCTGGCAGGGCAACCCCGGCCGCGGCCGCGCCCTGGGCTCCGGCGAAGTGAAGTTCTTCGGCCAGGTGCTGCCTACCGCGAAGAAGGTCACCTACAACATTCATATCAAGCGCACCATCAACCGCTCGCTGATCCTGGCCATCGCCGATGGCACCGTCAGTGTTGATGGTCGCGAAATTTACAGTGCCGAAGGCTTGCGCGTCGGTCTGTTCACCTCCACTGACAATTTCTAAGGGTTATCCGCATGCGTCGCGTCGTGATCACCGGTCTGGGCATCGTTTCGTGCCTGGGCAATGACAAAGACACCGTTTCCGCCAACCTGCGTGCCGGCAAAGCGGGTATCCGCTTCAACCCGGCCTATGCAGAAATGGGCCTGCGCAGCCACGTGTCCGGCTCGGTCGACCTGAACCTGGAAGAGCTGATCGATCGCAAGATCTTCCGCTTCATGGGCGATGCCGCGGCCTATGCCTACCTGTCGATGGAGAAGGCGATTGCCGACTCCGGCCTCACCCCGGAGCAGGTGTCCAACCCGCGTACCGGCCTGATCGCCGGCAGCGGTGGCGCCTCGACCCTGAACCAGATGGAAGCCATCGACACCCTGCGCGAAAAGGGCGTCAAGCGCATCGGCCCATACCGCGTCACCCGCACCATGGGTAGCACCGTGTCGGCCTGCCTGGCCACGCCGTTCCAGATCAAGGGCGTGAACTTCTCCATCTCCTCGGCCTGCGCCACCAGCGCGCACTGCATCGGCCAGGCGATGGAGCAAATCCAGCTGGGCAAGCAGGACATCGTGTTTGCCGGCGGTGGCGAGGAAGAACACTGGAGCCAGAGCTGCCTGTTCGACGCCATGGGCGCCCTCTCCACCCAGTACAACGAAACCCCGGAAAAAGCCTCGCGTGCCTACGACGCCAAGCGTGACGGCTTCGTCATCGCTGGCGGTGGCGGCATGGTAGTGGTCGAGGAGCTGGAACACGCCCTCGCCCGCGGCGCGAAGATCTACGCCGAAGTGGTCGGCTACGGCGCCACCTCCGACGGCTACGACATGGTCGCACCGAGCGGTGAAGGCGCCATCCGCTGCATGCAGCAGGCCCTGGCCACGGTCGACGCACCGATCGACTACCTGAACACCCACGGCACCTCGACCCCCGTGGGCGACGTGGCGGAAATTCGCGGTGTGCGCGAAGTGTTCGGCGACAAGGCGCCACCGATCAGCTCGACCAAGAGCCTGTCCGGCCACTCCTTGGGCGCCGCCGGCGTGCAGGAAGCGATCTACTGCATGCTGATGATGGAAGGCAACTTCATCGCCGGTTCGGCCAACATCGACGAACTGGACCCGGAAGTGGCCGACCTGCCGATCCTGCGCCAGACCCGCGAGAACGCCGAGCTGAACACAGTGATGAGCAACAGCTTCGGCTTCGGCGGCACCAATGCCACGCTGGTGCTGCAACGTTACAAAGGCTGATTGCTGCGGCAATGAAAACGGCGCCCTCGGGCGCCGTTTTTGTTTGTCCGCGCGCTAGATGCGAAAACGCCCGACCAAGACACTGAGGTCGACAGCCAGGCGCGACAGCTCCTGACTAGCGGCGCTGGTCTGGTCAGCACCCGCCGAGGTCTGTAGCGACAAGTCGCGAATGTTCACCAGGTTGCGGTCCACCTCGCGGGCGACTTGCGCCTGTTCCTCCGAAGCACTGGCGATCACCAGGTTGCGCTCGTTGATCGAGGCGATGGCCACGGCGATTTCGTCCAGCGCCGCGCCTGCTGCGCGCGCCACATCCAGGGTGGAATGCGCCCGCGTGGTGCTGCCCTGCATGGCACTGACGGCCGCTTCGGTGCCCTGCTGAATGCCGCCGATCATCTGCTCGATTTCCTGGGTCGACTGCTGGGTGCGATGCGCCAGCGCGCGCACCTCGTCGGCCACCACGGCAAAGCCACGCCCGGCATCCCCGGCCCGCGCCGCCTCGATGGCCGCATTAAGCGCCAACAAGTTGGTCTGCTCGGCAATCGAACGGATCACGTCGAGCACCTGGCTGATATTGCGCACCTTGCCGGCCAGGGTTTCCACCTGGTCCGAGGTAGTGGTCACGTCGCTGGCCAGATGGCTGATCGAGTCCACCGTCTGGCGCACCTGCTCACGGCCATGCTGGGTGGTGCGATCCGACTCGCGGGACGCCTCCGAGGTGCTCACCGCGTTGCGCGCCACCTCCTCCACTGCCGCCGTCATTTCATTCACCGCGGTGGCTGCTTGCTCGATCTCGGCGTTCTGCAGGTGCAGGCCACGGGTGGCGTCCTCGGTCACCGCATGCAGCTCCTCGGACGCCGAGGCCAGTTGGCTGGACGAGTCGGCGATGCTCTGGATAGTGGAACGCAGGCTCTGCTGCATGCGCTTGAGCGACTCCAGCAACTGCGCCGGTTCGTCCTTGCCTTCGATGCGAAACTCACCCGTCAGATCACCGGAGGCAACCACCTGCGCTACCTCCACTGCCTGCGTCAGCGGGCGGACAATGCTGCGGGTCAGCAACACGGCCAGGACGATGGTGATCAGCGCGGTGATCACCAGCAAAATCACCACCATCTCGACGGCACTGGCGTATGCCGCATCGCTGGATTCGGCGGCAGCCGTAGCGCCCTGCCCGTTCATCTCGGTCAGTTCCTGGAGTGCCTTGGCCATGCCGTCGGCGTACTGGTTGAGCGTGCCGTTGGCAATCGCCACGGCCGCGTCCAGTTCGTCCTGGCGCGAGTGCGCCATGATCTTCTCCTGCTCGCCCAGGTAATTGTCCTGCGCCTGCTTGAAGCGCTCGTAGGCCGCGCGCTCGTCGGCGCTGGAAATCAGCTTCTCGTATTCGCCGCGCGAGCCGGCCAGCCCTTCCTTGAGGGTAAGCAGGCGCTGTTCGTTCTGGCTCATGCTCTGCGCATCACGGTTGATCAGCAGTCGCAGGGTGATTGCGCGAATGCGCAGGATCTCCTGGCTCATGTCGTTGAGCACCTGGATGCTCGGCAGCCAGTTGTTGTTCACATCGCTCGACTGCTGGTGCATTCGCCCCATCTGACTCAGCGAGAAGCCACCAAGAATCAGCATCAGCAGCGCGAGAATGGCAAAGCCAAGAGCTGCGCGTGGAGCAATTTTCAGGTTGCGAAGGTACATGATGAGCATCCGTGACTGCGGTGGCTAAGCCCTAAGCCAAGCAAAGCCCGACGTTCCCCGCCAGCCGCGCATAAAAAAGGCCCGACTGCAGGGCAGCCGGGCCAAGGTCGATACAACCTGTTAACGCACCTGGAAACGTTGCTCGGCCAGCAGCCGGTCACCCTGGAACACCATGAAATGCCACTCGCCAGCCACCAGTTCGTGGGGCTCGGTAAATTCGTAGGCCATGACGTCCATCGGCGCGCCAGGCATCAGTTTCTGCACCACCTCGATCTTGTCCTGGCGGCGGCCATCGGCGCCGACCAGCCCAGGCGTGAGGTACAGCAAGGTCAACGGCGCATCGGTCGCGACCTTGCCGGCCAGGCGGTAGCGCATGCCGAACTTGGTGCCCAAACGCCCCGGCACCTGATCGGTCGCTTCGATCGCCTGATTGGCACGGGTCAGCACGCGCTCACCCGGCTGCGGGTCCTTGATGGGGGCAGTGGCGAATACGCCGTACTCGACCGGTCCTTCGACCTGCACATCGGCCATGGCCAGGCTGGATGCCAGGCCCAGCGCCAGTGCGCTCAGGCTGAACAGTTTCATCTCGCGCTCCTAGATTGGGATGGCGCGAGGCTATGACACGTCGGTTACAGCCGTGTGACAGTCAGATGCTTACTACTGCGTCAGCTGCCCCTGCTGCTTGCGTGGCAGCACCGCGAGGAAATTGTCCCTAGCCACCTGGCGCGCGACCTGTTCCGGCAGCGCATCGAGGAACGGATTGAACGCCGTCAAGTAGTCGCCCAGCCCCTCGAAGCGCCCGACCACGTCAGAGCCCAGCATAAAGCGCGTCGGGTGCTGCTCAACCAACTGCAACCAGGCTTTGTCTGGCTTGCCGTCCTTGTCCAGCAGATAGGGCCGCAGCACGCTCCAGGACAGATCGATATACAGGTTCGGGTAATCGGTGAGCATGCGTTCCAGGGTCGGCAGGAGGAAATCGAGCTGCTCCTGGTGCCGGTGGATTTCCATGCTGGTGCCGGCATGGGCCCAGATGAAGCGTACATGCGGATGGTTGCGCAGCGGCTCCTCGATTTCCGCCAGGTACAAGGGATTACGCTCGCGCTTGGAGGTGATGTTGCTGTGCAGCAGCACCGGCAGGTCGTACTCGGCGGCCAGGTGATAGACCCGCGTCATGGCCTCGTTGTTGGCCCGCGGCGTGTCACCGTAGATCAGCGCAGTGAGGTCGTCGTGGCGGGTGAACACTTCGCCCAGGCCCTGCCAGAGGCCGGGGTCCAGTTCGAGCATGCGGCGGATATGCGCATCGGCGTTCTTGTCGGTCGGATTGAATCCGGACAGGAAGGGATGCAGACGCTGACGCTGCTCCGCCGGCAAGCGCCGGACCGCATCGGCCACCAGCACGTCGGTGGCGCTGTACCAGTAGGCGCCAGCATCGTCGCCGGCGTAGTAGCGAGGTCGCTTGGGTTCGTCCTCGTGCCACTTCTTCGCCACCGGAATGCCGCTGATCAACGCATGGTCGATGCGCCCGGCGGCCATGGCTTCGAGCAGCGGCGTCATGCCGTCGCTCTCCTGGAAGAAATCCACGTAATGCAGGTGGGCATCGCTGTAGTGGTAGTCACGGGCCAGCGTGGGGTACGCCAGCAGGCTCAAGGCTACGGCCAGCAGTAGACGGTGATGGGGCAAGGGCAATCCTCCTGACAGTCCTGGCAAAGGTAGACCAGCCCGGCAATCGCGAGGTTCACTGGCGCGGTGCCAGCACAACGGCCATCATGCTCGTAGCCCCAAAACGAGCCTGCCCATGCGCCGCCTGCTACCCCTGTTCGCCCTGCTCTGCTGCCTGCCGCTACAGGCTGGCGAGTTGCTCACTTACCCACGGCACTCCGAGGGGGAAAACCCCGAAGCCTATGTCGTCGAACTGCTGCGCCAGGCGCTCGACAAGAGCGGCGCCGGCCACCGCCTGCAGGCCTCGGACAAACCGATGCCGCAGAGCCGCGCCCAACTTTCCCTGGAGCAGAACGACGGTCACCTGCAAGTGATGTGGACCATGACCACCCGCGAGCGCGAGCAGAACCTGCTGCCGGTGCGCATCCCCATCTACAAGGGCCTGATCGGCTGGCGCGTGGCCCTGGTCCGCGAGGAGGACCGCGACTGGCTGGCCTCGGTACGCAACCTGGCCCAGCTAAAACCCATGCGCATCGGGCAGCGTGCGGACTGGCCCGACACCCACATCCTGCGTAGCAACGGCCTGCAGGTGATCACCAGCCAGAGTTACGACAGCCTGTTCCGCATGCTCGACGCCGGGCGTTTCGACCTGTTCCCCCGCGAAGTGGTGGTGGCCCATGACGAGCAGCAACGCGCCAGCGCGGCCGGGCTCAAGCTGGTGGTGGACTCGCATATCGTCCTCCACTACCCCTCCGCCTTCTATTTCTTCACCTCACGCGCCCGCGCCGACCTAGCAGCAGACCTGCAGCGCGGCCTGGAGGCGATGATCGCCGACGGCAGTTTCGACCGCCTGTTCGAGCAGTACCACGGCGAACATCTGCGCAAGGCCCGCCTCGACCAGCGCCAGGTGATCGAACTGCAGAACCCGGACCTGCCGGAACAGACCCCGTTCGAGCGCAGCGAGCTGTGGTACCGCCCGAGCGCACCCAAATAGCGCCAGTCGACAGATGACGCACTGGTCCGACGCGCCCAGAGAGTCATTCTTACGGCGCCAGCCCCATGACGCGCCGCCAGCAGTGATGGCACTGTGCTTGCACTGCTCCCTGCAGACTATCAAGGGAGCTTCCTCATGCTGCAGTTGCTGCGCACCAACGCCCGCCGCGCCGAGAACGAAGAGGCGCTCAGCGCCCTGTTCAACCAGCACGACCTGACCACTCGCCTGCCCGAGCAGCAGGCCTGGATGGGCCGCCTGAACCGTTTCAGCGACGGCCTGCACCAGCGCATCCGCACCAGCCTCGGCGCCGCCGTCGGCATCGCCTCGCACGCCCCGCAACTGGCCGATATTGCCAGCGCCAACCAGGAAAGCGGACAGAGCCTGGCGCAATCTTCGGAGCTGATCGCCAGCGCCAGCGAGCAGGTCACCACCACCCTGGATGTCGAACTGGTGCCCGGCGCCGCCGAAGTCGCCCGCCTCTCCGGCGAGGTCGCCAGCACCCTGCGCCAATGCCAGCAAAGCGGCCAGGACGTGCTCAACCAGGTCGAAGCCATCGGCGCCTGCGAAGCCGAGCTGGGCAAGGTGATCGGCAACCTGGCCGGGCAACTGGAAGAGGTCAGCAAGGTCATCGGCGTGATCGCCAGCATCTCCCAGCAAACCAACTTGCTCGCGCTCAACGCCGCCATCGAGGCCGCTCGCGCCGGCGAGCACGGCCGAGGCTTTGCCGTGGTGGCCGAAGAGGTCCGCCGCCTGGCCGGCCACACCACCGAATCCACCGGCCAGGTCAGCCAGATCATCGAGCGCTTCCGGGATGGCATGGCCCAGCTCGGCAGTGCCGGCGAACGCATGCACCAGGCCGTGGAAGATGGCCGCGACGGCATGCTGCAGGTTGGCGCTGGCCTCGATAGCACGCGCCAGGCCATGGACATGCTCGACGAGCGCGTGAGCCACATCGCCACCGGCACCGAGCAGATCGGCCAGGCCGTACGCTCGATCAATGGCGATGTGCAACAGATCGCCCAGGTCGCCGGCGACCTGCTTGGCAAGGCCGGCCAGGTGCTGCGCCACAGCCAGGCCGTGCGCGAAGATGGCGACCGCCTGCTGCAAGGCCTTGGCGACTTCCGTCTGGAGCTGCACCGCGCGGTGCAAAGCGGCGTCGAGCAACTGGCCCGCCAGTCGGCGCTTAGCGGCGACCTCCTTGGAGCGGAACGCCTGCTCAGCGAGACGCTGCGCCGCGATGCGCGTTTCGAGCTGTTCTACCTGGTCGACAACAACGGTGTGCAGCTCTCGGAAAATATCTTCGCCAGCGACGTACCGCACCAGGAAGCGGCCTCCTGCCGCGGCCGCAACTGGAGCCAGCGTCCCTGGTTCCGCGCGGTGGCCGATGGCCTGCGCAGTCACATCACTCCGGTCTACCGCTCTTCGGCCACCGACGATTTCTGCTTCACCGTGTCGGTGCCGATCCTCGGCCAGGATGGCCGTTTGCAGCGCGTGCTTGGCGCCGATGTGCGCCTCTCCGTACTGGTCTGAAATGGCGTTGCTGGGCTAGGCTGGGTCACCCAGCCTAGCGAGGAAGCACCATGATCCGTATCAGCACTGAAAGCGGCATGCGCCACAGCATCGAAATCGGCGACCACCTGCTGCACACCGATGTCCCCGTCGAATACGGCGGCAATGCCTCCGGGCCGGAACCCCACGACCTGTTCGATGCCGCCCTCGGCGCCTGCAAGGCGTTGACCCTGATGCTCTACGCCAAGCAGAAAGGCCTGCCGCTGGAAGGCCTCGACGTACGCGTCAACCGCGACGACAGCGAAGAGCGCCAGGGCATCTATCGCCTGGCCGTGGAGCTGGACCTGCACGGTGCGCTGGACGATGCCCAGCGTGAGCAACTGCTGCGAGTGGCCGACCGCTGCCCGGTGCAAAAACTGATTACCAGCGCTGACGTGCAGATCAGCACCCGCCTGGGCGAAGTCTGAACATGAGCGGCCTGCTGCTGATCCAACCGCGCCTGGAAGACATCGCCGGCCAACCGATCCTGCGCCCGTTGCCGTCGGCCAAGTGCCGCAGCGTCGGGCCGTTCGTGTTCTTCGATCACATGCTGGAACAGGCCTACCCGGCCGACAGCGGGATGAACATCAACCAGCACCCGCACATCGGCCTGTCCACCCTCACCTACCTGTTCGAAGGCGCGCTGCAACACAAGGACAGCCTCGGCTCCGACCAGCTGGTGCAGGCCGGCGATGTCAGCTGGATGACGGCCGGGCGTGCCGTCGCCCATGTCGAACGCACGCCGGCAGCGCTCTGGCAGCAACCCACGCGCCTACACGGCCTGCAAGTTTGGCTGGCGCTGCCACAGACCGAGGAACAGGGCGAGCCCAGTTACAGCCACCACCCGGCCGCCAGCCTGCCGCGCAGTAAAGCCATGGGCGTGGCGATTATCCTGATCGCCGGCAACGGCTTCTGCCTGCAATCGCCGGTGCCGGTACGTTCGCCCACGGTCTACGCCGAGCTGAAACTGCAGACAGGCGCCAGCTTGATGATTCCCGCCGAACACCGCGAGCGCGCGCTGTACCTGATCGACGGTGAAGCCACGCTGGAAGAGGACGACCTGCCGCTACAAGGCCTGGCGGTCTTGCCCGAAGGCGAGGCGCTGACGCTGAGCGCCAGCAGTGAATGTCACCTGGTGCTGATCGGCGGCGAGCCGCTGGGGCCACGGCGGATGTTCTGGAATTTCGTCGCCAGCGATCCAGCGTTGCTGGAGCAGGCCAAGCAACGCTGGCACGCCGGTGACTGGCCGCAGGTGCCGGGTGAGCAGCAACGCATCGAACTGCCAACCGTAGGGCGGGTGAAACCCGCGTAAACAGACCCTAGGGTGGATGACGCTCTGCTCATCCACCAATGGCCCCGCTCGGCGGATCGGTGAAGCGTGATCCACCCTACGTTGTGAACCCGCTCCGCGTGGGAATGCGCCCTTGGAACCTATCTACGCGGGTTGCATCCGCCCTACGCGAACACTTCGTCGAACAGGTCATACATCGCCGCAAAAGCACGGTGCGATACCTTGGCGTCGTACTGCATCTTGCCGGGGATGTTGGCCTGCGGGTCGGTGAAGGAATGCACTGCGCGGCCATAGCTGATCAACTGCCAGTCGACCCCAGCCGCGCCCATTTCCTCGGCGAACTCGGTCAGCTGCGTGCGCGGCACGAACGGATCGGCCGCGCCATCGAGCACCAGCACCGAACCCTTGATGTTCTGTGCTTCCGCCGGGTTGGCGCTGTCCAGCGTACCGTGGAAGGACACCGCCGCCTGTAGCGCTGCGCCAGAGCGGGCCATCTCCAGCGCACAATGCCCGCCGAAGCAGAAGCCGAATACCGCCAGGCGGCTGCTGTCCAGCGGGATGCCGGGCTGCGCCTTGAGGCTGTCGAGAGCCGCCTGCAGACGCTGGCGCAGGGCGGGCTTGCCCTTCACTGTCATCATCGCGGCACCAGCTTCGTCCATCCCCTGCGGGCGCAGATCGGCACCATACACGTCCGCAACCAGCACCACGTAGCCACGCGCTGCTACCTGCTGGGCGATCTCGATGGCACCGGCGGACACGCCCATCCAGTTCGGCGCCATCAGCAGGCCGGGGCGCGGGGCCGCGTGGGATTCGTCGTACAGCAATTGGCTGGCGAAGGTCTGGCCGTCGATTTCGTAGCGCACGGTCAGGTTGGCGATCGAGTTCATGGCATCTCCTTTGAGGTCGAGGCAAAACGCAGCGGCCTGGGCCGCCAGGCAAGACAGATTCAGTCCTGTAGGGTAGCGCTCTCCTGCTCTGCCAGCCCACGGCTATAGGACAGCAGTTCCCAGGTTTGCAGCGTCATGACAGTTCCAGCACAGAGCGAAGCGAAAGGATGGTTATTAGAACCCGCTCACTCGTGCTCGGCCCAGCGCTGCTTGATCTGCAGGATCTCCGGCATCTGGGTCAGAAACAGCTCCACCAGCTGCGGATCGAAGTGTTTGCCGCTTTCCCGGCGCAGCAGGTCGAGGGTGTCTTCCACCGACCAGGCGGCCTTGTACGGGCGCACGCTGGTCAGCGCATCGAACACATCGGCAATCGCAACGATGCGCCCTTCCAGGGGGATTTCCTCGCCCTTGAGGCCGTTCGGGTAGCCGCTGCCGTCCCACTTCTCGTGGTGCGTCAGGGCGATGCTGCGGGCCATGCGCAGCAGCCCGGATTCGTGCTCGCCGATGATCTCGGCGCCGATCTGCGCGTGGCTGCGCATTACCCGCCACTCGGTTTCGTCAAGCTTGCCGTTCTTTTGCAGGATCGCGTCGGGAATGCCGATCTTGCCCACGTCGTGCATCGGTGCGGCGTTGAGCAGATCGTCGGCGGCCAGCTCGCTGAAACCGGCAGCCAGGGCCAGCACCCGCGAGTAATGGCTCATGCGGATCACGTGCAGGCCGGTTTCGTTGTCTTTGTACTCGGCAGCCAGGCCGAGGCGCTGGACGATCTGCAGGCGGGTCTGCTTGAGCTCATCGACGCGCACCAGCGACAGGTGGGTGCGCACCCGCGCCCGTACGATCGGCGGGCTGACCGGCTTGGTGATGTAGTCCACTGCGCCCACTTCGAAGCCACGCGCCTCGTCATCGACATCGGCCAGGGCGGTAACGAAGATCACCGGGATCGCCAGCGTTTCAGCCGCCTGCTTGAGGCGCGTACACACCTCGTAGCCGGTCATGCCCGGCATCATCACGTCGAGCAGGATCAGGTCCGGCCGTTCGCGCGCGGCCAGCTCCAGGGCCTTGTCGCCGTCCTTGGCAAAGAACAGGCGGTAGTCGTCCTGAAGAATCTGCCGCAACACCTGCAGGTTGGTCGGCTCATCATCGACCAGCAGGAGTTTCGGGCGGGTATCCACGGGGTCACTCATTACCAGGGGCTCCGGACTGCTGCTCGAGGTTGCCGAGGAGTTCGGCAAGCAAGGCATCGGCACGCTCGAAATCGAAATTATTGATCGCCGCCTCAAGGGCCTGCGCCTGCCTGGCAGGCAGCGTATCGAGCAATTGTTGCAAGGCCTGTTCGGCCAGCTCGCCATGCTGCAGGGCGGTGCGCGATTGTTCGATCAGCGGCCGCATCTGTTGCAGTTCTACTGCGCCGGCAGCGGGCTTGTCCAGCGCTGCCGGCGGCAGTTCCGGCAGCTCGCCTGGCAGAGAGGCCAGGGCCTGGCCGAGGGCGGCCAGCAGTTCCTCGGTCGAGGCCGGCACCGCGCCCTTGAGCGCATGTTCCAGTTGCCCGGCCAGGCGGCTCAGCGGCAACAACGCAAGGTTGGCCGCCGCGCCGCGGACCCGGTGGGTCAGCTCGATGGCCGCAGCCTGGTCGCCGGCGTGCAGCAACTCAGCGATGCGCAGGCCGGCCTCGCCATGCTCGTGCAGGAAACGCCGAATGGCCGCCAGCAGCGCGCTTTCGCTGCCCCACAAGGCGATACCCCGTGGCCAGTCGATGGTCGTTGGCCGCTCATGCACTACCGGCGCAGGCGCGGCACTGGGTTGAGGCGCCAGGCCCAGCACCGCGGCGATCTCGGCCAGCAGCTTGTCCATTTCCAACGGTTTGGAAGCGAAGCCGTCCATGCCGGCCTCGCGCGCGGCGCGGCGATCCTGCTCCAGCACGCTGGCGGTCAGGGCGATGATCGGCGTCGGCTCCAGGCCGTTGACCTGCTCGTGACGACGAATCCGCCGAGTCGCCTCCAGGCCGTCCACCCGAGGCATCTGCACGTCCATCAGCAGCAGGTCGAAGCGCTCGGCGTGGAAGGCCGTCAGCGCTTCCTCGCCATCGTAGGCGGTGACCACGCTATGCCCCAGGCGACTGAGGATCAGGCTGAGCAGCTCGATATTCTGTGGCACGTCATCGGCGGCGAGGATGCGCAGCGGCGGCAGGTTGGGGCCACCGGCGCTCGGCTCATGGCTGGTGGCCAAGCCCGCCGGCAGGCTCAGGTGAACATGGAAGGTGGTGCCCTCGCCGAGCTGGCTTTCGACCTCGATCCGCCCGCCCATCAGCTCGGTCAGTTGGCGGGCAATGGTAGTGCCCAGGCCGGTACCGCCGAAACGCCGGCTCATCGAGGCATCGGCCTGGGCGAACGGCTCGAAGATGCGCTGCAGGCGATCGGCAGCGATGCCGATGCCACTGTCACGCACGGCAAAATGCAGCTCGTCGCCCTGCCCCGCCCGTAGCTCCAGGCGCACCCAGCCGCGCTCGGTGAACTTCACTGCGTTGCCCACCAGGTTGGTCAGCACCTGCTGGATACGCAACGAATCGCCCTTGAAGTGCGCCCCCAGCTCGTCCGGGTAATCCAGCTCCAGGGTCAGGCCCTTGGCCTCGGCGCTCAGGCGCAGGGAATCGCAGATCTGCTGGCATAGCTCGCGCAGGGAAAAGTCCACGCGCTCCAGCTCCACCGCGCCGCGCTCCAGCTTGGCAGTGTCGAGGATGCCGTTGAGCAGCCCCAGCAACGAACGCGCAGCCTGGCGCACGGTGCCCAGGTGGCGCCGCTGCTGGCTCTCCAGCGAGCCGCCGAGGAGCAGCTCGGTGAAGCCGATGATGGCGTTCATCGGCGTGCGGATCTCGTGGCTCATGTTGGCCAGGAAGGTGGTCTTGGCGGCTGCGGCCTGCTCGGCGACTTCCTTGGCCTCGCGCAGGGCGCCTTCCATCTCGCGGCGCTGGCTGAGGTCGGTGGCGAACTTGATCACCTTGAACGGCTTGCCGTCGGCATCGAAGATCGGGTTGTAGGACGCCTGGATCCACACTTCGCGCCCGCCCTTGCCCAGGCGCAGGTATTCGCCGGCATCCAGCTCGCCGCGCCCCAGGCGGGCCCAGAACGCTGCGTATTCCGGGCTCTCGACATAGTCCTGCTCGCAGAACATGCGGTGATGCTGGCCCTGGACTTCCTCCAGCTGGTAGCCGGTCAGGTCGAGGAAGTTCTGGTTGGCATCGAGGATAGTGCCCTGCAGGTCGAACTCGACCACCAGCAGGGCACGGCGGATGGCCGTTACGGTGCTTTCGAACTCGGCATTGCGCAGCTTGTTCTCGGTGATATCCAGCAGCACGCCGTCGATCCACGTGGGTTTTCCGTGCTCGTCGAGCACCGCACTGCCGCTTTCCCAGATCCAGTGCTCTACGCCCTGGCGGTCATAGAGGCGGTATTCGACGGTGTAGTTGTGGCCCTGGCCGATCGCCGCCAGCACTTGCTCGGCCACCCGCTGGAAGTCCTCGGGGTGGTACAGCTCGCTGATCGACTTGCGCTGGCTCATGAAGTCGTCCGCCGTCCAGCCGGTCAGCGTCTCCACCGCATCACTGATGAACAGCATGGTCCAGTCGTCGTCCAGCAGGCAGCGGAACGACACCCCCGGGATGTTGCCGATCAGCGAGCGGTACTGCTGCTCGCTCTCGCGCAGCGCCTGCTCCATACCCTTGCGCGCACTGATGTCACTGATGAAGCCGACATACAAGGTGCGGTTCGGCAGTTTGGCCAGGCCGATGGCCAGGCGGATCGGCAACAGGCTGCCGTCCTTGAGCAGCGCGTCTACTTCGCGGCTGCCGCCAATGATGTCGCTCTGCCCCTCGAGCATCACCCTGGGCAGGTAATCCAGGGCACCCTGGTGGTAGCTCTCGGGAATCACGGTGTTGATGTGCCGGCCGATCAACTCCTGCTTGCTCCAGCCATACAGGCGTTCGGCAGCGGCGTTGAGGCCTTCGATCAGACCCTGGTCATCGATGATGACGATGCCATCCACCGCAGTTTCCAGAATCCCGCGCAGGCGCAGCTCGCTGCCCTGCATCTGCCGGAACAGCTGGCGATAGCGCAGCAGGCCGTTGGTGGCGGCGACGAAGATGGTCAGCGATACGGTGATCAGGGCCACGGCCAGGGCGATGAACACGCTGTCGGCATTGCTCTGCTGGTCCAGCGCCTCGACGCTGCCGATGAAACGCGCAGCCGCCATGCCGGTGTAGTGCATGCCGGCGATGGCCAGGCCCATGACCACGCTACTGGCGAGGATCGCCCGCCCCCCGGAAATCCGCCCGCGCAGACCAAAGCGCACCCACAGGGCGAGAATCGCCAGCACCACCGCCACGACGATGGACAGGGCAAACCAGTAAGGGTCATAGCGCAGCAACGGCGCCATTTCCATGGCCGCCATGCCGCTGTAGTGCATGGCGCCGATGCCGGCGCCCACCAGCACGCCGCTGGTGACCAACTGGATGGTGGTGATGCTGCGCCGCGCCAGCAACTGCAAGGCCACCCAGGAAGCGAAAAAGCTCGGCAGCAGCGACAACAGCGTGAGGCCGGGCGCGTAGTCGACCCGCGCACACAGCTGGAAGGCCAGCATGCCAATGAAGTGCATCGACCAAACCCCGCCGCCCAGCGCCAGCGACCCGGTGCCCAGTGCCACCTGGCGATACAGGCGGCTATCACTCAGGCGCGCCATGCCGGCGACCTGCAACGCCATGCCGGAGGCAAATACCGCGATCAGCAGCGATAGCGCCACCAACCAGGGGTTGTGGCTACCGTAGAGATACAGGCTGGGGTCGTTGGGATCGATGAACAGGCTGGTCAGGTACGACATGCGGAATACGGCTACCGAGGACTGCTGATAGTTAAGCCGTATCGGCCGCAGGGCCGATTCGCTTTAGCTGGCTATTAAATAGCCATCACCGGCTGAACTCCAGTCCCTTTCGCCGGGAAAGATGCGCTCTGTATCCTTCGTGGACACGACTTTAGCCGTGCAAGGAGGCTGACCGACTTGTACGGCCTGCTCCCTCGCCCCTCCGGGGAGAGGGTTGGGGTGAGGGGAAGAGGTTTCGTCGCCACACAGCATCTTCGCCAACACTGGCTGCGCCCCCTCACCCTGCCCTCTCCCCAAAAGGGAGAGGGTTCTGTCCGCGAGGTATGCCTATACCGTGGTAGGTGGCCTTACAGCTCTCGGTTTTATTCGCGCGTATAGCCGCTCCACCGAAACTGAGACTAACCGACTTGCACGGCCCGCTCCCTCGCCCCTCTGGGGAGAGGGTTGGGGTGAGGGGAAGAGGTTTCGTCGCCACACAGCATCTTCGACTGCACTGGCTGCGCCCCCTCACCCTGCCCTCTCCCCAAAAGAGAGAGGGTTCTGTCTGCGAGGTATGGCTATACCGTGGCAGGTGGCCTTACAGCTCTCGGTTTTATTCGCGCGTATAGCCGCTCCACCGAAACTGTGACTAACCGACTTGCACGGCCCGCTCCCTCGCCCCTCTGGGGAGAGGGTTGGGGTGAGGGGAAGAGGTTTCGTCGCCACACAGCATCTTCGCCAACACTGGCTGCGCCCCCTCACCCTGCCCTCTCCCCAAAAGGGAGAGGGTTCTGTCTGCGAGGTATGGCTATACCGTGGCAGGTGGCCTTACAGCTCTCGGAATTTTTCACGGATATAGCCCCTCCACCGAAACTGCAGCCATGAAAAAACCCGCCGAAGCGGGCTTTTTCACTTACAGCAGCGGTCAGGCAGACAGCTCGACCAACAGCTTGTTCAGGCGGCGCACATAGGCAGCCGGGTCCTTCAGGCTGTCGCCAGCGGCCAGGGCCGCCTGGTCGAAGAGGATGTGCGACAGCTCGCCGAAGCGCTCTTCGTCCGGCTCGCCGTCGAGTTTCTCGATCAGCGGGTGGGCCGGGTTGAACTCGAAGATCGGCTTGGACTCTGGCACTTTCTGCCCGCTGGCTTCGAGGATCTGGCGCATCTGCAGGCCGAGGTCCTGTTCGCCGATGGCCAGGATCGCCGGCGAGTCGGTCAGGCGGTGCGACACGCGCACTTCCGCGACTTCATCACCCAGCGCCGCTTTTAGGCGCTCGACCAGCCCTTCCTTGGCCTTGGAGACTTCTTCCTGGGCCTTCTTGTCCTCTTCCGAGTCCAGCTTGCCGAGGTCGAGGTCACCGCGCGCCACGTCAACAAAGCCCTTGCCGTCGAAGTCGCTGAGGTAGCTCATCAGCCACTCGTCGATACGGTCGGTGAGCAGCAGCACTTCGATGCCTTTCTTGCGGAACACTTCCAGGTGCGGGCTGTTGCGCACTTGCGCGTAGCTCTCGCCGGTGAGGAAGTAGATCTTGTCCTGGCCTTCCTTGACCCGCGCCAGGTAGTCGGCAAGGCCCACAGACTGCTCGCCGGACTCGTCGCTGGTGGAGGCAAAGCGCAGCAGCGTGGCGATCTTCTCCTTGTTGGCGAAGTCTTCCGCCGGACCTTCCTTGAGCACCTGGCCGAAGTTCTTCCAGAAGCCCTTGTATTGCTCGGGTTCGTTTTTCGCCAGTTTCTCCAGCATGTCCAGCACGCGCTTGGTCAGCGCCGACTTCATCGAGTCGATGACCGGGCCGGACTGGAGGATTTCACGGGAGACGTTCAGCGACAGGTCGTTGGAGTCGACCACGCCCTTGATGAAGCGCAGGTACAGCGGCAGGAACTGGTCCGCCTGGTCCATGATGAACACGCGCTGCACATACAGCTTGAGGCCGCGCGGGGCTTCGCGCTGGTACAGGTCGAACGGCGCGCGGGCTGGCACGTAGAGCAGCGAGCTGTATTCCAGCTTGCCCTCGACCTTGTTGTGGCTCCAGCTCAGCGGGTTCTCGTAATCGTGGGCGACGTGCTTGTAGAACTCCTGGTATTCCTCGTCCTTGATCTCGGTACGCGGACGGGTCCACAGGGCGCTGGCGCGGTTGATGGTTTCCCACTCGACCTCGGCCGGCTGTTCTTCGCCCTGGGCTTCCTTCGGCAGTTCGATCGGCAAGGCGATGTGATCGGAGTATTTCTTGATCACATTGCGCAGGCGCCAGCCATCGGCGAACTCTTCCTCACCGCTCTTCAGGTGCAGGACGATGCGGGTGCCACGCTCGGCTTTCTCGACGCCGGCGATGTCGAACTCGCCCTCGCCCTTGGACGACCAATGCACACCTTCGCTGGCCGCAGTACCGGCGCGACGGCTGTACACATCGACCTTGTCGGCAACGATGAAGGCCGAGTAGAAGCCCACACCGAACTGACCGATCAGGTGCGAATCCTTCTTCTGGTCGCCGGTGAGGTTCTTCATGAAGTCGGCGGTGCCGGACTTGGCGATGGTGCCGAGGTGAGCGATCACTTCCTCGCGGTTCATGCCGATGCCGTTATCGTCGAGGGTGACGGTCTTGGCATCCTTGTCAAAGCTGACGCGGATGCGCAGGTCGGCGCCACCTTCGAGCAGTTCTGGCTTGGCCAGCGCCTCGAAACGCAGCTTGTCGGCAGCATCCGACGCGTTGGAAATCAGCTCCCGCAGGAAGATTTCCTTGTTCGAATACAGCGAATGGATCATCAGGTGCAGCAGTTGCTTCACCTCGGTCTGGAAGCCCAGGGTTTCTTTTTGAGTTTCCACACTCATGGTCGTCTAACTCCACATGCAGGACAGGCCGCAAACGCGGCGGATGTCATGCAGATGGGGGCTTCGTTTGGGATTTCAAGTGTTTGCGCAGCGGGTCGAGTCCGCCGTGGCGAGCTGATCGCAGCAAGCGCTGCTATGTGATAACCGGCAAACAGACCCGTCATCCCCGCGTAGGCGGGGATCCAGCAGCCGGCAGCGCCGTGCATCCTGGCGCTTCTCTGGGTCCCCGCCTGCGCGGGGACGACGAATAGCGGCGGCAGCCAAGCCCATAAAGATGTGCCCTAGGGCTCGAGCAGCTCGACCTTGAGGATATCGTCCAGTGGCAGGTTGAAATTGACC
This sequence comes from Aquipseudomonas ullengensis, assembly GCF_014174475.1. Classification (GTDB taxonomy): domain Bacteria; phylum Pseudomonadota; class Gammaproteobacteria; order Pseudomonadales; family Pseudomonadaceae; genus Aquipseudomonas; species Aquipseudomonas ullengensis. The sequence goes on from NZ_JACJUD010000004.1 coordinate 501,730, forward strand.
TGGCCGTTGCCGCCATGTTGCTGGCTGAGGAGGATGTTGCCCGTGCTGTCGAGCCCGGCGAAACGCCCCTCGGCCACCCCGCCGCTGGACTTGGTCACGCGCATGCTGAGGTTGCGGTACTGCTCCGGATTGCGCTGCAAACGCAACAGGGAGAAATACTGGCGACGGTCGACGACCGGCTTGCTCGTCGTCACCGGCTTGGCGCTGGCAACCGGTGCAGCCACCACCGGTTTGTCGACCATCGGCAACGCCGGATAGCGATCCCCTTCCACCTGCCAACCGCGCGGGCCTTTGGACAGTACCAGGGCCAGCTGCTGCGACTGGCCATTGATGCGCGCCTCGATATCCAGCGGCACGCGGGTGGTCGGGAAGGTGATGTCCGGCAACTCGGCGACCTGCACCACGCGGCTGTTGAAACGTCGCTGCAGGTAATCGTCGACCACCCGCGCCAGGGTTTCCCGCGAGTCGAAGGCATTGTCCAGGCGGCCATCGTGGTAGCGCAGGCGATCGCTGAACAGCTCCAGGCTGCCACTCAGGGTGGTCTTGAACGCGGGCGGCAGCACCAGGTGGAAATCGCCCTGCAGCTTGTTCGGCGGTAGCGCCTGCAGGGCCAGGTGCAGGGTGTAGCCCTTGCTCAGGCGACGCGCCTCGGGCAGGTCCTGTTCAGGCAACAGCCAGCTGACCTCGACTTCCGGTTGCGGGCCGCTATCGGACGGCAGCACATCCAGCACAATCGGCGCTTTCATGTCCTTGGGCAGGCGAATCTTCACCTCGCGCCGGGCAAAGAAGTCCTCGCCTTCGCGCAGGCTCAACACCCCGTCGATCAGCTCGGCATGCTGCGGTTTGAAGTGTTGCCCGTTGAGTTCGCCGTTCAGACGAATATTCAGTTCGGCCGGCGCCAGCTGATCGGCCTTGAGCCACTTGAGGCTGAGGATCGCCTCCAGGCGCGCGGCATCCTGGCTGGCCATCAACGTCAACCCGACCACCAGCGGAATGAAGCCCAGGGCGCTCAGCGCAACGGCCTTGCGCGCGGTACGCCAGTGACGCACCACATAGATCAGGGTGATCGGCGGGATCAGGCAGCCCCAGCCCCACAGCAGGCTGGTGCCGAACGCCCGCATCACCAGCCAGACCAGACCGACCAGGATCAGCAGTACCCCGCCGAGGATCAGCAATGCATCCATCGAGAATTCCTTGTTGTTTTATTGGACGCAGGTTTCACAACCCCGAATAAACGTTTCTCAGAGCCTGTTTTCGGAGCTTTTGAGCTAGAGCCAGGCAAGGCGAAATTGGGTAAGGACGCGGAGTTTACGAAGTGTAAATGAGCAGTCCGAGCCCAATTTCAACGCAGCATGGCCGACGATCAAAAAATCCGAGACAGGCTCTCAGGGCTCATCGACCTTGAAATGCGCCCGTGCCGTGGCAATAGGCTCGGTCTGGCTGGTCTGCCAAGCGGTGATCGCCACGTTGGCGACTCGCCGTCCCTGGCGCCAGACCTGGCACTGAACGAAGGTGTCACGATAATGACCGGCGCGTAGGTAATCTATCGAGAAGTCGATGATTTTCGGCAAATGTGGAATGCCCATGAACATCAGCAGGTGGAGCATCGCCGCATGTTCCATGAAGCCGGCGATCACCCCGCCGTGCAGCGCCGGCAGCGTTGGATTACCGATGTTGTCCTTGTTCGCCGGCAGGCGGAACACCATGTCATCGCCCAGGCGCAGGCATTCGATGCCGATCATCTTGGCGTAAGGAATCAGGCTTAGCAGCGTGTCGTAGTCGTTCTTCTCGTGGGCCTCGCGCACCAGCGCGTTGAGATTGAGCGCCGTCATTGCGCGACCTCCGGCTTCTTCGCCACATCGAGTTTTGGCGAGCCCTTGCCCATGCGCATGAACGCGCCCACTACATGGGCAATCGGCTCGTCCGGGTTGTCCTGGTAGGCATAGCCACGGGTGAAGATGACGTTCTCGGTGACCCGGTAGCACTCGGCGAAACCGTAGACATCCTTGTGTGGCTCGGCCGGGCGCATGTAGTCGATGCGCAGGTCCAGCGTCGGGCAGATCTCGAACTCGGGCAGTACGCAGACGGTGGAGATGCCGCAGGTGGTGTCCATCAGCGTGGTGATGGCGCCGCCGTGGATCACCCCGGTTTCTGGGTTGCCGATGATTTGCGTGCTGTAGGGCAGACGCAGGGTCAGCCCTGCCGCGCTGGCGTCATGCACCGCGATGCCCAGTACCTGGCAGTGGCGAAGGGCAGACAGGAAGCGCCGGGCGCGTTCCTCAAGGATGTTATCGCTCATCGTCGATGACCTCATGGCGACTGCGGAAAAAACGGGATGATACCTGCGCAGGTAAAAACGCACTGAACTAATGCCGCAGGGGGTACCTCGAAAAATTGTTGGTCATTTTTCCAAGGAGAACGTCCCCATGCAAAAATCTCTCGCTTACGCACTCATGCTGGCTGCCACGCTGGGTCTTGCCGCCTGCGACAAACCTTCTGAAGACAAAGCCGAAGAAGCCCGCGAGGCGCAATCCGAAGCCCAGGACTCGATGAACGAGGCCGCCGAGCACAGCAACGAGGCCACACAGAAAGCCGGCGAGGCTGCTGAGGAGCGCGCCAAGGAAAATGCCGAGGAGGTGCCGACCGCGCCAGTGACTCCGCCGCCACCGGCCAACCAGCAGCAATAACCTGCTACTCGCTGCCTGCGGCTGTGCCGCAGGCAGCCTTGTCGAACATCTGCGGAACTTCCTACAGCCCACCCCGCTCCTATCGGTACGGATATCTTCATCCGCACTACCAGGAGATTCAATCGTGCAAAAGCCGCTGACCTATGCCCTGATCCTCGCCGCCACCCTTGGCCTGGCCGCCTGCGAGAAGACCCCGGAAGACAAGATGGATGCCGCCAAGGAAAACGTCTCCGAAGCCATGGAGTCCCTCGGTGACGCCGCCAAAGACACCGGCGATGCGATTGAGCAGAAAGCTGACGAAGTCACCGGCCATGAGCCCACCGCAGGCGAGAAGCTGCAAGACGCTGCCGATGACACCGCCGACGCCATCAAGGACGCCGGGGACGAAGCCAAGGACGCCGTCGACAACTGATCCGAACCGCCAAAACACGAGGCCCGCATTTGCGGGCCTCGTCGTTTCTACACGCTGACAATCAGCCAGCGCAATGCGGGGCTGAGCATCAAGAGCAGGCAGCACAGCAGGCCAACCACCCAGACCAGCGAACGCGGCGTGGCCAGGTCGCGCCAGTAGAACACCAGGTACAGCACGCGGGTGACGATGTAGAGAATCGCCAGCAGGTCGACCCACCAGCCAAACACCTCCGTGGTGTGAGCCATCAGCACCCCGGCGGCGAACAGCGGGAACATCTCGATGCTGTTGAGGTGGGCCGCATGGGCACGGGCGCCGAGGCCAGTCAGGCGCGCCTGCTGCTCGCGCGGGTGGTGATTGTCGTAACCACCGGATTGGGCATTCATGGCCTTGGCCACCGGCAGCTTGGCCAGATAGATAAGCAGGGCTGCGATAAACACGCACCAGAACGGAATACTCATTATTTGTTCTCCTTCGGCGGCTCCGCCGCCTGAGTGGGCTGTACCCCTTCACATGTAGCACATTGCACCCAGATACAACCGACCGGCAGCCCGTTGCAGTAAGCCGACAGATCGAATTGAGCCCCGTGGAACCGTACAGACAGCCCGCTAAACACCATCTGCCGCCGCGGCTGCGTTCAACTGCAACCTACGACGCTCTCGTTAGCACATGCCGCCTTTGTAGGAGCCAGCTTGCTGGCGATGCTTGTTCGGCGCCGATTGGCAGCGGATCGCCAGCAAGCTGGCTCCTACAAGGTTGGGGTGGATAGTGTCTCAACCCAACCCACTCAAGGTGCCGGTAACCACGCTATTCACGCGCGATACCAGCGCGGCGTATACACCCACTCGCCGCCACCGGCGCGTGGCATGCGCCGGGTGGTCGAAGAGCCGATGATCACCAGGGTACGCATGTCCACCTGCTCTGGCGTCAGCTCGCCCAGGGTCAGCACACGCAGGCTTTCCGCTGGCCGGCCAATATCACGACCGAGCACCACCAGGGTCTGTGGCGTGCGGTGCTGACGGACGATCTCCAGCGCGCGCCCGAGCTGCCAGGGCCGCGCCCGGGAGATCGGGTTGTAGAAAGCCATCGCCAGATCGGCGGCGGCGGCATGATCCAGGCGGTTCTCGATCACCGCCCAGGGCTTGAGGTTGTCCGACAGCGACAGCAGGCAGAAGTCATGCCCCAGCGGGGCACCGGCCTTGGCGGCGGTGGCCAGTGCGGCGGAAACCCCCGGCAGCACGTCCAGTTCGACGCTGTGCCAAGCCTCATCGCTCGAGCCTTCCAGCGCCTCCAGCACGGCGGCGGCCATGGCGAACACACCAGGATCGCCAGACGACACCACCACCACCCGCCGTCCTTGGGCCGCCAGCTCAAAGGCATGGGCCGCGCGCTGCAGTTCCTCGCGGTTGTCGCTGCAATGCAGCACCTGTTCCGCACGGAACGGGCCCGCCATGTTCACGTAGGTTTCGTAGCCCAGCACATCGTCCGCCTGATCCAGCGCCTGGCGCACCGCCGGCACCATCAGTTCGGCAGCGCCGGGGCCGAGGCCGACCACACTGAGACGGCCACGCGCCCGGCCGATGACTTCGGCCACTTCCGGCGCCTCGGCCAGGTGCAGGCTCAGTGCCTCGCCGCACGCCAGCGCCTCGGGCAGCGTGCAATCGGCGTCGAGGAAGCGCAACGGCACGCCCAGTTCAACCGCAGCGGCAGCCAACTCGGGGCGTGCCATCGCGCTGCAATCTGCCAGCAGCACGGCCAGCGCGGCCTCGGCCAGGTGCGCATCGGCCAGTGCAGCGCGCACCAGGGCCGGTAAGTCGCCCTCCAGCTGACGCAGACGAGCCAGTACCAGTCGCGGATGAATCAGCAACTCATCCTCCGCCACCGTGCGCTGCGGGCTGATCAAAATGCGCCGCGCCGCGTCATCAGCCAGGGGCAGGTTCGCCTGCTCCAGCCAAGCCGCCTGGCCATCGATGCGCACCGACTCACCGCCAAGCAGATCACTGACGAAACGCTTGCCCTGCTCCAGATCGGCCAGGGCGTAGCCATCCGGCGGATTGAGCAGGCAGGTGCCAAAACGCAGCTCGCCGCTGGTGGTGATGGCCGGGGCCACGGCCAGCAACGTGGCGATCTCGCGCGCCAGCAGATTCACCCCGGCCAGGCCGCCAAGCAGTGGCACCACCGCGCTGCCATCCTCGGCCAGGGCCAGCACCGGCGGCTCGGCGCCCTTGCTGGCGAGCAGCGGCGCCAGGCTGCGAATGACGATGCCGGCGGCGCACAGGGCGATGATCGGCGTATCCCGGCGATACAGCTCGCGCAGGTTCTCGCCGAAGTCATCGAACAGCACATCCGCCCCCTCGGCGCGGCCACGTAGGCCATGCACCTGTGCCAGCGGATAGAGCGTTTGCAGACGGCGTGCGGTGGGCAGCGCCGAAGCGCCAAGAATCACCAGGGCGGGGGGGGTCAGGCCGACCATTTCACCCCCGGCAACAGAATCAGCGAGAAATACGGCGAGTCCATCGGTTCCACCTCATCCAGCGGCACGATGCGCTGATTGTCCATGGTCGCCCTCTCCACATACAGCGCGCGCTCGGCCAGGCCGAGCTCGCCGAGCACCCGGCGCACCTTGTCGAAGTTGCGCCCGAGCTTCATCACCACCGCCGCATCGGCAATCGCCAGGCGCTGCTTCAACTCCTCCTCCGGCAGCACACCGGAGAGCACCGACAGGCTCTGGTTGCGGTACACCAGCGGCACGCCGAGCACCGCCGCGCCACCGAGCATCGAGCATACGCCGGGGATCACCTGCGCCTCGTAGCGCTCGGCCAGGCGATCGTGCAGGTACATGTAGGAGCCGTAGAAAAACGGGTCACCCTCGCAGATCACCGCCACATCGCGGCCGGCATCCAGGTGCAGGGCAATCTGCGCGGCGCAGGTGTCGTAGAAGTCGCTGATCACAGTTTCGTAGGTCAGCGGCGGCTCCAGCTTTTCGGTGGTCACCGGGTACACCAGCGGCAAACGCTGCTGTGCCTCGCTCAGATGCTGTTCGATGATGCCGAAGGCGTTGCCGCCCTGCCCCTTGCTGGCTTTGGCCTTGGCCACAAAGTAGCCCACCACCGGCGCCGCCTGCAGCAGGCGCAGGGCCTTGAGGGTGATCAGCTCCGGGTCGCCAGGGCCGACACCGAGGCCGAGCAGACGTCCTTTTACCGTCATCATTCGACCTCCGTGGCCAGCGCATTGACTGCGGCGGCGGCCATGGCGCTGCCGCCGCGACGACCGCGCACGATCACATAAGGCACGCCACGGCTGTCGGCGGCGAGCATGTCCTTGGATTCGGCGGCGCCGATAAAGCCCACCGGCATGCCGATGATCAGCGCCGGCTTGGCGGCGCCGGCATCAATCATTTCCAGCAAATAAAACAGCGCGGTCGGCGCGTTGCCGATCACCACCACACTGCCGTCGAGGTGCTCGCGCCAACGCTCCAGGGCCGCAGCGGAACGGGTGTTGCCGAGTTCGCGGGCCAGTTCCGGCACGCCGTCATCGTGCAGAGTGCAGACCACCGGGTTGTTCGCCGGCAGGCGCGCGCGGGTAATGCCTTCGGCGACCATCCGCGCATCGCAGAGGATCGCCGCGCCTGCGGCCAGGGCCGCACGGCCGGCAGCCCCGGCGCCCGGCGAGAAGCGAATGTCCTGCACCACATCGACCATGCCGCAGGCGTGGATCAGGCGCACTGCGAGCTTTTCCAGATCACTCGGGATGGCCGACAGATCGGCCTCGGCGCGAATGGTAGCGAACGACTGGCGATAGATTTCCTGGCCGTCGCGGATGTAATCAATCATGGGTTGTTCCTGATTCGGGCTGCGCGGCGAACCAGGCGCCGGCTTCATTGATGCTGAGGGAAGGCACCAGCAGGTGGCCGAAACCGGCCATGCCTGCAGCGCGCTGATAGAGCTGATAACGCCCGCCAGGCTGAGCCAGCAGGGTGAAGGAAGCGGTATGCGCCGCCGCGCAGGAGCGCGGGCAGCCACTGAGGTGCACCTGCGGTCGCAGCGTGCCGGCGCGCAGCAGGTCGGCCAGTTGGCAGGCGTCAGCCTTGGTATCGGCCAGGCCTTTGGCGCAGGCCGCCGAACCGGTGCAAGCCAGCAGGTGGGTCAGCGGTTCATGGCTATCCAGCAACAGGCCCAACGCAGCCAATTCGGCCAGCAGGTCTGGGCAGCGGGCGGCGGGGATATTCGGCAGCAATACGCCCTGCCAGGGCGTCAGGCGCAACGTGGCATCACCATGGCGCTGGGCGAGATCGGCTAGCGCCGCCAACTGCCAGGCCGTAAACCGCCCCAGCGGCGGAGCAGCCAAGATCATCTGCAAACCGGCCTGGCGCTGTGACTGCGCCCCGAGGGCAATTGCGCTCGACCCGGCAACACGTCGCCAACCCAGTACCGACTCATCGCGGCGCAGTTGGAACGGCAACCGCGCCTGCACGTGCTGGAGAAAGTCATCCACCGAGAGCCCATCGAGCAACTGGCGCATACGCGTCTGCTCTGGGCTGGCCAGTTCGAGAAACAAACGCAGCACAGTATCGACCAAGGCCACGGCCTGCTTGCGCTCTACCGCCGCCAGCGAGCCATCCACCGGACAACCCGCCAGACCGAATGCCAATAGCTCACCGCCAGGCAGCGCGCTGAGCCACAGGTCGTGCGGGTGTTCGAGCATGGCCAGGGCTTCGCCTCCGTCCAGTTGCAGAGCGAACTTGGCCGACAGGGCGTGAAAATCTGAGGTGTCCTGCAACAGCTCGAGCAGTTGCGCGGCTAGGGGCCGCACATCGAATAGCGCTGCCGGATCCAGACCCGCGCTAGGGCTGAGCAGCAGGTTGCGCACATCGTCAGCACCGGCCACGCGCGGGCCAAGGCCGGCGTCCAACAGGCGCTGGATCAGCTCGTCCTGGGCGGCGTCGCGCACACCGCGAATCTGCAGGTTGCTGCGGTTGGTCAGCTCCAGCACACCACTGGCGCAAGCCTCGGAAGCGGCGGCAATGGCTCGCGCCTGGGCGCTGCTCAGCTCGCCACCGGCCAGCTTGACCCGGCAGATGCCACCGTCCAGCGCCGCCACGATGCGCAGCAGCCCAGGGCACGCAGAAGGGCGTGGTACAGGCAAGGCAGTGATGGAGGGACGGTCGCGCACAAGGTCATCCGAAACAGCGACGCGGCGACCGAACCAGCGAGCCCAGGCAGGACTCTACGGCATCGGTACACCCCGCCCGATGTTGGCACTCGCGACCAGCGTCGTCGGCAGGTCTCCTGGCTGGCAGGTCATGATCGTTCCACCACCTTCCCGATTGCTCAGTGGTATGCGCGTAGAACGACTCGCTGCTTACAGTTGCGGGGGCAGCCACGGCTTAACCGTGTTCCCTTTTCAGCAAGCGGGTTGAACCGCCTGCACCGACGAAGGCGCTATTATGCCCGCTTTGCCCGGCGCCGCGACATGCCTGCAGCGGGCCGCACGACAACAGGTAGGAATCGCCGATGGCGCAGTGGCTGACAGTAGTGGGGATCGGTGAAGACGGTTACGCCGGGCTAGGCAAGGCCGCGCGCCGGGCCCTGCTGGCGGCCGAACGAATCATCGGCGCGCCGCGCCAGTTGGAGCTGCTGCCCGCCTGCATTCGCGCACCGCGCCAGGCCTGGCCCAGCCCCTTCAGCCTGGCGCCAGTGCTGGAGCAACGCGGCACGCCAATCTGCGTGCTGGCCAGCGGCGATCCCATGCTGTTCGGTGTCGGCGCCAGCCTGGCGCGCCAAGTCGCGGCCGAGGAACTGCGCGTGCTGCCGGCCCCCTCCTCCTACTCACTGGCCGCCGCACGCCTGGGCTGGGCGCTGCAGGAGGTGGCCCTGCTGTCGGTGGTCGCTCGCCCGCTGGCAGCGCTGAATACACACATCCACGCCGACCAGCGCCTGCTGATCCTGTGCAACGATGGCAGCAGCCCGGCCGCCATCGCCGCCCTGCTACGCGAGCGCGGCTTCGGCCCCAGCCGCCTGAGCGTGCTGGAACACCTGGGCGGCCCGCTGGAGCGGCGCATCGACGGCCTGGCCGAGAGCTGGGCGCTGGACGAAGCCGCCGCGCTCAACCTGCTGGCAGTGGAGTGCCATGCCGACGACAGCGCCACGCGCCTGCCACTGACTTGTGGCCTGCCCGACGACGCCTACCAGCACGACGGCCAGTTGACCAAGCGCGACGTGCGCGCCATCACCCTGGCCCGCCTCGCACCGCGCCCCGGCGAGCTGCTGTGGGATGTCGGTGCCGGCTGCGGCTCCATCGGCATCGAGTGGATGCGCAGCCACCCCAGCTGCCGCGCGATCGCCATCGAGGCCGATACCGGGCGCCAGCAGCTGATCCAGCGCAACCGCGACGCCCTCGGCGTACCGGCCCTGCAACTGGTGGCCGGCGCTGCACCCGATGCCCTGAGTGGCCTGCAGCAGCCCGACGCGATCTTCATCGGCGGCGGCGTGACTGTTCCCGGCGTGCTTGAGCAGTGCTGGCAAGCGCTCAAGCCTGGCGGTCGGCTGATCGCCAATGCCGTAACCCTGCAAAGCGAAGCCGCGCTGGTGACCTTCCGTGAGCGACAGGGCGGCGAGCTGACCCGCATCGCCGTGGCCCAGGCCCAGCCACTGGGCGGTTTCGATACCTGGCGCAGCGCCCTGCCGATCACCTTGCTGGAAAGCCGCAAGCCGTGAGCCCGCGCATCCTCCTGCTCGGCGGCGTCGGCGATGCCCTGGCCACCGCGCGCCAGTTGGGGCCGGCGCATATCTACAGCCTGGCCGGGCTGGGCAAGGTGCCCGGCGACCTGGCCTGTCAGGTGCGCGTCGGCGGTTTCGGTGGTGCCGAGGGGCTGGCGGCGTTTATCCGCGAACAGCACATCGGCCTGCTGCTGGACATCACCCACCCCTATGCCGCGCAGATCAGCCACAACGCGGCGGCGGCCGCCGCCAGCTGCGGCATTCCCTGCTGGGCGCTGCGCCGGCCGGGCTGGCAGGCCGGCGAGCAGGATGACTGGCGCTCGGTGGCTGACTGGTCCGAGCTGAGCACGGCGCTGGCCACATTTCGCCGGCCCTTCTTCACCCTCGGCCGCGAGCCGCTGGAGCACCTCGACACGATTCCCGCCGAACAGTTGTGGACCCTGCGCATCCTCGACGCCCACCCCGGCAACACCCGCGCCCAGGTCATCGCTGCACGCGGCCCGTTCCAGCTGGAGGCCGAACGCGCACTGTTCACCGAACACGACTTCGATGTGCTGATCAGCAAGAACAGTGGCGGCTCAGCCACCGAACCCAAGCTGCAGGTCGCCCGCGAGCGCGGCCTGCCGGTGCTGCTGCTGGCCCGCCCCGAGCTGCCGGCCGTGGACCGCGCATTCGCTAGCCGCGACAGCCTCTGGCAGGCACTGCACGCCCTGCCCGGCGCATTCGGCTAGACTGCCGGCCTTTTTGCTGACCGGGACTGCCATGACCACCACCGCCTACGCCCGCATCCTGTTCGTCGGCCCGGACCTGCTGCACGGCTCGTTCGCCGAACTGTTCCAGCGCCAGCTGAAGGAACTGCGCGGCCCTGCTGCGCTGGCCGATGTGGTGGGCACCGACGCCAGCTTCGCCCCGCTCTGGCAACGCGTCAGCAGCAGCCTGGAAGCCGGTGAACTGCCGCTGCTACTGGTCGACCTCGACCCGCAGTCGAGCAGCCAGTCCATCGATTGGTTGCGCAGCGAGTTGCAACAACTGGCCGCACCCTTCGCCGCCAGTGCCCAGGTCTTCGTCAACAGCAGCGCCAGCCTGCCCGGCCTGAGCCCGGCAGAAACCGCCTGCGCGCTGATCGAGCGCCGCGAGTTGCACCTGGATTGCCAGCACGTGGCGCCGCTGCCGAGCGCCCATGCCTGGTCGTGCATCCCCACGCACCAGCATCGTGTGCTGCTGTGCAACGGCCCCCGCTGCACCCGCCGCGGCGCCCTGCCCCTGTGGAAATCCCTGCGCGAACAGCTCAAGACGGCCGGCAAACTGGAATGCGAAGGCGGCGTGCACATCACCCGCACCCAGTGCCAGTTCCCCTGCGACCAAGGCCCGACCCTGAGCCTCTACCCGGCCGGCATCTGGTACCAGATCCGCGATGAAGCGGATGTGCAGCGTCTGGTGCAGGAACAGTTCGTCGAAGGCCGCGAAGTGCCAGAACTGATCATGCGCCGCGATTGATTCTGCAAATGGGATAAACAGCGCCAACGCCGTAACCTACGCCGACGCAGGAAAACCCGAGCGAACAAAGGAATACGTCATGGATGAATACCTCGCGCTGAACAAGGCCAACTGGGACGAGCGTGCGCCCCTTCATGCCGCCTCACCGGACTATGAAGCGGCGAAGTTCATTGCCTCTGCCGATCACTTGTCTGCCGTGGTGCGCTTCGACCAGCCCCGCCTCGGGGACATCACCGGCCTACGCACCGTACACCTGCAATGCCATATCGGCACCGATACCCTGTCCCTTGCCCGCCTGGGTGCAGTCATGACCGGCCTGGACTTTTCCTCCGCCTCGCTGGATCAAGCACGAAGCCTGGCAAGCCACTGCGGTGCAGCCATCACCTACGTCGAAGCATCCGTTTACGACGCCGCACAGGCATTGGGCGAAGCTTCTTTCGACCTGGTCTATACCGGTGTCGGCGCCCTCAACTGGTTGCCCAACATCGACAAGTGGGCGCGCAATGTGGCGGCCCTGCTCAAGCCAGGCGGCCGCCTCTTCCTGCGTGACGGGCATCCGATGCTCCTGGCCCTCGATGAGGACTGCCAGGACGCCTTAACGATCAATCGTCCGTACTTCGAGCGACCGGAACCCATGGTATGGGACGACGACAGCACCTACGTAGCGACCGATACAGCGCTTACCGCCACCGTCACCCATGAGTGGAATCACGGGCTTGGCGAAGTCATTTCCGCCCTTCTGCGCCACGGCCTGAACCTCGTCGCCATCGAGGAACATGACTGCATCCCCTGGGAGGCCCTGCCGGGCCAGATGGTTCTTGGCGAAGATGGAGAGTGGCGCCTGCGAACCGACCCGTGGCGTCTCCCCCTGAGCTACACGCTACAGGCCGTCAAACGCTGACCTGATGGTTCCAACCAACGGTGGACAACGCTTTGCTTGTCCAGCAGGTATCTCAGTTGCGCACTGTCCCGCTCTTGCGCAGCAGGTAGCTATCCATGATCCAGCCATTGCGCTCGCGCGCTTCTAGGCGGGTTACGGCGATGCGCTCGGCCACGTCGTCCAGTGGACCGGCGATGAGGATTTCGTCGGCGGTGCCGACGTAGGCGCCCCAGTAGATGTGCAGGTCCTGGCCGACAAAACCACGGTAGGTGTCCTTGGCATCGAGCATTACCGCGACGCTGTCCACGCCCTGTGGCCAGCCTTCAGCCAGCAGGCGGCCGGTGGTGATTTCCACGGCGCGACCGATGCTGTTGAGCGGTACCCGGTGGCGTGCGGTAAGGGCCTGCAGGCTGGTGATGCCGGGGAGCACGTCGTAGCTCAGATCGCTGCGGGCGTTGGCGATGGCTTCGATGATGCGGATGCTGCTGTCGTACAACGAGGGATCGCCCCAGACCATGAAGGCCGCGACTTCGCCGTCGGCCATCTGCTCATCGATCAGCTGCTCGAACACCGCCTGCTTATCGCGGTTCAGCTCATCGACGCTGGCGCGGTAGTCGGCGGCTTCGCGCTCACGCTCCGGCTGCATGCCTTCGGCGAAACGTGGTGTATGCCCCTCGAGGTAACGGGCGCAGATTTCCCGGCGCAGCGCATTGAGCTTGTGCTTGGCCGCGCCCTTGTCCAGCAGGAAGATCACGTCGGCGCGGCGCAGCGCCTTGAGCGCCTGCATGGTGATGTAGTCGGGGTCGCCGGCGCCGATGCCGATCAGCAGCAGTTCTTTCATGGTCTGTTCCAGGTAGGAGACGTGGCGCTGGGCGCCAATGAGTCGATATGGCGGTAGTCGGCGCCCAGTTGCGCGGCCAGCAGCTGTGCGCGGCCCAGGCGCACCGGGGTGCGCTCGATATCAACCAACAGCGCCGGGCACTGGCTGGCTGGCAGAACGGGCCAGTCACGCAGGCGGCCGTCGGTGAGAATCAACAGGCGCTGCTGCTCGCCCGGTTGCAGGCGCTGGCGCCGGGCCTGCCACAGTGCGGCTTGCTGCAGAGCGTCGATCAGTGGGGTGCCGCCGCCCGCACCGAGCTGGTCGAGCCAGTCACGCAGGGCACCGCTGGTTTTCTGCCCGTGCCATAACCAGCGCGGTTGCGGGCCGGTGGCGTGCAGCAAGGCCAGGCGTGCGCGCTGGCGGTAGGCCTGGTCGAACACTTCGGCCAGCAGGCCCTTGGCCTGGCTCAGGGCGCCACCCCGGCGGGTAGAGGCCGAAGCATCGACTATCACCAGCCAGAGTTCGCTGGGCTGTGCGCTACGCGGGCGGCGCACCAGGTCCTGACGGCTGCGCGGGCGGCCCTTGAGCAGCGTTGCCGGCCAGTCGATGGCGCCCAGCAGCCCGCTGCGGCTGGCGCCACTGCGCCCGCCTTTCAGGCTGCCCGGTTTCGGTCTGGCATCCGCACCCAAGGGCTGACGCGGGCGGATGCTCAGGGCTTTTTTGCCCAGCGCGGCGGTTCGCGCCGCTCGCCCATGGCCTGGGGCTGGGCCGGCAGCTCGCCCCACTGGCCTTCGCCCGAGGCCTGTTCACTGGCGGCAGAGGGGCTCTGCGGCTGTTGCGGGGCCTGAGCTGGCGGCATGTGTCGGCGGCGATGGCGCAGGACGAAGTCGGCCACCACGTCGATATCGCTGTCGTCGATACGCTCGGCAGAGCGCCAGGCGGCATGGGCACGGGCCGCACGCAGCCAGACCAGATCGGCACGCAGACCATCGACCCCGGCGGCGAAACAGCGTTGGGCGATGGCTTCCAGCGCTGCATCGTCCAGGGGAATCGCCGCCAGGCACTCGCGGGCGCTCAGGCAGCGACTACGCAGCTCGTTTTGGGCGCTGTCCCAGGTGTGCAGGAAAGTTTGTGGATCGCTGTCGAAGGCCAAACGCCGCCGCATGATCTCAGCCCGTTGCGCCGGCTGTGGCTGGCCATCCAGAGCCAGGTTAAGGCCGAAGCGATCGAGCAGTTGCGGGCGCAGCTCGCCCTCCTCGCCGTTCATGGTGCCGATCAGCACAAAGCGCGCGCTGTGGCGGTGGGAAATACCGTCACGCTCGATATGGTTGACCCCGCTGGCGGCGGCATCCAGCAGCAGGTCAACCAGGTGATCCGGTAACAGGTTGACCTCATCGACATACAGCACGCCGCCATCGGCCTTGCTCAGCAGACCCGGAGAAAACTGCGCGCGCCCCTCACCCAGCGCGGCATCCAGGTCGAGGGTGCCAACAATGCGCTCCTCGCTGGCGCCCAGCGGCAGCGTGACGAAGTGCCCACTGGGCAGCAGCTCGGCCAGGCCGCGGGCCAGGGTCGACTTGGCCATGCCGCGCGGCCCTTCGATCAGCACCCCACCGATGGCCGGATCGACCGCCACCAGGCACAGCGCCAGCTTGAGCGCATCGGCACCGACAACGGCGGCGAGGGGGAAGTGGTGATCGGTCATGGCTGCTTTCCATTCGGGTTGCGTAGGGTGGACGACGCTTTTCTCGTCCACCATGGCGATGTTTCGGTGGATGGATAAGGCGCCATCCACCCTACGGTTCTCATGACTCTTCGCTGTCCAGCAGCAGATTTTCCAGCGCCGCACGGTACTCGCCAGGATTTTCCCAAAGCCCGCGCTGCTGGGCTTCCAGCAAGCGCTCGAGGATATCCTGCAAGGCGCCGGGATTGTGCTGCTGGATAAAGTCACGGGTGCCCGTATCCAGCAGGTAGGCATCGGTGAGCAGCGCGTATTGATGGTCGTCGACCAGTTCGCTGGTGGCGTCGAAGGCGAACAGGTAGTCGATGGTCGCGGCCAGCTCGAAGGCGCCCTTGTAGCCGTGGCGCTTCATGCCCTCGATCCACTTGGGATTGGCCGCGCGGGCGCGCACCACGCGGGCCAGCTCCTGCTTGAGGGTGCGGATGCGCGGGGTGTCCGGTTGGCTGTTGTCGCCGTGGTAGCTGGCCACCTTGGCGCCGCGCAGGGTTTCTACCGCCGCCAGCATGCCGCCCTGGAACTGGTAGTAGTCGTTGGAATCGAGGATGTCGTGCTCGCGGTTGTCCTGGTTGTGCAGCACCGCCTGCAGCTGCTCCAGGCGCTCGGCGAACTGCGCGCGCGCCGGTGTGCCCTCGGCGCCCTTGCCGTAGGCGTAGCCGCCCCAGTTGAGGTAGACCTCGGCCAGGTCCGCGCGGCTCTGCCACAGGCGCTCCTCGATGGCGTTCTGCACCCCAGCACCGTAGGCCCCGGGCTTGGCGCCGAAGATGCGCCAGCCAGCCTGGCGCCGGGCATCCTGCTCATCCAGGCCGTTGTCCTGCAGCGCCAGCGCCTCCTGCCAGACCCGCGCCGATAGCGGGTTCATCTCCGCCGGTTCATCCAGCTCGGCCACGGCCTGCACGGCGTCATCGAACAGGCGAATCAGGTTGGCGAAGGCATCGCGGAAGAAGCCGGACACCCGCAGGGTCACGTCGACCCGTGGGCGGCCGAGCTGCTCCAGCGGCAGTACCTCGAAACGCTCGACGCGCTGGCTGCCGGCCTGCCACACCGGGCGCACGCCCATCAGCGCCAGGGCCTGGGCGATGTCATCGCCGCCGGTGCGCATGGTCGCGGTGCCCCACACCGACAGGCCGAGCTGGCGCAGATGGTCGCCCTCGTCCTGCAGGTGGCGTTCGAGCAGGCGCTCGGTGGCCTGCACGCCAAGGCGCCAGGCCGTGGGCGTGGGCAGGTTGCGCACATCCACGGAGAAGAAGTTGCGCCCGGTCGGCAGCACATCCAGACGCCCGCGACTCGGCGCACCACTGGGGCCGGCGGGCACGAAGCGGCCGTCAAGGGCGGCCAGCAGGCCGTGCATTTCCGCCGGGCCGCAGGCATCCAGCAGCGGCGCGATCTGCCCGCGCAGGCTATGCAGCACGGCGTCGCTGGCCAGGCCAACGGGTTCGCAGTGCGTCTCGTCGATCAGGCTCAAGCCAAGCAGTTCCAGCCGCTCACGGGTATCGCCGCAGCTGCGCCAGGACTCGTCGCTCAGGCGCTGCAGCACATCTGGCCGTGGCCCGCTCCAGGGTGCAGCCATATCGCAATCGAGCGGATCGAAACCCAGCTCAAGATCACGGGCCAGAGCGCGCAACAGACTGGCATTGCCGGCCTGGCCGTCACCCCGCGGAATACGCAGCAGCGCCAGCAGGGTGTCGCGGCGCAACGGGCCGGCTGGCGACTCGCCAAACACATGCAGGCCATCGCGGATCTGCGACTCCTTGAGGTCGCACAGGTAGGCATCGAGCTGCGGCAGCCAGCTGGCCGGGTCGTCGTTGAGCTGCAGGCCCAGCTCGCGGTCCAGGCTGGCCTCGCGCACCTTGAGCAGGATCTCGCCACGCAGCTCGGCGGCGCGGCGCAGGTCGAGCTGGCTGGCGTCGTAGTATTCGTCGGCCAGGCGCTCCAGGTCGCGCAGCGGGCCGTAGCTCTCGGCGCGGGTCAGCGGCGGCATCAGGTGGTCAATGATCACCGCCTGGGTGCGCCGCTTGGCCTGGGCGCCCTCGCCCGGGTCGTTGACGATGAACGGGTAGATATTCGGCAGCGGGCCGAGGATCGCCGTCGGCCAGCAGCTTTCGGACAGACCGACGCTCTTGCCCGGCAGCCACTCCAGGTTGCCGTGCTTGCCGACATGGATCACCGCGTTGGCGGCGAACACCTGGCGCATCCAGAAATAGAACGCCAGATAGCCATGGGGTGGCACCAGGTCGGGGTCGTGATAGACCGCCGCCGCATCGACCTGATAGCCACGGGCCGGCTGGATGCCGACAAAGGTCAGGCCGAAGCGCAGGCCTGCGATCATCAGGCGGCCGCTGCGGAACATCGGATCGTTTTCCGGCGCGCCCCAGCGCTGCAGCACCGCTTGTTGATTAGCCTCGGGCAACGCGGCGAAGCAACGCTGGTAGTCGTCCACCGCCAGGCTCTGCGCGCAAGGGCGCAGGTCGAGGTTGTCCAGATCGTTGGTCACCCCACCGAGCAACTGGTGGATCAGTGCGGTGCCCGTGTCCGGCAGGCCTTCGACCGGATAGCCCTGTTGCTGCAAGGCCCAGAGAATATTCAGCGCCGCCGCTGGCGTATCCAGGCCGACGCCGTTGCCAATACGGCCGTCGCGGGTCGGGTAGTTGGCCAGCACCAGGGCGATGCGTTTGTCCATCGCCGGCGTGCGCTGCAACTCGCACCAACGCCGCGCCAGCTCACTGACGAAATCCATGCCCGGCAGATGCGCGCGGTAGCAGACCACATCGCTCTGGCTGCGTTCGCTGCGCCAGGCCAGGCCCTTGAAGCTGATCGGCCTGGTGATCAGCCGGCCATCCAGTTCCGGCAAGGCGATATGCATGGCCAAGTCGCGCGGGCCAAGACCCTGGGCGCTGGCCTGCCATTGCTCCTCGCTATCCAGCGCACACAGCGCCTGCAACACCGGGATATCACGGCGAAACGGCCGCTCCTGCGGCGCTTCCGGGTTGGACTGGGCAAAGCCGGTGGTATTGAGGATCACGCTGGCGCCCGCCTCGTCCAGCCAGGCTTCGACCTGCTCCAGGCACGCCGCTTCCTTGAGACTGGCAACGGCGATTGGCAGCGGGTTGAGGCCCTGGGCCTGCAAACGCTGGCAGAAGGTATCGACGAAGGCGGTGTTCGCCGCCTGCACGTGGGTGCGATAGAACAGAAGCGCCGCCACCGGCTGCCCGGCCTGCCACTCGGCGCGCCAGTCATCGAGCGTCGCGTATCCGCGTTGCGGGTGGTAGACCAGCGTACGCGGCAGCGCTTGCGGCTCCTGCCAAGGGTAATCGCGACCCAGCCACTGGCTGGCGATGCACTGCAGCAGCTGGCGCGCGTTGTCTGCGCCACCCTGGCGCAGGTATTGCCACAAGCGCTGACTGTCGTCCGCCGACGCGTTGCCCAGGCCGGTCAGTTCGGGATCTGGACTGTCGTCACCGGGCACCAGGATCAGCCGCGTCCCCTGCCCGGCCAGCTCGACCAGACGCTCGATGCCGTAGCGCCAGTAGCTGACGCCGCCATGCACGGAAATCAGGATGACCTTGGCGTGGCGCAGCACCTGCTCGACGTAGAAATCCACCGAAGCATGGTTGGGCAGCTGCGCCGGGCTGGCCAGGCGCAGGCTGGGGAAATCCTCGGGCAGGCTGCGCGCCACCTCGGCCAGCAGCGACAGGTGCGAATCGCCAGTGCACAGGATCACCAGCTCGGCCGGGGTCTGGCCGAGGTCGGCGATGCTGTCGGCCGGCAGTGCGACGCCGGGCTGGGTGCGCAGCAAGTGCATGGGTCAGGGCTCCCTGCTGATCGACGCGCCCTTACCCCCAGCCCCTCTCCCAAAGGGCGAGGGGAGAAAAGCAGTGCGGGGCCTTAGACCGCGCGCCGCCCCTGCCCCCTCTCCCTCCGGGAGAGGGCTGGGGTGAGGGAAATGGAATGTCACGCCAGCGCCGCCTGCAGCTCTGCCTCGATGGCCGCCTGATCCAGCGCCTGGCCAATCACCACCAAGCGTGTGATACGAGCCTCATCCGCGCCCCAGGCACGATCGAAATGCTTGTCGAAACGCTGGCCAACGCCCTGCAACAGCAGGCGCATGGGTTTGCCGGGGATGGCGGCGAAGCCCTTGATACGCAGGATGCCGTACGTGGCCACTGCGCCCTTGAGCGCTTGCAGCAGGCGAGCTTCGTCAACCTCCGGCAGGTCGACGGAGAAGGAGTCGAACTCATCGTGGTCGTGATCCTCGTCCTCATCGTCGTGATGGGTGCGGCGCGCGTCGATGTGCAGTTCGGTCTCGCAGTTGAGCCCCAGCAGCACGTCCAGCGGCAGCTCGCCGCCGTGGGCTTCGATGACTTTCACCGCCGGCGGCAGCTGCTCGGTCACCTCGGCGCGCACGGCGGCCAGGGTCTCGGCATCCAGCAGATCGGCCTTGTTGAGGATGACCAGGTCGGCGCTGGCCAGTTGGTCAGCGAACAGTTCATGCAGCGGCGACTCGTGGTCCAGGTTGGGGTCGAGCTTGCGCTGCTGATCGACCTGATCCGGAAAGGCAGCGAAGGTGCCGGCGGCCACGGCCGGGCTGTCGACCACGGTAATCACCGCGTCGACGGTGCAGGCATTGCGGATTTCCGGCCAGTTGAAGGCTTGCACCAGCGGCTTGGGCAAGGCCAGGCCGGAGGTTTCGATGAGGATGTGATCGAGGTCGCCACGCCGCGCCAGCAGCTCGCGCATCACCGGGAAGAACTCTTCCTGCACGGTGCAGCACAGGCAGCCGTTGGCCAGTTCGTAGACCCGGCCGTTGGCCTCTTCTGCCGAACAGCCGATGGAGCATTGCTTGAGGATTTCGCCGTCGATGCCGAGCTCGCCGAACTCGTTGACGATCACCGCGATACGCCGGCCCTGGGCGTGGCTGAGCATATGGCGCAGCAAGGTGGTTTTGCCGGCACCGAGAAAGCCGGTAACGATGGTGACGGGAAGTTTGGCCAAGCTGTTCATCTGTCGCTGCCCTGTGCGGTTCGAAGCTAAATCGGATCGGCAGGCAGGTGCGACGCGTGCTGCGCAGCCATCGGGCTCGCGTCAGCCGTGCGCCACCGGATCACCCCGCCCGGTTGTCATCATGCAGTTCGAAGGCAGGTCTCCTGGCTCACGACGTGGCCCATCCCTGATCAGGGCGGCCCTCTCTTCGCCTTCCCGCTTAGCGCAGTGGCAATGGAAGAGATCGAGTCGTTTACAGTTGCGGGGGCAGCTGCGGCGTTGAACCGCATTCCCTCTTAGCTCTGGCGCCTGGCGGCGCAGAGAACCTCGAAGCGGCAAGGCTACGCAGTGCATGGCGCAGGGTCAATTCGCACAACACGGCCGGCGCCTGCCGAATATCGCCGAAGTTGACGCCCGCCAAGGGTTCGTGATGTTCTAGAAAAGCTGTTTCAGGTGTCTTGCGCCGTCGTGCGCAAGGTGAAACGGGAAGTCGGTGCGCCCTGTCTCGCTCAGAGCTGGCTAGTCCGACGCTGCCCCCGCAACGGTAAGCGAACGATGGGATCGGTATCCACTGTGCCTCGGCATGGGAAGGTCAGACCCATAGCACTGCACTCAGCAGTCGTCGCAAGCCCGGAGACCGGCCTGAATCCATACAGTTTGGCAAACCCGCGGTGGGCGGGCGCAAACCGGAAGCCTGCGTGCGCTCGCGCCAGGCTCTTCGTGCGTTCCCTTCTGCTACGTCTTCATTTCCAGTTCAGAGGGAACGGTCATGTCCAGTAGCACCCTTACACATTCTGCCGAGGCCAGCGCCTCGCTCTCACACCGCCTGGCCCTGGCCATCGGTGCCGGCCTGCTCGGCGCCCTGCTGGTGTACTTCGCCGGCTTTTCGCACATCGAAGCGGTACACAACGCCGCGCACGATACCCGTCACAGCGCCGCCTTCCCCTGCCACTGAGAGCCCAGCCATGATCAAGCGTATCGCGCAGACGGCCGGTTTCAGCGGCCTGCTGGCAGCCCTGCTGCTGACCCTGCTGCAAAGCTTCTGGGTCTCCCCGCTGATTCTCCAGGGTGAAACCTACGAGAACGCCGAACCCGCCACCGAGCAGGTTGCCGAGCACAGCCATGAAGCTGGCACCGCCGCCCACACTCACGAACACAGCGCCGAAGCCTGGGCGCCGGAAGATGGCTGGCAACGTGTGCTGGCCACCACGGGCAGCAACCTGGTGATCGCCGTCGGCTTCGCCCTGATGCTGGCTGGCCTGTACACCTTGCGCACGCCGGGCCGCACCCGTGACGGCCTGCTCTGGGGCCTGGCCGGCTTCGCTACGTTCAGCCTGGCGCCGTCGCTCGGCCTGCCGCCGGAATTGCCTGGCACGGCCGCAGCCGACCTGGCGCTGCGCCAGTACTGGTGGATCGGTACCGCCACCGCCACGGCAGTCGGCCTGGCGCTGATCGCCTTCGCCCGCCACTGGGCAGTGAAGGTGCTCGGCGCGGCATTGCTGGCCATCCCCCATGTGATCGGCGCGCCGCAGCCGGAGGTTCATTCGAGCCTGGCGCCGGAAGCTATGGAACATCAGTTCATCTGGGCCTCGCTGATCACCAACGTGTTGTTCTGGACCGCCCTGGGCGTCCTCAGCGCGTGGCTGTATCGCCGCTTCGCCGGCGCCAACGCCGCATAAGCGCGCCTTTGGTAGTCGCCCGCGAACCCGCTGCCGGCCCTGCCGCCAGCGGGTTTTTCGTCTCCATCCAGGCCATTGCTCGTGATCAAACACAACCTGCTGTATATCGCCGGACTGGGCTGTCGCCGTGGTTGCCCGGAAGCCGACCTGTATGACCTGCTGGCACAGACCCTGCGCGTCCACGGCCTGCAACCGGCAGACCTGAGCGGCCTGGCCAGCATCGAGCAGAAACGCGACGAGCCGGGCCTGCTCGCCCTGGCGCAACATCTCGACCTGCCACTGACGCTTTTCAGCCCTGACCAGTTGAGTCCATTCGCCGAACGAGTGACACAGCTCAGCGTTGCAGCCTTGCACAGCACCGGCAGCGCCAGCGTCGCCGAGGCCTGCGCACTGGCCCAGGTAGAGGCCCTCACTGGCGCAACAGCCAGCTTGCTGATCAGCCGACACAGCAGCGCCCAGGCCACCTTCGCCCTGGCCGGCGTCATGGCCATAGCGGACGACTTCATCGATAAACAGGAGCGAGCATGACGGTCTATTTCATTGGCGCCGGACCCGGCGACCCGGAGCTGATCACGGTCAAGGGCCAGCGTTTGATCCGCAGTTGCCCGGTGATCCTGTATGCCGGCTCTCTGGTACCCGAAGCGGTACTGGCCGGACATAGCGCCGAACAGGTGGTCAACACCGCCGAACTGCACCTGCAAGCGATAGTCGAGCTGATCAAGAGTGCCCATGCGCGCGGCCAGGATGTCGCCCGCGTGCACTCTGGCGATCCGTCCCTGTATGGCGCCATCGGCGAGCAGATTCGTCATCTGCGCGCCCACGGCATTCCCTTCGAGATCATTCCCGGCGTTACCGCCACGGCGGCCTGCGCGGCCCTGCTAGAGAGCGAACTGACCCTGCCACAGGTGTCGCAAACGGTGATCCTCACCCGCTTCGCCAGCAAATCGGAAATGCCCGCCGGCGAACAACTGCACGACCTCGCCCGTCACGGCGCCACCATGGCCATTCACTTGGGCGTGAATCATCTGGGGCGGATTGTCGAAGAGTTGCTGCCGCACTACGGCGCCGATTGCCCGATCGCCGTGGTGCATCGCGCCAGCTGGCCGGACCAGGACTGGGTCAGCGGCACGCTGGCCGACATCGAAGAGAACGTACGCGCCAAGGGCTTCCGGCGCACCGCGCTGATCATCGTCGGCCGTGTGCTCGGCGCCGAAGACTTCGCCGACTCAGCGCTCTACAACGAAACCACGCGACACCTGTTCAGACCGGCAGGCGACGCAGGCAATAAAGACTCTGACTGATCTTGCCGTGATTCTCGGCAATCACGATTTCCGCACCCTGCGCTCGCAGGTGCAGGTTGATCTCGCTGGCGAACAGTTCCTGACAGAACCGCGCGTACGACACCTGAGCGGCAGCGTCCAGCCGCTGCATCAGCAGCGCATGCAGCGCCGGCAAGGTGAAACACCAGCCACCCGCATCACAGGCAAACCCGCGCTCCCTGAGCCGGGCGACGAAAGTCTCGTCCCCACCCAGCACCTGGGCGCAGCACTCAAGAAACACCTCGACCCGTTGCGACATCGCACGCTCATCCGCTGATCACCCTCTAACCGGGCGGCTCGCACTTTACCGACGCGGGTCGAAGACTGAAACCAGCCCTCGACGCACCACGACCAAATCGCAGGCAAGAAAAAGCCCGCAATGAGCGGGCCTCTTCTAATGGGGAGCTAGTCCTTTAGCTTGTCTCGATCATCTGCCGGCGCTTGTGAAAATTGTGTGAAAGACAAAAATTAAATACGCGCCAGGCAGCAGAAACAGTAAACCGGCCACACGTGCCGTGCTTGTATGGAATTCATAGCCCATGGGGACAGCTAGAACAATCAGATGGTGCCCGAACCCGGACTCGAACCGGGATGACCGTAAGGCCGAGAGATTTTAAGTCTCCTGCGTCTACCGATTTCGCCATTCGGGCAGTAGCGCTGAAAAAAGCCAGGGCCGGACTATATACAGCCCCAGCCGCTCCGACAAGGCTGCTCGCCTATAGCCTGCCACAAAGAAAAAGCCCCGTAGATCAGCGATCTACGGGGCTTTTCTATACTGGAGGCCGATACCGGAATCGAACCGATGTACGCGGATTTGCAATCCGCTGCATAACCACTCTGCTAATCGGCCTCAAACGAAGACGCCGCAAGAAGCGGCGTCAACGTCAACAAATTGGAGCGGGAAACGAGACTCGAACTCGCGACCCCGACCTTGGCAAGGTCGTGCTCTACCAACTGAGCTATTCCCGCGTCTTGGTGACGGGCGCCATTCTATATCTTCACAGCGCCGCGTCAACCCCTTGATTCAATAAAACTTTATTTCTTTTCCGCGCTGCTGCTGAGATGCGGCCAGGCAGCCAGCAAGTACTGGATCATCGACCATAGCGTCAGGCCCGCCGCAATAATCAGCAGCACATAACCCAGCCCAACCCACAGGGTCATCTGCGGCGGGTTACCCAGGAGAATCACCAGGGCAACCATCTGCGCAGCGGTTTTCCACTTGCCCAGATTGGACACTGCGACATGCGCTCGCGCGCCCAGCTCCGCCATCCACTCGCGCAACGCCGAAACGACGATTTCACGACCAATGATGATGGCCGCCGGCAAGGTCAGCCAGAGCGTGGCGTGTTCCTCGACCAGCACCACCAAGGCCACGGCCACCATCAGTTTGTCTGCCACCGGATCGAGAAAGGCGCCGAATGGCGTGCTCTGTTCCCAACGACGCGCCAGGTAGCCGTCGAACCAGTCGGTTATCGCGGCCAGGGCAAATACCCCGCTGGCGGCCAGGTAGCTCCAGGAAAAAGGGAGATAGAAAAACAGGATGAAGACCGGGATCAGGGCAACGCGCAGAACGGTGAGCAGATTTGGGATGTTCATCAGGACTACTGACCAGCAAGGTGAGCCGGCATTCTACTCGCTGTGCAGGGCCGCATAAATCGACTCGGCGAGCTTTTTACTGATCCCCGGCGCCTTGGCGATTTCGTCGATGCTGGCGCGATTGAGCTCCTGCAGCCCCCCAAAGTGCTTGAGCAGCTCGCGCCGCCGCTTGGGCCCGATGCCGGCAACCTCTTCCAGACTGGAAGTGCGTCGCGCCTTGCCGCGACGAGCGCGGTGCCCGGTGATGGCGAAACGGTGGGCTTCATCGCGGATCTGCTGGATCAGATGCAGCGCCGGCGAGTCGGCCGGCAGGGTGAACTCATGATCGGGATCATTGAGATAGAGCACTTCCATACCCGGCTTGCGTGTCACGCCCTTGGCTACGCCGAGCAGGATCAACTCAGGCACGGCCAGCTCCTGCAGCACGTCACGCGCCATCGCCATCTGTCCCTTGCCGCCATCAACCAGGAGGATGTCAGGCAACTTGCCCTCACCGTCCTTCAGCTTGCTGAAGCGCCGCGTCAGGGCCTGGTGCATCGCCGCATAGTCATCCCCAGCAGTTACCCCTTCGATGTTGTAGCGACGGTAGTCGGACTTGAGCGGCCCTTCCGGCCCGAAGACCACGCAGGAGGCAACCGTTGCCTCGCCGCTGGAGTGACTGATGTCGTAGCACTCCAGCCGCTGCGGTGCTTCATCCAGATCGAGCGCTTCGGCCAACGCCTCGAAGCGCGCAGCCACATGCTGACGGTTGGCCAGGCGCGCGCCCAGCGCCTGCTCGGCATTGGTCACCGCCAGTTGCTGCCAACGCGCCCGCGTACCGCGCACACGATGACTGATGGCCAGCTCGCGCCCGCGCAGCTCGGCAATGGCTGCAACCAGTGTCGGGAAATCTTCGTGCTGCACATTGACGATCAGCTCGCCGGGCAGGTCGCGCTCATGGCTGGAGAGGTAGTACTGGGCCAGGAAGGCCGCCAGTACCGCGCCGCCCTCCTCTTCGATGCCCACTTGCGGGAAGAAGGTCTTGCTGCCCAGTACGCGCCCACCGCGCACACTGATCAGGTGCACGCTGGCCCCGCCCGGATTAACGATGGCCGCGACCACGTCGACATCCCCCGTGCCACCCTCCATGCTCTGCTGATCCTGTACCCGCCGCAGCAGGCCGATCTGGTCACGCAACTCGGCCGCGCGCTCGAATTCCAGGTTCATCGCCGCCTTTTCCATGGCTGCAGACAGCTCATCGGTCAGGGCGCTGCTGCGCCCATCGAGGAACATCACCGAGCGACGCACGTCCTCCGCATACTCTTGCGGCTCAACCAGGCCTACGCACGGCCCCTTGCAGCGCTTGATCTGGTACTGCAGGCATGGCCGGGTGCGATTCTTGAAATAGCTGTCCTCGCACTGACGGACCAGAAAGGTCTTCTGTAGCAGGTTGAGGCTTTCGCGGATCGCCCCCGCGCTTGGATAAGGCCCGAAATAGCGGCCCTTCTCCTTCTTCGCCCCACGGTGAATGCCCAGGCGCGGGAAGTCACCATCGGAAAGCAGCACGTAGGGATAGGATTTGTCGTCACGCAACAGGATGTTGTAGGGCGGACGCCACTGCTTGATCAGCGTCTGCTCGAGCAGCAGCGCCTCGGTCTCGTTACCGGTGATGGTGGTTTCGACCTGCGCAATACGCGCGACCAGGGCGGCCGTCTTCGGCGCCAGGCCAGTCTTGCGAAAGTAGCTGGCGAGGCGCTTTTTCAGGTTGGAAGCTTTGCCAACGTAGAGCAGCTTGGCTTCGCCATCGAACATCCGGTAAACACCCGGACGACCGCTGCAGGTGGCCAGGAAGGCACTTGAATCGAACGGTGCGGACATCTCAGCTAATGGCATCCACCATGCCATGGCGCACGGCCAACAGGGCCAGCTCCACGTCACTGGTGATCGAAAGCTTCTCGTAGATGCGATAGCGGTAGGTGTTGACCGTCTTCGGCGACAGGCAGAGCTTGTCGGAGATGGTCTGCACCTTCTGGCAGTTGGCGATCATCAGGGCAATCTGGATTTCCCGCTCGGAGAGCAGATCGAATGGCGAACCGCTGCCGTTTGGCTGGAAGGATTTCAATGCCAGCTGCTGAGCAATCTGCGAACTGATGTAGCGCTGCCCGGCGAAGGCCATGCGAATCGCCTGCACCATCTCTTCCAGCGCCGCGCCCTTGGTCAGGTAGCCCGCAGCACCGGCTTGCAGCAGACGCGTTGGAAACAGGTCGTCCTCGCACGCGGTAACGGCGATGACTTTAAGGTCGGGGTAACTGCGAAGGAGTTTGCGCGTGGCCTCGAGGCCACCGATGCCCGGCATCTTGACGTCCATGAGAACGACGTCAGGCTTGAGCTCACGGACTTTTTTCAGCGCTTCCTCACCGGAATCCGCTTGCCCGATCACCTGCAGACCGTCGATGTCGGCCAGCATGCGGGTTATGCCCGTTCGAACCAGATCGTGGTCGTCGACCACCAGCACCTTAATCAAGCGAAACCTCGCCACATCGTCATGCCGCTCAGGGCGGTCTTCTGGGCATACAGCCGGACTGTGAAGGCCTTCACGAACTTAGCTTGACGCAAATTCGTCAAAAAGCAAACGCCAGAAAACTGCACTTGGCAATGTGAAACAAGGACGAATGTGGCGGAGGCGGTGAGATTCGAACTCACGGAAGAGTCTCCCCTTCGACGGTTTTCAAGACCGTTGCTTTAAACCACTCAGCCACACCTCCGCATTCGCGGGCCGCCATACTACCCGAACGTAACACACTGTCAAACTCTCACCATTGGCACTCTCCGATGCTCTGTTATGATCGGGACAAGTAGGGTCACGGAACCCTTTTGCCATTACAGGAGTGGTGCCATGCACGAACAAGATTACGCCCTCGCCCAGACGCAGGTTGAGCAGCAGGAAGTCAGCAAAGTACTGCGCAACACCTACGGCCTGCTGGCCCTGACCCTGGCCTTCAGCGGCCTGGTGGCATTTGTTTCCCAGCAACTGCACCTGCCGCATCCTGGCTTCCTGATCACGCTGGTTGGTTTCTACGGCCTGTTCTTCCTGACGGTGAAGCTGCGCAATTCGGGCTGGGGTCTGCTGTCGACCTTCGCCCTGACCGGCTTCATGGGTTACACCCTGGGCCCGATCCTCAACCGCTACCTGGGCATGGCCAACGGCGCTGAAGTCATCAGTTCGGCGTTCGCCATGACCGCCTTCGTCTTCTTCGGCTTGTCTGCCTATGTGCTGACTACCCGCAAGGACATGAGTTTCCTGGCTGGCTTCATCACAGCCGGTTTCTTCGTCCTGGTTGCCGCCATGCTGGTTAGCGTCTTCGTCGAGATCAGCGGCCTGCAGCTGGCAATCAGCGCCGGTTTCGTGCTGTTCGCCTCGGCCAGCATCCTGTTCCAGACCAGCGCGATCATCCACGGTGGTGAGCGCAACTACCTGATGGCGACCATCAGCCTGTATGTGTCGATCTACAACCTGTTCATCAGCCTGCTGCAACTCTTCGGCATCATGGGCAGCGACGACTGATCTTCAGATGCGTTGAAAAGCCCGCCTCGGCGGGCTTTTTCATGCCTGCAAGAAGCATCTGCGGCGTTCTGCCTTTATCATGGCCGCAGAGTTTCCCGTTCGGATGCGCCATGAAGTTCGCCATCGCCCTGTTCAGCCCTGCCCACGCGCCCTCCTCGCGCCGCGCCCTGCGCTTTGCCCAGGCGGCACTCGCCGGCGGTCACGAAATCGTCCGCCTGTTCTTCTACCAGGATGGCGTGCACAGCGCCGCCAGCAACGTGGTCAGCGCCCAGGACGAGTTGGACCTGCCCGCCGAATGGCGGGCCTTCGTTGCGGCCGAGAACCTGGACGCCATCGTCTGTATCGCTGCAGCCCTGCGCCGTGGCGTGTTGAATGAGGAAGAAGCACAACGCTATCAAAGGCCGGCTGCCAACCTTGGCGCACCCTGGGAGCTTTCCGGGCTGGGGCAATTGCATGAAGCCAGCCAGTTGGCCGATCGCCTGATCTGCTTCGGGGGGCACTGATGAGCAAATCCCTGCTGATCATCAGTCGCCAGGCACCCTGGGCCGGCCCCAGCGCCCGCGAGGCCCTGGACATCGCCCTGGCTGGCGGCGCCTTCGACTTGCCGCTGGGTCTGCTGTTTCTCGACGACGGCGTGTTCCAGCTGCTGCCCGACCAGCAACCGGGCGCGCTGCAACAGAAGGACCTGACCGCCAACCTGCAGGCCCTGCCGATGTTCGGCGTCGAAGCCCTTTACGTCGCCAGTCGCAGCCTGAGCGAACGCGGCCTGGCGGAGCAGCCCCTGGCGCTGCCCGTGGAAAGCCTTGACGACACAGAACTGACCCTTCTTATCGACCGTTACGACCAAGTGATCACGATCTAATGGCCACCCTGCACGTGCTTTCCCACTCGCCCTTCAGCGACAGCCGTTTCGCCAGCTGCCTGCGCCTGCTTGGCCCGCAGGATGGCCTGCTGCTCAGCGGTGATGCGGTCTATGCCTTGCAACCCGACACCAACCAGTTGCAGGCCCTGCAACTGATGCCGGCAAGCATCGCCCTGTATGCCCTCGAAGAAGACATGCAGGCGCGCACCCTGGCGGCACCAGAACGTACTCAGGTCGTCGACTACCCCGGCTTTGTCGAACTGTGCACCCGCTACGCCAAGGTAAACAGCTGGCTATGAGCAACCTGATCGTCGACGGCCACCCCATCGCCCTGGACAAGGACGGCTACCTGCAAGAGCTAGCCGACTGGTCGCCGGCCACCGCCGAGGCGCTGGCCACGCTGGAAGAACTGCAACTGTCTGCCGAGCACTGGGAAGTCCTCGAACTGCTGCGCGCCTTCTATGCCGAATTCCAGCTATCGCCAGCCACCCGCCCCCTGATCAAGTACGTCGCCCTCAAGCTCGGCCCGGAAAAGGGCAACAGCCTGCACCTGAACCGCCTGTTCAAAGGCACGCCCGCCAAGCTAGCCGCCAAGCTCGCCGGCTTGCCGAAACCCACCAACTGCCTGTGAAAATCGCGCCCATGAACCTTGTAGCTCCCCCGGAACACCCGTTCGCCCAGTTCGTGCGCATTCTTGGCAAGGGCAAGCGCGGCGCGCGCAGCATGAGCCGCGAGGAGGCCCGCGAAGCCATGGGCCTGCTGCTCGACGGCAAGGTCGAGGACACCCAACTGGGCGCCTTCCTCATGCTCCTGCGCCACAAGGAAGAAAGCGCCGAAGAGCTTGCAGGCTTCACCGAAGCCCTGCGCGAGCGCCTGCAGGCCCCGCCGATTGCGGTGGACCTGGACTGGCCCAGCTACGCCGGCAAGAAGCGCCACCTGCCCTGGTTCCTCCTGGCGATCAAGGCCCTGGCGGCCAGTGGCCTGCGCATCCACCTGCATGGTGGCGGCGCGCACACTGCGGGGCGCCTGTTCAGCGAGCAGTTGCTGGAAGTTCTGGAGATTCCGCTGTGCCATTCCTGGGCGGAAGTCGCCAGCGCCCTCGATCAGCAGCACTTGGCCTTCACCCCGCTGGGTGCCTGGGCGCCGCAACTGCAGCGGATGATCGACCTGCGCAACACCCTCGGTCTGCGCTCGCCGATCCACTCGCTGGCGCGCATCCTCAACCCGCTCGGCGCGCGCTGCGTGATGCAGAGCATCTTCCACCCCGGCTACCAGGCCGTGCACCGCGAGGCCAGCCAGCTACTCGGTGACACAGCCATAGTGGTCAAGGGCGAAGGCGGCGAGATCGAGGTCAACCCGGACGGCCAGTGCCACTTGTACGGCACCGCCAATGGCGAGAACTGGGACGAGGAATGGCCGGCGCTGTCCGCCCTGCGCCACGTCAAGCCGGAACAGCTCGACCCGACGCACCTACTGGCCTTCTGGAAGGGTGAAGTCGAGGACGCTTACGGCCGTTTGGCCGTGCTCAGCACCATCGCCCTGGGCCTGCGCGCCCTAGGCGAACCGCGCGAAAGCGCCTTGGCACGTGCCGAAACGATCTGGAACGCGCGCGCTCAGTCGGCCGACTGAGCGCCTTCGAACCAGGCCAGTTTTTCACGCAGCTGCACCACTTCGCCGACTATCACCAAGGTCGGCGCATGCACTTCGTGCTCGGCTACCAGTTGCGGCAAGTCGGCCAGGGTGCCGGTGAACACGCGCTGACTGCGCGTGGTGCCCTGCTGCACCAACGCGGCCGGCGTACTTGCCGCGCGGCCGTGCTGGATCAGTTGCTGGCAAATCATCGGCAAGCCGACCAGGCCCATATAGAACACCAGGGTCTGGCCCGGGGCGCTGAGTTCCTGCCACGGCAGGTCGCAACTGCCATCCTTGAGATGCCCGGTGACAAAGCGCACCGACTGCGCATGATCGCGGTGAGTCAGCGGAATCCCCGCGTAGGCCGCGCAACCGGACGCTGCGGTAATGCCCGGCACTACCTGGAACGGGATGCCGTGGGCCGCCAGTTCCTCGATTTCCTCGCCGCCACGACCGAAGATGAACGGATCGCCACCCTTCAGGCGCAGCACGCGCTTGCCGGACTTGGCCAGCTCGACCAGGCGCTGGTTGATCTGCTCTTGCGGCAGCGCATGGTCGGCGCGCTGCTTGCCGACATAGATGCGCTCGGCATCGCGGCGGCACAGCTCGATGATGGCCGGCGCCACCAGACGGTCGTAGAGCACCACATCGGCCTGCTGCATCAGGCGCAGGGCGCGGAAGGTCAGCAGATCCGGATCGCCCGGACCCGCGCCGACCAGATAGACCTCACCCAGCGCACGCGGTGCGCTGCCGGCGATCTTCGCCTCGAGCAGGCGCTCGCCCTCGCCCAACTTGCCGGCGAACACACTCTCGGCGATCTGCCCCTGGAATACGTCTTCCCAGAACACCCGGCGCTGCTGCACATCAGGGAACAGCCCGCGCACCTGGGCACGAAACTTCTTCGCCAGGCCGGCCAGCTGGCCGTAGGTGGCGGGAATCCAGGTCTCGATCTTGGCGCGAATCAGGCGCGCCAGTACCGGCGCATCACCGCCGCTGGTGACCGCGACGATCAACGGCGAGCGATCGACGATGGCCGGGAAGATAACGCTGCACAGCTTGGGCGCATCCACCACATTGACCGGCACGCCGCGCGCCTGGGCCTGGGCCGAAACCTGCTCGCGCAACGGCTCGTCGTCACAGGCAACAATCACCAGGCCCACGCCCAGCAGGTCGTCTGTCTGGTAGTCACGCAGCAGCAGCTCACCGCCCTCGCCCACCAGCTCACGCAGCTCGGCACACACCTCATCCGCCACCACACGCAGGGTCGCCCCGGCATCGGCCAGCAGGCGCGCCTTGCGCAGCGCGATCTCGCCGCCGCCGACGACCAGCACCGGACGATCCTGCAGTTTGTGGAACAGAGGGAGAAAATCCATGACGCACGCTCTCGATCAGGAAAAACAAAACGGGGCGGCTCTGGCCACCCCGTAATTTGTAGCTAACGTCCGAATCAGCCGATGACTTCCAGGCCGCCCATGTAGGGCTTGAGCACTTCCGGCACGCGAATGCTGCCATCAGCCTCCTGATAGTTCTCCACCACCGCCACCAGGGTGCGGCCTACCGCCAGGCCGGAGCCATTGAGGGTATGCACCAGCTCCGGCTTGCCGGTTTCCGGGTTGCGGTAACGGGCCTGCATGCGGCGGGCCTGGAAGTCGCCACAGTTGGAGCAGGAGGAAATCTCGCGGTACTTGTCCTGGCTCGGCACCCAGACTTCCAGGTCGTAGGTTTTCACTGCGCTGAAACCCATGTCGCCAGTGCACAGCGCCAGCTTGCGGTAGGGCAGCTCAAGCAGCTGCAGGACGCGCTCGGCGTTGCCGGTCATGGCCTCCAGCGCCTCGAAGGACTTGCTCGGCTCGACGATCTGCACCATCTCGACCTTGTCGAACTGGTGCTGGCGGATCATGCCGCGGGTGTCGCGACCCGATGCACCGGCTTCGCTGCGGAAGCTCGGGGTGTGGGCGACGAACTTCAGCGGTAGCTGCTTGGCGTCGACGATCTCGCCAGCGACGATGTTGGTCAGCGACACTTCGGCGGTCGGGATCAGGTACAGGTCAGCCTGGCCCTCACGCGGCACCTTGAACAGGTCTTCCTCGAACTTGGGCAACTGGCCGGTGCCCTGTAGGGCCGAGGCCTGGACCAGATAAGGCGTGTACGCCTCCTCGTAGCCGTGCTGCTCGGTGTGCAGGTTGACCATGAACTGCGCCAGGGCGCGGTGCAGGCGGGCAATAGGCCCGCGCAGCAGGGCGAAACGGGCGCCGGACAGCTTGGCGGCGGTCTCGAAATCCAGCCAGCCATGCTGCTCACCCAGGGCGACGTGATCCTGGACGGTGAAATCGAAGCTGCGCGGCGTGCCCCAGCGAGCCACCTCGACGTTAGCGTCTTCATCTGCACCGACTGGCACCGACGCGTCGGGCAGGTTGGGGATGTTCAGCAGCAGGTTGTCCAGCTCGACCTGGATGGCGTCCAGCTCGCGCTTGCCCTCTTCCAGGTCGCTGCCCATCTTGTCGACTTCCGCCAGCAGCGGCGCGATGTCCTCGCCACGCTGTTTGGCCTGGCCGATCGACTTGGAACGGGTGTTGCGCTCGGCCTGCAGCTGTTCGGTGCGGGTCTGCACGCTCTTGCGCTGAGCCTCAAGAGCCTCGAAGCGCGCCACGTCCAGCTGGAAGCCGCGGGTAGCCAGGCGGTCCGCAATGTCCTGCAGTTGGGTACGAACCAGTTTGGAGTCGAGCATGAGATGTTCTCGTTCAGATCAGAGCTTGGTTAATGTCAGGCCGGCCCAGGTTGCGAGCAGACCACCCACTACGCTGACCGCCGCATAGCCGATGGCCATGGGCGCCTGGCCGTTTTCCAGCAGGCGCAGCGTATCGAGGGAAAAAGATGAAAACGTGGTCAGGCCACCGAGGAAGCCCACCATCAGGCCCGCGCGCACTTCCAGCGGCACCTCCGGGCGCAACAGGAACAGCCCGTAGAGATAGCCAATCAGCAGACAGCCAACAATGTTGACCGCCAGGGTAGCGCCATAGAAATGCTGCGGCCAGTGTGCGCTCACCCAGTTGCCGGTGGCGAAACGCAACAGCGTGCCAGTTGCACCACCCAGGGCGACAGCAATCACCACACCGATCATGGCTCTCTCCTTTTGCGCGGGCTGGCGGCATCCAGTGCGGCCAGATGGGCCAGCTTGTCGCGAATCTTCAGCTCCAGCCCACGCGGCACTGGCTGATAGTAGGCCTGCGGCTCGAGCTGTTCAGGGAAATAGTCTTCGCCAGCGGCATAGGCATCCGGCTCGTCGTGGGCGTAGCGGTATTCATCGCCGTAGCCGAGCTGCTTCATCAGCTTGGTCGGCGCGTTGCGCAGGTGCAGCGGCACTTCCAGCGAGCCATGCTCGGCGGCGTCGCGCATGGCGGCCTTGAAGCCCATGTACACGGCGTTGCTCTTCGGCGCACAGGCCAGGTAGACGATGGCCTGCGCCACGGCCAACTCGCCTTCCGGGCTGCCCAAACGCTCCTGTACGTCCCAGGCGTTGAGGCACAGGGTCAGGGCCCGCGGGTCGGCATTGCCAATGTCCTCGCTGGCCATGCGCACCACGCGGCGCGCCAGGTACAACGGATCGCAGCCGCCATCGAGCATGCGCGCGTACCAGTACAGTGCGCCGTCCGGGTTGGAGCCGCGCACCGACTTGTGCAACGCGGAAATCTGGTCGTAGAAGGCTTCGCCACCCTTGTCGAAACGCCGCCGGCTATCACCCAGCAGGTTCTGCAGCAGTTCGGGAGCGATCTCGCTGCCGTCCTCGGCCAGGTCGGCGGCGTTCTCAAGCAGGTTGAGCAGACGCCGGCCGTCACCATCGGCGGCGGCCAGGAGGATCTGGAAGCTCTCGTCCGGCAGGCTCAGCTGCTGTTTACCCAGGCCCTTTTCTTCCGTCAGCGCGCGCTGCACCAGCTTGCGCATGGCTGCCTCGTCGAGACTTTTCAGCACATAGACGCGAGCGCGCGACAGCAGCGCGTTGTTCAGCTCGAAAGACGGGTTCTCGGTGGTAGCGCCGATGAAGATCAGCGTGCCGTCTTCCACATAGGGCAGAAAGGCATCCTGCTGGCTCTTGTTGAAGCGGTGCACCTCATCGACGAAGAGGATGGTACGGCGGCCATACTGCGCGGCCTGCTGCTTGGCCACTTCCACCGACTGGCGGATTTCCTTGACCCCGGAGAGCACCGCGGAAATCGTCTCGAAGTGCGCCTCGGAGACCTGCGCCAGCAGCTTGGCCAGGGTGGTCTTGCCCACGCCCGGCGGGCCCCAGAAGATCATCGAGTGCAGCGCGCCCTGCTCCAGCGCTTCGCGCAGCGGCTTGCCGTGGCCCAGCACATGCTCCTGACCGACGTACTCGTCCAGGCTGGTCGCGCGCAAACGGGCGGCCAGGGGCTGAGCGACAGGGGCAGAGCGGAACAGATCCATGGCAGGCGGCGGCAGACTCTTAGTTGGTTTCCGAAATCACGTCGGCACCCTTGGGCACCTCGAAGTCGAACAGGCCGGCATCCAGTTTCTCGTTCATCTTGACGCTGAGGAACAGGATGTTGGTGCGCTGGCCGACCGCGTCGATCAGCTGCATGTCGTTGATCACGCCCTTGCGAAAAGACAGGCGCAGGTTGTCGAACAGGGTGTCCTTGGCCTTGGGCTTGAGCATGAAGTCGACCACTTCGCCGGCTTCCTTGAAGCTGATCTCGAAGTTCTCGCTGATCTTCGACGCATCGCCGGACAGCAGCAGCGCCGGGGTGTGGGTCATGCGCTGGTCGAGGCTCTGGATGGTCACCTGCATCAGGTCCGGGTCATACAGCCAAACCTTCTGGCCGTTGGACACCAACAGTTGCTCCTGCGGCGCATCGGTATGCCAGCGAAACAGCCCCGGACGCTTGAGCGCCAGCTGGCCGGAGGTTTCCTGCAGCTGAGTGCCGGTACCGTCCAGGGTCAACTGGGAGAAACGCCCGCTGAGGGTCTGGGCCTGGTCGAGCAGCGCGCTCAGGCGCTTGACCGCGACATCATCGTTGGCCTGGGCAGTAACGGCTGTGCAGGCCAGCGTGGCCAACAGCAGCATGCGGATCAGTCGCATGGAAATCCTCTTCATACTACGGACTGCAGATCAGTCCCGGACGGGCGACGGCGCGATCACTTCGCGCGAGCCGTTGGTGTTCATCGACGTGACCACGCCGGCCATTTCCATGGCTTCGATCATGCGTGCGGCACGGTTGTAGCCAATTTTCAGCTTGCGCTGCACGGCGGAGATGGAGGCGCGGCGGCTTTCGAGCACGAAGTTGACGGCCTCGTCGTACAGCGGGTCAGCCTCGCTGCCCTCACCACCTTCACCGCTGCTGCCGCCATCGAAACCGCTACCGGCCTCTTCGACGCCGGCCAGGATGTCTTCGATGTAGTCTGGCGAGCCGCGCTGCTTCCAGGCTTCGACCACGCGGTGCACTTCTTCGTCGGAGACGAAGGCGCCATGCACGCGAATCGGCAGGCCGGTGCCTGGCGGCAGGTAGAGCATGTCGCCGTGGCCCAGCAGCTGTTCGGCGCCGCCCTGGTCAAGGATGGTGCGCGAGTCGATCTTGCTGGAAACCTGGAAGGCCATACGGGTCGGGATGTTGGCCTTGATCAGACCAGTGATCACGTCGACCGACGGGCGCTGGGTCGCCAGAATCAGGTGGATACCGGCGGCACGGGCCTTCTGCGCGATACGCGCGATCAGTTCTTCGACCTTCTTGCCGACGATCATCATCATGTCGGCGAATTCATCGACCACTACGACGATGGTCGGCAGGGTCTTCAGCAGCGGCGCCTCATCTTCCATCGACTGGCGCTTGTACAGCGGATCGGTCAGCGGCGTGCCGGCTTCCTCGGCGTCCTTCACCTTGCGGTTGAAGCCAGCCAGGTTACGCACGCCCATGGCGGCCATCAGCTTGTAGCGGCGCTCCATCTCGGCCACCGACCAGCGCAGGGCGTTGGCGGCCTCCTTCATGTCAGTGACTACCGGGCACAGCAGATGCGGAATACCCTCGTAGATCGACAGTTCGAGCATTTTCGGGTCGATCATGATCATCCGGGCGTCTTCCGGGCCGGACTTGAACAGGATCGACAGGATCATCGCGTTGACCCCCACCGACTTACCGGAGCCGGTGGTACCGGCCACCAGCAGGTGCGGCATCTTGGCCAGGTCGGTGATCACCGGCTTACCGCCGATGTCGTGACCCAGGGCCAGGGTGACCGGCGACTTGGCGTCGTCGTACTCGGGCGACGACAGCACTTCGGAGAAGCGCACGATCTGCCGGTCTTCGTTGGGAATCTCGATGCCCACGGTGGTCTTACCCGGAATCACCTCGACCACGCGCACACTGATGATCGCCATCGAGCGCGCCAGGTCCTTGGCCAGGCCGGAAATGCGGCTGACCTTGATCCCCGCGGCCAGCTGGATCTCGAAACGGGTAATCACCGGGCCCGGGTGTACGGACTCGACCATAACCTCGACGCCGAACTCCTTGAGCTTGATCTCCAGCAGGCGCGACATGGCCTCCAGGGATTCAGGGGAGTACTGCTTCTGCTTCTTCTCAGCAGGGTCGAGAATCGAAATCGGCGGCAGGGTACCGGCCACGGCGCTGTCTTCGAACAGGGTCACCTGCTTCTCTTTCAGCACGCGCTTGCTCGGCTCGGCGGCTTTGGGCGGCGGTGGCGGCGTGATGACCGGCGCCGGGCGGCTTTCGCGCTCGCTCATGTGCTTGGTCAGCGCTTCCTCGCGGGCGATCAGGCGCTCCTTGACCTTCGCCTGCTCGCGGCGGTCATGTACCACCGGAGCCGCCACTTCGCTGACCCGCTCATCCACTTCGCGCAGTTGTGCAACCAGTTGCTTGCGCTGCAGGCGCGACTCCCACCAACGAGTAATCAGGCTGTTGATCAACTCGATCAGGTCGAGGGTGATCTTGCCGGTGACGTCCATCACCTTGAACCAGGACAGATCGGCAAACACCGTCATGCCGAACAGGAACAGGGCCAGGAACAGCAGCGTGCTGCCCTGCACGTTCAGGGCATTGACGGCCAGTTGCCCCAGGCTTTCGCCCAGCGCACCGCCCGCCGAAGCCGGCATGCCGGTAGCGGAGTGAAAATGAATATAGGCCAGGCCGGAACCGGCCAGCACCAGGAATACCAGACCGATCAGCCGCCAGGAAAACAGCCAGCCGCTCCACTGCCAGGGCTGGTGGCGATGACGGAACACCTGCCAGGTTTTGATGCCCAGCAGCAGCGGAAACAGGTAGGCGAAATAGCCGAGGATCATGAACAGCACGTCGGCAAACCAGGCGCCCGCGCGCCCGGCGGCGTTCTGCACCTGCTCGACATTGCTGGTATGCGTCCAGCCCGGATCGACCGGGTCGTAGGTCAGCAGAGCCATCCACAGATAGAGACAGAGGGCGGCCAGGGCGATCAGTGCACCTTCCTTGAGTCGGTAGTGCAATTGCTGACGCCAGAGCGGCACCTGAGCGGTAGAGGTGGAGTTCTTCAAAACGCTGTTATTCCTGCGCACAGAGCGCGACCAACCATCGATGGATTCGGAAAGCCGGACCATTGTACGGATTTACAGGTCCGTTGCCATGCAGGCCCGACGCTGGCGGCGCGTTTTGCCGGCCCATCGCGCTTCGGTGTAGCATACTTGGCTATATCTTCCGTGCGGCTCAATTGGAGCATGCATTCTCTTTTGTGACAAAGGCTTATGGGGTCTTTTTATGAGCGAAGTCAAGCATTCACGCCTGATCATTCTGGGCTCCGGCCCAGCCGGCTACACCGCTGCCGTCTATGCCGCCCGCGCCAACCTCAAGCCCCTGGTGATCACCGGCATGCAGCCCGGCGGCCAGCTGACCATTACCACCGAAGTCGACAACTGGCCCGGTGATGTCGAAGGCCTGACCGGCCCGGCACTGATGGAGCGCATGCAAAAGCACGCCGAGCGCTTCGATACCGAGATCGTTTACGACCACATCCATACCGCCGAGTTGCAGCAGAAGCCGTTCACCCTCAAGGGCGACAACGCCATCTACACCTGTGACGCCCTGATCATCGCCACCGGCGCCAGCGCCCAGTACCTGGGCCTGCCTTCCGAAGAGGCGTTTGCCGGCAAGGGCGTATCCGCCTGCGCCACCTGCGACGGCTTCTTCTACCGCAATCAGGTGGTGTGCGTGATCGGTGGCGGCAACACGGCCGTCGAAGAAGCGCTGTACCTGTCCAACATCGCCAAGGAAGTCCACCTGATCCACCGCCGCGACAAGCTGCGCTCGGAGAAGATCCTGCAGGACAAACTGTTCGAGAAAGCTGCCAACGGCAACGTGCGCCTGCATTGGAACCACACCCTGGACGAAGTGCTGGGCGACAACACCGGCGTCACCGGCGTACGCCTGACCAATACCGCGGACGGCAGCAGCAAGGAATTGCCACTGGCTGGCGTATTCATCGCCATTGGCCACAAGCCCAACACCGACCTGTTCAACGGTCAGCTGGAAATGCGCGACGGCTACCTGATCGTCCAGGGCGGCGGTGAAGGCAACGCCACTGCCACCAGCATCGAAGGCGTCTTCGCCGCCGGTGATGTGGCGGACCACGTCTACCGCCAAGCAATTACTTCGGCCGGGGCCGGCTGCATGGCCGCACTCGATGCCGAAAAATACCTCGACATCTGATTGTCGAGTGGCGGGTGCCCGCACCCGCCTCCCCTCCCCCGCATGCTGACCTGGCTGCAACGCGACTCACTGACCTTTCCTTCGCTGGACAAGGCGCTGCGCGAACCCAATGGACTCCTGGCCGCAGGCGGCGACCTCAGCGCCGCGCGCCTGGTCGCCGCCTATCGTCACGGCTGCTTCCCTTGGTATTCGGAAGGCCAGCCACTGCTTTGGTGGTCACCCGATCCGCGCACCGTCCTGCCCCCGCAGGAACTGCATGTCTCCCGCAGCCTGGCCAAGCTGATCCGCCGGGGCCATTTCGAGGTCAGCTTCGATCGCGACTTTGCCGGCGTCATCCAAGGCTGCGCCGGCCCACGCGACTATGCCGACGGCACCTGGATCACCGAGCCGATGCAAAGCGCCTACCTGCAACTGCATGAGCAGGGCATCGCCCACTCGGTAGAGGTCTGGCAAAACGAACAACTGGTTGGCGGCCTGTACGGCCTGGCCATGGGGCAGCTGTTCTTTGGCGAATCCATGTTCAGCCGCACCGACAACGCGTCTAAGGTCGGTTTCGCCACACTGGTAGGCAAACTGTGCGAGTGGGGCTTCGTACTGATCGATTGCCAGATGCCCACCCAGCACCTGCACAGCTTCGGCGCCCGCCCCATAACCCGCACCGCGTTCGCCGACTACCTGCAGCGCCACCTCGACCAACCCAACACAGCCGACTGGCTTGCCTAGGCGAGTTCCGAACACTGGCTTACACTTGTTCAAAGGTTTTCCCGAGGGTTGACCATGACCGAGCTGGCTCGCCTCAAGTTCTACGCCACCCAGCCACATCCCTGCAGCTATCTGCCCGAGGAACAGGCCACCACGCTGTTCCTCGACCCCAGCCAGCCCATGGATGTGCAGGTCTATGCCGAACTATCGGAAATGGGCTTTCGCCGCAGCGGCGATCACCTTTACCGCCCGCACTGCCAGCGCTGCACCGCCTGCGTACCGGCACGCATCCCCGCCGACCAGTTCATTCCTGATCGCCAGCAAAAGCGCATCCTCAAACGCAATGCCGCCATCCAAGTGAGCGCCGTACGCCCGGCCTTCAACGAAGAGTATTACGACCTGTACGTGCGCTACATCGAGCAGCGCCACGCCGATGGCGACATGTACCCGCCGACGCGTGATCAGTTCAGCACCTTTCTGGTCCGCGACCTGCCTTTCGCCCGGTTCTACGAGTTCCGTCTGGACGGTCGACTGGTCGCCGTGGCGGTAACCGACCTCTTACCCAACGGCCTTTCGGCGGTTTACACCTTCTACGACCCCGACGAGGAAAAGCGCAGCCTGGGCCGTTTTGCCATTCTCTGGCAGATCGGCGAAGCCGCTCGATTAGGCCTGCAAGCGGTCTATCTCGGCTATTGGATCAAGAACTGCCGCAAGATGAGTTACAAGACCCAATACCGTCCCATTGAGCTGTTCGTCAATCAACGGTGGACCGCCCTCACCTGAACCCTTGGCGCAACCTGGCAATTTCGGGCACAATGCACGCCGCTTTTGCCTGGGGCCAGTTGCGCCGGGCCATTCATTGGACACCGAGGGCTTTACTGCATGTCGAAAGAAGACAGCTTCGAAATGGAAGGCACTGTCGTCGACACCCTGCCCAACACCATGTTCCGTGTGGAGTTGGAAAATGGGCACGTCGTTACCGCGCACATCTCCGGAAAGATGCGTAAGAACTACATCCGCATCCTGACTGGCGACAAGGTCCGCGTAGAGCTGACGCCCTACGACCTGAGCAAAGGCCGCATCACCTACCGCGCCCGCTAAGCTCAGTCGAAATGAAAACGCCCGGCAATGCCGGGCGTTTTTGCTTGCCTGCAAACTTAGTCAGGCAGGCTCTGCAGTGGTCTCGAACTCAAAGCTCAGCTCACCCGCCACCAGGTCGATATGCACCACACCGCCGTGCTCGGCCAACTCGCCAAACAAGATTTCTTCGGCCAGCGGCCGCTTGATCTTGTCCTGAATCAGCCGCGCCATTGGCCGCGCACCCATCGACACGTCATAGCCCGACTCGGCCAGCCAGCCACGCGCCGCATCACTGACCTCCAGTTGGACACGCTTGTCCTCAAGCTGCGCCTGCAGCTCCGTGAGGAACTTGTCGACGATGCTTTTGATCACTTCGTGACTCAAGCGACCGAACTGGATGATGGTATCCAGGCGATTGCGGAACTCCGGCGTGAAGCTTTTCTTGATGACTTCCATGGCATCGGACGAATGGTCCTGATGGGTGAAGCCAATCGACGCCCGCGCGGCGGTTTCCGCCCCTGCGTTGGTGGTCATGATCA
Organism: Aquipseudomonas ullengensis; assembly: GCF_014174475.1. Taxonomy (GTDB): domain Bacteria; phylum Pseudomonadota; class Gammaproteobacteria; order Pseudomonadales; family Pseudomonadaceae; genus Aquipseudomonas; species Aquipseudomonas ullengensis. The sequence continues at coordinate 543,112 of NZ_JACJUD010000004.1, forward strand.
GGATCACGTTGCGGAAGTCCGCCTTGCGCCCGTTGTTATCGGTCAGGGTGCCGTGATCCATCACCTGCAATAGCAGGTTGAAGACTTCCGGATGGGCCTTCTCGATCTCATCGAGCAGCAGCACGCAATGCGGCTGCTTGGTGATGGCCTCGGTCAGCAGACCACCCTGATCGAAACCGACATAGCCTGGCGGCGCCCCGATCAGGCGCGAAACTGTGTGTCGCTCCATGTACTCGGACATGTCGAAGCGCACCAGCTCGATACCCATCGCCTTGGCCAACTGACGAGCGGCTTCGGTCTTGCCCACACCGGTCGGGCCGGCAAACAGGAACGAACCCACCGGCTTGTCCGGCGCCTTGAGCCCCGCACGCGACAGCTTGATCGCCGTCGATAGCGAATCGATCGCCGCATCCTGACCAAAGACCGTCAACTTGAGATCACGCTCGAGGTTGCGCAGCAACTCCTTGTCGGAACTGCTGACGTGCTTTGGCGGAATCCGCGCGATCTTGGCGACGATGTCTTCAACCTGAGCCACTTCGATGCGCTTGGCACGCTTCTCTTCCGGCTGCAGACGCTGATAGGCGCCCGCCTCGTCGATTACGTCGATGGCCTTGTCCGGCATGTGCCGATCATTGATATAGCGCGCTGCCAGCTCGGCAGCTGCACGCAGGGCCTCATCGCTGTATTCGATATGGTGATGCTGCTCGAAGCGCGCCTTGAGCCCCCGCAGGATGCCCACGGTATCCTCGACCGACGGCTCGCTGACATCGACCTTCTGGAAGCGCCGCGCCAAGGCACGATCCTTCTCGAAAATGCCACGAAACTCCTGGAAGGTCGTGGAGCCGATGCAACGGATCTCACCGGAAGACAGCAACGGCTTGAGCAGATTCGACGCATCCATCACCCCACCCGATGCCGCGCCGGCACCGATGATGGTGTGGATTTCGTCGATGAACAGAATGGCGTGCGGGCGTTTGCGCAGCTCATTAAGCAACGCCTTGAAGCGCTTCTCGAAATCACCGCGGTATTTGGTACCTGCCAGCAATGCACCGAGGTCTAGGGAATAGACCACGCTGTCCGCCAGCAGGTCCGGCACCTGGCCATCGACAATGCGCTTGGCCAGACCTTCGGCGATGGCGGTCTTGCCCACCCCGGCCTCGCCAACCAGCAATGGGTTGTTCTTGCGGCGGCGAGCGAGAATCTGCGCCACCCGCTCGACCTCACTCTCACGCCCGACCAGCGGATCGATCCGACCCTGGCGCGACAATTCATTCAGGTTGCTGGCGTAGGCATCCAGTGGATTACCAGTGGCAGCCGCCTCGCCACTCTCCTCGTCCTGCATCTCCTGCTCGTTCTCGGAATGGTCGGCATGCCCAGGCACCTTGGAGATGCCGTGGGCGATGTAATTGACCACGTCGATACGCGCCACGCTCTGCTGCTTGAGCAGGAACACGGCCTGGCTTTCCTGCTCACTGAAGATCGCCACCAGCACGTTGGCGCCAGTGACTTCTCGCTTGCCGGAGCTCTGCACATGGAATACCGCGCGCTGCAAAACACGCTGAAAACCCAGGGTTGGCTGGGTTTCACGGTCTTCGTCGTGCTGCGGGATCAGTGGCGTGGTGGAGTCGATGAACTCCTGCAAATCATGCCGGAGCTTGTCCAGATTAGCGCCACAAGCGCGCAAAACGGTGGCTGCAGCCTCGTTATCCAGCAAGGCAAGGAGCAGGTGCTCGACCGTCATGAACTCATGGCGCTTGGCGCGTGCCTCCTTGAAGGCAAGATTGAGGGTGACTTCCAGCTCTCGATTCAACATAGCTTCACCTCTTACCCAAGCGGGCCGGTATCAACCGTCCTTCTCTATCTCACAGAGTAGCGGATGCTGGCTTTCCTTGGCGTACTGGTTGACCTGCATGGCCTTGGTTTCTGCGATGTCACGGGTGAACACCCCGCAAATCGCCTTACCCTCGGTATGAACGGTCAACATGATCTTGGTCGCCAGCTCGCGATTGTGGTTGAAGAACAACTCCAACACCTCGACGACGAAATCCATCGGCGTGTAGTCATCGTTGTACATCAACACCTTGTACATAGGCGGCGCCTGCAACAACGGCTTGGCTTCTTGAACAGCCAGGTCGGAGGCATCGTCCTCCCGCGTAACGGGGCGATCCTGATTGAATGTTAGTCGAATCTGACTGCGTGCATGCATGCTGGATTGAGATGTGTCGTGATTGGCGGATGTTGATGCTAGACGGAGTTTGACAGGCTTCTCAGCCATCCGCCGTACCACCTTGACTAACGGCAAAACGGTGTTACAAACAGTGAATACCCCACTCGGGTATCGGGGTTCCGTGCCTGCGCCAGACCCGGCGGAAGTCATGCGTGGAGCTGAAGTGGATGATACTCCAGTGATGGAGTCCTTTGCAGAGGGATGTCAGCATGCTTAGCGGTAAGGTCAAGTGGTTCAACAACGCCAAGGGCTACGGGTTCATCGTCGCTGACGGCCGAGATGAGGACCTGTTCGCCCATTACTCGGCCATCCAGATGGACGGCTATAAGACTCTCAAGGCCGGCCAAGCCGTCAGCTTCGATATTCTGCAAGGCCCCAAGGGCCTGCACGCTGTGAATATCAGCGCCGCTCTGGCAACCAGTGAATCTCCGGCGACCACCAGCTCGCCACAAAGCACTCCGGTAGAAGCCTAAAATAGAGCTCAAATAAAAAAGGCCGGTCATATGACCGGCCTTTTTTGTTACCACACGTCGCTTACATGTGAGCGATGGTGGCATCACCGAACTGCGAGCAAGACAGCAGCGTGGCGCCGTCCATCAGACGTTCGAAGTCATAGGTCACGGTCTTGGCCGAAATCGCGCCATTGGTGCCCTTGATGATCAGGTCAGCAGCCTCGAGCCAGCCCATGTGGCGCAGCATCATCTCAGCCGAGAGGATGACCGAACCCGGGTTGACCTTGTCCTGACCAGCGTACTTCGGCGCGGTGCCATGGGTCGCTTCGAACATGGCGATGGTGTCGGACAGGTTGGCACCCGGCGCAATACCGATACCGCCCACTTCGGCCGCCAGGGCGTCGGAGAGGTAGTCACCGTTCAGGTTCAGGGTGGCGATCACGTCGTACTCGGCCGGACGCAGCAGGATCTGCTGCAGCATGGCGTCGGCGATGGCGTCTTTGACCACGATGTTCTTGCCGGTTTTCGGGTTCTTGAACTGCATCCACGGACCGCCATCCAGCAGCTCGGCGCCGAACTCGTCACGCGCAACTTCGTAGCCCCAATCTTTGAAGGCACCTTCGGTGAACTTCATGATGTTGCCTTTGTGCACGATGGTCAGCGATTCACGGTCGTTGTCGACGGTGTACTGCAGAGCCTTGCGTACCAGACGCTTGGTGCCTTCTTTGGAAACCGGCTTCACGCCGATACCGCAGTCCTGATCGAAACGGATCTTGGTGACGCCCATTTCTTCTTTCAGGAACTTGATGACCTTGGTCGCCTCAGGCGAACCGGCCTTCCACTCGATGCCGGCATAAATGTCTTCCGAGTTTTCGCGGAAGATGGTCATGTCGACGTCGCCAGGGCGCTTCACTGGGCTCGGCACGCCTTCGAACCAGCGCACCGGGCGCAGGCAGACATACAGGTCCAGCTCTTGGCGCAGGGCCACGTTCAGCGAGCGGATACCGCCACCAACTGGAGTGGTCAGCGGGCCTTTGATGGAAACAACGTAGTCACGTACGGCTTCCAGGGTTTCTTTCGGCAGCCAGGTGTCCTGGTCGTAGACCTGGGTGGCTTTTTCGCCGGCGTAGACTTCCATCCACGAAATTTTGCGCTTGCCGCCGTAGGCTTTCTCTACAGCCGCATCGACGACTTTGATCATCACCGGGCTGATATCGATACCGATGCCGTCACCTTCGATGAAGGGAATGATCGGGTTGTTCGGCACGTTCAAGGTCATGTCGGCGTTAACGGTAATTTTGTCACCGTTAGCAGGCACCTGGATCTTCTGGTATCCCATGCTGGACTCCGTTGTTTTCGTGGTCTGACAGTCCGTCACGCGGATGGCGTAACGGAAGGAACTTTAGGTCTCGGAAAGGCGGTGCATTCTTGTAGTTTTTCTACAGGAAGTCACGCACTTTTCGACATTTCCTTACCGCAATGCGGCGGCGAAAACGGCATCAATGCTGCCTTGCAGCGCATCTTGTAGTCAAACTACAAGCAGCACTACAGGAACCGATTAACTGGCCGACTTTTATCCTAGCAGCTCGGACTCAGAATGCGCCGAACTGGTCGCAGACGACATCTCTCGCTACCATCCGACGGCAATTTTGCGGAGACCTGTATGCGCTTTACCCCACACGTTACCGTCGCCACCGTGATCGAAGACCAGGGGCGTTTTTTGCTGGTCGAAGAGCTGGCAGGCGGCCAGGCGGTATTTAATCAGCCTGCCGGGCACTTGGAAGCCGACGAAAGTCTGATCGACGCTGCCCTGCGCGAAACCCTCGAAGAAACCGGTTGGCAGGTCGAGCTGACCGCCGTCACCGGCATCTACCTCTATACAGCCCCCAGCAACGGGGTGACTTACCAGCGCGTTTGTTTCGCCGCCAAACCGCTGCAACACCTGCCGGACAGCCCCCTGGACGATGGCATTATCGGTCCACGCTGGCTGACCCGCGAAGAACTGGCCGCCCAGCCGGAGCGCTGGCGCAGCGAACTGGTGCTGCGCTGCATCGATGACTACCTGGCCGGCGAGCGCTTCCCTCTGAGCCTGATCCGCGACCGGGCCTGATTCGCCGCCAGTACCCGACGCCTGATAGAATCGCGCCTTTATTGCAGTCACCCGCCTTGATTCCTATGTCTGAAACCTCAGTTATTTCGCCCAAAGGGCGCGTCATCGTCGGCATGTCCGGCGGCGTGGACTCCTCCGTTTCCGCTGTTCTGCTACTCGAGCAGGGCTACCAGGTGGAAGGCCTGTTCATGAAGAACTGGGAGGAGGATGACGGTACCGAGTACTGCACCGCGATGACCGACCTGGCCGACGCCCAGGCCGTGTGCGACCGCATCGGCATCAAGCTGCACACCGCCAACTTCGCGGCGGAATACTGGGACAACGTGTTCGAGCACTTCCTCGCCGAATACAAGGCCGGGCGCACGCCGAACCCGGACATCCTGTGCAACCGCGAGATCAAGTTCAAAGCCTTCCTCGACTACGCCCTGAGCCTGGGCGCCGACCTGATTGCCACCGGCCACTACGTGCGCCGTCGCGATATCGATGGGCGTAGCGAACTGCTCAAGGGTCTCGACCCGAACAAGGATCAAAGCTACTTCCTGCACGCCGTCGGCGGCGAGCAGATCGGCCGCACCCTGTTCCCGGTCGGCGAGCTGGAGAAACCGGAGGTTCGCGCCATTGCCGAGAAACACGGCCTAGCCACCGCCAAGAAGAAAGACTCGACCGGTATCTGCTTCATCGGCGAGCGCCGTTTCAGCGACTTCCTCAAGCAATACCTGCCCGCCCAACCAGGCAATATCGAGACGACCGAAGGTGAAGTGATCGGCCGTCATCACGGCCTGATGTACCACACCATCGGCCAGCGCCAGGGACTGGGCATCGGCGGCCTCAAGGATGCCGGCGACGAGCCCTGGTACGTGCTGGCCAAGGACCTGACGCGCAATGTACTGCTGGTCGGCCAGGGCAACGAGCACCCCTGGCTGTTCAGCCGCGCCCTGCTCGCCTCGGATATCTACTGGGTCAACCCACTGGACCTGAGCAGCCCGCGCCAGCTCAGCGCCAAAGTACGTTATCGCCAGGGCGACCAGGCCTGCACCCTGGAAAAGACCGCCAGCGGCTATTGCGCCGTCTTCGCCGAGCCGCAGCGCGCCGTCACCCCGGGCCAGTCCGTGGTGTTCTACGACGGTGAAATCTGCCTCGGTGGTGGCGTGATCGAAAGCGCCGAACCCTGGTTCGAAGGAGCCGGCCTGGCATGAGCAGCACTCAGGATCAGTTGATTGCCCTGGCAGCGGTCTTCCAGGCCGCAGCCCTGGTGGATAAGCTCGCCCGTACCGGCCAGGCCAGCGAAGCCGATGTCGGCTGCCTGCTTGGCAGCCTGCTGGTGCGCGACCCGAAAAATACTCTGGACGTATACGGCGGCGACGACCTCAACTTGCGCGAGGGCTACAAGGCCCTGGCCAGCGCCCTCGAGCGCAACCCGGCCAGCCTGCAGCGCGATCCTCTGCGCTACGCCCTGGCCCTGCTTGGCCTGGAGCGACAACTGGCCAAGCGCGAGGACATGCTGCAAGTGGTCGGCACTCGCCTGGATCAAATCCAGCTGCAAGTCGGCCATTTCGGCCTGACCCACGACAACGTCGTGGCGGCCTGCGGCGGCCTGTACCAGGACACCATCAGCACCTTCCGCCAGCGCATTCAGGTGCAAGGCGACATGCGCTTCCTGCAGCAACCCGCCGTCGCCGCCAAGGTACGCGCCCTGCTACTAACCGGCATCCGCTCGGCGCGCCTGTGGCGCCAGCTCGGCGGGCATCGCTGGCAACTGGTGTTCAGTCGCGGCAAGTTGCTCAAAGAGCTATACCCGCTGCTGCGCCCGTAAACGCCGCACCACTCGTCGCCACAAGCACACGAACTCGATAGCGCCGCCCGGCGCCCAGCCGCCGAATGGCGGCGAATGGGGCTAATTCGTGTATGATGTGCGCCCTTTTCGTTGACCGATAGCCCGAGAACGCCTCCATGCAGCTCTCCTCGCTCACCGCGGTTTCCCCCGTCGATGGCCGCTACGCCGGCAAAACCAGCGCACTGCGCCCAATCTTCAGCGAATACGGCCTGATCCGTTGCCGCGTCCTGGTCGAAGTCCGCTGGCTGCAGCGCCTGGCCGCCCACACCGGCATCCCGGAAGTGGCGCCCTTCTCTGCCGAAGCCCAAGCCATCCTCAACGAGCTGGCCGAGAACTTCGCCATCGAGCACGCCGAGCGCGTCAAAGAGTTCGAGCGCACCACCAACCACGACGTCAAAGCCGTGGAATACCTGCTCAAGGAACAAGCCAAGCGCCTGCCCGAGCTGGCCAAGGTCAACGAGTTCATCCACTTCGCCTGCACCAGCGAGGACATCAACAACCTGTCCCACGCCCTGATGCTGCGCGAAGGCCGTGACAGCGTACTGCTGCCGCTGATGCGCCAGATCGCCGAAGCCATCCGCACCCTGGCCGTACAATTCGCCGCCGTGCCGATGCTCTCGCGCACCCACGGCCAGCCAGCCTCGCCGACCACCCTGGGCAAAGAACTGGCCAACGTGGTTTACCGCCTGGAGCGTCAGATCGCTCAGGTCGCGGCCGTACCACTGCTGGGCAAGATCAACGGCGCCGTGGGCAACTACAACGCCCACCTGTCGGCCTACCCGGATATCGACTGGGAAGCCAACGCGCGCGAATTCATCGAAGGTGACCTGGGCCTGCAGTTCAACCCCTACACCACACAGATCGAACCGCACGACTACATCGCCGAGCTGTTCGACGCCATCGCCCGCTTCAACACCATCCTCATCGACTTCGACCGCGACGTCTGGGGCTACATCTCCCTCGGCTACTTCAAGCAGAAGACCGTGGCCGGCGAAATCGGCTCCTCGACCATGCCGCACAAGGTCAACCCGATCGACTTCGAGAACTCCGAAGGCAACCTGGGTATCGCCAACGCCTTGTTCCAGCACCTGGCCAGCAAGCTGCCGATCTCCCGCTGGCAGCGCGACCTGACCGACTCCACCGTGCTGCGCAACCTCGGTGTCGGCTTCGCCCACAGCGTTATCGCCTACGAAGCCAGCCTCAAGGGCATCGGCAAGCTGGAGCTGAACGAAGCCCGCATCGCCGCCGACCTGGACGCCTGCTGGGAAGTGCTCGCCGAGCCGATCCAGACCGTGATGCGCCGCTATGCCATCGAGAATCCCTACGAGAAGCTCAAGGAGCTGACTCGCGGCAAAGGCATCAGCCCGGAAGCCCTGCTGACCTTCATCGATGGCCTGGACATGCCAGCCGCCGCCAAGGAAGAACTCAAGCAACTGACTCCGGCCAACTACATCGGCAACGCCGTAGCCCAGGCCAAGCGCGTCTAACAGGCGCACCTTACTTGCACGCCCGGCTGTGCCGGGCGTTTTTATTTCAAAGGCTTGAACATGACTACTGACGTACCTCTTCAACTACTCGGCGGTCTTACAGCCCGTGAATTCCTGCGCGACTACTGGCAGAAGAAACCCCTGCTGATCCGCCAGGCCATCCCCGATTTCGAGAGCCCGATCAGCCCGGACGAGCTGGCTGGCCTGGCACTGGAAGAAGAAGTCGAGTCGCGCCTGGTCATCGAGCACGGCGAGCGCCCGTGGGAGCTGCGTCGCGGCCCCTTCGCCGAAGACGCCTTCGGCCAATTGCCGGAGCGTGACTGGACCCTGCTGGTACAGGCTGTCGACCAATTCGTTCCCGATGTCGCCGAACTGCTCAAGCACTTCAACTTCCTGCCCAGCTGGCGCATCGATGACGTCATGGTCAGCTTCGCCGCGCCCGGCGGCGGCGTGGGCCCGCACTACGACAACTACGACGTGTTCCTGCTCCAGGCCCACGGCCAGCGCCGCTGGAAGATCGGCCAGATGTGCGACGGCGACAGCGCCCTGCTGGAACACGCCGACCTGCGCATCCTCGCCGACTTCGAGCAGACCGACGAATGGGTGCTCGAGCCCGGCGACATGCTCTACCTGCCACCGCGCCTGGCCCACTTCGGCACCGCCGAGGACGACTGCATGACCTATTCGGTGGGCTTCCGCGCCCCCAGCGCCGCCGAAGTGCTGACCCACTTCACCGACTTCCTCGCCCAGTTCCTCCCGGACGAAGAACGCTACAGCGACGCCGGTACCGCACCGACCAGCGACCCGCACCAGATCCAGCTCGACGCCCTCGATCGCCTCAAAGCCTTGCTGGCCGAACACATGGGTGACGAGCGCCTGCTGCTGACCTGGTTCGGCCAATTCATGACCGAGCCGCGCTACCCGGAACTGGTAGCCGGCAACGACGTCAGCGACGATGAATTCCTCGCCGCCCTGGGCGATGGCGCCGTACTGGTGCGCAACCCCAGCTCGCGCCTGGCCTGGAGCGAGATCGACCTCGGCCTGGTGCTGTTCGCCAGCGGGCAGAGCCGCCTGCTGCCTGCGCACCTGAAGGAACTGCTGAAGCTGATCTGCGCCGCCGACGCCCTGCATAGCGACAATCTCGACCAATGGCTTGCCGACGAAGACGGGCGTAAGCTCCTCTGCGAACTGGTCAAGCAAGGCAGTCTGGAGTTTGCTGATGAGTGAGATTCACGTCCGCCTGGCCCACTGGCAGAAGGACAATGCCGACCTGCGGCGCATCCGCGAAGCGGTGTTCATCGCGGAACAAGCGGTGCCCGCCGAACTCGAATGGGATGACGAAGACATCGAGGCCGTGCACTTCCTCGCCCTCGAAGGTGACTACCCGATCGGCACCGCACGCCTGTTGGCCGACGGCCAGATCGGCCGCGTTTCTGTGCTCAAGGACTGGCGCGGCCTCAAGGTTGGCGACGCCCTGATGCAGGCCGCCATCACCGCCGCCGAACAACGCGGGCAGCCCGTGCAGAAGCTCAGCGCCCAGGTCCACGCCAGCGCCTTCTATGAGCGCCTCGGCTTTCACATCGAAGGCGGCGAATACCTGGAAGCCGGCATTCCCCACGTGCTGATGGTCCGCCATAGCGACTAGAGGACGAGATGAACGACGAAAGCGCCCCGCTGAACGAAAGCGAAACCGAATTACCGGCCATCGATTTTCACTCACCGGGGCGTTTTGCTGTGCACAACCCGCAGGCCCAGCCGGAACCCAGCGAGCAGCGCGAACCGGCGCCCTTCCTGCTCGGCAGCCATGCGGACCTGGAACGCTTCGCACACCCCCAGCAGATCCAGGCTCACGCCCTGGCACTCCTCCAGCAGGCACGACACAGCCTGTGCCTGTACACCCCGGACCTCGAGCCCTGGCTCTACAGCCATAGCAGCGTGCAAGACGCCTGCAGTCGCTTCCTCCTGGCCAGCCCGAAGAATCACCTGCGCATTCTGCTGCGCGACGTCAGCCGCCCGGTCAAGCAGGGGCACCGCCTGCTCAATCTGGCGCGGCGCCTGACCAGCAACCTGCACATCCGCAAGATCAACCCGGACCTACCCAGCGAAGAAGCCGCCTACCTGCTCGCCGACAGCCACGGCCTGCTGCTACGCCCGCAAGTCGAGCAGTACGCCGGCTACGCTCTTTACAACGACCCCGGCCGCGTACGCCTGCGCCAAGCGCAGTTCGACCAGGCGTGGGACACCAGTGTTCTCGACCCCGATCTGCGGAGCTTCCTGCTATGACCGTGCGCGCCTGCCTGGCATCCCTACTGCTAGCCCTGAGCCTACCTTTGCAGGCCGCTACCGAGCTGATCCCGCTGGGCTATCGCACCGCCGAAGAAGTCTTGCCGGTGGTGCAGTCGGCACTCGATGGCCAGGGCAAGGTCAGCACCTACGGCAATCAATTGGTGATCAACGCCGCGCCGGAAAAAATCCAGGAAGTACGCGAACTGCTCAAGCAACTCGATACCGCCCCCCGACGCCTGCTAATCAGCGTAGACACCAACGAAAACGGCTATCAGGACAGCAATGGCTATTCGGTGAACGGCTCAGCCAGCGTCGGCAATATCGATATCCAGACCGGTCGCGGCGAAGTCAACGGACGCGACCAGGTGCGCATCATTCGCCGCTCGACCGACAGCCGCAGCGGCGGCACCCAGCAGATTCAGGCCACCGAGGGCTATCCCGCGCTGATCCAGGTCGGCCAGAGCGTACCGCTCACCGACACCAGCATCGGCCCCTATGGTCAGGTCTACCAGAACACCCAATACCGCGACGTGACCCAGGGTTTCTATGTCACCGCCAGCCTGACCGGCAACCTGGTGCACGTCAGCATCAGCAGCAAAAATGATCGAGTGAATCAGTACCAGCCGGGCGTGATCGACGTACAAAGCGCCGACACGCGGGTCAGCGGCCAACTGGGCGAGTGGATTCCGATAGGCGGCGTCAGCGAGCAGAGTCAGGGCGATGATCGCGGCACACTGCGCCGACATAGCACCCAAGGCCGCAACGACATGAGCATGCGCATCAAAGTCGAAGCCCTGGACTGAACCGGCAAGGGCTCTAGCAGCCCATGTAGTGGCATGCGCACGGCACTACAAAATCGTTGACGAACGCTCGTTTGAAGCGCATCATTGCGCCGCTCCCGCTAGCCAGGGGCTCTGCTAAAGAGTCTCCAGATCGGCTCCGTAACACCATTCGGAACGGTCCGTGTTTTAACAGCCAACAAGGCGTTTCGACGAGGTTGCGACTGGAACGAAAGTTGTCCTGAGGGACGGGGAAGCCAAGCGTATCAGCCAGACCGATAGACCAGCGCCCGTGCATTGCCCAGCGGTTTCCACGAACCAGCAAGCAACGCCAGACTGATCACCGGACTGCTTGCTCGTTATCCCCCCTCCTCTCTGCTCCACTCTCGTCTCGGTCGAAATTTCGACGTCTGCTTTGTGTCGCCCGCAACACTGCAAGCTTTTTGCACGTTGGTTTTGGGTGGGAAGTCGGTGCTCAACCAAACTCACACTTTGAAGGATTGACCATGTCAGCTTATCAAAACGACATCAAAGCCGTTGCCGCCCTGAAAGAAGCCGCCGGCAGCAGCTGGAGCGCTATCAACCCGGAATACGTGGCCCGTATGCGCGCCCAGAACCGCTTCAAGACCGGTCTGGAAATCGCCCAGTACACCGCCGACATCATGCGCAAAGACATGGCCGAGTACGACGCCGACTCGTCCGTCTACACCCAGTCCCTGGGCTGCTGGCATGGCTTCATCGGTCAGCAGAAGCTGATTTCGATCAAGAAGCACCTGAAGACCACCAACAAGCGCTACCTCTACCTGTCGGGCTGGATGGTTGCTGCTCTGCGTTCGGATTTCGGTCCGCTGCCGGATCAGTCCATGCACGAGAAAACCTCGGTTTCCGGCCTGATCGAAGAGCTGTACACCTTCCTGCGCCAGGCTGACGCCCGTGAGCTGGACCTGCTGTTCACCGCTCTGGACGCCGCCAACGCTGCTGGCGACAAAGCCAAAGCCGCTGAAATCCAGGCTCAGATCGACAACCACGAAACTCACGTTGTCCCGATCATTGCCGACATCGACGCTGGTTTCGGTAACGCCGAAGCCACCTATCTGCTGGCCAAGAAAATGATCGAAGCGGGTGCTTGCTGCATCCAGATCGAAAACCAGGTTTCCGACGAGAAGCAGTGCGGCCACCAAGACGGCAAAGTCACCGTGCCGCACGTTGACTTCCTGGCCAAGATCAACGCTGTTCGCTACGCATTCCTCGAGCTGGGCATCGACAACGGTGTGATCGTTGCTCGTACCGACTCCCTGGGTGCCGGCCTGACCAAGCAGATCGCTGTTACCAACGAGCCGGGCGACCTGGGCGACCAGTACAACTCGTTCCTGGACTGCGAAGAAGTCTCCGCTGCCGACCTGAACAACGGCGACGTAGTTCTGAACCGTGGTGGCAAGCTGCTGCGTCCGAAGCGTCTGGCTTCCAACCTGTTCCAGTTCCGCGCTGGCACCGGTGAAGCTCGCTGCGTACTGGACAGCATCACTTCGCTGCAGAACGGCGCTGACATGCTGTGGATCGAAACCGAGAAGCCGCACGTTGGCCAGATCGCAGAGATGGTTAACGAAATCCGTAAAACCATCCCGAACGCCAAGCTGGTTTACAACAACAGCCCGTCGTTCAACTGGACCCTGAACTTCCGTCAGCAAGTGTTCGACGCTTTCGCTGCCGAAGGCAAAGACGTTTCCGCCTACGACCGCGCCAAGCTGATGAGCGTCGAGTACGACGAAACCGAACTGGCTCAGGTTGCCGACGAGAAGATCCGCACCTTCCAGCGTGATGGTTCGGCTCAGGCCGGCATCTTCCACCACCTGATCACCCTGCCGACCTACCACACCGCCGCGCTGTCCACCGACAACCTGGCCAAAGGTTACTTCGCAGACCAGGGCATGCTGGCCTACGTGAAAGGCGTTCAGCGTCAGGAGATCCGTCAAGGTATCGCCTGCGTTAAGCACCAGAACATGTCCGGTTCCGACATCGGCGACGCTCACAAAGAGTACTTCGCTGGTGAAGCGGCCCTGAAAGCCGGCGGCAAAGACAACACCATGAACCAGTTCCACTAATAGGAACCGGTTCGCTCAACCAGGGCTTCGGCCCGACCTGAGCGTGTTGCCAGACGAACCCCAGCAGCGATGCTGGGGTTTGTTTTTTCCGGCTCGAAAAACTTGCAGCAACTGCGACTTTGCCTTACCAAGACAGCATCGGTAATGCGAAGCGCCTTATGCCCAGATACCTGCTGACCGCCCTGGTTCTCCTGCTCTCGCCACCCTTGCTGGCCGACACGCTCGAGCAACTGCTCCCCGCAGCCGTCATCCAGCCAATCACTGCACAGCTGCAACACAACGACCAGGCGCACTTTGCCGTGGTCGACTATGCACGCCGCTCCACCAGCCCGCGCTTTCTCGTGTTTGACCGCACCAGCCATCAGCTACTGGCCAGCTATCGCGTAGCACATGGCCAAGGCTCTGATCGCGATTACGACGGCTTTGCCGAGCACTTCTCCGATACCGACAACAGCCACGCCTCCTCCCTTGGCACCTTTCGAACGGGCGACAACTACCAAAGCACACAACCTGGTCATGGCTTGTCCCTGCGCTTGACCGGCCTGAGTACCAGCAACCGCAACGCCGAACAGCGGGCCATCGTGCTGCACGGCAATGGGTATATGGAAGAGGACTTCATTCGCCAACATGGCGTGGCCGGACGCAGCCACGGCTGCCTGGTGCTATCCAGCGAGGACCGCTACCAGGCGATAAAAGCACTACCGACAGGCTCCCTGATCTTCGCCATCGACACGAGAAGAGCCGATCACGGCTATCTGGAGCCGCTCCAGCAGTGATTTTTCGTCCCACGGCTGCACGCGCAATAAACGACGTGTTCCCTCAGCGCATCAATAAACGCCACAGCCGTAAACAATTAACGACAGCCGTCTTTCAAAAAGGCGTCACGCCACTGCAGAAACACGGCGAATTGACCATAAGACCAAAGCCGCAAGGCCTCTGTAGCGCCCAGCCCATGCCGGCTAGAGGGCCATACAGGGCATCTATAGCTGACTAAGCCGTTCATTTTTTTATGCAGAAAAATTTACTTAACGTGCCATGCGCGCATAAAATTGCGCCCATACTTTGCGGGGCAGCCTTATCCGGGCTGCAACCTCACCATAATAGAAAGCCGTCCCTTGCCCAAGGAGAGCCGGCATGCCTGATGCGGTAGTAACGACCATGTCCCATAACTGGGCTTTTGCTATTTTCCTGCTCGGAGTCGTCGGACTCATCGCCTTCATGCTTGGCCTATCCAGCTTGCTGGGTAGCAAAGCCTGGGGCCGCAGCAAGAACGACCCCTTCGAATCCGGCATGCTGCCCGTCGGCAGTGCCCGTCTACGCCTCTCGGCAAAGTTCTATCTGGTCGCGATGCTCTTCGTGATCTTCGACGTTGAAGCCCTCTTTCTCTTCGCTTGGGCGGTATCGGTGCGCGAAAGCGGCTGGGCCGGCCTGATCGAGGCTACAGTTTTTATAGCAATTCTGTTGGCTGGTCTTGTCTACCTTTGGCGTATCGGCGCGCTCGATTGGGCACCCGAGGGCCGTCGTAATCGGCAGGCGAAGCTAAAACAATGAGGCTTTGGCGATGCAATACAAACTTACTCGGATCGATCCGGATGCGCCTAATGAGCAGTATCCGATCGGCGAGCGGGAGACTGTCTCCGACCCGCTGCTAGAAGATCAGGTCCACAAGAACATCTACATGGGCAAGCTCGAAGATGTTCTCAATGGTGCGGTGAACTGGGGTCGCAAGAACTCCCTGTGGCCGTACAACTTCGGTTTGTCCTGCTGTTACGTGGAAATGACCACCGCCTTCACCGCGCCGCACGATATCGCGCGCTTCGGCGCGGAAGTCATTCGTGCGTCCCCACGCCAGGCCGACTTCATGGTCATCGCCGGCACCTGCTTCATCAAGATGGCGCCGATCATCCAGCGCCTCTATGAGCAGATGCTGGAACCCAAGTGGGTGATTTCCATGGGCTCGTGCGCCAACTCCGGCGGCATGTACGACATCTACTCTGTAGTCCAGGGGGTCGACAAATTTCTCCCGGTCGACGTGTACATCCCTGGCTGCCCGCCCCGCCCCGAAGCATTCCTGCAAGGCCTGATGCTGCTGCAGGAGTCCATCGGCAAGGAGCGCCGCCCACTGTCCTGGGTCGTCGGCGATCAAGGCGTTTACCGCGCCGAAATGCCGTCGCAGAAAGAACAGCGCCGTGCCGAACGCATCGCTGTAACCAACCTGCGCAGCCCCGACGAAGTGTAAGCAGGCTCGCCGAGCCTGCTTACTGACGCCGTACACCGCCGATAGCGACCGAGACCATGACTGCAGACAGCATTCTGTCCGTTCCACCGTACAAGGCCGACGACCAAGATGTGGTCATCGAGCTGAATTCCCGCTTTGGTGCCGAGACCTTTACCGTCCAGAGCACCCGCACCGGCATGCCGGTACTGTGGGTATCCCGTGATCGCCTGATCAATGTCCTGACGTTCCTGCGCAACCTGCCGCGCCCCTACGTCATGCTGTACGACCTGCATGGCGTCGACGAGCGCCTGCGCACCCAGCGCCGCGGCCTGCCGGGTGCCGACTTCACGGTGTTCTACCACCTGATGTCGATCGAACGTAACAGCGACATCATGATCAAGGTTGCCCTGAAAGAAGGTGACCTCAACGTCCCCACCGTTACCAGCATCTGGCCGAATGCCAACTGGTACGAGCGCGAAGTCTGGGACCTCTACGGCATCACCTTCAATGGTCACCCGCACCTGACCCGGATCATGATGCCGCCGACCTGGGAAGGTCACCCGCTGCGCAAGGACTACCCGGCGCGCGCTACCGAATTCGACCCGTTCAGCCTGACCCTGGCCAAGCAGCAGCTCGAGGAAGAGTCGGCACGCTTCAAGCCGGAAGACTGGGGCATGAAGCGTGGCAACGAGCACGAGGACTACATGTTCCTCAACCTCGGCCCCAACCACCCCTCTGCCCACGGTGCGTTCCGCATCATCCTGCAGCTGGACGGTGAAGAGATCGTCGATTGCGTTCCGGACATCGGCTACCACCACCGTGGTGCCGAGAAGATGGCCGAGCGTCAGTCCTGGCACAGTTTCATTCCGTACACCGACCGTATCGACTACCTCGGCGGCGTGATGAACAACCTGCCCTACGTGCTCTCGGTCGAGAAGCTGGCGGGCATCAAGGTGCCAGAGAAGGTCGATGTCATCCGCATCATGATGGCCGAGTTCTTCCGCATCACCAGCCACCTGCTGTTCCTCGGTACTTATATCCAGGACGTCGGTGCCATGACCCCGGTGTTCTTCACCTTCACCGACCGTCAGCGCGCCTACAAGGTCATCGAAGCCATCACCGGCTTCCGCCTGCACCCGGCCTGGTACCGCATCGGTGGCGTCGCCCACGACCTGCCGCGTGGCTGGCAGGGTCTGGTCAAGGAATTCGTCGACTGGCTGCCCAAGCGCCTCGACGAATACGAAAAGGCGGCCCTGAAGAACAGCATCCTGATCGGCCGTACCAAAGGTGTAGCCCAGTACAACACCAAGGAAGCGCTGGAATGGGGCGTCACTGGTGCCGGTCTGCGTTCCACCGGCCTCGACTTCGACCTGCGCAAGGCCCGTCCGTACTCCGGCTACGAGAACTTCGAATTCGAAGTGCCGCTGGCCGTCAACGGCGATGCCTACGACCGCTGTATCGTGCGTGTGGAAGAGATGCGCCAGAGCATCAAGATCATCGACCAGTGTCTGCGCAACATGCCGGAAGGCCCGTACAAGGCGGACCACCCGCTGACCACGCCGCCGCCGAAAGAGCGCACCCTGCAGCACATCGAGACCCTGATCACCCACTTCCTGCAAGTCTCCTGGGGCCCGGTCATGCCGGCCAACGAGAGCTTCCAGATGATCGAGGCGACCAAGGGCATCAACAGCTATTACCTGACGAGCGACGGCAGCACCATGAGCTACCGCACCCGGATTCGCACGCCCAGCTTCCCGCACCTGCAACAGATCCCGTCGGTGATCCGCGGCAGCATGGTGGCGGACCTGATCGCGTACCTGGGCAGTATCGACTTCGTTATGGCCGACGTGGACCGCTGATTATGAACACGCTTATCCAGACTGACCGTTTTGCCCTGAGCGAAACCGAGCGTTCGGCCATCGAACACGAGATGCACCACTACGAAGACCCGCGCGCGGCGTCCATCGAAGCGTTGAAGATCGTGCAGAAAGCCCGTGGCTGGGTGCCGGACGGCGCCGCCGATGCGATTGGCGAGATCCTCGGCATCCCGGCCAGCGACGTCGAAGGCGTGGCCACCTTCTATAGTCAGATTTTCCGCCAGCCGGTGGGTCGCCACATCATCCGTGTCTGCGACAGCATGACCTGCTTCGTCGGCGGCCACGAAAACCTGCTTGGCAGCCTCAAGGACAAACTGGGCATCGTGCCCGGTCAAACCACCACCGACGGTCGTTTCACCCTGCTGCCCGTGTGCTGCCTGGGTAACTGCGACAAGGCCCCAGCGGTGATGATCGACGACGACACCTACGGCAACCTCGACGCCAATGGCATCGCCCAGCTGCTGGAGGCCTACGCATGAGCATCAAGACGCTGACCTCCATCGGCCCAGCCAACACCATCGCGCGCAGCGAAGAAACCCATCCACTGACCTGGCGCCTGCGTGACGACGCGCAGCCGGTATGGTTCGACGAGTACCAGGCGAAGAATGGCTACGCCGCCGCACGCAAGGCCCTGGGCGAAATGGCCCAGGCCGATATCGTGCAGACGGTCAAGGACTCTGGCCTCAAGGGCCGCGGCGGTGCGGGCTTCCCCACCGGCGTGAAGTGGGGCCTGATGCCCAACGACGAGTCCATGAACATCCGCTACCTGCTGTGCAACGCGGATGAGATGGAGCCGAACACCTGGAAAGACCGCATGCTCATGGAGCAGCTGCCGCACCTGCTGGTGGAAGGCATGCTGATCTCCGCGCGCGCCCTCAAGGCCTACCGCGGCTACATCTTCCTGCGCGGTGAATACGTCGACGCGGCCGCCAACCTCAATCGCGCCATCGAGGAAGCCAAGGCCGCCGGCCTGCTGGGCAAGAACATCCTCGGCAGCGGCTTCGACTTCGAGCTGTTCGTCCACACCGGCGCCGGCCGCTATATCTGCGGTGAAGAAACCGCACTGATCAACTCACTCGAAGGCCGCCGCGCCAACCCACGCTCCAAGCCGCCCTTCCCCGCCGCCGTCGGCGTATGGGGCAAACCGACCTGCGTGAACAACGTCGAAACCCTGTGCAACGTCCCGGCGATCGTCGCCAACGGCGTCGACTGGTACAAGACCCTGGCCCGTCCGGGCAGCGAAGACATGGGCACCAAGCTGATGGGCTTCTCCGGCAAGGTGAAGAACCCCGGTCTGTGGGAACTGCCCTTCGGCCTGCCCGCCCGCGAGCTGTTCGAGGACTACGCCGGCGGCATGCGCGACGGCTACAAGCTGAAATGCTGGCAGCCAGGCGGCGCCGGTACCGGCTTCCTGCTGCCCGAGCACCTTGACGCCTCGATGTACGCCGCCGGCATTGCCAAAGTCGGCACCCGCATGGGTACCGGCCTGGCCCTGGCGGTGGACGAGAGCGTCAACATGGTTTCGCTGCTGCGCAACATGGAAGAGTTCTTCGCCCGCGAGTCGTGCGGCTGGTGCACACCGTGCCGCGACGGCCTGCCGTGGAGCGTGAAGATTCTGCGCGCCCTGGAGCGTGGCCAAGGCACCCAGCAGGACATCGATACCCTGCTCGGCCTGGTCAACTTCCTCGGCCCCGGCAAGACCTTCTGTGCCCACGCACCGGGTGCCGTCGAGCCATTGGGTAGCGCGATCAAGTATTTCCGTCCGGAGTTCGAGGCTGGTGTTTCCAGCCAGGGCGCTCCGGCTGCGACGGGGCAATTCGCCCCCGCGTGAAGTTTTGCGTGACGGCGGCCACTCACCTGGCCCCGTGACACACCGTGATTCCATTAGCCAAGCCCGCTTCGGTGGGTAAAGAAGAAACCTGAACCATGGCCACTATCCACGTAGACGGCAAAGATTTCGAAGTCGACGGTGCGGACAACCTGCTGCAGGCCTGTCTGTCCCTCGGACTCGACATCCCCTACTTCTGCTGGCACCCGGCGCTCGGTAGCGTCGGGGCTTGCCGCCAGTGTGCGGTGAAGCAGTACAGCGACGAAAACGACACCCGTGGTCGCATCGTCATGTCGTGCATGACGCCTGCCACCGACAACACCTGGATCTCCATCGACGATGAAGAATCCAAGGCGTTCCGCGCCAGCGTTGTCGAGTGGCTGATGACCAACCACCCGCACGACTGCCCGGTCTGCGAGGAAGGCGGTCACTGCCACCTGCAAGACATGACGGTGATGACTGGCCACAACGAGCGCCGTTATCGCTTCACCAAGCGCACCCACCAGAACCAGCAGCTCGGCCCGTTTATCTCCCACGAGATGAACCGCTGCATCGCCTGCTACCGCTGTGTGCGCTACTACAAGGATTACGCTGGCGGCACCGACCTGGGCGTCTATGGCGCGCACGACAACGTGTACTTCGGCCGCGTCGAAGACGGCGTGCTGGAAAGCGAGTTCTCCGGCAACCTGGTCGAGGTCTGCCCGACCGGCGTATTCACCGACAAGACTCACTCCGAGCGCTACAACCGCAAGTGGGACATGCAGTTCGCCCCGAGCATCTGCCATGGCTGCTCCAGCGGCTGCAACACCAGCCCGGGCGAGCGCTATGGCGAGATCCGTCGTATCGAGAACCGCTTCAACGGCGACGTGAACCAGTATTTCCTCTGTGACCGCGGCCGTTTCGGCTATGGCTACGTCAACCGTGAAGACCGTCCGCGCCAGCCGCTCTTTGGTAACGAAAAACTTGGCCTGGACGCCGCCCTGGACAAGGCCGCCGAGCTGCTCAAAGGCAAACGCGTGATCGGCATCGGTTCGCCACGCGCCAGCCTGGAAGGCAACTTCGCCCTGCGCGAGCTGGTTGGTGAGGCCAACTACTACAGCGGTATCGCCGCTGCCGAGCTGGACAACCTGCGCCTGATCCGCGACATCCTGCAGAACGGCCCGCTGCCGGTGCCGACCCTGCGCGAGGTAGAAAACCACGACGCGGTGTTCGTCCTCGGTGAAGACCTGACCCAAACCGCTGCACGCCTGGCCCTGGCCCTGCGCCAGACGGTCAAGGGCAAGGCCACTGAAATCGCCGCCTCGATGAAGATCCAGGACTGGCACATGGCAGCCGTGCAGAACGTCGCCCAAGACGCCCTGCACCCGCTGTTCATCGCCAGCGTCACCCCGACCCGCCTCGACGATATCGCCGAAGCCTGCGTGCACGCTGCCCCGGCCGACCTGGCGCGTATCGGTTTCGCCGTAGCCCACGCCATTGACCCGAGCGCCCCGGCCGTGACCGGCCTGGATGCCGACGCAGCCGAGCTGGTACAGCTGATCGCCGACGCCTTGCTGGGCGCCAGGCGCCCGCTGATCGTCTCCGGCGCCTCACTGGGCAGCAAGGAACTGATCGAGGCCGCGGCCAACATCGCCAGCGCGCTGAAAAATCGCGAGAAGAACGGCTCCATCAGCCTGGTAGTCCCGGAAGCCAACAGCATGGGCCTGGCCCTGTTTGGCGGCGAGTCGCTGGACGCCGCTCTGGAAGCCCTGACTGCCGGCCAGGCCGACGCTGTGATCGTGCTGGAAAACGACCTGTACCGCCGCGCCGACGCTGCCCAGGTAGACGCCGCCCTGGCTGCGGCCAAGGTAGTGATCGTCGCCGATCACCAGCAGACCGCCACCACCGCCAAGGCCCACCTGGTGCTGCCAGCTGCCAGCTTCGCCGAAGGCGACGGCACCCTGGTCAGCCTGGAAGGCCGCGCCCAGCGCTTCTTTCAGGTATTCGAGCCGAGCTACTACGACAGCAACATCCTCGTGCGTGAAGGCTGGCGCTGGCTGCACGCGCTGCACAGCACCCTGCAAGGCAAGGGCGTGGACTGGACCCAGCTGGACCAGGTCACCGCCGCCTGCGCCGCCAGCAACAGCGTATTGGCCGGCATCACCGGTGCCGCGCCAAGCGCCTCGTTCCGTATCAAGGGCCTCAAGCTGGCCCGTGAACCGCTGCGCTACAGTGGCCGTACCGCGATGCGCGCCAACATCAGCGTGCACGAGCCGCGTCAGCCGCAGGACCAGGACTCGCCCTTCGCCTTCTCCATGGAAGGCTATTCGGGCAGCCAGGAAGACCGTCAGCAGATCCCGTTCGCCTGGTCACCAGGCTGGAACTCGCCGCAGGCCTGGAACAAGTTCCAGGACGAAGTCGGCGGCCATCTGCGTGCCGGCGATCCGGGCGTACGCCTGATCGAAGCCAAAGGCGCTGCCCTGTCCTGGTTCACCGTGGCTGCAGCGTTCAACCCGGCTCAAGGCACCCTGCAGGTCGTGCCGCTGCACCATCTGTTCGGCAGTGAGGAAACCTCCTCGCGCGCCGCACCGATCCAGGAGCGCATTGCCCAGCCGTACGTGGCCCTGGCCAAGGCCGAGGCTGATCGCCTGGGGGTCAACGACGGCGCCCTGCTCGCCCTGACCGTCAACGGCCAGGTGCTGCGCCTGCCGCTGCAGATCAACGAAGACCTGGCCATCGGCCTGATCGGCCTGCCGGCTGGCTTGCCAGGCATCCCGGCAGCCATCGCCGGTGCCCTGGTGACTAGCGTTCAGGAGGCCGCACAATGATGAGCTGGCTCACTCCTGAGGTGGTCGACGTACTGATCGCCGTGCTCAAGGCCATCGTTATCCTGCTGGTAGTGGTGATCAGTGGCGCGCTGCTGAGCTTTGTCGAACGCCGTCTGCTCGGCTGGTGGCAGGACCGCTACGGTCCGAACCGCGTCGGCCCGTTCGGCATGTTTCAGATCGCCGCCGACATGTTGAAGATGTTCTTCAAGGAAGACTGGACGCCGCCGTTCGCCGACAAGACGATCTTCATCCTGGCGCCGATGATCGCCTTCGCCGCCATGCTGATGGCCTTCGCGATCATCCCGATCACCCCGACCTGGGGCGTGGCGGACCTGAACATCGGCATCCTGTTCTTCTTCGCCATGGCCGGCCTGTCGGTGTATGCGGTGCTGTTCGCCGGTTGGTCGAGCAACAACAAGTTCGCCCTGCTCGGCGCCCTGCGTGCCTCGGCGCAGACCGTGTCCTACGAGGTGTTCCTGGCCCTGGCGCTGATGGGCATCGTCGCTCAGGTTGGCTCGTTCAACATGCGCGATATCGTCGATTACCAGGCCGAACACCTGTGGTTCATCATTCCGCAGTTCTTCGGCTTCTGTACCTTCTTTATCGCTGGCGTCGCCGTGACTCACCGTCACCCATTCGACCAGCCGGAAGCGGAGCAGGAGCTGGCCGACGGTTACCACATCGAATACGCCGGGATGAAATGGGGCATGTTCTTCGTTGGCGAGTACATCGGCATCGTGACCATTTCGGCGCTGCTGGTGACCCTGTTCTTCGGCGGCTGGCACGGTCCGTTCGGCATCCTGCCGCAGATCCCGTTTATCTGGTTCGCCCTGAAAACCTGCTTCTTCATCATGATCTTCATCCTGCTGCGCGCCTCGATTCCGCGCCCACGGTATGACCAGGTCATGGCCTTCAGCTGGAAGTTCTGTCTGCCGCTGACCCTGATCAACCTGCTGGTGACCGGCGCAGTTGTGCTGGCTACGGCCCAGTAAGGAGTAATAGCGATGATCAAATATATCTGGGACGTGGTGCATGGCACCTGGACCCAACTGCGCAGCCTGGTGATGGTGTTCAGTCACGGCTTCCGCAAACGCGACACCCTGCAGTACCCAGAAGAGCCGGTGTACCTGCCGCCGCGCTACCGTGGCCGGATCGTGCTGACCCGCGACCCCGACGGCGAAGAGCGCTGCGTGGCCTGCAACCTGTGCGCCGTGGCCTGCCCGGTCGGCTGCATCTCGCTGCAGAAGGCCGAGACGCCGGACGGCCGCTGGTACCCGGATTTCTTCCGCATCAACTTCTCGCGCTGCATCTTCTGCGGCCTCTGTGAAGAAGCCTGCCCCACCACCGCAATCCAGCTCACCCCGGATTTCGAGATGGGCGAGTACAAGCGCCAGGACCTGGTGTACGAGAAGGAAGACCTGCTGATCAGCGGCCCGGGCAAAAACCCGGACTACAACTTCTACCGCGTTGCCGGTATGGCCATCGCCGGCAAGCCGAAAGGCGCCGCGCAGAATGAAGCCGAGCCGATCAACGTCAAAAGCCTGCTGCCCTAAGGAGAGGACATGGAATTCGCTTTCTACCTCGCTGCGGGCGTTGCCGTGGCTGCCACTGTTCGGGTCATCACTGCGAGTAATCCGGTGCATGCCCTGCTCTATTTGATCCTCTCGCTGCTGGCCGTGGCCATGACCTTCTTCGCCCTCGGCGCGCCGTTCGCCGGGGCCCTGGAGATCATCGTCTACGCCGGCGCCATCATGGTGCTGTTCGTCTTCGTGGTGATGATGCTCAACCTTGGCCCGGCTGCTGCCGAGCAGGAAAAGAAATGGCTGACGCCCGGTATCTGGACCGGCCCGGCAATTCTCGCCGCCATCCTGCTGGGTCAACTGCTGTATGTGCTGTTCCAGGCTCCGAGCGGCGCCTCCATAGGTCTGGTGACCGTGGATGCCAAGGCCGTCGGTATTGCCCTGTACGGCCCTTACCTGCTGGCCGTCGAGCTGGCCTCGATGCTGCTGCTGGCCGCGCTGGTCGCCGCCTACCACCTGGGCCGCCACGAAGCTAAGGATGCAACGCCATGAATGCGATTCCTCTGGAGCACGGCCTGGCCCTGGCCGGCGTGCTGTTCAGCCTGGGGCTGGTCGGCGTGATGGTGCGCCGCAACATCCTGTTCATCCTGATGAGCCTGGAAGTGATGATGAACGCCACCGCCCTGGCCTTCGTGGTCGCCGGCAGCCGCTGGGTGCAGCCTGACGGGCAGATCATGTTCATTCTGGTGATCACCCTGGCAGCCGCCGAGGCCAGTATCGGCCTGGCGATCCTGCTGCAACTGTATCGTCGCTTCCACACCCTCGATGTCGACGCTGCCAGCGAGATGCGCGGATGAACCTTCTATTTTTGACATGTCTGTTCCCGCTGCTTGGCTGGTTTCTCCTGGCCTTCTCCCGCGGACGTTTCTCGGAAAACCTCTCGGCGCTGATCGGCGTCGGCTCGATCGGCCTATCGGCGCTGACCGCTGGCTGGGTGATCCTGCAGTTCAACCTCAACCCGCCGGCGGGTGGTGTGTTCACCCAGGTGCTGTGGCAGTGGATGAGCGTCGACGGTTTCGCCCCGAGCTTCACCCTGTATCTGGACGGCCTGTCCGTGACCATGCTCGGCGTGGTCACCGGTGTCGGCTTCCTGATCCACCTGTTCGCCAGCTGGTACATGCGTGGTGAAGAGGGTTACTCGCGCTTCTTCGCCTACACCAACCTGTTCATCGCCAGCATGCTGTTCCTGGTGCTCGGCGATAACCTGCTGTTCCTCTACTTCGGTTGGGAAGGCGTGGGGCTGTGCTCGTACCTGTTGATCGGCTTCTACTTCAAGCACACGCCCAACGGTAATGCCGCGCTCAAGGCGTTCATCGTTACCCGGATCGGCGACGTGTTCATGGCCATCGGCCTGTTCATCCTGTTCCTGCATCTCGGCACCCTGAACATCCAGGAGCTGATGGTGCTGGCGCCGCAGAAGTACGTGGCCGGTGATGCCTGGCTGTGGGTCGCCACCCTGATGCTGCTTGGTGGCGCGGTCGGTAAATCTGCCCAGCTGCCGCTGCAGACCTGGCTGGCTGACGCCATGGCCGGCCCGACCCCGGTTTCCGCGCTGATCCACGCGGCAACCATGGTGACCGCCGGCGTCTACCTGATCGCGCGGACCCACGGCCTGTTCCTGCTGACCCCGGACATCCTCGAACTGGTCGGTATCGTCGGCGGCGTGACCCTGGTGCTGGCCGGTTTCGCCGCCCTGGTGCAGACCGACATCAAGCGCATCCTCGCCTATTCGACCATGAGCCAGATCGGCTACATGTTCCTCGCCCTCGGCGTTGGCGCCTGGGACGCGGCGATCTTCCACCTGATGACCCACGCCTTCTTCAAGGCCCTGCTGTTCCTCGCCTCCGGTGCGGTCATCAACGCCTGCCACCACGAGCAGAACATCTTCAAGATGGGCGGCCTGTGGAAGAAACTGCCGCTGGCCTACGCCAGCTTCATCGTCGGCGGTTCGGCTCTGGCTGCACTGCCGCTGATCACCGCCGGTTTCTACTCCAAGGACGAAATCCTCTGGGAAGCCTTCGCCAGTGGCCACCAGTGGCTGCTGTACGCCGGCCTGGCCGGTGCCTTCCTGACCTCGATCTACACCTTCCGCCTGATCTTCATCGCCTTCCACGGCGAGCAAAAAACCGAAGCCCACGCCGGTCATGGCGTTGCCCACTGGCTGCCGCTGAGCGTGCTGATCGTGCTGTCCACCTTCATCGGCGCGCTGATCACGCCACCGCTGGCTGGCGTGCTGCCGCAAAGCGTCGGCCATGCCGGTGGCGAAGCGCAGCACAGCCTGGAAATCGCCTCGGGGGCCATCGCCCTGGCCGGTATCCTGCTGGCCGCCCTGCTGTTCCTTGGCAAGCGCAGCTTCGCCACGGCCGTTGCGCAAAGTGGCCCGGGGCGCTTCCTGTCGGCCTGGTGGTTCGCCGCCTGGGGCTTCGACTGGCTTTACGACAAGCTCTTCGTGCAGCCCTATCTGCTGGCCTGCCGCCTGCTCGCCCGTGACCCGCTGGACCGTGGCATCGGCCTGATTCCGCGCCTGGTACGCGGCGGCAACGCCCTGCTCGCTCGCAGCGAGAACGGCCAGATCCGCTGGTACGCCACGTCCATCGCCGGGGGCGCCGTACTGGTGCTCGGCCTGCTGCTGATTCTGAATTAAGGAAAACCAACCGTCATGATTCTGCCCTGGCTAATCCTGATCCCCTTTATCGGCGGCCTGCTGTGCTGGCAAGGCGAGCGCTTCGGCAACACCCTGCCGCGCTGGGTCGCCCTGCTGACCATGGGCCTGCTGTTCGGTCTCGGCCTGTGGCTGTGGGCCACCGGCGACTTCAGCCTGGCCCCCGCACCCGGCGCCGAGCCCGCCTGGGCCCATGAATTCAAGGTGCAGTGGATCGCCCGCCTGGGCATCAGCATCCACCTGGCCATGGACGGTCTGTCGGTACTGATGATCGCCCTCACCGGCCTGCTCGGCGTGCTGTCCGTGCTGTGCTCGTGGAACGAGATCCAGAACCGCGTCGGCTTCTTCCACCTCAACCTGATGTGGATTCTCGGCGGCGTGGTCGGCGTGTTCCTCGCCATGGACCTGTTCCTGTTCTTCTTCTTCTGGGAAATGATGCTGGTGCCGATGTTCTTCCTCATCGCGCTCTGGGGTCACAGCGGCAGCGATGGCAAGACCCGCATCTATGCCGCCACCAAGTTCTTCATCTTCACCCAGGCCAGCGGCCTGATCATGCTGGTGGCCATCCTCGGCCTGGTGTTCGTCCACTTCGACCAGACCGGCGTGCTGACCTTCAACTACGCCGACCTGCTGAAGACCCAGATGAGCAAAGGCACCGAGTACCTGCTGATGCTCGGTTTCTTCATCGCCTTCGCGGTGAAGTTCCCGGTCGTGCCGTTCCACTCCTGGCTGCCGGACGCCCACGCCCAGGCGCCCACCGCCGGTTCCGTGGACCTGGCCGGTATCCTGCTGAAAACCGCCGCCTACGGCCTGATGCGCTTCGCCCTGCCGCTGTTCCCGCATGCCTCGGCCGAGTTCGCGCCGATCGCCATGTGGCTCGGCGTGTTCGCCATCATCTACGGTGCCCTGCTGTCGTTCGCCCAGACCGACATCAAGCGCCTGGTGGCTTACTCCAGCGTCTCGCACATGGGCTTCGTGCTGATCGCCATCTACTCCGGCAGCCAGATCGCCCTGCAGGGCGCAGTGGTGCAGATGATGGCCCACGGCCTGTCGGCAGCCGCACTGTTCATCCTCTGCGGTCAGCTCTACGAGCGCCTGCACACCCGCGACATGCGCGAGATGGGCGGTATCTGGGCACGCATGCCCTGGCTGCCAGCCATCAGCCTGTTCTTCGCTGCCGCTGCGCTGGGCCTGCCGGGCACCGGTAACTTCGTTGGCGAATTCCTGATCCTGATCGGCAGCTTCAAGGCCGCACCCTGGGTCATCGTGCTGGCCGCTACCGGCCTGGTGTTCGGTTCGGTCTACTCGCTGGCCATGATCCACCGCGCCTACTTCGGCCCGGCCAAAGCGGAAACCGCCCTGCCCGGCCTGAAACCGCGTGAACTGAGCATGGTGCTGGGCCTGGCCGTGCTGCTGATTCTGCTCGGCGTCTACCCGCAGCCGGTGCTCGACACCTCTGCCGCCACCATGTCCGGTGTGCAGCAGTGGCTCGGTGGCGCCCTCAATCAACTCGGTAAGTAGTGCCATGCAACTGACGACTCAACACTTCATCGCCCTGCTACCACTGCTGATCACCAGTGCCACCATCGTGGTGGTGATGCTGGCAATCGCCTGGAAACGCCACCACTCCTGGACCTTCGCCCTGTCGGTACTGGGGCTCAACCTGGCGCTGCTGTCGATCATCCCGACCCTCAAGGTGACGCCGCTGGCGGTCACCCCGCTGCTGCTGATCGATAACTTCGCCTGCTACTACATGGCGCTGGTGCTGGCGGCGACGCTGGCCTGCGTGACGCTGATCCACGCCTACCTGGGCGGCGAATCAGGCAAGGGCTATCCGGGCAACCGCGAAGAGCTGTACCTGCTGATGCTGCTGTCCGCCGCCGGCGGTCTGGTACTGGTCAGCGCGCAGCATCTGGCGGGCCTGTTCATCGGCCTGGAACTGCTGTCGGTACCGACCTACGGCATGATCGCCTACGCCTTCTTCAACAAGCGTTCGCTGGAAGCCGGCATCAAGTACATGGTGCTGTCGGCCGCCGGTAGCGCCTTCCTGCTGTTCGGCATGGCCCTGCTCTACGCCGAATCCGGCAGCCTGAGCTTCGCCGGCATCGGCGCCAAGTTGGCCGCCGACGGCCTGCCGAGCATGCTGGCGCAGATCGGCATCGGCATGATGCTGATCGGCCTGGCCTTCAAGCTGTCGCTGGTACCGTTCCACCTGTGGACCCCGGACGTCTACGAGGGCGCCCCGGCACCAGTGGCGGCGTTCCTGGCCACCGCCAGCAAAGTCGCGGTGTTCGCCGTGCTGCTGCGCCTGTACCAGATCTCCCCGGTCACCAGCGGCGGCTGGCTGAACGAGCTGCTGACGATCATCGCCATCGCCTCGATCCTCTTCGGCAACCTGCTCGCCCTGCTGCAGAGCAACCTCAAGCGTCTGCTCGGTTATTCGTCCATCGCCCACTTCGGCTACCTGCTGGTGGCGCTGATCGCCAGCAAGGGCCTTGCCGTGGAAGCGGTCGGCGTGTACCTGGCGACCTACGTGCTGACCAGCCTCGGCGCGTTCGGTGTGATCACCCTGATGTCGACGCCCTACAGCGGCCGCGACGCCGACGCCCTGTACGAGTACCGCGGCCTGTTCTGGCGCCGCCCGTACCTGACCGCCGTGCTGACCGTGATGATGCTGTCGCTGGCCGGTATTCCGCTGACTGCCGGCTTCATCGGCAAGTTCTACGTGGTCGCCGCCGGCGTGCAATCGCAGCTGTGGTGGCTGCTCGGCGCCCTGGTACTGGGTAGCGCCATCGGCGTGTTCTACTACCTGCGCGTGATGGTCACCCTGTTCATGGTCGAGCCAAACCTGCGCCGCCACGACGCGCCGTTCAACTGGGGCCAACGCGCCGGCGGCATCATGCTGTTGTTCGTTGCCCTGCTCGCCTTCTTCCTCGGCGTGTACCCCCAGCCGCTGCTGGAGCTGGTGCAGCACGCAGGCCTGGTGGCCATCGCCCCGTAAGCCTGACGCAGCAATGAAAAACCCGGCCACAGCCGGGTTTTTCTTGCCCGTAATAAAGCGCTAGGGCAAACGCACGGTACGCTTGCCGCTCTTGTAGATGTCCCAACTGGCAATGAACAGCGCGGCGATCAGCGGGCCGATGACAAAGCCATTGAGACCGAACAGGGTCAACCCGCCCAGGGTCGAGATCAGCACCAGGTAATCCGGCAGGTGCGTGCCCTTGCCCACCAGCACCGGGCGTAACACGTTATCCACCAAGCCGATCACCAGTACCCCGAACAGCACCAGGGTAACGCCCTGCCAGATCGCATCGGTCATCAGCAGGTAGAGCGCAACCGGCCCCCAGACCAGGCCACAGCCCACCACCGGCAGCAGGGACAGAAACGCCATCAGCACGCCCCAGAGCAAGGGGTTGGATATCCCGAGGAACCAGAAAATCATCCAGCCCAGCGCGCCCTGCACCGCCGCCACGACCACATGGCCCTTGACCGTGGCCCGCACCACACGGGTGAACTTGATCTGCAGGCGGCGCTTGAGGGTATCCGCCAACGGGATCGAGACTCGTACCGCGCGCGCCAGCTCCGGCCCGTCGCGCAGGAAGAAGTACAGCAGATAGAGCATCAGGAAAAAGCCGATGACGAACTGGAAGGTGTTCTGGCCGATGGCAAAGGCCTTGGTCGCCAGGTACTCACTGCCCTGCAGGGCACTACGGACGATGCGTTCACTCATGCTGTCGAGGTTGCTCAGCCCGAGGCGCGCCATTTGCCGCTGCAGCACGTCGGGCAACAACGCCTGGGCCTGAATCACGTAGCGCCCGATGTTCAGCTCGCCACTCTCCACCCGCTGGTAGACCTCGCTGCCCTCATTGATCAGCATCAGCGTGATGATGCTCATCGGCAGAATCGCCACCAGCAAGCAGACCGCCAGCGTCACCAGGGCCGACAGGTTGCCGCGGCCACCGAAGCGCAACGCCAGGCGCCGTTGTAGCGGGCCGAACAGAACCGCCAGCACCACCGCCCAAAATACCGCGCCGTAGAACGGCAGCAGAATCCAGGCGAACGCCAGCGTCACGCAGGCCAGCAGGACCAGAAACCCTTTGTGCTCGACACGAGGAGAGAACATGCGCGTAACCGATGTGGTGGGCTGTTCCTTGATTAGTCCCCAGCGGGCCGGGCAAGTGCGAGTGATTTCAGCGGCCACAAAAAAGGCGCCGAAGCGCCTTTATGCAATCGCATCAACTCAGATGCGGAACTGACGCACCAACGCGCCCAGGCGCTCGCCCAGGCCCGCCAGATTGCGCGAGGTCTGCGCCCCGTGGTGGGTTTCCTCGGCCACGCTTTCCACCGCTGTGGCGATCTGGTGCACGCTGCGGTTGATCTCCTCGGCCACGGCGGTCTGCTCTTCGGCCGCGCTGGCGATCTGCGCGTTCATCGCATTGATGGTGCCGATCAATTGGGCAATCGCATCCAGCGAGGCGCCCGCCTGGTTGGCCTGTTCGCTGGTCACATCGCCGGCATCGCTGGAGCGGCGCATGGCGGTCACCGCGCTCTGGGTGCCCTGCTGCAGGCGATCGATCATGCCCTGGATTTCCTGGGTGCTCTGCTGGGTACGGCTGGCCAGCGCACGCACCTCGTCGGCCACCACGGCAAAGCCGCGTCCCGCTTCACCGGCACGGGCAGCCTCGATAGCGGCGTTAAGGGCCAGCAGGTTGGTCTGTTCGGCGATGGAGCGAATCACGTCGAGCACACTGACGATGGACTGCACGTCCTGCTGCAGGCTGTCGAGGGATTGGCCACTGGTGCGGATATCCACCACCAACGCATGAATACGCTCGATGCTGCCATCCACTACGCGCTTGGCTGCCTGGCCTTCGTGGTCAGTCTGCTGCGCCGCTTCGGCAGCGCCCTGGGCGCTCTTGGCCACTTCATGGGCGGCGGCGGACATTTCGTTGATTGCCGTCGCCACCTGGTCGGTTTCGCTGCGCTGGCGCTCCATGGCCTGCTCGGAGCGCTGCGCCTGATCAGCCACCTCACCCACCAGACCGGTCAGTTGCGTGGTCAGTTCGGCAATCTGGCGCACCAGGCCATGCACCTTCTCGACAAAACGGTTGAACGAGCCCGCCAGTTGGCCGAGCTCGTCATCGCTGGTGACCTGCAGGCGCCGGGTCAGGTCACCCTCGCCGGCGGCGATATCGTCGAGGTTGTCCTTGATCCGCTGCAGCGGACGCAAAAAGGCGTTGCTCAGCGCCAGGCCGGCAATGCCGAAGACCACCAGCATCAACGCGGCAATCACCGCGACGCTGGTGAGAATGGTGCTGATGCGCTCATCGATCGCTTCCTGCACCTCGGCGACCTGGGCCTCGATGCCATCCAGGTTGACCGCCGTGCCCACCGCCATGTCCCACTTCGGCAGGTAATAGCTGTAGGCCAGCTTGGGAACCAACACGCTTTCATCGGTCGGCAGCGGCGAGCTGTACTCCACGAAATTGGAACCATCCTTGGCCACCCGCACCAGTTCGCGGTTCACATAGACGCCATTGGGGTCCTTGCGATCGGCCAGGCTCTTGCCCACATCCACCGGGCTGCTGCCGCGAAACAAGCGCACCACGTTGGAATCGTGACCGAAGAAGTAGCCGTCCTTGCCGTATTTGATCTTTGCCAGGATGGCGATGGCCTGCTCGCGGCTGGCCATGTCACCGCTGCTGGCGGCTTCGTACAGGCTGTTCACCGAGCCCAGGCCGATCTGCATGAAGTTCTCCAGCTCCTGCCGGCTTTCCTTGAGCAGGCGCTCGCGGGTTTCGCTGATCTCATCCTGTGCCAGATCGAGCAAAATCTTGGCGGCCGCGCCGCTGAGAATCAGCGCGAAGAGGATCACCGGCAGCAGTGCCAGCAACAGAACTTTTGTTTTTAGAGTCAGGCGCATTACAGATCCTCGTAATACCAGGCAGGAGCGTGAACCAGATTGTCGTTATATCGACCGTTCCACCCATAGCTTAAGCGACCGGGCAGTCAGGGAAATGTAGTCACAGCCTTCTCTCAGCGATAGATCGTAGGGTTTCGCGGGTTTCTAGGGTGGCTGCAAATTTGTGCGGAATTCTGAGCAAAGCGTGCATAATTCTTGCCTGTAGTTTTGACAGCTTCATTTAACTCTCCAGTAGCCGCCAATTGGGCCACCGCGCGCATCAAGTCTGCCCGCGGCGCACCGATATAGAGCTAGTAGTCTGACGAAGAAGGCCCTGCCCATGCTGTCCTCCCGCTTCTCCATCCAGTGGAAGATCACCCTCCTCGCCGGGCTCTGCCTGGTTGCCATCGTCACGCTGCTGGTGGGCTCCTCGCTCTACCAATCGCAGCACAGCGCCGAGCTGGTGAAAGGTTCCAGTTCGAGCATGCTCGAAGAATCTGCCCGCCTGCGCATGGCCGGCCGGGGTGAATTGCAGGGTATCCGCATCCAGCGCTACTTCATGGACGCCTACCAGTACGGCAACGGTTTTTCCCGCCAGGTGCTGTTCCTCAAGGACCAGGCCGAGAAGCGCTTCCTCGATGCCTTCGACCTGCGCGAGGACCTGACCCGCCAGGTGCGCACCGCCCTCGACGCCAACCCCAACCTGCTCGGCCTGTACGTGGTGTTCGAAACCAACGCCCTGGATGGCAAGGACGAGCTGTTTGCCGGCCAGAGTGAACTGGGTAGCAACGACAAGGGGCGCTTCTCCCTCTACTGGTCGCAGAGCACCCCGGGCCAGCTCGAAGCCGAGCCGATGAACGAAGACCTGCTTGCCGACACCACCGCAGGCCCCAGCGGCGCGCCCTACAACGCCTGGTACACCTGCCCGCGCACAACCGGAAAACCCTGCGTGCTCGACCCTTATTTCGATGACATCGGCGGCCAGCAGGTGCTGATGACCAGCATCGCCTTCCCGCTGGAGCAGAACGGCAAAATCATCGGCGTGCTTGGCCTGGATATCAGCCTGGCCAGCCTGCAGCAGCTCAGCGTCAGCGCCAACAAGGAGCTCTACAACGGCGAAGGGCATGTCAGCATCATCAGCGCCGCCGGCCTGCTGGCCGGTAATAGCCGCGACGCCAGCCTGCTGGGCAAGCCAGCGATCCAGGCCTACCCGGAGCACAGCAGCGAACTGGTAAGCCTGGTCGGCTCTGGCACCTCGCAGTTCCTCGAACACGACAGTATGCTGCGCGTGCTCGAGCCGCTGCTGCCGATCCCCAACGCCAAACCCTGGGCCGTGCTGCT
Source organism: Aquipseudomonas ullengensis (assembly GCF_014174475.1). GTDB lineage: Bacteria > Pseudomonadota > Gammaproteobacteria > Pseudomonadales > Pseudomonadaceae > Aquipseudomonas > Aquipseudomonas ullengensis. Next base: position 576,604 of record NZ_JACJUD010000004.1, read on the forward strand.
GGAAGTGCCGAAGAAGACCCTGCTCGGCCCCGCCCTAAAGCTCGAACAGCAACTGGATGAGCAGCGCACCGGCGACACCCTGTTCAGCCTGGTACTGGCTCTGATTGCCATCCTCTGCGGCGTGCTGCTGATGTGGCTGACCGCCCGCGGCGTGACCCGGCCGATTCTCGAAGTCGCCAGCATGTTGCAGAACATCGCCAGCGGCGAAGGCGACCTGACCCGCCGCCTCGAATACAGCAAGGCCGACGAACTGGGTTCGTTGGCCGGCTGGTTCAACCGTTTTCTCGACAAGCTGCAGCCGATCATTGCCGACGTGAAACACTCGGTGCAGGACGCACGCAGCACCGCCGACCAGTCTTCCGCCATCGCCAACCAGACCAGCGCAGGCATGCAGCAACAGTTCCGCGAAGTCGACCAGGTGGCCACCGCGTCCCAGGAAATGAGCGCTACCGCCCATGACGTGGCCAACAGCGCCGCACAGGCCGCCGATGCGGCTCGCGGCGCCGATGCCGCGACCCGCGATGGCCTGGCGGTTATCGATCGCACCACCCTGTCGATCGAGCAACTGGCCAGCGAATTGAGTTCGGCCATGCAGGAAGTCGAAGGCCTGGCCAGCAGCAGCGAGAAGATCGGCTCGGTACTCGAAGTGATCCGCGCCATCGCCGAACAGACCAACTTGCTCGCCCTCAACGCCGCCATCGAAGCCGCCCGCGCCGGCGAGGCCGGGCGCGGCTTCGCGGTGGTCGCCGACGAGGTACGCAACCTGGCCAAGCGCACCCAGGATTCGGTGGAGGAAATCCGCCAGGTGATCGAAGGCCTGCAGAACGGCACCCGCGAAGTGGTCAGCTCCATGCACAGCAGCCACAAGCAGGCCCAGGGCAGCGTCGAGCAGGTCGAACAGGCCGTCACCGCACTGCGCCGCATCGGCGATGCGGTCACCGTGATTACCGACATGAACCTGCAGATCGCCAGCGCCGCGGAAGAACAGAGCGCGGTCGCCGAGGAGATCAACCGCAACGTGGCGAGCATTCGCGATGTCACCGAGACGCTCGCCGGCCAGGCCGATGAGTCTGCGCAAGTCAGCCAATCGCTGAACCGCCTGGCCAACCACCAGCAGGGCCTGATGGACCAGTTCCGCGTCTGACCGCCTCAGCCTGGCGCCTGATCGCGCCAGGCTGACCTGTTCCGTCCCCATCCCTGGCGCCGCCGCCCTTGCCGCGCCGTAGAGCGCTCGCTAGTCTCTGCGCCAGTCTTCCCACGAGAGTTTCCGCATGCTGAATATCGTTCTGGTCGCCGGGTCCAGCCGCCGCGACAGCCAGTCGGCCAAGGTCGCCAACTTCCTCCGCCAACGCCTCATCGAACTGGACCTGGGCAGTGCCTCCAGCACCAGTGTGATCGACCTCGGCGCGCAGCCGCTGGCGCTCTGGCCCAGCGACGAGCAAGGCCCGTGGAGCGACTACCAGCAGCGCCTGCAAGCCGCCGACGCCGTGGTGGTGATCGCCCCCGAGTGGAATGGCATGGCCGCCCCGGCGATCAAGAACTTCTTCCTGTATGCCAGCAAGTTTGAGCTGGCGCACAAGCCCGCCCTGCTGGTGGGCGTGTCCTCCGGTATCGGCGGCGCTTACCCGATCAGCGAACTGCGCGCCTCCGGCTACAAGAACTGCCGCCTTGGCTACCTGCCCGAGCACCTGATCGTGCGTAACGTCACAGCCGTCCTCAATGACGGCCCTGCCGCCAATGAGGACGATCAGCGCATCCGCGCCCGCGTCGATTACGCCCTGGATATCCTCGGCAAATATGGCGTGGCCCTGAAGCCGGTGCGCGAATCGATCGACCTGAATGTCGCGGCCTTCGCCAACGGCATGTGACAGAAGCAGCCGGTCATCTATCGGACTGCTGTCCTCTGAATAAAAAACGCCGCGGCTCGTGACCGAGCCGCGGCGTTTTTTCTGGGCCGAACAAACACGGCTCCTACGGCTACGGCGCCCTATCAGCGCTGCGGCAACTCGATAGCCACGCGCAAACCACCCAGGGGGCTGTCCTGCAACAACAGCCGACCGCCCCAGGCGTCAACCATGTCGCGCACGATCCCAAGCCCCAGGCCATGCCCGGCGACCTGCTCGTCCAGGCGACTGCCCCGTGCCAGAACCTCGTCACGCAACTCGCTGGCAATACCGGGCCCGTCATCATCGACGCACAGGTGATAGCCCGCAGACCCTGCAACGACGCTCAGGCGCACCTGGCTATCCGCCCACTTGCAGGCGTTATCCAGCAGATTGCCAAGCAGCTCGAGCAGATCTTCGCGATCCCACGGCAGACTCAGGCCCGGTGCAGCTTGCCAATCCAGCAGCAGGCCACGGTTGTGGATCATTCCCAGGGTGGAAAACAGCGCCAGCAACTCTTCGGCACAGTCGAAATGCGCACCGGGCAGTACATCGCCAGCCAACCGCGCGCGCCCCAGTTCCCGCGCCAGGCGCTGTTCGATCTGCGCCAGTTGCTCACCCAGCGTCGAGCGCAATTCGGCATGGGCCTGCAACTCCTCGCGGTTGGCCAGGCTGACCAACACCGCCAAGGGCGTCTTAAGGGCATGGCCGAGATTGCCGAGGGCATTGCGCGAGCGCTTGAGGCTGTCCTCGGTATGCGCGAGCAGGCGGTTGATCTGTGCCACCAGCGGTTCCAGCTCCAGTGGCACGACGCTGTCCAGCTCGTTGCGTCGTCCCTGCTGCAGTTGCGCGATCTGCTGGCGTACGCGCTCCAGCGGACGCAGGGCCGCGCGCACGGTGTAGCGCTGCGCCAGGAGAATCAGCAACAAGGCGCCCCCACCGAACCCCAGGGCCAGCCATTGCAGACGGCGGAAGTTTTTCAGGATCGGCGTGTAGTCCTGCGCCACGCTGATCGAGAAGTGCTGGCCAAAGCGCTGATAATCGGCGCGATAGACCAGCAGATGCTGCCCCCTCGGCCCGTCACCCAGCTCTGGCTGCAGGCCGGCATTGGCGGGGTGTTGCAGGTCACGATCCCAGAGTGAGCGCGAGCGCCAGGTCTGCTCGGCAAAGTCGATACGAAAGTAATGCCCGGAAAAGGGACGACTGAACGACGGATCGACCCGACGCTCATCCAACTGCACACCATTGGGCCCGCGCACGATGGCCACCAGCAGGCTCTGCGCCTCATCCTTCAGGCCATCCTGGAGGAACTGCCGCAGGCCATTGTCGAACAGCATCAGGCTGCCCTGGACCAGCGCCAGGCCGACGACCAGCAGCACACCACCCAGGCCAAGACTCAGGCGGCGCTGGATCGACCTCACCCGGCCACTCCACTAAAACGATAGCCCTGGCCACGTCGGGTCTCAATCACTTCGCGACCCAGCTTGCCGCGCAGCCGATTGACGTGAACCTCCAGGACATTGGAGTCACGCTCGGTCTCCCCGTCGTAGAGGTGCTCGGCCAGCTGGCCCTTGGACAGGATCTGCCCCGCGTGCAGCATGAAGTAACGCAGCAGGCGGAATTCGGCAGCCGTCAGCTCGATCGTCTGGCCATCGAGGGCCACACATTGCCGCGCCTCATCCAGCTGCAGGCCCGCCGCCTCCAGCTGTGGCTGATTGGCCAGACCATGGGCACGGCGCAACAGCGCCTGGATGCGCAAGGTCAGTTCCTCGGGATGGAATGGTTTGGTCAGGTAATCATCGGCGCCGGCCTTGAGGCCATCAATGCGCTCGGCCCAGGAGCCCCGGGCCGTGAGAATCAGCACCGGCGTTGCCTGGCCGGCCGCGCGCCATTCCTGCAATACCTCCAACCCCGGCCGACCAGGCAGGCCAAGGTCAAGGATGATCAGGTCATAGGGCTCCGTCGCCCCCTGATAAGCGGCATCGCGGCCATCGGCGAGCCAGTCGACCGCGTAGCCCTGCTTACCTAATCCTGCGACCAGTTCGTCGGCCAGGGGTACATGATCCTCAACCAGCAACAGACGCATCAGTCCTCCAGTTCATCCTTGAGTATGCGGCCATCATGGGCGCTCACTTCCAGCTCACGCACCACGCCATCAATCAGCAGCTCGATCTCGTAAACATAGGTATCGTCTTCTTCCTCCAGCTCGGCCTCCAGCAGCGTCGCCCCGGGGTAACGAGCCAGGGCGGGCTGCATCAATTGCTCAAGCGGTTGGATCACGCCATCCTGACGCAGGCGTAGCGCTTCGTCCTGGTCCAGGTCACGGGCCTGCGCCTGAAGCGCAAGCACCGCGAGAACCAGTACGACGATGCCGCTATAACGTGCCACGAATTTCATCAGTCATCCTGGTGATCTTTGAGAACCTGACCAGTGCTGGCATCCAGTTCAAGGTCCCATTGCACGCCCTGCGCATCACGCAGCTCGACCTGGTAGATGTAGCGGCCGTATTCCTCTTCCAGCTCGGTCTCTTCGACCTTGCTGCCCGGGTGCTTGGCCAAGGCCGCCTGGTTAAGTTTTTCGAACGATTGCACGGTACCGGCATCACGCAGCTTCAGCGCCTCATCCGGCCCCAGGTCGCGGGCCTGAGCCATGTTTGCAGCAGTGGCCAGGGTAGCGAGGGCAAACAGAGTAGTCAGCTTTTTCATCAGGGTATCTCCTTGGAAAACGTGGTGTGTTTCTACGGAATCCAAGATACCCAGGCCGTCTTAACTCAAACTGAATTCATTTACAGGCCTTCCCAAAGCAGGGCGCAGATGCATTATTCACGCGCTGAAGCCGCTTGGCCTGACTGATTGCGCCTCTATAATCGCTGCTTCGTTTTACGGAGACCAGCATGACCGCCATCCAGATCAAGTCCCCAGCCCTCAGCCTGCGTGCCGGCAAACGCGCCCTCGCGCGCATTCGTGAACGTGGCCTGCAGCCAGCCGACGTCGGCATCCTGCCCGGCGCCGCGGGAGGCCCGAAGGGCTTGGGTATTCAAGGACTGGACCTGGCATTGTTCGGCGACTGGCTACCCAGGGCGCCACGCGAGCGCACGCTGATTGGCGCCTCCATCGGTTCCTGGCGCTTTGCCAGTGCCTGCCTGCCGGATGCCTGTGCAGGGATCCGCCGTCTGGGAGAGCTCTACACCAGCCAGCGCTTTGCCAAGGGCGTGACCATGGCCGAGATCTCCCGCAGCTGCGTGGAGCTACTCAATGCACTGCTCGCCGACCAGGACGAGGCGCTTCTGTCCAACCCGCTGTATCGCCTGAACATCGTGGTAGTAAAGAGCCACGGCCTGCTGCGCCATGACCACCGCGGCGCACTCAGCCTGGGATTGTCTTCGGTGATCGGTAACAACCTGCTCAACCGCAGTCGCCTCAATCGCCACTTCGATCGGGTGATCCTGCATGACGCCCGCCAGGCCCCACCGCTGGCCGCACTCAACGACTTCCGCTCGCACTTCCACACCCTCGATACCAGCAACCTGCGCCAGGCGCTTCTGGCATCCGGCTCGATTCCCATGGTGATGGAGGCCATCCGCGAAATTCCGGGGCTGGAACCTGGCGCCTACCGTGACGGTGGCCTGCTCGACTATCACCTCGACCTGCCTTACGACACCGATGGCGTGGTGCTCTACCCGCACTTCACCGACAAGGTTATTCCAGGCTGGTTCGACAAGGGCCTCCCCTGGCGCCGCGGCAATGCCGAGCGCCTGCAGGATGTGCTATTGCTAGCACCTTCCCGCGAGTACCTGGCCACCCTGCCCCACGGCAAACTGCCCGATCGCAGCGACTTCAAGCGCTACCTTGGCGACGACAATGGCCGCGAACGCTACTGGCGCCAGGCCATGGCCGAAAGCACTCGACTGGGAGACGAATTTCTCGAACTCGTCGAAAGCGGTCGTCTGGGTGAACGCTTACAAGCACTGTAAAGCGTCAACGCCACTCATAGCCTGAGCGACGCCATCGAAGGAGTAACTGGTAAACTGCACGCCGTTTCGTGCCGTGCCACGACCCTCCATTTCAGAGCGTCAGATCTTGGAACTCTTCAAAGAATTCACCTTCGAATCCGCCCATCTCCTGCCCCACGTACCAGCTGGCCACAAGTGCGGCCGCCTACACGGGCATTCCTTCCGCGTCGCGGTTTATATCGAAGGTGAAGTAGACCCCTATACCGGCTGGATTCGCGACTTTTCCGAGATCAAGGCGATCTTCAAGCCGATCTACGACCTGCTGGATCACAACTACCTGAACGATATCGCCGGACTGGAAAACCCCACCAGCGAGAACCTGTCCAAGTGGATCTGGCAGCAACTCAAACCCTTGCTGCCAGAGCTCTCGCGCATTCGCGTGCACGAGACCTGCACAAGCGGATGCGAATACCGTGGCGATTGATTAGACCTAGAATGCAAAAAGCCACCTACGGGTGGCTTTTTTATGAGCGCTATATAGGCAAGGCATGCTTGCCTAGAAAGGCCGCCTTGGCTTTTTCGCCCCCAAAAGCCAACCCCCCAACCCGTTTACACGGATTGGGGGTTTGGGGATAGGAGCTTGACGATGACCTACTCTCACATGGGGAAACCCCACACTACCATCGGCGATGCGTCGTTTCACTACTGAGTTCGGGATGGGATCAGGTGGTTCCAACGCTCTATGGTCGTCAAGCAATTCGTTTGCTGTTTCGGTGTTTAGTCGCAACAGCTAATTGGGTATGTGATATCGGTGCAC
>NZ_JACJUD010000005.1 GCF_014174475.1 Aquipseudomonas ullengensis
AAACCAGGCCGGCTGCTTCGAGTTTGAAATCTGTACTGAATGATCTTCTGGTCACGCAAACACCTCATGGCTGGGCGAAGCTTAACGCCCTATCGGGGTGTCCAGAATCATTGAGCCACAACAGACCGCGCCCCCTCACCCTGCCCTCTCCCCAGCGGGAGAGGGTTCTGGCCGGAAGCCTAGAGGTAGGGCGGCTCAGCGCTCCACCACTCGGTAGCACGGCACATAGGCCGCGCCACCTGGCAGCTTCATGCGGTGCTGCTCCACGAAGGCCTGCAGCAACCGGTCCAGCGGCTGCATGATCGCCGCGTCGCCGTGGATCTCGTACGGGCCGTGCTCTTCGATCAGACGGATGCCCTTGTCCTTGACGTTGCCAGCGACGATGCCGGAGAACGCGCGGCGCAGGTTGGCAGCCAGTTCGTGGGGCGGCAGCTCGCGGCTGAGCTGCAGGCTGGCCATGTTGGCGTGGGTGGGATCGAACGGGCGCTGGAAGCCCTCGTCGATCTTCAGCAGCCAGTTGAAGTGGAAAGCATCGTTGCGCTCGCGGCGGAACTGCTTGACCGCCTTCAACCCTTCGGCCATCTGCCGCGCCACTTCGGCGGGGTCGTTGAGGATGATCTGGTAATGACGCTGCGCCGCTTCGCCCAGCGTGGCGCCGACGAAGGCATGCAGTTGTTCCAGATACGGCCCGGCGCTCTTCGGCCCGGTGAGGATCACCGGGAACGGCAGTTCCTGGTTGTCCGGGTGCATCAGGATGCCCAGCAGGTAGAGGAACTCCTCGGCCGTGCCAGCACCGCCGGGGAAGATGATAATGCCGTGGCCGACACGGACGAAGGCCTCCAGGCGTTTCTCGATGTCCGGCAGGATCACCAGCTCGTTGACGATCGGGTTCGGCGCCTCGGCCGCGATGATCCCCGGTTCGGTCAACCCCAGGTAGCGGCCCGTCAGGTTGCGCTGCTTGGCGTGGCTGATGGTGGCGCCTTTCATCGGCCCCTTCATCACGCCCGGGCCGCAGCCGGTGCACACGTCCAGGCCGCGCAGGCCCAGCTCATGGCCCACCTTCTTGGTGAACTTGTACTCCTCGGTGCTGATCGAGTGACCGCCCCAGCACACCACGATCTTCGGCTCCACGCCGGGGCGCAGGGTGCGCGCGTTGCGCAGCAAGTGGAAAACATAATCGGTGATGCCCTGGGAGCTGTCGAGGTCGATGCGCAGGCTCTCGAGCTCGTTGGCCGCGTAGACGATGTCACGCAGGGCACTGAACAGCATCTCGCGAGTACTGGCGATCATCTCGCCGTCGACGAAGGCATCTGCCGGGGCGTTGAGCAGTTCCAGGCGCACGCCACGGTCTTGCTGGTGAATGCGCACCTCGAAGTCCTGATAGGCATCGAGGATGGTCTTGGCGTTATCGATACGCGCGCCGGTGTTGAGGATCGCCAGGGCGCACTGGCGGAACAACTTGTAGATGCTGCCCGAGCCGGCGGTGCTGAGTTGCTGCACTTCGCGCTGGGACAGGGTTTCCAGGCTGCCCTTGGGGCTGACCTGAGCATTGATGACGTGTCGTGATGGCATTCTCGGTTCCATGAGAGCGATGCGCGTGGGCCAGGCAGTGGCCCGAGCATCTGGATGGGCGAGCACCGCTGCGGTGCTCACGGGGTTCGACGCTGCTGGCGCAGCCGACGTTACGGATTCAGACAAGCGAACCCGACGATCTGTTGCAGCGGGCCCGCAGTGGTTCGGCGGTTACCCGCACTATAAGCAAAGTTGCTGACATCTGCGTTGCGACTGGCGCTCAAAACAGGCCCATCTGGCCATCTATCAAGGCAGCGAAATCGTCATCGACGAATGGCAGGATGGCGTCGGCCACCGGCTGCAGCTGACGCGTCACGTAGTGGTCGTAGTCGATCGGCGCATGCCGGGTTTCCAGCGGTTCGGGGCCGGCGACGGTCATCACATAGCTGATGCGCCCACCGCGCTGGTACTGCTGCGGGCGGCCCTGGCGCGCGTTGTACTCATCGGCAATGCGGGCCGCGCGCACATGCGGCGGTACGTTGCGCTGGTAGTCGTCGAGGCGGCGGCGCAAACGCTTGCGGTAAATCAGCAACTCGTCCAGCTCGCCCGCCAGGGTGCGGCGCACGAAGTCGCGCACGTACTCGCGGTGCGGCTGGCGATCGAAGACCAGCCGGTACAGCTCCTGCTGGAACTGCTGGGCCAACGGCGACCAGTCGGTGCGTACGGTTTCCAGGCCCTTGTAGACCATCTCCTCGCTACCATCGGCAAGCCGCTTGAGGCCGGCATAACGCTTCTTGCTGCCCTCCTCCGCGCCACGGATGGTCGGCATCAGGAAGCGCCGGAAGTGCGTCTCGAACTGCAGTTCCAGGGCGCTCTCCAAGCCGAACTCCTGTTGCAGGTGCTCAACCCACCACTGGTTGACGTGCTGCACCAGCGCGCGACCGATGCGCGTAGCGTCTGCCTCGCCGTGTTCATGGCCGAGCCAGACGAAGGTCGAGTCGGTGTCGCCGTAGATCACCACATGCCCCTGGGCTTCGATCAGCGCGCGGGTACGGCGCATGATCTCGTGCCCGCGCAGGGTGATGGACGAAGCCAGGCGCGGATCGAAGAAGCGGCAGCCACTGGAGCCAAGCACGCCGTAGAAGGCGTTCATGATGATCTTCAGCGCCTGCGACAGCGGCGCATTGCCGTCGCGCTTGGCCGCTTCGCGCCCCTCGGCCACGCGCGAAACGATGGCTGGCAGGCAATGCCGCGTGCGGGAGAACCGCGCACCGCGAAAACCCGGCACCGAGGTGCTTTCGTCCGGCTCACGCAGCCCCTCGATCAGCCCCAGCGGGTCGATCAGGAAGGTGCGGATAATCGACGGATAAAGGCTCTTGTAGTCCAGCACCAGCACCGAGTCGTACAGGCCGGGCGAGGAATCCATGACAAAACCGCCGGGGCTGGCCTCCGGCATGCGCTCGCCCTGGTTCGGCGCAACGAAGCCCTGGCGGTGCATCAGCGGCATGTACAGGTGACAGAACGCCGCTACCGAGCCGCCACTGCGATCGACCGGCAGGCCGGTGACCGTGGCGCGCTCCAGCAGGAAGGTCAGCAACTCGGTCTTGGCGAAGATCCGCGTGACCAGTTCGCAGTCCTTGAGGTTGTAAGTGGCCAGGGCCGGCTTGTCCTCGGCGAACATGCGGTTGATCTCATCCATGCGCTGGTACGGCGTGTCGATCGCCTTGCCCTCGCCGAGCAGGGTCTGCGCGACGTTCTCCAGGCTGAACGAAGGAAAACTCCAGGTCGCCGAACGCAGCGCCTCGATACCATCGATGATCAGCCGCCCCGCCGCCGAGGCGAAGTAGTGGTTGCTGCTGTCGTGGGCGCGCCAGCCCATGACCTCGCCGCCACGCCCCAGGCGCAGCGGCACCTGCAGGCGCTGCGAATGCTCGTGCAGCACACGCAGGTCGAACTGCACCAGGTTCCAGCCGATGATCGCGTCGGGGTCGTGGGTAGCCACCCAGTCGTTGAGGCGTTCGAGCAGTTGCGCATGGCTGTCGCAGTACTCGAGGGCAAAATCCACCTCGGCCTCGCGATTCGGCGGTCCAAGCATGTACACCTGGCGCTGGCCGCAGCCTTCCAGGGCAATGGAATACAGCTCGCCGTGTTCGGTGGTTTCAATATCGAGGGACACCAACCTCAGCCGCGGACGGTAGTCCGGTGCCGGCTTGAGCTGGGCGTCAAACAGCGTGCCGCTGGCATCGGCGGTGCCACTGAAGCTTACCGGGGCGGTGATGAAGCGCTCCATCAGGTAGCGCTCCGGCGGCCGCACATCGGCCTCGTAGACATCCACCCCGGATTTGCGCAATAGCTTGTCGAGATTGATCAACTGGCGGTGCTGCTGGCAGTACAACCCGAGCACCGGACGATGACGGAAATCGCTGAGCCCCAGTGGGCGCAACTCAACGTCACGCTCACGACGCAGCAGTGACTCAGCCAACTCGCGCTGCTTGGCCGGAATAAACGCCACCGACGGTTGGTGAGGCAGGCGGACATGCCGAGGCCCTACGTCGGTCGCCAGCCAGAACTCGACCTCCGTGCCCGCTGGCGTATCGCGCCAGTGCCGGGTCAGGACAAAGCCCTGCTGTAGATTCACCGCTGCAACCTCAAGCCTTTGATTCACGCAGTAATTCTACGTGCCAGCAGCCAGGATTGCGCGCAAGCATCCGCAACAACAGGCCGGAGCCCATCGAGGGAATGGTTGAGAAATCTAACGTGCTGACCATGGAGCGCCATGACGGCGTTTGGCCGTCACAGCTGCTCCACGCTTGGAGGCGCCTTGCGGCAGCAGAACTGGATGCTAAGCGGCGGCGGAGTATCCGATCAGCATTCCATGCTGAACCCGGAGTAAATGGCCGTTAACGCGAAGAGTGAGAGGTTCTCGACTGACGATTTGCGCGCCGTCGAGCAGTAAGTCGCCAATGTGGGCGCGTAAAGCCACAAATTTCCGTTGTTCCTTCATCGGAAAGCTCCTGATTGAGTGCTTCCCAAGCCTAGCAAGAGTTGTGACGCTGTCGACACTACGACCAGCCACGGAATGTGACGCGCATCACTCAAATGGTGGCAATTTGCCTTTTGGCCCAGGCTAAAGAATAAAACTGTTCAAGAGCGGTTCCGACTCCGTAACCGCCTTGCAACTCAACCCGCTAACCGATGAGGGGGGAATTAACATAACGTACGAATTAGCGTACGCTGCGTCGATCGACAAAAGGCCGGCTCTCATGAAAACACTTACCGCCAGCGAAGCACGCACCAACCTCTATCGGCTCATGGATCAATCCGCCGAGTCGCATCAGCCCATTCTGATTTCGGGCAAGCGCACCAACGCCGTTCTGGTATCGGCTGAGGATTGGGACGCCATTCAAGAGACGCTGTATCTCCTGTCGATTCCTGGCATGCGCGAATCCATCAAGGAAGGCATGGCCGAGCCTGTAGACGATTGCGCTAAGGAATTGGACTGGTGACTTGGCAGCTCGTCTATACGAAACAAGCTCAGAAAGACGCACAGAAGCTCGCTGCTGCGGGCTTGAAGGAAAAGGCTAAAGCACTGCTGGAGGTAGTACAGGGCAACCCGCTTCAGAATCCGCCCCCCTACGAGAAACTGGTTGGCGACCTGTCCGGCGCTTACTCTCGCCGCATCAATATCCAGCATCGGCTGGTTTATCAGGTGCTACAGGAAGAACAGGTGGTGAAGGTGCTGCGGCTCTGGTCGCACTACGAATAAATCCGGTTTTCGACACTTCATCGACACTAGCGAAACCCGGAAAGCAAAAAGCCCCGAAAACTTGTTAGTTATCAGGGCTTTATGTGTAGCTATCTGGCGGTGAAGGTGGGATTCGAACCCACGATACGATTTCTCGTATACACACTTTCCAGGCGTGCTCCTTCAACCGCTCGGACACTTCACCGGGTCTCGTCGAACTGGTCAGTCCGTCGAGGCGCGCTAATGTAGCCGAACAGCCCTGCGAAGGCAAAAGATTTTTTCAGGCGATTCATGCGCTTATGTAGACGCGCGGGTTTCCTTGGTGGGCGCTGCGAAGCGCTGGTCGCCAAACAGAAGAAAACCCAGGGAAATGAACAAGCTGACAGCGAATAGCTGCAGCACGCCGGATGGACTGTGACTCTGGCCGCTGTTGGCCAGTAGCGTCAGGCCAAGCAGCACTGGCGCCAGGCTGGCGCGCAGTAATAGATGAAGAACACGCGGCATGTAAGGCACTCCCGTAACAGGCGGCTAACCTAAGTCAGGCCTCGCCCAGCCAGCCAATCGGGCCTTTCAATGGCTTCCATAGCCACGGCGGCACATGCTGGCATGACCACCCGGTCAGCCAAAGGGCTTTACCCACGGCGCCTTGCTGGGTAACGTCAGCGCCACTTCAGCCCACCCAGGACTAGGAACTCCGCCATGAGCGACCTGATCAGCTACCAACTCGAAGACGGCATTGCCACCCTGACCCTGAACAATGGCAAGGTGAACGCGATTTCCCCCGACGTGATCGCCGCCTTCAATGCCGCGCTGGACCAGGCCGTGCAGGATCGCGCCGTAGTGATCATCACCGGCCAGCCGGGCATCCTCTCCGGCGGTTACGACCTCAAGGTGATGACCTCCGGCCCGCAGAACGCCGTGGCCCTGGTGACCGCCGGCTCCACCCTGGCGCGCCGCATGCTCAGCCACCCCTTCCCGATCATCGTCGCCTGCCCGGGCCACGCCATCGCCAAAGGCGCCTTCATCCTGCTGTCCGCTGACTACCGCATCGGCGTCGAAGGCCCGTTCAACATCGGCCTGAACGAAGTGCAGATCGGCATGACCATGCACCACGCCGGTATCGAGCTGGCCTGTGACCGCCTGCGCAAGGCCGCCTTCCACCGCTCGGTAATCAATGGCGAGATCTTCAACCCGGCAGGCGCCGTGGACGCTGGCTTCCTCGACAAGGTGGTAGCGACCGATGAACTGATGGCCACCGCCGTCGCCACTGCCCAGCAGTTGAAGAAGATCAACATGACCGCGCATAAGAACACCAAGCTGAAAGTGCGCAAGGCCTTCCTGGAAACCCTGGACAAGGCCATCGAACTGGATCAGCAGCACCTCGGCTGACCGCCCGCGCGGCAATGAGAAGCCCGGCCCAGTGCCGGGCTTTTTGTTTTTTTGGACGAAATCTGCCGCTATTCGTCGGCATCAGCGTGGAAATGCCTGGTAATAACCTCTGATCGGGGTCAATTGCCGAAAGCAGTGCACGCCCGTACACTGCGCGACCTTTTGTCTGCCGATAGGCTTTCCGATGCTTTTCCTCGCGCGCATGTTGTTGATGGGGCTGCACTTTATTCTGGCTGGCGTACTCGGCCTGCTGCTCGGCCTGTGCCGCCCGTTCAACCCGGACAACAGCCGCCTGTGTGCGCGCCTGTATTCGCTGCCGGCCCTGTGCCTGCTGCGCCTGCGGGTGAAGACCGACGTGAAGAGCCTGTTCACCCAGGAACAGGCCTGCGTGGTGATCGCCAACCACCAGTCCAACTACGACCTCTATGTGCTTGGCCGCGTGGTACCACCACGCACCGTGAGCATCGGCAAGAAGAGCCTGAAGTGGGTACCGTTCTTCGGCCAACTCTACTGGCTGGCCGGCAACGTACTGATCGACCGCGGCAATGCACGCAAAGCCAAGCAGGCAATGCTGGAGACCACCGAGACGCTGCGTAACCGCGACACCTCGATCTGGGTCTTCCCCGAGGGCACGCGCAACCTGGGCAAGGGCCTGCTGCCGTTCAAGAAAGGCGCCTTCCAGATGGCCATCGCCGCCGGCGTGCCGATCGTGCCGGTGTGTGTCAGCAGCTACGCCGGGCGCCTGCGCCTGAATAGCTGGAACAGCGGTCGCGTACTGATCAGCTCGTTGCCCGCCATCCCCACGGCCGGCATGACCATGGACGACCTGCCGTTGCTGATGCAGCGCTGCCAGGAACTGATGCAGCAGTGCATCGGTCAACTCGATCAGCAGCTGGCCAAGGCCTGATCCCCTGCCCGACCCAGTCGGGCACCCCTCCTGCACGCCTGTCACGCCTGGGTTAAGCTGCGCTCCATCGTCACGTTCGAGGATCGCCCATGGGTCATGTCGTTGCAGCCGCTGCCTACCACAAGGGCCGCAAGGTCACCGATATCAGCCTGGAAGAAGGCAGTGAATGGGCGGCCAAACCCGACCATTTCGTCTGGATCGGCCTTCGTGACCCCGGTAGCCCCGAGCTGACCTGCCTGCAGCAGCAGTTCAACCTGCATGAACTGGCCATGGAAGATGCCATCACCCGGCATACCCGGCCCAAGCTGGAAACCTTCGGCGACGCCCTGTTCATGGTGCTCTACTCCCCGGTGCGCGCAGACGGTCGCCTGGAGTTCGTCGAAAGCCAACTGTTCGCCGGCAAGGGCTACGTGATCAGTGCGCGCTACGGTAACTCGGCCTCCTACTCCACCGTGCGCCAGCGCTGCGAGGCCCGCCCGCTGCTGCTGGAGCATGGCGAAGACTTCGTGCTCTACGCCCTGCTCAGCTTCGTGATCGAGAACTACCGGCCGTTGATGGACTGCATCCACGGCGAGCTGGAGGACATCGAGGAAACCGTGCTCAACCGCCCACTGAGCCAGACCGACGTGGAACGCATCCACGGCCTGCGTCGCGACTTGCTGCGACTGCGCCGGCAAATCGCGCCGATGGCGGAGATCTGCCAGGAACTGCAGCAGCTCGACTTCCCGTTCATCGACAAGCACATGCGCCCGTACTTCCGCGACATCGCGATCCACGTCAATCGCCTGCTGGAAGACCTCACCGGTCTGCGCGAGATGGCCGACCACGCGATCGAGATCGGCCTGCTGCTGGAGTCGTCGCGGCAAAGCATCACCCAGCGCAAGTTCGCGGCCTGGGCAGCAATCCTGGCGTTTCCCACTGCGGTGGCGGGTATCTACGGGATGAACTTCCAGAACATGCCGGAGCTGACCTGGCATTACGGCTACTTCGGCGTGCTGGGGGTCATTGCGCTGGGTTGCGTGGGCTTGTTCGCCAACTTCAAGCGCATGGACTGGCTGTAACAGGCGAACACTGCCCGCCCCGGATTGCCTGGGCGGTGGATAAGCGGAGCGTTATCCACCCTACATGGCCCCACGTCGGCCATGGACTTACCAGCACCAGAAAAACACGGGAGCCGCAGGGCTCCCGTGTGGCAGGGCTCAGGCGCCCTGCAGGTCGCGCTTGCCGTTGGCGACGAAACGCATCATCCACTCGGCAACCGTCGCGCCCTGGTGCTGATGTTCCAGGCTGGCCACAGCCTGGGTGTAGACCGGCTCACCAATGCAGGTCTGGCGAATGTCCAGCAGCGCCTTGGAGTAGTCGTGGACGAACTCCGGGTGGCCCTGGAAGCACAGCACCTGATCCTCGATGCAGTAGGCCGCCACCGGGCAAAATTCGCTGGAGGCCAGAAGGGTGGCCTTCTCCGGCAACGCAGTCACCTGGTCCTGATGGCTGATCAGCAAGGTCAGGTCCTCCAGCGCCGGGCTCATCCACTGCGCACGCTGCTTCACCTCGTAACGATGAATACCCACGCCCCAGCCCTGCTGAGCACGTTCGGCACGGCCGCCGAGCAGTAGCGCCAACAACTGATGGCCGAAGCAGATGCCGAGCAGCTTGTCGCCGTTCTCGTAGCGCTTGAGCAGGTAGGTCTTGAGCGTCTGAATCCAGGCATCCGCACCGAAGGAATCCGCCTTGCTACCGGTCACCAGATAGGCGTCGTAGCGCTCCTCGTCAGAGGGGTATTGGCCCTCCACCACGTTGAACACCTCAAAGCGAGCCGCTATCGGCTGCTGAGCGAACAGGCGCTCGAACATGCGGCCGTAGCCCTGGTATTGGTCGATCAGTTCGGGGCGGAGTACATCGGTTTCCAGAATGCAGATGCGCAAGGACATAAAGGGCGTGGGTACCTCAAGCGGAAGATGGATTAGTGCAGCGCGAAGACTGCACCCAAGCAGGCGCACAGCGCAACAGCAGCTCAGCGGACAATCTGTCGCAGGGCATCACTGGGCTCGATAGTCACCATGCATGCCATTCACTTCTGCTGATGGGGTTGCTCGTCAATCATGCAGCCGTCGGGATCAACCCGCCCCAACCCAGAGGAAACAGACCATGAGCAGTTTCGCCGCCATCGCCAGCCTGATCGCCGCATCGGCCTTCACCAGCCCTGCAGCCGCCGCCAACCACCAAGCGACCGCCAAGGCCGCTGGCAAGTGAACCGTTCGGTGCCGCCTTGCGCGGCACCGCCACTGGAGAACGCCACCATGACCATCACCGAAGCCTTCAGCACCGCCACCAGCTACGGCGTGACCTATGTCAGCCTCGACGAAAGCGGCATGCATTTCGAGTCGGAATCCACCGTGCACCTGGAAGACGGCAGCCTGCTGACCCTGCGCATGCCGACCCGGCAGAGCGAGAAGTTGGATATCCACGAAGTGGTCTGCCAACGCAACGGCTGGTGCATGGCGGCCTGAACCAGGCTCAGGGCATGTCGCGCAGGATCTGCGCAGCCGCCTCGTCACCCAGGTAGCGCGCGAGAATCCGCTGCCAGCTGCCATCCTGGCGCATGGCCGCAAAGCCCTGCTGCATCTGCTGTTGAATCACTGGCGCATCTTGCAGCACCGGGCTGCCGGCAATGAAGCTGTGGGTCACGCTGATGGCCTTGCCGATCTGCACTGCGTCCGCGGGAAAACCCAACTCGCGCCACAGGTAGCGCACGCGCAGGTCAATCTCGTACCAGCTCCTCACCCGTCCGCTGCGCAACATGCCTGCCGCCTGTGCTGGATCGGTCACCTCGACCACCGCCTGACCAGGCTGCTTGAGCCCTTGCAGCTCCAGCGCACGTGGGGTTCCGCCCATGACTACCACTGGACCCGCATCCAGCGCCTGCTGCAGGCTGTCGAAGGACTTCTCGCGCCCGGCCAGAACATAAGCCGACGGCAGCACATCGAGCAGCCAGATAAAGCCTGCTTCACGCTCAGCGGTGCGCCCCAGATTAAGCACGATGCCGTGCGGGTCACGCGCCATTTCGAGTTGTACGCGCTTCCAGGGCACGCTCTGATAATGGCACTCGCGCTGAAGATGCAGGCACAGCGCCTCCATCAGGTCGCCGAACAGACCGTGATTACCTGGAGTGTCGTCGGCATAGGGCATCTGTCCCTGGCCGACATAGATATTCAAAGGCTCGCTGGCACGAGCCATTCCGCTCGCCATCGCCAGCAGCAAACCGGCGATGGCCAGAGTCGTGGTCAAACTTCGATGTGCTGTCACCTGTTCTCCAGCCCGGACCCAACACCCTGCGAGTGTAGGCAATCACTCCTGGCGAAAGACTGACAGAGCGCAACGGGAAACGCCATAAAAGCAAAACCGGCCCTGGGGCCGGTTTTGTGCAAGCGTGTGCAGGTCAACCAAGCGTTTAGAAACGCTCACCCTTGGCCGCTTTTTCCAGCAGCAACGCTGGGGGCAGGAAGCGCTCGCCGTACTGCTCGGCCAGGTACTGGGCACGGGCAACGAAGTCCTGCACGCCATACTGGTTGATGAACTGCAGCGCGCCACCGGTCCAGGCCGCGAAGCCGATGCCGAAGATCGAACCGATGTTGGCGTCGGCCACAGACTTCAACACGCCCTCCTCCACACAACGCACGGTCTCGATCGCCTGGATGAACAGGATGCGATCCCGTACGTCCACCTGCGGAATCTGCCCATCGGCCTTTTCGAAGCGCGCCTTGAGCTCCGCCCACAGGTGTTTCTTGCCACCCGCCGGGTAGTCGTAGAAGCCACCACCAGCCGCCTTGCCCGGACGCTTGTACTCCTTGAGCATCAGCTCGATCACGTTGAACGCCGGGTGCTGAGGAATCTGCTTACCCTCGGCGGCCAGGTCGGCGATGGTCTGCTGGCGGATGTGCTCCATCAGGCTCATCGACACTTCATCGCTGATCGCCAGCGGGCCCACCGGCATGCCAGCCTTGCGCGCTTCGTTCTCGATCATCGCCGCGCTCACGCCTTCGCCGAGCATAGCGATGCCTTCGTTAGTGAAGGTGCCGAACACGCGCGAAGTGAAGAAGCCACGGCTGTCCTCGACCACGATCGGAGTCTTCTTGATCTGCAGCACGTAGTCGAAGCCACGCGCCAGGGTCTCGTCGCTGGTCTTGGCACCACGGATGATCTCCACCAGCGGCATTTTGTCGACCGGGCTGAAGAAATGCAGACCGATAAACTTGTCCTGTTTCTGCACCGCCGTGGCCAGGCCGGTGATCGGCAGGGTAGAGGTGTTGGAGGCGATCACTGCGTCAGGCAGCGCGGCGCTCTCGGCAGCCGCAGTGACCTTGGCCTTGAGGCCACGATCTTCGAACACCGCCTCGATGATCAGGTCGCAGCCGTCGAAGTCGGCATCGCTGACCGTTGGCTTGATCCGCGCCAGGAAGGCATCGCGTTTCTCGACCGTCATCTGGCCCTTGCTGACTTTCTTGTCGAGGATCTTGGCCGAGTAGTCCTTGCCCTTCTCCGCCGCCTCGATCGACACGTCTTTCAGCACCACGTCGATACCAGCCGCAGCCGACACATAGGCAATACCGGCGCCCATCATGCCGGCACCGAGCACGCCGACCTTCTTGGTTACGTACGACGCAATACCTTGCGGGCGTGAGCTGCCGGCGTTGATCTCGTTGAGCTGGAACCAGAAGGTGCCGATCATGTTCTTCGCCACCTGGCCGGTGGTCAGCTCGGTGAAGTAGCGCGCCTCGATGATCTGCGCGGTGTCGAAGTCGACCTGGGCGCCCTCGACGGCGGCGCACATGATCTTCTCCGGCGCCGGGAAGCAGCCCTTGGTCTTGTCACGCAACACACTCGGGGCGATGGCTAGCATCTGCGCCACATTCGGGCTGCTCGGCGTGCCACCGGGGATCTTGTAGCCCTGAACGTCCCACGGCTGCTTGGCCGCCGGGTTGGCGAGAACCCAGGTGCGCGCCTTGCTCAGCATCTCCTCGACCGTGCTGGCGGTATCGTGGATCAGGCCAGCCTTGAGCGCCGCATCCGGGCGCACCTTCTTGCCTTCGGCCAGGTACGGCAGCGCCTTCTCCAGACCGAGCAGGCGCACCATGCGCACCACCCCGCCGCCGCCCGGCAGCAGGCCGAGGGTCACTTCCGGCAGGCCGAGTTGCACGCTGGGATTGTCCAGGGCGATGCGGTGGTGACAGGCCAGGCAGATTTCCCAGCCGCCGCCCAGCGCGGCACCGTTGATGGCCGCGACCACCGGCTTGCCCAGGGTCTCCAGGCGGCGCAGCTGGCCCTTGAGTTCGAGAATGCCCTCGTAGAACGGCTTGGCGTCGGCCTTGGTGACCTTGATCAGCTCGTTGAGGTCACCGCCGGCGAAGAAGGTCTTCTTCGCCGACGCGACGATCACCCCGGCGATCGAATCCTTCTCGGCTTCGAGACGCACGATGGCCTTCTCCATTGCCTCGCGGTAGACCCCGTTCATGGTGTTGGCGCTCTGGCCAGGCATGTCCATGGTCAGGACGACGATATTGTCCTGGCCTTTTTCGTAACGGATGGCGTCAGTCATTTTTCTGATTCCCTGGATGCGTAGGGCGGGTGCAACCCGCGTTGTTCATGTGCGCGGGTTGCACCCCCGCCCTACGAGATCAAATACGTTCGATGATGGTGGCGATACCCATGCCGCCGCCCACGCAGAGGGTGGCCAGGCCGTAGCGCAGTTCGCGCTTCTCCAGCTCGTCGAGCAGGGTGCCGAGGATGGCGCAGCCGGTGGCGCCCAGCGGGTGGCCCATGGCGATGGAGCCGCCGTTGACGTTGACCTTGTCCTCGGACACGCCCATGTCCTTCATGAACTTCATCACCACCGAGGCGAAAGCTTCGTTGACCTCGAACAGGTCGATGTCCTCGACGGAAAGCCCGGCCTTGGCCAGGGCCTTGCGCGTGGCCGGCGCCGGGCCGGTGAGCATGATGGTCGGGTCGGTGCTGGTCACCGCCGTAGCGACAATGCGCGCACGCGGCTTGAGGCCCAGCTCCTTGCCCTTGGCGGCGCTGCCGATCAGCATCAGCGCCGCACCGTCGACGATGCCCGAGCTGTTGCCCGGCGTGTGCACATGGTTGATCTGCTCCACATGGCTGTACACGCGCAGCGCGGTGGAGTCGAAGCCCATCTGGCCCATCATCTCGAAGCTCGGCTTGAGCTTGCCCAGGCCTTCCAGGGTGGAATCGCCACGCACGAACTCGTCGTGGTCGAGCAACACGATGCCATTCTGGTCAGCCACCGGAATCAGCGACTTGGCGAACGAGCCGTCAGCACTGGCACGCGCAGCCTTCTGCTGCGAGCGCAAGGCGTAGGCATCTACATCGGTGCGGCTGAAACCCTCGAGCGTGGCGATCAGGTCGGCGCCGATGCCCTGCGGGGTGAAGTGGGTGTGCATATTGGTTTCCGGGTCCATCACCCAGGCGCCGCCGTCGGAACCCATTGGCACGCGCGACATGGATTCCACGCCGCCGACCACCACCAGGTCCTCGAAACCGGAACGCACCTTCATCGCACCCAGGTTCACCGCTTCCAGACCGGAAGCGCAGAAGCGGTTGATCTGCACACCGGAGACGCTGACGTCCCAGTCGGCGGCCATCACCGCGGTCTTGGCGATATCGGCGCCCTGGTCGCCCACCGGCGTCACGCAGCCGAGCACCACGTCGTCGACCTGGCGGGTATCCAGGCCATTGCGTTCCTGCAGCGCGCGCAGCAGGCCCGTCAGCAGGTTGACCGGCTTGACGCTGTACAGCGAGCCGTCCTTCTTACCCTTGCCGCGCGGCGTGCGCACGGCGTCGAAAATCAGTGCTTCGGTCATGACGTCCTCGGTAACGGGCAGCGGCGGATGCCGGGTTGCCTAACCTTACTGCCACGCGGCCTGGACTCAATGACCAATGCGCTCAGGTCCATTGACCGTTGGGCTCAGACGGGCGGTCATTTTTTGTGCGCCCCGCGCATCTGCTGAAGCGAAGGCTCTGGCGCAAGGCCTGGCCGGGGATTTCAGGTGCAAGCCAATAACCACGCGGCTTTGCCTGTTATGTCCTAGAAACGAAGTCGTCTAAGCCAGGCGTGACGCGGGCCCTAGAGTTAGCAGTGCAAGGTACCGCCGCCGGGTTTTGCCGGGGCGGTTTTTTATCCGCGCCCCGGCGTGGAGCGTCGTCCGAGGCAATCAGCGCGGACGGCAGCCGAAACGCCAACAAGAACAAAGGCAGTACACCATGCTCAAACACGCCAAGTTCCGCCAGGCCACGCTGATCGTGCTGGCCACCACCATCATCCTGATCCTGCCGAACGTCACCCGACTGGTCAGTTGATCACAGCCACCCTACCCGGTTGCTGCGCCCCGCCTGGAGGCGGCTGGCGCAGCGCTGGTCGCTCTGCCTGATTGCCCTGTGTTAGGTTCTGCACGAAAAGTCGCCGAGCGAAGGTCAGGCAAGGCAAAAACAGGCGAAGAAGCGCAGTTTACGAGCTGTAAATGAGCATTCTGAGCCTGTTTTTAACGCAGCATCACCGATGCGTAGGCACTTTCCGTACAGAACCTAGCGTGCCCCGGCGCCAGAATCCGGAGGTAATGTCATGCGCCAACTGTTCATCATCCTGTTCGCGTGCCTGGCTTTGCCCTGTGTCCATGCCGCGCAATTGCAGCTGGAACTGCCAAGCGGCACACGCAGCTGGAGCAGCGCCGAGCTGCGGGCCCACCCGCAAGCACGCAACCTGCAGGTGCTGAGCGATGTGGCCTACAAGCGCGACATGGACTTCCTCGCCGTGCCGATAGCCGCCCTGCTGGACGGCGTGGCACCGGGCGACCATCTGCAAGTGCTGGCCCTCGATGGCTTCGCCGCCGAACTGCCAGCCGCGGCGCTGCTGGCTCACCAGGGCGCGCAAGCCTGGCTGGCGGTGGAAGACCCGAGCAAGCCCTGGGCACCACTGGCCCCCGGCAAACCCAGCGCCGGGCCGTTCTATCTGGTGTGGGTGAATCCCGAAGCCGGGCAGATCGGCCCCGAGCAGTGGCCCTTCCAGATCGCCCGCATCCGCGTGCTGGCGCCCGTGGCCGAGCGCTTTCCGGCATTGCTGCCAGCGGCCAACGCCCCGGCGAAGGTGCAGGCCGGCTTCGTCCAGTTCCAGAAAAACTGCCTGGCCTGCCACCGCCTCAATGGCGCCGGGGACTCACACTTCGGGCCTGACCTGAATATTCCCCATAGCCCCACCGAGTACCTGGCCGGCGATTACCTGCGCCAGTACATCCGCAACCCGCAGAGCCTGCGCAAATGGCCGCAGGCGAAGATGCCGGGGTTCTCTGCGGATGTATTGAGTCGTGGCGAGCTGGATCAGCTGCTGGCTTATCTGCGCCATATGGCTGGGCGCAAGGTCGGTGGATAATGTCTTCCAACGCTCGCCCCCATACACCTACGTGGGAGCCATGGGCACACCGAGTCGAACACCATGAATCGTCGTAAGAAAATAAACCAGTTACTGAAAGCCCACGCCAAAAAGGCCAGTGCCAAGTTGGCGCCCAAGAGCAAGACCAAATACATCAGCAAAGCTGACCGATTGAAGCTAGCGGCTGAGGCCACTCAGGACGTGGACGTTTCTGCTGAGAGCTAAACGATCGCCCCCATGCGCTGCGTAGGCATGCGGCCAGTCTCCGGCGTCCATTCGTTGCTTTGTCTTGGCGGCAGAAGCACTGTGAAGCAGAACGTCACGGGATGGGCTACCACGTAGAGCATGGGAGCCATCGGCAACTGATCACACCTGAGCATTAGGAGACCACCATGCAGGGACCCTCCCCCAAAAAAACACACCCTATGGATGGCTTTCCCCAGGTGTGCTTCATCAAAAACACAATCAAGAACCCCAACATTCTCGTCGGCGATTACAGCTATTACGATGATCCGGAGGACTCGGAGAATTTCGAGCGCAATGTCCTTTATCACTTCCCGTTCATCGGTGACAAACTGATCATCGGCAAGTTCTGCGCCATTGCTCGCGACGTGAAGTTCATCATGAACGGCGCCAACCATAAACTTTCCGGGATATCGACCTACCCCTTTCAGATCTTCGGCAACGGCTGGGAGAAGGTCATGCCCGAGCCCGGAGACCTACCCTACAAAGGCGACACGATTGTCGGAAATGATGTGTGGATCGGCTATGAGGCGCTGATCATGCCTGGCGTCAAGATTGGCAACGGCGCCATTGTGTCCTCGCGCTCAGTCGTGATCTCAGATGTTCCCGCGTACACCATTGTTGGCGGCAACCCAGCCACTCCCATCAAGTGCCGCTTCGACCCAGACACTGTCGCCATCCTGGAGTCTTTGGCATGGTGGGATTGGCCAGTTGAAAAGATCACCCGGAACCTGGGGCTGATCGTCGCGGGAGACATTGACGCGCTGCGCCGCTGTACAGCCGACACCTAGCAAGTTGATCGTCCCTGTGCACCAGGGAATGCAGCCTTAGACGCTCGTGCGTCCACCCGCTGTTTTGTGCAGACCGACAGCTCTGCGACGCTGAGCGTCGCGGGATTGGTTCCCACGCGGAGCGTGGGGACCATCAGGGATGGATCGATAGGTTTGCGGGCACTTGTAGGGCGGGTGAAACCCGCGCCTGCTGAGCGCAGGATCATCAGGCCTGCCCCGTCGTTCCCGCGCAGGCGGGAACCCAGGAAGGGGGCACACTGGATTCCCGCCTGCGCGGGAACGACGAGGTAGAAAGGTGATCCTTCTCCGCCACCTACGCAGTTGCAGGCAGGCGCTGAGTCACCGGTGAAGCACCCTCACCCCTGCCCCTCTCCCAATGGGTGAGGGGATAAAGCAAAGCTCACTCGATAGCCAACTAGCGCTTACTGCTGTTGCACCTGCATCAGCGCCGCCACATTGACCCGCGCATGCATCTGCTCGCCACCACCGCCACGGCGCATGCCGCGTACCGGGCAGGCGTCGAGGTAGTCGAGGCCGACTGCCAGCTTGAGGTGCCGCTCAGGCTTGTCCAGCTGGTTGGTCACGTCGAAGCTGTACCAGGCATCGTTGAGCCAGGCCTCGACCCAGGCGTGGCTGGCCAGGTGGCCACTGTCCTCGGTGTACAGGTAGCCGGACACATAGCGCGCCGGCACGCCCAGGCTGCGAGCGCAGGCCAGGAAGGCGTGCGAGTGATCCTGGCAAACGCCGGCGCGGCCGGAGAAGGCTTCGGCAGCCGAGGTATCGACCTGGGTCGCACCCGGCACGTAGGCCATGTGCTCGTGCAGGCCATGCATCAGGTCGCTCAGGCCGTCGCGGTCGGTGCGCCCGCCGCTGCTGGTCTGGGCGAAGTCACGCAGGGCATCGTCGGCATGGGTCAGCCGGGTGGTGCGCAGGTACGGCAGTGCCGAATGACTGTCGCGCTCCGACTCGCACAACTCGTCGATCTCGACCTGGCCACGGGCACCGATTACCAGCGCTTCGTGGGGTTCGTCGAGGGTCAGGACGTGGAGGATATTACCGTACGGATCACGCTGCGCCCGCACCGGTCGCGGCAGGTCGAGTTGCCAGCTGATCACGCGCTGGCGGGCGCTTTCCTGGGGTGTCAGGCGCAGGTACTGGATGCTGGCACGCACCTGGTCATCGTAGTTGTAGGTGGTGTCGTGACGGATCGAGAGTCTCATACAACCTCCAGATAGGAAGTGTGGATGGAGCTGCCCAACTGGCGAACGAGCAGGATGAAATCAGTGAGCCAGACATGCAGTCCTTCATCTAGGACCTCGTCAATGCTGGTATAGCGCAACCGTGCGTCGAGTTCCGCAGCCATGCGCTGGGACAGCCGGCCGTTCTCGCCCGGCAACCCGGAGAGCATCAGGTTCAGCTCCTCCATGCAGGCACGCAACGAGCGCGGGACATCCGGGCGCAGTAACAGCAACTCGGCAATCTTGTGAGTACGCGGCGAGCCACGGTAGATCTCGGTGAAGGCTTCGAAGGAGGACAGCGCACGCAGCAGCGCACTCCACTGGTAGTAGCCACGCGCCGAGGTGTCGCTGACCGCGTCGGCTTCCTCGCCGAGCATCTCGTAGCGCGCATCGAGCAGGCGCAAGGTATTGTCCGCGCGTTCGATGAAGGTACCGAGACGGATGAAGCGATAGGCCTCGCCACGCATGATGGTGCCGAAGGTGGCGCCACGGAACAGGTGCGAACGCTCCTTGACCCACTCGCAGAAACGGCTGATGCCGTAGCGCCCGAGGCCCTGGGCGGCGATGCCGCGCATCTCCAGCCAAGTGGCGTTGATGTTTTCCCACATGTCGGCCGTGATCCGCCCGCGCACGGCGTGGGCGTTGCTGCGCGCACCTTCCAGGCAGCAGTAGATGCTGGCCGGGTTGTCCGCATCGAGGGCGAAGAAGTGCAGCATGCGCTCGGCATGCATCTGCCCGAAGCGTTCCAGGTAAGCATCCAGGGTGCCGGTGATCAGCAGCGGCATGGCCAGTTCTTCGAGGCCATCGCCACGGCCATCCTGCGGCATCAGCGACAGCGAATAGCTGACGTCGAGCATCCGGGCGAGGTTTTCGGCGCGCTCCAGGTAGCGCGACATCCAGTACAGATCGGAGGCAGTTCTACTCAGCATGATGCGTTTCCTTAATCCTCGACCACCCAGGTGTCCTTGGTCCCGCCGCCCTGCGACGAGTTGACCACCAGTGAGCCCTCGCGCAATGCAACGCGGGTCAGGCCACCAGGCACCAGACGGGTTTCACGACCGGACAGAACGAACGGGCGCAGGTCGATATGGCGCGGCGCAATGCCGCTTTCAACGAAGGTCGGGCAGGTCGACAGGCACAGCGTGGGCTGCGCGATATAGGCTTCCGGCTTGGCCTTGAGGCGGGCACGGAAGGCTTCGATTTCAGCCTTGGTCGAGGCCGGGCCAACCAACATGCCGTAGCCGCCGGAGCCCTGGGTTTCCTTGACCACCAGATCGGGCAGGTTGGCCAATACGTGGGACAGGTCTTCGGGCTTGCGGCACTGCCAGGTAGGCACGTTCTTCAGGATCGGTTCTTCGTCCAAGTAGAAGCGGATCATGTCGGTGACGTAGGGGTAGATCGACTTGTCGTCCGCCACCCCGGTGCCCACGGCGTTGGCCAGCACCACGTTGCCGCTGCGGTACGAGGCCAGCAGGCCAGGCACGCCGAGCATGGAGTCGGGGTTGAAGGCCAGCGGGTCGAGGAAGGCGTCGTCCAGGCGCCGGTAGATCACGTCCACCGGCTGCGGGCCGGCGGTGGTGCGCATGAATACCTTGTCGTCACGCACCAGCAGGTCGGCCCCTTCGACCAGTTCCACGCCCATCTCGCGAGCGAGGAACGCGTGCTCGAAGTAGGCACTGTTGAAGCGCCCCGGGGTGAGTACCACCACGTTGGGGTTATCCAGCGGGCTGGAGCTTTTCAGGGTATCGAGCAGCAGGTTCGGGTAGTGGTCGATGGGCGCCACGCGCTGCATGGCGAACAGCTCGGGGAACAGGCGCATCATCATCTTGCGGTCTTCCAGCATGTAGCTGACGCCGCTCGGTGTGCGCAGGTTGTCTTCCAGCACGTAGTAGCTGCCATCGCCGTCACGCACCAGGTCGACCCCGGCGATGTGCGCGTAGATGTCGCGGTGCAGATCCAGGCCCTGCATCGCCAGTTGGTAACCTTCGTTGGCCAGCACCTGTTCGGGTGGAATGATGCCGGCCTTGAGAATGCGTTGATCGTGATAGAGGTCGGCGAGGAACATGTTCAGCGCCTTGACCCGCTGGATACAGCCGGCCTCGACCATGCGCCATTCGCTGGCGGGGATACTGCGGGGAATGGTGTCAAAGGGAATCAGGCGCTCGGTGCCCTGATCATCGCCATACAGGGTGAAGGTGATGCCAGCGCGGTGGAACAGCAGATCGGCCTCACGCCGGCGCTGGGCCAGCAGTTCTTCCGGCGTGTCTGCCAACCAGCGGGCAAACTCCCGGTAGTGCGGGCGGACAATACCGCTCGCGTCATACATTTCGTCGTAAAAGATACCGGCCATGCCGTACTCCTTGTCACCCGGACAGAGGAGTCATCGCAAGGGCCGTGCCATGGATTTTTATTGTTATTTTTCAATAACCTGGATATTCAATCGACCAGCGGAGCACCGCTTTGGTGCAGCCTGCCCGGCGTCGCGAACAGCATCGCCCCATGGAATGGCAAGGCTGGCCACATGTATCCCCTGCTGCGACCAGCGCAAAAGCGGCGAGTGAATCCGTGTGGTTGGGTGCATGGCTGGCCTGTAGGACGGGTGAGCCTGCGCATATGCCAACGCGGGTTTCACCCGCCCTACCGATGGACCTGCATCGCCCTGTAGGAGCCAGCTTGCTGGCGATCAGTGCGCTATCAGGCCTCGGATCGCCAGCAAGCTGGCTCCTACACAAAGCAGGCTCAGACGGCCTGGGCGATAGGTTGCTCATTGAAGGCCAGCGCCAGCCAGTGTCGGTAGAAGCCATCGGCCACACGATTGAGCGCTTCCACCCGTGCCGGCAGGTCGGTCAGCATCTGGCGCATGCCCTGCTGGCTGGCCTGGGTTTCGTCGAGCAGGTGCGACCAGTCGCTCAGCCAGCCGCGCACCAGCTCCTCGGTCATTTCCGGGTGGCCTTGCAGGGCCAGCACCTTGTCACCCCAGGTGAAACCCTGGTTCGGGCACCAGGGACTGGACAGCAGCCACTCGGCGCCCTTGGGCAAATCGAAGGTATCGCTATGCCATTGGTAAACCGGGAACTCGACCGGCAGGTGCGCCAGCCAGGGACTGGCTCGCTCGCGGCGGATCAGCGGCTGCCAACCCACTTCGGTGTACGGCATGCGGTGCACGGCCGCGCCCAGGGCACGGGCAATCAGTTGCCCGCCGAGGCAATGGCCGATGATGGGGATGTCGCGCTGAATGAAGTGCTGCAATGCGGCAACTTCTACCCCTATCCAGGGCAGCGGATCGTTGACGCTCATTGGCCCGCCCATCACCGCCACGGCACGCGGGCGGTCCAGGTCATAGCCGTCCAGCTCGCCAAGATCGGCGCGCAGTATCGTGAAGTCGAGACCCTGCTCAGCCAGAACGGTGGCAAGGTGGCCCGGAGCACAATAATCGACGTGGGTAAGGATCAGGATGTCGGTCATGACTACTCTCCGTTGTCCGCTTGCCAAGGCAAGGCGCGTGCCGAAACACGAACCCACATCGGTCTGACGGACTTTTTATTTGCGAGCAGGCTAACCGAGGCACCTGCGGCCGACTAGCCCCTCTGCTGAGAGAAGCCAGTCGACCGCATGGCCAGGGCGATGGGTTATGCCGCGTCACGGCTAACCCATCCTACGCAGGGGGCGCCGTCAGGGTATGCGCACGCCCTGCTTGTCGCTCTGCGCGAGGTCCATCAACTCGCGGTTGGCCACCGCGTACATGGCGTAATCGGTGCCGGTGGCCGCACGCAATTCGCCCAGCATCGCCAGCCAACGCTGCACCAGGGTGCGGTGCTGCTCCAGCCAGAAGACCACCCGCTCCTCGATATCTGCCGGCCCTTCGGCCATCTGCAGCACGGCGATGGTGATGGCGCGCTGCTGCCAATCGAGATCGTCGCGGAACGCTTCGCGGGCCAGGGCCTGCCAGTTGTTTTCCACCGGCAGGCTGGTGATCTGCTGCAGGTACCAGGACAGCTCCAGCGCGCCACCTACGGCGAAGTAGGCGGTGGCAACTTCCGAGGCCGGTTTGCCGGTGACATCCGCCGCCTCGATGATCGGCAACAGGGTGTACAGGTGACTGGTGCCGGCCACCACACGGGCCAATTCCTCCGGCGCGCCGGCTTCGACGAAGCCCTGGTAGCGCGACAGCCACAGCTCGCGCGCCGGGCCTTCCAGCAGCTCATCCAGGCGCATGGCCAGCTCGGCCACACGCGGACCGAAGTGACCGACATCGCGGGCGGCGTCCAGGTCATCGCGGCGGCTGCGCAGGAACCAGCGCGTGGCGCGGCGCCCCAGGCGCATCAGTTCATCCATCAGCATCAGCTGCAGTTCGGCCGGCACCTGATAGTCCAGCGCCTCGATCTGCTTCCACCAGTGCGGCAGGCGGAACACGTCGCGCACGATGACGTAGGCGCCGGCGACATTCGCCGCGCTCATGCCGGTGGACTCCTTGAGCCGCTGCACGAAGGTGATGCCCATGTGGTTGACCAGGTCGTTGGCGATCTGCGTGCTGACGATCTCGCGCTTCAGGCGATGGCGACGCATCGGCTCGGCGAACTTCTTGCTCAGCTGCGCCGGGAACGCGGTTTCCATCTCGCGGGCCAGGTAGTCGTCGTCCGGCACTAGGGATTTGAGCAGTGCTTCCTTGAGGTCGATCTTGCTGTAGGAAATCAGCACCGACAGCTCCGGCCGGGTCAGGCCACGACCGCTGGCCGCACGCTCATTGAGTTCGTCGTCGGACGGCAGGAACTCCAGCGCGCGATCCAGCTTGCCGGCCGCTTCCAGCGCGGCCATCAGGCGCTTGTACTCGGCCAGGCGTTCGCGGGCGCGACGCTCGGCCAGGGACAGGGCCTGGGTCTGCTTGTAGTTGTTGCCCAGCACCAGCGCGCCGACCGCATCAGTCATCTCGGCCAGCAGCTTGTTGCGCTGCTTGCCGGTCATGTCGCCGGCGCCGACGATTTCGCCGAGCAGGATCTTGATGTTCACCTCATGGTCGGAGCAGTCCACGCCGCCGGCGTTGTCGATGAAGTCAGTGTTGCTGGCGCCGCCGCTCAGGCCGTATTCGACGCGGCCGAGCTGGGTCATGCCGAGGTTGCCGCCCTCGCCCACCACCTTGGCGCGCAGCTCACAGCCGTTGACCCGCAGGCCGTCGTTGGCCTTGTCGCCGACGTCGGCGTGGCTCTCCTTGCTCGACTTCACATAGGTTCCGATGCCGCCGTTCCACAGCAGGTCGACCGGCGCCTTGAGCAGCGCATTGAGCAGCTCGGTCGGCGCCAGCTTGTCGGCGCTGATGTCGAAGCGCGCCTGCATTTCCGGGCTGATGGCGATGCTCTTGGCGCTGCGCAGGAAGATCCCGCCGCCCGCGGAAATCAGCTTGGCGTCGTAGTCCGCCCAGCTGGAGCGCGGCAGGTCGAACAGGCGCTGGCGCTCGACGAAGCTCTTGGCCGCATCCGGGTTGGGGTCGATGAAGATGTGCATGTGGTTGAAGGCGGCGACCATCTGCAGCTTGTCCGACAGCAGCAGGCCGTTGCCGAACACGTCGCCGGCCATGTCGCCAATGCCGATCACCGTGGTCAGGTCTTTCTGCACGTCGATGCCGCACTCGCGGAAGTGACGCTGCACTGAAACCCAGCCACCCTTGGCGGTAATACCCATGCCCTTGTGGTCGTAACCGGCCGAGCCACCGGAGGCGAACGCATCGCCGAGCCAGAAGCCGTAGTCCAGGGCGATGCCGTTGGCGATGTCGGAGAAGGTCGCGGTGCCCTTGTCGGCTGCCACCACCAGGTACGGATCATCCGGGTCGTGACGCACCACGTTGGCGGGCGGCACCACGGCGCCGTCCTTGAGGTTGTCGGTGATGTCGAGCAGGCCGCTGATGAAGATGCGGTAGCAGGCGATGCCCTCGGCCAGAACCTCGTCGCGGTTGGCGCCCACCGGCATCTTGCGCGGGATGAAGCCGCCCTTGGCGCCCATCGGCACGATCACCGCGTTCTTCACTTGCTGCGCTTTCACCAGGCCGAGCACTTCGGTACGGAAGTCCTCTTCGCGATCCGACCAACGCAGGCCACCACGGGCCACGTCGCCGAAGCGAAGGTGCACGCCTTCGACGCGCGGGCAGTAGACGAAGATCTCGTACTTGGGCACCGGCCGTGGAATCTCCGGGATCAGCCGCGGGCTGAGCTTGAAGCTGAAGTACGGCTTGGCCTGGCCGTCGGCGCCCGGCTGGTAGAAGTTGGTGCGCAGGGTGGCCTTGATCAGGTCCAGGTAGCGCCGCAGGATGCGGTCTTCGTTGAGCACCGCGACATTGTCCAGCGCGGCGAGGATGGCCTGCTCCAGCTTCTGCTGCTTGTCCTCGAGGTCTTCAACGGTGAGCTTGCGCGCCAGGTAGAAGCGGGTCTTGAACAGGCGCACCAGCTCCTTGGTGACCTCGGCATGATTGACCAGGGTGCTGGCGATATAGCTCAGGTCGAAACCCAGGCGGATCTGCTTGAGGTAGCGCGCATAGGCGCGCAGCAGCGCCACGTCGCGCCAGGGGATGGAGGCGGTCAGCACCAGGCGGTTGAAGGCATCGTTCTCAGCAAAGCCACCGACGATCTGCACGAAGGCATCCTGCAGGGTGTCGTTGAGCTGCTGGATATCGATATCCAGACCTTCGGCCGCGGTGAAGGCGAAATCGTGAATCCAGAACTCGCGACCATCGGCGCGGCGCAGCTTGTAGGGGAACTCACCGAGTACGCGCAAGCCGAGGTTTTCCAGGATCGGCAGCACGTCCGACAGCGGCAGCGGCGTATCGGCGTGGTACAGCTTGCAGTGCAGCTCGCGATCGCCCTGGGCCAGCGGCTGGTAGAAGCTCATCACCAGCTGGCGCTGCTCGGAGAGACTGAGCAGGTGCTGCATGTCGACCACCGCCGAGTGCGGGGCGAAACGCTCGTAGTAGCCGGCCGGGAAGCCTTTCGGGAAGTCGGCCAGCACCTGGGTGCCCTGGGCCTCGCCGAAGCTTTCCACCACCAGGCTGGCGTAGTCGTCCTTCCACGACCGGCAAGCCTGGATGACTTCCTTCTCGATGCGCGCCGGGTCGATCTGCGTGCGGTTCTTCGGGTCGACCTTGAGGATGAACTGCACCCGCGCCAGCACCGACTCGGAGAAATAGGTCCAGAACTCGCAGTCACTGGCGCCCAGGCGCTCCATGAGGATCTGCTGGATTTTCACCCGGGTCTCGGTGGAGTACACGTCGCGCGGCACGTAGGCCAGGCAGTAGGCGAAGCGGCCGTAAGGGTCGCGGCGGATGAACAGGCGCAGTTTGTTGCGTTCCTGGATCTGCACGATGGCGATGGCGGTGTTGAACAGCTCGTCCACCGGGGTCTGGAACAGGTCGTCACGCGGCAGCACTTCGAGGATCTGCTCCAGCTCCTTGCCCAGGTGCGCCTGGCGGTCGAAGCCGGAGCGCTGGGCGATTTCCGCCACCTTGCGGCGGATAAAGGGAATGCGATTGACGCTCTCGGCATACACCGCCGAGGTGTACAGGCCCATGAAGCGGCATTCCTTGACCACCCGGCCCTTGGCGTCCAGCTCACGAATGGAGACGAAATCCGGGTACGCCGGGCGGTGCACGCGGCTCGGCAGCGCGGCCTTGGCGAAGGACAGCAGCAGCGGCTCACGCAGGTAGTCGACCGCCTCCTTCTCGACGTGCAGCTCGTCCTTGGTCAGGCCGCTACGCAGGCGGCGCGACAGGCCGAGCAGGGATTTCTGGTCATACACCAGGTGGCCGCCGTCCTTCTCCTCGACCAGGGTGAATTCCTCGTAACCGAGGAAAGTGAAGTGGTTGTCCAGCAGCCAGGCGAGGAAGGTCTTCACTTCGGCCAGTTCGGCGCCATCGACCTTGAGCTTGGCCTTGTCCAGCCCGGCCAGTAGCTCTTCGGCACGGGCCTTCATCGGGCGGAAGTCGGCAACCGCCAGGCGCACTTCCTCGAGCACATCCTGCAGCGCCGTTTCCAGCGCACGCAATTCGCCGGCATTGGCGCAGCGGTCGATCTCCAGGTACATCAGCGCTTCTTGCTGCACATCCTTGGCGGTGCTGCCCTTGGCCACCAGCTCCTGCAGGTCGCCATTCTTCTTGCGTCGCACATTGAACACGCTGTTTTGCAGGGTGTGGATGCTGTAGCCGCGACGGTTCAGCTCCATACGCACCGAGTCGACCAGGAACGGCAGGTCGGCATGCAGCACTTCCACGGCGCTGTGGGTGGACTGCCAGCCGTGCTTCTCGTAGTCGGGGTTGTAGGCGCGCACCACTGGCTTGGCCGGGTCGAAGCGCTCGAGCAGGCGCCAGGAAGACAGGGTGCAACCCGCCAGGTCACTGATGCGGCGCTGGGTCAGCTCGTCGAGGGCGACGATGCCGAAGAATTGTTCAGCGAACAGGGTGAGTTGTGGCAGTGCCTTGTCGCTGACGTGCTGTGCCAGGGCCGCTTGCAGTTGATGCTGGAAGTCGGCTTTGCTGGCCGCGGTGAAGAACGCCATGGTGATGCTCCACTGGACTTGTTATTCGAGGGTGCCGTACGTCGCTGGGGAAACAGCGCAGCGCGAATCCGCTATCGGAACAGTCTAGGCAATTAACGAAACCGAGCAGTCCGTACGACGACCAATAGGTCACACCCAGCTTAGCGACAGCCCATGACAGGACGCTTGCGGCCCTGCGACATATTCGTTCATCGCCATGTAGGTGCTGCGGCTGCCTACACAGGCAAATTCTGGCCCTGTCACGTGTTGCCAAGAAAGAAAGTCCCACATCCTGACTCTGCTCACTGCCAATCTGGATTCCCGCCTTCGCGGGAATGACGGTTAACACGGGCCACGCAGCTTGCTTTTTACTCGTCATTCCCGCGAAGGCGGGAATCCAGGAGGACCCGACTCCAGCGTCCGGGCGCAGCCCACCCGAGCAACCAACGGGGACATAACCCGCAGCGCAGTGTGGCAAGCTGCTAAGGTGCCCACGCCCACGCAGTCTGGTAGGGAAACCATGCAGTTGAATCCGCGCCAACGCCCCCTCGTCGTCCATTTCGGCAACCTGCTGGTTACCGCCCTCGGCCTGCTCCTGCTGGGGCTGGCCGCCTGGCTGCGTCCCAGCCTGATCGCTCCGTTGCTGTGGGCTGGCATCCCGGTCTATCTCGGCGTGCTGTTGCCGCGCTGGATCGGTCGTAAGGAACGCCTGCGCCGCGCCGCTGCCGCACGCCAGGCCGATCAGTCGAAATGGGGGTTCACCTGCCGCGACCATGCCGGCCCCTGGCTCAACTTCATCGACCGCCCTCTGCTGCGCCATTGCCCGCAATTTGCCGGGCGCTACTTCTATGGCGAATGGCTGGTGATCCACGACGGCCTGCTGCTAATCAACCCCGGCCAGGCCGAGGTGGACCTGGCGCAACGCAGCGTGCGCTACGCCTTCGACCGCCCTACCACCTATGCCTGGGATGGCTGTACACCCAAGGTGCCGTTCTACTGGCTGGCGATCATCGGCATCCCGGACTGGTGGGAGAAGCAGCACCGATTGCTGCGCCTGGAGGCCGGCTCGGTACACGAGCAGGAAGTGTTCTGGCCGCTGGCCCACCCCGCCAGCCTGGTGCACGACGCGCTGTACCAATATTTGAACGTCGCCCCAGTGGCCAAGCACGAGGCCGACCTGCTGTTCTTCCAGATGCTGCGCGAGGCCGGAATGATCCGCCCGCTGGCCTTTGCCTACTACCTGGCGGTGCGCCTGCTCGGCGCGCCTGATGTGCGCGGCCCAACGGCCGAACACCCGCCACTGCGCTGCCTGACCCCACTGCCGAGCGCTTTGCCGCAGGCTGCAGTGAACTTCGCGCAACGCCAGCAGTCTGCTTGAGCCGCGTCCCTTTTCCAGGAAAAGGGAACTGGCTTGCACGGCGCAGCTCGGGCTATCCCAGGCAAGGCCGCAATGCAGTAGAGTTAGCACCCCGGTCGGGTGCGTTCGGCTCCCAGTCAGTCCCTATCCAGGAAGTATCTCGATGGACCATCGTGAAGCGCTGCTCGCGCTGCGACAATTTCTCGCTACCCAGATTCTCGGCCAGGAAAAGCTCATCGAGCGCCTGCTGATCGCCCTGCTCGCCGACGGCCACCTGCTGGTCGAAGGCGCCCCTGGTCTGGCCAAGACCAAGGCGATCAAGGAACTGGCCGAAGGCATCGAAGCCGAGTTCCATCGCATCCAGTTCACCCCCGACCTGCTGCCCGCCGACATCACCGGCACCGAGATCTATCGCCCGGAAACCGGCAGCTTCGTATTTCAGCAAGGGCCGATCTTCCACAACCTGGTGCTGGCCGACGAGATCAACCGCGCCCCGGCCAAGGTGCAGTCGGCCCTGCTCGAAGCCATGGCCGAGCGCCAGGTCAGTATTGGCCGCAGCACCTACAACCTGTCGCCGCTGTTCCTGGTGATGGCCACCCAGAACCCGATCGAGCAGGAAGGCACCTACCCGCTGCCCGAAGCCCAGCTCGACCGTTTCCTGATGCACGTGAAGATCGGCTTCCCCGACGCCAGCGTGGAACGCAAGATCCTCGCCCAGGCCCGTGGCGATGCGCTCAACGGCGAGGACAAGCCCGAGCGCCGCGTGACCCAGCAGGCGATCTTCGCCGCGCGCAAGGAAATCCTCGGCCTGTACATGGCCGATGCCGTGGAGGAATACCTGGTGCAGCTGGTGATGGCCACGCGCACCCCGGCCAAGTACGACGCCGAGATGGCCGAGTGGATCGCCTACGGCGCCAGCCCGCGCGGCTCGATCGCCCTCGACCGCTGCGCTCGTGCGCATGCCTGGCTGGCCGGGCGCGACTTCGTCAGCCCGGAAGACATCCAGGCGGTGCTGTTCGATGTGCTGCGCCACCGCATCATCCTGTCGTTCGAAGCGGAAGCCGCCGGCATCGACCAGGACCGCGTGATCCAGCGCATCCTCGACACGGTGGCGGTGGCCTGAGCCGCCGTCCGACGAGCCCATGTCCATGCACGCCCAGCCCACGCAACCCGGCATTCGCGTCAGCCTCGCCGAGCTGATCGAGATGCGCCATCGCGTGCGCGAAGTGCAGCTGTTCTCCACCCCGGCGCGGCGCAGCCCGCTGATCGGCCTGCACCACTCCAAACTGCGTGGGCGCGGCGTCGACTTCGACCAGGTGCGCGTCTACCAGCCTGGCGACGACGTACGCACCATCGACTGGCGCGTCACCGCGCGCACCCAGGAGCCGCACACCAAGCTGTTCCATGAGGAGCGCGAGCGGCCGATCTTCATCATGGTCGAGCAAAGCCGCCGGCTGTTCTTCGGCTCCGGCCTGCTGTTCAAGTCGGTGCTCGCCGCCCACGCCGCCAGCCTGATCGGCTGGGCCGCCCTGGCCCACAACGACCGCATCGGCGGCCTGGTGTTCGGCGACAACGAGCACCACGAAATCAAGCCACGGCGCAGCAAGCAAAGCCTGCTGCAACTGCTCAACCGCCTGGCGCGGGCCAACCAGAACCTGCACAGCGAAGCGCAGAGCGCGCGCGACAGTTTCGGCCTGGCCCTGCGCCGCGCCCGCGAAGTACTGCGCCCGGGCAGCCTGGTGCTGATCCTGTGCGACGAGCGCGCCCTCAGCGACGCCACCGAGCAGCAACTGACCCTGCTCGCCCGGCATACCGACCTGATCCTCCTGCCGCTGTCCGACCCGCTCGACCACGCCCTGCCGGCCGCGGGCCTGCTGCGTTTCGTCGAACACGGCGCACAGCTCGAACTGGACACCCAGAACCCCGACCTGCGCGCGGCCTACCACGCCCTTGGCGAGCAACGTCGCGCACGCTGGCAGCGCCTGTCGCAGAAGCTCGGCGTGCCCCTGCTGTCGCTGTCCACCGCCAGCGACATGGTCGAACAACTGCGCGACCACCTTAGCGGGCAGCGTCCGGGGAAACGTCCATGAACCCGCTCGACCAGCTGCAACCCACCATCGCCCCGCCGCCGGTGTCCTGGTGGCCGCTGGCGCCGGGCTGGTGGCTGCTGCTGATCCTCATCCCACTGCTGGGCTGGGGCCTGTGGTACCTGCGCCGCTACCTGCCGCAGCGCAAGCAGCACCAGCAGGCCGAACAGGTGCTCGATCCGCTGCGCCTGGCTGCGCTGGCAGAACTGGCGCGCATGGTGCGCCCCTACGACGGCCAGCACGCCGGCCCCTGGTTGCAACAGCTGAATGCCCTGCTCAAGCGCCTGGCCCGCGCCCACTACCCACAGGAGCACAGCCATGTACTCAGCGGGCGCGCTTGGCTGGCGTTTCTCGACAGCCGTTGCCCGGCCGCCGGCCTGACCCGCTGGATGATCCTGGTGGAAGGCACCTACCGTAGCCATTGCAGCCTCGACGACAAGGCCATCAACGGCCTCAACCAGGCCGTCGACACCTGGATTCGCAAGCATGTTTGAATTCACCTGGCTGTGGGTCTTCCTGCTCGCCCCGCTGCCCTGGCTGCTGCGTCGGGTGCTGCCAGCGGCGGACAGTGGCGAAGCCGCGCTCAAGGTCAGTTTCCTCGCCGAGCTGGAAGGCCTCAGCGGCCGCCGCGCCCGAGCCAACCTGCCGGCGTGGCGCCAGCAGGCACCGTTTGCCCTGCTCTGGCTGCTGCTGCTCTGCGCCGCCGCGCGCCCGGAATGGGTTGGTGAACCGCTGCCCCTGCCCGCCAGCGGCCGCGACCTGCTGGTGGCGGTGGATGTCTCCGGCTCGATGAGCTACAGCGACATGACCTGGAACGACGAGGAAGTCTCGCGCCTGGAGCTGGTGAAGAAGCTGTTCGGCGACTTCATCGAAGACCGTCGCGGTGATCGCGTCGGCCTGATCCTGTTCGGCAGCCGCGCCTACCTGCAGTCGCCGCTGACCTTCGACCGCCACACCGTGCGCACCTGGCTCGACGAAGCGCTGATCAACATCGCCGGCCCGCAGACCGCCATCGGCGACGCCATCGGCCTGGCGGTCAAACGCCTGCGCCAGCGCCCGGCCGACAGCCGCGTGCTGGTGCTGATCACCGACGGCGCCAACAACGGCGGCGAGATCGAGCCACGCACGGCTGCGCGCCTGGCCGCCGAGGAACAGGTGAAGATCTACACCATCGGCATCGGCGCCGACCCGCAGCAGAGCGGGATCATGGGCGCACTCGGGCTCAACCCGGGCATCGACCTGGACGAGCCGACCCTGATGAACATCGCCGAACAGACCGGCGGCACCTACTTCCGCGCCCGCGACAGCGAAGAACTGAAGCACATCGAAGCGACCCTCGACCAGCTCGAGCCTGCCCTGCAACAACCGACCCGTGCCCGCCCGGCGCTGGCCCTGTACGCCTGGCCACTGGGCACCGCGCTGCTACTGAGCCTGCTGCTGATTGCCCGCGAGTTGTGGCCGCACGCCCTGCAAACCCTGGCCAATCGCATCGGGAGACGCGCCGCATGAGCCTCGCCTTGCTCTGGCCACATTGGCTGCGTCCCTGGTGGCTGCTCCTGCTGCCGCTGCTCGGCTGGCTGCTCTGGCAACTCTGGCACCGCCAACGCCGTAGCGGGCGCTGGCAACTGCTGCTGCCGCCGGCGTTCCAGGCCGTACTGCTGAGTGGCGGGCGCACCCGCAACAATCGCCTGCCGTGGATTGCCCTCGGTATCGCCTGGCTGCTGGCCCTGGTCGCCCTGCTCGGCCCGAGCTGGCAACGCGTCGAGATGGCCAGCCAGAAACGCGCCGACCCACTGGTGGTGATGCTCGAACTGACTCCTGCCATGCTCGCCACCGACGCCACGCCCAATCGCCTGGAACAGGCCAAGCGCAAGCTGCTCGACCTGCTGCAGGAGCGCATGGACGCGCAGACCGCGATCATCGTCTACGCCGGCAGCGCCCACACCCTGGTGCCGCTGTCAGATGACCAAAGCACCGCGCGCAACCTGCTGGAAGCGCTGAAGCCCTCGCTGATGCCCGAGCCCGGGCGGCGTGCCGACCTGGCCGTGGACAAGGCCCTGCACCTGCTGGAGCAAGGCGCCCAGGGCCAGGGCCGCCTGCTGCTGATCACCAGCGAACTGAGCGCGGACGAACGCAGCGCCATCCGCACAGCTCTCGGCAGCAAGGGCGAGCGCCTGGCCATCCTCGGTATCGGCACCCCACAGGGCGCACCGGTGCGCGGCGAAGACGGCAGCTTCCTCAAGGACAGCAGCGGCAGCATCCTCCTGCCGCGCCTGGATGGCGCCGGGCTCAAGCGCTTCGCTGGCGAAGTCGGTGGCCTCTATCGCCAGGCACGCCTGGATGAGCGCGACCTGCAGGGCCTCGGCCTGCTGCAGGGCGCGCAGAGCCTGCGCGAGAACAGCGAGCCGACACAACTGGCCGCCTGGGCCGACCAGGGCCACTGGCTGCTCCTACCCCTGCTGCTGCTCGCCGCCTGCGCCGGGCGCCGGGGCTGGCTGTTCTGCCTGCCGTTGCTGCTGATGGCGGCGCCGCAACCCAGCTACGCCTTCGAATTCCGCGACCTGTGGCTGCGCCCCGACCAGCAGGGCCAGCGCCTGCTCGACGCGCAGCAACCCAAGGAAGCCGCCGAGCACTTCAGCGATCCGCGCTGGCAGGGTGAAGCGCTGTACCGCGCGGGTGACTACCCAGCCGCCGCCGAACGCTTCGCCCAGGGCGGCAGCGCCATCGATCACTACAACCGCGGCAATGCCCTGGCCAAGAGCAACGAGCTGGAAGCCGCGCTGGACGCCTACGAACAGGCCCTGGAGCTGCAACCCGAGCTCGCCGA
This sequence comes from Aquipseudomonas ullengensis, assembly GCF_014174475.1. Taxonomy (GTDB): domain Bacteria; phylum Pseudomonadota; class Gammaproteobacteria; order Pseudomonadales; family Pseudomonadaceae; genus Aquipseudomonas; species Aquipseudomonas ullengensis. Next base: position 33,054 of record NZ_JACJUD010000005.1, read on the forward strand.
AGCCCAGCAGAACAAGCAGCTGGTCGAACAGCTCCTGCAGCAACAGAAACAGCAGCAAGACCAACAACAGCAACAGAACCAGCAAGGCCAGGGGCAACAAAGCGAGCAGACGTCCGCGCAACAGAAGCAGGACGACGCTGGCACCCCACAAACGGATACCGGCAGCCAGGGCCAAGCCGCCGACGGCGACCCACAACCCAGCAAACAGGATGGTCAACAGCAGGACGGCCAGGCCGACCCGCAGAAAGCCAACCCCCAGGGCCAGCAGCCTGCCGGCAACGCTGACGCCCAACCCGCCAAGCCCGGCCAGGATGGCCAGCAGCAGCAAGCGGCCGCCGCCGAGCCGCTGGGCGACGAACGCCGCGACGCCCTGGAACAATGGTTGCGGCAGATCCCCGATGATCCGGGCGAGCTGCTGCGGCGCAAATTCCTCTACGAACAGCAACAGCGCCAGGAACAGTCCCAATGAGTCGTCTGCTTTGCGCCCTCCTCCTCAGCCTGCTCGCCTGGCAGGCCAGCGCCGCCAGCCTGACCGCCACGGTCGACCGTGCCCGCCTGAGCGAAGGCGAAAGCCTCGACCTGATCCTCGAATCTGACGATGTCACCGTCTTCGGCAAGCCCGAGCTGGAACCGCTCGCGCAACTGTTCGAAGTCATCAGCACGCGCCAAGAGAACCGCCTGGCCACCTACGACGGCAAGACCCAGGCCACCACCCGCTGGATCATTACCCTGATGCCCAGGCAGACCGGCTTCGTGGTGATTCCGCCGCTCAAGCTGGGAGATGCCAGCAGCCAGGCGATCACCCTGCAGGTGCTCAAGGGGGATGCGCAGAACAGCGGCGGCACGCTCTCGCCGATTTTCATCGACGCCAGCCTGGACCAGGAAAGCGTCTACGTGCAGGCCCAGGCGGTGCTAACCCTGCGCATCTACCATTCGGTGTCGCTGTACGACGACAGCAGCCTGACCCAGCTCAACATCCCCGACGCTCGCGTCGAGCAGCTCGGTGATCCGCGCGTCTACGAGAAGACCCTCAACGGCGTGCGCCACGGCGTGATCGAAGTACGCTACGCGATCTTTCCGCAGAAAAGCGGCGAGCTGAACATCCCCTCGCAAACCTTCAGCGCCACCCCGGCCGAACGCGACTCGACGCAGGACTACAACCCCTTCGGTCCACGCCCGGGCCGCCTGACGCGGGTCAAGTCGCCGCAGATTCCACTGACCGTCAAACCCAAGCCGGCCGACTACCCGGCCGATGCGCCCTGGCTGCCGGCTCGCGCCATCAGCCTCAGCGAGGCCTGGACCCCGGAGCCGGACAAGGCCAGCGTCGGCAACTCGCTGACCCGCAACGTCATGCTGCGCGTCGAAGGCCTGTCCAGCGCCCAGCTGCCGCCGCTGCCCGCTACCACGGCCAACGGCCTGCGCCGCTACCCGGACCAGCCGCAACTGAACAACGAAGTCAGCGAACGCGGGCTGATCGGCAGCCGCGAAGAACATGAAGCCCTGGTGCCGAGCCAGAGCGGGCGCATCGAGCTGCCGGAGCTGCAGGTGGTGTGGTGGAACACCCACGAGGATCACCTGGAACGCAGCAGCCTGCCGGCGCGCACCCTGCAAGTGGCCAGCAACCCGACGCTGGATGTGGAAACCCCGGTCGACAGCCCGGCGCACCAAGCGCTGACCGGTGAAGGCCCGCTGCTGTGGCCCTGGCAACTTGCCAGCGGCCTGCTGGCGCTGACCACCCTGCTCGGTTTCGGCCTGTGGTGGCATGCACGCCGCCAGCCGGCGATTCTGCCCACCGCGCAGAGCGGCCCCAGCCCACGCACCCTGCTCGACGACCTCAAGCGCGCCTGCCAGGCCAACGACAGCCAGGCCACCCGCCAGGCCCTCGACGCCTGGGCCCGCCAGCAACCGGAAACCCTGGCCGACATGGCCGCTCGTTTCGTCCCGCTGTCCGAAGCGATGGACGGCCTCAATGGCGCGCTGTACAGCGAGAGCGGTCACCAGTGGCAAGGCGAGAGCCTGTGGAAAGCCATCCGCAGCCTGCCGGCCCTGGAAGCGGCGAGCAGCCCGCAGGAAACCAGCCCATTGCCACCGCTCTACCCGCGCTAATTCTGTAGATCCTCAAGGAGAACCACATGGGCAATCTGACGACCGTTGAAATCAAGGCCTTCGTACCGGCCAAGGATTTTGCACGCTCCAAGGCGTTCTACCAGGCGCTGGGCATGCGCATGGCCTCGGACAGCGACGGCGTGGCCTACTTCCATCACGGCAACACCAGCTTCCTGTTGCAGGACTACTACGTGGCCGAGTTGGCCGACAACCTGATGATGCACCTGTTGGTGGAGGACGTTGAGGCCTGGTGGCAGCAAGTGCTGGCCTCCAACGTGGCGGAAGACTTTGGCGTGCGCCTGGTGCCGCCGCAGGACCAGCCCTGGGGCATGCGTGACTTCGTGGTGATCGACCCGTCCGGCGTGCTCTGGCGCATCGGTCAGAACATCTGAGCCCCTGCCGAGGCTGTCGCCAGTCAGGAAATCACGCAAACAAGCATTGACCGTCGCTCCCGTGAAGGCGGGAGCCCAGGCTCGGATTACTCCGGCAACGGCCCGATGGTGAAGAACTCGCCACTGCTCCACACACCCAGCCAGGTCTGGCCGTCGATCTCGCGCGGCACGGCCAGTTCCACCAGCTGGTAGAACACGTTGCGGTGCACCAGCGCTTCCAGGTTGCTGCGCACATGCAGGTAGGGCGAAGGTTCTTCGGTCTGCGGGTCCAGTTCGACCCGCAACGGATGCTCGGCACCGGCGACGATCTCGTCCTCGACATTGCTGGTGAAACGCAGCACCTGCTGCTCACCCGCGCCCTCGACCTGCAGGCTGACGGCCACGAACGGCGCGTCGTCGACCTTGATGCCAACCTTCTCCACCGGGGTAATCAGGAAGTAGTCGTCGCCGTCACGGCGGATGATGGTGGAGAACAGCTTGACCATCGGCTTGCGCCCGATCGGCGTACCCAGGTAGTACCAGGTGCCGTCGCGGGCGATGCGCATATCGATGTCGCCGCAGAAATCCGGATTCCACAGGTGCACCGGCGGCAGGCTCTTGCCTTCGCCCTTGGGAATTTGCGCCAGCAGGTCGCCGGCCTTGCCCGGATCACTCATCACACTCTCCTCTGCGCCCGCCCCGACGATAACGGAGCCTGGCGGCTATTGATTGCTCACGCCCAGCAGGCTGCGCGCGTACTGCTCGAAAGGCGGTCGCAGCAAGTCCTGGGGCTGGGTGTCATACAACGTCAGAAAACCGCCACGATTGCGGATACGCGCGGTATCCACCAGGTAACGGGTGTTGGTCTCGATCAACATCAGCTGGATCACGCCACTGTCCACGCCGAGGCGATCGAGCGCTTCCTCGTCCTCCCACTCCTCCACCGTACCGATGCGGTCGTCGGCATCGGCGAAGCGGGTGTACAGCAGGTAATTGGCGCCGGCCGTGCGCGCTTCGTTCAGCGCTTCATCCAGACCTTGCGGCTTGGCCGCGCGGCGCACCAGCGGGAAATACTCGACGAAGCCGTTGAAGGCCTCTTCCGCCACCACGTTGGGCCGCGGATAGGTGCCGCCGGTGGGCACGAAATGGCTCTGAGAAATGAAGATGAAGGAATCCGGCTGCAGCCGCCAGGAGTTGCTGCGGCGGGTATCGCTGTGGTCAAGCAGGCCTGCGTCGCGCATGTGGTACTCGGTACCGGCGACCATATCGCTGACCTTCATGCAGCCGCTCAGCCCGATCAGGGCCAGCAGCAGAATCAAGCTACGCATTGCATATCCTCCCGAGCCGGTGTCGGAAAACCGGCGGATAGACGACCACTGCAGCTTCCGCGCCAAACCTTCTTATGCCCGCGACGTGGCGAGCTAGCGCCCGTGTTAACCCGGCGTCTCACAGCCCGCGCTGCCACTCCTGACGCAAGCGTGCCGCCTGCGGCTGCTCGATGGCCTGGCGTACCTGGGCCAGCAGGCGCTGTTTGTCCGCGCCCAGGTTGCCCTTGAGCACCAGGTAGTTGGACGCATGGTCGCTGCGGAACACCGTGTCGCGCAGCTCCAATCCCTGCAACAGGCGCTCCACCTCGAGGAACAGGTCCTGCTGATCCAGCGGTTGGAAATCGCTGAAACCCTGGCGAAAGCGTGCCTCGCCTGTGGGGAAGCTGACCACCAGGGTGGAGAGAAACTCCGGCTGGGAGTCGTTCATCAGTCGGGCCGAGTTGTCGGCATGCTGCTGGCTGAGGGTCGTGCCGCCGAGGCCGTTGAGGATCATCACCGAACGGGTGATCCCGGCTTCGCCGAGTTTCTCCAGCGCGCTGAGGCTGGACGCGTAGGTTTCGCCCTTGTTGACCCGCGCCAGCACCTCGTCGTCACCCGACTCGCAACCGACATAGGCCATCTTCAGTCCGGCGTCGGCCAGTTCCTTGAGCTCGGCCACCGACTTCTTGCGCAGGTTGCGCGGCAGGCAGTAGCTGGAGACGCGCTGCACCTCCGGCATGTGCTCGCGGATTGCAGTGAGGATGTTCAACAGGCGCCGCGTTGGCAGCACCAGGGCATCGCCGTCGGCAAGGAAAACGCGCTGGACGATCAGCTGCTGGCCGGCCCGGCGGATTTCCTCGAGCACTACGGCCTCGTCGCGGGCGCGGAATTTCTTCTGCTCCTGAGTGTACATTTCGCAGAACCCACACTGATTCCACGAGCAGCCATTGGTCACCGGCAGGATCAGCGAGTTGGCCTCGCTGGGCGGACGGAACACGGGGTCGATATAGGCAATCGGGAACTCAGCCATGGGTTCGGTATCTTTCTTCAACGGGCCGGATCGCGTTGGGCGAAATCCGGCATGGGAATGGGTTGTGTGCCCGCCCGCGCCATGCGCGCAGCGGGCTCGGTTATCAGCCGCCGATGATCTTCATCACGGTGACGCCGCCGGAAAAGGCCAGGTCCTGCTTGTCGCCCAACGCCCGCACCAGCAAGCGTTGCAGCGCTGGCAGCGCCTGGTGCCGAGGCTTGTCGAGGAGGTCACCGACAAAATGGCGGTTGCTCGACGACAGGCAGCCATGCAGCCAGCCGGTGGACGACAGGCGCAGGCGCGAGCAGGTACGGCAGAACGGCACGCTTTCATTGGCGATCACGCCGAAGAAACCGTGGCCGGGAATCTCGTAGCGCAGCGCGGTGGCATCCAGCGGCGCATCGGCCTGCACGAACTCGTAACGCTCGGCGATGGTCGCCAGCAACTCGTCCATGCCATAGAACTGCTGCTGGAAGCCGCCGCCATCACGGGCCAGGTGGCCCATGCGCATCAGCTCGATGAAGCGCAATTCGAAGCCGCGCTCCAGGCAGTAATCGAGCAGCGGCAAGACCTGATCATGGTTCTGCCCGCGCAGCGGCACCATGTTGATCTTGACCTTGAGCCCGGCCCCCTTCGCCTCTTCCAACCCTTGCAGCACGCTGTCGAGATCGCCACCACGGGCAATGCGCTTGAACGCATCGGGGTCGAGGGTATCCAGGGAGATATTCAGGCGGCGCATGCCACTTTCCACCAGCAGCGGCAGCTTGCGGCTGAGCAGCTGGCCATTGCTGGTCAGGCTGATGTCCTGCAGACCGAGCTGGCTGACTTCACGCAGAAAGGGTTCGAGCTTGGGGCTGACCAATGGCTCGCCACCGGTGATACGCAGGCGCTCGATACCGGCAGCCTCGATCAAATAGGCCACGCCACGCACCATGGCATCGGCGGACAGCTCGTCCTGCGCCGCCACCAGACGCTTGCCGTCGGGTACACAGTAAGTGCAGGCATAGTTGCAGGCGGCGGTCAGGCTGATACGCAGATTGCGGAAACGCCTGCCCTGGCGGTCAACGATCATGGGGCGACTCCGTCAGTGTCTAGACCGGAGTATATGCCCGCCGCCGTCTGCGCAGAATGCATCATTGGCGGGCTGAATGGCATTAGGCTGCCGGAGTATCGCCATCGCGCTTGCGCTTGTTGCCCATGCGTACGCCGATGTCCATGAGGAACTGGAAGAAGCCGTCCTGATCTTCCAGTACGTTGCTCCAGAAGGGCGAGTGGTACAGCGCCACGGCGCCATGTACCAGCGCCCAGGCGGCGCAGTAGTGGAAGTACGGCGGCACGTCTTCAAGCTTGCCGCCCTCGATGCGACCCTCGATCAGGTGCGTCAGGCGCTCGAAGTTGGAGGTGCGGATCTTGTGCAGCTGCTCGACCATGTCCGGGACCTGGTTGCCCTTGACCACTTTCTCTTCCAGGCGATCGAACAGGCGGTAGCGCTGCGGGTCACGCATGCGGAACTCGAAGTAGGCACGGGACAGGGCTTCCTTGTCGCGGGCCACATCTTCGGAGTGGAACAATGCGTTGAGGTCGCTCTCATAGTCGAGCATCAGGCGCAGGTAGATCTCGGCCTTCGACTTGAAGTGCTTGTAGATGGTGCCTTTGCCGATACCGACCGCGTCGGCGATCATCTCGACAGTGACGCTGTCTTCGCCCTGCTCGAGGAACAGCTTGAGCGCGGTGTCGAGAATTTCCTGCTCGCGACGACGAAATTCACGGACTTTGCGGGGTTCTTTGTTCATAACGTGACTACAAGATGAAAATCAGGGCGCATTATTATGCCTGTTCAGCGCCAAATTGCACGGATCATCGCCCATGTCAGCCTTTATTGATGAGTTTCCCCTAGCCCCCGGCCTGCGCTACCTCAACCACGCCGCCGTCGCCCCCTGGCCAAAGCGCGCAGTAGAGGCCGTGCGCGCCTTCGCCGAGGACAACGCCCGCTCTGGCGCCCGTGACTATCCCGGCTGGCTGAAAGTCGAGAAGCGCCTGCGCGAACGCCTGCAGCGTCTGCTCAACGCACCGAGCAGCGCCGATATCGCGCTGGTGAAGAACACCTCGGAAGCGCTGTCGTTCGTCGCCTTCGGCCTCGACTGGAGCGCGGGCGATCAGGTGGTGATCAGCGACGAGGAGTTCCCCTCCAACCGCATCGTCTGGGAGGCGCTCAAGCCACGCGGGGTCGAGGTGATTCAGGTCAACCTTATGGGGGCCGATCCCGAGGCCGCACTGCTGGCCGCCTGCGGGCCACGTACCCGCCTGATGTCGATCAGTGCGGTGCAGTTTGCCAGCGGCTTGCGCCTGGACCTCGAGCGCCTGGGCGCGGGCTGCAAGGCACAAGGCGTGCTGTTCTGCGTGGACGCCATCCAGCAGCTCGGCGCCCAGCCGTTCGACGTGCAGGCCAGCGATTGCGCCTTCGCCATGGCGGACGGGCACAAGTGGATGCTCGGCCCGGAAGGCCTCGGCGTGTTCTATTGCCGCGCCGACCTGCGCCAGGAACTGGCCCTGCACGAATACGGCTGGCACATGCTCGAACATGCCGGCGACTACGACCGCAGTGACTGGCAACCGGCACGCAGCGCCCGTCGCTTCGAGTGCGGTAGCCCGAACATGCTCGGCGCCATGGCACTGGAGGCCAGCCTGTCGCTGCTGGAGGAAGTCGGTATGAATACGGTCGCGGCACGCGTGGAAGAACGCATGCTGCACCTGCAGCAGGGCCTGCAAGGCATCCACGGCGCCAACCTGCACAGCCCGCTGCTGGCAGACCGCCGCGCCGGGATCCTGACCTTCAGCCTGGACGGCTGGGACAATCAGGCGCTGTTTGCGCGCCTCAAGGCCGAACAGGTGATCTGCGCCCAACGTGGCGCCGGCATACGCTTTTCACCGCACTTCTACACGGATCATGCCGTGATCGATCAGACATTGGCCCTGCTAGGCCAGCTGGCACAAGGCTGAGTGCTCAGCAGCGGGTCGGGTATTCCAAATACGTTTAAAAAACCGCTGCAACCAGCCTGGACGATGGGGAAACATAGCCAATACTGGAACTACTGGCGTGCAGCATCTCCCCCCAAGTGCTCCGCCAGTCGAGGTACCGTGGATCGCGTACCTTTGTTTTACTCCTAATGGTCTTGACCCGGATTCATCCCCCAGAACCCGGGTTTTTTTTGCCTGCGATTTGACTAAACCGCGCGCTCAGACCACCCGAGCCAAGGGGAACAGACGCTTGAAATTGGCCGTGGTCTGCTCGGCCAGCGCCTCGAAGCGCTCGCCCCGCACCAGCGCCAGGAACTCGGCCACTTCGCGTACGTACTGCGGCAAGTTGGCCTTGCCGCGATAGGGAATCGGCGCAAGGTATGGGGAATCGGTTTCCACCAGCAGACGGTCAGCAGGTACCTTGCGCGCTACTTCGCGCAGGGCATCGGCGTTGCGGAAGGTGACGATACCGGACAGGGAAATATAGAAACCCAGGTCCAGCGCCGCCTTGGCCATGTCCCAGTCTTCAGTAAAGCAATGCAGCACACCGGCCTGCGGCAGCGCTGCTTCACGCAGCAAGGCCAGGGTGTCGGCACGCGCTTCGCGGGTATGCACGATCACCGGCTTGCCGGTGATTCGCGCGGCGTCCAGATGCAGACGGAAGGACTGCTGCTGCAGCTCTGCCGCTTCCGGTTCGTAGTGATAGTCCAGGCCGGTCTCACCAATCGCCACCACATGCGGGTGGTTCAGCTCATCGAGCAGCCAGTCCAGCACCGGTGCGGCGCCCGGCTCCAGATCAAGCGGGTGAACACCCACCGAGCAATCCACATCGGCGTACTGCTCGGCCAGCCCCTTGACCGCGGCGGCATTGGCCGCGCTGACGCCGATACACAGGAAATGCTGCACACCCCGGCCGCGCGCGGCCTCCAGGGCAGCGTCGAGGGAACCGTTATGTGCCGCCAGATCCAGGCGATCGAGGTGGCAATGAGAGTCAACCAGCATGTGAGTACCACTTAAACGAAAACGCCACCCGTAGGTGGCGCGAGCCGTGGGGCCCGGATTACATGGTGTGGGTCGGGCGATCCGATTTGAGGGCGCCAGCCAGATAGGTTTCGATCTTGTTGCGCGCCGTGTTGTCGCCATCGTTGAACTGCACGCCAACACCCGCAGCACGGTTGCCCTGGGCGCCCTTGGGGGTGATCCACACCACTTTGCCGGCGACCGGAATCTTCTCCGGCTCGTCCATCAGGTTGAGCAGCATGAACACTTCATCACCCAGCTTGTAGCTTTTTGCCGTGGGGATGAACAGGCCGCCATTCCTGATAAAAGGCATATAGGCGGCGTAGAGCACGGACTTGTCCTTGATGGTCAGGGACAGTATTCCGTTACGCGGGCCGAGATTGGGTGGCAGACTCATTCGACATTCCTGACAATCTATCCAATGGCCGATTCTAGCCCGGTCCGGGCAGGCTTGCCCACTGCACCAGCAGGGCTTCGAGAAGCAAAGCACCATTCAGGTTGGCTTTACCCAACACTTTCTGCCGCTGCATCAACAACCAGTCCTGCATGGCCAACACTTTGTGCTGTGGCGCCTTGTCTGCCAGGTACTGCACCACCTTGCGCATGTCGGTCAGGCCCAGGCCATCCTCATCGCGAGTGAGCTGATAACGCAGCATCAACTGGGTCCAGTCGCAGAACCAATCGAACAGCATGATCATCGGCATGGTTTTCCAGGATTCGGCCAGCTGACTGACGCCTGCCTGCTGCTTGAGCAGCTTCTTCACCCCATCGACCACCAGCGCACGTTGCTCGCGCACACCCTGCTGTTGCAGACGACGCGCCGCCAGCGGCGAACCGCCGGCCAGGGTCAGCAACTCACGGCGCTCAGCCTCATCGCTCTCGGGCAAGGCCTGCGCCAGCCAGGTCAGGCTGGCCGCTTCATCCGGTAATGGGCAGGCCTGCTGCACGCAGCGACTCTTCACCGTTGGCAACAGGCGACTGGGCTGATGACTGACCAGTAGCAGCACGGTATTGCCGGCGGGTTCTTCCAGGCTCTTCAGCAGGGCATTGGCAGCGTTGATGTTCATCGCCTCCACCGGCTCCAGCAACACCACCTTGCGTCCGCCAAGCTGGGCGGTCTGCACCACGAAGTTCACCAGCTCACGGACCTGGTCGACCTTGATCGCCTTGTCCGCCTCTTCCGGTTCCAGCACGAAGTTGTCCGGGTGGGTGCCCGCAGCCAACAGGTGGCAGGCCTTGCACTCACCGCAGGCATCCAGGCCATTCGGCCGCTGGCACAACAAGCGCGCCATCAGGCGTTCGGCCAGGGCGCGCTTGCCGATACCGGCCGGGCCATGCAGCAGGTAGGCGTGCGCATGCTGGGTGCGACCCGCCATCTGCTGCCAGAGTCCTTGCTGCCAGGGGTAGGCCTCAGCCACGGCAACGCTCCAATATTTCCGGGAGCAAGGCATCGATGGATTGCTGCACCGCCCCCAAGGATTGGCTGGCATCCAGGATCCGACAGCGGCTGGTTGTTGCCGCGGCGCGCTGCAGGTAGGTCTGGCGCACTGCCTCGAAGAAGCCCTGCCCTTCCTGCTCGAAGCGATCCAGCCGACCACGTGCCGCCGCACGCGCCAAGCCAACTTCCACCGGCAGGTCGAAGACCAGGGTCAGGTCCGGGCGCAAGTCGCCCTGGACGAAACTTTCCAGCGCCGCAATGCGCTCCATCGACAGCCCGCGGCCGCCACCCTGATAGGCATAGGTCGCATCGGTAAAGCGATCGCACAGCACCACCGCGCCCCGCGCCAGTGCCGGGCGAATCACCTCGGCCAAATGCTGGGCACGCGCGGCAAACACCAGCAGCAGCTCGGTATCGGCCGCCATCGCCTCATCGCTGGGCGCCAGCAACAGTTCGCGGATGCGCTCGGCCAGCGGCGTGCCGCCGGGCTCACGAGTCAGCAGGACATCGATGCCCTGCTCGCGCAGGCGCGCGGCGAGGTATTCGCGGTTGGTACTTTTACCGGCCCCTTCCGGGCCCTCGAGGGTAATGAACAGACCGCTCACGGCTTTTCCTTGTCGGGTTTGGGGCTGGAACGGTAATCGCTGCGGCGCTTGAGCTGAAACTCGCGTACCGCGCGGTTGTGCGCATCCAGGCTGTCCGAGAATACATGGCTGCCGTCGCCACGCGCGACGAAGTACAGGCTCTTGCCGTCAACCGGGTGCAGTGCCGCATGGATCGCCTCACGCCCGGCCAAGGCAATCGGGGTCGGCGGCATGCCGTTGATCAGGTAGGTGTTGTAAGGGCTCGGCATCAGCAAATGGCTGCGGGTCAGATTGCCCTTGTAGCTGTCGCCCAGGCCGAAGATAACGGTGGGATCGGTCTGCAGGCGCATGCCGATGCGCAGACGACGGACGAACACCCCGGCGATCTGCCCGCGCTCTTCAGGCACGCCCGTTTCGCGCTCCACCATGGAGGCCATGATCAAGGCGTCGTAGGGCTTGCTGTACGGCAGGTCAGCGGCACGCTGCTGCCATTCCTGATCAAGAATTTGATCGAGGCGCAGCTTGGCTGCCTTTAGCAGCTCAAGGTCCGTCATGCCGCGCACATAGCGGTAGGTATCGGGGAAGAAACGCCCTTCAGGGCTGGCATCCGGCTCGCCGAGCGCGGCCATCAAGGCCTTGTCGTCGAGCGCGGGCAGGTTTTGCTGCAGGGCCTCCTGGCGCGCCAGGGCGATGCGGACCTGGCGGAAGTTCCAGCCTTCCACCAGGGTCAGGCTGTACTGCACCACTTCACCCCGCTGCCAGAGACCCAGCACATCGCGGGCCGTCAGTTGAGGGGTCAGTCGGTATTCGCCGCTGTGCAAGGGCTGGCCAGGCAGATTGAAGCGCCAGTACAACCGCAACCAGAGCGCACCATCCAGCACACCGTCAGTCTGCAGACGGTTGAGCACCCCGCTGGGCGTATCGCCGGGTACCACTTCGATCAGGCGCTCAGCAGAGAGCTGCAACGGCTGCTCCAGCGCAACATGCAGCCGCCAGGCTGCGACGGCCAACGCCAGCACAGCCAGGAGCAGGCCGACAGCGAGCAGCAGCAATAACTTGCGAATCACGAATCAGGAATCCAGAAGGCTGCGGATAAGGGCCTGCAGTTTACGGGTCAACGGCCCCACCGACCAGTCGCGCCCCTGCAACTCACGCACCGGCCAGATACCGTAGAGGCTGTTGCACAGGAACACTTCATCGGCCGCCAGCAGCTCTGCGTGGGTGATATCACGCACCTGCACGGCGATGCCCGCCTCGCTCGCGCGCTGCAACAGCTCCGCACGCATCACCCCCGCCACGCCGCAGCGCGACAGATCAGCCGTCAGCAGCACGCCATCACGAACCAGGAACAGGTTGCTGAATACAGCCTCGATCACCCGCCCACTGCTGTCGCACATCAGCCCTTCGGCATAGGCAGGATCCTGCCATTCGCCACGGGCCAGCACCTGTTCCAGGCGATTGAGGTGCTTGAGCCCCGCCAGCAGCGGCTGCTCGGCCAAACGAGTGGCGCAGGGAAACAGCCGCACCCCCTGCACTGCGTTATCAACGGGATAGGCTGGCGCTGGGTTACCCAGAAGAATACGCCGAGGCTGTGCAGCGTCGGGCATTGCGTAGCCACGCAGCCCCTCGCCACGGGTGACGATCAGTTTGGCCACGCCCTCGCCCAGTTCGCCGCTGAACGCGAGCAACTCCGCCTCCAGCGCAGACAGGTCGAGCGCAATGCGCAAACGCTGCAGCCCTTCCTGCAAGCGCGTCAGGTGACGCGCCAGCAGGCGCGGTTTGCCATGGCGCACGGAAAGGGTTTCGAACAGGCCGTCACCATAGGCCAGGCCGCGATCAAGGATCGACAGCTGCCCGGCCGGACGGCCGTCGACCCAGCTCAGCATCAGCCGGCGAACCGGCTGAATACCAGAGAGCCGTTGGTGCCGCCAAAGCCGAAGGAGTTGGACAGCACCGCGTCGATGGCCATGGCCTTGGCCTGGTTCGGCACGAAGTCGAGGTCGCAGCCTTCGTCCGGCTCATCGAGGTTGATGGTCGGCGGCGCCACCTGGTCGCGCAGGGCCAGCACGCTGAAGATCGCCTCTACCGCACCGGCAGCGCCGAGCAGGTGGCCGGTCATCGACTTGGTCGAGCTGACCGACAGCCTGTACGCCTGCTCGCCGAACACCGACTTCACGGCTGCCGCCTCGGCCTTGTCGCCCGCCGAGGTCGAGGTGCCATGGGCATTGATGTACTGCACCTGGTCCGCATTGAGGCCCGCATCACGCAGGGCATTCTTCATGCAGCGCGCGGCACCGGCGCCGTCTTCGGGCGGCGAAGTCATGTGGTAGGCGTCGCCACTCATGCCGAAACCGATCAGCTCGGCATAGATGGTCGCGCCGCGTGCCTTGGCGTGTTCCAACTCCTCCAGCACCAGGGCACCGGCACCATCGGACAACACGAAGCCATCACGGCCCTTGTCCCACGGCCGGCTGGCGCGGGTCGGGTCGTCATTGCGCGTGGACAATGCCCGCGCCGCACCGAAACCGCCCATGCCCAGGCCGCTGGTGGCCATTTCGGCACCGCCGGCAATCATCACGTCCGCTTCGCCGTAAGCGATGTTGCGCGCAGCCATGCCAATGCAATGCGTGCCGGTGGTGCACGCGGTGGCGATGGCGTAGTTGGGCCCCTGCAGCCCCAGGTGGATCGACAGGAACCCGGAAATCATGTTGATGATCGAGCCGGGCACGAAGAACGGCGAAATGCGCCGCGGCCCTTGCTCGAACAGCGATTTGCAGTTGTTCTCGATATTGGTCAGGCCGCCGATGCCGGAGCCCATAGCCACACCGATACGCTCGCGGTTCGCGTCGGTGACTTCCAGGCCGGAATCACGCATGGCCTGAAAACTGGCCGCCAGACCATATTGAATGAACAGATCGAGCTTGCGCGCTTCCTTGGCCGAGAGGTAATCCTCGACGTTGAAGCCTTTGACCGAGCCGCCAAAACGCGTGGAATAGGCGGAAAGGTCCATATGCTCGATCAGGTTGATGCCACTGCGACCGGCCAGGATGCCCTGCCAGCTACTCGCCACATCAACGCCCAACGGCGACAGCATGCCCATACCGGTAACCACTACGCGTCTACGCGACACAGCGAAATCCTCTTGTTTTGTTTGAAACGCTACCACCCACTAAAGAAAAACCGCACGCCTCGCTAGAGGCAGTGCGGTTTCTCCTGGTCCGAAAACCGTCGATTACTGATCAATCAGCCGTGGGCGTTGATGTAGTCGATGGCTTCCTGAACGGTGGTGATCTTCTCAGCTTGCTCGTCCGGAATCTCGGTCTCGAATTCCTCTTCCAGAGCCATCACCAGCTCAACGGTGTCAAGGGAGTCGGCGCCCAGGTCTTCTACGAAGGAAGCGCTGTTGGTGACTTCATCTTCTTTAACGCCCAGTTGCTCGGCGACGATTTTCTTGACGCGTTCTTCGATGGTGCTCATGTCTTGTTTTCACTCCTATGGAAAAAATCCGTGCAGCTGAGCCGCAGTGTATAGAAAGGGTTTTCTAACTTTCAAGCCAAACGCCTGACCCTTCTGGAACAGTTCACGTCGCTGTCTACGGCCAGTTGCACTTTTGTAACGACTTTAGACAGGTTTTATGACAGTTTCCTGAAGGCTCGAGTCACATTCAGCTCATGTACATGCCGCCATTCACCGGTACGGTAGCACCTGTGACGTAGGCTGCGCCGTCGGAGGCCAGGAAGCCAACTACTTTGGCAATTTCTTCCGCCTGCCCCAGGCGCCCCAGAGGAATCTGGGTCAGCAGTGCTTCACGCTGGGCTTCCGGCAGCTCGCGGGTCATGTCGGTATCGATGAAGCCTGGCGCCACCGAATTCACGGTGATCGAGCGCGAGCCGACTTCACGCGCGAGGGCGCGACTGAAGCCTTCCAGCCCGGCCTTGGCCGCCGCGTAGTTGACCTGCCCGGCATTGCCCATGGCACCGACCACCGAACCGATGCTGATAATGCGCCCCCAGCGCGCCTTGGTCATGCCACGCAGCACAGCCTTGGACAGACGGAACAGGCTATTGAGGTTGGTATTGATCACATCGGACCATTCCTCGTCCTTCATTCGCAGCATCAGGTTGTCGCGGGTGATGCCGGCGTTATTGACTAGGATCGCCACGCTGCCGAAATCCTTCTGGATCTGCTCCAGCACACTGCTGACCGATTCATTGTCGCTGACGTCCAGCACCAGCCCGGCACCCTGAATGCCATTGGCCTTCAACGCCTCGCCGATACGCTCGGCGCCAGCCGCGGAAGTGGCCGTGCCGATGACCAGCGCACCCTGACGACCCAGCTCGAAAGCGATCGCCTGGCCGATGCCACGGCTAGCGCCCGTTACCAATGCAACCTTACCTTGCAGACTCATGTGCTCTCTCCTTGCCAGATCAGACCAGGGCCGCACGAGCCGCTGCAAAAGCGTCCGCACTGTCCAGATTGTGAGTAGTGATGCCTTTCACGCAGCGCTTGTTCAAACCAGCCAGCACCTTGCCCGGGCCGCATTCGACCAGCTCTGTAACGCCTTGCGCCGCCAGGAACTGCACGCTTTCCACCCAGCGCACCGGACTGTACAGCTGCGCCAGCAAATCACGCTTGAGGGTATCCAGGTCAGCAGGTACCGCCGCACTGACGTTCTGCACCAGGGAAATACTCGGCATGCTCCAATTCAGCGCAGCCACGGACTCGGCGAACTTCTCCGCCGCCGGACGCATCAGCGCACAATGCGACGGTACGCTGACCGGCAGCGGCATGGCACGCTTGGCGCCACGGGCCTTGCAGGCCTCGATCGCACGCTCGACAGCAGCCGCACCGCCGGCAATTACCACTTGGCCCGGTGCGTTGAAGTTCACCGCACTGACCACTTCGCCATTGGCCGCTTCGGCGCAGGCGTCCAGTACATCGGCGTCCTCCAGACCGAGAATCGCCGCCATGCCACCCTGCCCTGCTGGTACGGCTTGTTGCATCAACTGACCACGCAATTCGACCAGTTTGACTGCCTCGGTGAGACTCAGACTGCCGGCAGCCACCAGCGCCGAATACTCACCCAGGCTGTGCCCGGCGACGAAAGCCGGCTGTGCACCACTATCAGCCAGCCACTGACGCCACAACGCGATGGAAGCCGTGAGAATGGCCGGCTGCGTCTTGTCCGTCTGATTCAAACGCTCTTCCGGCCCCTGCTGAGTCAGCGCCCACAGGTCATAACCAAGCGCTTCGGAGGCTTCGCCAAAGGTATCCAGAACCCGTTGCTGCTGAGCGTGCTCGGCCAGCATGCCGAGCGACTGCGAACCTTGGCCGGGAAAGACAAATGCGAGGGAGGTGGGCATCAAAACATTCCCTTATCAATGAGTTGGCTGGCGCGACAGCGCCAGACTGTGGAACTGCACATTGGATGACACGGAAAAACCTGCGGTCACAGTGCGGAGCAATCTCGGCTTGGAACCAGCGAAATCAATAGGGTTCAGCGGGCAGGACATGCGCCCCATCTTATTTAGAGAAGAAGGTCTTCCAAACGACCGTGCAGGCGCTGCGGCAGATTTTCGCGCACCTCGACCAGCGCACGACGAATGGCGCTCTGGAAGCCCTCGACGCCAGCCGCACCATGGCTTTTCACCACAATGCCCTGCAAACCGAGAAAGCTGGCACCGTTGTGCCGCGCGGGCGCCAGGTCACTGCGCAGACGCCGCAGCAGCGGCAATGCCATGCTGCCAACCAGGCGCGCCGCCAGACCGTCATTGAACAGTGCTTCGATACGCGCCAGGATCATCGACGCCAGGCCTTCGCTGGACTTGAGCAGGATGTTGCCGACAAAACCGTCGCACACCACCACATCTGCTTCACCGCGATACAGGCCGTCACCCTCGATAAAACCGGTGTAATTCAGCCCCTGCGCCTGCTGCAGGAGGCTGGCGGCCAGCTTGACCTGCTGATTGCCTTTGATTTCTTCCATGCCGACATTCAGCAGCGCCACGCGCGGTCGCACTACACCCAGCGCCTCGGCAGCCACGGAACCCATGACAGCAAACTGATAGAGGTGCTCGGCGCTGCAATCGACATTGGCACCCAGATCGAGCAAATGGCATACGCCTTTCGCGGTCGGCACGGCACTGACCATCGCCGGCCGATCGATTCCCGGCAAGGTTTTCAGCACATAACGGGAAAGCGCCATCAACGCACCGGTGTTGCCGGCACTGACACACGCCTGCGCCCGACCACTGCGCACCAGCTCGAGCGCTACACGCATCGACGCATCAGGTTTGCCACGCAAGGCTTGGGAAGGACGCTCGTCCATGCCGATGACTTCACTGGCGTGCTCAACGCGCAGGCGTGCGCGATCGACACCCGGGTGGCGGGCAATCAGTTCTTCGAGAATGGGGGCTTGGCCGACAAGGACCAGGTGCAGCGAGGGGAACTCAGCCAGACAGGCGACGCTGGCTGGAACAATGCAGTGGGGACCGAAGTCCCCACCCATTGCATCAATCGCGATCAGCGGAGCGGACAAGGATTACTCGTCAGCGCCCTTGTCGATCACTTTACGACCACGGTATACGCCTTCTGGCGAAACGTGGTGGCGCAGGTGAACTTCACCGGTGCTCTTCTCGACGGACAGGGTGCTGGCCTCGAGAGCATCGTGGGAACGACGCATGTCGCGGGCAGAGCGGGATTTTTTGTTCTGCTGAACAGCCATAACTGATTAACTCCTAAACGTTTGGGTCACGCTTTAACTGCGCCAAAACACTGAACGGGTTGGACCGCGGTACCTCGTCCTCGCTCGACTCGGGCTCTTCGAGACCGGCCGGCTGCTGGCAATCTTCATGGGCATGGGCCGGAATGATGGGCAGAGCGAGCAACAGCTCATCTTCGACCAACGCCAGCAGATCCAATGGATCCTCACCCACTTCCAGCACGTCATAGCCCTTGGGCAGCGACTGGGTATCCGCACCTTCCTTCACCACAGCGTAATCACACTCGCTTTGGATCGGCAGGACGACCAGTTCCAGACAACGCTGGCAAATCATCTTGACCTCAACCCGCAGCTCGCTATGAATACTCACAGCGCGGCGCTCACCACGTACGAAGTCCAGCTTCGCATGCACCGTACCGACATTATCTGTCAGCGGGTCGCACAGACGCTCCAAACTTGCCAGCGGTATCACCCCCTCAAGGGTCACACCACGATCGGCCAGTTTGCGCGGATCAACGTGAGGTGGAATCGGTCCGTTCAACATAGGCGCGACATTCTAGGGATGCACCCTACCCCTGTCAAAGGAAATTCCGGACTGTCCGTCGCCTGGCGCAGCCACTAGAATTTCGCACCACTCAATCAGGAGACACCCATGCAGCCTCTGGTGCTTGCATCGAGCTCGCCCTACCGCCGAGAGCTGCTGACGCGCCTGCGCCAGCCCTTCACCTGGAGCGCGCCTGCAGTCGACGAAACCCCACACCCCGGCGAAAACGCTGAAAACCTGGTACGCCGCCTGGCCGAAAGCAAGGCACGCGCCCTCTCAGAAGCACATCCGCACCACCTGATCATCGGCTCCGACCAGGTCGCAGTGCTTGGCGAGCAGATCCTCGGCAAACCCCATGACTTTACCCGCGCCCACCGCCAACTAGTGGCCGCCAGCGGTACCAGCGTGACCTTTATTACCGGACTGGCCGTACTCAATAGCGCCACTGGTGACTGCCAGATCGACGCCATTCCGTTCACCGTACATTTTCGCCAACTGAGCGACGAACAGATCAACCGCTACCTCGAAGCCGAACAACCCTACGACTGCGCCGGCAGCTTCAAGGCCGAAGGCCTGGGCGTGAGCCTGTTCCGCGCCACCGAGGGCGAGGACGCCACCAGCCTGGTCGGCCTACCATTGATCCGCCTGGTCAGCATGCTCAACAATCAGGGAGTCAGCATCCCTTGAGCCACATACCCATATAAATGAAGAAGCCCGGAAAATCCGGGCTTCTTTTCTCAGCTATCCAACGTTAACGCAGCGACGGCCCCTGGAAGCCCATCCAGATCGACATACGCTCAGCCACACTAGTGCCGAGCTTCTTGGCGAAACGATCCAGCGGATTGTCCTGGCGGGTGTAGTCGACGATTTCTTTGGCGCCGATCACTTCCCTCGCCACATAGCTAGCACTGCCCAGCGCATCGACCAACCCCAACCCCAGTGCCTGCTCACCCGACCAGATGAGGCCGGAAAACAATTCAGGATGCTCGGCAGATTTCAACCGATCACCACGCCCCTTCTTCACGCTGTCGATGAACTGCTTATGGGTGGTTTCCAGCACGCCTTGCCAGAACTGGGTTTCCTCCGCCTTCTGCGGCTGGAACGGATCAAGAAAGGCCTTGTGCGCCCCCGAGGTATAGACCCGGCGATCGACACCCACCTTTTCCATCACCCCAACGAAACCAAAAGTCGCCGCCGTCACACCAATGGAACCCACCAAACTGGCCTTGTCGGCATAGATCTGGTCAGCCGCACTGGCGATGTAATAGGCACCGGAAGCCCCCAGATCCGTGATTACCGCATAGACCTTCACATCCGGATGCTCGCCGCGCAGGCGTTTGATCTCGTCGTAGATATAGCCGGACTGCACTGGACTGCCGCCAGGACTGTTGATGCGCAGCACCACGCCCTTGGTTTTCTCGTCTTCGAAGGCGGCACGCAAACTGCCGACGACATTGTCGGCACTGGCATTTTCGTCTGCCATGATCATGCCTTTGACCTCGATCAGCGCCGTATGCTCAGAGCCCGCCGCGGCACTCTTCTTCAGATCAAGACCTGGCATGAACAGCGCCAGCGCGCCAAACAGGTAAACAAACGTCAGCAGCTTGAAAAATATCCCCCAGCGCCGCGAACTCCGCTGCTCGTGCACGCTCGCCAGCAGCGTTTTCTCCAGCAACTTCCAGCTCTTGTCATCGCCACTAGCAGCGCCCGACACCTTGCCTTCATCCGACATACTCGCCCACCTTGATGGCCTTTTCATGTACGCGCGACCCAAGCCAGGCGCGCAATTCGGAAAACTCATTGATAGCCAGCTTCGGGCCATGCACCTTGAGACTGTCTAGCGACTGCGCCCCAAAACCGACCGCAACCGAATCCATCCCTGCGTTGCGCGCCATCTGCAAATCGAAGACCGAGTCACCCACCATCAGCGCCTGCTCGGGCGCCAAATGAAAATGCGCCAGAATCTCCTGCAGCATCAGCGGATGCGGCTTGCTTGCCGTTTCATCGGCGCAGCGGGTGATATCGAAATAATCCAGCCAACCCCGCCCCTGCAGCACGCGCTGTAGGCCATGCCGACTTTTTCCGGTAGCCACCGCCAGCTGATAGCCCTGAGCACGAAACGCCTCAAGCGACTCGGCAACACCCAAAAACAACGGCGAAGGCTCACTTTCCAGCTGCAGGTACTGCTCGCTGTAGGCACACAGAAACCGCTCGTTCAATAACGGATCATCGATATCGGGATAAAGCTGCGCAATCGCTTCCGGCAATGCCAGCCCGATGATGCCCTTGACCAACTCATCATCAAGTCGCGACAAGCCACAAACATCGGCCGCCAGGTGCATGGCCTCGACAATACGACCGATGGAGTTCACCAACGTGCCATCCCAATCGAAGATCAGCAGACGATAGTCACGCACCCAAACGCTCCAGGGTCCGCGCCCACATCTCATCGACCGGCGCCTCGACCTGCAACACCTGCCCATCCGGCAGCGTGATCTTCAGGGCATAGGCGTGCAAAAACAGGCGCTTGCCACCCAGGTCGCGCATTTCGCGGGAAAAATCGTCATCGCCGTACTTGCTGTCGCCGGCAATCGAATGGCCGGCATGCATGGCGTGCACACGAATCTGATGGGTACGCCCGGTGATCGGACTGGCCTCGATCAGGGTGGCGAACTCGCCAAAGCGGCGCAGCACGCGAAATTCGGTGAGCGCCTCCTTGCCCTCCGGATTCACCTCAACCATGCGCTCACCCGAACGCAGATTGCTTTTCAGCAATGGCGCACTGATGCGCTTCTTCGATGTAGGCCAATTGCCACGCACCAGCGCCATGTAGCGC
Organism: Aquipseudomonas ullengensis; assembly: GCF_014174475.1. Lineage (GTDB taxonomy): Bacteria > Pseudomonadota > Gammaproteobacteria > Pseudomonadales > Pseudomonadaceae > Aquipseudomonas > Aquipseudomonas ullengensis. Next base: position 54,029 of record NZ_JACJUD010000005.1, read on the forward strand.
TTGTCTACACCATCGCCGCGCAGCGCCTCGTGCAGGTGACGCAACATGCTGCGCTTCTTGGCGATCATCAGCAGGCCGGAGGTGTCGCGATCGATGCGGTGTACCAGCTCGATATCCTTGCAATCCGGGCGCAACTGGCGAAAGGCCTCGATCACCCCGTAATTGAGACCGCTACCGCCATGCACGGCAATACCGGCCGGCTTGTTCAGCACGATCAGCGCCTTGTCCTCGAAAACGATGGCCGCCTCGAGACGCTCGAGCAGCCCCTGCGCCAACGGCTCCGGCTCGTCACGCTCAGCCAAGCGCAGCGGCGGAACCCGCACGATGTCACCCGCCTGCAATTTGTACTCAGGCTTGATCCGCCCCTTGTTAACCCGCACCTCACCCTTGCGCAGGATGCGATAGATCAGGGTTTTCGGAACGCCCTTGAGCTGAGTGCGCAAAAAATTGTCGATGCGCTGGCCGGCAAGCTCCGGCGCAACCTCAAGCAGCTGGACGCCGGAGGTTGGAGAATTGTCAGTAGTCATGCTGGCGATCATAACAATTTTTTATGGAATTGAAGCACTTAATCATTACTGATATAGTCGCGAACGCCGCCAAAAGCGGCCCGGTCAGTGGATGATCAACAACACAGCCATCCCTGCCGAGCGCAACCCTTTCAGGACGTGAGGCCGTCCGACGTGACCTTCGCCGCACTAGAGCGCGAAGAGCCCCGAAATCAAAGCCTTGAGCCATAGACGCGCAAGCCTCCCAAGGTAGCTTGCGGTAAATGCTAACCCGCTGCGGATTCTGCGAGCGGCACCCGATTTTAGCGATACGTGTAGGGTGGAGATGCACAACCGTCGGACTGCGTAGCAACAAAGCTTTCTCAGACGCTTCATTATCGTCCGCAGCGATTGGTTGATTCCTCCCCTGACTGAGTGCTTCTGTCACCACAGCAAGCAGGAGCGTCGTCGCGGCCCAGGCCCCATTGGCCAAAGGTTGCTAGACACTGGAATGATTTACGCCCATTCCTGACGCGCCCTGACACCGACCGTGAGAGTCGTGTGTGCCAACCGCCGTTTCCGGCAGCACCGGAAACCATTGGTACAACATGAAAAGAATGCTGATCAACGCAACTCAACCTGAAGAGTTGCGTGTAGCCTTGGTAGACGGCCAGAAACTCTACGACCTGGACATCGAGTCCGGCGCCCGTGAGCAGAAAAAGGCCAACATCTATAAAGGTCGCATCACCCGCGTCGAGCCGAGCCTCGAAGCGGCTTTTGTCGACTTCGGCGCCGAGCGCCACGGCTTCCTGCCGCTGAAAGAAATCTCCCGCGAATACTTCAGCAAGTCGCCCGAAGGCGGCCGCGTCAACATCAAGGAAGTGCTCAAGGAAGGCCAGGAAGTCATCGTCCAGGTCGAGAAGGAAGAACGTGGCAACAAGGGCGCCGCCCTCACCACCTTCATCAGCCTCGCCGGCCGCTACCTGGTGCTGATGCCGAACAACCCGCGTGCTGGCGGCATCTCCCGCCGCATTGAAGGCGAAGAGCGCAACGAACTGCGTGAAGCCCTGAACGGCCTCAACGCCCCGGGCGATATGGGCCTGATCGTGCGCACCGCCGGCCTCGGCCGCTCCAGCGACGAACTGCAGCTCGACCTCGATTACCTGGTTCAACTGTGGACTGCGATCAAGGACGCCTCGCAGGATCGCGCTGCGCCATTCCTGATCTATCAGGAATCCAACGTTATCATCCGCGCCATCCGCGACTACCTGCGCCAGGACATCGGCGAAGTGCTGGTCGACAGCGTCGAAGCCCAGGAAGAAGCCCTGTCCTTCATCCAGCAGGTGATGCCGCAGTACGCCAGCAAGATCAAGCTGTATGAAGACAGCGTGCCGCTGTTCAACCGCTTCCAGATCGAAAGCCAGATCGAAACCGCCTTCCAGCGCGAAGTGAAACTGCCGTCCGGCGGTTCCATCGTCATCGACCCGACCGAAGCCCTGGTGTCCATCGACATCAACTCGGCGCGTGCGACCAAAGGCGGCGACATCGAAGAAACCGCCCTGCAGACCAACCTGGAAGCGGCCGAAGAAATCGCCCGTCAGCTGCGCCTGCGCGACATCGGCGGCCTGATCGTGATTGACTTCATCGACATGACCCCAGCCAAGAACCAGCGCGCCGTGGAAGAGAAAGTCCGCGAAGCCCTGGAAGCCGACCGCGCCCGCGTTCAGGTCGGCCGCATCTCGCGCTTCGGCCTGCTGGAAATGTCCCGCCAGCGCCTGCGTCCGTCCCTGGGTGAAACCAGCGGCATCGTCTGCCCGCGCTGCAACGGCCAAGGCATCATCCGCGACGTCGAATCGCTGTCGCTGGCGATCCTGCGCCTGATCGAAGAAGAAGCCCTGAAGGACCGCACTGCCGAAGTCCGCGCCCAGGTGCCGATCCCGGTTGCTGCGTTCCTGCTCAACGAGAAGCGCAACAGCATCACCAAGATCGAGCTGCGCACCCGCGCTCGCATCATCATCCTGCCGACCGATCATCTGGAGACCCCGCACTTCGAAGTGCAGCGTCTGCGCGATGACAGCCCGGAAGTGATGACCGGCCAACCCAGCTACGAGATGACCCCGGCCGAAGTCGAAGACGCCCAGCCGGCAGCTGCTACCCGCACCTTGGTGCGTCAGGAAGCTGCGCTGAAAACCACGCCGCAACGCACTGCCGCCCCGACTCCGGCCGCCCCGCTCACCCCGAGCGTGACGACTGCCGAGCCAAGTCTGTTCAAAGGCCTGGTCAAGTCGCTGGTCAGCCTGTTCGCCAGCAAGGAAGAAGTGGCACCGGTTATCGAAGAGAAGCCGGCCGAGCGCAAACCACGCAGCGACGAGCAGCGTCGTGGCGGCCGTCCGCAGAACCGTCGTGATGGCAACCGTGGCAACCGCGGCAGCCGTGACGAAGAGCGCAAACCACGTGAAGAGCGCCAGCCGCGCGAAGCCCGTGAACCGCGCGAGCCTCGTGAAGAACGCCAACCGCGCGAAGTGCGTGAGCCCCGCGAGCCGCGTGAAGAGCGTCAACCACGCGAAGCCCGCGAGCCTCGTGAAGCCCGCGAAGGCCAGGAGCCACGCCGCGAGCGTCAGCCACGTGAAGCCCGTGAGCCGCGTGAAGAGCGCCGCCCACGCGAACTGCGCGAGCCGCTGGACGCCAATGCCAACGCCGCTGTCACTGACGAAGCCCGCAGCGAACAGCCGCGCAGCGAAGAACGTGCCGAGCGCAAGCCACGTGAAGAGCGCCAACCGCGCCCGCCGCGTGAAGAGCGCCAGCCGCGTGCCGAACAGGCCGCTGCCGTAGTCGAAGAAGAAGTGCTGGAAAACGGCGAGCAGCTCGATGATGGCCAGGAAGGTGAAGGCGGCGATCGTCCGCGTCGTCGCTCCCGTGGTCAGCGTCGCCGCAGCAACCGTCGCGAGCGTCAGCGTGATGCTGATGGCAACCTGATCGAAGGCAGCGAAAGCGAAGAAGGTGCCGAAGAAGGTACTGAAGCCGCTGTCGCCGTGACTGCTGCCATTGCAACTGCGCTGGTCAGCGAAGAAACTGCACCGTCCAGCGAGCAGCCGCGCGAAGTCGAGGCAATTGCCCCGGCCGTCGAAAGCCACAGCGAAGTTGCTGAAGCCGTCGTGGAAACTGCCGTAGCAGTCGAAGCGCCAGCCGTGGTTGTCGAAGCTCCCGTGCAAACTGAAGCCCCGGCTGAAGTAGCCGTGGTAGAAGTCGCCACAGTGGAAGCCGCCCCCGTGGTTGCTGAAGCCGCAGCGGTCAGCGTCGCAGTCGAAGAAGCTGCACCCGTCGTCGCCGAAGTGCCTGCCGAAGCAGCCACCCCGGTAGTCAGCGGTGGCCGTGCTCCGAACGATCCGCGTGAAGTGCGTCGCCGTCAGCGCGAAGCCGAGCGCCTGGCCGCCGAATCTGCTGCCGCCCCGCAAGCACCTGTCGCCGCCGCGGTAGAAGCTGAAGTGGCCCCGGTCGTAGTCGACGAGCCTGTAGTGGTCGAAGCCGCGGTTGTCGAAGCCGCTGCACCAGCCGCCGAAGCCGAGCAAAGCGAAGCTGCCCCGGTAGCCGCCGAAGCCGAACCTGCGGTCGAGCAAGATGCCGCACCGGCTGAAGACGCTGCTCAGCAACAGGATGCGGAAGAGGTCAAACCGCAAGCCTGAAGTTGAGGCGGTAATAAAAAGGGGATGCCACTGGCATCCCCTTTTTTATTGCGCCTCGAACAGCAAGCGACGGCTATCAGGACTCGCCAATGGCCGGTTTCAGAGCACGTTCGGCTCGATCTCCAACTGCACGCCAAAGCGCGCGACGATATCGGCCTGGATACGCAACGCCAGCGCCAACAACTGGCCACCCGTGGCGGTGCCATAGTTGACCAGCACCAGGGCCTGCAAGCGGTGCACGCCGGCATCCCCATCGCGAAAGCCCTTCCAGCCTGCCCGCTCGATCAGCCAGCCTGCCGCCAGCTTGACCATGCCCTCGCCTACCGGATAGCTGACCAGGTCGGCATGCTCGGCACGAATGCGCTCCGCCAGCTCGACCGACACCAGCGGGTTCTTGAAGAAGCTACCGGCATTGCCCAGCACGGCCGGATCGGGCAGTTTCTCGCTGCGGATAGCACAGATGGCCCGACTGACATCGCTCGGCGTCGGCGTGTCGATACCTTCGGCCTGCAGACGCTGGCGTACCGGACCGTAATCCAGGTGCAGGCCGGCCTGGCGACTGAGGGCAAACCGCACCCGCAGGATCAGCCAGCGCCCCGGCTGCTGCTTGAACAGGCTGTCACGGTAGGCGAAGGCGCACTCTTCCAGGCCGAATTCACGCAGTTCGCCACTCTGGCGATCCAGCGCGGTCAGGCCGGCGAACACATCCTTGATCTCCACCCCATAGGCGCCGATGTTCTGCATCGGCGCCGCACCGACGGTGCCCGGGATCAGGCTGAGGTTTTCCAACCCGGCCAACCCCTGCTGCAGGCTCCACTGGACAAACGGATGCCAGGACTCGCCAGCTTCAGCCTCAACCAGCACCCGCTCGCCTTCTTCACCGAGAATGCGCAGACCGCGACTGGCCATGCGCACGACCAGCGCCTCGACGTCACCGGTCAGCAACAAGTTGCTGCCGCCGCCGATCACCAGCAGCGGCAGGTTGCGCTGTTCGGCCAGCGCCAGGGCTTCACGCACCTGATCGTCGTCAGCCGCCTCGGCATACAGCCGAGCACGCACATCCACACCAAAGGTGTTGAATGGTTTGAGCGAAAGGTTCTCGTGCAGATGCAGGCTCACAGGCGCCCCTTGATCTCGACCAGCAACGCAGCGCTGGCCTGCTCGATCAGGTCGAGAACCTGGGCAAAACCGTCTGCACCGCCGTAATAAGGGTCCGGTACTTCATCCAGTTCCAGCTGGTAGCGACGCAGGAACAGATCCAGCTCGGCACCACCGGCCGGGCGCAGCGCCTGCAGGCGGGCCAGGTTGTCATGATCCATGGCCAGAACCAGATCGAAGCGACTGAAATCCTCAGCCGTCACCTGGCGCCCACGCAGAGCAGACAGGTCATAGCCGCGCTGGGCCGCTGCCTGTTGCGAGCGACCATCCGGCGCCTTGCCCACGTGCCAGTCGCCGGTCCCGGCCGAATCCACCTGCACCAGCTCCTCCAGCCCCGCTTCGCGCAAGCGCTGGCGGAACACCGCCTCGGCGGTCGGCGAGCGGCAGATATTACCCATGCAGACGAACAGGACGCGCATCAGGCACCCAGCAGGCGACGAACCCGCTCCAGGTCTTCCGGGGTGTCCACACCTGCGGCCGGGGCCTCCAGGGCATCCGCCACATGGATGCGCACCCCGTGCCAGAGCGCGCGTAGCTGCTCCAGGCACTCGGTGTCTTCCAGCCAGCACGGGCCCCAGGCAACGAAGTCATGCAGAAAGCCTGCACGGTAGGCATAGATGCCGATATGGCGACGATACGGCACGCCGGCCGGCAGCGCGTCGCGGTTCTTGGCGAAGGCATCGCGGGCCCAGGCCAGCGGCGCGCGACTGAAGGTCAGGGCCAGGCCAGTCTTGTCGCTGACCACCTTGACCACGTTCGGATTGAACAAAGCCTGCACGTCGTCGATCGGCTCGGCCAGGGTGGCGATACCAGCCTGCGGGTTGGCCGCCAGGTTGGCCGCCACCTGATCGATGATGCTCGGCGGAATCAAAGGCTCGTCACCCTGCACGTTGACCACGATGGCATCGGCAGCCAGGCCGAGCTGCGCGGCCACTTCGGCCAGGCGGTCGGTGCCGGAGTTGTGATCGACACGGGTCAGCAGCACTTCGGCGCCGAAGCCCTGGCAGGCTTCAAGGATGCGCGCATCGTCAGTGGCCACCACCACGCGAGTGGCGCTGCTTTTTCTCGCCTGCTCCCAGACGTGCTGGACCATGGGCTTGCCGGCGATGTCCTGCAGCGGCTTGCCGGGCAAGCGGCTGGAGGCAAAACGGGCCGGAATGACGACGGTGAAGGTGGCAGTCATTTACTTGTCCAGGCGCTCGTCGACGTTGAGAGTGCGCGCCTCGCTCTCCAGCATCACCGGGATGCCGTCGCGAATCGGGTAGGCCAGGCCAGCGCCTTTGCTGATCAGCTCGGATTTGTCTTCACTGAGTTGCAGCGGGCCCTTGCAGACAGGGCAGGCCAGGATATCGAGCAGTTTGGGATCCATGGGAATAGTCCTTGGAGAGAGGAGAAAACAGCAGAAAACTCAGGCCTGCGACGCAACCAGCCGGGTCAGCTGCGCATCCAGCCAGGCGACGAAAGCCGGCGAAGGCGCCGCATCCACCGCCAGGTACCACCAGGTATCGGCGGCAAAGGCTCGGCACTTCACCGCATCTTTCTCGGTCATCAGCAACGGCAACTCGGGGCTGAACCGCAGCAACTCGGCGCTGTAACTGGCGTGGTCGGCGAATGGATGGGCGATTGGGCGCCAGTTTAGCGCCTCGAGGGTATTGAAGAAACGCTGCGGGTTTCCAATGCCGGCGACCGCATGCACCTGCTGCCCCGGTGCGAAGTGATCCAGCGGCATGCGCGCGCCGCTGCGCAGGTTGACCAGGGCCGTTGGCTGCAGGCGAAAGGCAAATCCTTCGGCGCTATCGGCCACGGCGCCATTGAACAGCACGGCATCTACGTCGGCGAGACGCTCGACCGGCTCGCGCAACGGCCCGGCCGGCAGACAACGGCGATTGCCCAGGCCACGAGCGGCATCGATCAATACCAGTTCGAGGTCGCGAGCCAGGCGGTAATGCTGCAGGCCGTCGTCACACAGGATCAGGTCCAGCGGCTCCTGCGCCAGCAGGGCCTCTACAGCGCGAGCGCGCTGCGGGTCGATCATCAGTGGCACACCCGTGCGCTGCACGATCAGCAGCGGTTCGTCGCCCGCCTCGGCTGCAGTATGCTCGGCACGCACCCGCCAGGGCAGTTGTGGCGGTTGCGCGCCATAACCGCGACTGACCACGCCGACGCGCAGGCCGCGCGCGCGGCAATGTTCGATCAACCAGAGAATAAGCGGGGTCTTGCCGGTACCACCGACGGTGATGTTGCCCACCACCAGGATCGGCACCGGCGCTCGGTAGATATCACCCTGCCCGGCGAGAAAGGCACGGCGCTTGCCCTGCACCACCCGTCGGTACAACCACTCCAGCGGGCGCAACAGCATCAGGGCTGGATGGCCACGGTACCAGGCGTCGAGCAGGCGATCGGAGAGCGCCATCAGGGTTGCGCCGCTGCGGCCTCGACCGTGGTCATGCGCAGATGGCTGAAGCCCAGCTTGCCAGCCGCATCCATCGCAGTGATCACCGACTGGTGGGTGGTCTTGGCATCCGCACTGATGGTCAGCGGCAAGCTGTTGTCGCCGCCCGACTCCTGCCCCAGCGCACTGACCAGAGTGGCCAGGTCACTGGTCGCCAGCGCCTGGCCGTTGAGCGAATACTGGCCGTCGGCGGCGATACTCAGCTCCAGGGTCTTCAGCTCGGTTTCCTGTGGCGGTGTACCGCTGACCGCCTCAGGCAATTCGATCTTCAACTGCGTAGGGCGGCTGAAGGTGGTGGTCACCACGAAGAACAGCAGCAACACGAAGATCACGTCGATCAGCGAGGTCAGGTTGAGGAATACCTCTTCCCGGGCGACACCACCGGCTCTGCGTCGGAACTTCACGCTTTGGCGTCCGCTGTGAAGTCCACCTCGCGATCGCCCTGCACCACTTCCACCAGCTTGATCGCCTCCTGCTCCATGGCCACCACCAGCTCATCGACCCGGCGCAGCAGGTAACGGTGGAAGAACACCGCAGGGATCGCCACGATCAGGCCGGCCGCCGTAGTCACCAGCGCCTTGGCGATACCGCTGGCGAGGATCGGCGCGTTGGCCATGCCGTTGTCCATGAAGCCGCTGAAGATCTCGATCATGCCGAACACCGTGCCCAGCAGCCCCAGCAGCGGCGCCATCGCGGCGATGGTGCCGAGGGCGTTGAGGTAGCGTTCCAGCTCATGGATAACCCGGCTGGCGGCCTCTTCGATGCACTCTTTCATGATCTCGCGACCATGCTTGGAGTTGGCCAGGCCGGCAGCCAGCACCTCACCCAGCGGCGAGGACGCGCGCAGTTCCTTGAGCTTCTGACTGTTGAGCTGTTTGTCCTTGATCATGCGCCAGACCTGGCCCAGCAGGTGCGGTGGCGAAATCCGGCTGATGCGCAGCGTCCATAGGCGTTCGGCGACGATGCCGGCAGCAGTGATGGAACACAGAATGATCGGCAGCATCATCCAGCCGCCAGCTTTGACCAGTTCCCACACGGTTGTGCATCCCCCTCGGAAAAGTGGCGCCACTCTAGCATAGGGTCGGCGCCCAGCAGACCACCCCGGTTCTCATTTTTCCCGCCAGAAGCGTGCCTGCTCACGCCAGCCACGAACCGCCTGCCGCGCGCCCAGGCGGATCTGCAGCGCACCGCTGGTGACGCTGTCATGGACCGGGATCGAGCGCGCTGCATAGCGCTGCATCACCAGCGGATGGGGATGGCCGAACGGGTTGTTCTGCCCTCGCGACAACAGCGCGGCGCGTGGCGCCACGGCGTCGAGAAAGGCCGCCGAGGAGGAACTGCGACTGCCGTGATGCGGGATCTGCAACCAGTCGGCACGCAGGTCATGCCCCGCCGCCAGCAAGCCTCGCTCGGCAGCCTGGTCGATATCGCCGGTCAGTAGCAGACTCTCGCCAGCCGCCTCGACCTTGAGCACGCAGGACGAGGCGTTACCCTCCTCTGCCCCTGCCCAGCGCCAGGTAGTGAAGCGCACGCCATCCCAGTTCCAGGTGGCGCCATCGATGCAGGCCTGCGCGTGCAAGGCCGCTGGCAGTTCAGTCGCCTCGCCGCTGAGCACCTGCGCCACCGGCAGTCCGCGCTGCACCGCCAGTGCCCCGCCGGCGTGGTCATTGTCGGCATGACTGAGCAGCATGGTGTCCACATGCCCGATACCGAGATAGCGCAACGACGGCACCACCACCCGCTCACCCAGGTCGAAATCGCCGTAGCGCGGCCCGCTGTCGTACAGCAGCACATGGCTGCGGGTACGCACCAGCACGGCCAGGCCCTGGCCGACATCCAGCTGCCATACCTCGGCCTGCCCGGCGGGCGGTAGCGTCGGTGGCGTGAACCACAGCGGTAACAGCAGGATCAGCCCCAAGGCGCGCAGCGCCACCCCAGCAGGCAGAAGCAACAAGGCACAGCCCAGCGTGACCAGCAGCCAGGCCCACCACGGCAGCGCCATCGGCAACCAGGCCGGCAGCAAAGTTGCCAGCCAGCCCAATAGCTGGAACAGCCATTCCAGCAAACCACCCGCCAGCCACAACAACCCTTCACCCACGCCCGGCACCGGCAATAGCGCCGTGCCCAGCAGCGCCAGCGGCACCACCAGGAAGCTCACCCAGGGCACCGCCAGCAAGTTGGCCAACGGGCCGCTGGCGCTGATCGGCAGACCGAGGGCGAGGAATAGCGGCAGCAAACCCAGCGCCAGGGTCCACTGCGCGCGCCACCACACCAGCCACCAGGGCCATGCGCCCAGTCGCCCGGCAAACACCAGGGCGAGCACCGCCACCGCGCCGAAGGACAACCAGAATCCCGCCTGCAGCACCGCCAGTGGCTCGACCAGCAATACCGCAACCCAGGCCAGCAGCAGCGGCTGCCAGACACCGAGATGACGAAAGCGCAGGCGCCAGAGCAACACCACGGCGATCATCACGCAGGCCCGCCGCACCGGCACCTCGAACCCCGCCAGCAAGCCGTAGCCCAGCGCACCGGCAAAGGCCAGACCGCATGCCCAGGGCAGCCAGGGTAATCGCCGTGGCCACAACCCGAGCCGCGCCAATCCGGCGATCAGCCCGTACAACACGGCCGCCAGCAGGGCCACATGCTGGCCAGAGATCACCAACAGATGCACGGTGCCGGTGGCCTGTAGCACCCGCCAGTCCGCCACGCTCAGACCCGAGTCATCGCCCAGCACCAGTGCTGCCAGGGCGCCTTGCCGGCCATGGGCATCAACCGCCAGCAGGCGCTGACGCAGCGCATCGCGCCAGGCCGACAAACCACCCGCCGGGCTCAGCCGTTCGCCCTGCTTGACCGTACCGGTGGCGCCAATACGCTGCGCCAGCAACCAGGCCTCGTAATCGAAGCCCTGCGGATTGACCAGCCCCTGCGGACGCTTGAGCCGCACCGCCAGACGCCAGCGCTCCCCGGCCTGCAAAGGCGGGCCGTCATACCAGGCCAGGCGCAACCGATCCGGCAAGGCCTGACGGCGCGCGACGGCCTGCTCCAGCTGGAAGCGCACCACTCCCTCGCGCTGCTCCGGCAAGCCGCTCACGCGCCCTTCCAGCCACAGTGTCTGGCCATCCAGTTCCGCGGGCAGACGGTCGTCCAGCGCCCACTGCGCCGACGTCACGGCCCAGCAGCAAGCGAACAGGAAAAATGCCAGGGGATAGCTGCGATAGGGCAGCAACATCAGGCCCAGCGGCAGTGCGAGCAGCACCAGCCAGGTTGGCGGTAACGCCGGTAGAACAGACAGGCTGGCCAAACCGGCCGCCAGTGCCAACATCCCTGTACGCATGCCCTCTCCTGCAATGGCGCTCATCCTGAGCCGCCGTTTCGGTGCGCCGGCCCGACGCTAGTCGCGTCAGGCTATCCGTGCATAATAGCGGCGCTTTGGTCTGCCGAGAGCCTACATGCCGCGCCACCTGTTCAAACGCTACATGCCCGATCCGGAGAGCATCCGGAGCAACAAGTCGCTGCGTTTTCTCGGCAAACTGCTGCACGACCCCAACCTCTGGCACCTCAATCGCCACTCGGTGGCCCGAGCCATGGCCATGGGCCTGTTCGCCGCTTTCGTGCCGCTCCCCATGCAGATGCTGATCGCCGCCGTGCTCGCCGTCAGCGTGCGCGCCAACCTGCCGATTTCCGTCGGCCTGGTCTGGTTGACCAACCCGTTCACCATGCCACCGGTGTTCTACTGCACCTACAAGCTCGGCAGCTGGGTCATGCAGCTGCCGCCCATCGAGTTGCCGGACAACCTCACCTGGGAATGGATCAGCGGTGAGCTGGCGCTGGTGTGGAAGCCCTTCCTGCTCGGTTCGCTGATCGCCGGCATCGCCGCCGGCGCCCTGGCCTACGGTGTGACCATGCTCTACTGGCGCTGGTGGGTCGCGCACAACTGGCGCAAGCGCGTCGAGCGACGCCGACAGAACCCCGTCCAATAAAAAACGCCGCTCATGAGCGGCGTTTTCATTTCTGGCACAACCATGTGCGATCAGTCGTAGCGCAGCGCCTCGGCCGGCTGGGTACGGGAAGCGCGCCAGGCTGGGTACAGGGTCGCGAGGAAGCTCATCAGCAGCGCCGCACCGCAGATCAGCAGCACATCCGGAGCCTGCAGGTCGGAGGGCAGGTTATTGATGAAGTACACGTCCGAGCTGAGGATGTGCGCACCGCTGACCCGCTCCAGCCAGGCCACCCAGCCGCTGACATTCAGCGCCACGATCACGCCCAGCACGCCGCCAGTCAGGGTACCGATGCCGCCAATCACCGTGCCTTGAACCATGAAGGTGCACATGATCTGCCACGGCGTCGCCCCCAGGGTGCGCAGGATGGCGATGTCCGAGCGTTTGTCGGCCACCACCATGATCAGCGTGGCGATGATGTTGAAGGCCGCCACCGCGATGATCAGCATCAGCAGCAGACCGATCATGGTCTTCTCCATCTTCATCGCGCTGAACAGGCTGCCCTGGGTGTGGGTCCAGTCGTTGGCCTTGTAGCCGGCGCCCAGGCTGGCGGCGATACGCGCCGAAACCTGCGGCGCCTGGTACAGATCCTTGAGCGCGATGCGCACGCTCTGCACCTGATCCGGGGCGATGCGCAGGATGCTCGAAGCATCGGCGATGCTGATCAGCGCGAGGCTGCCATCCAGCTCCGCACCGACCTTGAACACACCGCTCACAGTCAGCCGGTGCATGCGCGGGGTGATGCCACCGGCAGCGCCGCTGAGCTCGGGCACCACCAGGGTCAGCTTGTCGCCGACATTGAGGCGAAAGCGCCGTGCGGTGATTACACCGATCACCACGCCAAACTCGCCAGGACGCAGGTCTTCCAGACGGCCCTGAACCATGTGCTCACCGATGATCGAGACCTTTCGCTCCTGCTCGGGATCAATGCCGTTGATCTGGATCGGCTGCATGATGCCCTTGTAGGAAAACATGCCATCCAGCTCGGCAAACGGCGCCGCGCCCGTCACCTGAGGCTGCTTCATCGCCGCTGCCGCGACCGCCTGCCAGTCATCCAGCGACTTGCCGGCGCTCAGGGTGGCGTGCGGCACCATGCCGAGGATGCGCGAGCTCATTTCCTTCTGGAAACCGTTCATCACCGAGAGCACCACGATCATGGCCAGCACGCCAAGACCGAGGCCGATCATCGAGGTCAGCGAAATGAACGAGATGTAGTGATTACGCCGCTTGGCGCGGGTATAGCGGGTACCGATGAAGATCGCGAGTGGCCGGAACATGGTTAGGCAGCCACCAGCTTGCCGTCTTCCAGACGCAACACCCGATCCATCTGCTGGGCCAGCTGCAGGTCGTGGGTTACCACCAGAAAGGCGGTGCGCGACGACAGGCTCAGCTCGCGCATCAGCTCCTGGATTCCCTGGGCGGTGTGGTGGTCGAGGTTGCCGGTCGGCTCGTCGAGCAGCACCAGCGCCGGCTGGTTGACCAGGGCACGGGCGATGGCCACGCGCTGACGCTCACCACCAGACAGCTCAGCCGGCTTGTGACTCAGGCGATGGCCCAGGCCAACCCGATCCAGCAAGGCAACGGCGCGCTGGCGAGCCTCGGCAATCGGCGTCTTGCCGATCAGCAGCGGCATGCAGACGTTTTCCAGCGCGGTGAACTCCGGCAACAGGTGATGGAACTGGTAGACGAAGCCCAGCGCGCGGTTGCGCAGCAGGCCACGGGCCTTCTCGTTCAAGGCGGACAGCTCCTCGCCGGCCAGCCACACGCTGCCCTGGCTTGGGGTATCCAGGCCGCCGAGCATGTTCAGCAGGGTGCTCTTGCCAGAGCCGGAGCTGCCAACGATGGCAACCCGCTCACCCGGCAACAACTCCAGTTCCACGCTGGTCAGCACCTCGACCGTCTGCGGGCCTTCTTCGTAGCTCTTGCCGAGGTTGCGGCAACTCAGAACAGCCTTATCACTCATAACGCAAAGCCTCCGCAGGCTGGATGCGCGCCGCGCGCCAGGCCGGATAAAGGGTGGCAAGAAAACTCAGGATCAACGCGGCGCCGCAGACCAGCAGCACGTCATTCAACTGCACCTGCGAGGGCAGGTAATCGATGAAATACACCTCGGCATTGAGGAACTGGATGCCCAGCGCACCCTCCAGCCATTTGATCGCGGCACTGACATTCAGCGCCGCCAGCACGCCCAGCGCGCCACCGATCAGGGTGCCGACCACGCCGATCACGGTGCCCTGCACCATGAACGTCAGCATGATCTGCCGTGGCGTGGCACCCAGGGTGCGCAGGATGGCGATATCCGACTGCTTGTCGGTAACCACCATCACCAGGGTGGAAATGATGTTGAACGCCGCCACCGCAACGATCAGCAGCAGCAGCAGGCCGATCATCGCCTTCTCCATGCGAATCGCCTGGTACAGGTTGCCGTGGGAACGGGTCCAGTCACCGGCAAACAGCTCGTCGGCGCGCAGCTCGTTGACCAGTTGCCAGGTTACTTGCGGCGCCTGGAACAGGTCGCGCAGCTTGAGGCGCACGCCCTGCACTTCGCCCTGCTTAAGGCGCAGCAGGCGACCGGCGTCCTGCACATGGACCATGGCCACATGGCCGTCGATCTCGCCGGCGCCGACATGGAAGATACCGACTACCGAGAAACGCTTCATGCGCGGGAACATCCCGGCGGGCGTCACCGCCACTTCCGGGGCGACGAAGGTGACCTTGTCGCCCAGCGCCAGGCCGAGCTTCTTCGCCGCCATATCGCCGACGATGATGCCGAAGGTGCCGGGCTCAAGGGCCTCGAGAGAACCCTGATCCTTGAGGAAGAAGTCACCGATGATCGACACCTTGCGCTCTTCCAGCGGGTCGATGGCGTTGATCAGCACCTTCTGCACCTGGCCGTTGTTGGTCAGCAGGCCCTGCATCTGGGTGAATGGCGCCACGGCCAGCACCTGTGGATGCTCGGCAACGCGCGCGGCAATCTGCTTCCAGTCCTTGAGCGGCTGGCTGCCTTCGAGCGTGGCGTGCGGCACCATGCCCAGAACGCGAGTGCGCATTTCACGGTCAAAACCATTCATCACCGACAGCACGACAATCATTACCAGCACGCCCAGGGCGAGGCCGATGATCGAGGTAAGGGAGATGAAGGAAACAAACAGGTTGCGGCGCTTGGCCCGCGTGTAACGCAAGCCGATAAAGAACGGCAGAGGTCTGAACATGAGAGAGGTTCGCTGGCGAAAGGGGGACGTCCTTGTGGCGGGGCTTGGCGAGCAGCTTTACACTCAGACCACCACTGCTGCCACGGGTTCGCCATGTCGTATCTAGACGCCGATGATCGCCGCGAATACTACCGTATCGAGGATACGATCGCACTGGATTTCAGCCTGCTGTCCGGGCCTGAAGCCCAGGCTACGGAGCCTTTGCACGACGGCTCGTCGCCGCTGTTCAACCTGCTCAGTGACCTGCATCTGATGGACTTCGAGTCGCAGCATCTGCTGCGCCACATCAGCGAGCGCGATCGCACCCTGGCCAACTACCTGAAGGTGATGAACAAGCGCATCGACCTGCTCGGCCAGGCCGTCGCCCAGAGCCTGCTGCAGGATATCGGCGCGCCGCGTCAGGTCTCCCTGTCCGAAGGCGGCCTGAGCTTCAACCACTCCAAAGCCGTCGCACCCGGCAGCCACCTGGCGTTGAAAATGGTGCTGATGCCGCAGGCACTTGGCTTGCTGCTGCGCGCACAGGTGATGCATTGCCAGGCGCGTGACGATGGCCAGTTCGAGATCGGCACCGAGTTCGAAGCCCTCACTGACGCCCAGCGCCAGTTGCTCGCCCGCCATATCCTGCAGAAGCAGGCCCTGGAGCGCCGCCTGGCCCGGGAGCAGCAGCGATGAAACACGTCCTGCTGCTTCTGGCCCTGAGCCTGCCGTTGGTAGTCCACGCCGAAACCATCGAAATCCCGATTGGCGCGCAAGGCCCGAGCGACATCGTGCTGCCCACGCGCGGCGAATCGAAACATGCCGTGCTGGAGCGCTACGGCCTGGCTGACGAAGAGCACGCCGCCGTCGGCCAGCCACCCATCACCCGCTGGGACTATCGCGATTTCAGCGTGTACTTCGAATACGACCACGTGGTCGACAGCGTTCTGCACCATCAGCCCCGCTACCTGAAGGAACAACAGTGACCCTTATCTACGGCCACCGCGGCGCCAAGGGCGAAGCACCGGAAAATACCCTCACCAGCTTCAAGCAATGTCTCGAACACGGCGTCCGGCATTGCGAGCTGGACTTGCACCTATCCCGTGACGGCCAGTTGATGGTGATCCACGACCCCTCCCTGAAACGCACCACCGGCCGCCGCGGCAAGGTGGTCGAGCACAGCGCGGCGGAGCTGGTTGGCTACGACGCACGCCACGGCGGCCCGGGCTGGAAAACGTCCTGCCCGATCCCAACCCTCGAGCAACTGTTCGAGCAGTGCGATTTCGAACACTGGCAACTGGAAGTCAAAAGCGCCTCGCGGGTGCGCGCCGCACGCACCGTACTGGCCATCCAGGCGCTCGCCGAACGCTTCGGCAACAAGGACCGCATCACCGTCACCAGCAGTTCGCGCGAAGTCCTGCGCGCCCTCAAGCGCCTGGCGCCAGAGATGTCGCGCGGCCTGGTCGCCGAGTACAACTGGCTCGACCCGCTGAAAGTGGCCGCGCATTACGGCTGCAGCATGCTCGCGCTGAACTGGACGCTGTGCACCCCAGAGCGCCTGGCCAAGGCACAGAAGGCTGGCCTGCATGTGACGGTGTGGACGGTCAACGAGCCCGCCCTGATGCGCCGCCTCGCCGACTTCGGCGTGGACAGCATCATCACCGACTTCCCCGGCCTGGCCGTGGATACGCTCAAGCGCTAGCCTCCAATCCCCTCTCCCTCCGGGAGAGGGCTAGGGTGAGGGGCAGGCGACGTACTTCGAGCGGCCGGCAGCATCCCTCACCCCCGGCCCCTCTCCCGGAGGGAGAGGGGAGAAAGCAAAAACCGGCCTCATGGGCCGGTTTTTTTGTTGTATCGCCTGGTCAGAAGCTCTCCCGGTTAGGCCAGCGCCACTCGCGGGAATCGCTGAAGGGATCTACCCCGACCGGCTCAGGCCACCGGTCGGAGCCGGTCAAAAAAGCCGGTTGAGACCGTCGAACGCCGCCACCCGATAGGCTTCGGCCATGGTCGGGTAGTTGAAGGTGGTGTTGACGAAGTACTTGATGCTGTTCGCCTCGCCCTTCTGGTTCATGATCGCCTGGCCGATGTGGACGATCTCCGAGGCCTGGTAGCCGAAGCAGTGCACGCCGAGGATTTCCAGGGTATCGCGGTGGAACAGGATCTTCAGCATGCCCACCGGCTCGAAGGAAATCTGCGCCCGCGCCATGCTCTTGAAGAAGGCCTTGCCCACCTCATAAGGGATCTTGGCCTGGGTCAGCTCCTTCTCGTTCTTGCCGATCGAGCTGATCTCCGGAATGGTGTAGATGCCGGTCGGCACGTCATTGACGAAGCGCCAGCTGTCGTTCTCCACCACGCTGCCAGCGGCCGAGCGGCCCTGGTCATAGGCAGCGCTGGCCAGGCTCGGCCAGCCGATAACGTCACCGGCGGCGTAGATGTTCGACACCGAGGTGCGGTAGTGCTGGTCGACCTCGATCTGCCCACGGCTGTTGACCTTGATGCCAATGTTTTCCAGGCCCAGCTTGTCGGTGTTGCCGGTCCGGCCATTGCACCAGAGCAAGGCGTCGGCCTTGATCTTCTTGCCGGACTTGAGGTGCAGGATCACCCCGCTCTCCACGCCCTCGATGCGCTCGTAGTCCTCGTTGTGACGGATCAGCACATTGTTGTTGCGCAGGTGGTAGCTCAGCGCATCGGAGATTTCGTCGTCGAGGAAACTGAGCAGTTGATCGCGGTTGTCGATCAGGTCGACCAGCACACCCAGGCCACTGAAGATCGAGGCGTACTCGGAACCGATCACCCCGGCGCCGTAAATGATCAGGCGGCGCGGTGTGTGAGTCAGGCTGAGGATGGTGTCGCTGTCGTAGACACGCGGGTGATGGAAGTCGATATCGGCCGGACGATACGGGCGCGAACCAGTGGCGATGATGACCTGCTTGGCCACCAGCTTTTCCACCACACCACTCGGGCACACCACTTCCACGGTCTGCTCGTCGGCGAAACTGGCGGTGCCGAAGAACACATCGATGCGGTTGCGGGCGTAGTAGCTGGTGCGCGAGGCAACCTGCTTGTCGATCACCCGCTCGGCGCTTTTCAGCACGTCGGGGAAGGAGAACCAGCGCGGCTCGCCGATCTGGCGGAACAGCGGATTGGTGTTGTACTGCATGATCTGCCGCACCGAGTGGCGCAGGGCTTTGGAAGGAATGGTGCCGAGGTGGGTGCAGTTGCCGCCAACCTGTGGGCGGTTGTCGACCACCGCCACCTTGCGCCCCGCCTTGGCGGCGTTCATCGCCGCGCCTTCACCCGCAGGGCCGGAACCCAGCACCACCACGTCGTAGTTGTAGACCGCCATGCTTACTCCTCATCACGCACCAGACGCCCTCTACGGGACGCTGGACAAGGCTGCGGCACCCCATGGCCACAGCACTCAAATCATCGGCCCAGCTTAATCAGGCCATTTCGCGGCGCACATTAGCGCTTGGTCGCGTCGTAGGCGAGCTTTGAATTCACTACATCGCCCGCCTGCTCACGATTCACTTCTTCGCACTTCTCGCGGCTACCGCCGCAAATTGAGCATTCTTTCTCGATACCGAGGTTGGCGATGCCACCGCAGGAACCGGCGATGGGTTTGCGCCCCATGATCACACCGACCGCCATGCCCAGCACCACCAGCAACATGACGATGAATACCAGTAGCCAGGTCATTGCTTTGCTCCTGCGCCGAACTGACGCTCGAATGCCGCGGTGGCGCGGGTGGTGAAACCACTGTCGGTACGACTGACGAAGAACGCCGCCAAACCGGCTTGCTCAGCGTAGGCGAAACCCCGCTGCGGCCCTAGCACCATGAGTAAAGTCGACAGACCATCGGCGCGCAGGGTTGAAGCGTCGACAACGGTCACCGACGCCAGACGATGACTGATCGGCGCACCGATCTGTGGGTCGAGGGTATGCGAATAGCGTTTGCCGTCCTGCTCGAAATAGTTGCGGTAGTCACCGGATGTGGAAACCCCCTGGCCATCCAGCGCCAGGGTCTTCTGCGCCACCTGCTGGTCATCGCGCGGAGCCTCGATGGCGATACGCCAGGGCAAGCCATCGGGCTTACGCCCAGCCGCCTTGAGCTCACCGGTGACGTCCAGCAAGTAACTATGCACACCCAATTCGCGCAAGCGGGCAGCGATACGATCCACCGTATAACCAGCGGCGATACTGTCCAGATCGAGCTCGATAGCGGCTCGCTTGCACAGTTGAGTGCCGTCGATGTGCAGGTAGCGATGACCGACATTGGCCCGCGCCGCAGCAATCTGCGCGGCACTCGGCACCTGCGTCCCGCGTGACTGCGAACCGAAGCCCCAGAGATCCAGCAGCGGCTGGATGGTCAGGTCGAAGGCGCCATCGCTATCGCGCGACAACTGCTCACCAAAACGCACCAGTTCCAGTACTGCCGGCGGCATATCACGGCAACTGCCTGCTGGAAGACGGTTGAACACGGACAGGTCGGAATCCGCACGCCAGGTGGACATCTGCCGATCCACCTCGGCCAGCAGTGCCTCTACCTCGGCCTTGAGTGCCTGCGGCTGCGGCGTCTCCTCGCCCGCTACATATTTCAGCGAGTAGTGGCTGCCCATGGTCGGACCGCCGAATTCCTCGATCTGCTCGCCACAGCCGGCCAGCAACACGCCAGCAAGCAGAGCAAACAACGCAGTTTTAACCACCGAAATCGTCCAGCAGGATGTTCTCGCGCTCCACACCCAGGTCCAGCAGCATCTTGATCACCGCGGCGTTCATCATGGGCGGGCCGCACATGTAGAACTCGCAGTCTTCCGGTGCCGGATGGTCCTTGAGGTACTGCTCGAACAGCACGTTGTGGATAAAGCCCTTGAGGCCGGTCCAGTTGTCTTCCGGCTGCGGATCGGACAGCGCCAGGTGCCACTCGAAGTTCGGGTTCTCTGCCGCCAGCTGGTCGTATTCCTCGACATAGAAGGCCTCGCGCAGCGAGCGCGCCCCGTACCAGAAGCTGATCTTGCGCTTGGAGCCGAGGCGCTTGAGCTGGTCGAAGATGTGCGAGCGCATCGGCGCCATACCGGCACCGCCGCCGATAAAGATCATCTCGGCATCGCTGTCCTTGGCGAAGAACTCGCCGAACGGGCCGTATACCGTGACCTTGTCGCCCGGCTTGAGGCCGAATACCCAGGAGGACATCTGGCCTGGCGGCAGGTGATCCTTGCCCGGTGGCGGCGAGGCGATGCGGATGTTGAATTTGACGATGCCCTTCTCGTCCGGGTAGTTGGCCATGGAGTAGGCTCGGATCACCGGCTCGTCGACCTTGGACAGGTACTTCCACTGGTTGAACTTGTCCCAGTCGCCCCGGTACTCGGGCTGGATGTCGAAGTCCTTGTAGGCCACCTCGTGCGGCGGACATTCCAGCTGCACGTAGCCACCGGCGCGAAAGTCGACGCTCTCGCCTTCCGGCAATCTCAGCGTCAGCTCCTTGATAAAGGTGGCGACGTTGGGGTTGGACTCCACCGTGCATTCCCACTTCTTCACGCCGAACACTTCTTCCGACACTTCGATGTGCATGTCCTGCTTGACCGGGGTCTGGCACGACAGGCGCCAGCCAGCCTTGGCCTCGCGCTTGGTGAAATGCGATTCCTCGGTGGGCAGCATCTCGCCACCGCCGGACTCGACCACGCACTTGCACTGGGCGCAAGTACCGCCGCCGCCGCAAGCCGAAGAGAGGAACACGTTGTTCGCCGCCAGAGTCTGCAGCAGCTTGCCGCCGGCCGGCACGGTGAGGGTGCGCTCACCGTTGATGACGATATTCACGTCGCCGCTGGAAACCAGCTTGGCGCGCGCAGCCAGGATGATCACCACCAACGCCAGGACGATGGCGGTGAACATGCCGATGGCTAGGGAAATCTCGAAACCCATCAGGCGCTCCTTAGAGTTGAATGCCGCCGAAGGACATAAAGCCCAACGACATCAGACCGATGGTGATAAAGGTGATGCCCAGGCCCTGCAGGCCCTCTGGCACATCGCTGTACTTGAGCTTTTCGCGGATGCCAGCCAGCAGCGCGATGGCCAGGGCCCAGGAGAAACCGGAGCCGATACCGTAGGTCACGCTCTCGGCCAGGTTGTAGTCGCGCTCCACCATAAACAGCGAGCCAGCCATGATCGCGCAGTTCACCGTGATCAACGGCAGGAACACGCCGAGGGCGTTGTAGAGCGACGGCACGTACTTATCCAGGAGCATCTCGAGGATCTGCACGATGGCGGCAATCACCCCGATGTAGCTGAGCAAGCCGAGAAACGACAGGTCAACGTCCGGCAGGCCAGCCCAGGCCAGCGCGCCTTCCTTGAGCAGGTAGGTGTACAGCAGGTTGTTGGCCGGCACGGTGATGGCTTGCACCACGACCACGGCGATGCCGAGGCCAATGGCGGTTTCCACCTTCTTGGAAATGGCGATAAAGGTGCACATGCCGAGGAAGAAGGCCAAGGCCATGTTCTCGATAAACACCGCCTTCACGAACAGGCTGAGGTAGTGCTCCATCAGTAGGCCTCCTTATCCGAGACTTGCGGGGCCATGCGGAAAGCCGGGGCTTCCTTCTGCGCCGGTTTCCAGCTGCGCAGCGCCCAGATGATCAAACCAATCAGGAAGAACGCCGAAGGTGGCAACAGCAGCAGGCCGTTTGGCTGGTACCAGCCACCATCGCTGACTGTCGGCAGGATGCTGTAGCCAAGCAGCTTGCCGGCCCCGAACAGCTCGCGGAACACGCCGAGGACGATCAACATGGCGCTGTAGCCCAGGCCGTTACCGATGCCATCAAAGAACGACAGCACCGGCGGATTGGCCATGGCGAAGGCTTCGGCGCGGCCCATGACGATGCAGTTGGTGATGATCAGGCCGACAAACACCGACAGCTGCTTGGCCAGGCTGAAGGCGAACGCCTTGAGCACCTGATCGACCACGATCACCAAGGACGCAATGATCACCATCTGCACGATCATGCGGATCGAGCTGGGGATCTGGCTGCGAATCATCGAGATAAACAGGTTGGAGAAGCCGGTCACCAGGGTCAGGGCGATCGACATTACCAGCGCGGTCTTGAGGTTGGAGGTCACCGCCAGGGCCGAACAGATACCGAGGATCTGCAGGCCGATGGGGTTGTTGTGCACGATCGGGTCGAGCAACACGCTCTTGATGGTGGGTTGCGACATGCTTATGCCTCCCCTTTCTTAAGGTTGGCCAGCAACGGGCCGAAGCCGCTCTCACCCAGCCAGAAATGCAGCAGGTTGTTCACGCCCTTGCTGGTCAGCGTGGCACCGGCCAGGCCATCGACCTGGTGCGTGGCCTTGGCCGACTGCGGATCGACACTGCCCTTGATGATTTCCACGGCCAGTAGCCCCTGCTCATCGAAAAGGGTCTTGCCGGCCCACAGCGCCTTCCACTTCGGATTGTCCACCTCGCCGCCCAGACCCGGGGTCTCACCGTGCTGGTAGAAACCGAAGCCAACCACGGTATTGAGGTCGCCCTTGATGGCGATAAAGCCGTGCAGGGTCGACCACAGGCCGTAACCGCGCACCGGCAAAATCAGGGTGTCGAGCTGGCCGTCGGTTTCCACCATATACACGGTGGAAAGCCGCTCGCGGCGCTTGATCGAGGCGATGTCCTGCGGCCCGGCGAGGGCATCGGACAGCGCTGGATCCTTGGCTGCCTTGAGTGGGTCGAAGCTGGCGGCGTCCTCGGCATCGCTGAATGCGCCGGTCTGCAGGTCAACCACGCGGGCCTTGATGCGCTCGGCATACAGCGCCTTGATCGCGGCGGCCGACATGCCCTCCTCGCCCAAACCAGCAATCGCCAGGATGCTGCGTTGCTTGTCCAGCTGGCGGTTTTCCACCTGGGTCGGTTTCAGCGCCACCGCTGCGCCGGCGACGAAAACCGAGCAGACCAGGCACACCAGTACCGCCACAGTCAGGGTGCGGACGGTCGATTCTTGCTTAGCCACGGGCGAGCCTCCGCTTGATATTGGCCTGCACGACGAAGTGGTCGATCAGCGGTGCGCAGAGGTTGGCGAACAGAATCGCCAGCATCATGCCTTCCGGGAAGGCCGGGTTGACCACACGGATCAGCACCACCATCACCCCGATCAGCGCGCCGAACAGCCACTTGCCAGTGTTGGTCATGGACGCCGACACCGGGTCGGTGGCCATAAAGATCATGCCAAAGGCGAAACCGCCGACCACCAGGTGCCAGTGCCAGGGCATCGAGAACATCGGATTGCTGTCTGAGCCGATGAGGTTGAACAAGTAGCTCATGGCGATCATGCCCAGCATCACGCCACTGACGATGCGCCAGGAGGCAATCTTGCTCAGCAGCAGGAAGGCACCGCCGATAAAGATCGCCAGCACGCTGGTCTCGCCCATGGAGCCATGCTCCAGGCCGACGAATGCGCCCCACCAGCTCAGGCCATTGGCCGTCACCTGCTCGATGCCGCCAGACGCAGCTACGGAAAGCGCAGTGGCACCGGCATAGCCGTCCACAGCAGTCCACACCGCATCACCGGAGATGTCCGCCGGGTAGGCGAAGAACAGGAAGGCGCGGCCAACCAGGGCCGGGTTAAGGAAGTTCTTGCCGGTGCCGCCGAACACTTCCTTGCCGATCACCACGCCGAAGCTGATACCAAGCGCCACCTGCCACAGCGGGATATCCGGCGGCAGGGTCAGGGCGAACAGTACGGAAGTGACGAAGAAACCTTCGTTAACCTCATGCCGGCGGATAGAGGCGAACAGCACCTCCCAGAAACCGCCGACGATAAAGGTGACCAAGTACACCGGCAGGAAATACGCCGCGCCTTGGATAAAGCAATCCCACAGGCTGTTTGGATCAAAGCCGGCGAGCAGGCCGATCAGGCCGAAACGCCAGCCATCCTGGGCGGCCAGCAGTTCGGGGTTGGCGGCCATGAGGCTGTTGGCCTGAAAACCGATGTTCCACATGCCGAAGAACATCGCCGGCAGGGTGCAAAACCACACCGTCATCATCATGCGCTTGAGGTCGATGCCGTCACGCACGTGGGCGGTGGTCTTGGTCACGCTGCCCGGGCGGTAGAAGAAGGTGTCGACGGCTTCATACAGTGCATACCACTTCTCGAAGCGGCCACCCTGTTCGAAGTTGTGCTCGATCTTGTCGAGGAATTTACGCAAGGACATTGATCAGCCCTCCTGCTCAATGCGGGTCAGGTTGTCCCGCAGGATCGGACCGTATTCGTATTTACCGGCGCAGACGTAGCTGCACAGCGCCAGGTCTTCCTCATCCAGCTCCAGACAGCCGAGCTTCTGCGCCATCTCGGTGTCGCCAACAATCAGGTAACGCAGCAGCTGGGTCGGCAGGATATCCAGCGGCATCACCGCCTCGTAGTTGCCCACCGGTACCATGGCGCGCGGGCTGCCGTTGGTGCTGGTGTCGAAGGCGAAACGCTTGGCCGCCAACAGTTTGGACACGAAGATATTCAGCACCGAGTGCTTGTTCACCCCGGCGCGCAGGTAGTGCAGCAGTTCGCGCTCGTTGCCTTCGTGCAGGCAGGACACCTGCACGTGGTAGCGACCGAGAAAGGCGAAGGCGCCACGCGAGGTGCGGCCACCCAGCACCGAACCGGAAATCACCCGGTTGTTACCTGGCTGCAGCTCGCCCGCGCTCAGCTCATCCAGACTGACGCCGAGACGGGTGCGCAGCAGACGCGGTTTATCCACCACCGGGCCGGCCAAGGCCACCACGCGCTCGACATGCAAGCGGCCGCTGGTGAACAGCTGGCCGATGGCGATCACGTCCTGATAGCCGATCTGCCACACGCTCTTGCTGACGCTGACCGGATCGAGGAAATGTATATGGGTGCCCGGCAAGCCGGCCGGATGCGGGCCAGCGAAAGCTTCGGCCTGCACACCCGGCAGGTTTTCACCCGGCAACTGCACGCCTTCGGCTTTGCACAGAAACACCTTGGCCAGGCGCGCCAGCACGCTCAGGCCATTTTCGAAAGCGCCAGCCTGTTCGGCAATGATCAGCGCAGGGTCGGCAGCCAGAGGCTGGGTATCGATAGCCGTCACGAAAATCGAGCTGGGCACCGCATCGATGGCCGGCACCTTGCTGAACGGGCGACTGCGCAGCGCAGCCCACAGGCCGGACTGCTGCAGGTTGTCACGCACCGCCTGCGGCTCCAGGCTGGCCAGCTGGCCGGCTTCGTAGCGGGCGAACTCGACAGCCTCGTCGCCATCCAGGTCGATCACCACCGATTGCAGCACGCGCTGCTCGCCACGGTGGATCGCGCTGACCACGCCAGCGCCCGGCGCGGTGAAATGCACGCCCGGGTTCTTCTTGTCGGAAAACAGCACCTGACCAAGCTTGACCTGGTCACCGACCTGTACGGCCATGGTCGGCTTCATGCCGTGATAATCGCAGCCCAATACGGCCACGCTACGCACCGCCCGCGTCGCCTCGATACGTTGTTCGGGAGCGCCGCTGATCGGCAGATCCAGCCCAGACTTTATTTTGATCATTAAGTGATCCAAACACTGAAAACAGTGCTTCGGCAGAGTTGGAACACAACCGGGATGAGTATGAACAGAGCGCTTGCGCCCAGGCCGGCGATACTCGCGCGGCCATCCCGAAGTGAAAAGCGTTGAAATTATAAGGAGATAAGCCAGTAAGTCCCACCCATCAGTGCTGTTTCCGACCGACAAGTCGTAACACCAGGCAACAGCACTGGACTTGACGCCCAACTCAAGCACGGCGACAAGCACCTAAACACTGCGGAGCATGCCTCATGCGCTACCTGCATGCGCTTATCCTGTTGCTCGCCAGCACCAGCAACCTGATGGCCAATACCAACGACCCCCTCCTCGACCAGGCGGCCTTCAGCCGCACCTACGAGCTGGCAGATACCACCCTGGAACGCAAGAATCAGGCTCTGCTGACCTACCTGTGGGCCGACGTGTACGCAGCCGCCTTCTACACCGCAGCCGACATCAATCCCAGCCAGGCCGTCGGCCGACCCGCCACGCAGCGACTGGAGCTGTATTACTACCGCGATATCGCCAAAAAAGATGTGGTCAAAGCCGCCTGGGTAACCCTTGAGCGACAGCACGATGCCGCCCAACTGGCAAAGCTGAAACCCGAGCTGGATGCCCTGCACGCCACGTTCCGCGACATCCGCCCCGGCGACCGCTACGCCTTGAACTATTCGCTACAGCAAGGACTGACCCTGGAACGCAACGGCAGCGAAGTGTTCCGCAGCGGCGACACCGAACTGGCCCGCGCCTACCTGGGCATCTGGCTGGCCCCCGAAGGCCTGTCGGACAAACTGCGCAAACAGTTATTGGCCGATCACTGAGACGCTAAGCGTTGAAATGCAAAACGGGAGCCGAAGCTCCCGTTTCTTTGCATACCGCCTTGCGCTTACTGCGGGAAGGCTGGCGGGTTGACCCCGGCCATGTCTTCCATCACACGCACCACCTGGCAGCTGTAGCCGAACTCGTTGTCGTACCAGACGTAGAGCACGACACGGTTGTCGTTGGCGATGGTGGCTTCGGCGTCGACCACACCGGCGTGGCGCGAACCGACGAAGTCAGTCGAAACCACTTCCTGCGACTGGACGAAGTCGATCTGCTTCTGCAGGTCCGAGTGCATGGCCATCTGGCGCAGGTACTCGTTGATCTCTTCGCGGGTGGTGGCCTTCTCAAGGTTGAGGTTGAGGATGGCCATCGACACGTTCGGCGTCGGCACGCGAATGGCATTGCCGGTCAGCTTGCCTTTCAGGATCGGCAGGGCCTTGGCGGCGGCAGTGGCAGCACCGGTTTCGGTGATGACCATGTTCAGCGCGGCGCTGCGGCCACGACGGCTGCCCTTGTGGAAGTTGTCGATCAGGTTCTGGTCGTTGGTGTACGAGTGAACGGTTTCGACGTGGCCATTGACGATGCCGTACTGATCATTCACCGCTTTCAGCACCGGCACGATGGCGTTGGTGGTGCAGGAAGCAGCGGAGATGATCTTGTCGTCGGCAGTGATTTCGCCATGGTTGATGCCATGCACGATGTTCTTCAGTGCGCCTTTGCCCGGTGCGGTCAGCACCACGCGAGCGACACCCGGGCAGGCCAGGTGCTGGCCCAGGCCCTCGGCGTCACGCCATACGCCGGTGTTGTCCACCAGCAGGGCGTTCTTGATGCCGTATTGGGTGTAGTCGACTTCTTTCGGGTCCTTGGCGTAGATCACCTGGATCAGGTTGCCGTTGGCCGTCAGGGTGTTGTTTTCTTCGTCGATGGTGATGGTGCCATCGAACTTGCCGTGTACCGAGTCGCGGCGCAGCAGGCTGGCGCGCTTGACCAGGTCATTGCTGGCGCCCTTGCGCACAACGATGGCGCGCAGACGCAGGCCATCGCCACCACCGGTTTTCTCGATCAGGATGCGTGCCAGCAGGCGGCCGATACGACCGAAGCCGTACAGCACCACGTCGGTGCCTTCACGGGCAGCACCGTTCTGCTTGCCGACTACCTCAGCCAGCTCTTCCTTGACGAACTGCTCGACAGAGCGGCCAGCACCTTCGGCCTTGAACTTGCTGGCCATCTTGCCCAGATCCACGGAGGCGGCGCCCAGTTTGAGCTCGCTCATCGCTTTAAGGATCGGGAAGGTGTCGTGCACCGACAACTCGCCATCGTCAGCCAGACGGTGACGGGCGAAACGGTGGGCTTTCAGAATATCGATCACCGAGCGGTTGATCAGACCACGGCCGTAGATCGAGGTCACCACGCTGTTGTTGCGGTAGAGCTGGCCGATCATCGGAATCATCGCTTCTGCGAGGGCTTCACGATCGATCCACTCACCGAGACACTGGTCGGGCTTCTGAGTCACGGGCAATACCTTCCACATGTAGGGGCTGAAAAAAGGGGCTACATTATGACGGCGTGCGAGCGCCTGAGCAATGCGCGCCTGTCGCAACTGACAGCCGCTATCTCCGCTGGCTACAATCGCCCGCTCGCCAATCTGGGGTTGCGTTGCCTGTGTCCGTACTGCACCTACCGAAACTACCCGCTGCCGCCGGCAAGCAGCACTGGGGCAACCTGCCCGGCGCCGCGCTGAGCCTGGCGATTGCCGAAGCCGCCAGCGCCGCCAAGCGCTTTACCCTGCTGCTGACCGCCGACAGCCAGAACGCCGAGCGCCTGCAGGAAGAGCTGGCGTTTTTTGCTCCGGACCTGCCCGTTTTGCACTTCCCGGACTGGGAAACCCTGCCCTACGACCTGTTTTCGCCACATCAGGACATCATTTCCCAGCGCATCGCCGCCCTCTATCGCCTGCCGCAGCTCAAGCACGGCGTGCTGGTGGTGCCGATCAGCACGGCCTTGCACCGTATCGCACCAACGCGCTTCCTGCTCGGCAGCGGCCTGGTGCTGGATATCGGCCAGAAGCTGAATGTCGAGGAGATGCGCGCACGCCTGGAAGCCGCCGGCTACCGCTGCGTGGACACGGTGTATGAACACGGTGAGTTCGCCGTGCGTGGCGCACTGATCGACCTGTTCCCGATGGGCAGCGAGACGCCGTTCCGTATCGACCTGTTCGATGACGAGATCGAGACGCTGCGCACCTTCGACCCGGAAACCCAGCGTTCGGTGGATAAGGTCGAATCGATCCGCCTGCTGCCGGCGCGCGAGTTCCCGCTGGACAAGAAATCCGTCACCGACTTCCGCGGCCGCTTCCGCGAGCGTTTCGACGTGGATTTCCGCCGCTGCCCGATCTACCAGGACCTCTCCACCGGCATTACCCCAGCCGGTATCGAGTACTACCTGCCGCTGTTCTTCGAAGAAACCGCCACCCTGTTCGATTACCTGCCGGCCGACACCCAGGTGTTTTCCCTGCCGGGCATCGAAAAAGCCGCCGAGCAGTTCTGGACGGATGCCCGGGGCCGCTACGAAGAACGCAAGGTCGACCCGGAACGCCCACTGCTGCCGCCGGCCGACCTGTTCCTGCCGGTGGAGGATTGCTTCGCCCGCCTGAAGAACTGGCCCCGCGTGGTCGCCGACCAGGCTGATATTGAAACCGGCGTCGGCCGCGAACGCTTCGACGCCCGCGCCCTGCCCGACCTGGCTATCCAGGCCAAGGCCAGCGAGCCGCTGGCGGCGCTGCGCCGCTTTATCGAGGAATACCCGGGCCGCGTGCTGTTCTGCGCCGAGTCGGCCGGGCGCCGCGAAGTGCTGCTGGAACTGCTCGCCCGCCTCAAGCTGAAACCGCTGGAAGTCAGCGGTTGGTCGGAGTTCACCAGCAGCAAGTCGCGCCTGGGCATCTGCATCGCGCCGCTGGATGAAGGCCTGCTGCTCGACGAGATCGCCCTGGTCGCCGAAAGCCCGCTGTTCGGCCAACGCGTGATGCAACGCCGGCGCCGCGAGAAATCGCGCGACGGCGGCGACAATGTGATCAAGAACCTCACCGAACTGCGCGAAGGCTCGCCGGTGGTGCACATCGACCACGGTGTCGGCCGCTACCTGGGCCTGGTGACCATGGAGTTCGACGGCCAGGCCGCCGAGTTCCTCACCCTGATGTACGCCGAGGAAGCCAAGCTCTACGTGCCGGTCGCCAGCCTGCACCTGATTGCCCGCTACACCGGCAGCGACGACGCCCTCGCCCCGCTGCACCGCCTCGGTTCGGAAACCTGGCAGAAAGCCAAGCGCAAGGCAGCCGAGCAGGTGCGCGATGTCGCCGCCGAGCTGCTCGACATCTACGCCCGCCGCGCTGCCCGCGAAGGCTATGCGTTCAAGGACCCACTGGCCGACTACGCCACCTTCAGCGCCGGCTTCCCCTTCGAGGAAACCCCGGACCAGCAGACAGCCATCGACGCGGTGCTGGCCGACATGCTCGCGCCCAAGCCGATGGATCGCCTGGTGTGCGGCGACGTTGGCTTCGGCAAGACCGAAGTGGCCATGCGCGCGGCCTTCATTGCCGTGCACAGCGGCCGCCAGGTCGCGGTACTGGTGCCGACCACCCTGCTCGCCCAGCAGCACTACAACAGCTTCCGTGACCGCTTCGCCGACTGGCCGGTAACGGTCGAGGTGATGAGCCGCTTCAAGTCGAACAAGGAAGTGGACGAAGCCGTGGCCAAGCTGGCCGAGGGCAAGATCGACATCGTCATCGGCACCCACAAGCTGCTGCAGGACGATGTGCGTTTCAAGGACCTGGGCCTGTGCATCATCGACGAGGAACACCGTTTCGGTGTGCGCCAGAAGGAGCAGCTCAAGGCCCTGCGCAGCGAGGTCGACATCCTCACCCTGACCGCCACGCCGATCCCGCGCACCCTGAACATGGCCGTGGCCGGCATGCGCGACCTGTCGATCATCGCCACGCCGCCGGCGCGCCGCCTGTCGGTGCGCACCTTCGTCATGGAGCAGAACAACCCAACGATCAAGGAAGCCCTGCTGCGCGAGCTGCTGCGCGGCGGCCAGGTGTACTACCTGCACAACGACGTGAAGACCATCGAGAAGTGCGCCACCGACCTGGCCGAACTGGTCCCGGAAGCGCGCATCGGCATCGGCCACGGGCAGATGCGCGAGCGCGAGCTGGAACAGGTGATGAGCGACTTCTACCACAAGCGCTTCAACGTACTGATCGCCTCGACCATCATCGAGACCGGCATCGACGTGCCGAGCGCCAACACCATCATCATCGAGCGCGCCGACAAGTTCGGCCTGGCGCAATTACACCAGCTGCGCGGGCGCGTCGGCCGTAGCCACCACCAGGCCTACGCCTACCTGCTGACGCCACCGCGCAAGCAGATGACCGACGACGCACAGAAGCGCCTGGAAGCCATTTCCAACGCCCAGGACCTCGGCGCCGGCTTCGTCCTGGCCACCCACGACCTGGAAATCCGCGGCGCCGGCGAGCTGCTCGGCGACGGCCAGAGCGGGCAGATCCAGGCGGTCGGCTTCACCCTCTATATGGAAATGCTCGAACGCGCGGTGAAGGCCATCCGCAAGGGCGAGCAACCCAACCTCGACCAACCGCTGGGCGGCGGCCCGGAGATCAACCTGCGTGTACCGGCGCTGATCCCCGAGGACTACCTGCCCGACGTGCATGCGCGGCTGATTCTCTATAAGCGCATCGCCAACGCCGCCGACGAGGATGGCCTGAAGGAGCTGCAGGTGGAGATGATCGACCGCTTTGGCCTGCTGCCGGAGCCGAGCAAGCACCTGGTGCGCCTGACCCTGCTCAAGCTGCAGGCGGAAAAGCTCGGGATCAAGAAGATCGACGCCGGCCCGCAAGGGGGGCGCATCGAGTTTGCCGCCGACACCTGCGTCGACCCGATGGTGCTGATCAAGTTGATCCAGAGCCAGCCCACGCGCTACAAGTTCGAAGGCGCCACCCTGTTCAAATTCCAGGTGCCAATGGAGCGCCCGGAAGAACGTTTCAATACGCTCGAAGCCCTGCTCGAGCGACTCACACCGCAATCTGCTTAAAGGACTGACCCATGCGTGCGCTCCCTCTCGCCCTGCTGCTGACCCTGCTGGCACCGTCGGCCTTCGCCGATGGCCTGTTTCAGGTCGAAGTAATCGTCTTCCGCCAGGCCGGCGAGCAGATTGCCGCCAGCCAACCTGCCCCGGATGACTGGGCCGCCGGTAGCCAGGCTCTGCCCGCCGGCAGTGAACGCGGTACGGCACTGGACAACGAAGCCGCCAAGCTCAACCCGGGCAATGGCTACCAGGTGCTGCTGCACCAGGCCTGGGCGCAGAACCTGAGTGCCGCGCCAAGCAAGGTGACCATCACCCTCGGCGAGCAGAAGTTCGGCCACTACCCGGTGGAAGGCACCCTCAGCCTGCGTGAAGAGCGGGTCATCGATCTGGATGCCGATGTCTGGATCAACCAGTTCGACAACGACGGCCTGGTTACCGGCAGCGAGCGCTTGAAACAGGGCACTCGCCTGAAAGCCGGCGAACTGACCTACCTCGACCACGGCAGCCTGGGCATGCTGGTGAAAATCACCCCGCAATAATTGCCGCCAACAAAAAGCCCCGCACTGCGGGGCTTTTTCGTTACCGGGCCAATCAGACGGCCAACACCCGACTCAGCACATCACGCACCTTGCCGATTCCATCGGCCAGAGCCTGCTCGATCTCTGCCATGGTGATGATGCCGCTGGACTTGCCCGCCGCCGGATTGACCACGAGCGCCAGGCAGGCATACGGCAGATCCAGCTCGCGCGCCAGGGCCGCTTCCGGCATGCCGGTCATGCCGACGATGTCGCAACCGTCGCGCTCCATTCTGGCGATTTCCGCCACCGTTTCCAGGCGCGGGCCCTGGGTGGCGCCATACACGCCATGACTGCTGTGCGGGTGCCCCAGCGCCTGCAGCGCCTCGATCAGCTTGCCGCGCAGCGCCTCGTCATAGGGGTAGCTGAAATCGATGTGGGTGACATGGTCGAGCTCACCCTCGAAGAAGGTGTGTTCGCGCCCCCACGTGTAGTCAATGATCTGGTGCGCTACACAGAGGTGGCCGCTACCCATTGCCGCATGGATGCCACCGACCGCGTTGACCGCGATGATCGCCTCGGCACCTGCCTGCTTGAGCGCCCAGAGGTTGGCGCGGTAGTTCACCTGATGCGGCGCAATCCGGTGCGGGTGGCCGTGACGCGCAAGGAAGAGCACCTCATGGCCGGCATATTCGCCACGCAGCACCGGCGCGGAGGGCGCGCCGTAGGGCGTATCCAGGTGCTGCATCTGTTTCAGGGTCAGGCCATCCAGCTGGGTCAGCCCGGTGCCACCAATGATCGCGTAGACAGTCATGCGCTTATCCCTCAGGCCATCAATCGATCAGTTGCGCGGTGCGCAAGGCGGCCACCGCGGTCAGCCAGCGCGGCTGCTGGCGGTAATCGGTACTGGCGAAACCCTGCCCGCGCATGCGCGCCAGGCCCTTGGGCGGCTGCACCTTGAGGCGCTGCGCGGCGCTCAGGGCCAGCTCGGCCGCGCCACGGTCGTTGCACACCAGGCCCATGTCACAACCAGCCGACAGCGCCGCCTCGATGCGACTGGCAGCATCGCCAACCACGTGGGCGCCGGCCATGGACAGGTCGTCACTGAAGATCACGCCCTCGAAGCCCAGCTCGCCGCGCAGGATGTCCTGCAACCAGCGCCGCGAGAAGCCAGCCGGCTGGTTGTCGACTTGCGGGTAGATAACGTGGGCCGGC
The DNA here is from genome assembly GCF_014174475.1 of Aquipseudomonas ullengensis. Classification (GTDB taxonomy): domain Bacteria; phylum Pseudomonadota; class Gammaproteobacteria; order Pseudomonadales; family Pseudomonadaceae; genus Aquipseudomonas; species Aquipseudomonas ullengensis. The sequence continues at coordinate 87,193 of NZ_JACJUD010000005.1, forward strand.
ATCACCGCCGCCAGTTGCGTGCTCAGGCGCTGGAACGGAATCAGGTCATTGCCGCGAATCTGCTCCAGGCTGCGCTCGTCCACCGGGATCGCCACGTGGGAGTCCGCCTCGGCCCAGCCATGACCGGGGAAGTGCTTACCGGTGGCGGCCATGCCCGCAGCAGCCATGCCACGGATAAAGGCACCGGCCAGGGTTGTCGCCAGCTCCGGGTTGCCAGCAAAACTGCGGCTGCCGACCACCGCACTGCGCTGGTAGTCGAGATCCAGCACCGGGGCGAAACTGAGGTCCAGACCGACCGCCAGTACTTCAGTGGCCATCAACCAGCCGCACTGCTCGGCCAGGTACTCGGCGTTGTCGTTGTCAGCCAGGGCATGCATCGCCGGCAGGCGCAGGAAACCCTGGCGCAGGCGCTGCACCCGCCCGCCTTCCTGGTCGACCGCCAGCAGCAGGTCCGGACGCACCGCACGAATGGAGGCGCAGAGCTCGCGTACCTGGCGCGGGTCTTCGATATTGCGGGCAAACAGAATCAGCCCGCCCACTTGCGGCTGGCGCAGGATCTGCCGGTCTTCGGCGGTCAGCCAGGTGCCATGCACGTCCAGCATCAGGGAGCCATACAGGGGAGTCGTCACAAACATTCCTTAAGCGAGAGTGGCAGCCGCCCACTCGGGGCACGGCGCCTCATCGATCAGCACTGCGCAGTGCAGTGGCACACGAGGGAAGAGATCCAGCAGGTCGCAATTGCGCAGGCGCACGCAGCCATGGGACAGCGGCACGCCGAGAGGTTCAGTATCAGGCGTGCCGTGCAGGTAGATGTAGCGGCGGAAGGTATCGACGGCACCCAGTCGATTGATACCTGGCTCGCAGCCACTGAGCCAGAGGATGCGGGTCAGGATCCAGTCCCGACCCGGGAACTGGCTGTGCAGCTCCGCCGACCAGACCTCACCGGTCCAGCGCCGCCCTCGCAGTACCGCACCTTGCGGCAGGCCATCACCGATCCGCGCACGCACCAGATGCCGTCCACGCGGCGTGCAATTCGAGCCACTGCGTTCGCCCGCGCCATTGAGGGCCGTGGAAACCGGCAGGCGCACACACAGCTGCCCGTCGGCAAAACCGTACAGGCACTGATCAGCGATGGAGATATGCAGGAAATCGAGCGGGCACATGGGCGGCTAGCTTAGCCGATCAGCCCGCTCGGGCACAGCGGCTCAGGCTTTCGCCGCTGCCGCGACCTTTGCACGAGGCTTCAACTGGGCGCTTGCCAGTGCCTCATCGATCACGGCGGTTTCAGAACGCATGCCGGCAGCCAGGAACGGCACCATCAGGCGCATCACCTGCTCGATCGAGGTATCGACGCCGAAGTCGTTCTCGGCAATAGCACGCAACGCCTTGATCCCGGACATGCTGAACGAGGCGGCACCGAGCATGAAGTGCACGCGCCAGAACAGTTCCAGCGGAGGAATGCGCGGCGCGGCCTCGTGCAGCAGCACCAGGTAGCGACGGAACACCTTGCCGTACATGTCTTCCAGATAACGACGCAGGTGACCCTGGCTCTGACTGAAAGCCAGCCCGAGCAGGCGCATGAAGATCGACAGATCATTGCCACTGCGCGGCTTCACCGCCAGGGCTTGCTCGACCAGCATGATCAGCAGCTCTTCAAGGCTGGTCTTGCCTTCCGGCTTGGCCTGGCGGCGATCGAGTTCGCGCTCCAGGCTCTGGCAGAACGGCCCGAGGAAGCGCGAGAAGACCGCCTGGATCAACGCCTTCTTCGAGCCGAAGTGATAGTTGACTGCAGCCAGATTGACCCCAGCCTTGCTGGTAATCAGGCGCAAAGAGGTTTCCGCGAAACCCTTCTCCGCAAATAACTGCTCTGCCGCATCAAGAATGCGCTCAACAGTTTCCGACTGAGCCATGACATCTCCACCTGACAAACACTTGTTTGAAACATACGTTTCAGGCTGATGCCCTGTCAACCCTGGCAAGCCGATTCATGGCTGACTGGTCACGCATTTAACCATAGAGCAGATAAACAGAGTTCCGCAGAAACCCGCCAGCAGCGCAAATGGCCGTTTCGCCTTTGCCTGAAAACAACAGTTGCCAGCATCCAATCACTGTATATAATCACAGCAACTGTATAAACAGACAGACAGCGACCATGCTCAAACTGACGCCACGCCAAGCTGAAATCCTTTCCTTCATCAAACGGTGCTTGGAAGACAACGGCTACCCGCCCACCCGGGCCGAGATTGCCCAGGAGCTGGGTTTCAAGTCGCCCAACGCCGCCGAGGAACACCTCAAGGCACTGGCGCGCAAAGGCGCCATCGAGATGACCCCCGGTGCCTCTCGCGGCATCCGCATTCCTGGCTTCGAACCGGCCACCGAGGAAGAAGGCCTGCCAATCATCGGCCGCGTCGCGGCTGGCGCACCGATCCTGGCCCAGCAGCACGTGGAAGAGTCCTGCAAGATCAACCCGGAGTTCTTCCACCCGCGGGCTGATTACCTGCTGCGTGTACGCGGCATGAGCATGAAGGACATCGGCATCTTCGACGGCGACCTGCTCGCCGTGCACACCACTCGCGAAGCGCGTAACGGCCAGATCGTGGTCGCCCGCATCGACGATGAAGTCACCGTGAAACGCTTCCAGCGCACAGGCAACACCGTGCAACTGATCGCAGAAAACCCCGAGTTCGCCCCGATCGAAATCAATCTGGAAGAACAGGACCTGATTATCGAAGGTTTGAGTGTCGGCGTGATCCGCCGCTAAACAAGGAGAGCTTCATGCAGTTCCCGCAGTCGCTGAATCGCTCGCAACTTCCGCTGTTTGAAGCTTTCCTGGGCCAGAACATGGCCCCACTGTTGAACGACGTCGTCGAACTACCCTGGGTAGAAGAGACGGAGCCTTTCAGCGAACTGAGTCTGACCGGCTCGCTGGGGCATTGCCGTAACCTGCTGGGCCCGGTGCTGCGTGAACTCAGCCAGAACCAGGACGCGCGCTGGCTGACCTTGATTGCACCGCCAGCCAGCCTGACCACCGCCTGGCTGCGTAACGCCGGCCTGAATCTGGATCGCCTGCTGGTACTGCAGCCCCGCAGCGGCCAGAGCGCTCTCGACCTGGCCAGCGAAGCCCTGCGCCTGGGTCGTAGCCACACCGTGGTTAGCTGGATCAATCTGCAAGCAATGCAACGCCACAGCCTCAGCGCAGCCGCCCGCCTGGGGTCCGCACAAAGCCTGAATATTCGTCTGGATTGATGGGCGCAGAACGCGCTGGCGTTAACCGGATCGGTCCACAAGAGCCTGCAGGAAACAGGCTCGACGGGATAAGCCTACGAGTTAGTGCAACACGCGGGGCTGGTCATCTGGCTCCAGCTCGCCCTCGGCCAAGCGTCCGGCCATCTGCACACCGACATTGAGCATGGCCTTCGCCACTTCAACGTGATAACCCTGCATGAATGCCTTGGCATCTTCGGAGAAGTCCAGGGTGACCAGCACTTCCTCGTCTTCGCCGCGGCGCAGAGCGATACGACCGTCCGGCAGCTCGATGATTTCCAGGAAGGATGTAGGCATAACAGGTTCTCCAATCAGGCCGGCTAGTGTACCAGCCCGCAATAGTTCAGCCCTAGCCCATCCATCCTGTCAGCATTCGCTAAGGGACTCGCGAAAACGCAGCACCAGTTGCTTGAGCAACTGCCGCCAGCTTTCCAGTTCATCAGCAGTCAGCGCTGACACTTCTTCATCGACGCGAACCGCCTGGATCAGCGGCAAAGTCGGATCGACCTTGGCCACCTTCGGTGCCTGCGGCGGGCGGAACAAATCCGCATGCGCCTGCAGCAACTGGGCCAGCCAGGTTTCCGGTTGCTGCGCCAGCTCTACCAGCTCAGCCAACTCGGGACTCGGCGCCGCCTGCAAAACGGCCTGATTGAGCAGCAACTCAACTCGCGGCGCACTGGCCTCAGCCAGATGGTAGTAACCGGCAATCTCGTGGCACGCCCCGAGCAAGGCACCGTACAGATGGAACAACGCCGCCTCACGCTCGGCCTGTACCAGCGCCTGGGCGTTCATCGCCTGGCCGGACTCAGCCTTGCGCAGGCTTTCCAGCGCCAGGCCGGTGAAAAATATCTTCTGATTGGTGCGGGTGTACAACTCATGCGCCATGGCCATGCCCTCCAGACTTCAAGCCAGTAACAACGACCGGTTTCTCTGCTCAGGAAACCGGTCGCATTGGCCGATCAGCCTTTGCTTTCCACTTTCCACTTGCCGCCGGAGAAGAAGGCGCGCCAGCCGGTGGGCTTACCGTCCACCTCGCTCTGCACATACTGCTCCTTGGTCTTGCGACTGTAGCGAATAACCGCCGGGCGGCCTTCCGGATCCTTTTTCGGAGCATCCAGCAGGAAGTGGTACTTCGGATCGATTTCGTCCTTGTGCGGAATCAGCTCCAACACCAACGGAGCACGGGTCTCGCGGTTCTTCGGGAACTGACTCGCAGCCAGGAACAGCCCCGACGCGCCGTCACGCAGCACGTAGGTGTCGTTGACCTTCTCGCACTTAAGTTCCGGCATCGGCACCGCATCCATCTTCGGTGGCGCCGCCTCGCCGCTGCGCAGCAGCTTGCGGGTGTTCTTGCAGGTGCTGTTGGTGCAACCGAAGAACTTGCCGAAACGACCAGTCTTCAGCTGCATCTCGCTGCCGCACTTGTCGCATTCCAAGCTCGGACCTTCGTAGCCCTTGATGCGGTACTGGCCCTGCTCGATCTCGTAACCGGCGCAATCCGGATTGTTGCCGCAGATATGCAGCTTGCGGGTTTCGTCCAGCAGGTAGGCATCCATCGCCGTGGCGCAGATCGGGCAGCGATGCTTGTTCAGCAGCACGCGGGACTCCGACTCACCTTCGTCGTCCGCGGCAATCTCGTCGCCCGGAATCAGGTTGATGGTGGCTTTGCAGCGCTCTTTCGGTGGCAGGGCGTAACCCGAGCAACCGAGGAACACACCGGTGGATGCGGTACGGATCATCATCGGCCGGCCGCAGTCACGGCAGGCGATATCGGTAGGTGTCGGCTGGTTGGCACGCATGCCACTGTCGGCTTCACCCGCCACTTCAAGCTTCTTCTTGAAGTCGCCGTAGAACTCGTCGAGAACGTGCTTCCAGTCGCGCTCGCCCTGGGCCACGTCATCCAGATGCTCTTCCATGCCGGCGGTAAAGCCGTAGTCCATCAGGTTGGCGAAGCTCTCGTTGAGGCGCTCGGTGACAATGTCGCCCATCTTCTCGGCATAGAAGCGGCGATTCTGCACCGCCACATAGCCACGTTCCTGGATGGTCGAGATGATCGCCGCGTAAGTGGACGGTCGACCGATACCGCGTTTTTCCAGCTCCTTGACCAGGCTGGCTTCGGAGAAGCGCGCCGGCGGCTTGGTGAAATGCTGGCTCGGGTCGAGCTTGATCAGCTTGAGTGCTTCGCCTTCGCTCATGTCCGGCAGCACGTCGTCTTCGCCGGGCTTGCTCTGTTGCGGTTGCGCCTTGGTGTAACCGTCGAACTTGAGGATACGGCCCTTGGCACGCAGCTCGAAGGCCCCGGCAGCCACTGTGACGCTGGTCGACAGGTATTCGGCGGGCGGCATCTGGCAGGCAACGAACTGGCGCCAGATCAGCTCATAGAGGCGCTCAGCGTCACGCTCCATACCGGAGATCTGCGTCGGGCGAAGGTTGACGTCGGACGGACGGATCGCTTCGTGCGCCTCCTGGGCGCCTTCCTTGCTCGAATAGACGTTGGCCTTGGCCGGCAGGTACTTCTTGCCGTATTCGCTTTCGATGAAGCCACGCACCATCTCCACGGCATCAGCCGAGAGGTTGGTCGAGTCGGTACGCATGTAGGTGATGTAGCCCGCCTCGTAGAGACGCTGGGCCATCATCATGGTCTTCTTCACGCCGAAGCCGAGACGATTGCTCGCCGCCTGCTGCAAGGTCGAGGTGATATAGGGCGCCGATGGCTTGCTGCTGGTCGGACGATCTTCACGCTTGGCGATGCTGTAGCTGGAAGCCTTGAGCTTCTCCAGCGCAGCCATGGCCTGGGACTCGTTGACCGGCTTGAAGGCCTCGCCCTTCTCGCGAACCACTTCGAAACGCACATTGGCATTTTTGGCGGTGCCGAGATCCGCGTGCACTTCCCAGTACTCTTCCGGGACGAAGGCGCGGATTTCCTTCTCGCGTTCCACCACCAGCTTCACCGCCACCGACTGTACGCGGCCGGCGGACAGGCCACGGGCAATCTTCGCCCACAGCAGAGGCGAGACCATGTAGCCCACCACGCGATCGAGGAAACGACGCGCCTGCTGGGCATTGACCCGGTTGATGTCGAGGTCGCCAGGCTTGGAGAAAGCCTCCTGGATGGCCTTCTTGGTGATTTCGTTGAACACCACGCGCTTGTAGCGGCTGTCATCCCCACCGATGGCTTCGCGCAGGTGCCAGGCAATGGCTTCCCCCTCGCGATCCAAGTCGGTTGCGAGATAGATGGTGTCGGCATCCTTGGCCAGGCGGCGCAGCTCCTCGATCACCTTCTCCTTGCCTGGAAGGATCTCGTACTTGGCTTTCCAGCCATGCTCCGGGTCGACGCCCATGCGGCTGAACAGCTGGCGCTTGGCTTTTTCCTTCGGCGACAGGGCCGGCGCTTCGGCCGCAGCGGCCTTACCGCGCTTGACCGGCTCCTTGGAGGCACTGGCGGAACCGCTGGTGGGCAGGTCACGAATATGGCCGATGCTCGACTTCACCACGTACTGGTTACCCAGGTACTTGTTGATGGTCTTGGCCTTGGCCGGGGATTCCACGATGACCAGCGATTTGCCCATGGACTGGAAAATTCCTGAATACGAAAAAGAATGAATAAGCGGCAGGAGCCTATAAAGGCACCGCTATATATAGTGGGCGTCGAGGCGCGGTCAAGCGTGACCGTCTTGCTCGCCCTGCGTAAACAGTGCCGGTTGCGCCTCAATCAAAGCAAAGCGCGGGAGTGTCTCGCCGTCCACCTCGACGGTTCCACAGAACATCTCCAACGGGCGCACCCACAGACCGAACTCACCATACAGCGCCTGATAGACCACCAGCCACTCCTCGGTTTCCGAGTGCCTGGCCGTGCCAAACACGCGGTAGTGCGGGCCTTTGTAGTGCCGATAAAGACCGGGCTGCAATTGCATGGTTCGACTCCTGAATCCTTGGGGAGCAGAAAAACAAAAACCGGGGCACTAGGCCCCGGTTCTTCCCTCTCTGAACGCTTAGATGCGTTCGAAGACGGTGGTGATGCCCTGGCCGAGGCCAATGCACATGGTCGACACACCGAGGGTGCCGCCATTCTGCTTCATCACGTTCAACAGGGTGCCGGAGATACGCGCACCGGAGCAGCCGAACGGGTGACCCAGAGCAATGGCGCCACCGTGCAGGTTAACCTTCTGCTCCATCTTGTCGAGGAGTTTCAGGTCTTTCAGCACTGGCAGGGCCTGGGCAGCGAAGGCTTCGTTGAGCTCAACGAAGTCGATGTCGTCCATGGTCAGACCGGCACGTTTCAGTGCTTTCTGAGTGGACGGCACCGGGCCATAGCCCATGATCGCCGGATCGACACCGTGTACAGCCATGGCACGAACCACGGCCAGCGGCTGGATGCCGAGGTCTTGGGCACGCTGGGCGGACATCACGATCATGCAGGAAGCGCCATCGGTGATCTGCGAGGAAGTACCTGCAGTCACGGTGCCGCCTTTCGGGTTGAACGCCGGCTTCAGGGCAGCCAGGCTTTCCAGGGTGGTTTCCGGACGAATGGTTTCGTCGAAGTCGAACACCTTCAGGAAGCCGTTCTCGTCGTAGCCTTGCATCGGGATGATTTCATCCTTGAACTTGCCTTCGACGGTGGCCTTGTGGGCCAGACGGTGCGAACGCTCACCGAATGCGTCCTGCTGTTCACGGCTGATGCCATGCATCTTGCCGAGCATTTCAGCAGTCAGACCCATCATGCCCGATGCCTTGGCGGCGTACAGGGACAGGTGCGGGTTCGGATCAACGCCGTGCATCATGCTGACGTGGCCCATGTGCTCCACGCCGCCAACCACGAACACGTCGCCGTTGCCAGTCTGGATCGCCTGCACAGCAGTGTGCAGGGCGCTCATGGAAGAACCACACAGGCGGCTGACGGTTTGTGCAGCGCTGGTGTGCGGGATCTGGGTCATCAGCGACGCCATGCGCGCGATGTTCCAGCCCTGCTCCAGGGTCTGGTTTACGCAGCCCCAGATCACGTCTTCTACTTCAGCCGGGTCCAGCTTGCTGTTACGCGCCAGGACGCCGCTGATCAGGTGTGCCGACATGGTCTCGGCACGGGTGTTGCGGTGCATGCCACCTTTGGAACGACCCATCGGGGTACGGCCGAAGTCGACAATGACTGCGTCTCTCGGATTCAGGCTCATATCTCTACTCTCGCTCTGATCGTTGCGCGATTAACCGAAAAACTTCTGGCCGTTTTTGGCCATTTCGCGAAGTTTGGCGGTCGGGTGGTACAGCGCGCCCAGGTCGGCATATTTGTCAGCCAGGGCTACGAATTCGGCTACACCGACGGAGTCGATGTAACGCAGCGCACCACCGCGGAAGGGCGGGAAGCCGATGCCGTAGATCAGGCCCATATCGGCCTCGGCAGCGGTCTCAACAATGCCGTCTTCCAGGCAACGAACGGTTTCCAGGCACAGCGGGATCATCATGAAATTGATGATGTCTTCGTCAGTCAGCTCGCGCTGCTCGACAACGACTTCCTTCAGCAGCTCGTAGGCAACTGGGTCGGAAACCTTTTTCGGCTTGCCGCGCTTGTCCATTTCGTAGGAGTAGAAGCCCTTGCCGTTCTTCTGACCCAGACGATTGGCGTCGTACATCACGTCGACGGCAGTCTTGCCTTCCACGGCCATACGGTCCGGGAAGCCTTCAGCCATCACGTCACGGCCGTGGTGGCCAGTGTCGATACCAACGACGTCGGACAGGTAAGCCGGGCCCATGGGCCAGCCAAACTTCTCCATGACCTTGTCGATGCGCACGAAGTCAACACCGAAGCCCAGCAGCTTGGAGAAGCCACCGAAGTACGGGAACAGTACGCGGTTGACCAGGAAGCCCGGGCAATCGTTGACCACGATCGGGCTCTTGCCCATCTTCTTGGCGTAGGCAACGGTGGTCGCCACGGCTACTTCGCTGGACTTCTCGCCACGGATGACTTCGACCAGCGGCATCATGTGCACCGGGTTGAAGAAGTGCATGCCGACGAAGTTCTCCGGACGCTTGAGGGCCTTGGCCAGCAAGTTGATGGAGATGGTCGAGGTGTTGGAAGCCAGGATGGCGTCTTCACGAACCACGCCTTCCACTTCAGCCAGAACGATGGCTTTAACCTTCGGGTTCTCGACAACGGCTTCGACGACGATGTCGACGTTACCGAAGTCGCCGTAGGACATGGTCGGGCGAATGGCGTTGAGGGCTTCAGCCATCTTGGCCGGAGTCATGCGGCCTTTCTCGACGCGCTTGCCGAGCAGCTTGGAAGCTTCGTTCAGACCCATCTGGATACCGTCTTCACGGATATCCTTCATCAGGATCGGCGTGCCTTTGGAAGCGGACTGGTAGGCGATACCGCCACCCATGATGCCAGCACCCAGCACGGCAGCCAGTTTCACGTCACGAGCGATTTCGTCGTGGTGTTTGGCTTTCTTTTTCAGTTCCTGGTCGTTGAGGAACAGGCCGATCAGGCTTTCCGCAACGGAGGTCTTGGCCAGCTTGACGAAACCAGCAGCTTCCACTTCCAGCGCTTTGTCGCGACCGAAGTTGGCGGCTTTCTGGATGGTCTTGATGGCTTCGACCGGAGCCGGGTAGTTCGGGCCGGCTTGACCAGCGACGAAACCTTTGGCGGTTTCGAAGGCCATCATTTGTTCAATGGCGTTGAGCTTGATCTTTTCCAGCTTCGGCTGACGCTTGGCCTTGTAGTCCAGCTCGCCGGAGATGGCGCGCTTGATCAGGTCCAGAGCGGCTTCCTTGAGCTTGTCAGCCTTGACCACGGCATCGACGGCGCCCACTTTCAGCGCGTCGGAAGCTTTGGCTTCCTTGCTGGAAGCGATCCACTCGATGGCGTTGTCGGTGCCGATCACGCGCGGCAGGCGCACGGTGCCGCCGAAACCTGGGTAGATGCCCAGCTTGACTTCCGGCAGGCCGACCTTGGCGGTCTCGCTCATGACGCGGTAGTCACCCGCCAGGCACATCTCGAAACCGCCACCCAGGGCGATGCCGTTGATGGCGACCACGGTCGGTACGGAGAGGTCTTCGAAGTCGCTGAAGATCTTGTTGGCTTCGAGGTTGCCGGCTACCAGCTCTTCGTCGGGCAACTTGAAGTTTTCGACGAACTCGGTGATGTCAGCGCCGACGATGAATACGTCTTTGCCGCTGGTAACGATTACGCCCTTGATCGAACCGTCGGCCTTAATGGCGTCCACGGACTGGCGCAGTTCGCTCAGAGTGAGACGGTTGAACTTGTTAACGGACTCACCCTTGAGGTCGAAATTCAATTCGACGATGCCGCCCTCAAGAGCCTTAACCGTGATGGCTTTACCTTCGTAAATCATCAACTGATCTCCACGGTATGGAAGCTGAACAGTACACATCGGAGCCAACCTGCAGGCTCGCCCGCGGCGCAGCCGTCGAGCATAGCCGCAATCGGCCTGGCACACCCACCGACGCGATAATCGGGCTGTATAGGCGTTGCCGCTGGTGGCAAACGCTCAATTCATACGCCCGTTTGATTTGGGTGCGCACACATTCTGTGAAAAGCACCCAATTGTCAATTGCCCGTCCGTAACACCCAGCCAAGAGGTATTGACCGATTCTCCTTGCAACAACCCGCAAAGCCAGGAATCACCGGTAGCCGCATACGCCCACCCGGCATCGGCCGACTGGCTTTGTATTATTCAGACGCTGAATTCTGCTGAGATTTCAGTAGAAATCGGCGGTTCAGGCCACCGCCGCCAACAGATCAGCGACCCGTTGCAACTCGACCTCGCCGCCGCGCTCGCCCCAGTACAACGCCACCATCTGCCGGCTGGCCTCGACCTTGTACACATCCGCCGGCAAGGTGGCCAAACGCTCGAGCAGCGCCGCATCGGTACAGGGCTCACGCCACTGGTTGAGCCATTCTCCCGGCGCGCTCTGCCAGTAGGCCCAGCTGTCATCACGCCCGGCACGGCGGCCACGGTGATATTGAGCGCAGCTGCCTGGCGGGTCGCAGGCCAGCCAGTGCGGCCACTCCGGCTGAGTCAACTGCATGGCCAGACCCAGACGGCGCGCGGCCAGGCGCTGAGCCATCTGCCCGCTCTGGCGACGCGAAGGACGCAGCCAGACCAGCGGGCTGAGCATCGCAACAATGAGCAAAACCACGATCCAGCCGGTCATACCTGTATCACCCCGCAGGAAAAGCCTGTGCTATATGGCAAGGTAGCCATACTAAAAATCAAAGATCTGCCCGACCAAGGAGGATACCCACATGCCCTATCAGCACATTCTGATCGCCGTCGACCTGACAGATGAATGCCATCCGGTGGTGCAACGCGCCCTGGCCATCGCCACCAGCAGCGCCGCCAAGGCCTCCCTGGTGCATATCATCGAACCGATGGCCATGGCCTTTGGCGGTGATGTACCGATGGACTTGTCGACCCTGCAACAGCAGCAGTTCGACCAGGCCCGCGAGCGCCTGCAGAGCTTTGCCGGGCAGTACCCGCAACTGGGCAGCGACATGCGCCACCTGGCCTACGGTCAGCCCCGCCAGGAGATCCATCGCCTAGCCGAAGAGCAAGGCTGCGACCTGATCGTGGTCGGCAGCCACGGTCGTCATGGCCTCGCCCTGCTGCTTGGCTCCACCGCCAACGACGTCCTGCACGGTGCGCCCTGCGATGTGCTCGCCGTGCGCCTGAAGAAGTCCTAAGAGCCTGTTACGGCCTCCTGACTCGCGGCCAGACCGCGTTAAAAACGGCCTCGGAATGCTCATTTACAACTCGTAAACTGCGCTTCCTCGGCCGTTTTTGTCTTGTCTGGCTCTAATTCAGAAGACCGTAAACAGGCTCTATGCCGGCCAAGGCTTGCGCCCTACTCCCCTGGTTCGCCCGCGCTCATCACCAGCGGGCGAATCTTCTGCAGTTGCGTCTCCAGCGACACGGTCATGCTCGATGACATGGAGAAGAAGGTCAGGAAGGCCTTGAGGTTGGAGTCGCCTTCACAGGTATCGTGAATGCGCTGCCAGAACGCCTGATTGACCAACTGCAACTGCTGGAACTGCTTGACCAGCCCCTTCAACTCCCAATCCGCACGCCGCCCTTCACGGAAGTTGAAGTATTGCCGCGCCAGGTACAGCGAGATGGCGCGCAGGATGAACTCCTGGCTACTGGCGAACGGCAGGTGGTTGTGCGCCATCGGCTTGAGCTTGCCCAGCACCGGACAGGCGCTGGTAGCCATGATCACCCCGAGCAGCGAGCGCAAACCTTCTTCCAGGCCGACATGTTTGGTGTATTCACGCTCCGGCGTGCGCACCCAGACATGCGCCTTCTTCACGGCCGGCAAGCCGTGGAAGTCTTCGATCACCCGATGCAAGTCCACGGCCGCAGGGCAGCACTTGAACTCTTCCTTCTTCAGCGGGCAGTTGCTGCATTGATTGTTTTCCAGGCGCGTCCACTTTGGCGCGGCCTCGGCACCCTGGGGGTCATACTGACGGTCCAGCTCGATCCTGTAGCTGAACTGATGGTTGTCATCCAGGGTGATGCGGTACTCAATTGCCATGCATGTCTCCGACAGGCTTTTCAGGCATCCAGTTCGGCCCAACGCTCAAGGAGGTGGTCCAGTTCTTCTTGTAGGTTTTGCAGGCGTTCCAACGCCTTGGCGGTAGTAGCCGCCGGCTGCTGATAGAACGCCGGATCGGCGATCTGCGTCTGCAGTTCGGCCATTTGGGTTTCCAGAGCTTCGATCTGCCCGGGAATGGCTTCCAGTTCACGCTGCAGCTTGTAGCTGAGCTTCTTCTTGGCGGCAGGTGCCGCTTCAACCACAGGTTCAACGACCGCAGCGGGTGCCACTGCGCTCAATTCGGCCTTGCCTGACTTGCTCTCGCCCACGCCCAGCAGACGCGGCGAACCGCCTTGGCGCAGCCAGTCCTGATAGCCACCGACGTACTCGCGCACGCGCCCTTCGCCTTCGAAGACCAGGGTGCTGGTCACGACGTTATCGAGGAAGGCCCGGTCGTGACTGACCATCAGCACGGTGCCGGAAAAATTCGCCAGCACTTCCTCGAGCAACTCCAGGGTTTCCACGTCGAGGTCGTTGGTCGGTTCGTCGAGTACCAGCAGGTTGGCAGGTTTGCTGAACAGCTTGGCCAGCAGCAGACGCGCGCGCTCACCACCGGACAGCGCCTTGACCGGGGTACGGGCACGCTGAGGGCTGAACAGGAAGTCGCCCAGGTAGCTCAGCACATGGCGGTTCTGGCCGTCGATCTCGATAAAGTCGCGACCTTCGGAGATGTTGTCGATTACGGTCTTTTCCAGCTCGAGCTGATGGCGCAGCTGGTCGAAATAGGCCACCTCGATCTTGGTGCCCTGCTCTACCTTGCCGGAGGTTGGCTGCAGGCCATCGAGCATCAGCTTCAGCAGGGTGGTCTTGCCGGTACCGTTGGCGCCGAGCAGGCCGATACGATCGCCCCGCTGCAACACCATGGAAAAGTCCTTGATCAGCAGCGGCCCACCCGGATGGGCGAAGCTGACGCCCTCCAGCAGCATGACCTGCTTGCCGGACTTGTCCGCAACGTCCAGCTGAATCGACGCCTTGCCCGTGCGCTCACGGCGCTCGCTGCGTTCGACACGCAGGGCCTTGAGGGCGCGCACGCGGCCTTCGTTGCGGGTACGACGGGCCTTGATGCCCTGACGAATCCACACTTCTTCCTGGGCCAACTTCTTGTCGAACAGCGCATTGGCGGTTTCTTCCGCAGCCAACTGCTGCTCCTTATGCACCAGAAAGCTGGCGTAGTCGCCATTCCAGTCGATCAACCCACCACGGTCCAGCTCAAGAATGCGCGTGGCCAGGCTCTGCAGAAAGGAGCGGTCGTGAGTGATGAACAGCACGGCGCCCTGGAAGTCCTTGATCGCCTCTTCCAACCAGGAGATGGCACCGATATCCAGGTGGTTGGTCGGCTCGTCGAGCAGCAGCAGATCCGGCTCGCTGACCAGCGCCTGGGCCAGCAGCACGCGGCGGCGCCAGCCACCAGAGAGCTCGGCGAGGGTCTTGTCCGCCGGCAACTGCAGGCGGCTCAGGGTGCTTTCGACCAATTGCTGCAGGCGCCAGCCATCGCGGGCTTCCAGCGCCTGCTGGACGTGCATGAGCTTGTCGAGGTCTTCTTCGGTGACGCAGTTCTGCGCCAGGTGGTGGTATTGCGCGAGCAGCTCACCGACGCCATCGAGGCCCAGGGCAACCACGTCGAACACTGTCCGCTCGTCGGCCACCGGCAGTTCCTGGGGCAGCTCGCCGATTTTCAGCCCCGGCGCGCGCCAGATGCTGCCGTCGTCGGGCTTCTGATCATCCTTGACCAGCTTGAGCATGCTCGACTTGCCAGTGCCGTTGCGGCCGATGATGCAGACCCGCTCACCGCGGGCAATCTGCCAGGACACCTTGTCCAGCAGCGGCATGGCGCCGTACGCCAGGGAAACATCGGTGAACTTGAGCAGAGTCATAATAAAAGGCTACTTACAAAAAACCGGGGAGGCATTCTAACCGACTTGCCAGGCGATCATGCTGGCATTTATGCATCACCGCTCACGCTTACGGCGCGCGGTCATGCCCATGCTTTCGCCTGCGCACGGCAAAAGGCTAAGCTAGGCCTACTCGGTGCCGGCTCTGCCGCCACCCATCACGATTTCTGCCCGGAAGTGTCATGCGCCGTTCTCTGCTCAGCCTGTTTTCCTGCCTGCTTCTCTGTACCGCCACCTTTCCCAGCGTCCAGGCCGCCAGCCTGGCCCAGCAGCGACAGATGTACGACGAAGCCAAGCGCGCCCTGGCCAAGGGCGACAAAGGGCCGTACCAGTTGTATGCCAAGGCCCTTCGCGACTACCCGCTGGAGCCGTACCTGGCGTACGACGAGCTGACCGCACGCTTGAAATGGGCGAGCAACGAGGAAATCGAAGCTTTCCTCACCGAGCACGGCGACCTGCCGCAAGCCGGCTGGATGAAACTACGCTGGCTGCGCTGGCTGTCCGAGCGCGGCGAATGGCAGACCTTCGCCAATCACTACGACCCCAAGCTCAATTTCACCGAGCTGGACTGCCTGTTCGGCCAGTACCAGCTCAAGCACGGCATGCAGGCCGAAGGCAACGCCACCGCCGAGAAGCTCTGGCTGGTCGGCAAGTCGCAGCCGAATGCCTGCGACGCGCTGTTCGACCTGTGGCACGCCAACGGTCAACTGACCGAAGAGCGCCGCTGGCAACGCGCCAAGCTGGCCGCCGAGGCCCGCAACTATGGCCTGGCCAGCCACTTGGTGAAGACCCTGCCAAGCCTCGCCACCCAGGGCAAACTGCTGCTCGACGTGGCGCAGAACCCGCAACTGCTGAGCCAGACTGGCCGCTTCACGCCGGCCGACCAGGCCATGTCCGACGTCGTCAGCCTGGGCCTGCGCCGCCTGGCCCGCCAGGACCCGGAAAAGGCGATCAAGCTGCTCGACACCTATGCCAGCAAGATGGCCTTCTCCAAGGAAGAAAAAGTCGCCATCGCCCGTGAAATCGGCCTGACCCTGGCGCGCAAGTTCGACATCCGCGCCCTGCAGATCATGACCCAGTACGACCCGGAGCTGCGCGACAACACCGTATCCGAATGGCGCGCCCGCCTGCTGCTGCGCCACGGCCGCTGGGACGAGGCCTACCAGCTCACCAGTCGCCTGCCCGCCGACCTGGCCAGCACCACCCGCTGGCGCTACTGGCAGGCACGCAGCCTGCAGCTGGCCCAGCCACAGAATCCGCAAGCGCAGGTGCTGTACCAGCCGCTGGCCAAGGAACGCGATTTCTATGGTTTCCTCGCGGCCGACCGCATCGAAGCGCCCTACAGCCTGAACAACAAGCCGCTGGCGCTCGACCCGAAAGTCATCCAGAAGGTCAGTAACACCGCCGGCATCCGTCGCGCCTTGGAGTTTCATGATCGCGGCCAGATCGTCGATGGGCGCCGCGAGTGGTACCACGTCAGCCGCCTGTTCAGCCGCGACGAGCTGGTGGCCCAGGCCAAGCTCGCCTACGATAAGCAGTGGTACTTCCCGGCCATCCGCACCATCAGCCAGGCCAAATATTGGGATGACCTGGATATCCGCTTCCCGATGGCCTATCGCAATAACCTGACCAGCCAGGCCAAGGCCCGCGGCCTGCACTCCAGCTGGGTGTTCGCCATTACCCGCCAGGAAAGCGCCTTCATGGCCGACGCCCGCTCGCCGGTCGGCGCCATGGGCCTGATGCAGCTGATGCCAGCCACCGCCAAGGAAACCGCACGCAAGTTCGGCATCCAACTGGCCAATCCACAGCAAGTGCTGGTACCGGAAAAGAACATCCAGCTCGGCGCCGCCTACCTCAGCCAGGTGCACGGCCAGTTCAACGGCAACCGCGTGCTCGCCTCAGCCGCCTACAACGCCGGCCCGGGTCGCGTGCGCCAGTGGCTCAAAGGCGCCGACCACCTGGCCTTCGACGTGTGGGTGGAGAACATCCCGTTCGATGAAACCCGCCAGTACGTGCAGAACGTGCTGTCTTACTCAGTGATCTACGGCCAGAAACTCAACGCCCCCACCCCGCTGGTGGACTGGCATGAGCGCTTCTTCGACGATCAGTAAAACGCAAACGGGCGCCCTAGGGCGCCCGTTTAGTCTCTGCCGATCACGGCAAACGGCCTACTCCAGCACCTCGACCGCCATGCCCTGGCGCAGCTCGCCGACGCCACGCGGCAACAGGTTCTGCCCGAAGTACACATCACCCTCGCGCTCGCGGTAGGTCTTCAGGGTCGTCAGCGGTTCACGATCAGCGCTACGCTCGCCGGTCTGCGGGTCGAGGGTGGTGAGGATGCAGCGGCTGCAGCCCTTGGCCACGTCGAACTCCACGCCACCGATACGGATGCGCTTCCAGCTGTCCTCGGCATAGGGCGCGCTGCCCTGTACCACCAGGTTGGGCCGAAAGCGCAGCATCTCCAGCGGTCGTCCGACACGCGCCGAAAGGTCATCGAGCGAAGCCTGGCCGATTAGCAGCAGCGGAAAACCGTCGGCGAAGGCGACCTTGTCGCCCACCTGCGCATAGCCGGTATCGACCTGCCGGGCGCGGCTTTCCGGCACCTGCACCAGGCGGCAGGCACGACCAATAAAGCGGCTCAGCCACTCGGCCGCCGCATCGCCGGCATCCGGCACGCGCAGGCTGTCGCGCCACACCGTAACGCCACGCAGCTCGGCATCGGGTTCGGGCAGCGCCACGTCCAGGCGGGTGCAGCCCGGTGCGTTCAGGGTCAGACCGCCTGCGGCGTTGTACAGCGCGCTAATCCGCCCCATTTGCGGCAGCAGACGCTGGGTGAGGAAGCGCCCGGTGGCCTCTTCGACCAGCATCCAGCGACGATCGCCCGCCAGGCCCAAGGCCTCCAGATTCACACGCTCCAGGCGCTCGGCCTGGCCAGACTTGAGCGGGTAGCGATAAAGCGCGGCAAGTTGCATGAGCAACATCCTTGAGGCAGATTACGGGAACGAGTGCGAGCCGAGTCTGGATGTTTTTTGTCCAGGGAGCTCGCACCACATAATAATAAAGACGAGAAAGACCATGCAAAACAGCCCATCTGCCGCTGATCTCCAGCAAACAAACAGCACCCCACTCCCTACGCCCACCGCTACCTTCTGGCTTCTGCTGCTCTGCCAGCTGTTCTTTATCGGCGCCCTGCTGATGCAGGCCAGTGGTGCAGTCTGGATTGTCGCACTGGTGCTGTCTGCCCCGATGCTTTATCTGTCCTGGCTGGTGCGCAACTCCCGCAGCACCTCCGACGCATTGGTCGAGAAACTGGAGCTGGCCAACGGCAAGCTGATCGACCTGACGGCGGACAGCGAACTACAGCGCTCGGCCTCCCCCGCCAGCCAAAGCTTTGCCAACCTGACCACGCGCCTGCGCGGCATGCTTCTGGACTTCCAGCACAACAGCCTGCAAACCGCCGCGACCTCGGCCAACAGCCGCCTGCAATCGGAGCACGCCGCTCGCGATGCCAAGCAGCAGCAGAGCCTGTCCGAGCTGATCTTCCAGGCCAGCGAGCAGACCACCTGCGCCCTGCACGACATTTCCACGCACACCAGCGGCATCACCGGCATGAACAGCCGCAACCTGGAGCTGGCACGCCAGTCGAAAAGCCAGCTGGGCGATGCCCGCGAGCAGATGCAGCACATCAGCCAGGTCATGGAGAGCTTCAAGGACAACATCAGCGCCCTGGACAGCAGCTCCGCCCAGGTCCGTGAAATCCTCACCACCGTGCAGGACTTCTCCGCGCAAACCAACATGCTCGCGCTCAACGCCGCCATCGAGGCCGCCCGCGCCGGCGATCACGGCCGCGGCTTTGCCGTGGTTGCCGACGAAGTGCGCAGCCTGTCGGTGAAGGTCGGTAGCGCCGCCGGGCAGATCGGCCAACTGATGGAGCAAATGACCAAGGCCATGGCCGGCGCCGACCAGCAGACCCTGGACATGCTCGAGAAAACGGAAAAAGCCGGCATGGCCGTCAGCACCGCGGCCGACCAGTTCACCCACATGGTCGAAGACTTCCAGCAAGCCAACGACGACCTGCTGATGGTCAGCAGTGCGATGGAGGAGCTGACCGCCACCAACAACGAAACCCATCAGCACAGCAGCCAGATCCGCGACCTCAGCCTGACCATCAGCCAGCGCATGGAGACCTCCTTCGCCCAGGCTGACCGCCTGCGTGACAACAGCAACCTGATGCTGCAAACGCTCAGCAGTTTCCGCCTGGGCCACGGCAAGCTCGAAGCAATCACCGACGTGCTGATGCAACGGCGCAACGAAATCGAACTCCAGCTGGAAGAGCTCAAGCGCTCCGGCGTCGACCTGTTCGACAACAACTACAAGGCGATTGCCAACACCAATCCGCCCAAGCACAACGTCAGCTGGGCCGAAGCCTACCGCAAGCGCGTCCAGCCCCTTCTGGACCAGTGGGACCAGGGCGGCAAGGACGGGGTGCTGTATATCGTGCCGGTCAATGACCGTGGCTACCTGGCCGCGGCACGCAGCGCCGCCTCACAAGCGCCGACCGGTGATCCGGCCGTGGACGCCTCCAAGAGCACCCACCTGCGCTTCTTCGGCAGCGCGATCGAACACGACAACATGCGCAAGTGCACCTACCTGAGCATGGGCACCTTCGTGCTGCCAGGCACCACTACCGTGATTTTCGTGATGTACGTGCCGATCATGGTCGACGGGCGGCGCTGGGGAACCATGAGCGCCGGGATCCTGCCTGCGGCAGTCGGCGCCTGAGTCTGGGAGGTGGTGGTCATCGCTCGCGGCGGTGACCACATGCAGGCGGGATCAGCTTACTCGTCGAGCTGCAGGCGCTCGCGAATCACGTCGACCAGCTTGTCGGGCTGGAACTTGGAGAGGAAGTTGTCGCAGCCGACCTTCTTCACCATCGCCTCGTTGAAACTGCCGGACAGCGAAGTGTGCAGCACCACGTACAGGTCCTTGAGGCGTGGGTCGTTGCGGATCTCGGTGGTCAGGCGGTAGCCATCCATTTCCGGCATTTCCGCATCGGTGAAGATCATCAGCAGCTTGTCGGTCATCACCTCGCCGGTGTCGGCCCACTGCTTCAGTTGCTGCAACGCCTTGAGACCGTCGCTGACACTGTGGGTGCGAATACCCAGCTGAGCCATGGTCTCGCGCAGCTGGTTGAGCGCCACCTTGGAGTCATCCACCAGCAGCACTTCGCGGCCCACGGCCTTGGCCAACAGCGGGTCGGCCAGTTTCTCGTCGGAAATCTTGGTGCTCATCGGGGCGATTTCCGACAGCACCTTCTCCACGTCGATGATCTCGACGATCTGGTCTTCCACCTTGGTGATCGCCGTCAGGTAATGCTGGCGACCTGCCCCGCCCGGTGGCGGCAGGATGGACTCCCAGTTGAGGTTGAGGATGCGATCCACGCCGCCGACCAGGAACGCCTGCACCGAACGGTTGTACTCGGTGACGATGATGGTACTGCTGGGGCTGGGCGTAATCGGGCGCATGCCGATGGCCTGGGAGAGGTCGATCACCGGCAGGGTCTGGCCGCGCAGGTTGACCACGCCACAGACGTAGGGGTGGCGGTGCGGCATCAGGGTCAGCTTGGGCAGCTGCAGGACTTCCTGCACCTTGAACACGTTGATCGCGAACAACTGGCGCCCGGCCAGGCGAAACATGAGGATTTCCAGGCGGTTCTCACCCACCAGCTGGGTGCGTTGGTCCACTGTATCGAGAATGCCGGCCATCATGTGCTCCTGTTATCTGTGTCGAGTCTAGCCCAGCGATAGCCGCTGTATCGGCCCGCTGCGCGGAAACTGCAGGAGCATGGCCGGAAGCCATCATGCCGCAGGTACCACCACCACGCCAGCCTGGGCGAAATCAGCCGAGCAATGGCGAACCGGCCGGCAGATGCACCCGCAACACGCCCGGACGAGCGGCAAAACGCAGGCGCTGGCCCTCCATGGGTTCGCCATCGAGGTTGATATCCAGCCCCTCGCACGCCTCGATCTCGACCCAGGGCAGGCGCGCGCTCAACGCCACCGACTCGAGGCCGAGAATGCCGCCGGACAACAGCGTGCCCAGTGTGCCGACCAGGTCCTGCGGCGCCGGTACGATGCAGATATCCAGCAAGCCATCGTCGACCAGCGCCTGCGGGCACAACACATGGCCGCCGCCCGCCTGTCGGCCATTGCCGATACCCAGGGCGAGAAACTCGCCTTCCCAGTCGAAACCCGGCCCGTGAAAACGACCGAAGGCCGAGTGCACCTCGGGAAAGCGTGTCAGCCCAGTCAGGAAATAGGCGGCGCCACCGAGGAGTTTCTTAAGCTCTTCCGACGTATTGGCAGTCACTTTCGACCCAAAGCCGCCGGTGGCCATATTGAGGAACAACTGGCCATCCACCTCGCCCAGGTCGATTGGCCGCGCCGGCACCTCGAGCAGGGCCAGGGCTTCGCCAGGTACTAGGGACAGGCCCGCCGCGTGGGCAAAGTCGTTGGCGGTGCCCAGCGGCAGGATCGCCAGGCTGGCATCGCTGTTGGCCAGCGCCATGGCCTCGGCAATGTCGCGCACCGTGCCATCGCCGCCACCGGCAATCACCGTCGGGTAGCCGGCATCCAGCGCTTCCGTGACCAGGCGCTGGGCATCACCCGCCTCCCAGGTCAGGCGCACGGCCAGCTCCCATCCCTCTTCGCGCAGCGCCTGTACTGCCGCCCGCACCTCTTCGTTCAGGGCCTGCTTGCCATGCAGGATCAACAGCGCCTTGCGTGCGGACATGATTCGCTCCTTGATTAGCTCCAGCCTGAGAACCTGTCTCGGGTCTCTTGATCGTCGGCCATGCTGCGTTGAAATCGGTTCGGCAAGCCGCTTGCGGCTAACGCGCTTTAGCGCGACCCGGAGGGCGAGTGAAACGAGTACTGCTCATTTACACTTCGTAAACTCCGCGTCCTCACCCAATTTCGCCTTGCCTGGCTCTAGCTCAAAAGATCCGAAACAGGTTCTGAGTACAGCAGACTGGTGAAGCGAGACAAAAGTGCCAGGGCAAATCGAGTGCCGTACGCGCTGCTAGGCAGGATATCCGGTGATCTCGCGGATGCTGCTGTACAACGGCTTGAGCTGCTTGTACATGCGCAGGTAGACCTCGCGGTACAGCCGATCGTACACCTGCTGCGCCGCCGGGTCGGGCTGGAACACCTTGCCGACACGGGTCATGGCGGCAATCGCCGTGGGAAAGTCCGGGTGCAAGCCCAGGCCCACCGCGCAATCGATGGCTGCACCCAGGCCCGAGGCCTCGTAGACATGCGGGCGCTCGGCTGGCAGGCCGAAGATGTCGGCGGTCAGCTGCATCGCCGCATCGCTCTGCGAGCCGCCACCGGACACGCGCAGGCGGGTGATCGGGGTTCCCGAGCGCTTCTCGATACGCTCGCGACCCTGGCGCAGGGCATAAGCCAGACCTTCGAGGATCGCCCGATACAGGTGCGCCCGGGTATGCACGTCGCCGAAGCCGATGATCGAGCCCTTGGCCTCCAGCCCCGGCTCGCGGATACCCGGCGACCAGAATGGCTGCAACATCAGCCCCATGGAGCCTGCCGGCACCTGGCTGACCAGCTCGTCGAACAGGGTTTCCGCCTCCACTCCCAGCTCCAGGGCGCGCTGGCGCTCGGCATAGCCGAACTCCTGCTTGAACCAGCTGACCATCCAGAAGCCCCGAAAAATCATCACCTCGGTGTTGTAGTGATCGGGGATCGCCGCCGGATATGGCGGAATCAGCGGGATGGTTTCCAGGTAAGTACGCCGCGTGGTGTTGATGGTCGCGGTGGTGCCATAGGACAGGCAGGCGGTGTGCGGCTCGACACCGCCGGAGCCGATCACTTCGCAGGCCTTGTCCGATGCTGCCGCGATCAACGGCAAGCCCTCGGGAATCCCGGTGTGGCGGCTGGCTTCGGCGGTGATGGTGGCGACAAGCTCGCCCGGCTTGACCAGCTCCGGCAACTGCTCCGGGCGCACCGGCATGGCCTGCCACTTCCAGTCACTGGGCGCCGCCCATTTCAGGCGTTTGTAGTCGAACGGCAGGTAGGCGACGCAGCAGCCCACCGAGTCGGCGAAGCGCCCGGTCAGACGATGAGTGAGGAAACCCGAGAGCATCAACAGTTTGTCGGTGCGCGCCCAGTTCTCCGGCTCATGCTGGGCCAGCCAGTTGACCTCCGCCTGGGCGCGGAAATAGTCCACCGTGGCCTCTTCGCCAATCAGTTTGAACAGCCAGCCCCACGGCCCCTTGATCTTGCCCTTGACCTCGGCACGGCGCTGGTCGAGCCAGAGGATCGCCGGACGCAGCGGCTGGCCCTGGGCGTCGACGGTGATCAGCGAGCCGCGCTGGGTGGTCAGCGACACCCCCTTGATCAGCCGGCGGTCGATATCCACGCTGGCCCACAGTTTGGCGCACGCCTCGCCCAGGCTGCGCCAGTAATACTCGGGGTCTTGCTCGGCCCAGCCGGGCTGCGTGGAGAAATACGGCTGCAACTCGACCTTGCCCTTGCCGACCAGGTTGCCGCGCAGGTCGAACAGCAGCGCGCGCACGCTCTGTGTGCCGTTGTCGATGGCCAGCAGGTAGCTTTCTTCGCTCAAGACGAGCACTCCAGAATTCTTGTTGTTATCAGAACCAGCAAGCTGGCGCCGGGTAAGACGGCCGTCATCTAGCTGTGCGCCGGCAGGCTGTAGCAGTTGGCCCACAACGCCAGGTAGCGCTGTTGCTGTTCACCCCAGCGCGCATCGCTCCAGCCCAGGCGCGGCTGGCACAGCGCACGGATGCGCGGCAGCTCGGCCGCCGCGCCTTCGGGCAGCAGCAAGCCGATACGCGTGCGCCGCAGCAGCAGGTCGTCCAGTTGCAGCACCAGCTCCTCATCACAGGCCAGGGCCAGCTCGGCCCACAGCGTGTCGCTGTCGCCGATGCGCGTGCCGCCCAGTTCGCCGATCAGCGCCGCCAGGCGCGGCAAGGCCTGGCCATGACGACCGGCCAGGCGCAGGCGCATGGCCGGCCCCAGGTCCAGTGGCAACACGGCATCACTGCGGCGAAACACGGCCTGACCCTGATCGTCCACCGCCTTGCCGACGAAACCGGCGCAGGCGCGTAGCACCTCCAGGGCCAGCAGGCGGAAGGTGGTCAGCTTGCCGCCGGCCAGGGTCACGCAGCCGGGCTCGATCCACAGCGCGTGCTCGCGCTTCTCGTCGGACGGTTGCTTGCTGTCATCGCCGGTACTGACCACCGGTCGCACGCCCGCCCAGGTCGACAGCACATCACTGCGCGTAACGCCGGCTGCGGGAAACTGGCTGACGCAGGCGGCCAGCAGGTAATCCACTTCGGGCGCCGTGATACGCGCGTCGTGATCCAGGCTGTCGGCGTGATCCAGATCGGTGGTGCCGATCACCGTAGCGCCCTCCCAGGGGAAGACGAACACCGGCCGCCGGTCCTGCGGGTGCATGAAACTCAGGGCCTGGGCCACCGGCAGACGCCAGTGCGGCAGCAACAGGTGGCTGCCGCGCAGCGGACGAATATGCTCGCGGCCGTCCTTGCGCCGCAGGCCATCGGCCCAGGCCCCGGTGGCTTGAGCCACCGCACGGGCACGGAAGCTGAAACGCTGGCCGGATTCGCTGTCCTCGGCCTGCAAGCCAATTACGCGGCCGTCCTCACGCAGCAACTCGACCACGCGCAGGCCATTGAGCGCCTCACCACCATCGATGCGCGCCTCGCCCAGCACGCGCATGACCAGCCGCGCATCATCGGTCACCGCGTCGAAGAAACGCGTGGCGCCGCTGAGGCCGTCCTCGCGGATGCCCGGCATCAGGTAGCGCAGCTGCTGCAGCGGGTAATACAGGTGGTTACGCCTGCCGGCCAGGGCGTCATACACCGCCAGCAGGCCGCCGAACACGCGCGGGCCGGGAAACCCGCCCTGGTAATGGGGAAACAGAAAGCCCAGCGGGTCGACCAGGCCTGGCGCCTCGTCGAGCAGACGCTGGCGCTCGTGCACCGAATCGCGAGTCAGGCCGATCTGGCCCTTGGCGATATAGCGCAAGCCGCCGTGGACCATCTTCGACGAGCGACTGGAGGTGCCCCAGGCGAAGTCGCGCTGCTCCAGCAGCAGGCAACGCCAGCCACGGCGCGACGCTTCCCGCAGGATGCCGGCGCCGGTGATGCCGCCACCGACGACGATCAGATCCCAGTCACGTTGCGCCAGTTCGGGCAACACCTGCGCACGCCAGGCGGCGTTCCAGGTCGGCATTATCGAAACCCTTGAAGAAGTCGTCGCGAGCGCCCCGAGAGCAAGGCGGACGGAGCGCAGCGAGGAGGCATATCAGGTCGATAGACGAGGAGCGAGCACCGCCCAACGCAGCTATCGGAGCGCGCAGCAGAGTTATTCATGGGTTTCCAGCAGCACGCTGGGAGCCAGGCGTTGATCCGGGTCGAAATGATCCGCCAGACTCCGCAGCGCAGCCATCCCCAGCTCACCCTTCTCGACCGCCAGGTAGGGCGCATGGTCGCGCCCCACGCCATGCTGGTGGCTGATGGTGCCGCGGTTATTGACGATGGTCTGCGAGGCGTTGTGCTTGAGCTTCTGCCAGCGCTGCAGGGTTTGCTCGTAGCTCTGCCCCGGACGGAACACGTAGGTGGTGTAGATGCTCGAACCCTGGCCGTAGACGTGCGACAGGTGGGTGAACACGTGCACCGGCTCGCCCTCTTCGGCCAGGCCGGCGCGCAGGCTGTCTTCGATCTGGTTCAGCAGGTTGTCGACATTGCCCCAATCGGTGGCGGTTTCCAGGGTGTCCACCGCGTAGCCGGCAGCCCACAGGCCGTGGCGCAGATAGGGAAAGCGGAAGCGGTTTTCCGCCCATTTCTTGCCCAGCAAGGTGCCGGTGAACACCCCGCCAAAGCCCTTGAGCAGTTGCTTGGCCTGTTTCACCGACAGTGCATTCTGCTTGCGATTGCCGGTAACGCCGAAGGTCAGCATGCACTTGCCGGCACGCGCACCACGCAGCGCCAGGTACTTCTCCAGCAGGGCGATCTGCTCCGGGTGCCCGGCCAGGGCCAGCTGGGTTTCGGTTTCGATGGCGTTGGACAGGCGCAGCATCGACAGTGGCACACGCGCCTGCACCAGGCTGCGGATGCCCTTCAGGGCCTGTTCCCAGCTGGGCAGGAACACCGCGTAGAACTGCTCCTGTTCGGCCAGCTTGCTGACCCGCACCTTGACCTCGGAGATCACCCCGAAGCGCCCTTCCGAACCGAGGATCATCTCGCGCAGGTCCGGCCCCGCCGACGACGCCGGGAAGGTCGGGATCTCCAGGGTGCCGGCGAAGGTCTCGATCTTGCCACCAGCGAACAGTTGCTCGATGCGCCCGTAACGCAGCGACTGCTGGCCGCTGGAGCGACTGGCTACCCAGCCGCCCAGGGTCGATAGCTCCCAGGATTGCGGGAAGTGGCCGAGGGTGTAGCCCCGTGCCCGCAGCTGGCTTTCTACCTGCGGGCCGGCGGCGCCAGGGCCGAAGGTGGCGATCTGGCTTTCCTCGTCCAGTTCCAGCAGCCGGGTCATGCGCTCCAGAGACAGGGTCAGTACCGGGCGTTCGCTGGCCTGCGGGTTGATGTGCCCGGCCACCGAGGTGCCGCCACCGTAGGGAATCACCACCAGGTCCTGGGCGCGCGCCCAGGCCAGCAGTTGGCGAATCTGTTCGGCGCTTTCCGGCAGGGCCACGCCATCGGGAAACTGGCCAAAGCGCCCTTCGCGCATCGCCAGCCAGTCCGGCAGGCTCTGCCCGCGGGCATGTCGCACGCGCACTTCGGCATCGGTGCTGATCAGCGGATGGGCAGCGAGGCGCGAAGCCGGGACCTGGGCCAACACCTGTTCCAGGCTGGCATCGGGCAGCACCTGGCCAGCACCCAGGCGCGCGCCGAGGAAGGCTGCGCCGTGCGCCGGCAGTTCCACCACAGTGGCCTCGTCACCCCATCCGTTCCAACGTCGCATCTGCAGCTACCCCACCTATTCCGGTCGACATTAATGGCTGCCTATACTAGCCAGCCGCTGCCACGGGTCACTGTCGGATCAAGACAGCGGCTGTCGCCAATCAAGCCAAGCAGAACAACAAGAACGATGCTCAACCTCGGCTATACCTCCGTCCCCGCCCTGCTCAAGTATCTGCGCCACGCCGAACAGCTCGGCCTGGACTGCGACGCCGCGCTGGCCGCCGCCGGTATCGACCGCGAAACCCTGGCCGACAACGGCAAGCGCATCCCCAGCGAAGTGCACGAGCGTCTGCTCGCCCACCTGGTAGCCGCCACCGGCGATACGCTGTTCGGTCTGCACGCCGCCAGCTTCGTGCAGCCCGGCTCGTGGAGCGTGCTGGGCTACATCACCATGAACTGCGCCACCCTGGGCGAAGCCATGAGCCGCATCGTGCCGTACGAGAAACTGGTCGGCGACATGGGCACCAGCCGTATCGAGCCAGTGGGCGAGCATATTCGCCTGATCTGGAACTGCCGCCACGAAGACCGCGAAATCCGCCGGCACATGGTGGAGAACGTGCTGGCCTCCTGGCTGCTGTACGCACGCTGGATCGCCGATATGGACAAGTCACCCGATGAAGTGTGGTTCGAGCACGCCCAACCGGCAGCCACCCACATGGCCGACTACGAGGCGGTATTCGGCTGCCCGGTGCGCTTCGAGCAGCCGTGCAATGCCTTGCTGGTGCCGCTGGTCTACCTTGGCGTGCCGCTGCGCCAGGCCGACGCCAACCTGCTACGCACCCTGGAAGAACACGCCCTGGCGATGATGGCCGGGATCGACAACGACGAACCGTTGCCGCTGCGGGTAAAGAACGCCCTGCGCTTGCTGCTCAAGGACGGCCTGCCGCGCAAGGAGCGGGTCGCCGAGAAATTCCACATGACGGTGCGCACGCTGCAGCGCCACCTGCAATTGGCCGGCACCAGCTACCAGGAAATCCTCGACCAGCTGCGTCAGGAACTGGCCGAGCACTACCTGCTGCGCAGCGACCTGGCGATCCAGGATATCGCCAGCTACCTGGGCTTCACCGAGTCGCGCTCGTTCCACCGCAGCTTCAAGGCCTGGACCAACATGACCCCCGGCGAATACCGCGAAACCCGCAAGGGCGCACTCGGCTAGTTGAGCCCATAGGGCGGGTGCAACCCGCGCCAGTAGACACGCGGGTTTCACCCGCCCTACTCGCTGCGCGACAGGACAATGCCGCTTTTGTAGGAGCCAGCTTGCTGGCGATCCGTTGCCAACCGGCGCCGTACCAGCATCGCCAGCAAGCTGGCTCCTGCAGGACTGGGTTGAGCTGCGCAGAGCCCAACCTTCTAGTTGAGCAACTCGCTAAGCGGAATGAAGCGCACCGCTTCGCCCTCGACCAGGCTGCGCCCTTCCAGCACCTCCACCAGACCATCGGCCCAGGCCGCGCTGCGCAGCACCCCGGAGCTCTGGTTGGGGTACAACATGGCGCGCCCCTGTTCTAAACGAGCGCGCAGGTATTCGCGCCGTGTTCCCGGTTTGCTCCAGGTGAAGCCGGCCGGCACCTCGACGCTCAGCGGTGCGACATCCACCACGCCCAGGCGGCGCAACAGGTAGGGGCGTGCCAGCAGGCCGAAGGTCACCAGGGTCGAGGCCGGGTTGCCCGGCAAACCGAGCACCGGCACGCCCTGGTAGTGGCCGCAGGTCAGCGGCTTGCCCGGTTTGATCGCTAGCTTCCACAGGGCGACCTCACCGTCTTCATGCAACACCTGGCCAAGAAAATCCGCCTCGCCCACCGACACGCCGCCGGTGGTCAGGATCAGGTCGGCATCGCCGTGCGCCGCCAGGGCGTCGCGGGTGCGCTGCAGGTCATCGGCGAGGATGCCGGCATCGCGCACCTCGCAGCCCAAACGCAACAACCAGGCGCAGAGCAGGCTGCGGTTGCTGTTGAAAATCTGCCCCGGACCCAGCGCCTGGCCCGGCTCGATCAACTCATCACCGGTGGACAGCACCGCCACGCGTGGCCGGCGCCGCACTGCCAGGGCGGCAAACCCGAGGGAGGCCGCCAGCCCCAGCTCTACCGGACCAAGACGGCTGCCGGCGCTCAACACCAACTCGCCCAGGCGGGTTTCCTGGCCCTGGGGACGGACGTTCTGCCCCAGCCGCAGCGGCTCACGGAAACGTACCCGGCCTTCGTCCAGGACCTCCGCGTTCTCCTGCATCTCCACGCAGTCGGCACCCGCCGGCAGCGGCGCGCCGGTGAATATCCGCGCACAGGTACCCGGCTGCAGTGGCTCGGGCGCCTGGCCGGCAAGAATGCGCTGGCTCACCACCAGGGGCTCGCCGCTCCAGTCTTCCAGGCGCAGCGCATAACCATCCATTGCACTGTTCGGCCAGGGCGGCAGGTCCAGCCCGGCAATCAGGTCCGTGGCCAGCACGCGGCCATCGGTCGCCGCCAGTGGCAGGATCTCCTGCTCATCGATCGGCGCCGCATCGGCCAGGGCCAGCAGGCGCTCCTGCGCGGCTTCAAGCGGCAGCAGACTCATCCACGACTCTCGCAGGGAGCCGCCTGCTTGAGGTGCGGGACGAAATTGCAGGGGCGATGACGGTTGTCCAGCTGCTCGCCGAGGATGCCATCCCAGGCGGTGCGGCAAGCGTTGGTCGAGCCGGGCAGGCAGCACACCAGGGTGCCATTGGCCAGACCGGCAAGCGCACGGGACTGGATGGTGGAGGTGCCGATATCGGCAACGGAAATCTGCCGGAACAGCTCGCCAAATCCATCGACCTGCTTGTCCAGCAGGCAGCTCACCGCCTCCGGGGTGCTGTCGCGGGCGGTGAAGCCGGTGCCACCGGTGATCAGCACCACCTGCACCTGATCCTCGGCAATCCAGGTCGCGACCTGGGCACGGATGCGGTACAGGTCGTCCTTGAGCAGCACCCGGGCGGCCAGGTTATGGCCGGCGGCAGTCAGGCGGTCGACGAACAGTTGGCCGGACGTATCGGTGTCCAGATTGCGGGTATCGCTGACGGTGAGAACAGCGATGTTCAGCGGCACAAAAGCCGCCTCGGCCTTGGAGCTCATGGCGTGATCCGGTTGTGGCGAAAACAGGCCGGTGTTATATCACAGGCCCCAGCCAGAGCGCCGTCATGAGCCATTCCGCCCCCCTTCCCGCCTGCTCCATCCTGCTCCTGGCCGGCGGTCGCGGACAGCGCATGGGCGGCCAGGACAAAGGCCTGCTGGAGTGGCGCGGACAACCGCTTATCAGCCACCTGCATGCACTGGCTCGCCCACTCAGCGATGACCTGATCATCTCCTGCAACCGCAATCAGCCGCGCTATACCGCGTACGCCGACCGCCTGGTGGAAGATGCCGAGGCGGACTTCCCCGGCCCGCTGGCCGGCATCCTCGCCGGCCTCGCCGTAGCGCGTCACGATTGGCTGCTGGTGCTGCCCTGCGATGCCCCGTTGCTTGATCTGCCATTGCTGCATGCGATGCGTACGCAAGCGGCCAACCAGCCGGACAAACCGCTGATGCTGCGCCGTGGCGAACAGTGGGAACCGCTGCTCTGCCTGCTGCCACGCACCCTGCACTTGCCTCTGCAACAGGCCTGGCAGCAGGGCGAGCGCAGCCCGCGCCGAGCCTTGCTGCAGCTCGATCCGCAAGCCCTGGACTGCGCCCCCGACGACCCACGCCTGGCCAACCTGAACACTCCGCACTTGCTCGCTGACGCGTCTGTAACAGGCCAGTGACTGAACTTTGACGCAAGGCTCTCGTCAGAAACTGGGTACATCAGACCGAGCAAGGAGACACCCATGACCCAACGGAGCCTGCCACTCACTCTCGCCGCGTTTGGCTTTGTGGCCCTGACAGGTTGTTCGACGCCAAGCGTGATCACCCTCAATGACGGCAGCCAGATCCAGACCGTGGATGCGCCGGAATTTGACGACGCTTCCGGCTTCTATGAGTTCGAGCAACTGGACGGTAAACCGGCACGCATCAACAAGGATCAGGTCATCACCGTCAAAGAGCTCTGAGCCGCGCCAGAGGCGCCTCGCCACACGGATGTGGAGCCCTTCCCCCGGCAAAATTCTTCCCGCTAACCCCTTGTGCAGTAAAACTTTTTCAGTAGAATGCGCGCCATTACTCGGAGCGTAGCGCAGCTTGGTAGCGCGTCTCGTTCGGGACGAGAAGGCCGCTGGTTCGAATCCAGTCGCTCCGACCAAATTCCCGAATCGATCCAGCTACAACGGATCGAAACAAAAAACCGGCCTTGGCCGGTTTTTTCGTTTCTGCCTTTCCCACTCCATCCATTGGCTACAGCGACCGGTCCTGCCGGCCGCCGATGGCACTCACTCGTGGTGCGCACTGCCAACAAAGGTCAGCGAACTGAACAACCCGCGCTCGCTGATATCCGCATCATTCTCGACCGGCACATAAAGCTCAGCGGCAATGATGTTCAGCCCCTCATTGCGCACCATCACCTGCGCCCGCCCTTCACTGTCCGTTTCGGCACTGACGCTATGCGGTGCGCCACGATAATCCCCGATCAGCTTGACGCCCGCCACCGGCTTGCCATCGAGCAGCACGCGGATCGGCAACGGCTTGCCAGGGCCGACCTTGAGCGGGTCGACCTCCGGCACGATGGCCAGCCCCAACACATCCAGGGCCGGCAAGCGGACGCCTTCTCGGTAGATCGCCAGGCTGAATTTATAGGTATGCAGCGAGTGCACCGAAGTCGGTACCTGCGAGCGCCCCTGATTGATCCACTGCTTGTCCGGGGTTTGCGACCAGGCGCCATTGTCCAGAACCACGGCCACTGCGGCCGGCGGCTTGAGTGGTTGCAGGCGGGCATGATCCGCGAGGCGCTGCACGGTGACCGGAATCTGTTTGCCGGCCACATCATAGGCCCAGGCGCTGCTGATCTTTTTCGCGTCGAAAGCATCGTCTTCCGCGCCATGGCCGTAGACGACCTCAATGGCGCCGCGACGCTGTTCCGTCCACAGGCCGTGGGCCTGAACCTGGCCAACGAAGAGCACAGCGCAGAGGCCAAAGGGAGAAATGACTTTATGAAGGGTCATGGAAAACATCCTTGCGATTAGAGACTGAGGGTCAGGCTTAGGCTGATGTTGCGTGGGTCACCGGGCATCACCCAGGTGCTGTTGTAGGCACGCTCGTAGTACTTGCGGTCGAACAGGTTGTTCAGGTTCAGGCCGAGCGTGACCTCGTCACTGGCCCGGTAATGGGCGAGCAGATCGACCGTGCTGTAGGCCGGCAGCTCGAAGTCGCTGCCGGCCTGGCCGGAACGATCACCGACATAATTGGCCGCCGCACCGAAGTCCGAGCCGCGCAAGGCACCCTCCTGGAACTCATACACCGCCAGTACGCTGCCGCTGTGCCGGGCGATGCCGAGCAGGTCGCTGCCATCGGGAATGGCCGCATCGCCCTCGGTGACCTGCGCATCGATATAGGCATAGGCACCGATGATGCGAACGGCATCACTCAGTTGCCCGCTGAACTGCAGGTCCAGCCCCTGGCTGCGCGCCTTGCCAGCCGCGACGCTGTCGCCGTTGGCATCGGTGGTCAGCACGTTTTCCTTGTCGATATGAAACAGCGCGACGGTGCCGCCCAGGCGACCATCGAACAGATCGAGCTTGAGGCCGCTCTCGTAGCCCACGCCCTTCTCCGGCTTGAACACCTGGCCCTGGTTGCCAATGCTGTTGGGCCGGAACGAGGTCGAGGCATTGGCGAACACACCGACCTGCGGGGTCAGCTGGTACAGCAAGCCCGCACGCGGAGTGGCGACATCCTTTTCCTGCTCCAGCCTCAAGCCACTGGCGCGATTCAGGGATGTCTGCTCGAAATGCTCCAGGCGCACGCCTGCCAGGCCACGCAGGCGCTCGGTAAAGGCAATCTGATCCTGCACATTGAGGGCGTAGCTCTCGGTGTGTTCGTGGAAGTCATTCGGCTTGACGATGGCCGGCTTGGGCCGTCCATACACCGGACTGTAGATGTCCTGGCCGTAATCGAGCGAGGTCTCGCTCTGCGGGTATTTCTGGCTGTTGCGGTAGTTCTCGTACTCCAGGCCGAACAAGGTCTGGTGCTGCCAGGCTCCCGTATCGAAGCTGCCATGCAGTTCGGTCTGAGTGATGCTGTCATTCCATTCGAAATTGCGCTGGCGGTAGAAGCGCGTCACCGTCTCGCCGATCAACTGCTGCGGCTCGGAGCTGTCGCCACGCAGTGTGCCCTGGGTGTAGTGATTAGCCAGGCGTAGCCGCCATGCATCGTTCAGGTAGTGTTCAAGCGCGAGATCGAGGGTCTGGTTGGCGTTGCTGATCTCGCCATCGTTGGGCTCGCCCAGGAAAGTGGAGCGCCGGACGGAGCCCAGCTCACCATTGACCGCTGGGATACCGCGATCGAACACCGACTCGGTGTGCGAAAACTCGCTATCGATCAGTAGACGGGTGTCGGAACTGAGCTGCCAGCTGAGCGATGGACTGACGATCTGCCGTCGGTTGCCGACGTAATCGCGGAAGCTGTCGTTGTCCTCCACAGCCAGGTTGACCCTGGAAAGAAGACTGCCGTCATCGCTGAGCGGCGTATTGACGTCGAGGCTACTGCGGTAGCGATCCCAGCTCCCAGTACTCGTCTTCAGCTCACTGAACGCCTGCGCCTGCGGGCGCTTGCTGACGATATTGATCATCCCGCCCGGATCGCCCCGCCCATACAGGCTGGCAGCCGGCCCCTTGAGCACTTCGATACGCTCGATCACCGACGCATCCGGCGCGCTGTAGCTGCCGCGATTCACCGCGAAACCGTTCTTGTACAGCTCACCGGTGGTGAAACCGCGCACGCTGTAATTGAGGAAGGTCAGGCCACCAAAATTGTTCTGCCGGGCCACGCCACCGGCGAAATCCAGGGCACGGTCCAGCCGCGTAGCGTTCAGGTCATCCAGCACCTGAGCGGGTACGACATCGATGCTTTGTGGGATGTCGCGGATATCGCTATCGGTTTTGCTGGCCGTGGCCGAGCGCGTGGCTAGATAGCCTTGCACTGGCCCATCGGCGACTTCCTGTGGATGTTCATCGGTAATGAGGACGGGATCGAGCGTGGTCGTGGCGTCTTCGGCAAAGGCAAAAGAGCCCAGCAATGCGGCGGCAAATGGCGAAAGGCGCTGCAACCGGCGGCTTTTCTGGGATGAGGAGAAGCAAAGCATTCAGGATTCCTTGCGGGCGGGTCATGTCTCAAGCGAGCGACGGCGCTATCGGACATCGAGTAGCGGCTCGGCTTGTTTTTATTGTTATGTTATAACAATATTTAAATCAACAACCCAATCGCTTACGCGCCAGTCCACAGAAGCCTGGACGCAACACCAGAACCGAGAAATAACCGAATGAATGCCATCCCCAAGCGCCTCCCCGTCACCGTGCTCTCTGGATTTCTCGGTGCCGGCAAAAGCACCCTGCTCAACCACGTACTGAAGAATCGCGACGGCCGCCGCGTCGCGGTGATCGTCAACGACATGAGCGAGATCAATATTGATGGCAACGAAGTGCAGCGTGGCGTCAGCCTCAATCGCGCCGAAGAAAAGCTGGTGGAGATGAGCAATGGATGCATCTGCTGCACCTTGCGCGAAGACTTGCTGGAGGAAGTCAGCCGACTGGCCCGCGACGGGCGCTTCGATTACTTATTGATCGAGTCGACGGGTATTTCGGAGCCGCTACCGGTGGCCGAAACCTTCACCTTCCGCGATGAAAAAGGCCAGAGCCTGGCCGACCTGGCGCGTCTAGACACTATGGTCACGGTGGTCGACGGGGTGAACTTCCTGCGCGACTTCCAAGCGGCAGACAGTCTGGCGAGTTACGGAGAAACCCTGGGCGAAGACGATCAGCGCTCGATAACCGACCTGCTGATCGAGCAGGTCGAGTTCGCCGATGTCATTCTGGTCAGCAAGATCGATCTGATCACCTCGACTGAACGCGAAGAACTGATCGCCATCCTGCAGCGCCTCAATACCCACGCTGAAATCCTGCCCATGAGCATGGGCGCCATCGCGCTGGACACGATTCTGGATACCGGCCGCTTCGATTTCGAACGCGCCGCCCAGGCACCTGGCTGGCTCAAGGAAATGCGCGGCGAACAGCTTCCGGAAAGCGAGGAATACGGAATTTCTTCCAGCGTCTATCGTGCGCGCCGCCCGTTTCACCCGCAGCGTTTCCATGCCTTCCTCAATCAGGAGTGGAGCAATGGCAGGCTGCTGCGCTCAAAAGGCTACTTCTGGCTGGCCAGCAAACCGCAAGACGCTGGCAGCTGGTCACAAGCCGGCGGGCTGATGCGTCACGGCTTTGCCGGACGCTGGTGGCGGCATGTACCGCAGGACCAGTGGCCCGAAGACGACGAAAGCCAACAGGCGATCTTGAAAAACTGGACAGCAGAGAGCGGGGATTGCCGACAGGAGCTGGTTTTCATTGGGCAGAACATTGATTACCAGGGCCTCAGCCATGAGCTGGATAATTGCCTGCTGAACGACGATGAACTCGCTCTCGGCCCCGACGCCTGGCGCCGCCTGCCCGACCCGTTCGGTCCTTGGCAGGAGCTGATGAGCTGATAGCAGCCGCGAAGAAAATGTTTAGACAGCCCACCTGCTTGTCTTTCAGCAATGCGGGCAATAGCTGCAGATTGTGTTGGTGTCCCAGAGAGGGGTCGAACCGTTAGGCAGTCACCGCCCGGCAGAAACAACCCTAAACATATGAAATATATTAATATTTTAATATGCAGTAACTGCATATAGCGCGAAGGTGACCCGTCCACTACTGAGATGAATCACTCAGGAGGCCTAGTTCTCAGGTAATTAAGGTAAGGAGACAGATCGGCGGTTGAGACCGCCACACGACGGGCCCTCCCAACATAGAGCAATTCATGGTTGGAGCTATCAAATCTGAATGAATTTGTCGCTAGGGCAGCATCCAACAGTAACCTGACAACCCTTGCCATTGGGGCAATAATAATACTTGCATCTACTGCATTACAATTAGCCCTCTCATAGAGAGAGCTCTTCTGAGAAAGTGCCTTCAACTCTGAATCCTTCCTGCACAACTTATCCTTTAAATTCAGGTTTTCAGCTTTTAACGCCATGATTAAATGGTTGGCCACGGGATCAGAGGAGTTATATTTATCTTGCTGTCCTTTATACTGAAGATCACTATAGATAAAAGCGTCAAGCAAAAGGCGATAGCCGCCGGTTCTTCGCAGCAAAGTACTTGGATTTAGTTGAGATTTATCTTCGACCCTACACTCCTTTTCCGCAACAATTTCAGCAACAGAATTTGCCAATTCAGTTATAGAATCAAATTTCGCCTTGTGTTTGCGCAAGAAATCCAAAGCATCAATCACCAAGGCACGCCGTTCTAGAACTCTATGCTGCTGCCAGCTTGAAAAATTGTTTCTATTCCCCATAAACCCTCCTTAAACCTTCCCCCCTTTCTTAGCCTCAGAAAGAAGCTCAACCAACTTATCACTCAAGATTCCTCGCTCCTTAACAATTGATTTAATCATACCCAGCATTGAGATTTGGCCGAAAGAATGCGTAGACTTGCCCCCAAGCATAGATGAGTTATTAGATAAGACAGAATTGGTGAACGACTCTATATCAGCCCTAACAACATCATTTTGCAACGATGGGAACTGAGACGCCAGGTACATCCTTGAAAGTAGATACTCACCGCTTGCCGCATCAAGCTCTATATAAAATAGCTCCTTAGACAAAATATCGGGGCGAACTGTTATGAAATCCTTACCAGAGGCCGAGATATCTCTCCAATTACTTTGAAGCTGCTCCGCCCTCCAACGCCAGCCAATAATTTGATGGGCAACTATTTTTAATCGATCATCGATTTCAGCAAGGCGGCCGTCGTCCACACTCACATCAAGAGAATCAGCAAAATCATGAAGCGAAAGTATCTCCCTTTCGAAAGAATATATTTTAAATTCGATTGCCTCCAAGTGATCAATACTTGAAACCGCCCATGTGCACGTACCACACCTAAAACCAAACAGACAGTTATTGTTTCTAGTACAGATATGAGTCGGATGGTGCGCCAAACCAGCGTGATTCTTCAACCTAATCTGGTCTATACCGCTAGGCTTATCAGTGCTTCCAAAAGCGTAGCTTACACATCCAAACTCAACAACAGCCATATCAGGAGACTTATCAAGTGCTCGCCGCAATGAGGACCCCAAACTGTTGGCATGCACTGCTTCACCCGACCATAAAAGAGCAGTGGCCTCGTTAATGCTTTTTAGTTCCTCAGCATTACGACTCAGAGTAGACTTATCATAATACGCCGCGACCCGCCTAGTTTGCCCTGTCTTATATTTACCCACGACATCATGCGAGATAAATTTACATAAATTAGTAACCACAGATACTCGACATGAGTGCGGTGTAAGCTTAAAGGCCAGCACTACCTTACAGAACTCACCATCCGGCCCATTAAAAACTTCCACATCCAATGGATTAATCAACCCAAAGAAGGAAAAACCCTTAGGAACAATTTTATAAAAATTACACGAGATCAAATTCGCTCTCAGAAATCTTTGAAGCGCCACTAGAAAGCAATCAAACCCACTACAGTAGTAATTATCACCATACGGCTTACCGGTCTGTATGTCATATGAAAATAGCGGCAAGAATTTCCCAAACTTAGAGTGCTCTCTACCCTCGCAAAATAATTCCCGACGGAATGACTCAGCACAAACCAAAGATCTAACTTCCAACTGATAACGTAAAGCTGTAATAGTTCTACCTGAAACATAGGCTGGAGCGGGATACATCTCAACCTTGTCGACCTTCAAATCCACCTCATAGACCTTATCCAGATCAATCTCAGATCCAGCTAATTTAGCCACACAATCTGCGGCCAACCATTGAGTACTCTGATTTCTTTTTCCACCATCTAACTCAAATATCAAATGAACGATTCTATGAGGCGCCAAAATAGTCCGATACTTATCTTTAGCTATCGGAACTCTCCAGAGGCATATCAAACCAAAAGGCAACTCATCAACGTCATATTTTTTTCCTGAGCATTGGAACACCGAATCCCAACCCAGACTCTTTGCCTGTCTATACAGGTCACCCCACTCTTTCAACTCCCCCTGAAAGCTAAAAATAGCTTTATTTATTGTAATTACAGCACCTAAAAGGCAGTACAGGTAATTCAAAGCAAGAGCATGCTCCTGATAAGACAGTTCAATTTTCTCTGTTTTATACCGGGACTCTAGTTTCGGGAGGTCATATTTGGAAATCTGAGTAGCAACGAGCCCATCTTGCCCGCTGATGTACTTTAAACTTAACCATTCAAAAAAATTCTTAATTTGCAGCATTGCGCGATACTTTGCGTTCACACTCAGCATAGCCGTAAAGAAATCATCTAAAGGCATCGGCCCGTTAGCTTTTCTGTACACAGGGCAGCAGTAATCTACAAAAAACAAAGAGGGGGTATGGGGAAATTTATAGCCATTCTTATCTTGAGCGCCTTCAAACCAAGCAGGAAGATAGACCGACAAATACAAATTCAAATAGCCAAAGCCATACTGAGAAGTCTTCCTATTTTCATAATTAATACTTAACACATAGTAAAGCTCGTACATTATCCAGGCATCAATTTTTTGAAGCGCCCATCCTGGCATCCCTTTCTCACTGACATAAGAAGGAAAGAGATGAGACTTAATGCAACGACTGCAAAACTCTATAATTGACTCATCCCACCCTATGGCTCCCAAGCCACCAATCTCGATACAGATTTTTTCACCTTCAGAATGTTCAATTTCCTGTTGCCGCCATTTCCTCTTAAGCCCCGCCATAGACTCTTCAAACATTTCTTGATTGAAAGAAATTCTCTCCCAGTATCTTTTTAAGGCAAACGGGACAATCGTAGAGATCGGCAATTCAGCTGCAGCTCCAATCTCACGATAGTAAAACGCCTCATATGCCTCTAAAAGAAGATCTAGCGATACCGACTCAGGCCCTATAAAGCCAGTGATCCAACACAGTTTGGTTCCATACTGGGCCACTCTCTCTCTAACCTTTCTATCAATGCCTCCCCAAAACCTCTCATCACCGTGCACCTTGTGCCTAGCCGAAATAAAAAACCTTACCATTTCTGGATATAGTTCGATTCCAAAGTCAGTAAACTCATTTTTAGATATCTTAATCCTCAAGGCTCTAAAGTTCGCTGGGAGCAA
This sequence comes from Aquipseudomonas ullengensis, assembly GCF_014174475.1. Lineage (GTDB taxonomy): Bacteria > Pseudomonadota > Gammaproteobacteria > Pseudomonadales > Pseudomonadaceae > Aquipseudomonas > Aquipseudomonas ullengensis. The sequence goes on from NZ_JACJUD010000005.1 coordinate 126,225, forward strand.
GATCATTCGCTGGCCAAACAGCAAAACCAGAACTAACCATAACCCCCTCCTGAGCGAAATCTCTCCGCTCCGCCTATAGTTAATCCACTGCTCACCAAGCAAACCCTTGAGCAACTCGGCCTCACTCAAACTCTTTTCACAATTTGCATAGTTAAATGCAGAAACTAGCCATGCATAATTAAAAGGGCCGCACACATGTGAATCACCCATGAAAAATAGACGTTTAAAGTCTGCCGCCCCTGTACCTTTATACTCCCTAGCAGTTATGCCTTTAAATTCACCAAGCTCGTATTTTTCATCAAGATACCTTCCAACTTCACTGAGACAGCCCCGGACACCAGCATCCAATACCTGATCACTGACTAAGGAGATTGGAGTTCTGCCCAGATTAATCATTATTGACCTTTTATTTTCATAGAAATCTCAAGCAACCCTTTATGATTATATTTTTCAGTGCTATCTACATTAACGTGTCCAACCATCTCCCTCGCCACGTCAACTCCAGCACCTAGATTTTCGCCATAGCCAACCTCATTACAAATATACGAAACATAACTGTGTCGAGTAGAGTGCAGCCATACCCTTCCCGCAACCCCACCCATTCGCCTTTTAAAATCCCTCTCTATATTGGACCAGTTCTCCGAGAGACATAGAGGCCTCCCCTTTAATCGGCCTCGCGTAGAACGAAACACAAACCTATGAGTTATATATTCACACCAATCATCCATTACAGGCATATACTTTGCTGAATGAAGAAGCTTTTCATATTCAGCCCAGAATATACTTGCATAAGGCTCCAGTAAATTTGCTAATGGAGTGAGCCTCCCCTTATATGAAAGCCCTCTCACATCGTGTGGCAGAATCCCCATTTCATAATATACACACCTTCGTAATCTTGGATTTCTGAAATACACATTTTTTTTCTCTAAATCCAAGTCATCAGTTAGCAACTGTAGTGCTTCTGATATACGACATCCTGACGCCAAGATAAGTGCGTATAGACATCTATCCCTTAAGTTGCTCATTTTTTCAATTTCGACTTCAAACTCAAGATAGCCCGGAAGGCTATCTATCTCATATCTTTGAGTCTTAACCCCATTTAAGTAACTTGGCAGATTACTCGCAGCACTCGAATTTACCCCCCTAGATACCGAGCCAGCAAAATAACTCTGCTCATTAATTCTTTTGCGGAAACTAAGCCCCAATGCCTTTTTGACAATCGCTTCCCCACCAGGAATAACATCCGGACAACCGATAGGTACCTCTACATCTTCCCCAGTTTTTTGCATCTCTGAAAAATATCTAGTCAGTGCGGCTTTATGAATCAAAATACTCGCATTAGATGCAGGCTTTATCTTAAGTACAGCTGACAACTTACGAACCTGCTCAATATTTGAATACTCTCCAGCTATTAAGCACCTAAAAAACATAGCCAACAACGTTTCCGCCCCCCAGCCTGAGCCGACCGAAGCACGCGCCTCTATTAGGTAATCTATATAGCCAGACACACTTCTACAGTATGTTTTGACGGTACTATCTGAGCAGCCCAAAGACAGCAAGCGATTGGCAAACAGCCTCAATGACGGCACCTCCAACTCCGAATCGGAATATGAAAGACCCCAAGTATATTCATCGCCACTAACAATCTTACGCACCACGACATTCTTCATGTCACACCTCTTATAGAGTGTAATTCTGTGTAGGCCATGATTGTATGAAGGTCAAACATGTGAGAGCACCACACCTACTTATGCCAAAGGAGAATTAACAAATCCCAGGTAACTTCAGTTTGGAATAGACGCAGCAAGTCTGTAATACATTAGCGTTTTAAAAATTGACTGACGGCGGTGCTAATCGGCGCTGAGGATACAGATCTCTGGCAGTTTTGATAGGAACTTAGTAGCGATTTTGCATGCAAATTATTATCTGTTTGCTTAGCTGTTTTAGGCTCTGAGATCGTAGATTGATCAATGCCGTATATAAAGAGTGGCTGCAATAAGGCAGTATCCACGATGAGAAAAGCCAGGCACTGCCTGGCTTTTCTCTTTAGAGGTTTGCCTCTGCGTGCGCCTTATTTTGCGCCAAAGGCGGACCTTTCTGAGTCAACTTTCTTTAACCGTTATCAATTTTCTCACGCAATAATTCAATAAATCGCTGGGGCTTAGCGGGCAGTAGCGGCGTCTCAGTATGGGCATACACCGAGACCGGCGAAGCCTGCCCTCAGGCAAGACTTAGCACAGTTCTCCATTGGCAACTGCCTGAGCGGCAATGCCCTCCGGCAACAAGGCGATACCTAGATCCAATGTCGCCATGCGCCGAATCATCCCAACGCTGTTGAGCTCAAAGCGCCCACCCACCTCAACTTCCTCCCGCCCTAGCTCGCTCGACAGTTTGAATAGCCCCGGATTCCCTAGAGACCTCCAAGCCTCATAATGAGGCCCACTAGGAGGTGCCATGAGCAACCAGCGTTTCCCCGAAGAGTTCAAGATCGAAGCGGTCAGGCAAGTAACCGAACGCGGCCTGCCTGTTGCCGATGTAGCGGCCCGGTTGGGCATGTCTGCGCACAGCCTGTATGCATGGATCAAGCGCTACAGCAAGCCAGAAGCCCAGCGTAAGCAAGAAGACGATCAGCAGGCGGAGCTGCGTCGTCTGCGGGCTGAACTCAAGCGGGTGACCGAAGAGCGAGACATCCTAAAAAAGGCCGCCGCGTACTTTGCCAGGGAGTCCGGCTGAGGTACGCCTTCATCCGCCAATTGGCGGCAAGTTACTCGATTCAACGCCTCTGCCAGGTTCTGAAAGTACATCCCAGCGGTTACTACGCGTGGCTGGCTGAGCCCAAGTCGGCACGGGCCAAGGATGATCAGCGCCTGCTGGGTTTGATCAAACATTCCTGGCTGGAGAGCGGTGGGGTTTATGGCTATCGCAAGATCCATGCAGATCTGCGCGAACTAGGTGAGTGCTGTGGGCGTCATCGCGTGGCTAGGCTGATGCGTGCGGAAGGACTGCGTTCACAAACAGGCTATCGTCGTCGCCCTGGTCGATATGGCGGCAAGCCGCCAACACCTGCGCCGAATCGGCTGGAGCGCCAGTTCAACGTCAGCGAGCCAAACAAGGTCTGGGTCACCGACATCACCTATATCCGCACCTACGAAGGTTGGCTGTATTTGGCGGTGGTACTCGACCTGTTCTCTCGACAGGTCATTGGTTGGTCGATGAAACCTCGCATGAGCAGCGACCTAGCCATTGATGCACTGCTGATGGCCGTCTGGCGACGAAAGCCGAAGCAGGAAGTGATGATTCACTCTGACCAGGGTAGTCAGTTCAGTAGTTCGGATTGGCAGAGCTTTCTCAAGGCCAACAACTTGGTCGGTAGCATGAGTCGCCGTGGCAACTGCCACGACAATGCGGTTGCCGAAAGCTTCTTCCAGCTGCTCAAGCGTGAGCGGATCAAGCGCAGGATTTACGGCAATCGAGATGAGGCACGACGCGATGTGTTTGATTACATCGAGTTGTTTTACAACCCCAAGCGGCGACATGGTTTCGCCGAGAAGCTGTCGCCGGTAGAGTTCGAGCGACGTTATTTTCTGAGGCAGGACGGTCTCTAGAAAAGCCGGGGCTATTCACAAAGCCCGGGAAATAGCGAGCGCTTACCCCCATCAAGACACCAATTAGGGTCGCGACCAGAGGCGGTGGAATCCGATTCTCCAGAGCCCCCATGGTCTCAGTCCCTGGCCTTGGCGACTTCGCTACCCACTAACTGGCGTAGTGGCTCTGGGCCAAACTTATCCAGCGGGCGACCGTTGACGAAGAAGGTCGGGGTGCCTTGAACTCCCACCGCTTTGACGTCCTGCATGTCCATCTTCAGTACGGCATCGACGCCGGGTGCGTGCATGTCTGCGCGAGCTTTCTCTACGTCCAGCCCGACCCGCTCTGCAGCAACCCATGCCTCTTGGGCCTTGGGATCGTCGTGCCAGCCCGGCTGGGCTTCGAGAACGGCCTCCAGCACCTGCTGATACAAATTCTGTTTGCGCGATGCTTCTAGCAGGCGTGCCACCTCCTCAGAACCCTGGTGGAACAGCACATAGCGCAGCACCAGGCGCACGTCAGCAGGGTTCTCGGCGAGGATCTTCTTCACATGCGGGTAAAAGGCCCGGCATGCTTCGCACGACGGATCGAAGAACTCGACGATGGTTACTGGGGCTTTCGCCGGGCCGAATACCGGAGAGTGGAAACGGACCAGATTACTGCTGTCCGAGGTGGCTTCCATTGCGGCCTGTGACGATACGCTCGCTTGAGGCTGCTGAGATGTCTGTGGTGACTTCGAGGGTGCATACAGGTATGCGGCGGCAGCGAAGGCAGCCAGGATCACCACGCTGATGATCAGGACCAGGGGACGGCGATTCATTCGATGGTTCTCCGACGGATGATGATGAGTAGCGCGGCAATCAGGATGAAGGCAAGCAAGGCCAGCACTGGCAAAGGCACGCTGCCGAAAATGGTCATACCGGCTCCCGAGCAGGACGGACCGGTGGCCGTGCACGGCTGGATAGGTTGAGGAATCAGCCCCGCATAGAGCAGCGTGTGGGCTAATGCCAACACCGCGCCGATGGCGGATAACGGCAAGGCATAGCGCCAGATGGCGAAGTCAGATCGATAGCAGGCGATAGCCAGAATTATCGCCAGCGGGAACATGAAGGCACGCTGGAACCAGCACAGAACACAGGGAGCCTGTCCCATCACTTCGCCGATGAACAGCGCGGAGAGGGTCGATACCAGAGCAACCAGCCAAGCGATCAGCAGCAGATTCCAGCTATCGGGGGAAGATTTAAGGCTCATTGCGACTCGCCCAAAGGGGTGGTGGGAGCTGCAACCAGTAGCAGAGCAGCCTCGTAGAATGGAAGGTGTCGCGAGATCGGCTGGACGATGACGCGGCTCAAAGCCGCATGCAGACTACATCGGCGATCGGCATTTAGGGTGGACACGCTCTTCGTGACCAGATTACTGCTGCAGGAGTTAGCCCCACAATCCCTGCACAAACTAATTCTCGATGAGGTCGCGAAAGCGAAGGTGGGCTCACCACGTGGTGGTCCAATACCGTCTGCGGCTTGGACCACCTAGTTCATACGAGAGACGTCAGCCCTTGTGCAACGCTACATCTCCATCGGAGTCGGACGACTCAGCATCCTCTTCTTCCTCGTCCCGCCGGTGCACCCACTGATACAGCACTGGCAGTACCAAGAGAGTGAGGGTCGTGGAGGATAGAATCCCTCCGATGACGACTGATGCCAGTGGTCGCTGCACTTCGGCCCCTGTGCCTGTCGCCAGCGCCATCGGCACAAAGCCCAGCGACGCCACCAACGCTGTCATCAGGACCGGTCGTAAGCGAGTCAGAGCGCCTTCAATGATTGCTGCGTGCAACGACCTTCCTTCCTCGCGCAGATTACGGATGAAGGAAATCATCACCAAGCCGTTCAGAACCGCGACGCCCGACAAGGCAATGAAACCGACGCCAGCCGAGATGGACAGGGGAATATCTCGCAGCCAAAGGGCGAGTACACCACCAGTCAGCGCGAAGGGAATGCCGGTGAACACCACCAAGCCATCCTTGACGTTATTGAACATCATGAACAACAAGGTGAAGACCAAGAGCAAAGCGACCGGGACGACGATCTGAAGCCGCTTGGCTGCCGACTGCAACTGCTCAAACTGGCCACCCCAGGTGCTCCAGTATCCAGCCGGAACCTTCACATCCTGCAGCAGGCGATCGCTGGCGTCCTGAACAAAGGACCCAATATCCCGTCCTCGCACGTTGGCGCTAACCACCACCAAGCGCTTTCCATTCTCACGGCTGACCTGGTTGGGACCAAGTACTAGGTCGAGGCTTGCGACCTCAGATAGCGAAATGAACGATATCTGCTCTGCAGCTCCGCCTGATGGTGCCGGAACAGGAATCAGCAAGCGCGAAAGGCCATCGATATCTGTACGCAGCCGATCCGAGAGGCGCACCACCATGTCAAAGCGGCGGTCGCCATCGAACAAGGTGCCTGCACGCTGGCCTCCTACCGCGAAAGCGATAGTGTCCTGAACATCGCCTACGTTCAGGCCAAAGCGAGCAGCTTTGTCACGATCGATATTGATGGTTAGCACAGGCAGCCCGGTGGTTTGCTCCACCTTCACCTCGGAAGAGCCCTCCACTTTCTCCAGCGTTTCAGCAATCTCAGCAGCAGTGTTGTTGAGTACCTCCATGTCGTCACCAAACACCTTCACTGCGACGTCACTGCGCACACCTGAAATCAACTCGTTGAAGCGCAACTGGATGGGCTGAGAAAGCTCGTAGTTGCTACCCGGAACTTCCGCACTCACACGCTGCAGGTCAGCTATCAACGCCTCTCGCGACTTGCCCGGGTCAGGCCACTGATCCTTGGGTTTGAGCATGACGTAAGCATCCGAGATGTTCGGCGGCATGGGGTCAGAGGCAATCTCTGCGGTACCGGTCCGGGCAAATACCCTCTCGATCTCTGGCACTTTTTCTACCAGTCTCTTTTCCAGGCGCGCCTGCATCTCCACCGACTGCGTCAGGCTAGTTCCTGGTACGCGCAACGCCTGCAGAGCAAAGTCCCCCTCGCTGAGACTAGGGATGAACTCGCTGCCCATGCGACTGGCCAATACACCAGACAGCACTACCAAGGTAACTGCGCCGGCAAATACTGCGGTTCGATTGCCCATGACCCAGCCCAGCACCGGCTCGTAGCCTTTACGGGCAGCACGCATGACGAAGTTCTCTTCCTCTTTGACCTTGCCAGTGATGAAGAGCGCAATCGCAGCTGGAACGAAGGTCACGGAAAGAATCATCGCCCCCAACAGAGCGATCACCACCGTGAACGCCATGGGATGGAACATCTTCCCTTCGACCCCTGTCAGCGCAAAGATCGGAAGGTAGACCACCATGATGATCAGTTGCCCAAAGATCAGGGCCCTGCGCGCCTCTCGCGAGGCGGCAAAAACTTCATGCACGCGCTCGGAGCGGGTAAGCATCCGGCCATGATGCTGTTGTGCGTGAGCCAACCGGCGAATGGCGTTCTCGACGATAACTACCGCGCCATCAACGATGATGCCGAAGTCCAAAGCACCAAGGCTCATCAGGTTTGCACTCACCTTGTAGGTGAACATGCCCGTAAAGGTGAAGAGCATCGACAGCGGGATCACCATCGCGGTGATGATCGCTGCACGGATATTGCCGAGGAACAGGAAGAGGATGGCTATCACCAGGATCGCCCCCTCAATGAGGTTCTTCTTAACCGTGGCGATGGCCTTGTCCACCAAATCAGTTCGGTCGTAAACCGTGATGGCGACTACCCCATCCGGGAGCGATCGATTGATCTGTTCCAGCTTGGCGGCCACTGCCTGAGAGACACTGCGACTGTTCTCGCCGATGAGCATGAACACCGTGCCGAGCACAACTTCTCGGCCGTTCTCGGTGGCAGCTCCAGTACGCAGCTCTCGGCCAATCTGCACATCCGCAATATGGCTGACCCGAATGGAGGTCCCGTCGACGTTGCTGATAACGATGTTGGCGATGTCCGCCGCGGTGGCAACCTGACCGGGCGCCCGAATCAGCAACTGCTCTCCACTACGCTCGATATAGCCAGCACCGACGTTGGCATTGTTACGCTCAAGTGCAGTGACCAGGTCTCCCAGTGTGAGCTTATAGGCGGCTAAGCGCTTAGGATCCGGGGCGATCTGGTATTCCTTCGCGAAGCCACCGATGGTGTTGATCTCGGCCACACCTGGAACGTTGCGCAGCTGAGGCTTGATGATCCAATCCTGGATTACCCGCAAGTCGGTTGGCGTATATGGCGTGCCGTCCTCCTTCAACGCTCCCTCTTTTGCCTCAACCGTCCACAAGAAGATCTCGCCCAAGCCTGTCGAGATTGGGCCCATCATTGCCTCTGTACCTTCCGGCAATTGCTCGCGGGCAACCTGTAGGCGCTCATTGACGAGCTGACGGGCAAAGTAGAGATCCGTACCGTCTTCGAAAATCACGGTCACTTGCGACAACCCGGAGCGCGAAAGTGACCTGGTCTGTTTGAGATGCGGTAAGCCGGCCATGGCCGTCTCGATCGGAAAGGTAATGCGCTGCTCGGTTTCTAAAGGTGAGAAACCTGCCGCTGCGGTATTGATCTGTACCTGAACGTTGGTGATATCAGGAACAGCATCTATGGGGAGCTTCTGGTAGCTGGCAATACCCAACCCAGCCATCGCCAATACGGCGAGCATCACAATGATGCGCTGCTCGATAGCGAACTGAATGATGCGTTCGAACATAAGAATCTTCCGTCAATAGCGGGTCAGTGGGCGTGGTCTGCGGAGCCTTTACCCAGCTCGGACTTGAGGATGAAGCTCCCTTCTGTCGCAACCTGCGCGCCGGCGGCCAAGCCTTGGGTAATTTCCAAGGTCCCTTCGCTGCGCGTGCCTAACACCACGGGAAGCGCTACGAAACCATCTTCCACACGAACGAAAACCGTGGGTTTCTCATCGATGGTTTGAATTGCCTGCGCCGGGACGGTGACGTTGGCCTGGCGGGAGTCGGTCGATAGTGCGACCGATACAAAGAGGCCTGGACGCCATGCGCCATTGGGATTCTCGAGGGTTGCACGGGCAGTCGCTGTACGTGTCTGCTCGCCAAGCAAGCTCCCAACGTACGAGACGTTGCCTACAACCTCAGCCTCCAGCTCAGGCGCACTGATCTTGACTGGCTTTCCGACCTGAATCTTGCCCAAGTCCCGAGGTGCAACACTGAAGGTTGCCCAGACACGACTGAGATCTGAGATGGTGAAGGCGTTGCTCGCTTCGTTAACGACCTCGCCAAGCACTAGGTGTTTCTCCACCACAATGCCATCGAACGGGGCTCTCAGCTCGTAGCGGTTACCACCTGCAAGAGCGACGTTTTCGCCCAGGGCCCCCATTTTCTGACGGGCATTACCAAGAGCAATTTCTGCCTCCTGTAGCGACTGGCGAGCCTGCAGATAATCCTGCTCTGCAGAAATCTTCTCCTTCCACAGTTGCTGCTCCCGCTCAAAGGTTGTGCGGGCCAGCTCGACCTTGCGCTGAGCCGCAGCAAACTCACTGCGCTGATCGGATATTTGCTGGCTTGCGATGACTGCCAGGAGTTGGCCTTTCTTAACAGACACTCCCAAGTTGACCTTGACGCTTTCCACGACACCGGCCGTTCGAGGAACCACGTGAGCCGTATGGTCCTCATCGAAGCGAATCTCACCGGGGAGGTTGATAGTAGCGCTCATCACTCCAGCGGCAGCCTTAGCCAACTGGACTCCAGCTGCATCGATTTGCTCGTTGCTGAGCTCGATGAGGCCTTCCTCTTTGGAGTAGCTGAAACGGTAAGCCCTTCCTACTCGCTCAATCAGGATGAGAGCCTCAAAGTAGTGCGGCTCGGCGATACCTGTTGCACTGACGAAGGCGTTCCCCTTTGGCTCGAACCGAAGGGTATTCACTTCCCCTGAAGGTCGCCTGATCTCCATGGACACCCGAGTGTTGTCGCCAGACAGAATCTGCTGCCCTCCCTGTGCCAGATACAACGACATGGGAGTACTTCCATCTGCACTCTCCGGTGCGACTAGCTCAGCGCAGAAGTTATCCTGAGTGAACAGCGTTCCGCCGTTAGGGCCGCGGGCATGATGCTCGGTATCCCCATGATCATCAGCATCGTCGTGACCCTGCTTAGCTTCTTCACCATGGTGCTCTGTGTCCTGATGGCTGCTTGTCTCGGCATGCCCATCAGATCCCTGGCCTTTCTCCTTATCCATGAGGAGTACTCCGCCACCAACAAGCCCTATGCCTGCAATGATCGCGAGTACGAGGGGTAATTTTCTGCTCATAAGCAACTCCTGAATAAAATACAGCGACCCGCAGTCCAGTTGCGGGTCACAAAGAAGGTCGTTGGTAATTCAGTGGTTCAACGTGGAGCAGGGATGCCTGATACGTCGCCATACACGCGCTCTAACTGCACCCAAGCCGCGGTGGCTGAGGCTAGGGCGTCGACATACTGCGTACGGGCACCAATCAGGGTTCGCTGAGCATCCAGCACATCGAGAAAACCGAATTTGCCCATTTCGAACCCGCGGGTAGCGCTATCAACAGCGCTTTTGGCCGATGGCAGAATCGTCTGGTTGAGTGACTTGATCTCCTCGTTTGCGACGATCCATTGCTCCATGGCCTGTTGCACATCTGCCCTGAGGCGCAGTTCGGTGGCATTGCGCAGGTCGCGGGCTTGGTCGGCTCGGCGTGCAGCAGAAAAAATATTGCCCTGGTTACGATTGAAGAGAGGAATCGGCATCGATAGGCCAACTACGTTGACTCGCTCCCGATCTTCAGCGCTGTATTGGCTGCCCAGACTCACGTTCAGATCAGGAATACGCTGGGTCTTTTCCAGCTCGAATGAAGCTTCTTGCTGTTCCACGGACAACCGGGCCAGGCGCATTTCTGCGGTTGCCCCTAGAGCTGACCACAGCTGGCTGACTGTCGGCGGCTCAGGGATGCTGGTTGCATCTCCCACGACACTGATTTCTGCACTACCACCACCGATGACAGCCTGCAGTCGTGAATGGGCGCTTGCTTGATCTCGCTGAGCTCGACGTAGCTCAAGCCTAACCTCAGAGAGCTGCACCTGAGCGCGCGTCAGCTCAACTGGTGAAACCTTGCCCGCCTTGACGCGCCCCTCAGCTCCCTGAACTCCTCGCTCAGCCAGCACGAGAGATTGCTCTGCCAGTGCGACACGCATCTCTGCTTGCAAGTTGTCGTAGAACGACAGGATGACATCGGCGCGCAGCGCATTCTGGCTGCGCTCTAGTTCGACCGACGCTGCGCTCTGGCCTTTCTCCGCCTGCTCAATGCGGGCCCCTCGCTTCCCCCCAAGCTCAATTGGCTGAGTAATTTGGGTAGTGGTAGTCCGCGTGTCGCTACGGGTGTCCTCCACCTCCCATGAGAGCTCTGGGTTTGGCAGTAGGCCTGCCTGCTGCCGCTCGCCCAGGGAGATATCTACCAAGCGGCTCGCAGCCGAGAGAGCCGGATTGTTGTCCTGCGCCTGACTCAATGCGTCAGCCAGCGACAGCTCCACAGGCGCAGCTTGTGCTGGCCGGCCAACCATCCAAAGGGACACCAGTAACACCGGAAGAAACTTCCGATAAAAACCCGCAACAACACCATCGCAAGAAAGCAAGGGTTAATCCTCCGCAACCAATGATCATTCCTTGGTTCAAATGGCTCGATCCGGTAATTGCGATCAGCTGATGAAGACAGGGAGTGAGTTAGCCGCAGAATTTAGATATCAGTTCATATCGCCAAGGTGACTGGAAAATTACAAATATGTAATCAAGGCCTACAGGCCACTCCGCTGTATTAAGATGCCCCATCAGGAAACCCTGCGAAGTTACATGTTGAAACAAACCTAGCTCCTGCTAAGGAACCTTTCTAGAAATCAGCAAATCCAGCAAAGCAACCTGTCCGAGATGCTCACAGCCATGCGACAGCTTGTCGCAATGCCAGTCATATCAAGACCCACGTGTTGACCCTGTAGCCGCTACAGGCTTTAGGCTTGGCTATTCGAATTGTGCTCTCAAAGACTTTTAATTCCATACCATTATTACTTTCTTGAAACTTTACGCGACTCATCAAATAACAATAAGTCGCCTTCCTTGGATGAATTTAATATGCGAATCCTAGTTATTGAGGACGAGCCGAAAACTGCTGAATACCTGCATCAGGGACTGACTGAAAGTGGATATGTAGTAGACAAGGCCTCTAATGGATTAGATGGCCTTCACCTTGCAAGACAACATACATATGACTTGGTCATTTTGGATGTAAATCTTCCAGAAATAGATGGCTGGGGCGTGTTGGAAAATCTCCGCCGTGATAACAACACACGCGTAATGATGCTCACCGCCAGAGGAAGGCTGGCGGACAAGATCAAGGGATTGGACCTGGGTGCAGATGACTATCTGGTGAAGCCCTTCGAGTTTCCTGAGCTGCTGGCTCGAGTTCGCACCCTCCTGCGACGCAGTGAGCAAGCACCGGCGCCGGAGACTCTCCGTGTAGCAGACTTGGAGTTGGACCCTGCCAGACATCGAGCCTTCCGCGGTGAGCAACGAATAGATCTGACGACAAAAGAGTTCGCTCTGTTGTACCTGCTGATGAGACGTTCTGGCGAGGTGCTTTCTCGCACTCAGATCATTTCATTGGTGTGGGACATGAACTTCGATTGCGACACGAATGTGGTCGAAGTATCCATCCGCCGCTTGCGCGCCAAAATCGACGATGCCTTCGACAGAAAGCTAATTCATACCCTCAGAGGGGTGGGTTACGTGCTCGAGGAGCGGGAATGAAACCTGCCAGCCTCTCCATGCGCTTAGGGCTCTCTGTTGCCCTGATGGGAGCCGCACTAGTGGTGCTTTTGGCCACCCTCGCTTACTTCTCGTTGACGCATGAGCTTGCCTCACTGGCTCGAAGCAGCCTGAGCGGTAAGCTGGAGCAGATCCAGCACCGCCTTGAAGAGGATTCACTATCGAGCGCTGGTATCGCCAAGCAACCGCATGGACTGCTCGACCTAGTGGTAGGCCATGACAATCTGCAGCTAGCCATCTATGAACGAGGGCCTGACGGGAAGAAGTTGCTGAGCGTTAGTAACAGGTCAGATGCTCCGAAACTACATTCTGAAGGTGTCGTAGGGGTCTTCTTCCATGAATGGCTGGATAGCACCAAGCACAGCTTCCTGACGGCTTCGAAGAATGTGCGCTTGAAAGATGGCAATGAAGTAACGATCCAGCTCTCTATAGACCGCTCTGCAGACGATGCACTACTTACGGCATACCTTCGATCCACCATGATCGCTCTGCCGTTTCTTCTGCTCTTCATTGGTGTTGGTGCCTGGTGGATTGTCCAACGCGGATTGTCACCGCTGCGCCAGTTCAGAAAAATTGCCTCACAGGTTTCTACGCAGGACCTGACCCATCGCATACCAATTGAGCGACTGCCTCAAGAGCTGAGCGAACTGGCGCACGGCATCAACTTCATGCTCCATCGCCTAGACAGCGGCGTTCAGCAGCTGTCGCAGTTTTCTGATGACCTGGCCCACGAGCTACGTTCCCCTATCACTAATCTGATGGGTAAGGCTCAGGTAACGCTTTCACGAGAGCGCCCGCCTGAAGAGTACAAGGCAGTTCTTGAATGCTGTACCGAGGAGCTTGAGCGCGTAACGCGCATCGTCTCGGACATGCTCTTCCTCGCCCAGGTGAGCCACCCCGCTTCGTTGGTTCCTTTCGAGCGTATTGATTTAGACGACGAAGCACGCCGGGTAGCGGACCTCTTCTCTATCTCCGCCGAGGAAAAGCAAATTGCGATAGACATCAGCGGGGCCGGCCATACCTTTGGCGATCGATTGATGATCCAAAGAGCCGCCTCGAACCTTCTATCGAACGCCATACGCCACAGCCCACGCAAAAGCAGGATCTCGCTGCTGATTGAAAAGCAGCATGAGACGGTCTCAATGTCGGTTGGCAACCCAGGGATTGGTATCCCAGCCCAGCACATTCCACATCTGTTCGAGCGCTTCTACCGGGTAGATACCAGTAGATCCCGGGCAGAGGGAGGCACAGGCCTGGGGCTGGCTATCGTGCGCTCCATCATGAGCCTGCACCAAGGCTCCGTTGATGTGTCCAGCGTACCGGGCAACTACACCGTTTTCCGATTGTTGTTCCCTCGAGCGCCAGAAACTCCAGCGAGCCTGGTGCATGCCGGAATCGGAAAGCAGAGAAGACAGCTGAGCTGACTTCTATCGCCCTAGCCGCTGTGGTCTCACATGCGGCTGAGCCTCCTTTACCCCGGAGCATCACCATGAAAAAAATAACTGCCTCCCTAGCACTGGGACTTCTGGGCCAGCACGTATACGCCGCTGGTTTCATCGAAGACAGCAAGGTCACCATCGGCCTGCGCAATTTCTACATCAACCAAGACACCCGCAACCAGGACGCCAAGACTCAGGAAGAGTGGGGCCAGGGCTTCCAGTTCAACTACATCTCAGGCTACACCGAAGGCACTGTCGGCTTCGGCGTCGACGCCCTCGGTCTGCTCGGTGTCAAACTGGATTCTGGCAAGGGGCGTCACTACAACCCCGACTCCAGCAAGTACGGCGGCACCGTATTCCCCACAGATGAAAACGGCCGAGCAGTAGACGATTTCAGTAGCCTGGGCCTGACCGGCAAGGTTCGCCTGTCGAAGACCGAGGCTCGTATCGGCACCCTGCAGCCCAAGCTACCGGTAGTGACCTTCAACGACGGCCGCCTGCTGCCGCAGACCTTCGAGGGAGGCCAGGTCACCTCCGCCGAAATCGACAACCTGACGCTGATCGGCGGCCAACTGGAGCACGCCCAGGGCCGTAATTCGAGCAACAACGAAGGCCTGTCCATCGCTGGCTCCAACAACGCCGAGACCGGCCAGTTCAGCAACAAGTTCTACTACGGCGGTGCCGACTACAAGATCAGCAAAGACCTACTGGCGCAGTACTACTACGGCAAACCGTCTGATCGTCAGCTACACCCTGTCGCTTCTCTAATACCCCTATCACGGTTCGTCGCAGCAGCCGCTCGGCGAACCGCTCTACTAGGCCCACGCTGACTTAATCAGGGTTGGGGCTGAACCTATGAGACTGCATATCCCGGTGCAGTGGTAGAACCACATCCTAGGTGCAGCGGCCAGGTCATGAAGGACTACAATCCTTCGTCAACGACCTCAAGGAAGAGATCTATGCGCCGCCTTCTCCTAGCCCCTCTGCTGATCCTAATTGGATCGTGCACGAACCAAGAGACATCAATTCACAAGGGCCCCCCAGTGCCTGCGGCAGCGCCTGCGCTGAACGAGGATGTCTCTTTGGTTGAGTTGGATTACGGCCGCTTTCAGATTTTGTACGACTGCCAACGCGGTGAGCCACACAGATTCACCTACACGGCCACTGAAGACAGAAGTGCGATTCCACGGGTTGATAATTTTCGAGTGGATCGCAGCCTGCCAGAGGGCTGCAAAGGGCAGCACTCAGCCTCCACCTACTCGACTACGCCCGGCTTTGATCGGGGGCACCTAGCTCCGTCCAACCACTTCGACGACAGCATCCAAGCTATGAACGCCAGCAACATGATGACGAACATCGTTCCTCAGCTGTCGTCGCACAATCGAGTCACTTGGTATCGGACTGAAACGCTTACCGAATGCTACCGGGACTTCAAACCGATCAAGGTTATCGGCGGGGTTGTATTCGGCGACATGCTTGAGGACCTGATGAATGACCACTTCGTGAAGTCGCATGGTGTAGCAACGCCAGAGGCCTTCTGGAAGGTCCTGCTGACCACGGACGAAACAGATCAACCGACAGTCATCGCTTGGTGGATACCGCACAAGAAAGGGCTGGGCACCAATCTAGACCCGTTCGTTCGTACCGTGCGCGAGATCGAGGTATTGCTCGGCCCCTATGAACCCCCGATTAACATTCCCGAGGAGCTCAAGGACATCAAGCCGGCCCGGAGCTGGGAGCTACCAACCGGCTGTGATCTGGAATAGCCAATATGGTTACAGCGCTCTGCTGAAGGGCAGTCGCGGCATGAGGTGAGACGTGAGTTAGAGAATTGCTTGCCCTGTGGGGAGTGGCAGTTTTCAGTGGGGCGAGGGATAAAAAAATGCGCCCTGGGGAGGGCGCAGAGGGTACACCTCTTTCCAAAGGAGCTCGTGGAGCTTCTAGAGGTGAACTCGGGAGGGGAAAGACGATCAGCCTTCGTTGGCTGTACTTTTGTCTTGGGCGGTATCTTTCTTAGTGCTGCCATTTTTCTGGCTTTCTACTTGTGCCGCCTGCTTTTCTTTCCCATGAATTTTTTTCTGGTTCTCTTTGAATCGCTTCACAAACTCTTGCGAACGGTTGTAGCCATCTCCTCGTGCAAGCACGGGGGCTGTAGCGCCGACAGCAAGAATTCCAATAAGGGCTGCATATGCAATCTTCATAAGTTAGGTCTCTTTCAGTTGGTGATGAGCTCTTTAATGTCGCTCTGTGAAGATGTCCTAATCTTACGAAGATGAAGCTAACGGGAGCATGAGCCCAAAATTACAATATTGACATGCTTGTCGGATGGGGCGGGCAGCTGACTACCCGCTCCGCTTCTTAGTTAGAGAACCTCCAGCGGATATTCGGCAATTAAACGAACTTCATCCAAGTCGGATTCATAGTCAGTTGCGCGGGTGGTCATTTGGCGAATACGGAAAGACATGTCTTTCAGCGACCCAGACTGCACAACGTACTTCGCTTCGATATTTCGCTCCCAACGCTTTTGGTCGGTTAGCGGGTTACCGTTCTCATCGCGGCGCATGTAAACGCCGTTCGCATCGGAGTAGTCCGCGTCGGTACCGAAGGCATAGCGGGTCATGAAGCTCAAGCCAGGAACGCCATAAGCGGCCATGTCGATGTCGTAACGCACCATCCAGGAGCGCTCTTTAGGAGAGTTGAAGTCGCTGTATTGGATGGAGTTGTCGAGGTAAATCGAGTCGGACTGGCGCAGGTAATCGAAGTCATCGTCGCCGTTGTTGCGCTGATGGGACAGCGCCAGAGAATGTGCGCCGAACTTCACACCGACCTTGCCACTGTAGATGTCGTTGTCGAACTCACCCAGCAGTTTCTGCCCTTGGTCGACGGCCTTGTAGTAGTTCAGACCACCGAACAGCGAGACGCTTTCAGAAAGCGGGTGACTCCAGGACAGGCCGGCATAGTGCTGGTTCCAGGCATCTTCCAGGCGGCTGGTGTAGAGACTGAAGGCCAGATTGTCGTTCAGGGTGTAGTCGCCACCAAAGTAGGCAGCCCAAGGCGCATCAACGCCGCCGGCGTAGAAGGTGGCGAAGTCTTCGCGCATGCCACTCTGCTGCGGTTGGCTCATTGCATGAACTCGACCGCCCTGCAGGGTAAGACCGTCAATGCTGTTGTTGACGGCGGTGACACCTTTGAAGCTTTCCGGAAGGAGGCGAGAATCTCCATAGTGGAGAACCGGAGTCGTCGGGAATACATCACCAGCCTTGATGACCGTATCGAAGAGTCGAACCTTTACGGCTCCGCCCAGCTTGGAGTAGTCATCTTCGGCTTCCCCGTCACTGTTCACAGGTAGCAGATTGATGCTGCCGCCCGGACCATAGCGGCCGTCACCGGTATCCAGTTTGATGCCCAGCATCGCGAAGGTATCGATACCTACACCGACAGTACCTTCGGTAAAGCCAGATTCGAAGCTAACCATGACACCATGTGCCCAAGCTTCGGAATAGCCATTACCAGTTGAACTGGACTGACCATTACGAAAGTCACGGTTCATGTAGAAATTTCGATTGAGGATATTAAGGCTACTTCCCTCAACGAAACCCTCACCTTTTGCTTCCTCAGCATTAGCAACTATAGGGCTGACACCAATAATTGCCGAAAAAACTGCAAGAGATAATTTGGTGTTGCTCATTAAATGCTCCTTTATTTTTGGCAGATTTGGATGTTTGCCATGAATCTTCTTGTAGGTATGGAGCCTCGGCGCGAGGGCGGCCAGAGGCGATCGCACCTATCGTTGCAAGCCGTAGATAACTTGAAGATGATCGGAAAATTACAATTCTGTAATCTTCGAAAATACGAGGGAGTCCGCTACTTAATTTGACACTTTTTGCACAACCGAAGCCCTATGGCGCACGCGAAGGGTGCGCATAGTAAAAGAGCGTCTGTTCTGGTTCAGTTGTCGTTCGCGAGGAGGTCTTGCAGGTCTTCTGAGACGGGCATTGGGAGAAACGCGCTAACTCGTGCGCGCCCAGTATTGCCAATGGGAACCCAGATTCGAGAGAAAAGCAGGGCAGCCACTATGCGAGGTATTTGTCCAAGGACCTCCCGATAGTCCTTGGTTTGCAGTCCCAGGCGTAGCATCAGCCAATGCGATTTGGCATGCAGGTAGGGGTGCCGCTGAGTCAGGATGTGGGCGCGCTCTAGCCACTCGAATGCTCTGTCAGTCTCCTTCAGCCGCAGGTATGTGTCGGCTTGCGCAAAGGCTTTTGCAATTGCTGACTTCAGTTGAGATTGCATCGCTTACCCCAGTTACTGCCTGAGTAGTCTCAGCCCGTTAAACACCACGAGCAGGCTGACGCCCATGTCCGCGAAGACCGCCATCCACATGGTGGCGCCTCCTGTGATGGCCATGCCCAGGAAGATAGCCTTGATGCCAAGTGCCAGGGCGATGTTCTGCTTCAGGATGGCAGCGGTACTACGGGATAGGCGGACGAACGTAGCGACCTTGCGCAAGTCGTCATCCATCAGTGCAACGTCTGCGGTTTCTATCGCCGTGTCGGTCCCTGCACTACCCATGGCGAAACCAATTTGAGCTTTTGCCAATGCTGGGGCATCGTTAATTCCGTCTCCCACCATGCCAACCGTTAGGCCTTGAGCCTGCAAGTCAGAGATGACTGTGAGCTTGTCTGCTGGCAACAGGTTGCCACGAGCTTCATCGATACCCACCTGCTGGGCGATCGCCAAGGCTGTGTGCTCATTATCGCCACTGAGCATGCAGGTCTTTACCCCAAGCTCATGGAGCTGCCGCATGGCATCGGCGCTGGTCTCTTTCACGGTGTCTGCGACCGCGAACAGAGCAAAGGGCTGTTGGTCGCTGCACAGAATTACGACGGTCTTACCCTGACGCTCTAACCGCTCCAGCGTAAGCTCCAGCTCCTTTGAACAAATCCCCAGCTCCTCAACCAAACGATGGTTGCCTAGATACAACAACTGGCCTTTCACACGGCCTTTGACTCCTCGACCAGCCAGCGCTTCGAACTCCTCGACATCCAGCAGCGACACATTGTTGTCCATCGCATGTCGAGCTAGTGCTTTTGATACCGGGTGATCAGAGCGAGCAGCGAGGCTGGCGGCACTGACACGATGCATTTCGATATCTGTTTCTTTGAGCGGCAGGAAGTCTGTCTGAACCGGCTTTCCTTGAGTGATGGTTCCAGTCTTGTCGAGCGCAAGCAGTGCCAGATCTTTACCGCTTTCCAGATAGACACCCCCTTTGATAAGGATGCCTTTGCGTGCTGCCGCCGCTAAGCCGCTGACGATGGTAACGGGAGTGGAAATGACCAGAGCACACGGGCAAGCAACGACCAGTAATACCAGCGCCCGATAGATCCACTCCTGCCACGCGCCACCCAGCAATAGCGGTGGGAGTATGGCGACCCCTAGAGACACCAAGAACACGGCGGGGGTGTAGATCTGAGAAAAGCGATCAACGAAACGCTGAGTAGGCGCCCGGGAGCCCTGGGCCTCTTCCACCGCATGAATGATCCGCGCCAGGGTGGTGTTGGTAGACGCCGCTGACACCCGGAACTCCAACGACCCGGCCTCGTTAATCGTGCCCGCAAAAACCTGATCTCCAACGATCTTATCTACCGGCAAGCTCTCGCCGGTGATGGGTGCTTGGTTGACGGTGGAGGTACCTGCCGTCACCTCGCCATCCAAGCCAATCCGCTCACCTGGCCGTACCCGGACAACAGCACCAAGCGCCACCGCCTTGGTATCCGTATCGAGCCAGGATCCATCGGCCTGCAAAACAGTGGCCCGCTCTGGAGTTAAATCCATGAGCCCGCGGATGGCGTTACGTGCTCGCTCCAGTGAGCGCGCTTCAATAACCTCGGCTACCGCGAAGAGCACCATAACCATGGCCGCTTCAGGCCATTGGCCAATGAGTACTGCACCGGTTACAGCAATGCTCATGAGGGCATTGATGTTCAGGTTGCGGTTCTTGATCGCAATCCAGCCCTTCTTGTAGGTACCGAGCCCACTTAGTGCTATCCCCACTACTGCTAGGGCAGCAACCACCCATTCGGGGGCTAACTGCCCGAAGTGGATTATCTCGGCTGAAACCGCAGCGACTCCCGCTATCGCCAGTGGCCACCAATGCTTCTTCTTCGTTGGGGTAGGTTCCTGGCTGTCGGCACGACCCTCAACAACTGGAGAAAGCCCGAGCTCCTGGATGGCTGCCATGAGTTGAGGCAACAGCTCAGGGGCATGGTCTACGACCAGAGTGCGTTGCAGCAGGTTGAACTGCAGGCTGCTGATGCCCTTTTGGTTAGCGAGCTTGTCGCGGATGAGCGTCTCCTCAGTAGGACAGTCCATCTGCTCGATGCGAATTCGGGTTTGTACATGGGCGTCCGTGAGCTCGGCCTGCATACCCAGGGAGGCGATCACATCAATGATGGGGGTGACCGAAGGAAGGCTGTGCTGCACACCTAGAACGCGGGTCATCAAGTTAAAGTCGAGTTGGTGTATCCCAGCCAGAGACCCAAGCTTGCTCTGAATGAGGTTCTGTTCTGTTGGACAGTCCATCGCCTGGATATGGAAAGCACTGAATGTCGTTCCTGATGGCGCAGGCTCAGGCTTTTGGTCTTCAGGCTTTTGATTATCCGAGTGGTCGTGACTGCAGCAGTTGCTCATGGTGGGGCCTCATATCTAAGTCATTGCAGAGTCAACACCCTGAAGCCACTATAGGGTCAAGCATTGATCAGGAGATTCGGCCCATGAAGATTGGGGAGCTCGGAAAGCAGGCTGACTGTCAGGTGGAGACTATTCGTTACTATGAGCGTGAAGGGCTGCTGCCTGCTCCTAGTCGAAACGAGGGGAACTACCGGGTCTACGGGAAGGACCACCTAGAGCGGCTTGTATTCATCCGTAACTGCCGAACTCTGGACATGACGCTTGATGAAATACGGCGGCTGCTTTTGCTCATCGATCGTCCGGAGGAGAGCTGCGATAGCGTTAACGGCCTGGTAGATGAGCACATTCGCCATGTGGAGCTTCGGATCAACAGCCTGATAGCTCTGCAGAAACAGCTTGTTGAGTTGCGCCATCGATGCGCAGCGGATAGAGGTGTCGATGAATGCGCGATCATCCAGCAACTCAGCTCAAGCGGAGGAGTTCAACCGTTGCCTGAGGCAGAGCATACCCACGTGGGTAAGAGCCATCGCCACTGAAACGACCACCGCGTGCTCTCTTACGCTGCGCTGACATGAGAGTGCCCTGTAGCAGGAATTAGCTATGCAGCTTCGTTGCAGACACGAGTTCGATCTCGCGGATGTAGTTGGGTAATTGCACAGCCACTGGCCAGCCATTTACATCGAACTTGACCGGCATGCTTCGAGGCCCTGATCTGGGGAGGATCAATCCGAAGCCTCACCCAGCGATAGGCCGTAATCGGTCAGAAGCGGAGATCGAACCTTGCCTAAGCTTTCCTTCATTTGAGGCGTCGAGATCTCTAGGAAAACTGGGGCTATTCATCTCGCCTTCGCGGCGAGAGAGAGTCAGAAATCCCATAAGGCAAGTCCTTTGCTGATTGGGGAAGTGCGCGTCCTGCCCAGGCAGTCTAGAACAAGGTGGCGGATGTCGAATGTGCAACTGCACGCAGCGTGAGGAGCCAGGTATGTGCGGAGGCGTGGAAGCCCGTGAGGCGGACAAGGTCTGGAAGATCTATTTCCCCAACCCCAAGGCCGTTATCCCAGTGCTGCTGGAGGAAGGTGGTCAACTGGACTGGATTACTTGGGGCAGGCGTAAGGAACAGCCTGGCAGCGGCCCACAGGGGGGCTGGGCACAACCCAGCACTCTGAAGGCCGGTGACTGGGCTAGATATAGTCCGCGCCGTGGCTTCGTCATGGTTCAGCGCTTTATGGAGAAAGAAGGCAAGTTCGGCGAGAAAAATCGTCAATCACACTGGCTCAATGTGCCAGATGGTTATGCGCTGGAATGCCTGGTACTTGGAGAGGGTGATGCGCGGCAAGCCTATATCGGGACCACCGGCGCCCCCGAAGAACACAAATGGATTCATGATCGATGGCCAGTTCTCGCCCGCATCCGCTAATTCATTGCCTCACAGCTTTCGACCAGTCGAGCTACTTACGCGAGACTACTCGCGGCCCAACGCGATTTTCATAGTTATCTCCGATCATGTGGAACCTGCAATCTCATCCTCAGCACTGTATCTGTAAACGCTGCTAGCTCCGAGAAGTCACCAAGTGACTTTGCTTGAGATCTGCGGAGGAAATGCCCTTTGATACCAATCTCGGTTGGGCCGTCTCTATCGCAACGCTGAGAGTCACCGATCATCCACGCACTTCGCGCGGCTACACCAAGCCGCTCCAGTACCACTGCGTAGATGCGTGGATCAGGCTTGAGAGCTCCCACTGCATAGCTGTAGCCGTATGCATCAAGCCCCGGCCATAACTCATCAACCACCGCTCCATATGGCATGGCCAGGTTCGAACAAATCGCAACCTTTATGCCAGTCGCTTTCAGCGTACTTATGCAATCTGCGGCGTCCGGAAAGGGTTCGATGGTTTCCAGCTCCGCATCAAGCTGGGATTGGAGGAGAGCCATTTCTGCACTAGGGATATCGATGCCAAAATGAGCCGCTGCTCGTTCCAGATTGAAGGGGTTCGTCATGATGACCGCCGCATCATTCAGATCAATCTGTAGTCCTTGTGCTCGACCATGCATTAGAAGCGTCTTGAACGGATGAGTCGGCTTAGCTATCCGCACTATGGTGCCAAACGCATCGAAGATTACGGCTTGGAGACTGGACACTGACTTACCTCGCTCTCAGACCATCAGTACTTGATTAGAGGAGCTAAGCAGGCTGACTGAGGAGCAACGACTGGACCTTTATAAGCGTTTAGGTGGGGGTATTTTTTCGATTTGTCGCGGAGCTCGTGTGCTCAAACAGCTCGTCTATGCGGTCACGAACACGGGGAGTTTTGCTCAGCACAATACAACGGGTTGTGCCGACATATTCTTCTATGAGGTAGAGGCTATCCCCCACGTCAACACCCATTTCTTGAAGAACTTCGTCAGGAACCCGGATGGTGCCATCACCATCCCAATCCTCAATTACCACCTGCGTTACCGTCATCTATCGGGTCCTCAAATAGCAGAGCTGACGCCTTGGACTGGCGGAGTATCAGGAAGTCTATCCAACACCAGTAACGACCGAGATCAGATCGTCGCCATCGGTAGCGCTTGACCAGAGAAAACCATTCTCTTCGACTGCCTTGTTGGTCTTTGCATCGCCTACGCGGCGAATAACCGTCCCCAATCTCTCTTAGAAAGCTCTCTGCATGCGTCAGGAGCTCCACCGAAGCATCTCAATGACGCTCTCATCATCAGGGCTTCAGATTCGTAAGAAATTGGCTGTCCATCTTGGTCAAGTAGAACTCCACCAGCCCCAATTAGCAGCGCATGGCCGCCAACGACATCATGAGCTGACACCGGGACGAGAGAAGCACCTGCGACAGCATCGCCAGCGGCTACACGGGCTAATCGGTAGGCGATACTCGGCGTTGGAATAAATTCGGCAGGTGCACAAAGCTCCGCATTGAGCTTTGGTTTGCTCGCGGCCGCCGTGCTCACCAACACGCGGCTGCCTAGTGTCAGATTAAGGTGATTCAGTCGAAAGAGTACGGACTTACCGTTGCGGAAAACGCTGTCGCCACCTATCGCCCAGGAGATGCAGTCAGGGCCGCGATCTGACGTGACCGGCGCATAAACCACTCCAAGCACAGGAGCGGTGTTGAGTAGCAGCCCAACCGAAATCGCCGACCCCTTCCGGCCCAGAAGAAAGTCGCTGGTACCATCATTGGGGTCAACTACCCAGCAATATTCGTGGCCTGTCAGTCGAGCGCCTGTTTCCTCTCCCCAGAAATCACAGTCCAGAAGTTCAAGTAAGCTCCTACGTAGCATGACTTCGATCTCAGCATCGACCTCTGCCTTGTCCCCATAACCTCTTGGCCCGCCAGGACGACACCACTCTGCGGATAGGAGATTGCCTGCTAACAGCACTATCTCAGTTACTGGCTTCAGCAACTTCAAGCAATTCATAGATTTTTCCAAGAAGCACCTTCCCTACACCGTCGGCAAACGCATCAATCCCTGTGCTCGTTACGTTGCACGAAAGCTTGTTTAGTCGCCTCTACGACTAGGGCCAAAAGCCCACCAGGATCGAGCATCTGTCGAAGTCAATTGCGCAATTGGAGCTTACCAACCAGTTCAGCCAGAGCCCCCAGCGCAGAAAGGCCACACATAGGATCAGTTGTAATCAGGTGCTCACGCAGACAATCCGGCCAACCCACGGCATCGTCGTCGATTGCAAGCCAGGGGGAGTGATCTGGTCGGCGAGCCAGCCAAGCCGCAATCTGCTCGTATCGCGTTTGATCATCCCAAGGGATGCCGTCGGGCCAGCCTCGACTCATTGCCGAATGCCAAGTCGCACCGATTACCCGGTGCCTCAGCTCAGCCGGCAGCGCCTTGCGAGCCTTCTGGTAACCGAGATTTCGCGCCCAGCTCGTCGACAGGACGATACGGATGTCCTGATGTGTGCTCAGCACCCCAATCAACTGCGGAGCCCACATGAATAGCTCGCCCGCGGCACGCAGCTCAATCTTGCCATTGAGCCGCAGATACACGGCGTCAGGATGCAGGACACCATCGAAGTCGAGAAACAGAATCATGGTCAAAAGCAAGCCAGAAGCTGCTGTCTGAAATGATGAGAAAAGCTCACCTGATAGCTTGGCTCTGCGGCAAAACTTCCAACTGAAAGAACGTTCGTTGATCCTGCTCTATCAGTAGGTTCAGCCCCACCTCCGACGCGATCCTCCAAGCCCCCAAGCTTGCCAACATGCTCCAGAAGCTCAGGCTTTGAGTATGGAATAAGGCCAGACACCTCCCTCAACACCGCTAGGTCATCCGGAAGGTCATCAGCAACTCGCTCTGCAAAGCCGTGCAACGTGGGCTCCGCCAACATGAATAACCAAGCCTGGTCATCAAACTCACCCGTTCGCCTAAGCACCCGCCCCAGCACTTGCCGGTAATGCAGCTCGGTTCGGATACGACTTAGATAGCAGCACACCTGCAACCTCGGAATGTCAGTGCCTTCGCTGATCATTCCGACGGCCACAATCCAGCGACAGGTACTGTGCCTGAAGCCATTAATAACCAGTTGAGCATCTGGAGTTTTGTTGGTCACGATGCAGCAATCTTCACCCTTTGCGTCCAGGGCCTGAGCAATCTGCTGAGCATGCTCAATGTCAGTAGCAACTACCAATCCGGCAGCATCAGACTTGGTCAGGCGAAGCTCATTGAGTTTGCTGCAGCCAAGATCAAGTAGCTGATCGATCAACTCATTATGGCGCAGCAATTCTTCGTAGGTAACGGGTGACTCCCCCAATAGCTTCGCAATGCTAGGGAACAACCTCACGGCGCTATCTGTGCCTAGCTCCTCTGTGAGCTTCACCTTCTGATTATCGAGCAGGACAATTCGAGGGGAACGACAGACGCCGTCGGCAATTGCATCTCCCAAACCATAGCGGTAATCGCAAATCAGATGCCCTTCAGGCGTCGAGTAGCGAGCCAGGACAATGGCTCTATCGTCCGAACGCCATGGCGTGCCTGATAGGGCTAGTGTGAAGGCCGCGCGATCCTGTATGCGGTGCAATATCTGCTGCCCCCAGACGTTGCTGAACAGCAGGTCATGGCCAGCACAGTGGTGGACTTCATCGAAGACGACGAGCACACGGTAGTCATTAAGAAGCTGCCAGAAGTCCTCATCACGGTGCTCCATAGCCTGGTAGGTGAATGCCGCACCCACTGCACCTATCTGCCCGTCGAGGCGCCTACCAAGCACCGAGGAAAAAGTCGAACGGACACTCTCAACGACCTGGCAAGATGGCGCAAAGCACAGCACTAGATCGATTCTGTTCTGCTCAAGCAGTCGGCTGGCCAATCCTGCAGCCATACGAGTCTTACCGGCTCCCGGTGTGGCCTGACAGAAGAAGTGTGGCGTGAGGGTGAAGTGCTCCAACGCCGTGCTGATGCAGCTGGTTTGCCAGTCCCGTAGCGATCCGGTCATTGATTGGCGGCTAGCGTCTTGAGTGTCTTCTCGATAGCACGCAGATGTCCTAACAGACGAGAACTGCGATCCCTTGCCTCCATGTACTCGCCATCCACCTTTCCTCGCAGATGCGGCATATCCTCCAGAAGTAGTTTGAATCGCTCCGCCTCCCCCATAGAAGAAAGAAAATCCAAACGGATCTCTTTGTGGAGCGCTTCCAAGTGCTGATCCGCATCTACTGGAGGCTGAATTGGCACCGCCTCAACTTCGGAAACGCCAGACTCTTGCTCGGGTTGGCAGACAGTCCTGGGACAGTCAAACCCGTTATCGATTAACTCCAGCTGCATACGAGCCGGCATCGGCTGCAAATGGTAGACCTGTCCCCGTGAGCGCCGCTCTTCATCGAGCACAACCCACCCCATACGCACCATTCGGCGGACTTGCTCATACACATAGCGGCGCACATCACCGATGCGAAAAGTTCTGCCAGCTAGGTGCTTGGCATAGGCATCGCGCAGCTCACTTATCGTGAACCTTGCTCTCCCTCCCTCCTGAAGCAGCTCATACAGGCGCCTGTCAAAGAGAAACGAGGCCGATTTCATTGAGGTACCAGAAGGTTAAATTGCGAAATTAATACGGATTATAGTCCGTGGCTGGTGCGTCCGCAAACACACGATAGTGCCGCCTCAAGTGGGATTGAGGCAGTCATGGATAAGTTGGCGAAAGCGTTGGGGGGACGCATCCGAGCACAGAGAAAGGCCTGCCAGATTTCTCAGGATGCACTAGCGCTAGCCTGTAGCATCGACCGCAGCTATATGGGAAGAATCGAGCGTGGTGAAGTAAACATTACGATCGAGAAGCTGTATCGGATCGCCGGGGAGCTCGCTTGTGATCCCTCGTCCCTTCTGCCTCAACTGTCAGAGCTTTAGCTACATGAATAGCCACGGGTTTCGTGGAGGCCTCAACTCTTGAGAAGATGAGGCTATAAGAAAGACTACGCCCCCCCTGAAGTCGGTGAACGTGCCGTGCGCATGGTTCTTGAACACCTGAACGGCCACCCTCCAAATGGGCTGCCATTGAGGTTATAGCGCCGAAGATTGGCTACGCTGCGCAAACCCTGCATGGCTGGATTCGTCGCCAGCAGACCGATGCGGGACAGCGTCCCGGTCAGACCTAATCCAAGGCCAATATATCTAGCGACCGCA
This sequence comes from Aquipseudomonas ullengensis, assembly GCF_014174475.1. Classification (GTDB taxonomy): domain Bacteria; phylum Pseudomonadota; class Gammaproteobacteria; order Pseudomonadales; family Pseudomonadaceae; genus Aquipseudomonas; species Aquipseudomonas ullengensis. The sequence goes on from NZ_JACJUD010000005.1 coordinate 153,415, forward strand.
GGCAAATCGCAGCCTAAGCATGGGCCATCTAGAAGGTGAGAGGCTAATAGCTCGTGCCTCACTCGCACCGAATTAACATCAATGCGCAGTGATGGAACAGGGCCTAGTGGATGGCGCCCCCTGCTGGATTCGAACCAGCATCTAGCCCTTAGGAGGGGCTTGTTCTATCCATTGAACTAAGGGGACAGCTTGTGGCGGGGCTCAGATTTTACAAGGTTCCAATGTGCAGTGAAATCTTGACTGTACAAGAACCTCCAACCTTCCCCTTAGGAGGGGGATGCTCTATCCAATTGAGCTACTGGGACATGCAGAGTAACGACAGCTCTGTCGCAACCTAGCGGGCGGCATGTTAGCGGGCACGTCAGCATTTGTCATGCCGTTAACTTTACGGGAACGTACCGGGAACCCCGGCGCATTGGCGCTGTCTCACCAGCAGCTCTAGCTAGCGCCATGCAGCGGCGTTTTGCCTATTGGCACGCATTTCGGACAACTGGTGCTGGCAATGCGCCTGCATTCCGACCACAATCCGACACGCAATTGGCGTCAAATAGTCGACCACTTAAATTTTCGATGCTGATCCCAGCTGAACGGCTAGTGCCAAACACGGTCAAAGCAGTGACAATTCAGTAGCTGAATGCCAGCATCGCTTTCCTGAACTAACCGGTTTAATATATGCGCCCTATGAAACAGGCAATCTATTCCAGCCGTACGGCTGACAAGTTTGTGGTCCGCCTACCCGACGGCATGCGCGAGCGCATCTCCGACGTAGCGCGCAATCATCACCGCAGCATGAACTCGGAAATCATCGCTCGCCTCGAGCAGAGCCTGGTTCAGGAAGACTCCCTGGGCGATGACCTTGAACTGCGGCTGGACAGCCCCGAGCTCTCCTTGCACGAACGCGAGCTTCTACAGCGCTTTCGCCAGCTCTCGCGACGCCAGCAGAATGCACTGGTCGCCCTGATCGCTCATGATGCAGAACTGGCCAGCGAAGAAGCCTGACAGTTACTGCAGCACATAAAAAAGCCGGCTATTAGCCGGCTTTTTTGTGGCCGCTCCACAGGAGCGGCAGCAAGATCAGATCAGGAATAGCGTCGCCATACCCAGGAAAATGAAGAAGCCACCACTGTCGGTCATGGCAGTGATCATTACACTCGCCCCCATCGCCGGGTCGCGCCCCATGCGCAGCAACGTCATGGGAATCAGCACCCCCATCAAGGCCGCCAATAGCAGATTGAGCGTCATCGCCCCGGTCATCACCAGCCCCAGCGACCAACTGCCATACAGCAGATAAGCCACAACACCAATGACCCCACCCCAGACCACGCCATTGACCAGCGCCACTGCCAGCTCTTTGCGCATCAGTCGTGAGGTGTTACCGGAACTCAGCTGATCGAGTGCCAAGGCGCGCACGATCATGGTGATGGTCTGATTACCCGAGTTGCCACCGATACCCGCCACTATCGGCATCAATGCCGCTAGTGCCACCAGCTTCTCGATAGAACCCTCAAACAGGCCAATCACCCGAGAAGCGATGAATGCGGTCACCAGGTTGATTGCCAGCCAGGCCCAACGGTTACCGAGGGATTTCCACACCGAGGCGAAGATATCCTCCTCCTCGCGCAGACCCGCCATGTTCAGGACTTCGGTCTCGCTCTCTTCACGAATGAGGTCGACCATTTCATCGATGGTCAGACGACCAATCAACCGACCATTGGCTTCCACCACCGGGGCCGAAATAAGGTCGTAACGCTCGAAGGCTTGCGCGGCATCATAAACATCCTCGCCTGGCTGGAAGCTCACCGGATCACTGGCCATGACCTCACTGACCTGCTTGTCAGGATCGTTGACCAGAAGGCGCTTGATCGGCAGTACACCCTTGAGCACACCGTCATAATCGACCACGAACAGTTTGTCGGTATGGCCCGGTAGCTCTTTGAGGCGGCGCAGGTAACGCAATACCACTTCGAGGCTGACATCCTCGCGAATGGTGACCATCTCGAAGTCCATCAGCGCGCCAACCTGGTCCTCTTCGTAGGACAAAGCCGAACGCACACGCTCGCGCTGCTGCGCATCGAGCGTTTCCATGAGCTCGAGAACAACATCGCGCGGCAGCTCAGGCGCGAGATCCGCAAGCTCGTCCGCATCCATGTCCTTGGCTGCAGCGAGGATCTCGTGATCGTCCATGTCCGCAATCAGCGATTCGCGGACTGCGTCGGAGACTTCAAGGAGGATGTCGCCATCACGCTCAGCCTTGACCAACTGCCAAACGGTCAGCCGGTCATTGAGCGGTAGTGCTTCGAGGATATGCGCGACGTCGGCGGAGTGCAGCTCATCCAGCTTGCGCTGCAACTCGGCGAGGTTTTGCCGGTGGACCAGGTTCTCGACCAGGTCCTGATTCTGGCCTTCCTGGCGATGCGCCAGGCTTTCCACCAGTTTGTGGCGATGCAGCAGATCAATCACCTGGGCCAGGCGATCCTGCAAGCTTTCTTGCGGCTTTTTGGCTTCTACTTCAGTCATATGGCGCGCTCCACCCCAGCAGCAGAGCACGCCACGGGGTCAATCAGTCAATACGCGATCGGTCAAACGAGATTGAGCAACTACTGGGTAAGTCCATGGTGGTATCCCACAAGCCCCGGCGGGGCTGACACGGCAATAATACCACCCCACACAGAGTTTGTAGGGCCGAAATCGCGTCTAGAACAAGCGCTTGCAGCAAAAACCTAAGCAACCTGTGAATCCTTTATCCGACGCTTGCACTGCATCACAAGACACCACTGGCGAAGCCGAAAAGCCCGACTAGGCTTGTGTGCAACCGTCAAGGAGGACGACCCATGCTGCAATCATGCTGCGCTGGAATCTGCGCATTTCTGCTCTGCCCCACCCTGCACGCCTCAACCGTATTTCGCTGCGAAGACGCCAGCGGCCATATCACCTACACCCTGCAAGGCTGCCCTGTAGCGGCCGACCAACAACTACAGAGCGCCGACAACCCAACACCCGGGCAAGGCAAAGCCGTGCCGCTGGCAAAAACCCGTAAAGGCGAAGGCAAGCGCAGCAAGAAAGACAAGAAGAGCGAGGATTTACTGGTAGTAGGCGAGAAGCAGGATGGCTGCGGCAACCGCGTTACCGGGAGCGAGCGGCGCAGCGCGATGATTCGCCAACAAGCGCGCAGCGGCATGACCCAGCGCGATGTTGAAAGCAGCTTGGGCAAACCCGACAAGATCACCAGCCAGGACGGCCAGACCCGCTATCACTACGAAGACAACGAAGGCAATCGGCGCCAAGTCACCTTTGACGAGTCCGGCTGCGTAAAAGGAAAACACTGAAAAGCAAAAGGCCCGCATCTCTGCGGGCCTTTCGTTTTTATGGTGCACTCAGGAGGATTCGAACCTCCGACCGCTCGGTTCGTAGCCGAGTACTCTATCCAGCTGAGCTATGAGTGCATTAGCGCTTTTTGACCAGATCACCGCTGGTTGAACCAAACAACCCGCATAACTGCGAGTTGTTTAAATATGGTGCACTCAGGAGGATTCGAACCTCCGACCGCTCGGTTCGTAGCCGAGTACTCTATCCAGCTGAGCTATGAGTGCATGGGGTGCGCATTATAGGGAGCCAGACCTTATGGTCAAGCACTTTTCCGAATAACTTCAATAGCTTATCGGCCTTAATGCACTACAACCGAAGTTGTAAATAATGGCGGAGAAGGGGGGATTCGAACCCCCGACACCCTTTTGAGGTGTACTCCCTTAGCAGGGGAGCGCCTTCGGCCACTCGGCCACCTCTCCGCAACACGGGGCGCATGATAACCATGTTTTCCCCGTTTGCAAAGCCAAAATTTCGATAAAAATTAGTGGCTTGGTTCGTCGCCTTTCTCTTTCTGGATGCGCTGGTAAATCTCCTCACGGTGCACGGCAACCTCTTTGGGTGCATTGACACCAATGCGCACCTGATTACCTTTAACGCCCAACACGGTGACAGTGACATCGTCACCCACCATCAGGGTCTCTCCGACCCGGCGAGTCAGAATCAGCATTCCTTTCTCCTTACGGATTAAATTCAGGGACAACAGTCTGCAAATAAGAAAATGGTGTCAGCCCCGCAGAATTCAAGCCGGAACCTACACCCAAGTATTGACCAGTGCGGACAAAAGGAAAGTTCCTGTCACACCGACCAAAAAAGACAAAAGGCGCGGACTAGCCGCGCCTTTTGGGTTGTGCGTCACTCGGCCTGTCGGGCCGGAGCGTCAAGATCGAAAGCGGTGTGCAAGGCACGCACCGCCAGTTCTAGGTATTTCTCTTCGATCACCACGGAAACCTTGATCTCCGATGTGGAGATCATCTGGATATTGATGGTCTCCTTGGCCAGGGCCTCGAACATGCGACTGGCAACACCTGCGTGGGAGCGCATGCCCACGCCGACGATCGACACCTTGGCGATGTTTGTGTCGCCAATCACTTCACGGGCGCCCAACTCACGCGCAGTGTTCTCCAGCACGGCCATGGCAGCCTGGTAGTCATTGCGGTGCACGGTGAAGGTGAAGTCAGTGGTGTTATCGTGCGCGACGTTCTGCACGATCATGTCCACTTCGATATTGGCGGCACTGATCGGACCGAGAATCTTGAAGGCCACGCCCGGAATATCCGGCACACCACGGATGGTCAGCTTGGCTTCGTCGCGATTGAAGGCGATGCCGGAGATGATCGGCTGTTCCATGGATTCCTCTTCATCAAGGGTAATGAGGGTGCCCGGGCCCTCTTGGAAACTGTGCAGTACGCGCAGCGGGACGTTGTACTTACCGGCGAATTCCACCGAACGAATCTGCAGCACCTTGGAGCCGAGACTGGCCATTTCCAGCATCTCTTCGAAGGTGATCTTGTCGAGACGCTGAGCCTTGGGCACTACGCGCGGGTCAGTGGTATAGACCCCATCGACGTCGGTATAGATCTGGCACTCGTCGGCTTTCAGCGCCGCAGCCAGGGCTACGCCTGTGGTATCGGAGCCACCACGGCCGAGCGTGGTGATGTTGCCCTGCTCGTCCACGCCTTGGAAACCAGCGACAACCACAACACGCCCCGCCTTGAGATCGGCGCGAATTTTCGCGTCGTCGATCTGCAGGATGCGCGCCTTGGTGTGCGAATTGTCGGTGAGAATGCGCACCTGGTTACCGGTATAGGAAACCGCCGGCACACCACGTTTGATCAGCGCCATGGCCAGCAGAGCAATAGTCACTTGCTCGCCGGTGGAAATCATTACATCCAGCTCGCGCGGCACCGGCTGATCGTCGCTGACCTGTTTGGCCAGCTCGATCAGGCGGTTGGTCTCGCCACTCATGGCCGAAACCACGACGACGATGTCATCGCCGTTCTCGCGGAATTTCTTCACCTTCTCGGCCACCTGCTGAATACGCTCAACGGTGCCGACGGAGGTGCCACCAAATTTCTGTACGATCAAAGCCATGTCAAAAAGCCGCCTGATTCCTCAAGGGCGCCCATTAGACCCGCATCGGGTCACACTGCCAAGGCTTGCCGGACGCGCTGCAAGCCTTGGATATCGCTGATTTACAGAGCTTGTTCGACGAAGGTAGCAGCCAGGGCCAGAGCCTCATCCAGCTTGCCGGCATCGATGCCGCCACCCTGAGCCATGTCCGGACGACCGCCACCCTTGCCACCCACCACCGCTGCGGCCTGACGCATCAGGTCACCGGCCTTGAGCTTGGCAGTCAGGTCTTGAGTCACGCCGGCGACCAGCACGACCTTGTCGTCCTGCACGCCGCCGAGCAGGATCACTGCGCTGCCGAGTTTGTTCTTCAACTGGTCGACCATCGCCAGCAGGGCCTTGCCATCCAGACCATCGAGACGCGATGTCAGCACCTTGATGCCTTTGACGTCGACAGCCGAGCCAGCCAGGTCATTACCTGCCGCGCTGGCGGCCTTGGCCTTGAGCTGCTCCAGCTCTTTTTCCAGCTGACGGTTGCGCTCGATAAGGCCGGAAAGCTTGTCCAGCACGTTGTCGCGACTGCCCTTGACCAGCGCCGCCGCTTCTTTCAGTTGCTCTTCAGCACCGTTCAGCCAGGCCAGCGCACCGGCGCCGGTGACGCCTTCGATACGGCGCACGCCAGCGGCCACGCCGCCTTCGCTGGTGATCTTGAACAGGCCGATATCGCCAGTACGCGAGACGTGGGTACCGCCGCACAGCTCGACGGAGAAACTACCGCCCATGCTCAGGACGCGCACGTCGTCGCCGTACTTCTCGCCGAACAGCGCCATGGCGCCCTTCTGCTTGGCGGTTTCGATATCGGTCTCTTCGGTCTCCACTTCGGAGTTCTTGCGAATCTCATTGTTGACCAGCTCTTCCAGGGCCTTCAGCTGCTCGGGCTTGATCGCCTCGAAGTGGCTGAAGTCGAAGCGCAGACGCTGGCTGTCGACCAGAGAGCCCTTCTGCTGCACGTGCTCGCCGAGAATCTGGCGCAGCGCAGCGTGCAGCAAGTGGGTAGCGGAGTGGTTCAGTGCTGTGGCCTGGCGTACCGAGGCATCAACCTCGGCCTGCAGCTCGGCGCCGACCTTGATACCGCCCTGGGCCACGATGCCGTGATGGAGGAACGCCCCACCGGCCTTGGTGGTGTCGCGCACATCGAAGCGCACGCCCGCAGCAGAAAGGTAGCCGCTGTCGCCAACCTGACCGCCGGATTCGGCATAGAACGGCGTGCGATCGAGGACAATCACGCCATCCTCGCCTTCACCCAAACTGTCGACGGCCGCGCCAGCCTTGAACAGGGCGACGACCTTGCCGCTACCCGTGGTGCCGTCATAACCGAGGAACTGGGTATCTACGTCGACCTTGACCAGACTGTTGTAGTCCATGCCGAAGGAACTGGCGGAACGGGCACGCACGCGTTGGGCTTCCATTTCGCGCTCGAAGCCTTCCTCGTCGAGGGTCAGTTCGCGCTCACGGGCGATGTCGCCGGTCAGGTCGACCGGGAAGCCGTAGGTGTCGTACAGCTTGAAGATCACATCGCCGGGAATGACCGAGCCCTGGAGGTCGGCCAGGTCCTGCTCGAGGATCTTCAGGCCCTGCTCCAGGGTCTTGGCGAACTGTTCTTCTTCGGTTTTCAGCACGCGCTCGAGGTGCGCCTGCTGCTGTTTCAGTTCGGGGAAGGCTTCGCCCATCTCAGCCACCAGCGCAGCGACGATCTGGTAGAAGAAGCTGCCCTTGGCGCCCAGCTTGTTGCCGTGGCGGCAGGCGCGACGAACGATGCGGCGCAGCACGTAGCCACGGCCTTCGTTGGACGGGGTCACGCCGTCGGCGATCAGGAAGCCGCAGGAACGGATGTGGTCAGCCACCACTTTCAGTGATGCCTGAGCCTCATTGGCACAGCCGATGGCCTTGGCTGCGGCATTCAGCAGGCTCTGGAACAGGTCGATCTCGTAGTTCGAGTTGACGTGTTGCAGCACGGCACTGATGCGCTCCAGGCCCATGCCGGTGTCCACGCTCGGCGCCGGCAGCGGGTGCAGCACGCCGTCCGCGGTGCGATTGAACTGCATGAACACGTTGTTCCATATCTCGATGTAGCGGTCGCCGTCTTCCTCAGACGAACCGGGTGGGCCGCCCCAGATATGGTCGCCGTGGTCGAAGAAGATCTCGGTGCACGGGCCGCACGGACCGGTATCGCCCATCGCCCAGAAGTTGTCGGAAGCGTATGGCGCGCCCTTGTTGTCGCCGATGCGGATCATCCGCTCCGCCGGGATGCCGACTTCCTTGTGCCAGATGTCATAGGCCTCGTCGTCGCTGGCGTAGACGGTGACCCAGAGCTTTTCTTTCGGCAGGTTCAGCCACTGCGGCGAGGTCAGGAACTCCCAGGCGTAGGAAATCGCATCACGCTTGAAATAGTCGCCGAAGCTGAAGTTGCCCAGCATTTCGAAGAAGGTGTGGTGGCGCGCGGTATAGCCGACGTTTTCCAGGTCGTTGTGCTTGCCGCCGGCACGCACGCACTTCTGGCTGGTGGTGGCGCGGGTATAGGCGCGCTTTTCCAGACCGAGGAAGCAGTCCTTGAACTGGTTCATCCCGGCGTTGGTGAACAGCAGGGTCGGATCGTTCGCCGGGATCAGCGAGCTGGAGGCGACTCGGGTGTGCCCCTTCTCTTCGAAGAAGCGGAGGAAGGCTTCACGGATTTCTGCGCTTTTCATTTATTTCATCCAGGCAAACGACGGCCACGGCAAAGCCGGCAAAGGGCCGCATTATATCGGCCCTGCGCGGCAGGGACAGCCCGTTTGCAGGGAAAATGGATAGAAAGCGTCTATTGGCTGAACCGGCAGACGGAAAGTTGCCGGGAAAGCTGCGAATCAGAGCTGCGCAGGCACGATCAGGATGCCGGCGCGCAGGCCGTTCTTCACCTTGGGGTTGGGGAAGATGATGCGCGCGCCCTGCTCTTCCACCACCCAGCGGGTGCCGGCAATGTCTTCGGCCAGCAGATAACCGGCCGGCAGCTCGCTGAAGTTCTCGATATCGGCCGGCAGGTGCAGACGAAACGCGTCGCTGTGCTTGATCACTTCACGAGCCACGCTGAACAGCTGCAGGCCATCAAGCGTGGTGGTTGCGGGCTCGCAATGCTCGATGATCTCGCGCAGGCGCTTTTCCAGCAGATCGAGATTCACCGCCTGGTTCTGCCCAAACGGCCGCGCCTTGCCCAGCTCCAGGGTAAAGGCCTCGGCACCCAGGTGGGCGTAGGTGTAGGAGCTGAAGGTGATGCCAACCTTCTGCTGCAGCAGTACCGCCTCCACTCCCGCCGCGTTCAGGCGTGCCAGTTGCGCGGCCGAATGCTCGCGACCTTCGGCATAGGGATAGAGAGCGAACTGCTCGATCTTCGAAGCGCGAATGGCCGTGTGCAGGTCGTAGTGCAGGCGCTCGCGTCCTTCGCGGATGAAGAAGGCAGCAGCCAGGCGCTCCAACTCATTGGCGCGCAGGGCCTCGAAGCCGCTGGCCTGTTCGTGACGGCCACTGAACAGGCGATTGATGTCCTGCTCGACATAACGCTCACCGCGGCGGATCGCCTCGGGGTTGCCGAACAGGAAGAGAATGCGTGCGCGCGGGATCAACTGACCGGAGGCGATGCCTTGCAGCAAACGGTCGAGCAGCTCGATCGGCGCGGTTTCATTGCCGTGGATGCCGGCTGAGAGCAGCAAGTCCAGGCCACAATCCTCGCTGGCCGGCGGGGTGACTTCCAGAGCCCCCTGCGCCAACCAGTGCAGACGCGCGCCCTCGCGGGTCAGCTGAATCTTCTCGGTCGGCTCACGGCCGGCCAGGGTCAGTTCGAGCAGTTTTCCGAGGGCGAGCATGGCAGAGAACTTCCTTAGTGATTGCAGTCCGGGCCGTGCACATGACCTTCGTCTTCGTCGTCGACTTCAGCCGGTTCCATTTCCAGCTGCAGGCTGACCAGGTTGGTAGCCAGCGGGCGCAGCAGCAGGTTGGCGTACTCGGCGTCACCCTCCTCCACGTCCACACCGATCAGCAGTTGGCCGTTGCCGGCGGTCTGGATCCACACTTCCTTGCCCTGCCAGATCACGGCGAAGCGGGTGCAGGAGGTTTCCAGCTGGGTGCCGTCGGTGTCTTCGAGGATCAGTTGCAGGGCGTCAGACATGAAATAAGTACTCTTTTAAGCCAATTGAAATGGGTAAACCGAGCCCAGTTTAAGGATCTGCGTCAGTTCATCCAATGCTGTCCGACACTCGACCAGCAATTGCGGGTCGGCCAGGTCACTTTCTGCCAGACGGTCACGGTAATGCTTGTCGACCCAGGTATTGAGCGTCTCATACAGACTAGCGCTCATCACCACACCCGGATTAACCGCTGCCAATTCCTGCTCTTTCAGCGCCACACGCAAGCGCAGACACGCCGGACCACCGCCGTTCTGCATGCTTTGCTTGAGGTCGAAGACCTTGACCTCGCGGATCGGCCCGTTGCTGCTGGTGAGCTGCTGCAGGTAGTTCCACACGCGAGTGTTGTTGCGGCATTCCTCCGGCACGATCAGCAGCATGCCGCCGTCGGCGCGACTCAACAGCTGGCTGTTGAACAGGTAGGACTTGACCGCATCCTCGACCGCCACCGCGTCACGCGGCACGCGCACGGCCTGCAGGTTGCCGCCCCGGCGGGCGAGCTTGTCGCCCAGCTCGGCGAGCATGGTGTCGGTGTCTAGGAAGGCATCCTGGTGATAGAACAGCACTTCGCCGTTGCCCACCGAGATCACATCGTTGTGGAACACGCCCTGGTCGATCACCGAAGGGTTCTGCTGGGCGTAGACCACGCCCGCGTCGGACAACCCGTGCAGACGCGCCACCGCCTGGCTGGCTTCCAGGGTCTGCCGCGCCGGGTAACGCTGCGGGGCCGGGAAGCGGCTATCGAAAGCGCTGCGCCCGAAGACGAAGAACTCCACGCCGGCATCGCCATAGCCCTTGCAGAAGCGCGTGTGGTTGGCCGCGCCTTCGTCGCCGAACTGGCCGACCGCCGGCAAAGCGGCATGGTGGGCGAAGTGCTGCTCGTTGGCGAACATGGCGCCGAGCACGCGACTGGTGGTCGGGTGCTCGATCGAGCGGTGGAACTTGCAGTTGAGGTTGGCGGCGGTGAAATGCACGCGACCATCGGCGGTGTCGGCACTCGGGCTGACGGTGCAGGAGTTGGCCGTCCACATGCTGGAGGCGGAGCTTACGGCCGCCAGCAGTGGCATGGCCTCCTTGGCGGCTTTCTCGATCACCTGGGCATCGCTGCCGGTGAAGCCGAGGCTGCGCAGGGCCGCAACGTCCTGGCGCTCTTGCGGGGCGAACACGCCCTGCTTGAAGCCCATGTCCATCAGCGCCTTCATCTTGCCCAAGCCCTGCTTGGCCGCTTCCTTCGGGTTGGATGCCACCTGACTGTTGCTCTGCGACGCCACGTTGCCGTACGACAGGCCGCCGTAGTTGTGGGTCGGGCCGACCAGGCCGTCGAAGTTCATTTCATAGGCGGACATCACAAACTCACTCCCGGGGTCAGGGTGGCGGGCAGGCTCAGGGTTTCACTTTCCAGCGAGGCAACCGGGTAGGCGCAGTAATCAGCCGCGTAATAGGCACTGGCGCGATGGTTGCCGGAGGCGCCGACCCCGCCGAACGGTGCACTGCTGGCGGCGCCGGTCAGCTGCTTGTTCCAGTTGACGATGCCAGCGCGGCTCTCGACAAGGAACTGCTGGTAGCGCTCGGCAGAATCCGACAACAGACCGGCGGCCAGGCCGTACTGGGTGTTGTTGGCCTCGGCAATGGCGGCGTCGAAGCCGTCGTAGCGAATCACCTGCAGCAGCGGGCCGAAGAACTCTTCGTCGATACGCTCGGCGACGGCAGTCACGTCGAGGATGCCCGGGGTCAGCAATGCAGCGTTCGGTACCGGCTGGATCATTTCCAGCAGCGCCACGGCGCCCTTGTCGACCAGGTGCTGCTGGGCCTTGAGCAGGTGCTCGGCAGCCGTCAGCGAGATCACCGAGCCCATGAACGGCGCTGGCTGCTCGTCGAAGGCACCGACCTTGATCGTCGCGCTGACCGCCACCAGGCGCGCCAGCAACCCATCACCCCAGGCACCGACCGGCACCAGCAGGCGGCGCGCACAGGTGCAGCGCTGGCCAGCGGAAATGAAGGCGGACTGGATAATGGTGTACACGGCGGCATCGAGATCGGCGACCTGATCGACCACCAGCGGGTTGTTGCCGCCCATCTCCAGCGCCAGGATCTTGTCCGGGCGGCCGGCGAACTGGCTGTGCAGCAGGTTGCCGGTGCGGCTCGAACCGGTGAAGAACAGGCCGTCGATCCCGGCGCTGGCAGCCAGGGCCACGCCGGTTTCGCGGGCGCCCTGCACTAGGTTGAGCACGCCAGCCGGCAGGCCGGCTTCGATCCAGCACTTGACCGTCAGCTCGGCAACTTTCGGCGTCAGCTCGCTGGGCTTGAACACCACCGCGTTGCCGGCCAGCAGTGCCGGCACAATATGGCCGTTGGGCAGGTGGCCGGGGAAGTTGTACGGACCGAACACCGCCACCACGCCGTGCGGCTTGTGGCGCAGCACGGCCGTTGCGTCGGCCAGCGGGCCGCTCTTGATGCCGGTACGCTCGCGGTAGCTCTGCACGGAGATGGCGACCTTGTTGACCATGCTGGTCACTTCGGTGGCGGACTCCCACAGCGGCTTTCCGGTTTCCTCGCCAATGGTACGAGCCAGCTCGTCACTATGCGCCTTGAGGGTCACGGCAAACTGCTCAAGTACGGCGATGCGCTCTTCCAGCGAACGCCGAGCCCAGGCCGGGAACGCGGCGCGAGCGGCCTGCACGGCACTGTCGACCTGGGCAGCGCTGGCGCCCTGGCCATTCCACACCACAGCCTGGGTGACCGGATTGAGCGAATCGAAGGCTTCGCCCTGCCCGGCCTGCCAGTTGCCGGCGATGTAATGAGTGGTCATTGCTTGCTCTCCTTGGCCGACAGCGCTACGGCGCGTACCTGGGCGCCGGCGCTGAGCTGCAGGCGCTTGGCGGTTTGCGCATCGACCACCAGGGTGCCGGCGGCCATGCGCGCCGGGGCGGCCGTGATGCGGCAGTCTTCACGCTTGCGGTTGTGGATCAGGTACGGCACCGACTCATCGCCGGGGGTGCCGATGGCCAGCACCAGGGTTTGGCTGTCGCGTACCGCACGGATGCTGTTGGTCTGCACTTCGATGGCGGGGCCGGCGTCGAAGATGTCGACATAACCCTGGTAGCTGAAACCCTCGCCCTTGAGCATGGCCAGCGCCGGCTCGGTGTCTGGGTGAACGCGACCGATGATGTTGCGCGCATCCTCGGAGAGGAAGCAGGTGTAGAGCGGGAACTTGGGCATCAGTTCGGCGATGAAGGCCTTGTTGCCGACACCGGTGAGGTAGTCGGCCTGGCTGAATTCCATCTTGAAGAAGTGCCGGCCGAGGCTTTCCCAGAACGGCGAACGGCCATTGGCGTCGGACATGCCGCGCATTTCGGCGATCACCTTGTCGCCGAACAGCTCACGGAACTCGGCCATGAACAGAAAGCGTGCCTTCGACAGCAGGCGGCCGTTAAGACCAACGCGTGCATCGGCATGCAAAAACAACGAGCACAGCTCGGAGTTGCCGGTCAGGTCGTTGGCCAGGAACAGGGTGGGGATCTCGCGATAGATCTTCAGCTCCTGCGAGGCGCTGACGGTCAGGCCGACCCGGTAGTTGTACCAGGGCTCGCGCAGACCGACGGCACCGGCCACGGCGGAAATGCCGACCACCTTGCCGTCGTCATCCTCGAGCACGAACAGGTAGTCGCTGTCGGCCCGCTCGGCCTCGCCACGGAAGGTTTTTTCCGCCCAGCCGACACGGTGCGCCAGGCGCTCCTCGTTGGCCGGCAAGGTGGTCAACCCGGCGCCCGTGCTGCGGGCCAGGTCGAACAGCGCCGGCAAGTCGGCACTACGAACGGGACGAACGATCATAAATCCTCCGAGATACGCACCCCTCTCCTTCCGGAAGAGGAGCCGAGGGTGAGGGAAAAGCCCTCATCCGGCCCTGTCGGGCCACCTTCTCCCGACGGGAGAAGGACAGTTAAACCGCTACCAGCCTGACGCTGGTTCCTTCACCGACACCCAAGGCCTCGGCCACATCGGCGCTGAGGATCACGGGCTTGCCCGGAACCCAGTCCAGCTCGGCGACCACGGCGCGGAAATCCTGCAACTGGCCATTGCTCACCAGGTACGGACGCCCGCCCTTGCCCGGCTCACCGATGCGCACCGGCACCATGCGGCTCTGGGCGATCGAGCGGATGCCCGAGGTACGCGCATGCAGGGTCGGGCCGCCGTCGAAAATGTCGATGTAATGATCGGTCTCGAAGCCTTCGCGCATGAGGATGTCGAAGGTCACCTGAGCGCGGCTGTACACCTGACCCATGGCTTCCTGCGCGGCATCCGGCAGCAGGGGCACGTAGATCGGGTAATGCGGCATCAGTTCGGCGAGGAAGGTACGGCTCTTCAGGCCACACAGGCGTTCGGCCTCGGTGTAGCTCATGTCGAAGAAGTTACGCCCGACCGCGTCCCAGAACGGCGAATCACCGTGCTCGTCGCTGTAGCCGACGATCTCCACCACCACGGCATCGGCGAAGCGCTCCGGGTGGCTGGCGACGAACAGCAGGCGGGCCCGCGAGTTGAGTTCGGCGAACACCGAGTCCACCAGGTCCGGCTTGACGTAGAAGCTGGTCAGCAGGCTGTTGCCGGTCAGGTCGTGGCACAGCGAGAGCACGTGGATCTTGTTGTGGATCGACAGCGAGCGCGAGGCGTGCACGAAGGTTTCGTTGCGGAAGCTGTAGAACGGCTCGGAATAACCTGCCGAGGCGACCACGCCAGAGCAGCCAACCAGGCGCCCGCTGCTGGTGTCTTCGAGGACGAAGAAATAGCTCTCCTCACCGTTGAAGCTGACCTCGGCGGCGAACGAGGCTTCGGAAGCCTGGATCTTGTCGCCCAGGCGACCGAGGTCGTCCGGCAGCGAAGTGACGCCAACCGGGCTGTCCGCGGCCAGACGCTGCACTTCGGCAAGGTCGGACATCTGCGCAGGACGCATAACCAGCATGGCGTTACTCCTTTCCAAAACAGCGCCTTCCGCTGAAAGACGCCTGTCGAATAAAAACTCCAAAGGGTTTCGCAAAACCCCTGGAGAAAGATCAGGCCGCAGCCCGATCACGCATGAAATCGCTCATCCTGAGAAACAACCACGGCGGCGCGTCCTGCACCGCCGTTCCGATCAATGCCTCAGGCGTTGACCAGCTTGGCCACCGCACGCTCGAAGCGCGCCAGGCCTTCTTCGATATCGGCATCCTCGACCACCAGACTCGGGGCGAAGCGCACCACATCCGGGCTGGCCTGCAGCACCAGCAAACCCTCGACCGCCGCAGCATCGAGAATGGTCTTGGCCTTGCCCAGCCAGGCGTCGGACAGCACGCAACCGATCAGCAGGCCCAGACCGCGGACTTCGCTGAACACGCCGTACTGCTCGCCGATCGCCCGCAGGCGCGCCTTGAACTGCTCGCTCTTGGCCTTGACGCCGTCCAGCACCGCTGGGGTGTTGACCACGTCGATCACCGCCTCGGCCACTGCACAACCCAGCGGGTTGCCGCCGTAGGTGGTGCCGTGGGTGCCGGCGACCAGGTGTTTGGCCAGCTCGGTGGTGGTCAGCATGGCGCCGATGGGGAAACCGCCGCCCAGGCTCTTGGCGCTGGAGAGGATGTCCGGGGTCACGCCGTAGTGCATGTAGGCGAACAACTCGCCGGTGCGGCCCATGCCGGTCTGCACTTCGTCGAAGATCAGCAGCGCGTTGTGCTTGTCGCACAGCTCACGGGCCGCTTGCAGGTAAGCCAGGTCAGCCGGCAATACGCCGCCTTCGCCCTGAATCGGCTCCAGCACCACGGCGCAGGTCTTGTCCGATACCGCCGCCTTCAGCGCTTCGATGTCGTTGTACGGCACATGGCTGATGCCCTGGATCTTCGGGCCGAAACCGTCGGAGTACTTGGGCTGGCCACCGACGCTGACGGTGAACAGGGTGCGGCCGTGGAAGCTGTTGGTGGCGGCGATGATCTCGCACTTCTCCGGGCCGAATTTGTCGTGGGCGACGCGACGGGCCAGCTTGAAGGCGGCCTCGTTGGCTTCGGCGCCGGAGTTGCAGAAGAACACGCGCTCGGCGAACGTGGCATCGACCAGCTTGTGTGCCAGGCGCAGGGTCGGCTCGTTGGTGAACACGTTGGAGATGTGCCACAGGGTGTTGGCCTGCTCGGTCAGCGCCTTGACCAGCGCCGGGTGGCAATGACCAAGGGCGTTGACGGCGATACCGCCGGCGAAGTCGAGCAGTTCACGGCCGCTCTGATCCCAGACTCGCGAACCCTGACCACGCACCGGCACGAAGCCAGCGGGAGCGTAGTTGGGGACCATGACCTGGTCGAAATCGGCGCGTTGCACCGGATCGTGCTGAACGGACATCGAGGCTCTCCTGATAAAGGCACACCGCACAAAATGGCAGGTGATGGAAGGATTGTAGGGACTGCTGGCGGGGTCGCATTGTCGCCATGCGACAACTTCTTACAGCGGCAACCCGCGAATTTCCTAGGCTTTCGGCAAAGCGACAGAAAGCACCGGAATTGCGCAGTTTAAACGCTGCGCGTGAGGTTCGGGGTAGCAGCCGGGAATTTAACGCAGCGCTTTTGCAGGGCAGTCGAAACAAGCAATCAGATAAGCCGCACGTAAGGCGGGTGAAACCCGCGTTGCCGGGTGGCGCGGGTTTCACCCGCCCTACCGAGACACCGAAGAATCGCACGACCTGATGGAGTGGATCGCCAGCAAGCTGGCTCCTACATAAAGCCCGGAGCGGGCAATCGACGCTGAGTCAGCCGCGCTCGGACGTGCTCGGGGCGATTTCGAAGGGACTGGTGCTGCGCCGCTGGTTGCGGTCTTCGCGCGGGGTGGCGCCGAAGAAGTTGCGGTAGGCGCTGGAGAAGTGCGGGCCGGAAGAGAAGCCGCAGGACTGGCCGATCTGGATGATCGATTTACTGGTTTGCATCAGCAGCTGGCGCGCCTTGTTCAGGCGCAGCTCCAGGTAGTACTGGCTGGGCACGCGATTGAGGTACTGCTTGAAGATGCGCTCCAGCTGACGGCGCGACACGCACACATGGGTGGCGATCTCGTCGGTGGTCAGCGGCTCTTCGATGTTGGCTTCCATCAGCAGCACGGCCTGGGTCAGCTTGGGATGGCTGGAGCCGATGCGGTTCTGCAGCGGAATACGCTGGCGCTCGCCGCCTTCGCGGATGCGCTCGACCACCAGCTCCTCGCTCACCGCACCGGCCAGCTCGGCACCGTGGTCACGGGCCAACACAGCCAGCAGCAGGTCGAGCACCGCCAGGCCGCCGCATGCGCTGAGGCGATCACGATCCCAGTCGAACAAGTGGCTGGTGGCAATAACCTTGGGGAAGCGCTCGGCAAAATCATCCTGCCAGCGCCAGTGCACGGCGGCGCGGTAGCCATCGAGCAGGCCCAGCAGGGCCAGCGGGTAAACCCCGGCGGACAGGCCACCCACCTGGCAACCCGCGCGCACCAGTTGCTTGAGCGCCATGCCCAGAGGCTGCGCCACCTGGGTCGGCGGCTCATCGGCGAGCAGGAAGAGCTTCTGGCAACCTTCCAGTCGCCCGGCCCAGGGCTCGCCGGGCAGACGCCAATCCCCCTCGGCAGCCGCTTCGGCCTGCAGGAAGCGCAGCTCGTAGCGCACCTCCGGGTGCACGCGCTGCGCCACGCGCAGCGCTTCCTCGGCCAGGGCCAGAGTCATGGGCCTGGTTTGCGGCCAGATCAGGAAACCGATGCAGTGGGCAGTAGCTGTCATGCTGGGAGTCTAGTGCCTACTTCAAGCTGCCGGAAAGGAACTGTTTGAGCCGATCGGACTGCGGGTTGGCCAGCACTTCGCGCGGGCACCCGGTCTCTTCGACGATGCCCTTGTGCAGGAACACCAGTTGATTGGACACCTCGCGGGCGAAGCCCATTTCGTGGGTGACCACCACCATGGTGCGGCCTTCCTGGGCCAGGTCCTTCATGACCTTGAGCACTTCACCGACCAGCTCGGGGTCGAGCGCCGAGGTCGGTTCGTCGAACAGCATCACCTCGGGTTCCACCGCCAGCGCACGGGCAATCGCCACGCGCTGCTGCTCGCCGCCGCTCATGTGCGCCGGGTAGGCGTCCTTGCGGTGCGACACGCCGACCTTGGCCAGGTAATGCTCGGCCTTCTCGATGGCTTCCTTCTTCGACACGCCAAGCACATGCACCGGCGCTTCGATGACGTTTTCCAGGGCGCTCATGTGCGACCACAGGTTGAAGTGCTGGAACACCATGGCCAGGCGCGAACGGATGCGCTGCAGCTGCTTGGGGTCGGCGGCCTTGAGCGCGCCGTCCTTGTTCTTCACCAGCTTGAGCTCTTCGCCATTGAGCAGGATCTTGCCGCTCCAGGGCTGCTCGAGCATGTTGATGCAGCGCAGGAAGGTACTTTTGCCCGAGCCGCTGGAGCCGATGATGCTGATCACGTCACCGGCCTTGGCCGCCAGCGAGACGCCCTTGAGCACTTCATGATCGCCGTAGCGTTTGTGCAGATCCTGGACTTCAAGTTTGTACATGGTCTGGGTTCTCGTATGCGAATTCGGTAGGAACGGTCAGGCCTTGCGCGGGGCCAGGTAGGCCAGCCAGCGGCGCTCGGCGCGCTTGAACAGGCGCACCATGATGAAGGTCAGGCACAGGTAGAACAGGCCGGCGGTGATGTAGGCCTCGAACGGCAGGTAGAACTGCGAGTTGACGGTCTTGGCCGCACCGGTGATGTCGACCAGGGTGACGATGGACGCCAGGCTGGTGGTATGCAGCATCATGATCACTTCGTTGCTGTACTGCGGCAGCGCGCGGCGCAGGGCCGACGGCAGCAGGATCCGGTAGTACAGTTTGTAGCGCGACATGCCGATGGCCTTGGCTGCCTCGATCTCGCCGTGGGGCGTGGCCTTGATGCTGCCGGCAAGGATTTCTGCGGTGTAGGCGCTGGTGTTGACCGCGAAGGCCAGGCAGGCACAGAAGGTCGCATTGGACAGCAGCGGCCATAGCACGCTGTTGCGCACGGCCTCGAACTGGGCCAGGCCGTAGTAGATGAGGAACAGCTGCACCAGCATCGGCGTGCCGCGAATCACATAGGTGTACAGCCAGGCCGGGAAGTTGATCGCCGGCTGCTTGGACACCCGCATCAGCGCCAGTGGCACCGCCGCCACCAGGCCCAGGGCCAGGGAGATGGCGAGCAATTTCAGGGTTACCAGCACACCACCGAAATACAGCGGCAGGCTGTCCCAGATCACGTTGTAGTCGAAGATCACGCTTGCGCCCTCTTGCTCACAGCTCAGCGGCCTTGATGCCCGTGGAGTAACGCTGCTCCAGGAAGCGCAAGGCGATCAGGGAGACGGTGGTCAGCACCAGGTACAGCGCAGCCACGGCCAGGAAGAAGGTGAACGGCTCACGCGTCGCATCGGCGGCGCTCTTGGCCTTGAACATCATGTCTTGCAGGCCGACCACGGAAATCAGCGCGGTGGCCTTGGTCAGCACCAGCCAGTTGTTGGTGAAACCAGGAATGGCGAAACGAATCATCTGCGGCACGAGGATGCGGAAGAACACCTGCAGCCCGCTCATGCCATAAGCCGCACCCGCCTCGCCCTGGCCCTTGGGAATCGCCATGAACGCACCGCGGAAGGTTTCCGACAGGTAGGCGCCATAGATGAAACCCAGGGTGCCGACACCGGCAGCGAAAGGGTTGAGGTCGATGTAGTCCTCGTACCCCAGCATCGGCGCCAGGCGATTGAGCATGTCCTGGCCGCCGTAGAAGATCAGCAGGATCAGCACCAGATCGGGGATCCCGCGAATCACCGTGGCATAGGTCTCGCCCAGCAGTGACAACCAGCGCATCGGCGACAGGCGAAAAGCCGCGCCCAACAGCCCCAGCACGACCGCCATGGCCATGGAGCACAGCGCCAGCAGCAAAGTGAGCCAGGCGCCGTCGAGAATGGTCGAGCCGTAGCCGTTGAGCATGATCGGAATTCCTCAGGCGTTACGCGGGACAGCGTCCGCTACAACGAAAAAGTGGCGCAAACCGCACGGGGGAAGTTTGCGCCACTTTTCTGAAAGGCGATTACTCGCCGTAGACGTTGAACTGGAAGTACTTGTCCTGGACTTCCTTGTACTTGCCGTTGGCGCGGATCGCCAGGATGGCAGCACTGATCTTGTCGGCCAGGGCCTTGTCGCCCTTGCGCACGGCAATACCCTGGCCTTCGCCGAAGTATTTGACGTCGGTGAAGTCCGGGCCCACGAAGGCGAAGCCTTTGCCAGCGTCAGTTTTCAGGAAGCCGTCATCGATGTTCACCGAGTCAGCCAGGGTTGCATCCAGACGACCGGAAGCCAGGTCGAGGAAGATTTCGTTCTGCGAGCTGTAACGCACGATCTCGGCGCCAGCGGCGGCGAAGACGTCAGTGGCGTAGCGGTCATACACGGAGGAGCGCTGTACGCCGATCTTCTTGCCTTTCAGGTCGGTGGCCGGATCTTTCATCTCGGCACCAGCCTTCATCGCCAGCTTGGCCGGGGTGGCGTAGTACTTGCCGGTGAAGTCGACCGACTTCTTGCGATCGTCGGTGATCGACATGGACGACAGCACGGCGTCGAACTTGCGCACTTTCAGGGCCGGGATCAGGCCGTCGAACTCCTGCTCAATCCACTGGCACTTGACCTTCATCTCTTCGCACAGGGCGTTGCCGATGTCGTAGTCGAAGCCGCTGATGCTGCCGTCGGGCTGCTTGAAAGCGAACGGTGGGTAGGCTGCTTCGATACCGATGCGCAGGGGTTTGTCATCGGCCTGAACCAGCGCGGCGAAAGCAGAGAGCGCCAGGGCGCCGAGAAGTACGATCTTCTTCATCTTGTGACTCCTTCGAGATAGGGCTGCGGTGGGCAGAATGCGATTCGCCAGGGCCGTGGGTGAATTGTAGGAAGTGTCACCATCTTTGCCGCCCGCGAGGGGCAAACAAGAGGGCCGGCCAGGTGGGCGGCATTCTAACGAGAGGGGGAAGGTCGATATTTCTTGAAAGCGACAACAAGTTACAGAAGGCCCGTACAGGCCGGGGGCGAGCCTTGACAGCCCGATCAGAACATGACCAGCGGGACAGAAAAAGACAACCCAGTATCAAAGCAATAGCCACGCCACTTTTTCGGCAACCTTGTAAACACTAGGGGTTGCGCCTTTAAGTCGATTTTTCTCGACGACCTTTACGCCCCGCAAAGGGGCATTCGCACCCACCGCACCCCGAAACAGCGCAGGGTGTTACTCGATCGGTGTTACTGAGCGCGACAAAACCGATATTCATCGTCATTAAAAAGAACAACCCCGGCTTGTGGCCGGGGTCGTTTGGGGTGCGCAACGCCAGGTCAGGCGGCTTGCATGGTGCGGTGAGTCTCTATGAGATGTTGCACCACACCGGGGTCAGCCAGCGTGGAGATGTCGCCGAGGGCATCGTATTCGGCGACGGCGATCTTGCGCAGGATGCGGCGCATGATCTTGCCCGAGCGGGTCTTTGGCAGACCAGGCGCCCATTGGATGACATCTGGCGAGGCGATCGGACCGATCTCCTTGCGCACCCAATTCTTCAATTCCTGGCGCAGCTGCTCGGAAGCCTCCACGCCGCCATTCAGGGTCACGTAGACGTAGATGCCCTGACCTTTTATGTCGTGCGGCACACCGACCACCGCCGCTTCCGCGACCTGCGGGTGGGCGACCATAGCACTTTCGATCTCGGCAGTACCCATGCGGTGGCCGGAGACGTTGAGCACGTCATCGACGCGGCCGGTGATCCAGTAGTAACCATCTTCATCGCGGCGAGCACCGTCACCGGTGAAATACATGCCGCGGAAGGTCTTGAAGTAGGTGTCGACGAAACGGTCGTGATCGCCGTACAGGGTGCGCGCCTGGCCCGGCCAGGAGTCGATGATCACCAGGTTACCTTCGGCGGCGCCCTCGATCAGGTTGCCCAGGTTATCCACCAACGCCGGCTGCACGCCGAAGAACGGACGGGTCGCCGAGCCCGGCTTGAGCGCGGTGGCGCCCGGCAACGGGCTGATCAGCACGCCACCGGTTTCGGTCTGCCACCAGGTATCGACGATCGGGCAGCGCGATTTGCCGACGTTCTCGTGGTACCAGTGCCAGGCTTCCGGGTTGATCGGCTCACCGACCGAACCGAGCAGACGCAGGCTGGAGCCATCGGCGCCCTCCACCGCCGCCTTGCCCTGGGCCATCATGGCGCGGATCGCGGTCGGGGCGGTGTAGAGGATGTTGACCTTGTGTTTGTCGATGATCTTGGCCACACGGGTCACGTCCGGGTAGTTCGGCACACCCTCGAACAGCAACGTGGTCGCGCCATTGGCCAGCGGCCCGTAGACGATGTAGCTGTGCCCGGTGACCCAACCGACGTCCGCAGTGCACCAGTAGACTTCGCCCGGGCGGTAGTCGAACACCCGCTCATGGGTCAGAGCAGCGTACAGCAGGTAGCCGGCGGTGGTGTGCAGCACGCCCTTGGGTTTGCCGGTGGAGCCGGAGGTGTAGAGGATGAACAGCGCTTCCTCGGCGCCCATTTCCTTCGGCGCGCAGACGCTACCGGCGACCTTCATCAGGTCCTCGAACCAAATGTCGCGGTGCTGGTTCCACTTGATGTCGGAACCGGTGCGTTTGCACACGATGACTTTCTGGATGCTGGCGGTTTGCGGGTTGGTCAGCGCGTCGTCGACGTTGGCTTTCAGCGGGACTTTCTTGCCGCCGCGCAGGCCTTCGTCCGCAGTGATCACCACTTTCGACTGGCAGTCGATGATGCGCCCGGCCAGGGCTTCCGGCGAGAAACCGCCGAACACCACGGAGTGGACGGCGCCAATGCGCGCACAGGCCAGCATGGCCACCACGGCTTCGGGAATCATCGGCATGTAGATGGTCACCACGTCGCCGCGATGCACGTCCTGGCCGCGCAGGGCGTTGGCGAACTTACAGACTTGTTCGTGCAGTTCGCGGTAGGTGATTTCCTTGTGCTCGGACGGGTCGTCGCCTTCCCAGATGATCGCCAGCTGATCACCGCGCTCGGCCAGGTGGCGGTCCAGGCAGTTGGCCGAGACGTTGAGGGTGCCGTCGGCGAACCATTTGATATCGACGTGGTGGTCGTCGAAGGAGGTCTGCTTGACCTTGGTGAACGGCTTGATCCAGTTCAACCGCTTAGCCTGCTCGCGCCAGAAACCATCGGGGTTGATCACCGACTGCTGGTACATGGCCTTGTAGGTGGCCTCGTCGGTCAGCGTATTGGCAGCGACCTCGGGACGGACGGGATACAGGGAAGCAGCACTCATGGTTATACCTCAGTGAGGAGTTGTTCTTGTATGGCGCCTTTTGTATCCCCCTGCCCTTTTCAGGGCCATTCGACCATCGTCTTACCGCTCTACGACCTTCGTCCCAAGCCATTTGTGAGGCAAAAAAAAGGCGACCCTGAGGGTCGCCCACAATTCATTCCGGGGAGGGAATGTCAGAAACGCTGTCCGGGATTCGCAGGAACCGGACGCTGCAGATTGTTACCCGCCGCCGGTCACTGCACCATTCCACCTAAGTCGCATGCCCGGCCGACTAGCCTGGCCGCACGCGGCGCGCCCGCCCCCTTCCCGGCATCCCGGCCACACAGGCGAAAACCAGCGCAGCGCCACAGGCCATCAGCAACAGAGCGGTGAACACTGCCAGCACATGCTGGCAAGGCAAGACGTGATTCCACAGCCGCGCCACGCCGAGAAACGCGGCGAACAGCCAGCCGGTGGTGGACAGCGCACCCAGCAGCGCCAAACGGCTGCGCAGTGGAAAAGGCAGGGAGCAGAACGAACCGCACTGCAGCGCGGGGAAACCGATCCGGTGCAGCAGCACGCCATTGAAGCTGAGCAACACGACGATGACGACCTTGGCCCAGAGCTTCTGGTTCAGCAGGTAGCCCTGGCCTTCGTCGAGATAACCTTGCAGCACCAGCAGCAGACCGCTGATCCACAGTGCCAGCAAGGCCAGGCTGACAATGCGCTGGGTTTCCGCGAGGTAGTCGAGTTGCAGCGCATTCAGCGGGCTGGCCCGCCACTGCCAGAGTTTATGGTCGGCAACCAGCACACGACCGAGGGCCAGGCAGCTCGCCAGCAGATGGGCGTAAACCAGTAGGGTTTTGAGCATTGCACCGTCCTTGCCTGCGTTCTGGGCAAGGCCCAGTCGGGCTTGCGGCCAGAATGCTAGCAACGCGACTTACCCCCAGACAGTCAGCCACCTATCCACCAAAAGTAGGAACTGCCCGGCCTGACTGTGAACGGCTTGGAATATTCGACAAGCTCCTGACGCTCAGGACTCCTTGCCCAAGCCATGCTGACGCAACTTGTTGGCGATGGTGGTGTGCGACACACCCAGGCGCTTACCCAGCAGGCGACTGCTCGGGTGATCGGCATACAGGCGCTCCAGCACCACCTTTTCGAAGCGCCCGAGGATGTCGTCCAGGTTGCCCTCGGTGGAAAACTCGCCCAACGGCTGCGGCGCCCCATAGTCCGGCAAGCGGATGTGCTCGGCCTTGACCGTGCCGCCCTCGCACAGTGAAACGGCCTGGAACAGCACGTTCTCCAACTGGCGCACGTTGCCTGGCCAATGGTAGCGACCGAGGCGCTCGAAGGCCTGGGGCGCCAGCTTGGGCAGCGAGCAGCCGATCTGCCGGCTGGCCGAGTCGAGGAAGTGTTCGACCAATGGGCCGAGGCCATCCAGGCAATCGCGCAGCGGTGGAATGTGCAGGCTGAGCACGTTGAGGCGGTGGTACAGGTCCTGGCGAAATTCCCCCTTGCTACACAGCTCGGACAGGTCGACCTGGGTGGCGCAGATCACCCGCACATCCAGATAGACCTCCTCGTCGCTGCCGACCCGGCGGAAGCAGCCGTCCTGCAGAAAGCGCAGCAGCTTGGCCTGCAGGCGTGGGCTCATCTCGCCTACGCCATCGAGAAACAGGGTGCCGCCTGCGGTCAGCTCCAGCAGGCCGAGCTTGCCTTCCGGCCGCGCGCCCTCGAAGGCGCCGGGGCCGTAGCCAAACAGCTCGGTCTCGGCCATGGATTCCGGCAGCCCCGCGCAATTGAGCGCCATGAACGGCGACTGCCCGCGCGGACTGGCCAGGTGGCAGGCCCGCGCCAGCAGTTCCTTGCCGGTACCGGTTTCGCCCTCGATCAGCAGCGGCGCGTCCAGCGGCGCCATGCGCCGGGCCTCGCGCACTACCGCAGCCATCACTTTCGAGCTCTGGAAGATGCTGTCGAAGCCGCGCAGTTCCTGCTTGCGCACATGGTAGATGCGCTCGCCGACGCGGTCGGCGCGGTGCAGGGTGAGTACGGCGCCAGCCAGAGCCTCGCTCTCGTCGTGTTCGGACTGCAGCGGCGCGATGTCGGCGAGAAAGATGTCACCCTTCACTTTCACCCGCAGGCCATTGATCCGCGCCTGGTTGGCGCGCACCAGTTCGGGCACGTCAAAATCGTCGATATAGCGTGACAACGCCATGCCCGGCACCTCGTCGACACGCACCCCGAGCAGCTGCGCGGCGCTGCGGTTGGCGGCGACGATCGAGCCGCCCATGTCGATCGACAGCACCGGGAAATCCAGCGCACCGAGCAGCGCATTCAGCTCCAGGTGCCGACGCTCGCTGGGCATCAGGCCGACGCGTTTGACCCCGAACACCCCGCCAATGCCTTCCAGCTTGGGCCGCAATGCCTGGAACTGCAGGTTGATCAGGTTCGGACAGTGCAGATAGATGGCGTTGCCCTGCTCGCCGCCGACTTCGCCACGGGCGACGTTGATGCCGTAGTCGACCAGCAGGTTGAGGATGTCGCGCAGGATGCCGACGCGGTTCTGGCAGTGGACTTTGATGCGCATGGCGGGACTCTGTTCGGTCTTGTTATGGCGATCAGCCAGGAACAATCGCTGGCTGCGACAGATTATTCGTCAAGAATATGTGACAAAAACACAAAGCAACAAGGCGACGATGCGCCACTCCAGCCAACTCGTAATGTTTTATTTACAAGCTAAACCCTCTCAAACGCCCATGCGCCCGCACCAACCTGCTGTTTTGCCGGACCTGCTGCGTTATTGCTAGGTCAACACAACAACAAGCGCCGGGTTGACGGCGGACGCGAGGCAGGCGATGAAAACCACGCAATACGTGGCCCGGGAGCCCGATGTCAGCGGCTTTATCCACTATCCGGCCGACGAGCATGAACGCTGGAATACCCTGATCACCCGCCAGCTCAAGGTGATCGAAGGCCGCGCCTGCCAGGAATACCTCGACGGCATCGAACAACTCGGTTTGCCCCACGAGCGCATCCCGCAGCTGGGCGATATCAACCGGGTGTTGCAGGCCGCCACCGGCTGGAGCGTGGCCCGGGTGCCGGCGCTGATTCCGTTCCAGACCTTCTTCGAGCTGCTGGCCAGCAAGCAGTTTCCCGTCGCCACTTTTATCCGTACGGCCGAGGAACTCGATTACCTGCAGGAGCCGGATATCTTCCATGAGGTCTTTGGCCACTGCCCGCTGCTGACCAACCCCTGGTTCGCCGAGTTCACCCACACCTATGGCAAGCTCGGCCTGGCCGCCAGCAAGGAAGAGCGGGTGTACCTGGCTCGGCTGTACTGGCTGACCATCGAATTCGGCCTGATCGACACGCCGCAGGGCAGGCGCATCTATGGCGGCGGCATCCTTTCCTCGCCCAAGGAGACCGTCTACAGCCTGTCCAGCGCCCCGGAACACCTGGCCTTCGACCCCGTGGAAGCGATGCGCACGCCCTACCGCATCGACATCCTGCAGCCGTTGTACTTCGTTTTGCCGGAACTCAAGCGCCTGTTCCAGTTGTCCCATGAAGACATCATGGGCATGGTCCAGCGCGCCCGGCAGCTGGGCCTGCATAGCCCGAAATTTCCGCCGAAGGCCGCTTGATAACCTGCCTAGGATCTCTTGATCGTCAGCCATACTGCGTTGCAATCGGGCTCGGCCTGCTCATTTACACCTCGTAAACTCCGCGGCCTCGCCCAATTGCGCCTTGCCTGGCTCTAGCTCAAAAGATCCTAAACAGGTTCTGACAACTGCTGGTTGGATTGAGAGGCGCAAAGCTCAAGCCAACCTACGCTGTGTTCCCCCTCGAATCCTGGAGAAAACCTGATGAGCCTTGCCCAAGCCAACTGCGAAGCCTGCCGCGCCGATGCGCCCCATGTGTCCGAAGCGGAACTGGCCGAGCTGATCCGCGAGATTCCGGACTGGAATATCGAAGTCCGCGACGGCCACATGGAGCTGGAGCGCAGCTACCTGTTCAAGAATTTCCGCCATGCCCTGGCCTTCACCAATGCGGTGGGCGTGATCGCCGAGGAAGTCGGCCACCACCCGGCCCTGCTCACCGAGTGGGGCAAGGTCACCGTGACCTGGTGGAGCCATGAGATGAAGGGCCTGCACCGCAACGACTTCATCATGGCCGCCCGCACCGACCTGCTTGCTGCTGGTGCCGAAGGCCGCAAGTGAGCTGATCTGACCGTAGCGGCTGCTTGCGCCGGGCCATATCGGTGGAAAATGCTTCGCAGTTTTCCACCCTACCCAAACCTGCAGGCGCCGTAGGGTGGATAACGCTCTGCTTATCCACCATGACAGCCCCGCAAGCAGCCTCATCCGTGCCGGAAGATACCAATCCCATCCCGGGATCACCGAGTCGGTTATGGCTTTTCTGGATCCCCGCCTTCGCGAGGACGACAGGAGTGGAGCTCAGCCCTGGTCCGAGCGCCCCACCTGCGGCTCGCCGAGGAACGTCGCCTGTTCGTGGCGATCGCGGCCCTGCTGCTTGGCGCGGTAGAGCAGCTTGTCCACCGCCTCAATAAAGCTCAGCGGCGTGTCGTCCACGGCCGGGATGATGGTGCCGACACCCAGGCTGATGGTCAGCAACGGCGCGACATTGGAGTGCTCGTGGGGGATCTGCTGCTTGTGGATCAGCTTGCGGCAGCGCTCGGCCACTTGCCGGGCCGCCTGGCCGTCGGTTTCCGGCAGCACCAGGACGAACTCCTCTCCGCCGTAGCGCGCGATGCAGTCCCGCGGGCGCACCGCCAGGTCTTGCAGCGCCTGGCCGACGCGCTTGAGGCAGTCGTCGCCCTTGATATGGCCGTAGTGGTCGTTGTACTGCTTGAAATAGTCGATATCCAGCAGGATCAGCGATAGCGGCTTGCGCGTGCGCTGGGCGTTGGCCCATTCGATCTGCAGGGTCGAGTCGAACATGCGCCGGTTGTTGATGCCGGTCAGGCCGTCCTTGTAGGAGAACTCCTCCAGCTCCTTCTGCAGGCGCAGCACTTGCTCTTCGGTCTTCTTGCGCTCGCTGATGTCGAACATGAAGCCAACCAGCGCCTCCACCTCGCCCGCCGCGTTGCGCACCACGTGCACCACGTCGCGAATCCACACATAGTCGCCACTCTTGGTCAGGGCGCGGTAATCGGCCTCGTGGTCGACGCCGTTCTGCGACTGCGAGATGCAGAAATTCACCACCGTCTCGCGCTCATCCTCATGGATGCGCTCGGCCCAGTCGTTGGCGCTGATCCAGCTCTGCTGCGTCCAGCCCAGCAGGCTCTCGATCTGCGGACCGATGTAGGCGAAGGTCATGGTCTTCCAGTCGATCTTCCAGGGGATCGCCTTGGTCGACTCGAGCAGGGTCTTGTACACCGCGCTGTCGGTTTCTACGGCTTGGTTGAGGTCGGTCATGGGGTGAACTCCACACGCGATTCGTTCGGCGCGAATCACACGGCTAGGGGAAGGCCACTGCCGAAGCAGCGTCTGCTTCGTTTATACAAGCAAACGCTTAAAAATCCACCTTGCCACGCCCGGCCTTGATCGCACCGCGCTTGGTCTTGCCTTCCAGACGGCGCTTCTTCGAGCCCAGGGTGGGCTTGGTCGGGCGCCGCGCCTTTTCCGTCTTGCCGGCGCTGCGGATCAGCTCGCCGAGGCGTTCCAGGGCATCGGCGCGGTTCTGTTCCTGGGTGCGGTACTGCTGGGCCTTGATGATCACCACGCCTTCGGCGGTGATGCGGCTGTCGCGCAGCTCCAGCAGGCGTTCCTTGTAGAACGGCGGCAACGACGAGGCCTGGCTGTCGAAGCGCAGGTGCACGGCGCTGGATACCTTGTTGACGTTCTGCCCGCCGGCGCCCTGGGCGCGGATGGCGGTCAGCTCGACTTCGTCGTCGGGCAGATGAACGGAGTTGGAGATCACCAGCATGGCGGAGTCCGAAACAGGGGCGCACAGCATAACGCAGAACGAACGGGGAACATTTGCCCACACCCGCCTGACCAAACACCCAGTCTTGTCAGCTCCGCCGGCTTCTCCTAGGGTAAAAAGCATGTGGCCTCAGATCGCCCCCATCAGCTCGCTATTGACCGGAGTCGCACTCCTGCTGCTCGGCAATGGCCTGCTCAACACCCTGCTCACCCTCAAAGGGGCGGAACAGGGCTACTCGACGACCCTGCTCGGGCTGATCATGTCCGGCTACTTCACCGGCTACTTTCTCGGCAACTGGCTGGGTGGGCCGCTGATCCGCCGCGTCGGCCATATCCGCGCCTTCGCCTTCTGCTGCGCGCTGGCCGCCATCTGCGCGCTGCTGCATGTGCTGATCATCAACCCCTGGGTCTGGGTGGCACTGCGCTTGATCTACGGCGTCGCCCTGATCTGCCTGTACATGGTCATCGAGAGCTGGCTCAACGCCCGCGCCAACAGCGACAACCGCGGCAAGATCCTGGCCCTGTACATGGCGGTCAACCTGGGCGCCCTGGCGCTCGGCCAGCAGTTGCTGCGCCTCGACACCTCGCTCGGTTTCACCCTGTTCGCCCTGGCCGGCATGATCATCGTCTCGGCGCTGATGCCGGTCACCCTCACCCGCCAGCTGCAGCCCACCCTGCCAGACTCGCCGAGTGCCAACTTGCGCGAGATGCTGCGCATCGCCCCGCTGGCGCTGGCGGCCTCGGCGCTGTCCGGCCTCGGGCTGAGTGGCTTCTGGGGTATGGCGCCGGCTTACGCCAACCTGATCAGCCTGGACGCCGCTGGCGTCGGCCTGCTGATGACCCTGACCATCCTCGGTGGCGCCCTGCTGCAATGGCCTATCGGCCGTTACTCTGACCGCCACGATCGACGCAAGGTGCTGAGCTGGGTGGTGGCCGGCGCCGCGCTAGCCGCCGCCACGATGGTGATACTGGGCCCGGGTACGCCGCTGCTCGCGCTGTTTTTCCTGTTCGGCGGCCTGTCGTTCGCCATCTACCCACTGGCGGTGGCCCTGCTGATCGACCAGTTGCACCCGGACGAAGTCCTGAGCGGCTCGGCCAGCCTGTTGCTGGTCAACGGCATCG
The DNA here is from genome assembly GCF_014174475.1 of Aquipseudomonas ullengensis. Lineage (GTDB taxonomy): Bacteria > Pseudomonadota > Gammaproteobacteria > Pseudomonadales > Pseudomonadaceae > Aquipseudomonas > Aquipseudomonas ullengensis. Next base: position 183,422 of record NZ_JACJUD010000005.1, read on the forward strand.
GTTCGTCCTGCGGCCCGTTGCTGGCCGGTCTGTTGATGCAGCAGTTCGGCGCGGTGGCGCTACCGGTTTACTTCACCGCCACGCTCGGCGTGCTGGCCATGTACGCCTTCTACCGCATCCACCGGGTCAGCGACCTGATCGCCGAGTCGCCGGCGCAGTTCGTGCCGATGCTGCGTACCGGCCCGACGGCGCTGGAAATGGTGCCAGAGGCACCTACGCCAGACGCCGAACCACCAGGCACCCGTTAATCCCGCTCACCTCAGGCGAGTGCCTGGCAGTCGCCAGAGAAGTTGATCATCCATGGCACGCCGAAACGGTCGGTGAGCATGGCGAAGCCTTCGGCCCAGAAAGTCTTCTGCAACTCCATCTGCACCGAGCCCTGAGCCGCCAGCTCGCGATACAGGCGCTCGGCATGCGCCAGGTCGTCGGCCTGGATCGAAATATGGCAGCCTTTGATCCCACCATGGGAATCGCCCGGCATGTTGTCAGAGCCCATCAGCAGCTCGCCGCCCGCACTCAGGCTGGCGTGCATGGTGCGGTCGCGGTGTTCCGCTGGCACGTCGCCGCAGGCCGGGCTGTCGGCGAACGGCATCACCATCAGTTCGCCGCCGAACACCTGCTGATAGAAGCGGAAAGCCTCGGCACACTGGCCGTCAAAGATCAGGTAGGCATGGAGTTTCATTTCGTCCTCCTCAATTCTTGTTCATCTGGGCGCGCAGGCGTTCTTCCTGCTCACGCAACTCGGGAGTGAAGGCTTCGCCGAAGTCCTCGGCCGCAAATATCTGGCGAATCTCGATCTCACTGTCGCCCGGCATCGGGTTGGGGCAGCGCTTGACCCAGTCGATGCACTCGGCCAGCGAGGCCACTTCCCACAGCCAGAAGCCGGCGATCAGCTCCTTGGTCTCAGCGAACGGGCCATCGACCACGCTGCGCTGGCTGCCGGAAAAGCGCACCCGGGCACCTCGCGAGCTGGGATGCAGCCCCTCGCCCGCCTGCATCACCCCGGCTTTGACCAGTTCCTCGTTGTATTGGCCCATGGCCGCCAGCAGCTCCTCGCTGGGCATTTCACCGGCTTCCGACTCCGGGGTGGCTTTGACTATCACCATGAAACGCATTGTCGCTCTCCTCTTCTATACATCCCTGGTTACCGCCGCACGTGCTGCGGCTCTGTGGAGTAGTCGAAGCAGCACACGGCCATTCGACAGCTGCCTGAGATTTTTAGTCGAATTTCGCCAACCAGCCTTCCAGCGCCCTGAGTCGACAGCCTCTGCAGGCCAGGAAAAGCCTGATCCTGCCCGTCCAGCGGTGAACTAGGCTTAGTCCACCGCCCGACTGCGTTGGAGTGCTACCCATGAAAATTCGCCAGAAGATGATCGCCAGCGGCGTCATCAGTGTGATCGCCGCTGCCCTGCTCGGCGGCATCGGTTTCTGGGGACAAACCCGCCTGGCCGAGGCACTGGCCGAGAACGAGCTGAGCGTAACCGCCCTGCGCAATCACCTGGAGGGCGACATGATGCACGACGCCCTGCGCGCCGATGTGCTCGCCGCCTTCGTTGCCGAGGCCGGTGACAGCGCCGCAGCCGAGCAGGTGCGCAGCGACCTGCATGAGCACAGCGCCTGGTTCCAGCGCGCCCTGGAAGCCAACTCCAAGTTGCCGCTGAGCGCCAACATCCGCCAGGCGATTGCCGACTCCAAGCCGGCACTGACCACCTACATCGCCGAAGCCGAACGCATCAGCGCCAGTGCGCTGCGTGATCCACAGGCCGCGCGCAGCGAGCTACCCAACTTCATGCAAAGCTTCGGCGTGCTGGAAGAGAAGAATGAAGCGCTCAGCGGGCTGATCGAACAGCATGCCGCAAAAACCCGCAGCGACAGCGAAGCCGCGGTACGCCAGGCCGCCTGGCTGCTGATCGGCGGCATCCTGGTAGTATGCTGCCTGCTCACCCTGCTCACCGGCCAGCTGATGAAAGCCGTGCTGCGCCCGCTGGAAAAGACCGTAGCCGTGGCCCGCGCCATTGCCCAGGGCAACCTGCGCAGCATCATCAGCGTCGACAGCAACGACGAAGCCGGCCAGTTGCAACAGGCCCTGGCCGACATGCAGGGCAACCTGCGGCAGATGATCGAAACCATCCGCCAGGAAAGCACCCAGTTGCAGCAGACCGCCCAGCACCTCAACGACGCCTCGCAAAGCATCGTGCACAGCGCCAATGCCGAATCCGACAGCGCCACCAGCATGGCCGCCGCCATGGAACAGATGATCCAGAACATCGCGCAGATCGCCGTCCACGCCCGCGATGCCCAGGAAATCTCCTCGCAATCCGAAGACCTGGCCAGCAGCGGCGGCCAGGTGATCCTCGGCGTGGTCGAAGGCATGAGCCGGATCGCCGACGCGGTCAACGAGTCCTCCACCACCATCACCGCCCTGGGCCAGTCGTCCGAAGAAATCCACTCGATCATCCAGGTGATCAAGAGCATCGCCGAGCAGACCAACCTACTCGCCCTCAACGCCGCCATCGAAGCGGCACGGGCTGGCGAGGCCGGACGTGGCTTTGCCGTGGTCGCCGACGAGGTGCGCAACCTGGCGGCCCGCACCGCGCAATCGACCCAGGAAATCACCAGCATGATCGAGCGTATCCGCAGCAGCACCGAGCAAGCGGTGAACAGCATGCAGACCGGCGTGACGCGGGTGAACGACGGCGTCAGCCTGGCCCGCCAGGCCGGCGAGTCGATCAATGAAATCAGGGGCGGCGCGCACCGCGCAGCGGAAGTGGTGGAGGAGATTTCCCACACCATCGGCGAGCAGAGCAAGGCCAGCAGCGAAGTGGCCCAGCGCGTCGAACACATCGCCCAGATGTCGCAACAGAACAACCGCACTGTGCATGACCTGGCCGGCGCCGCCCAGCGCCTGGAAGGCGTGGTGCGCAGCATGCAGAACTCGGTGCTGCAGTTTCAGACGTGAATGAGGCGGCCCCCGAGCAGGCAAACCGCCGGCGCCCTGCCCGACTCAGCGCGGTGCCTGCAAACCTGACAGCGGGCTGCTCGCCGAGACAGTCGACCTGGCAAAATCCGCGAAATACTCAGCCGCCATCGGCCGGGCGAACAGGTAGCCCTGCCCCTGATCGCAGCCCAGCTCGGCCAGCAACTGGCGCACGGCCTCATCCTCGATGCCCTCGGCGGTGGTCAGCAGCTTGAGGCTTTTAGCCATCTGGATGATCGCCGTGACGATGGCCTGATCCTGGGCATTGTCCTGCAGGCGGCGCACGAACGACTGGTCGATCTTCAGCTTGTCGACGCGAAAACGCTGCAGGTAGGACAGGTTGGAATAGCCGGTGCCGAAGTCATCGATGGACAGCTTCACGCCCAGCGCCTTGAGGCGATAGAGCATGTCGATGAAGGCTTCGGAATCCTGCAGCAGAATCGACTCGGTCAGTTCCAGTTCCAGGCAGGCCGGGTTAAGGCCGTAGCGGTTGAGGGCCGCGCGCACCATGACCTCCAGGTTGCTGCGGCGAAACTGCACAGCCGAGAGGTTGACCGACACCACCATGCGCGGCAGACCCGCGGCCTGCCAGAGCATCATCTGCCGGCACGCCTCGTTGAGCACCCACTCGCCGATCTCGACGATCAGCCCCGAGCGCTCGGCCACGCCGATGAAGCGATCCGGCGCGATCATCCCCAACTGCGGGTGCTGCCAGCGGATCAGCGCCTCGGTGGCCAACAGGCGACCGCTGCGGATATCCACGATCGGCTGGTAATGCAGCACGAACTCCTCGCGGGCCAGGGCCTGACGCAGGTCCAGCTCCAGCCCCAGGCGCTCGTGGGTATCGGCGTTCATCTGCGCGTCGAAGAAGCAAAAGCCATTACGCCCCGCCGCCTTGGCCTGGTACATGGCCATGTCCGCATGCATCAGCAGTGTTTCGAAATCGTCGCCATCCTCGGGAAACAGGGCGATGCCGATGGAGATCGAGGTGACGATCTGCATGCCCTTGAGGGCGAAGGGCTGCGCCAGTTTCTCCTGCACCTGCGCGGCCACGGCCGACACCGCCGCCGGGTCGTCGACATCGGCCAGGGTCATCAGAAACTCGTCACCGCCCTGGCGGCTCACCGTATCCATCTCGCGCACGGAGCCCTGCAGGCGCAGGGCAACCTCCTTGAGCAACTCGTCGCCGGCGCTATGGCCAAGGGAGTCGTTGATGGTCTTGAAGTTGTCCAGGTCGAGAAACAGCAGCGCCACGCGCTTGCCGTAGCGCCGCGCCTGGCCGATGGCCTGTTCCATGCGGTCGTGGACCAGCAGGCGGTTGGGCAGATTGGTCAGCGCATCGTGCTGCGCCAGGTGGGTAAAGTTGGCTTCGGAATCCTTCACCCGCAGGATTTCCTGCTGCAGGCGCAACAGCGTGCGGCGCAGGTCATTGGCCAGCAGCCACACCGCCGCCGCACACATCAGCAGGATGCTGCTGACGTTGACCATCCGCCCGATGCTCAGCGGCCGCGGTTCGAAATGCTGCAGGCCACTGAGCGCCGCATAAGTGAGGAACGCCACCACCGCCAGCATGCTCAGCAGCAGGCCGATGAACTGGCGCAGCGGCGCCACCATGCCCGCGACGATCAGGACACCGGGAAACGCTAGCAGCGCACCGCTGTACAAGCCCTGGCTGAACCACAGGGAAATGCTCAGCAGCAGGGTCAGCGACACCAGCACCAGCGTAATCGCCACCTCGGTGGCGCCACGCTGGTTCAGGTACCGCCCGAGCAGCACCATCACCAGTGCCGACAGCACCATCGCGGCATTCAGCCAGTCCCCCACTAGCAAGGGATAGATACCGATAGACAGCAGCACCACAGACACCACATTGGCGATCTGCGCCAAGCGCCGGGCCTGCAGGCGCCGATCCAGCGGATCGCCCTGCTCGACCCGGTCCTGCGTATTTTGCGCACGCGTCATATACGACTTCACTTCCATGAGGCGACTACTGCGAGGTGGCCAGATTCTGACCGAAGGGACGCACGCTAACCAAAAGTGAGAGGTCGGGGCAAGTGTGTGGTGGGCGACTGTCGGCCAGATATGGCTATTCGCTGATTACAAAATCCGGGCCGACTCATAGCTTTTCAGCGGGGGAACAAAAACGTCACGGCCACACGAAATCCCCAGCCTTGCGGCCCATCCGTCGGGCTGTCTAGCCAATACCGCGGCCCTGCTTGCACAGTCAAAGGCTGCCCACCGAGCTTCAACAATTGAGTCACTGTCAGGTTGACCGGGACCGACCATTCACGCGATTGCCAGTTGTAGGTCGACTCGCTGTTGACGCCAAACGTGGTGAGCGTTGCGTTGGTATACGAAAGGAAGGGCTGCATGAATGTCTGGTTGACCTTGTCCTTGTCATCCGCAGGACTGCCTTCCAGGCCCCATATATGGTTGGCGAGGACGCCGTGCGTCCAGCCATTGGATTGCTTCAGTGCGACCACCGTCGGGCCGAGCCCCCATTGTTCGCTGCCCAGCAACTCGTCACTGGCGGTGGGTATCAGCAGCGCAGGGCCCGCCCCCAGAATCCAGCCGCTGGCCGTGGGCTTTCTCGGCGAGAAGAAGAAACTTTGGGTGATATCGCCAACCCCGGATTTGTCTGCTGCCCCATTCGCAGCCAGACCATGCTGATCGATGACAGGCAGGATGGTGCGAGAAATCAGGTTCCAGTCGTCATTCAGCGTAAAGGGCAACACGGGCTGAATATTGGTGAGACTGCGCATGCCGTCACCGCTTGGCCCCATCTTCTGGTCCCAGTTGTACTGCACCGGAAGGCTGTACATGGCCGCGACCGGGTTGAGGGCTTGCTTGGCCAGCTCCGCCGAGTCTTCGGCATGGGTGGCAGGTGCCAGGCACAGTGCTGCTGCGAGGGTCGAAGCGGTACATATCCACTGATTGTTTGAAGCCATAGTTGTCACCTGCCGAGTCAGAAGTGTGTGCGCAAAGACGGCTCTATTGAGTTCAGTAGGCCCACGCCGTGAGTACAGCGTAGGGCTCCCCTCCTACTTAGATTTGAGCATCTCGAATGACTTGAACATGTCCGCTGCCCAGCCATCGAGCACGGCACGAGCGTCTGTGGCTTGCAGGACCTGAGATGAGTTTTCCAGCTCCTTACCTGCGCCCTTTCGCACCACTTCGGCCACCACCTTGTTGTCACTGTCGAGGAAGATTGCTTCGGTTGAGAGGCTGGTGTCCTGGTCACGAATACCAGTAGCGACACTAACCCCAGCGGCAACCAGGGCGATGGGAATCACCTCGTAGGGCCGTAGCCCCTTGGTCTTGGCACTGACGGCAGTAATAGCAGGGCGCACGATCAATACACCCGGTCCAGGGCCGTTGGCCAACGGCAAGGCCTTGGCGAACTGCGTTTTCAGGACCTGATCGTAGTATTGGGTAATGCCCTGCAAGGTACTCGCCGGGACTTTCTCGGTAGGCTGAGGCTGCGGGTAGAGCTGGCTGGGCTCGATATAGACACTGGTGAAGCGACTCACATCCACACCCGGTTGTACCCAGCGCATGACGGGCGCCCCGGACGGCGATTTGTCTTCCTTGAGGATGCTGTAATCGATCAGAAACCCGGAGTACTGCTCGGGCTCGACGTACTTGCTCGTACAGCCCGTGAGAATGATGAGTGCAAGGGAAACGGGTAACGCCAGCGACTTCGTCTTCATCGTACTGCTCCTGGTGATAGCGATCCTGCGAGAACGCTTGGCATAAGTGGGCAACGTTGCGCTTGCGACAGCCACGCGCTGCCAGAACATGAGATGCGCAAGGGAGGTCCTGGTGGCCGAGTTGCATTGCCCCCTGATGTGTGAGGGCGACGCTTCGGCAAAAGGAAGGGCAAACCATCAGCTTCCGCCAATGGCTTGCCCTTGATGCCATCAAGCACCAGGCGGTGCGTCACGGAGTGACGATGTTGAACCAGAAGTCGAAGTTATCCATGTAGCTCATCAACTCCTCCAGCTTGCCCTGCTCGCCCTGCACCTTGATCGCACCTGAACTCTCCGCGTCTTTCAAGGTGGTCTCCTTGAGCATGACCTTGTTCAGGGTGGCGCGGGTCAGGGTGATGGTCGCGTCGGCATCTTTCGACTGCATGCCCTCGGTGTGGTTGAGCACGCCATTGACCATCTCCAGCACGTATTTCTGCTTCAGGTCGGTGAAATCGAAGTTGAGGGTGATGTGCTTGTCTGCAACCTCCGGCCCTTTCAGGCGCATGGCCAGATAGTCGAAGAACAGGTCCAGGTCCATGGCCTTGACGGTGTCGGCGCTGGCGGTGTCCGGTGTCGGCAGTTTCTGCACGCCATTGCGCAGCTCCTGGGCGCCGGTCAGGTAGAAGTTGCGCCACGGGCCACTCTCGGCCTGATAGCCCAGCTGTTCCAGCGCATCGGCTTGCAGGTTCTTCGCCGCCTGGTTGTTCGGGTCGGCGAACACCACGTGGTTGACCACCTCGGCTACCCAACGGAAATCGCCCTTGTCGTAGTACTCCTTGGCCTTTTTCAGTACTGCGTCAGCGCCGCCCATCATGTCGACATAGCGCTTGGCTCCTTCCTCCGGTGGCAGCTCGTTGAGGGTGGCGGGGTTACCGATAAACCAGCCCAGGTGCAGGACGTAGGTGGCCTTGACGTTGTGGTTCAGCGAGCCGTAGTAGCCGCGGTTGGAGAAGTGCGTGGCGATGTTTTTAGGTAGTTTCACCTGCTCGCCGATCTCGGTCATTGTGTACCCCTTGTTCGCCAGGCGCAGGGTCTCGTCGTTGATGAAACGGTACATGTCGCGCTGCGACGACAGCTGCTCCTTGACCTCCTTGTTGCCCCAGACCGGCCAGTGGTGCATGGCGTACATCACCTGCACATCGTCGCCCCATAGCTTCAGCGTCTCGTTGAGGTACTTGGACCAAGGCAGCGGCTCGCGGATCTTCGCGCCGCGCAGCGAGTAGGTGTTGTGCAGGGTGTGGGTAGAGTCTTCGGCCGTATTCAGGGCCTTCAGCTCCTTGATGTAAAAGAGCATCTCGGCCGGCGCCTCACTGCCCGGCGCGTAGAGGAACTCGTAGTTGAGCCCGTCGATCACGTGGGTCTCGCCGGTCTTCTGGATGATATCGGTCGGCGGGATCAGGGTTACGGTGCCAGCGGAGGTAGTGGTGCCCAGGCCGGCGCCCAGCTGGCCGGTTTCGTTCGGCGGCAGCAGGTTGCCGTACATATAACTGGCTCGGCGGCTCATAGCGGTGCCGGCCATGACGTTCTCGGCAACCGCATGCTCGAGGAAGCCCAGTGGGGCATAAATCTTGACCTTGCCGGAGGTGACATCGGCCTCGTCCACCACGCCGCGCACGCCGCCGTAGTGGTCGACGTGACTGTGGGTGTAGATCACCGCTACCACGGGTTTCTTCGGCCGATGCTTGAAGTACAGCTCGAGGGCGGCCTTGGCAGTTTCGCTGGAGATCAGCGGGTCCATGACGGTGATACCGGACTTGCCTTCGACGATGGTCATGTTCGACAGGTCGTAGTTACGCACCTGATAGAGACCCTCGGTGACCTTGAACAGGCCGGAGATGTTGATCAGTTGCGACTGGCGCCACAGGCTGGGGTTGGTGGTGTCGGGGGCCGCCTGGCCTTCCTTGATGAAGTTGTACTTGGCCGGGTCCCAGATCATGTTGCCTTTGGCGCCCTTGATCGGCTCCGCCGGCAGCGGTGCGATGAAGCCTTTATGAGCCAACTCGAACGACGTCTTGTCGTCGAACGGCAGCTCCTTCAGCAACGCGTCGTTTGCGGCCTTGGTGGCGCTGGTTGCTGGCTTGGGAGCTTCTGCGGCCCACGTTTGAGTGGCCATCGAGACACTCGCGGCGAGCAGGAAAGAAGCACCGAACCTGAAAATCTTCGCAGAAGAAGAACGGGCATGCAGGGCGGTGGAGGCGGTCATACGCATTGAAATCTCCCTATTACTTAATGAGCTGTGCCGTTCCCGGCAACTGCCAGCAGTACGCGTCGAGGGTGCCAATACCGCGAGTTCAAGGCGGTTTCAGCCAGATGGCACTTCCCGACTATTCGGTCAAATAGACTCAGAAAAAAACGTAGCCCGAAATGATGAAGTTGCAAGCACCGATGAGAAAGCGGGGCTTCTACAGCGGTCGTTTTGGGAGGGGCGCTATAGAAATTGATGCGTCATTTGTGGGGGGGGATGGGCTATAGCCATGGTGACGAGGGCGGGGCCAGATGCAAAAGAATTTGTTACAAACGCTAGGCCGATTCTGTTGAAAAAACCGCCTCGATATCGTCACGAAAGAGCGTGGGCGACGTTTAACGGAGCTGTCTTGGCTTTTACTTAGCAGCACCACAATCGGCGTTTTCGAGCGGCCGAGTAGCCGCTCTTTCAGGCAGTGCTTTTCCACCCAGTCGGCAAGAAGCTGCCCTTCGCAAGCGTTAAAAGTGATAGGCCCCGGAAACGATTACGGCGTAAGGGTGCTCTGTTTCGCCCACCACTCGCCCGCGCAAGGCCGAGGGGCCGGTATCCACGGGTGACTTTCCGAAGTCCACCAGGTGCAAATTGAACTCGACGGCCTTGCCGTTGCCGTGGTCCACCTGCACCCCGGCACCTACGCCCCACATGCGGTCTAGCGCCATGGCCAAGGTCCGCTTGTCGTCGTCCACCGGTGCCTGTACGTAGAAGGTGTCGAGGGTATAGCGAAGGCCCCCGTTAGCCGGGAAGCCGTAGCCCAGGGTGCCGGCCCAGAAGTTGTTGAAGCCGCCGTCATCCAGGTCGAGGGTAGTACCGTCCATAGATATGGAGTTGGCACCGAACCTGGAGAACTCTACCCAGGCAAGGTCGGCGACGATGAACGCCCCCGAATCCAATTCGTGGTGCACGCCGCCGATGATCCGCTGCGGCATCACCTGCTCGACCTCGATTTCGTCATCCAAGGTGCCTCGCTCCAGCAGGCCTCCGATCACTGGCCCGGTGTTGCGGAACTTGAGATCGCCGTCAATATCGGTCTTCGACTCGCTGGTATAGACCAGACCGAAGCGGGTCTTCTCGGTCATTTCCCACAGCAGCGAGAGGCTGAAGTTGGTGCCCACTCCGTCGAGGTCGGCCTCCAGCTTTCCATCACCGGCGCCAGGCGTCAGCGTGTTGATGGCCACTTCCGATTGCGACGAGATGTAGTTGATGCCCACAGAGGCCCCTAGCGACCACTGCTCGTTGATGCGCCAGGACAGCGCCGGTGTGACGGCCACGTATACCAGCGAGTAGCTGTCGCTGTAGTAGCGGCCGGCCCAGTCGGAGCCGTATTGCGAGCCGAACCCGGACGGAATGGTTAGCGAGATACCGGCATGGATTGTCTCGGTGAGCGGCCGGACATAATAGGCTTGGGGAATCATCACAGGGTTGAGGTCGTTATCCGGGTCGCCACCACTGGTAGTGGTCCTCCCCTCATCTACCTCGAAGGTACCGAACCCGGTGGCTTGCATCAGACTGATGGACGTACTGGGCTTGTCCAGGCGAGCCATGCCGGCGGGGTTATCGCTGGCGGTTTCCGCACTATCGGCGCTGGCTGCTATACCGGCAAAGCCTGCCGAACCGGCCAGCACGGGCGCGGCACCGAGACACACGAACACGCCGGTCAACACCTGTAGCGATGCAACTCTCATGAAACCTCCTTGGCTGGTGAGAAATAAGACCGCACGGCAGCGCCTGCTCAATTCTTCAGCGAATTTGGCTGTTCCATTGGGGAGTGCCGAGCGAGCGCTGGTTTGCACGGCAGAATGACGTGGTAGGCCGATAGCCGAGCGGCAGGGTTATCCATACGGATATCGCCGGACTCGCTCCAACCCTGCCCCCTGCTGAGCAGCTTCCATTGCGAGTCAAGCTGGTCGCCCAGTTGTTCTGCGCCGAAAAATGCGCCGCGAGGGCGCTGGTACGCCACATTGAGCATCCCCTGCCATGACAAGCAGTAGCCTAGTCAGAGGAGACGAACACGCAACTTGGTCGCAGCAGAATGCGAATATCGCTCTTATTTCGCGACGTGACTTGGCGAGACGAAACACACCCTCCACGCGCCAGCCATAAAAAAGGCCGCTCTCAGAGCGGCCTTTTTCATTGCAGCGAACAGCTTACTCAGCCAGGCGCCAGGTGGTGCCGCCCTTGCCGTCTTCCAGGACCACGCCCAGGGCGGTGATCTGGTCGCGGATGCGGTCGGACTCAGCCCAGTTCTTCTCGGCACGCGCCTGCAGGCGTGCAGCGATCAGCGCTTCGACTTCGGCGGCGTCGACCTTGCCGGCGGCGCCGGCCTTGAGGAAGTCGTCCGGCTGCAGTTGCAGCACGCCGAGTAGGCTGGCCAGGACCTTGAGCTGAGCGGCCAGGCCGGCGGCAGCCTGTACGTCCGACTCACGCAGGCGATTGACCTCGCGAATCATCTCGAACAACACGGCGCAGGCTTCCGGCGAGTTGAAGTCGTCGTCCATCGCCACGGCGAAGCGCTCGACAAATTCCTCACCACCGGCCGGTGCAGCCTCGGGCAGACCTTTCAGGCCGTTGTAGAAGCGCTCCAGGGCGCCCTTGGCTTCCTTGAGGCTGTCTTCGGAGTAGTTGATCGGGCTGCGGTAGTGGCTGGACACCAGCAGGTAGCGCACCACTTCCGGATGGTACTTCTCCAGCACCTCACGGATGGTGAAGAAGTTGCCCAAGGACTTGGACATCTTCTCGCCGTCCACGCGCACCGCGCCGGCGTGCATCCAGGCGTTGGCGTAGAGCTTGCCGGTGGCCGCCTCGCTCTGCGCGATCTCGTTCTCGTGGTGCGGGAACACCAGGTCCGGGCCGCCGCCGTGGATGTCGAAGGTCTCGCCCAGGCAGCAGGTGGACATCACCGAGCATTCGATGTGCCAGCCCGGCCGGCCCGCGCCCCAGGGCGACTGCCAGCTCGGCTCGCCCGGTTTGACGCCCTTCCACAGGACGAAATCGAGCGGGTCTTCCTTGATTTCGTCGACCTCGATGCGCGCACCGATCTTCAGGTCTTCGATCTTCTTGCGCGACAGCTTGCCGTAGCCGACGAACTTGCCGACGCGGTAGTACACGTCGCCATTGCCCGGGGCGTAGGCGTAACCCTTGTCGATCAGGGTCTGGATCATCTGGTGCATGCCGTCGATGTGCCCGGTGGCACGCGGCTCGATGTCCGGGCGCAGCACGGAAAGGCGCGCCTCGTCCTCGTGCATGGCGGCGATCATGCGCTCGACCAGCGCGTCGAACGGCTCGCCGTTGTCGTTGGCGCGCTTGATGATCTTGTCGTCGATGTCGGTAATGTTGCGCACATAGGTCACGTCATAGCCGCGATGACGCAGCCAGCGGGTGACCACGTCGAACGCCACCATCACGCGGGCGTGGCCGATGTGGCAGAAGTCGTACACGGTCATGCCGCATACGTACATGCGCACCTGGTTGGCCACCAGCGGCTTGAACGGCTCTTTGACCTTGCTCAGGGTGTTGTAGATGGAGAGTGCCATTTACGAACCCCAGGAATCGCGCAGGGTTACGGTACGGTTAAACACGGGTTTACCGGGTTGCGAGTCCTTCAGGTCGGCGACGAAGTAGCCTTCGCGCTCGAACTGGAAGCGCTCTTCCGGCGCCGCATTGGCCAGCGACGGCTCGGCGCGGCAGCCCTTGAGCACCACCAGGGAATCCGGGTTGATGTTGTCGAGGAAGCTGCTGCCCTCTTCGGCCTTCTCCGGGTTGGCGGAGCGGAATAGGCGGTCGTACAGGCGCACTTCGCATTCCACGCTCTCGGCGGCCGGCACCCAGTGGATCACGCCCTTGACCTTGCGGCCTTCGGGGTTCTTGCCCAGGGTGTTTTCGTCGTAGCTGCAACGCAGCTCGACGATGTTGCCGGCGGCGTCCTTGATGGCTTCGTCAGCGCGAATCACGTAGCTGCCGCGCAGGCGCACTTCGCCACCCGGGATCAGGCGCTTGAAGCCGTCCGGCGGGGTTTCTTCGAAGTCGCTGGCGTCGATGTAGATCTCGCGGCTGAACGGCAGCACGCGTACGCCCATGTCCTGCTTGGGATGGCGCGACAGCTCGAGGTTCTCGACCTGGCCTTCCGGGTAGTTGCTGATGACCACTTTCAGCGGCTTGAGCACGCACATGGCGCGCGCGGCGTTGGCGTCGAGGTCGTCACGGATGGCGAATTCGAGCATACCGACGTCGACCACGCCGCCGGCGCGGTTGACGCCGATCATGTCGCAGAAGGTACGGATCGACGCCGGCGTGTAGCCACGGCGGCGGAACCCGGACAGGGTCGACATGCGCGGGTCGTCCCAGCCATTGACGTGGTTTTCATCGACCAGCTGCTTGAGCTTGCGCTTGCTGGTGATGGTGTAGTTCAGGTTGAGACGGGCGAACTCGTACTGACGCGGCTGCGCCGGCACCGGCAGTTGCTCGAGGAACCACTCGTAGAGCGGGCGGTGGTCTTCGAACTCCAGGGTGCAGATGGAGTGGGTGATGCCTTCGATGGCGTCCGACTGGCCGTGGGTGTAGTCGTAGCTCGGGTAGATGCACCACTTGTCGCCGGTCTGGTGGTGATGGGCGTGACGGATGCGGTAGAGGATCGGGTCGCGCAGGTTCATGTTCGGCGAGGCCATGTCGATCTTCGCGCGCAGGGCACGGGCGCCATCGGCGAACTCGCCGGCCTTCATGCGGGCGAACAGGTCGAGGTTCTCTTCCACCGAACGCTCGCGGAACGGGCTGTTCTTGCCCGGCTCGGTCAGGCTGCCGCGGTATTCACGAGCCTGCTCCGGCGACAGGTCGTCGACGTAGGCCTTACCGGCCTTGATCAGTTCGACGGCCCAGTCATGCAACTGGTCAAAGTAGTTGGAGGCGTAACGCTCCTGGCCGGCCCACTGGAAGCCCAGCCACTCGACGTCGCTCTTGATCGCGTCGATGTATTCCTGGTCTTCCTTGGCCGGGTTGGTGTCGTCGAAGCGCAGGTTGCACTCGCCACCGAACTCCTTGGCCAGGCCGAAGTTCAGGCAGATCGACTTGGCATGACCGATGTGCAGGTAACCATTGGGCTCCGGCGGGAAGCGCGTGATGATCTTGGCGTGCTTGCCGCTGTCCAGGTCGGCCTGAACGATCGGGCGCAGGAAGTTGGCGGCTGCGGGACTGGCTTTGGGATCGACGGTGGGCTTGCTCATGATGTCCTTGAATGCGAATGCGCGGCGTAGAGCCGGTTTCGGGTCTAGCGAGCTAGAGCGAGACAAGGCAAAAGCAGCCGAGGAAGCGCAGTTTACAGGCTGTAAATGAGCATTCCGAGGCTGCTTTTAACGCCGTATCGCCGACGCGCAGCAGATCCGAGACTGGCTCTCAGGGTAGGCCGGTCAAATCAAAGGCCGTATGATAGCGAACCCGTCAACCCCCTGACAGCCGCAAAGCGACCAGGCGTGACGATATGGCGCGAAAGCGAGGCTCTGGCCTCCTCCCCTGCCGACCCATGCCACCCGCGTTGCCCGTAACCCGAGAGCGAATACCATGATCAAGCTGCACACCAACCACGGCGTCATCACCCTGGAACTCTTCGAAGACAAGGCCCCGGAAACCACGGCCAACTTCAAGGAATATGTGAAGAGCGGTCATTACGACGGCACCGTGTTCCACCGCGTGATCAGCAACTTCATGATCCAGGGCGGCGGTTTCGAGCCGGGCATGAAGCAGAAAGCCACCCGCGCCACCATCAAGAACGAAGCCAACAACGGCGTGGCCAACAAGGTCGGCACCGTGGCCATGGCGCGCACCATGGAGCCGCACTCGGCCTCCGCGCAGTTCTTCATCAACGTCGCTGACAACAGTTTCCTCGACCACAGCGCACCGACCATGCAGGGCTGGGGCTACGCCGTATTCGCCCAGGTGACCGACGGCATGGACGTGGTCAACAAGATCAAAGGCGTGGCGACCACCATGAAGTCCGGCCACCAGGACGTTCCGGTAGACGACGTGATCATCGAGAAGGCCGAAATCGTCGAGTAATTCGATGATCCTGCTGATCTCCGATCTGCACCTGGAAGAACAACGCCCGGACATTACCCGGGCGTTTCTACATTTCCTGCAGACGCGCGCCCGCACGGCCGAAGCCCTGTACATCCTCGGCGATTTCTTCGAGGTATGGATCGGCGACGACGGCATGACGCCGTTCCAGCACGAGATTGCCGCCGCCCTGCGCCAGTTGAGCGACAGCGGCACCCAACTATTCCTGATGCACGGCAACCGCGACTTCCTCATCGGCCGTGCATTCTGCTGCGAAGCCGGCTGTACCCTGCTGAAAGACCCGAGCCTGGTGCAGTTCAACGGCGAGCCGGTGCTGCTAATGCACGGCGACAGCCTGTGCACCCAGGACGTCGGCTACATGAAGCTGCGCCGCCTGCTGCGCAACCCGCTGTCGCTGTTCATCCTGCGCAACCTGCCGCTGTCCACCCGGCACAAGCTGGCGCGCAAGCTGCGCAACGAAAGCCGCGCGCAAACGCGGATGAAAGCCAGCGAGATCGTCGACGTGACCCCCGAGGAAGTGCCGAAGGTGATGGCCGCCTTTGGCGTGCGCACACTGATCCACGGCCACACCCATCGCCCCGCCGTGCACGCGCTGCAGGTCGACGGCCAGCCGGCGCAACGTATCGTTCTCGGCGATTGGGACAAGCAGGGCTGGGCCCTGCAGGTGGACGAGAACGGTATGCACCAGGCGCCTTTCCCTCTGAGCTAGAGACTGGGAGCGATCCTGGTGACGTAGCCCGGACTTCAGTCCGGGAGGGTGTTCGGCATGCCCCGGACTGAAGTCCGGGCTACCGGCTGCCCCGGCTCTGCCCCTAGAGCCCGTCGATCATCGCCAGCCAGGGCTGGATATCCACCTCGTCGATCTGTTCCGGACGCAGGAAGCGCTCGCCGTATTCACGGTACACGCCACTGGTGAGAAACAGCCGGAACAGCTGCGCATCGATGTGCTGATCGCGCGCCATGAAAGCGAGGATCTTCACCGACTCGGACAGCGTCTTCGGCGCCTTGTACGGCCGGTCGGCAGCCGTCAGCGCCTCGAAGATGTCGGCGATAGCCATCACCCGCTCGGCGATGCTCATGTCGTCCTTGTTCAGGCGGCGTGGGTAGCCGGTGCCATCCATCTTCTCGTGATGGTTACCGGCAATGATCGGCACCCGCTTGAGCTGACGTGGCAACGGCAAGGTGCTGAGCATGATGATGGTCTGCACGATGTGGTCGTTGATCTTGAAGCGCTCCTCCTCGTTCAGCGTGCCCCGGCGAATGCCCAGGTTGTACAGCTCGCCGTAGTTTTGCGCCTGGGCCGGCAGGCGCATGTCGAAGCCCCAGACGTTGCGTGGATCGTCCTTTTCCACCGGCGGCTTGCGCTCGCCCCAGGGCACCACGTGCTCGGGACGATCGGCCAGCAGCGACTCTGTCACCGGCAACTGCACCTGGGGCACGCCGGCGAAGCGCTCGGCCTCGTCGTGGGAAATACCCAGGCGATTGTCGAAGTGACGCTGCCAGCTGCGCTGGCCGATATGGCGCAAGCGCTCGATGTCTTCGTCGCGCATGAACTCGCCGCCGACGTTGGCGCCAGCGATGAAGGTGAACTCCTCCTGCAGCTCGGCCTGGCACCGCTCCAGGGTCAGTTGCAGGGCCTCCTGGTCGCCGCCGCCAGCCAGGCCCTGCCAGTAATCGATCTCGGCATCGCGCCAGAGCACCTCGAAACGCATGCGCACCTCGTGGATGCGGTTGTACAGGGTCTCCAGCTTGGTCGCCTTGTCCACCACGTATTCCGGGCTGGTGACTTTGCCGCAATCGTGCAGCCAGGCAGCGATGCGGAACTCGTACAGTTCGGCCTCGTTCATGGCGAAATCCGCGTAAGGCCCACGGTCGGCAATGGCCTTGTCCAGGAGCATCTGCGCCAACTCTGGCACCCGCTCGCAATGGCCGCCGGTGTAGGGGCTCTTGGCGTCGATGGCGTCGGCCAGCAACTTGATGATGGCGTCCAGCAGGCGCTGCTGGGACTCGATCAATTGGCGCGTCTCGATGGCCACGGCGGCGGCGCCGGACAGCTCCTCGACGAAACGGCGGAACGGCGCGCGCACCTCCTCGCGTTCGTGCTCGCTCTGCAGTTGCAGCACCAGCACGCCAAGCAGCTGATTGCTGCGATCATTGAGCGGCAGGGCCAGGCAGTGTCCGCGCAGCTCCAGCTCATGGGCTACCGCCTCGGCCAGATCGGCATGGGACTCGGCCTCCAGGTTCAGCTCCTTCGGATAATCCTGGCCGTTACTCTCGCTGGCCAAGCGCAACAGGCCACTCTCGTCATGCAGGTAGATGGCGCCAGACGCCACGCTGGTGGCCTCGACCAGTTGCGTCAAGACACCACCGAGCATGCTGTCCAGTTGCGTCTCGCGGCTCAGGGTCAGGGTCAGCGACTGGAAGTTCTGAATGGTACCGGCCATGCGCCGCAGCACATGGCTGAGTTCGCCGACCTCGGCCACCCGCGAGCGCACCCCGACCTCGCGGCCAAAGTCGAATCCGGCCAGTGCCCGCACCTGATCGGCCAACGCCCGCAGCGGGCCACCGATGCGCCGCCCCAGCGCCCAGCCCACCAGCAGCAGCACGATAATCAGCACCGCCGCCGACAGCGTCTGCTCGAACAGCACCTTGCGTGCGCCCGCCAGCAACTCCTTGGCCGGTACGGCCAGCAGCACCTGCACGTTCTGATCGGCAAAGGTGGATAACGGCAAACTCATGCCATACCAGTCCTGCCCATCGGCTTGAAACAGACGGGGCTTGGAACCCTCGATAGCGGAGGCATGCAGTTGGCTCAGGCTGGGCACGCCGAGTTCGTCGATGCGTGCCAGGCGCAATGTCTCACCGCTCTTGACCAGCACCCGGTCCAGATCCGGATAGGCCACCACGCGGCCCTGCCCATCTGTCACGGCGATTTCGGTTCCGGGTGTCAGGCGAAGGTTCTGGGTCTCGCTGCCCAGATCGTCGACGGCGACGTCCATGCCCAGCACTGCCGCACCATCCAGGCTTCGCTGCGCCAGGGTCAGGCCGATTTGCCGCGTGGTGAAAAATACATAAGGCGGAGTCAGCACCGTGCTGGTGTTCTGCATGGCGGACTGGAACCAGGGACGCGTGCGCGGATCGTAGCGGTAATCCGCCTTGACCTGCGCCTTGAGCAAACCCAACTCGCGATCATAGAAACGCCACTCCCCGACCATCTCCCCTGCCGCCGCCAGTGTGATGCTTTGCACCAGAAAAGCCGCATTGCTGGGCGCCTGCATCTGCTTGCGCAGCTCCGCACTGCGCAGCTTGCGCACCAGCAGGAATTCGCCGTTGGGATAGCCGACATAGGCCGTGCTGAGCATCTTGTTGGCTTCCAGGCTCTCCACCAGCAGCGGCAAGCGCTCCAGGCGCTGCGGCAGGTTGTCTGCCTGCGACAGGGAGTCATACGCCAACAAACGGATCGAGCTCTTCGCCGGATCGATCAGGCGCTGCGCCTGTTCGTTGATGGTGCGGCCAAGCTGCTGCGCCGCATCACCGGCAGCGGCCACCAGGGTTTCCTGAATCCCGCGATAGCCTTGCCAGGCCAGGCCTCCGCCCATCAGCAGGGTACTGACCATGATCGCCAGGGCAATCAACAGCTGCAGAGAAATACCACGTGGAGAAGCCGTCATTGGCCGTTGCCCCTTTTGCTCAATTCGTAGCGATAACCACTGTTCAGAAACTCACCGGCCAGATGTTCCGGCATGTTCGCTCGAATCATTTCTGCAAGGCGCCCATCCAGGCGCATCCCCTCGACCAGACGCATCCATTCGGCAGCCTGAGCGGCGCTGAAGGTGCGCCGCGACAACATCAGCCCGACCGCCAGCGATGGCCCTGGACTGAGGTCCAGCACCCGGTAATTCAGCTGTTCCTCGGCTGGCAGTTGCTGCTGCAGATTGATGTCATGGGAAATCAGGCCGTTGACCTCGCCACGCCGCAACGCGGCGTAACGCTCGGCATCGTCGACGTATTCGCGCACCCGCCCGGCGCCATAGAGCGCACGCACACCCGCCTCGTAGTAGGGGCCATTCCAGTAGCCGCGTACGGAACCAAGCCGGGCATCGGGGATTTTCTGGAAATCGCTGAACGTAGTGACCTGCGCGGCCAGGTCGGCGCGCACGATCAGCTTGTTGCGGAAATAAACGCTTGGAATAAAGAAGCTGTAGCGCCGCCGCTCCAGGTTGGGCACACCACTGGGGAGCATATCTAGCCATCCCTCGGCCAGGCCGCTCCACACTTCGCTGCGCGGCACTTGCTGGGTATCGAAGACACAACCACTACGGCGTTGCAGCTCGGCAACCAGATCCGGATCGAAACCCTTGCCATCCCGATAGACGATGCTGTTCTGAAACCAGGCCAAACGAATCGGCTTTGCGCAGCCATAGCGCTGCGCTGCCTCATCCGCTTGCGCCGAGCCGAGTATCCCGGCGAGTAGAAGGCCTATGCAGCCTTGCCGATAGCGATAAGTTGTCCAGCCCATTCCGTGCGCTCCAACCCAGTGTCAACCTGTCAAACAGGCGCATTGCGAATCAGTGTAATCGTCTCTGGGCAATCTGCTGGCACCAGGCGTGCTGCGATGCAAGACTCCTGCCTAACCGGCCAATCAACAACCCGCATGCTCCAGCTATTGCGCGCCCTGCCGCCAAGGCATCGCGGCCTGAACGCCAGCGAAAGCACCGAACGCTGGGGCATGGATCGCGACTACCGGGACAACGGGCGCGCCGCCGCTCGTCGCGCACTCAGGGGCCTGTGGTAGGAGCGCTGACTCTCGCACATACCGCCCATGTGCCACTTGACGCCCCAATAGGCGCTGAGCAGCATGCACCACCTTTCCTGCATTCAAGGACGAAGCATGCAACTGCCCGGCGAAATCCCCAGAAAACTCTCCCTGTTCAAGTACATCGGCGTGCCCGCACTGGTGGCCGCCATCGGCTTCGTCACCTTCAACGGCGTGTTCTTCTACAACGAAGCCGGCTTCGCCACCCATGTACGGACCATCTTCGGTGAAGAGAAAATCGTCGACGACGTCGGTTACGCCACCAAATGGTTCGGCCGCGCCACCCCGTGGAAGAAGGCGCTGAGCGTGCAGTCGGTGCTCACCGAAGCCCTGGCCATCGACGACACCAGCGACAACGACTCCCTCGGCGCTACCATCGAAGCCTTCCCCATCGTGTTTCTCGGCAACGTCGACGCCAAGGTCGAGTCCTCGGCGCGCTTTCGCCTGCCGGCGGGCGAGCAGTTCCTGAAGATCGCCCAGGAGTACCGCAACCCGGAAAACTTCATCAAGACCGCGCTGGTCCCGGCGATCAAGGAAACCCTGCAGGCCACCGCCTCGCTGATGAGCGCAGACGACTTCTACGCCGGAGCGCGCAGCGAGTTTGCCGCCGAGTTCGAAAACCAGCTCAACGACGGCCTGTACCTGATCAAGCGCCGTGAAATCCGCGGCCCGCGCGGCCACCAGCCGACGCAGACCGCCATCCTCCAGGCCGGCACCGAGCAAGGCAGCTTCGGCGACAACAACGCCAGCCAGTTCATTACCGAGAAGGTGCTCGACAGCAAAGGCCTACCGGTGCGCAAACAGCAGCAGTTCCGCAAATACGGCGTGGAAGTGGTCGAGGCGCGCATCACCAACGTCGACCCCAACCCGCAGTACAAGCAGCGCATGGTCAAGGTCCAGCAGGCGCTGGCCGAGCTGGCCGTGGCGCGGCAGAACCGCCTGAAGGAAGAGGAAGAGAAGCTGCTGGTGACCGCCCGTGGCGAGAAGGAAGTGGAAGCCCGGCGCCAGGAAACACTGCGCGACCAGATCGAGCGCACCACCCAGGCCGAGACCGAGAAGCAGCTGGCGATCATCAACGCCGAACGCGAGAAAGGCCGCGCCGAGATCGAGAAACAAACCGCCGAACTGCTGCGCGACAAGGCCAGCATCACCGGCCAGGCGACCAAGATCACCGCCGACGCCGAAGCCTATGCACGCAAGGCGGTGATCGAGGCGGACGGCGCGCTGCAGCCCAAGCTCGACGCCCTGGTAGCGATCAACAAGGTCTGGGCCGAGGCCGCCGCCCAGGCGCCGGTACCCAGCGTGATGATGGCCGCTAGCGGGCAGAACGGCGCCGCCAGCCGCCAGGACGAGATCGGCCAACTGATGGGCGTGCTCGCCACCAAGGCCGCGCGCGACCTGTCGCTGGATCTCAAGGTCAAGGAATAGGGCCGCCGCAGGGCGGGTGGACCCGCGACAGCAGAAACGCGGGTTGCACCCGCCCTACTCGAACGCCCCGCACTGCGGGGCGTTTTTGTTGCTGCGCCGTGCACGACCCATGACTTGCTTGACGCGGATCAAGGCCGCTGACTCCTCGACAGGTAGGCTGCGATCAGCGCCCGGACGAGTGTCCAGGCCACTGGTTTGCAGCGCCATGGAGGTCACGATGAACGACATACTTCTGGTGTGCTACTCGCGCACCGGCAATACCCACCTGGTCGCCGACGAACTGGCCCGGCTCACCGGCTGGCCGCTGGCCCTGATCAGCGACAGCGAGCCACGCGCCGGCCTGACAGGTGACCTGCGCTGCATGTACGACGCCTTCTTCAAGACCTGCCCGACGTTCCACTACCAGGGCCCCGACCTCGACCGTTTCGAGCATGTGGTGCTGCTCACCCCAGTGTGGATGAAAGGGCTGGCCGCCCCGCTGCGCGCCTTTCTCAGCGAGTACGACCTGGGCGACAAGCGCGTCTCGGTGATCTGCACCCAGGGCGGGCGCGGCGGCTTCAATGCGGTGGAGGAAATCGCCACGCTGACCGGGCAGATCCCCTCGCCCGTACAGATCCTGCTGCAGCGCGAGGTATTGAGCGGGCTGTCGCCACAAAGCCTGGAAGATTTCGTGGTTCAGGTACTGGCCTCCAGCACCTACCAGCGTGACCGGCAGCGCTCGACCTGGCTGTCGCCGGTCGCGTCTTAGCGCCTGCATAGGATATTTGCCCCTGCACCTCAGAACGTAGGCTGGGTTAGCCGCCAACACGATGCTCAGCTCTGGCAACTGAATGGGCAGCGGCGTAACCCAGCAGCGGGGCCACGGGACCGTGCATGCCGCGCTGGGTTACGCCGCGCCGAGCTTTTGCGACAAACGCGGGCAAACTTATGCACGGCTAACCCAGCCTACAGGCCCGCGCCAGCGGTACATGTCCTTAGCCCTGGGTAAACACCAGTGCCTTGAGGCCGCCTTCCGGCGTGCTTTCGGCAAACTCTGGCGGGTTATCCAGGCGCTGGACGAAGCGCAGGCTCGGCGCCTCGCGGGCCATTTCACCGAGCAGGAATTCCAGGCCGATGGCCGGGTCATTGACGCAGGCCAGCACGCTGCCGTTGGCGGTCAGCAACTCCGGCAGGCGGCGCAAGACCTTCTGGTAGTCCTGGGTCAGCACGAAACTACCCTTCTGGAAACTTGGCGGGTCGATGATCACTAGGTCATAGGGCCCGCATTTGCGCAGCTTGCCCCAGGACTTGAACAGGTCATGGCCGAGGAACGTCACCCGGCTGACGTCATGCTGGTTCAGCCGGTGGTTGTCGCGACCACGGCTCAGCGCCGCGCGGGCCATGTCCAGGTTGACCACATGTTCAGCACCGCCAGCCAACGCCGCGACAGAGAAACCACAGGTGTAGGCGAACAGGTTAAGCACGCGCTGGCCCTGCGCCTGGGCTTGCACCCAACGCCGGCCCAGGCGCATGTCGAGGAACAGGCCATTGTTCTGCTTGCGCCCCAGGTCCAGCTTGTAGCGCAGACCATCCTCGCTGATCAGCCATTCCTCCAGCGGTTCGCCGAGCAGGTAGTCGGTACGGCTGTCGAGCAGATAACGGTGCTGCAGCAGCAGGCTGTGCGCACCACTGCGCTGCCAGACAGGCGTCTGGCTGAGCGCCAGGAGCATGGCGCTCAGCCCGGCCAGCTCAGCCTCCTCCGGCTCACGGAACAGCGACACCAGCAACACGCCTTGCAGCCAGTCGACGGTGAGCTGTTCGAGTCCCGGCCAGCAACGCCCGCGGCCGTGGAAAAGGCGGCGTGCGTCGGCGGGTACAGCGTCCAGGGCGGTCAGCAGGTGCTGCTGCAGGGTGGCGATGGCGTGCGGGTTCATAACGACGTGTCTGGCTGCGAAAGCGCGCATTTTAAGCCGGATACGCTCGCCGTAGCTGTACGCCACGCGGCTAAATCGCAGGCAAAAAAAACCGGCCCACACCGCGAGGCGTGGGCCGGAAAGCACTAGCAGGTTGTACGTGGCGCCCGACTAAGAGGCAGCCACGCATGCAATCAGATGCTCGCGTCCTGGTATTCCTTCTCGGCTTCGTCGAAGCGCTTGAGCATGGAGCTGGACGGGCCATTGCCGATGCGGCTGAACACCAGGATGGCCAGGGTGGCCAGGATGAATCCCGGGATGATTTCGTACAGACCCAGACCAACCCAGTTCTTCCACACCACCACGGTCACGGCACCGACGATCATGCCGGCCAGGGCGCCATTGCGGGTCATGCCTTTCCACAGCAGGGAGAGGATCACCACCGGCCCGAAGGCGGCACCGAAGCCGGCCCAGGCGTAGGACACCAGGCCCAGCACGCGGTTTTCCGGGTTGGAAGCCAGGGCGATGGCGATCACCGCTACCAGCAGCACCATGGCGCGACCGACCCAGACCAGTTCGGTCTGGCTGGCACCCTTGCGCAGGAAGGCCTTGTAGAAGTCCTCGGTCAGAGCACTGGAGCACACCAGCAGCTGGCAGCTCAGGGTCGACATGACCGCCGCCAGGATGGCCGACAGCAGCACACCGGCAACCCACGGGTTGAACAGGATCTTGGACAGCTCGATGAACACGCGCTCCGGGTTCTCGGTTACGGCGCCAGCCTGCTCCGGATGAGCGGCGAAGTAGGCGATACCGAAGAAGCCCACGGCAACCGCGCCGCCCAGGCAGAGGATCATCCAGGCCATGGAGATGCGACGGGCATTGGGGATCGACTTGACCGAATCCGCAGCCATGAAACGCGCCAGGATATGCGGCTGGCCAAAGTAGCCCAGCCCCCAGGCCATCAGCGAAATCACGCCGACGAAGGTCGCGCCCTTGAGCATGTCGAAGTTGGTCGCATTCTGCAGTTCGATGGCCGCGAAGGTGCTGTCCATGCCACCGGTGGCGACCATGACCATCACCGGGGTGAGGATCAGGGCGAAGATCATCAGGCTGGCCTGCACGGTGTCGGTCCAGCTCACTGCCAGGAAGCCACCGATAAAGGTGTAGGCGATGGTCGCGGCGGCACCGGCCCACAGGGCGGTTTCGTAGCTCATGCCGAAGGTGCTTTCGAACAGGCGGGCACCGGCCACCACGCCCGAGGCGCAGTAGATGGTAAAGAACACCAGGATCACCACGGCCGAGAAGATGCGCAGCAGCTTGCTGTTGTCTTCGAAACGGTTGGTGAAGAAGTCCGGCAGAGTCAGGGCGTTGCCGTTGTGCTCGGTCTGCACGCGCAGACGGCCGGCGACGAACAGCCAGTTCAGGTAGGCACCGACGATCAGGCCGATGGCGATCCAGCTTTCGGACAGGCCGGACATGTACACGGCGCCCGGCAGGCCCATCAGCAGCCAGCCGCTCATGTCGGAGGCGCCAGCGGACAGCGCGGTCACGAAGCTACCGAGGCTGCGGCCACCGAGGATGTAGTCGGAGAGGTTCTTGGTACGCAGGTAGGCAAAAAGGCCAATGAGAACCATCGCGGCGATATACACCACGAAGGTGATCAGCATGGGGGTACTAGCGGTCATGGAGGATAACCTCTCGCTTGTTGTTATGACGGCGCGGCGGTTGGCCACAGCCTGGTTGGCAGAAACGTCCGCTTGTGGCGAACGGGTGATCACGCCAGGGGCTTAACCCTGAGATTAGACAGATTGATGCGTCCGCGCGCGGCGGTTCACCGCGCTTCCCTCCCGGAAACGGGGCTGATGCTCTGTCTAACACTTTGCAGGCAGCACCCAGGGTGCGTGCCGACAGTCGATGCCTTGCAACCCCATAAGCGAGGCGACAGCGAGCAATAGCTCCCTGTGGCCGGCAGGAGGGAGGCAGGACTCTAGTGGCGGTGGGATATCAGGTTCTTGCGAGAAACTCCGGAGTTTTTATAAAAAACTCCGAGAGGTGCAACTTTATAGATACGGCCGTTTGATTATTCCGGCCACTGGTTGCACCCAAAGGTGCAACCTAGAGCGTGCGCCGCCCTCTTGAGGGTCTACCTGCCGCCTAACGCTCGATCACCTGCGCACGCATCGGCGCCAGGCGCGCCAGCAGGCGGTTCTGCATCGGCACGCTGACGCCCTCGCTGTCCATGGCATCGATCAGGTCTTCGACCAGGGCGTTGAAGTCGCTGCGGGTCAGGTTCATGCCCTTGTGGCTCTCTTCCATGCTGTCGCCGGTGTATTCACAGGGCCCGCCGGCCTCAACGCAGACCTGCTCGACCAGCTTGTCGCGCAGGCGCTCGATGTCGATTTCCTGGAAGCGCTCGGAAATGCGCGGGTTGCGCGCGGCGTTGAGCAGCATGCCTTCGACGATGCGGGTGATGCCCTCCCGCTCGCCGAGGCCGCGATATAGGCTGTCGTCCTTGGGCGGCTGGGTGGCGCAGGCCGTCAACGCGAGGGCCAGGACGAGGAACAGATAACGCATGCTCAGAAACTCCCCTGCAGGGACAGGTAGGCGCCGTCCTGGTTATCCAGCCCGGCGATCTCGCCGAGGCGCGCGTAGGCCAGCACCACGGCCAGGTGTTTGTTGGGGAAGTAGCCGAGGAACACATCCGACCAGTCGTTCTCGCCGGCAAAATTGAGGTTGTCCGGCTTCTCGCGGTACTCCACACCCAGCGCCCAGCGCGGGTTGAACAGCACCGCCACGGAGCCTTCCTTCAATACCGAATGCTTGTCGCGGCGGTCGCCGCCGAAGCCCAGCAGGCCCTGCTCGTTGGCCCGGCTGTAGCGCAAGTTGCCGTTGAGCAGCAGGTTGTAGCCAAAGGCGCCACCGAGAAACAGCCGGCTGGCGGCAAGATAGCCTTCGGTGTCTTCGTCGCGCTGGGCGCCGACCAAACTCGGCACCAGGAAGTCCTTCTGCCGCTTGTGCTCGATACCCAGCGACACTTGCGGCAGGCGGTCGTAGATCAGGTCGCCGAACAGGCGCACCTTGAGGCCGAAAATATCCTGGCTGAGGCTGTTGTCCGGCAGGCTCAGGTCGCGGGCCAGGGTGCCCAGATCGAAACGCTGGCGGGCGTAGGACAGTTCCACGCGGTTGTCGTAGGACGCCGCCACGCCGGCGACATCCAGGCGGTAGTCGCCCGTCTCGACCCGTGTGGCGAAGGCCGTGGCGCCCCACTCGCCCTGCTCGCCATAACCCGCGAGCACAGCCCAGGGCACGATGCCGCCGCCGGCCGCGCCGTCGATGCTGGTGGCACCACCGGTGGCCAGCAGGCGGCCCTTGTCTGCGGCCAGCGCCAGCCCCGGCAACAGCAGGGCGAACAGAACCCGCGAGAGGTTGCGCGGCATATCAGTGCTCCGTGGCCAGGGTGGAACTCAGCGGTTGCCGCACCCAGCTCTCGAACTGGGCGGGCGGCAGCGGCTTGTTGATCAGGTAACCCTGGGCCGTGTCGCAGTTCCAGCGCCGCAGCAGGTCCAGGATGTAGCTGTATTCGACGCCCTCGGCCACCACCTTGAGGCCGAGGCTGTGGCTCATCTCGATGGTCGAGCGGACGATCACCGCATCTTCGCTGTGCTCGTCGAGGTCGCGGATAAACGACTGGTCGATCTTCAGCTCCTGCACCGGCATGCGCTTGAGCTGGGCCAGGGACGAATAGCCGGTGCCGAAGTCGTCCACCGACAGGTGAATGCCGCAGGCGCGCAGGCTGTGCAGCACTTCCAGGGCCAGCTGCGGGTCCTGCATCATCGCGCTCTCGGTGATTTCGAACACCAGTTGCTCGGCCGCTACCCCATGGCGCGCCAGCAATTGCCCGACCTGTTCGGCCAGGCCGCGATTGACCAGGTCATCGGCGGAGATATTCAGCGACACCTGCAGGCGCAGGCCGCGCTGGTTCCACTCGTGCAACTGGCGCACGGCCTCCTCGATCACCCAGGTCGTGAGGATCTGGATGCTGCCGGTGCGTTCGGCCAGCGGAATGAATTCGCCCGGCGAAACCATCCCGTATTGCGGATGAACCCAGCGCAGCAGCGCCTCGGCAGCCGTCACCCGGCCGGCGCGGATATCCAGTTTGGGCTGGTAATACAGCAGCAGCTCGCCATTTTGCGCGGCGTGGCGCAGGTCGCGTACCAGGTTGACCTGGCGCTGGTGCGCGGCGTCGCTGCCCTGCTGGTAGACCTGCAAACGGCCGGGTTGCTGGGCCGCATCCTGCAGAGCGATGGCGGCGCGGCGCAGCAGCTCTTCCGGAGTTTCACCGTGGGCAGGAAAGGCGGCGATGCCGATGGCGCAATCCAGCACCACGCTCAGGCTACCGATCTGCATGGGCTTGAGCAGCATCTGTTGCAGCTTGTCCGCCGCTGCCACCGCGCTGTCGCTGTCACTGTTCTCCAGCAACAGCAGCATTTCATCGGCCACCAGCCGCGCCATGCTGTCGCCGGGACGCAGGGTGGCCTGCAGGCGCCGGCTGAACTGTTGCAGGCACAGGTCGGCACCGTCGGCGCCGCAGCTTTCGTGGAGGGTGCGGAAGTTGGCGATACCAAAGTGCAGCAGCGCCGTCGGCCGCGCGGCGGTGATCGCGCTGCCCAGCCGCTCCAGCGCCAGGGTACGGTTGGGCAACCCGGTCAGCGGGTCATGCAGGGCGTTGTGCGCCAGTTGCCGCTCGCGTTCGGCGATATCACCCTGCATGCGCCGCAGGGCCTGGGCCAGGCTGCCCAGCTCATCGCTGCGGCGCACCTCGATGGCGGTCTGGTAGTCGCCCTGGCCGACCCGCTCGGCCACCTGCGCCAACTGGCGCACCGGCTGCGACAGGCTGCGCGCCAGGAGCAAGGCACCCAGCAGGGAGCCGAAGAATGCTGCCAGGGCGATCAATAGAATGTCGTGATCCAGCGGGGCGAACGCCGCTTCGGCCTGGTCGACGGATTTGTGCAGCAGCGCCAGCACTTGATAATCCGGGCCGCTGGCCAGGGTGCGCCACTCGCCCAGATAACGCTGGCCGCCGGCCTCCAGCAGGCGGCTGCCGCTGTCCAGGCGCTGCTCGAGGATTTCTTCACGCAGGCGCTCGTGCAGCGCGGCCGGCAAGGTACTGATCCAGCCGACAGGCCGGCCCTGCTCGATCGACACCAGCGTCAACTCCAGGTGGGTCAGGCCGCGCAGCTCCTGGGCCAGTTCCTCGTCGACATGAAAACCCATGACCACCCGGGCAATCGGCAGCGGCGCGTTGACCGTGGCCTCCACCAGCAGGAACACCTCGCCATCGATGGGCAGCAGGAACACCTGGGCGCCCTGCCCTTGCCGCTCGTGCATCTGCAGGGCCAGGCGGCTGACCGAATCGGCGTCGATGCGCTCGTCGGTGCTGACCTGCAGGCTGCCGTCCAGGCCGAGCAGCATCACGGTGCCGGCGTTGATCCGCGCGCCGTGGTTGGCCAGGGCCGAGCGGATGGTCTCCTGGTCACCGCTGGCCACTGCATCCTTGAAGCCGAAATCCGCCGCCAACACCTGCACCGCGTCATGCAGCTGGCGGCCGCGCACGGCCAGCAACTGCTCGAACACCCGGCCGCCTACGCCCAGTTCTTCACGCAGCTGATTCTGCACCGCCACCCCGGTAGCGGCCTTGACCGAGAAATACAGCGCACCGACCACCACCACCAGCAGCAGGATCAACACACTGGCGATGCGCGCCTGGAAACTATTGCTGAACTTCACGCGTCGCCTTCTTGAACGCATCGCCAAAGGCGCTGGGCTTGGGAGCCGTGGGGATGGCAGCGGCCGCGCCGCCGACCAGTTGCAGGGTAAAACGCTGCTGCGCACCCGACTGCGCCACGTTTACCTCGCCCGCCGGCACCGGCAGCATGTTCGGGCTTTGCGGGTGCCACAGGGTCGCCTGGTAGGTGCCCGCCGGCAGGTCGTCGATCTGCAGCTTGCCGGCGGCGTCGCTGACGGCGAACCAGGCGTCGTCGGTGACATACACATAGCCGAGCATCCAGTCGTGGATATTGCAGCCGAGCACCACCACGCCAGGCTTGTCGAACACCACCGGTTCGCTGGGCGTGCCCTGGTAAAGGCGCAGTTCGAAGCGCTTGGTCGGCGAGAAGGAATAAACCTGATGGCGGATGTTGTCGCTGTTGGGGAATTGCACCGCGGTACCGCTGCGCACAGCCAGTACGGTGGGGGCGAACTGCTTGTCGCGCTGGTCCATGATGCCCGGCGCCGGCACGGCACTGGCGCCCGAACCGGCCAGACTGAGCACCGCATTGCCCAGCGGGCGACCGGCGTCGTCGCGCAGCTCGGCGCTCAGGCTGGCGGCGTGCACACTCTGGCCGACAAGCGCCAGGCAAATGACAAGGAGGGCAAATTGGGTCATGCGGATTCCCATACCCCCGCAGTGCGGGGCGGCAAGCTGAATACATGCCGTCCTGGCAAACATCTTGTACTTTTCAGCAGAGTAGCTGAGGCCACGGTGAAGATCACGCGGCAATCCGGGCCGCCGCAACAGGCCTGCCCAGCCCTCGGCGCTGCAGCTCTACCCTGCACTTTAGCGGCGGTTCATCGTAAGCTTCGCCATCGATAGCGATCTGACCTGCAACAGGCCTGAGCTGGGGCCGCACTGCGTCAGCACGCTGAAACCGCTTTTCGCGTCAGCGACACCCTGTGAGGACCTTGAAATGAGCAACCGCCAAGCCGAAATCGCCGCCGCCCTCGATGTGGTGCCGCCCTTTGTCGACGAGGCCGCGCTGGTCGCGCAGATCGACAAGCGCAAGGCCTTCATCAAGCGCTGCCTGCGCGATTCCGGCCTGAAAGTGCTGGTACTGGGCATCAGCGGCGGGGTCGATTCGCTGACCGCCGGGCGCCTGGCACAACTCTCGGTGGAAGAGCTGCGCAGCGAAACCGGGGACGACGCTTACCGCTTCATCGCCGTACGCCTGCCCTACAACACCCAGCACGACGAGCACGACGCCCAGGCGTCGCTGCAGTTCATCCGCGCCGACGAGGACGACACGGTGAATATCGCCGGCAGCGTGCTCGGCCTCGGCGAGCAGGTCGCCCACCTGCAGAAACTCAGCGATGCCCGCCGCGACTTCGTCACCGGCAACATCAAGGCGCGCATCCGCATGGTCGCCCAGTTCGCCATCGCCAACACCAACAACGGCCTGGTGATCGGCACCGACCACGCGGCCGAAGCGGTGATGGGCTTCTTCACCAAGTTCGGCGACGGTGCCTGCGACCTGGCGCCGCTGTCCGGCCTGGTCAAAGGCCAGGTACGGGCCATCGCCAAGCACCTCGGCGCCCCGGATAACCTGGTGTTCAAGGTGCCGACCGCCGATCTCGAAGAACTGCGCCCGGGCAAGCCCGACGAAGACGCCCACGGCGTGACCTACGCCGAGATCGACGCCTTCCTGCACGGCCAGCCGGTACGCGACGAGGCTTACGCCATCATCGTGCGCACCTACGACAACACACGCCACAAGCGCGAGTTGCCGCTGGTTCCTTGAGGATCAAGCCACCGGCACAGGCGGCGGCTGATCGGGCACGGTCGGTACGCCCGGCTCCTCCGGTGTATCGGGGTCGGGCTGGCCAGGAATACCGCCGTTCAGCCAGAATCCCAGCACCTCACCTGTAACGGACATGGCTGGCTGCCGACTCACGGGACTGGCAGCCTGAAAGAGAGTGAACATGATGCTTACCTCCGAAACACAAGGGGTCTGAAGGTAGAGTTTGGTTCGCTATAACAATTCCGTTCAATTGCACGACTATGCTCTAGCCTCAGCCCCACCCACTTGCCAAGGAACGCTAATGACATCGGACAAGCTGTTTAACCGCAACCTGCTGGACACCCTGATTCGTGCGGGTCTGATTGCCGCCCTGGTGGTGGCCTGCTACGAAATCTTCCGCCCCTTTCTCAGCCTGCTGGTCTGGGCACTGATCCTCGGCGTTACCCTCTACCCGCTGCATGGCATGCTCAAGCGCCGTATCGGCGGCGGCGAAGGCCGTGCCGCGACGCTGCTGGTGCTGATCGCCATCGCCATCCTGCTGGTGCCCGCTTACCTGCTCGGCGCCTCGCTGACCGAGTCCGTGCAGAGCGCCATCGCCGTCGTCAAGGAAGGCAACCTGCACCTGCCGGCGCCACCCGACGCCGTGGCCCAGTGGCCACTGATCGGCAAGCCCCTGCATGCCTTCTGGTCTCAAGCGGCCGCTGACATCAGCAGCGTGCTGCAGCAGGTCGTGCCCTACGCCAAAGACACCGCACTGGGGCTGCTGGGCAAGCTGGCCGGGGCCGGTATCGGCCTGCTGGCATTCATCGGCTCTCTGATCATCGCCGGGATCATCATGGCCTACGGTCAGACTGGCCACCGCAGCGCCAAACGCATCTCTGCGCGCATCGTCGAGCCGAGCCGCAGCGACATGCTGGTTGACCTGTGCACCTCCACCATCCGTGCCGTAGCCCAGGGCGTGATCGGCATCGCCTTCATCC
Organism: Aquipseudomonas ullengensis; assembly: GCF_014174475.1. GTDB lineage: Bacteria > Pseudomonadota > Gammaproteobacteria > Pseudomonadales > Pseudomonadaceae > Aquipseudomonas > Aquipseudomonas ullengensis. The sequence continues at coordinate 215,143 of NZ_JACJUD010000005.1, forward strand.
AGATGGTATTGATCGGCGCCGGCTTCATCGTCAAGGGCGTACCGGGCGCCGGCCTGTTGGCACTGGGCGTCCTGATCATCGGCATCATGCAGCTGCCGGCGATGCTGATCATCCTGCCCGTAATCGGCTATGTGTTCTTTGCCGAAGGGGCCACCCTTGGCACCATCGCCTTCGCCATCTACGTCATCATCGCCGGCCTTGCCGACAACGTACTCAAGCCCCTGCTGCTCGGGCGGGGGGTGGATGTGCCGATGCCGGTGGTGCTGATTGGCGCCCTCGGCGGCATGGTCAGCGGCGGCATCATCGGCCTGTTCATCGGCCCGGTCCTGCTGGCCGTGGGCTACAAGCTGTTCTGGCAATGGGTCGACACACCGCTGCCAACCGCCGCGGCCGGGCCGCAGGATGCCGAATAAGCGCCAGCGCCCCTGGGCTCTCTTGGTCGCAGCCACCCTCGGTGGCTGCGTACAGCTGGGCCCGGATTTCCAGTCACCGCGCCAGGGCTGGATCGATCACTGGGACAGCGACGCCCTGGCTGCGGCTAGCACCCAGCAGCCCCAGCCGGACCAGCGCCAGTGGTGGGCGCAGTTCGACGACCATCTGCTCGATCGCCTGATCGGCGCAGCCGATGTAAACAACCCCAACCTGCGGATCGCCGCCCTGCGCATCCTCGAGGCCCGCGCCCAGCTCGGCATCGCCCGCAGCGGGCGCTACCCGCAGGTGCAGCAGGCCAGCACCGACGCGCTCTACCTCGATCGCAGCCAGTACGACGGCAGCCCCGCGCTGGACAGCAGCGCCTGGCAGTATGGCGCCGGCTTCGATATCGGCTGGGAGCTGGACTTCTGGGGCCGCTATAGCCGCGCCATCGAGTCGGCCGACGCCAGCTATTTCGCCGCCCAGGCCAACTACGAGGATGCCCTGGTGCTGCTGCGCGCCCAGGTGGCGCAAACCTATTTCGCCCTGCGTACCGCCGAGGCGCGCCTGGCCATCGCCCGCGACAACGCCACGCTGCAAAAGCGCAGCCTGGATATCACCGAGCGCCTGTTCAACAGCGGCAACAGCGACGAACTCGACCTGCAGCAGGCCAAGACCCAATACCTGGGAACCCTGAGCAGCATTCCCGAGCTGGAAACCCAGGTCGCCCAGACCCGCAATGCCCTGGCGGTACTGATCGGCGAGCCACCGGGCAGCCTGCCCGAGCTGAACGCAGAAACCGCCCTGGTGCCGCTGGTCCAGCAGGCCCTGCTCGACGACGTACCGGCCAACCTGCTGCTGCGCCGCCCGGATGTGCGCGCCGCCGAGCTGCAAGTGGCCGCCCAGTCCGCACTGATCGGCATCGCCGAGACCGACCTCTACCCCTCGATCAGCCTGCTCGGCACCATCGGCTGGTCGGCCAGTAGCCTCAACGGCAGCCCGCAGACCGTCAGCCTCGGCGCCGGCCCCAGCCTGACCTGGAACCTGTTCGACCACGGCCGCCTGCGCAACAACGTGCGCGTGCAGGACGCCCGCCTGCAACAGCTGATCGAGGCCTACCGTGATCGTGTACGCCAGGCTGCCCGCGAGGCCGATGACGCCGCCACCGGCCTGACCAAGGCCCTGGAGCGCGAACGCATCCTGCGCGAGGCCTCGTTCTCGGCCAAGCGCTCGCTGACCCTGGCCAGCGCCCAGTACCGCGAAGGTTATTCCGACTTCCAGCGCGTACTGGACGCCCAGCGCGCCCTGTTCGCCCAACAGGACGGCTACCTGCTGGCACGCAGCGCCGCACTGAGCAACCTGATCGACCTCTACCGCGCCCTTGGCGGCGGCTGGTACAGCAGCCAGCCGCTGCTTGACCCGACCACCCGCGAACAGATGCGCCAACGCACCGACTGGGGCGATCTGCTCGACGAGCCGCCCGCCCCGCCAGCCCAGGCAGAAGCGCCATGACCGACAAAGCCAAGCCCCCCGCCCCTGCCAAGAGCCAGGACCCCAGCCGCCGTGGCGTGCAGATCACCCTGGTGGTGATCGTCCTGACCCTGGCCTGGTACCTGCTGGCCGACCGCTTCACCCCCTACACCCAACAGGCGCGGGTGCAGGCCTACGTGGTGGCGGTGGCGCCGGAGGTGAGCGGCCGCGTAAGCCGGGTGCTGGTCGGCAACAACCAGATGGTCAAGGCCGGCGATGTGCTGTTCGAGATCAACCCAGAGCCCTACGAAATCGCCGTGGCTAAGGCCCGCGCCGAGCTGCAGAACATGCGCGGCCAGGTCGGCGCCAGCAGCGCCGGCATTGACTCGGCACTCGCCTCACTGCGCGCCGCCGAGGCTGGCGAACTCAAGTCGCGCCAGGATCGCGACCGCCTCGAACGCCTGTACCGCGAGGACTCCGGAACCATTTCCCTGCGCCGCCTGGAAATATCCCGTTCCAACCTGCAGCAGGCCAGCAGCCAGGTGGCCGCCGCCCAGGCCGAAGTGCAGCGGGCCCGCGAAACCGAAGGCGGCAGCGGCGAGGACAACGCCCGCCTGCGCAGTGCCACCGCCGCGCTGGAACAGGCCGAGCTGGACCTGAAAAAAACCCGGGTGCATGCCGCCTCCACCGGGCTGATCACCGACCTGCGCAGCGAAGTCGGCCAGTTCGCCGCCGCAGGCAGCCCGCAGATGACCCTGATAGCCCTCAATGACCTGTGGATCAGCGCCGAGATGAGCGAGAACAACCTCGGCCACCTGCAACCCGGCACGCCGGTGGCCATCGTCCTCGACGCCCGCCCCGGGCAGGTCTATCACGGGCGCATCCGCAGCATCGGCTACGGCATCAGCGTCGGCCAGGCGGCACCTCCCGGCAGTCTGCCCACCGTGGAGAACAACCGCGACTGGCTGCGCGCGGCGCAACGCTTCCCGGTGATCGTCGAGTTCGAGGCCGGCGAACTGGGCGACTACCGCGGCTTGCGCGTCGGCGGCCAGGCCGAAGTGATGGCCTTCCCCAGCGCAGGCAATCCGCTGAACCTGCTCGGTCGCGCCTTTCTACGCGTGATGAGCTGGCTGTCGTTCGCCTACTGATGGACACCTCGGCCGCCGATCCACGCCCCCGCCGCGCCCTGCGCCTGGCCTGCGGCGTGGCCTGTGGCAACGCGCTGGGCTTCGGCCTGGGCCTGCCGCTGCCCTTCCTCACGCCCATGCTGGTACTGGTGCTGCTGGTGTCGAGCAACCAGCCGTTGAGCGCCAAGGCCGGCCTGAGCCTGACCCTGGTGGTCACCCTGACCTGCGGCAGCGGCCTGCTGCTGAGCCCCCTGCTGCGCCACTCGCCGGTCAGCGGCGTGCTGCTGGTGGCGCTGGGCCTGTTCCTGATCTTTCGCTTCAGCCTGCGCGGCGGCAACGGCCTGCTCGCGACGTTGCAGATCGTCGGCCTGACTCTGATCACTGCCGCCGGCACGGCCTCCCTGGCGCTGGGCCAGACGGTGGTCGAGGCGCTGGTCAAGGCGGTGCTGCTGACCACCCTGTGCGTGGCCTTCAGCCATTTGCTGTTCCCCGAACCCGCGAACCTGCCACCAGCGGCCAAACCCGCTGCCATGGCTAACCAGCGCTCCAACTGGATCGCCCTGCGCGCCATGCTGGTGGTGATGCCGGCCTGGCTGCTGGCCCTGATCGACCCGGCCAGCTACATGCCGCTGGTGATGAAGTCGGTCAACCTCGGCCAGCAGGTGTGCAGCACCAATGCCCGTGACGCCGCCCGCGAACTGCTCGGCTCGACCCTGCTCGGCGGCGCATTGGCGATTATTTTCTGGACGCTGCTGAGCATCCTGCCGCACCTGTGGCTGTTCTTCCTGCTGATGCTGCTGTTCATCCTGCTCATCGCCCGCCGCCTGTACCGGCTGAGCAGCACGCGCTTCGGCGCCAGCTTCTGGCTCAACAGCGCCACGACCCTGATCATCCTGCTCGGCCAGTCGGTACAGGACAGTGCGGCCGGCAAGGACGTCTACACGGCCTTCGCCATCCGCATGGGCCTGTTCGTCCTGGTTACCCTGTACGCCTGCGCGGCGGTCTACCTGATCGACCAGCGCGGCAAGCGCCCCTTAGAGGAAGCCCCATGCTCCTGAACCTGTTGATCGGCCTGCCCATGACCGTACTGTGCCTGCTGCTGCAGGCCGTGATGGTCGCCCTCAGCCTGCGCCGCTATGTCGAGTACCGGCATGGCCTGAGTCAGCCGTCTCCCGGTAGCACCACCCTGATCCTGGCCCTGGTGATGCTGTTCTTGTTGTTCGGCAACTTCCTGCAGATGGCCTTGTGGGCCGGCCTGTTCGTCGCGCTCGACGAATTCCAGAGTTTCTCCCAGGCCCTGTACTTCTCTGGCGTGACCTTCGCCACCCTGGGTTACGGCGACCTGGTGCTCTCGCCGCCGCGGCAACTGCTGAGCGCACTGGAGGCGGCCAATGGCATTCTCATGTTCGGCGTGTCCACTGCCGTGATGACCGCCGCGCTGAGCGACGTGCTCAAGCACTACGTCCGCGATCATTTTCACGCGAAAGCGGACTGAGCACGCGTAATAACGTAAATCCCTTATGACGGGGCCGGAAACGAAAAAGCCGAGCAAGTGCTCGGCTTTTTCGGGGTACGACGGGAATCAGGTGCGCGGCAGGGTTACACCGGTCTGGCCCTGATACTTGCCGCCACGGTCGGCGTAGGACACTTCGCAAGGCTCGTCGGACTGCAGGAACAGCATCTGCGCCACGCCCTCGTTGGCGTAGATCTTCGCCGGCAGGGTGGTGGTGTTGGAGAACTCCAGGGTCACGTGGCCTTCCCACTCGGGTTCCAGCGGGGTGACGTTGACGATGATGCCGCAGCGCGCGTAGGTGCTCTTGCCCAGGCAGATGGTCAGCACGTCACGCGGGATGCGGAAGTACTCGACGGTGCGGGCCAGGGCGAAGGAGTTCGGCGGAATGATGCACACCGGGCCTTTGACGTCGACAAAGCTCTTCTCATCGAAGTTCTTCGGATCAACGGTGGCCGAGTGGATGTTGGTGAACACCTTGAACTCGTCGGCGCAGCGTACGTCGTAGCCGTAGCTGGAAACCCCGTAGGAAATCAGGCGTTCGGCGCCTTCGGTGCGCACCTGGCGCTCGACGAAGGGCTCGATCATCCCGTGTTCCTGGGCCATGCGGCGAATCCACTTGTCCGATTTGATGCTCATGGCGGGCGTCCTGACTCAAGGTGTGGTGAAAAACTGAGCGCGCATCTTACCGGGAGGCAGGGCCGTGTTCAAAGGCCACATCCGTCGGGCGGGCGCACCGTGACCGGCGGCACGTCAGGGCAGACCAGCCAGCACCTGCTCCAGGGCATCGAGGAAAAGCTGCGCCTGCGCCTGCCCCAGACACAGCGGCGGGCGAATCTTCAACACGTTGGAGTACAGGCCCGAGGCGCCGATCAGCACGCCACGCTGGCGCAGCGCGTTGACCAACTGCCGCGCCCCTCCCCCATCCGGCTCGCCCTGCTGATCGACGATATCCACGCCGATGAACAGGCCCACACCACGCACCTCGCCGAGCATGGCAAAGCGCTGTGCCAGCGCCTCCAACCCCTGTTTCAGCACACCTCCGACCTGCGCGGCGTTGGCCTGCAGCCCTTCTGACTCGATCACCTCCAGCACCGCCAGGCCCACTGCGGCGGATACCGGGTTGCCGGCAAAGGTATTGAAGTAGCAGGCGTTGCGCCCGAAACGCTCGAGAATGTGCGGCTGCGCCACCAGCCCCGCCAGCGGATGACCATTGCCCATTGGTTTACCCAGGGTTACCAGGTCCGGCACCAGGCCGTGGCGCTGAAAGCCCCACATGTGGCTGCCAGTGCGGCCGAAACCGGGCTGCACCTCGTCGGCGATAAACAGGCCGCCCGCCTCGCGCACCGCCGACACCGCTTCGGCGAGAAAGCCCGGCGGGTCGGCGAACACGCCGTCGCTGGTGAACAGCGTATCGACCAGCAACGCCGCCGGTCGGATGCCGCAGCGCTGCATGTCCGCCAGGGCCGCGCGCACCTCGGCGGCAAACTCGCGGCCAACCCGCTCCGGGTCGGCCGGATCGTGCAACGGCGGCGAAATCACGCGCACGTCGCGGCCCAGCGGCACGTACTCGCCCATCGAAGGCGACAGCTCGGCAATCGACGCCGTGATGCCGTGGTAGGCATAACGGGTGACGATCACCCCGCTGCCACCGGTGAAGTCACGGGCGATGCGCAACGCCAGGTCGTTGGCCTCGCTGCCGGTGCAGGTGAACATCACCTGGCCCAGTGCGGCGGGCATGGTCGAGAGCAACTTCTCCGCATAATCCAGCACGGTTTCGTGCAGGTAGCGGGTGTGGATGTTGAGCTGCCCAGCCTGGCGGGTCAGCGCCGCCAGCACATGGGGATGGCAATGACCAACCGACGGCACGTTGTTGTACAGGTCCAGATAGCGCTGGCCACTGCTGTCGAACAGCCACACGCCCTCCCCGCGCACCAAGTGCAGCGGCTGGTCGTAGAACAACTGGTAGGCCGGCCCCAGCAGGCGCTCGCGCCTTGCGATCAGCGCCTGCTCGGCAGCCGGCAGCGCGGCGGCCTGGGCCGCTTCGAACGCGTTGACCTTGAGCATCAGCCCAGCGCCGCCAGGGACTCCGGCAACACCTGGCCGCCATCGATGGACAGCGCCTGGCCGGTGACGTAGCCGGCCTCGCGGGAAGCGAAGAACAGCGCGGCGTAGGCAATGTCCTCCACTGTGCCCAGGCATTTCAGTGGCACCGAGGCGGCCATGCTGTCGCAGTAGGCCTGGCCCATGCCGATCAGCCCTTCGGTGAGCACGTTGCCCGGCAGCACGGCGTTGATGGTGATGTTGTCGCGCGCCAGCTCGATGGCCGCAGTGCGCATAAAGCCCAGTTGCGCCGCCTTGCTCGCGCCGTAGTGCGACCAGCCAGGGAAGCCGGTGATCGGCCCGGTGATCGAAGACGTGAGGATGACCCGGCCGTACTCGGCCTTGCGCAAGTAAGGCAGGCACGCCTGCACGGCGAGGAAGCTGCCCTTGGCGTTGGTGTTAAGCACCAGGTCCCAGTCCTCGGGCGTCAGCTCGTCGATCGAACCGGAGGGGAATATCCCGGCATTGGCGCACAGCACGTCGATACCGCCCTGCGCCGCGGCCACCGCGTCGACCATGGAGCGCACCGCCGCCGCATCGGCGACGTCGGCCACGTAGCCGTGCACGTCCAGGCCTTCGTTGCGCAATGCCGCCGCCACCGTCTCGACCCGGTCGGCGCTGCGGGCGCTGATCGCCACCTTGGCGCCCTGCTGGGCGAAGACCCGGGCGATGCCCAGACCAATACCGCTGCTGCCACCGGTCACCAGAACGCTTTTGCCTGCGAGCGAAGTGAGCATGCCTGCCTCCATCAATGGTTGATGGCCTGATGATGCGGCTGCCCCACGTGCAGACAGTTGACCGCAGACCACAACTTGCACCGCCAGCGATCAAATTCCCGGCGGCCGGGGCGCCGCCTGTGCTCCACGGTCAAATCATCGCGGCCGCAGGTCAAGCCCGGCACCGCGCTGGCCGCGCATCATCGATGCATCGTTATCCGGCCCGGGAAACCCACATGTTCAGCGAACTCACCTTGCAGCAGGAACTGGCGCGTATCGAGCGCATCGCCCACCTGGCGCTGGCCAGCTACGGCCCGGTCTATCAAGGCCAGTTGCAGCTGCTCTGCCATTCGGAAAACGCCACCTGCGCCGTCACCACGCCCCGCGGCCAGCGCTATGTGCTGCGTGTGCACCGCCCGGATTACCACGCGCGCAGTGCCATCGCCAGTGAGTTGGCCTGGCTGGCCGCCCTGCAACAGGCCGATATAGAGGTGCCGGTAGCCATTGCCGGTGCCGACGGTGAACTGATCCAGGCCGCCGGCGACGCGCAGTCGGGCACGCGCTTCGTGGTCCTGTTCCACTGGATCGACGGCCATGAGCCGGACCCGCAGCAGGCACTCGGCCCTGCCTTCCAGCGCCTCGGCACGATCAACGCACGTCTGCACCGCCAGGCCCGCGACTGGCAGCGCCCGGCAGGCTTCCAGCGCATCACCTGGAATCACCCGAGCATGCTTGGCGAGCACGGCCACTGGGGCCGCTGGCAGGCTGCGCCGTACCTGGATGCCGCGGCGACCGCGCTGGTAGACGAAACCGTGAGCCTGATCGGCCAGCGCATGGCGGGCTACGGCGAAGGCCCGGAACGCTTCGGCCTGATCCACGCCGACCTGCGCCTGGCCAACCTGCTCGAACACGACGGCCGGACCCGCGCCATCGATTTCGATGACTGCGGTTTCGGCTGGTACCTTCACGATCTCGCCGCAGCGCTGAGCTTTCACGAACACCATGCGGATGTGCCGATGTGGCTGGACAACTGGCTGCTGGGCTACGAGCGGGTTGCGCGGCTGGAGCGCGACGACCTGCTGATCCTGCCCACGCTGATCATGCAGCGCCGCCTGCAACTGCTGGCCTGGTTCGGCAGCCACCGCGGCACGCCGACTGCCGAGGGACTGGGCCGGGAATGGGTGGGATCGACCCTGCAGCTGTGCCAGCGCTACCTGCGTGGCAAGCCGGTGGGCGCGGTGATCGCCGACTGAACCAGTTCGGGGCGCCGCGCCTGCTCACGCACAGGCGTGCGGCACGCACCTGCCGCCGGTTCAGCGCAGCGCACCGCCCAGACCACGCCTGAGCGGCTGGTACAGGAGTTGCAGCCCGCCTGTAACAACCTCATCAGCGGGAGGGAACCGTGGACAGCCTAGCGCGCAGCTCCGAGCGCCCGGCCGGCGTACTGGCCAGCGCCGCCAGCGGCCTGATCGAGTTCATCGCCGACGAAGGTGGTGATGCCGATCGTATCCTCGGCCACAGCGGTATCGACCCCGAACGCCTGCACAACCCGACCCTGCACCTCGACCTCGGCCAGTACTGCCGGGTCTTCGAGGTCGCCGCGCAGCAAACCGGCAACCCCAACTTCGGCTTGCGCTTCGGCAGCCAGTTCCGCCCCGAATCACTGGGCCTGCTCGGCTACGTTGGCCTGTGCTCCGACACCCTCGGCCAGGCCCTGCGCAATGTCGTGCGCATGTTCCCCTGCCACCAGCAGGGCAGCACCCTGCAACTGGTCGAACTCGGTGAATACAGCCGCCTGGATTATCAGGTGCTGCACGGCGCCATCGCGCACAAGCGCCAGGACGCCGAGCTGTCGCTGGGCATGTTTGCCAACCTGATGCGCCAGGCCCTCGGCCAGCGCTGGGCGCCGGAGAAGGTGCATTTCGAGCACGCACAGCCGGAAGCCTGGCACGAGCACTGCAAATCCTTCGATGCGCCGGTGCTGTTCAACCAGCCGAGCAATTCGCTGATCTTTCGCAGCCAGTTGCTTGGCCGGTCGATGCCCGGCCGTGATCCCCGGTTGCTGACGCTGATACTGGAAAGCATGCAGAAACTGGGCAGCAGCGGCGACGCCAGGCCGGCGCTGGTGGATGAGGTGAAGGGACAGATACACCAGCAACTCGCCGATGGCGACCCGAGCCTGGAGCACATCGCCGAACAACTGCGCTTGCCAGTGTGGACCCTGCAACGGCGCTTGAGCGACCAGGGACTGAGCTTTACTGCCCTAGTCGATCTGGTGCGCCGCGAGCTGGCCACCCACTACCTGCAACAGGCCAGCCTGCCGATTTCCGAGCTGGCCGTGCTGCTCGGCTACTCGGAAATCAGCGCCTTCTCGCGAGCCTTCCGCCGCTGGTTCGCGGTCAGCCCACGACAGTGGCGCCAGGCCCACGGCAACGCAGACGCGCCGCTCAGTCGTCGCTGATAACGATGTTCGGCATGGCGCTGGCGCCGAGCCCGCTCTGGGCGATGCGCGCACCGACGCTGCGGGCCATTTCCTGGTAGATCATGGCGATCTGGCTTTCCGGGTCGGCGATGGTGGTCGGCTTGCCGCCATCTGATTGCAGGCGGATGGCCATCGACAGCGGCAAGGAGGCCAGCAGGTCGACACCGTACTGGTTGGCCAGCTTTTCGCCGCCGCCTTCGCCGAACAGGTGCTCGGCATGCCCGCAGTTGGAGCAGATGTGCACCGCCATGTTCTCGACCACACCGAGCACCGGGATGTTGACCTTGCGGAACATCTCCACGCCCTTTCGGGCATCCAGCAGGGCCAGGTCCTGCGGCGTGGTAACGATCACCGCGCCAGCCACCGGCACCTTCTGCGCCAGGGTCAGCTGGATATCGCCGGTGCCCGGCGGCATGTCGACGACTAGGTAGTCGAGGTTGTCCCAGGCAGTTTGGGTGATCAGCTGCAGCAATGCGCCGGAGACCATCGGCCCGCGCCACACCACCGGAGTGTTCTCGTCAGTGAGGAAGGCCATCGACATGACCTGCACGCCGTGTGCCTCCAGCGGCACGAAGAACTTCTCGTCGCGCACTTTCGGCCGTGTGCCTTCGGCGATACCGAACATGATGCCCTGGCTCGGGCCGTAGATATCCGCATCGAGAATGCCGACCCGCGCGCCTTCGCGAGCCAGGGCCAGGGCCAGGTTGGCCGCGGTGGTCGACTTGCCGACACCACCCTTGCCGGAGGCCACGGCGATGATGTTCTTCACATTGGCCAGCGCCGGCACCTGGGCCTGCGCCTTGTGCGGTTCGATCACGCACTCGACCACGACCTTGGCGCTGTCGACGCCGTCCATGGCCTCCAGGGCCATCTGCAGCATCTGCGCCCAGCCGCTCTTGAACAGCCCGGCGGCGTAGCCCAGCTCCAGGCGCACGGCGACCTTGCCGCCCTGGATGTCGACTTCGCGCAGGCAGCCGGCGCTGACCGGGTCTTGATTGAGGTTGGGGTCGGTGAACTGGCGCAGGGTCGCTTCGACCGCTTGGCGGGTAACGGCGCTCATGGGGCAACTCCGAAAGGCTGAGCAAAACAGGCGGGCATATTACCGTAGGAGCATGAGCCGTAGGGTGGATCGGGGCGCGTAACTGACGTCCTTTTCATCCACCAGGGCGCCGCGCGGTGGACCAGTGCAGCGTGATCCACCCTACGACAGCCATCCGCCCCGCCACGGATGAAAAAAACCCGCTGCGCCTATATAGTTGCCGACTTCCCTCGAAATACCAGTGCAGCCGATCACCATGTCCGAAGCCCGCAAGATTCTCGTCACCAGCGCCCTGCCCTACGCCAACGGTTCGATTCACCTCGGCCATATGCTCGAGTACATCCAGACCGACATGTGGGTGCGCTTCCAGAAGCTGCGCGGCAACCAGTGCATCTACGTCTGCGCCGACGACGCCCACGGTTCGGCAATCATGCTGCGCGCGGAAAAAGAAGGCATCACCCCGGAACAGCTGATCGCCAACGTCCAGGCCGAACACAGTGCCGACTTCGCCGACTTCCTGGTCGACTTCGACAACTTCCACTCGACCCACGCCGAAGAAAACCGCGAGCTGGCCACCAGCATCTACCTCAAGCTGCGGGATGCCGGGCATATCGCCACCCGTTCGGTGACCCAGTATTTCGACCCCGAGAAGGGCATGTTCCTCGCCGACCGTTTCATCAAGGGCACCTGCCCCAAATGCGCGGCCGAGGACCAGTACGGTGACAACTGCGAGAAATGCGGCGCCACCTATGAGCCGACCGAGCTAAAGAACCCGCGCTCGGCCATCTCCGGTGCGGTTCCGGTGCTGCGCGACTCCAAGCACTTCTTCTTCAAGCTGCCCGACTTCGAGGCCATGCTGAAGACCTGGACCCGCAGCGGCACCCTGCAGGATGCCGTGGCCAACAAGATCGCCGAATGGCTGGATGGCGGCCTGCAGGAGTGGGACATCAGCCGCGACGCACCCTACTTCGGCTTCGAGATTCCCGATGAGCCGGGCAAGTACTTCTACGTCTGGCTGGACGCGCCAATCGGCTACATGGCCAGCTTCAAGAACCTCTGCGCCAAGCGCCCGGAGCTGGACTTCGACGCCTTCTGGAACAAGGACTCGACGGCTGAGCTGTACCACTTCATCGGCAAGGACATCGTCAACTTCCACGCCCTGTTCTGGCCGGCCATGCTCGAAGGCGCCGGTTACCGCAAGCCGACCGGCGTCAACGTGCACGGCTACCTGACGGTGAATGGGCAGAAAATGTCCAAGTCGCGCGGCACCTTCATCAAGGCGCGCACCTACCTGGATCACCTGAATCCGGAATACCTGCGCTACTACTACGCCGCCAAGCTGGGCCGTGGCGTCGACGACCTCGACCTGAACCTCGACGACTTCGTGCAGAAGGTCAATTCGGACCTGGTCGGCAAGGTGGTCAACATCGCCAGCCGCTGCGCCGGCTTCATCCACAAGGGCAACGCCGGCGTACTGGTCGATGCCAACCCCGAGCCGGAACTGTGGGCCGCCTTCCAGGCTGCCGCGCCGAGCATCGCCGACGCCTATGAAGCACGCGACTTCTCCCGCGCCATGCGCGAGATCATGGCCCTGGCCGACCGTGCCAACGCCTGGATCGCCGACAAGGCGCCGTGGGCGCTGAACAAGGTCGAAGGCAAGCAGGCCGAGGTGCAGGAAATCTGCGCCCTGGGCGTCAACCTGTTCCGCCAGTTGGTGATCCTGCTCAAACCCGTGCTGCCGAACCTGGCGCGCGACGCCGAGGCCTTCCTCAACGTCGCCCCACTGGTCTGGTCCGACCTGGGCACGCCGCTGGCCAACCACCAGCTGAACCCGTTCAACCCGCTGCTGACCCGTATCGAGCCGGCCAAGATCGACGCCATGACCGCAGCCTCCAAGGAAGACCTCGCCTCCACCGAAGCCCCGGCCGCACCGGCAGGCAACGGCGAACTGGCGAAAGACCCGCTGGCCGCCGAGATTGCCTTCGACGCCTTCGCCGCCGTGGATCTGCGCATCGCCTTGATCGAAAAGTGCGAGTTCGTCGAAGGCGCCGACAAGCTGCTGCGCCTGACCCTGGATATCGGCGACGAGAAGCGCAACGTGTTCAGCGGCATCAAGAGCGCCTACCCGGACCCGAGCAAGCTGGAAGGCCGCCTGACCCTGTATGTGGCCAATCTGGCCGCGCGCAAGATGAAGTTCGGCGTTTCCGAAGGCATGGTCCTGGCGGCCGGCCCCGGCGGCGAAGAGATCTACCTGCTCAGCCCGGACAGCGGCGCCAAGCCGGGTCAGCGCGTCAAGTAAGGCGCTGGGCTAGCCTTTAGCCCGCAACCATCAGGACATACGCTCTGATGGCTGCGGGTTGTTCCGTCCCGACCGCACTCCACGGTCAAACTTCAGCGATCCGGCCTTCATCCACGCGCATGACCGAACTCCTTGCCGTCCTGATCGGCGCCGCACTGGTCAACCACCTGCTCCTCGGCCTGTCCGTCGCCGACCCGTCGCGCCCTGCACACCTACAGGCACTCGGCCCGGCTGCGGCACTGTTACTCCTGCTGACCGCACCGCTGGCCTGGCTGCTGCACCAGCTGCTGCAGAACCTGGCCCTGGATTACCTGAACCTGCTGGCCGGCCTGCTGTTGCTGGCCTGCCTTGCCTGGTTGAGCCTGGCATTGCTCGCGCGCCTGCGCCCGGTACTGGCCCAGCCTGGGCTGTGGCCACTGCTGCTGGGCAACGGCGCCGGGGTGGGCGTGATGCTGCTGAGCCAAGGGCTGCCGAGTTTTTCCGTTGCCCTGGCGCTCGGAGTGGGCAGCGGCCTGGGCTTCTGGTTGATCCTGCAACTGTTCGCCGACCTGCTGGAACGCCTTGAGCAGTGCGATGTGCCCGCGCCGTTCAAGGGCGCGCCGATGCTGCTGATCAGCAGCGGCCTGTTGGGCATGGCCTTCCTCGGCCTCAACGGCCTGGGGGCGATATGAACAACGCCTTGCGCATCCAGGCCATCGACGCCCTGCTGCCCCAGACCCAATGCGGCAAGTGCGGCCATCCGGGCTGCAAGCCTTACGCCGAGGGCATCGCCCAGGGCGAGGCGATCAACAAGTGCCCGCCCGGCGGTACCGCCACCATTCATGCCCTGTCGCGCCTGCTGCAGGTGCCCGAGCTGCCGCTGGAGCTGCCCGCCGTGCCGGCGCAGATCGCGTTCATCCGCGAGGCCGAATGCATCGGCTGCACCAAGTGCATCCAGGCTTGCCCGGTGGATGCCATCGTCGGTGCCGCCAAGCTGATGCACACGGTGATCACCGACGAATGCACCGGCTGCGAACTCTGCGTCGCGCCCTGTCCGGTGGACTGCATCGACATCATCGCCCTGCCCGCCGAACAGGCCGATGCCCAGCGCCAGCGCGCCGACCAGTTCCGCAGCCGTCACCAGGCTCATCAGGCACGCCTGGCCCGCGACGAAGCACGCCGCCTGGCCGACCGCGCAGCCCGCGCGCAACCCACACAGGCTCAAGCGCAGAGCAATGCCGGCAGCCCGCCACAAGCGCCGCAACAAGCAGTGGGCGACGACGCCCAGACCCGCTACAAACGCCTGAAGATCGATGCCGCCATGGCCAAGGTGGCGCTGACCAAAGCCGAGAAGCAACTGGCAGCCCACGGTACGGTCGAACTGCAGCACCAGGTCGAGAGCCTGCGTCAGGCCGCCGAACAGGCCCAGCGCGAGCTGGATGCCGCACAGCCAGCTCAGGCCAGCGCACCCAGCGCCGGCGAAGCCGCGCTCAAGCAGGCCAAGATCGCCCTGGCCATGCGCCGCGCCGAACTGGGCAAGGCCGAGCGCCAGGGCCTGGACGACAGCCAGTTACAGCCCCTGCGCCAGGCCCTGGCGGACGCCGAACAGGCCCTGCACAGCGCCGAAGCAGCCAGCGGCAAGCCGTTGCCCAACCTGGTACGCACCGACAAGGCCCCGGTAGACCGGCAACTGCGCGACCTGAAGACCGAACTGGCCTATGCCCGCGCCGACCTGCAACGCCTGGAGCGCCGGCAGACGGCGGACACGGCCACCCTGGAGCAGGCCCGCCAGCGCCTGGCGAATGCCGAGCAGCGCGTGCATGACTACCAGCCACAGTGACCTGAGCTTCGACCCGCGCCCGAGCCTGCAGCGGGCGCTGCTCGCTTGCCTGCCCGGCGCACTGGCGTTGCTCTGGTTCAACGGCTGGGGCCTGCTGGTACAACTGCTGCTGGCCAGCGCCAGTTGCTGTGCCTGCGAATGGCTGACCCGCGCGCTGCGTCAGCAACCCTCGCCACGAGCCGAGCACAGTCTGTTCGGCCTCGCGCCCCTGGCTGAGGGCAGCGGTCTGGTCAGCGCCGTGCTGCTGGCCCTGGCCTTGCCGAGCTACGCGCCCTGGTGGCTGACGGTCAGCAGCGCCGCCTTTGCCACACTGTTTGGCAAATCGCTGTTCGGCGGCTTCGGCCGCAACCTGTTCAACCCGGCGATGCTCGGTTACGCCTTCGCCCTGCTCGCCTTCCCGGCGCAGATGGTGCACTGGCCCGCTCCCGGCGCCAGCCATGGCCTGCTGGCGGCGTTGCAGCAGATCTTCGGTTTCGGCAACAGCCTGATCGATGGCTGGAGCCAGGCCACCGTGCTCGACAGCCTCAAGCACAACGACGGCCTGACCATCGACGAACTGTTCGCCCAGCACCCGGCCTTCGGCGGCGTCGGCGGGCGTGGCGTGGAATGGGTCAACCTGGCCTTCCTCGCCGGCGGTCTGTATCTGCTGCAGCAGAAAGTGATCCGCTGGCACGCGCCGCTGGGCATGCTCGGCGCACTGTTCGTCATCAGCCTGCTGTGCTGGAACGGCTCCGGCTCGGACTCCAACGGCTCGCCGCTGCTGCACCTGTTCAGCGGCGCGAGCATGCTCGGCGCCTTCTTCATCGTCACCGAACCGGTCAGCGGCGCCGGCAGTGACCGCAGCCGCCTGTACTTCGGCATCGGCGTCGGCCTGCTCACCTATGTGATCCGCACCTGGGGCGGCTACCCGGACGGCCTGGCCTTCGCCGTGCTGCTGATGAACCTCTGCGTGCCGCGCCTCGAGCAGCTCGCCAGCGCGCGCAACAGCGGGGCCACGCCATGAGCCCGCGCTGGCAACAAACCGCGACGCTGGCCGTGCTCGCTCTGCTCGGTGCCGGCCTGCTCGCCCTCCTACAGCACCTGGCAGCCCCCACTATCGAGCAACAACGCCAGGCCGCTGCCGAACGCACCCTGTTCGACCTGCTACCGGCCGGCAGCTATGACAACCATCCCCTGGCCCAGCCCATTGCCCTCGAAGCCGGCGGCCTGCTCGGCAATCCAGGCGCCGAGCCCGGCTACCTGGCCACGCTGAATGGCCAGCCCAGTGCCGTGCTGCTGCCGGTCAGTGCGCAGGGTTATGAAGGCGCCATCCACCTGCTGGTGGCGATCAGCACGAATGGCCGCCTGCTCGGCAGCAAGGTGCTGCAGCAGCGGGAAACGCCCGGCCTCGGCGACCTGATCGAGCGCCAGCGCAGCCCCTGGCTGCAAGGCTTCACCAACAAGTCCCTGGGCGATGACAGCGCAAGCTGGAGCCTGCGCGCCGATGGCGGCCAGTTCGACCAGATCGCCGGCGCCACGGTGACCTCGCGCGCGGTGAAAGACGCCCTGCAGCGCGCGCTGCGCTTCTTCGATGCGCAACGCGTTCGGCTTCTCGGAACGGATCAACCATGAGCCAGCCGCACATCACCCTTGCCCTGCTTGGCCTGACAGCGCTACTGGGCAGCACCGAGCTACTGGTCACTGCCGTCACGATCGGCCTGATCGGCGTTGCCGTCCTGACGCTTGTCGGCCTGCTAATGGCGCCCCTGCGCCGCCTGCTGCAAGGACACGGGCTGCTACTCGCCGCCTTGCTGCTGGGCGCGACCCTGCTCAGCGTGGCTGGCCTGCTGTTGCAGACATTCAGCAGCGAGTTGTTCATAGCCCTCGCCCTGTTCCTGCCCCTGCTGCTCCTGCCGTGCCTGGGCCTGGCGCTGCAGCGCGATACCACAGCTTTGGCCGGGTTCCGGCCTGGCCTGCTGTTCGCCGCCCTGGCGGTGCTGCTCGGGCTGCTGCGCGAAGGGCTGGGCAACGCCACGCTGCTCAGCCATGCCGACTGGCTGTTCGGCCCTGCTGCTGCCAGCTGGCAGCTGTCACTGCCCAGCCTCGGCGGCATCCACCTGCTGACGCTGGCGCCCGGCGCCTTTATCCTGCTCGGCGTGCTGCTGGCCGCAGCACGCCACTTTCACCACGACGACACGCCATGAATGCTGCCAAACGCCACGAAATCTTCCGTCGCCTGCACGAAGACAATCCCGAGCCGAAAACCGAGCTGGCCTACAGCACGCCGTTCGAACTGCTGATTGCGGTCATTCTTTCCGCCCAGGCCACCGACGTCGGCGTGAACAAGGCCACGGCCAAGCTGTACCCGGTCGCCAACACCCCGGAAGCCATCTACGCCCTGGGCGTGGCCGGGTTGAGCGAGTACATCAAGACCATCGGCCTGTTCAACAGCAAGGCGAAGAACGTCATCGAGACTTGCCGCATCCTCGTCGAGCAACACGGCAGCCAGGTGCCGGAAACCCGTGAAGCGCTGGAAGCCCTGCCCGGTGTCGGCCGCAAGACCGCCAACGTGGTCCTCAACACCGCCTTCCGCCAACTGGCCATGGCCGTGGACACGCACATCTTCCGCGTCAGCAACCGCACCGGCATCGCACCGGGCAAGAACGTGGTCGAAGTGGAGCAGAAGCTGCTCAAGTTCGTGCCCAAGGAGTTCCTCCTCGACGCCCACCACTGGCTGATCCTGCATGGCCGCTATGTCTGCCAGGCACGCAAACCGCGCTGCGGCAGCTGCCGGATCGAAGACCTGTGCGAGTACAAGGCAAAAACCTCGGACGATTGAGCGAACCGAGATTATTCAAGACGTCGATTGAGAAAATCTTTTTTACCGACTCCGGCTTTGTCGCTATAAGGGGCGCCAAGACAGCCCAAACGCTGGAGTGGACCGATGAGTACAGACAAAGAGAACCTCGAAATCGAAGATGACTTTGTCGCCGAGGACGCGGAAGAGCCAAGCACCGAGCGCCCTGTCGTAGAAGTCGCCAAGACCAACCTGGCCAAGCGCCGCATCATCGACAACCTGCTGGATGAGCGCCGCCTGCGCAAACAGCTCGGCGACTACGACTTCGATCTCTGATGAATTACTGATGCATAAAAAAGCCCCGCCAATGCGGGGCTTTTTCATTATCAGCCGAGCTCAGTCGCCGCGCTGCGGCGAGAGCAGCTCGATCTTGTAGCCATCCGGATCTTCGACGAAGGCCAGGATGCTGCTGCCGTGCTTCATCGGGCCCGGCTCGCGGGTGATCTTGCCGCCGCGGCTGCGAATGTCCTCGCAGGCCTTGTAGACATCGGCCACTTCCAGGGCGATATGGCCATAGCCGGTGCCCAGCTCGTACTGCTCGACACCCCAGTTGTAGGTCAACTCGATCACACTGTTTTCGGCTTCGTTGCCGTAACCGACGAAGGCCAGGGTGAACTGCCCATCCGGATAATCCTTGCGACGCAGCAAGGTCATGCCCAGCACTTCGGTGTAGAAAGCGATGGACTTATCCATATCGCCGACGCGCAGCATGGTATGCAGTAGTCTCATCGAATGTCTCCTCATCAGCGGCCCGTTTACCGGGCTCATAAAAGCAAACCCCGGCTCATGGCCGGGGCTTGTCTGGCTCAGGTGCTCAAGCTTATCAGAACAGCTTGCGACCCTTGCCAGCAGCGATGCGCATGCGCAGCGCGTTGAGCTTGATGAAGCCCGCCGCGTCGGCCTGGTTGTATGCGCCGCCGTCTTCTTCGAAGGTGGCGATGTTGGCGTCGAACAGCGACTCATCGGACTTGCGACCGGTGACAATGACGTTGCCTTTGTACAGCTTCAGGCGAACCACACCATTCACGTGGGCCTGGGAGGCGTCGATCATCTGTTGCAGCATCAGACGCTCCGGGCTCCACCAGTAGCCGGTGTAGATCAGGCTGGCGTACTTGGGCATCAGCTCGTCTTTCAGGTGAGCGACTTCACGGTCCAGGGTGATCGATTCGATCGCACGGTGGGCGCGCAGCATGATGGTGCCGCCAGGGGTTTCGTAGCAGCCGCGGGACTTCATGCCGACATAGCGGTTTTCCACGATGTCGAGACGACCGATACCGTTCTCGCCGCCGATTTTGTTCAGCGTGGCCAGTACGGTGGCCGGGCTCATTTCCACACCGTCGAGGGCGACGATGTCGCCGTTGCGGTAGGTGAGTTCCAGGTAGGTCGGCTTGTCTGGAGCGTTCTCAGGCGAGACGGTCCATTTCCACATGTCTTCTTCGTGCTCGGTCCAGGTGTCTTCCAGCACGCCACCTTCATAGGAGATGTGCAGCAGGTTGGCATCCATGGAGTACGGCGACTTCTTCTTGCCGTGACGCTCGATCGGGATGGCGTGCTTCTCGGCGTAGTCCATCAGCTTCTCGCGGGACAGCAGGTCCCACTCGCGCCACGGAGCAATCACTTTTACACCGGGCTTGAGCGCATAAGCGCCGAGTTCGAAGCGAACCTGGTCGTTGCCTTTGCCGGTGGCGCCGTGGGAAATGGCGTCGGCGCCGGTCTCGTTGGCGATTTCGATCAGGCGCTTGGCGATCAGCGGACGGGCGATGGAGGTGCCCAGCAGGTACTCGCCTTCGTAGACGGTGTTGGCGCGGAACATCGGGTAGACGAAATCACGCACGAACTCTTCGCGCAGGTCGTCGATGTAGATTTCCTTGACGCCCATGGCCTGAGCCTTGGCGCGTGCCGGCTCGACTTCTTCGCCTTGGCCCAGGTCAGCGGTGAAGGTCACCACTTCGCATTCATAGGTGTCCTGCAGCCACTTGAGAATTACCGAGGTATCCAGACCACCGGAATAGGCCAGAACTACCTTCTTAACGTCCGCCATGCCAATCAACTCCACGGGGTTGTACGGAAAACCCGCGATTCTACCGGCCGCGCCCGCTGATTTACAGGGGCGCGACAGACACTGGCGACAAAGCGACAAATTTGTGTGCGGGCGCGACTTCAGGAAAGGCTGGCGGCCTTGGCTGGAGGCGCCGGCGCTGCGGGCTCGGCAGCAGGCGGCGTGGCCGGCGCGGTTTCAGCCGGGGTTTCCGGCACGGCCTCGCGGGACAGGGTCATGGTCACCCGGCGGTTCTTCGCCCGGTTGCTCTCGCTGTTGTTCGGCGCCAGCGGGTAGCGTTCGCCATGGAAGCGCACCAGAATCTGCTCGGCCGCGACGCCATTGGCCTTGAGGTACTCCTCCACCGCCAGTGCGCGGCGGCGCGAGGTGTCGCGATTGGTCAGGCGGCTGCCGCTGTTATCGGAGTGGCCATCGAGCTGGATGCGGTTGACGCTGGGATCGGCCTTGAGGAAGTCGAGGATGATGTCGAGCTTGGCCTGCCCCAGCGGGTCCAGCGCCGTGCCGCCGCCGGAGAAACCGATCTGGGTCTGGCGAATCTGGTCGAAATTGACCGGCAGCAAGCCTGCCGTGCACTTCAGGTAATCGCTGTAGGCCTGATTGAAACGGATCGGCAGCAGTCGCACCTCGATGCTATCACCGCCCTGCAAGGTGCGATGGCGCACCAGCGGGCTGCGCCCTTCCATCAGCCCGGCGAGCAGGCGTCCGGCCTGCTCCTGATTGCTGTTGAACGGCACGGCGCCGCTGCCCACCGCGAGCGCGCCCAGGTTGATATCGCCACGCCCGGCCTGCCAGGGGGCGGCGGCAGCCAGCAAGGTAGCCGAGCCAGGGCCGAGCCAGCGCTCGCGCATTTTCAGACGGAAGGTTGCCTGTTCACCCGCGCGGCGGACAAATTCACCACTGCCAAAGTCCGCCACGGGTTGGGTCAGACGGCACTCGAACTGATCGCCCTCGACCTTCCACTCCACCCGCTCCATGCGCGTCTGAAAAGTGATAGCCGACGCCGGCATGCACCAGGGCAGGCAGGCGAGCAGGCTAATAAGGGCAAGACGGGGCTGGCGCACGACAGGCTCCACAGGGAAAAACGGCATTCCCAAGAGGTATCGTCCAGCCCCGGCAAAACTTGATAGCCCGTGCCTGCAAGAGGCTTTTCCGGTAGCATTCGCGCCACGTTTCACCCGTCCGGAATCCCCCATGTCAGACCGTATTACCCTGCTGCGCCCCGACGATTGGCACATCCACCTGCGCGATGGAGCCGTTCTGCAGCACACCGTCCAGGACGTTGCCCGCACGTTCGCCCGTGCCATTATCATGCCGAACCTGGTGCCGCCGGTGCGCAATGCCGCCGAAGCCGATGCCTATCGCCAGCGCATTCTCGCCGCACGCCCCGCCGGCAGCCGCTTCGAGCCGCTGATGGTGCTGTACCTCACCGACCGCACCACGCCTGCCGAAGTCCGTGAGGCCAAGGCCAGTGGTTTCGTCCACGCGGCCAAGCTCTACCCCGCCGGCGCGACCACCAACTCCGATTCCGGCGTGACCAGCATCGACAAGATCTTCCCGGTACTGGAGGCGATGGCCGAAGTCGGCCTGCCGCTGCTGGTTCATGGTGAAGTGACACGCGCCGAAGTCGACGTGTTCGACCGCGAGAAGCGCTTCATCGACGAGCATCTGGTACGCGTGGTCGAGCGCTTCCCTACGCTGAACATGGTGTTCGAGCACATCACCACCGGTGACGCCGTGCAGTTCGTCAACGCCGCACCGGCCAACGTGGGCGCCACCATCACCGCCCATCACCTGCTGTACAACC
Source organism: Aquipseudomonas ullengensis (assembly GCF_014174475.1). Lineage (GTDB taxonomy): Bacteria > Pseudomonadota > Gammaproteobacteria > Pseudomonadales > Pseudomonadaceae > Aquipseudomonas > Aquipseudomonas ullengensis. The sequence goes on from NZ_JACJUD010000005.1 coordinate 236,818, forward strand.
GTAATCACATGCTGGTTGGCGGCATTCGCCCGCACTTCTATTGCCTGCCGATCCTCAAGCGCAACACCCACCAGGAAGCCCTGCTGGATGCGGCCACCAGCGGCAGCGCCAAGTTCTTCCTCGGTACCGATTCGGCACCGCACGCCCAACATGCCAAGGAAGCCGCCTGCGGCTGCGCCGGCTGCTACACCGCCTATGCCGCCATCGAGCTGTACGCCGAAGCCTTCGAACAGCGCGATGCGCTGGACAAGCTGGAAGCCTTCGCCAGCCACTTCGGCCCGGACTTCTACAATCTGCCGCGCAACACCGATCGCATCACCCTGGTGCGTGAAGAGTGGACCGCTCCGGCCAGCCTGCCGCTGGGCGAGCTGACCGTCATCCCCCTGCGCGCCGGTGAGAACCTGCGCTGGCGCCTGCTGGAGAACCACGCGTGAGCGAAGAAAATTTCGACGAAGAACTAGACGGCAGCCTGCCCTCCGGCCCCCGCCACCCGATGGCCGCACGCTTTCGTGGCTACCTGCCGGTAGTGGTGGATGTCGAAACCGGCGGCTTCAACTGCGCCACCGACGCCCTGCTGGAAATCGCCGCGACCACCATCGCCATGGATGAAGGCGGCTTTCTTTATCCGGATCACACGCACTTCTTCCGCGTGGAGCCTTTCGCCGGCGCCAATATCGAGCAGGCAGCCCTGGAGTTCACCGGCATCAAGCTCGACCACCCGCTGCGCATGGCAGTAACCGAAGAGCATGCACTGACCGAGATTTTCCGCGGCCTGCGCAAGTCGATCAAAGCCAATGGCTGCAAGCGCGCGATCCTGGTCGGCCACAACAGCAACTTCGACCTCGGATTCCTCAATGCCGCGGTGGCGCGCTGCGACCTCAAGCGCAACCCGTTCCACCCCTTCTCCAGCTTCGATACCGCCACCCTGGCCGGCCTCGCCTACGGCCAGACCGTACTGGCCAAGGCCTGCCAGACCGCCGGCATCGCCTTCGACGGCAAGGAAGCACACTCCGCACGCTACGACACCGAGAAGACCGCCGAGCTGTTCTGCGGCATCGTCAACCGCTGGAAAGAGATGGGCGGCTGGGACGAATTCGACCACTGAGTCGGCACTGCACCCACAAAACCCGGCCCTGGCCGGGTTTTTTATTTCTGCCTAGTCGCCTTGCCCTCCACAGCAAAACGGGAAAACCTCACAGCAAGTTTTGACAAGCATTCTCATTAACATTAGTATCAGTCGCCAACAGCAACCCATTTCCGCCCGAGCCTGCCTATGTACGTTTGCCTCTGCCAAGGTGTGACTGACGGTCAAATCCGCGACGCGATCTTCGAAGGTTGCTGCAGCTACCGCGACGTGCGCGAAACGCTCGGCGTCGCCAGCCAGTGTGGCAAATGTGCCTGCCTGGCCAAACAAGTCGTGCGCGAAACGCTCAATGAAGTGCAGAGCAGCCAGGCCGCCCTCGCCTACCCGGCCGCCAGCTTCGTCGCCGCCTGAGGCAAGCATCCACAAAAAAGCCGGATTTCGAGTCCGGCTTTTTTATGCCTGCCATTTACCGTAATCAGACGGCTGGCACACCGCTATGGAAGCGGAATTCAATATCCGGCGACTCAATCAGCTCGCGCTCGGCCTCGCGCACCAGACCTATGACCCGCTCCACATCGGCCACATCACCGTACTGATAGGCCAATTTCAGATAGCCCTGAAAATGCCGCGCTTCGGACTTGAGCAGACCGCCATAGAACTTGCCCAGTTCTTCATCCAGGTGCGGCACAAGGGCTTCGAAGCGCTCGCAGGAGCGCGCCTCGATAAAAGCGCCCACAACCAGAGTGTCCACCAGCTTGGCCGGCTCATGATTACGCACGACCTTACGCAAGCCAGAGGCGTAACGCGCCGCCGACAGCGGGCGCAGGTCGATCTTGCGCTTCTTCATGATGCGCAGCACCTGCTCGTGGTGTACCAGCTCCTCGCGGGCCAGGCGCGACATGAAATTGATCAGATCCAGCTGCGTGCCGTATTTGGCGATCAACGCCATCGCCGAGGCCGCGGCCTTGAATTCGTTGTTCTTGTGATCGATCAGCAGGGTTTCCTGATCGGCAAGCGCAGCCTGGACCCAGGCATCGGGCGTCCGGCATCCAAGGAATTCATGAATTTCAGGCAGGTTCACAGGCAGGCTTTCCGTTATAGAGCGGCAACGCCCCTCACCGTCGCACGCTGCGACAATGCGCCCACGCAAGGTGCTGGCAGGCCGGATCAGGGCGCGCCATTATACGAATGCCGACGCGCAGAGCCAGTGATGTCGTGACACGGATCAAGTGCGTCGTCCACGGCTGCTTCTATAGTGGGGCCGTAATCATGCATTCACGCACAGGGAAAAGCTCATGCAAGCCATTCGCAGCATTCTGGTGGTAGTGGACCCGCAACAGCCCGCAGGCCTGGCCCTGAAACGAGCCAAGCTGATTGCCGGCGTCACCCAATCGCACCTGCACCTGCTGGTGGTGGAAAAGAAGCAGGACCACAGCGCCTACCTCAACGACGCCAAGACCGCGCTGGAGCAGGAAGGCTTCAGCGTCAGCGCCCAGCAGAACTGGCATGAAAGCCCCTACCAGACGGTCATTGCCGTGCAGCAGGCCGAAGGCTGCGAGCTGGTCATCAAGCAGCACGTGCCGGACAACCCGCTGAAAAAGGCGATCCTCACCCCGGAAGACTGGAAGCTGCTGCGTTACTGCCCGTCGCCAGTGCTGATGGTGAAAACCGATACCCCCTGGACCAACGGCATCATCCTGGCCGCTGTCGACGTGGGTAACCGCGACAACGAACACCGCACCCTGCACGCCAGCATCGTCAGCCATGGCTACGATATCGCCAGCCTGGCCAACGCCACCCTGCATGTGATCAGCGCCCACCCATCGCCCATGCTGTCGGCGGCGGACCCGACCTTCCAGCTCAAGGAAACCATCGAGGCGCGCTACCGCGAGCAATGCGCCGCCTTCCAGGCTGAATACGACGTCAGCAACGAGCGCCTGCATATCGAAGAAGGCCCGGCTGACGTGCTGATTCCCTATACCGCCGAGAAGCTCAAGGCAGTGGTCACCGTGATCGGTACCGTGGCCCGTACCGGCCTGTCGGGCGCCCTCATCGGCAACACCGCCGAAGTCGTGCTCGACACCCTGGAAAGCGATGTCCTGGTGCTCAAGCCGGACAGCATCATTGCTCATCTGGAAGAACTGGTCGCACAACGCTGAACCCGGGCGACGCCCAGAAAAAAGCCGCCCTCGGGCGGCTTTTTCATGCCTGACATCTATTCAGACGCGGCTTTCGACGCCTTCGCGGAGAAATTTCGGGGCGATGTAGCGCTCGTAATGCGCTTCGGAAAGCAGGAAGAACTCGCGATCAATCGCCTCACGCAGGGCCGGCAGCTCCCACTCACGGAACTCCGGCATCAGCGCCACACCATAGGCGTCCAGGCGGTTGATCAACCGCGAGGCCCGCGCGATCAGCTGATAGGCCCAGCAGTACGGCGACTGTTCGGGAACGAAGCGTACCTGGCGCTGCTCGAGTTGCTGGCGCAGTTTGGCGGCGTCGAAGATTTCCAGCTTGCCCTGCATCACCTGCACCAGCAGGATCTCCAGACGCCGCCAGACGGCGCGCTTCTCTTCCTCGGCATACAGGTTCCAGTTCACCACCTCATGGTGGAAGCGCTTGCAGCCGCGGCATACGAGATCGCCGTAAACCGTGGAGCAGAGGCCGACGCAGGGCGTCTTGATGCGCTGATTGGACATGGCGGGGAAAGACAGTCGCGGAAACAGGCAGGCCATATTAGCGGCTTAGCCGCAGAGGGTCACCCTGACCGGCCGGACGTTTGTCGACTGGCCTATTTCAAGACGAAATGCAGGTTGGCGGCCGCGCCACCTTGGGCTTTTCCCTTAACTTTATGGCGCTATTCCAGTAGAATCGGCCGGCCTTTTTGGCGTCGATGTCCGTCAGAAGCTGTTTTCAAAGCGTCACGAGCACAGTTGATTCGCCTGGAACGACGTTGGCGTATGGTTTTTGAGCCCGCTCACAGCCTGCGCCAGCCCTCATCGCCCCTGTTCCGGCGGCGTAAAACTTTGAAAACAGCTTCTTGTATGAGGCTATCGACACACTGGCCAGGGTGCTCAAAAAGCACCGCGGCGCAATGTGCGATGGTTTTCTGGATGAGCGTCGCGAGCCACCGCGACCACTGATGAGGGTAATAACTGTGCTTGAAGCCTATCGCAACCACGTAGCAGAGCGTGCCGCCCAGGGTATCGTGCCCCAGCCGCTAAACGCCGAACAAACCGCAGGCCTGGTCGAGCTGCTGAAGAATCCTCCAGCCGGTGAAGAAGCCTTCCTGGTTGACCTGATCACCAACCGCGTACCTGCTGGCGTGGACGAAGCTGCCTACGTCAAGGCCGGTTTCCTCTCTGCCCTGGCCAAGGGCGAAGTCAGCTCCCCGCTGCTGAGCAAGACTCGCGCTGTCGAGCTGCTGGGCACCATGCAAGGTGGCTACAACATCACCACCATGGTTGAGCTGCTGGACGACGCCGAGCTGTCGGCCGTTGCCGCCGAGCAACTGAAGCACACCCTGCTGATGTTCGACGCCTTCCACGACGTTTCCGAGAAAGCCAAGGCTGGCAATGCCAACGCCAAAGCCGTGCTGGCCTCCTGGGCCGAAGGCGAGTGGTTCCAGAACCGCCCTGCCGTCCCGGAAAAAGTCACCCTGACCGTGTTCAAGGTCACCGGCGAAACCAACACCGACGACCTGTCGCCGGCTCCGGACGCCTGGTCCCGCCCGGACATCCCGCTGCACGCCTTGGCCATGCTGAAAATGGCCCGTGACGGCATCAACCCGGACGCTCCGGGCACCGTTGGCCCGATCAAGCAGATGGAAGCCCTGAAAGCCAAAGGCTTCCCGGTTGCCTACGTCGGTGACGTGGTTGGTACCGGCTCTTCCCGTAAGTCCGCCACCAACTCGGTGCTGTGGTTCTTCGGCGACGACATCCCCAACGTGCCGAACAAGCGCGCTGGTGGCTTCTGCTTCGGCACCAAGATCGCCCCGATCTTCTACAACACCATGGAAGACGCCGGCGCCCTGCCGATCGAATTCGACTGCAGCAACCTGGCCATGGGCGACGCCATTGACGTCTACCCGTACAAGGGTGAAGTACGCCGTCATGGCAGCGACGAACTGGTCACCAGCTTCCAGCTGAAAACCGACGTGCTGCTCGACGAAGTTCGCGCCGGCGGCCGAATCCCGCTGATCGTTGGCCGTGGCCTGACCGAGAAAGCCCGCGCCGAGCTGGGCCTGGCTCCGTCCACCCTGTTCAAGAAGCCGGAATCCCCGGTTGATAGCGGCAAGGGTTTCACCCTGGCGCAGAAGATGGTTGGCCGCGCCTGCGGTCTGCAGGAAGGCAAAGGCGTCCGTCCGGGCACCTACTGCGAACCGAAGATGACCACCGTCGGCTCCCAGGACACCACTGGCCCGATGACCCGCGACGAGCTGAAAGACCTGGCGTGCCTGGGCTTCTCCGCTGACCTGGTGATGCAGTCCTTCTGCCACACCGCGGCTTATCCCAAGCCGATCGACGTCAACACCCACCACACCCTGCCGGACTTCATCATGACCCGCGGCGGTGTGTCCCTGCGTCCGGGCGACGGCATCATCCACAGCTGGCTGAACCGCATGCTGCTGCCGGACACCGTGGGTACCGGTGGCGACTCGCACACCCGCTTCCCGATGGGCATCTCCTTCCCGGCCGGTTCCGGCCTGGTCGCCTTCGCCGCAGCCACCGGCGTCATGCCGCTGGACATGCCGGAGTCGGTACTGGTGCGCTTCAAGGGTAAGCTGCAGCCGGGCATCACCCTGCGTGACCTGGTCCATGCCATCCCTTACTACGCAATCAAGGCTGGCCTGCTGACCGTCGAGAAGAAGGGCAAGATCAACGCCTTCTCCGGCCGCATCCTCGAGATCGAAGGTCTGGACGAGCTGACCGTTGAACAGGCTTTCGAGCTGTCCGACGCCTCGGCCGAGCGCTCCGCTGCCGGTTGCACCATCAAGCTGCCGGAAAAGGCCATCGCCGAGTACCTGCGCTCCAACATCACCATGCTGCGCTGGATGATCGGCGAAGGTTACGGCGACGCTCGTACCCTGGAACGTCGTGCCAAAGCCATGGAAGCCTGGCTGGCCAACCCGCAACTGCTGGAAGCCGACAAGGACGCCGAGTACGCCGAGATCATCGAGATCGACCTGGCCGACGTCAAAGAGCCTGTGCTCTGCGCGCCGAACGACCCGGACGACGCCCGTCTGCTGTCCACCGTTGCCGGTGAGAAGATCGACGAAGTGTTCATCGGTTCGTGCATGACCAACATCGGCCACTTCCGCGCTGCCGGTAAGCTGCTGGACAAGGTCAAGGGTGGCATTCCGACCCGTCTGTGGCTGGCTCCGCCTACCAAGATGGACGCTCACCAGCTGACCGAAGAAGGCTACTACGGCATCTACGGCAAGGCTGGCGCGCGCATGGAAATGCCGGGCTGCTCGCTGTGCATGGGTAATCAGGCACGCGTACAGACCGGTTCGACCGTGGTCTCCACGTCGACCCGTAACTTCCCGAACCGCCTGGGCGACGCCACCAACGTGTACCTGGCCTCTGCCGAACTGGCAGCGGTTGCTTCGATCACCGGCAAACTGCCGACCGTCGAGGAGTACATGGAGTACGCGAAGAACATCGACAGCATGGCTGCCGACGTTTACCGCTACCTGAGCTTCGACCAGATCGCCGAGTTCCGCGACGCGGCTGCTAAGGCCAAGATCCCTGCTGTACAGATCTAAGCGTTACCCGCAATGAAAAAGCCCCGCCTTGTGCGGGGCTTTTTTTATGGATCGAATTTGTCCACTCGCAGGTCGGAGGTAATAAGGCCCAGCCGGGCTGCATTGCGAAGGAGATGGACATGAAACACTGGATTATCGCGGGACTTTGCGTGATTGGCCTGTCCGGTTGCGCCACCGACTACCTGATAGCCACCACCGATGGGCAGATGCTCAGCGCCGAAGACAAACCCGAACTGGATGAAGAAACCGGTCTCATCCAGTACGAAGATGCCGAAGGCAATGATCAGCAGATCCCCCAGAACATGGTGAAGCAGATTATCGAACGCTGAGTACACGCTGCCTGCAATCGCCCGGTTGCGGCGGCGCCTTAGCCTAACGTCATCACTACAGAGGATTGCCAGCCAACGCGCATACAGGTAGCTTTCAGGTGCTTTTCCCTATGACCATATGGAGCTTCACCATGAAGTTGTGGCTACCCGCAGTGCTCTGCTGCGCCGCTCTGCTTAGCGGTTGTGCGAGTGAATACATCATCACCACCAACGACGGGCAGATGCTCACCAGCGACGGCAAGCCGGAGCTGGACGAAGACACCGGCATGCTGGAGTTCGAAGACAGCGAAGGCCGTGTTCAACAGATTCCGCAAGCCAACGTCAAGCAGATGCTGGAACGCTGAAACTGTATAAGCACCACCCCTAACCCCGCTTCGGCGGGGTTTCTTTTGTTCGGCGTAAAGCCTGGCATATCGCTTGCTTTGTCATCGCTAGCAGAACTCTCCAACGGCGGAGCCAGTTCATAGACAATGGCGTCGTTCCTGGCTACCCCTCGCGTGGTAACTGGGGCGGCGCTTTTTTGTTCACCGGCGGAACCTTGCACATGAGCACACCCTACACCCCTCGTAACGACACCCTGGCCTGGGTCGCAGGCTCCGACGCACCGGAAAAGAGCGTGTTGGAGCTGGGCTTCATGGCCCTGACCGATTCCGCCTCGCTGATCGTCGCCGCCACCCAGGGCTTTGCCCAGCCCTATGGCCTGACGCTCAACCTGCAGCGCCAGGCCTCCTGGGCCACCCTGCGTGACAAGCTGCTGAGCGGTGAACTGGACGCCGCGCAATCCCTGTACGGCCAGGTCTACGGCATCCACCTCGGCCTCAGCGGCCCGCAAACCGACATGGCCATCCTCATGGGCCTGAATCAGAACGGCCAGGGCATCAACCTCTCCGCCCCCCTCAAACGCGCCGGCGTGACCAGCGTCGAAGCACTGGTCGCCCGCGTGCGCCAGAGCAGTGCAAAACTGACCTTCGCCCAGACCTTCCCCACCGGCACCCACGCCATGTGGCTGAACTACTGGCTGGCCGCACAGGGCATCCACCCGCTGGATGACGTCAACAGCGTAGTGGTGCCGCCATCGCAGATGGTTGCCCACCTCAAGGCCGCACGCATCGATGGTTTCTGCGCCGGCGGCCCCTGGGGCGCGCTGGCCGTGGAGGAGGATCAGGGCTTCACCCTGGCCACCAGCCAGACCATCTGGGCAGACCATCCAGAGAAAGTCCTCGGGGTGACCCGCGAATTCGTCGAGCAATACCCCAACACTGCACGTGCCCTGACCATGGCCGTACTCGAAGCCAGTCGCTTCATCGACGAGAACGAGGAGAACAAGCGCAGCACCGCCCAGTTGATCAGCGGCAGCGAGTACGTCGATGCTCCGTTGTCGGCCATCGAGCCACGCTTCCTCGGCCAGTATCAGGACGGCATCGGCCATGCCTGGCTGGATGCCCACCCCCTGCGTTTCTTCGCCAACGGCGAAGTGACCATGCCGTGGCTATCCGACGGTATGTGGTTCATGACCCAATTCCGCCGCTGGGGACTGCTCAAGGACGACCCTGACTACCTGGCCGTTGCCCGGCAGATTCACCAGCTCGATATCTATGGGCAGGCCGCCGACGCTCTGGGCATCAACGTACCCAGCACGCCGATGCGCCGCTCCACCCTGCTCGACGGCAGCGTCTGGGACGGCAGCGACCCAGCCGGCTACGCCAGTAGTTTTGCCATCCACGCGCGCAGCAGCGATGCCGCCCCGATTGCTCTGTAACGGAATACCGACATGCTGCGAATCCTGCTGATCAACGACACTCCAAAGAAAGTCGGCCGCCTGAAAAGCGCGCTGACCGAAGCGGGTTTCGAGGTCATCGACGAATCCGGGCTGACCATCGACCTGCCCGAGCGCGTCGAGGCCGTACGCCCCGACGTGATCCTGATCGATACCGAATCACCCGGCCGCGATGTGATGGAACAGGTGGTATTGGTGACCCGTGACCAGCCGCGACCGATTGTCATGTTCACCGACGAGCACGATCCGACGGTCATGCGCCAGGCGATCCAGTCCGGTGTCAGCGCCTACATTGTCGAAGGCATCCATGCCCAGCGCCTGCAACCGATTCTCGATGTGGCCATGGCCCGTTTCGAGAGCGACCAGGCCCTGCGCGCGCAATTGCTGGCCCGCGACGAGCAACTCGCCGAGCGCAAGCGCATCGAGCTGGCCAAGGGCCTGCTGATGAAGATGAAGAGCTGCAACGAAGAAGACGCCTACACCCTGATGCGCCGCCAGGCCATGAGCCGCCAGCAGAAGCTGATCCAGGTGGCCGAGCAGATCATCGCCATGCATGACATGCTGGGGAACTGAGCCGGCAACTGTTGCGCCTGTCCACGCAGCAACTGTGCTGGACAGGCCGGCAAACCCTCTCGTATCTTCCTCGCCTGGCTGCCACATGCAGTCAACGTCGCTCGGACGGTTCCGGGCGCTTACGTACCCCGAGGTAAACATGGCCGACAACGCCAAGCGCCGCTTTGCGCGCATCGATCGTCTCCCCCCCTACGTTTTCAACATCACCGCCGAACTGAAGATGGCCGCCCGCCGCCGTGGCGAAGACATCATCGACTTCAGCATGGGCAACCCCGATGGCGCCACGCCGCCGCATATCGTCGAGAAACTGGTGCAAGTCGCCCAGCGCGACGACACCCACGGCTACTCCACCTCGCGCGGCATCCCGCGTCTGCGCCGTGCCATCTCGCGCTGGTACAAGGATCGCTACGAGGTCGACATCGACCCGGAAAGCGAAGCCATCGTCACCATCGGCTCCAAGGAAGGCCTCGCGCATTTGATGCTGGCCACCCTGGACCACGGCGACACCGTACTGGTGCCCAACCCCAGCTACCCGATCCACATCTACGGCGCGGTGATTGCCGGCGCCCAGGTGCGTTCGGTGCCGCTGGTGCCCGGCGTGGACTTCTTCGCCGAGCTGGAACGGGCGATCCGCGAGTCGATTCCCAAGCCGAAGATGATGATCCTCGGCTTCCCCTCCAACCCCACCGCGCAGTGCGTGGAGCTGGACTTCTTCGAGCGCGTGGTGAGCCTGGCCAAGCAGTACGACGTACTGGTGATCCACGACCTGGCCTATGCCGACATCGTCTACGACGGCTGGAAAGCCCCGTCGATCATGCAGGTGCCGGGCGCCAAGGACATTGCCGTGGAATTCTTCACCCTGTCCAAGAGCTACAACATGGCCGGTTGGCGTATCGGCTTCATGGTCGGCAACCCGGAACTGGTCAGTGCCCTGGCGCGGATCAAGAGTTACCACGACTACGGCACCTTCACCCCGCTGCAGGTGGCGGCCATCGCGGCCCTGGAAGGTGATCAGCAATGCGTGCGCGATATTGCCGAGCAGTACCGCCAACGCCGCAACATGCTGGTCAAAGGCCTGCACGAAGCCGGCTGGATGGTCGAGAAGCCCAAGGCCTCGATGTATATCTGGGCCAAGATCCCCGAACCCTACGCCCACCTCGGCTCGCTGGAGTTTGCCAAGAAGCTGCTGCTCGAGGCCAAGGTCTGCGTGTCGCCGGGGCTGGGCTTCGGTGACTACGGCGATGACCATGTGCGCTTTGCCCTGATCGAAAACCAGGACCGCACCCGTCAGGCCATTCGCGGAATCAAGGCGATGTTCCGTGCCGATGGCCTGCTGCAGGCGCCAGCCGGGAAAGCCGGCAAGGCGCCCAGCGTCTGACTCCACGCCAGTGACTGACAACACCCACGCGGCCCTGGCGGATCATCGATCCGCCAGGGCCGCGGCACATCAGCCTGAGTAATCCAGCGCCGTCCAGGTGCGACTTAGGCCACTGGCGATCACACAGCCCGGCTGTCGCAACTGTTGGTCGTGCTTGCGCGTCAGGCGGGTCACCTCCTCACCTTCAGCACCATTTTCGCGCTCGGTCAGCCACTGCAATTTGCCGCAGTTGGGCGTGTCGATCACATAGCTGGCGGCGATGTTCGAATGCTGGCTCGGCAGGTGCGTGACATCCAGCACCCGGCCATGTTCCTCGACCCGCTTGCCGTCCGATACCAGCACCGCCCAGGCCTCGGCCCCTTCGATAACCAGGTAGGCACCATTGGCCTTGGGTTGTTCCAGCTGCGGTTGGGCACAACCGGCCAGCAGGGCCAATAGCAGAACTGTCATCAGCTTATGGTGCATATAGGACGACTCCTCTTTCGGTAAGTCCGGCAGGATCGATCGGCAGCGCGTTAGCTGTACTATTATCCAGCGCTGTTTATTTGTACAGTACTTTTCGTTTACTCTGGCAGCGTCGTTTTTCGCAACGACAAGCAGGCTAAAACAGGAGCACCGAGATGCTGGACGTACTGCAGTTGAAGAACAAAGTGAACCAGATGTCGCTGGAGAGCATCCGCGCCACGGTCGAAGAATTGCAGCTGGAAGGCCTGGTGACGGGCAGCAAGACGCCCTTCAATCGCGTACATTTCAATACCTGCTTTGCCGAAATCGAGGCCCTGCTGCAACGGGGCGGCTATCACCGGCAGCTGGATGTGATCGGCTATCAGGGGCAGGTCTATGCCCTGTTCGATCCCGCACGTTGGGAAGCGGTGCAGGTGCTGCGTGGACTCAAGGACTATGTGGACGCCACCCAGGCTTATGCACCAGCCCGGCAAAGAGGCTGAGCGCTGACGGCACACTAAAAGCGCACCCGGACGCACCAGCGCCCATCCAGGCAGCCCTACAAGCGCGCAACAACACCCCTGATGGTCAATTCCCCAAACGCACCCGGCTCCCTCTCCGGCCTTTTGGCCAGTTCACTAACCTGATGATTTGAAACAATCATTTCCGCCCAAAGAGGCGCAGACAGCGGCTGCCTGAAAGCCGGACAAAAGCGGCCCAAAGAAAACTGGCAAGGCCTTTGCAATCACTCCCGTAGATTCCTGCGCAGCACACCAACGGCGGTAGGCCGCGGATCACGGACAACGGCGTCCGCCAGAGCACCCTTTCTCATCGGGTCGCTCTGGCGTACGCCGTTTTTGTTTGCCCATGAAAAGGATTACCCCATGAGTGATCGTGATTCCAAAGACCCGGTTAACAACAGCCGCCGCAATTTCCTCAAGCATTCCATCGCCGTCGCCGGCACCGTTGGCGGGGTCGCCGCACTCGGTTTGTCTGCGCCGAGCTTCCTGCGCAGTGCGGCCTATGCCGCCGGCTCCGACGCGCCGGAGAAGGCCGTGCTGAATATCGGCTTCATCCCGCTGACCGACTGCGCCTCGGTAGTGGTCGCCGCCACCCAGGGCTTCGCCGCCAAGTACGGCCTGACCATCAACCCGAGCAAGGAAGCCTCCTGGGCCGGTGTGCGCGACAAGCTCAACACCGGCGAACTGGATGCCTCCCACGTGCTGTACAGCATGATGTACGGCTCGCAGCTGGGCCTGGCCGGGCCGCAGAAGAACATGGCCGTGCTCATGGGCCTGAACCAGAATGGCCAGGCCATCACCCTGTCCAAGCAGCTCAAGGAAGCCGGCGTCACCACCGGCGAGCAACTGGCCGCGCACATCAAGAAAGGCGGCAACCCGCTGACCTTCGCCCAGACCTTCCCCACCGGCACCCACGCCATGTGGCTGTACTACTGGCTGGCCAACTACGGCATCAACCCGTTCACCGATGTGAAAACCATCACCGTGCCGCCACCGCAGATGGTCGCCAACATGCGTGTCGGCAACATGGACGGCTTCTGCGTTGGCGAGCCCTGGGGCGCCCGTGCGGTGTTCGACAAGATCGGCTTCACCGCCACCACCACGCAGCAGATCTGGGCCGACCACCCGGAGAAAGTCCTCGGCTGCTCCCGTGAGTTCGTCGAGCAGAACCCCAACACCGCGCGCGCCCTGGTCATGGCGCTGCTCGATGCCAGCCGCTTCATCGACGCCAGCGAGGCGAACAAGAAGGCCACCGCCAAGCTCATCTCCGGCAAGGCCTACGTCAACGCGCCGACCGAAGTGATCGAACAGCGCTTCCTCGGCAACTACGAGGACGGCCTGGGCAACAGCTGGCAGGACAAGCACCCGATGGCCTTCTGCAAGGACGGCAGCGTGAACTTCCCCTACCACTCCGACGGCATGTGGTTCCTCACTCAGTTCAAGCGCTGGGGCCTGCTCAAGGACGACCCGGACTACGCCGCCGTGGCCGCGCAGGTCAACCAGACCAAGCTCTACAGCGAAGCCGCCAGCGCCCTTGGGCTGAGCGTGCCGAGCAGCGTGATGCGCTCCAGCACCCTGATCGACGGCAAGGTGTGGGACGGCTCCAACCCGGCCGCCTACGCCAACTCCTTCGCGATCAAAGCCTGAGTTCGGAGGTCCGCATGAACGCTCCCGTGAAAACACCCCTGACGCTGGCCACCCCGATTGCCGCCAACGCAACTCCGCGCCGGGCCTTGCCTGGCGCGGAGGCCCTCACCAACCTGATCAAGGCCGTCATTCCACCGCTGCTGGGCATTGCCCTGTTCATCGGCGTCTGGGCCCTGATCGCCGCGCGCAGCGAAGGCCTGCCAGGCCCCTTGTCGACCTGGTATTCGGCGCTGGAGCTGTTTGCCGATCCGTTCTACGACAACGGCCCGAACGACATGGGCATCGGTTGGAACATCCTGCATTCCCTTGGCCGGGTCGGTCTGGGCTTCGGCCTGGCGGCGCTGATCGGTATTCCGCTGGGCTTCGCCATCGGCCGCTTCGCCTTCCTCGCCAACATGCTCTCGCCGATCATCAGTCTGCTGCGTCCGGTTTCGCCGCTGGCCTGGCTGCCGATCGGCCTGCTGGTGTTCGAGGCCGCCGGCCCGGCGTCGATCTGGGTGATATTCATCAGCTCGATCTGGCCGATCATCCTCAACACCGCCGCCGGCGTCGCCAGCGTGCCGCAGGACTACCTCAACGTGGCGCGCGTGCTCAAACTGTCGGAGTTCAAGGTGCTCACCCGCATCCTCTTCCCCGCCGTGCTACCGCACCTGATGACCGGCATCCGCCTGGCCATCGGTGTGGCCTGGCTGGTGATCGTCGCCGCGGAAATGCTCACCGGCGGCACCGGCCTGGGTTTCTGGGTGTGGGACGAGTGGAACAACCTCAACGTCGAACACATCCTCATCGCCATCATCATCGTCGGCCTGGTCGGTCTGGCCCTGGAGCAAGCCCTGCTCCTGCTGGCCAAGCGCTTCGACTACGCCAACTGAGCATTTTTCTGTAGGAGCCCGCTTGCTGGCGATCCATCACGACAGCGAGTAGCCAATGATTGCCAACAAGTTGGCTCTTACACCAGACAGGAGAGTTCGCCATGGACAAGTTCGTCGAGCTGACCAACGTCAGCAAACACTTCGATACCAAGAAAGGCCGCTTCCAGGCGCTTAGTGACGTCAACCTGAGCATCGCCAAGGGCGAGTTCGTCTCGCTGATCGGCCACTCCGGCTGCGGCAAATCCACCGTGCTCAACCTGATCGCCGGCCTGCTGGAGGCCAGCGCAGGCGGGTTGATCTGCAACGGCCGCGAGATCGACGGCCCCGGCCCGGAGCGCGCCGTGGTGTTCCAGAACCACAGCCTGCTGCCCTGGATGACCTGCTTCGGCAACGTCTACCTGGCAGTGGAAAAGGTCTTTTCCGGCAAGGAAAACAAGGCTCAGCTCAAGGAGCGTACCGCCGCCGCACTGCACATGGTCGGCCTCGACCATGCCGCACACAAGCACCCCAGCGAGATCTCCGGCGGCATGAAACAGCGCGTCGGCATTGCCCGCGCCCTGGCCATGGAGCCCAAGGTGCTGCTGATGGACGAGCCGTTCGGCGCGCTGGATGCCCTGACCCGCGCCCACCTGCAGGACGAGCTGCTGCGCATCGTCGGCGAGACCCACAGCACGGTGGTGATGGTCACCCACGATGTCGACGAGGCGGTGTTGCTGTCCGATCGCATCGTGATGATGACCAACGGCCCGGCGGCGACCATCGGCGATATCGTCACGGTCGAGCTGCCGCGCCCGCGCAACCGTCTGGCCCTGGCCAACGACAGCCATTACCACGCCTACCGCACGGCGGTGCTGGAGTTCCTCTACCAGCGCCAGCAACGCCCCGCCGCCTAGTTTCCCGGCCTGCCCGGTTCCTCTGCCCGGCCCCGTGCCGGGCTTTTTACATCTGCCCTCTTCCCGCCGGCCGATGCAGGCCCTAGGCTCGCCGAACAACGACAACAAGAGACATCGCCATGCCCTACAGCCTCTATATCGCCGCGCTCCTGTCCCTGCTGCTAATTGCTCTGTCACTGAACATCTCGCGCCTGCGCATGCGTCACCAGGTCGCCTTCGGCGATGGTGGCCACGCCGATTTGACCAAAGCGGTTCGCGCCCACGGCAACAGCCTGGAACAGTCGGTGCTGTTCATCGTCCTGCTCTATCTCGGCGAAATCAGCGGGCAGATCAGCCCGGCGCTAACTGCCGCCCTCGGCTTCGCCTTCATCATGTTGCGACTGCTCTACTGCGCGGGGCTGTTCGCCCGCCTGCTCCTGCTGCGCCAGGCCAGCCACGCCCTGACCATGCTGGTGCTGCTGATCGTCACAGTGCTTCTGCTGATCCCGCACTGAATGACGCCCGGCTGGGGCCGCATCACTATGCCGGCAGCGGTCCCAGCCAGTTCTTGAGACAGGCCACCACGCCCTGCGGCGCCTTCAACCAGGCGCTGTGCGGGTTTTCGTGGGGCGGCCGGGGGGATGGCAGTTGCTCGATGTGCGGCTCGCTCTGGATCAATTCAGCCAGGCCACGGGTCGATGCCAACGGGGCGAAGTTGTCATTTTCGATCTGGATGAACAGCGAGTTCACGCGGTTGCTCGGCGCTGGCGCCAGTGCCAGGCCCAGGTGCCGGTAATTGCCACTGAACGCCACGCGCCCCCAGTCGCGCATCAGCCGCCGCGCCTCGTGGCCACCGAAACCGATGCGCCGCCCCGGCAGGTAGCCGAGGACGCTGGCCAGCAGGTTGCAAAGGATCGCCACACTCGGCGTCAGCAACTTGCCCAGGCCGCTCCAGTGGCGGTAATGGATATTGCCGCAGGCCACTCCCACGACCCGCACGCGACTGGCCGGATTGGCCGCCGCGTACAGCGTGGCGATATGCCCGCCGAGGCTGTGACCCAGCAGCACCGGCTGGGTGTCGCCGAAGTGCCGTTCGGCCAGGCTCAGCAGCTTGGGTAGAAACTCTTCCACCAGTTGCCGGTAGCCATAGTTGAAGGTCCAACTAGGCCGCGGAAGGCTCTCGCTCTGCCCTGGCCAGTCGGTGGTGAGCACGTTGTAGCCAGCCCCGACCAGGACCTGCGCCAGCATCCCGTAGTGGCGCGCGCTGACGCCCAGAGCCGGCAGCACGATCAGGGTGTAACGTGCGCCCCGAGCGGGATAGAGGGTGACGGGACAGTGAAACTTGCCATCGGCGAACTGCAGGACATCAACCATGATGCCTTCTCCTGGAAACGGCGAACGACTGTGCCGCGAATCTAGAGCAATGACTCTAGAAACTCCAGTGGCATCACCACCCGCTGCAGTGCACTAGCCAACCCGCTCGTCAGCCGGTGACGCGGCATCGGTTACCGGCGGCATCTGCACCGCACGGGCGGCGGCCAGGCGCTGACGCAAGCGCTCGACGAACTGCCCGGCAGTGGTTTCGCAGCGAAACGGTACCGCACAGGAACCGAGACGAACGGTGCAGCCGACTTCACGATCGGCGTTGATGCTGATTTCCATGGCCAAGCCCCCAGAAAAGGTCAGGAGCCCGAGCTTAGGATCGTCAGATGACAGCCAGGTGTCGGCGCTCAGATCAGCTCGATGCGCTCATCGAGGATGCGGATCAGGCCCTGCTTGTAGAGGCCACCGATGGCCTTCTTGAAGTTGCCCTTGCTCACGCCGAAGGCCTGGGTGATCACTTCCGGAGCGCTCTTGTCGCTCATCGCCAGGCTGCCGCCCTGCTCGCGCAGGCGGGCGAGGATCTGTTCAGCCAGGCCGCCTGCCGCCTCGCGACCGACCGGTTGCAGGCTGAGGCTGATCTTGCCGTCGTCACGCAGTTCCTTGATGAAACCGCTCTCCTGCATGCCGCCACGCAGGAACTTGAACACCTCGTTCTTGTGGATCAGGCCCCAGTGCTTGCCATTGATGATGGCCTTGAAGCCCAGGTCGGTCTTCTCCACCACCAGCAGGCTGACCTCATCGCCAACCTTGTAGGGCGGCGGCGTGGTGTCCAGGTAGCGATCCAGCCGCGCGGTGGCGGTGATGCGCTTGCTGCGATCGAGGTAAACGTGGACCACGCAGTAGTCGCCAACCTGCAGCGGGCGCTTCTCTTCCGAGTGCGGCAGCAGCAGGTCCTTGCTCAGGCCCCAGTCGAGGAACAGACCGACGCGGTTGATCTCGATCACCTTGAGGCTGGCGAAACCGCCGACCTGCACCTTGGGCTTCTCGGTGGTGGCGATCACCCGGTCGTCGCTGTCGAGGTAGACGAACACGTTCAGCCAGTCGCCAATCTCGCTCGGCTCGTTCTTCGGCACATAGCGGTTGGGCAGGAGGATCTCGCCATCGGCGCCACCGTCCAGATAGAGGCCGAAGTCGGTCTGCTTGACCACCTGAAGAGAGTTGTAGCGCCCGATCAGAGCCATGTTCACCACCTTAATCTGCAAGGTCGGCATTCTACCCCGCCACAGGCCGATGCGCTGCATCAGGAGGGCGACGGGAAGTGCATCGCGCCGCTGGCATATAGCACGGGCATGTTTCAGAATCATGGCCAGGCGCAACTTTCGACGCGCCTCATTTGTCTTAGTTACACGGATTCTCGCTGCCCTATCTCAGGAGCTCCTGTGCGCGTTCTTAGCCGCTGGCTGCCGTACCCTGCCGCGTCGCTCGCCTCCCTCGGCGCGCTGTTCCTGCTGTTGCCTGTCGCCAGTCGCTACTGGCTGGGCTGGTCGGACCTCTCCGGCTATGTCTCCGATATCGCCATCGGCAGCCTGCTGCTGTTGCTGTGCTACCGCCGCCCGCTGCTGGCCATCCCGCTGATGCTGGCCTGGAGCCTGATGCTGCTGGGCAGTGCCGAACTGGTCAACGCCGTGGGCCGCATGCCCGAACCCAGCGACCTCAAATACCTGAGCGATCCGCAGTTTGTCAGCCACTCCACCCAGGGCGCCGGCATCCGCTATCCGTGGCTGGCCCTGGCCCTCGGTGCAGCGCTACTGGCCTGCCTGCTGAGCGGCCGCAAGCGCTGGCCGGCACTGCCGCGCGGTAGCTACGCCCTGCCCCTTGTGCTGCTGGTCGGACATGCCGCCACCCAGTACTACGAGCCCAGCGAAGCCGACCAGTGGAAGCTGTTCAACCTGCCGCACAAGTTGCTGGCGGAGAACGTCAACAATGCCACCGTGCACCTGGAAGACTGGTATTACGGCGATGACAGCGCCACCCCGCCGGATATTGCCGACCTGGCCCAACTCGACCTCAGCGGTCAGCCGCTGATCAATGGCGCCGGCAAGGCGCGCAACGTCCTGATCGTCACCCTGGAAGGCATTCCCGGCGCCTATATCGGCCGCAACCGCCAGCTCCTGCACAGCAGCTACCAGGAAGACCTGATGCCGCGCCTGAGCCAGTGGGCCGAGCGCAGCATGACCACCCCGGACTACGTGCTGCACAGCCACCAGACCATTCGCGGCCTGTACGCCATGCTGTGCGGCGACTACAGCAAACTCGACTCAGGCACGCCCAAGGGCGTGGAGCTGCTCAACAACCACACCCGCAACCTGCAGTGCCTGCCATCGCAACTGCGCTTCCAGGGCTTCAGCACACACTTCCTGCAGGGCGCCGGGCTGCGCTTCATGGCCAAGGACCAGATCATGCCGCACATGGGTTTCCAGCAGACCCACGGTCGCGAATGGTTCAAGAACAAGCCGTACCTGGAATTCCCCTGGGGCATGGACGACAAGTCCTACTTCGAAGGCGCATTGAAGTACGTCGGCCAGCTGCGTCAGAAGAAACAGCCCTGGATGCTCACCCTGCTCACCGTCGGCACCCACCAGCCCTACTCCGCGCCCCAGCAATACCTGAGCCGCTACCCGACCGCCAAGCAGGCCGCCATTGGCTACCTGGACGACGCCGTCGCCGACTTCCTCGACGGCCTGGAGAAACAGGGTGTGCTCAAGGACACCCTGGTGATCGTCACCTCCGACGAATCCCACGGCCTGGACAACGTGCGCCTGGCCTCGGCCTGGGGTTTCAACCTAGTCCTGGCGCCTGACCAGCAGGCACTGCCCAAGGTCAAGAACGGGGTTTATGGCCATGTCGACCTGACCGCCTCGGTGCTCGACTACTTCGCCCTGCCGGTACCGGAAAATATCTCCGGGCGCTCGCTGTTCCGCGACTACGCCACCCCGCGCGAAATCATGTCCTACACCAACGGCCTGCTGCGTCACCATGACGGCAAGACCTTCACCGAGTGCAACTTCCAGCAGATCTGCCGGCGCTACGACAGCAGCGGCTTCATCGCCGACAGCGCCCGTTACCTGGGCCGCATCGGCGGGCGCCAGGCGCGCCTGTTCAGCCAGCGCTCGGCCCTGCTCGACCAGTCGCTGACCGGCGGCCAGGTCGGCCAGCACTACCAGTTCGCCAGCCGCGAGCGGATCAAGCTCAAAGCCGAATCCCGCGACGACTGGGCCGACAACCTGATCGGCGCCCAGTACCTGGAAATGCCCCAGGGCACTCGCACCCGCGTGACCCTGAAGATCGAAGGCACCGGCCTGGATCGCAAAGGTGCCAGCCTGCGCCTGAAAACCAAGGAGTTCGACCGCGACGTGGCGCTCGACATCCCCGACCTGCCGCAGCTGGAGCGCGGCAAGTCGGTGACCCTGAGCTTCGACTTCGACAACCCGAAGACGCGCAAGGCGTTCTCCTTTCACCTGCTGGGTGAAGGCCACGGCGCCATCCGCATCAGCGACTTCAGCGTGATTACCGAGCCGGTCACCGATGAGCTGGTGGCCGATGAGGGTGGCGAGACCGGCGCCATCCAGTCCCTGCACCACTGAGGCATCGACCTCAACTAAAAAGCCCCCGCCGGGCAAACCTGGCGGGGGCTTTCTTATCTGCAGTGGGTTAAGCCACCACGGGAATCAACGGATCGGCCGCTGCCAGCGCTTCGGCCCTATCAGCCTTGGGTGGGTAGATCCAGATACTGTTGATTTCGGTTTTGATCCGCTTGCCTTCGTCGCGCACAAACTTCACTTCGCGCTGCCAGCCTTCGGTGAACACCGCGCCCCAGGCGCCCAGATCCAGGCAAGTAACGTACTTGACCTGGCTGTACGGGATCGGCTCGACGCCCAGCAGGCTGGCGGCCACGTTATTGCCGGCCGAACGACCCAGGGCAATCGCGTGCTGGCAGGTCATCAGTGCGTAGTTGCCGATGTCATCGACCTGGGCGTAGGCCACATCGCCGGTGGCGAATACATCTGCCTGGCCAAGCACCTTGAGGTTACGATCGACATGCAGGCGACCCTGGCCGTCACGCTCACCGGGCACCTGCTCGGCCAGCGAGCTGGCGCGCACCCCGACAGTCCACACCACGGTTTTCGCCTCGATGCGCTGGCCATCGGCCAGGGTCACGCCGTCGGCATCCACCGAGGCCACACCACTGTTCAGACGCCATTCGACACCCAGCTCCGCCGAAGCTTCGGCAACCAGCTGCTGTGGGCCATCGCCCATTGCACCGCCGATCTTGCTGCCACGGTCGACCACGATTACCCGCACATCGGCGTCGGCACCCAGGGCCGCGCGCAGGCGGGCCGGCATTTCCGTCGCAGTTTCGATACCAGTGAAGCCACCACCGGCAACTACCAAGGTGTTGCGCGCCGGCGAGGCCGGCAGTTTGCGCAGGTCATTGATGTGCTGCTCCAGGCGCACGGCTTCCTCGATCTGGTCAACATCGAAGGCGTGCTCCAGGCCAGGCAGATTCGGCCGCCAGACCTTGCTGCCGCTGGCCAGTACCAGACGGTCATAAGCCAGGGAGGCCAGGACACCATTGGCGTCGCGGTAGGCAACCTGCTTGGCGGCCACGTCGATCTCTTCAGCACTGCCCTTGATGAAGGTAACGCCGACTGCATCGAACAGCTCGCCCAGTGGTGCCGCCATGTTGTGCACGTTGGGCTCGTAGAAGCGCGGGCGAATGCGCAGCTCGGCTTGTGGCGCCAGTACGGTGATCTCGGTTTCGTTGTGATTGTGCTGGTCCAGCAGGCGGGCCGCGCTCAGGGCGCTCCACATGCCCGCAAAGCCTGCACCGACGATCAGAATGCGCTGTTTCATGTTCTTGTCTCTCTAGGTGGGGAGGAAAAATTCGCTAAAAAACGAGTACATCGATCGCCTTTTGCTTGCTCCGGCTAGGCAACTCGTAACGACGACTATATTAGTCGGAGTTTAAGCGAGCAAGTATTTTCCCGAGATTTCCCTGACCACTGATCGGCCAACAGCCCATAGCCATCGCCTGAAAATCACTATGAATGGCGATTTATCACAGCCTGGAGCCGCTTCACGACCTGCAAATTCCCTCTACAACTGGCCGAAAAATTTCCGCACCGACTTGCAGTAACAGGCGATGATCGGCAAAATAGTACGACTAATTGAGTCGGAGTTAACTATGGCTTTATACAGCGCAGGGGTTGAATACGGCATTCACTGCATGCTGTGGCTGGCGGACGACAAGGGCGACACCCGCGATGCCAGCGTGCGTGAACTGGCCGAGATGCAGGGCGTACCGCAGGAGTTGCTGGCCAAGATCTTCACGCGCCTGGCCAAAGCCAACCTGGTGGTTGCCACGCCCGGCGTACGCGGTGGGTTCAAGCTGGCCAGGCCATCCAACGAGATTTCCGTGCTGGATATCGTGCGAGCCATCGACGGCGCCAAATCCATTTTCGAATGCCGCAACATTCGCAGCCGCTGCGCCGTTTTCGATGGCTCGCCTCCCGACTGGGCCATGAGCGGAACCTGCGGCATTCATACCGTGATGCTCACCGCGCAAAAGCGCATGGAAGAGGCCCTGGCCCAGCAAACCGTGCTGGATCTGGTGCGCGGCTTCGGTCGCAAGGCCCCGCCGGAGTTTGGCGAGCAGGTACTGCGCTGGTGGGATGAGCAGCGCGAAGGCAAGGGCAGCTCGGCAGCCTCATAAGCTTCGGGTGCAGCCGAAAGAGCTCGCGGGCAACACAGCGCCGTCAGCCCTTTGTTGCAGCCCGATCCCGGCAAGGGCTCCGGGCCGGTTACAATCAGCACTCTTTCCCTTCTGTGACTGCCCACCATGAGCGAACCCGAGCGCCTGTCCAAACGCCTGACCCAACAGCTACCCTGCTCGCGGCGCGAGGCCGAGCTGTATATCGAGAACGGCTGGGTAACGGTCGACGGGCGTGTGGTGGAAGAGCCGCAATTCAAGGTGCACAACGAGCAGATCGCCCTGCTGCCGGGCGCCGTGGCGGAAACCCTGCCGCCGGTCACGCTGATCCTGCACAAGCCGGCTGGCCTCGGCTGCGGCATGGGCGCCAACTCCGTGTTGCAGCTGCTGACCCTGGCCAACCAGATGGAAAACGACCCCAGCGGCATCCGCCCGTTGCAGCGTCACTTCACCCGCCTGGACATGCTAACCCCGCTGGAAACCGACGCCAGCGGCCTGCTGGTGTTCAGCCAGAACCGCTCGGTGATCCGCCTGCTCAAGGACGATGCCGACCAGTTGGAACACGAATACGTGGTGGAAGTCAGTGGCGAGCTGGCCAGCAACGGCCTCAAGCGCCTGGCCTTCGGCCTCAGCTACAAGGGCGTGACGCTGTCGCCGTGCAAGGTCAGTTGGCAGAGCGAAACCCGCCTGCGTTTCGCCATCAAGAACGTCCAACCGGGCCAGCTGCGCTTCATGTGCGAAAGTGTCGGCCTGCAGGTCGCGAGCATCCGCCGCCTGCGTATCGGCCGCACCGGCATGGCCAAGCTGCCGGCCGGGCAATGGCGCTACCTGGGCGCCAACGAGAAATTCTGATCGGTACCGGCGCTGACGGGACCTCTCAATAGTCCGTGTAGCGCCGCTCAATCTCCAGGTACTCGCCACTGGCGCGAATCGCCGCCAGGCCCTGATCAAAGCGATCGCGCTGCGCCTCACTCTGGAAGCCGACACTGTAGGGCGTTGGCTCGAAGATGAAGTACCAGGTCAGCGCCTGGCGGGTGTCGACCTGTTCAGCCACCTGCGCATTGAAGTAGCGCAGGATGCGCGGGTCGCCCACTACCACATCCGTGCGACCGCTGTAGAGCAGGCGATTGCGGTTGATCTGCAGCGCCTCCTCGCGATAACGCGGGTTGCCCTCGGCCATGGCCTCGAACGCCGGCCCCAGTAACAGCCGGGCACGCTGGAAGGCACTGATCGAGTACCCCCCCAGATCAGCGACGCTGGTGATCCGATAATTCCGGGACGACAGCGCCGCCACCGCGTTGTGGTACTGGATATAGGTCGCCGAGTAATAGGCCTCGACGCCGCTGCGTGCTGCCGTGGTGGCAATACAGTCCAGATCGCCACGGCGCAGCGCCAGGTGCAAGCGCTCCATCGGCGCGTAGTGCACTTCCAGGGTAAAACCGGCGCGTCGCGCGGCAGCGGCGACGATGTCGTACTCCAGCCCACGCGCCTCGTTCTCGAACACATAGGGCGGCTTGTCGGTGCCAAAACCGATGCGCAGCGTCTCTGCCGCCGCGTCCAGCGCCAGCAGCAACGACAACCCGAGCCAAACCCGTGACCACATGCCGATCTCCCTGTGCCGACCGCCACAAGCATAGGCCGACCGGAGCACCATCACCCAGGCGTATGGCGGCCGATACCGCCATAGCCCGCGGCAAGCGGCTAGACTCTGCGCCCTACTGCCTAGTGGCCCACCGGAGAACTCCCATGCTCAAAGCCGAATATCAACACCGTGGCAAGGTGCCGCAAGACGTTATCGAAGCGGTCGAACTGACCCTGCCGCCCCTGCCGGCTGGCAAGGCACTGATCAAAGTGCTGGCCGCGCCGATCAACCCGTCCGACGTTCTTACCCTGACCGGCGAATACGGCATGCTGCCGCCGCTGCCGGCGATCGGCGGCAACGAGGGCGTGGGCCGCGTCGAAGCGCTCGGTGAAGGCGTCAGCAACCTCAAGGTCGGCCAGACCGTGCTTCTGCCGGTGGGCAGTGGTACCTGGGTAACCCACCTGCACGCCCCGGCCGACAAACTGATCCCGCTGCCGGATGCCGACCCGCAGCAACTGGCGATGATGACCATCAACCCGCCGACCGCCTCCCTGCTGCTCAGCCAGTTCGTCGACCTGCAACCCGGTGACTGGGTGATCCAGAACGCCGCCAACTCCGGCGTTGGCAGCTACCTGATCCAGCTGGCCAAGCTGCGCGGCTTCAAGACCATCAACGTGGTGCGCCGCGAATCGGCAGTCGCCGAGGTCAAGGCCGAAGGCGGTGATGTGGTGCTGGTGGACGGTCCCGATCTGCACAAGCAGGTCCGCGAAGCGACCGGCGGCGCCAAGGTCATGCTGGGCATCGACGCGATCGGCGGCAAGGCCACCGACCACCTGGCCGCTTCCCTCAGCGAAGGTGGAACCCTGGTCAACTACGGCCTGATGAGCGGCGAGCCGTGCCAGGTTTCGGCCTCGTCCTTCGTCTTCCGCGACGTGACCCTGCGCGGTTTCTGGCTGGCCAAGTGGTTCCAGAAAGCCACGCCAGCCGAGCAGTTCAAGGTATTCGGCGAACTGACCCAGCTGATCGCCGCCGGCAAGCTCAAGGCGCGCATTGCCGCGACCTACAACGTCAGCCAGATCAAGGAAGCCATCGCGGCCGCCGCCAGCGGCGAGCGCGGCGGCAAGATCCTGCTGGTTCCTTGAGGATTCTGATCCGGCAATAAAAAAGGGGGCCATCTGGCCCCCTTTTCTTATTCCGCTGCCGGCTTCTTGCGCTTGAGTGGCGCCAGACCGTCCTGGCTGACCACCGCGGACGGGGCGTTATTCGGCCGGGCACTCGGCTTGCGCTTCGGTGCGGCGGCCTTGGCGCCGGTTTTCTTGGCGTCTTTCTTGTCGACCTTTTTCTTCTTCGGCCCGACAGCCTTGCCAGACGCCTTGAGGTTCTTCGGCCCCTGATAGATGCCTTTCAGGTCCTTGATGTTGCGCCGCTCGAAACGCTGCTTGAGGTAGCGCTCAATGCTCGACATCAGGCTCCAATCGCTGTGGGTGATCAGCGAGATGGCCAGGCCTTCGGCGCCCGCACGGCCGGTACGACCGATGCGGTGCACGTAGTCATCGCCGGAGCGCGGCATGTCGAAGTTGATCACCAGGTCCATGCCGTCGACATCCAGGCCACGCGCCGCCACGTCGGTGGCAACCAGCACCTTGGCCCCACCCTGCTTGATGCGGTCGATGGCCAGCTTGCGATCCTTCTGGTCCTTCTCGCCGTGCAGCACGTACACCTTGTGCTCGGCCGCCACCAGCTTGCCCCACAGGCGGTCGGCCTGGACGCGGGTGTTGGTGAAGATGATCGCCTTCTGGTACGTCTCGTTGGCCAGTAGCCAGTCGACCAGCTGTTCCTTGTGGTAGTTGTGGTCGGCCGTGATGATCTGCTGGCGAGTACCTTCGTTCAGCTCGCTGACGCTGTTGAGCTTGAGGTGCACCGGGTCACGCAGCACGCCGGCGACCATCTCGCGCAGGCCGTTGCCGCCGCTGGTGGCGGAGAACAACATGGTCTGCTGCCGATTGACGCATTCCTTGCTCAGGCGCTGCACGTCCTCGGAGAAACCCATGTCGAGCATGCGGTCGGCTTCGTCGAGAATCAGCACTTCCACGTCGTTGAGCTTGAGGGTACCCGCGTTGAGGTGTTCGATCAGGCGACCCGGCGTACCGATGAGAATGTCCGGCACCCTGCGCAGCATGGCGGACTGCACCTTGAAGTCCTCGCCGCCGGTGATCATCCCCGACTTGATGAAGGTGAACTGCGAGAAGCGCTCGACTTCCTTGAGCGTCTGCTGCGCCAGCTCGCGGGTCGGCAGCAGGATCAGCGCACGGATGGTCACGCGCGGCAGGGCGTCGCCCATCAGGCGGTTGAGCAGCGGCAGCACGAAGGCCGCGGTCTTGCCACTGCCGGTCTGCGCCGTCACCCGCAGGTCGCGCCCTTCCAGGGCCGGCGGAATCGCCGCTTGCTGCACCGGAGTCGGCTCGGTGAAATTGAGCTCGGCTACGGCCTTGAGCAGGCGTTCATGCAGGGCGAATTGGGCGAACACGGGCATACCTCGACAAAAATCAGCAAAACAGCTGCATAGGTTACCGGTTGTCGACGCAAATGACCGCTTCTGTCGTGCAAAAGCCCGTTACGAGTAGCTGCACGGCGGTTCGCTCGTCGCCACAGGCTGTTTGTTTTTTGTACAGAGCACCACAAGCAGGTAGAATGCGCGCCGCTTTCAATCCCGGAAGCATGGGTTCCCTAACCCCATCCATCAAAAAGGTGACGTTATGCCTCTGATTTCTCCACAGCGCCGGCGCATGGCGCTCGTGGCCCTGGTGATGTTCCACATCCTCATCATCATCGCCAGCAACTACCTGGTGCAGCTGCCGATCACCCTGTTCGGCTGGCACACCACCTGGGGCGCCTTCAGCTTCCCGTTCATCTTCCTGGCCACCGACCTGACCGTGCGCCTGCTGGGTAAGCGCCCGGCGCGCCTGGTGATCGCCCGGGTGATGCTGCCGGCGCTGCTGGTGTCCTACATCGTCTCGGTGCTGTTCCAGGAAGCCAGTTTCCGTGGCTTCGCTGCGCTGCTGGAGTTCAACGACTTCGTCCTGCGCATCTCCCTGGCCAGCTTCTTCGCCTACGCCTTCGGCCAGATCCTCGACATCCAGGTCTTCGACCGCCTGCGCCGCCTGTCGCAATGGTGGGTCGCCCCCACCGTATCGACCATCTTCGGCAACCTGCTGGACACCTTCGTGTTCTTCGCCGTGGCCTTCTGGCACAGCAGCAACCCGTTCATGGCCGAGCACTGGGTGGAAATCGCCACGGTCGACTACGGCGTCAAGCTGAGCATCAGCCTGCTGCTGTTCGTACCGCTGTACGGCATGTTGCTCAACGCCATCCTGCGCTTGCTGGCCGGGCGCGACAGTGTCGCCACCTGATCGCATAAACGTAGATTTCAGCCAGACTCAAGGGTGTGCGCGGAACGCACGCCACTGGCTGTGTTCCACTGTTTGTCCCCCTCACGGAGTCGATCATGTCCCGATCCTTTTGCCTGCTGACCACCGGTCTGGCCCTGAGCCTGGCCCTGAACAGCGCCAGCGCGGCGCCCAAGCACGATAAACACGACAAGCACGGTGACGACAGCGATATCCAGGTCGACCTGCGCGGCCCGAGCATCGATATCGGCCAGGTGCGCATCATCCTCGGCGACAACCGCGAGCTGATCGGACCCGCGCAATCCCTGCCGCCGGGCATCCGCAAGAACCTGGCGCGCGGCAAGCCGCTGCCTCCCGGCATCGCCAAGCGCTTCGACGGGCGGGTACTGAACCAATTGCCGCGCTACGACGGCTACGAGTGGAAACAGGCCGGCAGCGACGTGGTACTGGTCGCCATCGCCACCGGGTTGATCTACGAGGTTCTGCAAAACGTGCTGGATTGAGCGGCCGGGGAAACTTTGCCCGGCAATCCGACTCCACAGTTGAGGAGGCCTGTTCCGGCCCCGCATCGCTGTTGGGGGCACCTGCATGAAACCCGCATTGATCTACTACGTGGCCGCCAGCCTGGACGGCTACATCGCGCGCCCAGATGGCCAGGGCGACTGGCTAGAGAGCATCCAAGCGGCCAGGAACGACCACGGCTACAACTCCTTCTACGACGGCATCGACGCCCTGCTCATGGGCCGTGGCACCTTCAATACCCTGCTCGCCCTCGATGGCGACTGGCCCTACCCCGGCAAGCCGTGCATGGTGCTGACGCGCAACCCCGAGGAACAATTGCCGGTTGATGTGGTGATGCGCCACTGCACCCCGGCCGAAGGCCTGGCGGAACTGGCCGAACAAGGCTGCAAACGGGTCTGGCTGGTTGGTGGTGGCTCACTGGCGGGCAACTGCTTCGCCGCCGGCCTGCTCGATGAGCTGGTGGTCAGCCTGGTGCCCTACCTGCTGGGTGCCGGCATTCCGCTGCTCTCCACCGGCCTCGAACGCCCGCTGAAGCTGCTGGAACAACGCAGCTTCGCCAATGGCGTGGTGCAGTTGCACTACCAGGTTCTGCAGGAAAGCCAGCAGGACGCCGCCTAACCGCCTTCGCTCGAATCGCGGGTTGCACCCGCCCTACAGGCGCCGTGCCTGCTTGCGCAGCAGGCGCGCGCTGTCCCAGCCGGTCAGCAGCACGGCCAGCCAGATCGGCCCGTAGGTCCACAGTTGCTGCGGATTGAATGCCTCACCGAGAAACACCACCGCCACGCCGAACAACAGCACCGGTTCGACATAGCTGAGGATGCCGAACAACCCCAGCGGCAGCAGGCGACTGGCGGCCATCATCGCGCCGAACGCCAGTGCGCTGAGCAGCCCCAACCCCGGCAACAGCCACCACAGCTGCGGCACCTGGTCGAACACGCCGACCGGGCCATGGGCATGGATCAGCCAGATCGCCAACGGCGCCAGCACCAGCATCTCCAGAATGAAGCCGGACAAGGCATCCAGGCGCATCCAGCGGCGCAGCATGAAATACGGCGGATACCCCAGCGCCGCCACCAGGGTGACCCAGGAAAACGCGCGGGTCAGCCACAGTTCATGAGCCACCCCGAGCAGCGCGCAGGCCACGGCGATGCGCTGCAACGGACGCAGGCGCTCGCCATAGAACAACCGCCCTACCAGCACCATGGCCAGTGGCAGCAAGAAGTAACCGAGGGACACATCCAGCATGCGCCCGGACAGCGGCGCCCAGACGAACAACAGCCACTGCACACCCATCAGCAATGCCGCCACCGGCAAGGCTGCCAGCAGCAGCGGCTCACGGCGCAGGCGGACAAACGCGGCACCCAGCACCGCCCACTGGCGCGACAGGGCCACCAGCAGCAACACCGCGGGAATCGACCAGAGCACCCGCTGGGCAAATACCTGCACGCCATCCAGCGGCGCCAGTTCCTGCACGTAGCCTGGAATCAGCACGAACAGCAGCGATGCGATGATCGACAGCGCCACGCCACGTCCCGAAAGCCTCATGCCCTTGCTCCTGCGTCTGCGAAAAGTCGGCGACCTTACACCATCATGGGTTGCCCGCGAGTGATCCGCCTCTGCGCGGGCCCGCAGAGAGAGTCTGGTCGATCCCAGCGCACAGGCCGATGTCGCTAACGGCATAGCACCAGGTATAAAAAAACCGGCTGATCAGCACGATCAGCCGGCGGAGCGCACCCGAGGCCGGGTGCAAGGAGAGCAATGGATGCAACGGCGAATCAGGCGACCTGGGCCAACTGCTCGCGGGCCTTGGCCAAGCCTTTTTCGAGGAACTCGGCGCCCAAGTTCAGGCCTTCGGCATGGATGAAGGTCACGTCATGGATGCCGACGAAGGCCAGCGCCTGGCGCAGGTAGGGTTCCTGGTGATCCATCGGGCTGCCGCTGTAGACGCCGCCACGGGCAGTCAGGACGAAGGCGCGCTTGCCGGTGAGCAGGCCTTGCGGGCCGGTCTCGGTGTACTTGAAGGTGACACCGGCGCGCAGCACATGGTCCAGCCAGGACTTCAGGGTGCTGGGAATGGCGAAGTTGTACATCGGCGCCGCCAGCACCAGCACGTCGGCGGCCAGCAGCTCATCGGTCAGCAGGTTGGAGCGGGCAGCAGCGGCGCGTTCCACTTCGTTCTGCTGGTCGGCCGGTTTCATCCAGCCACTGAGCAGGTCGATGTCCAGGTGCGGCACCTGCTCAACGGCCAGGTCGCGCACCTTGATCGAATCCTGCGGGTTGGCGGCTTGCCACTGGCCGATGAAGTCGGCAGTCAGTTGGCGGGATACGGAACCTTCGGTGCGGGCGCTGCTTTCGATAACCAGGACACGGGACATGGGGCTGATCTCCATCGGGTTGTTGTGCGTCGATGGAGAAAGGTTATGCCGAGCAATATCGATTAAAAAGCGCAAATATCCGCTGCAAATTATCGATTAAGTTGATTTGTCAGCAGCCCCGCACTAGGCTGCTGCCAGGCTTATTTCGGCTCGCAGGTCAGCTCGATACGCAGCTTGATGATGTTGCGACCGAAGCGCGAGGTGAGGTTGGTGGTCGCCCCCGCCTTGACGTCGGTCCGGCGGGTACGCGGCGCTTCGGGGCCATTGCGGAATACCGCCGTGCAGGTCGCATCGGCCTCGCCGTAGTTGTAGAGAATGACCGCGCCGATGTTGCTGTCCACGTCCTGGGTGGTGGCGGAGATTTCCGCACCATTGAGCTGCTTGCTCAGTTCCACCGGGTAGGCAACAGCGGTCAGCGGCAGCAGGGCGACGATCGCCAGGCAGAGTTTTTTCATCGGCATTCTCCTTGAAAGGATGCACAGAGTAGTGAAGAGGACCCGGCGATGAAAGCGCCCCGTGTCACCCTGGATCAATGGCGCACGCTGCAGGCGGTCGTCGACCACAGCGGCTTCGCCCAGGCCGCCGAAGCCTTGCACCGTTCGCAGTCGTCGGTGAGTTACACGGTGGCGCGCATGCAGGAGCAGCTTGGCGTGCCGTTGCTGCGCATCGACGGGCGCAAGGCGGTGCTCACCGAAGCCGGTGAAGTGCTGCTGCGCCGCTCGCGGCACCTGGTCAAGCAGGCCAGCCAGCTGGAGGAATTGGCGCACCACATGGAGCAAGGCTGGGAAGCCGAAGTGCGCCTGGTGGTGGATGCCGCCTACCCCACCGCCAACCTGGTGCGCGCGCTTTCCGCCTTCATGCCACAGAGCCGCGGTTGCCGCGTGCGCCTGCGCGAGGAAGTGCTGTCCGGGGTCGAGGAAGTGCTGCGCGAGGGCTCCGCCGACCTGGCCATCAGCAGCCTGGATCTCACTGGCTACCTGGGCATGGAGCTGAGCGAAGTCGACTTCATCGCCGTGGCCCACCCGGAGCACCCGCTGCATCGCCTGCAGCGCACCATCAGCTTCCAGGACCTGGAAAGCCAGATGCAGGTGGTGATCCGCGATTCCGGCCGCCTGCAGCCGCGCGATGTCGGCTGGCTCGGTGCCGAACAGCGCTGGACGGTCGGCAGCCTGTCCACCGCACGCACCTTCGTCAGCAGCGGCCTGGGCTTCGCCTGGCTGCCGCAGCACGTGATCAGCCGCGAGCTGCAGGAAGGCCTGCTCAAACCGCTGCCGATGGAACAGGGTGGCATTCGCAAGCCACGCTTCTACCTTTACAGCAACAAGGATCGGGTTCTCGGCCCGGCCACGCAGATTCTCATCGAGTTGATCAAGAACTTCGACAACGCGGCGCTGGACGCTCCTTTCGCAGCACCACTCTCGGCCAATTGAGGTAGCCCCATGTCCTATTTCGAGCGCGACGGCTGTCAACTGCACTATGAAGACCGCGGCCAGGGCGAGCCCGTGCTGCTGGTCCACGGCCTCGGCTCGAGCATTCAGGACTGGGAGTTCCAGATACCGGAGCTGGTCAGGACGCGCCGCGTGCTGGCCATCGATGTACGCGGCCACGGCCGTTCCGGCAAGCCGCACACGCGCTATCAGATGACCGACTTCTCCGCCGACGTGGCCGGCCTGATCGAGCACCTCGGCCTGAGCCAGGTGCACCTGGTCGGCATCTCCATGGGCGGCATGATCGCCTTCCAGCTCGGAGTCGACCGCCCCGAACTGCTCAAGAGCCTGACCATCGTCAACAGCGCCCCGGAAGTCATCGCCCGCACCCTCAGCGAGCGCTGGCAACTGACCAAGCGCAAGGTGCTGTCGCGCGTGCTCAGCCTGGAAACCATCGGCAAGGGCCTGGGCCGCATCCTCTTCCCGCGCCCGGAGCAGGCGCCGCTGCGGCAGAAGATCGAGCAACGCTGGGCCGAGAACGACAAGCCCGCCTACCTCGCCAGCCTCGACGCCATCCTCGGCTGGGGCGTGCGCGAACGCCTGGCTGCGATCACCTGCCCGACCCTGGTGGTCAGCGCCGACCGCGACTACACCCCGGTGGCGCATAAAGAGGCTTACGTGCGTGAGCTGTCCAATGCCCAACTGGTGGTGATCGAACAATCGCGCCACGCCACGCCGATGGACCAGCCAGAACGTTTCAACACCGCCCTGATCGCCTTCCTCGATCAGGTCGAACTGACCTGCCAACCTGCCACCAAGGAACCGCAACCATGCTGAACAAGATCCTCCTCGCCGCCTGCAGCCTGCTCCTCAGCGCCACCCTGCAAGCCGCGCCGACGCCCCTGCCCCACGTTGTGCTGACCACCAGCTACGGCGATATTGAAATCGAACTGGCGGCGGACAAGGCGCCGATCAGCACGCAGAACTTCCTCGGCTACGTCGACGCCGGCTTCTACGCCGGCACCCAGTTCCACCGCGTGATCCCTGGCTTCATGATCCAGGGCGGCGGTTTCGATGCCGACCTCAAGCAGAAAGACACCTTCAAGCCGATCAAGAACGAAGCCGACAACGGCCTGCGCAACCTGCGCGGCACCGTGGCGATGGCGCGCACCAACGACGTCAACTCGGCCACCAGCCAGTTCTTCATCAACCACAAGGACAACGACTTCCTCGACCACGGCAGCCGTGGCTTCGGCTATGCCGTATTCGGCAAGGTGGTGCGCGGCATGGACGTGGTCGACCGCATCGCCAGCGTACAGACCGGCAACCGCGGCATGCTGCAGAACGTACCGAGCAAACCGGTGATGATCCTGTCGGCGAAGAAGCTGTAAGAGCCCGCCTCGTTGTGGTGGATAAGCAGAGCGTTATCCACCCTACAAACTCTGCAACCCGCGCTGGATGGAAAACTGCGAAGCATTTTCCACCCCTGCCCCCTCAAGCAGCAGCCTGACTCAATCGCCGCCCTGGCGATACGGCAACAGGCTGCGCGCCTCTTCGGCATAAGCCAGCACCCCAGCCGTTTCTTCCTCAAGAAACGCCGCCACTGCCGCGCGCAAGCCCGGGTGCAGCAGGTAGTGCCAGGAGCGCGTGATCACCGGCTCAAAGCCGCGAATCAGCTTGTGCTCGCCTTGGGCGCCAGCATCGAAACGCTGCAGACCGGCGCCGATGGCCAGTTCCAATCCCTGGTAGAAACAGGTCTCGAAGTGCAGGCGATCGAAGTCGCCGAGGCAGCCCCAATACCGGCCGTAGAAGGTTTCGCCATCCACCAGGCTGAAGGCCATCGCCACCGGCCGTGAGCCCTGGCGCGCGGTGACCACGCGGATAGCCTCGGGCATGCGCTCGGCCAGCAGGCTGAAGAACGCTCGCGTCAGGTACGGTGCGCGGCCGCGCTGGTGGTAGGTGTTGGCGTAGCAGGCGTAGACGAAGTCCCACTCCAGCTCATCCAGCTCGCCGCCCTGCTGCCAGCGGAACTCGATGCCGTGCCCGGCCACCTGGTCGCACTCCTTGCGCACCTGCTTGCGCTTGCGTGAGGTGAATGCGTCGAGGAAATCCTGGAAGTCGCGGTAGCCCCGGTTGAACCAGTGGTACTGGCAGCCGATGCGCTGCAACCAGCCCTCACGCCCATCCAGCAGGGCATCGGCCTGGGCTTCGGTGAAGTTGATATGCAGGCTGGACAGGCCTTGCGCCGGCAACTCGGCCACCAGCTCATCGAGCAACTGCGCGCAGGCGTGTTGATCACCCAGCAGGCGTGCGCCGGTGACCGGGCTGAACGGCACCGCGCCGAGTAACTTGGGGTAGTAGGCGATACCGGCGCGGTGACAGGCATCGGCCCAGCCCATGTCGAACACATACTCGCCGTAGGAGTGCGCCTTCACGTAGGCCGGCAGTGCCGCCAGCGGCGTGCCATCGGCGGCGCAGAGCAGGCGGTGCGAGGCCTGCCAACCGCTGCGCCCGCCGACGCTGCCGCTGTCTTCCAGGGCCGACAGAAAGGCGTGACGCAGGAAAGGCTGCGGCTCGGGCAGCAAGGCATCCCAGGCGTCGGGCGAGAGTTGGTCGAGGTGCGGCAGGGTTCGAATCGGCATGGGCGCAGTCTGGCCTGTCGTCCCTGCAAAAAAAAGCCCGTCGAGGGGACGGGCCAAGAGTAACCGCCCGAATCCGGGCGGTGAGGATCATCCAGGGCCGTTCAGCCCTGGCGAATGAGTAGCGGCGCTTAGCGAGCAGTTTCCGGGTAGCTAACCTGCGGCAGCGCCGGGTTGCCGTCCAGCTCGCGCTGCAGGGTGGTTTCGTCGAGCTGCTTGCACCACTTGGCAACCACGATGGTGGCCACGCCATTGCCGATCAGGTTGGTCAACGCGCGGGCCTCCGACATGAAGCGGTCGATACCGAGGATCAGCGCCAGACCGGCCACCGGCAGATGGCCAACGGCAGACAGCGTCGCCGCCAGCACGATGAAGCCGCTGCCGGTCACGCCGGCCGCACCTTTGGAGGCGATCAGCAGCACCGCCAGCAGGGTGATCTGGTGCGTAATGTCCATCGGCGTATCAGTGGCCTGGGCGATGAACACCGCCGCCATGGTCAGGTAGATCGAGGTGCCGTCGAGGTTGAACGAGTAGCCGGTAGGAATCACCAGGCCAACCACCGACTTGTTCGCGCCGAGCTTCTCCATCTTGTTCAGCATGCGCGGCAGGGCCGATTCCGAGGACGAGGTGCCGAGCACGATCAGCAGCTCTTCGCGGATGTACTTGATGAACTTGAGGATGCTGAAGCCGTGGGCCTTGGCGATGCCGCCGAGAACCACCAGGACGAACAGCACACAGGTGACGTAGAAGCAGATCATCAGCTGGCCCAGCTGCACCAGCGAGCCGACGCCGTACTGGCCGATGGTGAAGGCCATGGCACCGAAGGCACCGATGGGCGCGACCTTCATGATCATGTTGATGATGCCGAACATCACTTGGGCGATGCGGTCGATGAACTCCAGCACCGGCTTGCCGTAATCACCCATGCGCTGCAGGGCGAAGGCGAAGATCACCGAGAAGAACAGCACTTGCAGGATATCGCCGGTGGCGAAGGCGCCAACGATGGTGCTGGGGATCACGTTGAGCAGGAAGGCGATGGTGCTCTGCGACTCACCCGCCGCGGCATAAGCGGCAATGCCCTTGGTGTCGAGGGTGGTTGGGTCGACATGCATGCCGACGCCCGGCTGCACGATGTTGACCACGATCAGGCCGATCAGCAGGGCCACGGTGGAGACGATCTCGAAATACAGCAGCGCATAACCGCCAGTCTTGCCCACGGCCTTCATGTCCTGCATGCCGGCGATACCGCTGACCACGGTGCAGAAGATGATCGGCGCGATGGCCATCTTGATCAGTTTGACGAAGCCATCACCCAACGGCTTCAGCGCAACGCCGACCTCCGGGTAGAAGTGACCGATGGCGATACCGATGGCGATGGCCACCAGCACTTGGGCGTACAGGCTCTTGTACAGCGGTTTGCGGGTCATGGCAGTTCCTCTCTTGCCGCGCCAGCCTCGATGTCTACGAGGGTGCGCAGCCGCGTTCAGCGCTAACCCTCCTGCACTGGAGGGATTTGTTGTGGGCTCCACCGGGGAGCTGTAGCGCTAATTGCAGGGCGTGTGCCATGTGCAAAAATTTAACTAAAGCCTTTAAAAACAATAGCTTAAATTATCTGCTCGTAATTTTAGCCAGGCGATTTGGCGGAAAACCGCCAAGCCAGCGGCGGAAATCCCCCACGACTTGCAGGCTGAATGCCCTGCACCACCCGTCAACCAGAGGCATTTCAGACTTTACCGAATATACGAATTTTCATATATTCGAAAAAACGCATATTGGAGCCCCGCCATGAGCGAAGCCCTGACCCCAACCAGCGTCTTCAAATGCCTGGCCGACGAAACCCGCATCCGCCTGATGTTGCTGGCCACCCGCGAAGACGAGCTGTGCGTCTGCGAGCTGACCTGCGCCCTGGACGAGAGCCAGCCGAAGATCTCCCGCCACCTGGCGCAACTGCGCACTGCCGGCTTGCTGGCCGACCGCCGCCAGGGCCAGTGGGTGTATTACCGCCTGCATCCCGAGCTGCCGGAGTGGGTGCGGAGCATCCTGCGCACCACCCTGGACGCCAACCGCGACTGGCTCAGCCCCGCCGCGCAGCGCCTTGAGGGCATGGACGGCCGCCCTGAGCGCGCCAATGCCTGTTGTTGATCGTTTTCGCTACGACGAGATCAGCCGATGAAAATTCTGTTCCTGTGCACCGCCAACAGCTGTCGCAGCATTCTCTGCGAAGCGCTGTTCAATCACCTCGCCCCCGCCGCCATGCGCGCCTACAGCGCCGGCAGCCAGCCCAAGGGCAGCGTGCACCCACTGAGCCTGCAGACCCTGGCCCAGGCCGGGATCGCCACGGCCGGCCTGTACAGCAAGTCCAGTGACGAACACGCACAGCTCCACCCCGACCTGGTCATCACCGTCTGTGACAAGGCCGCTGGCGAAGCCTGCCCGGTGTTCTTCGGCACGGCACAAAAAGCCCACTGGGGCCTGGCCGACCCATCCGAATGCCAGGGCTCGGCAGAAGAAATAACCGCCGCCTTCACCGCCACCCTGGCGCAGATCAAGACCCGTATCGACGTCTTCCTCGCCCTGCCCTATGCCGACCTCAGCGCCGCACAGCGCCAGGCCGAGCTGGCGCGCATCGGCAGCCTTTGACGTGCAGGAGAGCCCCGTGAGCAACAGTCGTCTGTCCTTTCTCGACCGCTACCTGACCCTGTGGATCTTCCTCGCCATGGCCCTGGGCATCAGCCTCGGCAGCCTGTTCGAGCGCTTCCCGCAGTGGCTCAACAGCCTGTCGGTCGGCAGCACCAACATTCCCATCGCCATCGGCCTGATCCTGATGATGTACCCGCCGCTGGCCAAGGTGCGCTACGAGGAACTGCCGCAGGTATTCAAGGACAAGCGCATCCTCGCCCTGTCGCTGGTGCAGAACTGGCTGATCGGCCCGGTATTGATGTTCGCCCTGGCGGTGATCTTCCTGCGCGACCACCCCGAATACATGACCGGCCTGATCCTCATCGGCCTGGCCCGCTGCATCGCCATGGTGCTGGTGTGGAACCAGATCGCCGGCGGCAACAACCAGTACGTCGCCGGCCTGGTGGCCTTCAACAGCCTGTTCCAGATCGCCTTCTTCAGCGTCTACGCCTGGCTGTTCCTCGGCGTGCTGCCGCCGCTGTTCGGCCTCGAAGGCAGCGTGATCGACGTCAGCTTCCTGAGCATCGCCGAGTCGGTGCTGATCTACCTGGGCATCCCCTTCCTCGCCGGCTTTATCACCCGCAAGCTACTGATCGGACGCAAAGGCCAGGCCTGGTTCGACCAGCGCTTCATGCCGCGCCTCAGCCCGCTGACCCTGGTGGCGCTGCTGCTGACCATCGTTGCCATGTTCAGCCTCAAAGGCGACGTGGTGCTGCAACTGCCGCTGGATGTGCTGCGCATCGCCGTCCCGCTGAGCATCTATTTCGTGGTGATGTTCTTTATCAGCTTCGCCATGGGCAAGTGGCTGCGCGCCGACTACCCACGTACCACGGCGCTGGCCTTCACCGCCGCCAGCAACAACTTCGAGCTGGCGATTGCCGTGGCCATCGCCACCTTCGGCCTGGCCTCGCCGGTGGCCTTCGCCACGGTGATCGGCCCGCTGGTGGAAGTACCGGTCCTGATTTCCCTGGTCGGCGTAGCCCTGTGGCTCAAGCGCCGCTGGTTCGACACGCCCGCCACCGCGCCGGCCGAAGGAGTGAATTGATGCACGACGACAGCCTGCCCCACCTCGACGACAGCCTGTTCGCGCTGCCCGATACCGACCAGCTCGGCACCCCGCTGCTGGCCACGCACAAGCCGCGCATCCTGCTGCTGTACGGCTCGACCCGGCAGCACTCGTTCAGCCGCCTGCTTACCGAGGAAGCCGCGCGTCTGCTCGAGCGCTTCGGCGCCGAGACGCGCATCTTCGACCCGCGCGGCCTGCCGCTGCCGGACGATGCGCCGGACAGCCACCCCAAGGTGCAGGAGTTGCGCGAGCTGATGCAGTGGTCGGAAGGCCAGGTGTGGTGCTCGCCCGAACGCCACGGGGCGATGACCGCCGTGTTCAAGGCGCAGATCGACTGGGTGCCGCTGGCCATGGGCGCCGTCCGCCCGACCCAGGGCAAGACCCTGGCCGTGATGCAGGTCTGCGGCGGCTCGCAATCGTTCAACGTGGTCAATCAGCTGCGCGTGCTGGGCCGCTGGATGCGCATGTTCACCATCCCCAACCAATCCTCGGTGCCCAAGGCCTTCCTCGAATTCGATGCAGCCGGGCGGATGAAGCCCTCGGCCTATTACGACCGGGTGGTGGATGTCATGGAAGAACTGGTGAAGTTCACCCTGCTGCTGCGCGAACGCGCCGATTACCTGGTCGACCGCTACTCCGAACGCAAGGAGTCGGCCGAGCAACTGTCGAAACGCGTCAACCAGGCCGCCATCTGATAGAAGGAATCACCCGTCATGACTCACCCCTACGACCAGCTGAGCATTCCCGGCCTGCCCGGCACGCTGCTGTTCACCCCCTGCCCCGGCACCCGAGAGACCTCGCTCGACGCGGCGCTGACCACCCTGCAGCAGGCCGGCGCCACTGCGGTCATCACCCTGATGCCGCACAGCGAGCTGGCTGCCAATGGCACCGCACAGATCGCCGAGCACTGCCAGGCACTGAACCTGGCCTGGTTCCATCTGCCAGTCGCCGACGAGCAAGTACCGCAGGAAGACTTCACGCGCGCCTGGCCAGCGGCCAGCCAGCAAATTCTCGACCGGCTGCAGGCAGGCCAGGCCATCGCCATCCACTGCAAGGGCGGCTCGGGCCGCACCGGGCTGATCGCCGCGCGCCTGCTGATCGCCGCCGGCCTGCCGCGCAGCGAGGCGATTGCCCTGGTCCAGGCACTGCGACCCAAGGCCATCCAGCATCCAGCGCACCGCGGCTGGATCGAGCAGTTCGACGCCAGCCACTGACATCCACATTCGCAAAGGAACAAGAGCATGACCCTCAAAGTCGGTATCAACGGCTTCGGCCGCATCGGACGCCTGGCCCTGCGCGCAGCCTGGGGCTGGCCGGAGCTGGAGTTCGTGCAGATCAACGACCCCGCCGGCGACGCCGCCACCCACGCCCACCTGCTGAACTTCGACTCGGTGCACGGTCGCTGGCAGCATGAGGCGAGCAGCGTAGGCGACTGCGTGGTGATCGACGGCAAGTCGATCAAGGTCACCGCCAACAAGGCCATCGCCGATACCGACTGGAGCGGCTGCGACCTGGTGATCGAGGCCAGCGGCAAGATGAAGACCGTGGCCGTGCTGCAGGGTTATCTCGATCAGGGCGTTAAGCGCGTGGTGGTCAGCGCCCCGGTGAAAGAAGCCGGCGCGCTCAACGTGGTGATGGGGGTCAACCAGCAGCTGTTCGACCCAGCCGTGCACCGCATCGTCACCGCCGCCTCCTGCACCACCAACTGCCTGGCGCCGGTGGTCAAGGTGATCCACGAGCACCTGGGCATCCGCCACGGCTCGATCACCACCATCCACGACCTGACCAACACCCAGAGCATCCTCGACCAGCCGCACAAGGACCTGCGCCGCGCCCGTGCCTCGGGCATGAGCCTGATCCCCACCACCACCGGTTCGGCCACGGCCATCGCGGAAATATTCCCCGAGCTGCGCGGCAAGCTGAACGGCCACGCCGTGCGCGTGCCGCTGGCCAACGCCTCGCTGACCGACTGCGTGTTCGAAGTGGAGCGCGCGACCACGGCAGACGAAGTCAACGCCCTGCTCAAGGCCGCGGCGGCTGGCCCGTTGGCCGGCATCCTCGGCTACGAGGAGCGCCCACTGGTGTCCATCGACTACCGCACCGACCCGCGCTCCTCGATCATCGACGCGCTGTCGACCCTGGTGGTCAATGGCACCCAGGTGAAGATCTACGCCTGGTACGACAACGAGTGGGGCTACGCCAACCGCACCGTGGAACTGGCGCGCATGGTCGGAATGGCCGGCTAAGTGCAAACGGTGGAAATGCTGCGCGATTTCCACCCTACATCAGCTGGCGCTCCCGGTCGGCTGACGCGATAGCAGAGGCTCACACGGACTGCTCCCTCGCCCCTCTGGGGAAAGGGTTGGGGTGAGGGGCTCGGCGTCCATACCACGCTCAGGAATCACCTATGCCACCGCTCTCGCAGCTCTCACCCGCCGTCCGCCAATACCTGCTGGTAACCGGCAACTACTGGGCCTTCACCCTCACCGACGGCGCCCTGCGCATGCTGGTGGTGCTGCATTTCCACGGCCTCGGCTACTCGCCGCTGCAAATCGCCGCGCTGTTCCTGTTCTACGAGATCTTCGGCGTGGTCACCAACCTGCTCGGTGGCTACCTGGGCGCGCGCCTGGGCCTGAATCGCACGATGAACCTCGGCCTCGGCCTGCAAGTGGCGGCGCTATTGATGCTCACCGTACCGGCCGCCTGGCTCACGGTGCCCTGGGTGATGGGCGCGCAGGCGCTATCGGGGATCGCCAAGGACCTCAACAAGATGAGCGCCAAGAGCTCGATCAAGCTGCTGGTGCCCGCCGGCCAGCCCGGCAGGCTGTACAAGTGGGTGGCGCTCCTCACCGGCTCGAAGAACGCGCTCAAGGGTGTCGGCTTCTTCCTCGGCGGCGCCCTGCTCGCCCTGCTCGGTTTTGCCGGCGCCGTGCTGGCCATGGCCGCCGTGCTGGCGCTGATCTGGCTGGCTAGCCTGTGGTTGCTGCAGAAGGACCTGGGCAAGGCCAAGGCCAGACCCAAGTTCCGCGAGCTGCTGTCGAAGAGCCGGGCGATCAACATCCTCTCGGCGGCCCGCCTGTTTCTGTTTGGTGCCCGCGATGTGTGGTTCGTGGTCGCCCTGCCGGTGTACCTGTCTGCGGTATTCGGCTGGGACGTCTGGCAGGTCGGCGGCTTTCTCGCCGTCTGGGTGATCGGCTACGGCATCGTCCAGACCCTGGCCCCGGCCATCACCGGCAAGCGCAGCGGCCAGGTGCCGGACGGTCGCACCGCCTTCGTCTGGGCCGCGCTGCTGGCCGGCCTGCCGGCGGCCATCGCCCTCGGCCTGCAAACGGGATGGTCGGCACACGGGGTGCTGCTCGGCGGCTTGCTGCTGTTCGGCGCACTGTTCGCGGTGAACTCGTCGCTGCACAGCTACCTGATCGTCAGTTACGCCAAGGAAGACGGCGTGTCGCTGGACGTGGGCTTCTACTACATGTCCAACGCCCTCGGCCGGCTGATTGGCACCCTGCTCTCCGGCTGGGTCTACCAGGCATATGGCTTGCCGGCCTGCCTGTGGACGGCCGCAGCCTTTGTCCTGCTGGCCGCCCTAATTTCCCTCGGGCTGCCCCGGCACGCCTGCCACCGCTAGCACCGCTGCATGCACAGAAATACAGCGACAGCGGCGCACAGGCGCACCAATCACAAGCGAAGGCCAACGCGGCCGCCGCTCACGCCCCTGCGCCACCCGCCACAGCCGCCCCGCGCGCCATGAAACAGTCACAAAAACGACTTATTAATCGCCCGCGACGATAACCTGGCATAGGCACTGCATAGCACTCCTCATCCAGTTTCGGTCAACGGCGATCGTTCAGCCCTCGCGGGCCTGGAGGGCGCTTGCTTCATCAAGCGCTGGCACAACAGACACAGGCAAAGGCGCCTGGAACCGCAAGGTCCCAGGCGCTTTTTTTTTTGCGTGAAAAACACCCCGCCAGGTAACTCTGCGCAGGTGTTTTCGCGGCCTGTGCATGGCACACGACAAGCAAAGAGCCAATCACCTGGCCCCTTAACACACCTTGGAGTAAGACCCGTGAGAAAAACTACCCTCGCCATCGCCCTCGGCGCCCTCGCCCAACAAGCTGGCGCCGCTGGCTTCATCGAAGACAGCAAAGCCACCCTCGCGCTGCGCAACTTCTACATCAACCAGGACACCCGCAACGCCGACGCCAATACCCAGGAAGAATGGGGCCAGGGCTTCCTCTTCAACTACACCTCCGGCTACACCGAAGGCACCGTGGGTTTCGGCGTGGATGCGCTGGGCCTGCTCGGGGTCAAGCTCGACTCCGGCAAGGGTCGCCACTACAACCCGACCAGCGACAAATACAGCGGCACCGTATTCCCCACCGACAGCGATGGCCGCGCGGTGGATGACTTCAGCAGCGCCGGGGTGACCGGCAAGGTGCGCCTGTCGAAGACCGAAGGGCGCATCGGCACCCTGCAGCCAAAACTGCCGGTGGTGACCATCAACGACGGTCGCCTGCTGCCGCAGACCTTCGAAGGCGGGCAAGTCACCTCCGCCGAAATCGACAACCTGACCCTGATCGGCGGCCAACTGGAGCACGCCAAGGGCCGCAGTTCGAGCAGCAGCGAAGGGCTGTCTATCGGCGGCGCCAACGACGCCAAGAAAGGCCAGTTCAGCAACAAGTTCTATTACGCCGGTAGCGACTACAAGATCGGCAAGGACCTGCTCGCGCAGTACTACTACGGCAACCTGGAAGACTTCTACCAACAGCACTTCCTTGGCCTGACCCACAGCCTGGCCATTGGCCCGGGCACGCTGAAGTCCGACCTGCGCTACTTCAAGAGCGACTCCGATGGCGCGAACAGCAGCGCCTCCGGCCGTGCCGATGGCTTCGTCAGCAGCGGTTACTACGGCAACGGCGTGACCAAGGGCGAAGTCGACAACGACACCTGGAGCGCCCTGTTCACCTACAGCCTCGGCGGCCATGCCTTCAGCGCCGGCTACCAGGAAGTCTCTGGCGACAGCAACTTCCCGTTCCTCAACCAGGGCGATGGCGCCACCGCCTACCTGATCACCGACCGCCAGATCGGCAAGTTCCTCAGCGCCGGCGAGCGCACCTGGCTGGCCGAGTACGGCTATGACTTCACCCAGGTTGGCGCCCCCGGCCTGAAAGCCGTCGTCACCTACCTCTCGGGGGACAACATCGACAGCGCCAG
Organism: Aquipseudomonas ullengensis; assembly: GCF_014174475.1. Taxonomy (GTDB): domain Bacteria; phylum Pseudomonadota; class Gammaproteobacteria; order Pseudomonadales; family Pseudomonadaceae; genus Aquipseudomonas; species Aquipseudomonas ullengensis. Next base: position 280,083 of record NZ_JACJUD010000005.1, read on the forward strand.
CGGCGACCAGCAGGAATGGGAGCGCGATTTCCGCCTCGACTACACCCTGCAGAACGGCGCCCTCAAGGGCCTCGGCATCTCCTGGCGTAACGCCAGCCTGCGCGGCAACACCAGCGCGGCGGACCAGGACGAGAACCGCCTGATCCTCAGCTACAGCCTGCCCATCCTCTGAACAGTCATGCCCCTCTCCGCCGGGAGAGGGGCATGCGGCATCTGCGTCAACCCTCAGCACAACCGCTCCATCCGGCTTGTCCCGCGCCAGCCTGCCGGCCTACCATCCGGCCAGTCTTCCGATGAGCCTCCCCATGCGCGAACGCACCATCGCCAGCCATTTCATCCGGGCCGCCCTGCGCGGCGCCGAGCGCCAGGGCCTGGATTACCGCCCGCTGCTGCGTGAACTGGGCATCCAGCCAGCGCTGCTCGAAGAACCACGCGCGCGCCTCGCTCCCGAGCAATTCACCCAACTGCTGCAAGGCCTGTGGGCGCTGCTCGACGACGAATACATGGGCTTCGGCCGCTGCCGCAGCAAGCGCGGCACCTTCGCCATGATGGGCCACGCCATCATCCACTGCCGCACCCTGGAAAAAGCCCTGGTGCGCGGCATGCTGTTTTACGACCTGTTCCCCGACGCACCGCAGGTACGCCTGCAGCGCGAGGGCGATTGGGCGCGACTGAGCCTGGACAGCTCATCGCTGTGGGACCCGGATCACTTCCTCACCGAAAGCCTGCTGGTGATCTGGCATCGCCTCGGCAGCTGGCTGATCGGCCAGCGCATCCGCCTGGAAGAAGCCACCTTCGTCCATGCCGAACCGGCCCACAGCAGCGAGTACGACCTGCTCTTCCCCTGCCCGCGGCGCTTCGCCGGCGAGCGCACCAGCCTGCTGTTCCACAGCCGCTACCTGGACATGCCGCTGCTGCAGGACGAGCGCACGCTCAAGCAATTCCTCGAACACTCGCCCGCCGACCTGCTGGCCCGCCCGGACGGTGGCGACAGCCTCACCAGCCGCATCCGCCGCCTGCTCGGCCGCGACTGCGCGCACTGGCCGGACCTGGAGCAGGTCGCCCAGCAACTGCATGTCAGCCCGCAAACCCTGCGCCGCCACCTGCGCGAGGAAGGCAGCAGCTTCCAGGAACTCAAGGACCACCTGCGCCGCGACCTGGCCATCTACCACCTGGGCCGCGACGAACTGCCGATCCAGGCCCTGGCCGAACAGCTCGGCTTCTCCGAACCCTCGGCCTTCCACCGCGCGTTCAAAAAATGGACCGGGCTGACTCCGGGCGCCTATCGGGCGCATCAGGAAGGCTAGGCCGCGCAGTGCCCGCTTGCGCGCACAACACGCTTCGCCCAGCACCGGCTCTCCAGTAGGCTGCTGGCCTCTCTTGCAACGGATCCCCGAGCATGTTCAAACGCAGTTTCCACTCGCTTCTCACCACCTGGCTGGCCGGGCTGCTGGTCCTGCTGCCGCTGGTTCTGAGCCTGTCGCTGCTGGGTTGGCTGGCCAGCGTGCTGAACCGCATGATCGGCCCGGCCAGCACACTCGGCCGGCTGTTCGCCGAAATCGCCCAGCCCTTCGTCAGCAGTCCGCTGCTGGCCTGGCTGCTCGGCACCCTGGCGCTGCTGGTGGCGCTCTATCCACTGGGCCTGGCGGTGCAGCTGGGGTTGAAAGGCCCGCTGAGCAAATTGCTCGACCTGACCCTGCGGCGCATCCCGCTGTTCGGCCGGCTGTATGGCCTGGCCGACCGTTTCGTCGGCCTGCTGGACAAGAAGGACGACGCCGACCTGGCAGCCATGAGCCCGGTGTGGTGCTTCTTCGGCGGCGACGGCACCGCCGTGCTGGCGCTGCTGCCCAACCCGCATCCGATCGAGATCGACGGCCGCGCCTACCACGCGATTCTGGTGCCGACCGCACCGATCCCGGTGGGTGGCGGCTTGCTCTATGTGCCGGTGGAATGGGTCAAACCCGCCGAGATGGGCATGGACCGCTTCACCAGCATCTACGTGTCGATGGGCATCACCCCGCCCACCGCGACCCACGCGCCCCTGCCACCCGGCCAGTAACCGGCGCGCCTTTTTCAGAGCAGTCACAACATGCAGGTTTTCCTGATCAGCAACGGTTCCCCCCACACGCCTGAGCAGCCGGATGCCGACCTGCCCTGGTGGAGTTTCACCAAGACGGTACTCGCCGCCGCAGCCTTGTCGCTGGTGCGCGACGGCCTGGTCGGGCTCGACGATGAAATGGCCGAAGGCCCGTTCACCCTGCGCCAGTTGCTCGGGCATGAGGCAGGGCTGGCCGACTATGGCGAGCTCGCCGACTATCACGCTGCGGTAAGCCGCAACGAGACGCCTTGGCCCGCCGAGGAGATGCTGCAACGCCTTGATGCCACCCGTTTGCGCTACGCGCCAGGCGTCGGCTGGCGCTACTCCAACGTGGGCTATCTGTATGCCGCCCGACTGATTGAGCGGCTAACCGGCCTCGCGCTGGAGCAAGCATTGCTTCAGCGCGTACTGGCGCCGCTCGGCGTGGCACGCGTGCGCCTGGCACGCACGCCTGCCGACCTGGCGCAGGTGTGCATGGGCACGGCGGCGAGCTACCACCCGGCCTGGGTCTATCACGGCCTGCTGGTCGGCCCGCTGGCCGAAGCGGCGCTGCTGCTGGATCGCCTGCTCACCGGCGACTTCCTGCCGCCGGCCCTGCTGCAGGCCATGCAGACCGCTCACATCCTGGGTGGCCCGATTGCCGGGCGCCCGTGGACGGCGCCCGGCTACGCCCTTGGTCTGATGCAGGGCCCCGTGGCCCAGGGCCTGACCCTGAGCGGGCACACCGGCGTCGGGCCGGGCAGCGTGCTGGCGGTTTATCACAGTGCTCACGGCAAACATGCGGCCACTTGCGCGGTGTTCAGTGCCGGCGGCGAGGAAGGCGCAGTCGAAGCGCTGCTGGTAGAGCAACTGGTGGCGGAGCTGGGCGTTAACCCGTCAGCCAGCTAGGCGGCGCGGCGCTTCCACTCATCAACCACTTCGCCCATGGTCTTCGGCGTGTCATTGCGGATCCACGCCATGAAGGCCCGATCGAAGGTGAAGCCCGCGCCGCACTGTTCGAGCATGAATCGCCGCACGTTCTGCGTATTGCGGTAGCCCGCACAGACAACCGTGCTGCGGGTAATCGAGTCACTGTGCCAGTCAAAAGCCATCGCCGCTTCCTTGTTGAGGCGTAGGGTTCACACCCGCCGCGCAATCCAGGCCGCCAGGCCGAACACCCCGGCCAGCGCCGCCAGCAGCGCCGCCCAGCCGGCATGTTGCCAGACATAACCGCCGGCATAGCCGATCAAACTCGAGCCCAGGTAATAGGCGCACAGGTACAGCGCCGAGGCCTGCGCCTTGGCGTGGCTGGCACGCTGGCCGACCTGCCCGCTGGCCACCGAGTGCGCGGCGAAAAAGCCCAGGGTGAACAGCCCCAGCCCCAGTGCCACCAGCACCAGCCAACTACTGGCGCACAAGGCCACGCCGACCAGCATGGTGGCGATACCGCCGAGCAGCACCCGCCGCGCGCCGTGGCGCGACACCAGGCGCCCGGCCCAGCCGGCGCTGAAGATGCCGCCCAGGTAGACCAGAAACAGCAGGCCGATCAGCGTCGATGAGAGCGAGAACGGCGGCGCGGCCAGGCGAAAACCGATGTAGTTGAACAAGGCGACGAAGCCGCCCATCAACAGAAACGCCAGCCCGAACAGCCGGCGCAATTGCGCGTTGCCCAGGTGCCCGGCGAAGTTGCCGAGCAGGCCACGCAGCGACAGCGGCTGAGCACGGAAATGCCGCGACGGCGGCAACAGCCAGCAGAACAGCAGCAGGGCCAGCACACCCAGCGCGGCGATCCCGGCCAGGGCCAGGTGCCAGCCGCCGAGGTCCGACAGCAAACCGGCCAGCAAGCGGCCGAGCAATCCACCTAGCGCCGTGCCGCCGATATACAGCCCCATCGCCGCCGGTAGCGCCTGCGGGTCAAACTCTTCGCCGACATAGGCCATCGCCAGGGCCGGCAAACCGCTCAGCGCCAGCCCCAGCAACGCCCGTAGTAGCAGCAGCCAGTGCCAGGAATCGACCAGCACACAGGCCATCCCCAGCAGACAAGCCAGGCCCAGGGCCACCGCCATCACCGGCTTGCGCCCCCAGCTTTCGGCCAGTGCACCAGCCAGCAACAGACACAGGGCCAGGCTCAGGGTGGTCAGCGACAGCGCCAGGCTGCTGCCCGCCGCGGAGACGTGGAAATGCTCGGCCAGCAACGGCAACAGCGGCTGCACGCAATAGAGCAAGGCGAAGGTGGCGAAGCCGGCGCAGAACAGCGCCAGGGTGGCGCGTCGGTAGGCCGGCGTGCCGCGTTGCAGGTGGGTGTCTACAGCAGGAATGTCCATGGTCGCTCGCGCACAGGCCGACTCGGAAAGGCGCTCAGGCTAGCACACAACGGCCTAACGATTAGCCTGCTATCTTTCCCTGCGAAGCCCGCTGGCTGGCACCCGTGCGGGTTGCGTCCAGACGGATACGTTGCAACCCATCACCGGGAGAAAGACACCATGCGTACCCTCCTCATCGGCCTGCTGCTGTGCTGCAGCGGCCTGGCCCAGGCCGCCGTGCAAACCCGCGAGATGCCCTACACCGGCGCCGATGGCACCCAGCTGATCGGCTACTTCGCCTGGGACGATGCCATCACCGGCAAACGTCCCGGGGTGATCGTGGTGCACGAATGGTGGGGCCTCAACGACTACGCCAAACGCCGCGCCCGTGATCTCGCGGCCCTCGGCTACAGCGCCCTGGCCATCGACATGTACGGCGATGGCAAGCACACCGAGCACCCCAAGAACGCCATGGCCTTCATGAACGCCGCCCTGGCCAACAGCGCCGTGGCCAAGGCGCGCTTCGAGACCGGCCTGGAGCTGCTCAAGGCACAGCCGCAAACCGATGCCAGCCGCCTGGCGGCAATCGGCTACTGCTTTGGTGGCAAGGTGGTGCTGGACATGGCGCGCCAGGGCGTACCGCTGGCTGCGGTGGTGAGTTTCCACGGCGCCCTGGTCACCGCCACTCCCGCAACGCCGGGCAGCGTCAAAGCCAAGGTGCTGGTCGAGCACGGCGCCGCCGACAGCATGGTCAAGCCGCAGCAGGTCGCCGACTTCAAGCAGGAGTTCGACAAGGCTGGCGTCGACTACCGCTTCGTCTCCCTGCCCGGCGCCAAGCACAGTTTCAGCAACCCCGGCGCCGATGCGCATCAGGGCCATGGCCTGGATGTCGGCTACCAGAAGGAGGCCGACGAACGCTCCTGGGCGGATATGCAGGCGCTGTTCAAACAGGTCTTTGCCGACTAGGAAAGTGGCAAAAAAAGTCTGTGCCCCAGTGATATGGGGCCAGGGGAGAAGCCTTCCCGTCTGTCCCTGCACCGATCTGGATTCCCGCCTGCGCGGGAATGACGAGGCTGGGGTGTGGCACAGCGTCGTCTTACCCACTCCGTCATTCCCGCGCAGGCGGGAATCCAGAGGTATTCGGCAGCACGGAAAGTGGCTAGTCAGATGACACAGGACATAGCCAAAAAAAACGGGAGCCCTCGGGCTCCCGCACTCAATCAGCAGAGTAAAGCCACGCCTGCGTGCAGGCTGACTAACCTCACCAGCACACCCGAAGATGCGCATGCCCCGAGTCTGCCAAATAAACCGGCGGCGTTTTGTAGTGCAAAGGTGTCGCTGTGCAACGAAATGTAAACCGCACTACCCGCTGGCTCCCCCGTTTCCCGCGAGGCAGAATGCCGGCCATGACCTCTGCCCCCCTGCCCCCCTTCTGCACCCTGCTGCCGCCCACATGGCCGGCACCGCTGAGCGTGCCCGGTGCGCAACTGGTGCGCGCCACCTTCGATGCAAGCCTGTTGTGCGATACGGACTTTGGCAATTGTGCAGTCGAGCCGGTACGCGGCGTGGCCAAGCGCCAGGGCGAATACCTCGCCGGCCGCCTGTGTGCCCGTGAGGCGCTGCACCGGCTCAGCGGCCAGGCCAGCGTGCCGGGGCGCGGTGAAGACGGCGCGCCAGTCTGGCCAGCCGGTTGCGTAGGTTCGATCACCCACGGCGCCGGCCAGGCCGCCGCACTGGTGGCCCGGCGTGCGGACTGGCAAGCCATCGGTCTGGATCTGGAGCAGCAACTGAGCGTCACCCGCGCCGCCAAACTGGCCGGGGAAATCCTTACCCCAGACGAGTTGCAGCGCGCCGCCGGGCTTGACGCACAGGCTTACGCCCGGCGGGTCACGCTGACCTTCTCGCTCAAGGAAAGCCTGTTCAAGGCGCTCTATCCGCTGGTACTCACGCGCTTCTACTTTCAGGACGCCGAGATGCTCGGCTGCGACGAAGACGGCCGCGCCGAGCTGCGCCTGCTGATCGACCTGAATAGCGACTGGCGCGCTGGCACGCGACTGAGCGGCCAGTACGCCGAGGCCGAGGGTTTTCTCCTCAGCCTGGTCGCCATCGCGGCGTGAACGGCGCTAGACGAAGGCCTGTTCGCCAAAGCCACGCGGCAACCGCTGCGGCCCCGGCAAGCTGCTGAGGCGCGCCTCCCAGGACGTACGCCAGTCATTGACGGCACGCTCGCTCTTGGCTTTACGGGCGGCCCGGCGCGCCGCATTGCGCGCGTTGCGTCGAGCCTCCTTGAACACCTCGGTATTGCGGCAGTTGCGGCACTTCACCCGTGCCAGTTCAGTCGTGGAAGGAAGTTTGTCGCCATGCGAGCCACACGCAAGGTGACCGGCGATCTTGTAGTGCATAACCATGGGGCATCTCCTGCAGATGGGCGACCTGGCCGAAGGCGGCCAGACCGAGTCCCTACACAAATGCTGACCGCCGAGCAGCCCGCCAGGTTCGAACTGGATTAGCGCTGCATCCAGGCACAACAACGCAAACGCCGCGCACTCCTTGCAGAATGCGCGGCGTCATCAAGCTGCGTTCGGCTCTGCCAGTCGTAGGGCGGGTGAAACCCGCGTTGCCCCTTCGCGGGTTTCACCCGCCCTACGCAAGGCCGCATCACGCCAGTTCGCTGCGCAGCTGGCGCGCCGCCGCCACCATGTTGACCAGCGCCGCTTCGGTTTCCGGCCAGGCGCGGGTCTTCAGGCCGCAATCCGGGTTGACCCATAGACGCTCGGCCGGCACGCGCTGCGCCGCCTTGCGCATCAGGCGCACCATTTCACTGGTATCCGGCACCCGCGGCGAGTGGATGTCGTACACGCCCGGGCCGATCTCATTGGGGTACTCGAAGGCCTCGAAGGCATCCAGCAGCTCCATGTCCGAACGCGACGTCTCGATGGTGATCACGTCGGCATCCATCGCCGCGATGGACTCGATCACGTCGTTGAATTCGCTGTAGCACATGTGCGTGTGGATCTGCGTTTCATCACGCACGCCACTGGCACACAGGCGGAAGGCTTCGCTGGCCCAGTCCAGGTAACCCTGCCACTGTGCCTTGCGCAGCGGCAGGCCTTCACGGAACGCCGCTTCGTCGATCTGGATGACCCGAATGCCGGCGGCCTCCAGGTCGACCACTTCGTCGCGAATCGCCAGGGCCAACTGCCGCGCCTGCTGTTCGCGGGAAATGTCGTCACGCGGGAAGGACCACATCAACATGGTCACCGGGCCGGTCAGCATGCCCTTCATCACCTTGTCGGTGAGGGTTTGCGCGTACTCGATCCAGGAAACTGTCATCGCTTGCGGGCGGCTCAGATCGCCATAGATCACCGCCGGTTTGACGCAGCGCGAACCGTAGCTCTGCACCCAGCCAAAACGGGTGAAGGCGTAACCGTCGAGCTGCTCGGCGAAGTACTCGACCATGTCGTTGCGCTCGGCCTCGCCGTGTACCAGCACGTCCAGGCCCAGGCGTTCCTGGATCTCCACCGCATGGCGGATTTCGCTGTGCATGGCCTCGGTGTACGCGGCGCGGGACAGCTTGCCCTGCTTGAACGACTGGCGTGCCAGGCGGATCGCAGCCGTCTGCGGGAACGAGCCGATGGTGGTAGTCGGGAATGCCGGCAGCTTGAGGTGCGCACGCTGCAGTTCGATGCGCGTGGCGAAGACCGACTGGCGCTGACTGTCGGCCGCGCTGACCGCCGCCAGACGTGCCTGCACCGCCGGTTTGTGGATACGCGGCGACTGCACCCGGCTGGCCTGCACGGCATTGCTGTGCGCCAGCGCAGCCTGGACCTGGACGTCCTGCGGGTCGTTCAGGGCCGCCACCAGCGTCGCGACCTCAGCACACTTCTGCACGGCGAAGGCCAGCCAGCTGTGCAGTTCGGCGTCCAGCTGATCCTCGCGACCGAGGTCGGCCGGGCTGTGCAGCAGCGAGCAACTCGGCGCCACCCACAGGCGGCTGCCGAGGCGTTCCTGGGCTTGCTGCAGCAGCTCCAGGGCCTGCTGCAGATCGGTGCGCCAGACATTGCGCCCGTTGACCACGCCCAGCGACAGCACCTTGTAGGCCGGCAGGCGATCGAGGATCGCCGGGAACTGCTCCGGCGCGCGCACCAGGTCGATATGCAGGCCATCCACCGGCAGGCCCGCGGCCAGGCCGAGGTTGTCTTCCAGACCGGCAAAATAGGTGGCGATCAGCTTCTTGCCGGGCTCGCGCTGGAGGATGTTGTAGGCACGCTCGAAAGCGTTCTTCCAGGCCTGGGGCAGGTCGAGGCCGAGAATCGGCTCGTCGATCTGCACCCACTCCACGCCTTGCGTGGCCAGGCGCTGGAGGATTTCACCGTAGACCGGCAACAGGTTATCCAGCAGGCCCAAACGGTCGAAATCATCGCCCTTGGCCTTGCCCAGCCACAGGTAGGTCAGCGGGCCGATCAGCACCGGCTTGACGCTGTGGCCAAGCGCGCGGGCTTCGTCGACTTCCTCGAACAGCTGCTCCCAGCTCAGCTGGAACTGCTGATCAACGCTGAATTCCGGCACCAGGTAGTGGTAGTTGGTATCGAACCACTTGGTGAGCTCCTGGGCGAAAGCAGGTTGCGCATGAGCACCGCCACAGCAGCCGGCACTGCCGTGGCTGCCCACGGAGCCACGGGCCATGGCGAACAGGGTATCGAGGGTCGGTTTGCCGCCGTGCGGGCGAAAGCGCTCGGGGATCACCCCGAAGGCCAGCGAGTGGCCGAGCACCTGGTCGTACCAGGCGAAATCACCCACCGGCAGCAACTCGATGCCGGCCTCTTTCTGCAGTTGCCAGTGGCGGGCGCGCAGCTCGCGGCCAACGGCACGCAGGCCGGCTTCATCCAGCTCGCCCTTCCAGTGGGCTTCGAGGGCTTTCTTCAGTTCGCGATCGCGACCGATGCGGGGAAAGCCGAGGTTGTGGGCCAATGCCATGAGTCTGTCTCCTTGTTCGTCGATGGCGCCATTCTCGACAGCCGACTGCACATGAGACAAACTCAACATATTCTTGACTATCTACAGTTTCACTCATGTTTAAACATAGGGCGGGTGAAACCCGCGTGATCCTTCGCGGGTTTCACTCGCCCTACGCAACGTCCGTGTTGCCAATGTTCGCGAGCACAGCTCGCTCCTACACCACTATCCACATCGCCGAGGCCGCCATGCTCGAAATCCGCCACCTGAAGACCCTGCATGCCCTGCGCGAGGCGGACAGCCTGGTGGAAGCGGCCGAGCGCCTGCACCTGACCCAGTCCGCGCTGTCGCACCAGTTCAAGGAGCTGGAAAGCCAGCTCGGGCTGTCCCTGTTCATTCGCAAGACCAAGCCCGTGCGCTTCACCAGTGCCGGCCTGCGCCTGCTGCAACTGGCCGACAGCCTGCTGCCGCAACTGCGCAGCGCCGAGCGCGACCTGGCGCGCCTGGCCGGCGGCACCGCCGGGCGCTTGCACATGGCCATCGAGTGCCACAGTTGCTTCCAGTGGCTGATGCCGACCATCGACCAGTTCCGCGATGCCTGGCCGGAAGTCGAGCTGGACCTGGCCTCGGGCTTCTCCTTCGCCCCGCTGCCGGCGCTGGCCCGTGGCGACCTCGACCTGGTGGTGACGTCCGACCCGGTGGAGCTGGCCGGCATCACCTACGTGCCGCTGTTCACCTACGAGGCGCAGCTGGCCGTGGCCAACCAGCATCCGCTGGCAAACAAGCCCTACATCGTGGCGGAAGACCTGGCCACGGAAACGCTTATCACCTACCCGGTGGAGCGCGACCGCCTGGATATTTTCACCCGCTTCCTCGAACCGGCCGACGTGGAGCCGGCGCAGGTACGCACCTCGGAGCTGACGGTGATGATGATGCAGCTGGTGGCCAGTGGCCGCGGCGTGTGCGGCCTGCCGAACTGGGCGCTGCACGAGTACAGCTCGCGCGGCTATGTCACGGCCAAGCGCCTGGGGGAAAAGAGTCTGTATGCCACGCTGTATGCGGGCATCCGCGCCGACATGCTGGACGCGCCGTTCATGCGCGATTTCCTGCTGACGGCCAAGGACACCTCGTTCGCCACCCTGGAAGGGGTCAGCGCGGCGCGCTGAGCAAACGCGTCGCTTTCTGTAGGAGCCAGCTTGCTGGCGATGCTCTTTGGCTCCGGATCGCCAGCAAGCTGGCTCCTACAAGGGTGCGGCTACTCAGTTTTCGCTGCAACCGCCGCCCTGCACCAGGTATTCCAGGCGATGCACGTCGCCTTGGTGATCCTTGTAGGTCATGGTCGCCGGCACCACGCCGCACTCATGGGAAACGTCGCTTACGGCGATCACGTGGGCGACATCCAGGTCCATCCCGTAGCGGTACTGTTCGGACTGCACATGCCCGGCGCTGGCGGTTTCCTCGGGGGCCGCCGCGAAGGCGAACGAAGACAGGCCGGCCAGGGCCAGCAGAGCTAGGGTTTTCATCGATTAACCTCAAAGGCGTAGGGAATTGGCAGCGCCTACAGGTACGCGGACGATCCCGAGAGTTGCTCTCTGGCGCCCGAGTGGCGCGCTGCGGTGGCCATTTTAGAAAGGTGCCCAGGGGTGATACAGGCGTACATAGCTGAAGAACTATTGCGCACCGCACAACAATCACCGGGCAGGCTGGAGCCCTTCTGGGCCCCCGCCTTCGCGGGGACGACGAGGCGAAAAATGCGCCTCACCCAGCCCACACACCACCCGCAGGCTGCTAGCGCCGCCGATCCAGCAGGTTCACCACCAACCGATCCAGCCAACCCCACAGGCGCTGGTAGAAGCGCTTGAGCAATGGCCTGCGTTGCCAGTCTTCGAGGGTGATTTCGCGGCTTTCGGCGAAGTCGGCGGTGAAGCAGTCAGACGTCGCCTGGGTCAGCTGCGGGTCGAAGGCTTCGAGGTTGGCGTCGAGGTTGAAGCGCAGGTTCCAGTGGTCGAAATTGCACGAGCCGATGCTCACCCAGTCGTCCACCAGCACCATCTTCAAATGCAGGAAGCGCGGCTGGTACTCGAAGATGCGTACACCGGCGCGCAACAACTTGGGGTAGTAGCGCTGGCCGGCGAAACGCACCGGCGCGTTGTCGGTGTTGCGCCCGGTCAGCAGCAGGCGCACGTCCACGCCGCGGCTGGCGGCCCTGGCGAGGAAGCGGCGAACCTTGCGGCTGGGCAGGAAGTACGGCGTGGCCAGCCACACCCGCTGCTTGGCATGCAGCATGCTGCGCAGCAGCGACTGCACGATATCCAGGTACTGACTGGTGTTGGCGTAGGCCACGCGGCCCATGCCGTGGCCCACAGCCGGGCTCGGCGGCAGGTGATCCAGCCCGCCGCGCTGCAACGGCCACCAGGGCATCATGCCGATGCCGCTGGGCGGCCACTGGTGATCGAAGATGATCCGCCAGTGCGCCACCAGCGGCCCCTCGATGCGCACCATCACTTCATGCCAGTCGCTCTGTTCCTCCAGCGGGTCCCAGAAGGCATCGGTGGCGCCGGTGCCGCCGACGAAAGCGCAGTGCTCGTCGACCACCAGGATCTTGCGGTGGTCGCGAAAGAAATTGCTCACCCCGTGGCCGAGGCGCAACGGGTTGTAAAAGCGCACCTGCACACCGGCATCGACCAGCTGCAGGCGGGTGCCGGGGCCCAGGCCACGGCAGCCGAAGTCGTCGAACAGGCAGCACACTTCCACCCCGCGTTGCGCCGCGGCACACAGCGCCGTGACCAGCGCCGCACTGCAGCGCCCATCTTCGGCCAGGTACAACTCCAGGGCCACGCGCTGCTCGGCCTGGTCGATGGCAGCGAGCATGGCGGGAAAGAACTGCGGGCCATCGACCAGCAGTTCGAAGCGATTACCGGCCTTCCAGGGGAAGATCGTGCCGCGGTTCATCGCACGGTGAAGATCAGCACGGCACCCACCGGCACCGACAGGCTGATGGAGGACAACCGCGCGGCCTTGCGCAGGGCCTCCACGCCGGCCTCCAGGCCGAAGTCGCCGGCATCGATCACCAGGGGCGCCAGGGTCACCACCTGGAAGCGCTGGTCATCCAGGCGCGTGGCCAGCAGCTCGGCCATGTAGCCATGCTTGCGGCCGCGAATCTCCACCTGAATCGGCAGGCTCAGCTCGAGCTGCGCGCCTGGCGCCAGGTCGGTGATCAGCCCCAGGTTGAGCTGCGCCATGACGTGCGCATCGGCAAACTGGCTGACCTCGAACAGCAGGCTGCGCAGGCGCTCGTCGCGCACCGGAATGCCGGTGCTGACCGACTCCATCTCGATGCGCAGGCGCGCTGCGCCCTGGTCATCGACCTTGCCGTGCAGGGTGAGGAAGCGGTGCACCTCGGAGAAGTTGCCCGCCTTGGTCGAAATGAACGACAGGCGCGAGGACTCGTTGTCCAGGTACCAGCCGGCCTGCGCCGGCAGGGCCAGGCAGGCCGCGAGAAGGAAGGTATAGCGCTTGAACATGGGGGCTCTTGATCCGGCTGTGTCAGCGCAACGATAGCGGCCCGAGCCGGCAATGCAAAGCCTGGTGCTCCCTTGTAGGGCGGGTGAAACTCGCGCTGTGGGTTTTCGCGGGTTGCACCCGCCCTACCCAGAAACAAAAAAGGCGCCCGAAGGCGCCTTTTGTTCAGCTCACACCGATCAGTGGAACGGGAAGATGTAGTTCATCCACGCCGCCATGCGCAGGAGGATCTTGCGCATGATTGCCACATGGTGGAAGTGCTCGCTGTACAACGCCGCCTGGCCGTAGGCACCGCCCGGCATCAGCTTGCTGTACTGGACGAACTCCGGATCGGTGATTTCGATCAGCACCGGTACCCGCCCTGCCGGTGGCGAGCCGGTATAGCTGATCAGCGTACCGGAAGGTTGCACCTGCCCCTCGCCGATCACCCCGATCACCTGCTTCACCTTGCCGCTGAAGACCTTGCCGGGAATGCCGTCGAAGGCCACTTCCGCCTCGTCGCCCACGCTCAGGCGCAACTGGCTGTTCTGGCGCATCCAGGCGGTGAAGTAGTAGCCCTCGTCGGGGATAAAGACCATCGACGGGCGCAGTGGCAAGCGGGTCGCCATCATCCCCGCGCGCAGCGATACATGAGCGACGAAGCCCTTGCTCGGTGCCCGCACCACCGTGTGCTCCAGGTTGTATGCAGCAATATTCAGTTGCGCCTGCAGGTCGTCCACGCGCGCGGTGGTGATGTCCAGGTCGCGGCGGTTGCCGACATTGCGCTTGACCAGTTCACTGGCGCGGTACTGGTCAGCCTTGGCCGAGACCATCTGCGCCTTGAGCGACTTGACCTTGTTCTCGAAGGGCGCCGGGTCGATGCGGAACAGCACATCGCCTTTTTCCAGCATCTGGTTGCCTCTGACCGGCACCTCGATCACCTGGCCGGTGACCACCGGGATCACCGGTACCGAGACGAAATAGGAGCGCGCCACCTCGGAGTACGGGTGGTTGTAGTTCATGGTGAAGATCAGCGCGCCGATCAGCACGATGCCACCCAGGGCAGCGGTAGGAACGGTCCACTTGTTCAGCGGGATGCGGAAGATCTTGAAGATGGCAACGCAGACGGCCGTGTAGCTCAGAATCAGTAACAGGTCCATGGCTTATACCCCTTCGCCGGCAGGTGGCGTGGTGCCGGGTGCGGCGGGCGGTACGGGCTCGGGGGCTGCAACCGGTGGCGGTGCCACATTCGCCGTCTTGTCCTGTCCAGCTTCCAGTTGCGCAACACGTTGCTGCAACTCGCCGACCTGTTGTTCCAGATGCGCCACATGGTTCTTCGGCGACTTGCCGTCACTGAACCCCCAGCCGCGATCTTCGCGGTACAAGGTGGCCCAGATCCACAGGAACGGCCACAGCACATGCAAAGTGAACAGGCTGACCCAGCCGGTGGCGTGGATCGCATCCTGGTGGGGGTGATTGCGGTGTACGGCGATCTCGTAGGGGATGTCGTGCAGGGCGATGATTCCGTAGAACAGTACGATGCCTACGAAAAACAACAGACCCAACGCAATGTAATCAAGCATCGAGGTTCTCTCTAGTTTTCATCCATGGAAACACAGCGCCCGACTACCTGAACCAGGATCACTGTGCAAAGCCTGTGCAGGTTATATCGCGAGTCCCGATGATTGCCAGCGTCGAGCAGATTCAGCGAGAGTGAAGCCACGACGCCCTGGCGAGCGCCGTGTACTCCCCGCCACTTATGGCAGCGGATCGGCCTGCGGCTGCAACTGACAGCCTTCGCGCGGGCTGATCCAGGCGGCGGTCTGGCTGCTGCCCAGGCCACGGGCGGTCACGCGCTTGTGCGCCTCGTCGTCGAGGAAATCGCTGAGCGGCACGTACTGCTTCACATAACCCACGCAGTAATCCGCCGGCGCGCCGGCCACATAGCGGCACGAGCAGTATTCCTTGGCCGAGTAGGCACCGACGATGCCGGGGAAGGCAGCCAGGTGCACACGATTGCTCCAGGCCAGCAAAGCCAGGCCGAGCAGCAACAGGAGAAAGGCAGACAGGAACGGACGGCGCTTGATCATGGCTGTTCTCCAGCGAAGGCGGCCAAGGCGCGCTTGAGCAGTTCGTTGTCGCTGAAGCGGCCATCGCGATCATCGGCGTAGCGCACCACGACCATGTTGCGCGAAGGCAGCACATAAAGCGCCTGGCCCCAGTGGCCGAGGGCCGCAAAGGCATCATCCGGCGCATCCGGCCACGGCAGTGGCGCACCCGCCACCGACGCATTCAGCCACCACTGCCCGCCCGGCACGGCGCGACGAGGCTCCTCGGGGTTCGGCTGGAAGTTGGCGAACGGCGTGCGGTTGAACGCGACCCAGGCGGCCGGCACCACCTGGCGCTCACCCCAGCGCCCGTCGTGCTGCATCATCAGGCCGACGCGGGCCAGGTCGCGAGCGTTCAGGTAGGCATAGGACGAGGCGACGAAGGTGCCGCTGGCATCACGCTCCCATACGGCGGACTTGATTCCCAGCGGCTCGAACAGCGCAGTCCAGGGATAGTCGCGGTAGGTCGGCTCACCGAGGATCTGCTTGAGGCTGGCCGACAGCACGTTGCTGTCGCCGCTGGAATAGCGAAAGCGCGTGCCGGGCAATGCGTCGAGCTGATGGCCGGCCGCAAAGGCCGCCATGTCCGTGCGACCACGGGTGTAGAGCATGGCCACCACCGAGGACTTCAGCGGCGCGTATTCGTAGTCTTCCTGCCAGTCGAGGCCCGAGGCCCAGTTGAGCAGGTGGCCCATCTTCACCGCCGGGTGCGGGGCGAACGGTGGGTAGTGCTTGGCCACCGGATCGTCGAGCTGGAAGCGCCCTTCGCCATAGGCGACGCCGAGTACGCTGGCGAACAGGCTCTTGCTGATCGACCAGGTCAGGTGCGGTGTCTGTGCGTTGTTCGGCCCGGCATAGCGCTCGTAGACCACCTCGCCGTCCTTGATCACCAGCAGCGCGTCGGTGCGGACGCCCTTGCGCGTGGCGTCATCGCGGGCGGGAAAGGCGTACGCCTCCAGCGCGTCGATCGCCGCGCTGGGTGCGGCGGTGTGGGTGGTCCAGTCGGCGGCGGGCCAGGTTTCGGCCAGCGCCTGGCTGGCGGCGAGGCAGCACAGGCCGGTCAGGCTCAGGCGGCGCAATAGGGCAAGCGACATCGGGCACTCTCATGGCAGCGGAAAGGCCCGACCCTAGCACGCCACAGAGGACCAACAACATGTCCAAAGCGGACGAAAAGCGGACTGCCATGGCTCAATCAGGCAAGCGATAGTCCTGCTGGGTCATCAGGTCCAGGCCGCATTCAAGATGCTCGATCCAGTCGAGGAAGGCATGGATCATCGCCTGGCCGACAAAGGGCCGGCCGTGCTGCGGCACGATCATCGCCACGTCCATCTCGCGCACCATCTGCGCCCAGAAGCGGCAGGCCTTGTTGCTGGCCATGTAGCGGCGGTGGAAGCCGGCCATGTTGGGGATGTGGTTGACGAAGTCGAGCACCGGGTTGGCGTCGTCCACCAGTGAAGCGCCCATGTCGCCGGAGAAGAGGATTTTGCTCACCGGGTCGTACAACTGGAAGTTGCCCACCGAATGGAGGAAGTGCGCCGGCACCGCCTTCAGCTGGCACTTGCCCAGGGCGAAGCTCTGCCCGCGATCCGGCAGGGCAATGATGCGGTCGTAAGTGCAGATACCGTGGCTCAGGGCCAGGTAGTTGGCCGTCAGGTGTGGCAGGAAGCGCGCCCACAGCTTGGAGCAGATCACCCGCGCGCGGGTGTGCAGCAGCCACTTGTCCAGCGAGGCGATGATGTCCGGGTCCTGGTGCGAGGCGAAGATGTAGGTCAGCGCCTGCACCGGGATGTGCTTGGACAGCTCCAGCGACAGCGGCGTGTAGGTCAGGTCGCCACCGGGGTCGAGCAGCAGGTACTGCTCGTTGTCGGTGATCAGGAACTGGTTGGATTGCACTCCCTCGCCGCTGACCAGGTCATCGAACATCAGGCATTGGTGGCTGCCGTTATCAAACAGCACGATGGGCTCGCGGCGCATGGAAACCTCACTGGAAAAACGCGAGGCGAACATAACCGCAGCCCGTTACAGCCTTACTGACCTGGATCAAGGCACGCGACTAAAAGCCCAGCCGGCGTTCACGACTTGCGCAACATGCTGGCAAGCACGCCGTCCCGCCGGATCAGGCCATGGAACAAGCCGGCGGCCAGGTGCAGCAGAACGCAGGCGAACAGCACATAGGCCAGATAGCCATGAGCCCCGCGCAGCAGGGCATAGAGATCGGCATCCTGCGGGGCGATAGCAGGCAGCAGCCAACTACCCAGCCGCAGCGGATACCCGGCCGCGCCCTGCATCGC
This sequence comes from Aquipseudomonas ullengensis, assembly GCF_014174475.1. GTDB lineage: Bacteria > Pseudomonadota > Gammaproteobacteria > Pseudomonadales > Pseudomonadaceae > Aquipseudomonas > Aquipseudomonas ullengensis. The sequence goes on from NZ_JACJUD010000005.1 coordinate 297,319, forward strand.
CCAGCCCAGCAGCGGCAAGGCCAGCATCAGCAGGTACAGCAACACATGGGACAGCTGCGCCATACGCTGCTGCCAGCCCGGCATATCCGCCGGCAAGGCCGGAATCGGCTGGCGCAGGCGCACGATGATGCGCAGCACCAGCAAGCCCAGCAGAAGCAGGCCCAGCGGCTTGTGAATGGCCACCAACTGCGGCTGCCAGGGCGACAGGCTGCTGACCATGCCCACACCGATAAACAGCATGGCCAGGATCAGCAGCGCCATCAGCCAGTGCAGCAGGCGCGCCAGGGGGCTGAATGAGGTGACAACAGGCTTCATGGCTGGGCTCCGGCAGTGGCTACAGGCGTGCCTTCGCGGGTACGCCGGCGGTAGGACTCGGCATAGGCGGCGGAACGCGCCAGCAAGATCGGATCGGCCGACGGCTGGATGCCTTCGGGCAGGATCAGCGGGTCGAAATTAAGCCCATGACACTCGCCCTCAAGCTGCCCCTTCGCCTGCTCGATCACCAAGGTGCCGGCGTCGATCTGGCGCCGGCTCGCCGGCCATTGCCGGGTCGCGTCGTCCACCGCATCTCCTGCTTCGGCCAGGGTCAGCAACAAATGCCAGCGCACTGCCCCCGTCCCCAGCCGCGCCAACAGCTCATGCTGCAGGGCATCGGCATCGCTGGGCTGCTGCGCCAGAGCCACCGGCGCCAGCTCCGGCACCATCGACCAGCGGACCGCCTGGCGGCTGCCATCGGCCTGTACCAGGTAGAACGCATTGATGCTGTTGAACGTGCTGCTGGCGAAACTGCTGCTCGGTTTGTAGCCCTGCGCCCACTGGCGGAACTCGGCACTCTGCGGATGCGCGGCGAAGAAGGCCTGCAGTCGCGCCGGGTCCGGCTTGCCGGTCGCCGGGTCGGGCTGCATGGCCTGCACCTGCTGGAAGAATTCCTCGGGCGTGCCCACCGCCAGCACCGGCGGCGTATTCATCGCCGTGCGCCACTGTTGGCCATCGGCCTGCTGGAACAACAGCGCCATGCTGCGCACCGGCACACTGGTGTCGGCGGCGTGCGGGTTGCTGCCGCCAATCGACAGGCGACCGCTGACCGGCACCCGCCCCGGCGCAAAGACCTGCGCCTGGGACAGACCGGCCGCCGCACCATTGCTGTCGAAATAACCACTGATGCACAGGCCCTTGGCATGGGCACGGCGATAGCCGGGATAAACCCCGGCATTGGCCTCGAAGGTGTCGATGAAGCGCTGCGGCGACAGGCGCTGCGGATCGATCCAGCCCGCCACATAGGCAAAGCTGCTCGCCAGCACGGCTACGCCCAGGGCAATCAGCGACAAGCGCCCGAGCTGGCGTGGCCAGGGCATAGATGGTTCACTCATGAACAGGCTCCAGGGCCTTGCGGCCGGGTAAATGAGCCAGTGGGACGCAGCAGCCAGGGGTTTATTCCCACGCCGGTGGAATAAACTTCACGCCCCGGCGTCTCTCCCGCATAACCGCCTGCGCGCAGGCCCGCACACCACCCGCCCCGAGAGCCCGATGATCGACGATGCCGAACTGCGCGAACTGCTGCCGCGCCTGCGCCGCTTCGCCCTGTGGCTGACCCGCGAGCCAGCCAGCGCCGACGATCTGGTGCAGAGCACGCTGGAGCGCGCCCTGTCGCGCTGGCGCAGCAAGCGCCCGGAAGGCGACCTGCGCGCCTGGCTGTTCAGCATCCTCTACCGCCAGTTTCTCGATGGCCAACGCCGGGCCAAACGCCATGCGCGACTGCTCAGCCTGTTCGGCCGCGAAGAAGAGCCGCACAGCTCCTCGCTGGATGACATCGCCATCGCCCACTCGACCCTGGCGTCCTTCGCCCGGCTACCGACCGAACAGCGCGCCCTGCTGTTGCTGGTCAGCGTCGAAGGCCTGAGCTACCAGGAAGCCGCCAACAGCCTGGACATCCCCATCGGCACGGTGATGTCGCGCCTGTCGCGGGCGCGCAAGGCCCTGCGCGCCCTGAGCGAAGGCGAAAGCCCACAGCCCCCTCTGCGGAGACTCAAATGAATCCCTTCCAGCCCAGCGAAGACGACCTGCACGCCTACCTCGACGGTCGCCTCAACGCGGCACAACGGCAGGCCGTGGACAGCTACCTGGCAGCCAACCCGGAGGTGGCCGCGCAAGTGGCCGGCTGGCGCCGCGATGCACAGAACCTGCGCGCCGCGCTGGCCAACCTGCAACTGACGGGCAGCAATCCGCAGCTCGACCCCGCCGCCATTCGCCGCCGCCAACGCGCCCGCCAGCAACGCCGGCTGGCGACAGCCGCGGCCCTGGTGGTGGCACTGGGGATCGGTGGGACGGGCGGCTGGCAGGCGCGCAACCAGACGCTGCTGGCGGCCAACCCGCCGATGCAGGATGCCCTGGAGGCGCACCGCCTGTTCGCCCTCGACCAGGCCAGCGCGGTGGATGTAAAAGCCAGCCAACCGGCGGCCCTGCAGAGCTGGCTGGATCAGCGTTTCAGCCATGCCTCGCGGCTGCCAGATCTCAGCGCCTATGGCCTGCACCCGGTCGGCGGACGCCTGCTGACCACCGAGCAGGGCCCGGCCGCCCTGCTGCTGTTCGAGGATGATCAGGGCCAGCGCATCAGCCTGTACCTGCGCGCGCCAGGCGCGCTGTATGCCGACATGCCGGCAGGCGAGCGCCAGGATGGCGAACTGCAGGCCCGCTACTGGTCGCGCGCCGGCTACAACTACGCGCTGGTCAGCCGAAGCAACGACCCCCGCAGCGCGCCCTTGCAGCAGGCCCTGCGCCTGTAGGCATGGATCTGAGCGGCCTGCTGGAGCCATTTTTTGTAGGAGCGAGCTCTGCTCGCGAACAGCGCTTCGCGAGCAGAGCTCGCTCCTACCCAAGGCAGCCACCTAGCCCCGCAACGCGCGAGCCACCCTACCCCTGTAACGTCGCCAGCGCCTTCTCCAAGCGCTTCTCGCGGGCCGTGCGGGCGATTTCCAGCACCCCGCCGTCACGCCGCCACAGGGCAAACCACTCGGCCGGGCCGCTGGCGAAGGCTGCATCGAGATCGACACGCAAGGCCTTGAACTGGGCGAACAGCCCGGCCAGCAACAGGTGGCTGCTCGCCGCGCTCGGGCACAGGCGGGCAACTTCCGCACAGGCCGCCAGCAGGCCGAGCAGGCGCAGCTGCACGTCCTGCGGCCACTCACAGTCCTGGCCCACGCCATACAGCCAGGCGCACAGCGCCGCCAGCACGTGGAGGTCTTCGATGCTGCGGAAGGGTTTGGCGTAGGCATCCCAGCCATCGCCCGGCAAACGCTCGCAGTGAGCGTGGTCCAGGTGCAGGCGACCGTGGCTGATGTCCGGCATCAATGGCAAAGCGGGCAGCTGTTCGATGCGCACGCCGGGGTCGCCATTGCGCACCACGCCCATGGCCAACTGCGGCGACGCACCGTCCTCTTCTTCGCGGGCGACCACCAGCAGCCAGTCGGCGGCTTCGGCGGCGGTAACGAAATCCTTGCGCCCGGACAGGTGCAGGCCCGTCAGGCGCGTGGCCATGTCGGCCGGGCGCGTGCTGCGATTCTCGGTCACGCACAGCGCCCCCAGCGAACGCGGCGCGGCCGGCCACAAGGCGCGCAAGGCGCCCTGGTAGCCGGCAAGAAATGCCAGGCCCGGCGTCGCCGCCAGCCGCCCGCCGAGCACCGCCAGGGACAGCGGCGTGGCTTCACCGACCCGCTCCAGCAGCGCGCTGTACCAGCTCTCCAGATCGCTGGCGGGGAGACGGTCACGGGTGTGCAGCAGGGTTTGCCACGGCATGGGGAATTCCTCGTTGGATGTTCGAGCCAGCGCCCGCGGTGTCGATACACAGCAGACCCTGGAGGGTGTCATACAAGCATCACCGAACATTCACGGAGGTGACACCGGGTGTTTCTAGTCTGAGCTTGCCCAACAAAGTCGACCGGCCGCAACCCATCGCAGGCTGGCTTATGGAGGCTAATCGATGACCCAGATCGCCCGTACCCGCGACACCACCACCGAACGCCGCCTGCAAGCCGAACGCCTGATCGGTGCCAGCGCCCTGCAGGAAGCCCAGGCGCTGCGCTTTGCCGTATTCAGCCGCGAGTTCGACGCCAAGCTCAAGGGCGCCGAACTGGGCCTGGATATGGATGACTACGACCTGCACTGCCAGCACATCGGCGTGCGCGACCTGAACAGCGGCCGCCTGGTCGCCACCACCCGCCTGCTCGATCATCGCGCCGCCGCCACCCTCGGGCGGTTCTACAGCGAGGAAGAGTTCAGCCTGCACGGCCTGGCCCATCTCGAAGGCCCGGTGCTGGAAATCGGCCGTACCTGCGTCGACCCGGCCTACCGCAACGGCGGCACCATCGCCGTGCTGTGGAGCGAGCTGGCCGAAGTGCTCAACGAAGGCGGCTACCGCTACCTGATGGGCTGCGCCAGCATCCCCATGCAGGACGGCGGCATCCAGGCCCAGGCGATCATGCAGCGCCTGCGCGAACGCTACCTGTGCACCGAGCACCTGCGCGCCGAGCCCAAGCACCCGCTGCCGACGCTGGACGTGCCAGGCAATGTCATCGCCGAGATGCCACCACTGCTCAAGGCCTACATGCGCCTGGGCGCCAAGGTGTGCGGCGAGCCGTGCTGGGACCAAGACTTCCAGGTCGCCGACGTATTCATCCTGCTCAAGCGCGACGAGCTGTGCCCGCGTTATGCGCGCCACTTCAAGGCTGCGGTCTGAGCACCTGTCGCGGATATCTTGAACGTCAGCCAGGCGGCGTTGCACGCAGTGACAGCCGCAGCGCCGGGGCTCAACCCCTCACCCCAACCCTCTCCCAAAGGGAGAGGGAGGCAGACCGAGATGTGGGCAGGCTCGGTGTACAAGCCAGCGTCGATCGAGCCCCCTCTCCCTCCGGGAGAGGGCTGGGGTGAGGGAACGCAACAGCTGACAACCCCTGCAAAACCTCGCAACCCCACTCCACCTCCCAGCGCCCGAGAGCCTCAATGAACCGACTCCGTCTCTACCTGCGCCTCACCCGTCTGGGCGCCGTGCTGCTGCTCGGCCTCGCCCTGGCCGGCGCCACCAGCCTGCTTCAGCGCCTGCGCCGCCGTGACCTGATGGGCCTGCGCCAGCGCCTGAGCCGCTGGTACCTGCGCCATCTCAGCCGCGCCCTGCCCTTCGATGTCGAGGTGCTGGGCGAGCTGCCACGCGAGCCGATGCTGTGGGTCAGCAACCATGTGTCGTGGACCGATATCCCCCTGCTCGGCCAGTTGCTGCCGCTGTCGTTCCTGTCCAAGGCCGAGGTGCGCGACTGGCCGCTGGCTGGCTGGCTGGCAGTACAGGCCGGTACGCTGTTTATCCGCCGGGGCTCGGGCGACAGCAACCTGCTGGCGCGCCAGCTGCACCGCCACCTGACCGCCAACCGCCACCTGCTGATCTTCCCCGAAGGCACCACCACCGACGGCCAGCAGGTGCGCACCTTTCACGGCCGCCTGCTGACCAGCGCCATCGAGGCCTATGTGCCGGTGCAGCCGGTGGCGATCCGTTACCTGCGTGAGGGTGCCGCCGACCCGATTGCGCCCTTTATCGGCGACGACGACCTGCTCTCGCACCTGCTGCGCCTGTTTGCCGCCGAACGGGCCACGGTGCAGATCCAGCTACTCGCCCCCATCGCCAGCCTCGGCCTGGAGCGCAACGCCCTGGCCCGCCAGGCGCAGCGCGCGGTGCAGGTGGCGTTATTTGGTGCAATGGAAGAACCCGAGCGAGCCGCAGCGTAGGGCGGGTGGAACCCGCGTCGGCTGCTACGCAGGTTTCACCCGCCCTACCTCGGTTTCAGATGGTTTCCACGCCAAGCGTGGGGCCAATAAACACCAGCCGCGCCGACAAAGCGCTGCAACTCGGGGCCGCAACGTAGGGTGGATCGCGCTTCACCGATCCACCGAGCGGGGCTATGTTGGATGAACAGAGCGTCATCCACCCTACGGTGCTTGTGTGCGCTGCTGACCGTCCGATCGCCAGCAAGCTGGCTCCTACAACAGCGACTCGGCGTCACCGACAAAGCGCTGCAACTCGGGGTAGAACGCCCGGAAATCCTCACTGAGCGGCTCGTACAAACGCTCCAGCTCGGCCATCGCACCATCCAGCAAGTGCGGCCGTGACAGGCGTCGGCTCATGCCCTGCAGCACCGGTTGCAGCACGGAAAACTCTCGATAGCTGCCGAGCCAGTCCTGGGCCGCCATGCGCGGGGCGATGTAGGCCAGGCGCTCGGGTAGCTGCGTCTCGGCATCCAGCACCGCGTAGACCCGCGCAGTGAACTGCGCCAACGGCTCGTCCGCGTAGTCGTGCCAGTGGCGCGCCAGGCAGTGGTCAAAAAACAGGTCGAGCAGAATGCCCGAGGTGCGCCGCCGCTCGACGGGGAAACGCGCACGCGCCTGCTCGGTCAGCGGGTGGCGATCGGTGAATACGTCGATGCGTCGGTGCAGGCGAATGGCCGCCTCGATCTGTGGCGAGAAACGCCCCTCCAGTCGCCCTTTGACGAAGTCGCCATACAGGCTGCCCAGCAGTTGCGCCGGAGCGTTGCCACCGAGGTGCAGGTGAGCCAGGTAGTTCATGGCCGCAATACCTCGGCGCTGCCGGAGCGCCAGGCATTGGGCGTCATGCCCAGCCAGCGGCGAAAGGTGCGACTGAAATTGCTGCTGTCCTGGTAGCCCAGGCGCTCGGCAACCCGCTCGACACTCAGCGGCGTGTTCAGCAGCAACCAGCAGGCGAGCTCCTGGCGCACCTCGTCGAGCAGTTGCTGGTAGGTGGTGCCCTCGTCGCGCAGGCGGCGGATCAGCGTGCGCTCGGACAGGTGGAACTCCTCGGCCAGTTGCTCCAGCGTCGGGTAGCGCTCCTCGCAGGCCAGCAGGCGCAGCTGCACACGGCTGGTCCAGTCGCCGCCCTGTTCGGCGCCGAGCAGCAGGTGCTCGCAGTCACGCAGGGCCAGGCGTGCGGCACTGGCATCGGCGCTCAGGCTCGGCCGTTCGAGCCAGGCCAGCGGCAGGCTGACGCGGTAGCAGTCGGCCGAGAAGGTCACCGCGCCGCCGAGCAGTTCGCGGTAGCGCGCGCTCCAGGCCGGCTCAGCGAAGGGGAAGTCGAACTGCACGGCCCCCGACGGCAGCGGGCCGCAGACCATTTCCAGCAACCGCAGAAATGTCCCGGCCAGGGTCGAGAGGATGTATTCGCGCACATCACCCAGATCGAAATCCTCATCGGCACTCAGGCAATAGCGCTCACCCACCTGGTGGCCGGTCAGGCGCAGGCTGCTCAGGCGCAGCACGCTGAAGCGCTCGACCACCTGCAGCACACCGCGCAGGTCGGCACAGGCCACCGCCGCATAGCCCACCGGGCCGTGGGCGTAGACCTGGGTGGCGCAGCCGGTTTCCAGGCCCAGCCAGGGGCACTCGGTGAGCTGCACCGCACGCCTTACCAGGCGCTGCACCTGGGCGAAACTCAGGCGGCGGTTGTCGCTGTGCAGGTGCGCCCAATCAAGGCCGGTGCCCTCCATTACCTGCGCTTCGCTGAAGCCATGCTGGCACAGCGCCGCACACAACAGGCGGGCGTAGATGGGGTGCAGGCAAGGCTGCAGCGGCGAAACACTGGATTGCATGGGGCGCTCCGGCAACGGGCTGAAGTTGTCACCATATGACGATTTATTGCCCGACTCAACGGTTCTGTCCTTGCCCAACCCGGCCCATGCTGGACCCAGGTCGAAGAACCTCGGAGAGAACAAGATGACCACGCTCAACCCCGCACTGCCCTACCGTGATCGCAAACGCCCGCTGTGGCTGATGTCCCTGTTCGTGCCGGCACTGGGCCTGATCGGCCCGGCGCTGTACCTGCTGGTCGCGCCCCTGAATGCCTGGCTGTGGCTGTCGCCAGCGTTCTTCTACTTCGGCATTCCGCTGCTCGATGCGCTGATCGGCGAAGACCCGAGCAACCCGCCGGAAGAGGCCGTGCCCGGACTGGAAGCCGACCCCTACTACCGCTGGATCACCTACCTGCTGGTACCGCTGCTGTGGCTGGGTTTCATCGCCAACGCGGCGTTCGTCGCCACCCAGCCGCTGGCCTGGCATGGCGTGCTGGCGATGATCATTTCCACCGGCGGCGGCCTGGGGTTCGCCATCAACCTCGGCCACGAAATGGGCCACAAGAAAAGTGCACTGGAACGCTGGCTGGGCAAAATCGCCCTGGCCCTGTGCTGCTACGGGCATTTCTACATCGAGCACAACCGCGGCCATCATCGCGACGTGGCGACCCCGGTGGACCCGGCTTCCTCGCGCATGGGCGAGCACATCTACCGCTTCGTGCTGCGCGAATTGCCTGGCGGCTTTCGCCGCGCCTGGCAGTTGGAAAAGGAGCGCCTGGCACGCTGCAACCAATCGCCCTGGAGCCTGGGCAACGAAGTGCTGCAACCGGCGCTGATCAGCCTGGCGCTGTACGGCGGGCTGGTCGCGGTGTTCGGCATCGCCCTGCTGCCCTACCTGCTGCTCACGGCCTTCTGGGGCGCCTTCCAGCTGACCTCGGCCAACTACCTGGAGCACTACGGCCTGCTGCGCCGCAAACTGGACAACGGCCGCTACGAGATTTGCCAGCCGCACCATTCGTGGAACAGCAATCACCTGTTCTCCAACTGGGCGCTGTTCCACCTGCAACGGCACTCCGACCACCACGCCCACCCGACCCGGCGCTACCAGTCGCTGCGCAACTTCGAAAACCTGCCGCGCCTGCCCAGCGGTTACTTCGGCATGTACCTGCTGGCGTACTGCCCGCCGCTGTGGTTCCGCGTGATGAACCCGCGCCTGCTGCAGGCAGTGAATGGCGAGACGGCGCGGATCAACTTCCAGCCCGGCCATCGCGAGCGCCTGATGCGCCAGTACCACCTGCAGGATGCGCCGGCATGAGCCAGTTCCAATGCCCGGAATGCGGCTATCGCTATGACGAGGAGCGCGGCGAACCGCATCAGGGCTATGCAGCGGGAACCGCCTGGGAGGCGCTGCCTGATGACTTTGCCTGTCCGGATTGTGCGGTACGGGTGAAGGCGGATTTCGAGGAAGTGCCGGGCGCCTGACCTCCTCTTTTCTGGGAAAGGGCCCCGCAAGGACTACCGCTCAGCTTACTGCCAGCCTCAGCAAAGCCCCCTCACCCTAGCCCTCTCCCCAAAGGGGAGAGGGAATGGTCTTGTGTCAGCCGCCGGCTCTGTCGCAGCCCCACCCTATTCATCAAAGGCACACCGGACTGCCCCCTCTCCCCTCTGGGGAGAGGGTTGGGGTGAGGGGTCGAGCCACCATCCAGCCCTCCGGTTGCCCGCAAGAATATCTCCAGCCCTGACCTGCGACTTATCAACCCTGCCAACAACCAACCCGCCCGCACCACTCGCCCCTACCAAAAACCGTCATCAGCCCTGTCGATAATCAGTATCGGCACAAACGATCCGCATATCGTCCCTTCTCGATATAAAGTTCGTCCCACCTCGATATACCAGTGATCAACACCATGGCGACGCCCCTCGACATCGACGAAATCATCAAGGCCCTGGCCCACCCGGTTCGCCGTGAAATCCTGCAATGGCTGAAAGAGCCGGAGCAGCATTTCCCCGACCAGGACCATCCGCTGGAGATCGGCGTGTGCGCGGGCCAGTTCGAGCGCTGCGGCCTGTCGCAGTCGACCGTTTCCGTGCACCTCGCCACCTTGCAACGCGCTGGCCTGATCAGCAGCAAGAAGGTCGGCCAATGGAGCTTCTTCAAGCGTAACGAAGAGGTCATCCAGGCCTTCCTCAAAGACTTCAACGCCCAACTCTAAGACCCACCCTGCGCGTTATCGCAGGCACTTTTTTCAAGAATCCCCAGGAGCAGGCCCATGCCTCTTTCGCTTCTCGTCCTCGCTTTATCCGCGTTTGCCATCGGCACCACGGAGTTCGTCATCATGGGCCTGCTGCCGGATGTTGCCGCCGACCTCGGCGTGAGTATTCCCGGCGCCGGCTGGCTGGTTACCGGTTATGCCCTGGGCGTGGCCATCGGCGCGCCGTTCATGGCCCTGGTCACCTCCAATTGGCCACGCAAGGCCGCCCTGCTCGCACTGATGAGCATCTTCATCCTCGGCAACCTGCTCTGCGCCACCGCCACCGACTACGAATTGCTGATGATCGCCCGGGTGGTCACCGCGCTGTGCCACGGCGCCTTCTTCGGCATCGGTTCGGTGGTCGCCGCCAGCCTGGTTCCGGAGAACCGCAAGGCCTCGGCCGTAGCCCTGATGTTCACCGGCCTGACCCTGGCCAACGTGCTTGGCGTACCGTTGGGCACCGCACTGGGCCAGGCAGCCGGCTGGCGCTCGACCTTCTGGGCAGTCACTGCCATTGGCGTGCTGGCGCTGATCGGTCTGTGGCGTGTGCTGCCGACCAAACGTGACGAACAACCGGCCAACCTGCGCAATGAACTGGCCGCCCTGCGTGGTGCCGGGTTCTGGCTGGCGCTGAGCACCACGGTGCTGTTCTCCGCCGCCGTATTCGCCCTGTTCACCTACATCGCCCCGCTGCTCGGCGACGTGACCGGCGTGTCGCCGCGCGGCATCACCTGGAGCCTGCTGCTGATCGGCCTGGGCCTGACCCTCGGCAACCTGCTCGGCGGCAAGCTGGCCGACTGGCGCCTGGCGACCACCCTGTGCGGTGTATTCATCGCCCTGGCGCTGCTCTCCACCCTGTTCAGCTGGACCAGCCATACGCTGATCCCCGCAGAAATCACCCTGTTCCTCTGGGCCACCGCCGCCTTCGCTGCTGTTCCAGCCCTGCAGATCAACGTGATGACCTTCGGCCAGGCCGCACCGAACCTGGTGTCCACCCTCAACATCGGCGCGTTCAACCTGGGCAATGCCCTGGGCGCGTGGATTGGCGGCGTGGTCATCAGCCAGGGCCTGGGCCTGACCAGTGTGCCGCTGGCCGCTGCGGTACTCGCCGGCTTAGCCCTGCTCGCCACCCTGCTGACCTTTTCCCTCGGCAACGCCACCAGCGCCGCCGACGTTGTACTCGACTGACCCCGTACTCGACTGATCCAAGGAGACTCACCATGACCACACTCTTCGACCCCATCAAGATCGGCGACCTCGAACTGCCGAACCGCATCATCATGGCCCCGCTGACCCGCTGCCGCGCCGACGAAGGCCGCGTACCCAACGCGCTGATGGCCGAGTACTACGTGCAGCGCGCCAGCGCCGGGCTGATCATCAGCGAGGCCACCTCGGTTACGCCGATGGGCGTCGGCTACCCGGACACCCCCGGCATCTGGTCCGATGACCAGGTACGCGGCTGGCTCAACGTAACCCGCGCCGTGCATGCCAACGGCGGGCGCATCGTCCTGCAGCTGTGGCACGTCGGGCGCATTTCCGACCCGTCCTACCTGGATGGCGAACTGCCGGTCGCGCCGAGCGCCATAGCCGCCAAGGGCCATGTCAGCCTGGTTCGTCCGCTGAAGGATTACGTCACCCCGCGCGCCCTGGAAACCGAAGAAATCGCCGACATCGTCGAGGCCTATCGCAGTGGCGCGGAAAACGCCAAGGCCGCCGGCTTCGATGGCGTGGAAATCCATGCAGCCAACGGCTACCTGCTCGACCAGTTCCTGCAGGACAGCACCAACCAGCGCAGCGACCAATACGGCGGCAGCCTGGAAAACCGTGCACGCCTGCTGCTGGAAGTGACCGATGCGGTACTCAGCGTGTGGGAAGCCGGCCGCGTTGGCGTACACCTGGCGCCCCGTGCGGACTCCCATGACATGGGCGACTCCGACCGTCACCAGACCTTCGGCTATGTTGCCCGTGAACTAGGCAAACGCGGCATCGCCTTCATCTGCGCCCGCGAGAAGATCGCCGACGACAGCCTGACCCCGTACCTGAAAGAGCAATTCGGCGGCGTGTTCATCGCCAACGAACGCTTCACCAAGGAACAGGCCAATACCTGGCTGAGCGAAGGCAAGGCCGATGCCGTGGCGTTCGGTATTCCCTTCATTGCCAACCCGGACCTGGTCCAGCGCCTGGCCACCGACGCACCGCTCAACGAGCCGCGTCCGGAGCTGTTCTACGGCCGGGGCCCGGTCGGTTACCTCGACTACCCACGTCTGTAAGCCGCGTAATTTTTAGGAGCCAGCGTGCTGGCGATCCGCTTCAGCGCGAAGCATCGCCAGCAAGCTGGCTCCTACAAGAGCGCACCTGGCCCACAAAAAAGCCCCGCAATTGCGGGGCTTTTTTGTGCTCGGTTACTTACTCGCCGGCGTCGTCCAGCATCGGTACGCCGGCGGCGCGTTCCAGCAGATCGGCCGGCAGGCTCTTGCTGGCGCGCGCGCCAAGCAGCTTGAGGTTTTCCACCCGGTTGACCAGGTTGCCACGGCCTTCGCACAGCTTGTTGCGCGCCGCCGCATAGGCCTTGTCCAACTGCTGCAAGCGGCTGCCGACTTCGTCCAGGTCACCGATGAAGGCGACGAACTTGTCATACAGCTGGCCGGCACGCTCGGCGATCTCGCGGGCGTTCTGGCTCTGCCGCTCCTGGCGCCAGAGGCTATCGATCACCCGCAGGGTGGCCAACAGCGTGGTGGGGCTGACGATCACCACATGCTGCTCGAAGGCGTCCTGGAACAGGTTCTGGTCGGCCTGCAGGGCGGCCGCAAATGCCGCTTCGATCGGCACGAAGAGCAGCACGAAATCCAGGCTGTGCAACCCGTCCAGGCGCTTGTAGTCCTTACCCGCCAGGCCCTTGAGGTGGGTGCGCAGGGACAGCAGGTGCTGCTTCAGCGCCTGCTGCTGGATGACTTCGTCGTCGGCAGTGACGTATTGCTGGTAGGCGGTCAGGCTGACTTTGGCATCGATGATCACTTGTTTGTCGCCCGGCAGTTGGATCAGCACGTCCGGCTGGAAGCGCTCGCCGTCGGCACCCTTGAGGCTGACCTGGGTCTCGTACTCGCGGCCCTTCTCCAGGCCGGCATGCTCCAGCACTCGCTCCAGCACCAGCTCACCCCAGTTGCCCTGGGTCTTCTGGCCTTTGAGGGCACGGGTCAGGTTGGTCGCTTCATCACCCAGGCGCAGGTTGAGCTGCTGCAGGCGCTCCAGCTCCTTGGCCAGGGAGAAGCGCTCGCGGGCTTCGTTCTGGTAGCTCTCCTCGACACGCTTCTCGAACGACTGGATGCGTTCCTTTAGAGGGTCGAGCAACTGGCCGAGGCGCTGCTGACTGGTTTCGGCGAAGCGCTGCTCGCGCTCGTCGAAGATCTTGCCGGCCAGCTCGGCAAACTGCGCACGCAGTTCGTCGCGGGAGTTTTGCAGGTCGCTCAGGCGCTGCTGGTGGCCGTCCTGCTGCTCGCGTAGTTCGGCGCTGAGGCCGGCGCGCTCGCTTTCCAGGCGACGCAGTTCGCCTTCTTTCAGTTCACGCTCGCGGCTCCAGTCCTGTGCCGCCTCACGCGCCGTGACGCGCTCCTGGCCGAGCAGCTCGCTCTCGCGGCGCAAGGCGGCCAGTTCAGCCTGCTGGCGGGCGCCTTCCTGCTGCAGGCTGCGCACTTCATCGAGGCTGCCATCGAGCTGGGCGGTCAGGCCATCCTGGGCCAGGCGCGCGGTATTCAGACGCTCTTCCAGCAGCAGGCGCTCGGCGCTTTGCAGGGCCAGCTTGCGCTGCAGTTGCCAGGCCAGCACAGCTAGCGGCGCAGCGCCCAGCAGCAGGCCGAGGAGCAGGTTGGAAAGGTCAAAGGCAAAGGGCAAAGGCACGGCACGGGCTCGCTGTGTGGTTCGCGGTGCCGGGCAGTATACCTAGCGCCACGCCACCGAATCAGACGCTTTTGTGCATCCGCCCGAGCAGTTGCCCCGCCTCTTGCGAACCCTGGGCAGCGGCCTGCTCCAGCCAGTGGCGGGCCTGCAGCGGCTCGCGCTGGCGCGGCTGGCAATACAACCGCCCCAGCTCCAGTTGCGCGTGCAGATCACCGGCACGGCCGGCCTGGCGCAGCAACTCGAAACCGATGCGCCGATCACGGGCATTACCGCAATCGCGGCATAGCAGCTGCCCCAGGCGACTCTGCGCCAGCACCACGCCCTGACGCGCCGGTTGCTTGAGCATGCGCCCGGCGATGCGTTTGATGCTGGCACTGTGCCCCAGGCGCGGACGGTCGAGCAGCCAGAGCACAAAGCGCAGCGGCAGACGAGTGGGTTCTTTCGGCGGATGGGACAGGGCGAGAGGCAGAACGCGCGACTTCATGAATGGACTGGCTGACTGCGGGGCGCGCCACTCTACTCTCTTTTTTTCTCTGGTAAAGACTTGCCAAGCACGCGCAAAAGCGCTCTAGAGCAAGCGCTCGGGACAATCCACAGAACCTGTGGATAACTCCGTGGACAACTTGGTGGAAACTCTTCTCATCGCCTGTGGGACGGGGCTCCGAGTCAAACTGATGCTTTTTTCACCAATGAAAAAAATCTTTATTTTTCATTGACTTGCAAAATGATCACAGAGAATCAAGCAGTTACGCGGTTTTATGACAGGAGCTTGACAAGGTGCTTCGCAATTGTGCACAAGTCCGCGGCCCTGCCCCGACGAACGCCCTGTTTAAGGGCGCTGGGGCGCTCAGCCCTCTGGGCCGGCACCTGTAGCCCGGCGCACTAAAACAGAAGGCGCCCACAGCGCCGGTTCGTCGGAAAAACTGAGGGGGAAAACGCAGTTCAGCGGGCAACCAACGCCCGCACCACAGAACCTTCAGCCCAGCTCTTCTTCGTCGCGGATCAGCACGAAGCTGCGCTCGCTGGCATCCTCGATCAGGTCGTAGACGTAATACATCACCACCTCGCCGAGGCCCTCCATGGTCGCCAGGTAGTCGCCGGGCTGGGCGATAAAGTAAGCGGACGATGCCGGCTTGGCTTCGCACTCGATGCGCGCGGTGACGTACAACTCGGGATCGCTGTCGCCGAAGTAGTCTTCGCGCTCATGGGCATCCCATTGCGCAGGTGCCTCGAAGGCCGCACCGAAGACAATCTTGGCGTCACCCAGGTCCTCTTCTTCAGCGTCCGGGTCGTTGTCGTCGGGGCGGTAGACCGTGCAGTCCAGGGCGTTGAGGTCTTCCAGAATGGCTTGGCGTTGCTGGGCGTCGATCGGGGGCACGGGAAGCTCCGTTATCAGGGTGCCGCTCGGGGCGGGCGGCAAGAATGGCGCAACCTTCCGCGCCTGCGCCGTCGACGTCAACTGCACAGCGACTCATGGCGCTGCCGGGCAGCAACATCCGCGCGCGGCTCCTGCGCATTTAGCGTGCAGCCGAGGATGACACCCGGATATGCTCAGCCGCGCCAGGCCACTCAACCCGGCCCGTGCTGGCACGTGAAATGCTCGACCCAGCGCATTGGCAAGCCCCAGCAACCTGTTCGACAAGCAAGGCGGAGACCGGCAATGAACAGACATGCACACCCGTTGCACCTCGACAGCACATCCGCGAGCGCCGCGCCCCTGCCCGCCTCACGGGCCCGCCGACGCTGGCCGGTGGCGCTCAGCTATGCCCTGGTGCTGTGCATCAACCAGGCACTGGTCACCAACCTGATGCCGCTGCTGTCGCACATCCAGGCGCTCTATGGCCTGTCGGAAATGGCTGCCAGCGCCAGCATCCTGATTTTCCCGCTGTTCTGCGTCCTGCTCTCCGTCCCGGCGGGCATGGCCATCGACCGTTTTGGTTTTCGCCACGGCAGCGGCCTCGGCGTATTGCTCATGGCGCTCGCCGTGCCGCTGCGCTGGAACCTCGACAGCTTCACCGGCCTGATGCTCGGGCAACTGCTGATCGCCATCGCCCAGCCACTGATCCTCAATGGCGCCGCGAAGATGGCCGCCGAATGGTTTGTCGAAGAAGAACGCGACAAGGCTATCGGCCTGAGCACCGCCGGCATGTTCGCAGGGCTGGCCTTGGGCCTGGGCCTGACCCCGCCGCTGTTCGCCAGTTATGGCCTGCAGGCCACCCTGTTCGGTTTCGCCCTGGTGTCGCTGCTGCCGTGCCTGCTGTTCTGCCTGATCGTCGGGCAGCCGCCGCAGCGCACCCGCGTCCACAGCCGCTCAGGCAACGGGCTGTGGGGCCTGTTGCGTACCCCGGGGCTGGGCTTCGTCCTGCTCGCGGCGCTGCTCGGTTTCGGCCTGTTCAATGCGCTGACCCTATGCCTCGAACCGATCCTCATGGGCAATGGCCTGGATGCCGGCACGCTGGGCTGGGCCGGGGTTTTGCTGATTGTCGGCGGGGTGGTCGGCTCGTTCGTGATCGTGCCGCTGGCGCACTGGCTGAAGAACAAGAAGTGGGTACTGATCGGCTGCGGCGTGGGCGCCATCGGCACTATCTGGCAGCTGTTTCACGCCCACAGCGATCTGCCGGTGCTGCTGTATGCGCTGCTGTTGGGGTTTTTCCTGCTGCCCGGCTACGCCCTGCTGCTGGCCCTGTGCGAGGAGCTGGCGGGCACCCGCCAGGCTGCCCAGGCCAACGCCCTGCTGACCGTAGCCGGAAATATCGGCGCCGCCGTAGCCATGACGGCGGCATCGCTGATCCACGCTGCGCTGGGCAACTGGAACCTGGTGATCGTCTTTCTGATCAGCCTGGCATTGCTGCAGTTGGCCGTCGTGTCGCTGTTCAAGCAGGCCTAGCCCCTACTGCGCGGCGGCAGAAGGGTGATAGCGACCTACTGTAGCGAGGCTGCAAGTTGCCACGTGCATCGGCTTAAACGGAAAACTGGGCGATTAGAGTCCAGGCACTTGAATCGCCCCAAAACTCAGGCCGGCTGCGGTAACTGCCCATCCACCAGGAACAGTTCCAGGGCAAAACGCCGGGGCGTATCGGCAGTCTGTGCGCGCTTGAAGGCAACATAGCCCGCCGTGGTTTCGCACAGCCAGGGCGTCAGGTTGCGCGGGCGTCGCTCGCTGAGTGCCTGGGGCGCGTAGAGGGCGACATTGATGCCCTGCTGCGGGCAACGGGCCGAGGGGTATTCGAACGCTTCCACGCCCGCCTCGCGCATGGCACTGCCGAGCTGGTGGGTGGTGCGGTAATCGCTGCGGTGGGTGAGCAGCTCGCGGTGCTCGGCAAAGGGCGCCAGTTGCAGACGAATACCCCGCTCGACCTGGTAACGCGCTTCGAACGACGAATGCTCGGAGAGGATGCGCCCGCTCGGGGGCGCGATGGCCATGCCGCTCCACAGCACGAAACGGTAGTAGGCCGTCTCCGCCATCGCGGTTTCCAGGCGGCAGGCCGCGTAGAACAGGCTCGGCTCAAAGCGCCGGCCAAAGCGCGAGCCCCAGCGCAGCGGCGGGTAGCGGAACGGCGTGTGCAGCAGGTAATGCAGCGGCTCATCACTGCGCGGCAAGGGCGGCTTGCTCGACTCCAGCAACTGTTCGAGCAGCGCCTGCTCGTCGAGGGTGTCGACCAGTTGCAACGTAGCCACCTGTTCCTGGCTTTCCACCAGCCGCACCAGGCGCCCGCGCAACGGCGTGATCTGCTCTGCGCCCGCGCAGGCCTGCCAGATATCCATATCGGTGCTCTCTTAATTCAGTGCTTAGAGGGAGCCATAAAAGATCATCAGAACCTGTTTAGGATCTCAGACCTTGCCGCGAATGGCGTCCAGATACTCCACCACCCGCACCAGCCCTTGCACCTGCGCCATCTGCTGCAGGGGCACGCCGGCCAGGTGGTGGTTATCGGTGCGCAGGAAGTGGCGCATGTCGTCGAGGTTGCCGCCGAACAGGGCGAACAGCGCGCGGTAGGCACGGATCAGCAGCAGCGCCAGCTCGCCAGTCTTGCTCTGTGGGCGCAGGCCGCCGCTGTCACCCCAGCGGCTGATGGCGGAACGGTTGACCCCGACTATCCCGGCCAGCTCGGCCTGGGTCAGGCCCAGTTGCTCGCGGGTGTTGAGCAGGGCCTTGAGCAGAACGGCGTCGGCATCGACACCGGGCTTGCTGAGTGCGCTCATGACAGCCTCCAGATGTTCGTTTGATACAAAAATAGCAAGAAAACATCAAAACGAACACAAGAAAGCCATTTTCCCTCACACCAGCGTCAGTGTGCCGTTGCCGAACTTCTCGATCTGATGGCCAGCAGTGACCAGCACACACTCGGAACGACAGAAGTTACCCAGGTACTTGCCCTGCTCGGCGATGACGAAGCCGGCATTGTCCAGCGACCGGTTGAAGCTGTTCTGGCTCAGCGCCACGCGAACGCCCAGCCACTGGTTGGGCAAGGGGCCGAGGATATTGTCGTTGACGATCACGCTGGCGAAGCAGCCGGGAATCTCCCCGTTGTCGGTGCTGGAGGCCAGGTCCTTGAGCTTCTGCAGCAGCTCATCGCCCAGGCGCACTTCACCCAGGCGGTTGTTGGCCAGGTACAGCCGCCCGCGCTCCTCCTCCAGCGCCAGGCTGCCCAGGCGCTTGATGAAATCGCGGGGCAATTCATCCAGATCGATGGATTCGCCATACAGGGAAATCCGCCCACTGACGCTGCTGTCGCTCAACGAAACCTCACCGCGAGCATCCGCCAGCATCAGGGCATAACCGGACCGGCCCAGCAACGAACTCGGCGCCCCGCTCGCCCCTGGCACTTTGGGCTGTGTGGCCACCACCTGCAGGTGGCTGAGCTCAACCAGGCTGCAGGCGCCGATCTGCAGCAGGCTGCTGCCCGCCTCGGTCACGCCGCCGATACCCAAGTGGCGAACGCTGACCCGCTGGCAACCGAGCAGGCGCAGGGCCATGGGCGCGAGCGGGTCACCGAAGATATCGAAGTCATGCAGGACCAGGCCGCGAAAACGGGCCAGCTCGAAGGCCTGCCCTTCCAGCTGCAAGCGCGTAGCCGGGCCCGAGCCATGCACCAGCAGGTTGACCTCGCTCTTACCGTCCACCACCAGATCATCGGTAAGGCGATGATCGCCGGGCAGCAGGCACAGGCAGATGTCGTTCTCACCGCGCTTGAGCAACTCGCGCAGGGCACGGTCCAGGGTCGGGAACTCGCCTTCCCGGCCTACCGTCACGCAGCACCCGCCGACATGGTTGCGCTTGCACAGCGAGTCGAGGGCCAACTGCACGGTATTGACGCCTTCGGCCAGCATGTCCGGGCAGCCGGCCGGGTTGTAGGCCACCGCCGCGGCTACTGCGAGGCTGGCGGAAAAGTGCAGTTCGTTGAACTTGCCCGGTGCCGATGCACCCGCCTGGAGCAACTCGGCAGTGCAGGTCTGGTTGAGCTTCGCCGCTGCCGGCGACAGGAACCAGTCCATGCGGGCAATACCCTCGCCATTGGTGGTCGCATCGTCCTGCTGGGTGCCATTCGCCAACAGCCCATCAGGCGCGCGGAAACGCACCGTGGCGCCGGCCACGGGAAACTGACCGTTATACACGGCAACTTCCAGCGGCGAGGCCAACTTGATCGGCTGCGGATTGAGCGGGTTGGGCATGGCCTGCTGGCCGTCGCCGCCGACGTAATGCAGGTTGGTCAGCTCGGTGAGTGCCGGGAACAACTGGCGA
Source organism: Aquipseudomonas ullengensis (assembly GCF_014174475.1). Taxonomy (GTDB): domain Bacteria; phylum Pseudomonadota; class Gammaproteobacteria; order Pseudomonadales; family Pseudomonadaceae; genus Aquipseudomonas; species Aquipseudomonas ullengensis. The sequence continues at coordinate 316,827 of NZ_JACJUD010000005.1, forward strand.
CAGTCACTGATGCGCGCCCAGACACCAGACTGGCAGGTCAGCAGAGCCAGGCGGGTGAACGCGCGTAGCACGCCTTGCGGTGCGACGAAGGCGGGCTTGCCGGCCTCCTGTGGCCATTCGATACCGGCGGTAGCCGTGCGCGCCGGTAGGGTCCAGTAGTCGCCGACGCGCAGCTTTCCGTCCTTGCCACCCAGCCGAGGGTCGAAGAAACGGACCTCCACGCCGTCTTCCAGCTTGACCCAACCGGCGTTATCCCCCGGGCTTCCGGTCAGCGCGGCGAGGGCAATCACGCCATCCCAGCGACGGGCGCGCGGGTTGCGCTGGAACAACCCGCCTGGCATATCCGATGGAGTCGGCAGATTGAGCGTGACCCGATTGCCCTCGGTCTTCAGCACTTCCACCAGGTGCCCGGCGCGCCCGGTTTCCTCGTGGTCGTCGTTGAACAGCTCCAGCCAGCAACCTGCACTAATCGCCAGGTAAGGATCGCGACCGATGCTCGCCACCTCGATCTCGTTCGGTGCCGGGTCATTCAGCCAGCCGGTTACCTTGGTGACGATGCTGCCGTTATCGCGTGACCACTTGCACTGGCGCGCCCCACTCGGCACCCCGTCGTGGTGTACCTCCACGCGATAGAGTTGGTTTTCCAGGCGCTGATAACCCGCCTCGGGCGTCAGCAGGCAAGGGTCCTTGGGCGTGGCGCCGGGTTCGGCACGGGCGGCCATACGGATACTGGAGGGGCGCGACAGTTCTTCCCAGGCCGGCGGGTTAGACAGGCAGGAAATGCTCGCACCGACCGCACCGAGCCGCAGCAGCTTGACCTGCCAGGCCAGTTGGTCGCGGCTGGCACTGTCCGGCCCGCCCAGGGCGACTTCGCGGATCAGCTCGTCTTCCAGCGCCGTGACATGCCGCAGCCAAGCCTCCAGGTAGCCGAGGTAGAGGCCGTTCTCCGGCTGCACCGGATTGTTCGCGGCGCTGTACACGCGGATGGCCGTCAGCTCGGCCGTGGCGTTCGCCGGGGGCAGCGGCAAAAGGCTGGCATCCGCCGCGATGATCGGCGAAAGACGCCCCTGCAGATGAGGCTGGCCCAGCTCAGCCACCAAGCCCTCGCGCTTGCCCGCCACCTTGCAGGGCTGCGGGTTGGCGCAAAGCAGGCCGTCTAGGTACAGGTGGCCGGCGGAAATCTCGATGTTCTGCCCGTTGCCCGTCAGGCCGAAGCCCGGGTTGTCGATGGGCACGCCACTGGCACCGATGCTGTCGCGCGCCTCGGTCTCGATGCGGCGGTTGAGAATGTCCTGTTGCTCGTTCCAGTCGGCATCCAGCTGTACGCGGCCCTGTTGCATGCGCACGCCACGATACTGTTTGCCCGGTTGGTCGGTGGAACGGGAAAGATCGGCTTTCATGATGGTCGTCCTGATTCCTGGGTCTTGTCGTTGGCGTGCGCGTCAGTTGACGAAAATCACCCCGGCCTCCAGGCCGAAGCGCAGGTACTCATCCAGGGCCTGGCGCAGGTTGGCCTCGCGCTGGGGTTGCTGCAGCAGGTTCCACACGCCCATCTCGGCGCCGTCCTCGGCCCCCGTGCGGATCTCCACGGCACAGGACAAGCGCAACTGGGCGTAGGCCGGGTGGCCGAACGTGGTGGCGGTAAAGGTCGGCGTCACCCGGACTTTCTCCGGCTTGGCCTTGCTCGCCGAGAGCCCGTGGCTGACCAGATCCGGCTGGCAACGGTAGCGGCGCGGCGTCTTCGAACCGTCCGGCACATAGCAGAAGCGCACACAGCCCAGTTGCCGACGGGTAATCAGCAACGCTCCGCTGAACAGGCTGTTGGCCGCTTCCAGGCCGCCGGCGCGGCTGCTGCCGAACACCGTGCAACGGTCCAGGCTCAGCTCGGTATCGGGCAGGTGCAGCGCCTCGTCGTCGGCGTTGTCGAACACGCTGTAGCGCGCCGCCACCGACGCCAGCGCGCCTTCGCTGCGCAGCGGCCCGCACAGGCAATGGGTCAGGCTGATGGCGAGCATGCGGCCCTTGCTCTTGGTTTCGTGATGAATACCGCCCCGCGCCGGGGTCAGGCTGCAATGACGCAGCGCCACTTCGCGTAGATCACCCAGCAGGCGCAGCTTGCCGTCGAGCAAAAGACCGGAGAGGGTCAGCCGGGTATCGCCATTGCCCTGTACCAGCAGATCCCCCTTGAGCACCGGGCGCCGCTGGTTGAGCGCCTCGATGGCCAGCTCGGTGTCCGGCAGGTTGATCGCACTGGTGAGGGTTTCCGTGCTGTCGCCCAGCAGGCGGATCAGGTAGCTGCCGCCAGCCTGCAGGCTCTGCAGGGCCAGGTTCAGGGTGGTGAAGGTACCCGGCACCTCGATCAGGTCCTGGTAGTCGGCCGGATCAAGCAGGCCCTGGCGCTCATCGTCGCTGCTGCTGACCGGGCGACGATCATACGGACCGCCGCCGACATCACCGGGGAAGCCATAGGCCCAGGCCACCTCGACCGTGCTCGCGCTCTTGCCGGCGGGCAGGCTGATACGCCCGAGCACTGGATCGAACCCCACCAGGAAGCGATTGGCCGCCGCCGGGAAGGTACGCAGCGGGCCGCCCGCACTGGGCCGTACATCCATCGATGCGGGTGGCCGACGCCAGGCCTCCGGGCTCACCCCGGGAATCGCCGAGAGGTTGCACACCAGCAGATGCTCCGGCGGTACTTCCACGCCATCCAGCCAGATGCGCAGCACCGCCCCGCCACGCTCGGCGGCGAAGTACTGCAACTGCGGCGTGCCGCCATCGGTCAGGGTCTGCCGCAGCGCCGTCAGCTCGTCATGCAGCAGGCGCCGCGACAAGGGCTCCGGCACGTTGATCGGCTGCGCCAGGCGGGTGACTTCGGTTTCACTGCGCGGCCGGTTGAACAGCATGCCGTCGCGCAACAACGGGTCGTCGACGAAGCGTCGGCCCAGTGGGTCGAAGCTGTAGCAGCCGCTCATGCCAGCGATGGCGCACGCCTGCCCACGCTGCACCGGGTAAGCCTGCAGACGCCACAGGTACAGGCCGAGGTTGGCAATGTTGTAGCGCCCCGCCGAGGGTCGGCGCACTTCCACCGTGTGCGCGCTGTAGTCGAACGGCCCGTCGATGCGCTCCAGCCGCGCGGCCTGGCGCAGGTCCGGGGTGCGCAGGCTATGCAGGCGGCGGTGATTGACATGCTGGGTGGTGCCCAGCAGCTCGAAGAACTCCACCGCCCGCGCGCGCCAGCCACTGCTGTCGAAGGCCAGTTGCTCCAGCACCGGCACCGTGCCCTTGCGCCGGCGCAAGCGCAGGGTATTGGCCACCAACGCGCGCTGGCCGAAGCTCTGCGTGCCGCTCACCGCATACAGCCCGCGCACGCCAAGCAGGTCGCCAATGTAGGGCACCAGCCAGTCGTCGCAGGTCTCGATAAACCAGTTGTCGTAGAGCCTTTCGATATCCGCTTCGAGCAGCGCGCCCTGCTCGGCGATCACCTCGAGCAGGGCCTGCAGCGGCCCACCCAGTTCGGCATCGCGTTCGCGGTAGAAGGCCGGCAGCCGCGCCAGCAGGTATTCGGCGTCGATGCTCATGCGCTCAGCTCCTCAATCAGCACGTCATCCAGGTCGATCAACAGCAACTGCGCCGGCTTGAGCTGGCCATTTTCCCAGCGCGCGCCCCGGGCCCGCAGGCGCCCGTCGGGGCCCGCCACGCTGCTGGTGGACAAGCCGTTGTGCAGGCGCAACCGATCCAGGTCGATCCGCTCCACGCCGGGCACCCGCTGCATCACCGCCACCACCTCGCTGCCGCTGAGCGACTGCCCGTAGCTGCGCGCCTCGAAACCGAAGGCCTCGGCCAGCGCGGCACGCACCGCGGCCAGCACTTTTTCGCTGACGAAGTCCGGATGTACCCGCAGCTTGGCCCGCAGGCCGAAGCCCAGGCGCACCCCGGCTTCCAGGCGCAACGGTTGATGGGCCGGGCGCACCTGGTCGATGGCCGTGGCCAGGTTGCGGTACAGCGCCGAATCCAGGGTGATGGCGGCACCATCCAGACCGATCACCGTCAAGTGCACCAGGCGCCCTTCGCCGTTCCACAGCCATACGGCCTGGGCCTTGCCGATGCCGGCGAAGGCCGCGGCAAAGTCCTCGAAATCACGCAGGGAGACGATCCGCTCCAGCGCCAGCACGGTCAGCGGTGCATTGCGCCGGGCCTGGTCGCGGCTTTCCGGATCGGCGCCGCCACTGGCCGCAATAGGATTCACCACCTCTTTCAGACCCAGCGGCCGGCTGAGCAGCAGCGAGATCTGCCCGGCCGGCAAATTGCCCTCGGCACCGATACCGATGCGATAGCGCGCCTCCACATTCATCTGCCCGCTGGGCAGGCGCCGGCCGTGCAGGCCATCGCCGAACTGCACCGTCACCGTGCCGTCATCGGCGCGGCGCAACAGGTAGGCACTGGCGTCGGCATGCAGTGCACTGATGCGCGGTTCCTCGTGCCAGCGCACCCCGTCGACGCGCACTTCCAGGGTGCTGGCGGTGCCGGTCGGCGTAGGCGCGGAAACGTAGGTGAGCGGTTTCTGTTTCAGCAGGAAACGCTGGAAGGCGCTGCTGCCGTCGCCGCTGCCGAGGATTTCGGGCTGGATCTGCATCTGCCGGCTGTCGCCGTGGCTGGCCGGCGCCACGTTGGCGTTGATCCGCAGGGACACCGGCAGGTAGCTGTTGAGCAGCGGGCTTTCCAGCTCCAGGCGGGTACGCCCGTCGATGCTGTCATTGCGGTGGATGCGCACCACTTCGCTGACCGGCAGCAGGCTGACGTCGAAGCGCTCACCGTCGGCGAAGGTGATACGCGCCCGCTTGCCGTCCCGCTCGATCTGCACCGCAGCCAGGTGATCGGCATTGCGCAGGCGCCGCCGCACCTTGGCATGCGCCGCGATGGCCGGAATGCTCAGACCGCTGAGCGCCAACCAGCGCCCCGCTTCGAGCTCCGTTTGTAGACTGGCCAGGTGCAGCAGGTTGCCTTCGATGAAGCCGGAACTGGGCCGGCTTGCCCAGGGCAACTCCAGCGACTCGCCGAACACCGCGGTGTCACGCAGGTGACCGTTGAATTTCTCCGTAAGGTTCTCGCCGCTGATGGTCAGGCGCGTCGATTTACCGCCCAGGGTGAAGCCCACGCGACCATCGTCGGCATTCTCCAGTACCTGGTAGACCTCCTCGTAATCGGGAACCGACAGCACCACCCAGCTGCCCGGCACCATCTTCGGGTAGCTGCCATCGAGGTGGATATGCCGGCCCTTGGCGTCTCCGCTGCCGGAAACGCTGGCGATGTTGAACCCCGGCCAGTCCGCGTAGGTGGCAAACGGCACGTCGGCCGTTTCCGTCAGCCCGGCGAACGCCGCGCGCAGGCTGCGCGGCATGGCCTTCCAGTTCGGCGCGGCCTGGCCGAACAGCGCGGCCTTGCTGCGCAGCGCATAGCAGCGCGGGTCGAGCTGGCTCGGCTGCACCGAATGCACCAGCGAGCCGAAGGGTCTATCCAGGGTGACTACCGTGTAACCGGCCAGCGGGTCGGCCGATGGCTCGTTCGGCGGCACCACCAACAGCCGCCGTACACGGCGGAAATCCCAGTTCTCGTTGTCCGGATCCTTGCGCCGCTCCTCGCCGATCACCAGCAGCGCATCGCCAGGCTGCAACTGGGTGTTCTGCCCGCGCAGGTACAGGGTGCGCCCGCCCCAATACGGACGCACCTCGTCCTGGTTGAGCACCTCCAGGGCATTCCAGGCGGCGCGCGCCTGCAGCGGCTCGAGGGTCTCGAACACCTGTGGTGTCTCATCCTGGGCCGGAATGCTCTGGCTCTTGCTGCCGGCAGCGATCACTGCAGCGAGAGGCGCGCCGGGCGCCGTCTCCAGGGTGAAGGCCAGGTAGGTAGATGCCGCCACGCCGGGCCGCAGCTCGTAGCCAATGGCACGGCCCAGCTCCAGCACCGAACGGCGCTCGGTGGCGGTGCGCAGGAAGCCTTCGTTGAGGATGCGCTCCTGGTAGAAGCTGAGCACATCGAGCACCCCTGCCCAGGCGTCGAGCAGGGCCAGGGCCGGGTCATCGGCGTCGCGGGTGGTCAGGTCCAGCAGCGCCGGCTTGCTGCTCAGGCCGGCGAGCTGGGTTTGCCGAAAGCGCGCGTGGCTGCCGACACGGTAATGCAGCGTCGCCTGCCCCGGCGGGTTGCTGCCATCCACCGGGGTCAGGGCCTTGACCCCGCTGCAGCAGCCGCAATCGCTGGTGGTCATGGGCATCCCTCGCTCATCACAGGCCACCGCGCATGCTTAGCAGCAGGCGGCCGTTTTCCGGAAAATTGGGGTCGTTATCGAGGCGCAGCACTTCCAAGGCACCGACCTTGACCTGGCCGTCCTGCAGCTCCTGGTTGGCCACCTTGCCCCAGCGCTGGAAGCGCACCACATCCAGCGACGCCACCCCGGTCACCGCCTGCACCGCCTCGATCAGGCGCGACAACGCCAGCGGCTGGCCGAAGCTGAAATGATCCGGGTGGAAGAAGCCGCGCTGGCCCAGTTCGTCCTGCGCGGTACCGAGGCGTTCGAGCAGCGCCTGCTTGACCGAGGCGGCGAAGTAACCGGGCAGCACGCAGATCGCCAGCTCGATATCCAGCGGCGCATAGGCCGGCTCACTGATATCCAGGTCATAGCCGGCCAGGCGGTAGCGCTCCAGGTGCAGGAGCAACTCGCGGCGGAACGCCTCGTCCAGGGCCTGGCCGCCCTTGCGGTCGAGGCTGATGTACATGCTGTACCAGCTGCCAGTCCAGCGCAGGCGCGCCGCCGCGCGTTGCACCTGCGGATGCAGTTCGGCGACGCGGGCGTAGTCTTCTTCGGTCACCGCCCGCTCCTGGTTGCGGAAGGCTTCGGGCGCATAGAGCTTGATCGCATCGCTGCTCTCCGCCTCGGCACCGCCGACAGCCGCCAGCGGGTTGCCGAGGGACTCGACGAAGGGCGCGATGTTGACGTCCTCGCAGACCAGGCGCGTGATGCTCTGTGCGCCGACATTGCCGGCGCTGCCGCCGCCCAGGCGGTAGTTCACCAGCAACCGACTGCCCGGCTCTGGCTGGCGACCCGAGCGGTTGTCGCCGAAGCGCAGGTAGACCATGCCATCGGCCTCGGTCTCGACCACGAACTCGCGGGCGAAACGGTCGCTGCCGAGCAGATCGCGCTGCGCCAGCCAGGGCGTAGCGTCGGGCGCCGGCTGGTTGCCCCACTGGCTCAGGTCGTCCTCGATCAGTTGCAGGTTGGCCGGCAGCGCGCGGCGCGGGTCTTGCTGCAGCGCGCGGGCAGCGGACCAGCCATCGGCCAGCACGCTGGCATGGGCATACGACTCGGCGTAGGCAATACCCGGCTCGCGCAAGCGCGGGCGGTACTTGCCGGCACTCGCCAGCTCCGGCAGCAGCGGCTGCAGGTGCAGGCTCTGACCATGGTCGGCCAGCAGCACATTGCCCCGCGCCACGGCGATCTCGCGCACCTCGGTGTCGCCGCCCAACTCGAACTCGGCGCTGACGCACAGGGCGAACGGCAGTGCATCCTCGACATGCCAGCGCACCAGCTGCAGCGGCGTGTTGGTCAGTGGGTCGAGCCCCACTTGCACCGCCACCAGACGCACCGCATGGCGGTGCCGGCGATCGGCATCGGCACTGCGCCCGGTGGTGGGGCTGAGCACCTCCTCGAAGATCAGCACCGCCCCCGGCACCAGCTTGAGCGCCGGCGCGCTGACCAGCGCCGCCTGCACTTCACCCTTGCCCAGGCAGAATCCGGGGTCGCCCCAGTTGTGAATGTGGATGCGGTTGTGCGCGGACTCCAGGCGCAGGTCGTGCAGACTCTCGAACACCTGGGTCTCGCCATCCGGCAGACCGTCGAGGACCTCCGGCTTGAGCACCGGCCCCGCCTCCCGACCACGGGTCAGCAACGCTGTACGCGCCGGCAACACACGGCCGTCGGCGCCCGCCTTGATGTTGAGATGGACATAGACGCGGCTGTTGCTGCCGTCATGGATCGGGTAGTCGAGCAGGCGCGCATGGCGGCGCAGCGACACCCGGCGGCGCGCCGTGCCCAGGTAGGCCTCGGTGGCCACCGCATCCTGGTAATAGCTGAGCTGGTCGCCGACATGGGCGAGCATTTCCACCAGCGCCACCGAGAAATCCGCCGGGTTGCGCTCGCGAAAACCCGGCATCAGTTGCCCCATGCGGTCGAGCATCAGGCGGCGAAAACTCGCGTAGTCCTTGCTCAGGTAATCCAGCTGCGGCTCGTTGAGCGCCTCCGGCGGGCACAGGTGCTGTTCCGCGCAGTCGAACTCCGAAGGACACTGCGCCTTGAAGCTGAAGCGGATGCTCGACAGGCAGGGATCGAAACCCTCCGGGGCATTTTCCGGCGCGGCCGGGTCGACCAGTTCGAACTGGTACCAGGAGAAATCGCCAGGCTGGGCGACCTTGAGGTTGAGGTGGCGGCCGCTGATGCTGAAGCTGTCGATCTGGATGCCGGTGATACGCACCCCGCCGTTGATCCGGCAGTTGGCCTTGCTGATACCACTGAGCGGGTGGACGAACACCACGCGCAGGCTGCGCTGGTCGGCGGAGGTGACTTCCAGGTAGTCGATGCCGTTGAGCGTGGGCGGGTCGAGCTGGCGCAGCAGGTTGACCCGGTGCGGCTTGTCGGAGCGGAACTGGCGCTGCATGTTCATGCCAGCCCCCGGGCGAAGCTGGCCAGCTGCCGCTCACGGTCGCGGCGGACGATGTACTGCACGGTGACCAGCAGGCGCGCATCAAGGTTTTCCACCTGTACCTCCTCGACCTCGATCAGCTCGCCGAGCCATTGCTGCAATGAGCCTTGCACGGTCATTTGCAGGGCGGCAGCCAGGGCATCGCTGTTCGGCGCGAACACCAGTTGCAGCAGGCCGCAGCCGAAGTCCGGGCGATTGACCCGCTCGCCGGGTACGGTGAACAGCACCTGCTCGATCATGTCGCGGATATGCGCGTCGCCGCTGACCTCGGCGCTGCGCCCACGCGAATCGATGCGGAAGGGGAAGTCGAGGGACATGTCAGACTCCTGATACCCGTACCTGGGTGACCGCCACCGTCATCGGCGTACCGGTCGGCGCACACACCGAGGTGCTGCTCTGCAGCAACACCGGCTGGCCACCGGCGAACACCCGGGTGGCGCCGACCAACCACTGCCCGGTGACGCACGGCCCATTGCCGGCATTCGGCGGCGGAAAGGGGCAGCCGGCGATCACATAGGGCGCGGCCAGGGTGGTCACCGGCTGGCCGGACAGCGTCACCCGCGGGAACGGTGCGGTGGGTGTGGCCTGGCCGCCGTGGCTGCAGAGCACGGTGGCGCCGAGGTGGAGCAGGAATCCGGGCATGCGCGTTTCTCCCTAAATTACCGTCAAGGCGCCCTGGTTGATGTTCACCGAAGGCCCGGTCAGCATGATCGTCGCGCCCTGGCCGTTGCTGATGGTGATGCCCACTTCGTTGATCGAAATCATCGCCCCGGTGGCGGTCTTCAGCAGAATGCCGCCGGTGGGCCCAGGCAGGTCGGAGAGCATCAGGCTGGTCTGGTTGCCGGTCTGCAGAACGATGCTCGGCGACACCGGTAACCCGGCCAGGGCCAGCGCCGGCACCTCGGCCGCGCTGCCCCAGAAGCCGCCGACCCACACCGGGTAATCGGCATCGCCACGCTCGAATTCCACCCACACCCCGGCGCCGATCTTCGGCAATACGAACACCCCGCTCTGCTGACCGGCAAAGGGCACGCAGGGCATCGCCCAGCTCGACAGCGTCGGCCCCAGTACATCCGGCACCTGCACCTGGATACGCGCCGATTGCATGGGGTCGATGTTGTTCAGCACCACGCCGCGATACTTGCCGAAGAAACGATCGCGCTCACTCATGCGGGTACCCTCGGGAGTGTGGAAATCAGGCCGTTGCGGCTGAGGTTGAAGCTCTGCTTGAACTCACCAGGCTTGATCGTGCTGGTCACGCTCTTGACGTAGTACATGCCGTCGAATGCCATCCCGGCGCCCCGCACACCAACCAGCTGGCGCGCCTTGAGGATGCTGCCGTAACGCAACACATCGAGGGTGCCGGTGGCGCCCACCGTATCGTTGGAGCCGGCCGCAGCCGCCAGCCCGCGGGACAACGCAGCCAGCGGTGAAAGGCGCGCGGTGTCGCCGAGCAGGGCAACCGAGTTGGCCAGCGGCGGCAGCATGCCCAGCGGTGGGTTGGCCAGGCTGACACTGGGAATCGGCAGGGGAATCGGGAACTTGGTCAGCGAGTTCTGGATGAACACGATGGGTAGCCGCGAGCCGCTGTTATTCACGCTGAATGACAGCGTCTCGACATTGCTGTGCGCGTCCATGCCCAGGTTCAACGCCGGCTGCGGCACGCCCAGCTTGATTTCCGGGCCCCAGTAGGCGGTATTCATCCCCGGCAGCGGCCCCGGCTCGACATAGAACACATGGCCGACTTCGGCGGCCAGGCGCTGCACATAGGCCAGGTCGGTGCCTTCGTGCAGCGGGATACGCTCCACCGGGATCGGCGTCTCGCTGAAGATCGGCGGGATCACCAACGGCACCATGCCGAACATCGCGTACTTGGCGATGATCAGCGCCACGCGTGCCGCCGCCGGCATGGCCGGGTATGGCAGGCCATTGAACTCCTGGCGGTCCATAGCCACCGAGAGGTCCTCACCGGTCACCGTTAGGGTGCTCTGCCCCGGCTCGTTGGAACCGCTGATTTCCTGGCGCGTGACCATGCCATCCATCATCACCAACGGCAGGCTGTTGATGGTCACCAGCAGCAGCACCCGCAGCCAGGGCACCTGACCGCCCGCCAGCACCAGCAGGGTGTGCAGCGGTGAGTTGTTGCTGACCGCAAACACCAGCTGGAAGCCGCTGCGCGAGCCGGCGGCCGAGGTCACCTGCACGCTCTGCAGGGCGTCCATCACCGGCTTCGGTACAGGCACCGGTAATGCCGGGCCAACCAGCAACGACAGGTGCATGCCTTTAAGCATCGCCGAGCCCCGCCATACCCTCGGGCAGGGTCAGGCGAATACGCCGGCCCAACTCTTCCAGCTCACCCGGTTTGAGGCTGCCGTTGGCATCCGGCAAACGCCAGAACTGCTCCGGATCGCCGAGTACCGTGGCCGCCATGCGGTCGATGCGATCGCCCTCCATCACCTGGTACTCCTGCAAGGTGACGAAGCGCGCCGGATCGGGCACGAAGCGCCGGCGCAGGTACACCAGGCTGCGTCCGTCCGGGCCGTTCAATTCGGCGGTCGGGGTGCCGTGATAGCGGCTGTTGGCTGGAAAACGCTCGATCATGCGTGTCTCCCTTCACTCAGAACAAACTGCTCAGGCCGATGCTGGCCAGGGTCGCGCTGGAAGCCTTGCGCGCCATGCGCTCACGCCCCTGGTGGTAAACCATGTACAGATGGCCGCCCTTGTCGCCAAAGCCGAGGTCGTTGATGTTGAGCACGCGCATGCTCAGGGTGATGCGCGCACGTAACGGGTTGAGGTGGCTGTCGAAGGCCTCCTCGACGATGGAGAAGTCGGTGATACGCACCGGCAGCACCCGCTCCTTGCTCCACACGAACAACGGCAGTGGCGCCTGCACCGGAACGATTTCCAGGGTGCCGGCCATGGCCAGGATGTTGTTGCGGATCAACGCGCCACTGTCCGGGTAAACGATGGTCTCCAGCGCCGCCAACTGCGGGTGGATGCCGACCTCCACAGCCGTGCGGTGCTGAGCCGGAAATTCCAGCTGGTCAGTGGCATCGATCTCCGCATCCAGCTTGATGATCTCCACCGGCGGGCCCTTGAGGCGCAGCGGCTCGCTGAGTGCCGCACTGCCACCAACGCTCTGCGGCTGCAGGGTGCGGGTCAGCAGGTCGGGGTTGTATTGCAGGGCGATCACTCGCTGCACCGCGCCGCTAGAAGGGTCGATCAGGATCAACCCGCCCTTGAGCAATTGCGGGCTACCGGGAAAGCCACTCATGCCTGGTTACTCATGCGGCGGGGCGCTCCTCGGCGCTGGCGGAACTGAACAGTTGGCGAATCAGTTGCGGAGGGTCGATACGGGGCGGCTCGCCCCATTCGATCTGCTCCATGCTCGGCGGGTTGAAGCCACCATCACTGGACCAGGCAATCGGCGCGACCATGCTGAAGCGGCCCAGGGTCACGCCGCGACGGCCGAGGTTCCAGCTCTTCTCGGCGGAGAAGCCCAGGGCCCGCGCACGGGCGTGGGCATCCAGGGACAGGCCCAAGTCCAGTGCGGCGTTGATCCCCGGCCGAGCCGTCAGGTCGAAGCGATTGTTCTGGTAGCGCAGATCCAGCGGGCCGCCGAGGGTGGCATTGAGATCCAGCGAGGCGGTGATGGTGATGGTGCCGGTCACCGAGCCGACCCCGGCATCCAGACCGATGCCGCCGCCGATGGTGCCGGAAATACCAGCGTTGGCCGGGATATGCAGCTCGCAGTGGAAGGCCACGTTGGGGTCCGGGTTTTCTGCCAACGGGTTGAACGCCGCCGTGATCTGCACATTGCGCAGCTGACCAGGGCCAAAACCGTAGCGCGCCGAGACGCCCCCTTCGATCACCGCCACCACCCCGAGCGGGCCGATGGACGCACCGGGAATCGGGATGTTGCGTTGGATATAGAACAACTGGCGATCCGCACCGAAACGGCGGAACAGCTCGATGGGCTGGGGGAAACGCAGCACGCCATCGACCCGGACGTTCTGCTCCTCGTCCACGGTTATGCCGGCAGTCGCCTCGATGCGCTGGCCACGAATGCTGAACGGATAGGTGATTTGCCCGCGCCCGGAGAAACGCCCGGAATTGTTCAGCCGCACCGTGATCGTGCCTTGCACGTTGCCGCGGCGGATGTTCAGCGTGCCATCGCCGGTAATCGCGCCCTCGCCGCCTCGGCGCGCGGTGTAGGTGACATTGACCCGCCCGTCCAGCCCGCGCCAGGTGAAGCCGACATCGCTGGCGGTAGCGGTGAGCGTCTGCCCGTCGTAGGTGCCACGTACGTCCACCTCGCGCAGGCCCGGCACGCGGATGCGCCCGCCGCCGACAAAGACGAAACGCCCACTTTCGCGGCGAAAGCCCAGGGTGGCGGTGCCCAGGTTGCGCGGCAGCAACAGGTTGACCTCGCCGCTGGGGCGGATGCCCTCGGCATCCAGGTCGATCTGCAGGCGCCCGCTCTGCACATAGGGCAGGCGGATCTGTGACGTTTCGATCACCACCTGGCCGCTCCAGGTGCCATTGCGCCAGGTCAGGGTGGCGGTGCTGCTGTCGATGCCGGGGATGTTCACCGCCAGGGTGCCCTGGGCCGTCAGGCCGGTGGCATCGGCGCCTACCGTGACACTACCGGTGGCCACCGGCGTGGCACCGGTGCCCATGGCGAAGGCCAGCATGCCCTCGGCGCTGAGGGTGGGTGCGAGGATCAGCTCCAGGCGCGCATCGGTCAGGCGGAAACCCGGCATCGGCGAGCGCAACTGGGCACGACTCAGCGCCGAGGTGATACGAAAACTGCCGTCCTGGTAGGAAACATTCAGCGGGCGCGGCAGGAACGGGATGGATGACGTGATGGTGCCGCGCCAATTGACCTGGCCCTGCGCATTCACCGTCAGGCTGGTAATGCGCCCGGGGCTCAGATAGGGGTAGGTGAACTGGATGCCCGAGGCGCCCGCCGCCATGCGCATGGCACCCGACGGCTGCGGGCCGACACTGAAACGGATCGGCGTGGCGCCCGCCCCGGTCAGCGACAGCGGCAGCCGGGTGCTGCGGCCTTCGCCGGCCTCACTGGTGGTGTCCAGGGTGGCGTGTACCTGGTCTTGGGTGCCGGGTCGGCCTTTCTTCAGTTTCTTCAGCAGCAGGCCGGAAATCAGGGTGCCGGCGGCGCGGTTGGTGGTGTCATCGAAGATGTTCACTTCGCCATCGGCGGCCAGGTTGGCCGGCACCTGGATGCTGGTGTTGGCACCCCCGGCGACGAGGTTGTAGGCCACCGTGGTAGCCGGCGCCGCAGACGCACCGGCCGCACCAGTGGCCGTACCGGCAGCGCGGTTCTCGCTCATGGCCTTGGCGATGGTCAGGCAACTGCTGCCCCGTTTGAGCGGCGGTGCACTGCCGGCCACCGGCTGTACCTGGGCCGCCTCGTAGGCCCCGAAACTGCTGGTACCCATGGCCTGCACCGCGGCGAAGCGCAGGCGAATCTGCGCGGCGCTGGCGGCATTGAATGGCGCATGCGCGGCAATCTGGCTGCACAGGCCCCAGGCCTGGTACTTCAACGCGCCGCCGCTGTCACGGTTCTGCGGGCCATCCAGCGGCTGCAGGTTCTCCGCATTGTTGCTGCCGCTCAATTGCAACTCGACGATGTGATCCATCTGGCAAGTGCCGGTGCTGCATTCGGGGAAGGCCGCATTGCCGCCGGATGCCTGCCAGGCCGCATTGGCCGCCGCGCCGGGCGTCAGGCCACGGGCCTGGAGCCAGGTGCCGCGCATTTCGGCGGTGTCGTCGCGCTCCTGCCAGGCGGCGCTTTCCTGCACGCGCCCACCCGTCATCGCCAGTACCGCCTGCAATGCCCCACCCGCCGTGCTCTGGTAACGCGCCAGGCCATCGCGCCCCTTGGAATACGGCACATAGAGCTTGTCGACGACAAAGCTCGCTTCGGTACGCCCACCCGCCGCGGCGCTGGCCTCGGCGGTCACCAGGTGGGTGGTGGTCATGTAGGCGGTGGTCACGGTCAGGCTTCGCGAGGCCGCCGCTGGAGCCGCTGGTGCGCTGGCCGAACCCGTGGCCCGCGACAGGCGCACCCCGCCGGCGTGCGCCACGCTCGGCACCGGCTGGCCACTGAGCACCGCCGTGGCCGCCCGGTCGGCGTCCATTTCCAGGCGCTGGTAGTCACTTCCATAGTCGCTGATCGGGGCTGAACCGCTGCGTTGCAAGCCTTGTTGTTGCAGGGTATGGGCCAGTTCGTGGGCCAGCAGGAAACGCCCGCCGGGGCTGTCCGGGCGGTACTGGCCGCTATCGAAGGCGATGTTCTGGCCCACCGTGTAGGCCTGCGCTTGCACGTCGCGGGCCGATTGCGCGGCAGCGGCATCGTCGTGAATACGCACACCGGCGAAGTCGGCCTGGAAGCGGCTCTCCATGAACTGGCGCGTGGCGCTGTCCAACGGGCGACCGGGGCTGGCCAGTACCTGATCCACCGATGCCGGGATCGCTGCAGCCGGGGTGCCGCTAGCCCGGCGTTGCAGGGACTGCTCGCGCTTGGCCGCACAGCTGCTGCACTCACCACCGCCCGCAGTGGCGCCACAGGCGCACTTGCGCTGCAGCAGCAGGTTGCGCACGGCGGTCTTCGGCGCAGGTGGCTCGCGCTCGATCAGCGGAGTGACGCTGCGTTCGCTCAAGGCACTACTCCCCTGCCCCGGCTTGCAGCTGCGCGGCAATCACCCGGGCCAGGCGCTGCCCGGTACGCTCCGGGCGTTCACCGGCCAGGCCCTGCAAGCACGGCAGTTGCAGGCGCTCGGCCTGAAAGCCCTGCAACTCACGCGCAGACAACTGCGCCAGGAGGCGCCCCAACTCATGCTCGAAGGCACCCGCCAGGCGCTGGCCATCACGCCGCGAATAACCGGGCAGCGCCAGGCTACCGATGCTCAGCGTAATCGCTGCCGGCGCCGCTGGCGTCCGCGCGGCGCGGCTCATGCCCAATCCCTCAGGTCTGCTTCCGGCAGGGGTTTCTCCAGCTTGGCGAACTCGGCTTCGGCCGCCGTGCGCAAGTGGCGCATGCCAATGGGCGCGGCCTCGTCGGCCGCCAGAAACGCGGCATTCAGCGCCAGGTTGCGGATATGCCCGCCAGCCAGCGACAAGCGCGCCAGCTTGGCGATGTCCAACGGCTCCAGTGGTGCGCTGGGCGGGAATACGCGCTGCCAGATGGCACTGCGCGCCGGCACGTCGGGAAAGGGAAACTGCACGATAAAACGCAGGCGGCGCTGGAAGGCACTGTCGATGGCCTGCTTGAAGTTGCTGGTGAGAATCGCCAGGCCCCGGTAGGTCTCGATGCGCTGCAGCAGGTAACTGACCTCGAGGTTGGCGTAACGGTCATGGCTGTCCTTGACCTCGCTGCGCTTGCCGAACAGCGCATCGGCTTCGTCGAACAGCAGAATCGCGCCACTGCGCTCGGCCACGGCAAAAACCCGGGACAGGTTCTTCTCGGTCTCGCCGATGTACTTGCTGACCAGCGCCGACAGGTCGATACGCAGCAGATCCAGGCGCAGCTCATTGGCCAGGACCTCGGCGGCCAGGGTCTTGCCGGTACCGCTACCGCCGGCGAACAACGCGCTGATCCCCAGGCCACGCGCACTACGTTCGGCAAAGCCCCAGTCACGGTAAACGCGGCTGCGCTGACGGACCTGGGCGGCAATGGTGCGCAGCGTGGTGATGGCCGTGTCCGGCAGCACCAGATCGTCCCAACCGGCGCGCGCCTCGACCCGCTCGGCCAGGCTGTCCAGACCCCGCCGCGCCTCATCGCGACAGGCATCCCAGAGCGGCTCCAGAGCAGGCGATTCACTCTCGGATTGATGGCCAAGCCGCCAGCCATCGGCAATCCGCGCGATGCTGCGGCCACTGAGCTGGAACTGCTCGGCCAGGCCGCCAAGGCGGCCATTGAGCAGCGCGCCCTGCTCGCCCAGCGCCGCCTGCCAGGCCTGCAGACGGCTGTTGGCATCACCTTCCGTCCAGCTCAGGCGGTGCTGGCTACGCTGCAGCGGCAAGCTGCCCGCCCCGCTGATCAGCACCAGCGCTTGCAGACGATCGATAAAAACCGCTAGCTGACGCGCCTCATCCGGGCTTGGCAGCTCGCAATCGACCCACAGCAGCGCGCCCTGCAGCAGCGCCTCGCGCTCCCACAAGCGTGCCAGCTGTTCGCGTTCCTCATGGTTGGCCGGCAAATCGACGCCACTCAGGCGATACAGGCGCAGACCCAGACGCTGGCTGAGTGCCTGCCCGCAGGCTTCCCCGTCGCCCTGTTCCAAACGTGCCAGCGGCGCCAGGGCCAGGCTTGGGGCGGCCTGCCAGGCGTCCAGCAGAGCCTGGCTGGCGGCATCGCCCACCGACTCGTCGCCAGGGTTGCCGGGTAGATGGATGAACCAGGGCTCCAGCCGCGGGTCCGGGTAGGCCAAGCCGGCGATCTGATGCAGGATCACCTCGTCCGGGCGCAGGCGCGCCGCCAGCGGCCCGCCCACTCCGTCCAGCTCCAGCAGGTGCCAGCGGCGCAGGCGCCCCACCGGCATCACTGCGCTCCAGTCGGCGTCCGGCAGCAGCATCAGGGCCAGGCCGAAGCTCAGCCAGGGCTTGCTCTCGTCGCCCTGGGCCTGGGCCAGCAGATCCTGAAAGCGCGCATCCAGATCCGGCGCAGCCGCCAACAACAAGGTCTGCTGTTCGAACGGCGTCAGGCCCAGGCTGTGCGCCACATGGGCCAACCCCGGCGGCGCCTGCAGGCCGGCGGCCAGTGTGGCCGGCTGGCCCTCGATGCGCCGCTGCAGGTAATCGGCAAAAATATCCAGCACCTCGCTGAGCGCCTGGCGATTTCGCGCGAAGCTTTCGGCAATGTTCATGGCGATACCTCCGGCCCACTGAAGCGGCCATCCGCGCCCAGGTTCAGCGGGCTGCTGCCGGCGTCCACCTGCAAGCGCGCCAGGTAGCTGCCTTGCAGCACATGGCGATATTCGATGGTGACGCTGCTGGTGGACTCAGCCGGTGGCAGCACGCCATTGCCATCCACGGCGCTGAAGCTGTAGGCACGGGGCGCACGGTCGGCCGGCGGGTTCTTCTCGTTGAGCAGCAGGCGCACACGCTGGCGGGGGCCGATGGCGGGCGTGCAAGTGACACTGATGGCCCCGGAGCGATAGGTCTGGCCGTCCACCACCTGGCTGCTCGCACCCGGTTCGACGCTGAACCCGGCCTGCGGATTGAGCACCAGTGCCAGCAGGTTGGACTCCTGGCCGCTGTGTGGTTGCGGCGGATTGCCCATGAGCTGCGGATGCACCACTTGCAAGGTGCAAACCCCAGCCTGCAACCCCTCCGGCAGCGCCGGCGCCAACAGGTCGAACTGCAGGCTGTCGTTGCCCAACTGGCTGATCCCGGCGCTGATATCCAGCCCGTTGAGACGCAGTTGCACGGACTGGGCGCGCAGGTTGGCACCCGTCAGGCGCAGGCTGCTGTCTGGCAGGATCGGGGCGCCGTCGATGGTCTCCACTCGATCCAGGCGCGGGCTGCGCAATGGCACCGCATAGAGGTTGCGGGCCAGCACCGGCAGCGGCGTACGCTGGCTCTTCTGCACCTCCAGCAACACCACGCTGACCTGGTAGGCCGCGCTAGGCCGCGCCGGCACCTGAATGGTCGACCAGATGCGGGCGATCTCATCCATGCTGTGGTTGAGCGGGGTTATGCGCAGCTGTTCGAGTTGATCGGCCAGCCCGGCCAACTCCAGCTCCTTGGGCAGGCTCGGCTTGCTCGGCCCTGGCTTGAGCAATGCCTTGATCGCCTCGCGGCCGAGGCCCGGTGTTTCGTGGAGGATCTGCATGGCCGCGCCCAGGAGGATTTCGCTGTGGAAATCCTCGGCACCGTAGGCGCTGACCAGGAAATACAGATCCAGCGCCAGCGCCGGATTACCCACCCGTTCACCACGGCTGTCGCGCGAAGGCAGGCCGAGATTGGCCCAGCCGGGATTGCGCTGCTGGTTGTACAGGTACAGGTTGAGGCGGCTCTGGTCGGCACTGCGATCGATGCGATCCGGAGCCAG
This sequence comes from Aquipseudomonas ullengensis, assembly GCF_014174475.1. Classification (GTDB taxonomy): domain Bacteria; phylum Pseudomonadota; class Gammaproteobacteria; order Pseudomonadales; family Pseudomonadaceae; genus Aquipseudomonas; species Aquipseudomonas ullengensis. Next base: position 335,655 of record NZ_JACJUD010000005.1, read on the forward strand.
GCAACTGACCAGCGCGCCCGTACTGGCCAGCACATCGGCCAGCTTCAGCTCGGCAAAACCGCTTTCCAGCAGTTGCTGCAACGTCGCGGCGACGGCTGCCAGGCCCAGGGCGCTGCTCATGGCCGCCCGCCCCGCGCCGGTTTGCTGCGTTCACTCAGGTAAGCATCGAGGGAGAGCGCGGCTGGCCTGGCCGGCTGCTCCTCGCGTCGCGGGCTGCGCGGCGCCTCGCTGGACAGGATCTCGATGCGGCCGATGTTGATTTCCACTCGTGGCCCGGCCTCAGTGGGAGCCGCTGTTAGCGCCTGTGGCTCGCGCATGGGCATCGCGGAAGCAGGCGCAAGCGGGCTCGGGCCGCTCACAGGAAAAGGCACCGCAGGCAGCAGGCGCTCGACGCGCTGCTCGATCACCTCGCGCCGCAACTCATGCACCGGCAGTCGCTCATCGGACATGGCCGGCGCGGGTGACTGAATCGGCAGGCTCAGCGGCTCAATCACCGGCGGCTCGTGCAAAGGCGCCACCGTCTGCGCAGCCAGTGCGACCGGGGCAAACGCAACCTCAGGTCGAGATGGCAGCTCGAGCCGTTCAGGAACTGGCCACTGCGGCGCTACTGGCACGGCGTCGCTCGGTGCCAGGCGCTCAGGCAGATCAATCGACACAGACCAGGGCTGAGGCTCGCCAGGCGAAGGCAGAAACACCGCCGCCTGCGGCTCGGCAGCCATCAACGGCGCTGGCGCCCTGAGTTCGGCTGGCGCAGAGACAACAGTCGCCGGCAGCACCGATAGCACAGGAGACTGAGGCCGCTCCGGGCTGGCCGAGAACGACTCTTCGCGCTCGCTCGGGGTGCTGATCGGCACCGCACTATCACCCTCAAAGCGCGACGGCAAACGTGGACGAATCGCCGCTGGCTGCAAGGCGCGACGACTCAGCTGGCTGAAGAAATCACTCATGCCAGCACCCGGTTCAGGTAGCAGGCACGGCGTGCCGGGCTGAGGGCGAGTATCTGCGCCTCGCTCCAGCCATAGGCTTGGGCCAGCACGTGCACCTGATCCAGCTGCCGCTCGGCCCAGTGGCCCAGACGTTCCATCAAGAAAGCGCCGATATCGAATAACTCCTGCCACTGCGCATCACAGGCCGGGCAGCGCAGCGCCAGTTCGGTCACGGCCTGCGGATCGGCCGCCGCCATGGTTACGGCAAGTTGTTCGAGCAGCGCCTGCGGCAAATCCTGCACAGCCAACGCCTCACCATTACGCGAGGCCTGTGCGATACAACGCTGCAACAGCAAGTCACGCGCCAGTGCTTCGGATTCGGCGCTGGCGAGCAGCACCATGTCGCGGCTGTCCGGCAGGCGATAGCACAGCTGGTAGCCCCCCCAGTCCAGCCGCAGCTCGGCGGCTATCTGTGCCGGTGGCTGGCGCAGCTCGCGGCAATCAAGAGTCAGTTCGAGCTGTTCGCCACAGCACTGGCAACGGGCCGTGGCCTGCAATTGCGGGCCGAACAAGGCACTGTGCAGGTCCAGCAACCCCGCATCGCGCTGGCCGAGCGGCAAACGTTCCGCCGCCATTTGCCCTTGTGCCAGCAAGGGCGCCAGCAACGCGCACGGCTGCAGCGCCAGGGGTAATCCACGGCTGTTCTCCCAGGTATCCAGCCAGGTGGCGGCATCAAGTGTGGCCACGATCTCTGCTCTCCATGCGGGCAAGGGTCAGTGCCTCAGCGGCACCGTGCTACGCAGCCAGTAGCGCTAGCTGGGCTCGGTGAAGCTCGGCTCGCTCGGCTCGACTACTTCGTAGTCGCGCTCCCAGCCTTCGTTCTCCAGCTTGATGCGGGCGATGGCCACGGCGTTGGCGTTGGCGTCCAGGTCCGGCAGCGACTGGAACTCGCTGACCCAGCAGCGGAACACCTTGTAGGCCAGCGCCAGTTGCCCGGCTTCGTTGTACAGCTCGATGATCAGGTCCTTGCGAAAGTCCTTGAGCGAGACTTCCGCGCCCAGGCCGGAGGCGAAGTTCCACACCTTGTTGGCCCACTTCTCGAACTCGCTGTCGTGGGTCACTCCGCGCTCCAGGGTGATGGCCTCGAACTCGCTGCGCCCCGGCGACTTGCGGCTGCTGCTGGGGTCGCCGCCCTCGCGGTGCTTGACCACTTCGGTGGTGCGTTTCAGCGCCGAAACCTTGCTGATGCCGGCGACGTATTTGCCATCCCATTTCACGCGGAATTTGAAGTTCTTGTATGGATCGAAGCGCTGGGCATTGACGGTGAACTGAGCCATGTGTGCTCTCCCTTCTGTTGCAGTGCGGCGGGCATGTGCTGCGCGCGAGCGTCGTCGATCCCGCACCCGAAATCGGGCGCGGGCAGTCCTGGGTCAGACCTGGATTTGCCCAGCCAGCTGCTGGATCTTGATCACCACGAACTCCGCAGGCTTGAGCGGAGCGAAGGCCACCAGGATGTTCACCACGCCGCGGTTGATGTCGTCCTGGGTGGTGGTTTCACGGTCGCACTTGACCAGGTAGGCCTCGCGCGGCGTCTTGCCCTGGAACGCGCCCTGACGGAACAGGCTGTTCATGAAGGCGCCCAGGTTGAGGCGAATCTGCGCCCACAGCGGCTCGTCGTTGGGCTCGAAGACCACCCACTGGGTGCCGCGGTACAGGCTCTCCTCGAGGAACAGGGCCAGCCGGCGCACCGGCACATACTTGTACTCGGAGGTCATCTGGTCGGCGCCGCGCAAGGTGCGCGCCCCCCAGGACACCGCGCCGTAGACCGGGAAGGTACGCAGGCAGTTGACCCCAAGCGGGTTGAGGCTGCCGTTCTCGCCATCGGTCAGCACATGGCTCAGCGCCTGCACACCCACCAGGCTGGCCTCGGTGCCGGCCGGTGCTTTCCACACGCCGCGGTCACCATCGGTGCGCGCGTACAACCCGGCAATGGTGCCGCTGGGCGGCGTCAGGCGCAGCTTGCCGTTCTTCAACGGGTCGGCGATGAACAGCCAGGGGTAGTAGACCGCCGCATGGTCGGATTTGGGCAGGTCGGTGCCGGAGACGACGGCGACCATCTGCTCGGGCGTTACCGCCGCCGGAGGCGAGTCAATCACGAAGAACGCGCGACGCTCCTCGCAGTAAGCCGCCGCATCCATCAGCACGCCGGTATCGGTGATGCCCGGCAGGCAGAGGATATTGAACAGGTCCACCGACTCCAGGGCATACAGCCCTTTACGGGTCGACCGGTCAGCGATGAACGCTGGGTACAGATTGGCCGCGCCATAGGGTGTTTCATCGCCGCCGAGCAAGGTCAGGTTGACCGGTTGACCGGTGACCGCTCCGGCCAACAGACGCAGATCGGCCGCGATGCTGTTGAGCGGCGCGGCGGTCAGCGCCAGGCTGGACGCGCCACCCTGGGTGCCGGTGGCCAGCTGCAATTGCGTGCCGCCGAGCACACTGACGCTGAACTGCTTGTAGGCCGGATTGGCCGGTTTCAACGCGCGCACCGCCGCCTGCAAACGCTCGGCGATGCTGGCCAGCTTGGCCGCCAGGTTGGCGCCGGCGGCCGGGGTGTCACCGAGGTTGATGACATCCGGGCCATAGCCATCGAGGCTGATGCGCAGGCTGGTGTGGGTGGCGTCGGGCAAGGTGTCCAGATCCGCCGACGCAAACACCGTGCTGGTCAGCGTCGCGGGATCGGGCACCGGTTTGGGCCGAATCGCCGCCACCGCGTCTACTTCCAACCCGCCGGCGGCGCTGCCCAGCTTGAGTACGCTGCTGGCGTTGTTCTTCTGCCCCGGCAGCACCCGCACGCTGGAGAACTCGCCCGTGGTCCCGGAGAGCATGCGAATGGTCTGGGTCGAGGATGGCCGCTCGCAGATAAAGCTGGCGTAGGCCGCCTGGCTGTTGGCCTGGGCACGGACCTTGCTCTGGATGGCGGCACACAGGGATTCGATTTTCTGGTTGACGGTGCCGGCGCCGATATCCGCCGGGAGGGCGATCACCACCTTGACCGACGGCAGGCCATTGACGCTGATGCGCAGCTCGTTGTGGTTGGCATCCAGCACGGTTGCCAGGTCACCCAGGGTGTCGCTGGATGCCAGGCCCTTGGGCAGTGCATCCAGCGCGGCCTGGTTGCTCAGGCGGGTCAGCTTGACCAGTTGCGACACACCGTTGACCAGGTCCAGCGCGTAGCGGCTGTCCGCTGAATTCATCGACAGGTTTTCGTACAACTCGGCCGCATTGTCGGAGGCGCGGATAACGGCGAGGTTGAAGGTGCTGCCAGGAATGCCGCTGCGGTGATCGACACGGACCTCGATGCCATTGCCCGCGCTACCGGCATCCAAGGCCTGCACTTTGAGCACACTCACCGCACCCGCACTGACCAGCGTGGTCTCGGCCGTGCTGGCGCTACTGACCACGCGCACGGCGTAGGCCTCGGTGCCACCGTTCTGGAAGAACTGGCGCACCGCATAGCCCATCTCCGAATCCACCGCCAGACCACCGAAACGCCGCTCGTAATCGGCGAAGCTGAACAGGCGCACGGCTTTGTCGATCGGCCCACGGGGTGCAGCCCCGACGAAGGCGGCAACCGACGTCCCCACCCCGGTAATGGTGCGTACACCACTGGGCAGTTCTTCGATGTAAACGCCGGGATAGCTGAGTTGAGCAGGCATGGCTGAGCCTCCTTGCAGGATGAGACCGCGGTCGGCGGATGGCGAATACCTTCAGAGGCCAGCAAGGACTGCTGCCTGCCACACACGCAACGCGACTACATCCGGAAAGCGCACAGCCCGGAAACTGTTGTTGGCCACGGCAGCACTATGGAAAGTTGCACTACCGGGCCCGAAGGACACATAAATCTATAGATCGAATTTAATAAAGCGCCAATATTGGAGCCGTTATTTTTTGAACCACTTAATAAAAAGCAGAACCCGGGAATAACTAGCCATCATATAGCCAGCACTTCATTAAGCATCGTTATAAATTATGAAATTCCATTTTGCTATAAAGGAGTGCAATCGAAATCGATCGTCGATAAAAGCAGGCAATCTGCCAGCATCAACCCCGAAATAGACGCATAAACCTGCACATGCGGACAAGAAAATCACCTTTTAGCGGCAGGATTAATTGTTTTAAACAGCAACAAGAAACCCTTATATAAATCCGAAAATATTGCACACGAATAAAATCAAACCCACAACTAGACAAGCAATTACCCACCCAACATGACCGCAACAATATTTAAATTATGGCGACCAACCAAACAGCCGAGCAGACATACAAATAAGTTCACACACCAACGTACCAATTAGCCTTTCATATCAACACTAACGAGCACTGCCGCCACCTGCAAAGTGCGAAACAGACTTGCCCGTCTATATCCCAAATAAATAGAGCCTCGCCCAGAAAAGCTCTGCGCCACCCACACGGGTATGCGTGCAGCCAAGAGCGCTGGTAGCAGCACAGCTGAATGCAACGGCACACGTACAGTTGCAAAAGTGCGGCAACTGCTACAGCACAATTCAACCCTGCTGTGACTGCCACATCCACACGCCAAGGCCCACCATGAACTGCCATAAACCTGCCCCGCCCAGCGGGAAGGACGCGCCGCCATGGAACGCACGCTCACCACCAGCAAACCCGCCGAATTCACCAGCCGCCGTATCCCGGCTGCATGGCCGCTGCGCGTCATTGCCAGCCTGCTGCTGTGGAACCAGCGCGCCCGCACCCGTCGCCAACTCGCCCAACTGGACGACCGCCAACTGGGCGACATCGGTATCAGCACGGCCGAGCGCATGGAAGAAGTGAGCAAGCCGTTCTGGCGCTGAGTAGCAGGCGTAGTCTGTTGCTACTGCTCAGGGAGTCCGCTCGCTCATAGCGATTGGCGCTTGCGGACCGCCCTCTATTACCCGGCGCTGATTCAGACAGCAGCGGCTGACGCCCTCTCACTGTCACGTTGCAGCACGCTTGCAGCGCTGCATGCCGCCAGCAGCACCAGCGGCGAGGTAGCCAGGAGCAACCCGCTAACCCCCGCCCCTGCCGCCAGCAACTGCCCTGCCAGTAACGGCCCGCTCATCGAACCCAGTCGACCAACCGCCACCGCCACGCCCACGCCAGTGGCGCGCACGTCACTGGGGTAAATGCGCGGCGCCAGGGCATAGAGAATCAGTTGCCCGCCCACCGCGCAGGCACCGGCCAGCACCCCGGCCAGATACAGCGCCTGCAACAGCTCGACATGCCCCAGGGCGGCCAGCGCGGCGAGCATGCCCGGATAGGCCAGCAACACCGCCAGCAGCGATCGCCCCTTGTCCATGAGTCGCCCCGCCAGCAGCGAACCACCCACGCCACCGAGGTTGAACAGCACCTGGATAGCCGCCGCATCCAGGCGACTCAGGCCACGCTCGGTCAGCAGCGTAGGCAGCCAGTTGAGCAACATGTACAGGATCGTCAGCGTGCAGAAGCAGCTGCACCACAGCAGCAGCGTGGTAAGGCCACGGCGCCGGCCAAGCAATTCACTGGCGCTCTCGGCCAGCGTCAGTTGCCGGCGCTCCGCCCGCCTCGATTCCGGCAACCCGATCATCAGCAGCACGGCAATCAGCAGTGGTGTCACGCCGCCGACGTAGAACACCGTCCGCCACTCGCCGCCGATGGCGAACATGCCAATCAGCGCCGCGCAGGCACCGCCCAGGGGCACACCGCAATAGGTCAGGCTGACCGCCATGTTGCGCAGCTCGGCACTGGCCACCTCTGACGACAGGGCGATCAGAATGGGCAACGCGGCGCCCATGCCCAGGCCGGTAATCAGGCGCGCAATCAGCAACTGCTCGTAACTGGAGCTATGCGCGGTCATCAGCGAGAACAGGCCGAACAGGATGACCGCCACGATCAGCACGCGCTTGCGCCCGAAGCGGTCGGCCAGCCAGCCGCCGAGTACTGCGCCGGGCAACAGCCCGATCAGACCGGCAGTGAAGACCCAGCCCAGGGAGGCTGGCGTCAGCATGAATTCGCGCACCAGATGAGGGGCGGCGACGCCTGTGGCCTGCAGGTCGAGACCTTCGAGCAGGGCCACGATGAAACAGAGCCCGATCGTGCGCAGGGAACTGCGTTGAACGGCGGATGAACTGGACATGTAAACCTCGATTTTATTGTTGTAGTGGTCACGCAGGCCGCGCATGGCGCCGCGACGGCAAAAGACAGAACCGAGAGCAGCCTCGTCAGCGGTAAGCAGGGTTTTCCAGCAACACCGCCATGCCCTGACCGCCGCCGATACAGGCCGACGCCACCCCGTAACGCAGATTCCCCTGGCGCAACTGCCGCGCCAGGCTCATGCACAGGCGCAAGCCCGTGGCCGCCAGCGGGTGGCCCAGGGCAATCGAGCCACCACAGCGATTGAGCCGCTCGCCATCGAGCTCCAGCGCTTGCTGCACGGCCAGCACCTGGGCGCCCTGGGCTTCGTTGATCTCGAACAGGTCGATGTCCGCCATCTGCAGGCCGCTGCGCTCCAGCAGCAGGCGGATCGCCTCGACCGGGCCGATGCCCATCACCTCGGGCGCCACCCCCACCGCCGTCACGGCCAGCAGCCGTGCGAGTACCGGCTGGCTAGCCGCCGACTCGCGCCCGACCAGCACCGCCGCGGCGCCATCGACTACCGCACAGCTGTTGCCGGCCGTTTGCACACCACCGGCATGCACCGGACGCAAGCGCGCCAGGGCGTCGAGGCTGGTCGCGCGCGGGTGGCTGTCCTGCTCGACCCATTCGATACCGCGCGGCAGTTCGATCGCGCGGTCGTGATAACCGGGCAGCGTGAAGCGCTCGTTGCTCACCGCGACCAGCTCCTGCGCGTACCACTCCTGCTCGCGCGCCACCCGGGCGCGCTCGAAGCTGGCCAGGGCGAAGGCATCGACCTCGGTGCGCTGAATGCCGTAGCGACGGGCCAGGTTCTCGGCCGTGGCGATCATGTCGATGCCGGGGGCCGGGTCATGCAGGGCTTCCCAGAGAAAGTCCTTGAACTCGACCGGCGCGCCCAGGCGAAACCCGTTGCGGTGGGTGTACGCGGCAATCGGGTTGCGCGACATCGACTCGGCGGCCACGCACAGGGCCAGCTCGGCGCCGCCGGCAAGCTCCATCCCGGCCTGGCGCAGCAGCTCGAAACCGGTGCCGCAGATACGCTGCACCGCCAGGGCCGGCACCGCCTGCGGCACACCGCTGTAGAGGCCGATATGGCGCGGCAGCATGTATGCGTCGAAGCTGGCCTGGGCCATCGAGCCGGCCAGCACGCACTCCACCGCAGCAGCGTCGATGGCCGCGCGCTCGAGCACAGCACGACCGACCTTGATCCCCAGATCGATGGGCGACACCTGCGCCAGCGCGCCGCCGCAATCACTCCAGGGCGTGCGCACACCCTCCAGGATCGCCGTGTCGCTGAAGGCCCAATACAGCCCCTTCATGACGCAGCGCCGTAGCGAATGATCTGCGCCACCTGGCCGCGATACAGCGCGTCCACCAGGGCTGCGCGCCCCTGCAACACGGCACGCTGGTTGAGCGTGCCCTTGTCGGTGATCTCGCCCAGGTCGAGCGAAGGGGGCTCCTGCGCCAGCACGACCCACTCCACACGATTGGCGTTGCCGGTGGCCTGCCGATTCAAGCGCTGCAGCCACTCGGCGAACCAGCCACGCACCGCGTCGCTGGCCAGCACCTGGGCATCGCTGGCACCTGCTGCCAGCCCGGCCAGTGCGCGGCACTCGGCCAGACGCGGGAACACCAGCAAGCCCAGGCATTCACGATCCGGCCCGGCCACCACCACATCCTGCACATAGGGCGCGCCCTCCAGCACTGCACGGTTGCGCAGCGGGCCAACGCTGACGAAGACCCCGGACGACAGTTTGAAATCCTCGGCAATCCGCCCGTCGAACATCAGCCCCAGCTGGGGCTTCTGGGCATCGGCGAACTTCAGCGCATCGCCGGAGCGGTAGAAGCCCTCCTCGTCGAAAGCCTCCAGAGTCTGCTGCGGCGAGCGCCAGTAGCCGGCCATGATGTGCGGCCCGCGAAAGCGTGCTTCGAGCTTGCCCTCGGCCGGCACCAGCTTGACCTCGCAACCCGGCGCCGGCAGGCCGACGTAGCCGGCCATCGACAGCGGCCCGGTGGTGAAGGTGCAGGACGGCGACGCCTCGGTCATGCCCAGGCCGGCCATCATGCGGATGCGCTCGCCGCAGTGCTGTTCAGCAATCCGGTCGAGACGATCCCAGACACTCTGCGACAGCCCTGCCGCAGCAAAGAAGAACAGCTTGATACGGGCGAAGAAGCGCTCGCGCAGCTCGGCGTCGCTCTCCAGCGCGCCGACCAGCTCCTCCCAGCCCTTGGGCACGGTGAGGTAGGCCGTGGGCGAAACCTCCTTGAGGTTACGCAGTGTCTCGGCCATGCCCTGGGCCGTGGGCTTGCCGCCATCCACATACAGGCTGCCACCGTTGTAGAGGACGATGCCGACGTTGTGGCTGCCGCCAAAGGTGTGGTTCCACGGCAGCCAGTCGACCAGCACCGGTGGCTCGGCAGCGAACTCGGGAAAGGTCTGCAGGAGCATCTGCTGGTTGGCGCAGAGCATGCGCTGGGTGGTCGGCACGGCCTTGGGCAGCTTGGTCGAACCGGAGGTGAAGAGGAACTTGGCGATGCTCTGCGGCCCGGTCGCGGCAAAGGCCGCCTCGGCCTCGGCGCCTCCGGGGTGACGCAGCAACTGTGAGAAGGCGACGCTGCGCCGCCCGGGCAATTCGCCACGGGTGAATACCAGTGGCATCTCCACCGGCGTGAGGGTTTCGATGGCGCGCTGGAACGGCTTGGCATCGGCGGCGAACACCAGGCCGGGCTGCAGCAGCTCAAAGATGTGCCGCAGCTTGGCCAGGTCCTGCGACAGCAGCGCATAGGCGGGTGACACCGGGCAGTAGGGAATGCCCGCGTACATGGCGGCGAACGCCAGTTGCAGGTGCTCCAGGTCATTGCCCGAAAGGATCACCAGCGGTCGCTCGGCAGACAGGCCATACGCCAGCAGCGCCTGGGCAATGGCCCGCACGTTCTCCAGCATCTCGGCGTAGCTGATGCGACGCCAGGCGCCATCGGCAGTGCGCTCGGCAACGAAGGTCACTTCCGGCTGCACCGTCGCCCAGTGCAGCAACCGATCAAGCAGGCGCTCGGGCAGCGGCTCCAGGTCTTCGCGCGGGCGCAGGTAGATCGCACCGTCGCGGCCCGGGATGATTTCGACGGCCGGATTGCCGATGGCCACCGGGCGATAGCGCACCGTGCTCGCCCCGCACTGCGCTACAGATTCAACATTCACTTCGCCTTTCCTCTCTTTCAGCGTCCAGCGCACGGGCCCGCAATCGGGTCGCTGCGCTGGGCGCACGACTTGTTCTTGTTATGTCGAGCCGGACGCTGCCGGGCGGCGCTAGGCCGACCGGCAGCCAAGCGGACGATTCAAATCGGGTAATGACGTGGGCCGTTCTGCACCGTGACCCAGCGCAACTGGGTGAAATGCTCGATCGAGGCGCGGCTGCCAAAGCTGCCGTAACCGCTGGACTTGACCCCGCCAAACGGCATCTGCGCCTCGTCGTGCACGGTCGGCCCATTGATGTGGCAGATACCGGATTCCACCCGCTGAGCCAGGGCCAGCGCGCGTGACACATCGCGACTGAAGATCGCTGCCGACAGGCCGAACTCCGAATCGTTGGCCAGGCGCAGCAGTTCCTCGTCGCCTTCGCCGCGCAGCACCACGGCGACCGGGCCGAAGGACTCCTCGCGGTACAGGCGCATCTGCTCGGTCACGTCATCCAGCAGCACTGGCTGCATCACGCTGCCGTCGAGCCCGCCACCAGCCACCAGGCACGCGCCCTTGGCCACGGCATCATCCACCAGTGCCTGGATGCGCTGCCCGGCAGCCGCATCGATCAGCGAACCGAGCACCGCATCACCCTGCTGCGGGTTGCCGGCGCGCAGTTTGGCGACCCGAAAAGCCAGCTTGAGCACGAAGGCATCGGCCACCTTGGCATCGACAATCAGCCGTTCGGTGGACATGCAGATCTGCCCCTGGTTGAAGTAGGCGCCGAATACCGCGGCATCCACCGCCGCGTCCAGATCGGCGTCGTCCAGCACCAGCAGCGGCGCCTTGCCGCCCAGTTCCAGCAACGCCGGCTTGAGGTGGCGCGCGGCCAGCTCGGCGACGATGCGCCCGACATGGGTGGAGCCGGTGAAGTTGACCCGGCGCACCGCCGGATTGGCGATCAGCCGGGCGACGATGGCCGGCGCATCTTCCGGCGCATTGCTGATCACGTTGACCACGCCATCGCCCAGGCCGGCGTCGTGCAGCACCTGGCCGATCAGGCGGTGGGTAAAGGGGCTGAGCTCGGAAGACTTGAGCACCACGGTGTTGCCACAGGCCAGCGGCATGGCCAGGGCGCGCACGCCGAGGATCACCGGCGCGTTCCACGGCGCGATGCCCAGCACCACGCCGCACGGCTGGCGCAGGCCCATGGCGAAACTGCCGGGCACGTTCGAGGGGATCACCTCGCCGAGAATCTGCGTGGTCATCGCCGCCGCTTCGCGCAACATGCCGGCCGCCAGCTGTACGTTGAAGCCGTACCAGTTGGCGGCCGCGCCGGTTTCGCTGGCCGCTGCCATAAATTCGGCGGAACGCGCCTCCATCAGCTCGGCGGCTTTCAACAAGCGCAAGCGTCGTTCGCCGGGCGCCAGGGCTGCCCACGCGGGGAATGCCGCCTGGGCGGCCGCGACGGCAGCATCGGCATCGTCCAGCGTGGCGGCAGCAACCCGCGACACCAGCTCATTGGTGAACGGACTACGCCGCTCGAAAGTACGGCCATCGGCGGCCGGACAGGCCTGGCCGGCGATCAGCAGGGGCACGTCGAACATGGAAAACCTCGCATAAAAAGGTTGCGAACGAGGCCCGCAGGCCCCGCCCTACGGTTCAGCGTTTATAAGCTTGCAGGCCCGGCTTGATGCTCTTCTCGTCGAGGAACTGCTTCATCCCCTGCTCACGCCCGCCTTCGGTGTCGAGCAGGCGCGACTGGTCGAGCTTGGCGTACAGGTAGTCCTCGTTCTGCTCCCAGGTCAGCTCGCGGCAACGCTTGAAGCCGATCTTCGCGGCACGCAGCACCACCGGGTTTTTCTCCAGCAGGTTGTTGGCCAGCTCGATGGTGGTTTCACGCAGCTGCGCCAGCGGCACGCTCTCATTAACCAAGCCCATTTCGGCAGCTTTCTGCCCGCCAAAGGTCTTGCCGGTCATGATGTAGTACAGCGACTGACGGTGACCGACGGTGTCGGCCATGGCCTTGCTCACCAGGTTGCCCGGCGGGATGCCCCAGTTGATTTCGGACAGGCCGAAGGTCGCCTCGTCGGCGCAGATCGCCAGGTCGCAGGCCACCAGCGGGCTGAAGCCGCCGCCGAAGCACCAGCCATTGACCATGGCGATGGTCGGCTTGGTGTACATGCGCAGCAGCTTCCACTGCCATTGCGAGGCTTCGCGGCGGATCTTCTCCTGAAGGATTTCCGGGCCGGCGTCGATTTCGCGGAAGTACTCCTTGAGGTCCATCCCGGCGGTCCAGGATTCACCGGCACCGGTCAGCACCAACACGCGCGCCTCGGCGTCCTGCTCCAGGGTCTCCAGCACACCAACCATTTCACGGTTGAGCGTCGGGCTCATGGCATTGCGTTTTTCCGGACGATTGAGGGTCACCCAGGCGATGCCTGCTTCCAGTTCGACCTTCACCGTCTGCCAGCGGCCTTCGTAGCTACTCATGTCACACACCTTTTTGTTTGTCTGAGGGGTGGTGCAAAGCTATTCCGGCAATTTAGTTATGTCAATTAACTAATTTTAGATGATTTGCCGTTCTGATAAAAAATTACGCCCGGCGTACGTCCTATTTTCAGGAGATAAAGCACGCCCACACTGCTGCAGGCTGGGCACGCAGCGAATCAATCATTACAATAGTTAATCAAACGACCGAGAACGGGATCGCCCATGCCACGCCAGCCCAAGACCACGCCACCGCCAGCCCTCGAGGAGCCGCTCGACACCGCGCTCAACAGCCTGGTGGGTTACGTGATGCGCCGCGCGCAGATGAAGATCACCCAGCACCTGACCAGCCAGCTCGAGCAACATGACATCCGCCCCGCCCAGTTCACTGCGCTGAGCATCATCGAGCAGTCGCCCGGGCTGATGCAGGCCGACCTGGCCAAGGCGCTGGCAATCGAGCCGCCGCAAGCGGTGCTGATGATCAACAAACTGGAGAGTCGTGGGCTGGCCATGCGCGTTCGCAGTAACCCGGACAAGCGCTCCTACGGCCTGTTCCTGAGCAAGGCCGGCGAACAGCTGCTCAAACAGCTCAAGGAGATTGCCGCGCAAAGCGATGTCGATAGCACCGCCGCGCTCAGCGCCGTGGAGCGCGAACAGCTCCTTGCGCTACTGCACAAGCTGTATCGCGGCTAATCCACAGAAGCTCAGAGCCTGTTCACGATCTTTTGGACTAGAGCCAGACAAGGCGCTACGCCAGTAACAGCCTTCGGCTGGTCAAAACGGCGAGGAAGCGGAGTTTACGAGCTGTAAATGAGCAGTACTCGTTTCACTCGCCCTTCGGGCCGCGCTAAAGCGCGTTAGCCGCAAGCGGCTTGCCGAGCCTGTTTTTAACGCGGTATGGCCGACGGCCAGGAGATCGTGAACAGGCTCTCAGGGCGCCAGGCCGTCGAACAGCGTCTGGGTCAACTGGCGGATGCGCCTCTGGTGCGCTTCCAGATCAGGGACCTCGTCCTGCACCAGGCGCATGTACAGCACGGAGCTGTAGTCGTTGAGGAAATTGGCGACAAAGTCGACATCGCAGGTGGCGCTGAGCAACCCCCTACCCTGCAGCTCACGCAGAAAATCCGCGATGTCCTTAACCAAGCGAGCGTTGAGCTCCACGGCCGCCTCCGGGCGCGATGACAACATGCCGAGTGGTAGCAGCTCGCGCCAGATCGAGGGCGGCAACGCCTCCAGCTCCTGCTGAAGAATCAGCGCTTCGAGATGACACATGGCATCGACCGCATTGTCGAACAACGGCATTTGCAAGCGTGCCGCGCTCACCGCATTCCGATCGGTGCGCTCCATCATCGCCAGCAGGATGTCCTGCTTGCTGCCGAAATAGTTGAACACCGTTGGCGTAGAAACGCCGGCCTGCACGGCAATCTGCTCCACCGTCGTCGCCGAAAACCCCTGCGCTTTGAACAGCTCCAAGGCCGCCCCGACTATGGCCTCGCGGCGCTGTTCCTTCTGCCTCTGCCGCAATCCACTCACGTCCATCCCTCCAGAAGGCCTGTCTAAGCCGCTGATTCTAGGTAATTTTCAATTTCGTTCAAATATTTTATTTGACTATAATATTTTATGATTATAAAGATATTACACCGCTACCAAAGAGAGCCGCCCATGAGTTCCGATTTTGCCCAGGCGCTACGCGGCGCCTACCGTGCAGGCGCCGAACCAGCCCAACCCCTGATGCAGGGCTTTCCACCGTCGCCCGAGCAGCGCGTGACCTGGCACAACTTCATGACGCCGCCACACAACCGCTGGGCCTTTCACAACCTCGGCAGGATCCGTCCCAACATCACGGTTGAGCGCGGTGCAGGGCAACCCGCCCCGCTGCCGGTCGCAGCGACTGCAGTGGCTGACTTCAGCTTTGAAAGCGCAGCAGGTCACGACGTAAGCCTGGGTGAACACCTCACCGCCACCCACACCGATGGCTGGCTGGTGATGAAAAACGGCGAGGTCGTGCAGGAGCTCTACGCCAACGGCCACCAGCACCATAAACGCCACATCATGTTTTCCGTGACCAAGTCACTGATCGGGATGAAGGCCGAGGAGCTGGTACAAAGCGGTCAACTGAACGACCAGGCGCCGGCCTCCCACTATGTGGAAGAACTCCGTGGCAGCGCCTTCGGCGACGCCAGCGTACGCCAACTGATGGATATGGCCGTAGGCATTGAGTACGACGAGGTCTATGACGACCCCAACTCCGGCAGCTCGCAGTTCGGCTATGCCTGTGGCCTCATCGCGCCACCGCCCGGCATCACTGCCTGCCAGTCGCTCTACGAGTACCTGCCCGCAACGCGCAAACGCGGCGAGCATGGCGGCTTCTTCCATTACGTGACGGCGACCACCGAAGCGCTCGGCTGGGTCATGGAGCGCGCCAGCGGCCGCAGTTGCGCCGAGATGCTGGGCGATATCTGGCAAGGCCTGGGCTGTGAGCGCGACGCCTTTTTCGTCGCCGACCCCTGGGGGCGCAACGTCACCGGCTGCGGCTTCAACGCCACCCTGCGCGACATGGCCCGCTACGGCAGCCTGCTGCTCAACAACGGCAATTGCCAGGGTCAACAGCTGGTGAGCCCGGACGCGATTGCCGCCGTACTCGCCGGCGGCGACCCGGCGATCTACGCCGCCAACGAGAGCTTTGCGCAGTGGAGCCCCGGCGCGACCTACAAGAGCCAGTGGTACGTCTACCCGGACCAGGCCTTGCTGGCCGTGGGCATCCACGGTCAGTACCTGTACGTGGACTTCCGCCACCAGGTGGTGATCGTCAAACAGTCCTGCATGCCCGTTGCGGAGAGCATCCTGGATATCGACACGATTCGCCTGATCCGTGCGATGGCTCATGCTCTCTAGTCCCTACCCAGCCAGGAGACGTCCCATGAAGCGTTCACTGAGGAACTGCACCACGGCCTTGCTATTGGGCTGCGCCAGCCTGGTCGCTCACGCCGAGCCCAGCGCAGGAGAACTGCGCATCTACAACTGGATCGAGTACCTGCCCAAAGACATGCTGCAGGACTTCCAGAAACAGACCGGCATCACGGTGCTCTACGACGTCTTCGACAGCCCACAGACCCTGGAAGCCCGGCTGCTGACCGGCACCGCCGGCTATGACCTGGCCTTCCCCAGCAGCAGCCAGATTCCCAACCTGATCGCCGCCGGCGCCCTGCTACCCCTGGAGCGCCAGCAACTGCCGCACTGGAACCAGCTCGACCCGGCCTTCATGGCGCAGCGTGAAAGCCTCGACTCGGGTAGCCGCTACTCGGTGCCCTACCTCTGGGGCAGCACTCTACTGGGCTACAACAAGGCCAAGGTCGACGCCGTGCTCGGCAAGGATGTCGACATGCGCGACTACGACCTGATCTTCAAGCCGGAAAACATCGCCAAGCTCAGCCAGTGCGGCGTGGCCATCCTCGACAGCCCGAACGAAGTGGTGCCGATTGCCCTGCACTACCTCGGGCTCGATCCCAACACCCAGAATCCGGACGACTACGCCAAGGCCGAGGCGCTGATCAAGTCGATCCGCCCCCATGTGCGCTACTTCAACTCGGCGAAGTACCCGCAGGACCTGGCCAATGGCGACATCTGCGTGGCCCTCGGCTGGTCCGGCGGCATGCTGGCGGCGCGCAACATGGCCCTGGCGGCCAACAACGGCAACGACATCCGCATGGCCCTGCCGCGCCAGGGCACGCTGATGTGGTCGGACGACATGGTCATTCCCAAGGGCGCGAAGAACCTGGCGCAGGCCCACGCCTTTATCGACTACCTGCTGCAGCCCGAGGTGATCGCCCGCGTCACCAACCAGATCGGCTACCCCAACCCCAACCCGGCCAGCCAGGCGCTGATCGACCCGCAGCTGCTGGCCGAGAAGAACCTCTTCGTGCCCGCGGCCGATCGCCACCTGCTGTTCCAGGTCGAGCCGCCACACCGGGTCGTGCAGCGCCTGCTCACCCGTCTGTGGAACAGGATCCGTTCCGATGTCTGAGCCGACACTTACTCTGGTGATGTCGCTGAGCGTGCGCATCGGCCCTGGCATCCCGCAGGGCGATACGCCGCAGGGCCGGCGCATCGACTACCCGATACTCGGCGGCCGCTTCGCCGGCCCCGGGCTGGTCGGAATGGTGCCCGCCGGCGGTGCCGACTATTGCCTGGAACGCGATGACGGCAGTGCCGTGCTGGATGCTCGCTACAGCCTGCGCTGCGACGACGGCGCCATCATCGAGGTGCACAACAGCGGCCTGCTGAGCATGACCGCGAAGGGGGCACGCCTGGCTGAAACCAGCTGGCCGATCGCCGACAGCGAATACCGCTGCCGCTGCGCACCCCGCTTCCACACGGAGGATCCGCGCTACGCCTGGCTGATGTTGCACCTGTTTATCGGCACCGTGTCCTACCCGACTGCAGACGCGGTCTGGATCGAAATTTTCCGGGTCGACTAAGCCAGCACAAACCACCCTACCCAAGACAGGAGATCAACCCCAGCCCGACACTCAACCTCACCCGCACACCCAGAAAAAACTCCCCAGCCACAACAAAATATTCGGCTCGAAGATTTCGTGCCGGCGGGTTCTTTTCGCCCGAAAAAGCTGGGGAACAGGCAGCGCTGCACCTGCAGCCGTGGCCACAGAACAACAAGAAAGCAGCACAGTGTCTTTCTCTGCCATATCAATCAGAACAATTGGAGCAGAACCGCATGAACAAAATCGCAGCGTGGGGGCTGGCCAGCACCCTCTACGGCCTCTCCCTCTCGGCTCAGGCCATCGACCTGACCCCCGAAACCATGCTGGACATCAACCTCGGCCTCGCCAGCGACTGGCGCGTTGGCGGCCTCTCGCTGAACATGGGCGGAGCCCCCGTCTACCAGGGCAATGCGACCCTGGTGCACAAGATGAGCGGCCTGTACGTAGGTGCCTATGGCGTGTCTGTCGACATGGACACCCAGGCCAACCGCGAGATGGGCTACTACGTCGGCATCGGCCGGCCGCTCAGCGAGAACACCCGTTTCTCACTGACCTACATTCGCTACGAGTACCCGGGCGACAGCTGGATCAACTTCGACGAACTCATCGGCACCCTCAGCTACCGCCAAGCCACCCTCGGAGTGAAGTACGCCTGGGACCTGCAGACACCCAAGCCGATCGAGGATGCCAACAAAGAGATCGCCGCAGCCCACGCGGCCCAGGCCGCCGGACAGATTCCGCCGTGGGTACAGCTGCCGGGCCTGATTCCCGAGCGCGATCCGCACCGCACCATCGGCTGGGCCGAATACGACTTCTACCTGCCCTACGCGACCAAGCTGAACGTGCGCTACGGCCACACCTGGACGCCGGACGAAAACGCCTGGCGCTCGGCCAGCGGCCAGACCCGCAGCGGCTACAGCGACTGGGGCGTAGCCCTGACCAAGCGCGTCTTCGATATCGAGTGGAAGGCGGCCTACATCGACACCGACCTGTCCAAGGCCGAGTGCCAGAACAACTTCGGCCCGGGCGGCGACTGCCAGGCCACCGTGGTGTTCTCGGCCATGAAGAACTTCTGAAAGCCAATGCAGGGCGCGCGGCGCGCCTCGCCGCCCGCACTGTTCAGCGACGACCTTATCCAAACTTGAGAGTCACTTATGCAGATCACCCCTATCAAGCAAGCCCTGTGTCTCGGCGCCCTGGGCCTATCCCTGCTGACCGCCGGCTGTAATACCCAGCCGCCCATGGAAGGCCCGCCACCGGCTGACCGCAGCTTCCAGGCCTTCTGGGGCAAGCGCATCACCGGCTACCTCACCGCCGCCGATGGCACCGAACTGCGCTACTCGGTGCTGCTGCCCAAGGGCGAAGGCAAGTTCCCGGTACTGGTCCGCTACAGCGGCTACGACTCCGGCAGCATCGGCGGCTCGGCCTACCTGGCCGACAACGAGACCTTCTCCGTGGCGATGGACAAGGACCTGGTGGAACGCGGCTACGCCGTGATGGGCGTGCAAGCCCGCGGCACCGGTTGCTCCCAGGGCACCTTCGACTTCCTCGGCCCGGAATACGGCACCGACGGCCGCAGCGCGATCGAGTTCGCCGCCCAGCAGGGCTGGTCCAACGGCAACGTCGGCATGTTCGGCTGGTCCTGGGCCGGCATGTCGCAGCTGATGACCGCCTCCGAGCGCCCCAAGGGCCTCAAGGCCATCGCCCCCGGCATGATCCTGGGCGACGCCTACACCGACAGTTGGTCGCTGGGCGGCGTGCCCAACCAGGGTTTCACCACCGCCTGGCACTGGTTCGTCGACATGCGCTGGGACGCGGTCAAGATCAGCGCCGAAAGCGAGAAGGACGAGCGCTGCCTGGCCCAGGTCGCGGAAAACAAGGCCAAGGTGGTCGGCTCCTCGCTGATGTACAACCTGATCCGCCACCCGCAGCACGACGAGTGGATGAAGCAGCGCGCCCCGCGTGACCGCGCCCACCTGGTTCAGGTGCCGGTGCTGTCCATGCAGGCCTGGCAAGACGAAGCCGTGCTGGCGCGCGAAGGCTTCTACCAGGAGCGTCTGAACCCGCAACAGCTGTGGATGGTGCAGACCAGCGGCGGCCACAACCTGTATGAGTCCGAGCATTTCCGCAAAGAGAAGCTGTATCCCTTCCTCGATCACTTCGTGAAGGGTGAGCAGAACGGCTTCGAGAGCGCCAAGCGCCTGGAAATCTGGCAGGAAACCGTGGCCGACAACCGCGAAGGTCGTCATCAGCCCGACGAGACGGCCCACCCGAGCTGGACCATCGAGCGCGACAACTACCCGCTGGCGGTGAAACCGGTGCATTTCGCCCTCAGCGAAGACGGCGAACTGATCGAGGGTGGCCAGGGCACCGGCAAGCCGGATGCCTACCTCTACCCGATCCCCGGTCCGGACGTGAACACCTACATGAAGGACCATGCCTGGGGCTGGCAACACCCGCTGTGGCGTGATGGCAGCGTGGCCTACACCAGCGCAGCGTTCGAGCGCGACTTGCTGAGCTACGGCAGCGCCAGCGCGGACATCTGGCTGTCGACCTTCCTGGCGCCAGATACCGACATCCAGGTGACCATCACCGAGGTGCGTCCGGACGACCAGGAAGTCTTCGTCCAGCGCGGCTGGCTGCGCATGTCCAACCGCAAGCTGAACGAGCAGACCTCCACCGAGGTGCGCCCGCAGCAGCTCAACGACCCGGACGGCATCCAGCCGATGCTGCCCAATGTGCCAGCCCTGGGCCGCGTGGAAATCCCGCCGTTCTCCCACCCGTTCCGCAAGGGCTCGAAGCTGCGCATCTGGATCGACGCACCGTCGAACACCGGCGGCTACGGCTTCGCCTACTACTCGCTGCAGAGCCGCAACAGCGTGTTCCATGACGCCCAGCACCCCTCACGCCTGGTACTCGGCGAGCTGACGGGCGTGTCCATACCGGAGGCCATGCCGGCATGCGGCACCGTGCTGAAGCAGCCATGCCGTTTCAACCCGCTGTCGGCGTTCAGCCGCCCGCTCTGATGCGCTAACGACCACAGCCATCCGCGCCCAGCGCGGGTGGCTCCTTAGTCAATAATTGAGACCACACCCATGAAAGCACTGAACACCCGCCGCAACACCCTGCGCCTGCTCGCAGGCCTGGCAATGGCCGCACTCTGGCTGCCACAGGTCCAGGCCGCCGAGCTGAAGGAAAAAATCCCCAACCGCCTGAGCAACGAGCTGGTCATGCAGATCGACGTCAAGCTCGGCCCGCGTGAAGAGATGGGCAAGGGCCCGGACGGCATGCGCATCAACTACCCGATCATCGGTGGCACCTTCGTCGGCAAAGGCATGAAGGGCACCGTGGTGCCGGGCGGCGCGGACATGTCGGTGACCCGTGAAGACGGCGTAACCATGATCAACGCGCTGTACCGCCTGAAGACCGACGACGGCCAGATCATCATCATCGACAACGCCGGCATCTGGCGCCTCAACGAGTCGGGTCTGGCCAAGAAAGCCAAGGGCCTGGAGCTGCGGGAGATGAAGGAAAGCGACTTCTACTGCCGCACCACGCCCAAGTTCAAGACCCAGCCTGGCGCCCATGCCTGGCTCAACGACTACGTCTTCAACGGCACCATCGACGGCATCAGCGAGCATGAAGTGCTGATCAGCGTTTACCAGATCGGCGGCGAGTAATGCTGCCAGGGCGCGAGCGTTTCGCTCCTTGGCTCGCGCCCGAGTTTCACCCCCATTCCCAGCGCCTCTGAGCACTGCCTCCGAGACGCCGCCCCACCTGGCAACCCGCCCCTGAGCCGAGCCGTACAGAGAACCGCACCATGCCAAGCCTGAGAAACATCGCCATAGAGCGGCGCCTATGGTTGATTCTGCTGATTGCCCTGACCACCATTGCCCTGCTGATGAGCCTGGTGCTGCTGCAGATCCAGGCCGGTCTGTATGGCTCCAAGGTCTATCAGATCCAGACGGCCGTGGAGAACACCACGGGCATCCTCAAGCGCTTCCAGCTCCTGGAGCAGCAGGGTGTCTTGAGCCGTGAAGACGCGCAGCAACAGGCGCGCGAAATGATCCGCACGCTGCGCTACGGCGGCAACGAATACTTCTTCATCCAGAGCCTCGACCAGCACATGCTGCTCCACCCCATGAACCCCGAAATAGAGGGCCGCGATGTCAGCGCCCTGCGCGATGCCAAGGGTGTGGCGATCAATGGCGAGATCCTCAAGATCGCCCGGGACCAGGAACAGGGCATCGTCCACTACAGCTGGCCGAAGCCCGGCACAGCGGAGCCCGCCGACAAGATTTCCTACGTGTCACTGTTCAAGCCCTGGGGCTGGATCCTCGGCACCGGTGCATACCTGGATGACATCCAGGCGATATTTCGCGGCGAGCTGCTCAAGCTGGGCAGCATCGTCCTGACGATCACGGCGCTGCTGATCCTGGTGACGGCACTGATCTCGCGCAGCATCACCCGCCCCCTGCGCAGGACGGTGCAGGCCATGGCCGAAATCGCCCGCGGCAACGGCAACCTGACCCAGCAGCTGGCCACTGACGGCCGCGACGAGCTGTCCGGCCTGGCCAGGGACTTCAACAGTTTCACCACCACCTTGCGCGGCATCATCAGTGAAATGCTGGTTGCCTCCACCGCCACCGACAAGGCGGCCCGGACCATCCACGCAAACTCCACCTCGGCCAGAGAACAGAGCGACCTGCAGGCCCAGCAGGTCACGCTGATCGCCACCGCGCTCAACGAGGTGACCTACAGCATTCAGGACGTCGCGGGGAATGCCGAGGCCTCTGCCAGGGAAGTCTCCACCGCCGAGACCCAGGCGCTGGACGGGCTGAAGAACGTCGAGCTCACCCTCGCCGAGATCGGCTCACTGTCCACGCTCATCAACCAGGGCGTCGACACCATCCACTCGCTGGCGGAACAGAACGAGCGCATCAGCTCGGTGCTCGCCATCGTGCGCTCCATTGCCGAACAGACCAATCTGCTGGCACTCAACGCGGCCATCGAGGCGGCCCGCGCCGGCGAGCAAGGGCGCGGCTTCGCCGTGGTCGCCGACGAGGTGCGCCTGCTGGCACAGCGCACCCAGGATGCCACCGCCGATATCCAGGCCATGATCGGCGAGCTGCGCATCAGTAGCGCTACAGCCGTGTCGATGATCGGCGAAACCCACAAGCTTTCAGGCCGCACCGTCACCCAGGCCAACCTGGCCGGGGAATGCTTGAGGGCCATCGTCGAGTCACTGCGCGCCATCAGCATCCAGGGCCGCACAGTGGCCGAAGCGACACGGCAACAATCGCAGGTGGTGGAAGACATCAACCTCAACCTGGCCACCGCCTCTCAGCAGGCCAACGAAGCCGCGCAGTTCGCCGAGCACGCCAGAACCCTGAGCGACACGCTGCAGGCCAACTCGGCCGAACTCCAGCTCACGCTCAACCGCTTCAAGTTCTAGCCAGCCAACCCTTCGCCCAGCCGCGGCATATCGCCTCGGCGCATACCGTCCTGAGCATTCGAAAAGCCATGAAAAGACTCGCCAGCACACTCTCCGCCCTGTTTCTTGCGCAAGCCGCCGCGCACGCCCACGCCGCTGCGGACCTCATTCTCCTCAACGGCAAGATCTTCACCGCCGAACAATCCCAGCCGCACGTCCAGGCCATGGCCATCCAGGGCACGACCATCCTGGCCACTGGCAGCAATGAGCAGATACGCGCACTGGCCGATAGCGGCGCGCAGGTGCTGGACCTGGCCGGCAAGCGCGTCATGCCCGGGCTCATTGATACCCACTCGCACGCCATCTTCGGCGGCCTGTCGCTGTCCGCGGCGAACATGCAGGACCAAGTCGTCGGCCTGCCGGAACTGGAACAACGCCTGCGTCAGTGGCGCGCCGACGGCAGCGCCAGGCTGGGCCAGGACATCCTCCAGGTACAGGGCATGAACTCGAACTACTGGGCCCATGCGCAAGAGCTGGGGCGGATTTTCAACCACGGCGAGTGGGCCGAAACAGCCGTGATCTTCATGGGCAGCGACCACCACACCGCCTGGGTCAACGCCAAGATGTTGCGCACGGCCGGCATCGACAAGGCGCTGGTTGCCAGCCTCGATGAAGCCCAGCGCGGCACCATTGGCGTGCTCGACAACGGGCAGCCCAGCGGCTTTCTGGTCGACGCCGGCTGGGACAGGGTTTCGGCCGTGCTACCGCCGATAGACGACGCCACCCTGCTGCACGGCGCCGAAGCAGCCGTGCACTACAACAACAGCGTCGGCATCACCGGCTGGATGGACCCCGCAGCCAACGCCTCACCTGGGCAGGCGGTGTTCGACATCAAGCCCACCGAGAACACCATCGGCGTGCTCCCGGGCTACAAGGCACTGGCCGAGAAGGGCCAGCTCAGCGCACATGTCGCTGCCCTGCTGGTCGCCAATCCGAAGAGCCAACCGGCAGATCTGGAAGTTCTGGAGAAAGTGCGCCGACGCTTTGCCGGCACCCCCAACCTGACCCTGCCGGGTATCAAGATCTTTGCTGACGGCGTACTGGAGTTCCCGGCACAGAGCGCCGCGGTCATCAGCCCCTACAGCAACACGCTCAAGCAGGGTGAGCTGCTATTCGACCCCAAACACTTCGGTGAACTGGTCACTGCAGCAGACAAGCGCGGCTGGTTGGTACACATCCACGCCGTCGGTGACCGGGCCGTGCGCGAGTCGCTCAATGCGATTGAGCAAGCTCGAGCGGCCGGCGACAGCGGCATTGCCCACTCGATCACCCACCTGCAACTGGTCAACCCGAAAGAATTCGCCCGCTTCAAGAGCCTCAACGTGATCGCATCCATGCAGTTGCTGTGGGCCATCGGCGACGAATACGCCATCGACATGGTGCAACCCTACGTCAGCGCCTTCGCCTATCACTACCAGTACCCCGCCCGCTCCCTGCTGAAAGCCGGCGCGACCATCGCCGGCGCCAGCGACTGGCCCGTCTCCCCCGCCAACCCATGGCTGGCCATCGCCCAGGCAACCACCCGCCAGGGCCCCAAGGGCGTACTCAACGCCAGCGAAACCATCCCGCGCGACGTGATGTTCTATGCCTACACCCTCAATGCCGCCAAAACCCTCCGGCTCGAAGAGCAGATCGGCTCACTGGCCCCCGGCAAACAGGCCGACTTCATCGTGCTTGATCGCGATGTGTTTAGCGTCCAGGAAAAGCAACTGAGCGAAACGCAGGTGCTGTCCACCTACTTCGCAGGCCGGAAGGTCTACCAAGCCGCACCGTGAGTGACATTGCCCCTACCTCTGGCGGGGCCGCTTTGAAGGGCTCATGAGCAGGCGCTCACTTGGCAGGCGGTCATTCCCAGGATGTTTTGCTCTTCGGGCCGGTGGTCGGCTTTTGGCCTGCGCAGAAACGAAAAAGCCCCGAAACTCCAGGAGTTTCGCGGGCTTACCCATCGATCATGCTGTTTACCCGCGCTGGCTTACGCCGCTGCGCGGCTAACCCATTCTACGAAGCTACAAAGCACTCACTGCTCCAGCCCGATGCCCCGCCAGAATTCGACACAAGCTATCAGCACCGCCTGCGGGTCTTCCAGATGCGGGTAATGGCCGATGCCGGCTAGCTCGCGGATAAAGTGCTGGGGGCCGACTACCTGGCGGAAGCGTTCGACCATATGTGCGCCGGACACCGGGTCGGCGCTGCCGTTGATCAGCGCCAACGGCATGCTTACAGCTTGCAGGGCGCCGACCCAGCGTTCGCGATGCGTGCGGCGCTCGGCGATATAACCGAGCAACGGCGGCAGCACGTGCAGACCATCGCGATAATTGGTCAGTTGCCACACGGCTTCCAGGGTTGCCTCGTCCGGCTGGGTGGCGGCGCCAAACACCGAGCTGAAGGTGGCCAGCAAACGCCGGCGCGTGGTCAGGCGCGCCAGCAGCGGGCCGAGCGGGCCGGCCATTAGCTTTTGCAGTAGCCGGGCATGGTGGGTTTCCGGGAACAGCCCGCCATTCAGCAGAATCACCGAGGCGTAGCGCGATTGCGGGCGCGGCAGATCACGCGCCAGCAACTCCTGCACCACGGTGTCGCCATAGTCGTGGGCCAGCACATGGCAGCGCTCGATGCCGGACTGCTGGAGAACGAACTCGACCAGATCGGCCTGTTCGCTCATGCAGTAGTGATGGGGCCGCGGTTTACTACTGAAGCCCAGCCCCAGCAGGTCAACACCAACCACCCGGAAACGTGCACACAGCTCGGCCCACAGCGGGCTGAAATCCCAGCTCGAGGTCGGGTAGCCGTGCACCAGCAACAGCACCGGCTTGTCGTGGGTCTGCGGCTCGGTCTCCCGGCTGTCGAGGAAAAACAATTGCTGGTCTTGCCAATCCAAAAAGCGGCCTTGGGCCTGCCATTGCTGCAAGGTATCGATCATGCCGACACCCCGCGCTGGTGCTGGCAACGCAGCAAGCGACCAAAGCGGCGCTGCTCGAACTCGGCATGCACCTGGCCCTGATCGAGCACCACCTGACCGCCCACTATCACCTGCCGCACGGTTTTGCCGGAACGGGTGACCATGCGCATGGCGCCGTCAAAGTTCGCATCGGTGGTTTCTTGTGGGCCACTGAGATCGGTCTTCAACGCCTCTGGGTCGAGCACCAGCACATCGGCCATGTGCCCTTCGCGCAGATGCCCTGCCTCCAGGCCGAACCAGTCGGCCAGCTCGCCAGTCACCCGCCAGACGGCTTTTTCCATCGGCATGGCATCGGCATTCAGCAGGCAGTCGCGGAGGAACCACAGGTGCGAGTTCTGGAACGCCATGTTGCGGTTGTGCGCGCCGGCATCGGAAAAACCCAGCTGAATATGCGGGTTCTGCAAGAAGCGCCGCAGCTCGGCCGGACGGTCATTGGCGATCACCGCATGCCAGCGAATGCTTTCATCGAACTCGCTGATCAGGTCGATAAAGCTGTCCACGCCGGTTTGCCCACGGCGCTGGGCGATCTCGGCAAAAGTGGCGCCAACCAGCGACTGATCCGGGCAGGCAACCACCCGCATCAGCGCCAGATCCTTGTGGAAGCTGGCGCCAAAGGTGCTCAGCCATTCGCGGCGCAGCTGCTTGCGCCAGTCGCTGTCGCGGTACAGCAACTGGCGCTGGGCGGCGCTGTCGGCATTCATCAGGCAGGCGCTGGCCTGCATCTCTTCAAACACCGGCGTGTTGCAGCCGTCGCTCCACAATTCGAACGGCACCGACAGCGACTGGAAACGCAAATTGCCGCGCAGCCCCTGGTTGATCAACGCAGCCAGACTCCGGGTCAGCGGCCCGAGGCGGCGGTTATTGGTGAAATCCAGGCTGGTCAGCATGCTCATGCGTAACGACGGGCGGCCGATGCCATGGCTGAGCGAAGCCAGCAACGGCACCATGTATTTGCGCCCGGCATCCGGGGTGGCCTGGAGGATGCGCCCACGTTGGCGCAACACATCCGCGAGCATGCGGAACTCGGCAAAACTGGCGTAGTGCGATGGCGAGGACGCGCCGTTGTACTTGGCGCCCTTCCAGCGGTGCCACTGCAGCATGTCGATACTCAGGCCGAGAAAACCGGCGTCCAGCGCCTCGTGCAGCAGGCTGCGCAGGGAGTTTTTTTCGCCCCAGTTGAGTGTGCTCGGCGTCAGGCTGCGATCCTTGCCGAGCACCGCCATGCGCAAGTTGGAGTGGCCGATAAAGCTGGCGATATTCGGCCCCAGATTGAGTTGCTCAAGATGCTCGTAGTATTCGCCCGGCGTGCGCCAGGTGACCTTGCCATCCAGCCAGCGCGCCAGGGTTTCGCGCGGCAGATTCTCCACCCGGGCGAACAGGTCGATCATGTCATCAGCATCGCCAATCGCCAGCGACAGTGAGCAATTGCCAAACACCAGGCTGGTGACGCCGTGCTGCAAGGACTCCAGCAAACCTGGTGCGGCTTCGACCTCGGCATCGTAATGGGTGTGAATGTCGATGATCCCCGGCAAGACCCATTGCCCGGCGGCATCAATTTCGCGCTGGCCACGGGCACTGCTATTGGCCTCGATCTTGACCACCCGGCCGTGATCAATCAGCACGTCGGCCTGACGCGCAGGCGCACCGGAGCCGTCGAACAGCAGGCCATTGCGGATCAGCAATTCAACATTCATGGCAATCACCCTTGGAAGATGTCGGTGCTGACAATAGACTAACGACCGTTAGCTACCTCGGAGCTTAGGCTAACGATCGTTAGTTTTGCAAGGTGACCCCATGAGTACCCGTGAACGCATTCTCGATGCCGCACTGCAATGTTTTGCCGAGCAGGGCTACAGCCGCACCAGCATGCGCGAGCTGGCCACGCGCGTAGAGATCCGCGCGCCGTCGCTGTACAACCACTTCGCCAGCAAGCGCGAGATCATGTTGGCGCTGCTCGAACGCAGCGGGCCTGGACGGATGTCGCAGATCATCAACCAGCTGCCCGATGAACTGTCGCCAGCGGCGCTACTGAATGCCGTGCTCGACGCCCTGTTCAATCTCTGGCGCGACCCCCAGGACAACCGCAGCATGCGCCTGGCCTGTGCCGAGGCGCTGCACGATGCCGAGCTCGGCACCTTGCTGGAAACCCAGGTATTTCAGCAGGAGCGCGACCTGCTTAGCCGCCTGCTGCTGCGCGCGGCCGGCAGCCTGGATGCGCAACTGGCCGAGCAGTGGGCCAACCAGTGCGTGGCCCTGGGTTTTGCCCGGCGCCTGCAAATACTGCTGACCGGTGATGATGTGGCAAAGACCGAGACGATCATTGCGCAAAGCCGCCAGGAGTTTATCCAACTAGCCCGCCTGTTCGGCCTGCCGCTTACGCCTTGAGCTCCAGCGCCACCTCGTCGGCCCAGGCCAGCCAGGCCTGCTCACCGAGAATGCCGCAGCGCAGGGTCAGGTACCGGTTCTACGTGTTGCTACGCATGTACCAGCCTACGGAGGAGGTGCTCTCTGGCAAATGGCAGTTGCCGTAGCTAAATAAGATCGACTGAGCGTCTTGAGCGCAGTTTGAGGGGCACCGGCCAATTACGTGCATTGCCCGATGCCAAGCGCGCATGCTCTTAGTCCACAACCTGGTCCGCAGCGCTATCGGTGGCGGGGTTCTGGATACGCTCTCGCGGCTTCGACTGACTGCGTCGTACTTGTCCACGGTGGCGTTTAGCCTGCTGCTTCGCATGCAGCGCTTGAGTCGTCGTTACCACGCCAACTGCCTGACCGTACAAGTCCAAGCGCGGCGCGTTCTCCGTCATACATGCCCAGTAGCGACTTCCACGGCACCAGGAAGCGAGCCCCAGCTTGAGCTGTTCGCTGGATACTCCAAGCAGTTCAAGGTGCTGTTCTGCGTCTTTAAGAATGCCCTCCTTGAGCGGAACCTTGGGGGCCGGATTGACCGGGAAGGCCAATGGGAAATGCTTCTGCAATCGCCAGATCGCTTCAACCGCAGGATCTTGCTCACGAGGCTTCGTTGCCTCGGAGGACTTCTGTTTGCGCTGCTTCGTGCTATCCGTCTTTACCTGCTCTTGTTCAGCCCGCAGGCGGCCACGTAGCTCAGCTAGTTGCTCAAAACCCATTGTTCAGTTCACAGCCTCAAGGTTGATTCGTGGCGCAAGGTTACCCCAAGCAGCCTTTCGGAACAGCCTAATGCAGCAGGGTAGCCGTCAGGAAACGGCATCACTGTGTGGTTCAGTCGTTCCAATGATGGGTTGTAGGCACAGCTGTAACCTTATGCTTAGGTTTTACAGGGAATTCCGCCGCGCATCCCGTACAGCGAAACTTGCCACTGACCGTACGGTTGTCTTGAAGTGGGTGGATTTCCCTTTTGTTAAAACAGCTTGGGCAGGCGTAGTGAATCGGGTCGCCCTTCGAAGAGTACACAACGGCGCCGCCTAACGTTTGCGTGAGGTTGTAGTTAGAAGCCCGCCGCTCCCACGCATCGGCTGCATCTAGCTTTGTCTTGAGCTCGTCCCTTTCCGTTTGCAGTTCGTGCAAGTCGTTCCGCAAATTGAACATTCGATCTTGCACGTCTCCCAGCTTCTCAACGACTTCACCGATTTTGGCTTTGGCATCCGCATCGACCTTCCCATCAAACGCTGCTTTGGCGAGTTGCTTAGTCAGATTGACTGCCTGCACAACACCGTTGATTGTTGCGTAGTCCATGCTGCTACTGCCCTGTAGAGACGTGAGCCTATACGTTAATTGAATGCGGGAGGCATTCCCAGAAGGAAGCGCCTAGCTACGTACAACGGGTACGTACACCCCAGAAACAAAAAACCCCGTAACTCATTGAGGTTACAGGGCTTTTTAAATATGGCGGGAAGATAGGGATTCGAACGCTGGTAGCGGCACGCATAGCCCGCTTGGGGCCTTGCCACCCCCTAGTGTTTCTGGGCTCCCCGGAGAGGGACGGTTTGCAGCGGTCTCGATTTTGCCCCCAAATTTGCCCCCAATAAAATGGGGGCAAAATTTGAAATCACCGGAACCCTAGCGAGCCCCGCGCGCACCCTACCTAGCAATCTCGCTGGCGGTCACACGCCCCACATCAATAGTGGCAGGCTATCAGCTTGAGCCTGAAGGCTGCTTCAACCTGCACCACTCTGCGCCCTGCAAACTAGGTGGATTCATCCGAAGGTTTTCACAAACGGCGCAGCACACGACCTGATTGCAGCAACCACCTGCGGCGCCTGCTCACTGAGCTCAACAGAGTGAGAGAGTACCTGCTCCAACGCCTGAAGCTGCTGGCGAATGACATCCCCGGGGCGGTCAACATCACACACGCGAGCGAAATCCAGCAGTCCCTGGCGCGAAGCAAACAATGATTTGTTACCGACCAGATCCAGCGCCAATACATCCTCAGGGATGTAGGCTGTGGTGTTGACGATATCGTAGGCCGGCGCCAGCCGCGCATCACGTTGGGTAGGATCCGAATACAGCAGCCCGAAGTTTTTCAGGTGAGCATCACCATTCCCAACGATGCAACTCAAGCTCACCATGGCAAACAGCTGTGCCAATGAACCTTGCACTTGCTCGGGTGGGCAGAACAGTCGGATGGCCTTGGCAATGGCCGAGTAGCTCTTGCTGTATTTCTGCTCCGCAGCCAGCCCCATCAGCGCAGCCATATCCTCGAAGCCGATGGAGTTGAGTTGCTCATCCCGGTCGAAGCGGCGCATAACGAATAGCTTGGTGTTGTCGGACAGGTAGAACTCCGGCACCGCTATCCCTGCCTCCCTGGCCACAGACATGCAGAGGTACTCATTGATCGCCAGCCCCGGAAACTCATCCCGGCCGCTCTTGATGATCAAGTCAGAGGTCTTCGAAGTGAAGCGCTGCGGAGCAGCATCCTGATGCTCTGGTACCAGCACCTTGGGCTGCACGCCCGATATCCCGGCACGCAAAATGTAGCGATCTACCAGACCGACGAAAATGTCCTCGACACCATCCCAAGCCAGGATTTCTTCCAACCTTTCTCCTGGGAACAGCTGCCTTCCCAAGAGCGCATCAACCTCTGGTGAACTCACTGCGACCCGCCCAATGGGAGAACTGCTACCAGACAGTGCCAGCAGCAACATGGGGTCGACGTTCGCCACCTTGGCCAGACGGTTGCGCAACTGCTCCAGGACATAACCTTCCGGCAGGTTCATCTGAAAAATCGGATGCAGCTCCCGATGGCGGTATTCCTCCAGGCGTACAGGCATCAACAGACTGATCGCCGCCTGCGCCTTGGCATCTTCGTGATAGCGAAACAGATAGTCCCCGGCAGAGCTGAGAACCTTCCCGCTATCGCCCTCTGGCGTCCTCACCTGCAGCACAGCCGTCATCAGTCGAATACTCCCTGGATCTCGTCCAATGTGGGCATGGCAGCGGGCACAACTGTGAGCTCACAATCGAGGGCTCCCAGCACTCGCGCATAGGCCATCATGCCCACCGACAGGTCGCCTCTCTCGATAGCAATGATTTTCTGCCGTGTGATACCAGCCAAAGCAGCCAGCCTGACCTGAGTCAGCCCGCGATTCAGGCGACGCTGACGGATCTGCTCACCCAGGCGCATCGTGATATGGGAATAATCCATGTTATATATACGTGACATAAAACAAAGAATGTAACGTATACCGAACTCAATAAAAAATCAAAGCTGGCTACCTCAGCCTCAACAGCCACCAGCTAAACGATGCTGTGCCGACCAGGCAGACCTGGAAGCCTGCCAGCTTTACGGACTCATAATCCTTTGGTCCACGGTTCGAGTCCGTGTGGGCCCACCATATGAAACAACGACTTAGGTCAGCCATCGCGCTGGCCTTTTGTCGTTTATGGGCTAAACAAAAAATTTGCGTACCGTTTTGCGTACCGTTTCATTTTTGCTGCTACGGAACGCCACGAGCGCTTTAGCTCGCAGATTGACACCCAGACAGCACTCCAATGGGCTTGTACTACCTCCCAAACGGAGACGGGATTAGGCGTTCGGGCCGGAGAAAGGGCCTGCGTATAGCAGGAAGCGCGACCCGCAGTGAGTATTGCCGCACCACATCTGCGACTCACTTGAGCTGTCACACGGTCCCGCTGCAACACACGGACTATGTCGCATAAGACGTGAAACCAAATGTAGATGCCGTCTAGTCACTTCTGAGTGACGGGCTTGACCCAATAACGCTCGACTGTCCTCACCGTCACGCCTAACTGACGTGCGATATCAGCTTTTGATAGGCCTTCGGCCTGCAATCGACGAGTCTCATCGCGTGTCGCATCAGCCTTCTGGCCACGAATTCCTCTCGCTGCATCTTTAGAGGTGACAGGCTCGAAACGCCCCGCCTCCAGAAGCATCCGAATTTGCTTGTTGTTCGCGCCAAGGTGCTCCCCAACCTCCTGACCAGCCGAACGCGCCTCAGCAACCAAAAGCAATTGGCTTGGTGAAACACCCAGCACTCCACATAGGGCTACCAGCGTGTCAATTCTGACTGCGGCCAGCCCCTTCTCGATCTGGCGTAAGTGGGTAGCGTTGACGACTTCAGCACAAGCTTCATGCGTGAGGCCAGCCCGAAGCCTCACGTCTCTGACTACCTCGCCCAGCACCTTTTCGTAGCTCATCTATCGCGCTCAGAAAAGGAAGTATCAAGCCACCT
Organism: Aquipseudomonas ullengensis; assembly: GCF_014174475.1. GTDB lineage: Bacteria > Pseudomonadota > Gammaproteobacteria > Pseudomonadales > Pseudomonadaceae > Aquipseudomonas > Aquipseudomonas ullengensis. The sequence goes on from NZ_JACJUD010000005.1 coordinate 368,040, forward strand.
TTGACGCGACACATCGTGATGGCATAGCATTACCTTGTTTCGCTATCACCACCCGCACACCACTGTCAATAAACACGAATCATATTTTCAAATTACTGGAGAAGCCCATGATCACCACAACACAAACCACACCTGCAGGCGGCAAGCTTCAGCTCAAAATGAACATGGAATCGCTGCAACTCCGTGTGGAACTGAAATCACTGCTTCAGTCGTTCGGCGCACAAACGTCTCTGGCAGAGCTTGCCGTCGCAGAATTTGGAGGCGAACTCCTTATTGAGGAGGCACCGGTAGCTGGAGGCTCGCTCTACTACTTGCCGCTCCGTCTAGCTCCAGATTTTATTGATCACATCCTTGATCAACTATGTCCGAATAGCAGGCCCGCAGCCATTGAGTGCCTGAACAAGTATCGCGCTGCATGGAGCAGGGCCGATCAAGACACCGCACAGATGCTCGAAAAAAATGCCGATCTCCGAAAAAAACTACAGCTATTCAAGACGCAGGATCAGATGATCCATGCACTCAGCCACCAGCTCGCCTCACGTCAAAAAAATCGCCCCAAGTCGCTCTACACTCTCGGGCAGCCATCGTGACGGCCAAACGTCCAAAAGAGTTTTTAACTCCCACGCCCCAAGAAATCCTGAACGCAATAACCCTCTGGCAGAGCATGCACGGGGCCCCCAACGGGCAAATTACGCGGGTCGCAAGGATGGAGCGGGAGTTCACGACAGTCTTCGGGGGCAGCTTCGGCACCGTCTCGGTTGATCAATTGCCGCAGGCGATAGATGTACTGTGCAACGTCATCGCCAACCTGGACATGCTTAGCCACAGGTCGGCGACCAAGAGACTGGAACTGATCATGGAGCATCTGGTCACGACAATCGGCAAAGGTTCAGGTCGTGCAGGATTCGCCGATGCAGAAGCCCTGACAAGCGCGCTACAACTCGCGCGACTGGAGCCAAACTTCCCTTATACCTACGGCTGGGGCTCATGAGATCACTGAGAGAAATCACAGAGCTGTTGTACGTAGCGGGAGTGCCCATGCCCGGCAGCCCCATGCCCGACGAAGAGGCACTCAGCTATGCCCGAAAGAAATTCCCCTTTGGAAATTTTTGCCTGGTGCGCGACTGGCTGTGGCTCGATATAGAGACAACCGACGCGCAACGGCAGGCTCTGGAGAAAACACAACGCCAGCCGGCTTTAATCTATGCGCACCAAGTTGTCTTTGACAGCGAGCGACGATGGGATGTGGGTGACTTCGTGAGAACTTCGCTACTGCATCAGTTCAGCGAGGGATTTCATTTCAGAACGCTCAATTCTGTGTACCTGCTACTGGGTCCCGGTACTCGCAAGCCTGCCAGCGCCGATACCATTTCATGCTTGATATAAGCCATGGAGTATCCCGGAGAGCACACGGGCTTCAACCCGGAGTTGATCATTGGTCTGTGAGGAGCAGCAATGCGCCCAGTTTCTCCCGAGAATATGCAGAAGCTGCTCAAGGCGCAGGCATACCCTTTCAGCAAGCCGGTCACGGCCTATCTCACTGATGCCCATATCGCAGCATGCTGCTGCCTGGGAGTAACGCACCGGCATGTCAGGGCTGATCCACTAGGGGGGCGATTTGCCGATGGGCGTCTGATTCGCACCTCAGACATCCTGCGTGTCGAACTGGAGGGAGAGTTCTGGGTGTTGCACACATGCACAGGAAGTTTCTACGTCATCGCCTCGTTCCAGCCAGGCGGATACAAATCCCTGGTGGACTATCAGGCATTTCTGCCTCAGGGCTTCTATCCGACGCCTGATCGGCTCCACTGACACAATTCAGAAAGAGGCCAAGCCGTGCCATGAAGGCCATAACGCCTTCTTCACCTCCACGCCTGGGATCATTGCTGGTCTTTCCGGGGATATCAACGACCAGTTCCTGACTCACCTTTTCTGGGCCGGCCCGATGTGTAGCGAGCCGATACAAGGGGCTTTGCTACTCAAGATTGGGGCCCAAAATCTGCGACACGACTACCGTGTCGCATGGGCGGTTGCGACATAGCTGGCAACCAGTGCTCCGGCAGCCACAGGCAGAAACCGGCCAAAAGTGGACGCTCAAGCCCGTCTATGAAAAAGCGGACATTCAACCAGGCGAAAAGCTAGAGATTGACGAGTACTCCATGCGAGTGGATGGCGACTACATCAATACTAGGAGAGTGATCCTAGTCGTCGACGGAGAGTGCTGTAAGTACTTCGTCAGCACCTCGCAGTTGGCCGGCTACTTGACCTGCGAGCACCTGCATGGCTTTCACCAGCTCAAGAGCGTTAAAGGCGTTAGGGGCGAGTAGCGCCATGTTTACAGTGGGCTGCCAACCAGTACTGCATACCCTGTATCACCTTCGCATCCCTCGGGAGGGAGTCATTTCAACGCAGCCGTCGTGTCTTGCTGCTGATCGATAAGCGCCTGTCCAAGCCACTCACCCATGGCCCCCGCAGCAACCGCCTCAATGCCTTTCTCATCCCAGCGCGCCACCTAGTTGTCAAACATCTGCACTTCCAGGTCTTCACCCTCGGAGTGATGGAGGACGGTGGCAACAGCCTCGCTGCATCTGCTCTGTTCCCGCTGACAGCGGATATCGACAGTATTTGTACCGGGCACTTGGTAGCCGTCGGTGGTTTTCCACCCACCCCACACACGAATGTCGCCTTGCTGCTTGTCGACGATCAGTGGAGGGATGGTCGTGGTTTCTAGCGAGGCGGGCTTGCTCAGCCAAAGCATGGCCAGAGCGGCGCAGGCGGCAGACGTGGCTGCGGTGCGCAGTTAGGGAAGGTAGCGCATGTAGTGTCCTTTCAGTGTGAGGCCATCCTGGCCAGTGCCCGAAGACTAGATCAGCTTCGAGAGATTTGCTCCCTGCTAAAGATGGAGGTTTTCGCAAATGCCCCTCTGGACTGGCCTAATGCAAAATGGATAATGCAGGCATCTGGCCACCACCTAATCATGATGGATTATGAAAAAAATAATACATGTCTCGGATATCCACGCTAGCGTAAATCCTCTTAAAGGGCAGTCCCGACTGTTTCTTGAAAAATTGAAAGATGCGTTCTTGGCGGATATGCCGTCTCTTGAGAACGCTGACTCTTTGATCTTTTCTGGCGATTTGACCTACTCAGGAAAACAAGAAGAGTTCGAGCTCTGCAAAAAGGAACTCATCGAGCCAATTCGTGATGCTCTCAATCTAGAGAATAAAGATGTTCTCTTGGTTCCTGGGAACCATGATACGGATTGGGCTGGTTTCAGTTTTTCGACCAAGAAAGCCATCAAAAGTCTGCGTAAAGATCATGACTCTGGCGAGATAGGGGAGCTTCAGGATGAATTGCTTTCAGGAGAAAAGCATCCCTATGCGAGTTGGCTGGGTTTCATTGGTCAGTTCTACAGTGGATCTGTGAATGTTGTAGAAATCAAAGAGTTTTACCAGACCTATAAGCATGGAAATGTTGGTATTGCCTGCCTCAACACAGGCTGGTCTGCAATTGGAGAGGATGATCGAGAAAATCTCTTCATTGGTGAACGTCAGATAGATGCGGCGCTGAAGAGCATCACTGGATTCAAGGAAAAAATCATAATCATGCATCACCCTCTGGAATGGTTGCATCCAGAGGAGCGCAAGCTGCTGTCGGCTAAAATTACCAACTTCAAGGTTTCGACTGTTTTCTACGGTCACATGCATGAGTTTAATATTCTGCGAGAGTCTTCGTTCTCTGAAGATTTTGTTATGAAAATGCAGGCCGGTAGATTTGACCTCTCAGGAAAAGAAAAGAGTGGTTACTCTATCGTCAGCGCAACCCATACCGATAATCTAAAGTCGGGTCGAATTCTGTTCCGTCGATACGATGAAGAGAAAAAAGAGTTCGCGCCGTGGGTAGATCGCTGCCCTAAAGGGCAGATGGATTACGAAGCAGCCCCGGCGGGTGGATTCAACAGAGAGGCGTTTGCCGAGGACTGTCATAAAGCCCTTGATCGATTTGACTATGATCTGATGTGCAACACAGGTGTGGCAGAGGCTGAGCGTAAACGGCTATCTGATATATTTGTCTGCCCTGCCATCAGGATCGAAGGTTACGAGATCGAAGAGGAGGGAGAGGAGAAGTACATCGGCTTTGAGGAGTTGACGAGGTCACGAGATAACTTCCTCCTTGTCGGTGGCGAGAACTCCGGTAAAAGCACCATATTGAAAAGCTTGCTCATGGATAAACTCAAGAGCCAAGCACAGACGCAGCTGGATGAGATTGCGTTCTATTTTGACTGCAAAGGAAAGAGGCTTCCGTCTAGAAATCGCATAAAGGCGGTGTTGACGGAGATATATGACTCTCTCCCTAACTCGAAGCTCTACCTTGACGCACTAGGAAATAGAGTCACTACCGAGAATGCGCTTTTAATATTCGATGGGGTGGAGGGGCTGTCTCAAAACTGCATTGATGAGCTAATATCTTTTCTGAAGGAGCATAAGTCTCCCAGGTTCATTATTTCTTGCAAGCACGCTACAGCCCATGAGATCGCAACAAAGCTGCGCACAGAGGTGTGCAGAAAATTTGTTGAGGTGAACATTGGTGGAATGAAACGTAGCCACCTTAAAGGTTTGATTGGGAAATGGCTTTCTAGCTCGATCCAGCAAAATTCTGTGGCAAGAGAGATTCTCAAGGCTGTTGATAATGCAGGGATGCCAAATAATCTGTTTGTGTATTCTATGCTGCTTTCAATTTATGAGCGGAAGCAAGGTCACTTCTCGACCTATTTGCATGAGGCAGATCTAGTTGAGAACTTCATTGAAGTCATAATGCACAAACACTGCATTACAAGGGAGCGCGCGCCTCAGTACAAGGATTTGCTGCGCCTTCTGGGCAGCATTGCTCATGAGATGGCCTGTCGAAATACATTCGCACTCAAGGCGTCTGAGGTGGATGCGCTCATCGTCAAGTTCAATAGCGATATTGCTCAAGACTTCCAGATCAACGCCTACCTGAACCCCATACTTGCTAGCGGTGTAATTGAAATCACAGATGGCAGGTATCGCTTCAGTCAGGCCTGTTTCTTTGATTATGTTTACGCTAGATATCTCACTAATAAGAAACCGTCGTATCCAGAGTTGCATGCTGCAATAAATTTCCTGCGTTTCAACAAAGTCATTGAGTACATGTCTGCCATTTCGAAAGAGGACACGGATCTTCTTGCGTTCTGCCAGGAACTCACCGCTAAGGCATGGGAAATATGTGTCGCGTCAGAGAAAATCTCGGACTTGAAACCGGCAGCACAGGAGCTTCAAGAGGCCGCGCAGTCCGATATTCTTGACGAAATGAAAGAGGAGTCCATCGATAAAGCCCTTGATCATGAACCGCCCAAGGAGCATGAAATTGATGAGCGGATGGACAGTGCTAAGCCTCTAAGAGAATGCCCTCAGAACGGTGAGTCCCGTGCTACCTGGGACGACCTGCATGGCGCAACGCTGTTTCAATCTTCTCTGTCACTTTACGCCCGAGTATTCCGAGCGGCAGAGCACGTGACAGATCGCTCGATAGCCGATGAGCACTTCTCTAATGCGCTCGATTTCTATCAAAAGACGATTGCTTTGAATACCCGAAAGTTCCAAGAGAAATTGCGCCCAATCGTGATTGAAAAGCTTATGAAGCACTCAAAATACGAAGCGCTTCCCCAAGAGCACAGAAAGAAAGCGACCGAGAGATTTGACGCGTTCCTTAACTTCCTCATTGCAGCGTTCCCTAATTTTGCTGTCTCTATGATGGCGGCTGATTTGGTGAACTCTAGGCAAATAAGTCGCCTCAGAGAGAAGCGCGCAGAAACAACAGATAACCTGGAAAAAATAATCATTACGTATGCTCTTTGCGAGGTGGATGGGGTTGATACGCTTAGCGAAATCAAATCTCTCGCACCTGGCAAGAGCTATGAGTATTCGTCGGTTATCATGAAGATTATTGAGCTGTCTCATATGGACTTCACCCTTACCCAAGAGGTGAGAGAGGAGCTGATGGGGCATGCAAAGTCGTTGATGAAGAACAAGCTTGCCAGGAAGCTGGTTAATGATCTTTCTGAAATATCGACCAAGATATCTGGAGAGCTACTGGGGCTGGAGTCGTAATTATGAATTTCGATCTGAATGTTATTGCAACCGGACTTGCTGCTCCGTGTGCAGTTTTTATCATTAAGACGCTGCTAGACTTCAGCCTCTCTCATTACTTCGTGAAGTATCTTCATTGGATCCCGGTAAGGGGCCTTTTTCGGGAGCGCCCCCCTGCAATCTCGGGTAAGTGGGAGCAGATCTGGGAGGCCCCAGATAGTCCCAGCTTCAAAGATGTTGCGGATCGGCACAGTTACACCGAGGTGAAGCAGTTTGGTAAGTACCTGTACGCGGAGTTTGATGCCAAGGGTAAAACCTATTGCATGTTTGCCACGATCAAAAACTCGTACGTCACAGGGGAGTGGTACGACAAAAGTGATCGGCTTGCGTACTTTGGGAACTTGCAGCTTAAGATCGTTGATGCAGGAAATATGTCAGGCCTGTATATCGGCCACTCCTCGCGCACCAGCCGTGTGGCAAGCGGGGATTGGAGCTGGAGGCGCTGCTCTGCTTGAAGGTAGTCTATGGGGCTCGACATCCTCTGTTCGAAATTCTCTTCACGTAGGAACGGAGGCTCTGGATGTCGATGCTCGCCAATGCGTGGCTTCAATCCGTCTTGGGGGGGTGGATATTCGCATCGACACCGACACTAATTCGCACGCCTAACCGACACCGAGTCGCATGTAAAACCGCCAGCGATTCGCATCCCCGACACCTCCCGCATCGCCGACAACTAATCGCATCTCCGCCACCGATTCGCATACACCACCAGTTTGCTTTACCAAACGTTGAGGCAGCACAGGCCCTCAAGGCCGTAGAGCCGACCTCGTGTTTTCAAATAGAACAACAGCGGAGTAAGGCGAGATCGGCTAGGCGTGTCGCAAGCTCGCGCTGCGATACGTATCTTGTGTCGCATGCGCTAGCCGCGATACCCCCCGCATGTCGCAGACTCCATTTGCGACACTCTGGGAGTGTCGCCGGGCACCGGTGCGACACACCTAGTCTGTCACCAACACGCGCTGGGATACGCTGACCATGTCGCATGCAGCCAGCTGCGATACACCCCGCATGTCGCAGCTGCGATTTGCGACACACTTACTGTGCCGCATGCGGCATTAGCAGTGCCTGATCAGGCATCGAAAGCAGCCGGAAGTGGCACAATCACCGCCACCTCCGGCGCAAAGAGTGCCCAAACTGGCACTGTCTTTATTGGTTATACTTCAACATATAAATCAATAAATTCAATTACTTAAAAGAAAAAACCATAACCAAACATCATTCTACTGGCCAGCATTTTTGAGCGCTCCGATTTCTGCTGCATCGGCGATGCGCAGCTTGGTGCTGCTGGGCTCGTTCTTTCAGCGCCATGGCGCTGGCTACGTTTTGATTTTGATGACAAAAGGCTTGCGCGCGCTTTCGCTCCACGCGCACGCTGAATGAAGATGAAGCGTGTCGCGTGAGTGAGAGCGCGCACCTCTTACTCGCGGCGCGAGTAAGAGGGCGTTGGGGCAGTTCGGACGGAACGAGAAAAAACGAAGCGAATGCGTAGTGAATTTCAGTGTAGGCCGAACTGACACAACGCCATTCGCGAAGCGGCTTAGCTTTGTCATCAAAACAACAAGAAGAGAGATGACAGCGATGCAACCGACAACATTGAAGCGGTATCAGACCAGAGCACAACATTTTTATCGGACTCGCTGCGGCGAGGACGATCCATCTTCGGCGCAGATTTGCGCGGCTTTGCTTGCCTGCGCTAGCGAGTACCGCACCAACTCGTTCAGCACGCTCAAAAATTCGCTGATGAACGATCAGCTCGCGCGTGGCAACAGCAACACAGCGGCTGCAATCAGAAAGGTGATCAATCCGGTCACAGCGCCTGATAGCAAGATGACCAGAAAACCCAAGCTGAAACAGATTCGTAAAGTCCCCTTCGAGGACTTCAAAGCGCTGTACAAGCACCTTCATGCCGGGGGCAATCTCGATGAAGCCGCCTCGCTTGTCTTGGCGAACTGCATAGGCGTACGTCCTTGTGAGATGCGCACGATCTCTGTCTCAGGGAACCTTGTGCAAATCATCGGTGGCAAAAAATCCGCAGAGCTCCACCGCGGCGCTGACCGAACCCTGGTGATCGACAAACCCAACATTCTGAAATTGATTGAATGGGCCGCACATAGGATGTCGAAGTGCCAACGCACCAACACGGCTATTCGAGATCGATTTCGCCGAGAGTCACGAGCTCTATGGTCGAGGCGCAAACAGGTTCCGACACTAAAGAGTTTCCGGCATCAGATGGGCTCCATCCTCAAGGCTTCCGGAGAAAGCCCAGAATCCCAGGCGTACGTCATGGGGCATCAGTGCACCAGCTCCCTGAGCGTTTACGGAGATAGCCGGCTGGGGACAGGCAGGAAGGCTCACATTCGTCCTGCTGATAGTGCTGACCTGACGAACATTCGCCAGCCACAGAAGCCCCCAAGATTCGGTCAAGGACGCAGCCTAGGGATCATCGAGTTTCCTGCCGCAACCAGGGGGCATTGGTATAACGAGATGAAACGTCGACGTGACGAAAAGACCCAACGTACGCCGTGACGTTATCGTGGAGATAGGTCATCGGCGAAGGATAAACCTTGTCCGAACCAGCCCCAAACACGCTTTCACACCTGATAAAACAGGTCGAGAAAAACCGTCAGCTGCTGCCGGCATCATCCAAGCGCTAAGAAAGTGCAGTCTTTTCTATTCTGGAGAGGCCTGCCGACCGAAACGAACACCATTAAATGTCTGATTCGGGGCAATTGAAGAAGCTGCCCAGTCCGACCGGCATCCTTGCCCGATGCGCTCCGGCCGGTGGGCATAGTTAGGAAGTATAGCGCCTTCGAGCCCCATATCTACGAAGCAAGAAACCGAATGCCCTGCTTTTGCCGGGCGAAACTCTAGCGAAGAAAAGAGTCTAGGGATGGTCTGAAGTAGCCATGTATTTCTGGCTGACTTCAGCCCCCGCCGATTTTGAAAGCGGCGAATCGATCAAAGACGATCAGGTCACCCGCTCATTTCTGCGTTTTTAGCCGCCACGA
>NZ_JACJUD010000006.1 GCF_014174475.1 Aquipseudomonas ullengensis
ATTCAGTTGTTAAAGAGCGTTTCGATTAAGCCTTTCGTCTCAACCGAGGCCGCGCATTCTACAGCAGCCTTTCTTTCTGTCAACCAGTTTCGAAGAATTTTTCGTTTCCTCTCAACCGCTTGCACTTCCGATCCGCTTGCGCTTCACATCAGCGGGAGGCGAATTCTACAGCGTTCAAACTCGCTGTCAACCACCTCTTTTCAGCTTCTCCAGCCCTTTCGGGCCGAAGCACCGACAGGATCAAACCACCACCCTGCCAGCCCGGCGCATTCTACTCGAATCCGCCACCGGAGCAACCTTTATTTTCATCTAACTCATTGTTTATCAAGGAGTTTTCAGATCAGGCCGCGCCGGAAGAGGTGCGCATTATAGGCCCGCAAAACCTCCCGTCAACACCTTATTGAAAGCTTTATTCGGCTTTTAACGAGATACGAGCAAAAGCCTTCTTGCCGGCCTGGCAGACATGGGTCGAACCCAGCTTGAAGATGAACGCACGATCAACCACCTCGCCATCCACCTTCACCCCACCAGAACCCAGCAGATCACGAGCCCCAGCAGCGTTCTTGACCAGGCCTGCCTTATTAAGGACGAAGGAGATCGGCATATCTTCCGCCGACAGCAACTCGACCTCTGGCAGGTCTTCCGGCAGTTCACCATCCTTCATGCGGTTGCCCGCAGAGCGGTGCGCAGTAGCCGCAGCCTCTTCGCCGTGAAAGCGCGCCACAATCTCCTCAGCCAGCTTGATCTTGATGTCGCGAGGATTGGCGCCCTTCTCTATATCCACCTTGAACTGCTCGATCTCTTCCATGGAGCGAAAGCTCAGCAGCTCGAAATAACGCCACATCAGCGCATCGGGCATCGACACCAGCTTGTTGTACATGACGCCTGGCGCTTCCTGGATACCTATATAGTTGCCCAGCGACTTGGACATCTTCTTCACGCCGTCCAGCCCCTCAAGCAGCGGCATGGTAACGATGCACTGCGACTCCTGACCGTAGCCACGCTGCAACTCGCGCCCCATCAGCAGATTGAACTTCTGATCGGTACCGCCCAGCTCGACATCCGCACGCAACGCGACCGAGTCATAGCCCTGCACCAGCGGATAGAGGAACTCGTGAATGGCGATAGGCTGGTTACTGCTGTAACGCTTGTCGAAGTCATCGCGCTCGAGCATGCGCGCAACTGTGTATTGCGAGGTCAGGCGAATGAAGTCGGCCGGACCCATCGCATCCATCCAGGTGGAGTTGAAGGCCACTTCGGTCTTCGCTGGATCGAGGATCTTGAACACCTGAGTCTTGTAGGTTTCGGCGTTCTCCAGCACCTGCTCACGAGTCAGCGGCGGGCGCGTGGCGCTCTTGCCGCTCGGATCGCCGATCATGCCGGTGAAGTCGCCGATCAGGAAAATCACCTGATGGCCCAGCTCCTGGAACTGGCGCAGCTTATTAATAAGCACGGTATGACCTAGGTGCAGATCCGGTGCGGTTGGATCGAAACCCGCCTTGATCCGCAGCGGCTGGCCGCGCTTGAGTTTCGCGATCAGTTCCGCCTCGACCAGAACCTCTTCCGCACCGCGCTTGATCAGCGCCAGCTGCTCTTCAACCGACTTCATAACAGGACTCGTCGCCACTCAAAAACAAAAGGGAACCAACCATACAAGATCACTGACCAATTACAAGCTCTGCGCCTGGCGCATGCCACTGGGCCGATGCTTGGCCTGCAGGGTTGCCTATAGATAAATTTGATTATATTTTAGACAGTTAATGCATTCTTCCAAGAAACACCCTTAGCCATGACGCAATCTGTACCCAAAGCCCCGCCCTACTATCCGAGGAGCCACCTGCTGGCGGCCAGCGGCGTAGCGGCGCTGCTGAGCCTGGCCTTGCTGGTGTTCCCGTCGCGCGAAGTCGAGGCGAAGAAGACCTACTTGAGCCTGGAGCTGGATAACGGCTCCGAGCAACTGCTGCAGGAAAAAGACGATCTCCGACCAGGTCAAGCCTCCGGGGATATCGGCAGCTCGCCATTCAACGGCAGCGCCAACCTTAATAAAGACAGCGCCAACCAAGACGCGAACAAGACCGCAGCAGCGACTCCTCCCTCCGACCCTTTGCAGAAAACCGTTACCGTCGGCAATGGCGATACGCTGTCGACGGTGTTCGCGCGTGTCGGCCTGAGCGCAACGGATTTGCACGAAGCCCTGAACAGCAGCAAGGATGCCAAGCAGCTCAGCCGCCTGAAGATCGGCCAGGTGCTGGACTTCAAGCTGACTCCCGACGGCAAGCTGGACAACGTCCGCAGCAAGCTCAGCGACCTGGAAAGCATTGCCCTGAGCCGCACCGACAAGGGCTACAACTTCAAGCGCGAGCTGGTCAAACCAGACATGCGCACCGCCTACTCCCACGGCGTGATCAACAGCTCACTGTTCCTCTCGGCCAAACGTGCCGGCCTGTCGCATGACCTGACCATGGACTTGGCCAACGTCTTCGGCTACGACATCGACTTCGCTCTCGACATCCGCGAAGGCGACGAATTTGAAGTGATCTACGAAGAGCACGTGGTTAACGGCAAGCAGGTGGGTAACGGCGACATCCTCGCCGCCCGCTTCACCAACCGCGGCAAGACCTACACCGCCGTGCGCTACACCAGCAAACAGGGTGTAACCAGCTACTACAACGCCGACGGCAACAGCATGCGCAAGGCGTTCATCCGCACCCCGGTGGACTTCGCCCGTATCAGTTCGCGCTTCTCCATGGGCCGCCGCCACCCAATCCTGAACAAGATCCGCGCCCACAAAGGCGTCGACTATGCAGCCCCGCGTGGCACGCCGATCAAGGCGGCCGGGGATGGCAAGATCCTCCTCGCTGGCCGCCGCGGTGGCTACGGCAATGCGGTGATCATCCAGCACGGCAACAGCTATCGCACCCTCTACGGGCACATGCAGGGCTTCGCCAAAGGCATTCGTACTGGCGGCATGGTCAAGCAGGGGCAGATCATTGGCTACATTGGCACCACCGGCCTGTCGACCGGCCCGCACCTGCACTACGAGTTCCAGGTCAACGGCAAACACGTCGACCCGCTGAGCCAGAAGCTGCCGATGGCCGACCCCATCGCGCGCAACGAGAAACAACGCTTCATGCAACTGAGCCAGCCGCTGATGGCGCGCATGGATCAGGAAAAGGCCACGCAACTGGCCATGAACAAGCCCTGAGCATGCAGCGCTACCTGGGGGTAATGTCCGGCACCAGCCTTGATGGCCTGGACATTGCCCTGATCAGGCAAGATCAACGCCCCACCCTCCTCGCTCATCACTACATCCCGATGCCCGCCGAACTGCGCAGCGCCCTGCTTGCGCTGTGCGCCAGTGGCCCCGATGAGCTGGCGCGTGCCGCTATGGCCGAGCAGCAGTGGGTCGCACTGGCCGCCCAAGGCATTCACGACCTGCTGGCCCGCGAAGGACTGCATGCCAGTGATATCCAGGCGATTGGCAGCCACGGCCAGACGGTGCGCCACGAACCGGCCCGCAGCTTCACCATCCAGATTGGTAACCCGGCTCTGCTCGCCGAGCTGACTGGTATCTGCGTGGTCGCCGACTTTCGCCGTCGCGACGTAGCCGCTGGCGGCCAGGGCGCGCCACTGGTACCGGCGTTTCACGAAGCCCTGTTCGATGACAGCAAGCAGCCCCGCGCTGTGCTCAATATCGGTGGATTCAGCAACCTCAGCCTGATCGACCCGGAGCAGCCCGTACGCGGCTTCGACTGTGGGCCCGGCAACGTGCTGCTCGATGCCTGGATCCAGCAGGAAAATGGCGCGAGCTACGACCGCGACGGCGCCTGGGCTGCCAGCGGGGACCTGGATCAGGGCCTGCTACAGGTACTGCTTGGTGACCCGTTCTTCTGCGCACGCGGCCCCAAGAGCACCGGGCGCGAACTGTTCAACCTGGCCTGGCTGCAACAGCACCTTGCCGCCCTGCCTGCGATTGCGCCTGCCGACGTGCAACGCACCCTGCTGGAACTCACTGCACGCAGCATCGTCGACTCGTTGCAGCACGCCCAGCACGGCACAGCCGAACTGCTCGTCTGTGGCGGCGGCGCGCACAACGGCGCCCTGATGCGACGCTTGCAGGAGCTGCTGCCGGATTGCCACGTGGCCAGCACCGAAGCCCATGGCGTAGCACCTGACTGGATCGAAGCGATGGCCTTCGCCTGGCTGGCCCATTGCTGCCTGCACGGCATCCCGACCAATCGCCCCAGCGTGACCGGCGCTCGCGGCCTGCGCGTACTCGGCGCGATCTACCCCGCCTGAAGCCCAGCCCCAGAAACGAAAAAGCCGCGCAAATGCGCGGCTTTTTACTGGGTGATACCGGTCAGATCGAGAAGGACGAACCGCAACCGCAGGTAGTGCTGGCATTGGGGTTCTTGATCACGAAGCGCGAACCTTCCAGACCTTCCTGGTAGTCCACTTCGGCACCTGCCAGGTACTGGAAACTCATCGGGTCGACCACCAGGCTTACGCCCTCGCGCTCGACGATGGTGTCGTCATCCGCCACGTCTTCATCGAAGGTGAAACCGTACTGGAAGCCAGAGCACCCGCCGCCGGTCACGAACACACGCAATTTCAGGCGCTCGTTACCCTCTTCATCGACCAGGCTCTTCACCTTGTTCGCTGCCCCGTGGGTGAAAACCAAGGGGGTTGGAGTGAAGGTTTCGACGCTCATCTTGCTGCTCTCCCGGCGCCAGGCGCCATGTTACGTACTGCTGAGGCTAGGCATTATCCGCTTACCCGAGCAAATTGGTCAATTATTGTCCGACCGCACGCCCGGGCTCACTCGCCTGTAAATGGGTACCTGCAGCGGCGAAATCAAGCCTGGCGCCGCAAGCAGTTCACCCTTACGGCATCATCCCGGCGTGGGAAAGACCCAGGCGCTCATCGAGGCCGAACAGGATGTTCAGGTTCTGTACCGCCTGGCCGGAGGCGCCCTTGACCAGGTTGTCGATCACCGCCAGCACCACCACCAGCTCGCCGCCTTGCGGGCGATGCACGGCAATGCGGCAGACGTTGGCGCCGCGCACGCTGCGGGTTTCCGGATGGCTGCCGGCCGGCATCACATCGACGAAAGGCTCGTTGGCATAGCGCTTCTCGAACAAGGCCTGCAGGTCGACACCCCGGTCCGCCACGGTGGCGTAGAGGGTGGCATGGATGCCACGGATCATCGGCGCCAGGTGCGGCACGAAGGTCAGCCCCACCGGCCCGCCGGCGGCGCGGCGCAAGCCCTGGCTGATTTCCGGCAGGTGGCGGTGGCCCTTGACCGCATAGGCCATCAGACTTTCGCTGGTCTCGCACAGCAGCGAACCGACCTTGGCACCACGCCCGGCACCGCTGACACCAGAGGCGCAGTTGGCGATCAGGCGACCCGGCTCGGCCAGGCCAGCCTCCAGCAACGGGATCAAACCGAGCTGGGTGGCGGTCGGGTAGCAACCCGGCACGGCGATCAGGCGTGCGCCCTTGATCGCTTCGCGGTTGACCTCGGGCAGGCCATAGACCGCCTCGGGCAGCAGGTCTGGCGCGCCGTGCGGCTGGCCGTACCACTTGGCCCATTCCTCGGCATCCTGCAGGCGGAAGTCGGCGGACAGGTCGATGACCTTGGTGCCGGCAGCCAGCAGTTCGCCGGCCAGGGCATGGGCCACGCCGTGCGGAGTGGCGAAGAACACCACGTCGCAGGCGCCCAGGGTCGCCACGTCCGGCACGCTGAAGGCCAGGTTGTCGTAATGGCCGCGCAGGTTCGGGTACATGTCGGCAACCTTCACCCCGGCCTCGGAGCGCGAGGTGATGACCGCCACTTCAGCCTGTGGGTGCTGAGCCAGCAGGCGCAGCAATTCCACCCCGGTGTAGCCCGTGCCGCCGACAATACCAACCTTGACCATCAGATTTTCCTCGAAGCGAACCCAGAAAAGCTGTCGATGATAAGGCGCACCGGGGCTGCGGCCAACCTCAAAGGTGACGCGCGGGCCGACCTTTCACTACTATCGGCAGCAGAATCCGCGCTCAGGAACCGCTCGATGCTCTATCTGTGGGTCAAGGCCCTGCACATTATCGCCATGGTCTGCTGGTTTGCCGGCCTCTTCTACCTGCCCCGGCTGTTCGTCTATCACGCCCAGAGCGACGACGAGACCAGCCAGCAACGCTTCTGCGTGATGGAGCGCAAGCTCTATCGCGGCATCATGAATCCCTCGATGATCGCCACCCTCGTGCTCGGCGGCTCGCTGCTGTACCTCAACCCCGCCTGGCTGCAGATGGGCTGGCTGCACGCCAAGCTGCTGCTGGTAGCGCTGCTGATCGGCTACCACCATGTGTGCGGCGCCCAACTCAAGCGCTTCGCCCGCGGCGAGAACGCCCGTGGCCATGTGTTCTATCGCTGGTTCAATGAAATCCCGGTACTGTTCCTGCTGCTTATCGTCATTTTGGTGGTGGTGAAACCCTTCTAGGATCACCCACGCCACAACACTATGAGGAAGCCCCATGTCTCTGCCCGCCCTGCTTGATAAACGCCTGCGCCTGCCGGTAGTCGCTGCGCCGATGTTCCTGGTCTCTACCCCGCCATTGGTGCTGGCCTGCTGCCACAGCGGCGTGGTCGGCAGCTTCCCCGCCCTCAACCAGCGCGAAAGCAGTGGCTTCAAGGCCTGGCTGGAGGAGATCGAAGCAGGCCTGACAGCCGACTCCGCGCCCTACGCGGTCAACCTCATCGTGCATGGCAGCAACCCGCGCCTGCAGGCCGACCTGGCGATCTGCGTGGAGCACAAGGTGCCGGTGGTGATCACCAGCCTGGGCGCGGTGAAGGAAGTGGTGGATGCGGTGCACAGCTATGGCGGCCTGGTGTTCCATGACGTGACCACCCGCCGGCATGCCGAAAAAGCCGCCGAAGCCGGAGTCGATGGCCTGATTGCCGTGGCCGCCGGCGCCGGTGGCCATGCCGGCACCTGGAGCCCGTTCGCCCTGGTGGCGGAGATCCGTCAGTTCTTCGACAAGACCGTCCTACTGGCCGGCTGCCTCAACCACGGCCACGAGATTCTCGCCGCGCAACTGCTCGGTGCCGACCTGGCCTACCTTGGCAGCCGCTTTATCGCCACCCGCGAGAGCAATGCCGGTGAGGCGTACAAGCAGATGATCCTCGAAGCCAAGGCCGCCGACATCGTGCACACCCCGGCGGTGTCCGGCGTGCCAGCCAGCTTCATGCGCCAGAGTCTGACCGCGGCCGGCTATGATCTGCAGCAGCTGCAGAACAAGGGCGACATCAACTACGGCGAGAAACTCAAACCGATCAACGATGAAGCCAAGGCCTGGAAGACCGTGTGGTCTGCTGGCCAGGGGGTGGGCGGGATCGACGATCTGCCGAGCGTGGCCGAACTGGTCGCCCGCCTGGATGCCGAATACCGCGCGGCGGCAGCCCGCAGCGGGCAACTGGTGCAACACTGGCCACGTTGAGCCGCGGACTTGTCTAGCCGCTTTAGCGAACATTAGGCTGTAGCCAATCGACCATAAGAACCGACAGGGACGCATCGATGACACAAGCTCGTTTCAAGATCGTATTCAGCGGCGAACTGATGCCGGATATGGCACTGGATACCGTCAAGGACAACCTCGCGCAGCTCTTCAAGAGCAACCGCAGCCGGGTCGAATCGCTGTTCAGTGGCGCCAACGTGCCGATCAAGCGCGACCTGCCCGAGGATGAGGCGGACAAATACCTGATCGCCCTGCAGAACGCCGGCGCCAAGGTGCGCAAGGAGCCCGACCTGGCCGCCAGCCTGACCCTGGTGGACACGGAGACCCCGGAGCCCGCGCAAACGGTGGTCAGCATGAACTGCCCGAAATGCGGCCACACCCAGGCCAAGTCCAACGAATGCAGCGCCTGCGGCATCATCATCGACAAGTACCTGGCCCGCCAGGCGCAACTGGCCGCCAACCCGCCACCACAGCCGCAGCCCGCGGCCAGCGCCGACCCCTCGCCCTACTCCACGCCCAAGGCCCAGGTCGCCGAGGAGCTGTCGGACTATGCCGAGCTGAAGGTGTTCAGCGTCCAGGGCCGGATCGGCCGGGTGCGTTACCTGGGCTGGTCGGCCGCCCTGCTTTTCATCGCCATGATTGTCTATGGCCTGGTCATGGGCGCCATCGCCCTGTCTCCGACGCTGGGCATCATCCTCGCCATCCCGGCAGCCATCGCCACCATTGTGGTCAGTGTGCAGATCGGCGTGCAGCGCCTGCATGACCTCGGCTGGTCCGGCTGGCTCTGGCTGCTCAACTTCGTCCCAGTGATTGGCAGCGTATTGGCCCTGCTCCTGCTCGTCGTACCGGGCAACACCGGCGCCAACCGCTACGGCCCGCCGCCACCGCCAAACAGCCGCGGCGTGGTTGCCCTGGCCTGGAGCATGCTGCTGATTCCGATCCTCGGCATCCTCGCCGCCATCGCCATCCCCTCCTACCAGGACTACACCGAGCGCGCCGAGCAGGCGCAGCACACGGACTCCGCCACGACTATCGAGGAGTAACCGGTGAGCCAGCCAAAGGAGCACGCATGAGCGGTTACGCGCTGATCACCGGGGCCTCGGGTGGCCTGGGCCTGGCCCTGGCCGAAGCGCTGGCCCGGCGCGGGCACAAGCTGATTCTGGTCGCCCGCCAACGCGAGGCCCTGGAAAGCGTGGCCTGCGAGCTGAGCCAGCGCTTCGGCGTCGAAGCGCTGTTCCGCGTCTGCGACCTCAGCCAGCCGATGCAGGTCAGCGGCCTGATCCAGGAACTGGAACAGGGTGAGCGGCGCATCGACCTGCTGGTGAACAACGCCGGCATCGGCAGCGCCGGCCTGTTCACCGAGCTGGATTGGGGTCGAGAGCAGCAGCTGATCGAGCTCAACGTGCTGGCCCTGGCGCGCCTGTGCCATGCCATCGGCCAAGGCATGGTCGCCCAGGGTGGCGGGCAGATCCTCAACGTCGCCTCGCTGGCTGCCTTCCAGCCAGGCCCGCTGATGAGCAACTACTTCGCCAGCAAGGCCTATGTGCTGAGCCTGTCCGAGGGTTTGCGCAACGAACTGGCGCCCCACGGGGTGAAGGTTTCCGTGCTGTGCCCGGGGCCGGTTGCGACCGGTTTCTTCCGCAATGCGGCGATCCGCTCCAGCGGGCTGGAACGCCAGCAGTTGCTGGCCAGTCCAGAGGAAATCGCCCTGATCGCCGTGCGCGGCCTGGACAAGAACCGCGCGATCATCATTCCCGGCTGGCGCAACCGCCTGGTGCCACCGCTGCTGCGCCTGGCGCCCCGTGCACTGGTGCGGCGGATCGCCATGCGCATGATCCGCCCACTGCTCCCCCGCGAGTAACCCCGCACACGGCACGCCGGTTCAGCCGGCGTTGACCGTGCGTCCATCCGCCCACGCGCGCAGCTCGGCCAGGTCCTCGGCCATCACCACCGACAACGGCGCAGTGCTCTGAATGTTCTGCAACAACAACGCCTGATCCACCGGCTGCTGGCGCGCCTGCGCCGCATACAGGCCGCTGACCACCACTTGCTCGATCTCCGCCCCGGAGAACCCAGCGCAGGCGTCGGCCAACTGCTTGAGATCGAATTGCGCCGGGTCCAATTCGCGCCGCCGCAGGTGAATGGCGAAGATGTCCGCACGCACAGTCGCATCCGGCAGGTCGACGAAGAACAGCTCGTCGAAGCGCCCCTTGCGCACCAGCTCTGGCGGCAACCGCTGGATGGCGTTGGCCGTGGCGACCATGAACACCGGCGCCGTGCGTTCGGCCATCCAGGTCAGCAGGGTGCCGAGCACGCGCTGGCTCACCCCGTCATCGTGCTCGCCACTGGCCAGCCCCTTCTCCAGCTCATCCATCCACAACACGCAGGGCGCCATCTGCTCGGCCAGCTTGAGCGCCTCACGCAGGTTGCGTTCGGTCTCGCCGAAGAACTTGTTGTACAGGCAGGCGAAGTCCAGGCGCAGCAGCGGCAGGCCCCAGAGCCCGGCAACGGCCTTGGCCGCCAGGCTCTTGCCGCCGCCCTGCACGCCGACCAGCAACACGCCCTTGGGCATGTCCGTGGACTTGCCGCTGACGAAGATTTCCTCCCGCTCGCCCAGCCAGCGCTTGAAGTTGTGCAAACCACCGACCTCGGCAAAGCGCGCGGTGTCGTACTCGAAACTGAGCACGCCTTCGAGGTCGAGCAGCTTGAACTTGGCCTTGTTCAGCTCCGGCAGGTCTTCCTGGGTGATCGCGCCGTCGTCGCAGATCACGTTGCGCGCCAGTGCCCGCGCCTCGGCGTGGCTCATGCCGCGCAGGTTCTTCACCACCTGCTGCAGGGTGCGATTATCGGTACGCACCCGCGCGCCGCGGTTGCGCTCGCTCCAGCGCGTGGCCTCTTCGCGCACGATGCTCAGCAGTTCTTCCTCGGTCGGCAGCGCCAGGCTAAAGCGCGCGGCGTAGCGCTGCACTTCCGCCGGCAGCTTGAGCGCGTGGGACACCAATGCCAGCGTCGGCTTGTTCGGCGCCTCGCTCATCGCCACTTCCTTGAGCAACCGCACCAGCTTGGGGTTGTCGACCAGGAACGGATGTAGGTCGCACATCACATAGAGATTGGGCGTGGGGTCCGCCTTGATCAGGCGCAGTGCCTGCTCCGGTTCACGACTGTCCAGCTCGCCCACCGGCTCGCCGCCAAAGGCCAGGCGCTGCAGGCCTTCGGTCACCGACCAGGTGTAAATGCCCAGGCCGCGCTTGATCGCCAGGGCCGTCAGGGTCTCCAGCACCCGCGCCTCGTCCCAGGACTCGACTGCCACCAGCTTGACCCTGGAATCGAGCACCAGCCCCAGATCATGAATATCGTTCTTCACACTCACTCCTTGTGAAACCGGCCCAGGCTGGCCGGGGTAGATAGGCGCCACTACACTGCCAGCTTACCGAAACTCGTAAGAGGAAAGCCCGTGGACTGCCTGTTCTGCAAGATCGTCGCCGGTGTCATTCCCGCCCGCAAGATTTACGAAGACGACCAGGTGCTCGCCTTCCACGATATCGGCCCGCAGGCACCCGTGCACTTCCTGGTGATCCCCAAGCGCCACATCAGCACGCTCAATGACCTGGGTGAAGACGATCGCCCGCTGGCCGGGCATATCCTCTTCACCGCCCAGCGCCTGGCCAAGGAACTGGGCTGCGATGCAGGCTTTCGCGTGGCGATGAACTGCAATGAGCTGGGCGGGCAGACCGTCTACCACATCCACATGCATGTACTCGGGCAACGGCAGATGAACTGGCCACCGGGCTAACGCCTCCCCTGGCCCCGCGGCCTCTTGTCGCCGGTCAATTTTCTGCCCGGCTGTTCAGGTAAACTGCCGGCATGCTTTCCGTGGAGATGGCCATGAGCAACGAACGCCAGTTTTCCCCCGTCGACCGCCTGCTGATGCAGGCCGATGCGGCCATGCGCACCCTGCTGCCCTTCAGTGGCGCACCCGCTCGCCCTTCGCCGGCCGTGCTGCAGAACGAAGCGCAGATGAGCGAGGAAGAAACCCGCCATGTCGCCGGGCTGATGCGCATCAACCACACTGGCGAGGTCTGCGCCCAGGCGCTGTATCAGGGCCAGGCGCTGACCGCCAAGCTGCCGCAGGTGCGCAAGGCCATGGAGCATGCCGCCGATGAAGAGGTAGATCACCTAGCCTGGTGCGAACAGCGCATCCGCGAGCTGGGCAGCCACCCGAGCGTGCTCAATCCGCTGTTCTACGGCTTGTCGTTCGGCGTCGGCGCGGTCGCCGGGCTGATCAGCGACAAAGTCAGCCTGGGCTTCGTCGCCGCCACCGAGGATCAGGTGGTCAAGCACCTGGACGAGCACCTCGAGCAGATCCCCCTGGATGACGCCAAGACCCGCGCGATCCTGCAGCAAATGCGCGACGACGAAGAGCAGCACGCCACCAGTGCCCTCGAGGCCGGCGGCCTGCGCTTTCCCGCACCGGTGAAGTTCGGCATGAGCCTGTTGTCCAAGGTGATGACCAAGAGCACCTATCGGATTTAAAACAACAGACATGAAAAAGGGCGCCAATCGGCGCCCTTTTTCTTTACCACCACAAATACCTGCTTGCATCTGTGCCGCTTGACCTGGATTCCCGCCTGCGCGGGAATGACGGTGCTGCTACCCAGCCAAAACAGTCATCCCCGCGCAGGCGGGGATCCAGTGCACGGACTCGAGGTCTCAGCGCGGCATGTTGCGCGCGTAGAAGATCTCCAGCATCTCGTGCCGCACCCGCTCTTCCACCTGCTTGCGCTGCTCGGCGCTGAGGTTGCGGGTGGCGTCGCCGAACAGGTAGTTGTCCAGTTCGAAGTCCTTGAGCAGCATCTTGGTGTGGAACAGGTTCTCCTGGTACACGTTGACGTCCGTCATCTGATAGGCGTCCTGGGTGTCGTCGGAGAGGTAGTTCTGGATCGAGTTGATCTCGTGGTCGATGAAGTGCTTCTTACCTTGCACGTCGCGGGTGAAGCCACGCACGCGGTAGTCGACCGTAACGATGTCCGAGTCGAACTGGTGGATCAGGTAGTTGAGCGCCTTCAGCGGCGAAATCACCCCGCAGGTCGACACGTCGATATCCACGCGGAACGTCGCGATACCTTCGACCGGATGAATCTCCGGGTAGGTGTGTACGGTGATGTGGCTCTTGTCGAGGTGCGCCAGGATGGTATCCGGCAGCGGCCCCGGTGATTCCTCGATCTGGCTGGCGGTGGGTTCCACCGGCTGTTCGGAGATCAGGATGGTCACGCTGGCGCCTTGTGGGTCGTAGTCCTGACGGGCAATGTTCAGGATATTGGCGCCGATGATGTCGACAACATCGGTGAGGATCTGCGTCAGGCGCTCGGCGTCGTACTCGGTGTTGATGTACTGGACGTAGGCCTGCTGGTCTTCCGGCGTTTCCGCGTAGCAGATGTCATAGATGTTGAAGCTCAAGGTCTTCGTCAGGTTATTGAACCCGTGGAGCTTGAGTTTGCTTTTCACC
Organism: Aquipseudomonas ullengensis; assembly: GCF_014174475.1. Lineage (GTDB taxonomy): Bacteria > Pseudomonadota > Gammaproteobacteria > Pseudomonadales > Pseudomonadaceae > Aquipseudomonas > Aquipseudomonas ullengensis. Next base: position 13,001 of record NZ_JACJUD010000006.1, read on the forward strand.
GTTGGAGATTCTCTTTGTGGATGCGGCTCTGCCGCGTGATCGAGCATGCCCGTCAACTGCGAACGACACAGCTGCGTAGGACGGTTAACACCTCTTCGCGATGGCGATATGGGTAAGGTTTGGGGCGCTGGCCAGCCCCGAAAAAAGGCCGCGCATTATGCAGAGCGACGGCGCCGACTGCCAGAGTCTGCGCCGTCTTTATGAGCGTCGTGTGTCAGACGCCCAGCTCGATTATTTCGTAATCGTGGGTGATCTCCACGCCGGCGCGGCCAAGCATGATCGAGGCCGAGCAGTACTTCTCCGCCGACAGCTCCACCGCGCGCTTGACCTGGGCTTCCTTGAGCCCACGGCCCTTGACCACGAAGTGCAGGTGGATTTTGGTGAACACCTTGGGATCTTCGTCGGCGCGCTCGGCTTCGAGGAAGGCTTCGCAGCTCTCCACCGGCTGACGCGACTTCTTGAGGATGCTGACCACATCGAAGTTGCTGCAGCCACCCAGGCCGATCAGCAGCATTTCCATGGGGCGTACGCCGAGATTGCGACCGCCAGCCTCGGGCGGACCGTCCATCACCACCACGTGACCGCTACCGGATTCGCCAAGGAACATGGCCTCGCCGGCCCATTGAATGCGCGCTTTCATCGCCAGGACTCCACTGCCAAAAAGGGGCGCGTAGCTTATCACAGGCCTCTGCGCCGCCCCTCCCGGACAGAACCGCGGAGTTTAGTGACAGCCAGTGTTAGCTACGTCGCAAATCGGCTTGCCCGACCGGTCCGGTCTGTTAAGCTGGCCGCGGATAACTGGCACACTTGTTCGGATAACTAAATAAAAAAACGCCTGTGGACAAAGGCTTACTCTTTTTTCTTTTCGGGACTCGGGCATGGTCGCTATTACCCTCACACCAAAAATCAAGAATCTCGACAAACTCCTCGCGCATTGCCATCGCCGCCGCTACACCGCGAAAAGCACCATCATCTATGCGGGCGATCGCTGCGAAACCCTGTTCTTCATCATCAAAGGCTCCGTCACCATCCTGATCGAGGACGACGACGGCCGTGAAATGATCATCGCCTACCTCAATCCCGGCGACTTCTTCGGCGAGATGGGTCTGTTCGAGAAGGAAGGCACCGAGAAAGAACGCAGTGCCTGGGTACGTGCCAAGACCGAGTGTGAAGTGGCGGAGCTGAGCTACACCAAGTTCCGCGAGCTGACCCTGCAAGACCCGGAAATCATGATTGCCCTGGGCAGCCAGATGGCCGAACGCCTGCGCAACACCACGCGCAAGGTCGGCGACCTGGCCTTCCTCGACGTTACCGGCCGTGTCGCGCGCACCCTGCTCGACCTGTGCAAGCAGCCAGACGCCATGACCCATCCGGATGGCATGCAGATCAAGATCACCCGCCAGGAAATCGGCCGCATCGTCGGCTGCTCGCGCGAGATGGTCGGGCGTGTACTGAAGAGCCTGGAGGAACAGGGTCTGGTGCATGTCAAAGGCAAGACCATGGTGGTCTTCGGCACCCGCTGACGGACTGCTGCCTGGCGAAAGCTTCTGCCAGGCACAAAAAAGCCCGCCAATCGGCGGGCTTTTTTATTGGCCGGCGATCAGTCCGGGTCGGCGCCCAGCACCACGCGTCCTTTCTCCGGGAAGAACAGCCGGCGCAGCTCGTTGCCAGGCTCCTCGGCACGCATGAACGCCTCGCCCACGAGGAAGGCATACACCTCGCTGATTTCCATCAGCTCGACATCGGCGCGGTTGAGAATGCCACTCTCAGTGATCACCAGGCGGTCGCGCGGAATGCGCGGCAGCAGGTCGAGGGTGTTTTCCAGGCTGACTTCGAAGGTGTGCAGGTTGCGGTTGTTGATACCTACCAGCGGCGTATCCAGCACCGTCAGCGCGCGCTCCAGCTCGTCGCCATCGTGCACTTCCACCAGCACATCGAGGCCGACATCCTTGGCGGTCGCGGCCAGCTCGGCCATGCGCACGTCATCCAGCGCGGAGACGATCAACAGCACGCAGTCGGCGCCCAGGGCCCGGGCTTCGACGATCTGGTACGGGTCGACCATGAAGTCCTTGCGGATCACCGGCAGCGCACAGGCGGCACGCGCCTGCTGCAGGTACTCGTCGGCGCCCTGGAAGAAGTCGATATCGGTCAGCACCGACAGGCAGGTGGCGCCGCCGGCCTCGTAGCTCTTGGCGATCTGTGCCGGCACGAAGTCCTCGCGCAGCACGCCCTTGCTCGGCGAAGCCTTCTTGATTTCCGCGATCACCGCCGGCTGCTTGCGCGCCGCCTGTTCCAGCAGGGCACGGGCAAAGCCGCGTGGGGCATCGGCGATACGGGCCTGCGCTTCGACCTCGGAAAAACTGACGCGCGCCCTGCGCTCGGCCACTTCCTCGAACTTGCGGGCGATGATTTTCTCCAGCACGGTAGGCAGACTCATGCCTGGTTCTCCACTCGATAAACCGCGGTAAAGGACGCCAGCTCCGACAGCTTCTCCAGCGCCAGCCCCGTGTGCAATGCATCATGGGCGAGCGCCACGCCCTGCGCCAGGCTGCTGGCCAGGTCGGCGGCATACAGCGCCGCGCCGGCGTTGAGCACGATCATGTCGGCGGCCTTCTGGCCGTTCTCGGTGCGGCGCTTGCCCAGCGCATCGCGAATCAGCTCCAGCGAAGCCTGCGGGCCGTCGACCGTGAGGCCGATCAGGCTCTGGCTCTTGATGCCGAAATCCTCCGGCTGTACCTGGTATTCACTGACCACGCCATCCTTGAGTTCGGCGACGTGTGTGGGCGCGGCCAGGCTGAACTCGTCCAGCCCGTCGCGCGAGTGCACCACCAGGATGTGCGTGCTGCCCAGGCGCTTGAGCACCTCGGCCAACGGCCGGCACAGCGCCTGGTTGAACACGCCGATCACCTGATGACGCACGCCGGCCGGGTTGGTCAGCGGGCCGAGCATGTTGAACAGGGTGCGCTGGCCCAACTCACGACGCGGGCCGGCGGCATAGCGCATGGCCTTGTGGTGCGACTGGGCGAACATGAAGCCGACACCGACGTGCTCGATGCAGCGCGCCACCTGCTCGGGCTGCAGATCGAGGTAGATGCCGGCCGCTTCGAGCAGGTCGGCACTGCCACTCTTGCCCGACACCGCGCGATTGCCATGCTTGGCCACCTTGCCGCCCGCCGCCGCCACCACGAAGGTGGCCGCCGACGACACGTTGAAGATGTTCGCGCCGTCGCCACCGGTACCGACCACATCGACCACGTGGTCCAGGTTGCTCAGTTCGACCTTGGCGGCCAGCTCGCGCATTACCGACACGGCACCGACGATCTCGTCGATGCTCTCGCTCTTCATGCGCATGCCCATGAGGAAGGCACCGATCTGCGCGTCGGTGCACTGCCCGGTCATGATCTCGCGCATCACGTCCTGCATTTCCTCGGTGCTCAGGTCCAGGGAGTTGACCACCCGGCCGAGGGCTTCCTTGATATCCATGTCAGCGCACCCCGCCTTGCTGTCGGAGGAAATTGGCGAACAGCTCGTGCCCCTGCTCGGTGAGGATGGATTCCGGGTGGAACTGCACGCCCTCGATGTTCAGGGTCTTGTGGCGCAAGCCCATGATCTCGTCGACCGAGCCATCGGCATGCTGGGTCCAGGCGGTGACTTCCAGGCACTCGGGCAGGGTTTCGCGCTTCACGATCAGCGAGTGATAGCGGGTCACGGTCAGCGGATGGTTCAGGCCGTTGAACACGCCCAGGTCTTCATGGAACACCGGGCTGGTCTTGCCGTGCATGGCCTGGCGCGCACGCACCACGTCGCCGCCGAAGGCCTGGCCGATGCTCTGGTGGCCGAGGCACACCCCGAGGATTGGCAGCTTGCCGGCGAAGTGCAGGATGGTCTCGATGGACACCCCGGCCTCGGTCGGCGTGCACGGACCGGGCGAGACCACGATGCGCTCGGGCTTCAGCGCCTCGATCTCGGCGACCGTCAGCTCATCGTTACGGATCACGTGGACGTCGGCACCCAGCTCGCCCAGGTACTGCACCACGTTGTAGGTAAAGGAGTCGTAGTTATCGATCATCAGCAGCATGGTAGGGGCTCCCTTACTTCTTGGCCGCAGGTACGGACTGTTCGGCGAGGCTGACCGCGCGGAACATGGCACGACGCTTGTTCAGGGTCTCTTCCCACTCCAGGGCCGGCTGTGAGTCGGCAACGATGCCGGCCCCTGCTTGAACGTGCAGTTCGCCGTCCTTGATCACCGCGGTGCGGATGGCAATCGCGGTGTCCATGTTGCCGTTCCACGCCAGGTAACCCACGGCGCCGCCGTAGACACCGCGTTTGACCGGCTCCAGCTCGTCGATGATTTCCATCGCACGGACCTTCGGCGCCCCGCTGAGGGTGCCCGCCGGCAGAATGGCACGCAGCGCGTCCATGGCCGACAGCCCTTGCTTGAGCTGGCCAGTGACGTTGGAAACGATGTGCATGACGTTGGAATAGCGCTCGATGACCATCTTCTCGGTGACCTTCACCGAGCCGGTGCTGGCGACGCGGCCGACATCGTTGCGGCCCAGGTCGATCAGCATCAAGTGCTCGGCCAGTTCCTTGGCGTCGGACAGCAGGTCCTTCTCCAGTTCCACATCGGCCTCTTCCGTGGCCCCGCGCGGGCGGGTGCCGGCGATCGGGCGCACGGTGATCAGGTTGTCCTCGACGCGCACCAGCACTTCCGGCGAGCTGCCGACCACATGGAAGTCGCCGAAGTTGAAGAAGTACATGTACGGCGTCGGGTTGATGCAGCGCAGCGCGCGGTAGAGGTCGATCGGCGCCGCCTGGAACGGGATCGACATGCGCTGGGAAATCACCACCTGCATGCAGTCGCCGGCGAGGATGTATTCCTTGATCGCCAGCACAGCGGCCTCGTAGTCGTCGCGCTTGAAGCTGGAGACGAAATCCGGTTCGGCACCCGCCGGCGCGGCCAGGTCGACGCCCAGGCGCGGGGTGATCGGCTGGCGCAGCTGGTCCAGCAGTTGGCCGAGGCGCGCCTGGCCTTGCTCGAAGGCATCGGCAGCGGCCGGATCGGCGAGCACGATGGCGTGCATCTTGCCCGCCAGGTTGTCGAACACCACCACGGCGTCGGACACCATTAGCAGGATATCCGGGGTGCCCAGCGGGTCCGGGTTGGGGCTGGCGCCGAGTTTCTTCTCGACGTAACGCACGCTGTCATAGCCGAAGTAACCGACCAGGCCACCGTTGAAGCGCGGCAGGCCGCCTAAGGTCGGTACGTTGTAGCGGGCCTTGAACTGCTCGACGAAATCCAGCGGATCGGCGCACTCATGGCGCTCCACCTCGACCCCGTCGACGCTGACACTGACCGTGTGGCCGTAGGCGCGCAGCACGGTGCGGGCCTGCAGGCCGATGATCGAGAAGCGCCCCCATTTCTCACCGCCCTGCACGGACTCGAGCAGGTAGGTGTTGGGCGCATCGGCCAGTTTCAGGTAGATCGACAGCGGGGTGTCGAAGTCGGCGAGGGTTTCGAAAGCAAGCGGAATGCGGTTGTAGCCGTCAGCGGCCAAACGCAGGAATTCGTCGCGGGTCATGATCAATCAGCCTCATGGCCGGAAGCCTGTGGGCGTCCGGTAAGCAAAACACTGGGGTAGCAAACACGCCGGCGGGCCGGCCAAAAATCGATCAGGCGCGCCAACGCCAGCGGGCCAGGGCCTTGATGATTTTCATGTTGGCAAGATTGAGCCAGTGTTTGCAGGGAACCGCCACGGTGCGCTCTCTCGGCTGCGGGTATTGGGAGGGGTTCGCCGACATTAGCGTAGCCTCGTCCTCCAGGCAACCACCCGGCAGCAGCTGGCGCAGGTCATCGAGCACCAGCTCCGGTTGCTCCTCGGCAATCGGCCGCCCGTGGTTGTAGCCATAGGACAGCCCCACGCACGGCACACTGGCGGCGCGGGCGGCGAGTACGTCGTTGCGCGAGTCGCCGACGAACAGCGCGTGCTGCGCCTCGACGCCAGCCAGGCGCATTACATGCAGCAGCGCGGCCGGGTCGGGCTTCTGCTGCGGCAGGGTGTCGCCGCCAATGATCCAGCGGAAGTAGCGACCGAGCTTCATCTCGTCCAGCAAGGGGGCGACAAAGCGCTCCGGCTTGTTGGTGATCAGCGCCAGCTCCACCCCCTGCTTCTTCAGCCACTTGAGGGTCGCGGTGACGCCCGGGTAGACGCTGCTCAGGTGATGGCTGCCGGCATAGGCCTGGTTGAACAGCTCCAGCGCCTGCTCGGTGTCCGCATCACTCACGGCGGCATGTTCGATGCTGCCGGCCAGGGCGCGGCGCACCAGCACGCGGGCACCGTTGCCAACCCAGTCGCGCACCTGCTCAACCCCGGCTGCCGGACGATCGAGCTGGCCGAGCATGCGGTCGATGGCCGCTGCCAGGTCCGGCACCGAGTCGACCAGCGTGCCGTCCAGGTCGAACATCACCAGGCGCGGCAGGCGGCCGTCGTAGAGGCCGTGCAGCAGGGTCACGCGCGCACCTGGGCCAGCTCGGCGCGCATGGCGTCGATCACCGCTTTGTAGTCCGGCTGGTTGAAGATCGCCGAGCCGGCAACGAAGGTATCGGCGCCTGCCGCGGCGATTTCGCGGATGTTGTTGACGTTGACCCCGCCGTCGATCTCCAGGCGGATATCGCGGCCGGACGCATCGATCAGCGCCCGCGCTTCGCGCAGCTTATCGAGGGTGCCAGGGATGAACTTCTGCCCGCCGAAGCCGGGGTTGACGCTCATCAGCAGGATCATGTCGACCTTGTCCATCACGTACTTCAGCGCATCCAGCGAGGTCGCCGGGTTGAACACCAGGCCGGCCTTGGCGCCACCGTCGCGGATCAGCTGCAGCGAGCGGTCGATGTGCTGGCTGGCTTCCGGGTGGAAGGTCACGTAGGTGGCGCCGGCGTCGATGAAGTCGCCAATGATGCGATCAACCGGAGAGACCATCAGGTGCGCGTCGATCGGCGCGGTGATGCCGTACTTGCGCAGTGCCGCGCAGACCATCGGGCCGATGGTCAGGTTGGGCACGTAGTGGTTGTCCATCACGTCGAAGTGGACGATGTCGGCGCCGGCGGCGAGAACCTTGTCGACTTCTTCACCCAGGCGGGCGAAATCGGCGGACAGAATCGACGGAGCGATGGCGAAGGGTTGCATGACGACCTCAGAGCTTGAATCACGGTGGCGCGATTGTAGCCTGAGTCGCCGTCAGAGGCAGTTGTCGTATGTCAGGGAGCGGCCCTCTCCGACGGGAGAGGGCCATGCACGGGGATTATTCCGGCATCGAGGTGCGCAGTTTCTCGCTGCGCCCTCGCAGCCACTCCAGGGTCAGCAGCATGACGATGGAGAAGCCGATCAGCAGGGTCGCCGCGGCGGCGATGGTCGGCGACAGGTTCTCGCGGATACCGCTGAACATCTGCCGGGGTAGCGTCGCCTGCTCGGGGCCGGCGAGGAACAGGGTCACCACCACTTCGTCGAACGAGGTGGCGAAGGCGAACAGCGCACCGGAAATCACCCCGGGGGCGATCAGCGGCAGGGTCACCCGGCGGAACGCGGTCAGCGGCGTGGCACCCAGGCTGGCGGCGGCGCGCACCAGGTTGTAGTTGAAGCCCTGCAGGGTCGCCGACACGGTGATGATGACGAACGGCACGCCGAGCACCGCATGCACCAGGATCAGCGAGATAAAGCTGTTGCCCAGGCCCAGCGGGGCGAAGAACAGGTAGCTGGCCACGCCGACGATCACCACCGGGGCGACCATCGGCGAAATCAGCAGACTCATCACCAGCGCCTTGCCGCGGAATTCGCCACGGGTCAGGCCGATCGAGGCCAGGGTGCCGAAGATCATCGCCAGCACGGTGGCGGCCGGCGCCACGATCAGGCTGTTGGTCAGCGCGCGCACCCACTCGGCGGAGGTGAAGAAATCGGCGTACCAGCGCAGGGAAAAACCCTGCAACGGGTAGACCAGGAAGCTGCCGGAGTTGAACGACAGCGGGATGATCACCAGCACCGGCAGGATCAGGAACAGCAGCACCAGCGCGCACAGGCTGCGATGGGTCCAGAACCAGGCGCGTTCGATCGGCGATTTGTAGGGGCTCAGCATCTCGATGTTCTCCTGATCAACCCAGACGCAGGCGGCTAGCGCCCACCAGCCAGCTGTACACCACGTAGAGCAGCATGGTGGCGAACAGCAGCAGGCCGCCGAGGGCCGTGGCCATGCCCCAGTTGATGGTGGTGTTGGTGTAGAAGGCGACGAAGTAGCTGATCATCTGGTCGCTCGGGCTGCCCAGCAGCGCCGGGGTGATGTAGTAGCCAATCGACAGGATGAACACCAGCAGGCAGCCGGCGCCGACGCCAGCCAGGGTCTGCGGGAAGTACACCCGCCAGAAGCTGGCGAACGGATGGCAACCAAGGGAAATCGCCGCGCGCATGTAGCTCGGCGAAATGCCCTTCATCACGCTGTAGATCGGCAGGATCATGAACGGCAGCATGATGTGCACCATCGCCACGTACACGCCGGTGCGGTTGAACACCAGTTGCAGCGGCTCATCGATGATGCCCATGGCCAGCAGCGCGCCGTTGATCAGCCCGCCCGACTGCAGCAGCACGATCCACGCCGCCACCCGCACCAGGATCGAGGTCCAGAACGGCAGCAGCACCAGGATCATCAGCAGGTTGCTCTGCCGGGTCGGCAGGCTGGCCAGCAGGTACGCCAGCGGATAGGCCAGCACCAGGCAGATGGCGGTGATCACCAGGCCCATCCAGAAGGTACGGACGAAGATGTCCAGGTAGATGGCCTGGTCCGGGGTAGCCGGGGCCAGCTCGCCGAGGTCGTCGATGCGGTGATCGAGGGCCGCCAGCAGGTAATAGGAGGTCAGCGCACTGTCGTTGCGGCGGATCACCTGCCAGTAGGCCGGGTCGCCCCAGCGCTCGTCGAGGTTTTCCAGCGCTTCTTTATAGGAGGCAGGCTCCTGCTTGAATGGCAGGGCACGGCCGGTCTTGGCCATCAGGCTGCGGTAGCCGGCCAGTTCCATGTTCAGGCGCTTGGACAGGTCGCCAATCGTCTGGTTCTTGCGTGCATCGGCCAGGTCCAGGCTGAGGGCCTTGTAGGTCGCCTCTTCCGGCAGGCCGCGTCCATCCCACGCGGCGATGGCCGCAACTGTACGCGGCAGAGCCTGCACCACTTCGGGGTTTTCCACGCTCTTGTAGAGCAGGATGCCGATCGGCAACAGGAACACCAGGACGAGGAACACCAGCAACGGCAGGATCAGGCCCTGCGCCTTGAGGCGATTGATCCGCTCGGCACGCGCCAGCTTCTGCTTCAACGTGAGGCCGGCGAACTCGGTGAGGGAGACGGTTTCAGCCATTGCTAGCTCCGCTAAATCGAGCCGCACCAGGCGGCGAAAAAAGAGAGGAGCAGGCGCCACCGGCGCCGCCCCCTCTCAGACCTCCCCCGCAGGAGAGGGGCATTACCGAACTTACTTGGCGGCCCAGGCGTTGAAGCGCTGTTCCAGTTGCTCGCCGTAGTCGGCCCAGAAGGTCACGTTCATGGCCACCTGGCCCGCGATGTTTTCCGGGGTGGTCGGCATGTCGGCCAGCAGGCCCTTGTCGAGCAGCGCCACGGCGTTCTTGTTGGCCGGGCCGTAGGCGATGTTCGACGAGTAGATCTTCTGCTGCTCAGGCTGCACCGAGAACGCGGCGAAGGCCTTGGCCACGTCGAGGTCCTTGGCGCCTTTGGGGATGGCCCAGGAGTCGAAGTCGTAGACGCCGCCGTTCCATACCACCTTCAGGTTGCTCTCCTTCTGCACGGCGGCGATGCGACCGTTGTAGGCGGAGCTCATGACTACGTCGCCGGAGGCGAGGAATTGCGGCGGCTGGGCGCCGGCTTCCCACCACTGGATGCTCGGCTTGATCTGGTCGAGTTTCTTGAACGCGCGGTCCTGGCCTTCCTGGGTGGCGAGCACGGTGTAGACGTCTTTCGGTGCCACGCCGTCGGCCATCAGGGCGAATTCCAGGGTGTACTTGGCGCCCTTGCGCAGGCCGCGCTTGCCGGGGAATTTCTTCACGTCCCAGAAATCCGCCCAGCCGGTCGGCGCACTGGCCAGTTTGTCGGCGTTGTAGGCGAGCACGGTGGACCAGACGAAAAAGCCCACGCCGCACGGCTGGATGGCACCGTCGACGAAGTCGGCAGCGTTGCCGAACTGGGCCGGGTCGAGCTCCTCGAACAGGCCTTCGTCACAGCCGCGCGCCAGCTCCGGCGACTCCACTTCCACCAGGCTCCACGACACGCTGTTGGTATCGACCATGGCTTTGACCTTGGCCATCTCGCCGTTGTACTCGCCGGCGATGACCTTGCCTTTGCCGGCCGCTTCCCACGGCTGGTAGAAGGCCTTGGCTTGCGCTTCCTTGTTGGCGCCACCGAAGGAAATCACCGTCAGATCGGCGGCGGCCGCCTGGCCGGCACACGCCAGGCCGAGGGTCAGGGCGCCGAGGCGAAGGTTGCTGTGCAGTTTGTTCATTGTTGTTTTCTCCACGTGTGCGGTGTGCGGGTTGATAAACGAAGCACTCATTCCACGATCAGCGGATCGAGCGCGCGAACGTGTTCCACATGCCAGCCAAGCGGCACCACATCGCCCACGCCCAGGGCGGGATCGAGCTCGGCAATCGGCTGTTTGACGAAGAAATCGGGTTTGCCACACACCTCCATGCGGATGCGCACGTGGTCGCCCAGGTAGATGAATTCCGCCACGCGCCCGGAGAAGCGGTTGGCGCACTGTTCGCTGGCGGCATTGAGGCGCACGCGCTCGGGGCGGATCGACAGAGTCACCGGCTCGCCGGGTGCGCCAACATTCACCGCCAGCGCCTCGATCTTCTCGCCACGGGCCAGGCCGACCACGCAGCGCTCGCCATCACGGCTGAGCAACTGGCCGCTGATGCGGTTGTTCTCGCCGATGAAGTTGGCCACGAAGGTGTTCTTCGGCGCCTCGTAGAGCTCACGCGGCGGGGCGATCTGCTGGATCTCGCCCTGGTGGAACACCGCCACGCGGTCGGACATGGTCAGCGCTTCGCCCTGATCATGGGTCACGTAGACCACAGTCACGCCCAGGCGCTGGTGGATGTGCTTGATCTCCATCTGCATGTGCTCGCGCAGCTGCTTGTCCAGCGCGCCGAGCGGCTCGTCCATCAGCACCAGCTGCGGCTCGAACACCAGCGCGCGGGCCAAAGCCACGCGCTGTTGCTGGCCGCCGGAGAGCTGCGCCGGGTAGCGGTTGCGGAAGCTGTCGAGCTGCACCATCGACAGCGCGCGCTTGACCCGCTCGCTGACGTCGGTCTTGCTCATGCCGCGCACGCTCAGCGGGAAGGCCAGGTTCTCGGCCACCGTCATGTGCGGGAACAGCGCGTAGTTCTGGAACACCATGCCGATGTCGCGCTTGTGCGGCGGCACGTTGTTGATCGCCCGGCCGGCCAGGAGGATTTCGCCGGCAGTGGGGGTTTCGAAACCGGCCAGCATCATCAGACTGGTGGTCTTACCCGAGCCGGACGGACCGAGCAGGGTGAGGAACTCGCCTTTGCGAATATCCAGATTGAGGTCTTTGACGATCAGGTTCTCGCCGTCGTAGCTCTTCTGTACGCCACGAAAACTGACCAGCACGTCGTTGCACGGAGTCTCGACCATCACCACACCTTTTGTTCTGTTCTGCCGTGCCCTAAGACTAGGAAGAGCTGCAGCCAGCGCAAATCGGGCGGTATGAGAGATTGCTATAAGGCTTAGAGAGGAAGTGTTGTAGGGATCGCCCTACAGCGGTGCACTGACCTATAGGAGCCAGCTTGCTGGCGATCAGATGCCCGCGCGGAGACTGCGGATCGCCAGCAAGCTGGCTCCTACAAGAGCACGGTGTTCAGACCAGTTTGTGTTCCACCGCGTAGCGCACCAGATCGGCCACCGAATGCAGGCCGAGCTTCTGCAGCAGGCGCGCCTTGTGGGTGCTGATGGTCTTGCTGCTGACCGACAGCTGCTGGGCAATCTCGTTGACACCCTCGCCCTGCACCAGCCGCTCGAACACCGAGAACTCGCGCTCGGAGAGCTGCGCATGGGGCGGCCGCGAGTCGGTCAGGCCGACCTCGAAGACCATGCGGTCGGCCAGGTCCGGGTCGATGTAGCGCCCGCCGCTGGCGACCTTGCGGATGGCAGTGAGCAACAGCGCCGGGTCGCTGTCCTTGGTCGCGTAACCGGCGGCGCCGGCCTTGAGCGCACGCGCAGCCATCTGCGCCTCGTCGTGCATGGACAGCACCAGGATCGCCGGCGGCTGGCTCAGCGCGCGAATCCGCGGGATCGCTTCCAGGCCGTTGACCCCGGGCATGGAGATGTCCAGCAGCACCACTTCGCAGGGAATCTGCCGTAGGGTTTCCAGCAGCTGCTCGCCGTTGCAGGCCTCGCCCACCACCTGCAGGTCCTTGGCCAGGCCGATCAGTTGCTTGATGCCCTCGCGGACGATGGTGTGGTCTTCGGCGACCAGGACTCGAATCACGACACGTGCTCCTCTTGCTCCACTGCGATCCTCACGCTGAGGGTGGTGCCCTCACCGGCCTGGCTGTCGATCTGCAGGCTACCGCCGAGCATCAATACCCGCTCGCGCATGCCCACCAGGCCGAAGGATTGTGCGCGCACCGCGCCCGCATCGAAACCCTGACCATCGTCGCTGATGCTCAGGCACAGCTGGCCCGCGTCCACCTCCAGGCGGATTTCCACGGTGTGCGCCTGGGCGTGGCGCATGACATTGGTCAGCGCCTCCTGCAGCACGCGGAACAGGCCGATGGCCTTGGCGTCGGACAGTGCCGGCAACTGCTCGGGCACCAGCACCAGGCAGGGAATCTGCGTGCGCGCCTCGAAGCGCCGGCCCTGCCACTCGATGGCCGAGCCGATGCCGGCATCGAGGATCGGCGGGCGCAACGCCGTGGCCACGTCGCGCACCAGCTGGAACAGGTTGGCGATCAGTTTCTTCATGCTCTCCAGGCGCTCGCCGAGGCCCGGATCGAGGTTGCCGAAGGCCAGTTCGCACATCGAGGTCTCCAGCTTGAGCACAGTCAGCACCTGGCCCAGTTCGTCGTGCACTTCGCGGGCGATGCGCGCCTTTTCTTCCTCGCGCACGCTTTCCAGGTGCGCCGACAGCTCGCGCAACTGCGCCCGCGACTCGCCCAGGGCCAGCTCGATGGCCTTGTTGTCGCTGATGTCCCAGACCACGCCGTCCCACACCACATGCTCGTCGCCCAGGTGGCGGGCACTGGCCTTGATGTCGGCCCAGCGCTCACGGCCGTCACGGGTGAGAATGCGCCCCTGCCACTGCCAGTCGCTGGCCGCCTCGATGGCGGCATCCTGGGTCGCGTGGTAGCGCGCGCGATCATCGGGATGCACCAGGCTGCGGATACCGAAATCCGCCGCCATGATCTGCGCCGCCGGGTAGCCCACCAGCTGCTCGCTGCCTTCGCTGATGTAGGCGAAGTCCACCGGCGCGCCGGGCAATGGGCGTTCCAGGCGGAACACCAGCCCCGGCACGTTGCCGGCGATGCCCTTGAGGCGCGCCTCGCTCTCTTCCAGCGCGGCGCGCACACGGCGCCGCTCGGTGACGTCGGTGAGGTACACCACCAGGTACTCGGCTTCGCGAAAGCGCAGGAAACTCAGCGACACGTCTACCGGCAGCAGGCTGCCGTCGGCGCGCAGGCAGCTGCTCTCGAAGTTCAGCGCGCCCTCCTCCTGGGCCCGCACCCGCCGCCACAGGCCGAGCCAGCGATCCATGCCCAGCCCCGGCTCGATTTCCTGCAGCGGCCGGTCGACCAAGGCGCCGGCCGCGTGGCCGAGCATCTGCTCCACCGCCCGATTGGCATAGCGCACCCGGCTGTCCCAGTTGACCCAGAGAATGCCCACCGTGCTGTGATCGATGGAAAACTGCGCCAGACGCAACGCCTCCTCCGCCACCTCGCGCAGCGCCAGGGCCTGGCGCGCTTCCAGCAGCCCCCGCTCCAGGCGAGTGCGCTGGCGCCGCAGCACCACCAGCAAGGCGCCGCTGAGCAATAGCAACGCAGCGAGCAGCACGCTGAGGTTGCGCCAGAACCCGGCCGACTGGCCCAGCCCCGGCGTGCGCGCACTCAGCCAACGCTGTTGCAGGCGCTCCAGTTGCTGGGGCGGCAACTCGTGCAGGGCGCGGTCGATGATCACCGCCAGTTGCGGCCAGTCGCGCCGGGTGCCGATGCGCAGCAACTGCGGCAGGCCCACATCGCCCACCACCGCCACCCGGGCGAACTCGCTTTCCTGGGTCAGGCGACTGAGCTGGGCCTGGTCGATCACCGCGTAGCGCACGTCCTGCGCCAGCAAGGCCTGTAGCGCCTGGCGATCGGACGCCTGGCCGCGCAGGTTGAGGTTGAAGTAGTTGCCCTGCAGGTAATCGGCGATGGCGCTGGGCATGCGCACCGCCACGGCGTCACCGGCGCCGAGCTGCTCCAGCTCCACCGCGCCAGTGCCCTGGCGCTCGCCCACCAGCAGGTGCGGCACGCGCAAGTAGGGATCGGAGAACAGCCACAGGCGCAGGGCCGCGGGGGTCTGGGTCAGTCCCGGCGCGAGATCGATACGCCCCTCGCGCAGGGCGGCCTCCAGTGCCGGCTGATCGGTGAAGCTGTGCCAGCTCAGCTCGACGGCCAGGCTCTGCGCCAGGGTATCCATCAGCTCGACACTGAGCCCGGAGAGCTGCTGCTGACGGCGCACATACTGCGCATGCGGGGCCTGCAACACCACGCCCACCCGCAGCCGTGGGTGCTCGCCGAGCCAGGCGCGCTGCTCGGTACTCAGCGCCACCGGCGCAGTCGGCGCCGCCAGCAACCAGGCGGGAGCGAGCAGGAGCAGGCAACAGCAGAACACTCGAATCATGCGCAACAACTCAGGCGGCGCAGGCCGCTCGCAAGGTCAATCGGCATACCTTACCCCGCCCTTCCGGGTCTTTCCTAACACTGACAAAACGCCGGCCAACGCTTAGGCTGCAAGCATCATTCGCCACCACGACTGCTGAGATGTCCCCACTACTGCGCCCGACCCTGCTTGCCCTGTGCCTGGGCCTCTGCCTGAGCCCGACCCTGCACGCCGAAGAGACGCCTGCCGCCGAGCAGCCCGCCAGCGACAGCGCCGCCGCCAAAGATGCTGAAGGCGGCGAGGACAAGTCCACCGACAAACCCGCCGAAGTCCCCCGCGTGCCGCTCGACGAGCGCACCAGTGCCGAGGCCGGCGCGCTCGAACGGCAACTGCCGCAAACCGAGCAACAACAACTGCAGGCGGGCGACGAACGCTTCCTGGCCTTGTGGAAGCCGGCCAATGCCGCCGAAGCCACGGGCGTGGTGATCCTGGTTCCCGGCGCCGACGAGACCGCCGACTGGCCCAGCGTGATCGGCCCGCTGCGCACCAAGCTGACCAATGCCGGCTGGAGCACCTTGAGCCTGACCCTGCCGGACAGCCCGGCGGCGCCCCTGCCCACCGCCATCCTGCCGCAGCCGATCGTGGTCGCCCCGCCCGTCGATACCAGCGCCGCAGCGAGCCAGGAGCAAGACCCCGCCAGCGCCGACAAACCAGCCGCGGACGCAGCAGCCGCACCGGTCGCAGAGCCTGCTCCCGCCGCGCCACCCGTGGATCCGGCGGTACGCGTGTTCGCCCGCATCGAGGCCGGTATCGCCTACGCCGAACAACAGGGCGCGCAGTCCATCGTCCTGCTCGGGCATGGCGATGGCGCCTACTGGGCCGCGCTGTTCCTCGCCGAGAAGAAACCGACCCAGGTGGAAAACCTGCTGACCGTGGCCGCGCACCTGCCGGCCGGCCAGCAGCCGCCCCTGGAAGAACTTATCCCGGGGCTCAAGCTGGCCACCGGCGACTTCTTCTACAAGGACCAGGCCAGCGACCGCAGCGACGCCGTCAAACGCCTGCAGGCCAGCAAACGCCTGGCCCACCCGAGCTACGTGCAGGTTGCGCTCAAGGCCTTGCCGGGCAACAACGACGCCGAACAGGAACAGCTCTACCGACGCATCCGCGGCTGGCTGGACAAGCAGCTACCGGCAAAGAAATAAGAGGCTACGTAGCGTTAGCGGAAGCCGTGCCGCTGGCGTACCAGCTCGTAGGCGGCCTGCAGTTCACGGGTCTTGTCGGTGGCACTGCGCAGCTGCGCCGCACTGGCGCCGCTACCGACCAGTTTGTCCGGGTGATGGCGACTGAGCAGCCGCCGGTAGGCCCGCTTGATCACCGCCGGCTCGCTCTGCGCCTCGACGCCAAGCAGGCGCAAGGCCGAACGGTAATCGCCAGGCGTCAGCTCCCGCGCCGGCTTGGCGGGTTCGTACTCGTCAGCCAGGGCTTTGAGCGCATCGCGCTTCCAGCCCAGCAACTGCCCCCACTCCTGGATCAACTGGTATTCCGCCGCACTGACCCGGCCATCGGCCCAGGCCATGCGCCAGCAGGTGCGCAACAGCACTTCGCCGCGCTCGCGGCGTTGCTGCAAGGCCCGCAGCGGCCCCTGCAGCGCTTGCTCGGCCTGCTTGCCGCGCGCGAAGGCCTCCATCGCCCGGCGCAATGCGCCGTCATCCAGCCCCAGGCGCTGCATTTCGTCACGCGCCATGCGGATATGACTGTCCAGCACCCGCCCATCACATTTCGCCAGACGGCCGAGGAGCATGAACAGCAGCTCATCGTCATCCATCTCGCGCTCGCGCAGCAGCAAGCCCCGCACCTGGGCCCAGGACTGCAGGCGCAACTGACGCGCCAGCAATTGCCCCAGCAAGCCGCCCAGCAGCGCACCGGGAATGCTCGCCAGGGCCCAGCCAGCCGCAGCGCCCAGCAGGGTTATCGACCAGAGCACGTCAGGCCTCCACCACCAGGCGCTCGACCTCGGCAAGGCGCTCATGGGTACCAACGTCGATCCAGCGCCCGGTGAAGTGTTCACCGCTGATCTGCTGCGCCGCCATGGCCTGGCGCAGCAGGGGCGCCAGTTTGAAGGCGCCCGGCTGGCAGCCATCGAACAGCTGTGGATGCAGCACCGCGATACCGCTGTAGGTCAGGCTCGGCCGATCAGCCGCCGCGTCGCTGACCTGCCCGGCCTGCAGCTGAAAGTCACCCGCTTGGTGATGACCAGGATTGTCCACCAGCACCAAGTGGCCCAAGCCGGTCAGTGGGCGACGCAGGGCAGCGAAGTCGTAGTCGGTCCAGATATCGCCATTGACCACCACAAACGGCTCATCGCCCAGCAACGGCAGGGCGCGGAAAATCCCGCCACCGGTTTCCAGCGGCTCGCCTTCGGCGGAATAAACGATGCTCAGGCCGAAGCGCGAGCCATCGCCCAGGTAGTCCTCGATCTGCTGACCAAGCCAGGCATGGTTGATCACCAGCTCGCGAAACCCGGCAGCCGCCAGCGCGCGCACGTGAAACTCGATCAGCGGCACGCCACCCGCGCGCACCAGCGGCTTGGGTGTGTGCAGGGTCAGCGGACGCAGGCGCTCGCCCTTGCCCGCCGCAAGAATCATCGCCTTCATGCCGGCTGGGTCTCCCGCTGCGGCAGGCTGGCCAGCAGCTCGCCGAGCACCGCCAGCTCCGGCCGGCGCGCCAATACCGCTTCTATATAGGAGAAGAACCGCGGCACATCGCCCAGGTACTTGGGTTTGCCATCACGGTGGCAGATGCGCGCGAAGATGCCGATCACCTTGAGGTGGCGCTGCACGCCCATCAGGTCGCTGGCGCGGTGGAACTCGGCAAAACTCTCCGGCAGTTCGATGCCGGCCTCGCGGGCTAGTTGCCAGTAGCGCTGCAGCCAGCCCGCAACGCGCTCCTCGGGCCAACTGAGGAAGGCATCCTTGAACAGGCTGGTAACGTCGTAGCTGACCGGGCCGAGCACCGCATCCTGGAAATCCAGCACGCCGGGGTTGGGCGTGCTCAGCATCAGGTTGCGCGGCATGTAGTCGCGATGCACCAGCACCCTCGGCTGGGCCAGGGCGCTGTTGACCAGCAGATCGCAGACCTGCTGCCACTGCGCCTGCTGGGCGGCATCCAGCTCAACACCGAGGTGGCGCTGCAGGTACCAGTCCGGGAACAACTGCAATTCGCGGCGCAGCAGGGCGTCGTCATAGGCCGGCAGCAGGCCTTCGACCGGCAGTTTCTGCAGCGCGATCAGCGCTTGCAGGGCTTGGTCGAACAGGGCATCGGCATTGTCCGCTGTCAGTACTTCCAGCCAGGTCTGGCTGCCCAGATCGTCCAGCACCAGGAAACCACGCGGCAGATCGGCCGCCAGAATCCGCGGCACATGCACGCCGGCTTCGGCCAGCAAGCCAGCCATCTTGACGAAGGGGCGGCAGTCTTCCTGGGGCGGCGGCGCATCCATCAGGATCAAGCTGCGGCCATTACCTTCCCAGCGGAAATAGCGGCGGAAACTGGCGTCACTGCTGGCCGGGGTGAAGCGCTCGCAACGTGCCTCACCCCAGTTATGTTGTGCGAACAATGCGGGCAAACACTCATCCAGCCAGCCCTGCAGGAGCTCTAGGCGTACATCTTGATCAGGCATTACAAGGGTCTCCGACGGCGCTAGCCGTTGTGCGGGTCATGCTTTATTATCCAGCATCTTTTTTCGCCCATCGAGAGGCGTGCGGCCCCCGCGGGTCGAAGGCGCGCAGGAAGCCCGGACTAACAAGATGGCAGTAAAAATCCCCGTGTTCCGTAAAAAATTCCCATTGCTGGTGACTGGCAGTTTGCTGGCCCTGCAACCAATAAGCACCTCTTTCGTCATGGCTGCCGAGCAGTTCGACTGCCAGCCTTCCGCCGGTAGCTGGGCGTGCGCCCCGAAAGCCAACTCCGCCAGCCAGATACCACGCCCGCTGCACAGCGACAGTGCTGTCAGCTCCGTGGCCGGCACCAGCGCCGCGGCAGCAGTCGCCGGCGCGGCCAGCGTCGATGAGTCCGGACAACCGCGCCCCGTGCTGGTCACCGAGAGCGAAGGCAAAGGGTTGGCCAGTCGCAGTGCTGACTACAGCCACCTCGACTGGGTTCCGCGCGACAAGCTGACCACCGCCCAACTGGCGGAAGTCGGCCCGTACTGCGCAGGCTCCTACGTCGAGCCGCTGCGCCCGGGTATGAGCGACAACACGCCGATGGACGAGTCGCCCATGTTCGTCTCGGCCAAGGTATCGCGCTACGAGCAGGAAAAGCAGACCGCCACCCTCGCCGGTGACGTGGTGTTGCGCCAGTCGAGCATGCAGATCGAGGCCGACGAGGCCAGCCTGCACCAGGCGGAAAACCGCGGCGAACTGGTCGGCAACGTCAAGCTGCGCGACAAGGGTTCGCTGGTCGTCGGCGATCGCGCCGAAATCCAGCTGGACAACGGCGAAGCCAAGATCGAGAACGCCGAGTATGTGATCCACGAAGGCCACGTACGCGGCAGCGCGCTCTACGCCAAGCGCGCAGAGACCGCCATCATCCGCCTCAAGGATGGCACCTTCACCCGTTGCGAGCCGGGCAACAATGCCTGGCACCTGAAGGGCAACAACATCAAGCTGGATCCGGCCACCGGTTTCGGCACCGCGACCAACGTGACCCTGCGGGTGAAAGACATTCCAGTCTTCTACACCCCGTACATGTACTTCCCGATCGATGATCGCCGCCAGTCCGGCTTCCTCACGCCGAGTTTCGGCAGCGGCAGCGACACCGGCGTCTACCTGCAGACCCCGTACTACTTCAACCTCGCGCCGAACTACGACGCCACCCTCTATCCGACCGTGATGACCAATCGCGGCCTGTTGATGGAAGGTGAGGTTCGCTACCTGACCAAGAGCAGCGAAGGCCAGTTCGGCGGCGCGTTCCTGGACGACCAGGAAGACGAACGCAAGCTGCAGTCCGAGTACGAAGACCAGCGCTGGCTGATCAACTGGCAAAACAAGAGCGGCCTGGATTCGCGCCTGCTGGCCGAAGTCGACTACACCGACATCAGCGACCCCTACTACTTCCAGGACCTGAACAGCGACCTCGGCATCGAAACACCGAGCTACGTCGATCAGCGCGGCACCCTGACCTGGCGTGGCGACAGCTACACCGCCCGCCTGAACGCCCAGGCCTATGAAATGGCCACCGTTACCGACATCACGCCGTACGACCGCCTGCCGCAACTGACCCTGGACGGCGCCCTGCCCTTCCAGCCGGGCGGCCTGAACTTCGCCTATGGCACCGAGTTCGTGCGTTTCGACCGCGATCTGCGCACCGGCAACTTCAGCGACAAAGATGGCAACCTGACCCCTTGGTACGACACGCGAATCCAGGGTTTGGCACGCGCCAACGGCGATCGCGCCCATGTCGAGCCGAGCGTAAGCCTGCCACTGAGCTCCAGCTGGGGCTTCTTCACGCCAAAGATCAAGTACCTGCAGACCGAGTACGACCTGGATATCGACCAGCGCGGCAAGAACACCCTACTGGCCGAGCAGGACTACAGCAGCAGCCAGAGCCGCGGCGTTGGCATGTTCAATCTAGACAGCGGCCTGTACTTCGACCGCAATACCCAGCTGTTCGGCAACAACTACCGGCAGACCCTGGAACCACGCCTGTTCTACCTCTATGTCCCAGAGGAAGACCAGACCGACATCCCGGTGTTCGACACCAGCGAAAGCACCTTCAGCTATTCGTCGTTGTTCCGCGAGAACCGCTTCACCGGCAAAGATCGCATCGGCGACGAGAACAAGCTGTCCCTGGGCGTGACCAACCGCTGGATCGAGTCGAATGGCTTCGAGCGCCAGCGCTTCAGCCTCGGCCAGGCGATCTACTTTGCCGACCGCGAAGTCCAGCTGCCGGGCATCGACTACCGCTCACGGGATGAGGCGCAAGCCGATGTATCGCCCTATGCCCTCGAGTACCTGTATCGCTTCAACCGCGACTGGCGCCTGTCGTCCGACTTCAACTGGGACCCGGACAGCCACAGCACCCGCTCCGGTAGCGTGATGTTCCACTACCAGCCGGAAGACAACCCGAACAAGGTGATCAACGCTGGCTATCGCTACCGCAACGACACCGTGCGTTACGATCAGTCCACCGGTAACTGGGTGGTTGGTGGTGGCGACTACGGCACCCCGGGCACCCCGGGCTACATCAAGGACTACTACAAGATCGACCAGCACGACCTCTCGGTCATCTGGCCGGTGGTCCCGCAGTGGAGCGTGATTGCCCGCTGGCAGCATGACTACAACCGCAGCCGCACCCTCGAAGCCTTCGGTGGTTTCGAATACGACAGCTGCTGCTGGAAGCTGCGTCTGATCAACCGCTACTGGGTTGATTATGACGAAACCACCCTCAACCCCTCCGAAAACGACGAAGGCGATCACGGCATCTTCCTGCAGATCGTCCTCAAAGGCCTCGGCGGCGTAGTGGGCAACAAGGTAGGCAGCTTCCTCGACAAAGGCATTCAAGGTTATAGCGAACGTGAAGAACAAGCTTTCTGATTGCCTGCGCCCCCTGCTGTTGGGCGCAGTGTTCCTGAGTAGCGTGGCCCAGGCCGACGTACAGTCCCTCAACCGGGTCGTGGCCATTGTCGACAACGACGTCATCATGCAGAGCCAGCTCGACCAGCGTATTCGCGAGGTCGAGCAGACCATCGCCAAGCGCGGCGCCGAAGCGCCGCCGCGCGATGTGCTGCAACAGCAGGTACTGGAGCGCCTGATCGTCGAGAACCTGCAACTACAGATTGGCGACCGTTCCGGTATCCGCATCACCGACGAAGAACTGAATCAGGCCATGGGCACCATTGCCCAACGCAACAACCTGAGCCTGGATCAGTTCCGTGCCGCTCTGGCCCGTGACGGTCTGTCCTATGACGACGCGCGCAACCAGATCCGCCGCGAGATGGTCATCAGCCGTGTGCGCCAGCGCCGCGTCGCCGAGCGCATCCAGGTCACCGAACAGGAAGTGCAGAACTTCCTCGCCTCCGACCTCGGCAAGCTGCAGCTGTCGGAAGAGTATCGCCTGGCCAACATCCTGATCCCGGTACCGGAAGGCGCGTCGCCTGAAGTTATCCAGGCGGCCGGAAAGCGCGTCGGCGAGGTCTACAACCAACTGCGCAGCGGCGCCGACTTCGCCCAACTGGCCATTTCCAACTCGGCCAGCGAAACCGCCCTGGAAGGCGGCGAGATCGGCTGGCGCAAGGCTGCCCAGCTGCCGCCTCCGTTCGACAGCATGATCGGCGCCCTGAGCGTCGGCGAAGTGACCGAACCGGTGCGCACCCCTGGCGGCTTCATCATCCTCAAGCTGCTGGAGAAGCGCGGCGGTAGCACCGCAGTGCGTGAGGAAGTGCATGTACGCCACATCCTGATCAAGCCCAGCGAGATCCGTAGCGAAGAAGAAACCCGTCGTCTGGTCGAGCGCTTGTATGAGCGCATTACCTCCGGCGAAGACTTTGCCGAACTGGCGAAGAACTTCTCCGAAGACCCTGGCTCGGCGCTGAACGGCGGCGACCTCAACTGGATCGACCCGCAAGCGCTGGTGCCGGAATTCCGTGACGTCATGGCCAACACCGCCACCGGCCAGCTGTCCAAACCGTTCAAGAGCACCTACGGTTGGCACGTGCTGGAAGTGCTGGGTCGTCGTGCCACCGACAGCAGCGAGCAGATGCGTGAACAACAGGCGATGAACCTGCTGCGTAACCGCAAATACGACGAAGAGCTGCAGAGCTGGCTACGCCAGATCCGCGACGAGGCCTACGTCGAAATCAAGCTCTGAGCAACTGAGCGACGCAATACCAGAGCCCGGCATGCCCACGCAGCGCCGGGCTTTTTTTCGCCACCGCGCCCATAGGGCGTAGAGTTAATCCCGAACAATCCGCCATGAGGCCGCCATGACCGCTTGCCGCCTGTTTGCCCTGACCCCCGGCGAGCCCGCCGGTATCGGCCCCGACCTGTGCCTGCTGCTGGCGCGCGATGCCCAGCCGCATGCACTGGTTGCCATCGCCAATCGTGCCCTGCTCGCCGAACGCGCCACGCAGTTGCAGCTTGCCATCAAGCTGATCGAGGTCGCGCCAGACGCCTGGCCGAACACGCCGGCGCCGGCCGGCAGCCTGTATGTCTGGGATACCCCCCTGCCCGCACCGGTCATCCCCGGCCAACTCAACCAGGCGAATGCCGGCTACGTGCTGGAAACCCTCACCCGCGCCGGACAAGGCTGCATCGACGGGCACTTTGCCGGGATGATCACCGCGCCCGTGCACAAAGGGGTGATCAACGAAGCCGGCATCCCCTTCTCCGGGCACACCGAGTTCCTCGCCGAGCTGACCCACACTGCGCAGGTGGTGATGATGCTTGCCACCCGCGGCCTGCGTGTGGCGCTGGTCACCACCCACCTGCCGCTCAAGGATGTGGCCGCCGCCATCACCGCCGAGCGCCTGACGCGGGTCACGCGCATCCTGCATGCCGATCTGGTGGAGAAATTCGGCATCGCCAACCCGCGCATCCTGGTCTGCGGCCTCAATCCGCATGCAGGCGAAGGCGGGCACCTGGGTCGCGAGGAAATCGAAGTGATCGAGCCGACCTTGGACCAGCTGCGTGGCGAAGGCCTTAACCTGATCGGCCCGCTGCCGGCCGACACCCTGTTCACCCCCAAGCACCTCGACCATTGCGACGCCGTGCTGGCGATGTACCACGACCAGGGTCTGCCGGTGCTCAAGTACAAGGGCTTCGGCGCGGCGGTCAACGTCACCCTGGGCCTGCCGATCATCCGCACCTCGGTCGACCACGGTACCGCGCTGGACCTGGCCGGCAGCGGCAACGTCGACAGCGGCAGCCTGCAGGTCGCCCTGGAGACCGCCTACCAGATGGCCACCAGTCGGGCGTAACGCTCGCCCGGCCTACGGTTGCCGCCGGCAATGCTGTTAAACTGCCATTCTTTGCATGCGCTTTAAGCTTGTGGCTTGAAGCTTGGAGCTGTCCCGATGTCCGAGTACCAACACCGCGCGCGCAAGCGCTTCGGCCAGAACTTCCTGCATGACGCCGGGGTGATTCACCGCATCCTGCGCGCCATCCACGCCCGTGAAGGCGAGCGCATGCTGGAAATCGGCCCAGGCCAGGGCGCCCTGACCGAAGGCTTGCTGAGCAGCGGCGCGCAGCTCGACGTGATCGAGATCGACCTCGACCTGATCCCCATCCTGCAAGCCAAGTTCGGCCAGCAGCCGAACTTTCGCCTGAACCAGGGCGATGCGCTGAAGTTCGACTTCAACCGCCTGGATGCCGCGCCCAACAGCCTGCGCGTGGTCGGCAACCTGCCGTACAACATCTCCACGCCGCTGATCTTCCACCTGCTGGACAACGCCCACCTGATCCGCGACATGCACTTCATGCTGCAGAAGGAAGTGGTCGAGCGTCTGGCCGCCGAGCCCGGCGGTGGTGATTGGGGCCGGCTGTCGATCATGGTGCAGTACCACTGCCGCGTGGAGCACCTGTTCAACGTTGGCCCCGGCGCATTCAACCCGCCGCCCAAGGTCGACTCGGCGATCGTCCGCCTGGCGCCACATGAAGTGCTGCCACACCCGGCCAAGGACCACCGTCTGCTCGAACGCGTGGTGCGCGAGGCGTTCAACCAGCGCCGCAAGACCCTGCGCAACACGCTCAAGCAACTGCTGCCGGCCAGCGCCATCGAGGCCGCCGAGGTAGATGGCAGCCTGCGCCCCGAGCAGCTCGACCTTGCCGCTTTCGTTCGCCTGGCCGACCAGCTCGCCGCCCAACCCGGCGCCGCGCACCAGGACTAAACTGCTGTTCCAGCTAGTCGAGTTTTCTCCATGTCCGAGTCCCGTTACCAGGTAGATGTCAGCGTCGTCACTCGCCACCTGCCCGAGCAGTCCAACCCCGAGCAGAAGCGCTATGCCTTCGCCTATACCGTGACCATCCTGAATTCGGGCGCGGTGGCCGCCAAGCTGCTGAGCCGCCACTGGATCATCACCGACGGCGACGGTCGCGTGCAGGAAGTACGCGGCGCCGGCGTAGTCGGCCAACAGCCGCACCTCGAACCCGGCCAGAGCCACACCTACAGCAGCGGCACCGTGATGGCCACGCTGGTCGGCAGCATGCACGGCAGCTACCAGATGCTCGCCGATGACGGCACCCGCTTCGACGCCACCATCACGCCCTTCCGCCTGGCCGTACCGGGAGCCCTGCACTGATGGCGACCTATGCCGTCGGCGACCTGCAAGGCTGCCTGCAACCGCTCAAGTGCCTGCTCGAACGGGTCGCCTTCGACCCGCTGCAGGATCGCCTGTGGCTGGTCGGTGATCTGGTCAACCGTGGCCCGCAATCGCTGGAGACCCTGCGTTTCCTGTTCGCCATGCGCGACTCGCTGGTCTGCGTTCTGGGCAACCACGACCTGCACCTGCTGGCCGTGGCGCACAACATCGAGCGCCTGAAGAAAAGCGATACCCTGCAGGAAGTCCTCGACGCACCAGACCGCAAGGACCTGCTCGACTGGCTGCGCCTGCAAAAGCTGCTGCACTACGACGAACAGCGCGACATCGCCCTGGTGCATGCCGGCATCCCGCCACAGTGGACGCTGGAAAAAGCCCTCAAGCGCGCTGCCGAAGTGGAAGAAACCCTGCGCGACGACGCCCGCCTGCCGCTGTTCCTCGACGGCATGTACGGCAACGAGCCGGCCAAGTGGGACAAAGACCTGCACGGCGTCACCCGCCTGCGGGTGATCACCAACTACTTCACCCGCATGCGCTTCTGCACCGCCGACGGCACGCTCGACCTGAAGAGCAAGGAAGGCCTCGACACCGCCCCGCCCGGCTACGCGCCCTGGTTCAGCTACCCACAGCGCAAGACCCGCGGGCAGAAGATCATCTTCGGCCACTGGGCCGCACTGGAAGGCAACTGCACCGAGCCCGGCCTGTTCGCCCTGGACAGCGGCTGCGTGTGGGGCGGCGCCATGACCCTGATGAATATCGACAGCGGCGAACTGCACCGCTGCAGCTGTGAGGACCTGAAATGAGCGAATTCAAACGCATCCCCCCCGAGCAGGCCCAGGCCCTGCGTGAGCAAGGCGCCGTGGTGGTCGACGTCCGCGACCCACAGAGCTTCGCCAATGGCCATATCAGCGGCTCGCAACTGCTGGATAACCACTCGCTGCCGGACTTCATCGCCAAGGCCGACTTCGATCACCCGTTGATCGTCACCTGCTACCACGGCAACTCCAGCCAGAATGCCGCCGCCTACCTGGCGCACCAGGGCTTCTCCGAGGTCTACAGCCTGGATGGCGGCTTCGAGCTATGGCGCAACCAGTACCCCGGTGAAGTCGCCAAGAGCGAGCCCGAGTAAAAAAATTCTGCGCGGCCGAACCCCCGCAACGCCTACGCCTTCGCGCCCTGCCGACGGGCGGTAATATCCTGTCACCCTCATGACATCCTTGCGCCTGCCGAATCCGAACTACTCTTAGTTTCAGGCCATCCAAAAGGGAGAGCCGGCACACCGGTTCCGGGCCATCGGTAGCGTTTTTATGGTGTTCTGGGGGTTCCTGACGGCCGACGCGTCGGCTTCCCCTGCACCCGCCCGAATGACCCGTGCCGGCTCCTATGCAGCGAGCGAGGTGCAGTCATGAGTATTTTCAGCCACTTCCAGCAACGCTTCGAGGCGACCCGCCAGGAGGAGTATTCCCTTCAGGAATATCTCGACCTGTGCAAGGCGGATCGCAGCGCCTATGCCTCGGCATCCGAGCGGTTGCTGATGGCCATTGGCGAGCCGGAGCTGATCGACACCTCGAGCAACTCGCGGCTGTCGCGAATCTTCTCCAACAAGGTCATTCGCCGCTATCCGGCCTTTGCCGACTTCCATGGCATGGAAGAGTGCATCGACCAGATCGTCTCCTACTTCCGCCACGCGGCGCAGGGCCTGGAAGAGAAGAAGCAGATCCTCTACCTGCTCGGCCCGGTCGGCGGCGGCAAGTCCTCGCTGGCGGAAAAACTCAAGCAATTGATGGAGAAGGTGCCCTTCTATGCCATCAAGGGCTCGCCGGTGTTCGAGTCGCCGCTCGGCCTGTTCAATGCCGCCGAAGATGGCGCCATCCTCGAAGAGGACTACGGCATCCATCGCCGTTACCTGAACAGCATCATGTCGCCTTGGGCCAGCAAGCGCCTGGCCGAGTTCGGCGGCGATATCAGCCAGTTCCGCGTGGTCAAGCTGTACCCCTCGATCCTCAACCAGATCGCCGTGGCCAAGACCGAGCCGGGCGACGAGAACAACCAGGACATCTCCGCGCTGGTCGGCAAGGTGGATATCCGCAAGCTGGAAGAATTCCCGCAGAACGATGCCGATGCCTACAGCTACTCGGGCGCCCTGTGCCGGGCGAACCAGGGGCTGATGGAGTTCGTCGAGATGTTCAAGGCGCCGATCAAGGTCTTGCACCCCTTGCTCACCGCCACCCAGGAAGGCAACTACAACAGCACCGAAGGCCTCGGCGCGATCCCCTACAGCGGCATCCTGCTGGCCCACTCCAACGAGTCCGAGTGGCACAGCTTCCGCAACAACAAGAACAACGAGGCCTTCATCGACCGTATCTACATCGTCAAGGTGCCGTACTGCCTGCGCGTCACCGACGAGATCAAGATCTACGACAAGCTGCTGATCAACAGCTCCCTGGCCAACGCCCACTGCGCGCCGGACACGCTGAAGATGCTTGCCCAGTTCTCCACGCTCAGCCGGCTGAAAGAGCCGGAGAACTCCAACATCTACTCGAAAATGCGCGTCTATGACGGCGAGAACCTCAAGGACACCGACCCCAAGGCCAAGTCGATCCAGGAATACCGCGACACCGCTGGCGTGGACGAAGGCATGAACGGCCTGTCGACCCGCTTCGCCTTCAAGATTCTGTCCAAGGTATTCAACTTCGACCCCCACGAGATCGCCGCCAACCCGGTGCACCTGCTGTACGTGCTGGAACAGCAGATCGAACAGGAGCAGTTCCCCGCCGAAGTCCGCGAGCGCTACCTGCGCTTCATCAAGGAGTACCTGGCGCCGCGCTACATCGAGTTCATCGGCAAGGAAATCCAGACCGCCTACCTGGAGTCCTACAGCGAGTACGGGCAAAACATCTTCGACCGCTACGTGCTGTACGCCGATTTCTGGATTCAGGACCAGGAATACCGCGACCCGGAAACCGGCGAAATCCTCAACCGCGTGGCCCTCAACGAGGAGCTGGAGAAAATCGAGAAGCCGGCCGGCATCAGCAACCCGAAGGACTTCCGCAACGAGATCGTCAACTTCGTGCTGCGCGCGCGCGCCAACAACAACGGCAAGAACCCGACCTGGCTCAGCTACGAGAAGCTGCGCGTGGTGATCGAGAAGAAAATGTTCTCCAACACCGAAGACCTGCTGCCGGTCATCAGCTTCAACGCCAAGGCCAGCAAGGAGGACCAACAGAAGCACAACGACTTTGTCACACGCATGGTCGAACGTGGCTACACCGAGAAACAGGTGCGCCTGCTGTCCGAGTGGTACCTGCGGGTTCGCAAGTCGCAGTAACCCGCCGTCGGCGCGCGCCATCCGCCGCGTCGGCCGCCGCAGGCCCGCATGGGCGTGCGCGCCACGAACCGACACAGGGGCTCGCGAGCCCTGTGCCGGTTCTAAGGAGACGTCATGAGCTATGTGATAGACCGGCGCCTGAATGGCAAGAACAAGAGCACGGTGAACCGCCAGCGCTTCCTGCGGCGTTACCGTGACCACATCAAGAAGGCCGTGGAGGAGGCTGTCAGCCGGCGCTCCATCACCGACATGGAACACGGCGAACAGATCAGCATTCCCGGCCGCGACATCGACGAGCCGGTGCTGCACCACGGCCGTGGCGGCAAGCAGACCATCGTCCATCCCGGCAACAAGGAGTTCACCAGCGGCGAGCGCATTGCCCGCCCGCAGGGTGGCGGCGGCGGACGGGGCAGCGGCAAGGCAAGCAATTCCGGCGACGGCATGGACGAGTTCGTCTTCCAGATCACCCAGGAGGAATTCCTCGATTTCATGTTCGAGGACCTCGAACTGCCCAACCTGGTGAAGCGTCACCTGACCGGCAGCGACACCTTCAAGACCGTGCGCGCCGGCATCAGCAGCGAAGGCAACCCGTCACGCATCAACATCATCCGCACCCTGCGCTCCGCCCATGCGCGGCGCATCGCACTGTCCGGCAGCAGCCGCGGCAAACTCAAACTAGCGCTGATTGAGCTGGAGCGATTGAGGCGCGAAGAGCCAGACAACTTCGGCGATATCCAGGAATTGGAAGCAGAAATCGTCAAACTGCGCGCGCGCATCAATCGGGTGCCGTTCCTCGACACCTTCGACCTCAAGTACAACCTGCTGACCAAGCAGCCCAACCCCAGCTCCAAGGCGGTGATGTTCTGCCTGATGGACGTATCCGGCTCGATGACCCAGGCCACCAAGGACATCGCCAAGCGCTTCTTCATCCTCCTGTACCTGTTCCTCAAGCGGAACTACGACAAGATCGAAGTGGTGTTCATCCGCCACCACACCAGCGCCAAGGAAGTCGACGAGGAGGAGTTCTTCTACTCGCGTGAAACCGGCGGCACCATCGTCTCCAGCGCGCTGAAAATGATGCAGGAGATCATGGCCGAGCGTTACCCGATCAACGAATGGAACATCTACGCAGCCCAGGCCTCGGACGGCGACAACTGGAACGACGATTCGCCGATCTGCCGCGATATCCTGATCAACCAGATCATGCCGTTCGTGCAGTACTTCACCTACGTCGAGATCACCCCGCGCGAGCACCAGGCGCTGTGGTTCGAGTACGAGCAGGTCGGCGAGAACTACGCCGACACCTTCGCCCAGCAACAGCTGGTGTCGCCCGCCGATATCTACCCGGTGTTCCGTGAACTGTTCCAGCGCCGCCTGGTGAGCTGAGGGGAAGCGCGATGACCGCAACCGAGAGAAAACGCCAGCCGATTTCCACCGGCTCGGAATGGACCTTCGAACTGGTTCGCCAGTACGACCGCGAGATCGCGCGCATCGCCGAACGCTATGCGCTCGACACCTACCCCAACCAGATCGAAGTGATCACTGCCGAGCAGATGATGGACGCCTATGCCTCCGTCGGCATGCCGCTGGGTTACCACCACTGGTCCTACGGCAAGCACTTCCTCAGCACCGAGAAAAACTACAGCCGCGGGCAGATGGGCCTGGCCTACGAGATCGTGATCAATTCCGACCCGTGCATCGCCTACCTGATGGAAGAGAACACCATGTGCATGCAGGCGCTGGTGATCGCCCATGCCTGCTATGGCCACAACAGCTTCTTCAAGGGCAATTACCTGTTCCGCACCTGGACCGATGCCAGCTCGATCATCGACTACCTGGTGTTCGCCAAGCAGTACATCATGCAGTGCGAGGAGCGCCACGGCATCGACGCGGTGGAAGACCTGCTCGACTCCTGCCATGCGCTGATGAACTACGGCGTCGATCGCTACAAACGCCCCTATCCGATCTCCGCCGAGGAAGAACGGCGCCGGCAGAAAGACCGCGAAGAGCACCTGCAGAAGCAGATCAACGACCTCTGGCGCACCATCCCGAAAAACGCCAGCAAGGGCCACGACCAGGACAACAAGCGCTGGCCGGCCGAGCCGCAGGAAAACATCCTGTACTTCCTCGAGAAGCACGCCCCGCTACTGGAGCCCTGGCAGCGCGAGATCATCCGCATCGTGCGCAAGATCGCCCAGTACTTCTACCCACAGCGCCAGACCCAGGTGATGAACGAAGGCTGGGCCACCTTCTGGCACTACACCCTGATGAACGACCTGTACGACGAAGGCCTGGTCACCGAGGGCTTCATGATGGAGTTCCTCCAGTCGCACACCAGCGTGGTCTACCAGCCGGGCTTCGACAGCCCCTACTACAGCGGCATCAACCCCTACACCCTGGGTTTCGCCATCTACTGCGACATCCGCCGTATCTGCGAGAAACCCACCGAGGAAGACCGCCGCTGGTTCCCGGACATCGCCGGCAGCGACTGGCTGTCGACCCTCAAGTTCGCCATGCAGAACTTCAAGGACGAGAGCTTCATCCTGCAATTCCTCTCCCCCAAGGTGATCCGCGACCTCAAGCTGTTCAGCGTGATGGACGACGACCAACAGGACGAGCTGCTGGTCCCGGCCATCCACGACGAACCGGGCTACCAGATCATCCGCGAGACCCTGGCCGCGCAATACAACCTGGGCAATCGCGAGCCCAACGTGCAGATCTGGAGCGTCGACCGCCGCGGCGACCGTTCGCTGACCTTGCGCCACCAGCAACATGACCGAAAACCACTGGGCGACTCCACCGGCGAAGTGCTCAAGCACCTGCACCGCCTGTGGGGCTTCGACATCCACCTAGAAGTGCGCCAGGGCGAGCAGATCATCAGTACCCAGCACGTACCGCCGCGTAACGAGCAGGATGCCGAGAACGAATACCCGCGCCTGGATCTGGTGATTCCGCCGATCTGAGCAAACCGTAGGGTGGATGTCGCTTTACCCATCCACCAAGCCCCACTCGAGGGCTCAATGAAAGCGCGAGCCACACGTAGGAGCGAGCTCTGCTCGCGAAGCATTCAACGCAAGCGCTTCGCGAGCAGAGCTCGCTCCTACGACAACGCACAGGCGCTTTTTCGCTTATCCTCCGCCGCTACGGAGGACTCAACCCATGCAGATCTACAAGGTCGGCGGCGCAGTACGCGACCGCCTGCTCGGACGCCCCATCACCGATATCGACTGGGTGGTGGTCGGCGCCGATGCGCAGAGCATGCTCGACCAGGGCTATCGGCCGGTGGGCGACGACTTCCCGGTCTTCCTGCACCCGCAGAGTGGCGAGGAATATGCCCTCGCCCGCACCGAGCGCAAATCCGGCCAGGGCTACGGCGGCTTCACCTTCTACGCCAGCCCCGACGTGCCCCTGGAAGACGACCTGATCCGCCGCGACCTCACCGTCAACGCCATGGCCGAGGACGACCACGGCCAGGTCATCGACCCCTACGGCGGGCAGCAGGACCTCGAAGCCCGCCTGCTCCGCCACGTCTCCCCGGCGTTCGCCGAAGACCCGCTGCGCGTGCTGCGGGTGGCGCGCTTTGCCGCACGCTATGCACCACTGGGCTTCACTGTCGCGCCCGAAACCCTGGCACTGATGCGCCAGCTGGCTGAATCCGGCGAGCTCAAGGCGCTGACCGCGGAGCGCAGCTGGAAGGAAATCTCCCGCGCACTGCTGGAGCCGCGCCCCGATGTGTTCATCCAGGTATTGCGCGACTGTGGCGCCTTGCGCGAACTGCTGCCGGAAGTCGACGCGCTGTTCGGCGTGCCGCAGACGGCCGCGCACCACCCGGAAATCGACACCGGCGTGCACAACCTGATGGTGTTGCAGCAATGCGCCCTGCACACACAGCCGCTGAGCGTGCGCTGGGCCTGCCTGCTGCACGACCTGGGCAAAGGCACCACGCCGCAAGCGGAGTGGCCACGGCATATCGCCCATGAGGTGCGCGGGCTGAAGTTGATCCGCGCGGTCAATACGCGCTGCAAGGTACCCAAGGAATGCGCCGAGCTGGCGCTGCTGGTCGGCGCATACCACACCCACTGCCACCGCGCCCTGGAACTCAAACCCTCGACGCTACTCGAGCTGCTACAGAGCTTCGACGTCTACCGCCGCCCGCAACGTTTCGAGGAGTTCATCGCCGCCTGCGAGATGGACGCCCGCGGCCGCCTGGGCTTCGAAGACCGCGACTACCCGCAAGCCGCCTACCTGCGCAGCGCCATGCAGGCCGCACGGGCAGTCACGGTGCAACCGCTGCTGGAAAAAGGACTACAAGGCGCGGAACTGGGCGAAGCCCTCAAGCAGGAGCGCCTGAAAGCCCTCAAGGCCTACAAGGCAGGCACCCAGCAGCTGTAGGAGCGAGCTTGCTCGCGATCCCGCCAGCGCCAAAGCATCGCGATCGGGGATCGCCCCTAGATAGGGGCCGGAAAAGCCTGCAGCAATCTGGTCGGGGTCAGTTCCAGCGAGCGCCACTGGAATGCCACCGGCCACAGCTGCTGGTCGATCTGCGCTGCCGCCCACAACTCGGCAAACGGTTTGCCCGCAACCGGATGCACCTCCTCCGGCGCCAACAGCGTCAGCGGCCAAAGCACGAAGGCATTCTTGAGGATTTCCGCACGCGGCAGGATCAGCCCATCGAAGTTGCCCGCCAGGCCGTCGTACAGCAGCACATCGATGTCCAGCGGCAACCCACGGCGCTCCGGCGCATAGCGACCGTTGTCCGCCTCGATGCACTTCAGCCGTCGATCCAGCTCATGCAGTGGCAGGTCGGTGCGCGCGCTGACCACCAGATTGAAGAACGGCCCGCTCTTGATCCCCACCGGCGCGCTCTCGAACACCGGCGAGCAGCGCAGATCCTGAAGAAAACCAGCCAGCGCATCGAGGCCGGCACACAGATGCGCCTCACGCTCGGTATTGCTGCCCAGCCCGAGAAAGACCTGGGTCATGGCCGGCTACGCTCGATTTCCACGCCTACTGCGCGCGCGGCAGGATTGGCGCCAGGCTTGGTCACCTTGAGGTGCAGCCAGGGCGCGCCGAACTGCGCCAGCAGGCTCTCGGCCAGGCGCTCGGCAAAGGTTTCCACCAGTTCGAACTGTGCTGCGCCGGCAAACTGCTGTACGTGGGCATGCACTGCCGCGTAGTCGAGGGCCTTGCTCAGGTCATCGCCTGCCGCAGCCGGGCGGATATCCCAGGCAAAGGTCAGGTCCAGGCGCAGGCATTGGCGAATGCCGCGCTCCCAGTCGTAGGCACCGATCAGGGTGTCGACTTCCAGACCTTCGATGAAGACTTTGTCCAAGCATTCTCTCCGCAGCACGACAAGGACCCCGCCCCGCCGCTAGAATCGGGGCTCTCTTCGCCCCGGAATGGATACCATGTTCTGGTTGTTGGTGCCGCTCGCCTACCTGCTTGGCTCGCTGTCCTTCGCCATCCTGCTCAGTCGCCTGAGCGGTGGGCCAGACCCGCGCGCCAGTGGTTCAGGCAATCCCGGCGCCACCAACATGCTCAGGGTGGCGGGCAAGAAACTGGCCATCCTCACCCTGCTCGGCGACCTGCTCAAAGGCCTGCTGCCCGTGCTAATCGCCAGCCTGCTCGGCCTGAGCATCCAGCAACAGGCCTGGATCGGCCTCGCCGCCGTGATCGGCCATCTGTATCCGCTGTACTTTCGCTTCAAGGGCGGCAAGGGCGTAGCCACTGCCGCCGGTATGCTGCTCGGCCTGTATCCGCCGGCCGCCCTGCTGGCCCTCGCCGCCTGGGCGCTGACCTTCATCCTCACCCGTACCAGCTCGCTGGCCTCGCTGATCGCCACGCCGCTGACCCTGCCGTTACTGGCATGGCAACAACCGGCAGCGCTGCTGCCGATGTGCGTGCTGACCGGGTTGATCGTCTGGCGTCACCGGGGCAATTTACGCGACCTGTTCGCCGGACGCGAACGACACTTCTGAATGCCCAAGCTGAGCCCGCTTCATATCGCGGGCAGTTGCTCCATCGGCCAGCGTGCCTGCACACCAATCGCCGGACCATCCTGCTGGCCCGCCAGCAGGCGCTGGCAGCCGGCGTAGGCGATCATCGCGCCGTTGTCGGTGCAGAAACGCGGCCGGGCGTAGAACACCTGGCCCTTGAACTCACCGAGCATCTTCTCCAGCGACTGGCGCAGCGCCTGGTTGGCACTCACCCCTCCGGCAATCACCAGGCTATTCAGCCCGGTCTGCTTCAAGGCGCGACGGCACTTGATGGTCAGGGTATCGACCACCGCCTGCTGGAAGGCCAGGGCGACGTCGGCACGGGTCTGCTCGCTGGCATCACCGGCATCGCGGCACTGCGTCCAGGTATTGAGGGTGAAGGTCTTCAGGCCGCTGAAGCTGAAATCCAGACCCGGGCGATCGGTCATCGGCCGCGGGAAGGTGAAGCGCCCCGGCGTGCCGACTTCAGCCAGCCGAGCGATCTCCGGGCCACCGGGATACGGCAGGCCCATCAGCTTGGCGGTCTTGTCGAAAGCCTCGCCAGCCGCATCGTCCAGCGACTCACCGAGCAGCTGATAACGACCAATGCCATCGACCCGAACCAGCTGGGTATGGCCGCCGGAAACCAACAAAGCGACGAACGGGAACGCCGGCGGCTGTTCTTCCAGCATCGGCGCCAACAAATGACCTTCCATGTGATGCACGCCGACGGCCGGAATGCCCCAGGCAAACGCCAGCGCCTGGGCGCAGGAAGCCCCCACCAGCAATGCGCCAACCAGGCCAGGACCCGCGGTGTAGGCGATGGCGCCGATCTGCGTGCGCTCGGCACCGGCCTCGGCCAGCACCTCGCGAATCAACGGCAGCATGCGCTTGACGTGATCACGCGAAGCCAGCTCCGGCACCACGCCGCCGAACACACGATGCTGCTCGATCTGGCTGAACAGGGCATCGGCCAGCAGACCGCGCTCGCTGTCATACAGCGCAACGCCAGTTTCATCGCAGGAGGTTTCCAAGCCCAGTACCAGCATGGGTTCGCGCCTTTAATACAGGGGGAATTCGAAGGCGCGCATAATAATCGTCGTCCCACGGCCCGGCCAGCGGTTTTCGATCAGAGGCTTTGCATTCTCTGGCACTTGGCGTTAATATCCGCAGCCCTTGAAAACCGACGTATTCCCGTGCCCTAGCCGGATCGCGTCGTCCATTCGGTAAAACAGTGAAGGTACGACCTGGATGCCAGCCGTCAAAGTAAAAGAGAACGAACCCTTCGACGTAGCTCTGCGTCGCTTCAAGCGCTCCTGTGAAAAAGCCGGTGTTCTGGCCGAAGTTCGCAGCCGCGAGTTCTACGAGAAGCCAACCACCGAGCGCAAGCGCAAAGCAGCAGCCGCTGTTAAGCGTCACGCGAAGAAAGTGCAGCGCGAACAGCGCCGCCGTGAGCGCCTGTACTGAGTTATCAGTAGCGCCACAAAGGTTTCCGCACTGCCCGGCTTATGCCGGGCTTTGCATTTCAGGCGTCATCAACTCCGCTTTGCCACCTGGCGAATGATCGGAGTTTTTTCGTTTATGCTCCCGCCTTCTGGCACCCGCACGCTGACGAGTTCATGGCCGGCCTGATCCCCCAATCCTTCATCGATGACCTGCTCAACCGCACCGACATAGTCGAAGTGGTGAGTTCGCGCATCCAGCTGAAGAAGGCCGGCAAGAACTACACGGCCTGCTGCCCGTTCCACAAGGAGAAGACCCCCTCCTTCAGCGTCAGCCCGGACAAGCAGTTCTACTACTGCTTCGGCTGCGGCGCCGGCGGCAACGCCCTCGGCTTCGTCATGGACCATGACAGCCTGGACTTCCCCCTGGCGATCGAAGAACTGGCCAAGCGCGCCGGCATGGAAATCCCGCGCGAGGAAGGCGGTCGCAACCACAAGCCGCGCCAGCCAACCGACTCACCGCTCTACCCGTTACTGACCGCCGCCTCCGACTACTACCGCCAGGCGCTGAAAAGCCATCCGACGCGCAAGGCCGCGGTGACCTACCTGAAAGGCCGCGGCCTGTCTGGCGAGATCGCCCGCGACTTCGGCCTCGGCTTCGCCCCGCCCGGCTGGGACAACCTGCTCAAGCACCTGGGCGGCGACAGCCTGCAGCAGAAAGCCATGATCGACGCCGGCCTGCTGATCGAGAACGCCGACACCAAGCGCACCTACGACCGCTTCCGCGACCGGGTGATGTTCCCGATCCGCGACAGCCGCGGGCGCATCATCGCCTTCGGCGGCCGCGTACTGGGCGACGACAAGCCCAAGTACCTGAACTCGCCGGAAACCCCGGTCTTCCACAAGGGCCAGGAGCTCTACGGCCTGTACGAGGCGCGCAAGAACAACCGCGACCTCGACGAGATCATGGTGGTCGAGGGCTACATGGACGTCATCGCCCTGGCCCAGCAAGGCCTGCGTAACGCCGTCGCCACCCTCGGTACCGCCACCAGCGAAGAGCACCTCAAGCGCCTGTTCCGCCTGGTGCCCAGCGTACTGTTCTGCTTCGACGGCGACGCCGCTGGGCGCAAAGCTGCCTGGCGCGCCCTCGAGTCGACCCTGCCGAGCCTGCAAGATGGCCGGCGCGCGCGCTTCCTGTTCCTGCCAGACGGTGAAGACCCGGACAGCCTGGTGCGCGCCGAAGGCACCGACGCCTTCCGTGCCCGCATCAACCAGCATGCCCAGCCACTGGCCGAGTATTTCTTCCAGCAACTGAGCGAGGAAGCCGACCCGCGCTCCCTGGAAGGCAAGGCACACCTGGTCACGCTGGCCGCACCACTGATCGACAAGATTCCCGGCAACAACCTGCGCACCCTGATGCGCCAGCGCCTCGGTGAGATCACCGGCCTCAATGGCGAAGCCCTCAACCAGGTCGCCCGCAGCGCCCCAGCCCCCGTAACGGCCGCCCCCAGCAACGACTACTCCGGCGACAGCTATTACGACGCCCAGCCGGACTACGGCGACATTGCCGACTACGCCAACCATATCGAGCCACCCGCCGACGAAGGCTTCGAGCCGAAGAAGAACTGGAAGAAAGGCGAAGGCAAGCCGTGGAAAAAGGACGGCAACTGGAAAAAAGGCGGCCGCGACGATCAGCCACGCACGCCGCGCAAGGCCGTCAGCGTCGAATCGCCGACCCTGACCGCCTTGCGCACCCTCCTGCACCACCCGACACTGGCGCAAAAGGTCGAGGATGTCAGCCATTTCGCCGCAGAAGACGACACCTACGCGCAACTATTGGTTGCCCTGCTCGGCGCCCTGCAGAAAAACCCCAGGCTGCGCTCACTGCAACTGATCGCCCGCTGGCACGGCACCACGCAAGGCCGCCTGCTGCAAGCGCTGGCGGAAAAGGAATGGCTGATTGATCAGGACAATCTTGAAAAGCAGTTCTTCGACACCATTACTACACTTGCTCACAGCCAACTGCAGAAACGACGCGAGCAACTCTTACGCAGCGTCATGCAAAAAAGCCCCAGTGAACTCACTCCGGAAGAAAAAACTCTACTGAGAGAGCATTTCAGCCTCTCTTCTTCCTCCAGCGACAAGAGCCAAACTGGCGCCTGAGCCCCTTAATCGGGTATAATCCTCGGCTTATTTTCAGCCCGCCAAGACCTTCAATGGATAGGGTGTTATGTCCGGAAAAGCGCAACAGCAATCTCGTTTGAAAGAATTGATCGCCCGTGGTCGTGAGCAGGGTTACCTGACTTACGCGGACGTCAACGACCACCTGCCGGAGGAGATTTCCGACCCGGAACAGGTGGAAGACATCATCCGCATGATCAACGACATGGGGATCAACGTATTCGAAACCGCTCCGGATGCAGATGCCCTGTTGTTGGCCGAGGCCGACACCGACGAAGCCGCCGCTGAGGAAGCGGCAGCCGCTCTGGCTGCAGTAGAGACCGATATCGGCCGCACCACCGACCCCGTGCGCATGTATATGCGTGAAATGGGCACCGTGGAGCTGCTGACCCGCGAAGGCGAAATCGAAATCGCCAAGCGGATCGAGGAAGGCATCCGGGAAGTCATGGGCGCCATCGCCTTCTTCCCGGGCACCGTTGACGGCATCCTCGCCGAATACCAGCGCATCACCAGCGAAGGCGGCCGCCTGTCCGACATCCTCAGCGGTTATATCGACCCGGATGACGGCAGCGTGCCGGCTGAAGAAGTACCGGTCGATCTGAAAACCGCGACCCCGGCTGCCGAGGCAACCGAGGACGAGGAAGAAAGCGACGGCGACGACGAGGAAGAAGAAGGCGACGGCGGTCCGGATCCGGAAGAAGCCGCACGCCGTTTCGGCGCCGTCTCCGAGCAGATGGAAAAAGCCCGCAAGGCGCTGAAGAAGCACGGTCGTCAGAGCAAGCAGGCTAACAACGAGCTGCTCGCCCTCGCCGAGCTGTTCATGCCGATCAAGCTGATTCCGAAGCAATTCGAAGTGCTGGTCGAGCGTGTACGTGGTTCGCTGGAGCAGGTTCGTGCCCAGGAACGCGCCATCATGCAGCTCTGCGTGCGTGATGCCCGTATGCCGCGCGCCGACTTCCTCAAGCTGTTCCCCGGCAACGAAATCGACGAAAGCTGGTCCGTAGGGCTGGCCAAAGGCAAGGCCAAGTACGCCGAAGCCATCGGCAACCTGCAGGCCGACATCCAGCGCTGCCAGCAGAAGCTGATTGCACTGGAAGCCGACACCAGCCTGGCCATCGCCGAAATCAAGGACATCAACCGCCGCATGTCCATCGGTGAAGCGAAAGCTCGCCGGGCGAAGAAAGAGATGGTCGAGGCCAACCTGCGCCTGGTTATCTCCATCGCCAAGAAGTACACCAACCGCGGCCTGCAGTTCCTCGACCTGATTCAGGAAGGCAACATCGGCCTGATGAAAGCGGTGGACAAGTTCGAATACCGTCGCGGCTACAAGTTCTCGACCTATGCCACCTGGTGGATCCGTCAGGCGATCACTCGCTCGATCGCCGACCAGGCCCGCACCATCCGTATTCCGGTGCACATGATCGAGACGATCAACAAGCTCAACCGCATCTCCCGTCAGATGCTTCAGGAAATGGGCCGCGAGCCCACTCCGGAAGAACTGGGCGAGCGCATGGAGATGCCTGAGGACAAGATCCGCAAGGTATTGAAGATCGCCAAAGAGCCGATCTCCATGGAAACCCCGATCGGCGACGACGAAGATTCGCACCTGGGCGACTTCATCGAGGACTCCAGCATGCAATCGCCGATCGACGTGGCGACTGTGGAAAGCCTCAAGGAAGCCACCCGCGAAGTGCTGGCCGGCCTCACTGCCCGTGAAGCCAAGGTCCTGCGCATGCGCTTCGGCATCGACATGAATACCGACCACACCCTTGAGGAAGTCGGTAAGCAGTTCGATGTCACCCGCGAGCGGATCCGTCAGATCGAAGCCAAGGCGCTGCGCAAGCTGCGCCACCCGACGAGAAGCGAACACCTGCGGTCGTTCCTCGACGAGTAAATACAAAACCCCCGGCCCCGACCGGGGGTTTTGTTTTCTGTACCCGCCGCGAACTACACTGGGCTTATCTGCATTTCTCCGGAAGCTGCCTGCATGCCGCGTCTGCTGGCCATTCTCCTGTTGTGTCTGGCGTTCTGGGCGACCCCGGCGGCCGCACTCACCCTCAGCCCGGCAGAACAGGCCTGGCTCAAAGCACACCCGCAACTGAGCCTGGGCATCGACGCCTCCTGGCCACCCTTCGAGTTTCGCGACAGTCAGGGCCACTACCAGGGCCTCGCAGCCGGCTATGTGCAGCTGATCGAAAAGCGCCTGCAGATAAAACTTCTGCCGGTCGAGCCGAGCAGCTGGAGTGAAGTGCTGGCCGGTGCCAAGACGGGCCGCATCGATCTGCTCCCAGGCGTGATGGCCACTCCGGAGCGCCAACGCGACCTGGCCTTCACCCGCCCCTACCTGGACTTCCCCATCGTCATCATCGCCCATCTGGGCGGGCCGCAACCGCGGCGACTGGAGGATCTCTACGGCCTGAAAGTGGCGGTGGTGCAGGACTATGCCCCCCACGAACTGCTGCGCACACGCAACCCCGACCTCAACCTGCTGCCCGTCCCCAGCGTCAACGCCGCACTGCAGGCCGTCGCCACCGGACAGGCCGACGCACTGGTTGGCGACCTCGCCTCCAGCGTCTGGAGCATGCGCCAGCTCAAGCTCGAAGGCCTCTACATCAGCGGCGAAACACCCTACCGCTACCAACTGGCGATGGCCGCACGACACAGCCAGGCAACCCTCATCGGCATCCTCGACAAACTGTTCGCCGAACTGACTCCGGGCGAAATAGAAACCCTGCAAGAACCCTGGATCGGTGGCGTGCTCGATCGCCGCGAGGTCTGGCAGGAAGTCCTGCTGTATGGCCTCCCGGCACTACTGGCCGTGCTATTGGTACTCGCCGCCGTGCTGCGCATCAACCGGCGCCTGCGCCAGGAAGTGAGCAACCGCAAGGCGCTGGAACAGCAACTGCGCATCAGCGAGCAGCACTACCGCGGCCTGGTGGAAAGCCTCAACGCCGTGGCCTGGGAAATGCGCCTGGACGACTACCGCTTCACCTACGTCTCGCCGCAGGCCGTCAAACTTCTCGGCTACCCCCTCAGCGACTGGTTCCAGCCTGGATTCTGGCAAGACCACCTGCACCCGGACGACGCCGAAGCAGCGCTCAGCTACAGCCGCGGCGAAAGCCAGCAAGGCCACGACCACAACCTGGACTACCGGATGCTCGCCGCCGATGGTCGCCCGGTATGGATACGCGACATCATCACCCTGAGCACCCTGGATGGCGCGCAGGTCATGCGCGGCCTGATGATCGACATCAGCGAAGCCCGCCAGGCCGAGGACCGTTTCAGCTCGGTGTTCCACCACTGCCCGGACATCCTGGTCATCGCCCGACGCAGCGACGGCGTGCTGCTCGCCCTCAACCATACCTTCGAGCAACAGCTCGGCATCAGCAGTGCGCAAGCGCTTGGCAAGACCGCTACCGACCTGGATATCTGGGGCGTGCCCGGCATCGGCAGCGACCTGCTCCAGCGCATGCAGGGCCAGGCCCTGAACAACGTGGAAATGCTCTTCCGCCGGCGCAATGGCGAGCTGTTCACCGGCCTGATCTCGGCCCAACCCATCGAGCTGGACGGTAGCGCCGCCCTGGTGGTGGCCGTACGCGACATCACCGAGCTCAAACGCACCCAGCAACAACTGCAAGTCTCCGAAGAGAAATTCGCAAAGGCCTTCCACGCCTCGCCCGATGGCCTGCTGATCACCCGCCTGAGTGACGGCCGCCTGCTGGAAGCCAACGAAGGGTTCTGCCTGATCACCGGCTACGACCTGTCGCAGGTGGTTGGCCGCACCACCTCCGACATCGGCCTGTGGGCCAACCTCGACGACCGCGACCGGATGATCGAGCTGGTACGCAGCCAGGGCATGGCGCGCGACTTCCGCGCCTGGATCTGCACCCGCACCGGCACCCGCCGCCTGGGTGAGCTGGCGGCCCAGCCGATCATGATCGACGACGAACCATGCATGCTCACCATCGCCCGCGACATCACCGAGCGCCAACTGATGCAGGAACGCCTGCACCAGGCCGCCACCGTATTCGAGAGTACCGCCGAAGGCGTGATGATCACCGACCTCGACCAGCGCATCAGCGCGGTCAACCGGGCCTTCAGCGAAATCACCGGCTACAGCGAGGCGGAAGCCCTCGGCCAATCGCCGCGCCTGCTCTCCTCCGGCCAGCACGACAGCGCCTTCTACGCCGCCATGTGGCACCAGCTGGCAGCTGAAGGCCACTGGCAAGGCGAGATCTGGAACCGCCGCAAGAATGGCGAGATCTACCCCGAGTGGCTGACCATCAGCGCCGTGCGCGACCAGAGCGACAGCATCACCCACTTCGTTGGCGTATTTGCCGATATCAGCACCCTCAAGCAGGCCCAGGCGCGCCTCGACTACCAGGCCCACCACGACCCGCTCACAGGCCTGCCCAATCGCCTGCTGTTCGAGAATCGCCTGAATGCCGCGCTGAGCGACGCGCGTACCGACGATGGCCAAGGCGCCGTACTGTTCCTCGACCTCGACCGCTTCAAGCACATCAACGACAGCCTTGGCCACCCGGTCGGCGACATGCTGCTGAAAAGCATCGCCACGCGCCTGCGCGAGCAGCTGCGCGATATCGACACCGTGGCACGCCTGGGCGGCGACGAGTTCATCGTGCTGCTCCCCGGCCTGCACCAGCCACGCGATGCCGAACGTGTCGCGACCAAGCTACTGGCCTGCTTCAGCGCCCCCTTCCAGGCCGAGCAACACGAGTTCTTCATCAGCGCCAGCATCGGCATCAGCCTGTTCCCGGAAGATGGCAACGACGTCGCCACCCTGGTGAAAAACGCCGATGCCGCCATGTACAGCGCCAAAGCCAAAGGCCGCAACCGCACTGAGTTCTATACCCGCAGCCTGACCTTCCAGGCTACCGAGCGCATGACCCTGGAGCACGAACTGCGCCGCGCCATCGAACGCAATGAACTGAGCCTGCATTACCAGCCCAAGCTGTGCCTGAGCACGCAGAAACTGATCGGCGCCGAGGCCCTGTTGCGCTGGCGCCACCCGGTGTTCGGTGATATCCCGCCGGATCGCTTCATCCCCCTGGCCGAAGAAAACGGCATGATCCTCCAGCTCGGCGACTGGGCCCTGCAGGAGGCCTGCCGCCAACTGAGCGAATGGCAAAGCTGCCACGCGCCCTTCGGCCCGCTATCGGTCAACCTGTCCGGCAGCCAGTTGCGCCAGGCGCAACTGGCCGAACACATCGCCGGCATGCTCAGCGACTTCGGCCTCGATGCGAGCAAGCTGCAGCTGGAAATCACCGAGAGCTTCATCATGAACCAGGCCGAAGAAGCCCTGTTCATCCTCCACGAACTCAAGGCCCTGGGCCTGCAACTGGCCATCGACGACTTCGGCACCGGCTACTCCTCGCTCAGCTACCTCAAGCGCCTGCCGCTGGACATCCTGAAGATCGACAAATCCTTTATCCAAGGCCTGCCCGAAGACCAGGATGACGCCGCGATCACCCGCGCCATCATCGCCCTCGGCCGCAGCCTGCAATTCACCGTGATCGCCGAAGGCGTGGAGACCAAAGCCCAGGAAGTCTTCCTCGCCGCCGAGGGCTGCCAGCAGATCCAGGGCTACGTCGTCAGCCGCCCGCTCTCGGCCGAGTCCTTCGCCAGCAACTTCCTCGGCCCATTGCCGATTGGCAGCACGGAAAAGGCGCCGGTATAATCCGCCGACTTCTGAGGGCCTATAGCTCAGTTGGTTAGAGCAGAGGACTCATAATCCTTTGGTCCACGGTTCGAGTCCGTGTGGGCCCACCATTAAAATCAAAGAGTTAGGCCAGCCTCCGGGCTGGCCTTTTTCTTTTCTGCCATTTAAAGAAATTTGCGTCCCGCTTTGCCGGCCACTGCGAAGCCTGATTGAACCCGCAAACCTCAAGCGCCCGCTCCAAGCGCACTCTCATGAGCCGATTGACAGCCAATAGCCCCCGCCTGACGCAGCATGCAGTCATGAACGAAGCTCATGAGTGACTCATGCCATTCCTGAAAG
Organism: Aquipseudomonas ullengensis; assembly: GCF_014174475.1. GTDB lineage: Bacteria > Pseudomonadota > Gammaproteobacteria > Pseudomonadales > Pseudomonadaceae > Aquipseudomonas > Aquipseudomonas ullengensis. The sequence goes on from NZ_JACJUD010000006.1 coordinate 57,177, forward strand.
TAGCTATTGGCAGCCCAACACAAGGGCTATACCTCGCCACCCTGATCAACGACCATTGGCCAAAGGCCAGATTTGCCTATCCTGCCCCACAGCTAAACAAGGTCGGACCGTGTTCTCTTCTGAGCGTTTGAAAGGCATCGATGTATTCGTTTGTGCAGCCGAACTCGGCAGCTTTGCTGCGGCGGCCGAACGCTTGAGCCTGACCAGTTCAGCGGTGAGCAAAGGCATCGCGAGGCTGGAAGCACGCCTGGGCATACGCCTCTTTGAACGCACTACGCGCAGGCTGGCGTTGACGGATGCGGGCACGGCTTTCTACCGAACCTGCACGCGGGTGCTCACCGATCTGGAGGAGTCGGAGCTGGCGCTGCATGCAGAGTTCTTCGAGCCTCGCGGGCGGATTCGTATCGACCTGCCGGCCTCCTACGGGCGCATGCACGTGTTGCCGGTGATTCTGCAACTGGCCAAACAACATCCGCTGCTCATGCCGCATATCTCCTTTACCGATAGCTTTGTCGACCCGGCCGACCAGGGCATCGACATCCTTGTGCGCATCGGCGGCTCGGATATCTGGCCGGCTACCCTGGGCCACCGTTACCTGGGCGCCGAACGGCTGATCTACTGCGCCGCTCCCGAGTACCTGTCCAGGCGCGGTACGCCGGCAAGCGAAGCCGCGCTTGAGCAGCACGACTGCGTGCTCTACGGCCATAGCGACGGCCAGGTCAGCCCCTGGTATCGCGAAGGCCCTGAGGCTGGCGACAAGAAGCGGCGAATCATGCCGGCACGGATCGCGGTCGGCGATGGCGAGGGGGAAGTGCTGGCCGTCCTGGCGGGTTACGGCATTGCACAACTACCCACCTGGCTGGTGCAGGGCCATCTGGATAGCGGGGCACTGGTCGAAGTCCTGCCGCAGCTGGCTACCGATGGGCTGCCGATGAACCTGGTCTGGTTGAAGAAACGCGAGGCGTTGCCCAAGGTCAGCACCTTGCTGGAAGCGCTAGCGGCCTGCCTGATTCCTGCCGGCCACAGATTGCCTGAGCGCAAACAAGTGAATTCAGATCAGTAATAGCCAGAAAAAACGCCATCAATAGGAATTTATAGAACCAATACCATAGCGCCCTCCTTACTGAAGAGCGGCGTCATGAGTGCTATCGAATCCCCCCGTCCACTGGTTTGTACTGCGACCGGCTCGGCGTTGAGCATCACCATCCTAGCCATTTCGGCCTTTCTGATCGTGACCACGGAATTCCTGATTATCGGTCTGCTGCCGGCCGTGGCCCGCGACCTTGGCATTTCGATTGCCGCAGCCGGTCAGTTGGTCACGCTGTTCGCCTTCACCGTCATGCTCTTTGGCCCACCCTTGACCGCCGCCCTCGCCCACCTGGACAGGAAGCAGCTGTTTATCGCGATCCTGCTGGTCTTCGCCTTCGCCAACGGCCTGGCGGCACTCTCGTCGAACCTCTGGGTTCTGGCCATCGCGCGCTTTATCCCCGCGCTGATGCTGCCGGTTTTCTGGGGCACCGCCAGTGAAACGGCAGCGCAACTGGCCGGCCCGGCAAAATCAGGCCAAGCCATTGCCAGGGTCTACCTGGGTATCACCGCCGCGCTCCTGCTGGGTATTCCCCTTGGCACACTGGCTGCCAACGGCATCGGCTGGCGGGGAGCCTTCTGGTTGCTGGCGGGTCTGTCACTGGTGATGGCGATGGCCATGGCGCTGTACATGCCGAAAGTCGCGCGCAGCGCACGGGTCGACTTCCTCAAGCAAGCACGCATCTTCAAAGAGCCGCTGTTCCTGGCCAACGTCGCGCTGTCGATCATCATCTTCAGCGCCATGTTCGTGGCCTACACCTACCTGGCAGATATGCTGGAACGAGTGGCCAGCGTGCCCCCAGCGCAGGTGGGCTGGTGGATGATGGGCTTCGGCGCCATCGGCCTGATTGGCAACTGGATCGGCGGCAAAGCCGTGGATCGCTCGCCCCTCAAGGCCACGGCCTTGTTCCTGGTGCTGCTGGCGCTGGGTGTGGCGACCGTCACGCCGCTGGCGAGCGCCGGCCTGTTCGTCTGCATCGCACTGGCGCTCTGGGGGATCGCCAACACGGCGCTGTATCCGATCTGCCAGGTACGGGTCATGAACTCGGTGAGCCATTCCCAGGCCCTGGCGGGAACGACCAACGTATCTGCCGCTAACGCCGGGATAGGTATCGGGGCAATTGTCGGCGGCTTGACTATCCAGACGGCGGGCATCGCCAGCGTCGGTTATGTAGCAGCGGCCGTGGCAGGACTTGCGCTGCTGATGATTCCGCTGGTTAACCGTCTGGCAGCTATAGGCCGAGAATAAAGCGCTAAGAGCCTGAGGGCCGAAACTGGCACATGCGAATAATGGGGCACGGCTCCGAATAGCCCTTGGCGCGAGACAACTCATGCGCCCGGCAGGTACTAGCTCCGATGCTCACGCTACCCTAGACTCCAGTCGAACCTGGCCTTGTAGCCAGACGCAAGGATGCCTCAGGCACTCACAAGGAATGGGTATGCAAGCACTCAGCAAAACCGCCGCGTTACTGTTCACTCTTGTCTCGCCATTCTGTGTGCAGGCCGCCAGTACGGTTAAGTCGTGCAGCGCCGTGAACAAGCCCGGCTACGTCATTACCAAGGTCATCAGCAGCTCCAGTGCCTGCAGCGGCAACAGCCAATACACCTTTACCTTGCTCGCCGGCGAGAGCCGGCTGGATACCTGCGTGTTAGCCACCCCTGCTGGATGGGTCAACAACAAGCAGAGCAGCTATAACGGAACAGGCAACTGCGGTACGTCTAGCGGTACGCCCAAGCAGATCTGGCAGATCACCAACACACGCGACCAGATCAAGCTGAACTCCTGCACCCGCACGCTCCCAACCGGCTGGGTTGTGACCCGGGTGACCAACTACTCAGGGAATGGCGACTGCGGGCAAGCCAGCGGCGCTCCGCGGCAGATTTTCGAAGCGCAGAGCACGGCCGGCCAGAAGCAGATGAATGCGTGTGTCGGCTCGGTGCTACCCGCTGGCTGGCAAGTCGGCTCCACGTCCAGCAACTCCATCTGCGGCAGTAGCTCAGGCAGCCTGTGGAAGATACTCAACACAAACTCGCTGACCAAGACCGCGCTACACCGCTATTACAGCCAGAAGACCGGCGACAACCTGTACACCGTCAAGCGCGATGACACCAGCCTGGCCAAATACGGCTACAGCTATGACGCGATCATCGCCTACGTGCCCAGTACCAACCTGTTTGGCACCAGCGCCTTCCATCGCTACTTCAAGGCTGCGACCTCGGACAGCCTCTACACCACTACCCGTGACGATGCAGCCAACACCGCATCCGGTTATGCCTACAGCAGCATCGCCGCCTACCTGTACACCGCCAAGGTGACCGGCTCGGTACCGCTGCATCGCTACTGGAACCCGACCAACAAGCACCACCTGTATACGACCCAGTACTTCACCAACGGGGCCTATGGCTTCCAGTACGAGAAGATCGAAGGCTATCTCTACAGCAAGCCCTGATACCTCCGATCAGCCCCACAGTGCTGGCGGGCCTTGGCCGGCTACGCCAGCACTGGCGCAACAGACGCGCTCCTCTTCTCCAGGCAGCTAGCGCACCCGCCTTGCGGGCACACCCCGTTGCCACTCAGCCATGCTGGCGCGCCACAAATGCCGCGAACTCTTGCAGCGGCAGGGGCTTGCTAAACAGATACCCCTGGAATTGCACACAGCCGTTACTGGCGAGGAAGCGCTGCTGCGCCTCGGTCTCCACGCCCTCGGCAATCACCGTCATGCCCATGCTTTGCCCCAGCCCGATGACGGTACGCACGATGGTTTCACTGCTGGCATCGGTCAGGACGTCGCTGATGAACGAGCGATCGATTTTCAGCGTGTTCAAGGGCAGGCGCTTGAGGTGGCTCAGGGAGGAAAACCCCGTGCCGAAGTCATCGAGGGAAAAGCGCACACCGTGATCGGCCAGCGCCACCATCTTGCGCACCAGGTCTTCCATGTCCTGCACGATCAGGGTTTCGGTCAGCTCCAGTTCGAGCCGATGCGCTTCGATGCCATGTACCGCGATAAGGTCCAGCATGTCCGGCACGAAGGCGGCCTGGCGAAACTGGTTCTGACTGATGTTCACGGCAAGGCCGATGTCGCGGTACAGCGGGTCATCTTTCCAGATGCGCAACTGCGTACAGGCCTGCTCCAGCACCCATTTGCCGATCGGAATGATCAGCCCGGTCTTCTCGGCATGGCCGATGAACTCGATGGGAGGCACCAGCCCCCGTTGCGGATGCTGCCAGCGGATCAACACCTCGGCGCCGATCACTCTCCCGGCGCTGTTCAGCTGGGGCTGGTAATGCAGGACGAACTGTTCGTCGCGCAGCGCCGCCAGCAGGTCGCGATCGAGCACCGAGCGCTCGGCGGCGTCGCTCTGCAGGATGTGCAGCAGCATGAACAGCAGCAACATTGCAGCCCCACCCTGCACCCAGGAGCCAACCACCCGCACCTCATCCGGCAAGCCGTAACCGCTGACCGGGCTCCACGCTGAAGCGGCCAGGCCGGTAAACAGCGCGAAGCAGAGCAGGGAAACGCCGTAGCGCAGCCACAGGGGCTCGTCACGGAACGCCATCAAGGCCGCCACGGCAAGCGGCAACAGGTACAGGTGAGTGGCCCGTGGCGCCGCCGCCGTGTGCGGGTCCAGCAACAGGGTCATGCCGACAACCACCACGATCATCACGCCAAACAGCAGCAGATTGGCGCGCCGCACCTGGTTGCGCCGGGTCAGGACAAACACACCGAGCCCGCACAGGATCAGTACGACGTCCGACAGGACGATGCCCCAGGCGCCGCGCAGCATGAAGAAACAGCCCCAGATCGTACCCAGGAGCACCAGCACCAGGCTGGCTAGCAAGCGCATACGGCGCTCGCGACGCTGGCCGATCAGTGCAAGGTCGGGCGCATGCCAGAGTTTTAGAACTTGTTTGTAGAAGGCTGAAGGGGTGTTCATTAAAAGTCCCTGAGTGGCCTGTTCATTTGCAAATAACGATCATTGGATGCGGCTGACAGCATCTTTTTCTGTTGCCATTCAGTGCTAGCAAGGCATTCCAGTTCGGCGGCTATTGCCCGTCACCGACACCCAATCAGCGAGCCCAGCCCTGTACACAACCTAGTGCCTCATCAGCGAAATGCATGGTTCCGACGTGAAAACCCAGCAGCATGATACATAGTGGCACTTTGACGCCAAAAAAATATCCCTGTAGATTCCTGTCCCGCTCATCAGAATTTTTGCCACATAAGGAATGTGCTATGGCTGCTGTCATCTACGGCGAAACCCGCATCAACACCACCACTACGGGCTACCAGAACGAACCCTCGATCACGGCCCTGGCGGACGGTGGCTATCTTGCGGTCTGGAGCGACCAGAGTAGCGACAGCACCGACTACATCTTCACGCAGCGCTACAACGCCAGCGGCGTCAAAGTCGGCGGAGAAACCCAAGTCAACGCCAGCACTACCGGCGAGCAGGAAGACCCCGTGGTCACCGCGCTGACCGGGGGCGGTTACGTCATCGCCTGGAAAGTGGAAAGCGGCGAGGGCAACACAGACATTCGCGCTCAGCGCTTCGATGCCAATGGCACCAAGGCTGGCAGTGAATATCGGGTCAACACCTACACCACTGGCGAGCAAGACAGCCCGGAACTCACAGCCCTGAAAGACGGTGGCTACGTGGTTTCATGGGCGTCTTACGGCCAGGATGGCAGCGACTGGGGCGCCTATCTGCAGCGCTACGATGCCAGCGGCGTCAAGGTCGGCAGCGAAACCCGCATCAACACCACGACGACCGGGGAACAGGACGGGCCGACGGTCACCGGCCTTGCCGACGGCGGCTACCTGGCCACCTGGGAAGGCAGTGGTACAGGTGACAGCTACGGCATCTTTGCCCAGCGCTTCAACGCCGCCGGGGCCAAGGTTGGCGGCGAGGTACGCATCAATACCACTACGACCGGAGCGCAACAGGATCCGGTGGTAACCACGCTGACCAGTGGCGGCTATGTCGTGGCCTGGCAATCCTCCACCGAAGAATTGTCGGATGATGAGGACACTGAAAGCCCCAGCGAAATCTACGCCCAACTCTATAACGCCAGCGGCGTGAAGGTCGGCAGCCAGACACTGGTCAACACCACCACGGCAGGCTCCCAGGAAGAACCACGGGTCGTCGCGCTGGCAGATGGCGGCTACCTGGTGGCGTGGGATGGCAACGGCAGCGGCGATGCCAGTGGTGTTTTCATTCAGCGCTACAGTGCCAGCGGCGCCAAGGTCGGCAGTGAAACCCGCATCAACACCACCACCGCAAGCAACCAGGAATTCGCCAGCATCACCGCCCTGGCGGACGGTGGCTACGTGATCACCTGGGAGTCCTACAGCGCCAACGGCCTGGATAGCGACGTTTACCTGCAGCGCTTCGATGCCAAAGGCAACAAGGTGTCCGGTCTCAACGGCGATGCAGCAGACAACACACTTGCCTGGACCGGCAGTGGCAGCGTGATCATCAATGCCGGCGCCGGTAACGATGTACTCACCGGCGCCGCAGCCAACGATCACCTCAACGGTGCGGCCGGCAATGACACGCTCAACGGTGGCGCCGGCGCAGACCGGATGATCGGCGGCGATGGCTCCGACACCTACTACGTCGACAACAGCGGCGACAAAGTCAGCGAGACCAATGCCACCGCCGCTACCGGCGGCACCGACCTGGTCAACAGCTACCTGGCGGCCTACACCCTCGGCAGCAACCTGGAAAACCTGCGCCTGATGGCTGCGGGCAACGCCAACGGCACGGGCAACACCCTCAACAACGTGCTCTACGCCGGAGCCGGCAACAACATTCTGAACGGTGCAGCCGGTAGCGACACCGTCTCCTATGCCTTCGCCACCAGCGCCATCAAGGCCAGCCTGGCCATCACGGCCGCACAGGCCACTGGCGGATCAGGTAGCGACACCCTGCTCAATTTCGAGCACCTGACCGGCAGCAAATACAACGACACGCTGACAGGCAACACCGCAGCCAACACCCTGAGCGGCGGCGCCGGCAATGACACGCTCAATGGTGGCGCGGGTGCCGACAAGCTGATCGGCGGCGACGGCTCCGACATTTACTACATCGACAACAGCGGCGATGTCGTCAGCGAAACCAACGCCACCGTCGCGACCGGTGGTACAGACACCGTCTACAGCTCTCTCAGCGCCCACACCCTGGGCGCCAATATCGAAAACCTGCGTGTCCTGTCCACCGGCACGGCGAGCGCAACCGGCAACAGCCTCAACAACGTGCTGTATGCCGGCACAGGCAACAACGTCCTCAACGGCGCGACCGGTAGCGATACCGCTTCCTACGCCTTCGCCACCAGCGCGGTAAAAGTCAGCCTGGCCAGCACAGTGGCCCAGGCTACTGGCGGATCAGGCAGCGACACCCTGCTCAATTTCGAGCACCTGACCGGTAGCCAATACAACGACACGCTGACAGGCAACACCGCAGCCAACACCCTGAGCGGCGGGGCCGGCAATGACACCCTGAACGGCGGGGCTGGTAACGACCTGCTGATCGGTGGCGCCGGGGTCGACAAGATGTACGGCGGCACAGGTGCCGACCGTTTCGACTTCAACGCCTTGAGCGAAATGGGCGTTGGAGCCTTGCGTGATGTACTGGCCGACTTCAAGTCCAGCGAGAGCGACAAGATTGACCTCTCGACCCTGGATGCTAATGCACTCACCAGCACCAACGATGCATTCAGCTTCATCGGCACCAAGGCCTTCAGCGGTGACGCGACCGGGCAACTGCGCTTCTCCAACGGCGTTCTGTACGGCAGCACGGATGCCGACGTCACCGCCGAATTCGAAATCTCGCTGCTCGGCGTAGCCTCTCTCAGCAGCACCAACTTCATCGTCTAACCCGCAATGGGCACATGAAAAAGCCGCGCATCAGCGCGGCTTTTTCGTTTCCGGGTTCAGCTCACTTGGCCATGCCGCGCACGTGCAACACACCGAACAGCAGCACCTGCAGACGGTCCTTCCAGGGCTCGGCCTGGCGTTGCAGGCGGCCGTGCAGCAGGGCGATCTCCAGCACATGGACGGCCAGGATCAGCAGTGCGCCCCAGGTCAGGTAGGGGCCGGCAAAGGGCTGCAGCAGGTTGACCAGGGCCAGCAGCCAGAACAGCAGCATGGCGCCTTTGGCGATTTTCAGCATGGGTAACTCCAGTCAGTGATAAAGAAACGCCGGCCCCGAATGCTCGCGGCCGTCATCGATGCCGATCTCCTGGGCCACCAGGTTGCTCAGGCGGCTGTTCAGGCCTTCGATCAGGGCACGCTGGCTCTGTGGGTCGGCGGCCAGGTTGTGCAACTCATCCGGATCGCTCTGCGTGTCATACAGCTCCAGGTCGTTGCGCGCCAGTAGCATGTCGAAACCCGTCGGCGTGTGGTGGTCGGCCGGGGCGAAATAACGAGCGAACTTGTAGCGGCCATCGTGGATGCCACGGAACAGCGCACGGTTGTCCAGCGAGGGGCCGAGCTGCCCGCGCGCCATCGACTCCTGAATGATCGCCCATGGCGTGACGGTGTCGTGGTCACGGATCACCGCCTCGGTGAATTCCGGATCGAGGTACATCATCACGCCGTAGTCGAACAGGTGCCCGCGCTCGTCCCGCGCCGAACGCTTGGCGGCGCCGCCAAGGCTGGCGACCAGGCTCACGCCGGCCAGCTGCGGATAGCGCTCGGCCTGCGCGGTGCTGTCCAGCCCGGCCAGCTCCAGCAGCGTCGGCACGATGTCGACGGTGGAGCCGAGCGCCTCACTGCTGAAGCCCTGCTGGATGTCCGGATGGCGGACGATGAAGTTGACCCGGGTGTTCTCCTTGTACATGTGCGGGCCTTTTTGCCGCAGCGTGTGGGCGCCGGCCATCTCGCCGTGGTCGGCGGTGAGGACGACGATGGTGTCGTCGGCCAGGCCGCTGCTTTCCAGCGCCAGCAGCACCTGCTCGATGGACTGGTCGACGTCGCGCACACAGTTCAGGTAGTAGCTCTGCAGCCCCTTCCAGGCTTGCTCGTCCGTGGGGTCGAGGTGGCCGTAGACGCGGTTGCACAGCTCCACATCGGCACGTTGGGCCCAGGGCTTCTTCGTCAGGTCTTCGGCATAGAAGCTGTGCGGCAGCGGCAGGTCCCAGTGCTTTTCGTACAGGCCGGTGCTCGGCCCCGGCGAGATCGGCCCAAGGTAGTTGCGCCGCAGCCGCGACTGCTCCTGCTTGACCCCAGAGCTGTAGAACATGATGTCGTGCGGGTTGACGAAATTGACCGCGAGCAACCACGGCGTCTCGTCGCTGTGGTGTTGCTGCAGCCAGGCCACGCTGTCGCTGGCGGTGACCTTGTCGTAGATGAAACCGGTCATCAGCGAGCCGTGCGGGTCGCCATTGAGGTTGTAGTCGGCAAAGCCGTAGGGCAGCAACGCGTCGCTGGTCGGCTCGACCAGGCCGTAGGTGAGGTTGCTCGACTGCTCGATATGCGACAGGTGCCACTTGCCCTTGTAGGCCGTGTGATAGCCCTGCTCGCGCAGCATGCTGCCGAGCGTGGGCAGCGCCGGCGACAGCTCGCGAAACGGCGGCAGGCCGAGGTTGGCGGTCATCAGGGTTTGCTGCGTGTGCTGGCCGGTGAACAGCACCGAGCGCGACGGCGAGCAGGGCGTGGTGTTGACGTGGAAGTTGCCCAGGCTGGCCGCACGCTGCAGCAGGCGCTCATGCCCGGGTAGCGGTACGGCGCTGGGCAGGTCGCGGTAGGCGCGCTGCTGGTCGGTGACGATCAGCAGGATGTTCGGCTTGCGCCCGGCCGGGCGTACCGGCGCAGGAGCGGCCTGCGTAGCAAGGAGCGGAGCGGCGACACCGGCGGCGCCCAGCGCCGCGGCTTTCTTCAGCAAGTCACGGCGTTGCATGGGCGGTTCTCCAGGCGTTCGTGGGCGAGGCCGGTGCTCAGCGTACGGTCAGGGCAATCGGCGCATCTTCGAAATCGAAGCAGCCGAGGAAGGTCTTGATGTCCAGCAGGCTGCCGTCGACTTTCACATCGCCCAGCAACGCGCCCTTGAGCAGGCTGTTCTCGCCGCTGATGACGGTGTCCAGGTAGATCTTGTCGAAGGTCAGCTTGAGCGAGGTGCCGGCCGGGATGCCCTGGTGCAACTGGACCACGCCGCGGCGCACTTCCAGGGCCCACTCCTCGCCGATGTCAGGGAAGACGAAGCCGAGGGTCAGGTTCACATCGGCGCTCTTCTCGGGGTCGATGCGGGTCACCCAGTTCTGCAGGAATACCTTCACCGGCAGGTTTTTCAACATGTCCGGCGAGAGGAAGGCCTCACGTATGCCCTTGGTCATTTGCAGGGCGGCATCGCCATCGAGCTTGCCTTCCAGCTCCATGGCGCTCATCAGGTACCAGTTGCGCCAGTTGATGTTCATGCTGGCGTAGCCGAGCTTGCGGAAGCTGCGCGCTTTGATCTCGCGGGCCAGCTTGTCATCGTTGTCCAGGCTGATGGCGTAACTGGCCAGTTCGGCAGCCCACTGGTAATCGCCCTTGAGGTAAGCCTCGCCAGCGGCCAGCAGGACCTTGTCGTGGCCGCCCATCATCTCGATCAGGCGCTTGGCTTTTTCCTGCGGCGCAATCGGGTCGAGCGCCACCGGGTCACCCTGGAACCAGCCCAGGTAGCCCTGGTAGATCTGCCGCACGCTGTGTTTCACCGTGCCGTAGTACTCGCGCAGATAGGGGGTGTAACCGGCCAGGTGCGGTGGCAACTTGACCTTCTCCACCAGTTCGTCGGGCGTCAGGCCCTTGTTCATCCAGCGCACAGTCTGGTCGTGGATATAGGCGATGCCGTCGCGGGTCATGCGCAGCACTTCTTCGACCTTGTCCTTGCCGCTCACCGGCTGGCCGTGCAGCGGCACCATGTGGTCGGCCTGGAAGGCGCGCAGCTTGTCGAGGCTGTTGACCCACAGTACCGGGTCACGGAACTTGGTGCCGCGCAGGGTATGGATGTTCGGCAGGGTCGGCCCCTGATCCACCTCGGCGCTGATCAGCACGCGGTTGTTCGGCAAGAACAGGACGATCTCGTCCGGCGCCTCGCTGGGCGCGTGGAGGAACTGCACCGGCAAACCCGCGATGGTGGTGTCGAGCTTGTCCTTGAAGGTGATGGTCGGTGCGATGAAGGTGGAGCCCTCGACCTTGGCCAGCGGACCGATGCCGCCGTTCATGCCCTCGTTATCGCTCGCCGGCAGGGCCGCGCCGAAGGTGTAGGCCGAGCGCAGGCCGAGGATCGGGCCGACCAGGGCACCCTGGGTCACCACGTTGTCCAGCAGGGTTTCCTGAGCGTAAATCTGCACCTCACCGCGCTTCACCTGCTCCTCGCTGACGAAGGCCTTGACCCCATTGATATGGTCCGGATGGAAGTGGGTGTAGACGATGGCCTTGACCGGCTTGTCGGAGATCTTGCGGAACTCCGCCATGATCTTGCGCGACTCGCTGACCGACTCGCCGGTGTCGACGATGATCAGCCCCTCGGGGGCCTCGATCATCGCCACGTTGCCCAACTGCCAGCCCACGGCGGAATAGACGTTGTCGGCCACCTTGTACAGCTTCTGCGTGAAGTGCTTGGTGTGTTCGGCCAGCTCGGCGTTGATGCTGGGCTCGATGCGCTCTTCCGGCAGTTCGGCCAGGGCGCCGAACGGCAGGGAGGCGGCCAACAGCAGGCCGCTGAATCGACTGAATCGGGACATGGGGACTTGGCTCATTGTGGTTGTTCTGCTTGGCAGACTGGCAAAGGTCAGCCAATAATTCCAATGCATTCCAAACCTTAAAGTGATGCAGGATACGCATGAACGATCTGCGCCAGCTCCGCCACTTCGTCGCCCTCGCCGAGCATAGTCATTTCGCCCGCGCCGCCGAGGCGGTACACCTCAGCCAGCCAGCCCTGAGCCGCAGCATCCAGGCCCTGGAGAGCAGCCTCGGCTGCAACCTGGTCGATCGCCATAGCCGCGGTTTCAGCCTCACCGCACACGGCCAACTGGTGCTGGAGCATGCCCGCCGCCTGCTTGCCGGCAGCCGGGCGCTGAGCAACGCGGTAAGCCAACTGGGCAACCTGGCCAGCGGCGAGCTGCATCTGGGCGCCGGCCCCTACCCCGCCGCACGCCTGGTGCCGCAGGCCATGGGCCGCTTCGCCGAACGCTTCCCGCGGGTGCGCATGCAGTTGCTGATCGACAACTGGCAGCAACTCCGCACACGCCTGCTGGATGACGAGATAGAGCTGTTCGTCGCCGATACTCGCGAACTGGCCGCCGACCCGCGGCTGCGGGTCGAACCCTTGCAGGAGCACCCCGGCGTGCTGTTCTGCCACCCGCTACATCCGCTGCTGCAACGCAGTGCCTTGAGCATGCAGGACCTGCTGGAATACCCGCTGGCCGGCACCCAGCTGCCGGATGCGGTGGCCGACGCCCTGCGCCAGACGGCCGGCGTGAACGAGTTTCTGAGCATCCAGTGCGACAACTTCATGGTGCTCAAGGAGCTGGTCTCCAGCAGCCGGGTGCTGAGCATGGCGCCTTGGGACGTGATCGCCCATGACGTGCAGGCCGGGCGCCTGGCTCTGCTGCGACTGAGCGGGCTGCCGGGCATGGCCACCTCGGCCTACGGCATTGTCAGCCGCGCCGGGCACAGCCTGTCGCCGGCGGCCGAACAATGGCAGCAGATCGTCCGCCAGCAGGACCGCGACAGCGTGATCCCGACGCTCACCTTGCCGCGTGGATAACAACCCGGGGATCGCGGGCGTCACCCGCCCTGCCACGCGTGTAGGAGCGAGCTCTGCTCGCGAACCCACCAGCGCAAACGCTTCGCGAGCAGAGCTCGCTCCTACATCGCGCGCCGGTCACCGCGCTAGGCCTTACAGCTTGTGCCGCGCCGCATACAAACAAACCATCTCCATCGCCAGGGTGGCGCCTGCCAGGGCGGTGACTTCGGCGTTGTCGTAGGGCGGCGCCACTTCCACCACGTCCATGCCAACCAGGTTGATGCCACGCAGGCCGCGCAGAATTTCCAACGCCTGGTGGCTACTGAGGCCGCCGCACACCGGGGTACCGGTGCCGGGGGCAAACGCCGGGTCGAGGCAATCGATGTCGAAGGTCAGGTACACCGGGTTATCACCGACGCGGGCGCGGATGCGCTCGGCGATCTGCTCCGGTGTATGCCGGTGCACTTCGCGTGCATCCAGCACCTGGAAGCCCATCACGTCATCGTTGGTGGTGCGCAGGCCGACCTGCACCGAACGAGCCGGGTCGACCAGGCCGTCCTTGGCCGCGTGGTAGAACATGGTGCCGTGGTCGATGCGCGCACCCTCCTCGTCCGGCCAGGTGTCGCTGTGGGCGTCGAAGTGGATCAACGACAGCGGGCCATGTTTCTTCGCATGAGCCTTGAGCAGCGGGTAACTGATGAAGTGGTCGCCACCCAGGGTGAGCATCGCGCAACCGGCGGCGAGGATCTTGTCGGCATGGGCCTCGATCATCGCCGGCGTGTCCTGCGGCGTGCCGTGGTCGAAATAGCAGTCGCCATAGTCGATGCAGGCCAGCAGATCGAACGGATCGAACTCCCAGGGGAAGTGCCGGGCCCAGGCGGACTGGATCGAGGCGGCACGGATCGCCCGCGGGCCGAAGCGGCTGCCCGGCCGGTTGGTGGTGGCGGTGTCGAACGGTACGCCGCTGATCACCAGGTCCACGCCACGCAGGTCACGGGTATAACGGCGGCGCATGAAGCTGGTGATGCCGGCGTAGGTCGGTTCGGCGGCGGTGCCGTACAGGCTGGCACGGGTGATGGCCTGGTCGTTGTCGAAGGCTTGGTCCATGGTCCTTTCCTCAGTATTGGGTGCGGAAGCTGGTCCACAGGCGGGTGCGCTGGCGCTGGGTGGCGAGCGGCAGGATCTGCTCGGTAAACAGCTTGGCGCGCACGGCCTGCGGCGGGTAGATATCCGGATCACCGCTCACCGCGGCGTCGAGCAACGGGGTGGCGGCGCGGTTGGCGTTGGCGAAGAACAGGCTGTTGGTCAGCTCGGCAATCGCCTGCGGCTGAAGCATGTAGTCGATGAACTCGCGTGCCTGCACCGGGTGCGGGGCATCGACGGGAATGGCCAGGGTGTCGAACCACAGCAGCGTGCCTTCCCTGGGAATCCGATAGACCACCTCGAACGCCTGCTTGGTCTCGGCGGCCCTTGCGGCAGCCATGCCGGCGTCTCCGGTGTAGGTCAGCGCCAGGCAGATCTCACCCTTGGCCAGGTCGTCGATCTGCCGGCTCTGGCCGATGTAGCGCAGGTTGGGTTGCAGCTGGTCGAGCAGCGTCTTCACCGCCGCCAGGTCATCCGGGTTGCTGCCGTAAGGCGCCTTGCCCAGGTAGTTGAGGGCAACGGCCAGCACCTCTTGCGGCGAGTCGAGCACGGCGATGCCACAGTCCTTCAGCTTGCTCGCGTACTCGGGCTTGAACAGCAGATCGAGGCTGTCCAGTGGCACACCCGGCAGGCGCTTTTCCACTGCCTGGCGGTTGATGCCCAGGCCGACCGTGCCCCAGGTGTACGGCACGCCGTACTGGTTGCCCGGGTCGACGCTGGCCAGCTTGGCCAGCAGCTCGGGGTCGAGGTTGCCGGCGTTGGCCAGCGTCCCGACCGGCTGCAATGCCTTGGCCTGTACCGCACGGGCCAGCACGCTGGACGAGGGGAACACCACGTCGTAACCGCTGCCGCCGGTGAGCAGCTTGCTCTCCAGTACCTCGGCACTGTCGAAGGTGTCGTACTTGATCTTGATACCGCTCTCGGCCTGGAACTTCTGCAGGGCCTGCGGCGCCACATAGTCGGCCCAGTTGTAGAGGTTCAGCACGTTCTCCTGCGCCTGCAGCGGCAAGGTGAAGGCGAGCAAAAACAGGCTTGCGACAAGACGCATGGTGGAGCTCCTCCGGCAGTCATCGGTTGGCCGTCCCTCTCTGCTGGAGGTTCTGGATAACGGCATCCTGCGCCGGGCATTGCTTCGGATAAATACGAAGTGATCTACTCTGGCATCTACAAGAATCAATGTATGGAGCCCACATGCTCAGCCAGGTCCGCGACCTCGATCTGCAACTGCTGCGCCTCTTCGTGGTGGTCGTGGAAAGTGGCGGTTTCAGCGCCGCCCAGGGTGAACTGGGGATCGGCCAGTCGACCATCAGCACGCAGATGGCCAAGCTGGAAACCCGCCTGGGGTTTCGCCTGTGCGAGCGCGGCAAGGCCGGCTTCCGCCTGACGCCCAAGGGCGAGCAGGTACTGGCGGCCACACGCAAGCTGTTTGGCGCCATCGAGCTGTTCAAGGGCGAAGCCCAAGGCATGGCCGACAAGCTGCTCGGCGAGCTCAGCATCGGCCTCTCCGAGGCGCTCGATGCCAGCGTGTTGCAACGCGTTGCCACGGCCATCGGGCGTTTTCGTCAGCGCAACCAGGCGGTGCAGATCGAACTGATCAGCGCCACCCCCGCCGAGCTGGAGCGGCGCCTGCTGCAGGATCAACTGCACCTGGCGATCGGCTATTTCTCCGGCAGCCAGAGCGCACTGGATTACCAGCCGCTGTTCAGCGAAGAGCAGCGGCTGTACTGCGCCCTGGGCCACCCGCTGTTCGCCAAGCCGCAGATCAGCAGCGCCGATCTCGACAGCTGCGACCGCGTGCTGCACCCCTACCGCTTCATCACCGCCGACGAGCCCTGGCAGGCCGGCACCAGCAGTGCGCGTTGCGAGCAGGTCGAGGGCAGCCTGGCGTTCATCCTCTCTGGCGCGCACATCGGCTACCTGCCCGAACACATCGCCGCGCCCTGGGAAGCAGGCGGCCAATTGCGTGCCCTGCTACCGAACGAGCAGAACTTCAGCGTGCAGTTTCGTTTGAGCAACCACCGTGGCCGCCAACCCAGCGAAGCCCAGCAGGCCCTGCGCGAGGACCTGCTGGCAGCCTTCGCCGATAGCTAGCCCGGCGTTCGCTGGCGCAGCTGGTCAGACAGGCCATCGAGGCGTTGCAGGGTGAGCAGGATTTCCTCGTGGATCAGCTGGCGCTCGGGTAGCGCGCTGGCACTCAGCGGCTCCTCGGCTTCCAGCTGATAACGCGGGTCGAAGAACAGATCGAACGTATCCATGGCGATTTCCTCACAGTTAACGGGGCGGCATACGGCCGCTGGCGCGTTGGGGCAGTGATGGCACAGCACAGGAGTTGTTCTTGTTGCGTCAGCCTGACGTGCGCAGGTGACGTTTTGTTGAAGCGTCGGCCTTGCACCGACGCCTGGTCAATTTCTGCGCAATAGCGCCCGGGGTCAAGCACCAGCGCCGCCACCTGACGCCCGGCAAGCAGCCCGATGGCTGCCGTCTATAGTGTCTATTCCGCTCTTTCCAGCCATCCGGCAGTCCATACACTTCAGTTTGAGGAGTCATCATGAGCAAGGTTCACACCGTTGCCGTACTCGTCGGCAGCCTGCGCAAGGCGTCGATCAACCGCAAACTCGCCCTGGCCCTGGCCGAACTCGCGCCGCCCTCGCTGAAACTGCAGATCGTCGAGATCGGCGAGCTGCCGCTGTACAACGAAGACATCGACGTCAGCCCGGCGCCCGCGCCTTATGTGACCTTCCGTGAGCAGGTGAAAGCCGCCGATGCGCTGCTGTTCGTTACCCCGGAATACAACCGCTCGGTACCGGCACCGCTGAAGAACGCCATCGATGTGGGCTCGCGGCCCTACGGCCAGAGCGCCTTCAGCGGCAAACCCGGTGCCGTACTCAGCGCATCGCCCGGCGCGGTTGGCGGCTTCGGCGCCAACCACCACCTGCGCCAGTCGCTGGTGTTCCTCGATGTGCCGGTACTGCAGCAGCCGGAGGCCTACCTGGGCGGCGCCGGCAGCTTCTTCGACGACAACGGCAAGCTGAACGATGGCGTACGCGGTTTTCTGCAGAAATTCATCGACGCCTATGCCGCCTGGGTCGAACTGAACGCCAAGGGTTAAGAACCTATTTACGGTCTTTTGAGCTAGAGCCAGGCAAGGCGAGATTTGGCGAGGGCGCGGAGTTTACGAGCTGTAAATGAGCAGCCCGAGCCAAATCTCAACGCCGCATGGCCGACGATCAAGAGGTCGTAGATAGGTTCTCAGATCGACTGCAGCAGGGTCAGGATCAGCTGCGGCTGCTGATTGGCCTGCGCCAGCATGGCGGTCTGCGCCTGCTGCAGGATCTGGTTCCTGACCAGCTCGGACATCTCGCTCGCGTAGTCCGTATCGCGGATACGGCTGCGCGCCGCCGAGAGGTTTTCCGACATGTTCATCAGGTTGGCGATGGTGAAATCCAGGCGGTTCTGCACCGCGCCCATCTCCGCCCGGGCACTGTCGATCATCTCCAGGGCGCCATCGATCACGCCGAGGGCGGTCTGCGCGCCGATATCACTGCGCAGGTCGACCTCGCTGATGCGCTGCAGACTGCTGAAGTTATTGCTCACGCTGCCATCGATGGTCGCCGCGCTGGCCTGAACGCTGAACGACTCGCCGCTGCTCAAACGAACCACGCCAATCGCACGCAAGGCCGAGGTATCGGTCAGCGTCGCCACGGCGGCGGTCAGCGCCTCTTCGCCGGTGTAGTCGAGGCTCTGCGCCTGGGCAGTGCCGGCCTGCTCGGACTGGAAGGCGTCCAGGACGATATCGTCGCCGGCCTCGCTGGTCAGCAGCAACTGGCCGTCCTTGATGCTCGCGGTGATACCGGTGGTGATGCTCTGATCGTTGATCGCCTCGACCAGCGAGCCAAGGTCACCATCCTCGATGCTGGCGTGGATCTGCACCGCCTTGCTGTTGGCCCCGTAGAGGTCGAAGGTATAGGTATCGTCCTCGCTGAAGCTCAGTTGCAGCAACGTCCTGGCATCGGCCGTTACCCCCGTCGTGTCCTGGCGCAAATTGATCGCGCGGGCCACCGACTTGGCTGAACCTTCAACGGCAAAGGTCGAGGCCTTGCGACCGCTCACGGTGAGGTCGCCACTGACCAGGTTGGCCGGAATCGCGCCGGTCTGTTGCAACAGCCCGCCCAGTTGATCGTTCGATGCACTGCCAGCCGTGCCGCTGACCAGGTCGCGGGTATTGCTGCCCAAGGCCGCCGAGCCGTAGTTGCCCAATCCGATACCAATGGCCTCGAAGGCATTGGCGCCCACCTGGAAGGCACTGGAGCCGAAACTGCCATTGAGCAACTTGCGCCCGCCAAAGGTGGTGGTTTCGGCAATCCGGCTCAGCTCCTGCTGCAACTGCGCCACTTCCTCGTTGATCGCGCTGCGCTCGCTCGCGCCATTCGAACCGTTGGCCGACTGCAGGGCCAGCTCACGCATGCGTTGGAGAATACTGGTCGACTGCTGCAGCGCGCCTTCGGCGGTTTGCGCCAGGGAGATGCCGTCGTTGGCGTTGCGGATGGCCACGCCGAAACCGCTGATCTGGCTACTCAGGCGATTGGATATCTGCAGCCCGGCGGCATCGTCCTTGGCACTGTTGATGCGGAAGCCGGTGGACAGCCGCTGCATGGAAACCGCCAGCGCACGCGACGTCTCATTCATGGCGCGCTGAATGCTCATGGAGGAAACGTTGGTGTTGAGGGTAAGCGCCATGCCGACAGTCCTGTTGGCGACCCCGGCTACCTTGCTGGAGTCGGACAGACGAGTTTTCGGCTGTCAGCAGGTCATCGGCAGCGACTGGCACTCCTTTAACAACACAGTATCGAGCCTGACCGGCGGCGCACGCTTTACCAGCAGGTGTTCGCCGACTCGCTGCCCGTCACGCCGCGCTCACCGGCGCCGTTGAGGGTGAAGTCGAGGCATTCGCTGTCGGCGGCCTGCGTGCCCTGAACGGTTGCCGTCAGCACATAGCCGGCATCCTCGTCACCACCTTCAGCCAGGGACAGCTGGTAGTAGGCGTTATCACTGGCGCCATTGTTGCGCAGGCCGAGATTGCTCATCTCGCCATCCGACGTCACATAGCTGTTGTTCTGCGCGTAGTAGCGCTCTTCACGCGCCGCCGTTTCGTTCAGCAGGGCAATGGCATCGGCGCGGTGGGCCTTGAGCACGTACTTCTGGTAGCTGGGCAGCGCAATCGACACGAGGATGCCAAGGATGATCACGGTGACCATCATCTCGATCAGGGTAAACGCTGCCTGTTGTCTGTTACGCACCGCCATCACTCCTTGGTCTGAATCGCGCGCCAGCTCTGCCGGCCTGATGAGCTGGCACTGCCGGAAAGGGTTTCGCAGGTGTCCGAACCGCACACCACGATGTTGCCGTCGGCGTCGCGGGTCACCGTGAAGCCGCCGGTCAGGCCGTCCATCTCGGTGCCGGATACCGTGGCATCGCTGTAGCTGTCTTCTTCGTCGATGACGCCGTCGTTGTTCAGGTCCAGCGTCTCGAAACTGGTGCCACCGCCGGTATAGGGGTCGAGAGTCAGCAGCCAGGTGGTAACACCGTCGGCGCAAGGGTCTTCGTTGGGCGTCAGGGTGCTGACGATCAGCAGGTCGTCGGACACATAGGGGTTGTTGACCACCATCTCGCCGGCCAGGGTGCTGCCGACCTTGAGGTCGAGGTACCAGCCGTATGTGTTGATGCTGCCGTCGTCGTTCAGCCAGTCGACTTCGTTGTCCGTCATGGTGCGGATGTTGGCGGTGACCGCGGTGCCACTGTTGTCGAAGGTGGCGGCGGTTTCCTCGGCCACGCTCTGCCCCACCAGCTTGCTACGGCTCAGTGTCGGCGTGCTGCTGGCGGTGCTGGCGGCCGTCGCGGCGCTGTCCCAGATGCCGTAGACACTCATGGCCACGGCGGTATTGGGGTCGGCGTCGGCGCTTTCCAGGTATTTACCGGTACCGAAGATGACGATGTAGCCGCTGCCGGTCGGGTGCTTGGCCAGGTAGGGGCGCGAGGTGATCGGCTGCGTCGTGCCGCTGGAACTGACCGCCGAGTACAGCGGCTTGCCGCCGAAGGAAACCGCATAGGCCGACGAACTCGCACCGAGCAGGTCGAAGCGCCAGAGGTTGCCGTGCAGGTCGCCGGCGTACACGTAGTCACCGATCTGGTCACTGTCCACATCTGCGACATAGGGGCTGGCCAGGCCGTTGACCGCGACCGAGCTGTCGCTGGTAGTGAAGGCCTTGATCAGGCTGCCATCGGCCACGTCGATCAGGTACAGCACCGCCTTGTCGTTGTCGCTGTTGTAGCCGTTGCCGGCCACCACCGCCCAGTCACCATTGCTCAGGCGGGTTACCGCCGGCTTGGCGTAGGTGTAACCCAGCTCGCTATAGGCCGAGTCGTCGGAGCTGATTTCCCAGAGCAGGGAAATATTGTCCGGGTCGGTGACGTCCAGGGCGAACAGACTGCGGCCGCCGCCACGCAGGCTGCCGATCAGCACGCTGTGCCAGGCGCCGCCGAAGTACACATCGGCCTCGGTCGGTGAGCCATCGACGTAGTACTGGTGCGCGCTGCCGGTGTAATCCTCGTCGCTGAGCTTGTACAGGTTGCCGATCACTTCGCTGGGGATGAAGGCGAACTGCTCTGTGCCGTCTTCATCGAAGGCATGCAGCATGCCGTCGTTGGCGCCGACATAGATGCGCGTATCACGGCCGGCATGGGCGCTCTTGAAGTGGGTGTAGGAGTTGGAGTCACTGGCGCTCTGCCCTTCCGCGGCGTTCATCCGCGAGGCAAGGCGGCTGGGTTTGCGCACGATGGCCGGGGTCGAGTCGATGATGTCGCCGAGCACATGGGCGCGGCTGCGCAGCAGCGTGCCTTCGTTGCTGCGATCGCCCCGGATGAAGTCCACCCGCTGGCTGCCCAGGCTGTCGGTGACGGCCGCCAGGGTCTTGTTCAGCGTGGCCTTCTGCGCGGTACTGAGGTTGCTCCAGGTGAAATCTTGCAGCGTGCCGGTGCTGCTGGCCATCTTCACCACCCGCGAGCTGTAGGCGCTGTTGCCGCTGGCGTAGAGCGTGTCGAGGATGTCCTGGGCGCTCCAGACTTCCGCCTTGGTGCCGGCCACGGTGTTCTGCTGGTACTTCAGCAGGTCGCCGCTCCAGTCCTCGCTGGAGAACTTCGGGGTGTAGGTGTAGGTGTTGTAGGTGTTGCTGCCATCGCTATCGAGCAGCGGCGAGGTCACCGCCGGGCTGGCGGCGGCGCTGGTCTGCTCGGAGATGCGGCTGACGATCTGCTTCAACGCCTCCACCAGGTCACCCGGCGAATCCACGCTGAAGAACTCGCCACGTGCGTTGATCGCCGCGTGCCACATGTCATAGACGTTGTTGTCGCTGTTCGCCGCCGCGGCCGGCCAGCTCTTGGTGCCGGCCGCCAGGGCGGCATAATCACCGGAATAGGTGTCGCCGCCCCAGGCTGGATCGGTCAGCGCCGTACTCAGGCCCAGGCCGACCAGGTAGCTGACCATGTGCTGCCAGGTGGCCGGGTCGTTCTTCGGGTTCCAGTACTGGGTGGTGGCGTTGGTGCTGGTCTCTTCGGTGTAGGTCGGCACCTCGTCGTCCACGCTCTTCTGCGCATCGGTTGCCCAGTATTTGAACGTCAGGTCAGCCAGGGTATTGCCGGTGCTGTCCTTGTAGGGCGCAAGCGGGCTGTAGCCCTGCCCATCGGGCAGGGTCTGGATGGCATTGTCGTATTCACCGTGGGTGCCGGCGGTAGTCCAGATACCGTCGGTGAGGGTGATGCTGTAGCTGGCGCGGCAGGAATAGATCGGTTTCTCGGTGCTGCCTGGCGAGTAGGCATACGGGCCGTTCGCGCCCGTCAGGCTGAGCGTGGCGCCAACCCGGTCGACGGCCTCGATCAGTGGCGTGCCCTGGTTGAAGTAGATATCCCCCAGCCACTGGAAGAACGAGGCGCGGTGGGCACCGGAGAAGTTGCGCAGGCGGTTGTCGTAGTAGCCGCTGCTGCTGTTGACCAGGCCGCGGCAGTAGAAGCTGGTGAGGTAGGAGCCGCTGCTGATGCAGGTATCGCTGGTACCCAGGGCCTGCCAGCTGAGGCGGGTACTGTCCGACAGCGTCGAGAAGGCCAGGTTGGCCGCCGACTGGGTGGCCAGCTGGCGGTTGCGGTAGAAGCTGTACCAGTTGGCGAAGTTCTGCCGCTCGTCCGCGCCATTGGTGCCCGAGCTGGCGGACACGGTGACCAGCTTGTAGCAGTCATCATCGTCGACCGTGCCATCGCAGCCCGTGAGCTTGCTGTTATAGACGTAGTAGTAGGCCGGCACCGCACTGGTGGTCTTGTCGGTGGTGGTGACGGTCGTGGTGGTGGTCGGCGTGACGGTGGTGGTGACCTTGACGGTGTATTTGTTGCCGCTCTTGGTGCAGGCGATGCTCGAGTAGCTCGTCACCGTGGTGACATAGCTGCTGGTGGTGATGGTCGAGCCAGTGCTGGCGCTGGTGCTGGTCGTGGTGGTGGTCGAACCTTTCGAGCTGGTGCTGCTGATCGACGACGGGCAACTGCTGGCGCTGGAGCTATAGGTCACGCCCGTGGTGCTGGTACTCGACCCGGTACTGCTGGTGGTACTGGAAGTCGCTGCAAAATCCGCCGTGGGGTTGGCCGCCAGGTAGTAGACCTTGCCGGTGGTGCCGTAGGTGGTCGAGGTGGTGTAGCTGGTCATCGCCGTTGAGGCGTAGCTGGTGTCGTAGTTCCAGCTCACGCGGTAGGCCGAGCTGAGGTCGAAGCTGCCCTTGCTGGTGATGAAGCCGTTGACATAGGCCGAGGTAAAACTGGTGGTCAGCGGCGTGTAGCTGGTCTTGCCGCTGCTGTAGGTGACGTTGTACGGCGCCTCGTAGGTGACCGCCGGGTTGTAGTACAGCGGGTTGAACGCCGAGGACTTGACGCGGCGGCTGATACGCACCTGATCGGCCGTATAGCCGTGGTAGGTGGCCGGCGACAGCGGGCTCATCGAGTCGGGGGCGAAGGCCCAGCGCATGCTCTGCGAGTTGTCTATGGTCACCAGGATGTTTGGCGCCACGCCTTCGGTGAGGAACAGCGGCAGCTGGCTCAACGACAGGCTCGCCCCCTCCGCCTGCCCGGCCGCCGCGAACAGGCAGCAGCCGGCCAACACGCCCGCCAGGCTCTTGCTGAAGAATTCAGTACTGCTCATCTCACCTGCTCCTCAGAAGCGCCGAATGGTCACGCTTTGCAACACCGGGGTCATGCGCTCGCCGCCGGCCTTTCCGGCACTGGTCGCCACGTAATAGTGCGGGCCCACGCCGTAGGCCGACTCCTCGACATTGGTCACCTCGTTGCCCGGGTCGAAGCCGTAGTACGCCAGGTTCCAGCGCGGCGCCGCCGCAAAGCTGGAGCTCTCGTCGGTACCGCTGTAGTCGATGGCGTAGCTGGCGCTGTCCCACCACTGGCCGAGGGCGCCGCTGGCATAGGCGAAGAAGCTGGCGCCCAGTTCCTGATTGAGGATGCACAGGCTGCCGTGCACGGCGACGCTGGCGCTGCAGGTGGCGGCGCCTTCGTCCAGTTCGCTGTAGGCGGCCAGGCGCCGCTCGGCTTCGCGCAAGCCGGACTCGGCCGCATTGCTGGCCAGTTTCTGTTCCGCCACGCTGCCGCTGATGCGCGCCTGCAGGGTGGCACCGCGCATGCTGGTGGTGGCCAGGAGCGTCAGCACCAGCAGCATGACCAGAGCGATGATCAGGACGACGCCACGTTGGCGATGGGCAGGAGCAGGCATGGGCGTTCTCATTGCATCAGGTTGCGCAGCGTCACGCTGCCTTGGGAGATCTGGAAGGTCTGGGTGCTATCGGTCGCCAGGTCCTGCCCGCTGAGGCTGTTCCAGCGCTCCAGCACGTCGCTGGCCACCCCGCCGCGCGGGCTTTTGCCATTGCTCAGCAGCAGGGCGAAGCGCACCGACTGGCTCTCGTCTGCACTACCGGGAATAGCGCTGATGGCAAAGCCGGCAACATCGTCGACCAGCACCGCCGAGGTGCTGCCAATCGCGCAACTCAGTTGCTCGCTGTCGCTGTCGTAACCCAAGTTCAACAGCACATCGGCGCTGCTACTCACTTCACCGCCCTGGCAGTCCAGTTCGTTGCCCGCGGCGTCTGCCCCGGTCTGGTAGCGGATGCACACACCGCTGCCCGCCGAGTTGGCCTTGATCGTCTCGCCCGCGGCAAAGGCCGGGCAACCGTCGCTCCCGCCGATAGCGGGAAAACTGTTGGCCAGGCTGACCCAGGGTTCGGCGCGATAGCCGGTACGGGCCAGCAACTGCTCGAGGATCAGCGAAGCGAAGCGGCTCTTGTCCAGGTTGCTGGCCTGCCCCTGCTGGAACAGGTAAACGCCCGAGTTATCCAGGTAGCACTGGGTAATCCCGATGATGAGGAAACAGCTGATGGTCAGCGCCACCATCATCTCGATCAACGACAAACCGGCCTGGGCCACGGCGGATCTGAACATGGCAGGCCTCACAGTTCGCTACGCAGGCGGTAGATGCAGACATTGTCAGGGCACTCGCCGGCCTTGTCGGACCAGGCAATCTGGATCATCACCACCGAGCTGCTGGCGGTGGTGCAGTGTTCCGGCAGGCTGCTGGGGCAGACGGTGAAGCTGGCCTTGAGCAGGGTGTCGCTGACCGGCAACAGGTTGCGCACATCCTGCTGCCAGCAATCCATGTCGGCGCTGGCCACCGCACTGCCACCGGTACTGCGGCTGCGCGACAGGCACGCAGAGAGCGTGCTGGAACCAGTCGCGAAGGAGGCTCCCGGGGCCTTGTAGTACGTGGACGCGACGCTGAACAGATTGTCGGTCAGCGCCCCCTCCGGGTTGCTGCGCATCAGCTCAAGCAGGTTGTCGGCCAGCAGGATGGCCTGGTTGTGGTTCACCGCACTCTGCGTGTACTGGATGCTGCGCCCCTGCAGGGCGAACATGCCCAGCACCCCGACACAGGTCACCAGCAGACTGACCATCACCTCGACCAGGCTGAAACCCAAAGCGCCACGCGGCATGGCTGCGTTCATTCGCATGAGACACGCTCCGGCGCAGAAATCTGCCCGCTGCGGGCAACGCTGATGACCTTGCCCGATACCGTCGTATCGCCGTCGTAGCACAGGGTGATGGTGGTGGCGCTGCTGCTGGAGCCGTTGGCGTAGAAATCCAGCGCACTGATGGCGGCACCGACGGCGCTGGCCGTGATCTCGGGCTTATCGAGGCTCTCGTAATGGCGCAGGGTGGTTGCGCTGCCGTCACGGTTCGCCTGTACATCCAGAGTCCCGGTCCAGGCCGTGCTGCCGGTCGCGGTGATGGATACGCGCTGACCACGCGTGACTGCTTCGCCACGGGCGTACTGCAGCAGGCCGTAGAGCTCATCGCTGGCAGTGGTGACGCTCTGGTTGCGGATCATGCTGGTAACGCTTGGAATGGCGATGCTGATGGCGATCACCAACAGGACCAGCACGACCATCATCTCGATCAGGGTAAAACCGCGAACGCCTCTGTATCCCGTCACACCGCACCTTCAACCGCCACCGCAAAAGTTGGCGATTTATATACGCAGCTATACGGGGCTCTCCAGCACTATCGGGTAAGCGCCCGGACACAGCTCTCGGGGCTATTTTTCACAATCAATACAAAGCTCAGGTATTGATTCGAGGCGCATACAAAAGCCCTGGAATATGTCCGCAAGCCGCACACGCGGGCCTCTCTCGTCGGGTTTATCGCCGCTGGTCGCCGACCAGTGGCCGCCATTCAATCCGGCGAATTTGCCAACAGCGGCGGCATCGGGCAGTCCAGGGTCTCGGCAACGGCGCGCAGCAGTTCGGCTTCGGCCGGGTGGATGCTCCCGTCGTGGGTGATGCAGCGGGCCATGGCCTTGAGCAGGCGGGGTTTCTGCAGCGGCTGTAGCTGGTTGAGGCGATCCAGCGCGGCGCTCAGGGTCTTGAGATCGGCCTGCGCGGGACTGCGCAGAGTCAGTTGATCGAACGGCAGCTCGGCGGTGGCGGCAGCAAAGGCCTCGGCGGCCTGCTGGGACTCCACATGGCCGGCATGGGCCAGGGCGGAGAGCAGCACGGCCGCCTCGTCAGCGAGTTCCAGCAGGTGCTGTTTGCCACCTGGCAGACGCGGCCCTTCGACGTGCCGTTCGACGATGCGCAGCAGGGTCCACTCCAGCAACTCGACGCGGTTGTCGGCCTTGATCAGGCGGATCAGCAGGCCCTTCATGCTGGCGAACTCGGCCTTGCCCAGTTGCTTGAGCGCCGGCAGCGCCAGCTCCAGCAGCGGCAGGCGCTGGCCGGGATCGAGGCTGAGCAGCTCAGCGCGCAACCCAGTGATCACGCCCAGCAGTGCCGGGTCCAGCTCCGGGCGCAACAGGCCGAGCTGGCGCGCCTGTAGCTCGGCGTCGTGGCCCAGCAGCAGGCCATAAACCAGCGCCTGGGCACCGATACTGGTGTGCGCGGCGCTCTTCAGCGCTGCTGGCAGGCTGCGCAAGGTGTCACGCGCCTGGCGCAGGTGCGCCATTTGCGGATCGCCGACGGCAGCAATCGCCTGCTCGGCGTCGCCCAGAGCGAAGTGTGCGGCAGCGCCTGCCTCCGGTGTACTGCGGCCACTCGGCTCCTGGCTGTCGAACAGTGCGGCGACGCTGACCTGCGGATAAAGCCCGTCCCAACCGGGCTCGATACGGCGAATGCGTTCTTCCAGCGGCGGGTGCGTGGCCATCATCCCGGCCACGGCGCGGCTGACTCCGGGGCCAAAGTACAGATGGCTGAATTCGGCCGCGTGGCTGGCCTGCAATTGCGAGCCCAGGCTGTGCCCGCCGATCTTCTTCAACGCACCGGCGATGCTGTCCGGGTTGCGGGTGAACTGCACCGCAGAGGCATCGGCGAGAAACTCTCGCTGGCGGCTCACCGCCGCCTTGATCAGCCCACCGAAGAAGGTGCCGGCATAGCCCACCACCAGCAACACCAGGCCGATCAGGATGGTCACGCTGACGCTGCCACCATCGCGGCTCGAGCGCGAACTGCTGCGCCCGCTGCCGCTATTGCGCAGTAGCACTTCGCCGATCAGGCCAAGCAGCAAAATGCCGTGGAGCACCGAAACCAGGCGAATGTTGAGGCGCATGTCGCCGTTGAAGATGTGGCTGAACTCGTGGGCGATCACGCCCTGCAACTCGTCGCGCGACAGGGTGGCGATGGCCCCGCGGGCGATACCGATCACCGCGTCCTGCGGCGTCAGCCCGGCGGCGAAAGCGTTAATCGACAGGTCGTCGAGCAGATACACCGGCGGCACGGGCGTACCCGAGGCGATGGCCATTTCCTCGACCACGTTGAGCAGGCGCCGCTCCTCCAGGCCCTGTGCATCGAGGTTGATCAGCCGCCCGCCAAGGCGCTCGGCCACTACCTTGCCGCCCCGGCTGAGCTGCGCACTCTTGAACAGACCGCCCAGGATCACCACGCCCACCACCGCCAGCGCCACATAGAGCACCAGTCGTCCCTGCGTGTAGCGGGGGTCGACAAGGGTGTGCACCACGCCGGAGTAGTTGAGCACCACAATCAGCGCCACACAGGTGATGGTGATCAGGCTGGCCACGGCCAGCGCCAGGAGCAGCACCAGGCGCCCGGTGTTGCGCTGGGCGCGGTCCTGTTGTTCGAAGAAATTCATCGCGCGATCCGTGCGTGCCGGCGGTTAGAACGAAACCTTGGGCGCGGCCTGTATCTGCGCACTGTCCTCGAACTCCAGCAGGCTGGCGTCCTGGGCATGGCCGAAGGTGTTGGCCAGCACCACCGGCGGGAAGCTCTGCTTGTAGGTGTTGTAGGCCATCGCCGCGTCGTTGAAGGCCTGACGGGCAAAGGCCACCTTGTTCTCGGTGCTGGAAAGCTCCTCGCTGAGCTGTTGCATGTTCTGCGAGGCCTTGAGGTCCGGGTAGGCTTCCATGGTCACGTTGAGGCGCCCCATGGCCGAGGCCAGCACGCCTTCGGCACCGGCCAGCTGGGCCATGCTCTGCGCATCGCCCGGCTGCGCGGCGGCGGCCTTGAGGCCGGCAGCGGCACCATTGCGCGCGGCAATTACCGCTTCCAGGGTGTCACGCTCGTGGGCCATGTAGGCCTTGGCGGTTTCCACCAGGTTGGGGATCAGGTCATAGCGGCGCTTGAGCTGCACTTCGATCTGCGCGAAGGCGTTCTGGAAGCGATTACGCAGCGCCACCAGCTTGTTGTAGATGCCGATGACGTAGAAAACCGCGAGCGCCAGGACGGCGAGAATGACCAGGGTGGAAATTGCCATGACGATGTCCTTGTCCATGTGGTGTGGGAGCTCGATGGTAGCGGAAATTCCGCCCGCCGGCGCCGCTCCGCAGGCAAAGAAAAGCCCGCCAAAGGGCGGGCAAAAGGAGCAACACACACTGGGAATAAACGGGCAGCCTGGGCTGCCAAATGCGCCCATGGGGGCGCGGAGCATAGGGTGAGTCAGCGTCTGCCGAACTGCCGTTGCCGCACGGTCTTGTGGGCGACGGCGCTGGCGCGCGAGGTGAACGGACCGGCACAGGGCTCGCCGTCTGCCAGCACATACCAGCAGGCCAGATGACCACTGGCGCGCAACGGCGCGGGAACTGCACTTCCAACCAGGGACATGATGTCGATCTGCGGCATACGGCACCTCCTGAACTCGTGTGACCACTCTATGCCCGCGCGTGTTCCAGCAAAAATCAGTCGGCTCGATAGTGCCTATGCCGCGAGGCGATAGCGCGCAGCACGGGTCACCCTGGGCCGGCGACCGCAGAGACAGGGCGCGACTCAGCCGTGCCGCGCGGCGCTGGCCTGGACGATGCGCAGGGCCGGCACGCGCAGCTGGGCCAACAGGTAGTCGGCAAATGCGGGCGGGTAATCCTGCCGGGCGATGGCCTGGGCCATGCAGGCCAGCCAGGCTTCGGCCTGGGCCTCGCCGATCGGCCACTGGGCATGGAAGCTGGGAATAGCGATGGAGCCGTATTTCTCGCTGAACAGCCGGGGCCCGCCAAGCCAACCGCTGAGGAAGCAGGCCAGCTTGTCGCGGGCGGCGTCCAGGCTTTGCGGGTGCATGGCGCGCACATCGCTGGCCTGGGGCAGCTCGTCCATCAAGCGATAGAAGTCGTCGACCAGACGGCGCAGGCCGTCGATGCCGCCGGCCGCCTGGTACGAGGCATCACCGACGCCGTACTGCTCGTTCATGCTCAGCCCCTCGTGGAAAGACCGGCATTCTAACGCCGCGCGCAGGGCTAGGCGCAGCCCGTAGGCCGGTGTAACCCGCGCGACCGACCTACTCAGTACCCTCTTAGCTGCCGATCACCCCGCCATCCAACTTGGTGATCAGCACCGTGGTCGAGCGCGGGCGACTCTTGCCGTCGCTGCCCGGGAAGCTGATGCCGGGGTGCTGGATATTCGCCCACATCGCCTTGCCGTCCGGGCTCCAGGCCAGGCCGGTGATCTCGCAGCCACGCGGGCCGACCATGAAGCGGCGTACCTCACGCGTACGCGGGTCGGCGCAGAGCAGCTGGTTGCAGCCCATGCTCTGCATCGCCGGCTCTATGTCGTCGTAGTCGGTCTGGATCCACAGGCGGCCGTGGGCGTCGAAGGCCAAGCCGTCCGGCGAGGAGAACAGGTCGCCGTTGATGGTGCCGGTGAGGTTGACCGCTACCGCCTTGCCGTCCTGGCCCTTGGCGCCCTGCGGCTCACCGGCGAGGAGGAACAACTCCCAGGTGAAGGTGGTGGCGGTCGGGTCGGCATTCTTCTCGTTAAAGCGCAGGATCTGCCCATGCAGGTTCTGCGGGCGCGGGTTGGCCTTGTCCAGCGGCTGCTTGGCGCCGCGCCCGTCGTTGTTGGTCAGGGTCACGTAGACCTCGCGGGTGCTCGGGTGCACGGCGGCCCACTCGGGACGGTCCATCGGCGTGGCACCGACGCGGTCGGCAGCGGCGCGGGCATTGAGCAGCACCTCTTCCTGGCTGGCGAAACCGCTGGCCACATCCAGGCCGTTTTGCCCGTGCACCAGGGCCAGCCACTGGCCGGAACCGTCGGCGTCGAAGCGCGCCACGTACAGCGTGCCGCTGTCGAGCAGGTCGCGGCTGGCCTTGGGGTTGCCGGCGTCGAAGCGCCCTGCCGGGACGAACTTGTAAACGTACTCGCCCTTGGCATCGTCGCCGGAGTAGAAGGCCATGCGCCCGTCCGTGCCCAGGCTGAGCGCTGCGCACTCGCGGCTGAAGCGACCGAAGGCGGTGCGCTTGATCGGCTGCGCCTGTGGGTCGAACGGGTCGATCTCGACTACCCAGCCGAAACGATGTGGCTCCTGCACATGGCCGCCGTGGAGCTGGTCGGCATAGGGCGTGGCGTCGAAGCGCGGGTCGGCGGTTTCCCACGCGTAGTTCTTGCTGGTGCCTTCCTGCGCCAGGCCGTAGCGCTTGTGCGAGATCCGCGCCGCGAAGTCGGCCTTGTCGCGGTTGATGAAATAGTTGGGCCAGTTCTCCTCACAGGTGAGGAAGGTGCCCCAGGGCGTAACGCCGGTGGCGCAGTTATTGAGGGTGCCGAACACCTCCAGGCCCGAGGGGTCGCTGGCGGTCTTCATCAGCTCGTGGCCGGCCAAGGGCCCGGCGATGCGCATGCCGGTGAGCATGCTGATGCGGCGGTTGTAGGGCGAATCCATCACGCGCTGCCACTGGCCATCGGCGCCCTGTTTCACCTCGATCACCGATACGCCGTGGGCGGCCTGCTCCTTGCGCACCTCGGCCAGCGGGCGCGGCTTGGTCTGGTCGATCTTGCCGGACGGGTGCAGCGGCGGGTTGATGTACTCGTGGTTCATCACCAGCAGGCCGCGGTCGCTCTCGCCGGGGAAGGCGAAGAAATCCATGCCGTCATGGTTGTCGCCGGCCTGCTTGAGCTGCGCCTGCCAATCGTCGCTGGCGTCCGGGTTCCAGGCCGGCGCACCGGCTTCCACCGGGTCGCCCCAGGAGAAGAACGGCACGGCGCGGTAGCCCTCGGCGACCAGCACGCGGTCGAATTGCGGGTCGATCTGCACCGGCACGCCCTTGAAGTTAAGCAAGGGGCTGGCGCTGGCCTTGCTGCAAGCGCTGACGCCGCCGGCGAAGAAGCCGAGCGCGGCGAGGGTCAGGCCGCCCTTGAGCACGTTGCGCCGGGCCGGGTTGACCAGGGTGTCCAGGGCCGGGTTGGCGCTAGGGTTGATGGCGATGTCGTCGTGGGCTTCCAGGCTGTCGTGGAAGCGGCTGTGGTCGTGGCTCATCACGGGGTCTCGCTAAGTGTTTAAGTCTGCGCTGCTCTTGTAGGAGCCAGCTTGCTGGCGATCACGGGCCTAGTGACGCGGATCGCCAGCAAGCTGGCTCCTACAGGGAACGGGGCGGGGTTATTCGATGCGGTAGTGGAAGGTGTTCTTCACCCCGTCCACGGCCACGGCCTGGCCATCGACCACTCGCGGCTGGTAGCGGAAGGTCTTGGCGGCGGCCAGCGACGGACGGACGAACAGCGGGTGGCAGTCGCCGACCACCTGCGGGCTCTCCACCCGGCCTTGCGGGTTGACCCGATAGCTCACCGTGCAGTCGCCTTCGATGCCCTTGTCGAGGGCGCGCTCGGGGTAGTCCGGTGCGTCCTTGGCGATAGGCAGGTACTGGCGGCTGGCGGCGGCTGCAGCCTCGGCCTGGCGTGCGCGCTCGGCGGCCTGGGCTTGCGCCTGCTGTTCGGCCAGGCGTTGTTGCTGGACGGCCTCGGCCTCGCGGCGTTGCTGATCCAGGCGCTGTTGTTCGAGGCGTTGCTGCTCCTGGCGCTGCTGCTCGCGCTGGTCTTCCTCGACGCGTTTGCGCGCCAGCGCCGCCTGTTCCAGCTTCTGCTGCTGAATACGCGGATCGGGCTTGGGCGCTTCCTGCTGCTTCACTGTCTCGACTGGCGGCGCCGGCGGCACGATCACCTCGGGCTGCGGCGGCGCAGGCGGGGCCGGTGGCGCCAGGGTGATCAGCCGTGTGGTCAGGGTCAGCACCTGCGGCGCTGGCGGCTCGCGGGTTTGCCAGTGGGTCAGCAGCAGCGCCAGCACCAGGGCGTGCAGGCCCACCGCCAGGCCGGCGGCAGCGAAGTTGCGCAGGCGCTCGGCAGAGGGCAGTGACAGGGCGAATGGAACAGGACTGTGCATCAGCGCGCTGCTCACTGCGGCGCCTCGGTGATCAACCCGAGGTTGCTCACCCCGCCCTGCTGCAGCGCGGCCATGCCGGCGACCACGGTGGCGTAGTCGGCGTCACGGTCGGCACGGATATACACCTGGGTGTCGCCACGGGCGGCGATCACCGCGCCGACCTTGGCGCTCATCTCGTCCAGGTTCAGCGCGCTGTCGGTCTGCTGCTCGGTGTTCAGCTCGCCACCGAGGTTCCAGTAGTAGCTGCCATCGGCCTTCACCGAGAGGGTGAGAATCTGCTGCTGGGTATCAGTGGGCAGCGCCTCGGCGGCGACCTTGGGCAGTTCGATCTTCACCCCCTGGGTGAGCATCGGCGCGGTGACCATGAAGATCACCAGCAGCACCAGCATCACGTCGATATAGGGCACCACGTTCATCTCGGCCTTGGGGCCGTGCTTGCATTGCGGCTTGCGCATGGGGCTCTCCTCAGGCGGCCTGAGCGAGGCTCGACGGCGCTTGCAGCTTGCGGTGCAGGCGGGTCTGCAGCTCGTTGCCGAAGGCGTAGAAGCGCGTGCTGAGGCTGGCCACGCGGGCGGCGAAGCGGTTGTAGGCGATCACCGCGGGAATCGCCGCGAACAGGCCGATGGCGGTGGCGATCAGCGCTTCGGCGATGCCCGGAGCGACGGTGGACAGGGTCGCCTGCTGCACCTGGGACAGGCCGATGAAGGAATTCATGATCCCCCACACGGTGCCGAACAGGCCGATATAGGGGCTGACCGAACCGACCGTGGCGAGGAACGGCAGGCCTTTCTCCAGACGTTCTTCCTGCTCGGAGATGGCCACCAGCAGGCTGCGCTCGACACCGTCGATCACCGCCTCGGGCGCCACGCCATGCTGGCGGTGCAGATGGGCGAACTCCTGATAGCCGGCGCGGAAGATCTGTTCCAGGGCAGCATCCGCATCGGCCTGCTCGGCGCCTTCGCGGTACAGCTGGGCGAGGTCGCCCTGCTGGCGGAAGCGCTTCTGGAAGTCCTTGAGCAAGCGTTCGCTGCGCCCCAGCAGCAGGCTGCGCTGGACGATCAGGTACCAGCTGGCGAGCGAGGCGCCGAGCAGGATCAGCATGACCAGCTTGACCAGCAGGCTGGCGTCGCTGACCAGGCTCCAGACGGTCATCTGTTCGAGGGTGGCGTGCATGGTGGAACTCCTGTGTTTCGTACCGCCCGCGAAGGAGCGGCTGGGTTGGTGCTATTCGATTACGTCGCGGTTACCGGCTGATGACAGCGGGATGCTTGCTACCAACTGCGCTCACCGTTACCCCCGTCATTCCCGCGAAAGCGGGAATCCAGGAGGCACCCCACTGGGTTCCCGCCTGCGCGGGAACGACAGCAGGGCTGTGCATCAGTCCAATTTCAGCGCCTGGGCCACTTCGCTCCAGGGCACGAACTTGAAGTTCTGCGTGCTCTCGGGCATGCGCTTGCGGCCGTCCTGGACCACCAGCATGCCGGCACTCCAGGGCCCGCCGAGGTTGGCCGAGGTGACTTCGAGACCGTCGGTTTCCGAGCTGCCGTCGATGCCCAGGGCGCCGTTGAGGCCGACGCGGAAGGCGCCCTTGAGCGCGTAGGGCGGCTCGGCATCGAGCACCACGTAGCTGTCGTTGCCCTGGCTGGAAATCACCAGGTAGTCGCGCTCGCCGGACTGGTAGAAACCCAAGCCCTCGACATCGGCCTTGAGCACCTCACCGACTCTGAGCACGCTGTGCAGCTCGGTCGGGCCGTCGGCGCGGGCGTCCACCGCCCACACGCCGACATCCTCCTCGCCGAGGAACAG
The DNA here is from genome assembly GCF_014174475.1 of Aquipseudomonas ullengensis. Classification (GTDB taxonomy): domain Bacteria; phylum Pseudomonadota; class Gammaproteobacteria; order Pseudomonadales; family Pseudomonadaceae; genus Aquipseudomonas; species Aquipseudomonas ullengensis. The sequence continues at coordinate 91,170 of NZ_JACJUD010000006.1, forward strand.
GCGCTGGCGCTGGTCGTCGGCAACGCAGCCTTCCGGCTGGCTGGGCACCTGGAAGCGCCGTACCAGTTCACCCTCGATCTGACCGGTCGAAGCGTTCAGGCGGTACTGCAGGAAGCTGCCGTCCTTGCCGTTGGCGAAGGCATACAACTCGCCGGACGGCGCCTGGAACAGGCAGATGCCGTAGATTTCCTTGAGCGGCGTGCGCACCTCGCCGGCCTCGCGCACCTCACCGCTGGCGCGGTCGATGGCGAACAGACTGATGCTGTTGTGATCGCGGTTGCTGGCCACGGCCAGGTCGACGCGCTCATCCCCCAGGGCGAAGTTGGCGCGCAGGTCGACGTTGTTCAGGCGGCCGACCGGCAGGTCCTGCAGCAACTTGCCGTCCAGGTCATAGATCAGCAGGCCCTGTTTCTTGTTGGTGCCGAGCACCCGTGACAGCGCCGGCTGCGCCGGGTTGACCCAGATCGCCGGGTCGTCGGCGGCATCGCCCTGGCGGCCGACCGGCTCGCTCTGGCGCAGCGGCGCGATATTCGCCAGCACCGGCGGCAAGGCCTGCGGCTGGGCCTGCCAGTTCAGCGCGCCCTGGTAGAAACGCCCGGCGCCGTCGTCCTGCACCAGCACATCGAGGCCGCTACCATTGCTGCGCACAGCCAGGCGCTCGGGTTCCTCCAGCCCTTCCAGCGGCAGGCTGGCCACGGTTTTCCAGGCATCGCCCTGTTGCTGGTAGAGGTGCAGTTCGCCAGCCGCATGATCCAGCGCCAGCAGGCCGCCCGGCACGCTGGCCATCGCGCCGGCAGCGCGCTTGAGGCCGCCGTAGGGCTGCACGATGTCCACCGGGCGGCGCGCCGCGTCGGCTTCCGGGTGCGCCGGGTAGGCCCACAGACCGACGCTTTCCTCGTTGACGAACAGCAGCCCGGCGCCGTCGTCGGCCTGGCAGTACTCGGCCTCAGGCGGCAGCGGCAGGCCGCGCACGCGACGGGCTTCGGCATTCAACTGCGCGCCGGCACCGACCAGCCACTGCTCGCCGTGGCCGTCCTCGCCGATCAGGAACAGGTAGAGGTTGGCCGCTTCGTCGCGATACAGGCACAGCCCGGCCTGGGCGTAGTCGCGCACCGGCAGTTGCAGCGGGCGGCTCCACTGGCGCGTGGTCGGGTCGAGGCTGACCAGCACCGCTTGTTGGGTGGCGTTGTCGAGACTGGCAACCAGCAGGTTGCCCGCGCCCACGCGGCTGTCCAGGCCGCTGAAAGAGCCCGGCAGGCGCGCCAGCTCCTGGCCTTCAGCATCGAGCAGCAGCAGGCCGCGGCGCTCGCTGGCGGCGATGCGCAGATCGGCATCGCCACTCAGCGCAGCCGGGACAAAACGCAGGTCCTCGGCCTTGATCTTGGCCGAGGCGCCCCAGGGGCTCAGCGCCAGCTTCGGCGCGGCGGGTTCCTGGCAGCCGGCCAACAGCAGGGCGGCGAGCAGCAGGGAACGGGAAAACAATGGATTCATTGCAGAGGTAATCCTTGTCGAACGCCCGGCGAGTAGCACGCACACGGGCTGGAAACGGTTGGCGGGGGCGGAGCCAAGCCCCCTCACCCCGGCCCTCTCCCCAGAGGGGAGAGGGCGGTAGAGGTCAGAAGTGGGTGAAGGTCAGACCGAGCTTGTAGGTCGGGCCGTACTCTTCGTACTGAGCGTTGTACGAGCGGTTGCCGGCGTAGACGTAGTAGCTCTCGTCGGTGAGGTTCTGCGCCTCGAACTTGAGCTGCAGTTCCTTGGTCAGGAAGTAGCCGGCGCTGAAATCGACGAACACCTGGTCGTCGACATGCAGGTCGTGCTGCTTGTCGTCGATGCTCGCCACTTCGTAGAGGTAGTCGGACTTGTAGTTGGCCGACAGGCGCAGGCTGAGCTTGTCGTTCTCCCAGCCGAGCATCAGGTTGCCGACGGTGTCGGACTGGAACGGCAGGTCGATGTCGCGCTCGAGGGTGCTGCCGCTGTCGGCGTCATAGCCACTGATGCTGGCGTCGGAGCGGCTGAAGGTGGCGTTGGCGCCCAGCAGCAGGCCGTTCCACGGTGCCGCCAGCCAGTCGAACTTCTGCGAGTAGGCCAGTTCCAGGCCCCACAGCTTGGCGTTGTCGCCGTTGGCGAAGGTGTTGGCTTCGGAGAAGTCGATCCAGTCGCCAGTGCCGGCCAGGTCGGCGTTGTAGACGAAGTTCTCGATGTCCTTGTAGAACACGAAGGCGGAGACCACGCCGGCGCGGCCCAGGTAGTGCTCGATGCCGAGGTCGAAGTTGCGCGACTCCAGCGGGTCGAGCGTCGGGTTGCCGAAGCTGGCTTCGTCGCCGTCGATGACGAAGCCCGGCGCCAGCTGGCCGAAGGTCGGGCGCACCACGCTGTTGGTGATGGCGGCGCGCAGCTGGGTGTTCTTGTCCAGCTGGTAGCGGGCATGCAGGCCGGGCAGCCAGTGGTGGTAGTCGCTCTTCGCCTCGATGGCTTCGTAGTCGCCATCGCGGATGCCGGTGCCCTTGGCCTCGAACTCGGTGCCCTCGTAGCGCATGCCGGCGATGATGCGCAGGTCGTCGATGTCGAGGGTGTGCATCAGGTAGGCGGCGTTGATGTCTTCGCTCATGTCGAAGTCATTCACCCGCGACTCTTCCTCGTTGTAGAACTCGCTGCGGTCGAGGCCGCCAATCAGGCCCTCGATGCTGCTCGCCGACAGGCCGGGGCCGAAGCGATCCAGGCTGTAGTCGACCTGGCCCTTGGTGAACTGGTCCATGCTCAGCTGTTCGTCGGTCAGGCCATAGTCGCCGAGGTCTTCGTAGGTCCAGATGTCGGTGTCGTTATCCTTGTCGCGGCGGCTCAGCTTGCCGCCGAACTTGACCTGCGCGGCGTGGCCGGCCAGGTCGTAGTCGCGGGCCAGGTCGAGCTTGATGTTCTTCTCGGTGTCGGTGGTGTCTTCCTCGGCCCACTCCACCTCGTCGAGGCTGAAGTTGCTCGGGTTGTAGAAGTCGTCACCGATGTTCAGGCGCGGCTTCTTGGTATCGCCGAAACCGGCGTCGGCGAAGTCGTCGTTGCCTTCGAAGGTGGCCCCGGCGATATGCCCGGGCGTGTCCTGGCTGGATTCGCTGTAGCCGGCCTGGGCATTAAGGGTCCACTGGCCCATCAGGCGCTCGCCACCAAGGACGTAGGACTGCACTTCCTGGGTTTCCTCGCGGTCCTTCAGCTCGCGCCAGCCCTCGGCATCGCCGCTCTCGCCGGGCTGCTGCGCATCGGCGAACTCGACGCCGGCGGCGTTGCGCGTCTCGGTGTCCTTGAAGCGGCTGTAGAGGGTGCGTAGGTAGTAGCTGCTGTAGTCGTCGGCCTGGTAGTCGAAGTTCAGGCCCAGGCCGCTGCGCTCGCGGGTGATGTCGTAGTCGCGCTGTTCCAGTCTTTCCAGCCGGGCACCGTCCTCGAAATCCCAGGCGCCGCCGGTTTCCGCGTTGTCCGAGCCGAAGTCGCGTTCCTGCCAGCTCATGGCCGCAGCCACGCCAAAGTTGTCGGTGCCGTCACCGAGGCTGAAGCGGTCGCTCACCGCGCCGGAGAATTTCGGGCTGGTCTGCTCGGTGTTGTCGTCGTAGCTGGCCTCGGTGCTGCCGGTATAGAACAGGCCCTTGTGGTCGAAGGCCGACAGGCTTTCCACCTCGATGGTGCCGCCGAGGGAGTTGGCGTCCATGTCCGGGGTCAGGGTCTTGACCACGGTCAGCGACTGCACCAGCTCGGCCGGCAGCACGTCGAGGGCCACCGCGCGGCGATCACTCTCCGGCGAAGGCACCAGGGTGCCGTTGATGGTCACGGCGTTGAGGTCCGGGCCGAGGCCGCGCACGCTGACGAAGCGGCCTTCGCCCTGGTCGCGCTCGACCGATACGCCCGGCAGGCGCTGCAGTGCCTCGGCGGCGTTCTGGTCCGGCAGTTGAGCCACGCCGTCGGCATGCACCACGCTTTCCACGCTGTCGGAGCGACGCTGTTCTTTCAGCGCCTGATCCAGGCTGGCGGCCTGGCCGACCACGCTGACGTGCTCGGTGGCATTCTCTTCGGCGGCCCACAGCGGCGTGATGGCAATGGCCAGCGCCAGGGCGCTGATATGAAAGCCCGCACGGCGGGCGGTGAGGTGGCGTTTGTGCATGCTGATCTCCCCAAGACAAGCGATCTGGCCGGACCAGTGCCCGGCGACTTGGGGCGCAAGCTAGGAGTGCGGCATGACGGTTACATGACAGGCGCCGCGCCCAGGCCCGATTTGCCGGGCTTTCGCGGGGATATGGGCTGGCTTTGGGCTGAATTGACCCAGCCAAGGAATCGATCTGTAGGGCGGGTGTAACCCGCGATCCACGCCCAACGCGGGTTTCACCCGCCCTGCCCATGGCCAACGCAAAATAATCAGCAAACGGCATGAGCCGATTCGACCTCCCCCACTGCAACCATTCCGTCATATCCCTCTGTTCTGCTGGCCCGGTTCACTGTTCGCGGAGCCTCCACGGCCATGCCCTCGCTGCTCAAGCTGCACCGCCTGAAACTCGCCGCCCTGCTGCTGGCGGCCAACCTCGGCCTGCTCCTGCACCTCGCCGCCGGCGACCTCAAGCCACTGGCCGACTGGGTCTGGCTGGACATCCTCGGCGAAGGCGGCTCGGCCCTGCTGTGCCTGCTCTGGCTCGGCCTGGTGCTGAAAAGCCGACCCGCCGGGCGGGTGACCAACCTGCTGGCCCTGGGCCTGGGCTGCGTGTTCTTTTCCTGGTGGGTGGACTGGCTCGACGAGTTCATCAAGCTGCCGGATGCCATCGGCTGGGATCACTGGCTGGAGTCCGGGCCGATGCCGGTCGGTTTGATCCTGCTGACCCTCGGCATCTACCACTGGCACCGCGAGCAACTGGCGATCAGCGCGCAGATGGAAAAGCGCGAGCGGCTGTTCCGCGAGCACCGCCTGTTCGACCAGGTCACGCCGCTGAACACCGCCGGCTACCTGCGCCTGCAACTGGAGCAAAGCCTGGCCGAGGCACGCGATGAGCAGCAGGCGCTGTCGCTGGTGATCCTCGACCTCGACGACTTCAGCAGCCTCAACCGCCTGCACGGCCATGCCGAAGGCGACCGCGTGCTGCAGGCGTTGACCCAGCTGCTGCTGCTCAACCTGCGCCGCCAGGACCTGCTCTGCCGCCTGGCCGGCGACCGTTTCGTGGTGCTGCTGCCGAACACCGGCGAACGCCAGGCCCGGCAACTGGCCGAGGAACTGCGCCTGGCCGTGAGCCACCTGGCCCACAAGGCCCAGGCCCACGGCGAGCGCCTGCAACTGCAGGCCAGCGTGGCCAGCGTGATGGCCCTCGGCGAGGATGCCGACAGCCTGTTGCGCCGCCTCAACCTGGCCCTGGCGCGGGCCAAGCAACCGCCCTACGCGCACAGCGCCTGAGCCGCCATGACGGTGAAGAACGCCTGGTACGAGAACGACAGCCGCTTCATTCCCGGCCACTGGCAGCCGGCGGTGCTGCTCGACCTGGCGTTGTCGCGCGGGCTCGACAGCCATCGCCTGCTGCGCGGCAGCGGGTTGTTCCACGAAGACATCCTGGCCGGCCAGGCGAAGCTCAGCCCGCAGCAATTCCTCTGCCTGATCGACAACAGCCAGCGCCTGCTGGCGGCCGATGACAGCAGCTTCCTGTTCGGCCAGCGCCTGCTGCCCGGCCACTACGGCGCCGCCAGCCATGCCCTGCAACAGGCCGGCAACCTGCAGCAGGCGCTGGATATCCTGCGCCAGCAGCGCGCTCTGCTCAGCCCATTGCTCAGCCCACGGGTGCTGCTCGACGAGCAGCAGGTGCATATCTACTGGCTGGACAGTTGTGGCGCTTGTGAACAGCAGCGCTTCCTGCTGGAAGCGGGGATGACCGCCCTGGTCGGCATGAGCCGCTGGCTCTCCGGCGAGCGCCTGCCGTGGCGCTGCAGCTTCAGCCACGCGCAGCCGCGCTATGTCGAACAATATTGGGTACACTTGGGCGAGAACGTGCAGTTCGGTGCGCCGCTGGACGTCATCAGCCTGCCGCGCGAATACCTGCACAAGCCCTGGCCCGGCGCCTCTCTGACCGCCGGCAAGGTGGTGCAGCAACACAGCCGCGCCCAGCTCGACGAACTGGGCTTCGACGCCAGTCTGCTCGACCGCCTGTACAGCCACCTGCTCGGCAACATCCGCCAGGCACCGCAGTTGGACAGCGTGGCCGCCGCCTTCGGCATGAGCGCCTCGACCCTCAAGCGCAAACTGCAGAAACACGGCACGCACTTTCAGGAACAGCTCGACCTGGCGCGCAAACACGTGGCGATTTATCTGTATCAGGTACAGGGCTACAGCAATGACGAGGTGGCGGCGTATCTGCAATTCCACGACGCCACCAACTTCCGTCGCTCGTTCAAGCGTTGGACCGGGCTGGCGCCCAGTGCGTTGCGGCGTCTGTGGCAAGCAAGCTAGCAGGCCGTTGAAAAACTACCTGCGTTGCCGATGCGTCGTTAAAAACAGGCTCAGAAAGCTCATTTACAACTCGTAAACTCCGCTTCTTCGCCTGCTTTTGCCTAGCCTCGGCTGCCTCGCCAACATTTTTCAACGCCCTGCTAACCGCGCAAAAACAAACCCCGGAAAAGAAAAAACCCCGCTAGTGCGGGGTCTTGCAGACTGGTTCCTGACGTCCTTGGTCGGCTCGCCGTCCTGGCGGGCAATCCTCCGCGTCCTTGTTGTTTGCTGTGCGCTTCCTGCGCTTCGTCCATGGGGTGGCAGATTAAACAGCTGTTCGACATGCCGATAGCCGCCAACGGCTGGACAACATGTAAGCCATTGCTTACATCGCCGCCGAGCAGGAAAAGCTTCAAAAAATCGCCTACACCGTTATCATCGCGCGCCGAACCCCCGCGCCCTGGCGCACCGAGTAAAGACGATGAAACCCCAACTGATCGCCGCCGCGGAAATCGACCGCATCGAAACCTGGAGCAAGTACAACAGGGACAATTGCACCAGCTGCATGTCCACCTGCTGCACCATGCCGGTGGAAGTGCGCATAGTCGATCTGATCCGCATCGGCCTGGTCGACGAGTTCGAGCGCGGCGAGCCGCCGAAGAACATCGCCAAGCGCCTGCAGAAGGACGGGATGATCGAGCGCTTCAACGCCAAGTCGGGGATCTTCACCCTGACCCGCATGAGCAACAACGATTGCATGTACCTGGATCGCAAGACGCGCCTGTGCACCATCTACGAAAAACGCCCGGACACCTGCCGCAACCACCCGCGCATCGGCCCGCGTCCCGGCTACTGTGCCTGGCGGCCAAAAGCCAAGGCCTGAGTTAGTGCGGGCGCTCAGCCCGCACCTCCCCTGACGCAGCCCTTACCAGTCCATCACCACGCTGACGCCCAGGCTGTTCTGACGATCATCCGCTGCGCGTCGGTGATCGTAGCCAAGCTGCAGCGCCAACCCCGGCGCCAGGCGTTGGCGCAGCCCCAGGCTGGCACGCGTCTGGTAGCGCTCCGGCTCGACGCTGTTGAGCTCGAAGTCGACCCCGGACACGCTGTTCAACGCCATGCCCAGCTCGGCCTGGTCATCCTCGAACTCACGCTCGCGGGCAATCTCGCCAAACAGCTCGGCGTCGTCCGCCAACTGGTAGCGAGCCTGCAGGCCAAGCCCCAAACGCTGCGACTCGCGGCGCTGATCGTCGTAGGACAATGCGGTGGAACTGGCCCCGTCCTCTCGATAACCGTCCACATCGATGCGCGCGTAGTCGGCACTGACGAAGGGCGAAAGACGCAGGCGCGGGTCGCCGACTGCCAGCTCCACCCCCAGGCGCCCATCGACGGCCAGCAGCCAGCCATCGGTCTCGCCCTGTTCAGTGCGCGTGGTCTGCCCCAGGGCAAAGCGCCGCTGCAGATCGTGGTAGTCCAGGTAACCCAGACGAGCACTCAGATCGCCCCACAGCAGGCCGTCGTGGTACTGGGCGAAGACACCGCCCAAGTAGCTGCGCAGGTCGTAGTCGGAATCGCGTGCGCCCAACTCCAGCTCCTGTTGCTGCAGGTCCAGGGTCATGCCGATGCGCCAGTCCTGCGCAGCCCGGTAGCTCGCCCCCAGACTCAGGCCCTGGCCACTGCCATCGCCGCTGGCAGGGCTTTGCGCGCCATCGTAGTCACTCTGCCGCCCCGCGCCGGTGACGAAGCTGCGCCACTGCTCGAGCGGCTGCCAGGCGCCCCAGTCGGCACGCAGTTGCTGGCGCAAGCCGTCACGGGCGCCGTCCAGCGCCGATTCGGCGGCCTGCGGCAGCAACCCGATCTCCCAGGGTGCGCCCAGGATCGACAGGCCCTGGTCGGCCAGGATCTGCTGCATGGTGGTGGACGGGTGGACGATATCGGCATACAGCAGGCGCGTCGGATCGGGCGTGCTGCCGGTGATGCCGTACACCGAATCGATAGACGCGCAGCCGGAGAAGCAGCTGCCCAGCAGGTTGCGCGTCGGGTCGAAGCCGAACGCGGCCGGGTCGGCCAGCACCTCGCGGTACAGCAGCGGCACGTTGAGCGGGATGACCTCTGCATGGATGTTGCCCAGGCGTGTCACCAGCTCGGCATTGAACGCATCGGCCAGCTCCTGCTGCGCCGGGTTGAACACCCCGCCATACACCGGGCTGGGCACATCCACCAGCAACGGCACCATGAAGTAGCGGCCACCGGCGGCCTGCAGCACTTCGACACTGGCGGCCAAGCGCCCCGCTGCCGCTTGCGCGCCGGCGGCATCGGGCACCAGGCCCTGGAGGAAGTCGTTGCCGCCACCATTGACGTAGAACAGCGTGTCCCGGTCGATACCCAGGCCGTTCTCGCGCAGGTACACCAGATAGCCGTCACGCTGGCGCATCAGCGGCGCGGCATAGGTCAGCCCCGCGCGCACCTGCGAACCACCGGTGCCGGTGAGCGGGTCGTACACATTGGTGATGGAGTCGTAGACCTGTTCGGTGCGATAGCCGCCAACCGCCCAGTTGTTGCCGTCGGGCAAGCCATTGGCCGCGCGCGCAAGGTTGGTCGAGGCCACCTGCGGCGCCAGGCCGAGACCCTGGTTGATCAGCATCGGCGAGGTGTAGCCGTAGGCTTCACCAACCCCGTAGGTCGGCCCGACACGGTTGGTATGGCGCACCGGATTGTTCGGCGCGCCCGCCTCGGGGCGCTGGCCGGCATCGCTCAGGCTGTCGCCGAATACCACCATGCCGCTGTAGGCAATGGCGTCGGTGGAAGCGGTGCCAGCCAATAGGCAGGCAAGCGCCAGCGGAGTCAGTACTCGCTTCATGGTCCTAGGGTCCCTTGTTCTTGTTGTGATGGGCGGCGAGGGACTTTAGGGATCATCAAGGCGGAGCGCACGATCGCTCCCTGCAAATTACCTATTTGGATTGAATGGCGGGCGAAGGATTAATCCGCCAGATTACAGCTCGCTCCTCGGTACGAGAGCGAGGCTCAAAGCGACAACGTGCTGCGCTGGCGTGGTGCCTGCTGGGCAATCTCGCTGCCCGCCGGCTTGGGCTTGATCAGGCTGAAGTCGATCAGGCTCTTGGGCTGCTGCGGGTTGCCGATCAGCAGCGGACGCGCCTTGAACGCGGCACTGACCAGGCTCTTGCTCGGGTCGAGCTCGTCGAAGCTCAGCCCGGCCAGGTCCGCCCAGGTGTGGATCAGGTTGGAGCTGCTGTAGGGCCGCCCCAACTGCGCGTCGAAGCTGCGCGGCTGTGCGGCCTGCCACTTCGGCGAGTTCCACACGATGAATGGGATGGTGTACATCGGGCTGGTCGGCGCGCCCTCGTTGCGCCCCAGCACCTGCGGCCTGGGCGCGTCGAACACCGCCTCGCCGTGGTCCGACAGGTACAGCAGGAAACCATTGGGGTCGGTGGCGGCGAAGCGCTTGATCAGGCTCGACACCACGAAGTCGTTGTACAGCACCGCATTGTCGTAGCTGTTGTAGGTCGGCAACTGGTCGTCGGTGACCGAGGCCGGCGCGCCCTGGTGATCGGTGAAACGCTCGAACTCTTGCGGGTAGCGGTACTGGTAGCTCATGTGGGTGCCGAGCAAGTGCACCACGATGAACTTGCGCGGCGCGTCATCGGCCAACACCTTGGCGAACGGGTCGAGCACGTCGCCGTCGTACTGGCGGGCGTTCTGCGCGCGGTTGTTGTTCAGGTAGAACTGTTCGTCCGCCTGCTGGGAGAAGGTCGCCAGCATGGTGTTGCGCTTGGTCATGGTCTGCTGGTTGGTGATCCAGTAGGTCTTGTAGCCGGCCTGCTTCATCACGTTGAGCAGCGATGGCGTGGTCAGGTAGGCGTCCGGGTGCTCCTGGTCGGCGAAGGTCAGCACCTGCTGCAGCGCCTCGATGGTGTAGGGCCGCGGCGTGACCACGTTGTCGAACACCTGCAGCTGGTCGCGCAGCTGGTCCAGCTCGGGCGTGGTCTGCCGCGGGTAGCCATACAGGCTCATGCGCTGGCGGTTGGTCGACTCGCCGATGACCAGTACCAGCGTCGCCGGTTGCTCGCCATGGGCATCCTTGAGATTGCGCAGCGGCGGGATCTTCGCGTTGCCCGCCAGCAGCGCCTGCATGCTGTCCAGCTGCTGGCGGTACTGGCGATAACCCACCACCAGCTGCCAGGGCGTGGCCGGCTCGAGGCGCTGTTCGAAGCCCTCCAGGCCGGCCTGGAAGGTGTCGTTCTTGCTGAACTGGCGCACTGCCGGGTAACCGATTGTGCACGCCAGCAGCAACAGGCTGGCGAACACCGCAACCGGGCGCGGCAGGTACACCGGACGCACCTGGCGCCACAGCAGCCAGGCGCCCAGGCCGTAGGCAAAGAACGCAGGCAGCATCCACCAGGCGAAATACTGCGCGAGGTACTCGCTGCCTTCCGCCACGTTCGACTCGAACAGGATGAAGATGACGCTCTGCGAGAACTCCTGCCCGTAGATCAGGAAGTAGCCGAAGCTCGACAGCGAACACAGCCACAGCAGCCCGCCAAGCACCGCCGCCAGGCGCCGTGTGTACGCCGGCAACAGCAGCAGCGGAATCAGCCACACGCCGCTGAGGATGAAGGCCTGACGAAAACCGCTGAACCCCGCCGTGCCCGTCAGCTGGATCAGCAGCTGGGTCACCCCGGAGAAGTACCAGAAGAACAGAAACATCCAGCCGAGCCCGGCCCAGTCGATGCCCTTGCGCGTTGGCGCTACATTTTTCGCGATGCCCATGGCGACCCCGATACCCCTGAAAAAAGCCGGGGCACGCCCCGAGACGCCAGGAACTATGAGCGCGGGCCGGTGAAAAGTTTGTCAACGGAGTCAGCTTCTTCTCGCCGCTGGTCGGCACCTGCGGCCACTCCGAAAGCGCCAAAGGCAGAAACGAAAACGCCCCCGCAGGCTAGGCCGGCGGGGGCGTTGGATGCAGCTCAGCTAGAAGTTACTTCTTGCTGTGGCGCTTGCGGTCGGTTTCGCTGAGGAACTTCTTGCGCAGGCGGATCGACTTCGGCGTGACTTCAACCAGCTCGTCGTCATCGATGAATTCCAGAGCCTGCTCAAGGGTGAACTTGATCGGCGGAACCAGTGCGATGGTTTCGTCTTTACCGGAAGCACGCATGTTGTCGAGCTTCTTGCCCTTGGTGGGGTTGATCACCAGGTCGTTGTCACGGCTGTTGATGCCGGCCAGCTGGCCTTCGTAGACTTCCTGGCCCGGCTCGAGGAACAGCTTGCCGCGGTCCTGCAGGGTTTCCAGCGAGTAGGTCAGCGCCTTGCCGGTCGCCATGGAAACCAGCACGCCGTTCTGGCGGTGGCCGACTTCACCGGACTTGATCGGGCCATAGTGGCTGAAGGTCGAAGTCAGGATGCCGCTACCCGAGGTCATGGTCAGGAAGGCGTTACGGAAGCCGATCAGGCCACGTGCCGGGATGGTGTATTCCAGGCGGATACGACCCTTGCCATCCGGAACCATGTTGGTCAGATCGCCTTTACGCAGGCCCATCTGCTCCATCAGGGCGCCCTGGTGGATTTCCTCGATGTCGACGATGACGTTTTCGTACGGCTCTTGCTTCTCGCCGTTAACTTCCTTGATCACCACTTCCGGACGGCCAACAGCCATCTCGAAGCCTTCGCGGCGCATGGTTTCGATCAGTACCGAGAGGTGCAGCTCACCACGGCCGGAGACCTTGAACTTGTCGGCGCTGTCGCCTTCCTGCACGCGCAGGGCAACGTTGTGCAGCAGCTCTTTTTCCAGACGCTCTTTGATGTTGCGGCTGGTAACGAACTTGCCTTCTTTACCGCAGAACGGCGAGTCGTTGACCTGGAAGGTCATGGAAACGGTCGGCTCGTCCACGGACAGCGGCGGCAGGGCTTCGACGTTGTTCATGTCGCACAGGGTGTCGGAGATGTACAGCTCGTCCATGCCGCTGACGCAAACGATGTCGCCAGCCTGGGCTTCGGCGACTTCGACGCGGTGCAGGCCGGAGTGCCCCATGATCTTCAGGATACGGCCCTGACGCTTCTTGCCGTCGGCGCCGATGGCCACTACCGGGGTGTTGGTCTTGACCTTGCCGCGAGCGATACGGCCGATGCCGATTACGCCGAGGAAGCTGTTGTAGTCCAGCTGCGAGATTTGCATCTGGAACGGGCCGTCGACGTCGACTTTCGGCGCCGGAACGTGGTCAACCACGGCCTGGAACAGAGCGTCCATGTGGTCGTCCATGTTCTCGTGGTCCAGACCGGCAATCCCGTTCAGGGCGCTGGCGTAGACGATCGGGAAGTCCAGTTGCTCTTCGGTGGCGCCGAGGTTGTCGAACAGGTCGAAGATCTGGTCGATAACCCAATCCGGACGCGCGCCCGGACGGTCAATCTTGTTCACCACCACGATCGGACGCAGGCCGGCCTTGAACGCCTTCTGGGTCACGAAACGGGTTTGCGGCATCGGGCCGTCTTGGGCGTCGACCACCAGCAGAACGGAGTCAACCATCGACATCACGCGCTCTACTTCACCGCCGAAGTCGGCGTGACCGGGGGTGTCAACGATGTTGATGTCGTAGCCGTTCCATTTCAGGGCGGTGTTTTTCGCCAGAATGGTAATGCCGCGCTCTTTTTCCTGGTCGTTGGAGTCCATTACACGCTCGGATTCCAGCTCTTTGCGGTCGAGGGTGCCGGACAGGCGCAGCAGTTTGTCTACCAGGGTGGTTTTGCCATGGTCGACGTGGGCGATGATGGCGATGTTGCGTAGATTTTCGATCACGGAGGTCGTCTCGATTGATGATTCAGAAGTCGTTGGCGGCGCAGTTTACGCAGCCTGGATGAATAGCGGGTGAATACAGTGCTGGTCGGGAGGGCGATGACGGATGCTGCCGCCCAGCAGGCCCGCGCGTTTAATGCGGGCGATAGACGCGAACATTGGCATGCCCCTCGCTCAGTAGATGGTGGGCATGCAGGCGACTCATCACGCCCTTGTCGCAATACAGCAGGTACTGGCGCGTTTCATCCAGGCCCTTGAAGCGATTGTTCAGCGCATAGAACGGCAGAGTCTGGACCTCGACGCCCGGCAGTGCCAGCGGCTCGTCTTCAGCGGCATCCGGGTGACGGATATCGAGGACGATCTGCCCAGGCAGCGCTTCGCGCACTTCCTCGACTTGCAGATCCTGACCCAGCTCGTCGATCACCCGATCGACGGTAATCCGCGTGGCGCGCTCCAGGGCGCGCTCGAGGATGGCCATGTCGAAGTGGGTTTCTTCGTGCTCGATGCGTCCCGGCTTGGCTCGAGTGGTCGGGTTGACCGAGATCACGCCGCAGTACTCGGGCATGTTCTTGGCGTACTCGGCGGTGCCGATGGCCGTGGCCGTGTCGATGATGTCCTGCTTGTGCGCGGCGATCAGCGGGCGCAGCACCAGCATGTCGGTCGCCGAGTCGATCACCGAAAGGTTCGGCAGGGTCTGGCTCGACACCTGGGAAATCGCTTCGCCAGTGACCAGTGCATCGATGCGCAAGTCCTCGGCGATGCGGCTCGCGGCGCGCAGCATCATGCGCTTGAGCACCACGCCCATCTGGCTGTTGTCGACCTTGCCGAGGATTTCGCCGAGCACTTCCTCGAACGGCACGCTGATAAACAGTACGCGGTGCGAGCTGCCGAACTTCTGCCACAGGTGGTGCGCCACTTCCATCACGCCCAACTCATGGGCACGGCCGCCGAGGTTGAAGAAGCAGAAGTGGGTGAGCAGGCCGCGACGCATCATCTGGTAGGCCGCGACGGTGGAGTCGAAGCCGCCGCTCATCAGCACCAGGGTCTGCTCGATCGAGCCCAGCGGATAGCCGCCAAGGCCTTCGTGCTGGGCGTGGATGATCAGCAGGCGCTCGTAGCGCACCTCGAAGCGGACTTCGGCCTCGGGTTGCTTGAGGTCGATGCCGGCGGCGCCGCACTCGATACGCAGGCGGCTGCCGACGTGGCTGGCCAGCTCCATCGAGGAGAAGTCATGGGTGTTGCCCGCGCGCTTGCAGCGCACGGCGAAAATCTTGCCGGGCAGTTGGGCGCCGAAATGCGCGCGGCATTTCTCGAAAGTGTCATCGAAATCGACATAGGGATATTCGTGCACTTCGAGAAAGTGGGCGATGCCCGGGATGCTGCGCAGGCGCTCGAACATCTGCGCCTGGACCTTCGGCTCGCGCACCTGGCTGATCAGGTCGAGGTTGTCCCACTCGCCCTGCACCACCAGCTCGGGGTCCAGGTCACGCAGCACCGTGCGGATGTTCTTCGCCAGCTGGCGGATGAACTGCTTGCGCACCGGCCGGCTCTTGATGGTGATTTCCGCGAAGGGTTTGACGATGAGTTTCATGGGACAGCGCGTACGCCAGGCAGCCGAAAAAGAAGGGCGCGGATTATAGCGGAAATTGCTCAGGAATTAACCAAAAACAATAATGCATCCCCGCAAAGACCCAAAACGGTGCGTAACGATAATTTAAAGATCCAAAATGGTGCGTGCCACTGATCAAATAATCGCCACAGCCCGCGCAAAGCCTGACTTTCCGGCTTTGCTCCCATCCTGGGGCACTGGCACGCAATTTGCTCCCTTGTGAGGCAGGTTGCCCTGACGGACTATCCGGCCGGGCTTCACCGACTATTTTAAGGGCTCAACATTCCGAGCCTTATCCACCTGGAGGACAGCATGTCGAAGTCGATTCAACTGATCAAAGAACACGACGTGAAGTGGGTAGACCTGCGCTTCACTGACACCAAGGGTAAGCAACACCACGTGACCATGCCGGCCCGTGACGCCCTGGACGACGAATTCTTCGAAGTCGGCAAAATGTTCGACGGCTCCTCGATCCATGGCTGGAAAGGCATCGAAGCCTCCGACATGATCCTGCTGCCGGTCGACGACACCGCCGTTCTGGACCCGTTCACCGAAGAGCCGACCCTGATTCTGGTCTGCGACATCATCGAGCCGAGCACCATGCAAGGCTACGATCGCGACCCGCGCTCCATCGCCAAGCGCGCCGAGGAATACCTGAAGACCACCGGTATCGGTGACACCGTATTCGTAGGCCCGGAGCCTGAGTTCTTCATCTTCGACGAAGTGAAGTTCAAGTCTGACATCTCCGGCTCCATGTTCAAGATCTACTCCGAACAAGGCTCCTGGAACACCGACGCCGACATCGAAGGCGGCAACAAGGGCCACCGTCCAGCCGTCAAAGGTGGCTACTTCCCGGTTCCGCCGTGCGACCACGACCACGAAATCCGTACTGCCATGTGTAATGCCATGGAAGAAATGGGCCTGGTCATCGAAGTTCACCACCACGAAGTGGCGACTGCCGGCCAGAACGAAATCGGTGTGAAGTTCAACACCCTGGTCAACAAGGCTGACGAAGTTCAGACCCTGAAGTACTGCGTGCACAACGTGGCTGACGCCTACGGCAAAACCGCTACCTTCATGCCGAAGCCGCTGTACGGCGACAACGGTTCGGGTATGCATGTGCACCTGTCGATCGGCAAAGATGGCAAGAACACCTTCGCTGGCGAAGGCTATGCCGGCCTGTCCGACACCGCCCTGTTCTTCATCGGCGGCATCATCAAACACGGTAAGGCCCTGAACGGCTTCACCAACCCGTCGACCAACTCCTACAAGCGTCTGGTCCCGGGCTTCGAAGCGCCGGTCATGCTGGCCTACTCGGCTCGCAACCGTTCCGCCTCGATCCGTATCCCGTACGTTTCCAGCCCGAAAGCCCGCCGCATCGAAGCGCGCTTCCCGGATCCGGCTGCCAACCCGTACCTGGCCTTCGCAGCTCTGCTGATGGCTGGTCTGGACGGTATCCAGAACAAGATCCACCCCGGCGACGCTGCCGACAAGAACCTGTACGACCTGCCGCCGGAAGAAGCTGCCAACATCCCGCAAGTGTGCGGCAGCCTGAAAGAAGCGCTGGAAGAACTGGATAAAGGTCGCGCGTTCCTGACCAAGGGCGGCGTTTTCTCCGACGACTTCATCGATGCCTACATCGAGCTGAAATCCGAAGAAGAAATCAAAGTTCGCACCTTCGTACACCCGCTGGAATACGACCTGTACTACAGCGTCTAAGTCCGTCGCGTGATGAAAGAGGCCTCCTTCGGGAGGCCTTTTTTTTTGCGCCGGCACACGTCGCAACAGCCGCGCCCTTGCCAGTAGCAGCGGCAGATGCAAGGCTTAGCCAGGATCACACAGGAGTCCCACGGATGCGCCTGATTACCGCCTGCCTGCTATGCACCCTGGCCCTGCCGGCCGCCGCGCAGATCTACAAATACACCGACGCCAACGGCAACACGGTGTTCACCAACCAGGCACCGGAAGGCCAGGACGCCGAAACCGTAAACCTGCCGCCAACCAATACCGTGGAAGCCCAACAGCCCACACGCCCGGTCGAAACCAGCAAGCCCGCGCAAGCGCAAAGCGCCTACACCGTGCTGCAACTGACCGACCTCCCCAGCGATGAAGCCCTGCGCGCTAACAACGGCACTTTCAGCGTCGGCGTCAAACTCGAGCCCAAGCTCAAGCCTGGCCACCTCCTGCGTCTGATCCTCGACGGCCAACCCTACGGCCAGCCGAGCAACGTGCCGCGCCTGCAACTGGTAAACATCGATCGTGGCGAGCACAGCCTGGCGGTGGAAGTCCTCAGCGGCCAGCAGCAGATTCAGCAAAGCGCTAGCGTCACCTTCACCGTACAGCGCATCAGCACCAACAGCCCGGCACGCCCAAAACCTACCCCTGCGCCAACTCCGCGCCCAAAACCTACGCCCAATTAAGCTCCCTGACAGGAACCCCATGCGCCAACTGTTCTTCTGCCTGCTTATCTGCCTGCTGCCCCTGCACGCCCATGCCGGCGTCTACACCTACATCGACGCCGACGGCAACCGCGTGTACACCGACCAACCGCGCTCCGATGACGCCGAGCAGATCCAACTCGCGCCCTCCAACAACATGAGCGGTGGCACGCAGATTCAGCCGCCCACCGTGCCGCTGACCATGGAAGAACCCAAGCCGCCGGCCTACCAGTTGCTGCGCATCCTGATCCCCGAGCCGGATGTCACCATCCGCGAGATCACCGGCAACATGATCGTCACCCTCACCAGCGAGCCCAGCCTGCTGCCGGGACACAGCTATCGCCTGCTACTGGACGGCCAGATCGTCGGCACGCCCGGCCGCAGCCCGGTGTTCCCTCTGGAGAACATCGACCGCGGCACCCACCAACTTTCGGCAGAGATCATCGACGCAAGCGGACGCATCCTCGAACGCACACCCAGCCAGCCGTTTCACATGAAGCGCATCTCGCTGGCCGAGAAACGCCGCGCCCATCCCTGCAAGAAAGCCGACTACGGCGTACGCCCAGAATGCCCAATCGAAGACAAACCGAAAGAGCCGAGAGACATCCCGCTGATCCCCTTCATCTGATCGCCACAGACACGCGCACCAATATGACGCACTGATCTGCACCGATTTCTATACTCTCCCTGTTTTGGTTCACTCGAAAACCCGCCAGCTGCGCTGAAACGCAGCCTGAATCACAGCGGCGGCACCGCGCACGCGTCTTTTCGGGGCTTTGGTTTGCTTCTTGCATTTTCCAGCCCATTGCCGGGACTCGTAACAGCCATGATCAATGACGCGCTGCACCGCTTACTGCTCGACAACCTGACCACCGCAACCATCCTGCTGAATGCAGAGTTGCGTCTGGAGTACATGAACCCCGCCGCAGAAATGCTCCTGGCCGTCAGCGGCCAGCGCAGCCACGGCCAGTTCATCAGCGAGCTGTTCACCGAATCGCCGGAAGCGCTCAGCTCCCTGCGCCAGGCGGTCGACCACGCGCACCCGTTCACCAAGCGCGAGGCCATGCTCACCTCGCTATCCGGCCAGACCCTCACCGTGGACTATGCGGTAACGCCGATCCTCAGCCGTGGCCAGACCCTGCTGCTGCTGGAAGTGCACCCGCGTGACCGCCTGCTGCGCATCACCAAGGAAGAGGCGCAGCTGTCCAAGCAGGAAACCACCAAACTGCTGGTGCGCGGCCTGGCCCACGAGATCAAGAACCCGCTCGGCGGCATTCGCGGTGCCGCCCAGTTGCTGGCCCGCGAGCTGCCGGAAGAAAGCCTCAAGGATTACACCAACGTGATCATCGAGGAGGCCGACCGCCTGCGTAACCTGGTCGACCGCATGCTCGGCTCCAACAAGCTGCCATCGCTGGCCATGACCAACGTGCATGAAGTACTGGAACGGGTCAGCAGCCTGATCGAGGCCGAATGCCAGGGCAGCATCACCCTGGTGCGCGACTACGACCCGAGCATCCCCGATGTGCTGATCGATCGCGAACAGATGATCCAGGCCGTGCTCAATATCGTGCGCAACGCCATGCAGGCCCTCGCCGGGCAGAGTGACCTGCGCCTGGGCCGCATCAGCCTGCGCACCCGCACCCTGCGCCAGTTCACCATCGGCCACGTGCGCCACCGCCTGGTGGTGAAAGTGGAAATCATCGACAACGGCCCGGGCATTCCCCCCGAGCTGCAGGAAACCATCTTCTACCCCATGGTCAGTGGCCGTCCCGATGGCACCGGCCTGGGCCTGGCCATTACCCAGAACATCATCAGTCAGCACCAGGGCCTGATCGAGTGCGAGAGCCACCCCGGCCATACCGTGTTCTCGATCTTCCTGCCCCTGGAACAAGGAGCTTCTTAGTCATGAGCCGCAGTGAAACCGTCTGGATTGTCGACGACGACCGCTCGATCCGCTGGGTCCTGGAAAAAGCCCTGCAACAGGAAGGCATGACCACCCAGAGCTTCGACAGCGCCGATGGCGTGCTGACCCGGCTGACCCGCCAGCAGCCCGACGTGATCATTTCCGACATCCGCATGCCCGGCTCCAGCGGCCTCGAACTGCTGGCGCGCATCCGCGACCTGCACCCGCGCCTGCCGGTGATCATCATGACCGCGCATTCCGACCTGGACAGCGCCGTGGCCTCGTATCAGGGCGGCGCCTTCGAGTACCTGCCCAAGCCGTTCGATGTCGACGAAGCCGTGTCCCTGGTCAAGCGCGCCAACCAGCACGCCCAGGAGCAGCAAGGCCTGGCCGTACCGGTCGAGCAGGCACGCACCCCGGAAATCATCGGCGAAGCGCCGGCCATGCAGGAAGTCTTCCGCGCCATCGGCCGCCTCTCGCACTCCAACATCACCGTGCTGATCAACGGCGAGTCGGGCACCGGTAAAGAACTGGTGGCCCACGCCCTGCACCGCCACAGCCCACGCGCGGCATCGCCGTTCATCGCGCTGAACATGGCGGCGATCCCCAAGGACCTGATGGAATCCGAGCTGTTCGGCCACGAAAAAGGCGCCTTCACCGGCGCGGCCAACCAGCGGCGCGGGCGCTTCGAACAGGCCGACGGCGGCACCCTGTTCCTCGACGAGATCGGCGACATGCCGGCCGACACCCAGACGCGCCTGCTGCGCGTGCTGGCCGACGGCGAGTTCTACCGCGTGGGCGGCCACACCCCGGTGAAAGTAGACGTGCGCATCATCGCCGCGACCCACCAGAACCTGGAAAGCCTGGTGCAGGCCGGTAAGTTCCGCGAAGACCTGTTCCACCGCCTCAACGTGATCCGCATCCACATCCCGCGCATGTCCGATCGCCGCGAGGATATTCCGACCCTGGCCCGCCACTTCCTCGCACGCGCCGCGCAAGAGCTGGCCGTCGAGCCCAAGCTGCTGAAAAGCGAGACCGAGGATTACCTCAAGCACCTGCCATGGCCGGGCAACGTGCGCCAGCTGGAGAACACCTGCCGCTGGATCACGGTGATGGCCTCCGGGCGCGAAGTGCATGTCGACGACCTGCCGCCGGAGCTGCTCACCCAGCCCCAGGAAAGCCAGCCGGCGACCAACTGGGAACAGGCCCTGCGCCAATGGGCCGACCAGTCCCTGGCACGCGGCCAGTCCAGCCTGCTGGATACCGCCGTGCCGGCGTTCGAGCGCATCATGATCGAGACCGCCCTCAAGCACACCGCCGGCCGCCGCCGCGATGCCGCCGTGCTGCTGGGCTGGGGTCGCAACACCCTGACCCGCAAGATCAAGGAACTCGGTATGAAGATCGACGGTGCCGATGACGACGACGGCGACGAATAAGCCGCAGCGCCACGCACCATGAGAACGGGCCCGACAGGGCCCGTTTTCGTTTGCGGCATACGGCTGCGTAGGGCGGGTGAAACCCGCGTTGGGCTTTGATCGTGCTCCGCGCATACGCAGGCGCTCTGCGCCTGCAGGGCGCGGAGCGTCCCAGCCGGGGTTACCACGCGGAGCGTGGGAACCATCTAGCGTCCTGCACTCGCCTCGCGGGTTTCACCCGCCCTACCATGCTCCAGCGCAATGCACCCGCATCGTGCCGGTGCACAGCAGCGGTTCAGCCATCGCCCACGCCGGTAGCCAAAAGCGCTGCAGGCAATCGCTGAAACCCAGCATTCACAAGGCCTGCAGCCACCGTAATAAAACTGGCACACAGTCTGCATAGACTAAAGCAATCCCAGTTTTGGGGACCTTGGTACAGGCAGGCCGGGGAATCCCCTCTTTTACAAGCCCAACAAAAAGGCCACCTTCTCAGGTGGCCTTTTTGCTTTCTAGCGGTACACCTCGCGGCGGTAGATCAGCGGTGTGGCGCCGCGATAGATACCGAAGCTGGCCAACCCCCGCGCCTCGCTGCGGGTAATGCCATCCCAGGCGAAATACAGCCAGCTTGGCATCAGCGAATAGCGGGCCTGCACCGAGCCATCGTTGCCACTGCCGGGGGAGCTGAGTAGCAGACTGCCTATACCCACCGAGGGAGCTGTCGAGGTCGGCGTGGTTTCGCCAACTGCCAGATTGCCGGTATAGCCATCGAGCGCCGGAACGCCCAGGACTGCCGAGGTGGTGCAGGTATCCAGCCCCTCGGCCTGGAAGCTGCCACCTGCGATGTTCTGCCAGCTCTCCAGGCTTACAGGCAGAGCCAGGCTCTGTAGCTCCGAACCGTGGGCATTGCCGATGCGCAGGCGGCCCAGGCGGACTTCGCTGCCCAGGTTGTTGGCCGCATCGACCGTGAAGTCGTAGCTGAAATCCTGGCAACCGCCCCCCGTGCCATAACAGACCTCCTGGAGCTGATCCACTTCGCGCAGGCTGGCGGCGAGAAAGGTCTGGCGAACCTGGGCCGCGAACGGATAGTCGTCGCTGCTGGGCAGTAGCGCTGGCTGGTAGAGCAGTTGCTCGCCCGTCCAACGGTAGGTACGAGTGCCATCGCCATTATCCGCCCCGACGACTTGCCGAAGCGCTTCCACACCCGCCTGCTCAAGTTGCGTGGCCAGGCGCGCATCGCGGGCGGGGCTACCGGTATTCGAGCTGTAGGTGCCCACGCCCGGGGCGGCGAGTTTCCAGAAGGCGCCCCGGTCGTAGTTCTTGGTGACACCGTCGGAACGGTTCTTGGCCGTGACCGTCAGGGTCGGCTGGCGATCATTGGCATAGCCCATCGGCTGGCCCTGGTAGCTGAAGGCGCTGCCACAGCTGGGCGTCAGGCTGGCATTGCCCTCGACGCTCAGATAGGCGGGGATGAAGCGGCCGACCAGATCGCTGCTGCCGCCGCTGACCGTCTCTCCATCCAGATAGCCCTGACTGGGCGGGGTGGCTGTGACGGTGAACACACCAACCTCGGAAACCGAGGGGGTCGAGAGCGTCGTATTGCCGAGTGCGTGGTTGTAGTTGAGCGGCGTCACCACACCATTGTCGCCACCGCTCGGCACTACCACCGCACTGGTCAGGCTGATGCCATCGTGGCGGAAGTTGGGCGTGGTGATATTGCCGCTGCACAGCTGCGCCGCGGTCAGCGCCTCGCCATCGGCCTGCCAGCCCACCGCACGGATGCTCAGCGGGAAGCTGTCGCCGGCACGTATGCCACCGGGGAACACGGCGCAGCTGGCGTCATTGCAGTTGCTGAGATCCCCCGTAATGGCGGCAGGCCTCTGCAGGCACAGGCCATAGGGCTTGCTGACGAACAGGTCATCGGTATCGCTGTTGTCCAGCACCAGCCCCTCGTCACCACTGCCCGCGCCGCCCACATAGCGGGCGCTCAGCTTCATCTCCCCGGCATCGTCGTAGCGCACGGTCAGCGGCGCGGTGCCGGTGGCGTCGAAGTTGAGGTTCAGACTCACAGGTGTGCCGCGCACATTGCTGCCGTTGACCACCACCGGCTGGGTGCCGCTACTCGGATTGCTATAGGCCGAGGTGAAGCTGACGCTGCGCGTGACATTGGCGAAGGCCGGCACGCACTGCAGAGCGTTGTCTGCCTTGCGCACCGCGCTGAGTGTGGCCGCCGTCGGCTTGGCCGCCAGCATGTTCGGCACCTGCAGCAACAGGCCGCTGTTGGCGTAGCTGATCTGGCAGCCGCTGGTGGAGCACACCGGCACGCTCAGCGGCTTGGTCGCCGGCACCGAGGACTGTACCCCCAGGCTGACCGTGCCGGCCGTGGGTCTACCCAGGCGGGCCTGGGCCGTACCACCGCTGAAGGTGATGGTGCTGCCGCTGACACTGGCCGGGGCAATAGCAGACCAATAGCTCGAAGGATTCAGCGTGACGCTTACCGGGTCGGTATACAGGCTGCTGCAACTGCTGTTGAGGCAAGCGCGGATAGTGACCGGCTGCGGGTTGCAGGTCAGCGCCGTGCCCGAATAGCTGAACTCGAAATGGTCGATCTGCGCGCCAATCGGGTTGATCCGCGTGGCACACACCTGCAGGTCGTCCAGCTCGTGGATATTGTTGGAGCCCCCTGTCGAGCCCGTCAGAGACAGGAAGAAGTCGCTGGGCAAGCTTGCCTGGCCGGTGATGGTACGAATATCGAAGGAAGGGACCAGCGTGGCGAAACCCGAGCCGCTGTTGCGCTCGACCATGACCATGGTTCTGCCACTGACCCGGCTGTCCAGGGTGATCCGGTAGGTATGCCCGGGACCGGCCGTGCTGCCGGAAATATCGATGCCGGGGTTCAGGTTGGCTGCCGTTCCGGCGGCGTAGCGATAGCCTGTGGTGCCGCTGCCGGAGCCACGCACCGATACCGAGTCCTGGCGCAGCCCGGGCCCGCCGACGCGGGTTTCGGTGGGGTTGGCGAAGTTGCCGTATTCATCCAGGGCGATGCCCGCCCAGCCACCGGAAAAGCCACTGGTGCCGTTGAGCTGCGCATAGCCCAGCGAGCCGCCATAGCCGCCGGGCTGCGGCGTGACCGAGGCATCGGAGAAGATCACCGCCACGCCATCGGCGCCATTGCCGTTGTAGGCGTAGTACTTGAACTGCACCTGCACGAAGTTACCGGTCGCCGGCAGCAATCGCTGCAGCGTCGCGCCGGTCGCCACGTTGCCGGTGTTGTCGGTCAGGCGCAGGCGGTTGCCGACCGTTCTCGGCACACCGAAACTGCCATTACGGCTGGTCACCGCCCAGTTGTCGGAGCCCAGGCTGGTGCGATCGAAGTTGTCGGTGAAACAGGCGGTGACGGGCGTGTTGTCGCACAGGGTGGTCGGGCTGGTCACGCTAGGCGTACAGGTGCCGTAGACCTTGCTGCTGCCGGTACCGGTGATGGTGCTCCAACTCGCCGCCGTGACATTGCCGTAGACGGTGCTGCTGCTGAAGGTGATGTTGTTGTTATTGCTGATGGTACCGGTGATCGTGCTGTTGTTGATCTCCAGCTCGTTGGTCGAGCTGATATTGCCGGTGACATAGGCGCCGCTGATGGTGATCTTGCAGCAATTGCCGCTGATATCAGCATTGATGGTGCCGCCGGTGAAGGACGATGTGCCATTGGTGGCCGTGATGGTGCCGCTGAAATTGCTGTTGCTGGCCGTAATGCCGTTGGTCGCGGTGACCGCACCGATCACATTGGTATTGGTGAAAGACGCATTGCCATTGGTACTGGCCGTGCCGGACAGGGTGCCACCCGTGACGCTCAGGCCGTTGGTGAAACTCACATTGCCGCCGACATTGGTACTGGTCAGGCTGCCGGTGCCGGTGCCCGTGACGTTGCCCGACACGCTGGAGCTGGTCAGCGTGACGCTGCCGCTGGCCGTTTCGAGCGAGCCGTTGATGGTGACGTTGGTCAGGGTAATCGCCGCGCTGCCATTTTTGACCGAGCCGTTGATGGTGGTCGCGGCATGCGGCGCGATGGTCGCGATCGGGTTATAGGCGGCCTGCAGGATGATCGGGTTGCTGGCCGTGCCGATGGTGTTGCCGCGCAGGGCGAAGCCGCCGTTGGCGGTCAGGGTCAGCGCGCTGCTGCTGGTCAAGGTGTCGCCGCTGGCGAAGCTGATCTGACCGCTGCAGGTATTGGTCGCCTGGTTCCAGTTGCCCGCCCCTCCCAGGCAAGGCGCAAAGGATGCGCTCGGTAGCGTATAGGCGGCGCCTTGCGCCTGAATTGCCAGAAGCAGCAACGCACAGGCCACTAGGAACCGTTGGAGCACGGTATTCAGGGTCATGGTCGACGCTCCACCACCGTAATCAGTTGCCGGTAGGCATAGTCGGGGCGCGTTGCTGGCACACCGCTCCGGACTGTCGAGTTAATGGGTAAACGGCTCATGACCTTCATTTCTCTCATTCACTACTGCTTGCAGCTAACTTCAGCGACTGCTTCAAGTTTGCGGTGGGCGTAGTCGAGGTCGCCCACGTTGCCACTCTGCGCCGTGGCGCTAATTGTGTAGAAGTAGTGCGTAACAGTGTCTTCCTCTTCAATCAGCTGGCTGGCAGACGGCTTCAGCTCGGGAATGGCCACCGTGAAACCATCAAGCACAAAGCTGGTGACAACAGCAGTTGTTGGCGCGGCCTCGCCACATGTGAAGGGGCGCGTGATAGTGAATAGACCCCACTCCAGCCCAGCGCTTGCCGCCTGATAGGCCCGCGCCTGCTGGATCGCCAGACTGTTGGTGCTGTTCTGGGTGACGGCCAAACGCGCCATGGCGGCGATCACCGCCGCGATGATGATGATCACGAACATCGCCGCGACCAGACCAAAGCCGCGCTGCCTCGATTCAGGGTGCATTGTCGACATGGACCTGTTGCAGCAGGGTGATGGGTTCATCGTTCTGGCTCAGAGTCAGACGCAACGTGACCAAGCCGCTACGAGTGTTGGTACCTGGGGCGTAGGTGAAAGTACAGCCGCTAACAGAGTCAACCACCAGAGACTCGACTGGGCTGGACCCATCGAGATTTGCCGATATGCCACGCCAGAGTTTGCCGGTGCCATTGCCCTCCGCATCCATACCAGCGCCGGCGCAACGGTAGCCCACTACGTCACTGGCCAGATAGAAACGGTGCTGGGGTGAGGCGTATTTGAAGCGGAAGCCCTGCAGACTGGCGCTGAGCGAACCCGCCGCCCAGGTAAAGACTTTCGGCGAGATCACCGACGGCGCGGCAGCCGCGTTCAGTTCGCTGATATCCGTGTTGTAGATGATCAGCCAGTGGGCAGTGTTGGAGGATGCCGGAGTGATCGGGCTGAGGATTTCAATGCTGCAGTCACCCACAGACTGGGTGCATTGCGGTGGGTCCAGGCGCGGGCCCACGCCGTCCGGCTGGTTGGCGCGATAACGCCCCGCCGCGGCAATCGACAGCATCTGTATTTGGCTAGAGCCAACCGTCAACGAGTTGGGCACCGCCAGGTGCACATCGCGCGCCATGCGGTTGAGTGCCACGCTGGCTTTATCCACCAGCTCGGCACGCCGGCTCTGATCGACAAAACTTTGCAAGGGGTTCGACATCACGGCACTGACCATCACCGCGACCAGCCCGGCCAAGGCAATTACCATCACCAGCTCAACTAGGGTGAAACCCGCCTGGCGGAGTTCGTGCATAACTGCCGATTCAGTACTGGCTGAACGGGCGCAGGTCATCAATAGCTCGTCCGATAGCCGGTAAGCACCAGGAGTTGCCCGGCCGGATCAGTCACGCTGACAAGAATCCGCATCGCCGCCACGCCATTCAGCGTCTGCGAGCTGACACCGACCAGAACCTGATAGGCCTCCAGGCCTGCCAATGCCGTACTTGAGATGGCACTGCGCGGGGCAAAGGGCTGGGTGCCGTCATAATAAAGTCCGTTGTAGTCGCACACATCATCAAAATTGCCACGCCCACTACCGTTATTGTCGGTAGCACAAGGTGTATTGAGCGGGAATGCCTGCAGGCTGATCTCTTCCATATAGGCCTCTGCAATGGCCAGACTCTGCTGGCGCAGCATCGGGTCGGCCGAGCGCCCACTGATGGCGGCCATGGCCGAGAACATGGCGGCCGCGGCGATGCCGATGATGACGATGGTGATAACCAGCTCGACCAGGGTCATGCCGCGTTGGGCGAAGCCAGCGTCAGGGCGGCCCCGCGAAATTGTGCTCACCGGACTCATGGCGTGGCCTCGATGAAACCGGTGCCAAGGTGCACGGTGAAGGAAAAGGCGTTACCGGCAAAACTGACGGTATTGGCACCTGTTGCGGTACCCAGCCAATCGAAGATGACGTTCAAGCCAGGATTGCCGACGTCGACTTCCTGCAGATTGCCCTGCGCGAAATCGCCACCCGATGGGTTGGCGACGGGGCTATCTTGGGCCATTCCGCCGCAGGGCGCTGCATAGCTCAGGGAGTAACCTGCGTCATTGACTATGGCCCGAATCGGGCAGCCGCTGGCCACCGCCAGCTTCTGCCCATAGCGCACAGCCGCCAGACTTTCTTCGTAGAACAGACGCTCGTCGAACACCTTTCTATCAAAGAAACGCGGCCCCACCACGGCGGCGAGGATGCCGATGATCATCATCACCATCACCAGCTCGACCAGGGTGAAGCCGCGCCCAGCTCGCCTCATACGTGATCAGCAACCGCTGTTGGTAATTGTGACAACCGGCGCTGCGGTGATAGGGGCAGTATTGTCGGCAGCCGCAGTAGCTGCCCTATAGGTCACCTGGCAGGTCGCGCTAAGTTTGCCTGTCAGTTGGTAGGTAACAGTGCTACCACCTGCCGCTGCACCGCCGGTTGCGGTGTAGTCACTAGTATCAACAATGCCCACAGCTGCGCTTATCCCGCCAGTTGCGAGAGCCTGCGGATAGCCGTTAACCATAACCACGTTAGCTCCATCTAAGTTCACCGCAGTGCCCAGCGTGACCCCTGCAGCCAGTTGTGACGAACGCGCAATGGCTGACGCAGACTTCAAGGAACCAGCCAAACCACTCAGAGAAGCCTTTTTGGCATCACTGCTCAGATCAGCAAACTTCGGCAACGCAAACGCCGCCAAAATACCGAGGATCACAATAACCATGATCAGCTCGATCAAGGTGAAACCGCTTTGTTGCTTTTTCATCGCTTTACTCCAGACGGACTCAAATGAAGGTGTAATTCACGTCGCCAGTATTGGCGTCGTAGATGATCGTGTCGTTCCTACCATCTAGTTGGTAGGTGAAGGTACAAACTGTTCCGCTGGCCGTGGTGACATAGTCGGTGCCCGCTGCACCAACGCCCACGGACGGTGCCGAACCTTGCAGGATGCTACTGAATACCTGATTGCAGGTCGCGGGGGTCATGGCCACGGTGGCAGCTGGTGCGCCAGCGAGGCCGGTACCGATGGGCCAGCCATTGGCGTTCACGTCGACAGTGCCATCACCGAAACCTCCTACGTCGATCTGGCAGGTATTGCTGGAGACGCAGTTATTGCTATTGGTGCCGCCATTGCGGTTCAACTCATATTGCGACCGCACCAGCACGACGGCCGCAGCCAAGCCACCCGTAACGCCGTTGACCGCGGCTTCGTGGGCATCCTTGGCCGAGTTGATGAAACGCGGCAGCGCCACCGCGGCCAGAATGCCGAGGATGACGATCACCACCACCAGTTCGATCAGGGTAAAGCCTTTGCTGTTCTTCATTGTGTCCCTCAGTGACTTAACAGCCCCGACGCAGACAGCTCCGCCAGGGGTACCACAGCAAGTTCCAGAGCAAACGCGGCGTCTGCTGATTGTGACGCAGTCGACATTCCATCAGGAACCGCCAACAACCGCCAGGCCCGCATTTGCTCCTCTTCCCTCGCCCATCCAGCGGCAAACCGCGCCCGGTACACCACCCAGTTCCGCGCGGGCAGCCAGTACCAGCAGCCGGATTGCGGCTCATCGCCTGCGGCCAGTTCGCCGCAGTAGCTGTCCTGCTGCCAGCGCAGCAGGACAAACGGATTCTTCTTGCGCCAGGTGGCGTCCAGCACCTGGTCCTGCGCCAACTGTTCCGCCGCCAGGCTGCTCAGGCTGGTGGCCAGGTGTTCACGAGTGGCCTCCATCGCCCGCCGCTCGCTGACCGCCAGCATCTTCCAGCCCAGCGCCAGGACGATGCCCAGCCCCATCAACACCGTCATAACCCAACCCAGCCAGCGCGCCTGGCGCACGGTGCGGTCGATCTGGTAATCCGGCGTCACGCGCCGCCCTTGGCCACCGAGGCCAGGTCCCACATGGGCAGGAACACGCCCAGCGCGAGCACCAGCACCATGATGCCCATGGCCACGATCAGGATCGGCTCGATGGCATCGGCCAACTGCTTGAGGTCGTAGTCGACTTCCTGTTCATAGAAATCGGCCACTTCGATAAACAGGTCATCCAGCGCGCCGGTCTCCTCGCCCACCGCCATCATCTGCAGCACCAGCGGGGTGAACAGGCCGCTGGACGAGGCCGTGCTGGTCAGCGCTTCGCCGCGCTCCACGCCTTCGCGCATGCCGAGGATGGCCTGGCCGATATACAGGTTGCCAACGCTGGCGCTGTTGATCGACAGGGTCTGCAGCAGCGGCACGCCGGCCTTGTACATCATGGCGAAGGTACGGGTGAAACGGGCCAGGGCGATACGCTCGAACACGCCGCCGACAATGGGCAGGCGCAGCTTGATCTCATCCCACTTCAACGCGCCGGCAGCGGTCTGCTGCCAGCGGATGAAGGCATAGATGCCGCCGGCCACCAGCAACGCCATCAGCCACCAGTAGTCCTGGAAGAACTGCGAGGTGCCGATGAGGATGCGCGTCGGCAACGGCAGCTGCGCATGGAACTGCTCGAAGACCTTGGAGAACGCGGGAATGACCAGCATGTTGATCACCACCAGCGCGACCGCCATGGCCAGCATGACGAACATCGGATAGCGGGTGGCCTGCTTGATCCGCTTGCGCGTCTCGCGCTCCATTTCCAGGTAGCCGGAGAGCTGGCGGAACGCCTGGTCGAGCTGGCCGGTGTTCTCGCCGACGCTGATCATGCTGATGAACAGGGTGCCGAACACCTTGGGATGCGCGTGCAGGGCCACGGCCATGCTCATGCCGCCTTCGAGGTCGCTGCGCACCGCCTGTAGCACTTCGCGGAAATATTCGTTGCGGTGCGACTCACCGAGGCCGCCGATGGCGCGGATGATCGGCACGCCGGCCTTGCTCAGGCTGTACATCTGCCGGCAGAAGATGATCAGTTCTTCGAGGTCGACACGCTTGCGCTTCAGCCGCTCGCTGAGGGCGGCGAGCACATCATCGCCCGCCTGCTCGGTCTGCTCCTCGATGGTCAACGGGGTGATGCGCTGGCTCAGCAGCTCGCTGGCGACGTTGTCGCTGCTGGTGCCCTGCACGACCCCGGCAACCTTGGCGCCCTGGGCGTCACGGCCGGTGTAGCGGAATTGCGACATCAGACCAACGCCTCATCGGTGAGGGTGGCGCAGACCTTCAGCACCTCCTCGACACTGGTCACCCCGCTCAGGGCGTAGTCCAGCGCACAAGCTGCCAGCGGGCGGTAGCTCGGGTTGGCCTTGGCGGCTTCGGCGAAGCCTTGCGGGTCGCTGCGGCGCAGGGCGGCGATCATCGACTCGTCCATTTCCAGCAGTTCGTAAACGCCCAGGCGCCCCGAATAGCCGCTGTTGTGGCACTGGTGGCAGCCGGTGCCGCGCTTGAACTGGCGGCCGGTCAGCGGCGCGCCGTGGAGGTTTTCCAGCCAGGCCAGCTGCTGCGGCTCGGGCGAGTGCTCTTCCATGCAGTTCTCGCACACCCGGCGCACCAGGCGCTGGGCCAGCACGGCGTTGAGCGAGGTGGCGACCAGGAACGGCTCGGCGCCCATGTCGATCAGGCGCATGGCCGAGGTCAGGGCGTCGTTGGTGTGCAGGGTCGACAGCACCAGGTGACCGGTGAGCGCCGCGCGCAAGCCGATCTCGGCGGTTTCCTGGTCGCGCATCTCGCCGATCAGCACGATGTCCGGGTCCTGGCGCAGGGCGGCGCGCAGCACGCGGGCGAAGCTCAGGTCGATCTTGGCGTTGACCTGCACCTGATTGACCCGTGGCAGGCGGTATTCCACCGGGTCTTCCACGGTGATGATCTTCTTCTCCGGGCTGTTCAGCTCGCTGAGGCCAGCGTACAGGGTGGTGGTCTTGCCCGAACCGGTGGGACCGGTGACCAGCACCAGGCCGAACGGACGTTGCAGCAGGCGGCGGAAACGCACCAGCATGTCCGCCGGCATGCCACTGGCATCGAGGCTGGACACCCCGCCGGTCTGGTCGAGCAGACGCATCACCACCGACTCGCCGAACTGCACCGGCATGGTCGAGACGCGCACGTCGATGTTGCGGTTCTTCACCCGGATGTTGAAACGGCCGTCCTGCGGCAAACGCTTCTCCGAGATATCCAGGCCGGACATGATCTTCAGGCGCATGACCAGCGCCGAGGCGATGCGCTGTTCCTTCATCACCTGTTCGTTGAGCACGCCGTCGATACGCTGGCGGATGCGCACCACGCCCTCGTCGGGCTCGATGTGGATGTCCGAGGCCTTCATCTGCACCGCGTCCTCGAACAGCGTCTGCAGCAGGCGCACCACCGGTGCGTCGGTGTTGTTGTCGGCACCGAGCTTGGACAGGTCGAAGTCGCTGTCCTGCAACTCGCCTTCCAGCTCGCCGGCGATCGAGGCGATCTCGCTGGTGCGCCGGTAAACCAGGTCGAGGGTGGCCAGCAGCTCGGCCTCGCGCACCACCGAGGGCAGCACGCGGGTCTTGAGGATGCGCTCCATCTCGTCGAGGGCGAACAGGTCGAGCGGGTCGGACATGCCGACGCGGATGCCACCGGCCTCGCGCGACAGGACCATGGCACGGAAGCGCCGGGCCATGGCCTCGGGCAGCAGTTGCACCACTTGCTGGTCGAACTTGAAGTGCTTGAGTTCGAGGAACGGAATCT
Source organism: Aquipseudomonas ullengensis (assembly GCF_014174475.1). Lineage (GTDB taxonomy): Bacteria > Pseudomonadota > Gammaproteobacteria > Pseudomonadales > Pseudomonadaceae > Aquipseudomonas > Aquipseudomonas ullengensis. The sequence goes on from NZ_JACJUD010000006.1 coordinate 122,858, forward strand.
TCAGCTGCTCGGACAGCGCCGTGAGCAGCTTCACCTCGCCAACGAAGCCGAGGTCGACCACCGTGCGGCCGAGCTTGGAGCCGGTGCGCTTCTGCTCCTGCAGCGCCAGTTGCAGCTGCGCCTCGCTGATCAGCCCTGCCTGGATCAGCAGGTCACCGAGGCGCACCTTGCGCTGGCGTACGTCGTCCTGGGTCATCCGCGACCTCCCAGCGCCGAGGCGCGTTCACTGGCAAAGCGTCGGGCGCTTTCGTCCAGCCCCAGCCCTTGCAGGGCCAGGCGATAATGACGGCCGGCCTCGGCCGGTTGATCGAGCTGTTCCAGGGCGATGGCCAGGCCCAGCTGCCAGGTCGCCTGGCTGGGGCGCAGGGCGATCAGCTGCCGGTACAGGGCGGCGCTTTCCTGCCATTGCCCGGTCTGCTGGTAGCTGGCCGCCAGCAGGGCATGGTAAGTCGGCTCCTGCAGCAGGCTCGGGGCGTTCTGTTCGAGGGTGGCGACGGCGCCCTTGGTGTCGCCGGCCTGCAACTGGGTGCGGGCCAGCAGCAGGCGCAGTTCGCTGTCGTGCGGCATTTGCGCCAGCTGCGCCGGCAACCAGCCGAGCAAGCGCTGCTGCTGGCCGCCGGCCAGGTAGGCGCGCGCCAGCCAGCGCAGCACCTCGGGGTCACGCCCGCGGGTCTTGTGCAAGGTTTCCAGTTCACGGATGGCGCGTGGGTAGTCGCCATCCTGCAGCGCCTGGCGAGCCACGCTCAGGGCATCGGGCTGATAGGGCGCGATCTTCACTTCGGGCGGCCCGCTGGGGCGAGCCGGCGGCTGCGGCGCCACGACCTTGGCCGGGGCGCTGGCCGGCGCGAGCGGCGCACTGGCCCAGCTCGGCAACGGGGCTTCGGCCTCGGGCTCGATGGCGGGTGTAGCGGACGGCAACTGCTCCAGTTCCACCGGCGCTTCGGCAACCGGGGTGGGCGCCAGCGGCACTTCGATCCACAGCAACCAGCGATCACCCGCCGGCTCCAGGCGATCACGCACCTCCAGGTTGTCGCCCATGCCGACCAGCAACACCTGGACATCGCTGCCCTGCGCGTCGACTCGCCACGACAGGCTGCTGCCAGGATGCTGTACCCGCCCGGACTGCGCCTGCCCCGCCAGTTGCACGCCCGGCAGACGCAGGCTCACCGCGCCGCTTTCCTCGATGCGCTGGTAGGGCACCGAGCGGTCGAGGAGCAGTTGCAGCACCAGGCTGTGGCCGTTGTTCTGCGGCAACACTTCCAGCAGGCGCGGCGCAACAACCGCCGGCACCACGGCCGCCTCCTCGCGTTTGGGGAAGTTGCCGCCCCAGGGAATCTGGCCGTTGACCACGCGCCCGATCATCAACCCCACCAGAAAGCCGAGCAGCACCACGGCGCCCAGCCAGACCAGGCCACGGCGCAGGCGTTCGCTGCGTTCGCGACGGGCCGCGCCGGCTTCGTCCACCGGCTGCAGGCCTTCCAGGGCGAGCCGTTCGGCCGGGGCCGCGCGGCGCTCTTCGAGGTCGCGCAGCATGTCGTTGACCAGGCTCATGGCAGCAACTCCCGCCAGTTCGCCAGCCACGGCCACGCGCCGACTACCGCCACCAGCGACAGGCTGACCGCGGCCAGGCTCCAGCCGAGCCAGGCCTGGCTGCGGCGCAGGAACGGCTGGGCGCCTTCGGTATCCAGCTGCGCCCGGCGCACCTGGCGGGCCGTGACCTGCCGGGTGCCTTCGCCATAGGCGACCATCAGCGCCTTGTGCGCGAGGATGTTGATCAGCCGTGGAATGCCGCCACTGCCACGCACCAGGCCGCGCACGGCAGCGCCGCCGAACAGTGGCTCGCCCCGGTAGCCGGCCACGGCCAGGCGCTCACTGAGGTAGCGGGTGGTGTCTTTCACATCCAGCGGGCGCAGACGGTAGGAAAAGGTGATGCGCTGGCGCAACTGGCGGAACTCGGTGCGCTCCAGGGTCGCGTCCAGCTCCGGCTGGCCGAACAGCACCACCTGCAGCAGCTTGGCCTGCTCGGTTTCCAGGTTGGTCAGCAGACGCAGCGCCTCGAGGGTGGCGGTCGGCAGGGCCTGGGCCTCGTCGATCAGCACCACGGTGCTTTTGCCGGCAGCGGCCAGCTCGATCAGGCGCCGGTGCAGTACATCCAGCAGGGCCTGGGAATCCAGCTCATCGATGGCCTCGATGTGCAGCTCACGGGCCAACGCCTGGCGCAGACCGATCGGGCTCATGCCCGGGTTGGGCAGGTAGGCCAGCTGGTAGCGCTGGTCATCCAGCTGATTGAGCAGGGCGCGGCACAGCAGGGTCTTGCCGGTGCCCACTTCGCCGGTGACCTTGATGAAGCCCTCGCCCTCCCCCAGCGCCACGCGCAGCAGGTTGAGGCACGCCTGATAGGGCGCCAGCTGCACCAGGAAGCCGGTATTGGGGGTCAGCGCGAACGGCTTCTCGCGCAGGCCGAAGAAGGCTTCGTACATCGCCTTATCTCAGTTCCTTGAAGGTGTCTGCGCTCTTGCGCAGCTCATCCAGCCAGACGTCGTCGTTGACCACCTGCGGACGCATGAGGATCACCAGTTCGCTCTTTTTCAGGCTCTTGCGCTGCTGTTTGAACAGCGCGCCCACGAACGGCAGGCTGCTGGCCCATGGCACTTCGGCGTCGGTGTTGTCGCTGTCGTTCTGCAGCAGACCGCCGATCACCACCACCTGGCCGCTGCGGGCGCGCACGATGGAGTCGGACTGGCGCGACGTGGACAGCGCCAGGGGCAGGTTGAACACGTTGTCCTCGCCCAGCACGATGGTCTTGTTCTGATCGACAACGCGGCTGACGGTCGGCCGCACGTGCAGGGTGACCACATCGTTCTGGTCGATCTGCGGGGTGACGTCGAGCGAGATGCCGGAGAAGAACGGCGTCAGGGTCAGGTCCTGGGTCGGCTGGGTCACACCGGCCACCGTGCTGGTGCTGCTGTTGGACGACACTTCGGTGACGAAGAACTCATCGGTGCCGACCTTGATCACCGCCTTCTGGTTGTTCAGCGTGGAAATCCGCGGGCTGGACAGCACGCGGACTTCGCCCTGGGTCTGCAGCAACTGGATCAGCCCAGTGAAATCGCCCAGGCTCAGCGCGGTGCTGAACACCCCGCCGATGTCGGTCGGGCCGCTCAGGGTATCGCCATTGATGCCCGCCGAGACATCGTCGCCCAGCTGGCTCCAGGTGATACCCGCCTGGAACTCGTCACTCAGTTGCACTTCGAGAATCTTGGTTTCCAGGATCACCTGGCGCTGCAGGTTGCGCTGCGCCTGTTCGAGGAAGCGCGCGACGTTCTCCTGGTCGGCACTGTTGGCGCGCACCACCAGCAGGCTGGCCTGCGGGTTGACCACCACGCTGTTGCCCTGCTCGCCGCCGACGATGATTTTCACCACGCCTTCCACTTCCTTCCAGAAGTCGACATTGCTGGAGGTCACCACCTTGCTCGCATTGAGCGTGGTCACGGTGCTGTCGTTGCTGCTGTTACTGCTGCCGTTGCTGCTACTGCTATCGCTATTGCTGCTGGTGCTTTCCACCTGGCCCGAGCTGACCCGGGTGTCGGACTCGCCGACCCGCTGCAGGTTGAGGTAGTTGAGGTCGTAGCTGCGGGTAATCACCTTGTTCGGCAGGATCTGGTAGCCGTAGCTGGTGCGCCGGTAGTCATAGCCATAGCTGTCGCGCACCGCGGCCAGCACTTCTTCCAGGGTGACCCGGCGCAGGCTGAAGGTGATGTTGCCGGTGACTTCCGGGTGCACCACCAGGTTCTGCCCGGCGCCATCCATCAGGCTGAGGAAGAAATCGCGGGCCGGCATGTCGTTGGCCGATACGTCGAAGCGCGGGCCACCGCTGTAGCTGGCCGAGGTCGACAGGGGCGGAATCAACGCGGCCTGCACCGAAGGCGGCGGCACGACCTTGGCCTGGGCCTGCTGGATGCTTTCATCGAGCAACTTGCCGCTCTGTTCGTAGAGCTGCTTGTCGCCGTCGATGAAGGTCTGGCAGGCGCTCAGCAGGCAGGCCAGGCTCAGCAGGCCGAGGCTCGGTAGGCGTTTGGTCATGGGCATCATCGACTCGGTTTCATTACGGGTTCGGCCAGGCGCAACAGCTCACGCTGGCCCTGGCGCTCAATCAGAACGGAGCTCGGGTAGATCGCCACCAGGCGCGCGCCGGCAATCTCCTCGCCGGTACGCAGGCGCTGGCCGCTGATCACCGCACGGCTGCCATAGGCGCCGTGGAAGATCGCCTGCAACTGCAACGCAGCTGGCGCATCGGCCGTGGTCGCCGGGCGCAGGTTGACGGGCGGCTGGGTCGGATCGATCGGCTGCGCCAGCACACCGGCGCTGCCCAGCAGCAGGCCGAGAACAACAGTGACTCTAAACACCCACCCACCCCGCCTTGCTGCTCAAGGTATACAGCTTCAGGCTGATCTGCGCGCGCGCCGGACCAGCCTTGCCAACCTGGTAGTCGAGGCTTTCCCAGTTCAGTTTCCAGCCGCCACCTTCCGGCCCGACCGGGGCCTGCTGAACCTTCTGCACGGTTTGCAGGTAGCCCAGCAGGTCGAAAAAACCACCTTCCAGCGTGAGCACCAGGCCATGCCGATAGAGGCTGACCGGTACGACCGCGAGCTTGTCGGCTGGCGCCTTGTCCGCAGCACTGGCCGACTCCAGCTGCACAGGCTCGCTGAAGCTTTGCAGCCCCACCAGGTGCAGGTTCGGCTGGCTCTGCAACAGCGTCTGCAGGACGTCTTTCATCTTCTCCGGAGTGACCATCTCGGCGGTTTCCCGCTCGATCTGCTGCACCAACTCGTCGCGACTGGCCGAAGCGGCCAGCAGGGCGCTGCGATAGGACAGATTGGGGTCGGCAGCCAGCTTGCCTTGCAGATCGGCCAGCCCCGCCTCAGCCTCCAGGCGCCGGCCTTCCGCCAGTTTAATCGCCGCGCTCTGGCTAGCCAGGCGGGTGCTCAGCGGGTCGCCCACCAGCAACAGATAAAGGGCACCCAACAGCGCCAGGCCGACGCCGAAGGTCAGCCACTGCTCGCGAGGAACCATGCCCTGCCAACGTTGCAGCAATTTGTTCATGGGGTTTTCTCCTTGTCGTCGGCACGCGAGGACAGGTCGAAGTGCAGCAGCTGGTCGTCGCCACGCTGCACGTCGAAACGGGCAAATTCACGGCCCTTGAACACCGGGCTCCGGCCAAGGCGTTCGAGGTAGCGGGGCAGGTCTTCCTGCTGCTGGCTGAAACCCTGCAGGCGCATCTGGCTACCACCTTCGCTCAGCGCGATGCCGCTCAGCCACAGGCCGCCTTGCGGGTGCTGCTCGGCCAGCGCCAGCAACGGGGCCACGAAGCCACTGCGCTGCTGGCCGGCGAGCACGCCGAGGTAGTTGATCAAGCGTTGCAGCTCGCGGTTCTGCGCCTCACGCCCTGCCAGCTCACCGGGTAAGCGGGCATCCAGGGTCGGCTCGACGTAGCTGGCCTGGACGGCCGCGAGGCGGGTTTCCTGTTCCTGGGCACCCAGCTCGGCCTGTTGCAGACGCTGGTTGGCGCCGCGCAGCTGCCAGCCCTGCCAGGCGCCGTGCAGCAGGCAAGCCAGCAGCAGTACCGCGAGCAAGCCAAGCATCTGCGTGCGCTGCGGGCCGCTGCGGCTGGGCCGGACGACTTGATAGAGGTTGAGGTTCTGCATCAGCGAACCTCCTGACGCAGGGCGGCGCCGACTGCAGCCATGCAGTAGGCCTGCTCCTGCTCATCCAGCTCGGCGGCGGCCTGGCCGGGGAACAGCTCGCGCAAGTCGAGCGCCTGCAGCTTCACCGCCAGGCCTGCGGACAACGCCTGCATGGTTGCAGCGCCATTGCGCTTGGCCGGCAGCAGCAACAGGCGATTGATGTAGCCCTTGCCCAATTGGCTCTCGAAGTAATCGAGCGAGCGCTGGATCTCCAGGGTCACGGTGGCGAAGTCGTCGCCGGCGTGCTCCAAGCCCTGTTCGATTCGGCGCGCCATGTACAGGTCTGCTCCGTTCTGCACACAGATCAGGCCCTCGCTGGAGCGCAGGCGCAGCACGGCGATGTTCATGCCTTCGGCACCGGCTTGCAGGCCGAGGTTGCGGAAGGCCATTTCGGTGACATCGATGCTCTGCGGCTTCAGCCCCGCATGGGTGAGCATGTCCAGCCAGCCCTGCATGTGCCCCTTGCCCAGCACGGCGCAGTAGGCCATGCGCGAGCGGCCACGGTAGGCGTCTTCGGGAAGGGTGAAGGCATCGACCACGACCTGATCGATCGGCTCGGGAATCAGGTCCTTGACCCGCCAGCGCAGCGCGTCGCGCAGCTCTTCGGCGGGCACGTCGGGGCTGTCGAGCAGGAGCATCTGATAAGTAGCGGGGTGCAATACCAGGTTGACCGGTACACCGGCCAGGCCCAGTTCAGCGACCAGGCGCTTGAGCAGGGCTGGCTGTTCGGCGGGCGCCGCCTGGCGGAACAGGCAGTCGAGCAGCCGCGGAGCTTCCCCGGGGTTGCGCTGCACACGCGCCAGGGCGATGCCTTCAGGGCCTGTCTCGATACCCAGCAGGCCGTCCGCTCTAGTTGTTTTTTTTGCGAACCACAGCAACTGCACATCCCCTCTGGTGTTCAGCACCCACAACAAACGCCGAGTGGCAGCACGCTGTAGAATGCTACCACCTGCCCTGCTCCGAGCCTGATCAATGTTCCATGTCGTTCTGTTCCAGCCCGAGATTCCCCCGAACACCGGCAACATCATCCGCCTGTGTGCCAATACCGGTTGTCAGCTGCATCTGATCGAGCCACTGGGCTTCGATCTGGACGACAAACGCCTACGCCGTGCGGGGCTGGATTACCACGAATACGCGACATTAAAACGCCACCATTCACTGGCGGACTGTATCACGGAAACCGCTTGCGACAGGATATTGGCATTTACCACAAAAGCTAGCCACAGCTATGCGCAGATGGAATTCAAGCGCGGCGACTTGTTGTTGTTCGGCCCCGAAAGCCGCGGCCTGCCCGCCGATATTCTGGCGCAGATTCCCGACCCGCATCGCCTACGCATGCCCATGCGCCCGGAGTGTCGCAGCCTGAACCTGTCCAACGCCGTGGCGGTGGTGGTCTACGAGGCGTGGCGCCAGAACGGCTTTGCCATGGAGTAGCCACGGCGCTGCTCGCATTCGCGAGCAGAGCTCGCTCCTACAGAAAACCAGGCAGAAAAAAAGCGCCCCGCGGGGCGCTTTTTTCATGGCTGCAAGCATCAGGCTTCGGCGGGCGCCTGCTGACGCTGCAGTTCCTGGGCGTACAGCGCGTCGAAGTTCACCGGAGCCAGCATCAGCGCCGGGAACGAGCCACGGGTGACCAGGTTGTCCAGCGCCTCACGGGCGTACGGGAACAGGATGTTCGGGCAGAAGGCGCCCAGGGTGTGGCTCATGGACGCGGCGTCCAGGCCCTTGATCAGGAAGATACCGGCCTGCTGCACTTCGGCGATGAAGGCGATTTCTTCGCCATTCTTCACGGTCACCGAGAGGGTCAGCACCACTTCGCTGAAGTCACCTTCCAGCGCGCGCTGGCGGGTGTTGAGGTCCAGGGCGACGCTCGGCGCCCACTCCTGGCGGAAGATTTCCGGGCTTTTCGGCGCTTCGAAGGACAGGTCCTTGACGTAGATGCGTTGCAGGGAGAACTGCGGGCCCTGATCGTTCTGGCCGGCGGTGTTGGCTTGTTCAGTCATGACAGAGTCTTCTTATTGACGGGTTACGAAAGGGTTCAGGCGCGCAGCAAGGCATCGAGCTTGCCGGCGCGCTCCAGGGCATACAGGTCGTCGCAGCCACCGACATGGGTGCTGCCGATCCAGATCTGCGGCACCGAGGTGCGCCCGGCCTTGCGGGTCATCTCGGCACGCGCGGCCGGCTGGCCGTCCACACTGATCTCGGTAAAGGCCACGCCCTTGCCGCTCAGCAGTTGCTTGGCGCGCACGCAGTACGGGCACCAGGCGCTGGAATACACGACGACCTCAGGCATGTCACTTGACCACGGGCAGGTTGTCACCACGCCAGGTGGCGATGCCGCCGCCCAGTTTGGCGGCGGTGAAGCCGGCCTTTTTCAGTTCGCTGGCAGCGCTGCCGGCGTGCTGGCCGATGGCGTCGACCACGATGATGGTCTTGGCCTTGTGCTTCTCCAGCTCAGCCATGCGGCCGGCCAGTTTCTCGTAAGGAATGTTCAGCGCATCGACGATATGGCCGGTGGCGAAGTCCTTGTTGTTACGCACATCCAGGACGACGCCCTGGTCGCTGTTGACCAGCGCCGTCAGCTCGCGAGTGGACAGGCTCTTGCCACCCTTGCGCAGCTCGGTCACCAGCAGCAACGCCAGAAGCAGGGCGAAGCATCCGGTCAATACATAGTGGTTAGTGGCAAATTCAATCAGGTGGGCCAACATCGCGGGGTTCCAGAGCGGTAAAATGCCGGCCAGTATACACAGCCCCACAGGTCGGCCAAGCCCCGCCCGGCGGTGACGCCGCAGGCTGTTGGCCTTACCATATGCGACCTTTTTCGACCCTCCTGTACAGCGAGCCAGCCTTTATGAGCGCCACGCCCAAACCCCTGGTCCTGATCATCCTCGACGGCTTCGGTCATAGCGACAGCCCCGAGTACAACGCCATCTATGCCGCCAACACCCCGGTTTACGATCACCTGCGCGCCACCCAGCCGCACGGTTTGATCTCCGGCAGCGGCATGGACGTAGGCCTGCCGGACGGGCAGATGGGCAACTCCGAAGTCGGCCACATGAACCTTGGCGCCGGCCGCGTGGTGTACCAGGACTTCACCCGGGTGACCAAGGCGATCCGCGACGGCGAGTTCTTCGACAATGCCGTCATCAACCAGGCTGTCGATAAGGCCGTCGGCGCCGGCAAGGCCGTGCACATCCTCGGCCTGCTCTCCGATGGCGGCGTGCACAGCCACCAGGACCACCTGGCCGCCATGGCCGAACTGGCCGCCCAGCGCGGCGCCGAGAAGATCTACCTGCACGCCTTCCTTGATGGCCGTGACACCCCGCCGAAAAGCGCGCAGTCGTCGATCGAACTGCTCGACGCCACCTTCGCCAAGCTCGGCAAGGGCCGCATCGCCAGCCTGGTCGGCCGCTACTTCGCCATGGACCGCGACAACCGCTGGGACCGTGTCGAACAGGCCTACAACCTGATCGTCGACGGCAACGGCCAGTTCAACGCCGCCAGCGCCGTCGAAGGCCTGGCCGCTGCCTACGAGCGCGGCGAGAGCGACGAGTTCGTCAAGGCCACTACCATCGGCGAAGCGGTACGCGTCGAAGACGGCGACGCCGTGGTGTTCATGAACTTCCGCGCCGACCGCGCCCGCGAGCTGACCCGCGCCTTCGTCGAGGCCGAGTTCAAGGACTTCGCCCGCAGCCGCGCCCCGCAACTGGCCGGCTTCGTCATGCTGACCCAGTACGCAGCGAGCATCCCGGCGCCCAGCGCGTTCAAGCCGGCACCGCTGACCAACGTGCTCGGCGAATACCTGGCCAACAACGGCAAGACCCAGCTGCGCATCGCCGAAACCGAGAAATACGCCCACGTCACCTTCTTCTTCTCTGGCGGCCGCGAAGAGCCGTTCGCCGGCGAGGAGCGCATCCTCATCCCGTCGCCCAACGTCGCCACCTACGACCTGCAGCCACAGATGAGCGCGCCGGAAGTCACCGACAAGATCGTCGATGCCATCGAGAACCAGCGCTACGACGTGATCGTCGTCAACTACGCCAACGGCGACATGGTCGGCCACACCGGCGTGTTCTCCGCCGCCGTGGCCGCTGTGGAATGCCTGGACACCTGCGTCGGGCGTATCGTCGCGGCGCTGGACAAGGTCGGTGGCGAAGCCCTGATCACCGCCGACCACGGCAACGTCGAGCAGATGGAAGACGAGTGCACCGGCCAGGCGCACACCGCGCACACCTGCGAGCCCGTGCCGTTCATCTATGTTGGCAAACGCGCTGTCAGCCTGCGTGATGGTGGCGTGCTGGCCGACGTGGCGCCGACCCTGCTGACCCTGATGGGCCTGCCGCAGCCGGAAGAAATGACCGGCACCAGCATCATCAGCCTGCAATAAGCAGCGCTGCAGCACGAAACGCCTGCCGGCTCTCGTCGGCGGGCGTTTTTTTTGCGCGGCGCCACGGGCATACTAGGGCCACCCTCCGTACAGGTGCTGTACAGCCCATGCTTCGTGCCCTCGCCCTCATTCTTCTGACCGCCCTGTTCGCTCCCGCTTATGCCGACGAAAAGGCTGACGCCCAGCAGCAGCTGGACGCCGCGCGCGCCGACATCGGCGAACTGAAGAAGCTGCTCGAACAGCTGCAGAAAGAAAAATCCGGCGTGCAGAAAGACCTCAAGCGTACCGAAACCGAGATGGGCAGCCTGGAAAAACAGGTCAAAGGCCTGCAGCAGGAGATGAAGCAGAGCGAGCAGGAGCTGCAGCGGCTCGATCAGGAGAAAAAAAAACTCCAGCAATCGCGCCTTGAACAGCAGCGACTGATCGGCATCCAGGCCCGCGCGGCCTACCAGGGCGGGCAACAAGAGCCGCTGCGCCTGCTGCTCAACCAGCAGCAGCCGGAAAAATTCTCGCGCACCCTCACCTACTACGACTACCTGGGCAAGGCACGCCTGGAACAGCTGGCGACCTTCAACGAAACCCTGCGCCAGCTGGCCAACGTCGAGAACGACATCACCACCCAGCAGAACCAGCTGCAGGAACAGAAAAGCGCCCTCGACGGCCGCCGCGAACAGCTCGCCAGCGTGCGCAAGGAGCGCCAACTGGCCCTGGCCAAGCTGAACAAGGAATTCACCGCCCGCGACCAGAAGCTCAAGGCCCGCCAGCAGGAACAGGCCGAGCTGACCCAGGTGCTCAAGACCATCGAGGAAACCCTCGCCCGCCAGGCCCGCGAAGCCGCAGAAGCCCGCCGCTTGGCCGCCCTGCAGCAGCAACAGCAGCCGATCCGCAACCCGAATGGCAGCAAACCATTGCCGCTTGGCCCTTCAGTCTCCAGCGATGGCGCTACCTACGGCGGGCCTTTCGCCCAGGCCAAGGGCAAGCTGCCGTGGCCAGTGAACGGTCGCTTGGTGGCCCGCTACGGCTCCCCGCGCAGCGGCGATGACCGCGCCAAGTGGGACGGCGTACTGATCGGCGCCAGCGCTGGCAGCCAGGTGCATGCCGTACATGGCGGGCGCGTGGTGTTTGCCGACTGGTTGCGCGGGGCCGGGCTTCTGGTCATTCTCGACCACGGCAATGGTTACCTGAGCCTCTACGGCCACAACCAGAGCCTGCTGAAAGACGCGGGTGACATCGTCAAAGCCGGCGAAGCGATCGCTACAGTCGGCACCAGCGGCGGGCAAGACACCCCGGCGCTGTATTTCGCCATCCGCCAGCAGGGCCGCGCGAGCGACCCTGCCCAGTGGTGCCGCGCGCAAGGATAAGCGCGAATTTCTCAATTCCGGGAGCCTGTACATGCCGTATTTCCGCCGCCTCACCCCCCTCGCCCTGGCCCTTGGCCTGCTGACGGGCAGCCCTGCCCTGCTGGCTGCCGAGCAGGCGGCCACGCCCGCTGCGGCGCCGGCGGAAACCGGCAAGGCGCCGCTACCGCTGGACGAGCTGCGCACCTTCGCCGAGGTGATGGACCGCATCAAGGCGGCCTACGTCGAGCCGGTGGATGACAAGACCCTGCTGGAAAATGCCATCAAGGGCATGCTCAGCAACCTCGATCCGCACTCGGCCTACCTGGAGCCCGAGGCGTTCGCCGAGCTGCAGGAAAGCACCAGCGGCGAGTTCGGCGGCCTGGGTATCGAAGTGGGCATGGAAGACGGCTTCCTCAAGGTGGTGTCGCCAATCGACGACACCCCTGCCTCGCGCGCCGGCATCCAGCCCGGTGACCTGATCATCAAGCTCGACGGCCAGCCAACCAAGGGCCTGTCGCTGATGGAAGCCGTGGACAAGATGCGCGGCAAGACCGGCAGCAAGCTGCAACTGACCCTGATCCGCGAAGGCGGCAAGCCATTCGACGTGGAACTGACCCGCGCGGTGATCAAGGTCAAGAGCGTCAAGGCGCAGGTGCTCGAAGACGGCTACGGCCTGGTGCGCATCACCCAGTTCCAGGTCAACACCGGCGAGGAAGTCGGCAAGGCCCTGGCCAAGCTGAAGAAGGACAATGGCGGCAAGAAACTGCGCGGCCTGGTGCTCGACCTGCGCAACAACCCCGGCGGCGTGCTGCAGGCGGCGGTGGAAGTGACTGACCATTTCCTCACCAAAGGCCTGATCGTCTACACCGAAGGGCGCATCGCCAACTCCGAACTGCGCTTCAACGCCGACCCGGCCGACGCCAGCGAAGGCGTGCCGCTGGTGGTGCTGATCAACGGCGGCAGTGCCTCGGCCTCGGAAATCGTCGCCGGCGCCCTGCAGGACCACAAGCGTGGCGTGCTGATGGGCACCGACAGCTTCGGCAAAGGCTCGGTGCAGACCGTGCTGCCGCTGAACAACGACCGCGCCCTGAAACTCACCACGGCCCTGTACTTCACCCCCAAGGGCCGCTCGATCCAGGCCCAGGGCATCGTCCCGGACATCGAAGTAGCCCGCGCCAAGGTCACCCGCGAACAGGACGGCGACGTGCTGCTCAAGGAAGCCGACCTGGCCGGTCACCTGGGCAATGGCAACGGCGGCGCCGACCGTCCGAGCAAGGGCCAGAAAGCCAAGAGCGAGCCGCGCCCGCAGGACGACGACTTCCAGCTGAGCCAGGCACTGAGCCTGCTGAAGGGCCTGAGCGTGACCCGCGGCGACTGAGGGTTTTATCAGGCGCACAAAAAACCCGGGCTAGCCCGGGTTTTTTATTGCCACCGCGCTTATTGCACGTAGGCGTTCAGCACTTTGTCGATGTAACCCTCGGCGCGCATCTTGTCCAACGCGTCCTGCAGGCGGGTTACCACCTCATCCGGGGTTTCCGGGTTGAGGGCGAGGAACAGCTGGGCCGTGTCGAAACGCAGCACGGTCTTCAGGCCAGTGATGCCTTCCTGCTTGGCCAGGTAGCGGCCAGCCGGGTCGCCGGTAGCCCACAGGTCGATCTGGCCGTTCTGCAGCTTGCTGGCGTTCTCCTGGTCGCGGAATACCGCGTCCGGCTCCAGGCCCTGTTTGGCCAGGTGCTCGGCAATCGCATCGCCCTTGTAGGCACCAACGCGATACTGCTTGGCCTCTTCCAGGCTGTTGAGGGTGATCGAGCTGTCGGCCTTGGCCAGCATGACCCAGTCATCTGGACCGATCGGCCCAACCCATTTGAACAGCTTCTCGCGCTCCGGCAGGCGGGCGGTGACGAACACGCCGTAGTTCGGGTTATCCAGCGCCAGCTTGTAGATGCGCTCCCAGGGGAAACGCAGGGTCATGTTGTACTTGATGCCGGCGCGCTTGAACATTTCGCCCACGACCTCGACGGCGATCCCGTTGAGGTTCTCCTCGCGAGCGTAGTTCTTGCCGTTGGTCGCCATGTTGTACGGCGGGAAGTTCTCGGTCATCAGCACGACCGTGTAATCCTCGGACACCTGCGCCCGAGCCAGGCCGCTGCACAGCAGCCCGATACTCAACAACAGCAACATCACACGCTTCGACAACATATCCATTTCCTTGCTCGCCAGAAGGTCGAAAGTATAGCGTAACCGGGTCCACGCCCAGCCAGGCGCCAGCGCCCGGGATTGCGACGTGAATCACTCTGGGCAGAGGCTTCTCGCGCCTGTTATAGGTTGCCACAGCGTGGCCGATAACAGGAGCAAAGCAGCCCCCGAAACTGCGCCGCCTGCAGGCCGACCGCCGGTCCGCAGGCGCACGATGGACTGCGACAATCATGCCAAGCCGAGCCGATAGTGGCATCATGCCGCGACTCGCAGAGAGACCAGCATTTACCCATGCGCCTACGCCTTGACCCCACACGCGACATCGACGCGGCCCTGCTGCGCTACCGCAGCCTGTTCTGGGTGATCGCCCTGTTCAGCGGCGTGATCAACCTGCTGACCATCGTGCCCGCGATCTACATGATGCAGGTGTTCGACCGGGTCATGGCCAGCCGCAACGAAACCACCCTGCTGCTGCTGACCCTGCTGGCCCTCGGCCTGTTTCTGCTCAGCTCGCTGGTGGAGTGGATTCGCGGCCAGGTGATGATCAAGATGAGCGTCGGCATCGACCTCGACCTCGGCGAGCGCCTGTTCGGCGTGGCCTTCCAGAAGAGCCTCAAGGAGCACAACGCCAACCCGGCGCAGGTGCTCGGCGATCTCAACGTGCTGCGCCAGTTCCTCACCGGCTCCTCGCTGATTTCCCTGCTCGACCTGCCGTGGATGCCGATCTTCCTCATCGTCACCGGCATGCTGCACCCCTGGCTGGGCCTGTTCACCCTGCTCGGCGCGCTGATCCTGTTCGGCCTGGCGATGTGGAACGAGCACGCCACCCGCAAGGGCCTGGACGAGGCCAACCAGATTTCCGTGATGTCGGCCAAGTACGTCAACAGCACCCTGCAGAACGCCGAAGTGATCCAGGCCATGGGCATGCTCGGCAACCTGCAACGGCGCTGGGCCGCCATGCAGCAGCGGCTGATCGGCGCGCAGACCTCGGCCAGCGACAAGGCCGCGCGGATTTCCACCATCACCCGCCTGGTGCGCACCGCCTGGCAATCGCTGGCGATGGGTCTGGCAATGCTGCTGATCCTCGATGGCAAGATCTCCGGCGGGGTGATGATGGCGGCAGGCTTCCTGATCAGCAAAGCCATGCTCCCGGCCGAACAGGCGATCAGTTCGTGGAAGCAGCTCGACAGCGCCAAGGCCAGCTACAAGCGCCTGTGCCAACTGCTCGACGAGTTCCCCAAGCAGGTCCAGCGCATGAGCCTGCCGGCGCCGACCGGGGCGATTCGCATCGAGCGCCTGGTGGTCAACCCGCCGGGCAGCAAGCGGCCGTCGGTGAACGGCATCGACTTCGCCCTGAATAAAGGTGACGTGCTGGCGATAATCGGCCCCAGCGCGTCTGGCAAGTCTTCCCTGGCCCGCGCCATGGTCGGGGTCTGGGTGCCCAGCTACGGCTCGGTACGCCTGGATGGCGCCGAGGTCGGCCAGTGGTCCAGCGAAGACCTGGGCCAGCACATCGGCTATCTGCCCCAGGACATCGAACTGTTCGACGGCACAGTGGCCGAGAACATCTCGCGCTTCGGCGAAACCGACTCCACCCAGGTGATCGAGGCCGCGACCCTGGCCGGTATCCACCAGATGGTGCTGCGCTTTCCGCAAGGCTACGACACCCCGCTGGGCCCTGGCGGCCTTGGCCTGTCCGGTGGGCAGAAACAGCGTATCGCCCTGGCCCGGGCGCTGTATGGCAAGCCGGCGCTGATTGTCCTCGACGAGCCTAACTCGAACCTCGACGATGCCGGTGAAAGCGCCCTGGTCACCGCCATCGGCGCCCTGCGCGACAGCGGCTCCACCGTGGTGCTGGTGACCCACCGGCCGAACGTGCTGGCCGTGGTCGACAAACTGCTGGTGCTGCAGGATGGCACGCAGAAACTGTTCGGCCCGCGTGACCAGGTGCTGCAGGCCCTGTTGCCCGCCGCGCCGCCCGCGAATGCCGCCGCGCCCAACGCCCAGACGAGCTGACCCATGTCCCTTGCCCAGCTGAAAAGCCCCGCGCAACCCTCGCCGGCCGAACTGCGCGATGCCGCGAAAACCGCCCGCCTCGGCCTGTGGGTGATCGCCATCGGCCTCGGTGGTTTCATTCTCTGGGCCGCCTTCGCGCCGCTGGCTCAGGGCGTGGCTGGCCAGGGCACGGTGGTGGTCGCTGGCGAACGCAAGACCGTGCAGGCCCTGGCCGGCGGCGCGGTGAATGAAATCCTGGTGCGCGAAGGCGACCATGTGAAGGCTGGGGAACTGCTCATCCAGCTCAACACCGTGCAGGCCCAGGCGCAGCTGGAAGTGGCCCTCGGCCAATGGTTCAGCTCGCGCAGCGTCGAGGCGCGGCTAAGCGCCGAGCGCCATGGCCTGGAAAGCATTCTCTGGCCCGAAGACCTGCTGGAGCGCAGCGAAGACCCACGGGCCAAGCGCAATATGGAACTGCAGGGCAACCTGTTCGAGACCCGCAGGGCCGAACTGACCAGCCGCCAGCAGATCATGCAGAACCAGGCGGCGTCGTTGCAGGAGCAGCTGCAGGCCTATATCCAGATCAAGAGCCACCTGGAAACCCAGCTGGACTACCAGCGCAAAGAACTCACCGGCCTGCGCGAACTGGCCGCCGAAGGCTATGTGCCGCGCAACCGCCTGTTCGAGGCCGAGCGCAACTCGGCGCAGCTCAGTGCGCAACTGGCGTCCGGCGTCTCCGATATCGGCAAGACCCGCCAGGCGATCACCGAGAGCAAGCTGCAGTACCTGCAGTTGCAGCAGAATTTCCGCATCGAGGCCGAATCGCAGCTGGCGACCACCTCTGCCGAAGCCTCCAGCCTGGCCGAGCGGATCAAGGCGCTCGAATTCGAAGTCAGCAACGCCGCCATCCGCTCGCCGGTGGAGGGCCAGGTGATTGGCCTGACGGTGCATACCGTGGGCGGCGTAATTCCTGCGGCCCAGCGCCTGATGGACATCGTGCCGTTCGGCTCAGCGTGGATCATCAAGGCCAAGTTCGAACCAGTGGTGGCCGACCGGCTGAAGAACGGCCTGCCGGTCAACTTGCGCTTCTCCGCGCTGAACAGCGCCACCCTGCCTGTCGTCGAAGGCAAGGTGTTGACCGTGTCGGGCGACCAGTTGCTCGACGAACAGACCCGCCTGCCTTACTTCGCCGTCGAGGTGGAAGTCAGCCCCGAAGCCGTCGCCCGCTTGCAGGCGCATGGCCTGGTAGTGAAGCCGGGGATGCAGGCCGAGGTGATGGTGCAGACCGGCCAGCGCACCTTCCTCAACTACCTGATGCGCCCGCTGGAGCAGCGTATCCGCGGCGCGCTCAAGGAAGAATGAGCATGCGCACCTGGATCGCCCTGCTGGCCACCCTGGCCCTGCAGCCAGCCCTGGCGGCAGAACCGAGCGCGCTGTCGTTGCTCGACGCCTACGACAATGCGCTGTACAGCGACCCGAGCTTCCAAACGGCGACGTTCGATTACCAGGCCACCCAGCAGGAGAAGGACATCGGCTTGGCCGGCCTGCTGCCCCAGGTCAGTGCCGGCGGCCGCTACGGCAGCACCCAGCAGCTGAACGGCCAGGACCTCGACAGCGGCACCCAGAACCAGCGCTACACCACCAGCGGCCTCACGCTGAGCGCCCGCCAGGTTCTCTACAACAAGGCCAAGGCCGCCTACTACGCGCAGTCCAAGGCACGCAGCAAGGTCGGTGAGTCGCTCTACGACGATGCCTTCCAGGAGCTGTTCCCGCGGGTGGTCGAAGCCTATTTCGAAGTCGCCCGCCAGGAAAACGAGCTGAGCCTGAGCCTGCAGCAGAAAATCGCCATCGAAGGCCTGGTCAAACAGACCCGCCGCCTGTTTGAAGTGGGCGACGGCACCATTACCGACACCGAAGAAGCGCAGGCTCGCCTGGACCTGGTCACCGCTCAGGAAATCGAGGCCCGTGCTCGCCTGCAGGCCGCCAAGCATGCGCTAGCCGGACGCACCGGCGTGCCGGTGGAGGCGATCATGGCCATGCACGAGACCCTGCCGCAAAGCCCGCCGCTGCTGGCCGAGCAGGACCTGCCCTTCTGGCAACAACAGGCGCGTGAAGCCGCGCCGCGCCTGGACGCACGCCGTGGCTCGGTGACCGTGGCCGAGGCCGAGCTGAAAAGCCAACGGGCCGGGCACTACCCGCAACTGGCGCTGGTCGGCGAGCTGAACAACAGCGACCAGGACAACCTGGCCACTGATTACCGCCACCAGTCGTCCTACTACGTCGGCGTGTCGCTGGATGTCCCGCTGTATTCCGGCGGCGGGGTCAACGCCTCGGTGCGCAAGTCGCAATACGCGCTGTCCAGCGCCCAGGCCCAGTTTGACGACGAGGCGCGGCAGATTTCCGAGGACATCGAGCGCGGTTATCTCGGCGTGGTCAGCGGCTTTGCCCGCAGCAAGGCGCTGCTGACGGCCGTGCACTCCAACGAGCGCGCCCTGCGCTCCGCCGAGAAGGGCTATCAGGCCGGCGAGCGTTCCACCGTGGATATCCTCAACGCCCAGCAGACCCTGTTCATGGCCCGCCGCGATCTGCTCAACAGCAAACTGCTGATGCTGCAAAGCCTGGTCAGCCTGCATGCACGCAGCGGCCTGATGCACCGCGGTATCCTGCAGCAGGTGCAAGAGCTGTTCTGAGCAGTTGGGGGGTTACGTAGGGCGAGGCGACCACGCGGGTTTCACCCGCCCTACTTCCAGAAGCCCTCAGATACCTGGCACGTAACTGCTCTCGCCGGACTTGACCAGCAGGTTGAGCTGGCCGGTGTGCGGGCTCAGCCAGTCGCCGCCGGCAGGCGTCAGGCTGCGCAGCTGGCGCAACAGGTAGTAGCTGCCAAGGCGCTCTGCGCAGAAGGCCCAGACCCTGGCCTGGCCGTCCGCGCGCTGGGTCGGGTGCAGCTCGATGCAACGCCGCACCACCGCCTCGATCGCGCTGATATGACGAATCCAGAACTCCGCCGGCAGCACGCCCAGCTCGATGCCGCCGGGGAAGAAGATCTTCTCGTCGAAGAACGGGCAGACCTCCTGTTTGTCCAGTAGACCGAGTTCCACTGCCGCGGCGGCGAAGCGCAGGAAATCCTCGACGTGGTGGACGTCCTTGTACTGGTACAGATAGCCGTGGTTAACCCCGTTGAGGCTGAATTGCCCCGGTTTACCGATCAGGAAATCCGAGCCCTGCGGCAGCATCTGCGCGGCCAGTTGCACAGGATCGATCTGCTCGGCCGAGAGCACGTCCATCACCTGGTAGTTGTCGGCCTGGGTGCCGATGCGCTCGCGGGTCATGAACTTGCGGTACTGGCAGATGCCGACGTGGCGAATCTCGGGGCGCTGCAGCAACAGGTTCTTCAGCGCGAAGGCGCCGGCAGTGGCCCCCAGTACCGGGTGATAGGGCTCCCACTCCGGAGCCAGATCACGCAGGTTGAGTCGCCCTGGCGCCTGCGCCTCGCCCATGTAGATCGGCGTGACGTACTCCGGGAAGTCCATCTCCAGCGGCACATGGGTCAGGCAGGCGTAGAACAGGTTTTCGGCAGACATCAACGGTGTTCCTGGCAGTAAACGTGAAGAGTGCAACTCAATCGCGTGGCGAATGGCTATTGTGCGCCGCCAGCAGGCCATCCTCGAAGCTGCGCACGAAACGCGGCATATCGAACAGCAGCGAGCTTTCCCGGCCTTGCTGCAGGCGCTGGCGCAAGCCACGCAGCTGCTCGCGCTCGGTCGCCAGCGCGATGGCGCGTTGCTCGAAGTCCGACTGCGATTCGGTAATCAGCTCGGGCAAATCCAGTGCGGTGAGCAAGCTGCCAGCCATGCGCGAGGCGAAGGTGCGCCCCGAGCGGGTCAGCACCGGCAGGCCCATCCACAACGCATCGTTGGCGGTGGTGCCGCCATTGAAGGGATAGGCATCGAGGAACAGGTCGGCCACCGTATACCGCGCCAGGTACAGCTCGGGCGCCACGCGCGGGGCGAAGATCAGCCGCTCGGCCGCCACGCCATGCCGCTCGGCACAGGCGATCAGGTTGGCTTGCGACCACTGATTGTCGGCCAGCAGCCAGAACAGGCTGTCGGGCACCGCCGCGAGGATGCGCATCCAGCTGGAAAACACTTCCTCGTTGAACTTGTAGTTGTTGTTGAAGCAGCAGAACACGAAGCGGTCATCCGGCAGGCCGCACTCGGCGCGGCTCGGCAGCGGCGCCACCGGGCGCTGGCGATCACTGCACTGGAACACCGGCAGGTACAGCGGGCGCTCGCTGTAGAACGGCTTCTCCGCGTCCGGAATCAGGTAGCGGTCGGCGATCACGTAGTCGACGCAGGGCAGCCCGGTCGGGCCGGGGAAGCCCAGATAGGTAAGCTGCAGCGGCGCCGGGCGGTAGGCCAGGATGTTCGCCCGTGCACCGGAGGTCAGACCCTGCAGGTCGACCAGGATGTCGATCTCGTGCTGGCGGATCAGTTGCGCCGCGCTGGCATCGTCCAGGCCGCCGATGGGCACGAAGTAATCCATCGCCGCCTTGACCCGCGCCCTCAACGCCGAGCCATCTTCGCGGCTCCAGCAGAAGCCGTAGACCTCGAAACGCTCGCGGTCGAGCAGCTCGAACAGCTCCACGGTCAGCAGCGACACCGCGTGCAGGCAGAAGTCCGAGGAGAGAAAGGCGATGCGCACTTTCGGGTGGGCGTAACCCTGCTTCGGCGCCAGCTCGGCCACGCGCTGGTTGATCCGCTCGCTGACGAAACGCAGCGCGGTGGCCAGCTGCAGACCCGGATCATCGCTGGCCGAGAGCATTGCCAGCGGCGACGTGGCCTTGAGCATGTCACCGACGGAGAGCCCCGGCATGGGCGTAAGCACCGGCCATTCGCATTGCTTCTGGCGCAGGTGCACCCAGTGCTGGATCACCTTGGGCTGGGCCGGATCGGCCTGCAGGCTGGCCTGCAGTTTTTCCTCGGCAGAGTGCAGCTGGCGGATCTCCTCCATCAGGCGGCCCATGCTGTTGAGCACCATGATGTACAGATCCGGATTCAGCTCCGGCCCTACCAACGGGTGATCGAGCATCGACTGCCAGATCACCAGAGCATTTTCCGCGCGGCCCTGGCGCTCGATCACCGCGCCGAGGTTGAACCAGGCCTGGGCGAAGTCCGGCTTGCGCTGGATCGCCGCCCGGTAAGCCTGCTCGGCCGCCGGCAGCTGCTCGAGCTGCGACAGGGTCACCCCGAGGTTGAACTGCACGATGTAGTCGGCGCTGGACGTGCAATGCCCCAGCCACGTCTGGTACAGCTGCGCCACGTCCGCCGGCCGGCGTGCCTGGCCGAGGCGCTCGGCCACGCCAATCAGTTGCATGGGTTCGAGGGCGGCCTGCTCGGCAAACTGCAGGGCAGTCTGCAGCACAACGTCCAGGTTCAGGCTTTCAAGCGGATTTTCAGGCATGCAGGCGCCTTATCGAAAAAGGGATGACGGCAGATGCAACTGTCCCGGCGCCGCTTGCGCGACGCCGGGACAGTCTTCCAGCTTCCTTAGGAGAAGAAGCTGGTGTGCACGTTGCTCGCCACCAGGAGCTGGATATCCCCGTCGTTGTACACGTCGTAGGAAGTGCCGTCGACCTGGACACTGCCTGCGGCATGCCAGTCGCCTGCCGGATCGTTGATCTGCACGCTGTCGCTGGCGTCACCGTTGACGATCAACTGCACCGGCTGCGAGGCCCCTATACCGGTTTCGACCAGACCGGTCTGACCGAAGTGGCTGACGCTCGCGGCATCCAGTTTCAGCGTGTTGGCATGGCCATCGCCGGCGCCGAGGTCGATGCGGCTCAGGCTGTGCTCGTTCACCGTTTGCGGATTCAGCGCCGTCAGGTCGATGGTCTGCTCGCCACTGCCGCCATTGCGGAACCAGGCATCGACGATGCTGTGTACCGCGCCGTCGGTGGTCTCGTAGCTACCACTCAGGCCGATCCAGTTGCCGTTGTTCAGCTCACTGGTCTGCGCGGCGTTCAGGCCGATGCTGGCGATCCCCAGGGACGACAGGCTGTACAGCTCGCCGCTCTGGCTGACGCCATCCTGATTGGCATCCATCCACACCCGCAGGGAGGAGAAGGTGCTGTCGTTGGCGTCGATGCGGCCGTCACCGTTGCTGTCCAGCTCGGCCAGGGCGGCAAAGCCGTCCTGCGCCTTGCTGCCATCAGCCAGAGTGGTGGCGTTGCCGAACAGCTCGCTGCCGTCGTTGATGCTGCCATCACCGTTGCGGTCGAGCGCCAGCAGGCCATCGCCATCGCCGACCCAGCCGGTGCTATCGAGATCGCCGTCACCGTCGATATCGAAGCGGGTGTTGGCTGCCCAGTGCAGGGTCTGCGCGCCATCGCCATTGAGGTCGAGGACCAGCGGCGAGGTGCTCAGTACCGACATCTGCTCGGTGCTCATGGCCGCCAGCTGCGACGCGGTGAACGCGTCCGCCTGGGTCATGTTCAGCGCCGTCAGTTGGTCGGTGGTCAGTGCGGCGATGTCCGAGACATCGATCGCCACCAGCTGGGCGGTGCTCAGATGGCCGAAACCACCCGCATCAATGGCACCGATCTGCGCCGAGGTCAGCGCGACGATGTCGGCCGTCTCGATCGCTGCGACCTGGTCACTGGTCAACGCCGCGATCTGTGCCACGGTCAGCGCTTTGATCTGCGAGGTGGTCAGGGCGACGATCTGTGCGGTGGTCAGCGCAGCGATCTGGTCATTGGTCAGCGAAGCCAGGTCGGTGTTCTGCATCGCCTGAATCTGCGCGGTGCTCAGCGCAACCAGGTCAGCCGTTTCCAGCGCCGCCACCTGCTCGGTGGTCAGGCCGTAGATCTGCGCCGCGGTCAGGGCATGCACCTGAGCGGTGGTCAGCGCCTGGATCTGATCGGTGGTCAACGCCGCCAGGTCGGAGATCTGCATCGCCTGGATCTGCGCGGTACTGAGTACCACCAGGTCCTCGGTTTGCAGGGCCGGGATCTGCGCCGTGGTCAGGGCAACGATCTGCGCGGTGGTCAGCGCGGCAACCTGAGCCGTGGTCAACGCCGCGATCTGAGCGTTCGACAGCGCCGCCAGATCCGAGCCTTGGATAGCCTTGATCTGACCGGCCGTCAGCACCGCCAGGTCCTGGACCTGCATGGCGAAGAACTGCTCGCTGGTCAGCGCGACGATCTGCGCGGTGGTCAGTGCCTGCACCTGATCGGTGGTCAGCGCGACGATCTGGTCGGTGGTCAGCGAGGCCACATCGACGCCCTGCATGGAGGCAACCTGCTCAGTGGTCAGCGCCTGCAGCTGATCGGTGCTGAGACTGGCCACCTGCTCGGTGGTCAGCTTGACCACTTGCTCGGTAGTCAGCGCCGCAATCTGCGACACGCTCAGGGCGCGCACTTGCGCAGTACTGAGCAGAGCCAGGTCAGTGGCATCGACTGCCGCGATCTGTGCGGCACTCAGGGCCTGCAGGTCTGCAGTTTCCATCGCTTCAACCTGGGCACTGGTGAGTGCCTTGATCTGGTCGGTGGTCAGCGCCTGGAACTGCACGCTGCTCAGCAATTGCACCTGCTGGGTGGTCAAGGCCGCGATATCGCGGGTTTCCATGGCCTCCAGCTGGACGGCGGTGAGCCCTGCTACCTGATCGCTGGTCAGTGCCGCTACCTGGGCAGTGGTCAGGCCAACGATGGCGGCAGTGGAGATTGCGGCGAGATCGGCCACTTCCAGTCTGACCAGTTGCGCGGTGCTCAGCGCAGCCAGTTGTGCCGAGCTCAGGGCATGAGTCTGCTCGGTGGTCAGGGCCACAACCTGGGCACTGGTCAGCGCGGCAATATCGGCGGTTTCCAATACCGCGACCTGGGCAGCACTGAGTTCGGCGAAGTCCGCCGCCTGCAGGGCCGCCACTTGATCGCTGGTCAGCGCAACGATCTGTGCCGTGGTCAGGGCTTTTACCTGATCACTGCCCAGCGCAACGATCTGCGCGGTCGTCAGCGCCGCCAGATCGGTGCTGGTCAGTGCCACAACCTGCGAGGTCAACAGCGCCGCCACTTGAGCGGTGGTCAGGGCTGCGGTCTGTTCGACGGTGAGCCCTTGCAGGGCTGCGGTGGACAGCGCCACCAGGTCGGCGATTTCCAGTTGGACCAGCTGCACCGTACTCAGCGCGGCCAGTTGCGCCGAATTCAGGGTATTCGCCTGTTCGGTGGTCAGCGCAACGATCTGCGCCGTGGTCAATTGCGCCACGTCGCGGGTCTGCAGGGCGGCGATCTGTACCGAGCTCAGCTCGGCAATATCGGCTGCATCCAGCGCCGGGATCTGGTCGGTGGTCAGCGCAACGATCTGCGCGGTGGTCAGCGCCTTGACCTGGTCACTGGTCAGTGCCTTGATCTGGGCCGTGGTCAGTGCCGCGATATCGCGGGTTTCCATGGCCTGGATTTGCGCAGTGGTCAGCACCGCCAGATCGGCGGTTTCCAGCGCCTGCACTTGGGCGGTGGTCAGTGCCACTACCTGAGCAGTGGTCAGCGAGCTGACCTGTTCGGTGGTCAACGCAACGATCTGCGCGGTGGTCAGCCCTGTCAGGTCGGCCGTTTCGATGGCACGAATCTGCGTCGAGCTGAGTACCGCCAGGTCGGCGATTTCCATCTGCGTCAGCTGAGCCTTGGTCAAGGCCTGGATCTGCTCTGCGGTCAGCGCCTGCACCTGAGCGGTGGTCAGCGCAATGAACTGCGCACCGGTCAGTGCCGCCACATCCGCCGCCTCGAGACCCGCAACCTGGGCGGTGGTCAGGGCCTGGATATCGGCGGTTTCCAGCGCAGCAACCTGGGCCTGGGTCAGCGCCTGGATCTGGTCGACGCTCAGTGCACGCACCTGGGCGGTGGTCAACGCCACCACCTGAGCGGTACTCAGTGCCGCAACCTGAGCCAATTGCAGGCCAGCCAGTTGCACCGAGCTCAGCACTGCCAGGTCGGCAGTCTCCAGGGCACGAATCTGCGCAGTGGTCAGCGAACCAATCTGATCCTGAGTGATTGCCGCGACCTGAGCGGTGGTCAGTTGCGGGATCACGCTGGTGGACAGGGCCGCCAGATCCTCACCTTCCAGGGCAGCGATTTGCGCCGTGGTCAGGTTGATTACCTGGGTAGCGGTCAGCGCGCCAACTTGAGCGGTAGACAGCAACTGGATCTGATCGACCGTGAGGGCGGCGATATCGGCCGTTTCCATCAGGACGATCTGGTTGGTGGTCAGTGCCGCAATCTGCTCGAACACCAGCGCCTTCACTTGCGCGGTGGTCAGGGCCACCAACTGCGCCCCACTCAGCGCCTGGATGTTGCTGGTACCCAGCGCAGCAATTTGCGCGGCCGACAGGCTGGCGAATTGCGTGGTGCTCAGTGCGCCAGTCTGCAGGGTGGTCAGGGCTGCAACCTGTTCTTCGGTCAGCGCCGCGATATCGGCAGTAGCCATGACCTCGATCTGCGCGGTAGTGAGCTTGCTCACCTGGGAGATGGAGAGCTCGGCAAAGCGATCCGGAGTCAAGGCGACGATCTGATCGGTAGTCAGGGCCACCACTTGCGCCGTGGTCAGGGCACCAATCTGGTCGAGGGTCAGCGCCGCCACATCGGCAGTGCTCAGGGCCTTGATCTGTGCAGTGCTCAGCGCAGCAACCTGGGTGTTGGTCAGCGCGACGATCTGCGCCGTGGTCAGCACCCCGATTTGTTCGTTGGTCAGGGCGCGCAGGTCTTCGGTCTCGATGGACGCCACCTGATCGGCGCTCAGCGCAGCCAGGTCGGCAGTTTCCATCACGCGGATCTGCGCCGTGGTCAGTGCAGCCACCTGCTCGGCAGTCAGGGCACGGGCCTGGGCGGTAGTCAGCGCCTGGATTTGTGCGCCGGTCAGAGCGGCCGTCTGCTCAGTACTCAGGCCGGCGATACGGCTCGGACTAAGCGCCGCCAGATCGGCGGTTTCCAGAACGCGGATCTGCGCCGTGGTCAGAGTCGCCAACTGCAGAGCCGTCAGGGAAGATGCTTGCGCAGTGGTCAGAGCAACCAGCTGGGCATTGCTCAGCACGGCTACATCCTGGTTTTCCAGCGAAGCGATCTGCGCGGTGGTCATGCCGGCGATTTGCGCGGTGGTCAGTGCTTGCACCTGCGCGGTGGTCAGCGCCTGCACCTGGGCCGTGGTGAAAGCCGCCACGTCCTCGGTCTGCATGATGTGGATCTGCCGGGTGGTCAGCGCCGCGACTTGCGCGGTGGTCAGGCCCGGTACGCTGTCGGTGGTCATCGAGTTGATGAACTCGAGCTCCGCCGCATCCAGCGCTTCCGGATCCAGTGCTGCCAGTTGCTCATTGCTCAGTGCCGAGAGTTGCGCACTGCTCAGGGCAGCGGCTTGATCGGTGCTGAGGACAGCCAGTTGCTCCGGTGTCATCGCAGCAATATCAGCTACTTCCAGAGCGGCAATCTGCGAAGAGGTCAGCGCAGCGATCTGTGCTGGCGTCAGGCTGGCGGCCTGAGCCGTGGTCAGACCGACGATGGCAGCGGTGGACAGCGCAGCGAAATCGACAGCCTGCAGGCTGGTGATCTGGTCGACACTCAAGGCCGCTACTTGCGCACCGGTCAGCGCCGCTGCCTGGGCGGTAGTCAGCGCCACCAGTTGCACATCGGACAGGGTCGCCACATCAACCGTTTGCAGGGCCGCCACTTGCGCGGAAGTCAGCGCGGCGATCTGGCCGACCGACAGCTGTTCGATCTGCGCAGTGGTCAACGCGACGATCTGCGCGGTGGTCAGGGCGGCGACCTGGGCAGTGCCCAGCGCAGCAACCTGATCGACGCTAAGGGCAGCGATGTCAGCGGTTTCCAGGGCGCGGATCTGCGCCGTGGTCAGTGCGGCCAGATCCGCCACGTCCATCGCGGCGACCTGAGCGGTGCTCAGTGCAACGATCTGTGCGGTGGTCAGGGCAGCGGCCTGGACGCCGGTCAGGGCGGCGACCTGCTCGGTGCTCAGTGCAGTCAGGTCGGCCGTTTCCAGGGCGCGAATCTGCGCCGTGGTCAGGATAGCAAGCTGCTCACCGGTCAGGGCATGCACTTGGGCCGAGCTGAGTGCAACGATCTGTGCCGTGCTCAGGGCCACCAGATCGGCAGTGCTCAACGCACTTACCTGCACGGTGGTCAGCGCCGCAACCTGATCGGTCGACAGTGCTGCCGCCTGGGCAGTGGTCAGCGCACCGATCTGCTGTTGGCTCAGGGCCACCAGATCGGCAGTTTCCAGCGCACGAATCTGCGCGGTAGTCAGCGCAGCCAGATCGACAGTCTGCAGGGCTGCAACCTGAGCCGAGCTCAGGCTGAAGACCTGCGCCGTGCTCAGGGCTGCGACCTGGTCACTGGTCAGGGCGACGATCTGCGCAGTGCTCAGGGCCTGGATACTGGCAGTGGCCAGGGCACGCACCTGCGCGGTACTCAGCTCAGCAACCTGCTCAATGGTCAGCGCACGCACCTGGGCCGTGCTCAGCACTTGCAGCTGGGCATTGGTCAGAGCCGCCAGATCAGCAACTTCCAGCGCGGCAACTTGCGCGGAGGTCAGCGCCATGACTTGTGCCGTGCTCAGCTTGCCGACCTGGACAGAGCTCAGTGCAGCGATTTGCTCGACGGTCATGGCTGCCAGATCGGCAGTCTCCAGGACCGCCAATTGGCTGGTGGTCAGCGCGGCGACATCCACCGTTTCCAGCGCCGAAACCTGTGCGGTGGTCAGGGCCACGATCTGTGCCGTCGTCAGCGCCTGGATCTGTGCCGTAGTCAGCGCGGACAGTTGGTCACTGGTCAGCGCCGCGAAGTCCACGGTTTCCAGCGCACGGACCTGAGTCGTGCTCAAGGCAGCAATCTGGGTCTGGGTCAGTGCCCGCACCTGAACGCTGGTCAGCGCTGCCACTTGGGCCACGCTCAGCGCCTGTACATCGGCGACTTCCAACGCCGCAACCTGATCGGTGGTCAGCTTGGCCAGCTGTGCAGTGGTCAAGGCCGCGACTTGGGCCGAGGTCAGCGCTATTACCTGGTCGATAGTCAGTGCAGCCAGATCTGCCGTTTCCATCGCGGCGATCTGCGCGGTGGTCAGTGCCGCAACCTGGGCATCGCTCAATGCGCCAATCTGGCTGACGGTCAGGCTCGGGATGACTTGTGTGCCAATCGCAGCCAGGTCAGCCGCTTCCAGCGCAGCGATCTGGTCCACGGTCAGGCTGGCCAGTTGTGCCGAGGTCAGTGCGGCCGCCTGTGCGGTGGTCAGGGCGACGATTTGCGCTGCGGTAAGCGCCGCCACATCGGCGGTTTGCAGAGCCTGTACTTGCACGGTGGTCAGAGCAGCCACCTGCTCGGTAGTCAGCGACTCGACCTGGGCAGTCGTCAGCGCGACGACCTGCGCGGTGGTCAGTGCCTGCACCTGAGCGGCGGTCAGCTTGTTCAGCTGGGAGCCACTCAAAGCTGCCAAGTCGACGGTTTCAATGGCCTTGATCTGCGTGGCAGTCAGCACTTGCAGCTGGACGCTGCTCAGCGCCGCCAGTTGCGCCGAACTCAGGGCAACGATCTGCGCCGTGTTCAACACCACCAGGTCTGCGGTTTCCATTACCGCAACCTGGCTAGGCGCCAGGGCGGCGATTTGTGCAGTGGTCAGCGCGGCAACCTGGGCCGTGGTGAAGGCAACCACCTGGCTGCTGGTGAGAGCCGTCAGGTCAGCGGCATCCAGGGCACGAATTTGTGCGGTGGTCAGCGCCTGCAGATCAATGGTGCTCAGGGCCGCCAGTTGATCGCTGGTCAGGGCCACGATTTGCGCAGTGGTCAGAGCAGCCGTCTGCGCAGTGGTCAACGCCGCGATCTGGCCAGCCTGCAGGGCGGCGATATCGGCGGTTTCCAGCTTGCTGATCTGGCTGGCGCTCAAGGCTGCGACATCCACTGTTTCCAGTGCGGCCACCTGGGCCGTGGTCAGAGCCTGCAGTTGGGCACTGGTCAGCGCAGCCACCTGGGCGGTGGTCAGCGCCTCGATCTGGTCTGTACGCAGTGCGGCCAGGTCGACGGTCTCCAGCGCAACGATCTGCGCCGTGGTCAGCGCCTGCAGGTCGTCCAGCGCCAGGGCCTGAACCTGTGCAGTGGTCAACGCCACCAGTTGTGCCGTGCTCAGCGCCTGGATTTGCGCGGTAGTCAGAGCAGCCAGCTGCTCGGCGCTGAGTACCGCCACATCGGCAGTTTCGATGGCGCGAACTTGCGCCGCGGACAGCGCGGCGATCTGGGCGACGCCCAGGGCCTGGATCTGCGCGGAGGTCAGCGCAACGATCTGATCGGTACTCAAGGCACGCAGGTCGGCGGTTTCCAGAGCGGCTATCTGGCTGGCGGTGAGCTTGCTGACCTGGGCGGTGGTCAAGGCAAGCACCTGAGCGGTACTCAGGGCCGCAATCTGCTCCTCGGTCAGGGCCGCCAGATCGGCGGTTTCCAGGGCGCGCATCTGTGCACTGTTCAATGCAGCCAGATCAGCCAGTTCCAGTGCCGCTACTTGGGCCGTGGTCAGGGCAACAATCTGCTCGGTGGTCAGCACTGCAACCTGGCCACTGGTCAGGCTGGAGATTTGCTCGGCGCTCAATGCCGCGAGGTCAGCGGTTTCCAGGGCGCGAACTTGAGCCGTGGTCAGCGCCGGGACCTGCTCCAGAGTCAGGGCACGCATCTGCGCGGTGGTGAAGGCAACAATCTGCGCAGTGGTCAGGTTAACCAGGTCAGCCGTCTGCAACGAGGCGATCTGGCTGGTCGGCAGGCTGGCGATCTGCGCAGTGGTCAGGGCCGTCGGCTGCGAGCCACTCAATGCCACAACCTGTTCCTGGCTCAAGGCGGCCAGGTCGGCGGTTTCCAGTGCCGCGATCTGCGCACTGCTCAAGGATACGATCTGGCTGGTCGTCAACGCCTGGATCTGCGCGGTGGTCAGCGCGACGATCTGCGCGGTGGTCAATGCGCGTACATCGGCAGTTTCCAGAGCCGCGACCTGGTTCTGGGTCAGGCTGGCGACCTGCGCAGTGCTCAGGGCGACAATCTGTCCAGTGGTCAGAGATTGCACCTGGCCGGTAGTCAGCGCCGCCAGGTCAGCTGTTTCGAGTGCACGGACCTGTACCGTTGCAAGGGACTGCACCTGGCCATTGGTCAATGCAGCGACTTGCTGGCTGGTCAGCGCGACAACTTGCGCGGTGCTCAGCGCCGCCAGCTGGACGGTGCTCAGACCGGCTATCTGCGCGGTGGTGAGAGCCGCCAGATCGGCGGTTTCCAGGGCCTGCAACTGGGCGGTAGTCAGACCTGCCAGGTCAGCCACTTCAATGGCTGCTACCTGCGCTGTGGTCAAGGCCACCACTTGGGCCGCGCTCAGAGCACCAATCTGGTCCTGGGTCAGCGCGGCGATCTGATCGCTTTGCAGTACCGCCAGGTCTTCGGTAGCCAGGGCACGAACCTGTGCAGTGGTCAGCACTTCAATTTGGTCGGCGATCAGTGCTCGTACCTGAGCGGTGCTCAGTGCAACGATCTGTGCCGTGGTCAGCGCCTCGACCTGGGCGGTCGACAGGGCCGCAATCCGATCAGTGCCGATGGCCGCCAGATCGGCAGTTTCCAGGGCACGAATCTGAGCGGTGCCCAAGGCAGAGACCTGGTCGATGGTCAATACGGCAGCCTGCGCGGTAGTCAGAGCAACCAACTGCGCAGCGCTGAGAGCCGCTACATCATCGGCACTCAAGGCCGCCACTTGGGCAGTGGTCAAGGCAGCAATTTGTACGGTTTTCAGCGCAGCAATCTGCACCGTGCTCAGACTGGCCAGTTGATCGGTGCTGAGTGCTGCCAGATCCTGGGTTTCCAGCGCCGCGACTTGGGCGCCGCCAAGAGCGTCGAGTTGCTCTTCCGTCAGCGCGCGCACTTGCGCGGTGCTCAGGGCGACCACCTGGGCGGTGGTCAAGGCTGCAATCTGTGCGGTGCCCAGGCTGGCAAGCTGCGCCGTACCCAGGGCCGCGACATCGTCAGTTTCCAGTGCACGAATCTGGCTGGTGCTCAAGGCTTCCAGCTGGCCGACCGTCAACGCGCCAACCTGGGCGGTGGTCAACGCTGCAATGCGGGTGTTGCCCAGAGCGGCAATGTCCACTGCATCCAGGGCTACTACCTGAGCGGTAGTCAGCGCCGCGATCTGCGCCGTAGTCAGCGCCGCAACCTGGGTCGAAGACAACACGGCAACCTTCGCCGTACTCAGGGCAGGCAGGCTCGTGACATTCAGGGCAGCGACCTGAGACACGGTCAACGCGCTCACCTGATCCAGTACCAGCCCGGCCACTTGCGCCGAGGACAGCGCAGCGATAGCGGCAGTAGAGAGCTTGGCGAGATCAGCCGTCTCCATGGCGGCCAACTGGGCCGGGCTCAGGGCTGTGACCTGAGCAGCCGTCAACCCGCGGACTTGAGATTGGGTCAGGGCAACAATCTGATCGGTGCTCAGGGCAGCGATATCAGCGGTATTGAGAGCGGCAATCTGATCAGAGGTCAGCGCAGCAATTTGCGCGGTGTTCAGGGCGGCTACTTGTGCGGTGGTCAGCCCAGCGATCGTTGCCGAAGCCAGGACGGCCAAATCGATTGCTTCGAATGCGGCGATTTGGGCAGTGCTGAAGACCGCCATTTGCACGCTGGTCAACGCCGGCATCTGGTTTTCAGTCAGCGCCTGGATTTGTGCGGTGGTCAGCGCCTGGATTTGCGTGGTGGTGAAACCAGCAATGGTGGCACTGGCCAGGGCGGCAAGATCCTGAACTTCCAACGCCTGGATCTGCGCGGTGGTCAGGGCAGCCAGTTGCGCCGAACGCAGGGCAACAACCTGTTCTTCGGTCAGAGCGGCAACCTGGGCCGTCGTCAGTGCGCGAATGTCGGCAGTTTCCAGCGCCGCCAACTGGGCGGAGCTCAGGTTGGCGATTTGATCGACCGTCAGGGCACGCACCTGGTCACTGGTCAGCGCCACGATCTGCGCAGTGCCGAGCAGGGCAACATCCTCGATATCCAGCGCCACGATCTGATCGGTACTCATGCTGGCCAACTGGGCAGTGCCCAGCGCCGCCACTTGCGAGCCGGTCAGCGCCTGAACCTGTTCAGTGGTCAATGCCACAACCTGCGTGGTGCTCAGGCTGCGAATCAGTGCCGTGGAAAGCAACTGCAGATCGGAGGTTTCAATCGCCGCCACTTGCACGCTGCTCAGGGCAGCCAGTTGGCCGGAACCGAACGCCGCCATCTGTTCATTGGTCAACGCAACGATCTGCGCGGTACCCAATGCGCCGATATCCTGGCTATCCAGCGCAGCAACCTGCGCGGTCGTCAGTACAGCAATCTGGTCAGTAGTCAGTGCAGCAACCTGGGCACTGCTCAGGGCCTTGATACTGGCGCTGGACAGACCGATCAAGTCGTCTACTTCCACGGCAGCCACTTGGGCTGTGGTCAGCGCGGCGATCTGGTCGGTACTCAACGCCGCAACCTGAGCAGCAGTCAACACCTGAATCTGCTCGGCACTCAGCGCCCGTAGATCAGCGGTTTCCAGAGCGCGAACCTGCGCTGTAGTCAGCACGGCTATCTGGTCGGTATTCAGGGCTGCTACCTGCGCAGAACCCAACGCAGCGACTTGCGTGGTACTCAGGGCACGCAGTTGTGCACTGTCCAGGGCGAGCAGTTGCTCCTGATCCAGCACCGCCACATCGGCAGTATCCAGCGCGCGGATCTGGGCAGTGGTCAGCACTGCAACCTGGTCACTGGTCAGCGCTGCAACCTGAGCGGTACTCAGCGTCTGGATCGCGGCGGAAGACAGCAAGCGCAAATCGGCAGTATCGATCGCCGCAACCTGGTCAGCGCTCAGCAGACCGATCTGCTGCGTGCTCAAGGCGAGAATTTGGGCGCTGGTCAGCGCAGTAATCTGCTCGGAGGTCAGCGCCTGCAGCTGTGTAGAAAGCAGCGAGGCAATGCTTGCCGTGGACAGTACCGCCAGATCAGCCGTTTCCAGGGCAGCCAACTGCGCCACGGTAAGCGCACGGGTCTGCACCGTCGTCAGAGCGGCTACTTGCAGAGTGCTCAGGGCAGCTACTTGATCGTCGCCCAAGGCCCGGATCTGGGCAGTCGTCAGTGCCTTGATACTGGCTACCTTGAGCCCGGCAATATCGGCAGGATCAAGACCTGCAACCTGGGCAGTCGTCAGGCTGGCAATCTGTGCCGTGGTCAGCGCCGCTACTTGGTCGCTGCCAAACGCAGCGATCTGCTCATTGCTGAGCACGCGAAGGTCAATCGTTTCCAGCGCAGCCAACTGGGTAGTGCTCAACGAGGCCAACTGAGCGGTAGTGAGCTCTGCAACCTGAGTCGAGGTCAGCGCCTGAATGGCGACCGACGACAACTGGGCCAGATCCTGGGTTTGCAGCGCCGCGATCTGCTCCGGAGTCATCCCGGCGATCTGTGCGGTGGTCAAGGCAGCCGCTTGGGCAGTCGTCAGCGCAGCAATCTGGGCGCTGTCGAGCACAGCCAGATCGGTGGTTTGCAGAGCCCGGATCTGTACAGTGGTCAACGCAGCAATCTGCGCGGTACTCAGCGCTGCAACCTGGGTATTGGTCAGGTTGATAATTGCAGCCGTGCCAAGCGCAACCAAATCCTGGGTTTCCAGCGCCGCAATCTGGGTAGTCAGCAGTTTGGATATTTGCGCGGTAGACAGCGCGGCGACCTGAGCAGAGGTCAGTTTGGCAATCTGCGTTGCACTCAACTGACGCAAGTCACTGGTTTCAATCGCGGCGATTTGTGCCGTGGTGAATGCTGCCAATTGAGCGGTGGTCAGCGCGATGAAGTGAGCACTGCTCAACGCCACGATATCTGCGGTTTCAAGTGCACGAATCTGCGCCGTGCTCAAAGCGGCCAACTGAGCCGTGCCCAGCGCCTTGATATCGTCAGTTTCCAGTGCCTTGACCTGGGCGGTGCTCAATACGGAAATCTGTGCACTATCCAGCGAGGCGATCTGCCTGCTGCTCAAGGCAATGATCTGCGCGGTACTCAGCGCGCCAATTTGCGCAGTGGACAGGGCATCCAGCTGCCCCGTCGTCAGGACCGCTACATCCACGGTATCCAGCGCAGCAACCTGGGCAGTCGTCAGCGCCTTCACTTGCGCCGAAGTCAGCCCCTGCACCTGAGAGGTGGTCAATGCCTTGACCTGAGCTGCGGTCAGCGCCTGCACCTGACTCGACGTCAGTACGGCAACCTGGCTAGGGCTGAGTGCTGCGACTTGCGCAACAGACAGGCCACTAATGGCCGCAGGAGTGAGTGCGGCAAGGTCCGCTGCCTCAAGCGCACGAATCTGTGCAGTGGTGAGCGTCACCACCTGGCCACTGGTCAACGCAGCCGCCTGGCTGGTGGTCAGCGCAACCAGCTGAGCCGTGGTCAGGGCCAATATATCGGCAGCTTCAATCGATTGGATCTGTACGGTAGTGAGGGCCGCAACCTGGGCAGCCGTCAGCTTGGAGACCTGAGCAGTGCTTAGGCCCTTGATTACGCTTGCCGAAAGCGCCTGTAGATCCGTGGTTTCGAAAGCACGGATCTGTACGCTAGACATTGCCGCGACCTGCGTGGAGGTCAAAGCAGCGGCATGTGCGGTAGTCCAGGCCTTGATCTGCGCAGTGGTCAACTGCTGGATAGCCGAGGTGCTCAGGGCTCCGACCTGGCGAGCGATCACCTGGTCACTGCTCAGTGGCGAGGTGAGAGCAGCTATCTGGGCCGTCGTCATGGCCACCAGTTGCGGGATGGTCAGGGCTGCGACCTGAGAGGCTTTGAGCACACCCATCTGCGCCAGGGTCAGGGCTTTGATATCGCCGGTCTCGATAGCCTTGACCTGGGCTGCGGTCAGATCATCGATCTGCGTGATAGCGAGGCTGGCAATCTGTGTACTGCTCAAGCCGGCAATGACTGCGGTACTCAGAGCGGCGAGGTCGGCCGTTTCGAGTTTCACAATCTGCGCCGTGGTCAATCCAGCGACCTGCGCAGAAGTCAGGGCTGCAGCCTGTGCGGTGGTCAAAGCCTGGATCTGGGCACTGTTCAGACTCGCCAGTTGGCTAGCCGAAAAACCCTTGACCGCAGCCGTGGTCAGCGCCGCGAGATCAGCCACCTCCAGCCCCGCCAGCTGGCTCGTACCCAGAGCTGCAACCTGCGCCGAAGTCAGGGCGGCAGCCTGGCCCACTGTCAGCGCTTCGATTTGCGCTGCGGTGAAGCCTTTTACATCAGCTACTTCAAGAGCCGCGACTTGCGCCGTACTCAACGCAGTTACCTGAGCAAGCGTCAGGCTGGCGACCTGGGCCGGACTCAGCGCCTTGATAGCCGCTATCGACAGGGACGGCACATCGGTAATGTCGATCGCCTGAATCTGGGCCGTGCTCAGCAGGGCTATTTGCGCCGCAGTAATCGCGCCGACCTGTGCTGCGCTCAGCAAGGTAATGTCAGCGGCGCTCAAGGCCTTGAAGTCGAGCGCCTCAATGGCGGCAATCTGCCCGGTGCTCAATGCCTGCAATTGCGCATTGGTCAGCGCGACCACCTGGGCAGTGGTCAACCCCGACATAGCAGCCGTCGATAGCGCGGCGACGTCCGCCACTTCCATGGCGGCTATCCGCGCCGTAGACAAGGCGCCCAGCTGCACTGCAGTAAGAGCGGCAACTTGCGCAGTGGTAAGCGCAACCACTTGGGCAGCAGTCAACGCACTTACCTGAATGGTCGTCAGCCCCTTGATCGTGGCCGTAGACAGTGCCGACAAGTCAGCCACTTCAATGGCTTGAATTTGCGCCGAACTCAGCGCGGCGATCTGACCAGCCGTCAACGCGCCGATCTGAGCGGAAGTCAGCGCCGTGATACTGCCGGCGCTCAGGGCCGCCACATCGACAGCTTCCATTGCGCGAATCTGCGCAGTGGTCAGTGCGGCCACTTGCCCGCCAGTCAGCGCCTGCACCTGGGCAGTCGTCAGTCCTTTAATCGCGGCGGTACCGATAACGGCGAAGTCCCCCGCCTCGATCGATACAATCCGCGCCGGTGTGATTGCAGTGACCTGGGCAGCCGTCAAGGCACCCACCTGAACCGAGGTCAAGGCGGTCAGTTGCGCTGCCGTCAGCGCCTGCACCTGGGCAGTGCCCATTGCCGCGATGACGGGAGCAGACATAGCCGGGATGTCTGCCACATCAATAGCGGCAACCTGGGCAGTCCCCAGCGCCATGACCTGTGCACTGGTCAGCGCACCGATTTGCGCGGAGCTCATGGCTGCGATTTGGCTGGCCGAAAGCGCCTTGGCATCGGCCGTTGGCAGCAGGGCAATCTGGGCAGTCGTCAGCGCCTGAATCTGGGCATTGCTCAGCGCCTGAACCTGAGCGGTAGTCAAACCGATAATACTGGCTGGCGCCAGAGCAGCAATGTCAGCGACCTCAAGCGCAGCAACCTGAGTGGTGCTCATGGCTGCCAATTGAGTCGCTTTCAGCACCTTTACCTGAGCAGTGGTCAGGGCTTCGACCTGTGCAGCGGTCAACGCGCGCAGCTGCAGAGTGCCCATGTTCTGAATGGCGGCAGTCGTCAGCGATGGAATATCGGCAACTTCGATAGCGGCAATACGGTTGGTGGCCAGCGCATTGATCTGGGCGCTACCGAGCGTGGCAACCTGCGCGCCACTCAGCGCAACGATCTGTGCAGTACCGAGTGCGGCAAAGTCGGCAGCTTCCATCTTCTGCAGTTGCGCAGTGGTCAGTGCGGCCACTTGAGGGGCGGTCAAGCCAGCCGCCTGAGCAGTGGTCAAGGCGACCACCTGAGCGGTGGTCAAAGCAGCAGTCTGCGTGACGTCTAGCGCAGCGACCTGCGCGGGAGTCAGCGCCGCAAAGTCGGCGGCTTCCAGCGCACGCAACTGGGCAGTGTCCAGGGCCTGGACCACGTCAATGGGCAGTACCCGCACCTGCGCGGTAGTGAGAGCGACCACCTGAGCCGTAGTGATGGCTGCGATGTCTTCGGTGGTCAGGGCTGCGATCTGTGCAGTGGTCAGGGCTGCTACCTGAGCCGTAGTTTTGCCGGTAAAGATGCTGCTCATTGTTTTTGTACCTGCACAGAGTAATCGCCCCCGCTTTGCCATTCCGGGCAGCGAGGGCGGAGAAAAGAATCCTGATTAGAGTTAACGGCAAACTTCTTGAAAGCTTGAACAGGCAAGAAAAGCTCGGCGTGTCGACTCAGCAAAGCAGCGCCATGTTTTTGACGACTGCTTTATGCCATCCAGAATAGCACGCTGGCACATAGCCATCGCGCTCGGCAACCGGCAAGCCGACAGACAGCAATCTGTCCGACGACAGGCATAAAGGGTTTTAGTTCAAAACAGCATCGATTGCCCGCAAAGCCTTGTCATCCGGGAGGATGAAGGGGCGCATTGCGCGCCCCTGCGGGGTGTTTCGATTAGCGCACCACGATGCCACGACTGGCCAGGTAGGCCTTGGCTTCCGGCACGGTGTATTCGCCGAAGTGGAAGATGCTGGCCGCCAGCACGGCGTCGGCCTTACCTTCGAGGATGCCAGCCGCCAGGTGCTCGAGATTGCCGACGCCGCCGGAGGCGATTACCGGGATACCTACGCTTTCACTGATGGCACGGGTAACGCCGAGGTCGTAGCCGCTCTTCACGCCGTCCTGATCCATGCTGGTCAGGAGGATTTCGCCGGCGCCGAGATCTTCCATTTTCTTCGCCCAGAGCACGGCATCCAGGCCAGTCGGCTTGCGCCCGCCGTGGGTGAAGATCTCCCAGCGCGGAGTTTCGCCGGGCAACGATACTTTCTTGGCGTCAATGGCGACGACGATGCACTGCGAGCCGAAACGCGCGGCCGCCTCGCCAACAAATTCGGGGGTGAATACCGCCGCCGTGTTGATCGACACTTTATCGGCGCCAGCATTCAGCAGGTTGCGAATGTCCTGCACGGTGCGCACACCGCCGCCGACGGTCAGCGGGATGAACACCTGACTGGCCATGCGCTCCACCGTGTGCAGGGTGGTATCGCGGCCGTCGACGCTGGCGGTGATGTCGAGGAAGGTGATCTCGTCGGCACCCTGCTCATCGTAGCGACGGGCGATTTCCACCGGGTCGCCGGCATCGCGGATGTTCTCGAACTGCACGCCCTTGACCACGCGACCGTTGTCGACGTCGAGGCAGGGGATGATGCGTTTGGCCAGCGCCATGTCGAAATCCTCAGCCTTTATAGGCGTCGCAGAAGGCTTGGGCCTCGGCGACATCCAGGGTGCCTTCGTAGATCGCGCGGCCGGTGATGGCGCCGATGATGCCCGGCGAGCGAGCCAGCAGCAGCTTCTCGATATCACCGAGGTTGTGGATGCCGCCGGAGGCGATCACCGGGATCTTGCTGGCGGCGGCCAGGGCCGCAGTGGCCTCGACGTTGCAGCCCTGCATCATGCCGTCTTTGGCGATATCGGTATAAACGATGGCGGACACACCATCGGCCTCGAAGCGCTTGGCCAGGTCAGTGGCCTGCACGGTGGAGACCTCGGCCCAGCCGTCGGTGGCGACGAAACCGTCTTTGGCATCCAGGCCGACGATGACCTTGCCCGGGAAGGCTTTGCAGGCATCGGTGACGAACTGCGGATCTTTCACCGCCTTGGTGCCGATGATCACGTAGCTGACGCCGGCCTTGACGTAGGCCTCGATGGTTTCCAGCGAGCGGATGCCGCCGCCGATCTGGATCGGCAGATTCGGGTAGCGCTTGGCGATGGCGGTCACCACTTCGCCGTTGACCGGCTGGCCTTCGAAGGCGCCATTGAGGTCGACCAGGTGCAGACGGCGGCAGCCACCCTCGACCCACTTGGCGGCCATGCTCACCGGGTCATCGGAGAACACCGTGGAGTCTTCCATGCGGCCCTGGCGCAGACGCACGCAGGCGCCGTCCTTGAGATCGATAGCGGGGATAATCAGCATCGGTTGAACCTGCTCAAGTCGTGAATTCGGTGAAGGGTCAGCTCTTCTCGAGCGCCCACAGGTCGCTCTCCAGGCTGGCAAAACGGTCGGACAGCACCGCCTGCACATCGGAGATCGCCTTGTTGTAGTAATGCGGAGCAATGTCGCGGCTGATCAGGTCGAGCACTTCCTGCACTTCGAACGAGCCCAGCTCGAGCTCGAAGCGGTCCTCGAGGAAACGCCCCAGCGCCTTCAATGCCGCCTGTTGCTGGGGCCCTTCGAGCTCCAGCAGTGGAACTTTCTTGCCCCGGCTCATTCAGGCGCGACCATCCCAGCCGACGAAGTTCTGCAGCAGCTGCAGGCCATGGGTATGACTCTTCTCCGGGTGGAACTGCACGGCGAACTTCGAGCCTTCGGCCAATGCCGCAGCGAAATCCTTGCCGTAGTGCCCGCCACCGACCACCTGGGCTGGGTTGCCGGCTTCGATGTAGTAGCTGTGCACGAAGTAGAAGCGTGCCTGGTCAGGAATCTCGTGCCACAGCGGGTGCTCGACCACCTGCGCCACCTGGTTCCAGCCCATGTGCGGCACTTTCAGGTGCGCGCCGTCTTCATGCAGGTTTTTGCCGAAGAAGCGCACCTGGCCGGGGAACAGGCCGATGCAATCGACCCCGTCGTTTTCCTCGCTGCGCTCCAGCAGGGCCTGCATGCCGACGCAGATACCAAGGAACGGCCGATCCTGGCTGACCTCGCGCACCAGGCTGTCGAAGCCCAGGCGCTTGATCTCGGCCATGCAGTCGCGAATCGCGCCAACACCGGGGAACACCACGCGGTCGGCTTCGCGAATCACCGCGGCATCGCTGGTCACCAGCACCTTGCCGGCGCCCACGTGCTCAAGGGCCTTGGCCACCGAGTGCAGGTTGCCCATGCCGTAGTCGATTACTGCAACCGTCTGCATTTATAGGCAGCCCTTGGTCGACGGCATCTGCCCAGCCATGCGCGGGTCCAGCTCGACAGCCATGCGCAGGGCGCGGCCGAAGGCCTTGAACACCGTTTCGATCTGGTGGTGGGTGTTGGTGCCGCGCAGGTTGTCGATGTGCAGGCTGACCAGGGCGTGGTTGACGAAGCCCTGGAAGAACTCCTGGAACAGGTCCACGTCGAAGCCACCGACCACCGCGCGGGTGAACGGCACGTGCATCTGCAGGCCCGGGCGACCGGAGAAGTCGATCACCACGCGCGACAGCGCTTCGTCCAGCGGCACATAGGAATGGCCGTAGCGGGTCATGCCCTTCTTGTCGCCGATGGCCTTGGTGAAGGCCTGACCGAGGGTGATACCGACGTCTTCCACGGTGTGGTGGTCGTCGATATGCAGGTCGCCCTTGCACTGGATGTCCAGGTCGATCAGCCCGTGGCGGGCGATCTGATCGAGCATGTGCTCGAGGAACGGCACGCCAATATCGAACTTGGCCTTGCCCGTACCATCCAGGTTGATCGAGACCTTGATCTGGGTCTCCAGGGTGTTGCGCTCGACGGATGCCGTACGTTCGGCCATCACCAGCTCCCGAAAATGCTTGCGGAAAAGGCGGGCATTATAGGCGGGGCGCGGCTTGGACGGCTACCCAAAGGCGGCTGTGCGTCGGCCATGCCGCGTTAGCAATGGCCGCGGGCTGCTCATTTACAACGCGTGAACTCCGCACCCTCGGCCATTCGACTCGCTGGCGCTCACCCGTAGGGCCAGCCTGCGGCTGTTCTCCCGCTGGTCGTTTTCCCTTGCCTGGCTCTAGCTCGCGCGCCTTTGAACAGGCTCTGCGGCAGGACTATCGGCGCGATTGAGCTGACTTTACACTGCGCCACCTGCCTGCGAGGAAGCCGCGATGCCCGTGCTTGTCGAGATCGTCACCCGCCCATCGGCTCAGGATCACACCGACCTGACCAAGGTCTACGCCGATGCGCCGGACTGGCTGCTCGCCCCCTATGCCAGCGCGGACGCACTGATTGCCCGCGGAATCGGCGAGACCCGACTGATCGCCGGCCGCTTCAACGACCGCCTGCTGGGCGCCGCCCTGCTGAGCCGCGACGAAGACTGCTGGCGCCTGTCGCACCTGTGCGTGCGCAAGGTCACGCGCAAGCGCGGCGTGGCCCGGCGCATCCTCGACGAGGCCCAGCGCATGGCCCGCGAAGCCGGCAAACCGCTGCACCTGGCAGCGCCCCGCGGCCATCTGGAAAGCCAGGCCCTGGCAGCCCGCACTGGCTTGCCGCTGGATAATCTGTAGCCTAGGCCGCAGACAAACCCCGCAGCCCCACCGGGGAACCGCAGCCCGTCACGCCCCTCCAACCTCTGGCGGGCAATAGCCCAGACGCATCCGGGCCGACGTTATACTCGCGCGCTCGACACCAGAACCCACCACACAAGGACTCGTTCATGAAATCTATCGGCAAAATCCTGGGCCTGACCTTCCTCGGACTGCTGCTGATCGTGATCGGCCTGGGCTTCGCCCTCACCCACCTGTTCGATCCCAACGACTATAAGGACGAGATCCAGCAACTGGCGCGCGACAAGGCCAACCTGGAGCTCAAGCTCAATGGCGACATCGGCTGGAGCCTGTTCCCCTGGCTCGGCTTGGAACTGACCGACGCCACCCTGGCCAGCGCCGCCACGCCGGACAAGCCCTTCGCCGACCTGCGCCTGCTGGGCTTCTCGGTGCGCGTGCTGCCACTGCTGCGCAAAGAAGTGCAGATGAGCGATATCCGCATCGACGGCCTCAACCTGACCCTGCAACGCGACGACAAGGGCCATGGCAACTGGGAGCAGATCGGCAAACCGGCCAAAACCAGCGATGCCGCCGCGACCAGCCCGGCGGACACCGCCAGCGCCGAACCCACCGCGCAAGCACCCGCCGAGCGCAGCGACACCCCGCTCAAGCTGGACATCGACAGCCTCACAGTGAGCAACTCGCGCATCGACTACCACGATGCCCGAAGCGGCAAGCAGTTCGGCGCCGAAGGCATCGAGCTGACCACCGGCGCCATCCGCGAAGGCGCGAGCATTCCCCTCAAACTCACCGCCTACCTCGCCGCCAACCAGCCACTGCTGCGCGCCAAGACCAACCTGCAGACCCAGCTGCGCTTCGACCGTGCACTCAAACGCTACCAGCTCGAAGACCTCAAGTTGTCCGGTGAAGTCTCCGGCGAACCGCTCAAGGGCAAGACCCTGACCTTCGCCACGGAAGGCCAGCTGCTGCTCGACCAGGCTGCACAGATCGCCGAATGGACCGGCCTGAAACTCTCCGCCAACCAGCTGCGCGCCCTCGGCGAGCTGAAACTGCGCAACCTGGACCAGGCCGCACAACTGGAAGGCAATCTGTCCGTTGCCCAGGTCAACCTGCGCGAATTTCTCACCGGCGTCGGCGTCGAACTGCCCCCCATGCGCGATGCGACCAGCCTCGGCCAGTTCGAGCTGTCCAGCCGCCTGGCCGGCTCGCCCAACAGCCTGGCCTTCAACGACCTGGCGCTGAAACTCGATGGCAGCAGCCTCAGCGGCTCGCTGGCCATCAGCGACTTCGCCAAACAGGCCCTGCGCGTGCAACTCAAGGGCGACACGTTCAACGTCGACCGCTACCTGCCGCCGCAGGACAAGGACGCCAGCGCCGGCGTCGCCCGCAAGAACGAGGTCAAGCAGGCCGTGGCCGCCGCCGGCAAGAACGGCAACAGCGAGCTGCCCAGCACACCGAGCCAGCAGGCCTGGAGCGACAAGCCCATGCTGCCACTGGAGCAGCTGCGCAAACTCGACGTGCAGGCCGACCTCAGTTTCGGCCAGCTGACCCTGAGCAAACTGCCAATCGAGAGCGCCAAGCTCCAGGCCACCGGCAAGGATGGCGTGCTCAACCTGCAGGAATTGCGCGGCGACCTGTATGGCGGCGAGTTCAGCGCCAAGGCCCAACTCGACGCGCGCCCAGCCATCCCGCTGCTCACCGCGCAGAAACGCATCAGCCGCATTCCCGTCGAGAAACTGCTCGAAGCCCAGGGCGAGAAACCGCCCGTCAAAGGCCTGCTCGATCTCAACGCCGACATCCGCACACAGGGCAACAGCCAAAAGGCCTGGATCGACGCACTCAACGGCAAGGCCGACTTCAGCCTGAGCGACGGCGCACTGCTCGACGCCAACCTGGAGCAGCAGCTGTGCCAGGGCATCGCCACCCTCAACCGCAAGTCCCTCAGCAGCGAGCCGCGCGGCAAGGACACGCCCTTTGAGGAACTGCACGGCAGCCTGACCTTCCACAATGGCGTAGCCAGCAACCCCGACCTCAAGGCCCGCCTCCCCGGCCTGGCGGTCAGCGGCGACGGCGACGTCGACCTGCGCGTGCTGGGCATGGACTACCGCGTCGGCATCACCCTCGAAGGCGACCAGCGCGCCATGCCGGACCCGGCCTGCCAGGTCAACCAGCGCTACGTCGACATCGAGTGGCCACTGCGCTGCCGCGGCCCGCTGGAGCTGGGCGCCAAGGCCTGCCGCCTGGACAAGGACGGCATGACCAAGGTCGCCTCCAAGCTGGCCGGTTCCAAGCTCGAAGAAAAGATCGAAGAGAAACTCGGCGACAAGGTCAGCCCGGAACTCAAGGAAGCACTCAAGGGCCTGTTCAAGCGATGACCCCCGCGCAATTCAATGGCGCCGTGCTGGCCTGGTATGACCAGCACGGGCGCAAGGACCTGCCCTGGCAGCAGGACATCAACCCGTACCGGGTGTGGGTCTCGGAAATCATGCTGCAGCAAACCCAGGTCAGCACTGTGCTGGGTTACTTCGACCGCTTCATGCACGCCCTGCCGACGGTCAAGGACTTGGCCGAAGCGCCGGAAGACGAAGTGCTGCACCTGTGGACCGGCCTCGGCTACTACACCCGCGCGCGCAACCTGCAGAAGACCGCGCAGATCGTCATGCGCGAGCACGGCGGCGAATTCCCCCGCGATGTCGAGCAACTCACCGAACTGCCCGGCATCGGCCGCTCCACTGCCGGCGCCATCGCCAGCCTGAGCATGGGCCTGCGTGCACCGATCCTCGACGGCAACGTCAAGCGCGTGCTCGCTCGCTACGTCGCCCAGGAAGGCTATCCGGGCGAACCGAAGGTGGCCAAACAACTGTGGGCGGTGGCCGAGCGCTACCTACCCAGCGAGCGGGTCAACCACTACACCCAGGCGATGATGGACCTGGGCGCCACGCTGTGTACCCGCAGCAAGCCAAGCTGCCTGATCTGTCCGCTGCAGAGCGGTTGCCAGGCGCACCTGCTGGGCCTGGAGATCCGCTACCCGATCGCCAAGCCACGCAAGGCGCTGCCGCAGAAGCGCACGCTAATGCCGATCCTGGCCAATCGTGACGGCGCCATCCTGCTCTACCGCCGCCCGTCGAGCGGCCTCTGGGGCGGACTGTGGAGCCTGCCCGAGCTGGACGACCTCGCCGCCCTCGCCCCACTGGCCAGCCAGCACGCCCTGCAGCTAGGCGCTCGTCACGAACTGGACGGGCTGACCCATACTTTCAGCCACTTCCAGCTGGCCATCGAACCTTGGCTGGTCCACGTGGAGCAGGCCGCGCCTGGCGTGGCCGAGG
Source organism: Aquipseudomonas ullengensis (assembly GCF_014174475.1). Classification (GTDB taxonomy): domain Bacteria; phylum Pseudomonadota; class Gammaproteobacteria; order Pseudomonadales; family Pseudomonadaceae; genus Aquipseudomonas; species Aquipseudomonas ullengensis. The sequence continues at coordinate 167,083 of NZ_JACJUD010000006.1, forward strand.
GCGACTGGCTCTGGTATAACCTCGCCACCCCACCGCGCCTGGGCCTGGCCGCCCCGGTGAAGAAACTCCTCAAGCGAGCCGAACAGGCGCTGAATACCGAATCGATTACTGGAGAGCAGCCATGAGCCGCACCGTCCACTGCCGCAAGCACAAACAAGACCTCCCCGGCCTCGACCGCCCGCCCTACCCGGGCGCCAAAGGCGAAGACATCTTCAACAACGTCTCCAAACAGGCCTGGGACGAGTGGCAGGCGCACCAGACCATGCTGATCAACGAACGCCGCCTGAACATGATGAATGTCGAGGACCGCAAGTTCCTCCAGGCCGAGATGGACAAGTTCCTCTCCGGCGAGGAATACGCCCAGGCCGAAGGCTACGTGCCACCAAGCGCCTGAGCCCTCGAACAGGTCCGCAGCAAACCCTGCGCGCCCACGTAAAAATCGTAAGCGCCCGTTTGTACTGAAATTTTTTCTTTCCCTTGCTTGACACTGCAAAGCCAAATCCGTTTAATAGCGCCCCGTTGCCCAGGTAGCTCAGTCGGTAGAGCAGGGGATTGAAAATCCCCGTGTCGGCGGTTCGATTCCGTCCCTGGGCACCACCTTTCGTTTTCAGGTGGTGTCTAAATCACCCGAAAGCCTTAAAGAACCGGCCCTTGAGCCGGTTTTTTATTGTCTATGCTTCCCAAGATGTCCCGCATAAGCCCTAACAAATGGGGGCTTATGTGGGGGCCTCTTTGGTTCGGTCTCAAAAAGGCCCCCAATGCGGAAGCAAACGACATGTCCCTGACCGACAGCGCCATCAAGGCAGCCAAGCCCCAAGAAAAGCCCTACAAGCTGACCGATGCCCACGGGCTTTACCTGCTGGTTAATCCAAACGGCTCCAAGCTTTGGAAGCTCAAATACAGAGTAGCGGGCAAAGAAAAGAAGCTGGCCCTTGGCGCCTACCCCATCATCGGCCTACAGCAAGCTCGCCAGCGCCGTGAAGAGGCGCGCCAACTAGTGGCCAATGGGCAAGACCCTAGCGCTGCACGACGAGCCGCAAAACACGCACAGAAGGCCACAGAGCTCACGTTCGAGACATTGGCTCGCGAGTGGTACGCCTACAATGCACCTCGCTGGAAAAAGACCACCGCTTACAAGGCCAATCTCTACCTAAAGAACGATATTTTTCCCGGCATCGGCAGCTGGCCCGCTACCACAGTCAACCGCCCCGCACTGGTGGAGCTGGTACGTAAGGTGGAGGCGCGCGGCGCACTGAACGCCGCTGAGAAAATTCGCCAATGGCTCAGACAGATATTTGATTTTGGGATGGCGCGGGGCGTCGTAGAGAGCAATCCCGCCATCGGCCTGAACGTAGTAGCAGCCCCAGCTAAGGCCGTGAGGCACCACCCACACGTTACGTTTGCCGAACTGCCAGAGCTGCTGGCCAAGCTAGACAGCGCCAAGCTGCACGCCTTCACCCGTGCCGCTGTCCGCCTGCTGATCCTTACAGCTGTTCGCCCCGGCGAACTGCGCGCCGCCCCCTGGAGCGAGTTCGATCTTGATGCCGCCACCTGGACGATACCCAAGGAGCGCATGAAGGCCCGCCGCCCGCATGTGGTGCCCTTACCCCGCCAGGCCGTTGCCATTTTGCGCCAGCTCCACGAAGTGACCGGGCGCTATGCCTTGCTCTTCCCCGGCCAGCAGAATCCCGACCGCCCGATGAGCGAGAACACCATCAACAAGGCGCTTCGCCTGATGGGCTACGAAGACCGCCAGACCGGTCATGGTTTCCGTCACCTGTTGAGCACCGAACTGAACGGTCGCAGCTGCTACAACCGCGACTGGATCGAACGCCAGCTAGCCCACGGTGACACCGACGAAATCCGTGACACATACAACCACGCAACCTACCTGGAGCAGCGCCGAGGAATGATGCAGGAATGGGCCGACTCAATAGACACCCTGTGCGCTGGCGCTAACGTAGTGAACATCAAACGCAAGGCGTAACTTTCAATGGCACAGAAACGGCGGAAGCTGGGTAAGAACAATCAAGGCGGGCGGCATACACCGACCGCCCAGGATTTACTTAACCGACCCGCCTTTATGGGCGCACTTGAGGTCGAGAAGAGAGTTTCAGCCGGAGAAAGCTACTACGAAGCCCGCGAAGAAATTGCCCAAAATCTCAAAATCAGCACACGCACCCTTGAACGCAACAAGCTAGCAGGGCAAGCCTTTAGCGCAATGGGTCAGCCGATGGCATCCTGGCAGACCATTGCCCATGCTTTGCCAGGGGAAACAAATCCGTTGTGGCATTCACAGGCTTACGGGAAAACATCAGCAATTGCCCCCCGCCCTGTTAGCCCTTCCACAGTGACCGGCACTGATATTCAGCTCCTGAAACATCTCAAAGAGATTTTCGACGAGACGGGCGCACTCAAGATGCCCAGCGCTGATCTTGTTGCTGCACTGCTCGCCAAGGCAAATTCCCCTTGGAACACCTGCGGCAAATCCAGCAAACCCATGACCGGCAAGCTACTGGCGAACAAACTGACGAAGTTCAGAATCAGACCAAGATATAGCAGCTACTGCCGCGCCCACTTTCATGCTGCATTTAATCGCCATCTCTCTCAATGAAGCATCACAACTCGGATATTTGACCGACACTACCTGCCTGTAAACCCCGAGCTAGAGCGCGCGACAATAGCTAATAGCAACGCTTAATTCCTGTCGTGGTCACTCGACATCTAACCGTTTCCAATGAATGCCATGTCAACACAGCCCTAGGAGGCGACTGTCATGGCCTACGCGACCAAGCTGAACCACCCTGAAATTGCCCACGAGGCGCCGCAGCAGTTCATCAAGCTGTCGGCAGTCAAAGAGCTCACCACGCTTTCCACTTCCGAGATTTACCGCCGTATAGCCACCGGTAACTTCCCCAAGCAAGTAATGCTAGGCCCTAAGTCGTCTGTTTGGGTCATGTTGGAAATATTCGAGTGGCAGCGTGCCCAAATTGAAGCTCGGGAGGGGCAGAAAAAATGAGCCTCCATACACGAAAAAGCCCGGGGACACCCGGGCTCAATCGAAACAGCACTGACGACCTTAATCCTAGCATGAACGACCCGCTCGGAATCGTGCTGAGCCGCCTTGGGAGCTGGCGCCAATCCGGCGAGCGCTACACCGCGAAATGCCCTGCACACGATGACCAACAGCCCTCGCTGAGCTTGTCGCTCGGTAATGACGGGCGCGCACTGATTCATTGTCACGCAGGCTGCCAGACCAATGACGTGCTCGCGGCGATAGGGCTAGAGACACGCGATTTATTCGCCTCTGCCCTGGATGACAAACAGCGCCGGCAATACCACCGCAAAACCTTAGAGAAGGAGCATCTTTTCGAGCGAATGGTCATCGAGGGCGCGTGCGCCGCATCGTCTTGTGACGAAGAGCTGAGTGAAGAAGATTCTTCGCGGTACGCATTGGCGCAGGAGCGAATTATTAGTCTCAACCGGCAGCTCGCGGAACTGGATAAAAAGGAGCACCCCAACATGCCCCCTGTGTCGTCGCTATGGCGTGCTGAGCTGATCTCTGCCGCTTCTATTGTGCCGATACCGATCCTTTGGCTGTGGCCAAGCTGGATTGCTCGAGGGAAATTGACAGTACTGGCCGGTGCGGGCGGCAGCGGGAAATCCACTTTGGCTATCACTTTTGCTGCAATCGTCACGCGCGGCGGACGCTGGCCAGATGACACCTCTTGCAACGCTCCCGGTAATGTCCTGATCTGGTCATCCGAGGACGACCCGGCAGACACTTTGATCCCGCGCCTGAAAGCTGCAGGAGCCGATCTTGAGCGTGTGCGCATTATCAAGGGCCGCTTCAACGATTTGGGCGGACACGAGGCTTTCGACCCTGCTACCGATATCGATCTGCTGTATCAGGAGATGGACTCGACTGGTGGCGCTGCTCTGCTGGTGATTGATCCAGTGGTCTGCGCTGTAAAAGGGGACATGCACCGTGCTAATGACGTTCGGCGATCTCTGCAACCCTTGGTGGATTTCGCCGAGGCTCATCAGTGTGCCGTGCTGGGCATCAGTCACTTCAGCAAGAACACTACTGGATCGCTGCCGGCTGACCGAGTGCTCGGAAGCCAAGCCTTTAGCGCTTTCGCACGCACCGTGCTGGTAGCAGCCAAGCCGGAAGACTCGGATGGCCGCATCCTGGCACGCGCCAAGTCCAACATTAGTGATGACCAAGGAGGCATTAGCTATCAGATCGAACTCTGCACCATCGATGCAGGAATAGAAGCTGTCCGTGTGGTGTGGGGCGAGCACATCGAAGGTAGTGCGCGGGAAATCCTGGCCAGTGTTGAGGGATTTGCAGGCGAGGAGCCTAGCGCTCAGAAAGACGCTGAGCAGTTCCTTGTCAGCCTGCTTTCTGCTGGCCCGGTTCCTGTGGAACAAATTAAGGCTTATGCCAAGAGCGCAGGACATGCTTGGAGAACTGTCGAGCGGGCCAAGAAAAAACTTGGAGCCGAGGCGTACAAGCAGGGCAAAGGTTCATGGTTTTGGCGACTCGGAATAGAAGAACGCCAAACAACCCCGAAGGCCGCCACAAAAAATAGTGACGGTCTTCAGGCAGGAATGACGGCCTTCGGGTCTAACACTTTCGATGAGTCGGACTCGGAGGCCTTCTGATGACTGCCCTCGACTACCTCACCGCTCAAGGATTTTCTGCTTGCCTTGCAGGGGAGCGGTTGATGGTTTCACCTGCCAGCCAACTGACCGAGGACGTGCGCGAATACATCAAGACCCACCGGCTAGAGCTAATTTTGGATTTGGCAGCAAATGATCCACCGCCTCTGGCTTGGGTATGGCTGGAAAATGTAGCTAGTCTGCTTGGATGCTCAGCGGACTACCTGCTGACACAAGGTTCCATAGATCGGTACGACATGAGCGAGCTATATGAGGTTTCACCACACTTGGCAGCTGACCTGGTTGCCAGCGATCCTCAATGGCAAAAGCCGCATCAGTAGCCGAAGAAAACCCAAGCCGCGCCAATGGACTATGCCCCTGGGCATATCCACCACAGCGCCGCCACTGCAGCACCCGAGTGGATTGCAGCCCGTGATGGATTCCATGCCCATGCTTTAGGGCATTGCCCGAACTGCTATCCACCAGCCGAGTGCTATTGCCCAGTCGGCACAGAATTACGGGCTAGATACATGGGCGAACAGCCAATGAGATAGGCATGGCAGCCTATGTCCATCGGTAGTTGGCGACAGGCAACTAACGGCCAAAAGAAAACTATTCCGCAGTGATTTAGCAGGCCTCAATTGAGGCTTGGAGGTGTCTACGGAATCTGGGGCTATTCACACTTCAGGTCCAACCTGGGCTACTTCATCGCCCACAAGCACCTGTTCTCGACATGGCTGGATCAAACCAGTGACTTTGATGTCGCTGACGTGCGTGAAGCCCTGTCGGCCTTCAGCCGCCTGATACATCCTAACCACAAGCGCCTGTTCGAGGGCATCTTCAAGACCCTAGAAACCGGTCTGAGCAAGCTGGGCGACACGGCTGCGAAACAGACCAAGTCGATTAGCGAGCTCCTCCAGCTGATCAAAGACATCCCCATGGATGGCAAGCAGAGCTACGACGTGCTCGGCTTCATCTACGAATACCTCATTGGCATGTTCGCCGCCAATGCAGGCAAGAAGGCGGGCGAGTTTTACACTCCGCACGAGGTGTCAGTGCTGATGTCTGAGGTCATCGCGCACCACCTGAAAGACCGCGAGACCATCCAGATCTACGACTCCACTAGTGGCTCGGGCTCTCTGTTGCTCAACATCGGGCAGGCCATCGCCAAGCACATGGACGACAACGACAGCATCAAGTACTACGCTCAAGAGCTGAAGGAGAACACCTACAACCTCACGCGCATGAACCTGGTCATGCGCGGCATCCTCCCGGGCAACATCGTCACGCGTAATGCCGACACGCTGGAAGACGACTGGCCGTATTTCGACGAACAAGACCCGGTCAACAGTTACAACCCGCTGTACTTGGATGCGGTGGTGTCGAACCCGCCTTACTCGCAGAAATGGGACCCGCAGCACAAGGACGCTGACCCGCGCTACGCCCGCTTTGGCGTGGCCCCCAAGTCCAAGGCCGACTACGCCTTCCTACTGCACGACCTGTACCACCTGAAGCCCAACGGCATCATGGCCATCGTCCTGCCACATGGCGTTCTGTTCCGGGGCGGTGAAGAAGGCGTCATCCGCAAGCAGCTGATCGAGAACGACCACCTCGAAACCATCATCGGCTTGCCGTCCAACATCTTCTTCGGCACCGGTATCCCGACCGTAATCCTCATGCTCAGGCAAAAGCGCGAAGGCAGCGATGTGCTGTTCGTGGACGCCTCCAAGGGCTTCGCCAAAGAGGGCAAGAACAACAAGCTCCGCGCTTGCGACATCAAGAAGATCACCGATGTCGTGATCGCCCGCGCCACCATGCCCGGCTTCAGCCGCCTGGTGCCCAAGACCGAGCTGCAAGGCGAAGCCAACGATTACAACCTCAACATTCCGCGGTACGTGGACTCGTCTGAACCTCCCGAGAGTTGGGACCTGTATGCCTCGATGTTCGGCGGCATCCCGCTGAGCGAACTGGATGCGCTGGCTGACTACTGGAAGGCCTTCCCCAACCTGCGCGCAGCCTTGTTCACCTTGGACGGCACGCCTTACGCCCAGCCGAAAGCGGGTGACTTGGCTGAGGCCGTGCGCCAGCACCCTGAGGTGGCGAAGTTCAATGATGCCTTCGCCCGCGCGTTCGACGGCTTCAAGCCCTGGCTGCACAGCGAGCTGATCGGCAAGATGCTCACGCTACAGGTCCCTCGCCAGGCGGCGCTGATCTGTGAAGAGCTGTTTGCCCGATTGGCCAAGGTCGGCGCGGTGCCCCTCATCGATAAGTACCAGGCTTATCAGGTCCTCGATGACCACTGGCAGCCCATCGCTGTGGATTTTGAAATCCTGCAGACCGAGGGCGTTGATGCAACGCGCGTGGTCGACCCGAACTATGTCGTCAAGAAGAAGGACGGCAAGGACGTGGAAGTACAGGAAGGCTGGAAAGGCCGCATCTTGCCCTTTGACCTGGTGCAGTTAGCTCACCACAGGAAGGAGCTGGACGCCCTCCGTAAGAAGGAGGACGAACTGGCTGATGTGGTCACTCAGCTGAACGAACTGCTCGACAGTTTCAGCGAAGAAGACAAGGCCAAAGACACGTTCAACGAAGCCGGCGACAAGTTCGTCGCGGCAGCCGTGGCTAAGGAAGCCAAGGAGTTGGCGGCTGAGGCTAAAGTCGCGGGAGCCTTTGGCTCCGACCCTTACGAGGCCAAGATCATCCAAGCAGCCAAAGTGCTGGCCAACGAGAAGTCGCTGAAAGCTGCCATCAAGAAGGACGCCGCTGCGCTGCACCTGAAGACCAAAGCCACCATTGAGGCGCTGAGCGACGAGCAGGTACACGCCCTGCTCGAACGCAAGTGGCTCGCACCTCTGGTGGACGAGCTGCATCGCTTACCTGACCTGGTGACATCCAGCCTCATCGCTAAGCTGCAAGCTTTGGTTGAGAAATACCGGATCACCTATGCCGACAACGCCCGGCAAATCCAGCAAGCCGAGAAAGCTCTGGTGAGCATGCTCGGAGAAATGGATGGAGGCGAATTTGACCTCAAGGCCATTGAGGAACTGAAGACTTTGCTGGCAGGGGACTGATATGACCGGTCAGACCGCAGGCAGCGTGCCGAGGATTCGTTTCAAGGGGTTTGATGCAGCGTGGGAGCCGAAGAAGCTGGGGCAGATATACACGGAACGAAACGAACGCGGCAATGATTCCCTGCCGATCTTGTCAGTCTCCATTCACAGCGGGATCTCCAATGGCGAACTGAGTACCGAGACTCTCGGAAAGAAGGTGCGCAGAAGCGAAGACAAGTCGCTGTACAAGCACGTTCACTCGGGTGATCTCGTATTGAACATGATGCGCGCGTGGCAGGGGGCCCTTGGCGTCGCACAAATTGAGGGGATGGTCAGCCCTGCCTATCTCACGGCAGCCCCAGATGACACTGTCTACCCGTTGTTCATGGACTGCGGTTTGAGGCGCCCTCAAGTTGTGGCCCAAATGAACAAGCTGTCTTATGGCGTCACGGACTTCAGAAAACGGCTGTACTGGGATTCATTTGTTCGCGTTAAATTCGATGCCCCTTCTGTTTCAGAGCAACAGAGAATCACCTCATACTTCTCGGAACTCAGCTCACTGATTTCTTTACACCAGTGTAAGTATCACAAGCTCGTGGCACTAAAGAAGGCAATGCTCCAGAGGATGTTTCCGCGTGCTGATGCTGCGATACCGGAACTGCGCTTCAAGGGATTCTCAGACGATTGGGTGATTGAGCGTTTGGGCCAAATCGGAAGAACGCAGTCAGGGATTGGTTTTCCTGAGGCTGAACAGGGCGGTAAGGTCGGCACTCCATTCTTCAAAATTTCAGACATGAGCCTCCTCGGAAACGAGAATGAGATGCTCGTCGCCAACAACTATGTCAGTGACGTTCAGTTGCGTCGAAGGAGATGGGTACCAATAGGCGATGTTCCTGCCGTGATATTTGCCAAGGTTGGGGCTGCGCTCATGCTAAATCGCAAGAGAATGGTTAGGGCTCCCTTTCTGATCGATAACAATGCAATGGCATACATCTTTGATTCCACTTGGGATGAAGATTTTGGCAAGGCATTGTTCGATACGATTTATCTTCCAAAATACGCTCAGGTCGGCGCGCTTCCTTCGTACAACGGGTCCGACATTGAGGGCATAACCGTTCATAGGCCGAAATACAAGCAGGAACAGGAGAAGATTGGTGCCTATTTCAAGCAGCTGGATGCCCTGGTTTCCAAACATGCGACCCAGCTCCAGAAACTCAAGCAGATCGAATCCGCTTTTATGGAAGAAATGTTCGCCTGATTTTGTGGCCATCACTCATGACTAACTTTGCCAAAGAGTCCGACTTCGAAGCGGCTGTCATCCGCGAGCTGCGTCAGCGCGGCTGGGGTGAGCTGGAGGTCATCAAGTGCCCCAGCGAGGCGGACCTGCTGGCGAACTGGAAGCAGATCCTCTTCGAGAACAACCGCGCTAAGGACCGACTCAACGAGGTGCAGCTAACCGACAGCGAGATGCAGCAGGTGATGGAGCAGATCGTCGCCCTGCGCACGCCGCTGAAGCTCAACGGTTTCATCAACGGCAAGACTGTGGCCATCACACGGGACAACCCGGCCGACACGTTGCACTTCGGCAAAGAGGTGAGCCTGAAGGTCTATGATCGGCACGAGATTGCCGCCGGGCAAAGCCGCTACCAGATCGCTCAGCAGCCGCGCTACGCCCGCGCCTCTGAACTGCAGCATGACCGTCGAGGGGATCTGCTGCTGCTCATCAACGGCATGCCGGTGATCCACATCGAGCTCAAGAAGAGCGGTGTGCCGGTCAGCCAGGCCTATAACCAGACCCAGAAATACGCACGTGAGGGCGTGTTCACCGGGCTGTTCTCGCTGGTGCAGATCTTTGTGGCTATGGAGCCCCAAGAGGCGCTGTACTTTGCCAACCCCGGGCCGGACGGCAAGTTCAACAAGGACTACGCCTTCCACTGGGCTGACTTCAACAGCGAGCCCATCAACGACTGGAAGAGCTTCACCTCCAGCCTGCTGTCTATCCCGATGGCGCACCAGTTGATTGGCTTCTACACCGTGGCCGACGAGGCCGACGGTGTGCTGAAGGTGATGCGCAGCTACCAGTACTACGCCGCACACGCCATTTCGGACAAGGTGGCCCAAACCGACTGGAAGAACCCGAACCGCCTGGGCGGCTACATCTGGCACACCACAGGCTCGGGCAAGACCATGACAAGCTTCAAGTCGGCCCAGCTCATCGCCAACTCCAGGGACGCTGACAAAGTGGTGTTCCTGCTGGACCGGGTCGAACTGGGCACGCAGACGCTGAAGGCCTACCGAGACTTTGCCGGTGACAGCAACCAGGTGCAGGCCACCGAGAACACCGGCGTGCTCGTCAAGACGCTGAAGAGTACCGCGCCCGCAGACACCCTGATCGTCACGTCCATCCAGAAGATGAGCCGGATCACGGGCGACGCCGATGGCTTGAAGGCACACGACCTGGAGACCATGCGCGGCAAGCGCATCGTGTTCATCGTGGATGAGTGCCACCGCTCCACCTTCGGCGACATGCTGGCCAACATCAAGGCGAGCTTCTCGGGCGCTGTGTTCTTTGGCTTCAGCGGCACGCCCATCCACAAGGAGAACGTTCGCAAGGACAACACCACGACGGATGTCTTTGGGGACGAACTGCACCGCTACAGCATTGCCGACGGCATCCGCGACAAGAACGTTCTTGGCTTCGATCCCTACCAAGTCCTGACCTACCGCGACCGCGACCTGCGGCAGGCGGTAGCGCTGGACAGGGCCAAGGCGGCGACCGTGGCCGAGGCGCTGGCGGACGCAGCCAAGAAGAAGGTCTTCAACCGGTACATGAAAGACGTGCCGATGGCAGGCTACCGTGATGCGGCTGGCGAGTACCAGCGCGGCATTGAAGACTACCTGCCGAACGCCCAGTATGAGCGCGACGAGCACCACCGCGCGGTGCTGAAGGACATCGCCGACAACTGGGAGGTACTGAGCCAGGCCGGCAAGTTCCACGCCATCTTTGCCACCAGCAGCATCACCGAGGCGATCACCTACTACCGCCTCATGAAGGCGCAGTGCCCCACGCTGAAGATCACGGCGCTGTTCGATCCGCACATCAGCGACGAAGACGGCGGTAGTACCGATTCAGCCTTCAAGGCAGCCGGGCTGGAAGAGATCATCAAGGACTACAACGCCGCCTATGGGCAGAAGTTCGACATGGGAACCCATGCGAACTTCAAGAAGGACCTGGCCACACGTCTGGCCCACAAGGCACCCTACATCCGGGTAGAGGCCGAGCCGGAGAAGCGGCTGGATTTGCTGATCGTGGTGAACCAGATGCTGACCGGCTTCGACTCGAAGTGGGTCAACACGCTGTACTGCGACAAGCTGCTGGATTACGAGAACATCATCCAGGCGTTCTCACGCACCAACCGGCTATTCGGGCCGGACAAGCCATTTGGCACGATCCGCTACTACCGCAAGCCGCACACGATGAAGCGCAACGTGGATGCGGCGGTGAAGCTGTACTCTGGCGACAAGCCCATCGGCCTCTTTGCCGACCAGCTGCCCCGTAACCTAGAGCGCTTGAACGACTGCTTCACCGAGATCAGCGCTATCTTCAGCGCGGCGGGCATCACCGACTTTGCCAAGTTGCCAGACGACTTGGCGGCGCGGGCGGTCTTCGCGAAACAGTTCAACCGGTTCAGCGCCATCCTGGAGGCAGCCAAGATTCAGGGTTTCACTTGGGACCAGTCGGTCTACGAGTTCGATACCGAACCCAAGCAGTCGATTGCGGTGGTCATCACGAAGCTGCAGTACCTGACGCTGCTGCAGCGCTACAAGGAATTGGGGGCGGGCGGCGGCGGTGCCGGCGAGACCATCCCGTTCGACATCGACAGCCACATCACCGAAATCGACACCGGCAAGATCGACGCCGACTACATGAACTCGCGCTTTGCCAAGTACCTCAAGGAATTGCAGAGCGGAGATGGGCCATCCAAAGAGGTGACCTTGGCCGAACTGCATCGGTCGTTCACTTCGCTCTCGCAGGAGGACCAGAAGTTAGCCGAGATCTTCTTGCACGACATCCAGCGCGGCGATGTGCAGATTGATCCCGCTCGGACCTTCCGCGACTATCTGACGGATTACAAGACGGCCGCAAAAGATAAAGAAGTAGCGGCTATCGTTTTAGCTTTGGGGGTGCATGCAGCGAAGCTGATTGCTTTGATGAGCACTCATCTCACGGAAGCCAATCTCAATGACTACGGTCGGTTTGATGATCTTAGGGGCACAGTAGATCAAGAAAAAGCAAAGGCATATTTTGACGATCTTGAGGGTGTTTCACTCCCAATTTTCAAGGTCAAAATCAAGGCTGCCAAGCTTCTGAGCGACTTTCTCCTACGGGGTGTTGTTGAAGGTAGTTAGTAGGTTCAGAGCAAAAACCAACAAAGATACAGGGCCTGAAATTTTCCCTCTGCCATTGACCTAAGCCCGTGGTTGAGCGGCAGTTAACCAATGTATTGCGATCAGATTTCGCGCATTGACGAACAGCAGCTTTGGTCGATTTGTTCGTATAGGCCGTCTGGCGAGTTACGGAGCGGAGCAGCCGTTCGAATGTCTGCACCGCTTCTGGCCGAAAGCCGCCTATCAGGGGCACCATAGCCCCCTCCTACACTGTTCGGCCGCTCAACAAATTGTCGTCTTCTTGCTTGGCTGCTGAACTAAGCCGGCTCGCGTCACGGGCTCGGCTAGCCATATTTGAAGGAGTATCAGGGATCGCGTGAATTTTGAGGACACGCAGCAGCTGCAGTTGCAGCATCTGTAGAGATCGCACTACACCTAATCGCGGATTTTTGACCAGCTTTCCGCCAGCCGCGCCCTGCATGTAACCCTCAACCTCAAGAAGCCGACTCTGCTCGCGGATTTGGGTTTCCATTTGCACGACCTTGAAGAGGTTCAGGAGATCCAAGCATCGCCAATCATCCGGGACGCGGGCTTGCGTATAGATTGCCCACAGCGTCTTTTCTTCGTCGCTAGCAAAGGCACAGCCGGTCGGCAGCGCGATGCTCTCTTGCATCATGGCAAGCAAGGCGGCTTTGCGCTGTGGAGTATCGGAGCGGTCGCGGCGCGTTGCGTGTCGGGCCATGATGGCGAACTCCCTTGCCTTGAGAGAATGCAGATGAATCCGCATCAGTCGCCATTTATTTTAGCCGAATAACAGAACTCGACAGTTTAGTTATAGATTGTGGAAAACGATTCGCGCCGCTTCAAAGGGAATGAACAGAAGTTCTATCCCCTCCCCCCCCTGCTTAAAAAATGAGGTCGGGGCATTTGCCTAAGGAGTGAAAGAGGTTCGTCCGCAATCAGATTGCTGCTGGCATTTGTCGGGACTGCTAGGGCAAAATCATCGCACCGGACTGAAGAACTTTTCATTTTGGGGGCTTATTTGGGGGCCTCTGCAAAGAGAAAACCCAAAGAAACCTCTCAAAGACGGGCTTTTGGTGAGATGGTTCGATTCCGTCCCTGGCACCAAAAATACCGAACAAAAGGCTCACAGCGATGTGGGCCTTTTTTCTATGCGCCAAAAATACGCAAGGAAGCGTTGATGCCCCTCTCCCGCCGCGCGCTATTGCTATCGCTCCTGACCCTTATCGTCCTCTGCGGCGGCGCACTGCTTTGGCGCTTCGTCCTGTTCCCGCCGATCCACCCCGAATTTGCCCAGACTCTGTTCAAGCAGCGCTTTGCCGGCGAAGATCGCGCCATGTCGATGCGCTTTCACCAGGCCAGCAAGCGCTTGCTGATTGGCATGGAGTCCGGTGCGGTGCATATCTGGGATGCCACCCAGCGCGAACCCCACCGCAGCCTGCAAGCTCATCAGTACCGCGTCGAACACCTGCAGTTCAGTCACGACGGCGACAGCTTTTTCAGCAACTCGGGCTTCGAGGACGTTACTCGCCTATGGGAGAGCGACAGCGGCAAGCTGCTGGCAACCATCGCCAATGCACGCGGCCCCGCCGCCCAGGGCCCGGAAGAGGACCTTTACCTGCTCGGCAGCGACGACGGCTTCCTGCTGTACAGCCTGGAACAACGCCGCGTACTGACAGGCAGAGAGTCCAGCGGCAGCACCACAGCCCTGGCAGCCAGCCCGGATACCGGCATGGTCGCCGTCGGCACCGCGTCCGGCAGCATCCAGCTGTGGCAGTTTTCCAAGAGAGAGGATCTGATCCCGCTGCACCTGCTCGGCGAGATCAAGCCCTACGAGCCGGGCACCTGGATCCTCGCCCTCGGCTTCAGCCAAGACGGTCAGCACCTGATCAGCGCCAACCGCAAAGGCGTGGTGACCGAATGGAACGTCCCGGACCTGAGCAAGCACCGCGACCTCCCCAGCACCCTGAAATGGGCGCACCAGGCCACCTTCGCCGACGGCATGCCCTGGCTGAGCCTGGCCGGCACCCTGGACCCACGCGGGACCAAGGAACCCAAGGTCGAACTGATCAACCTGGAAAAAGGCGAAGCACTGCGCTTCAAGGCACGCAGCAACTATTCAGTCGCCGAAATGATAGAGCCCCTGTCGATGGGCTTCATTGCCCATGGCCGCCGCATCACTGGGGCGACGCTCGACTGAGCGGTACTGCTTCACCCACCACACCCGCTCCAGTACACTGCGCGCCCGCAGAAACCAGTTCCTGCCCACGCCGCAATATCCGCAGAAAAACCGCCAAATTCGGCGATTTTTTGTTTGAGCGCGACAAGCAACTGCATCCATGCGACACCTGCCAGCCTGCGCGCACTACTGCCCGAGCGGGCAGCTTGGCGTGGCCGCGAGCGCTATGCTAGGTTGGCGCCACGCCAGGATGGCGGACTGCAGCCGGAGCGCATCCGAACCCAATGAGGACCCCCCATGGCCGAGGCAACGCCTGCGCTGGAAATCCGTAACCTGCACAAACGCTACGGCGACCTTGAAGTGCTCAAGGGCATTTCCCTGACCGCGCGCGACGGCGACGTGATCTCCATCCTCGGCTCGTCCGGTTCGGGCAAATCGACCTTCCTGCGCTGCATCAACCTGCTGGAAAACCCGCACCAGGGGCAAATCCTCGTCGCCGGCGAAGAACTCAAGCTCAAGGCCGCGAAGAATGGCGACCTGGTCGCCAGCGACAACAAGCAGATCAATCGCCTGCGCAGCGAGATCGGCTTCGTCTTCCAAAATTTCAACCTGTGGCCGCACATGAGCGTGCTCGACAACATCATCGAGGCGCCGCGCCGCGTGCTGGGCCAGAGCAAGGCCGAGGCCACGGAGATTGCCGAAGCGCTGCTGGCCAAAGTCGGCATCGGCGACAAGCGCCACGCCTATCCCAACCAGCTTTCCGGTGGCCAGCAGCAACGCGCGGCCATCGCTCGCACCCTGGCCATGCAGCCGAAAGTGATCCTGTTCGATGAGCCAACTTCGGCGCTCGACCCGGAAATGGTACAGGAAGTGCTTAATGTCATTCGCGCGCTCGCCGATGAGGGTCGCACCATGCTGTTGGTGACCCACGAAATGAATTTCGCCCGGCAAGTCTCCAGCGAAGTGGTTTTCCTCCACCAGGGGCTGGTCGAGGAGCAAGGATCGCCAGAGCAGGTGTTTGACAACCCGCTATCGGCGCGCTGTAAACAATTCATGTCCAGCAATCGCTAACGGAGCAATAACGCATGCACAACTATAAGAAGATCCTGCTGGCCGCTGTCGCCACTCTGGCATTCGGGACCAGCGCAGTCGCTGCAGACAAACTGAAGATCGGTACCGAAGGCGCCTACCCGCCCTTCAACCTGATCGACGCCAGTGGCAAAGTCGGTGGCTTCGACGTGGAAGTGGCCCAGGCCCTGTGCGCCAAGATGGGCGCCGAGTGCGAAGTGGTCACCTCCGACTGGGACGGCATCATCCCGGCTCTGAACGCGAAGAAGTTCGACTTCCTCGCCGCCTCCATGTCGATCACCGAAGAGCGTAAGCAGGCCGTCGATTTCACCGACGCCTACTACACCAACAAGCTGCAGTTCATCGCGCCGAAAAGCTCTGACTTCAAGGCCGAAAAAGCCAGCCTGAAAGGCAAGGTGATTGGTGCCCAGCGCGCCACCATCGCCGGCACCTGGCTGGAAGACAACATGGCCGACACCGTCGAGATCAAACTCTACGACACCCAGGAAAACGCCTACCTCGACCTGGCTTCCGGCCGCCTCGATGGCGTACTGGCGGACAAGTTCGTCAACTGGGAATGGCTGAAGAGCGACGCCGGCAAGGACTTCGAGTTCAAAGGCGAGCCGGTCTTCGACAACGACAAGATCGCCATTGCCGTGCGCAAGGGTGACCCACTGCGCGAGAAGCTGAACACTGCCCTGAAGGCCATCGTCGCGGACGGTACCTACAAGCAGATCAACGACAAGTACTTCCCGTTCAGCATCTATTGATGCCGCCTGACCGCCGCCCCACCGGGCGGCGGTCGTCCCTCGCAGTAGCTCTCAGATGATTTTCGACCTTCACGGATTCGGCCCGGCCCTGTTCGCCGGCGCGCTGATGACCATCCAGTTGGCGCTTTGCGCGCTGGCCCTGGGCCTCGTGCTCGGCCTGCTCGGCGCCTTGGCCAAGACTTCGTCGCACAAGCCCCTGCAATGGCTTGGCGGCAGCTATTCGACCATCGTCCGCGGCGTACCCGAACTGCTCTGGGTACTGCTGATCTATTTCGGCACGGTCAGCCTGATGCGCAGCATCGGCGAGTTTTTCGGCAAACCCGACCTCGAACTGAACGCCTTCGCCGCCGGCACCATAGCCCTCGGCCTGTGCTTCGGCTCCTACGCCACGGAAGTGTTCCGCGGCGCCATCCTGGCCATCCCCAAGGGCCATCGCGAAGCCGGCATGGCCCTCGGCCTGTCCAAATCGCGCGTGCTCTGGCGCCTGATCCTGCCGCAGATGTGGCGCATCGCCCTGCCCGGCCTGGGCAACCTGTTCATGATCCTGATGAAGGACACCGCCCTGGTCTCGGTCATCGGCCTGGAAGAAATCATGCGCCGCGCGCAGATCGCCGTGACCGCCAGCAAGGAACCTTTCACCTTCTTCATGGCCGCCGCCTGCATTTACCTCGGCCTGACCGTTCTCGCCATGATCGGCATGCATTTCCTTGAGAAGCGCGCCAGCCGCGGCTTCGTCCGGAGCAGCTCATGAACTGGGAAGTCATCATCAAATACCTGCCCAAGCTGCTCGAAGGTGCCTGGCTGACCCTCGAACTGGTGAGCATTGCGGTGATCGCCGGCTTGATCCTCGCCCTGCCCATGGGCATCGCCCGCGCCTCGCGCCACTGGTACGTGCGCGCCATGCCTTATGGCTACATTTTCTTCTTCCGCGGCACGCCGCTGCTGGTGCAGCTGTTCCTGCTCTATTACGGGCTGTCGCAGTTCGACTCCGTCCGTAGCAGTGCACTGTGGACCGGCACGCTGCTCAGCCACACCTTCGCCCTGGGCGACTGGAGCTGGGATTTCAGCCTGCGCATCAAGGGGCTGCGTGATCCGTTCGTCTGCGCCGTGGTCACCATGACCCTGCACACCGCCGCCTACATCGCCGAGATCATCCGTGGCGCCATCCAGGCCGTACCACCCGGCGAGATCGAGGCAGCCCGCGCACTGGGCATGTCGCGCGCCCAGGCAATGACCTACATCATCCTGCCGCGCGCCGCACGCATCGGCCTGCCGGCCTACAGCAACGAAGTGATCCTGATGCTCAAGGCCAGCGCCCTGGCCAGCACCGTGACCTTGCTCGAGCTGACCGGCATGTCGCGCACGATCATCGCCCGCACCTACCTGCCGGTGGAGATCTTCTTCGCAGCTGGGATGTTCTACCTGGTCATCGCCTTCGTTCTGGTGCGCGGCTTCCGCCTGCTGGAGCGCAAGCTGCGCGTCGACGCCTGCCAGGGCCGCTAACCGGCCTCTCCCACGCGGGGAGAACGCTGGAGCGGCGCACCTACCACGATGATCCTCACCGGCCCCGACCTGCTGACCCGCTTCCTGGCCCTGGACGACTTCCTTGTCGCCCACCAGGCGCTGTGGCGCCCGACACCCTTCACCCAACTGCGCCTGGCCTGGGAACAGGATCACCCCGAACTGGCGCAGTGGTTGCGCGCACGCAGCCTGGAGCAGGCCGAAAGCAGCCACAACCAGCCCCACCTGCTGGATGCGCCAGCCCCCTTCCCTCAGCTGGCCGCCACCGCGCAGGCCCTGAGTGAGCTAGGCGAGCTTCCAGCGCACGCCCTCGGCCCGCTCTCCCATCGCCTGAACGTCGACGTACCCGGACGCAAATGGCAGCAGATCGAAGCCTTCGCCAGTCGCCTGCAATTTCGCCACGCGCCCACCCACTGGCTCGACTGGTGCGCCGGTAAAGGCCACCTCGGCCGCCTGCTCGCCCGCGACGGAAGCCCACTCACCTGCCTGGAATATGACCCGCTGCTGGTCGAGGCCGGACAACAGCTCAGCGATCGCCTGCAGCTCACCGCCCGGCATCTGCAGCAGGACGTACTGGCCGCCAATGCGCCTGAGCGACTGACCGCCGAGCACACGCCAATCGCCCTGCATGCCTGCGGCGAGCTGCATGTGCGCCTGCTGCAACTCGCCAGCGCTAAGGGCTGCCGGCAACTGGCTGTCGCCCCCTGCTGCTACAACCGCATCACTGGCACGCAGTACCAGCCACTCTCGGAAGCGGCTGCGAAATCGACGCTGCACCTGTCCCTGGACGACCTGCGCCTGCCGCTGCGTGAAACCGTCACCGCAGGGCAACGGCAACGCCTGCAGCGCGATCAGTCCATGGCGCGGCGCCTGGCATTCGACCTACTGCAACGTGAACAACGCGGCAGCGACGACTACTTGCCAACCCCTTCCCTGCCAGTCAGCTGGCTGGCCAAGGACTTCGCCAGCTACTGCCGAGAATTAGCCGCACTCAAGGACGTGCCGCTACCTGCCACCATCGACTGGAACAGCCTGGAAGCTGCCGGCTGGCGGCGCCTGGCCGAAGTGCGCAACCTGGAACTGCTGCGCAACCTGTTCCGCCGCCCCCTGGAGCTGTGGCTGCTGCTCGACCGCGCGCTCTACCTCGAAGCCCAGGGCTACCAGGTACACCTTGGCACCTTCTGCGCCCATCACCTCACCCCACGCAACCTGCTGCTCTTGGCCGAGCGGCCTTGAGCAGAGAATCCACAGAAGCTGTGGATAACTCTGTGAACAGTTTATGGAGAAAGCGCCCCAGAGCGCGCCACACCAGCCTTTACGCCGGTTGTTGGCTTTTTGATCAGTAAAAAATATCTAACAAAAACAGTCAGTTGAAAACAACCGCGAGCCAACGCACAAAATCCGTGCAGGCCCGCACCAAGCGCCTTCGCATTGTGCATAAGCAAATCGCCACTGATACCCAGAGCCCGTTTCTTCTACTCCGCAAAGGGTTTACTCCGGCTCGCCAATGGCTATAATGGCGGCCCTTGCCGGTATAGCTCAGCTGGTAGAGCAACTGACTTGTAATCAGTAGGTCCCGGGTTCGACTCCTGGTGCCGGCACCACAACATAAAAAGCCCACTTAACGGTGGGCTTTTTGCATATACGTAGCGCTTCTGTTCAATCGATCAGGAATACGCTTAAATTGTGTCCCGCATCACACAATGCACCAACATGCGCAGCCAGGACGCACTCCGTCGCAGCGATTAACTGAACGCACTATTTTCAAGCGATAATTCTGCGTTAGTGATCACGCCACCAAGCGAGCCGTTAAGGACGATAGATGTTGTATCCAGTAATTATCTGCGGCGGAGCTGGTAGTCGCCTGTGGCCAGCCTCGCGAGAGAAACACCCAAAGCCATTTCTACCGTTGCCTGATGGTCAATGCCTGCTACAGAAAACCCTCCTCAGAGCCATACGTCTCCAGGGCGTCAAAGACGTCCTGACCGTCACCAATCAGGAGTTGTTCTTCACTACGGAAGACATCTACCAAGAAGTAAAGAAGCCGAAAGACTGCGAGCTGAACTATATTCTTGAGCCTTTCGGCCGCAATACCGCTGCCGCGATCGCCAGCGCAGCGCTGCACCTGCTGCGCCGCCACGGGCCCGAAGCGATCATGCTAGTGCTGCCCGCCGACCACTTGATTCAAGACGAAGGGGCTTTCGCAGAGGCCACTCGCCAGGCCTGCCTGCTTGCCCAGGAAGGCCTACTGGTAACCTTCGGCATCAAGCCAACCCATGCAGAAACGGGTTTTGGTTATATCGAAGCCGATACCAGCCGAAACACTGAGCATGGCCTGCGAGTCAAGCGTTTCGTAGAAAAGCCGGACCATGCCACTGCGCAAAGCTATTGTGCCGCCGGCAATTTCTACTGGAACTCGGGAATGTTCTGCTTCCAGGCTGGGGCACTCATTAGCGAGATGAGAGCCCACGCCCCAGAAATACTGGATGCGGTAGAGGTCACTCTCGACGCCTCGCCAGCGCGGGACAACGAAAAGCTCCTCAGGCTCGATGCGACCAGCTTCAAGAAGGTGCCTGACACCTCCATCGACTACGCCTTGATGGAGCGCTCCCATCGTGTCGCTACTGTCCCCTGCACTATTGGCTGGAGTGATATCGGCTCCTGGTCCGCCATGTGCGAGCTAGTCGAGGCCGACCAGGATGGCAACCGCCTCACAGGCGATACGGTCTCCCACTCGGCATTCAACAATTTCGTGCATAGCCCTGACCGCCTGACAGCACTGGTCGGCGTACAAGACCTAATCGTGGTCGATACGCCTGATGCTCTGCTAATTACCCACAAAGAGCATGCCCAGGATGTCAAACACATCGCGGGCATGCTCAAACAGAGCGGACACGAAGCCTACCTGACGCACCGAACCGTGCATCGCCCATGGGGCACTTACACCACCGTGGAGGAAGGGGAGCGCTTCAAGATCAAGCGCATTGTCGTCAAACCAGGCGCCTCGCTCTCCCTGCAAATGCACCATCACCGCAGCGAACACTGGATTGTTGTCAGTGGAGTGGCGCTGGTCATCAACGGGGATAGCGAGCTGATGCTAAACAGCAATGAGTCAACCTTCATTCCGGCGGGGCACCAACACCGCCTCGCCAATCCCGGCGTTATTGACTTGGTCCTGATCGAGGTTCAGAGCGGCGATTATCTCGGTGAAGATGACATCGTTCGCTTCGACGACAAGTATGGTCGTGCATAACCTTCCCCTAGTCACTCGCAACGAAATCGCCAGCTAGAGTATTTGCTCCAGCCAGCCTCAAGCGCTGAAACAAGACACGCCCTAAATGAAGGTATTGCATTTCTACAAGACCTATTACCCCGACTCAGTTGGCGGCGTAGAGCAGGTCATCTTCCAGATCGCCAACGGTGTCGCCGACCTCGGTGTCAGCACCGACGTCCTTTCGCTGAGTTCGGATGCAACACAGCAGCCCGTCAACCTGGGCAGCCATACCGCCTACAAGGCCAAGCTGGATCTGCAGGTCGCATCCACCGGATTCTCCCTTTCGGTGTTTCGCAAATTTAGCGCCCTGGCCAAGCAAGCCGACATCATTCACTACCACTTCCCCTGGCCTTTCATGGACATGGTGCACCTGGCCAGCCGCCTGAATAAGCCCAGCCTAGTCACCTACCACTCCGATATCGTTCGCCAGGCCTTTCTACTTCAGCTTTACCGCCCGCTGATGAATAGTTTTCTGAAGAGCGTCGACTCCATTGTCGCAACCTCGCCGAACTATCTGCACAGCAGCCCGGTGCTTCAGCAGTTCCGGGACAAGACACAGGTCATTCCGATAGGCCTGGACAAGCCTGCTTACCCGAAGCCTTCGCAGAATACGCACGACCATTGGCAGCAGCGCTTCGGTGAGCGCTTCTTCCTCTTTGTTGGAGTTCTGCGCTACTACAAAGGCCTGCACATATTGCTGGAAGCAATGAAGGGTGCGCCCTACAAGCTCGTCGTTATCGGCGCAGGGCCTGTCGAACATGAACTCAAGGCCCAGGCCACGCGCGATGGCCTGGAAAATGTCTTCTTTGTTGGCGCGGTCTCCGACGAAGACAAGGTTGCCCTCCTGAACCTCTGCTACGCCGTCACCTTCCCCTCCAATCTGCGCTCGGAGGCGTTCGGCATCTCCTTGCTGGAGGGCGCCATGTATGGCAAGCCCATGATCTCCAGCGAGATCGGCACAGGAACCAGCTACATCAACATCAATAACCAGACAGGGCTGGTTGTACCGCCCAGCGACCCACTCGCATTCCGACAAGCCATGGATCACCTGTGGGCGCACCCCGAACTAGCACAACAGATGGGCCGCGAAGCAGAAAACAGGTACTGGGAGCATTTCACGGCCAAACGGATGGCAGAAAACTACAACGACCTTTACAGACAGTTGCTCGAGCAGCGCAACCAAAACAGCAGCAGAGATCCAGCCCTAATGTCCTGAGCCCTGGTCTCCCACTCACACCAAAATTTTCAGTTATTTGACAGCCATGCAGTGGCCCGAGAAGGAAAGAAAATGACCCGTAAAGTTGCACTCATCACAGGCATTACCGGACAAGACGGCGCCTACCTAGCACGCTTCCTGCTGGAGAAGGACTACATCGTCCATGGCATCAAGCGCCGCGCGTCCTCCTTCAACACCGATCGAATTGATGACCTTTATCAAGACCCGCACACAAAGAACCGCAACTTGGTGCTGCACTACGGCGACCTGAGCGATACCAGCAATCTGGTTCGCATCATTCAGGAGTGCCAGCCGGATGAAATCTACAACCTCGGCGCCCAGAGCCATGTAGCAGTTTCCTTCGAGTCTCCCGAGTACACCGCAGACGTGGACGCCCTCGGCGCCTTGCGCATTCTCGAAGCCATCCGCATCCTCGGCCTGGAAAAGAAGACTCGCTTCTACCAAGCCTCGACTTCGGAGCTGTACGGCCTGGTACAGGAGATTCCGCAGAAGGAGACCACTCCCTTCTACCCGCGCTCGCCCTATGCAGTAGCCAAACAGTTCGCCTTCTGGATGACAGTCAACTACCGAGAGGCCTATGGCATCTATGGTTGCAACGGCATCCTGTTCAACCACGAATCGCCGCTGCGCGGTGAAACCTTCGTGACCCGCAAGATCACCCGCGGCCTGACCCGCATCGCCGTCGGCCTGCAGGATTGCCTGTACATGGGCAACATGAATGCCCTGCGCGACTGGGGTCACGCCCGTGACTACGTCGAAATGCAGTGGCTCATGCTGCAGCAGGAAACGCCGACCGATTATGTGATCGCTACCGGTCGCCAGTACTCGGTTCGCCAATTCATCGAAAACTCGGCGAAAGAACTCGGCGTCACCATCGAATGGCGCGGCGAGGCCGAGGAAGAAGTCTGCGCAGTCGTAAGCGTGGAGAATGCAGCGGTCACCGGCATGAAAGCTGGCGACATCATCGTACGTGTCGACCCACGCTACTACCGCCCCACCGAAGTGGAAACCCTGCTCGGCGACCCCTCCAAGGCCAAGCACGATCTGGGCTGGGAGCCGAAGATCAGCTTCGAGGAACTGGTAGCCGAGATGATTCGCGAAGACCTCAAGCTGGCCCAGCGCGACGCCCTGGTGGAAAAGAGCGGCTACAAGATCATGTCCTACCACGAATAAGGGGAGTTTACAGATATGCAAAAGCTGCCCCTAAACACCCGCATCTACGTGGCCGGTCATCGCGGTATGGTCGGTTCCGCCATTGTCCGGCGGCTCCAGGCTGAAGGTTACCAGCACGTAGTGACGCGCACCCATGCCGAACTGGACCTGACTTCGCAAACCGCAGTCCAGGCGTTCTTCCACGACAACCCTGTGGACTATGTCGTGCTGGCGGCCGCCAAGGTTGGCGGCATACATGCCAACAACGAGTATCCGGCCGACTTCATCTACGAAAACCTGATGATCGAGTGCAACGTCATCCACCAGGCGTTTGCAGCGGGAGTGAAGAATCTGCTGTTCCTCGGCAGTTCCTGCATCTACCCGAAACTGGCCAGCCAGCCCATGCAGGAAAGCGCCCTGCTGACTGGCGTGCTGGAGAGCACTAACGAGCCCTATGCGGTCGCCAAGATCGCCGGGATCAAACTGTGCGAGTCGTACAACCGGCAGCATGGCACCGACTACCGCTCGGTGATGCCCACCAACCTCTACGGCCCGTATGACAACTACCACCCGGAAAACAGCCACGTCATTCCGGCGCTGATTCGCCGCTTTCACGAAGCCAAGCAGACCAGCGCGGAAGAAGTAGTGATCTGGGGCTCCGGCACGCCCAAGCGCGAGTTCTTGCATGTCGACGACATGGCCGCCGCCTGCCTGCACGTCATGAATATTGACGCAGAGACCTACCAAGCCAACACCCAGCCCATGCTGTCGCATATCAATGTCGGCACCGGGACTGACGTCACCATTCGCGAGCTGGCAGAGTTGCTGGCAGAAGTCGTGGGCTATCAAGGGAAGATCGCCTTCGACAGCAGCAAGCCCGATGGCACACCGCGCAAGCTGATGGATGTTGAGCGTCTTGCCGCACTGGGCTGGCAAGCCCGGATAGATCTCAAGGCAGGGCTGCAGTCCGCTTACGACTGGTATGCCGAACACCTGGACCGCGAAGCGATCCGACTCTGAGGCGACCCAATGCTTTTTGGCTTCCTGCGGGACACCGTCCGGCTTAAGGGCATCATCCTTGAGCTGGCCAAGCGCGACTATCAGCAGATCAACCAGGGCTCCTACCTGGGGTTCATCTGGAACTACCTGCAACCATTGCTGTTCATCTGCGTGCTTTATGCCGTCTTTACCCTAGGCCTGCGTCAGGGCTCGGCACAGGACGGGATGCCATTCGGCCTTTACCTGCTGAGCGGGATGATTTGCTGGCTGTATTTCGCCGGCAACCTCAGCTCCATCACCGGAGTGATTCGCTCCTATTCATTTCTTGTGAAAAAGGTCGACTTCCGCCTGAGTGTCCTGCCCTTCGTCAAGCTGCTCAGCTCCCTGCTGCCACATGCACTACTCCTAGCACTGCTGTTGCTGGCAGCGAGCCTGAATGGTTTGCCGATCGGACTCCACACCCTGCAACTGCTGTACTACTACCTGTGCATGGCCTCCCTGCTCGTCGGGATCGGCTGGCTCACCTCCTCGGCCAGCTTGTTCGTTCCAGACATACGCAACCTGGTCGGCCTGGTGACCCAGTTCGGGCTGTGGCTGACCCCGATTTTCTGGAGCACCAGCCAGGTACCCCAGGGCTATAAGTGGCTCGTCAGCCTCAACCCCGTCAGTTACCTGGTAACCGGCTACCGCGACAGCCTGAGCGGCAGCCACTACTTCTGGGAACGCCCCCAGGAAAGTCTGCTGTTCTGGGCAATCAACCTCGTCTTGCTGGCAACCGGCACCATAGTCTACCGCCGGCTCAAGCCGCACTTCGCGGAGGTAGTGTGATGCAAACACCAGCTATCTCCCTTAAGGGCGTATCCAAGTTTTACAAGCTCTACAAAGCCAGCAAGGACCGGCTCAAGGAAGCCCTGCATCCATTCGGCAAAAAGTACCACGACGACTATTACGCCATTCGCGACCTAAACCTCGAAGTCAAGCACGGGGAGATTCTCGGCATTGTCGGCCGCAATGGCTGCGGCAAGTCGACCCTGCTCAAGCTGATTTCGCGAGTGCTGCAACCGAGTGCGGGCGAGATTCGCGTCAACGGCAAGATCACCGCACTGCTGGAGCTCGGCGCTGGCTTCAACCCCGAATTCACCGGCCGGGACAATATTCGCTTCTACTCGACGATTCTGGGGTTGTCCGCCAAGGAAATCGAACAGATGACACCTGCAGTCATTGAATTCGCAGAGCTTGGCCAGTTCATCGACCAGCCCGTGAAGACCTACTCTAGCGGCATGAAATCACGGCTGGGCTTCGCCGTTGCCGTACATGTCGAGCCGGACATCCTCATTCTCGATGAAGTGCTGGCTGTTGGTGATGCAGTTTTCAAGCGCAAATGCTTTGCCAAGATGGAAGAATTCTTCAAGGCCGGCAAAACGGTGCTGTTCGTCTCCCATGATGCCAATGCAGTGAACAAGCTATGCACCCGCGCGGTACTGCTGCACGGCGGTAATATCATTCTCGACGGCAAGCCGGGCGACGTAACCCGCTACTACGAAAAGCTGGCCCATGCCAAGCAGCAAAGTCAGGCTACCGTGCTGGTGGAAATCGCCAAGTTCCAGCAGCAGCCTTCTTCCTTTCCCGTGCCCAATAGCGAAAAATACGAAGCGCCATCGGTCAAACAAGCGACGCCCGGCGCCGCGTCTCCTTACTACATACCAGAACTGATCTCTAAATCTGCGCTTGCCTACACTTCGGATCGCGCCGAAATCTTCGATCCTCATATCACTACGCCCTCAGGAAAGCGGGTCAATGTTCTGCTAAGCGGCGAACCCTACATCTACAGCTATCAAGTACATTTCTTGAAAGAGGCCAGAAAGGTCTCCTTCGGAATGCAGATTAAAGACATACACGGCATGAGAATCACCGGGGCATCTCTTTCTCATGATTCCTCTAGGCTGATCGAGTATGTGCAAGCGGGCACAGCCCTGAAGATTTCCTGGCACTTCGATTGCGACCTGCTCGATGGCCACTTCTTCACCAATGCAGGGGTCAGTGAAAACCTCGATGGCTCCCCTGTATTTCTTGCCCGTGCTGTAGATGCCATAGCGTTCAAAGTAATGCCACCCAAGAACAGCCTCACGCGGGGCATCGTCGATTTGGGACAAACGCTTGAGGTTGAAGGCCTGTGAACAAGCCGATGCAGGACAAACAGCTTATTTTCATGATCTCGCTGCCACGCAGCGGCTCAACATTGCTGCAGAAAATTCTCGGCGGTCATGACGATATCTATACGAGTTCCGAGCCCTGGCTGATGCTACATCCCCTGTATGCCCTCAAGGACGAGGGTATACAGGCTCGCTACGGTGCCCGCCTCGCAGCACAGGGATTGCAGGATTTCATCTCGGACCTCCCAGGAAAGGGTGAGGACTTTTACTATGCGCAGCTACGCGACTGCTACCTGTCACTCTACGCCCCCTATTTGCAGGGCAGCGGTAAATCGCGCTTTCTGGACAAAACACCACGCTATTACGAGGTCTTCGACGAACTGCAGAAAACCTTTCCACAGGCCAAGTTCATCATTCTTTATCGCAATCCCCTGGCCGTGCTGGCATCGATACTTAACACCTGGGTAAAGGACGATCTTGGGAAGCTCAAGGAATACAGGGGCGACCTTTATCAAGGTATTGAATTCCTGCAGCGCGACTTTTCTGCATATAACAACATCCACATCGTCCGGTATGAAGAGCTTCTGCTGGCCCCTGAATCAACAACGGCATCGCTCTTTGCCTTTTTGCAACTCCCCAACCAGCCGGAATGCATTGACTATGGCAAACGGCCGGCCGAGCGATGGAGGTACGGAGATCCGAGGACCGTCTACGCCAAGAGCCGACCGGATACGCAACACGCAGAAGCTTGGCAGCAAAAACTCGGTATTGCCGAATATAGGAAACTGCTTTCCGACTATTTGCAGATACTGGGGAAAACCGGGTTTGAGCGCATGGGCTACGACTTCGCTCAGGCGGAACAGGCAATCACCAAGAACATGCCTGCGCATTCCGCCACTCACACCGCACCCTCTTTATGTCAACTCTTGCAATCGACTGATGAGATAAATAAAAGCTTGGATGAGGCGAACAAGTGCCTGCACAACGAAAACCAAAGCTTGCAAGAAGCAAACAAAAGCCTGGATGAAGCGAACAAGCGCCTGCACGACGAAAACCAAAACCTGCATGAAGCAAACAAAAGCCTGGATGAAGCGAACAAGCGCCTGCACGACGAAAACCAAAACCTGCATGAAGCAAACAAAAGTCTGCATGAAAAAGAGGTAATTATGCAGGGTGAACTAGCCAAGTGCAGACATAACCAGAAGGAGCACTCCGAGCGCATCAAAGTTCTCGAAAAAGAACTCGCGGGTATCTTTCAATCGACGGAAAGCCTGAAGGAACATAGGGCTCTCCTGCAGCCCCGACGAAAGCTGATGGCCTACAAAAGATTACTGAACACCATCAACTCCGCCCGCGAGAACCATGTCTCGCAACCGGCCACGAACCAGGGCAGCATGCCCATCGACCAATAAGCAGAGTGCTCAGCAGAGAATGCAGATCAGTATTAGCAATCGAGAAAAGGAATTTGTATGTTGATGGTAGCCAGTGTGCTTCCGGCAGATGCCAGCACTACGCTTGCCCAAGCCTGCGCGCAACAACCCGAGATAACCTTCTCAGCAGCTACGGTGAACGAGATCCAGCAGTTTCTGGAAGCAGACAGCAGTAATCTCGTGCTGGTATTCATGGAGTTCGCCGCAGAGAACCTGGCCCGCGTCATCCATGAAGGTACCAAGGCGCTGACCACGCAAGCTGAAAGCTGGCGACGGAATGCTGAAGCCCTGCTTGACCTGCACAAGCTAACCCCTGCACGCCTCTATCTATTGAGCTTTCAATCAGCCCGACATGCCCCAGAGCTACTTCACAGCTTTGACCTGGCGCTTTCCCTACCCGGCCTGTCAGCAAGAGACTGCTTGCCCAGCCTGCTGGCCAGTCACTGGCTGAGCAATCAGGAAGCACTGATATCACTGGATCAGCAACTGCGTGACTGCAGTCCGAGCTTCAGCGAGGCGCATCTGTCATCAGAGTCCGCACTGGCTGCCGCACAATTCAGTGCAGATCAGAGTGTACAGCTTGCACGCTACAGAGAAGAAAACAGCCTACTACTAAGACAACTGCATCTGGCGCAGGAGCAGCTGGCAAGCCACCCTAGGCAGGCTGAAAACCGCACTGCTGATAACCGTACTATCGTCCCCCCGAAAGCATCGCCATCAATGCTACGAACCCTGCTGCAGAGATACCGGGTCAGTCGGCACCGAGCCAAATTCAAGACGATAGAACGAATCGTCCGTCCGCTACTTTCAAGGGCATACCACCTCACCAAGCGCTTACTGCAGAAATGACGAAGCATGCCCTAGCCAACCTACAAGAGATCATCAGCAACAGCATGCTTAGCAAACATGCTGTTGAAGACTTCCGCATTCGAGGCGCACAGTGTCCAAGCTAGTTGTTATCGGTAACGGCCCTTCCCTAAAGGGCTTCGACTTTTCCAGGCTCAAGGGTGTCGACACCCTTGGCATGAATGCCGCCTACCGCTATTGGGATCAGATCGACTGGTATCCAACCATTTACACTTGCATGGATGACAAGGTCACCCAAACCCACCATCGGCACATCAAGCGGCTGATCGACGAGGGTCGAATCAAGCACTTCTTCCTGACCCGCTTCATGCTGGACTTTTATCCGGAGCTGAAAGACGACGCCAGAATCTTCTTCCTGGAGCAGCTCAACGAGCGCCACAAGTACCAGGCGACAAAATACGGGCTTAACTTCATCGGCAGCCCCTACTTCAAGACCAGCGCACCCGCAAAAATCACTACCGGTTCCTGCGCTGTACGCTTCGGCTGCTTCCTCGGCTACACCTCCGTCTCCATCATTGGCGTCGACTTGGAGTACCAGGAGATCAGCACTGGAGTATCGCGCCGCGAAGGCATCGGCCTGGAGATCACCGAGAAGATCACCAACAACCCCAACTATTTCTTCGACGGCTATCAGCAGGCTGGGGACAGCTTCAATATCCCCAACCCACCCCACCTAGGCGACCTGCACTTCGATGTATTCAAGATTCTAGCGGACGACCGGCGGTCTTGTTTCTGGCCGGTGAGCCTTTACAACTCCAACCGCAAATCCAAGCTGTTCCAGAAAGAGGTGTTCGAATACAAGGAGCTGGATGACTTCCTGGAGCAGCCGGCCGACTCGCAGGCTGTACACCCAGCCGCCGAAAACTGTATCGCAAATATCCGCATACTGGTGCTAGACCTCACCCATATCAGCCACCTGTCCGCTACGGGGCAGATCAAGGGTTTGTTCTTCAGGGATGCCATCCCGACTAATGTGGCGCAGATATGCGTCAGTTTTGATATGCGCGGAATATCGGGGGCGGTAGGCCTGGACCGTATCACAACCAACGACTTCACCGCCTTCGCCTCCCAGGCTGAGATCATCGCCTTTGCGCGGAACTTTGCGCCCGATGTCATTTACTACCGCCCCATCGACTCGGTGCTGCTTCATGAAACCGCCTGTGCGCTGAAGGAGAAACTGAATGTCCCGGTCGTCTCCCATCTGATGGATGACTGGGTGCTTAGGCACAAGAACGATGGCATCGGAAAATTCCGTCAGTGGGAAGAGCGGATGCTGGACATCGTCGGCATGTCGAGCAAGCTGCTGGCCATCTCGCAAAAAATGGCCGATGCCTACGGCGTGCGCTATGGCGGCGAATGGCAGGTGCTGGCCAATGGGATTGACCTGAACACCTTCCCGCTCCCCGAGAAGACAAGCCGCGCCAAAAAGAACATCCGCTACATGGGTGGCGCCGCCGAAAACATGAATTATCACGCCATCGTGCAGTTCGCGAGAGCGATAGAGAACGACAAGCGCCTGGCCAGCCTGTTCACCTTGGAAATCTACACTATGCCCTGGTACATGAAGAACCTTGGCGAGGCACTGGATGGCTTCGAGACCTGTAGGATTTTCGAGCTGGTCGACGAGGACAGGTACGCTGAAACCCTAAAGACCGCCGATGCCCTGCTGATCGCCTATAACTTCGACAGCGCCACCGAGCAATATGTGTCTTTATCGATGGCCAACAAGATGCCGGAGTGCCTGGCCTCAGGTGTACCGGTTATCGCTTACGGCCCGAGCACAATCGCCACCATCGAATTGCTGGAAAAATACGGCCTGGCTCATGTGGTCAATCAGGAAGATGCTACTCACCTCGAAAAGGTGCTAACCGTCCTGGCATCCAATTCCCCCGTCACGCAGACCATCGCACGGCGCGCTAGAAGCTTTGCCGGCCACTTCCTGAGTGCCGAAGCCGTGGTCGCGAAATTCAACCAGACGCTGGTAGCAGCCACGGCGGCCTCGGCAGAGCCTATGGATAGCGAGAATTCATTGACTCGCGACACTCTCGATGTGGAAGAGCACCTGACGGACCAGGATCTGACTCTGCAGTACGCTAACGAGTGCCTGGCCAACGGCCTGTACGTCCGGGCCATCGCCATTTACTTTAAAATCTTGCCCCGGCTCGAGTTCATGCGCGCCAGCGTTGAATTCAATATCAGCCTCGCCTTCCGGCGCCTGGGGTATGAACATATTAATCCCGGTGTAGTCAGAAGCCGCTTTCTGTAACCGACCGAGCGAACAGGTGATGTAAATGATAATTCTGGATTGCACGCTTCGAGACGGCGGTTACTACAACAACTGGAACTTCTCCAGCGAGCTCATCAGCGCCTACCTTGAGGCGATCAGCGCGGCCAATGTAGACGTCGTTGAGCTCGGCCTGCGCAGCCTGGAGAACACCGGTTTCAAAGGGGCTTGCGCCTACACCGATGACGAGTTCATTCGCTCGCTCGCGGTACCCGCAGCCCTGAAAGTCGGCGTCATGGTCAACGCCTCCGAGTTGCTAGCCGCCCCGGCCGTGGAAGATGCGCTGACCGCCCTGTTTCCCTGCGATGCCTCGCAGTCGCCGGTAGACCTGGTGCGTGTCGCCTGCCATGTGCACGAGTTCGAGCGCGCCTTGCCGGCAGTGCACTGGCTGAAAGAACACGGCTTCATGGTCGGTTTCAATCTGATGCAAGTGGCAGACCGCACCGAGGAGGAGGTCAAGGCACTGGCCAGGGCCGCTACCACCTACCCGCTGGATGCGCTGTATTTCGCGGACAGCATGGGCAGCATGAACCCCGCACAAACCGCCAGGATTGTCGGCTGGCTGCGCAGCGAATGGAAAGGCGCACTGGGCATCCACACCCACGACAACCTGGGCCTGGCCCTGTCGAACACATTGCGCGCCATTGAGGAAGGCGTTACCTGGGTGGACGCTACCGTCACCGGCATGGGCCGTGGCCCTGGCAATGCCCGCACGGAAGAGCTGGCCATCGAGATCGCCGAGCTGCGTGGCCAGAAGGTCAACATGGTTCCACTGCTGACGGCCGTGCGTAAATACTTCCGCCCCATGCAGAAGGAGTTCGGCTGGGGAACCAACCCCTACTACTACCTGGCGGGCAAGTATTCCATCCACCCTACCTATGTCCAGGAAATGCTCAGCGACACGCGTTTCAGTGAAGAAGACATCATTGCCGCGATTAATCATCTGAAAGTCGAGGGGGGCAAAAAGTACCGCGCCAGTACGCTGGATGCCGCCCGCCACTTCTACCAGGGTGAACCGATAGGCAACTGGAACGCAACGCAGGCATTCTCTGGACGCGAGGTATTGCTGCTGGGCACGGGCCCCGGCGTCGCCAATCACCGGGCCGCCCTGGAGAAGTTCATTCTCAAGCACAAGCCAGTCGTCGTTGCCCTGAATACGCAGAACGCTATCCGCGCCGACCTGATCGACTACCGGATCGCCAGCCACCCGGTTCGCTTGCTGGCGGACTGCGAAGTGCATGCGCGCATGCCGCAGCCACTGATCACACCGTTTTCGATGCTTTCCGAAGATGTGCGATCCGCATTGGGTGGCAAGGATGTCCTGGACTTCGGCCTGAACATCAAAAAAGAGATTTTTGAATTTCTCGACACTCTCTGCACCATCCCCAGCCCCCTGGTCATGGCCTATGCATTCGCCACGCTGACCAGCGGCAGCGCAAAGCAGATCTATCTGGCTGGTTTTGACGGCTATCCCGGCGAAGACTCGCGAAATACCGAGATGAATGACATCGTCAAACTCTACCTTGCCCATGCGGCCGCCTTGCCGCTGACAGCCATCACACCCACCCGGTATGACATGAAATCCCTGAGTGTTTATGGGTTGGTATCATGAATAGTCCTGTCTCCTGCTTCCTGCCGTGCCGCGCAGGCAGCGAGCGTGTCCCCAAGAAGAACATCAAACCTTTCGCCGGTATCCCGCACGGCCTGATCGAGCTGAAACTTCGTCAGCTCCTGGGCTGCGCGGCAATCGATGAAGTGGTTCTATCGACCAACGACGAAGAAATACTGGATTACGCCTACTCCCTGGGCGAATCGCGCATCCGCATTCACCAGCGCGACAGTGCACTGGCATCCAGCCAGACCAGCACCGACGAGCTGGTCGCCCATGCCCTCGCCCTGATCCCGCAAGGCCATATTCTCTGGACGCACGTCACCTCGCCCTTCATCAACGCTGCGGTCTATCAGACCCTGATCGACAGTTACTTCAACTGCCTTGAGCAGGGTTATGACTCGTTGATGACCACTACGGAGTTGCATGGGTTTCTTTGGCAGGATGGCAAGCCACTGAACTATGACCGCACGCTTGAAAAGTGGCCCCGCACCCAGACGCTGAAATCGATCCATGAGGTCAATAGCGGTGCCTTCATCGCCTCGACCGACATTTATCGAGCGCTGGATGACCGCATTGGCGACAAGCCCTATCTGTACAGCACCAGCAAGCTGATAGGCCATGATATCGACTGGCCGGAAGACTTCCTGACAGCCGAGGCGCTGACGGAAAAAGGGCTGGTCTCGCTATGACGCCGAACCCTGCAAGTTACTCGACGCTGGTGTTCGACTGCGACGGCGTGGTGCTCGACTCCAACAAGGTCAAGACTCGCGCCTTTTACAATGCGGCGCTGCCCTATGGCGAGGCAGCCGCTCAGGCACTGGTTGACTACCACGTGGCCAACGGCGGTATTTCTCGTTACCGCAAATTCGAATACTTCCTCGAAACACTGGTCACCCAGCATTCCGCGGGTATTTTCGGACCGGATCTGCAGGCCTTACTGGATGCCTATGGCACATCCGTGCGCCACGGCTTGCTCAACTGCGCCGTGGCCGCCGGGCTGGCGGAGCTGCGCGCAGCAACTGCGGATGCCCGCTGGCTGATCGTTTCCGGTGGCGACCAGGCCGAACTGCGCGAGGTCTTTGCGCAGCGTGGGCTGGCAAAGATGTTCGATGGCGGCATCTTTGGCAGCCCCGACAGCAAGGATGAAATCCTCTCCACCCAGTTGGCCAATGGCAATATTCGTCCCAGGGCACTGTTCATCGGCGATAGCCGTTATGACCACGTCGCCTCGGCCGGAGCGGGCCTGGACTTTCTGTTCGTCAGCCAGTGGACGGAGTTTCCCGGCTGGCAGGGCTATTGCCAGGACAACGCGCTGAGTTGCATTCAAGCCATTCAGAACCTGCTGCCCGGCCGCGACCATTGATCGCCTATGGTTCCCGGGCAATGCAGGCATGAAGAATTAAATTCGATGAGCGTTTCCCTCAGCGTCATCATGATCGTCAAGAACGACAGGCTGCGTTTCCGGCGAGCACTGTCCAGCGTACTGGCGCAGAAAACCGCGGAGCTGGAGATCATCGTCATCGATGGCGGCTCGACCGACAGCACCCGGGAAGAGATCGCCGCCCATAAGGACCAGCTCCACTATTGGGAATCGGGCCTCGACAAGGGCATCGCCGATGCCTTCAACCGGGGCATAGCGCAGGCACGTGGCGAGTTCATCGCCACCCTCAACAGCGACGACACCTGGGAGCCCGACACCTTGCGCCTGGTGCAGGAGGCGCAACAGCAGAACCCACAGGCTTCGGTGCTGTGCGGCGCGGTACGTTATCTGGATCCCGACAGTGGCTACAGCTACGTGCGCTACCCTAACCCGGCGGCACTCAAGTTCAGAATGTGGGTCTTCCACCCCTCCCTGTTCGTCTCTCGCGCCGCCTATGCTCGCGTCGGCGGCTATGAGCCGCAGTACTCGCACGCCATGGATTCTGAGTGGTGCCATCGGGCGCTGGCCCGTGGTGAGAAGTTTGAGGTAATACCCGCCGTGCTGGCGAATATGTCACTTGGTGGCCTGAGCGATCGCGATTTCGTGATCAGCCTGCGGCAATACCGCGACTCAGTCATGCGCAATGGCTTGTGTGGCCCCGTGGAGGCATGGACCTACTACCTGCTCTTCCTAGGACTGAAAAAGGCCATGCTGGCACCGCTAATGCAGCCTGTGAAAAAACTTCGAGACAGGCTAATTCGCCATTCGTGACAGATGCATATGCCGTGAAATAGATCAATAGGCAATAGGCAATAGGCAATAGGCAATAGGCAATAGGCAATAGGCAATAGGCAATAGGCAATAGCTTATAGATCAGTCATTAAATGTGCAGCTGAAAAGCACCATCTATCCTTTAAACTTTTCCCACAAGTTCCGCAATCGACTCAGCAACGTAATGCGTTGACTAGTTTGCTCTATAGCCACGGATGGTATTGGCAACATAAGACCAGCCCATGCAATTACGTTTTTGACGAGGGCCTTCCAAGAATGCATGCGCAGATAGTCGCTACGCACCCTAGAGAGACCGGGCAGAAAGTCACCATAGTGCTGAGCCACATCTCGCACAGCCTCAGCCAGAGAGACCGGATCTGGATTAGCGCATACCCCAATATTACCAGCCTCAACAATATCTGAAAGCCAAGTATTCTTGAGCACAACCACAGGTTTGCCTAGAAGAAACGCATCGACAAGAATACCCGATGTTCGGCGGCGGAATGCTTCTGATAGATAGGGAATGACGACAATATCTGCAGTACGGATCATGTCGATGAACTCATCATCTGATAAATCATCATCCAAGATTTCGACCTTACTCCCTGCTTCTGCAAGCAAGTGCTGCAGAGAATCCTCTAGCTCCTTGCCCGACACATGGTCAATGCGTGCGCGCAGACTAAGCCTGAGGTCGGGGGAATCAACCAGCAATTCACAAGCGCTTGCAGCAAGGAGAAAACCCTTTTCCTTGCGCGCTCCCCCTGGAAAAACCACCCGAAGCGGTTTGCCCGGCTGTGCTTCCGGCAATTTGGCGAGTTCCACCACGGCCTTGTCGTCGAAAGTGGTGCTGGGATGGGGCAATACCGGCAAATTAACCGACCAATCCCTGAGAAACTCATCAGTAATCTGCTGGGTTGAATGCGTGAGGAAAACCTGGCTAGAGCGCTCCAGGCGCTTTACCACTGGATACCACAGAGATTTATAATCCGGATCGTTCTGTTCGAAGCTGTATGACCAAAACAGATTGAGTACAGCCCTGAACCGCGGCCGCGTTATCAATAGATGCTCGATCGCTTCTGCAACATCGACACTACCGACATACATGAAAATGCAAATTTTACCCTTAGGGTAGCGCACCTCAAGCTTGGAGAAGGCCTCGGAAAGCTCTGAGGAAAACTGAATCACATTGGCGTTATTCGTGCTTGGCCACTTTCTACCCACGGTCCAACTGTGAACCGAAAAAACTGGTAGAACCAATTCAGCGATATCTGGAAAAAATTTTGGATCAAGTTCCTTGCGACAGATCAGTGCGAATCCGATACCCAGGTCATGACAACCTTCTGCAACGCGCTTGTCGTAGGCCAAAAAGTGTCCCCAGTCGCCCTTAGCATCAGGATCGATAATGGCAAACACTGAAACATCCGACTCCGATCGCTCTGAACTGTCGGCCTCACGCATAGGTCGCGCAGGATTCATTGAGGGTGTAATCATCTAGACCGCCTTCGCCGCATCTTCGAGATGCTGTCAGCACCCCCTCTAAATCGCGGCATTGGGCAGCATTCTAATCGTCGTAATTAACGGGAGTCAAAACCATGACCCAAGCCGCAGCCATCCGTGCGATGCACTGCACTGCACTGCACTGCACTGCACACCATGGAGAACATGAATCCGGCACGAAAGCCAGGACTGCCGGCTAGCTCCGCAGCGAATAGAACGGCGCGCTAGGCATCCACATCCACGACAACTTACCCCCACCCAACACGTCACGTGCTTTGAGAGAGCGTTATCTGGGTAGAGCCACGTGACCGATGGACTTCCGCGTCGGTGACACCCGCACTGAAGAACCGGCCATTGAAGCAGCAGAAGCGCGGGGACAACCTTAGCTCAGGCATTGATGAACCGAACATACTCGCAAATAATAATACTCCAGATATCATCGAATTATTTCTATCCGATAATGCACTACCACAACACACGAAAACTGAAACACACACCTAATACTTAAGCACTCCTGAGCCCTGCAAAACAACTGAC
This sequence comes from Aquipseudomonas ullengensis, assembly GCF_014174475.1. Classification (GTDB taxonomy): domain Bacteria; phylum Pseudomonadota; class Gammaproteobacteria; order Pseudomonadales; family Pseudomonadaceae; genus Aquipseudomonas; species Aquipseudomonas ullengensis. The sequence goes on from NZ_JACJUD010000006.1 coordinate 203,979, forward strand.
TAATAAATTCCATGAGACACATACCAAGCATCATCGCTGGATTAATTTTCGCACTCATCAGCACAACGCCCATAGCATAAGAGCGACCAAACATCCTCTTCCTCTTTGCTGATGACCATGCCTATGACGCTACCGGCTTGATGAGTGAAGGTTACGTACAAACACCAACCATCGACAAAATCTCAGTCGCATTTAATGCGCCACACGACCCTCGCCAGCCCCCTCAGAAATATCTCGTTCTCTATCCGCTGGAGTCGGCCCCACTACCGTCGAGCTTCATGCCCTCCTACCCGCACACCAAGCAGATGGGCATCTGGGACATTCGCGCTGAAACGCTGGCACCGCGGCCACGCACGGAGTTCGCGATAAAAGTACACCGCCGCGAATATTATGCATTAATCAGTCATATGGACGCGCAGATTTCTCGCATTCTCGGGGAATTAAAGAATCAAGGAATGAGCGATAACACGGTGATTATCTACACCGCAGATAACGGTTTAAGCATTGGCAATAACAGCTTCATGGCCAAGCAGAGCATGTACGACCACAGCCTGGCCTCCCCACTCATAATTTCCGGCCCGAAAATACCCAAAGGCATACAAAGCAATCAACGAATTTATATTCAGGACATCATGCCCACCACTCTTGAGATCTCCGACCTGGTAAAGTCAGACTTCGCGGATGTTGACTTTGATAGCCTGCTACCACTCAACCAGCATGCAACACAGAAGCACTCAAGCCCGATTTACGGGGCCTACATGGACTTCATGTCGCTGCGTTATAAAAGGCAAATGGAAGCTTATTTATTACCCAAAATCCAGTAGGTATCACCTATTCAATCTGGAAAGCGATCCGAATGAACTATCCGATTTGGCGCATGACCCTGCGAATAAAGCCCTTATACAGGAGCTATTCAGCACACTGAGCAGTCTGCAGAGTGAACTGGGCGATCCGTATGTGCCGCCCCCAATGGCCATGCCTGCAAGATAAAAGTGCAAATGCGATTTGCAGCAACCTGCACACTCTAGCAAGCCTCAGCTTAACCTTCTGCGATGGTTCTGTGCTTGCGTCGCCGCAAGCACAGGCCCGTCACTAGTCAGATAGCTAACCGAGCCTGGCGCGTTCAGACCCGGCCACTCCGCAGCATGAGCCACCCATCGCCGCCCACAATTATTGTGGGCGCGGCCACCCGAAAATAGTCATGCCTGCAAAAAACTATGAATAGGTATAACCAAAAAGCTCTATCTCGGCCTTCAGCTTTTCCATAACAACCGCAGCCGACTCACTGTCGTAATACTTCGAATAATCTTCACGGTTCGACTTGTTTCTGTGAGGCAGACTGGTGCGCGGCAGTCGCAGCAAATTACAGACCTGATCAAAATCAGCCTGGATGTTTTCGTAGCGCACCACGCATGACATTTTTGCAACTGCGGCCTGCAGTTCATCACCGTCAACAGCCAGATAGTGCGCAAGGGGCTTGACCTCCGGGGAGTTTATGAACTGTAGGAAAGCCTCTCGACTCCATACGACCTGGCCGCGGTGCGGGGAAAAATAATGAGAGACAACGCGTTCCCAGGGATTTCTTACGCAGCAGAACTTGAACAGCCCATCGCACATTTCTGAACCATACTCCCGACGATACTCTTCATAAGTCGAGTGCTTGTGCGTATTGTATTTCTGCGAGCGAACTTCAAAGCGCTCAACGCCATCCTGATGCGGGGAAAGACAAACCACTTCATCATCAGAATACTGGGAGATTATATTCTGAATCGAATTCCCACCCGTTTTGGGAATATGGATGAACAAAAAATTATGCTTTAAAGACAACACAATACAACCCTCATAAATTATAACCGCAATCTGCTTAGCTTCAGCCGCTGAAAGAGCTTCGAACGCCTACCTCAGACTCACGATAAGTACGAATTGTACCGATGCTTCACCCAAGCATCGAACAGGCTCTATCAAACCATTTACAGCTAGTCCGGCCTGAGCACCTCAAGCGTGCTCTGAACCGCCAGTTTCCAATCATAGCGGGCGAGCTGCTCGGTAATCTGCGCAACACAGTCGGCATAAGACTTCTGATCAGTCAGCAGCCGTTCGATACCGGCGCGGATGCTCTCGACCTGCAACGGATCTACCAGACAGCCCCCGCCTCCAGCCACCTCCGGCATGGAACTGCAGTTGGCGGTGACGACCGGCACGCCGAACTGGAAGGCTTCGAGGATCGGCAGGCCGAAGCCTTCATAGAGTGAGGGCATCAGCAGTAACCGGGCTTTCGAGTAGATATAGCCTAGCTCCGCTCCTGAAACCGCCCCAAGCGCCACAACATCCGTGCGGATGCCCAGCTGATCGACCAGTTGTTCGATATCGACCATCCAGCCATGCCCGCCAGCCAGCACCAGTGGGTAAGCAGAGCGCAGCTCTGGCGCAAGTTGCGCATACGCCTCAAGCAGACGCTGGATGTTCTTGCGCGGCTCGGGTGTGCCGACAAACAGCAGGTACTGCTGCGGCAACGCCCGCTCACAAGCGCCTGCCTCGAGGCGGGTGACGCCACAGGGTATGACGTGAACCTTGGTCTGGGTTGCGGGGAAATAGCGCGCAAGGTCGCTGCGACTGGACGCGGAGATGGTGATGATCCGTGCAGCCTTGCGCAGCGAATGCGGCATCTGCAGGCGCTCGGACCAGTACTGCAATGGCTTCATCGTCTCGGGGAAGCGCTTCCAGGTCAGGTCGTGGATCGTCACGACGGCACGCACAGACGACGGCATGAACAGCGGCAGGTGATGCCGCGGCGACCAGAACACGTCGAGGCCATCGCGCTTGAGCTGGCGCGGCAAAGCAACCTGATACCACATATGCTCGGCCAGGCTGCCGGACTGCCCGGACAAGCGCAGGGTGACATTGGGCCTGTTGGCGAACGGAGCTTCGAATACCTGATCGCAGTAGAGAAACCAGTGCACATCCTGCGCCTCGGTCAAGAGGCTCAGTAACTCGCGGGTATAACGGCCTATCCCCGACAGCGGCCTGCTAAGCGGCCTGCAATCGACACCCACTTTCAACATCTGCATATCGCCTGTGCTGGGAAGGGCAAGAGTAGCCGCCTCAATGGCCAGCAGATCCCTTGCAAAGCGCAATTACACCCGACAAGCTAGCCGCCTTCAATTTCAATCTGATACAGCAGGCATTGCATGCGCATTCTGGTCACCGGAGGAGCAGGTTTCATAGGCTCGGCACTTGTCCGTCATATTCTGCGGCAAACCGAGCACAGTGTGCTCAACCTCGACAAGCTCACCTATGCCGGTAACCTCGAGTCGCTCGCCTCTGTCGAAAACAACTCGCGCCACCAGTTCGTCCAGGCCGATATCGGCGACCGCGAAACCGTCAGCCGCGTGCTCGCCGAGTTCCAGCCAGACGCCATCATGCACCTGGCGGCCGAGTCCCACGTCGATCGCTCCATCGACGGCCCTGGCGAGTTCATCCAGACCAATATCGTCGGCACCTACAACCTGCTGGAAGCCACTCGCACCTATTGGTCGGGCCTGCCGGAAGCGCGCAAGCACGCCTTCCGCTTCCACCATATTTCCACCGACGAGGTGTATGGCGACCTGCACGGCGTGGACGATCTGTTCACCGAAACCACGCCCTACGCCCCCAGCTCGCCCTACTCGGCCAGCAAGGCAGCCTCCGACCATCTGGTGCGTGCCTGGCAGCGCACTTATGGCCTGCCGGTATTGCTGACCAACTGCTCGAACAACTACGGGCCGTTCCACTTCCCGGAAAAACTGATCCCGCTGGTGATTCTCAACGCCCTGGATGGCAAGCCGCTGCCAGTCTACGGCGACGGCTTGCAGGTCCGCGATTGGCTATTCGTCGAAGATCATGCGCGCGCCCTGCTCAAGGTGGTGAGCGAAGGCCAGGTCGGCGAGACCTACAACATCGGCGGCCATAACGAGCAGAAGAACATCGACGTGGTGCGCGCCATCTGCGCCCTGCTGGAAGAGCTAGCGCCGCACAAACCGGCTGGCCTGGCCCGCTATGAAGACCTGATCACCTTCGTCAAGGATCGCCCCGGTCACGACCAGCGCTATGCCATCGACGCAGGCAAGATCGAGCGCGAGCTCGGCTGGGTGCCGCAGGAAACCTTCGCCAGTGGCCTGCGCAAGACCGTGCAGTGGTACCTGGACAACCTCGAATGGTGCCGCCATGTACAGGACGGCAGCTATCAACGTGAACGCCTTGGAGCCTCAGCATGAAAGGAATCATCCTCGCCGGCGGGTCCGGCACCCGCTTGCACCCCATTACCCTGGGTGTGTCCAAGCAACTGCTGCCGATCTACGACAAGCCGATGATCTATTACCCGATCTCGGTGCTGATGCTGGCCGGCATCCGCGACATCCTGATCATTTCCACCCCGCACGACCTGCCGCAGTTCGAGAAGATGCTCGGCGATGGCAGCCAGTTCGGTGTGCGCTTCAGCTACGCCGAGCAACCCTCGCCGGACGGCCTGGCGCAGGCGTTCCTGATCGGTGAGGAGTTCATTGGCAAGGATCCGGTGTGTCTGATCCTTGGCGACAACATCTTCCACGGCCAGCACTTCAGCGAAATGCTCCTGCGCGCCGCAGCGGAGCCCAGCGGGGCTTCCGTATTCGGCTACTGGGTCAGCGACCCGGAGCGTTTTGGCGTGGTCGAGTTCGATGCTCAGGGCACCGCCATCTCCATCGAGGAAAAGCCCAAGCAGCCCAAATCCAGCTACGCAGTGACCGGCCTGTATTTCTACGACAACGACGTCATCGAGATCGCCAAGGCGGTCAAGCCGTCGCCACGCGGCGAACTGGAGATCACCGACGTCAACATTGCCTACCTGGAGCGCGGCGACCTGCGCGTCGAACGCTTTGGTCGCGGCTTCGCCTGGCTCGACACCGGCACTCACGACAGCCTGCTGGAGGCCTCGCAGTACGTGCAGACCATCGAGCACCGCCAGGGCCTGAAAGTCGCCTGCCTGGAAGAAATCGCCTTCCAGCATGGCTGGATCGACCGCGAGCAGTTGCTCAGCCAGGCCAAGGCCTTCGGCAAGACCGGTTATGGCCAATACCTCTACCAGCTTGCCGGAGAGCATGCATGAATGTGACCCAGACCCTACTCCCAGAGGTGCTGGTTATCGAGCCACGCGTATTCGGCGACGAGCGTGGCTTCTTCTACGAAAGTTTCAACGCCAAGGCATTTGCCGAAGCCACCGGCCTGCAGCGCGAGTTCGTCCAGGACAACCACTCGCGTTCGCAGCGCGGCGTATTGCGCGGCCTGCATTACCAGATCGAGCAGGCGCAAGGGAAACTGGTGCGCGTCATCGCGGGTGAAGTGCTGGATGTGGCGGTGGATATCCGTCGTGGCTCGGCCAACTTCGGCAAATGGGCCGCGGTGCGCTTATCCGCAGAAAACAGACGGCAGATCTGGGTTCCCGAAGGGTTCGCCCACGGTTTCGTGGTGCTCAGCGAGAGCGCCGAAGTGCTCTACAAGACCACCGACTACTATGCCCCCGCCCACGAGCGTTCGATTCGCTGGGATGACCCGAGCCTGGCCATCGACTGGCAATTCGACGGCACGCCGCAACTGTCGGCCAAGGATCTGGCCGGCAAGAGCCTGCAGGACGCCGAGCTGTTTCCATGAAAGTCCTGATCACCGGCCGCCAAGGCCAAGTCTCCCGCGAGCTGCAGCTGAGCCTGCCGAATGCCGAGCTGCTGGTGCTCGGCCAGGAACAGCTGAACCTCGCCGACAGTGATGCAATTCGCCGGCAGGTGCGCGCGCTGCGCCCGGACCTGATCATCAACGCCGCGGCCCACACCGCCGTGGATCAGGCCGAGAGCGAGCCTGAAGCAGCCTTCGCCATCAATTCTGTGGCCCCCGGCGTGCTAGCCGAGGAAGCAGCGACGCTGGCAGTGCCACTGATCCACTACTCCACCGACTACGTGTTCGATGGCAGCAAGGACGGCCTCTACAGCGAAGACGACGCCACCGGCCCGCTGGGTGTCTACGGACGCAGCAAACTGGCCGGCGAGGACGCCATCCGCGCGGTCGGCGGCCAGCACCTGATCCTGCGCACCAGCTGGATCTACTCGCTGCACGGCAAGAACTTCCTGCTGACCATGCAGCGCCTGCTGCAGGAGCGCGAGGAGCTGCGCGTGGTCGGCGACCAGGTCGGCGCGCCCACCTGGGCCGGCAGCATCGCCCAGGCTACTGCCGAACTGGTCCAGCATTGGCAGAATGGTCAAGCCGGTGCCTGGGGCACCTATCACCTCACCGGCCTGGGCGAGACCTCCTGGTTCGGTTTCGCCAGCGCCATCGCCGAGCAACTACGCCTGCAGGGCAAGCCCTGCGCGCGCCTGGAGCCGATTCCGTCGAGCGCCTATCCAACCCCCGCACAGCGCCCGCTCAATTCGCGCCTGGACTGCTCGCGCCTGCAGCGTGAATGGAACATCCGCCTGCCGAACTGGCACGACGCGCTGCTGGAATGCCTGAGCAACCCGCGCTGAATCGCTGCGGTGCATAATGCGCCTGTCCTCCAGGCGCATTGCTGCATGACCCCGACCCCGACACCCCACCGCCCCCGCTGGCGTAGCCTCGCCCTGCTGGCCCTGTTGCTGGCGCCCTTGCTGTGGCCGCTGCAGCAGTTGGCCGAGCGTTACTACCGCGATGAACTGATCGAACAGAATCGCCAGACCCTCGACCTGTATGTCGCCAACCTGCTCGGCACGCTGCGCCGCTTCGAGGTGCTGCCGGCGATTCTCGGGGATCTACCGGACTTGCGCGGCGCCCTCCTGCAACCACAGGACGCGCCAGCCCTGGCCAAAGCCAACCAGCTGCTCAGCCGCGTACGCGAGCAGACCGGCGCCGATGTGATCTACCTGATGGACGCCCGCGGCATCACCCGCGCCGCGTCCAATCACGACCAGGCCGACAGTTTCATCGGCCGCGACTTCACCTTTCGCCCCTACTACCGCGCCGCCAGCGAAGGCCGCCTTGGGCGCTTCTTCGGCCAAGGCACCACCTCGGGCAAGCGCGGTTATTACTTCGCCGCTGGCATCCGTGACGAGCAGCAGCGCCTGGGCGTTCTGGTGCTCAAAGTCGACCTCGACTACACCGAGCGCCTGTGGGGCAAGACGCCGGAACAGCTACTGGTAACCGATGCCAACGGGGTGATCATCCTCACCTCCAACCCCGACTGGCGCTTTCGTGCCACACGCCCGCTGAGCCGCCAGGAGCTGGCGCGCATCGCGGCCGAGCAGCCCTATCCGACCCTCAATCCACAGCCCCTGACCCTCGACGACAGCCAATGGCTGATGCAGAGCCGCGAGCTCGAGGAAACCGGCTGGACGGTGAACATCCTCGCCCCGCGCAACCAGCTCGAACGCCCGGTGCAGACCGTCGTGGCCATCGGCGGTGCCAGCCTGCTGGCGCTGCTCCTGCTGCTCGGCCTGCTGCTGCAGCGGCGCCGTCATTACATCGAGCGCATCGCCCTGGATGCCCGCGCCAAGCGTGAACTGGAGATCCGCGTGCTGGAGCGCACCCGCGATCTGGAGACCCTCAACAACCGCCTCAAGGACGAAGTGCTGGAGCGCGAGCAGGCTCAACAGGATCTGCTGCGTACCCAGGATGACCTGGTCCAGGCCAGCAAGCTCACTGCCCTGGGCACCATGAGCGCGAGCATCAGCCACGAACTCAACCAGCCGCTGGCAGCGATCCGCAGCTACGCCGACAACGCCGGCGTGCTGCTCGACCATCAGCGCCATGACGACGTACGCGGCAACCTGCGGCAGATCAGCGAGCTCACGGCGCGCATGGCCTCGATCATCGCCCACCTTCGCGCCTTCGCTCGACGCGATCGGCATGCCCCCGAGAGCGTGGCCCTGCAACCGGCGCTGGACGATGCCCTGGCGCTGTTGGCCAAGCGCCGCCGCGCGCTGGATGTGGAGCTGATCCGCGACCTGCCGGCTGCCACGCTATGGGTACAGGCCGGCGAAACCCGGCTGCGCCAGGTGCTCGGTAACGTGCTGGCCAATGCCCTCGATGCGCTGAGCGAGCGAGCACCGCCGCGCCGCCTGTGGCTGAGTAGCGAAACCAGCGCAACGGGCGTCAACCTGATCCTGCGCGACAATGGTCCCGGCTTCAGCCCGCAGGCGCTGCAACATGCGCGCGAGCCCTTCTTCACCACCAAGACCAGCACCCAGGGCCTCGGCCTGGGCCTGGCCATTTGCGAGACGCTGATGCGTGCCCTCGGTGGCGAGCTGCTGCTGGCCAACCACCCCGACGGCGGCGCGCTGATCACCCTGCAGCTGCGCCACACCGAACCCGGCACCAACCTGCAACCGCCCGAGGAGTTCTCATGAGCCGCATCGACAGCCGCACCCAGGTCCTGCTGATCGACGACGATCCGCACCTGCGCCAGGCGCTGGCGCAGACGCTCGACCTCGCCGGCCTGCGGGTGGAAACCCTGGCCGATGCCCAGGGCGTGGCGCAACGCATCGAGGCGGACTGGCCCGGCGTGGTAGTCAGCGACATTCGCATGCCGGGTATCGATGGCCTCGAGTTGCTGCGCCAGCTGCACGAGCAGGACGACGGCCTGCCCGTGCTGCTGATCACCGGCCACGGCGACGTGCCGCTGGCGGTCCAGGCGATGCGCGCCGGCGCCTATGACTTCCTGGAAAAACCCTTCGCCAGCGATGCGCTGCTCGACAGCGTGCACCGCGCCCTGAAACTGCGTCGCCTAGTGCTGGACAACCGCAACCTGCGCCTGGCCCTGGCCGACCGCAACCAGCTTGAGGCCCGCCTGATCGGCCAGTGCGCGCCGATGCAGCGCCTGCGCGAGCAGGTCGGTGCGCTAGCGGCGATCCATACCGATGTGCTGATCCACGGCGAAACCGGCGCCGGCAAAGAAGTGGTGGCGCGCGCCCTGCACGAATTGTCGGCACGCAAGAAGGGCCCCTTCGTGGCAATCAACGCCGGCGCCCTGGCCGAGTCGGTGGTGGAAAGCGAGCTGTTCGGCCACGAGCCCGGCGCGTTCACCGGCGCGCAGAAACGGCGCATCGGCAAGTTCGAGTTCGCCAATGGCGGCACCCTGTTCCTCGACGAAATCGAGAGCATGAGCCCGGATGTGCAGGTCAAGCTGCTGCGCCTGCTACAAGAGCGAGTGGTCGAGCGCCTCGGCGGCAATCAGCTGATCCCCCTGGATATCCGCGTGATCGCCGCGACCAAGGAAGACCTGCGCGTGGCCGCCGACCAGGGGCGCTTCCGCGCCGACCTGTACTACCGGCTGAATGTCGCGCCGCTGCGCATTCCACCGCTGCGTGAGCGCGGCGCAGACATCCTGCTGCTGTTCCAACAGCATGCCGAAGCCGCCGCCCAGCGCCACGGCCTGCCGGCGCGCAGCCTGCAACCAGGGCAGCGCGCGCAGCTGTTGAGCCATGCCTGGCCGGGTAATGTGCGCGAATTGCAGAACGCCGCCGAGCGCTTCGCCATGGGCCTGGAACTGGGCCTCGACCTGCCAGGCGAGACGTTGCCCGGCACGCTCGGCGGCGGCAGCCTGGGCGAGCAGGTGGATGCCTATGAGCGGGCGCTGATTGCCCGCGAAATGGGCAATGGCCACGGCTCGCTGCGTAGCCTCGCCGAAGCCCTCGGCCTGCCGCGCAAGACCCTGCACGACAAACTGCGCAAACATGGCCTGGAGCCCTCCGGCGCAGGCGACGAGCAGGACTGAGGCGCGGACTCAGTGCAGTTGCAGTTCGCCGCGATCGAGCAGAAAACGCTCCAGGTCTACTGACTCGCCAGGGCTGGCGCGCAGCTGCTGACGCAGGTCGTCGAACAGGCGGTCGTAATCCTCATGGAACGCGAACAGCACCGGATGCACTGGAGTGATACCGCGTCGCCGCAAACAGCGCCCGGCCGCCTGTAGAAAATTGAACGCCACATCGCGACGCAGGCTGAATTTATCGTGCAGCGCGCGACCGGCTACCTCGCCCTCCAACTGAAAATCCACATGACAGCCACGTTCGTCGCGGCATACCTGATAGTCCAGGTTCAGGTGGTAGCCCGGCTCGCCCGCAAGGGGCGGGCGCTGCACTGCAACGTGTCCAGGGCGGAACATAAGTACCTCCGTAGTCGATATTCACAATCGACTTAGATTTATTGGAAATATCCAATCCATATTTATTGCCATCAAGAAATCAGGCACTTGGCCAGCGCTTTCGACTGTCTCACTCCTGAAACTTGCATGCGCTAGAACCTCAACTAACTTTTGTTCACGCCCATTCATAAAAAGGCACCGGGCTTCTCTATCTAGAGCCTTGCAGAGCAGTGTTTGGGCGCTCCCGAGGCATTAAAAGCAGTACAGGGACAGTAATACCGAGCAATGGACAGCGCGCTATTGACCCACATCAATATCCCCCTCTCCGATAGCGAGCCCAATTGCTCTCAACTTCTCTCCGCTATTGGAGGTATTCGATGTCTGATTCGGCAAACAAACTTCGCCTAGGGGCGCTTATTGCCCTGGTCGTCGGTTCGATGGTCGGTGGCGGGATCTTCTCGCTACCGCAGAATATGGCGGCCAGTGCTGGCGCCGGGGCGGTATTGATCGGCTGGGCCATCACCGCCGTGGGCATGCTGACCCTGGCCTTCGTGTTCCAGACCCTGGCCAACCGCAAGCCGGAACTCGACTCAGGCGTCTACGCCTACGCCAAGGCCGGCTTCGGCGACTACATGGGTTTCTCCTCGGCCTGGGGCTACTGGATCAGCGCCTGGCTGGGCAACGTCAGCTACTTCGTCCTGCTGTTTTCCACCCTCGGCTATTTCTTCCCGATCTTCGGTGAAGGCAACACGGTGATCGCCGTGGTCTGCGCCTCGATGGTGCTGTGGGGCGTGCACTTCCTGGTGCTGCGCGGGATCAAGGAGGCGGCGTTCATCAACCAGGTCACCACCGTGGCAAAGATGGTGCCGCTGGTGCTGTTCATCGTCATCGCCGCCATCGCCTTCAAGATGGATGTGTTCACCGCTGACATCTGGGGCGAAGGCAATACCGACCTGGGCAGCGTGATGAACCAGGTGCGCAACATGATGCTGGTCACCGTCTGGGTGTTCATCGGTATCGAAGGCGCCAGCGTCTACTCGGCCCGCGCCGAGAAGCGCAGCGATGTGGGCAAGGCCACGGTAATCGGCTTCGTCGGCGTGCTGTTGCTGCTGGTACTGGTCAACGTGCTGTCGCTGGGGATCATGCATCAGGCCGAACTGGCCGGGCTGAAGAACCCGTCCATGGCCTACGTGCTGGAGCACGTGGTCGGGCGCTGGGGCGCCATCCTGATCGCCATCGGCCTGATCGTCTCGCTGGCCGGCGCGTTGCTGTCCTGGACCCTGCTGTGCGCGGAGATTCTCTTCGCCGCCGCCAAGGACCACACCATGCCGGACTTCCTGAAGAAGGAAAACGCCAACCAGGTGCCGGCCAACGCGCTGTGGCTGACCAACGGGCTGATCCAGCTGTTCCTCGTCGTCACCCTGTTCAGCAACTCCACCTACCTCAGCCTGCTGTACCTGGCCACCTCGATGATCCTGGTGCCCTACCTGTGGTCCGCCGCCTATGCCGTGTTGCTAGCGGTGCGTGGCGAGACCTACGAGCAGGCCTCCGGCGAGCGCAACAAGGACCTGCTGATCAGCATCGTCGCCCTGGTCTACGCCATCTGGTTGATCTATGCCGGCGGCGTGCAGTACCTGCTGCTTTCCGCCCTGCTTTACGCCCCTGGCGCCATTCTGTTCGCCAAGGCCAAGCGGGAAATGAATCAACCCATCTTTACCACGGTTGAGAAGCTCATCTTCGCTGCCGTCGTGATCGGCGCGCTCGTCGCCGGCTACGGCCTCTACAGCGGCTTCCTCACCCTATAACGACACAGGAGGTTCACATGTCCAAGGTAAAACTCGGCGTCCACTCGGAAGCGGGCAAACTGCACAAGGTCATGGTCTGCTCTCCGGGCCTCGCCCACCTGCGCCTGACCCCGAACAACTGCGACGATCTGTTGTTCGACGACGTCATCTGGGTCAGCCAAGCCAAGCGCGATCACTTCGACTTCATGACCAAGATGCGCGAACGCGGCATCGACGTAGTGGAGATGCACAACCTGCTGGAACAGACTGTCAGCAATAAAGAAGCGCTGGCCTGGATCCTCGACCGCAAGCTCACCCCCAACAGCGTCGGCCTGGGCCTGCAGAGCGAAATTCGCTCCTTCATCGAAGGCCTTGAGCCGCGCAAGATTGCCGAGTTCCTGATCGGCGGTGTATCCGGCGCCGATCTGGCCAAGCACAAGGACTCGGATGTAACGAAGATGTTCAACGCCTACCTCGGCGAGTCCAGCTTCATCTTCCCGCCGCTGCCCAACACCCAGTTCACCCGCGATACCACCTGCTGGATCTACGGCGGCGTCACCCTCAACCCGATGTATTGGCCGGCGCGCCGCCAGGAAACCCTGCTGGCCAGCGCCATCTACAAATTCCATCAGGACTTCGTCAACGCCGACTTCCAGATCTGGTACGGCGACCCCGATGTCGACCACGGTGCCGCCACCCTGGAAGGTGGCGACGTGATGCCGATCGGTAACGGTACCGTGCTGATCGGCATGGGCGAGCGCACCTCGCACCAGGCCATCGGCCAGGTCGCCCAGGCGCTGTTCAAGGCCGGCGCCGCCGAACGCGTGGTGGTCGCCGGGCTCGGCAAGTCCCGCGCGGCGATGCACCTGGACACCATATTCAGCTTCTGCGACCGCGACCTGGTCACGGTCTTCCCGGAAGTCGCCTACCAGATCGTGCCGTTCGTGATTCGCCCGGACGAGAGCAAGCCAGGCGGCATCGATGTACGCCGCGAGGACAAATCCTTCCTCGACGTGGTCGCCGAGTCCCTCAATCTGAAAAAACTGCGCGTGGTGGAAACCGGCGGCGACAGCTTCGAGGCCGAACGCGAACAGTGGGACGACGGCAACAACGTGGTCTGCCTGGAACCGGGCGTGGTGGTCGGCTATGACCGCAACACCTACACCAACACCCTGCTGCGCAAGGCCGGGGTCGAAGTCATCACCATCAGCGCCAGCGAACTGGGCCGCGGCCGTGGCGGCGGCCACTGCATGACCTGCCCGATCATCCGCGACCCGATCGACTACTGATCAAGCCACCCCGGCGGCCACTCGCCGCCGGGCGCGGTTTCCCATACCCACAAGGAGAAAGAACCATGGCTTTCAACATGCACAACCGCAACCTGCTCAGCCTGATGCACCACAGCACCCGCGAGCTGCGCTATTTGCTGGACCTGTCCCGCGACCTCAAGCGCGCCAAGTACACCGGTACCGAGCAACCGCACCTGCTGCGCAAGAACATCGCGCTGATCTTCGAGAAGACCTCCACCCGCACCCGCTGCGCCTTCGAAGTCGCCGCCTATGACCAGGGCGCCAACGTCACCTACATCGACCCGGGCTCCTCGCAGATCGGCCACAAGGAGAGCATGAAGGACACCGCCCGCGTACTCGGCCGCATGTACGACGCCATCGAGTACCGCGGCTTCAAGCAGGAGATCGTCGAAGAACTCGCGAAATACGCCGGGGTGCCGGTGTTCAACGGCCTGACCGACGAATACCACCCGACCCAGATGATTGCCGACGTGCTGACCATGCGCGAGCACAGCGACAAGCCGCTGCATGACATCAGCTACGCCTACCTGGGCGACGCGCGCAACAACATGGGCAACTCGCTGCTGCTGATCGGTGCCAAGCTCGGCATGGACGTACGCATCGCCGCACCCAAATCGTTGTGGCCTGAAGACAGCTTCGTTGCGCAGTGCAAACAATTCGCCGAAGAAAGCGGCGCACGCATCACACTCACCGAAGATGCCAAGGCCGCAGTCAAGGGCGTCGACTTCGTTCATACCGATGTCTGGGTGTCCATGGGCGAGCCAGTCGAGGCCTGGGGCGACCGCATCAAGCAACTGATGCCCTATCAGGTCAACGCCGAATTGATGAAGTCGGTTGGCAATCCACGGGTCAAGTTCATGCACTGCCTGCCCGCCTTCCACAACAGCGATACCAAGGTCGGCAAGCAGATCGCCGAGCAGTATCCGCACCTGAAGAACGGCATCGAAGTGACCGACGACGTGTTCGAGTCGCCCTGGTGCATCGCCTTTGAGCAGGCGGAAAACCGCATGCACACCATCAAGGCGATTCTGGTCTCAACTCTGGCCGACGTCTGACGCCCGCGCCGTAGGGCGGGTGCAACCCGCGGGTTCCACCCGCCCTACGGCCAGCCCCTTTCGAGGAGAATCACTATGCGACTAGTCATCGCCCTGGGCGGCAACGCCCTGCTGCGGCGTGGCCAAGCCATGACCGCGGAAAACCAGCGCGTCAACGTGCGCGTCGCCTGCGAGCAGATCGCCAAGGTGGCGCCCGGCAACGAACTGGTGATCGCCCACGGTAACGGCCCGCAGGTCGGCCTGCTGGCTCTGCAAGGCAACGCCTACGACGCCGCCAACCCCTACCCGCTGGACGTGCTCGGTGCCGAAACCGAAGGCATGATCGGCTACATGATCGAACAGGAACTGGGCAACCTGCTGCCGTTCGAGGTGCCCTTCGCCACCATCCTCACCCAGGTCGAAGTGGATAGCGCCGACCCGGCCTTCAAGACACCGACCAAGCCGATCGGTCCGGTCTACAGCAAGGAAGACGCCGAGCGCCTGGCCGCCGAGAAAGGCTGGAGCATCGCCCCCGATGGCGACAAGTTCCGCCGCGTGGTGGCCAGCCCACGGCCGCAACGGATCTTCGAAATCCGCCCGGTGAAATGGCTGCTGGAAAAAGGCTCGGTGGTGATCTGCGCCGGCGGCGGCGGCATCCCGACCATGTACGAGAACGGCAAGCTGCATGGTGTGGAGGCGGTGATCGACAAGGACCTGTGCTCCGCCCTGCTCGCCGAGCAGCTGTCCAGCGACCTGCTGGTGATCGCCACCGATGTCGACGCCACTTACATCGACTGGGGCAAGCCGACGCAGAAAGCCATCGCCGAAGCCCACCCGGATGAACTGGAGCGTCTCGGCTTCGCCGCCGGTTCCATGGGGCCGAAAGTCCAGGCCGCCTGCGAGTTCGCCCGCAACACCGGCAAGGTCGCGGTGATCGGCTCCCTGGCCGATATCGAAGCCATCGTCAAAGGCACCGCTGGCACCCGCGTCAGCACCAGCGCTACAACTACCCAGTACCGCTGACCCCTCCCGCGGCAGTCCACCTGCCGCGCCTCCTCGCACAACCCGCCGCGCCAGTCATCGACTGGCGCGGCGGTGCGCGACCTTTCGGCAGTAACGTGACTTGCCAGTCAGCCCCTGCGTCAACCCGGTATCCCGATTCGTTTGAGTCGCCACCCGGCATATGCCGTCTGGCCGGGAGCGCTGTTGTCGCCGTGCACCTGCCCGCCACTCTGCGCCCACCCGGCCCTGCGTGAAGATTGATTGTAGGAGTTCCGAGTGATGTCTCGACTACCCGTCATTGTCGGCTTCGGCGGTTACAACGCCGCGGGCAGAAGTTCATTCCACCACGGCTTCCGACGCATCGTGCAGGAGTCCCTGGATGCGCAGAGCCGACAGGAAACCCTGGCCGGCCTGGCGGTGATGATGAAGCTGATCCAGGTGGTCGACGGCCAGTTCCTCAGCCTCGACGGCAACCCGCTGAGCCTGGCGCAGATCGAAGCCGAACAGGGCGCAGCGATTCTCGACGGCACCCTGGTACGGCGCATCGATAAGCGCCACCTGGATGTCGATGCCGCCCACTGGCAGAAGAACCTGGCGGTGAGCAGCGCGCAGTTCACCACCCTGCGCAAGCACCTCCCCGAACCGCTGCCGGCGAGCTGGACGGTGGAAACCCTGGACGAATTGCAGGTACGGGTCACCCTGAGCGACAGCTGCGAGTTCAAGGTCGACAGCTACCGCGCCCTGCCGGTGAAATCCGCCGGCCAGCTGCCCAGCGGCTTCGAGCCGGGTGAGCTGTACAACTCGCGCTTCCACCCGCGCGGCCTGCAGATGGCCGTGGTCGGCGCCACCGACGCGCTGCGTTCCATCGGCCTGCCGTGGCAAATCATTCTCGACCAGGTGCAGCCAGACGAAGTGGCCGTGTTCGCCGGCAGCATCATGAGCCAGCTCGACGAGAACGGCTTCGGCGGCATGATGCAGTCGCGCCTCAAGGGCGGCCGCGTCACCGCCAAGCAATGCCCGCTGGGCCTCAACACCATGCCGGCCGACTTCATCAACGCCTATGTGCTGGGCAGCGTCGGCACCACCGGCAGCGTCACCGGTGCCTGCGCCACCTTCCTCTACAACCTGCAGAAGGCCATCGAGCAGATCACCAGCGGCAAGTCGCGGGTGGTGCTGGTGGGCAACAGCGAGGCACCGATCACCCAGGAAATCATCGACGGCTACGGCGCCATGGGCGCCCTGGCCACCGAGGAGGGTCTGCGCAAGATCGAGGGCCGCGATGAGGTCGACTTCCGCCGCGCCAGCCGGCCATTTGGCGACAACTGCGGCTTCACCCTTTCCGAATCCACGCAGTTCGTGGTGCTGATGGACGACGAGCTGGCGCTGCAACTGGGTGCCGACATTCACGGCGCGGTGCCTGACGTGTTCATCAATGCCGACGGCTTCAAGAAATCGATCTCCGCGCCCGGCCCTGGTAACTATCTGACCCTGGCCAAGGCCGTGGCCAGCGCTGCGCAACTGCTCGGCCTCGACGCCGTGCGCCAGCACAGCTTCGTCCACGCCCACGGCTCCAGCACTCCCGCCAACCGGGTGACCGAGTCGGAACTGCTGGATCGCGTCGCCGCCGCCTTCGCCATCGAGCAATGGCCGGTCACTGCAGCCAAGGCCTTCCTCGGCCACTCGCTGGCCACCGCCAGCGGCGATCAGGTTATCGCCGCCCTGGGCACCTTCCGCCACAGCCTGCTGCCGGGCCTGAAGACCATCGACCGGGTGGCCGATGACGTCCATCGTCAACACCTCAGCCTGGCCACCCACGACCGCGAGGTCGAAGGCATGCAGGTGTGCTTCATCAACTCCAAGGGCTTTGGCGGCAATAACGCCACCGGCGTGATCCTCGCCCCCCAGGTGACCGAACGTATGTTGCGCAAGCGTCATGGCGAAGCAGCCTACGCGGCCTGGCAGGCCAAGCGTGAAACCACCCGCGCGACGGCCAAACAGTACGACCAGCAGGCCCTGCGCGGCCAGTTCGACATCCTCTACAACTTCGGCCATGACCTGATCGACGACCAGCAGCTGCAATTCAGCGCCGATGGCATCCAGGTGCCGGGGTTCGCCCAACCGTTGCGCTACAAGAAGGATGAGCGCTACAGCGACATGCTGTAGACCGCCTTCCCACACCGAGCGTGGGAAGGCTACTGGCTCAGTCGAGGGCGCGAGCCAGCTGGATCAGCTCGGCGCGCCACTCGGCGGCCTGCGGCAGGCAGAGGAAGGACGGATTGAGAAAGGACTCGCGGGCCTCATAGGTCAGCGCCTCGCCCTTGAGATCAAGCACCTCGCCGCCGGCGCCTTCCAGCACGCCCTGGGCGGCTGCGGTGTCCCACTGCGAGGTGGGCGCCAAGCGCGGGTAGCAGTCGGCGTTGCCTTCGGCGAGTAGGCAGAACTTCAACGAGCTGCCGACGCTGGCCAGTTGCAGGTCACCGAAACGCTCGGAAAGCCCTTCCAGCAGACGCTCCTGGGCCGGGCTGGAGTGGCGCTTGCTGGCCACCACGGTAAAGGCTTCGGCCGGTGCAATACGCACGGCAATGTCCTCGGCGGCACCATCCCGCTCCATGCGCTGGGCGCCGAGGCCACGGCCACCGTAGTAGCAACGGCCGTTGGCCGGAATGCCGACCACACCGAACACCACTTCGCCGCGCTCGATCAACGCCACGTTGACGGTGAACTCTTCGCTGCCGGAGATGAACTCCTTGGTCCCGTCCAGCGGGTCGACCAGCCACCAGCGCTGCCAGTCGGCACGCTCGCCAAAGGCGATGTCGGCGTCTTCCTCGGACAGCACCGGAATCTCCGGCGCCAGGGCCAGCAGGCCGGCGGCAAGAATTTCATGGGCCGCCAGGTCGGCAGCCGTCACCGGGGAGGCGTCGGCCTTCTGAATCACCGCCACGTCATTGCGCCAGTGCGGCAGGGTCGCCTGACCGGCGCGCTGGACCAGGGCGATCACCGCCGGCAGAAAGGGATGGCTCACAGGTTGAATTCTCCACGCTGGCTCAACAGGTCGCGCACCAGGTACAACGCAGCCAGTGCACGGCCTTCGGTAAATTGCGGGTGCTGCACCAGGGCGCTGAGTTCGCGCAGGTTGACCTTGTCCACCCGCAGCGGCTCGGGCTCGTCGCCCGGCAGGCTTTCCTCATAGAGGTCGCGGGCCAGCACCACCTGGATCTTC
Organism: Aquipseudomonas ullengensis; assembly: GCF_014174475.1. GTDB lineage: Bacteria > Pseudomonadota > Gammaproteobacteria > Pseudomonadales > Pseudomonadaceae > Aquipseudomonas > Aquipseudomonas ullengensis. Next base: position 222,443 of record NZ_JACJUD010000006.1, read on the forward strand.
TGGCTCATATAGCCGGGCGACAGGCTCAGCTCGGCGATCCGCTCCAGCTGGCGCGCGCCAAAACCGGCCTCTTCCTTGAGCTCGCGATTGGCGGCCTCGAGCACATCCTCGCCGGGCTCAACCAGGCCCTTGGGCAGCGACAGCTGATAGTCGTCGGTACCGCCGCAATACTCTTCGAGCAGCACCGCATGCTCGCTGTCGAGCATCGCCACGATCATCACCGCGCCGTAGCCAGAGCCCTTGCCGACCAGCCGTTCATAGGTACGTTCGACGCCATTGGAGAAGCGCAGCTGCAGTTCTTCGACGCGGAACAGGCGGCTGCTGGCGACTATCTCGCGGGCCAGCACCTGGGGTTTCTCACGCATCATTCGCTCCTTGATTCGAACGGGTATCATACCCCGCTACCCGCGCGGGATTCCTCCTCTCCGTCTGTTTCCGGACTTTGCCATGCCTCTGCTGCCCTGGACCGATATCGACACCGTGCTGCTCGACATGGACGGCACCCTGCTCGACCTGCACTTCGACAACCACTTCTGGCTGGAGCACCTGCCGCAGCGCTATGCCGAGCTGCATGGGGTGAGCCGTGAGGCGGCCGATGCCGAGCTGCTGCCGCTGTTTCGCGAACATGCCGGCACCCTGCCCTGGTACTGCACCGATTTCTGGAGCCGCGAGCTGAACCTCCCGGTGCGCGAGCTCAAGCGTGAGGTGGCGCACCTGATCGCCCTGCGCCCGGACGCCGACACCTTTCTCGCCGCCCTGCGCGCCGCGGGCAAGCGCGTGGTGCTGATCACCAACGCGCACCGCGACTCGCTGTCGCTGAAACTGGAGAGGGTCGAACTGGCGCCCTGGTTCGATCGGCTGATCAGCTCCCACGACTACGGCGTGCCCAAGGAAGACCAGCAGTTCTGGGATGCCCTGCAGCAGGACTTCCCCTTCGATCCGGCGCGCTGCCTGTTTATCGACGACAGCCTGCCGATCCTGCGCAGCGCCCGCCGCTTTGGCGTCGCCCACCTGCTCGGTATCCGCCAGCCGGACAGCCGCCAGGCGCACAAGGACACCGAGGAATTCGCCGCCGTGGACGACTACCGCCAGCTCAGCGACGCCCTCGCGCACAGCCTGCAAAAGGCTCGGGGATAAGTCTGGCTGACCCTGGCAAAGCCCCGTAGTTCGTCGCCTGCAGCAATATTTTCGCAACCCGTGAAGCCTCTCGCAGGGCCGCTTCGTCGTGCTTGCCTGGCGCGCTGACGCTGGCAGGATCGGCGCCGTGTACCTCCAGAGATCTGTAGTCATGAAGTTTTCCTCGCTGTTTCTACTCTCCCTCAGCCTGGCCAGCGCTGGTGCCTTTGCCGGCAACACTCAGGCTGGCGTCGGTGGCGCCCTCGGCGGTGTGCTGGGCTCGGTGGTGGGCCAGCAGATTGGCGGCGACACCGGCGCGGCGATTGGCGCCGGCGTCGGCGGTGCAGCCGGTGCGGGCGTCGGTGCCGACAAGCACAGTCGTACCGAAGCGGCGATTGGCGGCGGCCTCGGCGCCGCGGGCGGCAACGTCATCGGGCAGAAGGTCGGCGGCAATACCGGTGGCCTGATCGGCGCAGCACTCGGCGGTGGAGCCGGCGGTGCTCTGGGCAACAACTATGGCGACGGCAACCGTGATGACGACGACCATGATCACCGCGGTCGCCGCGGCGATTACCGCCATGACAACGGCCACCATTATGGCGAACGCAAGCACCACCACGGCCGTAAGCACAAACGCTGGCATGACTGAGTAGCCTGCTACCCTGGCCGCAAAACGACGCCGCGGCGCTTGCCTCGCCCGCTCATCTGGGCCACCCTGCGCGCGCATTTTTCCTGAGGTATTTGCCATGCACCGCTCCCTGCCCCTTCTCGCCTTCAGCAGCCTGCTGCTGGCCCAGCCGCTGTATGCCGGCGACACCACGCAAACCGCCATCGGCGGCGCATTGGGCGGCGCCCTCGGCACCGTGGTCGGTCAGCAGGTCGGTGGTTCTACCGGTGCGGCCATCGGCGCCGGCGTGGGTGGGGCGGCGGGCAGCGCAGTCAGCGCGAAGAAAGGCAGCAAGACCGAGGCCGCCGTCGGTGGTGGCCTGGGTGCTGCCGGCGGCGCCGTGCTCGGCAACCAGGTCGGCGGCTCCACCGGCGCAGCGATTGGCGGCGCACTCGGCGGTGCCGCTGGTGGCGCGCTGGGCAGCAACTACGCCGACGATGATGACAACCACGGCCATAGCAGCAAGAAAGCCAAGAAGCACAAGCATCGCCACGACAACGATTGATCGGCAGAAACGAAAAAGCCCGCGAATGCGGGCTTTTTCTTGGGCGGGAGAAAGACCGGCTGGCGGTCAGATCCCTTCGCGGCGCAAGGCGGCGGCAGTGAAGTCCGTCTTGTTCAGCTTGACGTTGAAGTCGTACATAGGCTCGTTGTTGTCCAGGCCGTCGACGTAGTAGCGGTCACCCTTGAAGTCGTAGATGGTTTCCAGGGTGCTGCCGAACATCGGCACGTCGTAGTAGCTGATCGGATGGGCTTCCTGCAGGCCGACCATGGCTCCGCTCTTGTCGTACAGGTCGACGGCGAGGATCTGCCAGCTGTCTTCGTCGATGTAGAAACGACGGGTGGCGTACGGGTGGCTGAAGCCCTTGCGCAGGTGCGCTTCTACGACCCAGACGCGGTGCAGCTCATAGCGCAGCAGGTCGGGGTTGACGCTCTTCTTCTGCAGAATCGTCTCGTAGGGGGTGCCTTTCTGGTGCACGGCGTAGCTGTTGTACGGCATGAGCATTTCCTGCTTGCCGACCAGCGTCCACTCGTAGCGATCCGGCGCGCCGTTGTACGCGTCGACCACGTCGGCGGTGGCCATGCCGTTGGTGTCCGGCTGCATGGCGTCATAGGCCAGCATCGGCAGACGACGCACGCGACGCTCGCCACGGCTGAAGCGCCACGCCTTGCGGATGGCCAGAACCTGGTCGAGGGTTTCCTGCACCACCAGCGACGAACCGGCCAGCTTGCTCGGCGCGGTCACGGCGTACTTGTAGAAGAACAGGGTGTTGTCCAGATCAGCCGGGGTCACGCCTTCGCGACCGTAGATGAAGAGGATTTCACGGTCGCGCTTGAGCAGCGTGTAGTCGCCGTTGGCGAGCACGGCAGCCTGGTTGGTGACCATGCGCACCTGATCGCCACGGTAACGGGCGATGTGGTTCCAGATCGCTTCCTGGCCGCTCTGCGGGATCGGGAAAGGAATGCCGGCGGCAGTGCCTTCGATACCGTTACCGCCGGAAATCAGCCCGGCGTTGGTGGCGTTGTAGCGGGTGGCGTCATAGATGCGCTGCGGGGCGGCCGCACTGCGGCGGGTGGGGAACACGCGCAGGTAGTAGCCCGGGTGTTTCTCCAGCAGCTTCTGGTAGCCCGGCGCCAGGACGGCCTTGTATTGCGCGGCATTGCTGGCATCCACGCGGTACAGCTGGGTGTCGCCGGCATACGGGTCGGGATGGTGCATCCCCGGCTGATAACCGGCCGGCGGCGTGCTCAGGCCTCCCTCCCAGGACGGAATGGTGCCGGCGGCATTGCCCGCGCGCTCACCGCCCAACGGCATCAGGTCTTGCCCCAGGCGTGCGGCCTGGACAGCGTCGACCCGTGCATGGGCTGGCAGCGCAGCGGCCACCAACATCAGAACTGCAATAGATCTCAACACAGCGTTCTCCTCGCGGGTTGTTACGCGCCGCCATTCTTATTCGTACGACCAGTGTAGGCCGCATCTGCATAGTGCTGTCGGGGGTGAGGAAGCCATCCTGGCGCCGGGTTGTCCCGGTCGGTTTTACCCTGTTCCACAGGGGCTTGAATCAGTCGATGCGCTGGAACTTGAGGTCCCATACACCGTGACCGAGGCGTTCGCCACGGCGTTCGAACTTGGTAATCGGGCGCTCGCTGGGGCGCTCGACATAGGTACTGTCAGCGGACAGGTTATGGTAACCGGGCGCCGCGCTGAGCACTTCCAACATATATTCCGCGTATGGCTGCCAATCGGTGGCCATGTGCAGCACACCACCGACCTTGAGCTTGCTGCGTACCAGCTCGGCAAAGCTCAGCTGGACGATACGCCGCTTGTGGTGACGCGCCTTGTGCCATGGATCGGGGAAGAACAGCAACAGGCGGTCGAGGCTGGCATCGGCCACACAGTCGCGCAGCACTTCCAGAGCATCGCAACTGTACACGCGGATGTTGCTGAGGTTCTGCGTGAGCGCACCATTGAGCAGGGCACCAACGCCGGGCTTGTGCACTTCCACGCCGATGAAGTCGTGCTCAGGCGCGGCAGCGGCCATCTCCAGGGTCGCGTGGCCCATGCCGAAGCCGATCTCGAAGGTGCGCGGCGCGCTGCGCCCGAACACCTGGTCGAAATCGCGCAGGCCGTCTTCCAGCTGCAGGCCGAACTGCGGCCAGCCCTGGTCCAGACCGCGCTGCTGGCCTTCGGTCATGCGCCCGGAGCGCATGACGAAACTCTTGATAGCGCGGTGCGGGCGCTCGGCAGCGCCGTCTTCGACCGGCTCGACTACTTCACTCATGGGGCTCTCTTAGCCTGTTTAGGGGCTTACTTGATCAGACCATCCAGCGGCGACGACGCGCTGGCATAGAGTTTCTTCGGCATGCGCCCGGCCAGGTAGGCCATGCGCCCGGCGATGATCGCGTGCTTCATCGCCTCGCCCATCAGGATCGGGTTCTGCGCATGGGCGATGGCGCTGTTCATCAGCACCGCCTCGCAGCCCAGCTCCATGGCGATGGTGGCATCGGAAGCCGTGCCCACACCGGCATCCACCAGCACTGGCACCGTCGCTTCTTCGAGGATGATGCGCAGGTTGTACGGGTTGCAGATGCCCAGGCCGGTGCCGATCAGGCCTGCCAGCGGCATCACCGCGATGCAGCCCATGGCGGCCAGCTCGCGGGCGATGATCGGGTCATCGCTGGTGTAGACCATCACGTCGAAGCCTTCCTTGACCAGCACTTCGGCGGCCTTGAGGGTCTCGATCACGTTGGGGAACAGAGTCTTCTGGTCGGCCAACACTTCCAGCTTGACCAGCTTGTGGCCGTCGAGCAGCTCACGGGCCAGGCGGCAGGTACGCACCGCTTCGACGGCGTCGTAGCAACCGGCGGTGTTGGGCAGGATGGTGTACTTGTCCGGCGAGATCACGTCGAGCAGGTTCGGCTCGCCCGGGTTCTGCCCGATGTTGGTCCGGCGCACCGCCACGGTGACGATCTCGGCACCCGAGGCCTCGATGGCCAGGCGGGTTTCCTCGAGATCCTTGTACTTGCCGGTACCGACCAGCAGACGCGACGCGTAGGTGCGCCCGGCCAGGGTGAAGGGTTTGTCGATGATGGCGCTCATGGCAACTCCTCTCGGGCGACTAGCCGCCGCCGATGGCGTGGACGACTTCCAGCTGGTCACCGTCGCGCAGGACCGTGGTGGCGTGCTGGCTGCGCGGCACGATGTCCAGATTGAGTTCGACCGCGACCCGCTTGCCAACCGCATCCAGGCGCACGAGCAGGTCGGCGACGGTGGCGCCGTCTGCGAGCTCGAAGGAATCGCCGTTCAGTTGGATGTGCATGGCTGGGCAGTCAGAACATGAAAGGGTCGGCATTCTAGCCCGATCATCGGCAGCGACCAAGGTAAAAGGACGCCATTCGTCCCCGCCCCAGCGCGCCCCTGATCCCGCTCAAGCCTGGCGCCAGGCCGCCAGCCCCAGGCAGGCCCAGCCGGCGAGAAAGGCCAGGCCGCCGAACGGGGTGATGATGCCCAGCTTGCCGACACCACTGAGCACCAGCGCATACAGGCTGCCGGAGAACAGCAGGATACCGAGGGCAAACAGGCTGCCGGCTGCCGTCAGCAGTCGCCCCGGCAGGTAATGCAGCAGTAGCGCCACGCCGAACAGCGCCAGGGCATGGATCAGTTGGTAATGCACCCCGGTCTGGAACACGGCCAGGTGCTCGGCGCTCAGCCGGGCCTTGAGGCCGTGAGCGGCGAATGCCCCCAGCGCGACCCCGGTGAAACCGGCAAACGCCGCCAATAACAGAAACACCCGCAACATGATTCACTCCCGGACAGACCCAATGCGGTGGCTATAATGGCCCGCCCATCCTTCTCGGCCAAGCCATCCATGCTGCGTGACCTGTTTCGCCGCTTGTCCAAACTGCTGCTCTGGTTCGCCGCTGGCTCGGCGCTGCTGGTGCTCGCCCTGCGCTGGATCGACCCGCCCGGTACCGCGCTGATGGTCGAGCGCAAGGTCGAGTCGTGGGTCGATGGCGAGCCAATTGACCTGCAGCGCAGCTGGCGCCCCTGGAAAGAGCTGCCGGACAACCTGAAGATCGCGGTGATCGCCGCCGAAGACCAGAAGTTTGCCGAGCACCATGGCTTCGACCTCGACGCCATCCAGAAGGCCCTGGTGCACAACGAACGGGGCGGCAGCCTGCGCGGCGCCAGCACCCTCAGTCAGCAGGTGGCGAAGAACCTGTTCCTCTGGTCCGGCCGCAGCTGGCCGCGCAAGGCGCTGGAGGCCTGGTTCACCGGGCTGATCGAACTGTTCTGGTCGAAGCAGCGGATTCTCGAGGTGTATCTCAACAGCGTGGAATGGGGCGACGGCGTGTTCGGCGCGGAAGCCGCGGCGCGCCATCACTTCGGCGTCGGCGCGCCCTACCTGTCACGCCAGCAGGCCAGCCTGCTGGCCGCCGTGCTGCCCAACCCGCGCGCCTGGAGCCCCCGCCGGCCGGGGCCGCATGTCAGTCGCCGAGCCAGCTGGATCACCCGCCAGGCGTACCAGCTTGGCGGCAGCCACTACCTCGAGCAGCTCAAACCGTGGCGGCCCGACTGGCTGCAGTCACCCAGCCGTTAATGCAGCAGCAAGCTGCGCGGCACCGCGCGCAGTAGCTGCAAACGTCCCTCGCGCAGGTGGGCGGTCAGCCCCTGCTGTGGATACACCCAGGCTTCGCCCTCCTGCATCTGCAGGCGCAGACGCGCTTCGCCGAGGCTGGCGACCAGGCGCGCGGAGTCCAGCGCCGCTTGCGGGCGTAAATCCAGCGCGGTGATCTGATGTCGCGACAGCGGCTCCTGCAGCGCCGCTGCCAACGGTTGCTCGGCATCACGCTGGCCCAGACCGGTAGCCTTGGCCAGGCTGTCGCGCTCGCGCGCACTCAGCTGCAACTCGGCCTGCAACTGCCAGGGCTCATCCGCGCTCATCAGCTCGCCGCGGTACAGCAGGCGCAGGCCATCCAGCTGCGGCTGCACCCATAGCTCACCCTCCGGCAGGTGCTCGCGCAGCTGTTGCAAGGTCAGCTGCCCATCGGCCAACGGCTGCAACACCGGCACCTGCCATTCGCCCAGCCAGGCAATCGGCTCCGCCGGGCGCTGCAGCAGGTGGTTCAGCCCATAGGCCAGCAGGCAGGCAAGCAGCGCGACACCGGTAAACAGCAGCGCGGGCGGACGACGCCGCAGGGCTGGCAGGGGCATGACAAATTCTCCAGGCAGAAAAAAGCCGCACCTGGGTGCGGCTTTTCGGGGGATTACAGCTTAAGCCTGAATCGAGCCTTTCAGCTTATTCATGGCGTTCTTCTCCAACTGGCGAATACGCTCGGCGGAGACGTTGTACTTGGCGGCCAGCTCATGCAGGGTGGCTTTCTCCTCGGCCAGCCAGCGCTGGTAGAGGATGTCGCGACTGCGCTCGTCGAGGCCTTCCAGCGCTTCGTGCAGGCCAGCGTTGGAGCTGTCGCTCCAGTCGGCATCTTCGAGCTGGCGGGCCGGGTCGTAGCGGTGGTCTTCCAGGTAATGCGCAGGCGACTGGAAGGCGCTGTCGTCATCATCGTCGGCAGCCGGATCGAAGGCCATGTCGTGACCCGACAGGCGGCTTTCCATCTCGCGCACTTCACGTGGCTCGACGCCCAGGCTTTCAGCCACGGCGTGCACTTCCTCGTTGTTCAACCACGCCAGGCGTTTCTTCTGGCTGCGCAGGTTGAAGAACAGCTTGCGCTGGGCCTTGGTGGTGGCGACTTTGACGATGCGCCAGTTGCGCAGGATGAATTCGTGGATCTCGGCCTTGACCCAGTGCACCGCGAAGGACACCAGACGCACGCCCATTTCCGGGTTGAAGCGTTTGACCGCCTTCATCAGGCCGACGTTGCCTTCCTGAATCAGGTCAGCCTGGGCCAGGCCGTAGCCGGCGTAGCTACGGGCGATGTGCACGACGAAGCGCAGGTGGGCCAGCACCATTTGCCGGGCGGCCTCAAGGTCTTGCTCGTAGTAGAGACTTTCGGCCAGCTCGCGCTCCTGCTCGGGCGACAACAGCGGAATGCTGTTCACCGCATGCACGTAAGCCTCCAGGTTGGCGCCTGGGACTAGAGCATGGACAGGTTGCAGAGAAGTGGTCATGAAAAACCTCCAAAATTACACAGCGGGTGCAGTCTAGCACTGCCTCTTCTGAGCCGGGAAGTGCTGGAAAAGTTCCCTTACAGAAGCCCGGATAACCATTCGAATCAAGGTGTTGCCGTATACCTGAGAGGGCGAAAGAACGCCCTCGGTCAGACGGCATCAGCGTGGCGCGAGCTCGCTCAAATGGCGTGCCACGGCCAGCCAGGCGCCAATATAGCCGAGCAGTACCGCACCTAACAGCAGTGATAGACCATCGGCAGTGGGCACGCCGAGCAGGGTGAAATCGCTGCCATACAACCCGGCCAGGCGCACCACGGCGCCGTTCAGCCAGTCCAGGCCGAACGCCAGCAGGCCCCAGGCCAGCAACCCGGCGCCAACCCCATAGAGGGTACCCATATAGAGGAAGGGCCGACGCACATAGCCGTCGGTGCCGCCGACCAGCTTGATCACCTCGATCTCGCTGCGCCGGTTCTCGATATGCAGGCGGATGGTGTTACCGATCACCAGTAACAGGGCCAGCACCAGCAGCAGGGTCAGGCCGAAGACGAAGCGATCGCCCAGGTTGAGGATCGCCGACAGCCGCTCGACCCACTGCAGGTCCAGCTGCGCCTGCTGCACACCGGGCATTTCCGAGAGGTTCTGGCGCAGGGCTTCCAGGGTCGGCCGGTCGACTTCGCGCGGGGTCACCACCACCACACCGGGCAGCGGGTTATCCGGCAGCTCGCGCAGGGCTTCGCCGATGCCGGACTGCTGCTCGAACTCGGCCAGGGCCTGTTCGCGGCTGATCCACTCGGCCGAGGCCACGTCGGCCATGCCGGCGACTTCGTCACGCAACTGCTGGCCGGCGGCCTCGCTGGTGTCGATCTGCAGGTACAGGGAAATCTGCGCGGCGCGCTGCCAGGAGCCGCCGAGGCGCTCGACGTTGTCCAGCAGCAGCGACAGGCCCATGGGCAGCGACAGCGCCACGGCCATCACCAGGCAGGTAAAGAAGCTGCCAATCGGTTGCTTGACCAGGCGATGCAGGCTGTCCACCAGGCTGGCGCGGTGACTTTCCAGCCAGGCGTGCAGCAGGGTGGTGAAATCCGGGCCTTCCTTGATCGGCTTGTCGGCCTTGGGCTGGACCGCGCCAACCCGTTCGGCGGCCTTGAGGTTGCGTTGCGAGTCGCTCATCAGTTGGCCTCCCCGTCGCCGATCAGACGGCCGCGCTGCAGGGTCAGCATGCGGTGGCGCATGCGCGCGATCAGGGCCAGGTCGTGACTGGCGATCAGCACCGTGGTGCCGAGGCGATTGATGTCTTCGAAGATGCCCATGATTTCAGCGGCCAGGCGCGGGTCGAGGTTACCGGTGGGTTCGTCCGCCAGCAGCAGCGCCGGGCGATGCACCACGGCGCGGGCGATACCGACGCGCTGCTGTTGGCCAGTGGACAGGTCGGCCGGCAGTTGGTCGACCTTGTCGGCGAGGCTGACGCGCTCCAGGGCCGAACGCACGCGCTTGTCGATCTCGGCTTTGGACAAGCCGAGGATCTGCAGCGGCAGGGCGACGTTGTCGAACACCGAGCGGTCGAAGAGCAACTGGTGGTTCTGGAACACCACGCCGATCTGTCGACGCAGGAAAGGAATCTGCGCGGTGGTGATCTGCGACAGATCCTGGTTGGCCAGCATCAGCTTGCCCGTGGTCGGGCGCTCCATCGCCAGCAGCAGGCGCAACAGGGTGCTCTTGCCCGCGCCGGAGTGACCGGTGACGAACAGGAATTCGCCACGGCGCACGCGGAAACTCAGTTCATGCAACCCGACATGGCCATTGGGATACCGCTTGCCGACCTGCTCGAATCGAATCATGCGCGCTCCCTTTCCGCGAACAATGCCTGGACGAAATCCTGCGCGACGAAGGTGCGCAGGTCGTCGATGCCTTCACCGACACCGATGTAGCGAATCGGCAAGCCGAACTGCTTGGCCAGGGCGAAGATCACCCCGCCCTTGGCGGTGCCGTCCAGCTTGGTCAGCGCCAGCCCGGTGAGGGCCACCGCCTGGTTGAACTGCTTGGTCTGGTTGATTGCGTTCTGCCCGGTGCCCGCGTCGAGCACCAGCAGCACTTCGTGCGGCGCGGTGTCGTCGAGCTTGCCGATCACCCGGCGAACCTTCTTCAACTCTTCCATCAGGTTGTCTTTGGTGTGCAGACGCCCGGCGGTATCGGCGATCAGCACATCGACACCACGGGCCTTGGCCGCCTGCACCGCATCGAAGATCACCGAGGCGGAATCGGCACCGGTGTGCTGGGCGATCACCGCGATGTTGTTGCGCTCACCCCACACCTGCAACTGCTCGACAGCGGCGGCACGGAAGGTGTCGCCGGCGGCGAGCATGACCTTCTTGCCATCCTGCTGCAGCTTCTTGGCCAGCTTGCCGATGGTGGTGGTCTTGCCGACGCCGTTCACGCCGACCACCAGGATCACATAGGGCTGCTTCTCGGCCGGGATCACCAGCGGCTGCTCGACCGGTTTGAGCAGGCCGGTCAGTTCTTCCTGCAGCGCGCTGTACAGCGCGCCGCTGTCGGCCAGTTCCTTGCGCGCCACGCGCTTGGTCAGGTTGCCGATGATCGCAGTGGTGGCCTCGACGCCGACGTCTGCGGTGAGCAGGCGGGTTTCCAGGTCATCGAGCAGGTCATCGTCGATGGCCTTCTTGCCGAGAAACAGGCTGGCCATGCCTTCACCGAGGCTGGCGCTGGTCTTCGACAGGCCCTGCTTGAGGCGGGCGAACCAGCCACCCTGGTTGTCGCCCGGCTTGTTCTGCTCGGCCGGTGCAGCGATCGCTGGCGGCAACTCTTCGACCACCGCGACAACCGGTGCTTCGACGACTACTGGCTGCACCTCGTGGGTGACTTCAGCGCCGGCGTTGATGGCAAAGCGCGAGGTCGCGGGCTTGTGCTCCGGCTCGGCCACCACCGGCGCCGCCACTACAGGCTCGAGGACTGGTACAGCAACAGGCGGTTCGGGCGCCACTTCAACAGAGGCAACAGGTTCAGCGATAACCGCCGGGGCCTCAGGAACAACAACCGGCTCAGCAACCGCGGTCTCAGCGACCGGCGCTGCGGCAACCGGGGCGTCAGACGCGGGAGCGGCAGCGACGGGCTGTTCCGCGGCAGCATCCGTCGACTCTTGCGGTTTTTTGCGCAGCCAGCCGAACAGGGATTTCTTCTCCCCGGCCTCGGCCGGAGGCTTGCCAGCCGGAGCTGGCGACTTCTTGTCGTCGTTGGAACCAAACATGGGTCTTGGGTATCTCAGGGGGGCTGCGCAGCAGGGCCATTCCGGCCGTTGCGCCGCCCCGGAAAAGGATGGGGTATCCTAGCACCTCTTCGCTCGCCGGCGGTACGACCGCCCGGGCTGTCCGACAGGTCCCGAATCGATGAATCGACTAGCCCGCCGCTGCGCCGGCCTGCTGCTCTCCACCTTGTGCGTGCCTCTGGCTGCCTCGGCCGCCATCTCCCAACCAACCCATGAATTCACCCTCGACAACGGCCTCAAGGTCGTCGTCCGCGAGGACCATCGCGCGCCCGTGGTGGTCTCCCAGCTCTGGTACAAAGTCGGCTCCAGCTACGAGACGCCTGGCCAGACCGGCCTGTCCCACGCCCTCGAGCACATGATGTTCAAGGGCAGCCGCAAACTCGGCCCCGGCGAGGCTTCGCGCATCCTGCGCGACCTCGGCGCCGAGGAAAACGCCTTCACCAGCGACGACTACACCGCCTACTACCAGGTGCTGTCGCGTGATCGCCTGGCCGTCGCCTTCGAACTGGAAGCCGACCGCCTGGCCAGCCTCAAGCTGCCGGCCGACGAGTTCGCCCGCGAGATCGAGGTGATCAAGGAAGAACGCCGCCTGCGCACCGACGACAAGCCCACCTCCCTGGCCTACGAACGCTTCAAGGCGATGGCCTACCCGGCCAGCGGCTACCACACGCCCACCATCGGCTGGATGTCCGACCTCGACCACATGCAGGTCGAAGAGCTGCGCCACTGGTACCAGTCCTGGTACGTGCCGAACAACGCCACCCTGGTGGTGGTCGGCGACGTCAGCCCGAACGAAGTGAAAACCCTGGCCCAGCGCTATTTCGGCGCCATCCCGCGCCGCGACGTGCCGCCAGCGAAGATTCCCTTCGAGCTGGCCGAACCCGGCGAGCGGCGCACCGTCCAGCATGTGCAGACGCAACTGCCGAGCCTGCTGATGGGCTTCAACGTGCCCGGCCTGGCCACCGCCAAGGACCCGCGTGACGTGCATGCCCTGCGTCTGATCTCCGCCCTGCTCGACGGCGGCTACAGCGCCCGCCTGCCGACCCGCCTGGAGCGCGGCGAGGAACTGGTGGCCGGCGCGTCCGCCAGCTACGACGCCTTCGCCCGCGGCGACAGCCTGTTCGTGCTCTCCGCCACGCCCAACGTGCAGACCGGCAAGACCCTGGAGCAGGTGGAAGCCGGCATCTGGCGCCTGCTCGACGAGCTCAAGCACACCCCACCCAGCACCGAGGAACTGCAGCGCGTGCGCGCCCAGGTCATCGCCGGCCTGGTCTACGAGCGCGACTCGATCACCAGCCAGGCCACCACCATCGGCCAGCTGGAAACCGTGGGCCTGTCTTGGAAACTGATGGACCAGGACCTCGCCGACCTGGAAGCCGTCACCCCCGCCGACATCCAGCGCGCCGCACAGACCTACTTCAGCCGTTCGCGCCTGTCCGTCGCCCACATCCTGCCCAAGCAAGCCGCCCCTGAAGGAGCCCAGCCATGAGTGAACGCAACGGCCTGCGTTACACCCTGCTCGGCCTTGGCCTGATCCTGCTGATCGGCCTGCTGACGTTTATTGCCAGCCGCACCGCCCAGGCGCCCGAAGCGGCCGCCGCGCCCAGCGAGCACCTGGAATCGCTGGCCGCCCTGGAAGGCAAGGCACCGAGCCGGCGCACCCTGGACATCCAGACCTGGCAGACCGCCGAAGGCGCCAAGGTGTTGTTCGTCGCCGCCCCCGAGCTGCCGATGTTCGACCTGCGCCTGACCTTTGCCGCCGGCAGCAGCCAGGACGACGGCGTGCCCGGCCTCGCCGCCCTGACCAACGCCATGCTCAACGAGGGCGTACCCGGCAAGGACGTCAGCGCCATTGCCGAAGGCTTCGAAGGCCTCGGTGCCGACTTCGGCAACGGCGCCTACCGCGACATGGCCGTCGCCAGCCTGCGCAGCCTGAGCGACAAGGCCCAGCGCGAGCCGGCGCTGAAACTGTTCGAACAGGTGCTCGGCCAGCCAACCTTCCCCGAAGACTCCCTGGCGCGGATCAAGAACCAGCTGCTGGCTGGCTTCGAATACCAGAAGCAGAACCCCGGCAAGCTCGCCGGCCTGCAGCTGTTCGAGCGCCTGTACGGCACGCATCCCTATGCCCACCCGAGCGAGGGCAACGAGCAGACCATCCCGCCGATCAGCGTCGCCCAGCTGCGCGCCTTCCACCAGAAGGCCTATGCCGCCGGCAACGCGGTCATTGCCCTGGTCGGCGACCTCTCGCGGGCCGAGGCCGAGGCCATGGCCGCCGAGGTGTCCGCCGCCCTGCCCAAAGGCCCGGCGCTGGCCAAGATCGCCCAGCCACAGGAGCCCAAAGCCGGCCCCAGCCATATCGAGTTCCCGTCCAAGCAGACCCACCTGTTGCTGGCCCAGCTCGGCATCGATCGCCGTGACCCGGATTACGCCGCGCTGACCCTGGGCAACCAGATCCTCGGCGGCGGTGGCTTCGGCACGCGCCTGATGGAAGAAGTGCGCGAGAAGCGCGGCCTGACCTACGGCGTGTACTCCGGCTTCAGCGCCATGCAGGCACGCGGCCCGTTCATGATCAGCCTGCAGACCCGCGCCGAACTCAGCGACGGCACCCTCAAGCTGGTACAGGACCTCCTGCACGACTACCTGGCCAGCGGCCCGACCGAGCAGGAACTGGACAACGCCAAGCGCGAGCTGGCTGGCAGCTTCCCGCTGTCCACCGCGAGCAACGCCGATATCGTCGGCCAGCTCGGCGCCATGGGCTTCTATGACCTGCCGCTGAGCTACCTGGAAGACTTCGTCGCCCAGGTCCAGGCGCTCGACGTGGCTCAGGTCAAGGCCGCCATGGCCAAGCACCTGAACCCGGATGCCCTGGTCATCGTCACCGCCGGCCCGACTGTCGCGCAGAAAGAACTACCACCCCCTACCGATAAACCCGCCGAGCAACCCACCGGCGTCCCGGAGCATTAATGCGCAAGCCCCCAGGCAACAAACCAGCAGACCACGGCGGCAGCGGCCAGCTGCGCATCATTGGCGGCGAATGGCGCAGTCGCCAGTTCAGCTTCCCGATGGCCCACGGCCTGCGCCCGACGCCGAACCGGGTGCGCGAAACGCTGTTCAACTGGCTGGCGCCCTATGTCGAGGGCGCCCATGTACTGGATTGCTTCACCGGTAGCGGCGCGCTGTACCTGGAAGCCCTGTCACGCGGCGCCAGCAGCGCCCTGGCGCTGGACAGCAACAGCAGCGCGGTCGCCAGCCTGCGGCAGATCCTTACCACGCTGAAGTGCAGCAACGGCCAGGTCCTGCAGACCAACGCCCTGCTGCACCTGGAAAACCAGCCGGCCACGCCCTACGACCTGGTTTTCCTCGACCCGCCGTTCGGCCAGGACCTGCTGACACCGGCCTGCAGCCTGCTGGAAGAAAAAGGCTGGCTGGCCAAGGACGCCTGGGTCTACACCGAAAGCGAGGCCGCCCCTTCGACCCTGGCCATGCCCGGCAACTGGCGCCTGCACCGCGAGCAGAAGGCCGGGCAGGTGCATTACGCGCTGTGGGAACGCACCGCCAACAGCTAAACCCTGTAGGAGCCAGCTTGCTGGCGATCAATGTAGCGATCACGGATCGCCAGCAAGCGGGCTCCTACAAAAGCCCGCCGCCCATCGACGCCAGCAACCCTAGGGTGGATGACGCCCTTTTCATCCACCAAGACGCCGCGCGGTGGACCGATAAAGCGCGCCCCACCCTACATGGGCCGCTCATTCGTCCGGCCAATGGTGCTTCTTTTTTGCTCGCCGAGGCTCTAGCCTGGGCCTTCTCCCGTAGCGACGCGAACCCCCATGACAGCCGAATTCGCACCCGCCTGGTGGCTGCGCAATCCTCACCTGCAAACCCTCTGGGGCTCGCTGTGCCGCCGCGCGCCGCAGTTAGAGCGCCAGCGCGAACGGCTGTGGCTGGAAGATGGCGACTTTCTCGACCTCGACTGGCACGGCCCGCATGAAGCCGAGGCGCCGCTGGTGTTGGTGCTGCACGGGCTGACCGGCTCCTCCAGCTCGCACTATGTGCTCGGCCTGCAACAGCAATTGGCCGCGCGCGGCTGGGCCAGCGTGGCGCTGAACTGGCGTGGCTGCTCCGGCGAACCCAACCTGTTGCCGCGTGGCTACCACTCGGGAGTCAGCGAGGATGTGGCGCGGGTGATCGAACACCTGCAGGCCCAGCGGCCACTGGCGCCGCTGTATGCGGTGGGGTATTCGCTGGGCGGCAACGTGCTGCTCAAGTACCTGGGCGAAAGTGGCGAGGCCTCCGGACTGCAGGGCGCGGTGGCGGTGTCGGTGCCGTTTCGCCTGGACCACTGCGCCGAACGCATCGACCGTGGCTTCTCCAAGGTCTACCAGGCGCACTTCATGCGCGCCCTGGTCGCCTATGTGCGTGACAAGCAGCAGCGCTTTGTCCACGAAGGCCACCACGAACGCCTGGCGGCACTGGAAGCCCTGGGCCCACTGGAGGGCATGCGCACCTTCTGGGATTTCGACGGCCGCTTTACCGCGCCGCTGCATGGCTACACCGATGCCGACGACTACTACCGGCGTGCCTCCAGCCGCTACTTCCTCGGGCAGATCCGCAGCCGCACGCTGATCATCCAGTCCAGCGACGATCCCTTCGTCTTTCCCCACAGCGTGCCCCAGGCCCACGAGCTGTCGAGCAGCACGCAACTGGAACTGCATGCGCGCGGCGGTCATGTCGGTTTTATCGGCGGTTCGCCACGGCAGCCGGCGTACTACCTGGAGCAGCGCATCCCGGCCTGGCTGGGTGCGAGGTAGCGCCAACCCATAGCGCGGGTTGCACCCGCCCTACGTCCGCAGGTTGTGGCTGAGCACAGCGCAGCCCGAGGTGAATCGCTCGCAGCGCTCAGCCTTCCAGCACTCGCTCCAGCGGCACATGCAGGCGTTTGAGCAAGGCCTCCACCGCCGGTCGCGCCGCTGCCGAAACATACCCGCCCTCCAGTGCCAGCACCTGGTAGATGCCACGGCGCATCAGCTCCTCGCTGAGGTCGCCGGGATTGCTGCGGATCGAGCAGAGGAAGCGCACCCAGGACGTGAGGATGATCCAGCTATTGAAGGTCAGCGCCTCGACCTGCTCGACGTTCATGTCGAGGATGCCGCTCTCGACGAAGCCCAGGTAGACGTCGGTGGCATTCTCCAGGCAGCGCCGGGCAAAGCCGCGGTAGGCGCTGGCCAGCTCTGGATCGGTTTCCAGCAGGTGCTCCAGGTCGCGGTGCAGGAAGCGGTAGTGCCACATCGCCGCGAGCAGCGCTTCCAGGTAGAAGGTCTTGTCGTCCACCGTCAGCGCGCGGCCATCCGGGCGGCGCAGAAACACATCGACGCGACTTTCGTACTGGGCGAACAGCTCGGCGATGATCATCTGCTTGTTGCGGAAGTGGTAGTACAGGTTGCCCGGCGAAATCCCCAGGTGAGCGGCGATGTGGTTGGTGGTCACGCTGCGCTCGCCCTGAGCATTGAACAGCTCCAGGCTGGCTTCGATGATGCGCTCGCGGGTCTTGTTCTTCGGGGCCATGGTTCGGCTCGATGGGCAAAGTGGCAAAAGTACGGGAAAGCGCCGCGTCTGACGACCGGTTGCGCGCTGATTTGACAGTTTAGAGCAATTACTCTAACAATCGCACTCTCTGTCATCCACCGTCTCCAGGGAGACACCACCATGGTCGCCGATATCGCTTTCCTGCAGCAGAGCCAGCAACAGATCAACCAGTTGGAGCCTCTGCTGGCCGCCCAGCGCGCCGCCTTTCGCAGCAACCCCATGCCGTCGGCCGAGCAGCGCCGCGCCTGGCTCAAGGCCCTGCGCGAGCTGATCCTCAGTGAGAAGCAAGCACTGATCGACGCGGTATCCAGCGACTTCAGCAACCGTTCGGCGGATGAAACCCTGCTGGCCGAGATCATGCCGAGCCTGCACGGCATCGATTACGCCAGCAAACGCATTGGCAAGTGGATGAAACCCTCCAAGCGCGCCGTCGGCGCCGCCTTCCAGCCCGCCAGTGCCAAGGTGGTCTACCAGCCACTGGGCGTGGTCGGCGTGATCGTGCCGTGGAACTACCCGCTGTACCTGGCCTTCGGCCCGCTGATCGGTGCCCTCGCGGCCGGCAACCGGGTAATAATCAAGATGAGCGAGTCGACCCCGGTCACCTCGCAACTGGTCAAGGACCTGCTGGCCAAAGTCTTCCCTGCCGACCTGGTCAGCGTGGTGCTGGGCGAGGCCGATGTCGGCCAGGCGTTCTCCCACCTGCCGTTCGATCACCTGGTGTTCACCGGCGCCACCAGCATCGGTCGCCACGTGATGCGCGCCGCCGCCGACAACCTGGTGCCGGTAACTCTGGAGCTGGGCGGCAAGTCGCCCGCCATCGTCAGCGCCGATGTGCCGCTGGCCGACGCCGCCGAGCGCATCGCCTTCGGCAAGACCATGAACGCCGGGCAGACCTGCGTGGCCCCGGACTACGTACTGGTGCCGCAGGACCGCGTGGAAGGCTTCATCGACGCCTACCGTGGCGTGGTGCAGCGCTTCTTCCCGCAAGTGGCGAACAACCCGGACTACACCGCGATCATCAACGAGCGCCAACTCACTCGCCTCAAGGGCTATATCAGCGACGCCGAAAGCAAGGGCGCGCAAGTCCTGCCGATGCTTGGTGAAGGCCAGGGTCGGCGCATGACCCACAGCCTGGTGCTCAACGTCAGCGACGACATGAAGCTGATGCAGGACGAGATCTTCGGCCCGCTGCTGCCGATCGTGCCGTACCAGCGCATCGAAGACGCCTTCAACTACATCAACGACCGTCCGCGGCCGCTGGCGCTGTACTACTTCGGCTACGACAAGGCCGAGCAACAGCGCGTGCTGCACGAAACCCACTCCGGCGGCGTGTGCCTCAACGACACCCTGCTGCACGTGGCCCAGGACGACATGCCATTCGGTGGCGTCGGCCCGTCCGGCATGGGCCATTACCACGGCCACGAAGGCTTCCTGACCTTCAGCAAGGCCAAGGGCGTGTTCATCAAGCAGCGCTTCAACGCCGCCAAGTTCATCTACCCTCCCTATGGCACCGGTATCCAGAAGCTGATCCACAAACTATTCGTTCGCTAAGAGTCACCTCTCGGATCTTTTGAGCTAGAGCCAGGCAAGGCGAAATTGGGCGAGGACGCGGAGTTTACGAGTGTAAATGAGCAGTCCGAGCCCTATTTCAACGCAGCATGGCTGACGATCAAAAGATCCGAGGCAGATTCCAAGCCTGTGAGGCCATAACAATAATGAGTGACACCTCCCTCGCATCGCCGCAGCTGTCACGCCGCAGCCTGCTCAAGGTCGGCCTGTTCGGCACGGCCGTCCTCGCCACCGCCGGCGTTACCGCCAGTCTCAGCGGCTGTTCCAGTGCCACGCCCGCTAGCGGTTATGCCGTGCTGCGCCTGAGCGACCTGCCCTTCCTGCGCGCGCTGATCCCGGTGGTGCTGGAAGGCGCCGTGCCTGCGGACGCCATGGCCGCCACCATCGAAGCCACGCTCAAGGGCATGGACCGCAGCCTGCACGCGGTCTCGCCGGAGCTGCTCAAGCTGACCCAGCAACTGTTCGACGTACTCGGCATGGCGGTCACCCGTGGCCCGCTGACCGGCATCTGGGGCGCCTGGGACAACGCCAGTCGGGAGGACGTCCTGCACTTCCTCGAGCGCTGGCAGAACAGCTCGCTGAACCTGCTGCGCATGGGCCACACCTCACTGCTGCAGATGGTGCAGATGGCCTGGTACGCCCAGCCCGCGTCCTGGGGCCATTGCGGCTATCCGGGGCCGCCTCAGTACGCCCTATAACAAGAGAATCGACATGCCCGTACCTGATGTTTTCCGTGAAGGCCTGGCCCGCGGCTGGACCACCTACGACGGCTCGCGCCTGGACAAAGACCTGCTGCTGGAGGCCGACGTAGCCATCATCGGCAGCGGCGCGGGCGGCGGCACCACCGCTGAAATCCTCAGCGCCGCCGGCCTGCGCGTGCTGCTGATCGAAGAAGGGCCGCTGAAGACCAGCAGCGACTTCAAGATGCAGGAGGCCGACGCCTACCCCGCGCTGTACCAGGAAGGCATCGGCCGCATGAGCAAGGACGGCGCCATCACCATCATGCAGGGCCGCGCCGTGGGCGGCACCACGCTGGTCAACTGGACCTCCAGCTTCCGCACCCCGGAGCCGACCCTGCAACACTGGGCCGAGGCGCACAACGTCAAGGGCCACAGCCCGGCGGAAATGGCGCCCTGGTTCGAGAAGATGGAGCAACGCCTGGGTGTCGCCCCGTGGGCCATGCCGCCAAACGCCAACAACGACGTGATCAAGGCCGGCTGCGAGAAACTCGGCTACGCCTGGCACGTGATCCCGCGCAACGTGCGTGGCTGCTGGAACCTCGGTTACTGCGGCATGGGCTGCCCGACCAACGCCAAGCAGTCGATGCTGGTCACCACCATCCCCGCCACCCTGGACAAGGGCGGCAGCCTGCTTTACCTGGCCCGCGCCGAGCGCCTGCTGCTCGATGGCGAGCGCGTGGTCGGCCTGGAATGCGTCGGCATGGACGAACGCTGCGTGGCCCCCAATGGTCGGCGGATCATGGTCAAGGCCCGTCATTACGTGCTTTCGGGCGGGGGCATCAACACCCCTGCCCTGCTGCTGCGCTCGAAGACCCCGGACCCGCACCAGCGCGTGGGCAAACGCACCTTCCTGCACGTGGTGAACTTCTCCGCAGCGCAGTTCGACAAGGTCATCAACCCCTTCTACGGCGCGCCGCAGTCGATCTACTCCGACCACTTCCAGTGGACCGAAGGCGCCACCGGGCACATGTCCTACAAGCTCGAAGTGCCGCCCCTGCAGCCAGCACTGACGTCCACCCTGCTCGGCCAGTTCGGCGTCGAGAACGCCCTGCGCATGGAGCAGCTGCCGCACACCAACGTGATGCTGGCGCTGCTGCGCGACGGCTTCCACCCGGACAGCGCCGCGGGCACGGTGGAGCTGCGTAGCGACGGCACCCCGGTGCTCGATTACCAAATGACCGACTACACCTGGGACGGCATTCGCCGGGCCTTCCACAGCATGGCCGAGATCCAGTTCGCCGCCGGCGCCAAGGCCGTGCTGCCCGTGCATGCCGACGCCGGCTACGTGAAGACCCTGGACGAAGCCAAGGCGCTGATCGACCGCCTGAGCCTGGAGCTGTACCGCACCCGCCTGGGCAGCGCCCACGTGATGGGCGGCTGCGCCATGGGCGAAGACCCGACGCAGGCCGTCACCGACAGCCTGGGCCGTCACCACCAGCTGGAGAACCTGTCGATCCACGACGGCTCGCTGTTCCCCACCAGCATCGGCGCCAACCCGCAGCTGTCGGTCTACGGCCTCACCGCCAAGCTGGCCAGCCTGCTGGCCGAGCGCCTCAAGGCCTGATCCAGAGCATGCCCGGCGCCTGCCGGGCACGCTCTGCGCCCTTCTGACCCGCACCCCGCGCTCCCGACGGCTTGGCCCTTGGGAGTCGCTGCGCTACCATCCGCGACTCTAACCGCTCCGAACAGGACGAACCGATGAATCGAGTGTTGTATCCGGGCACCTTCGACCCCATCACCAAGGGCCATGGCGACCTGGTAGAACGTGCATCGCGCGTGTTCGATCAAGTGGTCATTGCCGTCGCCGCCAGCCCCAAGAAAAACCCGCTGTTCCCCCTGGAACAACGCGTCGAGCTGGCCCGCGAAGTCACCAAGCATCTGCCGAACGTCGAAGTCGTGGGGTTCTCCACCCTGCTCGCGCACTTCGTCAAGGAACAGAACGCCAATGTGCTGCTGCGCGGCCTGCGCGCGGTTTCCGACTTCGAGTACGAGTTCCAGCTGGCCAACATGAACCGCCAGCTGGCGCCGGATGTGGAGAGCATGTTCCTCACCCCGTCGGAGAAGTACTCCTTCATCTCCTCGACCCTGGTCCGCGAAATTGCCGCGCTCGGCGGCGACATCACCAAGTTCGTGCACCCGGTGGTGGCCGAGGCATTGTCGGCCCGCTTCAAGAACTAACACCTGCGGTGGAGCGGCCGCAGGTCGCTCCGTGCATGGCGCCTGCGGCGCCAATCCGGCACAATTCCCCTCTCGATTGCTGAAAGTGTCGTGGTCGTGACCACGGCAGGAGTTGTTCCATGTCCCTGAAGATCACCGACGACTGCATCAACTGCGACGTCTGCGAGCCCGAGTGCCCCAACGCTGCGATTTCCCAGGGCGAAGAGATCTACGTCATCGACCCCAACCTGTGCACCGAATGCGTCGGTCACTACGACGAGCCGCAATGCCAGCAGGTCTGCCCGGTGGACTGCATCCCGCTCGACGAGGCCCGCGTCGAGAGCAAGGATGAACTGATGCAGAAGTACCTGATCCTCACCGGTAAAGCCTGATCGGGCGACGGCGCACGGCCATGCCGGGCGGAACTCCGCTACGCTGATGTTCCTCCCCGGCCTTCGCGCAAAACGCTGATCGACGAGCCATCGCATGCTCAAGAACGCCTTTCTCTGCTGCCTGCTCCTGCTGACCTGGACACTCGACGTCCAGGCCGCGACCCGCCCCGAGCACGCCGCCGTCGCCACCGCCCACCCTGCTGCCACCGTCGCCGGCCTGGAAACCCTGGCGCTGGGCGGCAATGCCTTCGATGCGGCAGTGGCCATCAGCGCCGCACTGGCGGTTGCCGAACCCTATGGCTCCGGTCTCGGCGGTGGCGGCTTCTTCCTGCTGCGGCAAAACGGCGAGCTGCCCACCTACCGCTTTCTCGATGCCCGCGAGCGCGCGCCGCTGGCTGCCAGCGCCGACCTCTACCGACGCAACGGCCAGGTACAGCGCGAGCTGTCGCTGAATGGCCCGCTGGCCGCCGCCATCCCGGGACTGCCAGCAGCCTTGGTGGTACTGGCCGAGCGCTACGGCAAACTGCCGTTGCTCGACTCCCTCGCCCCGGCCATTCGCCTGGCGCGCGACGGCGTGGGGGTCGACCGGGTGTACCGCGAGCGCCTGCAGTGGCGCCTGGAAGCCCTGCTCAAGGACCCCACCAGCGCCGCCATCTTTCTCGACCAGGGCAAGATTCCCGCCGAGTTCGGCCTGCTGCGCCAACCCGAGCTGGCACGCACTCTGGAACGCCTGGGCCGTGATGGGCACGCCGGTTTCTATGGTGGCGAAACGGCGAAACGGCTGCTGGCCGGCGTCAGCGCCGCCGGCGGCATCTGGAGCCAGCGCGACCTGGCGCAGTACCGGGTTGTCGAACGCCAGCCCCTGCGCTTCGCCCTCGCCGAAGGTCGCGAGCTGATCAGCGCCCCGCCACCCTCCGCCGGCGGCGTGGCCCTGGCACAGAGCCTGGCAATGCTGCAGCAGCTGCCATGGCAGAAAGCCGGCGAGCTGCAGCGCAGCCACTATGTGATCGAGGTGTTGCGCCGCGCCTACCGCGACCGCAGCCTGCTCGGCGACCCGGACAGCGTGCGCAATCCCCTCGCCCAGCTGCTCGCACCCAGTTATTTGCAAGGCCTGGCCAAGGGCATCGAGCTGCAGAACGCTACGCCCAGCGCCCAGCTACCCGCGGCGCCAAGCTGGCGTGAGGGCGACCACACCACCCACTTCACCGTCCTCGACCGCGACGGCAACGCAGTGGCCGCTACCCTGTCGATCAACCTGCCGTTTGGCGCCGCCTTCACCGTGCCCGGTACCGGCGTGCTGCTGAACAACGAGATGGACGACTTCGCCGCAGACCCGCAGGGCAGCAATGTCTACGGCCTGACTGGCAGCCCGGCCAACGCCATCGCCGGTGGCAAGCGCCCGCTGTCGAGCATGAGCCCGACCTTCATCGAAAGCGCCGACGACTTCGCCAGCTTCGGCACCCCCGGCGGCAGTCGCATTCCCAGCATGGTGCTGTTGGCCACCCTCGACTACCTGGACGGCAAGCCCGTGGCTCAATGGCCGGCCACGCCGCGCTATCACCACCAGTACCTGCCGGATGTAGTCGAGTACGAGCCCGGCGCATTTTCGCCCAGCCAGATCGGTGCCCTGGAGATGCGCGGCTACCGCCTACAGCCGGTCGAACGGCGCTATGGCAACCAGCAGGTGCTGCTCTGGCACAAGCAATCCGGCCTTGTGGAGGCCGCCAGCGACCCCCGCGGCATTGGCCAGGCGCAGCTCTGGAAGTAACGAATTGTAGAATGCAAAAAGCCGGTCAATCGACCGGCTTTTCTTATTGCGAGAGGAAGGATCAGTCCTTCTTGTAACCGCTCTCGGTGCAACCCAGGCAGCGCACGAAAGCGGACATGCCCGGCTCGACCACCAGTGCCTGACCGGCTTCCTTGACGTTACCGCCCAGGGCGGTGAACGGCAGGCTGATCAGGAACAGACCGGCGCCAATCACGGTGCCGGCGATCAGCAGCGGACGAGCGATGATCAGGTCACCGGCCATCGCGTAGCCTTTCGGCGCTTCGAGCGTATAGGTCGGGTCACCACTGGTGTTCTGTTGAACCACTTCCGCCTGCGCCGGCAGTGCCAGCAGGCCAGTGGTCAGAGCCAACACCGCGGCGGTAGTGCGAAAAAGATTCATGGCGCGATCCTTCATTATGTAGTTATGGCAGAGCGATGCAGCTAACTATAACAGCGCCTGCGCAATTGTCAGCGTGAACGCCGTCAATCGCCGTGGAATGCGTACTCCGGCTTTTTCGGCTCATAGGGCCTGAAGAACGCCAATAACGCATTGAGATCCGCCTGCGCATCGCCGCTGGGCATGAAGGGCTGACCGATCACCACGCGCCGATTGCGATAGTCCAGGGCGCCCGGAACGATGGGCACGCCTGCGCCGCAGGCAATATGGTAGAAGCCCATGCGCCAGCGCTCCACCTTCTTGCGTGTACCTTCCGGCGACAGCACCAGGATGAACTCGCGGTTGTCGTGAAAGCTCTGGATTGCCTGATCCACCACGTTCAGACGCAAGTGGCGCTGGATCGGAATGCCACCCCAGGCGCGCATCAGACCGCCAAAGGGCCAGCTGAAGATGCTGTGTTTGCCGAACCAGCGCGCGTTCAGGCGCAACACGAACTTCAGCGCGATAAACAGGACGAAGTCCCAGTTCGAGGTGTGATGGGCGCCGATGGCGACGAACTTGTCGAGCTTCGGTAGCGCGCCTTCGATGCGCCAGCCCATCAGTTTCAGTGCAGTGCGCCCCAGCCATTCGGCGAACGGATTGGGCGGCAGGTAGTTGCCGTGCATCGTTGTTCCTACTGCTTGTTCTTATTCTGTTGTTCTTATTCTGGGTATTACGACGTGGGGCCGCTCAGCGCTGGCACTTCGGGCAATAGACACTGGCCCTCTGCCCCAGCTTGACCTCACGCAAGGTGCTGCCACAGCTTTTGCAAAACTGCCCGCCCCGACCGTAGACGAACAGCTCCTGCTGGAAATAGCCCGGCTGGCCGTCGCCACCGACGAAGTCGCGCAGGGTGGTTCCGCCACGCTCGATGGCATGGGCGAGGATGCGTTTGATCTCCAGCGCCAGCGCGGCATAACGCGCACGCGAAACCGTACCGGCCTCGCGGCGTGGGTCGATGCCGGCGGCGAACAGCGCTTCGGAGGCGTAGATGTTGCCCACGCCCACGACCACTGCGTTATCCATGATGAACGGTTTGATCGCCATCGAGCGGCCGCGCGACAGCTGATACAGGCGCTCGCCATCGAACAGCTCGGTCAGCGGCTCAGGGCCGAGCCGGATCAGCAGCTCATGGTTGAGCGGGTCATTGCTCCACAGCAGCGCGCCGAAGCGTCGCGGGTCGGTGTAGCGCAGCGCCAGGCCCGACTCCAGCTCGATATCGACATGCTCGTGCTTGGCCACCTCGGTGCCGATCGGCACCAGGCGCAGGCTACCGGACATGCCCAGGTGGCCGATCAGGGTGCCGCTCTCGGCTTTGATCAGCAGGTACTTGGCGCGCCGTTCGACACACTCGATACGCTGCCCGGACAGGCGCACATCGAGGTCTTCCGGGATCGGCCAGCGCAGCCGGCGCTCGCGCACCAGCACACGGCTGACACGCTGACCGACGAGGTAAGGGGCGATACCACGGCAGGTGGTTTCGACTTCGGGTAATTCAGGCATTCACGCACTCGCGGGGTACAACTGAGCGGAATCCAACCCTAACAGGAAAGGCGTGGGGTCGGGAGACCTCAGATCCTGTTCAAAGGCTCTCAGCCGGCGCCCAGGTCGTGGATGCTCTCCTTGAGAGTCTGGAAGTCGTACTCGGTCAGGCCGACGTACTCCAGCACCTGCTGCTGGATGCTCTCCCACTCATGGTCTTCATCCTGGTTGCCCAGCACCCGGTAGCTGCCGCAGATGTGCTCGGCCATCTTAAGGATCGCCATCAGCGTCTTCAGCTGGGCATCGCGACCGGTGTCGTCCTCGAAGAACGACAGCGCGTTGTGGTGGTTGGCGATCGCCTCGCACAGGTGCAGCGGCAGGTTCCACGACTTGGCGGTGAAGTAGCCGACCACCGCATGGTTGGTGTTGAGCAGGCGGTTCTCGGTGTCCACCACGCGGCGCTCGCTGCTGGCGTTGTAGTACGCCTCTTCCAGCACCGTCATGTAGTTGGGGAAGCGCTTGAGCATCAGCGGGATGCCGCAGTTGTGGAACAGGCCGAGGGTGTAGGCCTCGTCCGGCGCCTGGTAGCCGATGCGCTTGGCCAGGGTCAGGCAAGTCATGGCCACGTCCTGGGCGGTGTCCCAGAAGCGGTTGAGGGTAACGATGGTCTCATCGCTCATCTCGCCCTTGATCGACTGCGCGTTGATCAGGTTGATCACCGAGTTGCAGCCGAGCAGGTTGACCGCCTGCTGGATCGAGGCGATGCGGTTGGCCAGGCCGAAGAAGGGCGAGTTGACGATCTTCAGCAGCGCGCCGGACAGCCCCGGATCCTGGCTGATCAGCCGGGCGATGGTCTTCAGGTCCGGATTGGGCAGGAACTGCTCCATCTGCAGGTCGACCATGATCTGCGGCTGCGGCGGTACGCTGATGCCCTGCAGCACCTGCTGGATCTGTTCGGCGGAAAGTTCGTGGGCCATGACAACGGCATCTGGAGTGAGAAATTGGCCACAGTTTAGCCAATCATTTCCCGTCTCCGCAGCCAACTTTTGCAAACGCTGCGTTGCGCATCTGCCGGTAATCCGGGCAAACCCGCGGCGCCCGTCGCTTTGCCTGCCTGAAACCAGTCGACCGGCGGTTGCTACGCGGCGGATCAGTACTCATTGGGCAGACAAATCGACGCACAGCAGCGAGCCCCCGGACTCTGCGGCTATAATTCCGCTC
The DNA here is from genome assembly GCF_014174475.1 of Aquipseudomonas ullengensis. Classification (GTDB taxonomy): domain Bacteria; phylum Pseudomonadota; class Gammaproteobacteria; order Pseudomonadales; family Pseudomonadaceae; genus Aquipseudomonas; species Aquipseudomonas ullengensis. The sequence goes on from NZ_JACJUD010000006.1 coordinate 249,485, forward strand.
TTTTTCGCGGAGTCCCCCCTGATGTCCTTGCCCAGCTTGCGCCTTAAAGCCAACGCCGATCGTCGCCTGCGCGCCGGCCATCTGTGGGTCTACAGCAACGAAATCGACGTCGCCGCCACGCCGCTGAACGGCTTTGCCGCCGGCGACCAGGCGATCCTCGAAGCCGCTGGCGGCAAGCCGCTGGGCATCGTCGCGATGAGCCCGAACAACCTGATCTGCGCCCGCCTGCTGTCGCGCGACGTCAAGCACGTGCTGGACAAGTCGCTGCTGGTGCACCGCCTCAACGTCTGCCTGTCGCTGCGCGAGCGCCTGTTCGACAAGCCGTTCTACCGCCTGGTCTACGGCGACTCCGACCTGCTGCCGGGCCTGGTGGTCGACCGCTTCGGCGATCACCTGGTGGTGCAACTGGCCTCCGCCGCCATGGAACGCAACAAGGACGCGCTGATCGAAGCCCTGGTGCAGGTGCTCAAGCCGCGCGGCATCCTGTTCAAAAACGACTCCGCCGCGCGCGATGCCGAAGGCCTCGAGCGCTACGTCGACACCGCCTTCGGCGTGGTGCCGGAGTGGGTCGATCTGGAAGAGAACGGCGTTAAGTTCCAGGCCCCAGTGCTGGAAGGCCAGAAAACCGGCTGGTTCTACGACCACCGCATGAACCGCGCGCGCCTGGCGCCTTACGTCCAGGGTAAGCGCGTACTCGATCTGTTCAGCTACATCGGCGGTTGGGGCGTGCAGGCTGCGGCGTTCGGCGCCAGCGAAGTGTTCTGCGTCGATGCTTCCGGCTTCGCCCTCGACGGCGTCGAGCGCAACGCCACCCTCAACGGTTGCGCCGAGAAGGTCACCTGCGTGGAAGGCGACGTGTTCGCCGCCCTCAAGGAGCTGAAGTCCGCCGAGGAACGCTTCGACGTGATCGTTGCCGACCCGCCCGCGTTCATCAAGCGCAAGAAGGACATCAAGAACGGCGAGGCCGCCTACCGTCGCCTCAACGAGACCGCCATGCGCCTGCTCAACAAGGACGGCATCCTGGTCAGCGCCTCGTGCTCCATGCACCTGGAAGAGGACAACCTGCAGAACATCCTGCTCACCAGTGCCCGCCACCTGGACCGCAACATCCAGCTGCTCGAACGCGGCGCCCAGGGCCCGGATCATCCGGTGCACCCGGCCATCGCCGAAACCCGCTACATCAAGAGCCTGACCGTACGCTTGCTGCCCAACAGCTGAGCAAGAAAAAGCCCCGTCCGCGCCAGCGAACGGGGCTCGTCTACCTCGCCATCAGAAGCCCTTGCGCTTTACCGTCCACAGCGTGCTGACGCACAGGCTGCACAACGTGCCAGTGAAGGTGTTCTTGGCCGTCTGGTCGTTCATCAGCTGGTAGCGGAACCAGGCAGTGGCCGGCCCGCGATACGCCCCACCATTACCCACCGGCTCGAAGTGCGAGACGGTGCGGCGCTCGCCCCAGAACACCGGCACGTTGGCCCGGGTATAGACCGGCTGGGCGTTGAGGTAAGGGAACGCGATGGTGTCGCCGCCGCCGGACATCAGGAACATCGGCCCCTTCTGCTTGCTCTGCGAACTGGTGTTGTGGCCGAGCCCGAGGGTGTAGGGCTGGATCGGCGCCGTGGTGCGCACACGGTCGTCCTGGCCGGCCATGATCGAACCGCCACCGCCCTGGGAATGCCCCGAGGTGCCGACGCGGCCGGCATTCAGCTTACCGACATAGGTGCTGTAGGCGCGGCCGTTTTCCTGCACCAAGTAGCTCAGGCAGGCGAGCATTTCCTGGCCAGTACCGGCATCGGAGGTTTCTGCGGCCGCCACCACAAAACCGTGGCTGGCCCAATGCGTCAGCAATGCCGCATAGGTATCCGGCGTGGCGCCCGTGCCGTTGCCCCACAGGATGATCGGGTGGCGCACGCCATTCTGGCCGAGGTTACTGGGCCGGTAGATGCGGCAGCTGGGGCCCTCGCTCTGGTTGGTGGTGGCGTACGGGCCGGTGTTGTCGAAACTGGAAACAGCCGGGAACGCCGTGCCAGGCGTATCAGGCAGAGCGGCCATGGCCGAAACGGACACAAAGGTAAGGGCGGCCGCCAGGCCAGCGAGTTTGAAATCGAACATCGGAAGGATTCCTCATTATTGTTGTCATGACATTCCAGTCGTCACGGCCCTCCCGACACACCACACCGGACTAGGCTGCACTGCTCACGCTGACGATTGCTGCGCTCGCAAGAGGCGGAGCACGCCGCAGAAGCTACGTGACCACCCGGTCACACCAGCAATCGCCCGAAGGGTCAAAGCCGACCGGCGGTAGCCCCACCAAAGCACGACCCGGGGACTGAAAGCCGGCATACCACCTGGCCGCGAGCCTTCCCCATACCGCGCCGAGCGGCGTAGAATCGGGCCATTCCTCGCCACCATCCTCAGGCGGGCCAGTGAGCCCTGACTGCAGCCGCGCACACCCTGCGCCGCGTCGGTCCGGCCGAACGCACGGTGATCTCCGTATGCCGCCGGCACGAAAACACTCACGACAACTTACATAACCGCTACCTGATCAAGCCGCAGGAACCGTCATGCCTGACTATCGCTCGAAGACTTCCACCCACGGTCGCAACATGGCCGGCGCCCGCGCCCTGTGGCGCGCCACCGGGATGAAGGACGAAGACTTCAAAAAGCCGATCATCGCCATCGCCAACTCCTTCACCCAGTTCGTGCCCGGCCACGTGCACCTGAAGGACCTCGGCCAACTGGTCGCCCGCGAAATCGAAAAAGCCGGCGGCGTGGCTAAAGAGTTCAACACCATCGCCGTGGACGACGGCATCGCCATGGGCCACGACGGCATGCTCTATTCGCTGCCGAGCCGCGAGATCATCGCCGACTCCGTGGAATACATGGTCAACGCCCACTGCGCCGACGCCATCGTCTGTATCTCCAACTGCGACAAGATCACCCCCGGCATGCTGATGGCCGCCCTGCGCCTGAACATCCCGGTGATCTTCGTTTCCGGCGGCCCGATGGAAGCCGGCAAGACCAAGCTGGCCAGCCACGGCCTGGACCTGGTCGACGCCATGGTGATCGCCGCCGACTCCAGCGCCTCCGACGAGAAGGTTGCCGAGTACGAGCGCAGCGCCTGCCCAACCTGCGGCTCGTGCTCCGGCATGTTCACCGCCAACTCGATGAACTGCCTGACCGAAGCCCTGGGCCTGGCCCTGCCGGGCAACGGTTCGACCCTGGCCACCCACAGCGACCGCGAGCAGCTGTTCCTGCAGGCCGGGCGCACCATCGTCGAGCTGTGCAAGCGCTACTACGGCGAGAACGACAGCTCGGTGCTGCCGCGTAACATCGCCAACTTCAAGGCGTTCGAGAACGCCATGATGCTGGACATCGCCATGGGCGGTTCGACCAACACCATCCTCCACCTGCTGGCCGCCGCCCAGGAAGCCGAGATCGATTTCGACCTGCGCGATATCGACCGCCTTTCCCGTCTGGTGCCGCAGCTGTGCAAAGTGGCGCCGAACATCCAGAAGTACCACATGGAAGATGTGCACCGCGCTGGCGGCATCTTCAGCATCCTCGGTTCGCTGGCCCGTGGCGGCCTGCTGCACACCGACCTGCCGACCGTGCACAGCAAGTCCATGGCCGAGGCGATCGCCAAGTGGGACATCACCCAGACCGACGATGAGGCCGTGCACCACTTCTTCAAGGCCGGCCCGGCGGGCATCCCGACCCAGACCGCGTTCAGCCAGTCGACCCGCTGGGAAACCCTCGATGACGACCGTGAGAACGGCTGCATCCGCAGTTTCGAGCACGCCTACTCCAAAGAAGGCGGCCTGGCCGTGCTGTACGGCAACATCGCCCTGGACGGCTGCGTGGTGAAAACCGCCGGCGTCGATGAGTCCATCCATGTGTTCGAAGGTAACGCCAAGATCTTCGAAAGCCAGGACAGCGCCGTGCGCGGCATCCTCGCCGACGAAGTGAAAGAAGGCGACATCGTCATCATTCGCTACGAAGGCCCGAAAGGCGGCCCGGGCATGCAGGAAATGCTCTACCCGACCTCGTACCTGAAATCCAAAGGCCTGGGCAAAGCCTGCGCCCTGCTCACCGACGGCCGCTTCTCTGGCGGCACTTCGGGCCTGTCCATCGGCCACGCCTCGCCGGAAGCGGCAGCGGGCGGCGCCATTGGCCTGGTGCGCGATGGCGACAAAGTGCTGATCGACATCCCCAACCGCAGCATCAACCTGCTGGTCAACGACGAGGAAATCGCCCATCGCCGCCACGAGCAGGACAAGAAGGGCTGGAAGCCGGTGGAAAGCCGTCCACGCAAAGTGACCACGGCGTTGAAAGCCTACGCCCTGCTCGCCACCAGCGCCGACAAGGGCGCAGTGCGCGACAAGGCGATGCTGGACAAACTGATGCCGTAAGCGGCAGCCAGCACCCCGAAAAAGCCCGGCAACTGCCGGGCTTTTTCTTTGCTACACCCTGTAGGAGCCAGGGGGACGCCTAGTCCTTGCTGGCGATCCGTGCCCGGTACAAAGCGATCGCCAGCAAGCTGGCTCCTACAAGAGCACGCAGGAACAGCTATGAAGATCGGCCTGATCTCCGACACCCACGGCCTGCTGCGCCCCGAGGCGCTGGCGGCGTTGCATGACAGCACACAGGTGATCCATGCCGGCGATATCGGCAAGCCGGAGATTCTCGATGCCTTGCGTGAACTGGCGCCGCTCACCGTGGTGCGTGGTAATAATGACCAGGACGATGCCTGGGCCAGCACTATTCCCACCAGCGCCGTACTGCGCGTGGGCGGCGTGGGTATCTATGTCACCCACGAGCTGGCCGATGTGCCCGAGCAACTGCCTGCCGGTATCGACGTGGTGGTCACCGGGCACTCGCACAAGCCGCTGCAGCAGGTCCGCCACGGCGTGCTGTTCATCAACCCCGGCAGTGCCGGGCCACGGCGCTTCAAGCTGCCGATCAGCGTCGGCCTGCTGCATCTCGACGCGGGAGTCATGCGCGGCGAGCTGATCGAGCTGGCCTGATCAGCTCACGCCCATGTAGCGCCCGGCGCGGTGGTTGACCGCCAGCACCATGTTCAGCGCCACTGCACCGAGGACCGACAGGGCGACCTTGTCCGGTGCCACGACGAAGATCGAGGCCAGCACGATGCTCGCATCCACGCCCATCTGCACCGCACCGGCGCGCACGCCGAAGCGCTCCTGCAGGTACAGCGCGAGGATGTTCACCCCACCCAGGCTGGCACGGTGGCGGAACAGCATGAGCAGCCCCAGGCCCATGGCGAAACCGCCGAAGATGGCGGCGTAGAAGGCGTTCAGCTCGGCGAACACCACCCAGCGCGGGGTCAGCTCGGCGAGCAACGACACCAGGCCGACGGCGCAGGCGGTACGCAGGGTGAACGGCCAGCCCATGCGCCAGATCGCCAGCGCGTAGAACGGCAGGTTGAGCAGGAAGAACACCAGGCCGAACGGCCAGCCGGTGAGGTACTTGGTGAGAAAGGCCAGGCCCACCGTGCCGCCGGTGAGCAACCCGGCATGACTGTAAAAGGCGATGCCCAGGGCGACCATGGCGGTGCCGAACAGCAACGCCAGGGCGTCCTCCCAGAGCGGATGGCGGACGAATATCTCGGCGACCGTTTCCACTTCTGCGGCGTCGGGAATGTGTTCACTCATGCTCGATAACCTCTGCGCCCATCTGGCAGGCAATAGCATAGGGCGCCGCCGGGTTTGACGGCGGCGCAGCAGGAAACTGGAAGGGGCTGAAACCGACTAGCGACGCAGCCAGGTCTCGAAGCAATGGGCCGGAGCCGACTCCACGGCGGGCTGCGGTTCACGTGCCGTGCACTGCCACAGCGCCTCGTCGAACGACGGGAACCAGGCATCGCCTTGCGGCTGCAGCGCCACGCGGGTCAGGTACAGACGCTCGGCCTGCGCCAGGCCCTGCTCGTACAGCTGCGCACCGCCAATCAGCATCAGCTCGTCGACACCCTGCTCGCGCGCCCACTGATCGGCACGGGCGATGGCGGCGTCCAGCGAAGGGAAGACTTCCGCGCCCTCCAGCACCAGGCCGGCCTGGCGGCTGACCACCAGGTTGAGCCGGCCCGGCAGCGGGCGGCCCAGCGAATCCCAGGTCTTGCGGCCCATGATGATCGGCTTGCCGAGCGTCAGCGCCTTGAAGTGCTTGAGGTCCGCCGGCAGGTGCCAGGGCAGTTGGTTGTCGCGGCCGATCACGCGATTTTCGGCGAGGGCGGCGATCAGGCAGAGGGGTAAGGTCGTATTCATGGGCGCGAGGATACCGGCTCGACGTGGATCAATGAAGGGTGACACTCACGGCTGCCGGTTGGCCCCGCGCTTGCTCACCACGCGATTGCGCCCCTGCTCCTTGGCCAGGTACAGCGCCACGTCGGCCAGGCGCAGGCCATCTTCCAGGCTCTGGTGCGTCTGCGGCACCAGCCACGCCAGGCCGATGCTCAGGGTCACCACCGGCGCCACGTCGGACTGCGTATGGACCAGGCCCAGGGCTTCGATCTCGCAGCGCAGCGTTTCGAGGATCGGCAGGATGTCGGCCTCGGCCAGGCCATACCAGAGGCCGACGAACTCTTCGCCGCCATAGCGCGCGGTGCTGTCCAGCGGGCGCCGCGCATAGCGGCCGATCACCTCGGCCACGGCGCGCAACGCGGCGTCGCCGGCGGCATGGCCATAGTGGTCGTTGTAACGCTTGAAGTAGTCGACATCCATCATCACCAGGGCGATGGGCTGTTCCTCGCGCTGGGCCTGGCGCCAGCTGCGCTCGGCACGCTCGCTGAAGGCGCGGCGGTTGAGCAGGCCGGTGAGGAAGTCCTTTTCCGCCAGGTCCTGCAGCAGCCCCTGGGCGAGGAAATTCTGTCGCGTGGCGTACTCGAGGAAGTAGCAGCCGAAGCAGCCGATCAGGTTGGCACTGCCGAGAAACACCGCGTTGTACAGCAGCACCTCGCCGGGCAGGCCGCTAAGCACCTCCACCAGCAGGTAGGCGAAGAAGGTCAGCCAGCCGCACAGCGCCGCCGTGACGAAGCGCAGGCCGGTGAGGAAATAGAAGAACACCGTGATCAGGATGATGCCCTCGTAGGGCAACGGAAACTCATGCTGGCGTGCCACCCAGATGATGCCCGCCACCCCCAGGCCCTCGGCGAGCGACGTGGCCCCGCCGATCAGCTGCAGGTGTGGGCGCAGCGCCCGGTTGTAGGTCGCCAGCCAGCAGAACAGCAGCATCGGGCTCATCAGGCCGAGGCGAATGGCCAGGGTCTGGTTGCGCACCGCCTCGGGCAGGCTGAGGGCATCCAGCACGACGAACAGCAGCATCAGCAACAGCGCCACCAGCAGCGCCCAGCGCATGCGCACCAGCACCACGGCAATGTGATAGCGGTTGAAGGTGTCCTCCATCTCGCCCGAAAAACTGAGCAGACGGAAACCTTCACGGTACTGCTGCAGGTAGGGGGAGTCCTGGTTGACCCAGTTCAGGTTGGGCAGCTTCATGCAGCGCGCTCTTCTCGTTTTTCTTGCATCAGCCTAGTTTGCCTGAGCCACCGACCACAACCCCGGATTGCCCCATCACGGGGCGCAGCGGTTATGCTTCAGGCTCGACCCGCGAACGGAATGCCGCGTGACAGACAGCTCGATGCCCTCACTCAAGCGCCTGCAGCGTCTCTGGCTGTGCGAGACCATCCGCCTGCGCGAGGACCATGCCGGCCCGCTGGAGGATGGCGAAGCCAACCGCCTGGCCCGTCAGCAGGGCGGCGACCTGGCCGGCCGTATCGAAGCCCGCGCCCTGCTGCTGGCGGCCCGTGACGGCCAGCAGCAAGCACAGCAGCACTGGCTGCAGGGCGCGCGCCTGGCCCTCGGCCTGCTGCTGTTGCTGGCGCTGTTCAGCGGCGCAGGCCTGGCCATCACGGCGCTGGGCGACGGCAGCCGACCGGTCAATGTGTTCTGGGCCCTGGGCAGTTTGCTCGGCCTGCACCTGCTGATGCTCGGCGGCTGGCTGCTCGGCCTGCTGCTGGCGGGCGATTACAACACCGCCCTTGGCCGCCTGTGGCTGTGGCTCAGCGAAAAACTGGCGCGCGATGCCAGTGCCGCCCAGCTCGGCCCCGCGCTGGTGTTGCTGCTGCAGCGTCGGCGCCTCAATCGCTGGCTGCTCGGCCTGCTGGTACACGGTTTATGGCTGCTGATCCTGCTCAGCGCCGGTTTGATGCTGCTGCTCCTGCTGAGCACCCGGCGCTACGGCTTCGTCTGGGAAACCACCCTGCTCGGCAGCGACACCTTTATCGCCATCACCCACCTGCTCGGCGCCCTGCCCAGCCTGCTCGGCTTTCCGCTGCCCGATGCCGAGACCATCCGCGCCAGCGGCGACAGCGCCCTGGCCGTCGAGAGCGCCCGGCATGCCTGGGCCGGCTGGCTGCTGGGCGTGCTGCTGGTGTTCGGCCTGCTGCCGCGCGCGCTGCTCTGGCTGCTCTGCCTGTGGCGCTGGCAGCACGGCCAGGCCCGCTTGCGCCTGGACCTCACACTGCCCGGCTACCACCTGCTCGCCGAGCGCCTGCAACCACCCAGCGAGCGCCTCGGCGTGCTCGACGCAGCACCGGCCAGCCTGGTCGAAGCACAAGGCGGCAGCACCGACCTGGCCAGCAGTGGCGCCGTGCTGGTGGCCATCGAACTGGACCCGCAACGCCCCTGGCCACCGGCGCTGGGCAAAGCCATCGCCAATGCCGGCGTGCTGGATAGCCGCGAGCAGCGCCAGCAACTGCTCGACCAGCTCGGCCGCTTTCCGCCGGCACGCCTGGCCATCGCCGTCGACCCGCGCCGCTCGCCGGATCGCGGCACCCTGGCCCTGCTCGGCGAGCTGGCGCGCACGGCCAGCGCCACGCGCATCTGGCTGCTGCCGCCACCCACGGGTGAAGCACTGGACAGCCAGCGCCTGAGCGACTGGCACACCGCCCTGCAACGCCTAGAGCTGGCATTCGCCGACAGCGCGCCGCTGGCCTGGCTGGAGAGCGGACATGACTAAACCGCTGAAGCTGGCCGTGGTTGGCCACACCAATGTCGGCAAGACCTCGCTACTGCGCACCCTGACCCGCGACACCGGCTTCGGCGAGGTCTCGCATCGGCCCAGCACCACTCGCCATGTCGAAGGCGCGCGCCTGTCGGTGGACGGCAAAGCGCTGCTGGAGCTGTACGACACCCCTGGACTGGAAGACGCCATCGCCCTGCTCGACTACCTCGAACGCCTGGACCGGCCGGGCGAACGCCTCGACGGGCCGGCCCGCCTGGCACGCTTTCTCGATACCGCCGAGGCACGCCAGCGCTTCGAGCAGGAGGCCAAGGTGCTGCGCCAACTGCTGGCCTCGGATGCCGGCCTGTACGTGATCGATGCCCGTGAGCCGGTGCTGGCCAAATACCGCGACGAGCTGACGGTGCTCGCCGGCGCCGGCAAGCCGCTGCTGCCGGTGCTCAATTTCAGCGGCCAGCCGCACCAGCGCGAAAGCGAGTGGCGCGAGGCCCTTGCCCGCCTGGGCCTGCATGCGCTGGTACGCTTCGATACCGTGGCGCCGCCGCTGGATGGCGAGCGGCGCCTGTACGAAAGCCTGGCCCTGCTGCTGGAAAACGCGCGCCCACAACTGCAGCGGCTGATTCTCGACCACGAAACACAAACCGCCACGCGCCAGGCCGCCGGCGCCCGGCTGATCGCCGAGCTGCTGATCGATTGCGCCGCCTGCCGGCGCAGCGTGGCGACCCAGGCCAGCCTCGAACACGGCGAAATCCGCGCCCTGCACCAGGCCATTCGCCAACGCGAACAGCGCTGCGTGGAAGCCCTGCTGCGCCTGTACGCCTTCCGCCAGGACGATGCCCACGCCGGCGAGCTGCCACTGCTCGACGGGCGCTGGGGCGATGACCTGTTCAACCCGGAAACCCTCAAGCAGCTGGGCGTCAGCGTCGGTGGCGGGATCGCCGCGGGCGCAGCGGCCGGTGCCGGTGTCGACCTGCTGGTCGGCGGCATCACCCTGGGCGCCGCCGCGCTGCTCGGCGCCCTGGCAGGTGGCGGCCTGCAGACTGCGCGCAACTATGGCGGCCGCCTGCTTAGCAAGCTCAAGGGCCAGCGCGAGCTGACCGTCGACGACAACGTGCTGCGCCTGCTCGCCCTGCGCCAGCGTCAGTTGCTCGCCGCCCTCAACGCGCGTGGCCATGCCGCGACCACGGCGATCCAGCTCGACACGCCACAGGACAAGGGCTGGCGCGACGCCAAGTTGCCCGAAGCGCTGCGCAAGGCGCGTGCGCACCCCGAGTGGTCATCCCTGAGTCCCGGCGCACGCCTGGAGCAGGCCGAACGCCAGGCCCAGGTCACGCACCTGGCGGCCGACCTGCTGCAGCCGTAGGGCGGGTGAAACCCGCGGGTTGCACCCGCCCTACGAAGCTCGCTAGCGCCGCGCCAGGCTGGTCCACAGCGTTGCCGTGACGATCAGCAGGCCACCGAGCCAGGCCTGCACGCTCAGTTGCTCGCTCAGCCAGAGCACCGCGAACAGCGCGCCGAACAGTGGCTCGCTGCCCATCAGCAGGCTGACGCGGGTCGGGCTGCTACGCCCCAGCGCCCAGTTCTGCACGAAGAAGGCGAACAGGGTGGCGAACAGCACCAGGTACAGGCTGCCGATCCAGAACGCCGGTTCGCGCGGCAGCGCCGGCAAGCCACCCGGTAGCAACAGCGTGCCGAGCAGCAGGCAGCCGAAACCGATCACCCCGGTCTGCACCGCCGTCAGGGCCAGCGCCGGCACTCCGCTATCGGCAGTCCAGCGCCGCGTCAGGCACACCAGCAGGGCCCGCAGCAGCGCGGCCAGCAGCATCAGGCCATCGCCCAGGTTGAACTGCAGCTCCACGCCGCCACTGAGCAGCCAGGTACCCAGCAGCGACAGACCGACCGCCGGCAGCAGGCGCGAGTCCGGGCGCCGGCCGAGCAGCAGCCATTCGACGAAGGGGGTGATCACCACGCACAGGCTGATCAGGAAGGCTGCGTTGCTGGCGCTGGTGAGCAGCACGCCGTAGGTCTCGCAGAGGAAGATCGCCAGCATCACCGCACCCAGCGGCAGGCCCGGTGCCCAGGCCTTGCGCCCCTCGCCGCGCAGTTGCGGCAGGAGGATGAGGAAGGTCAGGCAGAAGCGCACAGCGAGAAAACCCAGTACCGGGTAGAACGCCAGCGCCAGCTTGGCCACACCGTAACTGGTGCCCCAGACCAGCGCCACGAGTAGCAACAGCACATCGCTGAACTGCAGCAGGCGGGTATGGGCGGGACGGATCAGGGTCGACATGGCGATGGTCTCGGTGGCGATAACGTCAGGCCGAGATTGTCCATTGCGGCACCAGAAAGGATAATCCAGTCACTTCGCACAAGACTTGTTCACCATGAGCACAAATACCCCCAGCAACCTGTTGCCCCTGATGGCCAGCTTTGTGCGCGTGGTGGAGTGCGGCAGCTTCTCCGCCGCCGCGCGCCAGCAGGGCAGCACAGCCTCGGCGGTGAGCCGACAGATCGCCCAGTTGGAACAGGCCCTCGGCCTGCGCCTGCTGGAGCGCACCACCCGCCGCCTGCGCCTGAGCGAGGCCGGCAGCGAGGTGTTCGAGCGCTGCCGCGAGATGCTCGGCGCGGCGCAGGCAGCCATGGCGGTGGGCGAGCGACTGATGAGCCACCCGCGCGGGCAAGTGCGCCTGAGCGTGCCCAAGGCGTTCGGCAAGCACCTGATCGCGCCGCTGATGGCGGACTTTCTACAGCGCTATCCGGAAGTGGATGTCAGCCTCAACCTCAGCGACCGCAGCCCGGACCTGATTGGCGAACAGTTCGACCTGATCGTCTGCATCACCGACCAGCCGCCACCGGGCCTGGCCGGGCGGCCGCTGTGCAGCGTGCAGCAATTGCTCTGCGCCAGCCCCGCGTACCTGCAGCGCCACGGCACCCCGCAACACCCGCAGGAGCTGGTGCGGCATGCCTGCCTGTATCTGGACGAGAGCAGTGATGATCACCGCTGGCACTTCAGCAATGGCCGCGAACAGTGCGTGGTGGCCGTGCAGGGCCGCTTCGCCAGCAACCACAGCGAGGTGCGCCTGAATGGCGCGCTGAACGACCTGGGCATCGCCTGCCTGCCACACTTCACCGCAGCGGCGGCGCTGGCCAGCGGCGAGCTGCACCAGGTGCTGTCCGCCTGGCGCTACACCGGCTCCTACCAAGGCACCGCGTGGATCCTCTACCACCCGACCCGCCACCTGCCGCCGAAGCTGCGGGTGCTGATCGATCATCTGGCCGCCGGCCTGGCTGCTTAGACCGCTGCACTCAGCCGCACACGCACGGCCAGCGCCTGCCACGGCGCCAGGTCGGCCAGCGGGCGGCCTGGCACCTTGGCGGCCTCGTCCCAGCGGCGCAGGCGCAGGCTATCGGCGAACAGGGGGTCGGCCTCGAACAGCGCCGCTTCCTCGCCCGTCATCGGCCCGCCCTGCCAGTCCAGGGTCTGCCGGCTGGCCAGGCTCAACCCGCTCAGGTACGCGGCATCGCGCCAGCACAGGTAACGCTTGGCCTGTACGTGCCGCGCGACCAGCCCGGCCAGGCGTTCGGAAAACCCCAGCTCCCGCAGCCAGTGGGCACCAACTCGCTCGTGGCCCTGACGCCCCAGACCGGCCATGCTGTTGGCGGCAGTCAGCGGCGTGCAGAAGTGGCCGACGTCGTGGCAGAAGGCAGCCAGCACCAGCTCATCGTCGGCGCCGTCGGCCTGGGCCAGTTCAGCGGCCTGGACCATGTGCTCGAGCTGGCTGATGTCCTCGCCGATGTAGCTCGCTCCCGCCTGCTGGCGGCACAGGCTGAACAGCTCGCTCACCGCCTGCTCGGCGGTCATGCCGCCAATGCATTCGGCCATATACCTTCACCCAGCAAGGCGGCGATGGTGCGTTCGCCCAGGCCCAGGCCAACGCTCATGCCCAGGCCGGTATGCATCAGCACAGCGGTCACCCCATCGGCGGCGCGGGTCACGCTGAACGGCCCCGGCCCACGGGAGCCGTACACGCCTTGCCAGCGTTCGACCACCTCGACCTTCATGCCCAGGGTGTGTTCGGCCAGGTCGAGCATGATGCGGTCGGTGCTTTCGGCATTGAACGGCGAGGCATCGCTGCCGTAGTCGTGGGAGTCGCCGATGATCAGGTCGCCGTAGGGTGTTGGGCTGATCAGCAGGTGGATGCCGAGGCTTTCCAGCTCCGGCTGCTCGCGACGGACTTGCGCGCGAATGGCCTCGGCTTCCGGCAGGTCGGAGAAAGCACCGTAGTGGGTACAACTGAGGCCGGTGAGCAGCGCGTGCTGCAGCGCCAGCGGCTGGCTCGGGCGGGCACGGAGCATTTGCAGGCGGCACACCTGCGGTTGCAGGCGGGCCATCTGATCGGCCAACAGCGTTTGGTAGTCGTGGCCCGAGCACACCACGATGTGCCGCGCAGTAAAACGCCCGGCACTGGTCAGGGCGCTGCCGGATTCGACATCGCGCACCAGGGTGGAGAAGTGAAACTCCACGCCATGTTCGCGGGCCAGGTAGTCGACGATCTGCGGCAGCGCTTCACGCGAGTACAGCTGCTGGTCATCGAGGCCGTGCAGGGCCGCGCGGTGGTGGCTGAAGCGGCCGTCATACAGCGCATTCAAAGCATCGCCACGCAGCAGTTCGGTGCGGTAGCCGAGCTCTTCGCCACGGCCATCGACGAAGGCTTGCAGCAGCGCTTCCTCGGCTTCGGTGCGGGCGAACAGCAGCGAGCCCTGCTGATGCAGGCTAATGCCCGCCGCCTGCCCCAAATCTGCCCACAGGCCACGCGCCTGGCGCGCCAGGTTGAGCATCGCGCCCGGCGCCTGGCCGCCGACCAGGGCCTGGCCGAAGTTGCGGATGGAGGCGCCCAGCGGCGTGTGGCTGCGCTCGAATACCTTGACCTTGAGGCCGCGTTTGGCGCCCGCCCAGGCGTGGGCGAGGCCGAGAATACCGGCGCCGACGATCAGCAGGTCGCAATCGTGCTGAGACATAGATGAGTCCTAAAGTTGGCTGAGAGATAACGCCGTCGTAGGGTGGATGTCGCGCAGCACATCCACCGACACGCGGTGGAAAACGCTGCGCGGTTTTCCACGGGGTGGCCATCCACCCTACGAACGCTGCTAGGCGGGGTTACTGCGGCAGCGGCTCGGACTTGCCGTCATAGCGCTTGCGCCACTCGGAGAGGATCTTGTCGCGGTTCTCCGAGGCCCAGTTGAAGTCGTTCTTGATCAGGCGCTGCTCGTAGTCGGCCGGCAGTTCCTGGAAGCGTTCGGCGATGCCGGGCTGGGCCAGGACGGCGAAGTTGGCCTTGTACAGGTCCATGGCTTCACGGCTGGCGGAGAAGTCGGCGAGCTTCTTGGCGGCGTCCAGGTGCTCGGTGCCCTTGATGATACCGGTGGCTTCGATTTCCCAGCCCAGGCCTTCCTTGGGCAGCACGATGTCCAGCGGTGCGCCTTTGCGCTTGAGCTGCACGGCTGGGTACTCGAAGGAGATACCGATCGGGAACTCACCGGCCGCAGCCAGCTTGCACGGCTTGGAGCCGGAATGGGTGTACTGGCCGATGTTGGCGTGCAGCTTGTCCATATAGGCCCAGCCTTGCGCTTCGCCAAAGGTTTGCAGCCAGGCGCTGACGTCGAGGTAGCCGGTGCCGGACGAAGCCGGGTTAGGCATGACGATCTTGTCCTTGTACACCGGGCTGGTCAGGTCTTCCCATTTGGTCGGCTTGGGCAGGCCCTGCTTCTCCGCTTCCACGGTGTTGAAGCAGATGGTCGCGGCCCACACGTCCATGCCGACCCAGGCTGGCGGGTTGGCGGCGTCGCGGTAGTTGGCGCCGATCTTGTCGAGGTTGGCCGGGGCGTAGCTTTCCAGCATGCCCTGCTGCTTGAGGATGGCCAGGCTGGAACCGGCCAGCCCCCAGACCACATCAGCCTGCGGGCGATCTTTCTCGGCCAGCAGTTTGGCGGTGACGATGCCCGTGGAGTCGCGCACCCACTTGATCTCGATGTCCGGGTTCTGCTTCTCGAAGGCTTCCTTGTAGGCCTTGAGTTGTTCCACTTCGAGGGCGGTGTACACGGTCAGTTCGGTGGCAGCCTGGGCCTGGAATGCGCAGGCAGCGAGCAGGCCGGCGGCCAGAGCGGTGCGTTTGAACATGGTGGAGCTCCTGATGGTTAGCGTTGGCGTTGGTTGTCTGTTTTTGTAGGAGCGAACTCCTACGGAAAAGGCTTCAGCTGGCTTGCGGGCTATCGCCACGGGCCAGACGTGCGTTGATGGCATCGATCACAGCGGGCAGATCGGCGATGGTGTCGATCAGGTAATGCGGGCGGCTCGGCGCAAACAGGGCATCGATACGCTGGCGTTCGGCGTCCAGCTGCTCGGCGCCGAGCGCCTGGAACTGCTCCCAGCTCAACCCCAGGAAATTGCCGGAGAAGCGCAGTGCCACGGTCCACATGCCCGCGCTGCGCCCTTCGAGAATGCCGGGCTCGGTGTCGTCGACTTTCACGCAGGCGGCGACGTCATCCAGGCCCAGGGCAATGACGTTGGCCAGCGCCTGCGCCGGACTTGGGCGGCCCTTGGGCACTTCGTCGGTGGCGACCACGTGATCGGGCAGGTAGCCCTTGGCAGCGGCCAGCTCGACCACCTTGTCCATCACCTGTTTCGGGTAGCCGGAGCAGGTGCCGATCTTCAGCCCGCGCTGGCGCAGCTCAGCGATGCAGTCGAGGGCGCCGGGAATCAGTGCCGAATGCTCACCGACCTTGGCGATCTGCAGGGGCATGAAGCGCTCGTAGATGGCAGTGACATCCGCATCACTGGGCAAACGCTCGAAGCGCCGCTGAAAGCGCGCGGCCACGGCCGGTTGGTCGCACAGGGTGCGGATGTGATCCCACTTGCCCATGCCCATGGGGCCACGGGCCTCTTCCAGGCTGATCTCGACATCGAAGCTGGCGAAGGCCTCGACAAAGATGCGGGTCGGCGCGAAGGAGCCGAAGTCGACTACGGTGCCGGCCCAGTCGAGGATCGCGGCTTGCAGGTGGCTAGGGGTTTGGTAGCGCATGGCAGTCTCCAGAAGAAATCAGTGGCCAGGGGCTGGCGTGCGCCAGGCCTGGGAGCGGCGCAGCAGGCCGCGCGAGAGGCCGGCGAGCAGCAGCGACACGCCAGCGGAAGTAAGCAGGATCAGGGTCGACATGGCCGCGGCGCCGCCGACGTTGCCGGCGTCGTCCATGTTCAGCACGGCCACGGCGGCGAGCACGCTGTCCGGGCTGTAGAGGAAGATCGCCGCCGACACCGTGGTCATCGCCGAGACGAACAGGTAGCGGATGATGTCGAGCAGCGCCGGCAGGCAGATCGGCAAGGTCACGCGGCAGAAGTGGCGCAACAGCGGCACTTTCAGCGACAGCGCGGCGGCTTCGAATTCGCTGTCGAGCTGGCGCAGCGCAGTGCTGGCGGTCATCTGCGCGGTGGTCAGAAAATGCGCGATGGTGCACACCACCAGCAGGGTCAGGCTGCCGTACAGGCCGCTCAGCGGGTTGCCCGGCAGGTTGAAAAAGAACACGTAGCCCAGGCCCAGCACCAAACCCGGCACCGCCATCGGCACGAAACTGAGCAGGCGCAGGGCCTGGGTCAGCGGGCTCTGCCGGGTTTTCTCCATCAGGTAGGCGCCGGTGAAGATCAGCAGGCTGCCGAACAGCGCACTGCACACCGCCAATAGCAGGCTATTGCGATAGGCCAACCAGCCGCCGGGCAAATCCGAGAAGGCGTAGTGCTGCAGCGACAGCGACAGGTCGTAGGGCCAGAACTTCACCAGCGACGAGTAGATCGCCATGCCAAACACGCCGAGCAGCGTGCTGCAGATCAGCAAGGTCACCAGCAAAAATGCCAGGTCGCGGCGCCGTGACGGCTGCGGGTGATAAACCTGAGCGCGGCCGCTTATGGCATCGCGCTGGCGGCGACGCAGCCACAGGTCGACCGCGAAGCTGAGCAGCGCCGGCAGCAGCAGGACCATGCCGATCAACGCGCCGCGACCGAACTGCTGCTGGCCGACCACCGCCTTGTAAGCCTCCAGCGCCAGCACCTGATAGTCACCGCCCACCACCACCGGCACGCCGAAATCGGTGATGCACAGGGTGAACACCAAGCAGAAGGCGGCAAACACGCCCTGCCGGCTGCCCGGCCAGGTGATGCTGCGAAACGCCCGCCAGGGCGATGCACCCATGCTTGAGGCGGCGTCGAACAGCCGCGCATCGGCCAGCGCCAGGGCAGACAGCAGCACCATCAGCGCATGGGGGAAGGTGTAGATGGCCTGGCCGAGGACGATGCCCCAGAAACCGTAGATGTTGTCCGGTACCAGGCCGCGCAGCACGCCCTGGTTGCCGAACAGGTAGATCAGGGCGATGCCCGGCAGCATCGACGGCGCCAGCAGCGGCAGCAGGGAAATACTGCGCCACAGCGGTTTGCCAGGTATGCAGGTGCGCTGCAGGGCGTAGGCGAAGGCATAGGCCAGCGGCACCACGATGCAGGCCACGGTCAGCGACACGCTCAGGCTATTGCCCACTAGCCAGCGGAAATTGGCGCTGCCGAACAGCTCGGTCGCCGCCAGCAGGCCACCGCCCTGCCCGTCTTCGCCACTGAAGCCACGCCAGAGCATGGCCAGCAGCGGCAGCAGCACCGCGAGGGTCAGCAACACCAGCAGCAGCCACTGGCCGCCGAGCACGAACAGGCGGTCGGCCAGGTCGGCGGGCGCGGCGCGGCGCAACGGTGCGGGCTTGAGGGTTAGTACGCGTTGCATATCAGGCGAACACCTGCAGGCTGCGCGGCGGCAGCGCCACCCAGATCTCCGCCCCGGCCAGCTTCGGCATGGCCTGCGGCTCCAGCTCGGCGAGCAGACTGTGGCCCGGCAGCGCGTCCAGTTCGAAGCTCAGCCGGCAGCGATTGCCGAGAAAGGTGATCTCGCGCATCTGCGCGCTGAACAGGTTTTCCTCATGCACCGGCGGATTGATCACCACCGCTTCCGGGCGGCAGAACAGCCGGCCGCGCTCGCGGGTATCGCTGGCGTGCAGGCGCAGGCTGAGTTCGCCAACGCGCACATGGCCATGCTCGCCACGCTCGAACGGCAGCCAGTTGCCCTGGCCGACGAACTCGGCCACGAACGGCGTGGCCGGCGCGCGGTAGATCTCCTGCGGGCTGGCGAACTGCTCGACGCGGCCGTGGTTGATCACCGCGATGCGGTCGGCCATCAGCATGGCCTCATCCTGGTTGTGGGTGACCATCAGGGTGGTGATGCCCAGGCGCTTCTGCAGCTGGCGCAGCTCGCCGCACAGGTGCTCGCGCACACGCGCATCGAGGGCCGACATCGGCTCGTCGAGCAACAGCAGCGAGGGCGCCGGGGCCAGGGCGCGGGCCAGGGCCACACGCTGCTGCTGGCCGCCGGAGAGCTGGCCGGGGTATTTCTTCTCGCTACCCACCAGGCCAACCAGTTCGAGCATCTCGGCGACCCGCGCACGGAT
The DNA here is from genome assembly GCF_014174475.1 of Aquipseudomonas ullengensis. GTDB lineage: Bacteria > Pseudomonadota > Gammaproteobacteria > Pseudomonadales > Pseudomonadaceae > Aquipseudomonas > Aquipseudomonas ullengensis. Next base: position 268,046 of record NZ_JACJUD010000006.1, read on the forward strand.
GGTCTCGCGGTTGTTGCCGGCCAGGCCGTAGCCGATGTTCTGCTCCACCGTCAGGTTGGGGAACAACGCGTAGGACTGGAATAGGATGCCGTAGTCACGCGCCTGCGGCGGCAGCTCGGAGACATCCCGCGAACCGATAACGATGGTCCCGCGATCCTGGCGCTCCAGCCCGGCGATGCAGCGCAGCAGCGTGGTCTTGCCGCAACCGGAGGGGCCCAGCAGGCACACCAGCTCACCGGCAGCGATATCCAGCGACACCCCGTCCAGCGCCTTGAATGCGCCGAAACCCTTGTGGATATCGCGTACCTGCATGTTCACGGAAAGCGGCATAGTCATGACGGAACCTCATTGAGCGATCAGCTCGGACGAGGGTCATGCTAAACAGCGAGTGCTAAGGCTTTGTGGCAGTTGGGCAAAAGCTGCCGATAGTGCTATCGGTGGATTTGTGTAGCGACGCCCTCTCCCCTTGGGTGAGGGCTGGGGTGAGGGGAAATGCAGAGTCGCTCGGAGCATCCCTCACCCCTGGCCCCTCTCCCGGAGGGAGAGGGGAAAGAGCGCTTCGCGCTCCTACAGCTGATTGCGCGCCAGCTCGAGGAAGGCTGCCGGCAACCGCGCCTGGCGGCGCTCCTTGAGGCAGTAGAGGTACTCGGCGATCAGCGGCGCGCCTTCCAGCTCGACCACCTTGAGCTGCGGGTTATCCGGTACTTCGTGGCGGGCGATGATGCTGATGCCGATATTGCGCAGCACCGCCTCGCGGATCGACTCGCGGCTGCCGATTTCCAGCAGCGGGCCGAGGGCGACTCCAGCCTCGCGCAGCAGGGTTTCACTGAGCACACGGGTGGTCGAGCCGCTCTCGCGCATCAGCAGGCAGTGCCCAGCGAGGGCGCTCAACGGCACGCGGTCATGGGCGGCCAGCGGATGCTCGCGATGCACCGCCAGCACCAGCGGATCGTGGCCCAAGACCAGCCGAGTCAGGCGCGCATCCTCGACCAGTTGCGAGGAGGCGGCGAGGTCGACGCGGTATTCCTCCAGCGCCTCGATCACCTGCTGCGAGTTGCCGATCTCCAGGGTCACCTCGCACTGCGGGAACTGCGCCCGGAAGCCCCTGACCAGGTCGAGCACGTAATAGGGCGCGGTGGCCCCGATGCGCAACGCGCCCTGCACCTGGCCGCTGTTGCGCAGGAAGAACTCGATGTCGGCTTCCTGCTGCAGCAGCTTCTGCACCATGGGCAACAGCCGCGCGCCCTCGTCGCTGAGCGTCAGACGACGGCCGCCGCGGTAGAACAGCTCGACACCGTACTGGCCTTCGAGGCTGCGAATCTGTGTGGTGACCGTGGGCTGGCTGAGGCCAAGCTTCTTCGCCGCCTGGGTGATGCTGCCCAGGCGGGCGACCATGTGGAAGGATTTCAGCTCGGCGGAGAGCACCGAATCAGACCGCCACCGGCGCGCTGATATGCGGATGGGCCTGGTAGCCGACCAGTTCGAAGTCTTCGAATTTGAAGCCGAGCAGGTCCTTGACCTCCGGGTTGAGCTTCATCACCGGCAGCGGCAGCGGCTCACGGGTCAGTTGCAGGTCGGTCTGTTCCAGGTGGTTGGCGTACAGGTGGCAGTCGCCGCCGGTCCAGATGAACTCGCCCGGTTGCAGGCCGCAGACCTGGGCCACCATCAGGGTCAGCAGGGCATAGCTGGCGATGTTGAACGGCACGCCGAGGAAGATATCGGCCGAGCGCTGGTACAGCTGGCAGCTCAGCTTGCCGTCGGCGACGTAGAACTGGAACAACGCGTGGCACGGCGGCAGGGCCATCTGCTCGACCAGCGCCGGGTTCCAGGCGGAGACGATCAGGCGACGCGAATCCGGGTTCTTCTTGATCATCTCGACCAGCTTGCTGATCTGGTCGATCGACTCACCGTTCGGCGCCGGCCAGCTGCGCCACTGGTAGCCGTACACCGGGCCGAGGTCGCCGTTCTCGTCGGCCCATTCGTCCCAGATGCGTACGCCGTTTTCCTTCAGGTACTTGATGTTGGTGTCGCCCTGGAGGAACCACAGCAGCTCGTGGATGATCGACTTCAGGTGGCACTTCTTGGTGGTCACCAGCGGGAAGCCGTCGGCCAGGTCGAAGCGCATCTGGTGGGCGAAGACGCTGTAGGTGCCGGTGCCGGTGCGGTCGCTCTTGAAGGTGCCGGTCTCGCGGACCAGGCGCATCAGGTCGAGGTACTGTTTCATTGCGCGGCTCCTTGGGCAGTTTCACGGCGGTAAGCCCAGATCATAAGCCCCAGGCCGCCGAGAATCATCGGCACGCAGAGCAGCTGGCCCATGGTCAGCCAGCCGAAGGCCAGGTAGCCAAGTTGCGCATCCGGCACGCGGACGAACTCGACGATAAAGCGGAAGATGCCATAGCAAATCGCGAACAGGCCGGACACCGCCATGGTCGGGCGCGGCTTGCGCGAGAACGCCCAGAGGATGACGAACAGTGCCACGCCTTCGAGGGCGAACTGGTACAGCTGCGACGGGTGACGCGGCAGCGGCCCGCCGTTGGGGAAGACCATCGCCCAGGGCACGTCCGTGACCTTGCCCCACAGCTCCGAGTTGATGAAGTTGCCGATGCGCCCGGCGCCCAGGCCGATCGGCACCAGCGGCGCGATGAAGTCCATCAGCTCGAAGAAGCTCTTGTTGTTGCGCTTGCCAAACCACAGGGTGGCGAGGATCACGCCGATCAGCCCGCCGTGGAACGACATGCCGCCCTTCCATATCTGCAGCACGCGCAGCGGCTCGGCGATGTAGCTGTGCAGGTCGTAGAACAGCACGTAGCCGAGGCGGCCACCGAGGATCACGCCCATGGCCACCCAAAACACCAGGTCGGAGAGTTTCTCCTGGCTCCAGGTCGGGTCGAAGGCCTTCAGCCGGCGGGTCGCCAGCAGCCAGGCGCCACCAATGCCGACCAGGTACATCAGGCCGTACCAGTGGATCTGCAGAAAGCCCAGGTCGAGGGCTACCGGGTTGATCTGGGGATAAGCCAGCATCACGACTCCTTAGATGAGGAAGCTCACGCCCACGCAAAGCAGCAGCAGGGCGAACAGACGTTTCAACACATGGGCCGGCAGACGGTGCGCGAGGCGCGCGCCGAAGCGGGCAAAAAACATACTGGTGATGGCAATACCGACCATCGCCGGCAGGTACACGAAGCCCAGGCTCCACGGCGGCAGATGCGCCTCGTGCCAGCCGAGCAGCATGAAACTCAGGGCGCTGGCCGCCGCAATCGGCAGGCCGCAGGCCGAGGATGTAGCCACCGCTTGCTGCATCGGCACGCTGCGCCAGGTGAGGAACGGCACGGTCAGCGAACCGCCGCCAATACCGAAGATCGCCGAGGCCCAACCGATCACCACGCCGGCCAGGGTCAGCCCGGGCTTGCCTGGGACACCGCGACTGGCCTTGGGTTTCAAACCCAGGCCCATCTGCACGGCGATGACGATGGCGAACACGCCGATGATCTTCTGCAGCAGCGGGCCCTGGATCGACGCGGCGGTGAGCGCACCCAATCCGGCGCCGAGGAGAATGCCGACGGCCATCCAGGCGAAGATTGGCCAGCGCACCGCACCCTTGCGCTGGTGTTCCAGCACTGAGTTGATCGAGGTGAAGATGATGGTGGCCAGCGACGTACCGACCGCCAGGTGGGTGAGGATCGACTGGTCAAAACCCTGGGCGGTGAAGCTGAATACCAGCACCGGCACGATGATGATGCCGCCACCTACGCCGAACAGCCCGGCCAGCACGCCGGCCGCCGCGCCCAGCACCAGATAGAGCAGAAATTCCATCCACACCCCCGCAAACGAAGCCGGCATGGTAACGGATGGCGCCCCCGGCCTCCACTTGCGGCGACGGATGCAGTAGGCTCGACGGACCCTACACAGGATGTGTCTCCATGTGTCTGATCGTCTTCGCCTGGCGCCCCGGCCATCCGCAGCCACTGGTGCTGGCCGCCAACCGTGACGAGTTCTACCACCGCCCCAGCCAGGCCCTGGCCGAATGGCCCGACGCACCCGGACTGTACGCCGGGCGCGACCTGCAGGCCGGTGGCACCTGGCTCGGAGTGAATGCCGCCGGGCGCTTCGCCGCCCTGACCAATATCCGCGACCCACGCCAGGCCCAAGGCCCGCGCTCGCGTGGCGAGCTGGTGGTGGATTTTCTGCGCGGTGAGCTGAGCGCGGAGGATTACCTGGGCCAGGTCTGTGAGCGACTGGAGCAGTACAGCGGCTTCAACCTGCTGCTCGGCGACCGCGAGACGCTGTACTGCTTCAACTCCGATAGCAGCCAGCCGCGCCAGCTGGAGGCCGGCCTCTACGGCCTGTCGAATGCCGACCTGGACACGCCCTGGCCCAAGCTGCTGCGCGCCACCGCCGCACTGGCCGGCACCCTCGATGACCCGCAACCAGACAACCTGCTGGAACTGCTGCGCGACCGCAGCCAGCCGCCCCGCGTGCTGCTGCCAGACACCGGCATTGGCCTGGATTGGGAGCTGCTGCTGTCGAGCATCTTCATCGTCGGCCCCGGCTACGGCACCTGCGCCAGCAGTGCGCTGCTGCTGGGCGCCGACGGCCAAGTGGAACTGATCGAACGCAGCTACGGCACGGATGGCCAGGCCACTGGAGAAGTCGCCGTCCGGCTGCTGGCTAACCGCTGACGGCGAAGCGCGCGCTGAGCCGGCCCAAGCGCCCGGCCAGTTCGCGCAGGCGCAGGCTGTCGCCATCCAGCACGCCGGCATCCTCGGCATTCTGCTCCGCCACCTGCTGCACGCCGCTCAGGTGCTCGCTGACCTCCGCACTGCTGCTCGCCTGCTCGTTGGTTGCCGCGGCAATCAGCCCGCTCATCTGGCTCACCGCCTCGATCTCCCCGACGATCGCCAGCAGCAGCTCGCCGGCCCGGCGGCTGTCCTCGACGCAGCGCACCACGCCCTGCTGGCTGTCCTGCATGGCGCTGGCGGCCTGGCGACTGCTGTGTTGCAGGCGGGCGATGATGTCCTGAATTTCCGCCGTGGAGGCGGCGGTCTTCTGCGCGAGGTTGCGCACCTCGTCGGCGACCACGGCAAAGCCCCGGCCCTGATCACCAGCGCGAGCCGCCTCGATGGCAGCGTTGAGAGCCAGCAGGTTGGTCTGCTCGGCAATCGCACGGATCACCTCCAGCACCCGGCCGATCTGCTGCGCCTGCTCGGCCAGCGACTGCACTTCGCGGTCGGTGCCGTCGATGCGTTCGGCCAGGCGGTTGATCTCGGCAGCGCTCTGGGCCACCGCCGCGCGCCCCTCGGCCGCCTTCTCGGTAGCTGCCTGGGTGGCATGGGCGGCCTGCTGGGCATGACCGGCTACCTCGTCGATGGCCACACTCATTTCCTGCATCGCACCCGCCATGTAGGAAATCTCGCCGAGCTGCTTGCCGGAGCCCTCGCGCAGCTGGCGGGTGGCCCGTGCCAGGCTCTCGCCGGTCGCGGCCAGGCCCTGGGTATCACCCACCACCTCGCCGACCATCTCCTCCAGCTGGGCCAGAAAGCGGTTGAAACGCTGCGTCACCGCGCCGCTGTCCTGGCTCCGCAGGCGCAGGTCAATGCGCGCCTCCTCGGCTGTCAGAGCAGTAATCACCTGCATCAGCGCCTCGCCCTCACGCGCCTCGGCATAGGCCTGGCGCGCCAGGTAGATGAGGATGGCGCTCTCTAGCACCACGTAGAAGGCGTGCAGGAAGATGATCGGCCAGCTGCCGTGTGGCACCACGTGCACACCCACGCCCTGTTGCTGCAGGGCGAAGAAGGCCAGGTGGTGCACGGCGATCACCGCCGCCGCCACCACGATCGGCAACCAGTCGCGGTAATAGACCAGGAAGGCCAGCAGCACGAAGATGCCGAAGTGCATTTCCAGCACCCCGCCACTTTGATTGATATGCAGCGCCGACATGACCATGAAGGCCGCGGCCATGCAGCAACGCATCAGCCGCCGCCCCGGCACCAGGGCATTCAACGCGCTCAGCGCCAGGACCGTGACGCCGCCGACCAGCAGCGCCTGGCCCCAGGTGCCATGCCAGGCGGCCAGCCCCAGGGAGTAGAGAAACATCAACCAGAGGACGCCGAGCATGATGCGGTCGGCTTTGCGGTAATGCGCGTCGAGACTGAATGCGTGACTGCTCATGGGAAACATCCGGCAGCGCTCGTCCTGAGCCGTGAGTGAGCCATATCTTATACACAAGCAAAATCCTGTACAGGATTTGATTAGCGCAGACTCACCTCAGTCTAGATCCCGCAAGGGTCAGTCGCCGCTCCACGGGCAGAAGCAGCCGACCGCCAGGTTGCTGTCCGCGCGCACCGCTCGGCCGGCGGCCAGGGCTTCGAGGATCGGCTCGATGAAGCTGTTGCTGGAGGTGCACAGGGCGCCTTCGCTGTAGGGACCGAAGTAGGCCAGGCGGCCCTGTTGGTCCCAGATCGCCACCGCCGGACTGGCCGGCAAACCGTCGCTGCCGGGCAGGCTGGCCAGCGGCTTGAGTGCCTGCAGGTTGTCCGGCAAGCGGCCGTGGCTGCCGGCCTTCTGCACCGCATAGAACTCGACGCCGCGTGGTGCAAAGGTGTTCAGCAGTTCGCCGAGGTGCTGCTGGTTGCCGACATTGCACGGGCAGGCCGGGTCCCAGAAATGCACCACGCGGATCGGCCCCGGCCCGGCCAGCTCCGCCGGCAAGCGCAGCTCGGTACCACTGAACAGCGTGGTCTGGTCGGCGAACGGGCGGATATAGCGCACCTCGAACCACCAGAAGGCGGCCAGCATTGCGCCCAGCCAGAGGATGGCGAGCAGGCAGGCGAGCAGGGTCTTGCGGCGCGAAGCAGGCATGGCAGGCAGTCGGGTTGCGGGTGCATAGCTTGCCATGCCAGCCCGCGCAGCTGAATATCGGCAACATTGTCGCCCTTGCGAGCCCGCCCGATGACTGCCATGCCAAGCCTGATGCCAGAGCCCTTCCAGCCCGACAGCCTGCGCGCCGCGCTGCGACCACTGGCCGCAGACAACCTGCCGCCCAGCGCCGAGCAACTGGCCTACCAGCGCTATTACGGCCTCGACCTGGCCGCCCGGCATCCGGGGTTGCGCAGCCGCCTGGGCTGCTTCGAACAGGACGGCGTGCGCATCGCCAGCCAGCTGTGGCAGCCGGCCGAGCCCAAGGCCACGCTGATCCTGCTGCACGGTTATTACGACCACATGGGCCTGTACCGCCATGTGATCGACTGGGCCCTGGGCGAGAACCTCGCCGTGCTCGCCTGCGACTTGCCGGGCCACGGCCTGTCTGCCGGGCCACGGGCCAGCATCGATGACTTCGCCACCTACCAGCGCACCTTACTCGGCCTGTTCGACGAGGCCAGCAGCCTGGACCTGCCACAACCCTGGCACCTGTGCGGGCAGAGCACCGGTGGCGCGATCCTGATCGACTTCCTGCTGACCGGCACGCCCCGCCCGGAGCCCGGTACGGTGATCCTCCTGGCGCCGCTGGTGCGCCCGCGCGCCTGGGGCCTGTCCAAGCTCAGCTACCACCTGCTCAGCCCGTTCAAGGCGGAAATCCCGCGGCGCTTCTCGGCCAATTCGGGCGATGGGGACTTTCTCGACTTCGTTCAGCACCGCGATCCGCTGCAACCGCGCAGCCTGCCAACCGCCTGGGTTGGCGCCCTGGCCAAGTGGATTCCGCGCATCGAGGCCGCCAAACGCAGCCCGCTACGGCCGCTGATCGTGCAGGGCGATGCCGATATGACGGTGGATTGGCAGCACAACCTGAAGGTGCTGCAGGCCAAGTTCGACCAGCCGGAAGTCCTGCATCTGCCAGGCGCCAAGCATCATCTGGCCAACGAGAGCGAGGCGATCCGCAGTCGCTACTTCGCCTTTCTCAGCGAACGGCTCAAGTAGTCGAGTGCTGTAGGAGCCCGCTTGCTGGCGATCCGACTGCCCGGGAAAAGCATCGCCAGCAAGCTGGCTCCTACACAAAGCACAACGCAGCGCTTATTGCGCCACTGCCAACCCGGCACGCAGCGATGCCAGAGCGGCCTGGTAGTAGGCCTTGCCGTCGGCGGACTCGGCGAAGGTGGTGAACTCTTCCAGCTCCGGATCGGACAGCTCGCGGTAGACATGCAGCAGGGTGTTGTCGATGTCTGCGTCGATTTCCTTCATCAGCCGCTCACGCTGGCCCTGCACCAGCGCTTGGGCCTGCTCGCCGCCGAACAGGCCGGGGACCATCTGGCTGAGGCTGTCGGCTGCCACACCGGCCAGGGCCAGGCTGACTTCGGCACCGGCTTCCTTGGCGGGCAGGGTCTGGGCCAGATGGCGGATCTGCAGGCGGCGAGTGGCGCTGGCCTCGACCCGCGGCAAGCCATTGGCGTGTTGCAGCAATTGCGCGCGGCTGGTGGCTAGGGTTTCGGCCGCGGCCACCTTGCGCCCCAGGGGCGACTCGAAGAACTGCAGGGCCGGCGCCGGATTGGCCAGCTGCGTGCTCAGCGCCGCCTGGCTGCGCTGCTGCATGGCCTGCGGCTCGAAGCGGCGGTTGCTGTTGTCCACCAGTGCCTGGTACACCGCCGGCGGCAGCGTCTTGCTGTAGCGCTGCTGGGCGCTGTTCAGAGCCTCGCTGAAATGCGTGAGCTGCTGCGGCCACCCGGCGGCCTGGAACAGGCGCTGGTAGTCATCGGCAACGGCAGTGAAGCTGCACAGCAGCATGAAACAAGCTAGAACGACGCGCATGGGGAACTCCTGTCTGGCGCGGCTATTGTCGGGGTGCCCGGCAACCTTGTCGAGGCGCGGCGCTGGTAGAATCCGCCCCATGCACACGCACAACTACCGGCACCTGCTGCCGCAGATCATCGACGACCTGGCCACCCAGGGCTGGTCGCAGCAGGACAACTTCCTGCCTGAGCCTCTGACCCATGAACTGGCGCAAGAGTGCCGTGCGCGCGCCGACAGCGGCGCCCTGACGCCGGCCGGAGTCGGCCGCAGCCAGGCCGTGGCGGTGCGCGAAGGCATCCGCGGCGACCGTATCCAGTGGCTCGAAGCCGGGCAGAGCAGCGCCTGCGACCAGTACCTGGCGGCCATGGACGAGCTGCGCCAGGCCCTCAACCAGGCGCTGTACCTGGGCCTGGAGGACTACGAAAGCCACTTCGCCCTGTATCCACCTGGCGCCTTCTACAAGAAGCACCTGGACCGCTTTCGCGACGACGACCACCGCTGCGTGTCCGCGGTGTACTACCTCAACAGCGACTGGCACAGCGAGCACGGTGGCGCCCTGCGCCTCTACCCGCACGACGCCGCGGAACGGGATGTGTTGCCACATGCCTGCAGCCTGGTGCTGTTCATGTCCGCCGAACTGCCCCATGAAGTGCTGCCGGCGACCCGCGAGCGCCTGTCACTGGCCGGCTGGTTTCGTCGCCGTTAAGGCATTCTCGTAGGGCGGGTGCAACCAGCTGCGGGGCCACGCGGGTTGCACCCGCCCTACGCAAAGCGCATGGAAAAGGAGAGGTTGTGGAAAAACTACTGGTTAGCCGCTGCCTGCTTGGCCACAAGGTGCGCTACGACGGCGGCGCCCACGGCCCGTACGATCTGCTGCAGCACTGGCAGGATGAGGGCCGCATCGTCGCCCTGTGCCCGGAAGTTGCCGGCGGCCTGCCGACGCCACGCCCGCCAGCGGAAATCCCCGGCGGCCAGGGCAGCAACGTGCTCGATGGCAACCAGCCGGTGCTGACCGATCTCGGCGAGGACGTCACCGCAGCCTTTGTCGCCGGCGCCGAAATCGCCTTGCGCCTGGTCCGGCAGCATGGCCTGCGGGTCGCCGTGCTCAAGGCGCGCAGCCCTTCCTGCGGCAACAGCCACAACTACGACGGCAGCTTCAGCGGCAACCTGGTCGAAGGTGAGGGGGTTACCGCCGCCCTGCTGCGCCGTAACGGCGTACAGGTGTTCAACGAACAGCAATTGAGCGAAGCGGCTGCCGAACTGGCGCGCCTGGAGCAAGGCAACTGATCGGCCCGCACTACGGAACCCGACGCGTCACCTAAGGTCAGTGCTGGACATCTTCGAAAGGAACATCCCATGACTGCTTTCCGCCCTCTCGCCCTCGCCACCCTGTTCTGTATCACCCCGCTCGCCGCCCTGGCGGAAATGCCACGCACGGCAGCCCCGGACGGCGCCGAGGTGTACTTCATCGAGCCGGCGGACGGCGCCACGGTCAGCCAGACCTTCACCGTCAAATTCGGCCTCAAGGGCATGGGCGTGGCGCCCGCTGGCGTCGACATGCCCGCCACCGGCCACCATCACCTGCTGGTGGATGGCAGCGTGCTGCCGGCCATGGATGCGCCGCTGCCAATGACCGATCAGATTCGCCACTTCGGCAAGGGCCAGACCGAAACCGAAGTGACCCTGCAACCCGGCAAGCACACCTTGCAGCTACTGGTTGGCGACAAGAACCACGTGCCGCTGGACCCGCCGGTGATCTCCAAGAAGATCGAGATCACGGTGAAGTAAAGCGCGATGGCTCGCACCGTGTGCCTGAGCTGATGTTTGCTACGCAATCCGTAGGGTGGAAAACCGCGAAGCGTTTTCCACCGATGGTGGCTCACCCCGAGCGATGAGCTGCCGGGAAACTGCGGTGGACAAGCTTCGCGTTGTCCACCCTACAAAACGCCATGAGCGCCATTGAAACGAAAAAGGGAGGCCGAAGCCTCCCTTTTTCATTGCAGCTGCGCCTTAGAACAGAACGCGGCTGCGGATGGTGCCGGTGACGTGCTGCAGCTTCTCGAGCGCCAGGTCCGAGTACTCGGCGTCGACGTCGATCACCACGTAGCCGACCTTTTCGTTGGTCTGCAGGAACTGGCCGGAGATGTTGATGCCATTGTCGGCGAACACCTTGTTGATCTCGCTCATCACGCCCGGCACGTTCTCGTGGATGTGCAGCAGGCGATGCTTGCCCGGGTGCGCCGGCAGGGCGACTTCCGGGAAGTTGACCGACGAAACCGAGGTGCCGTTGTCGCTGTACTTGACCAGCTTCTCGGCCACTTCCAGGCCGATGTTGGCCTGGGCTTCGGCGGTGGAACCACCGATGTGCGGAGTCAGGATCACGCGATCCAGGCCACGCAGCGGGCTCTCGAACTCTTCGTCGTTGGACTTGGGCTCGACCGGGAACACGTCGATGGCAGCGCCGATCAGGTGCTCGTCCTTGATCGCGTTGGCCAGGTGGTCCAGCTCGACCACGGTGCCACGGGCGGCGTTGATCAGGATGCCGCCCTTCTTCATGGCGCGGATTTCCTTCTCGCCGATCATCCACTGGGTGGACGGCAGCTCAGGCACGTGCAGGGAAACGATATCGGCCATGCCCAGCAGGTCATGCAGGTTGCCGATCTGGGTGGCGTTGCCCAGCGGCAGCTTGGTCACCACGTCGTAGAAGAACACCTGCATGCCCAGGGCTTCGGCGAGTACCGAGAGCTGGGTGCCGATCGAGCCGTAGCCGACGATACCCAGCTTCTTGCCGCGGATTTCGAAGGAGTTGGCCGCCGACTTGATCCAGCCACCACGGTGGCAGGAAGCGTTCTTCTCCGGGATGCCGCGCAGCAGCAGGATGGCCTGGGCCAGCACCAGCTCGGCCACCGAGCGGGTGTTGGAGAACGGCGCGTTGAACACGGCGATGCCGCGCTCGCGGGCTGCATTCAGGTCAACCTGGTTGGTACCGATGCAGAAACAGCCGACAGCGACCAGGCGCTTGGCGCAGTCGAAGACCTCGGCGGTCAGCTGGGTGCGCGAGCGGATGCCGATGAAGTGGGCGTCGGCGATCTTTTCTTTCAGTTCGTCGTCGGACAGCGCGCCTTTGAGGTACTCGATGTTGCTGTAGCCGGCGGCCTTCAGCGTGTCGACGGCATTCTGGTGCACGCCTTCCAGCAGAAGGAACTTGATCTTGCTCTTGTCGAGAGAGGTCTTGCTCATCGGAGTACCTGTTGTCCCACAAATAGTGTCAGGGAAAGCGCCAGCGGCGGTGCTGCGCGCGCCGCACAACCGGCCCGGGGGCACGATTAGCGGGGGGCGTATGCTAGCATACGAGCCCCGCGAAACACCCACCCCTGGCCGATGAAGCGTGCTCAGGGTGACCATGAATTGTTTGAGAGTTCCCCAGATGACCAATCCTGCCCTGATTGAAGTGCTGAAGACCCTGGTCGAGCCCGGCAAGGTGCTCACCGATGCCGACTCCCTCAATGCCTACGGCAAGGACTGGACCAAACATTTCGCCCCTGCGCCCAGCGCCATCGTGTTCCCCAAGACTACCGAACAGGTGCAGGCCATCGTCCGTTGGGCCAATGAGCACAAGATCGCCCTGGTGCCGTCGGGCGGCCGCACCGGCCTCTCCGCCGCCGCCGTCGCCGCCAATGGCGAAGTGGTGGTGGCTTTCGACTACATGAACCAGATCGTCGAATTCAACGAATTCGACCGCACCGTGGTCTGCCAGCCGGGCGTGGTGACCAAGCAGCTGCAGCTGTTCGCCGAAGACAAGGGCCTGTACTACCCGGTGGACTTCGCTTCCGCTGGTTCCAGCCAACTTGGCGGCAATATCGGCACCAATGCCGGCGGGATCAAGGTCATTCGCTACGGAATGACCCGCAACTGGGTGGCCGGCCTGAAGGTCGTCACCGGCACCGGCGAACTGCTGGAGCTGAACCGCGACCTGATCAAGAACGCCACCGGCTATGACATGCGCCAGCTGTTCATCGGCGCCGAAGGCACCCTGGGCTTCGTGGTCGAAGCCACCATGCGCCTGGAACGCGCGCCGAAGAACCTCACTGCGATGGTCCTCGGCACCCCGGACTTCGACTCGATCATGCCGGTGCTGCACGCCTTCCAGAACAAGCTCGACCTGACCGCCTTCGAATTCTTCTCCGACAAGGCCCTGGCCAAGATCATGGCCCGTGGCGACGTGCCGCCGGCGTTCGACACCGACTGCCCGTTCTATGCCCTGCTGGAATTCGAGGCCACCACCGAGGAAGTCGCCGAACAGGCCCTGGCCACCTTCGAGCATTGCGTCGAGCAGGGCTGGGTAGTGGACGGCGTGATGAGCCAGAGCGAGCAGCAGCTGCAGAACCTGTGGAAGCTGCGCGAGTACATCTCCGAGACCATCAGCCACTGGACGCCGTACAAGAACGACATCTCGGTCACCGTCGGCAAAGTACCGGCCTTCCTCCACGATATCGACCGTATCGTCGGGGAAAACTACCCGGACTTCGAAGTGATCTGGTTCGGCCACATCGGCGACGGCAACCTGCACCTGAACATCCTCAAGCCCGACGCGCTGAGCAAGGACGAGTTCTTCGCCAAGTGCGCCATCGTCAACAAGTGGGTGTTCGAGACCGTGCAGAAGTACAACGGCTCGATCAGCGCCGAGCACGGCGTGGGCATGACCAAACGCGACTACCTGAGCTACAGCCGCTCGGAAGCGGAAATCGCCTACATGAAGGCCATTAAGGCGGTGTTCGACCCGAACGGGATCATGAACCCGGGCAAGATCTTCCCAGTCTGAGAATTGGTCACGGATCTTTTGATCGTCGGCCATGCCGCGTTGAAATCGGGCTCGGACTGCTCATTTACACCTCGTAAACTCCGCGTCCTCGCCCAATTTACTCGCTGGCGCTCACCCTTCGGGCCAGCCTACGGCTGTTACTCCCGTTGGTCGTTGCGCCGTGCCTGGCTCTAGCTCAAAAGATCCTAGGGCCTCTGAGCTCGGCGGCATTGGGGTTCACACCCATAGGGCCGCCGCCGAGGACTTGCTACTGTTAGCCCCGCACCGCCCGGCCCACCCACGCCGGGCGCTATCCCGATCTGAACCCAAGGATTCGCCATGAGCTACCAGCACCACTACATCGACGGCACGCCGATCCACTTCCCGCTCGGTAAAGTGGTCTGCGTCGGCCGCAACTACGCCGAGCACGCCGCCGAGCTGAACAACCCGATCCCCAGCGAGCCACTGCTGTTCATCAAGCCGGGTAGCTGCACCGTGCCACTGAACGACAGCTTCGCCATCCCGCTGGATCGCGGCGTGGTGCACTACGAGGCGGAAATCGCCGTGCTGATCGGCAAGCCGCTGTCGAAGAAGCCGTCCATCGAAGAAGTGCGCGACGCCATCTCCGGCTTCGCCCCGGCGCTCGACCTGACCCTGCGCGACGTACAGGCCAAGCTCAAGGAAAAGGGCCTGCCGTGGGAGCTGTCCAAGTCGTTCGACGGCGCCTACGTGCTGGCGCCATTCGTCGCCGGCGATACCTATGCCGACCTGACCGATATCGCCATCCGCCTGACGATCAACGGTGAAGTGCGCCAGGACGGCAACAGCAGCGCCATGCTCAACCCGATCATCGCCCTGATCCAGCACATCGCCGGGCACTTCAGCCTGCAAGCGGGCGACGTGATTTCCACCGGCACCCCGGCCGGTGTAGGACCGTTGGTCAGTGGCGACAGCCTGGAAATTGCTCTGGGCGGCCAGGAAAGCTTCGCCAGTCGAGTGCTGTGATACATTCCCCACTCCCCCTACGGAAGAGGAGGAGTGGGGACATTTCCTTCACTGCCATTTCACAGATATTTCATGTCTATCGAGTAGCCTGTGACGCTCGATAAAATGAGCAGTCATCGATGTTCACCCGTCGCCCCCTTCCACGCCGCAGCTGGCTAACCCTGGCACTGATCGGCGCACTGGCCACCTCCGCCACGGTCGTCAAGCTCCTGCACCTGGATGATCGCACCGAGCTCTGGCTCAGCGAGTACCGCCAGACCCAGGACGAACGCGCCGCCAGCATCTGGCTGCCCGGCTACAAGGCGACCCTGCAGGGCAAGCCGCTGGCCGGCCTGGAAAACGACGAAACCTCCGACCTGGCGTACAACCCGGTTACCGGCACGCTGTTCACCGTCACCGGCAAGAAGCCCCTGCTGGTGGAAATCAGCCGTGACGGCGAGGTGCTGCGACGCATCGAGCTGAAAGGCTTTTCCAACCCGGAAGGGGTGGCCGTGCTGGAAAACGGCAACGTCGCGGTAATCGATGAGCGGCGGCGTAACCTGAGCATCTTCGAGCTGAACCCGCTGACCCGCGAACTCGACCTGGCCGACGGCAAGCCTTTCGACCTGGGCTTCCCGGACGGCGGCAACAAGGGCTTCGAAGGCATCGCCTGGGACCCAAGCCAGCAGCGCCTGCTGCTGGGCAAGGAGCGTAATCCGACTGCCATGTTCAGCCTGGCCAGCAATGGCGACAGCCTGCTGAGTGACACCCTGCTGCCATTGCCCGACTACGCACTGGGCCTGCGCAACCTGTCGGCGCTCACCGTCGACCCGCGCACCGGGCACATTCTGGTGCTGTCGGCGCAGTCCAACCTGCTGCTGGAACTGGATGACCGTGGCCAGCCGCTGAGCTTCATCAGCCTGCTGGGCGGCCTGAACGGCCTGGATAAACGCATCCCGCGCGCCGAAGGCGTGGCCATGGATGAGGCCGGCAACATCTATGTGGTCAGCGAGCCCAACCTGTTCTACGTGTTCCATAAAAGCGCCGTAGCGCCGGTCGTTCCGGAAGAAGGCTGACGCTTGTAGGAGCCAACTGGCTGGCGATCACGCTGCCGGAAGAGCATCGCCAGCAAGCTGGCTCCTACAAAAGCCAATCGCAACCTGCGCCCAAGCGGGTTGCGCTTAGTTACCGCCAGGCAGGCCGTAGGGCGGGTGAAACCCGCGGTTCTGCGGCGCCTGGCGCGGGTTGCACCCGCCCTACAGTCAGACCGCTGTCACGCTGTCAAAGCCCTGCAGCACGTTGATCGCATTGATGCCGATCTCCTCCACCGCATAGCCCCCCTCCATGACGAACAGGGTCTGCAAGCCGAGCTTGCCGATGATCTCGCCCATGCGCAGGTAATCCGGGCTGTCGAGCTTGAACTGCGAGATCGGGTCTTCCTTGAAGGTGTCCACGCCCAGCGAGACGATCAGCACGTCCGGGCCGTAAGCGTCGATCTGCCGGCAAGCAGCCGCCAGGGCCAGACTCCAGGCCGACCAGTCGCTACCAGCGGCCAGCGGGTAGTTGAAGTTGAAGCCCTCACCCACCCCTACGCCCTTCTCGTCGGCATAGCCGAGGAAGAACGGGTACTCGAAGCGCGGGTCACCGTGGATCGAGGTGAACAGCACGTCGGCGCGGTCGAAGAAGATGTCCTGGGTGCCGTTGCCGTGGTGGTAATCCACGTCGAGGATGGCCACCCGGCTGGCGCCCTGGTCGAGGCAGGCCTGGGCGGCGATGGCGGCGTTGTTGAAGTAGCAGTAGCCGCCCATGTAATCCGCAGCGGCATGGTGGCCTGGCGGGCGGCACAGCGAGAACACCCCGCGCGCGCCCTTGGCCAGTTCGGCCTGGCCGGTCATGGCCACGTTCACCGAGCTGCTCACCGCCTGCCAGGTGCCCGCGGTGATCGGCACCCCGGCATCGAAGCTGTAGTAGCCGAAGCGCCCATCGAGGCAGTCCGGAATGGTCTGGCGCAGGCGGCGGTTGGGCCAGGTAAACGGCAGCATGTCGTAGTCACGGCCCATGGCCTGCCATTCGGCCCAAGCACCCTTGAGGAAATGCACGAAGCCTTCGTCATGCACCCGCAGGATCGGCGCCATGCCGAACTCGCGCGGCGCCGCGACAGCACCCAGGTTCACCGCCTTGGCGCGGGCCAGGACCATGTCGGCGCGGCTGGGCTTCTCGAAGCAGGGGGTGAGCTGGCCATCGATCAGTTCAAACTTGCCGTGGTGCAGGTGATGGTCGTCGCTATAAATCGTCAGCATAAAAGGCTCCCCGGACCCAGGCAGAGTCCGTGATAGACAGGGTAAAAGGACAGGCGCGCAGGTGGCGCCTGCCGCTGGCCAGGCTTACTTCTTGAGCTTGGTCCAGACCTTGCTCCGCAGCGACAGGGACTTCGGCGAGCAGAGCTTGAACGGACGCAGGCGGTCGAGCTTGTCGGCCGGGGTGTTGATCGCCGGGTCATCGAACAGCGCCTTCTCCATGAATTTCTCGGAGCCGGCGATGGTGTTGTTGTACTTGGCGAAGTTGGAGGCGGCGGCAATGTTCTCCGGCTGCATCATCCAGTTGATGAACACATGCGCCTCGGCCACGTGGGTGGCGCCTTTGGGGATCACGAAGTTGTCGATGAAGGTGGAGATACCTTCCTTCGGATAGACGTAGGTCAGTGACGCGCGCTGTTCCTTGGCGCGGTGGAAAGCGCCGTTCCACTGCTGGTGCATGCCCACTTCACCGGCGGCCATGCGTTCGATGGTGCCGTCACTGTTGTACATCGCCAGCATGGGTTTCTGCTTGAGCAGCAGCTCCATCACCTTTTTCATGTCCTGCGGGTCTTCGGTGCAGCGGTCGATACCCAGGTAGAAGGCCGCCGGCGGGAACAGGTCGTCCATGGAGTTGAGCGCCACCACCTTGCCCTTCAGCTCGGCTGGCGGCTCGAAGAAGGATTTCCAGCTTTCCTCCAGCTTGCCGCCCGGCACCTGGGCGCTGTCGTAGCTGTAGCCAGTAGTGCCCCACAGGTACGGCACGCTGTAGTCGTGGCCCAGGTCATAGTCGAGTTTCTGGAAGGTCGGCGCGATGTTCGCCAGGTTCGGCAGCTTGCTCTTGTCGAACTTCTGCAGCAGGTCCTCCTGCACCATGATCTGGATGAAGCTGTCCGACGGCACCACCACGTCGTAGTTGCCGCCACCGGCCTTGAGCTTGGCCAGCAGGGTTTCGTTGGAGTCATAGGCGTCGAGGGTGGCCTTGATGCCGGTATCGGCCTCGAACTTCTTCAGCAGCTCCGGTGGGTAGTAGTCCGACCAGTTGGCGAAGTTCAGGCTGCCGGCGGCCTGGGCGGCACCGGACAGGCCCATGGCGAGCACAACGGAAAGCGCGAGCGGGGTACGACGGATCATGGTCAGGCTCCTTGCGATTGTTGTGGGGCTCAGCGCTTACGCTGGCCGAGGTAGTACGACAGAACGACAAACAGAATCGATAGAACGAGGATGATCGAGGAAATCGCGTTGATCTTCGGCGAAATGCCCATGCGGATAGAGCTGAAGATGTAGATCGGCAGGGTGGTCGAACCGGCCCCGGCGACGAAGTAGGTGATGACGAAGTCGTCCATCGAGATGATGAAGGCCAGCATCGCGCCCGAGAGAATCCCCGGCATCAGCAGCGGGAAGCTGATCTTCCAGAACGCCCGCCACGGCGAGGCGTACAGGTCGGCCGCCGCCTCCAGCAGGCGCGGGTCCATACCCTGCAGGCGGGCGCGGATCGGCATGTAGGCGAACGGCGTGCAGAACACGATGTGCGCGATGAGGATGGTGAACAGCGACAGCTTCAAGCCGATAAAGGCGAAGAACATCAGGATCGCCACCGCGCAGACGATGTCCGGCACCAGCAACGGCAAACCGAGAATGCCCTGCAGCAGGCCCTGGCCACGGAAACGCGGGCCGTGCATACCCAACGCCGCCAGGGTCGCCAGGCAGGTGGAAATCAACGTGGCCAGGCTGGCCACGATCAGCGAATTCTTCGCCGCGCGGACGATCTCCGCGTCATTAGCCACCACGCTGTACCACTTCAGACTGAAACCGTCCCACAGGGTCGCCGACTGGCCGCCGTTGAAGCTCAGCACCACCAGCACGATGATCGGGATATAGAGGAAGGCGAAGAACAGCCAGGCCATCGGCCGCACGCCGCGAAAGCGCCACAACGAGCCTTGCAGGTTCATACACGCACCTCGCCCTGTTTGCCCTGGCGCAGGCCGTTGAACAGCAGCGCCAGCAGCACCAGGCTGAACAGGGCAAAGGCCAGCGCCGAACCCAGCGGCCAGTTGTGCGCCGAGCCGAACTGCAGCTGCACCAGGTTGCCGATCATCAGCGACTTACCGCCGCCAAGCAGCTCGGGAATGATGTAGTTGCCCAGCGCCGGGATGAACACCAGGGTGGTGCCGGCCAGGATGCCCGGCAGGGCCAGCGGCAGGATCACCCGCTTGAGCGCCTGGAAACGGTTGGCGCCGAGATCGAAGGCCGCCTCCACCAGGCGCCAGTCGAGCTTCTCCAGGCTGGAGTAGATCGGCAGCACCATGAACGGCAGGAAGGTGTAGAGCAGGCCGATCATTACTGCCCAGTCGCTGTAGAGCAGGCCTACCGAGCCTTCCGGCACGCCGAAGAAACCGAGGAAGCCATCCACCAGGCCGCCGTTGCGCAGCAACAGGATCCAGGCGTAGACGCGCACCAGCAGGTTGGTCCAGAACGGCACGGTGACCAGCAGCATCAGCAGGTTGCGCTTCTTTTCGGTCTGCAGCGCCAGGTACAGCGCCGTGGGAAAGCCGATCAGCAGGCAGCCGGCGGTAGTGCCCAGGGCCAGCCACAGCGAACGCTCGAAGATGCTGAGGTAGTCGGTGTTGAACACCAGGCTGTCGTCGAAGTCACGCTCGTAGAAAAAGCTGACGTAGGCCTCGGTCGAATACTGCCCCCACTTCACGCCGCCGTAGTCGCCGGCCTGGAGGAACGACACCAGCAGCATGATGCACAGCGGGGCGATCAGGAACACGCCGAGCATCAGCATGCCCGGACTGATCAGCCCCAACCGGCGCATGACCTGGCGGCGTGCGGCGAGCACCCGTGGGCTGCTCATTCGACCAGCACCCGAATGGCGTCGACCGGGACCTCGATGCCGACCTTGCTGCCGCGCGCCAGCAGCGCGCGGGCGCCGCAACGGTTCTGCTGGCGCACGCGGAAACCGGACTGGCCGGCGACCTTGAGCAGGTACAGGGTGTCGGTGCCGATATACACCACCTCCTCCACTTCGCCCTGCAGGTTGCCGCTGTCACTCAGGCTGATGCGCTCCGGGCGGATCGCCAGGGTCACCGGGGTGGTTTGGCTGCACGGCACGCTGAGCAACTGGCCGTCGGCCAGGCGCACGCCACCGCTGAAAGGGTCACCGATCAGGAAATTGGTCTCGCCGATAAAGTCGGCCACGGTGCGGTTGGCCGGGTTTTCGTAGATGTCGTTGGGCGTGCCGACCTGCAGGATGCGCCCCTTGCTCATCACCGCGATGCGGTCGCTCATGGTCAGCGCTTCTTCCTGGTCGTGGGTGACGAAGATGAAGGTGATGCCGGTCTCGGCCTGCAGGCGCTTGAGTTCGATCTGCATGTCCTTGCGCAGCTTCTGGTCCAGCGCCGACAGCGACTCGTCGAGCAACAGCACCCGTGGTCGACTGGCCAGCGCTCGGGCCAGGGCAATGCGCTGCTGCTGGCCGCCGGAGAGCTGGTCGGCGCGGCGGTTGCCCACGTCAGGTAGCTTCACCAGCTCGAGCATGCGCCGCACCGTTTCGGCGATCTCGGCCTTGGGCTTGCCCTGCATCTCCAGGCCGAAGCCGATGTTCTGCGCCACCGTCATGTGCGGGAACAGCGCATAGCTCTGGAACACCGTGTTGACCGGGCGGCGGAACGGCGGCAGTTCCTGCATCGGCTCGCCATACAGGCGAATCACCCCGGCGCTGGGTTGCTCGAAGCCGGCGATCAGCCGCAGCAGGGTGGTCTTGCCGCAGCCGGAGGGGCCGAGCAGGGTGAAGAACTCGTTGTCGCCGATCTCCAGGGAGATGTCGTCGAGGGCCTTCATCCCTTGGCCCGGTGCGCCGAACTCCATGCTCAGTGCTTCGATCGAAATCGCGCAAGTCATCCGCAAATAACCTCTAACCAATTGTTATTATTGGTTTTTTAGAAGTAGATCGGGGCCTTTAGGCCGCTTTGGACTGATTCTGGCAGTGCCACCGAAGTGGCAGAACGATAGTTCCGGTCAAAAGGGGATAAATGCGGCCAAGTTGCCAGTAGGGCGGGTGAAACCCGCGCAGGCAAACGCGGGTTTCACCCGCCCTACGCACCACCAGGTCAGCAGACGGGCTCGGCCGGGCTTGATTCGGTAAGGGCATTCGCGAGCAGAGCTCGCTCCTACAGAGTATGGAATTCAGCGGCGGAAATTGCTTGGCGCCAAGCCGCTCCAGCGCTGGAAGGCATGACGGAAGCTAGCGGTTTCGCTGTAGCCGAGCTGTTCGGCGATCAGGTAGATCGGCAGGTCGGTGTGTATCAGCAACTGGCGCGCCTTGTCGTAGCGCACCTCGTCCAGCAGCAGCTGAAAGCTGGTGTTGAGTTGCTGCAAATGGCGGCGCAGGGTGCGCGCCGAGCGGTGCAAGCGCGCGGCCACGCGCTCCAGGCTGGTGCAATGGCAGAGGTCGCTGGCCAGTTGCTGGCGGATCAGTTCACACAGGTCCTGGCGGCTGTAGAACTGCGCCTCCAGTTGCAGGCATTGCTGCAGACCCTGCTGGTGGCTGACCGGATCGGCCAGGCGCAGCGGACGGTCGAGCAGCGCCGGGTTGAAGCACAGGGCGTTGCTGCCGGCAGCGAACTCCACCGGGCAGCCGAGTTTTTCCCCGTAACTGGCGGCATGCAACGGGCTGCGATAGCCCAGCAGCAGGCGGCGCGGGCGCACCGCCTCGCCGAGCAGGTCCTGCACCACGGTGAGCAACGAGGCCAGGCACAGCTCGGTGTTGAACACGGTCATTTCCGGGGCGTAGCGGTAGCCGTCGGCGCTCAACCGCACCTCGTCGCCAACGGTCTGCAGGCTGAGCTGGAAGTAGGTGCCCAGCAGTGCCGGATGGGCCACCGCCAGTTGCAGCGCCTCACCCAGGGTGCGACTGGCGAGCATGGTGTAGCCGAGGATGCCGTACGCCGAAACATGCATACCCTTGCCCAGGCTCAGGCCCAACGCGGCATCGCGGCTGTAGCCGTAGGCGTTGGCCAGCACGCGCAGTTCCTGGGCATGGCTGACCAGGCGCGCCGGGCTGGCCAGGTCGGCCTCGTCAATGCCGCTACCCTCCAGCACCTGTGCTGCCGGCACGCCAGTGCGCACCAAGGCTTGCACGGCGAGGGCAACGGTGTGCAGGGTAGTCAGAACACGCTGTTCAGGTAACAGTGACATGCCCACTCGCCCTCCCGGTGGCGATTGGTAACTCGATTAAGCTTCAATTCAGCAGAGCCTGCTGTCATGCCCGCCCCCGACCGAGAAAATTCACGATGCGATTGCTGAGCAAACCCCGGTTCCTGCTGTTGGCGTTCGTGGTTCTGGCGCTTGCCCTGCTGATTACGGCCGGCCAGTACTTTCGCCTGTTCGAACGCGGCCTGTTCATGGTGCAAGAATGGCGCCACACGGCCGAGTGGCGCGACAAGTCGATCTGGCTGCCGGACTACCGCGCCACCCGCCAGGCGATGCCGATCGAGGGGCTGGCAGATGTCTCGGCGCTGACCTTCGACCCGGATCGGCGCAGCCTGTTTACCGTCACCAACAAGAACTCGGAGATTGTCGAGCTAAGCCTCGACGGCAAGATCCTGCGGCGGGTGCCGATGACCGGTTTCGGCGATCCGGAAGCCATCGAGTACATCAGCACCGACGTCTACGTGATCACCGACGAGCGCCAACAGCGCCTGTTCCGCGTGCACCTGAGCGATGACACCGCCTTCGTCGATGCCGCCGACTCCGAGCAGTTGTCCCTGGGCATCGGCCTGAACGGCAACAAGGGTTTCGAGGGCCTGGCTTACGACGCGGCCAACCATCGCCTGTTCGCCGCCAAGGAGCGCGACCCGGTGCGCATCTACGAGATCCATGGTTTCCCGCAGGTAGACGCGGCGCGGCCATTCTCCGTGCATATCGTCGATGACCCGGAGCGCGATGCGCGGCTGTTCGTGCGTGACCTCTCCAGCCTGCAGTACGACGAGCGCACCAATCATCTGCTGGCACTGTCGGACGAGTCGCGCCTGGTGCTGGAGCTGAATGCCGACGGCAAGCCGATCAGCGCGCTGTCGCTGCTCGGTGGCCAGCACGGCCTGAAGAAAGGTGTGCCACAGGCCGAGGGGGTGGCGATGGATGACCAGGGCACGCTCTATCTGGTCAGCGAGCCGAACCTGTTCTACGTGTTCGAGAAACAGGCGCTGGAATAGTCTCGAACTAGGCCGGTGCAACCCGCGTGGCGGGCTACGCGGGTTGCACCCGCCCTACGGCACCTCAGGTGTCGTCTTGCAGAGTCGCCTCAGGCGCACTCTTCTTCACCGACTCGGTGCCGGCCTGGGCACCGGCCTCGCTGGTATACAACTGGCTCTGGCCGATCACCTGGCCGTTGGTGGCCTTGAGCACGAAGTGGAACTTGCCGCTGGCGGCGGCCTTGACCTCGAACGCGCCGTCACGCTGGGAGTTCTTGCGCACCGATTCGACGCCATCCAGGGCCGAAGGCTTGGCCTTGTATTGCTCGCTGCTGAGGATGATCTCGCCGTTGCCGGCATGCAGGTTGAAGTGGAACTGGCCATCGCTGGCGGTTTTCAGGACGAACTTGCTGGCCATGGGCTGACTCCTGTCGTGGGGGAAGTCCGCTAAGCCTAGACGCTGCCTGCCAATCCGTAGCCCGGACTTCAGTCCGGGAAAACCGTCCGGCCCCGCAGGCGCCAGATCCCCGGACTGAAGTCCGGGCTACTGCCTCAGGACGGATTGAGTTGCGCCCGCAGCAGGTCGCGGAAGGTCTGGATCAGCGGCTCGCGCGAGCGGCCACGGCGCTGCACCAGGGAGAACGGCGCCTGGTAGCCGAAGGTGGTTGGCAACAGCACCTTGAGCCGACCCTGCTCGGCCCAGGGCTGCGCGTAATGCTCCGGCAGGTAGCCGATATAAGCGCCGGACAGCACCAGGATCAGCTGCGCCTCCATCGATTCCACCGTCGCCGCGCTGTGCTTGAAACCATGCCGGGCCAGCTCGCTCTGGCTCCAGTAGCCGCGCCCGACCATGCGCTGCTGGGTGATCACCTCGGCGGGGATGCGGCGCTGGTCGAACAACGGATGACGATCACTGCAATACAGCCAGTGCTGCTCACGGTACAGGGCCTGGTAGACCAGGCCGTTCATGCGCGTATAGAAGGCGCCGATGGCCAGGTCCAGGCGGTTTTCCAGCACCGCCAGCTGCAGCTCGGCCGGGCTCATCACCGCCAGGTGCAGGTGCACGGCCGGGTGTTCCTGGCTGTGCGCGCCGATCACCTCCGCCAGCGGCAACGCCGGGTCGCTCACTGTGGAATCCAGCACGCCGACGTTGAGGGTGCCACGCAGCTCGCCCTTGAGCGCCGCCGAATAGCGCTCGAAGCCTTCCAGCTCGGCCAGCAGACGCAGGCACTCCTGGTGGAACAGCTCACCCTTGCTGGTCAGGCTGAAGCCGCCGCGACCGCGATGACACAGGCTCAGGCCCAGCTGGGTTTCCAGATGGCTCATGTAGGTACTGATCGCCGAGGTCGACAGGTTGAGTTCCTGCTGGGCGGCAGCAAACCCCTGGCAGCGCACCACGGTGGCAAAGATGCGCAGCAGCTTGAGATCGGGCAGGGCGAGGGTCATCACGAATTCCTGGCGGTCGGTAAGTCAGCCTGTAGGAGCCAGCTTGCTGGCGATCAGTGGCCGGCACAAAAACATCGCCAGCAAGCTGGCTCCTACAAGAACAGCAGCACAGGCATGGGGTGCGCTGCGTTCAAGCCATCCTACCGAGCCCGGCCATTAGTTTAGAAATTTCTGAACTAATTATTTCGCCTGGACGATTCTTCCCGCTGCGATTCGTCGCAAGAATCCGAGCCAAGCCTGAGCCCGGGGCTCGCTCCCCGTGTGCCCCATTACAACCACAACACCGTGAGGCCACCCGTGGACAAGATCCTCCACCAGCCCCTGGGCGGCAATGAAATGCCCCGTTTCGGCGGCATCGCCACCATGATGCGCCTGCCGCATATCCAATCCGACGAACAACTCAACCAGCTGGACGCCGCGTTCGTTGGCGTGCCGCTGGACATCGGCACCTCGCTGCGCTCCGGCACCCGCTTCGGCCCGCGCGAGATCCGCGCCGAGTCGGTGATGATCCGCCCGTACAACATGGCCACCGGCGCCGCGCCGTTCGATTCGCTGAACGTGGCCGATATCGGCGACGTGGCGATCAACACCTTCAACCTGCTGGACGCCGTGCGCATCATCGAGGAGTCCTACGACAAGATCCTCGACCACGGCATCCTGCCGCTGACCCTGGGCGGCGACCACACCATCACCCTGCCGATCCTGCGGGCGATCAAGAAGAAGCACGGCAAGGTCGGCCTGGTGCATATCGATGCGCATGCCGACGTCAACGACCACATGTTCGGCGAGAAGATTGCCCACGGCACGACCTTCCGCCGCGCTGTCGAGGAAGGCCTGCTCGATTGCGACCGCGTGGTGCAGATCGGCCTGCGCGCCCAGGGCTACACCGCCGAGGACTTCAACTGGAGCCGCAAGCAGGGCTTTCGTGTGGTCCAGGCCGAAGAGTGCTGGCACAAATCCCTCGCCCCGCTGATGGCCGAAGTCCGCGAGAAAGTCGGCGGCGGCCCGGTGTACCTGAGCTTCGACATCGACGGCATCGACCCGGCCTGGGCGCCCGGCACCGGCACCCCGGAAATCGGCGGGCTGACCACCATCCAGGCCATCGAGATCGTCCGTGGCTGCCAGGGCCTGGACATCATCGGCTGCGATTTGGTCGAGGTCTCGCCGCCCTACGACACCACGGGCAACACCTCGCTGCTGGGCGCCAACCTGCTCTACGAAATGCTCTGCATCCTGCCGGGGGTGCAGCGCAAATGACTGCCACCGAACAGGTACTGGCGGCCGCCCGCGAACTGGTGCGGGCCTTCGCCAACAATGACACCGAGGCCTACTTCGCCGCCTTCAGCGAAGATGCCAGTTTCATCTTCCACACCTGCCCGCAGCCGCTGCTGTCACGCGCCGCCTACCAGGCGCTGTGGCAGGAGTGGCAGGCCGACGGCTTCGAGGTGCTGAGCTGCACCTCGAACAACCCGTGGGTCAGCCTGCAGGGCGATACCGCCCTTTTCATCCACGACGTCACCACCCACCTGCAGGTGGGCGGCGAGCGGATCGAAAGCCTGGAGCGCGAGACCATCGTGTTCCGAAAACAACAAGAACAGGGCCGTTGGCTGGCCTGCCATGAGCATTTGTCGGCGATGCCGGAGTAGCTAGCTGCCGCCACACTGATAGTGCCCCCGGGAGAGAATGCATGAACAACAATAAGCAACACGCCATCACACAGATAGAAGCCTTCGGGGTCGAACAGATCCCCGCTGGCGAACGCAGCGCCAAACCGCTCGACCTGTTCCGCCTGATCTTCGGCGGCGCCAACACCTTTTCCACCGCCGTACTGGGCAGCTTCCCGGTGATCTTCGGCCTGTCGTTCGAGGCCGGCGCCTGGGCGATCCTGCTCGGCGTGCTGGTCGGCTCGATCATCCTCGCGCCCATGGGCCTGTTCGGTGCACTCAACGGCACCAACAACGCGGTGTCTTCCGGCGCTCACTTCGGTGTGCACGGGCGGGTGGTCGGCTCGTTCCTCTCGCTACTCACCGCCATCGCGTTCTTCTCGCTGTCGGTGTGGAGTTCGGGCGACGCCCTGGTCGGCGGCGCCAAGCGCCTGGTCGGCCTGCCGGAAACCGATCTCAGCCTGGGCCTGGCCTACGGCCTGTTCGCCGTGCTGGTACTGGTGGTGTGTATCTACGGCTTCCGCTTCATGCTGTGGGTCAACAAGATCGCCGTGTGGGCCGCCAGCCTGCTGTTCCTGCTGGGCGCCGCGGCCTTCTTCGGGCCGTTCGACGCCGCCTTCGCCGGCAGCGTGCAGCTGGGTCAGCCAGGCTTCTGGGCCTCCTTCATCGGCGCCGCCCTGCTGGCGATGAGCAACCCGGTGTCGTTCGGCGCCTTCCTCGGTGACTGGTCGCGCTACATCCCGCGCGAGACCTCGCAGAAGCGCATCATGCTGGCGGTGATCGGCGCCCAGTTGGGCACCCTGATTCCGTTCTTCTTCGGCCTGATCACCGCCACCATCGTCGCCCTGAAGGCACCGGACTACATCGCCAGCTACAACTACGTCGGCGGCCTGCTGGCCGTATCGCCGACCTGGTTCTTCCTGCCGGTGTGCCTGATCGCGGTGATCGGCGGCATGTCCACCGGCACCACCGCGCTGTATGGCACCGGTCTGGACCTGTCCAGCGTGCTGCCGCGCCTGCTCAGCCGGGTGCAGGCCACCCTGCTGATCGGCGTGCTGTCGATCGCCTTCATCTTCATCGGCCGCTTCGCCTTCAACCTGGTGCAGAGCGTGTCGACCTTCGCCGTGCTGATCATCACCTGCACCAGCCCGTGGATGGTGATCATGATCCTCGGCCTGCTGGTGCGCCGCGGCTTCTACCACGCCGATGACCTGCAGGTGTTCACTCGCGGCCAGCGCGGTGGCGCCTACTGGTTCCACAACGGCTGGAACTGGCGCGGCATGGGCGCCTGGATTCCCAGCGCGGTGGTCGGCCTGTGCTTCGTCAACCTGCCGGGGCAGTTCGTCGGCCCGCTCGGCGAGCTGGCGGGCGGCATCGACATCAGCCTGCCGGTCACTCTCGGCCTGGCGGCGGCGCTGTACCTGTTGCTGCTGAGCCTGTTCCCCGAGCCCGCCGAGGTCTATGGCCCCAAGGGTCCACGCTGGATCAAGGCGGGCAAAGCCGGCACGCAGCCGATCGCAGGCGCTGAAACGGCCTGATCGTCGACCGCTAGAAACAGAAAACCCGGCGCATGGCCGGGTTTTCTGTTTCTACGCTGCCCGAACGTCAGTCCGGGCGACGCGCGGGCTCAGACCTTGAGCGTCTTTACACCGTCAGGAGTGCCGAGCAGCAGCAGGTCGGCCGGGCGCGCGGCGAACAGGCCGTTGGTGACCACGCCAACGATGGCGTTGATATCGCGCTCCAGGCCCACCGGGTCAGTGATGCTCATGTTGAACACGTCGAGGATGATGTTGCCGTTGTCGGTCAGCACGCCCTCGCGGTACACCGGGTCGCCGCCCAGCTTGACTAGCTGGCGGGCCACATGGCTGCGGGCCATGGGGATCACTTCCACCGGCAGCGGGAAATTGCCCAGTACCGGCACCAGCTTGCTGGCGTCGGCGATGCAAATGAAGGTCTTGGCCACCGCCGCGACGATCTTCTCGCGGGTCAGCGCAGCACCGCCGCCCTTGATCAGGTTGAGGTGCTCGTCGCTCTCGTCGGCGCCGTCGATGTAGAACTCCAGCTCGCTGACGCTGTTCAGGTCATACACCGGGATGCCGTGGCCCTTGAGCCGCGCCGCCGTGGCTTCGGAGCTGGCCACGGCGCCGTCGAAAGCCATCTTGTGCTGGGCCAAGGCGTCGATGAAGCAATTGGCGGTGGAACCGGTGCCAACGCCGATCACGCTCTTGCTGTCGAGGAACGGGAGGATGTGGTCGACGGCGGCCTGGGCCACTGCCTGCTTGAGCTGATCCTGGGTCATCGCGGGGTTCTGCGCCTGGGGAGTACGGGAAGGGGCGAATTATAGCCTCGTAGCCGGCGCAATCGGCTGCGCTTTATCGCCACGCCCTACTGTAATGGGGTTTTCAGAGCAGACTGTCGGTGGCCGCGGGTTGGAGCGCTGGGGTAGACTCCGAAATCCGTGAAAAGCCCGCCAGTGAAGCCGTGATGCTCGAACAGTACGTAAAGAAGACCCTCACCTCGCGCGTCTACGACGTCGCCGTGGAAACCCCGCTGCAACCCGCCCGCCAGCTCACCGAGCGGCTGGGCAACCAGATTCTGCTCAAGCGCGAAGATCTGCAGCCGGTCTACTCGTTCAAGATTCGCGGCGCCTACAACAAGCTGGCGCAACTCAGCCCGGAAGAACTGGCGCGTGGCGTGGTCACCGCCTCGGCCGGCAACCATGCCCAGGGCCTGGCCCTGGCCGCCAAGCACATGGGCGTGAAAGCCACCATCGTCATGCCGCGCACCACCCCCGAGCTGAAAGTGCAGGGCGTCCGCTCGCGCGGCGGCAAGGTGGTGCTGCACGGTGACGCCTTCCCCGAGGCGCTGGCCTATTCGCTGAAGCTGGTGGAGGAAAAGGGCTACGTCTATATCCACCCCTATGACGACCCGCACGTGATCGCCGGCCAAGGCACCGTGGCCATGGAGATCCTGCGTCAGCAGCCGGGCCAGCTGGACGCCATCTTCGTCCCGGTCGGTGGCGGCGGGCTGATCGCCGGCATCGCTGCCTACGTCAAATACCTGCGCCCGGAGATCAAGATCATCGGTGTCGAGCCGGATGACTCCAACTGCCTGCAGGCCGCCATGGCCGCCGGCGAGCGCGTGGTGCTGCCAACCGTAGGACTGTTCGCCGATGGCGTGGCAGTGGCGCAGATCGGCCAGCACACCTTCGATATCTGCAAGACCTATGTCGATGAAGTGATCACCGTCAGCACCGACGAGATCTGCGCGGCGATCAAGGACATCTACGACGACACCCGCTCGATCACCGAGCCGGCCGGCGCCCTGAGCGTGGCCGGGATCAAGAAATACGTGGCGCGCGAAGGCGTCAGCGGCCAAGTGCTGGTCGGCATCGACTCCGGCGCCAACGTCAACTTCGACCGCCTGCGTCATGTCGCCGAGCGCGCCGAACTGGGCGAGAAGCGCGAGGCGATCATCGCCGTGACCATCCCGGAGAAGCCGGGCAGCTTCAAGGCCTTCTGCGAGGCCATCGGCAAGCGGCAGATCACCGAATTCAACTACCGCTACCACACCGACAAGGAAGCACACATCTTCGTCGGCGTGCAGACGCACCCGGAAAACGACCCGCGCGAAGTCCTGGTCAGCAGCCTGCGCGAGCAGGGCTTCCCGGTGCTCGACCTGACCGACAACGAGCTGGCCAAGCTGCACATCCGCCACACCGTCGGCGGCCACGCGGCAGCGGTGTCCAATGAAGTGGTGCTGCGCTTCGAATTCCCGGAGCGCCCGGGTGCGCTGTTCAACTTCCTCGCCAAGCTCGGCGGGCACTGGAACATCACCATGTTCCACTACCGCAACCACGGCGCTGCCGACGGCCGCGTGCTGGCGGCACTGCAAGTGCCGGAAGATGAACGCCACCTGATTCCGGCAGCCCTGGACGCCATCGGCTATCCGTACTGGGATGAAACCGAGAACCCGGCCTACCAGCTGTTCCTCGGTTAACAATCCGCTTCAAGCGACTCGCACAAGGACTCCGTGATGGAACATTACACCCTGCTCAAGATCGTCCACAGCCTGGCTGCCGTGCTGTTGCTGCTCGGCCTGCTGGCGCATGCCTTCATGCTGTGGAAGGCCCAGCGCAGCGGCAATGCCGCCGTGCTGGCGCGCAAGTTGCGCGTCACCCGCCTGTACAGCCTGCCGGCGCTGGGCCTGGTGGCCCTGAGCCTGCCAATCAGCGGCTGGTGGCTGGTGCACATCGCCGGCTGGCCGCTCGGGCAGCTGTGGCTACTGCTCGGCGCCGGGCTGTTCGCCCTGCTGATGCTGTTCGGCCTACTGCTGCATGGTCGCCTGAGCGCTTGGCAGGCCCTGGGCGACAGCCCGGCACCGGCGAAGCTGCTGCGCTTCACCAGCGCCTATGGCGTGCTGTTGCTGGTCCTGCTGCTGGCGCTGTTCGCCCTGATGGGGGCCAAGCCGGCCTGATTGTGATGGTGCCTTTCTCCAGGGCGCGGCAGCAGGCGGCTCGACCATGAGCCTGTACCTGCTGCTCAAGACCCTGCACATCCTCTCCTCTACCCTGCTGTTCGGCACCGGCCTGGGCTCGGCGTACTACGCCCTGCGCGCCTGGCGCAGTGGTGAAGTGCAGGTGATTGCCACCACCTTCCGCCATCTGGTGACGGCTGACTGGCTGTTTATCGCCACCACCGCGCTGTTCCAGCCACTCAGCGGCCTGGCCTTGGCGAAGATCGCCGGCTGGCCGCTGAATCAGTGGTGGTTGCTGTGGAGCGCGGGGCTGTTCGCCTTCGCCGGGCTGTGCTGGCTGCCGGTGCTGTGGCTGCAGATGCGCGTACGCGACATGGCCACCCAGGCGCTGCGCGATGGCACGCCACTGCCGGAGCGGGCCAACCAGTACATGCGCATCTGGTTCGCCCTCGGCTGGCCGGCCTTTCTGGCTTTTATCGCAATCTTCTGGCTGATGGTGGCCAAGCCGCTGTGATTGCGTAGGGCGGATCACGCTCCATCGATCCACCGAACGGGGCCATTGGTGGATGAACAGAGCGCCATCCACCCTACATTCAGCGCAGCGAAAGCACCGGCCAGCCACGCTCGGTGGCGATGGCGCGCAGGGTATCGTCCGGGTCCACCGCCACCGGGTGGGCGACCTGCTCCAGCAGCGGCAGGTCATTGCGCGAATCACTGTAGAAGTAGCTGTCGTCGAGGCTGTGACCGGTCTGCTGCAGCCACTCGCCGAGGCGCACCACCTTGCCGCCCTGGTAGCACGGCGTGCCGGTGATCTGGCCGGTGTAACGACCGTCCTGCATGCCGCATTCGGTGGCCAACAGGGTTTCGACGCCCAGGCGGGCGGCAATCGGCGCGGTGACGAAGCGGTTGGTGGCCGTGATGATCACCAGCTTATCGCCCGCCTCGCGGTGCTGCTGCAGCAGCGCCTCGCCCTTGGCCAGGATGATCGGCTCGATCACCTCGGCCATGAACTCGCCATGCCACTGCGCCAGTTGCGCCATCGAGGTACGCCCGAGGATCGACTGGCTGAAGTTCTGGTAAGCCACCACGTCCAGCTTGCCGGCGCAGTAGTCGGCATAGAAGGCGTCGTTGCGCGCCTGGTACTCGGCCGCGTCGACCAGGCCACGCTGGCAGAGGAATTCTCCCCAGCTGTGGTCGCTGTCGCCGGCCAGCAGGGTGTTGTCGAGATCGAAAAGAGCAAGGCGCACGGGGTTTTACCTGCATCGAATGGGTCGAAAAGGGCGCCAGAATAGCCGCTTTCCGCGCAACTGCCCATTAGCGGAACCGCGCGTTTGCTGCGCCTGCGGGCTTTGTGGAACAATGCCGAAACATGCGTTTTCGAGGTGTTGTGTTGTGATCGACTCCGATGGCTTCCGCCCCAATGTCGGCATCATCCTGACCAATGATATCGGTCAGGTGCTGTGGGCCCGGCGGATCAACCAGGATGCCTGGCAGTTTCCCCAGGGCGGCATCAATCCCCAGGAATCGCCTGAGCAGGCGCTGTACCGGGAACTGAACGAGGAAGTCGGTCTCGAAGAGCAGGATGTGAAGATTCTCGCCTGCACCCGCGGCTGGTTGCGCTATCGTCTGCCCCAGCGTCTGGTGCGCACGCACAGCCAACCGCTGTGCATCGGGCAGAAACAGAAATGGTTCCTCTTGCGCCTGACCGGTGACGAGAACCGGGTACGCATGGATGTCACCGGCAAGCCCGAGTTCGACGGTTGGCGCTGGGTCAGTTACTGGTACCCACTGGGCCAGGTTGTCACATTCAAGCGCGAGGTCTATCGCCGCGCGCTCAAGGAACTAGCCCCGCGCCTGCTGGCGCGCGACTGACCACGGAGTTCGACCCCGAGCCATGCTCAACACGCTGCGCAAGATCGTCCAGGAAGTAAACGCCGCCAAGGATCTCAAGGCGGCGCTGACGATTATTGTGCAACGGGTCAAGGAATCCATGGGCAGCCAGGTCTGCTCGGTCTACCTGCTCGACCCCGAGAGCAACCGCTTCGTGCTGATGGCCACCGAAGGCCTCAACAAGCGCTCCATCGGCAAGGTCAGCATGGCGCCCAACGAGGGCCTGGTCGGCCTGGTGGGCACCCGCGAAGAACCGCTCAACCTCGAACACGCCTCCGAACACCCCCGCTACCGCTACTTCCCGGAGACCGGCGAAGAGCGCTACGCCTCCTTCCTCGGCGCGCCGATCATCCACCACCGTCGGGTGATGGGCGTGCTGGTCGTCCAGCAGAAGGAACGCCGCCAGTTCGACGAAGGTGAAGAAGCCTTCCTGGTGACCATGAGCGCGCAGCTCGCCGGGGTCATCGCCCACGCCGAAGCCACCGGCTCGATCCGAGGCCTGGGCAAGCAGGGCAAGGGCATTCAGGAAGCCCGCTTCGTCGGCGTACCGGGTGCGCCGGGCGCTGCCGTCGGCCGCGCCGTGGTGGTGCTGCCACCTGCCGATCTGGATGTGGTGCCGGACAAACCGGTGGATGACATCGAGGCCGAGCTGAAGCTGTTCGGCAGGGCCCTGGGCCTGGTGCGCGACGACATGCACGCGCTGTCCGCCAAACTCGCCACCCAGCTGCGCAAGGAAGAACGCGCGCTGTTCGACGTTTACCTGATGATGCTCGACGACGCCGCCCTCGGCCTTGAAGTGCGCACGGTGATCGAGACCGGCCAGTGGGCCCAGGGCGCGCTGCGCCAGGTGGTCAACGAGCACGTCAAACGCTTCGAACTGATGGACGACGCCTACCTGCGCGAACGCGCCGCCGACGTGCGTGACCTCGGCCGCCGCCTGCTCGCCTACCTGCAGGAAGAGCGCAAACAGAATCTGGTGTACCAGGACAACACCATCCTGGTCAGCGAGGAACTGTCACCGGCCATGCTCGGCGAGGTGCCGGAAGGCAAGCTGGTCGGCCTGGTCTCGGTGCAGGGCTCGGGCAACTCACACGTCGCCATCCTTGCCCGCGCCATGGGCATTCCCACGGTCATGGGCGTGGTCGACCTGCCCTACTCCAAGGTCGATGGCATCGAGCTGATCGTCGACGGCTACCACGGCGAAGTCTTCACCAACCCCAGCGAGCTGCTGCGCAAGCAGTACGCCGAAGTGGTCGAGGAAGAACGCCAGCTGTCCCAGGGGCTCGACGCCCTGCGCGAACTGCCCTGCGAAACCCTCGACGGCCAGCGCATGCCGCTGTGGGTCAACACCGGCCTGCTGGCCGACGTGAAGCGCGCCCAGGAGCGCGGTGCCGAGGGCGTAGGCCTGTACCGCACCGAAGTGCCGTTCATGAATGGCGAGCGCTTCCCCAGCGAGAAGGAACAACTGGCCACCTACCGCGAGCAGTTGGCGGCCTTCCACCCGCTGCCGGTGACCATGCGCACCCTGGATATCGGCGGCGACAAGGCACTGAGCTATTTCCCGATCAAGGAAGACAACCCCTTCCTCGGCTGGCGCGGTATCCGCATCACCCTCGACCACCCGGAAATCTTCCTGGTCCAGGTGCGCGCCATGCTCAAGGCCAGCGAAGGCCTGAACAACCTGCGCATCCTCCTGCCGATGATTTCCGGCATGCAGGAGATGGAAGAAGCCCTGCACCTGATCCACCGCGCCTGGGGCGAGGTACGTGACGAAGGCGTGGATATCCCCCTGCCGCCCGTGGGCGTGATGATCGAGATTCCCGCGGCGGTCTATCAGGTGCGCGAACTGGCGCGCCAGGTCGACTTCCTCTCGGTCGGCTCGAACGACCTGACCCAATACCTGCTGGCCGTCGACCGCAACAACCCGCGCGTCGCCGACCTTTACGACTTCCTCCACCCAGCCGTGCTGCACGCGCTGAAACTGGTGGTCGACGGCGCCCATGCCGAAGGCAAACCGGTAAGCATCTGCGGCGAGATGGCTGGCGACCCGGCAGCCGCCGTGCTGCTGTTGGCGATGGGCTTCGACAGCCTGTCGATGAACGCCACCAACCTGCCCAAGGTGAAATGGCTGCTACGCCAGATCAGCCTGACCAAGGCCCGCGACCTGCTCGCCCACCTGATGCAGATCGACAACCCGCAAGTGATCCACAGCACCCTGAACCTGGCCCTGCGCAACCTCGGCCTGGGCCGGGTGATCAATCCGGCGGCGACCATCCAGAGCTGATTGCCGCTCGCCGCACTGCAGCTCCGGCAGCGCGCCAGCGGTGCCTGCGCAACCTTACCCGTCTTCCGTTTTGAGCAATCGGGCGCGATAGGCTTCCGGGGTGATGCCGTACCAGCGGCGAAAGGCCCGGTAAAACGGCGACAGCTCGGCGAAGCCACACGCGCGGGCCACGTCGCGGATCGACTGGCCACCCTGCAGCAGCTCATGGGCGCGGGCCTGCTGCACCACCTCACGCACCTGGCGCAGGTTGCTGCCCTGGGCAGTCAGCCCGCGCTGCAGGGCGCCGGCACTCAAGCCCAATTCATCGGCACAGGCCTGCAACGAGCAATCCGCTTGCCCCAGGCGCAGCCCCAGCAGATAGCGCAGGCGGTTGAGCAGCTCGTTCTCCACCAGCTCGGCCAACTGCTCCTCGGCATGCTGCCAGAGCAGGCGGTGCAAGGTCGGATTGGCGGTGCGCGAAGGGCGCTTGAGCAGCGTGGCGGGGAACAGCAGTGCGTCATGGGCGCAGGCGAATGCCGGCAGTACACCGAGCAGGCGGCGGTGCTCACCCAGGCGCCGCGGTCGGGGATGACGGAATTGCACGGCGGCCAGGTGGAATTCGTCGTCGCTGATAAAACGCAGCAACTTGAGGAACAGCATGGCCAGGCACTCCATCTGCTGGCGCAGCGAGGCGAATCCCTGGTAGTTGAGGTCGATGATCAGGCGCGCCTGCTCGCCGTCGACCTGGAGCTGAGCGTTGAAGCCGCCTGCCAGGATGTGCTGGAAACGCAGGAAACTGCGCAGCGCTTCCTCGAAGTCGCGGCTGGCCAGCATCAGGTAGCCCACCACATCGAGCAGGCGTGGCTTCATCACCTCGCCCAGGTGCAGGCCGATGTCCGGGTCACCGGTCAGGCCGTCCATGGCCGACCAGAACAGCGGCGCCTCGTCATGGCTCAGGCGCCCGTCAATCGGCGGCGCGGGCAGGCGTCGATGCTGGTTGGTGCTGCGGTAGATCTCGGTCGGATCGCGGCCGAGTTCGGTCAGCGCCTCGTACAACAAACGCCGCAGGGTGGCCGAGTGGGTCAGGGGCGCGGCCTGCCAGAATTCGCCGTGGATGCTGGGCATGCAATCTCCTTGGATTGACCGAAGATTTCCAGAGCGCGAGTCAATGGTCAATGCCGATTATTGACCGCCTGCGCAGAATGGCGGCACAAGAACAAGGAGCAACGCCCATGAAACGCAGCCTGACCCTTCTCGCCGTGGCCGTTGCCGCGGTTGCCGCCGGTGCCACCTGGTATGCCCAGAGCAAGAACCCGCTCCGCGATGGCGAGCTGGCCCTGCTCAACCTGCAGGCGCCGGTGAGCGTGCGCTACGACAGCCGCGGCGTGCCGCATATCCAGGCGCAGAACGAGGCCGACATGTACCGTGCCCTGGGCTTCGTGCACGCCCAGGATCGTCTGTTCCAGATGGAGATGCTGCGCCGCCTGGCGCGCGGTGAGCTGGCCGAAGTGCTGGGCGCCAAGCTGGTCGATACCGACCGCCTGTTCCGCACCCTGGGCATCCGCGAGCATGCCGACCGCTACGCCAAGACCTTCGACCGCAACAGCCCGGCGGTGAAAGCCCTGCAGGCCTACCTGGATGGCGTCAACCAGTTCCAGGACAGCCGCCCGGCGCCGGTGGAGTTCGATCTACTGGGCATCCACAAGCGGCCGTTCACCATCGAAGACACCGTCTCGGTGGCCGGCTACATGGCGTACAGCTTCGCCGCCGCCTTCCGCACCGAGCCGGTGCTGACCTATGTGCGTGACGAGCTGGGCAGCAACTACCTCAAGGCCTTCGACCTCGACTGGCACCCCGGCGGCGCCGTCGCCCAAAGCCTCAGCGCCGACGACTGGAAGAACCTCAACAGCCTCGCCCACCTCAGCCAGCAGGCGCTGGTGGAAGCCGGTCTGCCACAGTTCGAGGGCAGCAACGCCTGGGCCGTTTCCGGCAGCCGCACTGCAAGCGGCAAGCCCCTGCTGGCGGGTGACCCGCATATCCGCTTTGCCGCACCGGCGGTGTGGTACGAGGCGCAGTTGAGCTACCCGGGCTTCGAGCTGTACGGCCATCACCAGGCGCTCAATCCCTATGCCTCGCTCGGCCACAACAAGCAGTTCGCCTGGAGCCTGACCATGTTCCAGAACGACGACCTCGACCTGGTCGCCGAGAAGGTCAACCCGGACAACCCCGAGCAAGTCTGGTACCACGGCAAGTGGGTCGACCTGCAAAGCCGCGAAGAGACCATCCAGGTCAAGGGCGCCGAGCCGGTCAAGCTGACCCTGCGCCGCTCGCCCCACGGGCCGATCATCAACAGTGCCCTCGGCGCTACCGCTGGCAAGACACCGATCGCCATGTGGTGGGCCTTCCTGGAAACCGAGAACCCGATCCTCGACGCCTTCTACCAGCTCAACCGCGCCGACAGCCTGGGCAAGGCGCGCGCCGCCGTCGAGAAGATCCACGCCCCCGGCCTCAACGTGATCTGGGCCAATGCCGGCGGCGACATCGGCTGGTGGGCCGCCGCCAAGCTGCCGCAACGCCCACAGGGCAGCAACCCGAATTTCATCCTCGACGGCAGCACCGAGCAGGCCGACAAGCTCGGCTTCCTGCCTTTCAGCGCCAACCCGCAGGAGGAGAACCCCGAGCGCGGCTACATCGTCTCCGCCAACTTCCAGCCGCAGTCGCCCAGCGGCGCGGCGATTCCCGGCTACTACAACCTGGCAGATCGCGGTGCACGGCTGAATGAGCGCCTGGCGCAGCCCGACGTGAAGTGGGATGTGCACAACAGTCAGGCCCTGCAACTGGACGATGGCACCGGCTATGGCCCGCGCCTGCTCAAGCCGATCCTCGATGACCTGCGCGCCGCGGCCGCCGATGAAACCGAGCGCGCCCTGGTCGAGCAATTGGCGAACTGGGACGGTAATCACCCGCTGGAATCCACCGCCGCCACCCTGTTCAACCAACTGACCTACGAGCTGGCCAACCAGGCGATGCACGACGAACTGGGCGATGCCTTCTTCGACAGCCTGCTGCAGACCCGCGTACTCGACAGCGCCCTGCCGCGCCTGACCGCCGATGCGCGCTCGCCGTGGTGGGACAAGCGCGGCAGCGACGCCGTGGAAACCCGCGCCGAAACGGTCAAGGCCGCCTGGCAGGCGAGTCTCGCGCACCTGCGCCAGAGCCTTGGCGCGGACAGCAGCCAATGGGCCTGGGGCAAAGCCCACACGCTCACCCACAGCCACCCGCTGAGCCAGCAGAAGCCGCTCAACCTGCTGTTCGATGTCGGCCCATTCGCCGCACCGGGCGGCCACGAAACGCCGAACAACCTCTCCCATCGCGTCGGCCCGGCGCCCTGGTCGGTAGTCTACGGCCCGTCGACGCGGCGCCTGATCGACCTCGCCGATGGCGCCCACGGCCTGGGTATCAACCCGGTCGGGCAGAGCGGCGTGCCGTTCGACAAGCATTACGCTGACCAGGCCCAGGCCTATATCAGCGGCCAGTACCTGCCGATGCTGTTCGACCAAGCTGAAGTGCAGGCCGACAGCAATGAGACGCTGCTGCTGAACCCAGTGAAATAAGCGGCTCACGTGCTGGCCGCCGGTGGATAAGCTGCGCGTTATCCACCCTACGCCAGCGCAGATAGAGGCTTAGCAAACCCTGAAAAAACAAAGGCCACCCGAAGGTGGCCTTTGTCGTTTCTGCCTGGCGATCAGGCGGCTGCGGTCGGCTTCCAGTTGGAACTGGAGGCTTCCTCGGCCATCGACTCCATCGCTTGCTGAATGGCGCGTTTGCGGCGCTCTTCGGCACGGCGGGTGGTGTACCAGGCAACGAAGGTGAACAGCGACACGGTCAGCAGGATCAGGCTGGCCACGGCGTTGATCTCCGGCTTAACGCCCAGGCGTACAGCGGAGAACACTTCCATCGGCAGGGTGGTCGAACCCGGGCCGGAGACGAAGCTGGCCAGCACCAGGTCGTCCAGCGACAGGGCGAAGGACATCATGCCGCCGGCCGCCAGCGAAGGCGCGATCATCGGAATGGTGATCAGGAAGAACACCTTCCACGGCTTGGCGCCGAGGTCCATGGCCGCCTCTTCGATGGACATGTCCAGCTCACGCAGACGCGCCGATACCACCACCGCCACATAGGCGGAACAGAATGTGGTGTGGGCGATCCAGATGGTCAGGATGCCGCGTTCCTGCGGCCAGCCGATCAGTTGGGCCATGGCCACGAACAGCAGCAGCAGCGACAGACCGGTGATCACTTCCGGCATCACCAGCGGCGCGGTGACCAGGCCACCGAACAGGGTGCGACCCTTGAAGCGCGAGATACGGGTCAGCACGAAGGCCGCCAGGGTACCCAGCGCCACCGCGGCAATCGCCGTGTAGCAGGCGATTTCCAGGGAGCGCACCACCGAGCCCATCAGTTGGTTGTTGTCGAGCAGGCCGACATACCACTTCACCGACCAGCCGCCCCACACCGTTACCAGCTTGGAGGCGTTGAACGAGTAGATGACCAGAATCAGCATCGGCGCGTAAATGAAGGTCAGGCCGAGCCACAGCATCATCGTGGAGAAACTGAAGCGCTTGTTCATACCTTGCCCTCCAGCTCTTTGGCCTGGTTCTTGTTGAACAGGATGATCGGCACCATCAGGATCGCCAGCATCACCACCGCCAGGGCGGACGCCACCGGCCAGTCACGGTTGTTGAAGAACTCTTGCCACAGCACCTTGCCGATCATCAGCGTCTCGGGGCCGCCGAGCAGTTCCGGGATGACGAACTCGCCCACCGCCGGAATGAACACCAGCATGGCGCCGGCAATGATGCCGTTCTTCGACAGCGGTACGGTGATCTTCCAGAAGTTGTTGAAGTTGCTCGAACCGAGGTCCGAAGCCGCTTCCAGCAGGCTCATGTCGTGCTTGACCAGGTTGGCGTAGAGCGGCAGCACCATGAACGGCAGGTACGAGTAAACGATACCGATGTACACCGCCAGGTTGGTGTTGAGGATCTGCAGCGGCTCGTTGAGCACGCCCAGCCACATCAGGAAGGAGTTGAGCAGGCCGTTGTTGCTGAGGATGCCCATCCAGGCATAGACGCGGATCAGGATCGCGGTCCAGGTCGGCATCATGATCAGCAGCAGCAGGGTGGTCTGCGCTTCCTTGCTGGCGCGGGCGATGGCGTAGGCCATTGGATAGCCGATCAGCAGGCACATCAGGGTGCTGATGAAGGCCATCTTCAGCGAGCCCAAGTAGGCCGCCAGGTACAGCTCATCTTCGGTGAGGAAGACGTAGTTGCCCAGGTTGAGCACGATCGACAGCTGGTTTTCCGCCCAGGTGTAGATTTCCGTGTACGGCGGGATGGCCACGTCTGCTTCGGCGAAGCTGATCTTCAGAACGATGAAGAACGGCAGCAGGAAGAACAGGAACAGCCAAACGAAGGGGATGCCAATGACGGCGTGCCGCCCCCTCGGCAAGTATCTTTTCAGTTTGTGGATTTTCATGCTTGCAGTACCACGCCGCTGTCATCTTCCCAGTACACGACAACCGAATCGTCCCAGGTCGGACGCTTGCCGCGGCGCTCGGCGTTGGCGATGAAGCACTGCACGACCTGGCCGGAAGTCAGTTTGACGTAGTACACCGAATGGCCGCCGAGGTAGGCGATGTCGTGTACGTGGCCTTTGCTCCAGTTGTAGTTGGCGTGCTCGTGGTCGGCTGGCAGCTCGGTGGCCATCAGCAGCTTTTCCGGACGCAGGGCATAGCTGACCGACTTGTTCTCGGCGCGGGTGCTGACGCCGTGGCCGATGTAGATCGGCTTGTCCAGCTGCGGGCAGTCGATCACCGCGTGGTCGGTTTCGTCAGTGGTGATCTGCCCATCGAACAGGTTGACGTTGCCGATGAATTCACAGACCAGGCGGCTCGCCGGGGTCTCGTAGATGTCCACCGGGCTACCGGTCTGGGCGATCCAGCCGAGGTGCATGATGGAAATGCGCTGGGCCATGGTCATGGCCTCTTCCTGGTCGTGGGTCACCATGACGCAGGTCACGCCGACGCGCTCGATGATCTCGACAAGCTCAAGCTGCATCTGCGAACGCAGCTTCTTGTCCAAAGCACCCATCGGCTCATCAAGCAGCAGCAGCTTCGGGCTCTTGGCCAGCGAACGGGCCAGGGCCACGCGCTGACGCTGGCCACCGGACAGCTGATGCGGCTTGCGCTTGGCGTACTGGGTCATGTGCACCAGCTTGAGCATCTCGGCCACGCGGGCTTCGATCTCGGCCTTGGGCATCTTGTCCTGTTGCAGGCCGAAGGCGATGTTCTGCGCCACGGTCATGTGCGGGAACAGCGCGTAGGACTGGAACATCATGTTGATCGGCCGCTCGTAGGGCGGCATGTCGGTGATGTCCACGCCATCGAGCAGGATGCGCCCTTCGGTGGGGCGCTCGAAGCCGGCGAGCATGCGCAGCAGGGTCGACTTGCCCGAGCCGGAGCCACCGAGCAGGGCGAAGATTTCACCCTTGTTGATGGTCAGCGAAACGTCGTCGACGGCGATGGTCTCATCGAACTTCTTGGTGACGCGATCGATTTTGACCAGCACTTCTTTCGGCTGCTGGTTGCCCTCTAGGGCTTTCTTGTAGGCGCTGGAGGCGACTGCCATTTCCAAAACTCCCGGAAAATTGGGTCACAAGACCCGAACATTAAAACGGCTGCGCCGGGCGCAGCGATC
The DNA here is from genome assembly GCF_014174475.1 of Aquipseudomonas ullengensis. Classification (GTDB taxonomy): domain Bacteria; phylum Pseudomonadota; class Gammaproteobacteria; order Pseudomonadales; family Pseudomonadaceae; genus Aquipseudomonas; species Aquipseudomonas ullengensis. Next base: position 309,534 of record NZ_JACJUD010000006.1, read on the forward strand.
CCGTGCCAGTGGCCGGCCAGCGACTCGCGTCGCGTAATGGCAGGACCGACCAGGCACAGTGGTAGGTGTGTCGCTTACTTGCCCGACTTGATCTTGCTCCAGGAGCGAGTCATCTGACGCATGATCTTCGGCGGCAACTCGGTCGAGACGTAAAGTTTGTCCAATACCGCCTGCGATGGGTAGACCGACGGATCGTTACGCACTTCCTGGTCCATCAGCTCGCTCGCCTTGGGGTTGGGGTTGGCGTAACCGACGTAGTCGCTGACCTTGGCAATCACGGCCGGCTCGAGCAGGTAGTTGATGAAGGCGTGAGCTTCCTTGACGTTCTTCGCGTCAGCCGGGATGGCCAGCATGTCGAACCACAGGTTGGCGCCTTCCTTGGGAATGCTGTAGGCGATCTCGATGCCCTTGCCGGCTTCTTCGGCACGTGCAGCGGCCTGGAATACGTCGCCCGAGTAGCCGAAGGCCACGCAGACATCGCCGTTGGCCAGGTCGGCTACGTACTTCGAGGAGTGAAAGTAGGTGACGTAAGGACGCATGGCCAGCAGCTTGGCTTCGGCCTTGGTGTAGTCATCCGGGTTGGTGCTGCGCGGGTCGAGGCCCATGTAGTTGAGCACTGCCGGGAACATCTCGTCTGGCGAGTCCATGAAGGCCACGCCGCAGCTGGTGAGTTTCTTCAGGTTTTCCGGCTCGAAGAGCACGGCCCAGGAGTCGATCTTGTCGATACCGAGCACGGCTTTGACCTTCTCGACGTTGTAGCCGATGCCGTTGGTGCCCCACAGGTAGGGGACGGAATACTGGTTGCCCGGGTCGTTGACGTCGAGCTGCTTGAGCAGCGCCGGGTCGAGGTTCTGCCAGTTGGGCAGCAGCGAACGGTCAAGCTTCTGGAAAGCGCCCGCCTTGATCTGCTTGCCGAGGAAATGGTTGGACGGCACCACGATGTCGTAGCCGCTGCGGCCTGCCAGCAGCTTGCCTTCGAGAGTTTCGTTGGAGTCGAAGACGTCGTACCCCGGCTCGATGCCCGTGGCCTTCTTGAAATCGGCCAGGGTGGTTTCACCGATGTAGTCGGTCCAGTTGTAGATATGCACGATCGGCTCGGCCTGGGCCGCGCAGACCACGCCCAGGGTTGCCGCAAGGCTGATCAGGGTTTTGCGGAAGGGAATTCGCACACGTTGATCCTCTTTCTTGTTGATCTTGCAAGCCGCACCGCGGCCAAGGTTTGTGGGAAAAGTAGCTGTCGGTCCTGCGGCCAACCTAACCGTCGTCCAGCCGCCCGCGCACGGAGCTGTGTGGGGCTCGTGTGTAACGGCAGACAGAGTGGCTGTGGCGCATGGAACCTCCTGCGGGGCTCCGGCGGGAGCACCCGCCGGAGGGTGTCGCTGTTGTTATTTACCGGACTTGATAGTCGTCCAGCTGCGGGTCATGGTGCGCTGCACCTTGGCCGGCAGATCCGGGAAGGCATACAGCTTGGCCATGGTCGCTTCGCTCGGGTAGATGCCCGGGTCGTTGCGGATCGCCTCGTCAACCAGCGAGGTAGCCGCCGCGTTGCCGTTGGGGAACTGCACGAAGTTGGTGATCTCGGCCATCACTTCCGGCTTCATCAGGAAGTTCATGAAGGCGTAGGCGGCTTCGGTGTTTTCGGCGTCCTTCGGCATGGCGATCATGTCGAAGAAGGTACCGGCACCCTCTTTCGGAATGTTGTAGGCAACGGTCACGCCACCTTTGGCTTCTTCGGCGCGGGACTTGGCCTGGTACACGTCACCCGAGTAGCCAACTGCTACGCAGATGTTGCCGTTGGCCAGGTCGCCGATGTACTTGGAGCTGTGGAAGTAGGTCACGTACGGACGGATCTTGAGGAACAGCGCCTCGGCTTCCTTGAGCTCTTTCGGGTCCTGGCTGACCGGGCTGTAGCCCAGGTAGTGCAGGGCGATCGGCAGAATCTCGGTCGGCGAGTCGAGGAACGACACACCGCAAGCCTTCAGCTTCTCGATGTTTTCCGGCTTGAACAGCAGGTCCCAGGAGTCGACCGGCGCGTCGGCGCCCAGTACGGCCTTGACCTTCTCCGGGTTGAAACCGATGCCGATCGAGCCCCACATGTAGGGGAACGCGTACTGGTTACCCGGGTCGCTGACTTCCAGGGTCTTCATCAGGTCGGTGTTGAGGTTCTTCCAGTTCGGCAGCTTGGACTTGTCCAGCGGCTGGTAAACACCAGCCTTGATCTGCTTGGCCAGGAAGTTGTTCGACGGCACCACGATGTCGTAACCGGATTTGCCGGCCAGGAGCTTGGCTTCGAGGGTCTCGTTGGAGTCGAAGACGTCATAGACGACCTTGATGCCGGTTTCCTTGGTGAACTTCTCGACCGTTTCCGGCGCGATGTAGTCCGACCAGTTGTATACGTGCAGCACCTTGCTGTCGGCCTGCGCCATGCCGGCTACGGCACCCGCCAGGGTCATGGCAAGCAGTGTTTTACCGAAGGTCTTGATCATGCGGGTAAGCTCCATTTGTCATTTGAAGTATCCGGGGCTGCGCCACCTAAGCGACGCACCCTCCGGTGAGCCTGGCCAACGCACTGCGCAGTCTGGCAAGGTCTGGCTAATCGCTCAAGCCTCAGCCCAGTACCGCGCGTGCGGTCAGATCTAGGCACTTGCGCGCCTTCTCCACCAGTTCATCAATCTCGGCTTTGCTGATCACCAGCGGTGGCGCGATGATCATGGTGTCGCCAACGGCGCGCATGATCAGTCCATTGTCGAAGCAGTGGCTGCGGCAGGTCATGCCGACGCCCAGCTCGCTCGGAAAACGCTCGCGGGTTTGCTTGTCCTTCGCCAGTTCGATGGCGCCGAGCATGCCCACACCGCGGACTTCGCCCACCAGCGGATGATCCGCCAGCTCACGTAGACGCTTCTGCAAATACGGTGCCGTTTCTGCTTTGACCCGCTCGATGATCTTTTCATCGCGCAGGATGCGCAGGTTTTCCAGGCCGACGGCTGCTGCAACCGGGTGCCCGGAGTAGGTGAAGCCGTGGTTGAAATCACCGCCTTCGTTGATGACCTGGAACACCTTGTCGCTGACAATCAGGCCACCCATCGGCACATAACCGGAGGTCAGGCCCTTGGCGATGGTCATCAGGTCCGGCTTGTTACCCAGGTAATCGCTACCAAACCACTCGCCAGTGCGGCCGAAGCCACAGATCACTTCGTCAGCCACGAACAGGATGTCGTACTTGGCGAGGATCTCGCGGATACGCGGCCAGTAGGTGTCCGGCGGGATGATCACACCGCCGGCGCCCTGGATCGGCTCGGCGATAAAGGCCGCGACGTTCTCTTCGCCGACTTCGAGGATCTTCTTCTCCAGCTGGTCTGCGGCCCACACGCCGAAGGCCTCTGGCGTCATGTCGCCACCTTCACCGAACCAGTACGGTTGCGGGATGTGCACGATGCCCGGAATCGGCAGGTCGCCCTGCTCGTGCATGTACTTCATGCCACCCAGGCTGGCACCGGCCACGGTGGAACCGTGGTAGCCGTTGTGCCGGCTGATGATGACTTTCTTGCTTGGTTTGCCCTTCAGCGCCCAGTAATGGCGAACCATGCGCAGCATGGTGTCGTTGCCTTCCGAACCGGAGCCGGTGAAGAACACGTGATTCATGCCTTGCGGCGCGACGTCGGCAATCGCCTTCGCCAGTTCCAGCACCGGCGGATGCGCGGTCTGGAAGAAGGTGTTGTAGAACGGCAGTTCACGCATCTGTTTGCTCGCCGCCTGGACCAGTTCCTCGCGACCGTAGCCAATCGCTACGCACCACAGGCCGGCCATGCCGTCGAGAATCTTGTTGCCTTCACTGTCCCACAGGTAAACACCGTCCGCCTTGGTGACAATGCGCGGCCCCTTCTCGTGCAGCTGCTGGTAGTCGCTGAACGGCGCGAGATGGTGGTCGCGGCTCATGGCCTGCCATTCGCGGGTTTTCGGGTTGTTTACTTGGTTAGTCATACATCACCTCTGTATTACGCATTAGGTCGGGGGCCGGGCGGCAAAGCCCGGCCCCTTTCCCATCAGACGGAGAGCAGCAGGAACTCGCGTTCCCAGGAGCTGATCACCCGCTTAAAGTTTTCATGCTCGGCACGTTTCACCGCGACATAGCCGCGGACGAATTTCGCACCCAGGTACTTCTCGGCGTCCTTGCAGGCTTCCATCCGCTCCAGGGCGCTTTCGATGGTGACCGGCAGGGCCAGGTTGCGGCGCTCGTAGCCACGTCCTTTGACCGGCGCGCTCGGCTTGATGCCTTCGACCATGCCGATGTAGCCACACAGCAAGGAAGCAGCCAGCACCAGGTACGGGTTGGCGTCGGCACCGGCCAGGCGGTTTTCCACGCGGCGGTTCTGCGGCCCGGCTTCCGGTACACGCAGACCCACGGTGCGGTTTTCTTCGCCCCACTCGACGTTCACCGGTGCCGAGGTATCCGGCAGGAAGCGACGGAACGAGTTGACGTTCGGCGCGAACAGCGGCAACACCTCGGGAATGTATTTCTGCAGGCCACCGATGTGGTGCAGGAACAATTCACTCATGGTCCCGTCTTCGTTGGAGAAGATGTTCTTACCCGTCTTCGCGTCCACCACACTCTGGTGGATGTGCATGGCGCTGCCCGGCTGATCGGTGATCGGCTTGGCCATGAAGGTGGCCGCCACGTCATGCTTCAGCGCGGCCTCGCGCATGGTGCGCTTGAACACGGTGATCTGGTCGGCCAGGTGCAGGGCATCGCCGTGACGGAAGTTGATTTCCATCTGCGCCGGGCCGTCTTCGTGGATCAGCGTGTCGAGGTCCAGGGTCTGCAGCTCGCACCAGTCGTAGACGTCTTCGAACAGCGGATCGAATTCGTTGGCCGCGTCGATCGAGAACGACTGGCGACCCACTTCCGGGCGACCGGAGCGGCCCATCGGCGCCACCAGCGGGAAGTCCGGGTCGCTGTTGCGCTTGGTCAGGTAGAACTCCATCTCCGGCGCGACGATCGGCTTCCAGCCCTTGTCGGCGTAGAGCTTGAGGATGTTCTTGAGGATGTTGCGCGGCGACAGCTCGATCGGGTTGCCCTGCTTGTCGAAGGTGTCGTGAATCACCATCGCAGTGGGCTCGATGGCCCAGGGCACCAGGAAGACGGCGTTCTCGTCGGGACGGCAGAACATATCGATGTCCGCCTCGTCGAGGAGCTCGTAATAGATGTCGTCCTCGACGTAGTCGCCGGTCACGGTCTGCAGCAGCACACTCTCGGGGAGGCGCATGCCTTTTTCGTCGAGGAACTTGTTGGTCGGCGAGATCTTACCGCGGGCAATGCCGGTAAGGTCGCTGATCATGCATTCAACTTCGGTGATTTTGCGTTCTTTCAGCCAGCTGGTGAGCTGGTCGAGCTTGCTAGTCATAAAGACCTCAGGGTTGGTAGAGCGGCTTCTGCGGACCGGTAAAGCCTAGCGAAACCTCCCAGTTCCGCCTGCCGGTTGCCTCACCTACTCAGCGTTGCCTCACCCTCTTCCTGCAAGCCTCACCAAAGGCCTGGAAGATGGCGAGATAATTCGGGTTGGAGCGCACCTGCCACTCCGGGTGCCATTGCACCCCGAGCGCGAAGCTAGGCGCACCTTCGACAGAGAAGGCTTCAACCAACCCGTCAGGCGCCAGTGCTTCTACGCGAAGGCCCGGCGCCAGACGCTGAACGCCCTGGCCATGAATGGAATTGACTTTAATCTCGTCCGGCATGCCGAGGCCGTCGAGCACCCCGCCCGCTTGCACACGCACGGTGTGGCGGGGGGCATATTGCACCTCGACCGGCTCATCGCCAGGCTCGCGGTGGTCCATCATGCCCGGGACTTCCTGCACCTTCTGATGCAGGCTGCCACCAAAGGCTACGTTCATTTCCTGGAAGCCGCGGCAGATGCCAAGCACCGGGATACCGGCCTCGACGGCTTTGCGAATCAGCGGCAAAGTGGTCTGGTCGCGCGCAGGGTCGTGCGCCGTGCCGGCGTCGCTGGCAGGGCCACTATAATGATGAGGTTCGACATTGGAGGGAGAGCCGGTGAACAACAGTCCATCGAGACTCGCCAACAGGCTGGGCTGATCGATCAGGTCGGCCAGCGCCGGAATCACCAGTGGCAAGCCACCTGCTCCGACGACGACAGCACGCAGATACTTGTCGCCCGCGATATGCCAGGAATGCAGACCGATCTGCTTGGTGCAGGCGGTAACGCCGATTAACGGCAGGCGCGACATGGAACACCTGTTTTATTGCTGTTATGAGGTTGAGGCCGAGATTAGCCTTGTTCATTTTTTTACACAATAGGGCTGTAAAAAATTGAACACAGACCACTGAGCATCAGGCGGGGCGAGGCTGACCAGCCGGTCCAATTGCCCTGAAATGCCCCAAAACTGGCCATTGAGCCCCACTTTAGGGCAAAATGAGCGGCTATTGACAGCAATGGGTGTTTGAGATTGACTCACAGTCGTGCGATTGCATGATTGAAATTTTTAACAAAAAAGGTGTTGCATCATGTCGGTACCCCCGCGTGCCGTTCAGCTCAACGAAGCGAACGCGTTCCTTAAGGAACATCCTGAGGTCCTGTTCGTCGACCTTCTTATTGCAGACATGAACGGCGTGGTGCGCGGCAAGCGCATCGACCGCAACAGCCTGCATAAAGTGTACGAAAAGGGCATCAACCTGCCCGCTTCTCTATTTGCCCTCGATATCAACGGTTCCACTGTCGAAAGCTCCGGCCTTGGCCTGGACATCGGCGACGCTGACCGCATCTGTTTCCCGATTCCCAATACCCTGTGCAACGAGCCCTGGCAGAAGCGCCCTACCGCGCAACTGCTGATGACCATGCACGAACTCGATGGCCGCCCGTTCTTCGCCGACCCGCGTGAAGTGCTGCGCCAGGTAGTGGCCAAGTTCGACGAAATGAACCTGACCATCTGCGCCGCCTTCGAGCTGGAGTTCTACCTGATCGACCAGGAGAACGTGAACGGCCGCCCGCAGCCGCCGCGCTCGCCACTGTCCGGTAAACGCCCGATTTCTACCCAGGTGTACCTGATCGACGACCTCGACGAATACGTCGACTGCCTGCAGGACATGCTGGAAGCGGCCAAGGAACAAGACATCCCGGCCGATGCCATCGTCAAGGAAAGCGCCCCGGCGCAGTTCGAAGTCAACCTGCACCACACCAACGACGCGATCAAGGCCTGCGACTACGCCCTGCTGCTCAAGCGCCTGATCAAGAACATCGCCTACGACCATGAGATGGACACCACCTTCATGGCCAAGCCCTACCCGGGCCAGGCAGGTAACGGTCTGCACGTGCACATTTCGCTGCTCGACAAGACCACCGGCAAGAACATCTTCACCACCGATGATCCCCTGGAGAACGCCGCTCTGCGTCACGCGATCGGCGGTGTCCTGGAGACCATGCCCGCATCGATGGCTTTCCTCTGCCCCAACGTCAACTCGTACCGCCGCTTCGGCGCACAGTTCTATGTGCCCAACGCGCCGAGCTGGGGTATCGACAACCGTACCGTGGCCGTCCGCGTCCCCAACGGCAGCCCGGACTCGGTGCGCATCGAGCACCGCGTGGCCGGTGCCGATGCCAATCCGTACCTGATGATGTCCGCCATTCTGGCCGGCATTCACCATGGCCTGACCAACAAGGTCGAGCCGGGCGAGCCGATCGAAGGCAACTCGTACGAGCAGCTGGAACAGAGCCTGCCGAACAACCTGCGCGACGCCCTGCGCGAGCTGGACGACAGCGAAGTGCTGAACAAGTACATCAGCCCCGACTACATCGACATCTTCGTCGCCTGTAAGGAAGCTGAGCTGGAAGAGTTCGAGACCACCATCTCCGACCTCGAATACAACTGGTACTTGCATACCGTATAAGCGCCATCCCAACGCCGGCTATTCAGCCGGCGTTGTTTTATCTACTGCCAGCGTTTTATTGCCGACTGCGTTGCTCTAACAGCGCAGTTAGCGAGCCGTGCCTGCACGGCAACATCACACCAAGGAGGTCGTCATGTTTCGCTGTCTTGCTCCACTGTTGCTGGTACTCGCCCCGGGCCTCGCTGCGGCGGCGGATACCATTCGCGTCTACAACTGGAATGACTACATCGCCCCGCAGGTGCTGGCCGACTTCACCAAGGCCACCGGCATCGAGGTCGATTACCACACCTACAGCTCCGCCGAAGAGCTGGACAAGGCACTGAAGAGCGGCGAGAACATCGATATCGCGGTGCCCTCGCACAACGACCTGCCACGGCTGATCAGGGAAGGCGCCCTGCAGCCACTGGACTTCGCCCGCCTGCCCAACCGCTCGCACCTGGACAAGCAGTTGCTGAGCAAGCTGGCCGCCGTCGACCCGCAGAACCGCCACGCCGTGCCCTATCTGTGGGGCGCCGTCGGCCTGGCGATCAACACCCCGAAAGCCGAAGCCGCCATGGGCGCGCCGCTCAGCGACAGCTGGAGCCTGCTGTTCGATCCGGCGCAGAGCGCCAAGCTGGCCGGCTGCGGGATCAGCGTACTGGACGCCCCCGACGAGCTGATTTCGGTGCTGATGAATTACCAGGGCAACAGCTACGCCCACAGTTCACCAGGGCGCATCCGCCGCGCCGGCAAGGTGCTCGATGCGCTGCGCCCGAACCTGCGCTACGTCGACAGCGAGCGCTACATCGAGGATCTCAACAAGGGCGACCTGTGCGTCGCCGTGGCCTGGGTCGGTGATGCCCTGGCTGCCGCGCAAGCCGGCCAGCCGGTGCGTTTCGTGGTGCCGCAGGAAGGCTCGGTGCTGTTCATCGACAACCTGGTGATCCCCAGCAGCGCACGCCGCGCCGACCTCGCCCACCGCTTCATCGACTTCCTGATGCAGCCCAAGGTGGCCGCGCAGATCACCACCGAAACCCTCTACCCCAACGGCAATGCCGACGCCCGCGAATTCCTCGCCCCCGAGCTGCGCGAGCAGCCTGGCCTGTACCCGGATCGCGATACCAAGCGCCGCCTGGCCGCCCTCGACACCCTGCCGGACAAGCTGACCAGCACCCGCGATGCGGTCTGGGAGGAATTCCGCGACGGCAAGCCGGCGGGCCAGCAACTGGTCAAGAACGCGCCCTGAGAGCCTGTTTACGATTTTTTGAGTAGCAGTCTCTGGGAACACCGTCATTCCCGCGCAGGCGGGAATCCAGAAAACCGGCAACACCTGGGCTCCCGCCTTCGCGGGAGCGACGGAAAATGGATACCACGCGATTTTGCCCAGGCTCCGCTCCCCGAGCACACACCGCACGCTACTGCCCAACACACCTTGCCTCCCCTGCCCGTCTGGCGTCCAATAGCGCCAGCCACGGACAGGAGATCGGCATGACGCGCACCGCCCCATCACGAAAACCCCGCGCCAGCAGCCAAGCACGCATCACGGTGATCCTCGATGCCGCGCGCGAGCTGCTCAGCGAACAGGGTTTCAGCGGCCTGTCGATCTACAGCGTGGCCGAGCGCGCCGCCATCCCGCCGTCTTCCGTCTATCACTTCTTCGCCAGCGTGCCGGCCCTGCTCGAAGCGCTGACCGCAGACATCCATGCCGCCTTCCGCGCCTGCCTGCAGCAGCCGGTGGCTCACGACAAACTGCACGACTGGCGCGACCTCTCGCGCATCATCGAAGAGCGCATGCTGGCGATCTACGCCAGTGACAATGCCGCGCGCCAGTTGATCCTGGCCCAGCACGGGCTGTCGGAAGTGGTTCAGGCCGACCGCCAGCACGACCTCGAACTGGGGCGCCTGATGCAGGCCCTGTTCGAACGCCACTTCCCCCTGCCGCAGCTGCCGGACGATGTCGATGTGTTCGCCCTGGCCATGGAGCTGGGTGATCGCGTCTACGCCCGCTCGGTGCAGCTGCACGGCGAAATCACCCCGCGCATGGCCGAAGAAGGCATGCGCGTCTTCGATGCCTACGTGGGCCTCTACCTGCCAGTCGGCCTGCCCAAGCGGCCTCAACCCGCGAACTAACCCAAAGACTTATCCGGATATTTATTCGATATAGATCGAATAAATTCCTTAAATTCAGACTTATTACCTTCCAAAGCCGATTTTTATCGGATATAAATTGGACATCCGCCGCCGAACTACTGTTCGAGCCACGGCATCGTCATGGGTCTCTGCTAGTGTCAGAAGGCCCTCTCACATGCTCCTGCGAGGTGTTCCATGTCGCGTATCGTTACTATCGCCGCCACCCAGATGGCCTGTTCCTGGGACAGTGCCGCGAATATCGCCACTGCCGAGAAACTGGTGCGCGAAGCCGCTGCCAAGGGCGCGCAGATCATCCTGATCCAGGAGCTGTTCGAGACCCCGTACTTCTGCCAGAAGCCCAACCCCGACTACCTGCAGCTGGCCACTCCGACCGAGGAAAATCCGGCCATCCTGCACTTCCAAAAAATCGCCAAGGAACTGCAAGTGGTGCTGCCGATCAGCTTCTTCGAGCAGGCCGGGCGCGCGCGCTTCAACAGCATCGCGATCATCGACGCCGACGGCAAAAACCTCGGCGTGTACCGCAAGAGCCACATCCCGGACGGCCCTGGCTACCATGAGAAGTACTACTTCAACCCGGGCGACACCGGCTTCAAGGTGTGGAACACCCGCTACGCCAAGATCGGCGTGGGCATCTGCTGGGACCAGTGGTTCCCCGAGTGCGCGCGCAGCATGGCCCTGCTCGGTGCGGAAATCCTCTTCTACCCGACCGCCATCGGCACCGAGCCGCATGACCCGACCATCAGCTCGCGCGACCACTGGCAGCGCGTGCAGCAAGGTCACGCTGGCGCCAACCTGATGCCGCTGGTAGCGTCCAACCGTATCGGTCGCGAAGACCAGGACGGCTACCACATCAACTTCTACGGCTCCTCGTTCATCGCCAACCAGTTCGGCGAGAAAGTCGAAGAGCTGGGTGAAACCGAGGAAGGCGTGCTGGTGCACAGCTTCGACCTCGACCAGCTGGAACACATCCGTAGCGCCTGGGGCAGCTTCCGCGACCGCCGCCCGAACCTGTACAGCCCGTTGAAAACCCTCGACGGCACCCTGGAATCCTGACGCACCTGTAGGAGCCAGCTTGCTGGTGATCGCTCCACTCAGGACGCGTGATCGCCAGCAAGCTGGCTCCTACACAAGCCGCACATTAGATAGGTAAACCCGATGACCACACTGACCAGCACTCCACGCGCCGATGGCTTCCGCATGCCGGCCGAGTGGGCACCCCATAGCCAGACCTGGATGGTCTGGCCGGAGCGCCCGGACAACTGGCGCCTCGGTGGCAAGCCGGCACAGGCCGCCTTCAGCGCCGTGGCCCGCGCCATCGCCGAATTCGAGCCGGTGACCATTTGCGTCTCTGCCGGCCAGTATGAAAATGCCCGCGCGCGCCTCGAGCACAGCAACATCCGCCTGGTCGAGATCAGCACCGACGACGCCTGGGTGCGCGACACCGGCCCGACCTTCGTCACCAACAACGCCGGTGACGTACGCGGCGTGGACTGGGCCTTCAATGCCTGGGGCGGCTTCGATGGCGGCCTCTACTCACCGTGGAACCGCGACGACCAGGTGGCCAGCAAGATCCTCGAGATCGAGCGCTGCGACCGCTACCGCACCGAGGACTTCGTGCTCGAAGGCGGTTCGATCCACGTCGACGGCGAAGGCACCCTGATCACCACCGAGGAATGCCTGCTCAACCGCAACCGCAACCCGCACCTGACCCGCGAGCAGATCGAGAGCGTGCTGAACGAACACCTGGCCATCGACACGGTGATCTGGCTGCCGGACGGCCTGTTCAACGACGAGACCGACGGCCACGTCGACAACTTCTGCTGCTACGTGCGCCCCGGCGAAGTGCTGCTGGCCTGGACCGACGATGTCAACGACCCCAACTACCCACGTTGCCAGGCCGCCATGCGCGTACTGGAAAGCGCGCGGGACGCCAAGGGTCGTCAGCTCGTCGTGCACAAGATGCCGATTCCCGGGCCGATCCACGCCACCGCGGCTGAGTGCGCGGACGTCGACCTGGTTGCCGGCAGCCAGGAGCGCAGCCCCGAGGTGCGCCTGGCCGGTTCCTACGTCAACTTCCTGATCGTCAACGGCGGCATCGTCGCGCCGAGCTTCGACGACGCCAAGGACGAGGAAGCCCGCGCCATCCTCCAGCGCGTGTTCCCCGAGCACCGCGTGGTGATGGTCCCCGGCCGCGAGATCCTGCTCGGCGGCGGCAATATTCACTGCATCACCCAGCAGCAGCCGGCTCCGCAACGGGGCTGATCGCTGTAACGAAAAAGCCCGCCAATTGGCGAAAAAACGCCGCGATTCCCCAAAGGAATCGCGGCGTTTTGCTGGGGTAGGAGTGAGCTCTGCTCGCGAATCCTGGCCGGGTGAGAGCTTCGCGAGCAGAGCTCGCCAATCGGCGTAATGCTGTTCACTTGAGCAGCGGTCTGGCCTGCTTCCAACGCACCTCAACCACGGGCGATCTTCCCGATCTGCACATCCTGCTCCCTCTCCCCTCCGGGGAGAGGGTTGGGGTGAGGGGCGACGTCTCGCTCCATGCAGCCCTTCACCAACCTGAAGCACCGCCCCCTCACCCTGCCCTCTCCCCAAGAGGGAGAGGGTTCTGCCCGCGCGTTGCTCAGTCCTGCATGGCTTCGGTGAACTGGCCAATGGCATCCACCACGCGCTGCGCCTCACTGCGGATTTCCTGCATCACTGCACCCGCGCGGTTGACCAGCTCCACGCCCTGCTCGGCTTTGGTCTTGCTGCCATCCATGCCGCTGACCGCCTGCTGGGCCAGTTCGTGGTTGAGGCGCACCACGTCGTTGATCTCCACCGTGGCCTGGCTGGTGCGGGCGGCGAGGTTGCGCACCTCATCGGCAACCACGGCAAAACCGCGACCCTGCTCACCAGCGCGCGCCGCTTCGATGGCGGCGTTGAGCGCCAGCAGGTTGGTCTGCTCGGCAATCCCGCGAATCACCTGGACGATGCTGCTGATGCGTTCGGACTGCTCGCTGAGCGCGCCGACCTTGTCGGCCACCTGGCCCAACTCGCTGGCGATGCCGCGCACCACCTGCACCGCCTCATCGACCGTACCAGCGCCCCTGACCGCGCTGGAGTCGGTTTCCCGCGCACTGGCGAAGGCCAGTTGTGCAGCGGCGGCTTCCGCATCGCGGTGTTCGACCTGGGAGGTGATGTCACTGGCGAACTTGACCACGCCATACAGCACACCGCTGGCGTCATACAGCGGGTTGTACGTGGCGCGCAGCCACACCACCTGGCCGGACTTGGCGATGCGCTTGAAGCGGTCGGAGATGAACTCGCCCTGGTTGAGGCGCTGCCAAAAGCGCCGGTAAGCCTCGCTGCTGGCTTCCTCGCGGTCGCAGAACAGACTGTGGTGCTTGCCGCGAACTTCCTCCAGGCGATAACCCATGGTCTGCAGGAAGTTGTCGTTGGCGGTGACCACCTCGCCCTTGGGATTGAACTCGATCACCGCCATGGAGCGGTTGATCGCGTTGAGCAAACTCTCGTGCTGATGCTCGGCATGCACTTGGGCGGTGATGTCGGTGGCCACCTTGATCACCTTGGCAACCCGCCCGCTGGTATCACGCACCGGCAGGTAGCTGGCCTCCAGCCAGATCTCGCGGCCGCCCTTGGCCACGCGCATGAAGCGGTCGCTGAAGCTCTCGCCACTGGCCAGGCGTTGCCAGAACTGGCCGTAGGCCGGGCTGGCCAGCAGTTCCTTGGAGCAGAACAGGCGATGGTGCTGGCCGCGCAACTCATCCAATCGATAGCCCACGGTCGCCAGGAACGGTTCATTGGCGTCGAGAATCTCGCCCTGCGGGGTGAACTCGATCAGCGCCATGGTTTGTCGGATGGCGCCCAGCGTTTGCTGGTTAGAGGCCAGCTGGGCCTGACACTGCTGCAACTCGCTGCGAAGACCGGAACCGAACATAAGCACCTCTGATCCATGAGAAAACAGGTTGAGCATAGGCGGGAAAATATTGCGCGATATGTCCAAGCCTATCGGCGGCTAAAAAAGTCCCTTTAACCACCTCGGGCGATATTTTTCAGTCGAATACTCCACCCCCTAGAAACGAAAAAGCCCGCCAAATGGCGGGCTTTTTCACAACGCAGGGACTCAGGCGTTGGCGGGGCGCAGCGAATAGCTTTTCAGCTGTTCGGCAAACTCGCGCAGCGACTGGATGCCGCTGGCTTCGGCCTCGTGCACCCACTGCTTGATGGCTTCGAGCATGTCGTGGCCATTGCTGCTGGTCTTGACCCAGATCTGCTGCAGGGCGATGCGCTTCTCGTAGATCACCTTGAGCGCCTGGCTCTGCTCGAGCATGGCGGCGATACGCGCATGGTGCGTTTCGTCGAGCAGGCTGGTTTCGCGCGACAACAGACGCTTGGCGCGGCGGAACTGATGGCGGACCGACTCGTCGGCCTTGGCCAGTTCCTGTTTGACCAGCGGTGCGATGACCAGCTTGCGGTACTGCGCCATGATCTGGAAACGGTTGTTGAGGATGGCCATGGCGGTGTCCATGTCCAGGTGGCCCTTGCCTTCCACGCGGTGGGCAATCGGCGCCACGCGCTGCACCTTGGCCATACGCAGGAAGCTGAACAGTTGGATCCAGGCCCAGCCCATGTCGAATTCCCACTTCTTCACCGACAGCTTGGCGCTGTTGGGGTAGGTGTGGTGGTTGTTGTGCAGCTCTTCACCGCCAATCAGGATGCCCCACGGCACCAGGTTGGTGGCGGCGTCGCGGCATTCGAAGTTGCGGTAACCGACGGCATGGCCGAGGCCGTTGATCACGCCCGCCGCCCATACCGGAATCCACATCATCTGGATCGCCCAGACGGTCATGCCGAGCACGCCGAACAGGGCCAGGTCGATCACTGCCATGGCAATGATGCCGCCCATGGGAAAACGGCTGTAGACGTTGCGTTCAACCCAGTCTTCCGGGCAGTTCTTGCCGTAGATGCGCAGGGTGTCCTGGTTCTTGGCTTCCTGCTGGTAGAGCTCGGCGCCGGTACGCAGCACGGTGCCCAGACCTTTGATCACCGGACTGTGCGGGTCATCGACGGTTTCGCATTTGGCGTGATGCTTGCGGTGGATGGCGGTCCACTCGCGGGTGTTCTGGCCGGTGGTCATCCACAGCCAGAAACGGAAGAAGTGCTTGAGTGCCGGATGCAGCTCCAGCGAGCGGTGCGCCGAGTAACGGTGCAGATAGACGGTGACGCTGACGATGGTGATATGGGTAATCACCAGGGTCACGGCGATGAGTTGCCAGACCGACAGATCGAGTAAGCCGTTGTACCACATGGATGGTGTTGCCTCGCAGGGATGTAGACGCCGGCCCGAACCACGGACCCATGGGCATTATCCTTATGCGCCCGGATAAAACCAGCACAGTGTTGGGTTGAGCTTACACTTGTACTGCCTTACCTATAATGCGGATTCATCCATTCCTCCGCCATAGCCGGCCAGCGGGAAATCGACGCGAACGCCGCAATGGCGTGTTTCTGCGTGTTACCGACAACCTGTCCAATACCTGCAGCACGCCAGCCCGAGCCTGGCCCGACTGGACAACTGCGGCACCGATTTTTACGGTCTTTTCGAGCCTGCAATGGCGCCCGACGCCTCGGAGCGTAGGCTGGGTTAGCCGCCGACAGGGTGTTCAACCCTGGCGACTGGATGGGCTGCGGCGTAACCCAGCAGCGGGGCCACGGGATTTGTGTATACCGCGCTGGGTTACGCCGCGCCGAGTTTGCGCGACCAGCACGGGCAACGGCACACGCGGCTAACCCAGCCTACAGCTCTGAACAGCTGCGGCACTGCCATGGCTCAGAGCTTGGCTATCGACACTTCGGTGGATTTGACGAAGGCAATCACTTCGCTGCCCACGCCCAGTTCCAGCTCGCGCACGGAACGGGTGGTGATTACCGAGGTAACGATGCCGGAGGCGGTTTGCACGTCGATTTCCGACAGCACGTCGCCCAGGACAATTTCCTTGATGGTGCCTTTGAACTGGTTGCGGACGTTGATCGCTTTGATAGTCATGGTGCTGCTCCTTGAGGCTAGGGATGAAGTCTTGGGGTTACAGCGCCCAGCGCAGTTGCGTGGGCAGGGGTGAAACGGGTTCCGGCTGGGGCGGCAGTTCGGGCAGCGCCAGCACACGG
Source organism: Aquipseudomonas ullengensis (assembly GCF_014174475.1). Lineage (GTDB taxonomy): Bacteria > Pseudomonadota > Gammaproteobacteria > Pseudomonadales > Pseudomonadaceae > Aquipseudomonas > Aquipseudomonas ullengensis. The sequence goes on from NZ_JACJUD010000006.1 coordinate 325,732, forward strand.
TTGAGCACTTCCGCTTCCAGCGCCGCCAGGCGTGCCGAGCCACGGTTGCGCGGGCGGGGCAGCTCGACGGCGAGGTCGAGGCCGATCTGCCCGTCTTCGATGAGAATCACCCGATCGGCGATGGCCACGGCCTCGCTGACGTCGTGGGTGACCAGCAGCACGGTGAAGCCATGCTGCTGCCACAGGCGTTCGATCAGTTGCTGCATCTCGATACGGGTCAGCGCATCCAGCGCACCGAGCGGCTCGTCGAGCAGCAGCAGGCGCGGCTGGTGGATCAGGGCACGGGCCAGGGCCACGCGCTGCTTCTGTCCACCGGACAGCGCCGCCGGCCACTCGTTGGCACGGTCGGCCAGGCCTACCGCTTCCAGTGCGTTGTGGGCACGGGCACGCCAGTCACCGCTGAGGCCCAGGCCGACGTTGTCGATTACCCGCTTCCATGGCAGTAGTCGTGCGTCCTGGAACATCAACCGAGTGTCTTCACGAGCTGCCGCCAGTGGGCCATTACCGGCCAACAGCTGGCCGCCGCTAGGCGCATCGAGGCCTGCCAGCAGACGCAGCAGGGTGCTTTTGCCGCAACCGCTGCGACCGACCACGGCAACGAACTGCCCAGCCGGAATGTGCAGGTCTATATCCGTCAGCACCTGACGCTCGCCGAACGACTTGCTGATGTCCTTGATGGCCAGGGGGATGCCCTGGCGAATGCTATGCAGGGCGGTCATTGCGCACCTGCCTTGGCCTGATAGGCCGGATGCCAGCGCAGCCACACACGCTCCAGGCCACGGGCGGCAACATCCGCCAGCTTGCCGAGTACCGCGTAGAGCAGGATGGCCAGCACCACCACGTCGGTCTGCAGGAACTCACGGGCGTTCATCGCCAGATAACCAATGCCGCTGCTGGCGGAAATGGTTTCCGCGACGATCAGCGTCAGCCACATGAAGCCGAGGGCGAAACGCACGCCGACCAGGATCGAAGGCAACGCGCCGGGCAGGATCACCTGCCAGAACAGGCCGAAGCCGGACAAGCCATAGCTGCGCGCCATCTCCACCAGCGCCGGGTCGACGTTGCGGATGCCGTGGTAGGTGTTCAGGTAGATCGGGAACAGGGTGCCGAGGGCGACCAGGAAGATCTTCGCGCTCTCGTCGATGCCGAACCACAGGATCACCAGCGGGATCAGCGCCAGGTGCGGCACGTTGCGGATCATCTGCACCGAGCTGTCGAGCAGGCGCTCGCCCCATTTCGACAGGCCGGTGATGAAGCCCAGGGCCAGACCGATGCCGCCGCCAATGGCGAAGCCGATACCGGCACGCCAGCCGCTGATGGCCAGATGCGTCCAGATCTCGCCGCTTTTCAGCAGCGCCCAGCCGGCCTCGATTACCGCGCTCGGCGCCGGCAGGATGCGGGTGGACAGCAAGCCGGCGACCACGGCGATCTGCCAGACCGCCAGCAGCGCCACCGGCAGGGCCCACGGCGCCAGGCGGTGGGCAATTTTTTCTAGCGTTTGCGTCGTCATGCTCAACGCTCCCTTGTTCAAATCGTTGCGATGGCGCGGGGCGATGACGCGACCCCTCACCCTAGCCCTCTCCCCAAAGGGGAGAGGGGATGTTTCTGTGCCGCCGGCAACGCCGAGCCCGACCACCGCACCCGCCACTCCCTCTCCCCCTTGGGGAGAGGGCCGGGGTGAGGGGTCAGCCTCTCAGGCCACGCTGACTCAGCTGGCCGACGCCGCCTTGGGCAGGATGTCGTTGGCCACCATCTCGCCGAACGGGCTGACGAAGCCGCGCCCTTCAGCAACCTGCGGACGGTTGACGTCCAGATGCGGGAACAGCAGCTCGGCGACCCGGTACGACTCTTCCAGGTGCGGGTAGCCGGAGAAGATGAAGGTGTCGATGCCGAGGTCGGCGTATTCCTTGACCCGCGCGGCCACGGTCGGGCCATCGCCGACCAGCGCAGTGCCGGCACCGCCACGCACCAGGCCGACGCCGGCCCAGAGGTTGGGCGACACTTCCAGGTTGCCCTTGCTGCCGCCATGCAGGGCGGCCATGCGTTGTTGGCCAACCGAGTCGAAGCGCGCCAGGGAAGCCTGGGCACGGGCGATGGTTTCATCGTCGACGTGGGCGATCAGGCGATCAGCCGCTTGCCAGGCTTCTTCATTGGTTTCGCGCACGATCACGTGCAGGCGGATACCGAAGCGCACTTCGCGGCCCTGGGCAGCGGCTTTCTCGCGCACCTGGGCGATCTTCTCGGCCACAGCGGCGGGCGGCTCGCCCCAGGTCAGGTACAGCTCGACCTGCTCGGCGGCGAGGTCCTGTGCGGCATCGGAGGAACCACCGAAATACAGCGGCGGACGCGGCTGCTGGATCGGCGGGTAGAGCAATTTGGCGCCCTTCACCTGGATGTGCTTGCCGTCGTAGTCGACGGTTTCGCCTTCTAGCACGCGGCGCCAGATGCGGGTGAATTCCACCGACGCTTCGTAGCGCTCTGCGTGGGACAGGTTGAGACCGTCGCCGGCCAGTTCATCTGGATCGCCACCGGTCACCAGGTTGAACAGCGCGCGGCCATTGGACAGGCGGTCCAGCGTCGCGGCCTGACGCGCGGCGACCGTCGGGGAAATGATCCCGGGGCGCAGGGCGACAAGGAATTTCAGACGTTGCGTCACCGGGATCAGCGAGGCGGCCACCAGCCAGGAGTCCTCGCAGGAACGCCCGGTAGGGATCAGTACGCCGCCGAAACCGAGGCGGTCGGCCGCCTGCGCGATCTGCTGCAGGTAGCCGTGGTCAACGGCGCGCGCGCCTTCGCTGGTGCCGAGGTACTTGCCATCGCCGTGGGTAGGCAGGAACCAGAAAATGTTCAGACTCATGGAGTGGTCTCCTTGGTTTTTACTCCCCTCTCCCATTGGGAGAGGGGCTGGGGGTGATGGGTGAGAGCGCAGCGGATATGCCTGCACCCTCATCCGGCGCTACGCGCCACCTTCTCCCGGAGGGAGAAGGGTTCAAGTCACTGCTGGGCCAGCTTGGCCGGCGGCGTCCAGATCACGTCCTTGATGCTGAGCTGCTTGGGGATCAGCTTGAGGCTGGTGAAGGTGTCGGCGATCTTCTGCTGGGCAGCGATCACGTCCGGGGTGATGAACTGCGCGCCGTAGCCCTGGCGCTCGACGGCCTGGCGGGTGATCTCCGGCGACAGGCCGATCAGCGGTGCGACCTGGGCGGTAGCTTCGTTGAGGTTGCCTTTCACCCACTCACCCACACCGCGGATTTCCTCGACCAGCACGCCAATCACCTGCGGGTGCTTCTCGGCATAAGGACGGGTCGCCAGGTAGAACTGGTGGTTGTCGACCAGGCCACTGCCGTCACGCAGGCTGCGTGCTTGCAGCTGGTGTTCGGCGGCGGACTGGAAGGGGTCCCAGATGACCCAGGCGTCGACGCTGCCACGCTCGAAGGCGGCGCGGGCATCAGCCGGCGGCAGGTACACGGGCTGGATGTCGCTGTATTTCAGGCCGGCGTCTTCCAGGGCACGCACCAGCAGGTAGTGCACGTTGGAACCCTTGTTCAGGGCGACTTTCTTGCCCTTGAGCTCGGCGACCGATTTGATCGAGGAATCCTTCGGCACCAGGATCGCCTCACCGGTCGGTGCTGGCGGCTCGTGGGCCACGTAGAGCAGGTCGGCACCGGCGGCCTGGGCGAACACTGGCGGGGTTTCGCCGGTCACGCCGAAGTCCACCGAGCCGACGTTCAGCCCTTCGAGCAGCTGCGGGCCGCCGGGGAATTCGGTCCATTTCACCTCGACGCCCTGCTCGGCCAGGCGCTTTTCCAGCGTGCCCTTGGCCTTGAGCAGCACCAGGGTGCCGTATTTCTGGTAACCGATACGCAGGGTTTCGGCTTGGGCTTGAGTGATGGCGCCAAAGCTGATGGCCGCTGCAAGCAGGGCGACCAGGCTCCGACGCAAAGTAATAGTGCGCATGGCGCTCTCCTTTGCAGTGGGTGTCTTGGTTGGCTACCTGCTTGCCCGTTGGCGGGCGAGTAAGGCGGGGGGTTACGTGTTCCTGTAGAAGCCTGCTTGCTGGCGATCAGCGAATTCCATGGCAGTTGCTCTGCTCCCGGTCGCCCTGGATCGCCAGCAAGCTGGCTCCTACAACAATCAACAATGCGTCTTCAAATACTCCAGCGGGCATTCACCAGCCGGTCGTTCAACAGGTTCGGGTCAATCGGCTGTGGGCGACGGGCCAGGGCGGCGAGCAGTTGCTCCACCGACTCGTCCAAACGCTCGGCCAGCTCGCTGTCCAGCTGCGCCGGACGGTCGCCTTCCGCGTAAGCGATCTGCTTGTCCACGGCGAACACCCCGGCCAGCATTTCCTGGGCCTTCAGCGCCGCCAGTACCGGCTTCAGCGCGTAATCCACGGCCAGCAAATGCGCCGGGCTACCACCGCTAGCCAACGGCAGGATCGCCTTGTGCGCCAGGGCGCGTTCCGGCAGCAGATCAAGCAGCACTTTCAGCGCGCCGGTGATCGAAGCCTTGTACACCGGCGTCGCCACCACCAGGCCGTCGGCACTGGCTACCACCGCTTGCAACTGCTGCACTGCCGCGCTCTCGAAGCGGGCGAACAGCAAGTCTTCAGCGGGGAAGTCGCGCACCCGCAGCAGGGTCACTTCGACCCGGTGCTCGCGCAGGCGCTGGCTGACATGCTCCAGGAGCACTTCAGTGCGCGAACGCGCCGAGGGGCTACCGGAAAGCAGGACTACATGCATGACGATCCCTTACTTGTTCGGCTGCGCAGTCAGGCGCAGGTACGGCTTGACCGCGCGATAACCCTGCGGGAAACGCTGCTTGATCTCGTCTTCGTCCTTCAGCGACGGCACGATTACCACGTCATCACCGTCCTGCCAGTTGGCGGGGGTGGCGACCTTGTGGTTGTCGGTCAACTGCAGGGAATCGATCACCCGCAGGATCTCGTTGAAGTTGCGCCCGGTGCTCGCCGGGTAGGTGATGATCAGGCGCACCTTCTTGTTCGGGTCGATGATGAACAGCGAGCGCACGGTCAGGGTGTCGTTGGCGTTCGGGTGGATCAGGTCGTAGAGGCCGGACACCTTGCGGTCGGCGTCGGCGATGATCGGGAAGTTGACGCGGGTGTTCTGGGTTTCGTTGATGTCGTCGATCCAGCGCAGGTGCGAGTCCACCGGGTCCACGGACAGGGCGATGGCCTTGACGCCGCGCTTGGCGAAGTCATCCTTGAGCTTGGCGGTCAAGCCCAGCTCGGTGGTGCACACCGGGGTGAAGTCGGCCGGGTGGGAGAACAGCACGGCCCAGCTATTGTTCAGCCATTCATGAAAGCGGATACGGCCTTCACTGGAGTCCTGCTCGAAGTCGGGGGCGATGTCGCCAAGGCGGATGCTCATGCTGCTGCTCCTTCAGAAGAGATTCGTTGCGTGGCGCTCACTATGCTCAGGATCGAAAAGGATTAAAAAGAATAAATAATGATTTATTTATAACTTTTAGAACCAAGCAGATACCCTCACGGCCCGCAAGCCACCCCAGCTGTGAGTACATAAACGCATAAGCACTTAACCAATTATTCTTTCAAAGAATAAAAGCTCGCTCTTATAGTCACGCCACACCTCATTCAAAGGACGCGTAATGAAACGACTACTGCCCTTCTCGCTGCTGGCCGCCGGCCTGCTTTTCGGTGCCAGTGCCCAGGCGGCGACCCTGCTCAACGTCTCCTATGACGTGATGCGCGACTTCTACAAGGACTACAACGCCGCCTTCCAGAAACACTGGCAGGCCGAGGGCGGCAAGCCGCTGGTGCTGCAGATGTCCCATGGCGGCTCGAGCAAACAGGCACGCGCGGTGATCGACGGGCTGCCCGCCGACGTGATCACCATGAACATGGCCACCGACATCAACGCCCTCGCCGACAATGGCGGCCTGGTACCGAAGGACTGGGCCACCCGCCTGCCAAATAGCAGCGCCCCGTTTACCTCGGCCACCGTGTTCATCGTGCGCAAGGGCAACCCCAAGGGCCTGAAAGACTGGCCCGACCTGCTCAAGGACGGCGTGCAGGTGGTGGTGCCCAACCCGAAGACCTCGGGTAACGGGCGCTACACCTACCTGTCGGCCTGGGGCTACGTGCTGGAGAAAGGCGGCGACGAAAAAGCCGCCAAGGACTTCGTCGGCAAACTGTTCAAGCAGGCTCCGGTACTCGACACCGGTGGCCGTGCCGCCACCACCACCTTCATCCAGAACCAGATCGGCGACGTGCTGGTGACCTTCGAGAACGAAGCCGAGATGATCGCCCGCGAGTTCGGCCGTGGCAGCTTCGAAGTGGTCTACCCGAGCGTCTCCGCCGAGGCCGAGCCGCCGGTGGCAGTGGTCGACAAGGTGGTCGACAAGAAAGGCACCCGCAAGGAGGCCGAGGCCTACCTGAAGTACCTGTGGTCCGACGAAGCCCAGCGCATCGCCGCCAACAACTACCTGCGCCCACGCAACCCGGCGATCCTCGCCGAGTTCGCCGACCGCTTCCCGAAAGTGACCTTCCTCAACGTGGTGAAGACCTTCGGCGACTGGCCGGTGATCCAGAGCACTCACTTCAAGGACGGCGGCGTGTTCGACCAGATCTACGTCGCGCAGTAAGACGCGCCTGAAATGAAAAAGCCCGGCCATGTGCCGGGCTTTTTTGTGGCTGCGATACGAGGTCATCCAGTTGATCGTACCGCTCTCTACCGAGTGCCTCGATACTTCTGGTTTCGCCCCTCCGGGCGAGTCACTTTCTCTTTGCTCGCGCGAAAGAGAAAGTAACCAAAGAGAAAGCGCGCCCGACATCCGGGTTTCGCTACGCGAAACTTCCCTCCCTCCGGTGCCGCTCCGGGGGCCGGCGTACAAGGGCCATCCCTGGCCCTTTACGCCTCTCGCCGCATCCATGCGGCTCGTCCCCCTGCGCAGCACCTACGCTCGGCCTCCTGACGGGATCTGGGCACCGAGTCGCCTGAAGGTTTTGTTCTGTTTGCGCGATACATCAGGCCACGCAAATTCCCCTTCAGCAGGGTGAGCGCAATCGTCGTGGAAGGGGTTGAGCGGCATGGATGCCGCGAGAGCCGCGATGGGCCAGGGATGGCCCTTCGCGGCGGGCCCCTGGAGCGATGATGGAGTGAACGAACCCGGAGCGAAGCGTAGGGCCGAATGCAGGGGTGGCCTTCTCTTTGGTTACTTTCTCTTGGCCAGACAAGAGAAAGTGACTCGCCCGGCAGGGCGAAACCAGAAGCCTCAAAGCACTCTGTAAGCAGCCAGACACCGGAGCAACAGGCTGCCCGCGCACATAAAAAAACCGGGCCTTACGGCCCGGAAACAGCTTCCACCTTGAGGTTCGTTTACAGCGCCAGCTCGGTCAGGGCCGTGCCGCGCAGGTAGGCCAGCTCCGCTGCGCGGCGGTCGCGCGGGCGGGAAAGAGGGACGGCCAGTTCGCGCTGGATGCGACTGGGGTTGCCGCCGAGGATCAGCACGCGGTCGCTCAGGTAGAACGCCTCATCCAGATCATGGGTGACCAGCAGCAGCGCGATGCCGTAGTGCTGCGCCAGGTTGGCCACCAGGTCCTGCAGTTTCATGCGGGTGAAGGCATCCACCGCGCTGAAGGGTTCGTCGAGCAGCAGCACCTGCGGGCGGTTGTACAGGCCGCGGGCGATGGCCACGCGCTGGGCCATGCCGCCGGAGAGTTGCTTGGGCAGCTTGTCGCCCTGTCCGGCCAGGCCGACATCGCGCAGCAGTTGTTCGATCCAGTCCGCATCGGCGCGGCGCTCGTCGGCAAAGCCGATGTTCTGCGCGACGTTGAGCCAGGGCAGCAGGCGCGGCTCCTGAAACACCACGCCAATACCGCTGCCATTGCCGAAGCCGAGCAGCGGGTTGTGCGCCACGCCGCCGCTGAAATCCTCGTCCAGCCCAGCGGCGATGCGCAGCAATGTGCTCTTGCCGCAACCACTGGGGCCGAGCAGGCTGACGATCTCGCCGGGCGCCAGCTTGAGACTGACATCGTCGAGCACCCGCACGCCGGCGAAGGCCTTGCGGATGGCGTGCAGTTCCAGCAATGCGCTCATCTCAACCCTCCTCGCCGGTGTAGCTGTCGCGCCAGTGCAGCGCGCGATCTTCCAAATACTTGAGCAGGCTGTCACTGAGCTTGCCGAGCACCGCCAGCAGCAGGATGGCGGCGATCACCAGGTCCGGACGCGAGGTTTCCCGGCCGTCGCTGAGCAGGTAACCGAGGCCACGGGTGGCGGCGATCAGTTCGGCGGCGACGAGAAACATCCAGCTCAGGCTGAGCGCGCCACGCAGGCCGGTGAACAAATTGGGCAGCGCTGCCGGCAGGAGAATCCGCCGGGTCAGGGCGAAGGCCGACAGGTGATGCAGACGACCGACTTCCACCAGCTTGCGGTCGACGTTGCGGATCCCGGCGATCAACGCCAGGTACACAGGAAAGAAGGCACCCAGGGCGATCAGCACCACCTTGGGGGTTTCATCGATACCCAGCCAGAGCAGCAGCAGGGGTACCCAGGCCAGGCTGGGGATCGCCCGCAGCGCCTGGAAACTCGGTTCCAGGTAAGCCTCGGCACGCCGGCTGAGGCCGACCCAGGCACCGACCAGCAAGGCCAGGCCGGCACCCAGCACGAAGCCGGCAGCGACCCGCGCCAGGCTCACGCCGATATGCCGCCACAGCTCACCGCTGGCGGCCAGGTAGTACAGGGTTTCGCCAACCTGGCTGGGCGCCGGCAGCTGGTGCGCGGCAATCCAGCCGGCGCGCACTGCCACTTCCAGCAGGGCCAGCAACAGCACTGGCAACAGCAGCCCACGCCAGTGCGCTAGGCGTGGTCGGGGCAGGCGCGGCAGGTGCGCCGCGATGCGCTCGACCAGCAGGTTGGCAACCGTCATTGCTTACTGCCCCGCGACCTTGGCCAGCGGCTGACGGCCGATGACGTTGGCCGCCAGTTGCGGTGCGATCAGTTGATCGACCGTAGCGGTAACGTCGGTACCGGGACGCACCAGCTCTTCCGCCAGCAGGATCGGCGCAGCGGCCTTGAGCGCGGCAATGTGCTCGGCACCCGGCAGCGAGTTGCTGAAGTCGGTGCGCGACAGTTGCAGCTTGGCCACTTCCAGCGGCAGCTTGGCTTCACGGGCCAGCAGCGCGGCGGTTTCCTGCGGGTGGGCGACGGCCCAGTGACGCGCCTTCTCGTAGGCACCGATGACCTGCTCGATCAGCTTGGGCTGCTGCTTGAGGAAGTCGTCGCTGACGTTGAGCACGCCGTAGCTGTTGAACTCGACATTCCGGTAGAGCAGACGCGAGCCGGCTTGCAGCTGGCTGGCGGCGAGGTGCGGATCGAGACCGGACCAGGCGTCGACATCGCCGCGTTCCAGGGCCACGCGGCCATCCGGATGCTGCAGGTGGACGATCTCCACGTCGTTCTTGTCCAGACCGACGCTTTGCAGGCTGCGCAGCAGGAACAGGTAAGGATCGGTGCCTTTGGTGGCGGCGACCTTCTTGCCCTTGAGGTCGGCGAGGGTCTTGATCGGCGAGTCCTTGGCCACGGCCAGGGCGGTCCACTCGGGACGGCTGGCGATGTACACGGTCTTCACCGGGCTGCCGTTGGCACGGCTGAGCACGGCGGCGAGGCCGGCGGTGGAAGCGAAATCGATGCTGCCACCGTTGAGGTATTCGAGGGAGCGGTTGCTGCCTTGGCTGAACACCCACTTGACCGAGATTCCCTGGGCAGCGAGCTGCTTCTCGAGAATCCCCTGGTCTTTCAGCACCAGGCTGGTGGGGGCGTAGTAGGCGTAGTCCAGACGGACTTCTTTCGGGGTTTCGGCATACACACCGGTAGGCAGCGCCGCCACAAACAGGGCGGTCAGCCCCCGGCGCAGATTGAACAGACTCATGGTCGTCTCCTTGCGTTGGGGTTGGCGCCTTCCGGCCCGTTGGCGGGCTAGTCAGGAACGAGGCGAGAGGGCAAAGGCCCCTCGCCTGATCGGGTTACAGAATCGGCAGGGTGTAGCTGACGATCAGGCGGTTCTCGTCCTGGTCGTTCGCGGTGGTGTTGCCACGCAGCGAAGCATTACGCCAGGAAACACCGAGGCCTTTGAGAGCGCCATCTTGCAGGGTGTAGTCGAGGCGGAAGTCACGTTCCCATTCCTTGCGGTCACCACCGACCGCGTCGACGTTGTCGCCCGACAGGTAGGTGACGATGGCTTTCAGGCCCGGTGCGCCAACCTTGGTGAAGTCGTAGCCGTACTCGGCCAGCCAGGTGCGCTCACCTGCCGAGAGGAACTTGCCGATCTGGCGGTCGGTGATCAGGTAGGCGGTGGAGCCGTCACCCTGGTTGAGGAACGGGAAGGCGCTGTCGCCGGAAACCTGCTGGTAACCCGCGCTCAGGGCGTGGGAACCCAGGGTGTAGGTGAACAGGGCGCTCCAGGTGTCGTTGTCGACTTCGACGCCGGTCACCTTGTTCGCGGCGTTGATCTCGCCCTGGCTCAGGAAGCCTTCGTCGCGACCGGCAACGCTGCCGTTCTTGCCGTCGGAGCCGCTGTGGAAGTAACGCAGGTCGGACTTCAATGCGCCTGGGCCGACGGCCAGGTTGTGGGTCAGGCCAAGGAAGTGCTGCTGATAGAAGTTATCCAGCTCACCGTAGTAGTACTGCGCCAGCAGATCCTTGCTGATCTTGTAGTCGGCACCGCCGTAGTAGAACTTGTTGCTGTCGACCGAGCTGGTGCCGGCAATGCGCAGGCCGACGTCGTCGGTGGAGGAGCGGGTCTTGGTGTGTTCCAGCTGGCCTGCAGTCAGGGTCAGGTTGTCGATTTCGCTGGACGTGACCTGACCACCTTCGAACAGTTGCGGCAGCAGACGGCCGTCGTTGAAGGTGACCACCGGCAGCTTCGGCTGCAGGGTGCCGATGCGGCCTTCGGTCTTGGACAGGCGTACTTTGCCGGTCACGCCGGCCTTGCTGTAGTCGTCCACGGCAGTGCCGTCGCTGTCCAGCGGGAACAGCTGGCCTGGCTTGCGGCTGTCCGTGCTATCACCGTCGCCGCCGGCATCCAGCTTGACGCCGAGCAGGCCGACCGCATCGAGGCCAAAGCCCACGGTGCCTGCGGTGTAGCCAGAGGTGTAGTTGAAGATGAAACCCTGACCCCACTCGTTGGCCTCACTACTGTTGTTCGCGGTGTCCTTGGTATTGAGGTCGTAGTAGAAGTTGCGCAGACCGAGGGTGGCCTTGCTGTCTTCGATGAAGCCGGCGGCGCCAGCCTGTTGGGCGAGTACGCCGAAGGCCACGGCAAGGGCCAGGGATGACTTGTTCATTTCGCTGCTCCAGATGTGTTCTAGGTCTCTAGGGTCTGGGGCTCACGCCGACGTTCTATGCGCCGTGCAGGGATGCCTGTTTCGTGATGAAACAGGCTCCGGGAGGGGAGCCCCATTGGATCGGGCTCGATGCGGTGATCCGCTGTCGGCTTGGGGTGCAATCTAGGGGAATTTATTAATCCCTAAAAAGAATTATTTATCACTTTATTAGAATCAAAAAGAATAATAAAAATCCCAGGCCTCTCCATAAGCTAATTCCTGAAAAGTATTGGATAGCTCGTTTTTAGATCGGATAGCTTTGCCACACCGGACCACCGGACTGCCTTCTCCCACGAAGAATTCCCGTGTTCCGCTGCCACCTCCGTGGGTCGGGACGCCCACCCTAAAAGAGGTCTGCCATGTCCCTTCCCTTTTCCCGCCGCGCCCTGATCGGCTTCGGCCTGGCCCTGGGGCTGAGCATCGCCCTGCCGGTCCAGGCACAAACCCAGCTGCGCATCGGCTACCAGAAATCCTCCACCCTGATCAGCCTGCTGAAGACTCAGGGCACCCTGGAGAAAGCCCTGGCCGCGCAGGACATCCACATCAGCTGGCACGAGTTCGCCAGCGGCCAGCCGCTGCTGGAAGCGTTGAACGTCGGCAACGTCGACCTCTCTGCCGATGTCGCCGACACCGTGCCGGTGTTCGCCCAGGCCGCCGGCGCGCAGCTCGCCTACTTCGCCCAGGAAGCGCCCTCGCCCGGCGCCCAGGCGATCATCGTGCGCGACGACTCGCCGCTGCACAGCCTCAGTGAGCTCAAAGGCAAGAAGATTGCGGTGACCAAGGCCGCCGGCAGCCACTACCTGCTGATTGCCGCACTGGCCAAGGCCGGGCTGAAATTCAGCGATATCCAGCCGGCCTACCTGACCCCGGCCGACGGCCGCGCCGCCTTCGAGAACCGCAAGGTGGATGCCTGGGTGACCTGGGAACCCTTCCTCAGCAGCGCCCAGCGCCAGTTGCCGACCCGCACCCTGGCCGATGGCCGCGAGCTGGCCAGCTACCAGCGCTACTACCTGACCAGCACGCGCTTCGCCAAGGAACACCCGCAGGTGCTGCAGGCGGTCTACACCGAGCTGGTCAAGGCCGGTGACTGGCTGCGCGCCAACCCGCGCCAGGCCGCAGAAATCCTCGGCCCGCAGTGGGGCAACCTGGACCCGTCGATCGTCGAGCAGGCCAACGCGCGCCGCAGCTATCAGGTGCGCGCCGTGCAGGCCAGCAGCCTGGTCGAGCAACAGAAGATCGCCGATGCCTTCTTCGCCGCCGGCCTGCTGCCCAAGGCGGTCGACGCCAGCGCCGTGGCCATCTGGAAGCCGGAGGCCGGCGATGTCCGCTGAAGCCCATCACCTGCACCGCAATGCCGAACCGCTGCTGGACGCGCGGCTGTTTCCCGCCGACTTCGGCAACCTCACGGTCAAGGTCGAGCGCCTGGCCAAGCGCCTCGCCGCCACGGCCATCGAACGCGACAAGCGGGGTGGCCATGCGCGCGCCGAACGCGAGCTGATTCGCGACAGCGGCCTGCTCAGCCTGGCCATTCCCCAGCGTTTCGATGGCCAGGAACGCACCTGGCCGGAGATCTACCGGATCATCCGCCACCTGGCCGCCGCCGACAGTTCGCTGGCCCACCTGCTGGCTTTCAACCACCTGCAGGTCGCTACCATCCTTCTCTATGGCAGTGCCGAGCAGCAGCGTCACTGGCTGCAGCGCTCGGTGCAGGAACGCTGGTTCTGGGGTAACGCCACCAACGGCCGCGACCTGGGCCTGAAGCTCAGCGCCCGCGAGGAGCACCACGAGCTCAACGGACGCAAATCCTTCTGCTCCGGCGCCCTCGGTGCCGACGCCCTGGTGGTCAGCGCACCGCGCAGCCACAGCGCGGCCGACCGGGTGTTCCTGGTTCTGCCGGCGCAGCGCGAAGGCCTGGCGGTGAACGATGACTGGGACGCCTTCGGCCAGCGCCAGACCGACAGCGGCACGGTGCAGTTCGAGAACGTCTTCGTCGACCGCGACGAACTGCTCCTGTCCGGCGGCCAGAGCCCGCGCAGCAGCCTGCGCGTGTGCCTGTCGCAACTGATCCTGACCCAGCTCTACCTCGGCAACATCCAGGGCGCGCTGGACGGCGCCCTGCGCTACACCCGCGAACAGGCCCGGCCGTGGATCGGTGCCAACGTCGCCACTTCCGGCGAAGACCCGTTCATACAGAAACGCTACGGCGAGCTGTGGCTGCAATACCGCAGCGCCCTGCTGCTGGCCGAGCATGCTGCCGAGCGCCTGCAGCAGGCCTGGGAAAAACCGGCCCTGGGCGCCGCCGAACGCGGTGACGTGGCGCTATTGATCGCCGAGGCCCGAGTGACCTCGGCGCGCGCCGCGCTGGACATCACCGCCCAGGTGTTCGAGGCCCTCGGCGCCCGTTCCACCGCTTCGCACTACGGCTTCGACCGCTTCTGGCGCAACGTGCGCGTGCACACCCTGCACGACCCGCTGGACTACAAGGTGCGCGACATCGGCAACTGGGTGATCAACGGCGTGCCGCCGACGCCATCGCTGTATTCCTGAACGATGATTGGTACGCACTAAGGCTCTTTCAGGCATGACCGTTGGAAAGAACAGGAGCTGGCATAAGCCCTTTTGATAGCTGACTAACTTGCTGGCGGAAGTTTTCTGTTTCGCCCTCCTGGGCGAGTCACTTGACTCGCTTCGCTCACCCTTCGGGCCAGCCTACGGCTGTTACTCCGCTTCGCTCCGTATCTCTTTGCGCGCAGAGAACGTAACCAAAGAGAAAGCGCGCCCGACATCCGGGTTTCGCTGCGCGAAACTTCCCTCCCTCCGGTGCCGCTCCGGGGGCCGGCGTACAAGGGCCGCCCCTGGCCCTTTAAGCCTCTCGGCTTTGGCATCCTGCTTCGCTCTACCTCCTGCATCCATGCAGTCGTCGCCGCATCCATGCGGCTCACTCCCCTACACGACACCTACGCTCGGCCTCCTGACGGGGACTCGGGCTCCAAGTTGCCTGGTAGTTCCTAGAGCACTTCGCGGGCTTTGTAGGAGCGAGCTCTGCTCGCGAATCAGGCCCGCAAAAAGCTTCGCGAGCAGAGCTCGCTCCTACAAATGATCGTTATCACGCGGAGCGTGGGAACCATCAGTCCATTAGTCGATGCGCTCTCCTCACACGATCTATCAGGCAACACCAAACGCCCCATCAGAAGGCCGAAACGTAGCGAAGCGGAGTAACAGCCGCAGGCTGGCCCGAAGGGCGAGCGCAGCGAGTAACGGAATCATTGCGTAAGGGGTCGAGCGACATGGATGTCGCGACGACTGCATGGATGCAGGAGGTAGAGCGACGCAGGATGCCAAAGCCGAGAGCCGCGATGGGCCAGGGATGGCCCTTCGCGGCGGGCCCCTGGAGCAATGATGGAGTGAGGGAAACGAAGCGTAGCGAAGTAACAGCCGCAGGCTGGCCCGAAGGGTGAGCGGAGCGAATCAGTCTGGCGTAGCCAGACCCGGATGCAGGGGCACAGACCTTTTGGTTCCTTTTGGGGCGTTTGCCAAAAGGAACTCGCCCGGGAGGGCGAAACAGAAGCTATCAACCACCTCGGTAATCAGCCCGGCTCAGGCCAGCGCTCGTAGGGCGGGTGAAACCCGCGATGACACCGACGCGGGTTTCACCCGCCCTACAATTGTGCCTCAGGATGCCAGACGCTGGCGCAACTGCTCGCGCTGCTGCGCGCTGAGCAACAGCAGCTGGCGTTCGATCAGCGCCAGCTGTGCAGCGGCACTGGGCAAGTTGAGGTGTTCCGGCAGGATCTCCTCGCCGCTGCTGACCAGCAGGGCAAAGTGGATGACGTTCTCCAGCTCGCGGGTGTTGCCCGGCCAGGCGTACAGCTCCAGCACCTGCTGCGCGTCGTCGCTGATCTGCGGAATCTCCAGGCCAAGGCGCTGGGTGTAGAGACCGAGGAAATACTCGGCCAGCGGCAGGATATCGCCCGGCCGATCCCGTAACGCCGGCAGGTCGAGCCGGCCCTCGTTGAGGTACAGGTACAGCCGCTCGTTGAACTTGCCGGCAGCCACCGCCTGGGCCAGGTCGATGCTGGTGGCGGCGACCAGGCGCACATCCACCGGTGTTGGCTGGTGCGCGCCGAGGCGCAGCACCTCGCGGTTCTCCAGGGCGGCCAGCAACTTGCCCTGCAGGCTCAGCGGCAGGTCGCCGATCTCGTCCAGATACAGGGTGCCGCCGTTGGCCGAGCCGAACCAGCCGGCGCGGCTGCTGGCAGCACCGGCATAGGCACCGGCGGCATGGCCGAACAATTCGGCTTCGCCCCAGGTGGGACTGATCGCCCCGCAGTTGACCGCGACGAACAGGCCGCCGCGCTCGCTCTCGCGGTGTACATGGCGGGCCAGCAATTCCTTGCCGGTGCCGATCTCACCGAAAATCAGCAGCGCCTGGCCGGCGGGGGCCAGTTCCTGTACCTGCTGGCGCAACTGGCGCGAGCGCGCGTCGACGAATACCAGCGCCTTGGCACGAATGCTCAGCGGGCTCTTGTCGGCTTCGGGGAATGTCAGCAACGGCTGACCAGGCTGTGGGGGATGGCTCACTTCGGTTCTCCTGGCCAGGCCGGCAACGGGCCCGGCACTGACTTCGGGTAATCGGCGCGGCCTGACGGCGGCGCGGCGTGCACTGAGCCACCAGGCTCATGGCGGCTCAGGCGCAGAACAGCTTCACGCGCTGCGGCGTTGCAACTGCTCCATCTGCTGCTGCAGGCGGTAGAGGTAGGCGAAACCCTGCTCCCAGCGCTGGTGACCGGACTTCACATTGATGTGCCCAGCACCCGGCAGAATGGCCGGCTGCGAGCCCCAGTCACGGGCCAGCTCAAGGGCCCGTACGGCGCTGGCGGCTTGGTCGTTGTCGGAGCCCACCAGCACGCTGGGGAATGGCAGCAGCTCGCGGGAAATCGGCGCGAAACCCTGCAGCGCCTCGGGGCAGCCAGGCCGCTCGACGTCCGCCGGAGCCACCAGCAGCGCGCCACGCACCTTGCGCAACGAAGCCAAGGGCGCCTGCGCGGCCCAGCGCGCCACGGTCACGCAACCGAGACTGTGGGCAATCAGCACCACCGGGCTCTGCGCGGCGGCGACCGCGCGCTCCAGGGCGTCGACCCAGCTGTGCGGGTCCGGCTGCTGCCAGTCAGCCTGTTCGACCCGACTGGTGTTCGGCAGGCTGCGCTGCCAGTGGCTTTGCCAGTGCTCATCCGGTGAGCCCTGCCAGCCCGGCAGGATCAGATAACTAAGGGATTGGCTGCGCATCGCTGGCCTCCTTGAACGACGTGTGGCGGTCAGTCTAGGCGGCAGCGATATAGCTGTTAAGGAATAAGAAATTATTTATTTATTCGATACAGTTCTATTTTGCACATCTACCGCCTCGATCCTGCGCGTGACGACTCTCGGCGACGTCTGCTCTGCACCAGCATTTGCCGATCGTCGCAGGCCCTGACTAGAGTCAAAGCCTGAGCGCCGCCGACGCGAGATAGAGCGCCGACAGATGGAACTGCTGCGCGAAGCCCTCCAGCAGGCGCAGTGCCCACAGCGACACGGGCCTGAACGATCACGCCGAAACCTTGCCTCACCTCTTTCCCCAAGGAGTCTCACCATGAAAAAACTGCCCCTCTGCCTTTCCCTGCTGGCCCTCACTGCCGCCCCGGCTTTTGCCGCCGAACCGTCGCCAGCGTGCCAGGCCAAGCAGGCCGATATCCAGGCACAGATCACCGCCGCCACCGCCCGCGGCAATAGCCAGGAAGTGGCCGGGCTGCAGAGGGCGATGCAGGCGAACCAGGCCAACTGCAGTGATGCCTCGCTGGCTGCGGAGCGTGAGGCGAAGATCAAGGAGGCTCGCGAAGAAGTCGCGGAGCGCGAGAGCGACTTGCGTGAAGCCGAACAGGACGGCGATGCACAGAAGATCGCCAAGCGCCGGGCCAAGCTGGAAGAGGCACGCAGCGAGCTGCTCGAAGCGGAGCAGCCGTTGGCGCAGTGAACCGCGCCACACCCGTCGCATGAGGGTGGCAACTGATCGCCAGTGAAGGTGCGAGCGAATCGGCCGCCATTAGCCACGCTTCGCGCGCGCCTACAGGCTCATCGGCCAATGTCCGATCCAGAGGCAAACAAGGCATAATTGCCACCTTCCTGCCCGCCTTGCCCCGCACCGAGGACTCCACGCCCTGGTGCAGCGGCGCCGTTTTCCGGATACCCCATGAACACCAACACCCTCCTCTCCCTGCCGTTGCTGGCCCTGGCTCTCGGCGGCTTCGTTGTCGGCAGCAGCGAATTCATCATCATGGGCCTGCTGCCCGAAGTCGCCGCCGACCTGAATGTCAGCCTGGCCGCCGCCGGGCTGCTGGTCAGCGCCTACGCCATGGGTGTGGTGATCGGCGCACCGCTGTTAGGCCCGCTGCTCGCCCGCCTGCCGCGCAAGCAGGCCCTGCTGTGGCTGATGGGCACCTACGCGCTGGGCAACCTCGGCTGCGCCCTGGCCCCGGATTACTACTGGTTGATCGCCATGCGCATGCTCACCGCGTTCAGCCACGCCGGTTTCTTCGGCTGCGCCACCCTGATGGCCGCCGAGCTGGCACCGCTGCATCGACGCGCCTCGGCCATGGCCCTGGTACTCAGCGGCCTGACCATCGCCAACGTGCTCGGCGTACCGCTGGGTGCCTGGCTCGGCCAGGCCAGCAGCTGGCGGGTGACCTTCGCCGTGGTCGCGGTGATCGGCCTGCTCGCCTTGCTCGCGCAAGCCCTGTGGCTGCCGCGCATGCCGGCACCGCCGGCCAACAGCCAGGGCGCCTGGGACGGCATTCTGCGCAAGCCGGTGCTGCATGCCCTGCTGGTGTGCAGCCTGACCTCGGTGGCGCTGTTCAGCGTGTTCACCTACATCGCCCCGCTGCTGCGCGACTACAGCGGCTTCAGCGCCTCGCAGAGCAACGGCGCGCTGCTGCTGTTCGGCCTCGGCCTGACCCTCGGCAACCTGCTCGGCGGGCGCCTGGCCGACAAGGGCCTGCCGCACGCCATCCCGCTGGCCCTGGGCAGTGGCCTGCTGTGCATGCTGGTCTACTACGCGTTCGGCAGCTCCCAGTTGCTGACCCTGGCGCTGCTGTTCGTCTGGGGCGTGGCCAGCTTCGCCGTGTCCTCGCCGCTGCAACTGCTGCTGGTGGAACAGGCCGGCGACTCCGCCAGCCTGGCCGCCACCCTCAGCCATGCCGCGTTCAACCTCGGCAACGCCAGCGGCGCCCTGCTCGGCGGCCTGTGGCTAAGCGCCAACTACGGCCTGCCGCAGTTGCCACTGTTCGGCGCCGCGCTGCTGGCCGTGGCCGCACTGGTGGCTTGGCCGCTACCGCGGTTGCGTATGGCGCGCAAGCGTTTCGAGGGACAGTGAGGGACAGAGGTAATAACAGGCTCTAAAAGCCTATTTATATAGAGAGCGCTGAGTACTTCCCAGAGCAGCCAATTACAACGAAATTCATCGTTGATTACATTAGCATTACTCGATGTTGGCTTTCAGCCGGGACTAACCATACAGCAGTTGAAATCTCGGGACAGTTCAAATTTTCTTTACAAGGAATAATCAAAAGCTCAATAACTATATCTACCCACCAGCCTACTTAATTAGTGCTGATATAGTTTCATTCAACCTGATTAAGAGACGACCCCACTGGGCACTTTTAGGGAGCCAACACCCGAACACAGCAACTAGTAAAGTCTCTTGCTGTATCAACCACCTGGGCTGCGCTACAAACCAATAGCTGTCTGAATTGCTGCAGCGGCGATAGTAGCCCCAATCGTTGTTGCCACATCAAATGCCCACTTCCCTGCTGATTTCAGATGCTCCAATGCATCCACTCCGTTTTGCTGCTTCGCCGCACTCTCTGCCGCTCCTATGCTAACAACCGCTTGATCATGCTCAATTTCGGTCGCTTGTTCACGCATTGAATTACGAAGCATTGCAAGCTCTAAGGCAAGCGCTGGCAAGTCAATAGTGGATGCCGCCTGCTGCAATACTTGGTTAAATATATTTCTTTCGGCTCTGGAGTTGGGACCAACTGCTCCGACTTGCCCTGTGACATTGTATTTATCACCCATGGATATCTCCTTGGAAAAAAACTGCTGGACAAGAACACTATTATGCTGCGAGGGCAAAGCGGCAGTTATACCCGGGGAGAGGTGCAACTTACCTTCCTGCTCAAGCTCATACTGCATACTAAGCTCCTGCACTAACAACTCCCACATTTTCTGCGAGGATATGCTGTCTGGCAAAAAGTATTTCGCATCATTAACTATACGATCAATACGACTTTCGAAAGTTAAGCCAGCCCTTATGTCCTGTCTAATTGCGTTTGCAAACTCTAACAGCGAGGAGGCATTCTGAAAGCGCTGAAGATTACCATCAGCCTGATAACGTGTGCAGCCGGGCGGTAGATAGGAAAGAACACCTTGTTTATCTATTAGCACTAAAGTGCTGTCGATTTTATGGGACTTGTTCTTTTCAAGAACCGAGTCAACTACATCTCTCTCATCAATAGGGTGACGAGTTAATATCTCCACTAAGGAATGAAGTACATCCCCAGCTTGGACACCTAAGTCCGTGACTTGGACAACTGGAAATATTTTGGGATATCCGGAGAGCTTCTTCTTGGCAATATTGCCTGATGTGATTACAGCAAGAATCTCAGAAATTATTCCAAACAGCGCTTTATGGGCTTTTAGATCTTGGAATTCGAATATAGTAGCAAGATCGTCGACACTAAACTCTTGGAGTTTTACTGAAGCACATATGCAGGAAAAATATTTCCTCAGGCCTATCGTTACTTGGAGGCGCTGCTGCATTTGATCGAAAGGCATAGTAAAGGAAAGCTGCTTTCCTTCAATACCCAACTCGATTTTCGATGACCTCAAGGCCGAATGAAAATTTTTTGTCGGTTCAACTGTCGTTGGCTCATAAGGTGCGCGCGGATTGCCCCCTAGCGTACGCAAAAATGAACGCCCCCCTTTAATATTGAAGAGAGGGTTAGATCGCGCAGTTTTTTCAGCCCCTTGCGGGGAAAGGCTGGCGAAAATTTTCCAACCTAATTTGACGTGGTAAGACACGATTCCGGCCTTCATTGGGTTGGCGAGGGGGGAGTCGAACCCCCTTGTTCTAGCAATCTAGAATCTGTCGGCTCAATGTCCGTCCACACAGCCCGCCGCCGACAAAAATATCACACCAACATGGGCACACAAAATGGCCAACCTCTCTTGGTTGAAGCAAAGCCATGTACTCCTAGCTTTTCCAGTGCACCTGAACAATAGCTCTGGCCGGTAACAGATATTGGTCAATACCAATAGGTAGCTACTCCTCCATTGCAAACAGCATGGCCAACAGCGAAGAGATCGTAAGCAGCTCCTAGCGCTTCACACAGACAAACAGCGCATTCCCCGACGCCCCAGCCCAGGGCGTGATCCGCTCATAGTCATGCTCGAACACCTGCACCTCGAAGTGCGGCTCCAGCAGCACCTGCAATTCGGCGAAGCTCAGGGCGACCATGGGGTGTTCGTCCTGCCAGGCCTGGGTCTGCCCGGCCGTGGTCTTCTCGATACTCAGGCGTAGCGCCTGGCGTTCGCCCTCGCCGCTGTAGTACCAGCCAGAGCCAAAGGCGAACAGGCTGCCGTCGTGTTCCACGCTGTGGCGCACGAAGGAGCGGTTGTCGATCTTGTGCTTGTCCACCGCGTTGAAGCAGAACACACCACCCTCCGCGAGTGCAGCGTGCACGCTGGTCAAACACGCGCGCAGCTTTTCCAGCCCGGCGTTGTAGTGGATGGAGTAGAGGAAGCAGGTGATCAGGTCCTGCGGTTCGGCCACCTGGAAGTTGGCCATGTCCTGGCGGCTGAACTGCGCCTCGGGGCAGCGCTGCTGGGCGATGTCCAGCATCGGCTGGTTGATGTCCAGGCCGGCGCTGCAGTAACCGCAGTCGAGGAAGTGGCGCACGTGCGGGCCGGTGCCGCAGGCGAGATCCAGATGGTTGCGCCCCGCCGTACCGAACAACTGGTGCAGCCGGCGCACGCTGTGGCTCTGCGCCGGGTAGTCGATGTCGGCGCACATCAGGTCGTAGTAGGCGGACAGGTCGGTGTACAGCGCGTTGGTGGACATAGGCGGCCAGCAGGTTAGGCGAGGGTTTTGGCGCGGCATGGTAGCGCAAGCTGGCGGCCCAGTCGGATGGCCGAGCCCCACCATAACCCACGCGGGAGAGGTTGCTAGAACAGCGCGGCCTGGCTGCCAGGTGTCAGCACCCCTTCCAACTCCAGCAGCGCCTGCTTGCGCGCCAGGCCGCCGGCATAGCCGGTGAGGCTGCCGTCGGCACCGATGATGCGGTGGCACGGCACGACGATGGAGATCGGGTTAAGCGCGTTGGCCCGGCCGATGGCCCGCGCCGAGGTCTTGTGCGGCAGCAGGCGCTCGCCCAACTGGGCATAGGTCAGGGTGACGCCATAGGGCACCTCGCGCAGATAGCGCCAGGCCAGGTGTTGGTATGTGCTGCCACGCGGCGCCAGGGGCAGATCGAAGACCCGGCGCTGACCGGCGAAGTACTCGCCAAGCTGGCGCGCGATAGGTGCCACCGCCGCCGTATCACGCTGCCAGACATAGCCGTGCCAGACGGTCAGCGGCTGGTCCTCGGGCGGGAAGTCCAGCCGCAGCAGGGCGCCCTGCTCATCCACCAGGGCGATCAGGCTGCCCAAGGGCGTGTCGATCAGGTCGCCAAAGGCTGGCTCGGGTGCTCGTTGCATCGCTGTTCTCCTCGCACGGCTGGCAGGCACCGCAGGGCGATCCTACCAGCGCCGGGGAAACTCAGAGCAGCCCTTCGGCCTTCAGCGCCTGCTGTACTGCCGGGCGCTCGCGCCATTGCTCGCGCAGGCGACCGATGGCGTGCAGCTCGTTGAACGGGCCACCCAGGCGCAGCAGCCAATTGGAGAACACGCCGAGGTAGGCATCGGCCAGGGTGTAGCGCTCGCCCACCAGCCACTGCCGATCGGTGAGGTGCTGCTCGATATGCTCGAAGGCCTTGAGTATCTGTACCTGGGCCTGGGCGCGGATACCCGGATGGGCGGTTTCGGCGGCGGAGTAACGCTCCGGGCGATTGAGCGGGCGGAACGTGGCGGTATGGATTTCCGCGCTCAGGTAACCCAGCCAGCTCTGGATCTGCGCACGCTCGGTGGTGCCGGCGGCGGCGAACAGCGGGGTGCCCGGCACCTGGTCAGCGAGGTACGGCAGGATCGCGCTGTTCTCGGTGATCAGCGTGCCATCGTCCAGCTGCAGCGCCGGTACGCGGCCCAGCGGGTTGATCTGGTGGATCGGCGAATCGGGCGTACGCAGGGCGACCTTCTCGATCTGGATCGGCAGATCCAGCTCACGGACGGCGATGTGTGTGTTGTGGTCAACGAGAACTGGACACTGGTTTAGGTTTATCCGGCCAGTGATTCGGTTTCCGCTGGCGTTCTGTATCCGTTGTAGCTGTGTGGTCGTTGATGGTTGTAGTAATCCGTCAGGTA
>NZ_JACJUD010000007.1 GCF_014174475.1 Aquipseudomonas ullengensis
CGAAGGATTACAGTTCCGTCCTTACGAACGCCACCCCAAGACCAGCGGGAGTTCTTAAGTGGTGCGCCAATTTTCTCAAAGAAACTTGTGAGGCTCACGAAAATACTCCTTCTGTAACCTAACGTTTGGCTAAGGGGCCGGCTTCGCCGGTCCCGAGTGAGCGAAGCGAACGACTTGAGCCAATTGTTAGATTGCCCAGTCGGACACCGGAAATGATGCCAGCGCCGAGCTTAACCGGCGGTGCGCACGGCGTGTCGGAATTGGCCCGGAAAGTTATTTGTGATGTGCACATTTTTTGAAAGCAACTCCTTTGCTGACCACAAATGACGGCCTCAACTACCAAGCAACCATTCGATTCAGGAGCACCGCGACGATGCGGTGATTATGTTTCCTGGCTCGGTGTTGAATAACCAATATTGCCCTTGCGCCTAACGATTAAGCTAAGGGGCCGGCTTTGCCGGTCCCAGCGAGTGAAACGAGCGATTTGAGCGCATTGTTAGAAGCCGTCACGCGCCAGCTCCCTGATTGAGTATTGGTAAGTACACAGCGACAACGCCCACTGAAAAAACTAAAGCTAAACCAAGAACACCAATTAAGCATGAGGAGAGTGCGCCATGCTTGGGTAATGGCCATTTATACCAGGAGTAAATAACAGCTATCGGTAGTAGCCATAGCGCATGATGGTAGTAAATAAAGAAGGTGGTCAGTGTGGGTAACTCAGAATTAAAACCCTCAAACACTGCGCGAAATTGAGGCGTTATCAAGGCTGGCCCAATGGCAGCTATTAATGCGCTTAACAGTCCTGCGGCGAGGGCGATTTTTTCGAGAGTTGTCCGCATAAATTCCTGCAGGTTTCTAACGTTTGGCTAAGGGGCGGGCTTTAGCCCGTCCCGAGTGAGCGCAGCGAACGACTTGAACCACTAGTTAGAGGTTGCACCGATATGCTCCTTGTAGCCTGCTAATGCTTTTTCCATTTCTTCATCTGTAAATCCATAGCGTTGCATTAATGGCTCTACAAAATTTTGCAGTTCTTTATCAGTGGCTTCAAAGAATAATCTTGTGCTTTCTAGCTCTTGGATAATTTCGTCATACTCATGCCTATGCAAGGCATCTGTTCGTTCGCGAAAGAAATGGTGTGCAAGAAATGCTCTTTTATTTTTAGAGTCTTCTAGTAGTGCAATTAGGGTGTCTGGAATGTCTGTGACTGATTTCAGGTGCTTTATTAAATTACCAAGCGTTTTCTCAAAGCTGCGCTCGAAGTAAGTGTCATATTCCTCTGGAGTCCATTTCCCATTTGTTCTAGGAATTAGATCAACAAATATAAGGGCATTAGCTATGCCGTGCTCAAGAACTTGAGCAAAGTACATAGCGGCACCGTAATGGGCGCATATTTCCTTGAAGGCTTCCCCGTTATCCATACGGCCTCTAACGTTTGGTTAAGGGGCCGGCTTTAGCCGGTCCCGAGTGAGCGAAGCGAACGACTTGAACCAGTTGTTAGAAGGCAACACACTTCTCTGCTGTTTTTGCCTTTTCTATTAAGTGGCCAATTAGATCTTCGAAGAGGCCATGACGAATGTTTCCGGCCCAGCGTTCGATTTCTTGAATTGTTTTCGGTAGCTCGCGCGCAGACTCATAGAAATTGAAGATGGCCTCTGCTTTGGTTGAGCCTAATGAGGGTATTTCTAGGCGGCACATGTTGAATGATTCTGTTGATACAGCTGATTTTATGCGGTCAGCGATTTCCTGGATGCCCAGTGGCTCAATGAAGCTCGGCATATTTTCTGCTGAGGCCTGCGTGATGATAGAAAGCTCAGCCGTTAAAGACTCTATATTTGAGCGGATTTCACGTAAAAGGACTGTTGAAATGTTCTTGTTGCTCCTTTTTCCTTTGGCGCTTTCATAAGCAGCGTGAAGTCCGAAGCCTAGAAGTACACTGAGGACGGCAAGGGCAAGTTCAAACATCACTATCTCCAAATTGCCTTCTAACGTTTGGTTAAGGGGCGGGCTTTAGCCCGTCCCAGTGAGCGAAGCGAACGATTTGAACCATTTGTTAGGCTTCTTCATAAGGCAGGTCATCTGGATCAACCCCCACATAATCTGGTTCTGGCAAAACTGGCAGACGATATGCAAGTAAGAATTTACGCCCCTCTAAAAAAGCTTTTACCACTCGGTGCATACCGTCCATCACTCGCCCGTCAGGGCAGAGAATTATTGGATAGGAAAGGTCAGTAGCTTCAATTAGACGGATGTGATCTGCAATGGATTTGCAGGTTGGTTTCTCACCTTCCAAGCTATACCAGTAGGGCTCATCTAATTCACGTATGTTATTTAGTAAATGCTCAGTAACCTCTAGGTCTTTTGTGAGGCAAATTAGATTATCAACATCCCAGGCCTGAAGCCCTTTGTTGCTGTTTCTGAGGTGGTACTGTTTTCTCATAATGCCTAACTATAAGTAGGCGACACATGTGGGGGTGATGTTTACCGACACTTGTGTCGCATAACGTTCCTTGTCACGTGCCAAGCTCTTGATTCTCATGCCTGACCACGCGGCAAACCCGACATGAGCAGGACAAAAAGCGACATTGGACAAGACCAGGGTGCTGAGCGAGTCGCGCACCATTGCCTGAGAAATTACGGATAGGCGCGGGGGATGTCTAGCGGGTGTATGAACGAAGTGTCGGGGCACTTACTTGCTGTGGATAGCTAAGACAGGGGAGAGGGCAGCAAGTGTCGTTCGGGCGGCGAGGGTTGGCTGCGTTATTGCGGGGTTGGTGTGCATATTCAGTTGGCTCGCCGTTTGATTCGCAGTGGGCACTGGTTGGCGGCTTTTATTGAATGACGCGTAAACACGGTCTGAATACACCGGCCACGCGCAAGGCGTGGCCGGTGTGGGGATTACTTCTGGCTGTAGCTCTGGATCAGGTTGGCGTAGGCGGGCAGGTGGCCGCCGAGGATGCCGCCGAAGCCTTCGATGTCGTTGCGCCAGTCGCGGTGCAGTTCGCAGCCCACGCTGAACCAGTTCATCAGTTGCGCGCCGGCCTGGCTCATGCGGTTGAGGGCGGCGTCGCGCACCACGGGGTTGAAGGTGCCCGAGGCGTCGGTGACGACGAAGACGTCGAAGCCTTCTTCGATGGCTGACAGGGTCGGGAAGGCCACGCATACGTCAGTGACCACGCCGGCGATGATCAGTTGCTTGCGCCCTGTGGCCTTGATCGCCTTGACGAAGTCCTCGTTGTCCCAGGCGTTGATCTGGCCGGGGCGGGGGATGTAGGGCGCGTCCGGGAACATGGCTTTGAGTTCCGGCACGATCGGGCCGTTGGGGCCGGTTTCGAAGCTGGTGGTGAGGATGGTCGGCAGGTTGAAGAACTTGGCGATGTCGGCCAGGGCCAGCACGTTGTTCTTGAACTCGTCGGGGCTGAAGTCGCGCACCAGTGAGAGCAGGCCGGCCTGATGGTCGACCAGCAGTACCACGGCATTGTCCTTGTCCAGGCGGTTGTATTTCTTGCTCATGTCGATGTCCTCGTGGGTGGTAAAACGCTGAAGCACTGTTTCAGAAGGCGAAGCAGGAGCAGCCGAACGCGCCCCAGAAACCCTGGAAGTCGCTGATCGGTACCGACGACAGGCGAGCCCGTTCGTGGCTGTGTGAGTGCACCGCGCAGGCGCCGGCGCATTGGTGCACTTGCGCTATCAGTGGCGAAGTCGGGCGCCAGTGGCCGGGCACCTTGGCCACTGGGGACCAGTCGGGCATTACCGGCACGGCGGGCGGGGCCAGCTTGTCGAAGTCGCCGCTGGCGTAGACCACCTTGCCGCCGACCACGGTGAGCACCGACTCGATCCATTTGATGGCTTCTTCTTCAACGCTGAAGAAGTCCGCCGACAGAGCGACCAGATCGGCCAGCTGGCCGACCTTGATCTGCCCCTTCTTACCCTGCTCGCTGGAGAACCAGGCGCTGCCATGGGTGAACAGCTCCAGCGCGGTGGCGCGCGGTAGGCCTTGCGGGTACAGCTCCAGGCCGCCGACGGTGCGCCCGCTGACCATCCAGTACAGCGAGGTCCAGGGGTTGTAGCTGGACACGCGGGTGGCGTCGGTACCGGCGCCGACTGGCACGCCTTCGGCGAGCATGCGCTGGATTGGCGGGGTCTTCTCGGCGGCCTGTTTGCCGTAGCGGTCGACGAAATATTCGCCCTGGAAGGCCATGCGGTCCTGGATGGCGATGCCGCCGCCGAGGGCGCGCACCCGCTCGATGTTCTTCGGCGTGATGGTTTCGGCGTGGTCGAAGAACCACGGCAGGCCGTTGAAGGGGATGTCGCGGTTGACCTTCTCGAACACGTCGAGCATCCGCGAGATGGATTCGTCATAAGTGGCGTGCAGACGGAACGGCCAGCGTTGCTCGACCAGGTGGCGTACCACCGGCTCCAGGTCGCTTTCCATGGTCGGTGCGAGGTCCGGGCGCGGTTCGAGGAAGTCCTCGAAGTCGGCGGCGGAGAACACCAGCATTTCGCCGGCGCCGTTGTGGCGGAAGAAGTCGTTGCCCTGGCCGTACTGCACCGAGCCGGTCCAGCGTTTGAAGTCGTCGAGTTCTTCCTTGGGCTTCTGGGTGAACAGGTTGTACGCGATGCGGATGCTCAGCTGGTCGTCCTTGGCCAGTTGCTCGATCACCTGGTAGTCGTCCGGGTAGTTCTGGTAGCCGCCACCGGCGTCGATGGCGCTGGTCACGCCCAGGCGGTTGAGCTCGCGCATGAACTGGCGGGTCGAGTTGACCTGGTATTCCAGCGGCAGCTTCGGCCCCTTGCTCAGGGTCGCGTAGAGGATCAACGCGTTGGGTCGCGCCACCAGCATGCCGGTGGGTTCACCGTTGGCATCGCGGACGATCTCGCCGCCAGGCGGGTTGGGCGTGTCCTTGGTGTAGCCAACCACGCGCAGCGCAGCGCGGTTGAGCAGGGCGCGGTCGTACAGGTGGAGGACGAACACCGGGGTGTCGGGCGCGGCCTTGTTCAGCTCGTCGAGGGTGGGCAGGCGCTTCTCGGCGAACTGGAATTCGTTCCAGCCGCCGACCACCCGTACCCACTGCGGGGTGGGCGTGCGGTCGGCTTGCTCCTTGAGCATGCGCAGGGCGTCGGCCAGCGACGGCACGCCTTCCCAGCGCAGCTCCAGGTTGTAGTTGAGGCCGCCACGGATCAGGTGCAGGTGCGAGTCGTTGAGACCGGGGATCACCGTGCGCTTGTGCAGGTCGATGACCTGGGTAGCGCTGCCGCGCAGGGCCATGGCTTCGGCATCGCTGCCGACGGCGAGGAAGCGCCCATCCTTGATCGCCACGGCGGTGGCCGTGGGCTTCTCGCGGTCGACGGTGTGCAGGCGGCCATTGAACAGGATCAGATCGGCTTTCATGTCGCTCCCCAACGTACTGGCGTATGTGCTGCCGGTGGTGCCGGCAAAAGGTAGGGCGGACCACAAGGCGCCGGCGGCACCGAGCACAGAGCTGGTGGCGAGGAACTTGCGGCGGCTACGGTCGGTATCGTCGTTGTTCATCTGTTTCTCCGGTGTTCAGCGGGCATTCAGCCAGTGGGCGAACAAGGCGGTGACCCGAGGCATGAACAGGTACACGACCAGCAGCACGATGCTCAGGGTGATGAGGACATTGCTCGGCAGATAACCGCCCAGCCAGGGCACCAGGGTGAACAGGGGCTGCCAGAGGTGCGGCACCAACAGGCTCAACGGCAGGATCACCAGAAAGGTGATGCAGGCCTGCTTCCAGCGCAGCGGCGGGGTAGAGGGGGTTGGGGTGAACCAGAACTCGCGGCCGACATCGACCTCGGTCTGCTCGCTCTCGACCAGCAGCGGGGTGACTTCCTCGATCAGTTGTTGGCGTTCAGCGGAGTCTAGCCAGGCCTGCAGCAGCGGCGTGCTGCTGAAACGCAGCACGCAGACAAAGTGGCGACCATCGCGGATCACGTTGACCCCCAGGTGGCCGGGATAACCCGCGGCGATCCGGGTGATGCGCCGTAGCCAGCTTTCGTAGCTGGACTCCTCACCAGGTTTGGGCTGGTGGCGTACGACCAGCGTGACCACATCATTCTCGTCCATAGCATCCTCGGCGGTGGGGCGGGAGCGAACTCCCGCCCAGTCTGTGGCTGGCGTGGATGGCCAGGACTTACTGCAGGTGCTTCTTCAGCTCTGCACCGGCCTGCACCATGGCCGAGCGGGCGCCGGCGATGTGGGCCAGCGGGTTGAGCAGGCCGAAGTCGTGGATCATCCCGTTGTAGCGCGTCGAGGTGACTTCCACACCGGCAGCATCCAGCTTGCGGCCGTAGGCTTCGCCTTCGTCACGCAGCACGTCGAACTCGGCGGTCTGGATCAGCGTAGGCGGTAGACCCTTGAGCTGCGCGGCAGTGGCTTGCAGCGGCGAGGCGTAGATCTCGCTGCGTTGCTTGTCGTCGGTGGTGTAGTTGTCCCAGAACCACTTCATCAGCGGCTTGGTCAGGAAGTGCCCCTGGGCGAAGGTGTTGTAGGACACGGTTTCCAGGTTGGCATCGGTCACCGGCCACAGCAGCGCCTGGAACTTGATCTTCGGCGTACCGGCAGCATTGGCTTTGAGGGCTACTGCCGCCGCCATGTTGCCGCCGACGCTGTTGCCGGCTACCGCCAGGCGAGAGGAGTCGACGTTGATCTGCTTGCCGTTCTTGGCCACCCACTGGGTTGCGGCGTAGGCCTGGTTGATCGCGGTGGGGTAGTGGGCTTCCGGCGACGGGGTGTAGTCGACGTAGACCGCAACCGCACCGGAGTTCACCACCAGGTCGTGGATCAGGCGGGCATGGGTCGGGTAGTCGCCGAGCACCCAGCCACCGCCGTGGAAGAACATGAACACCGGCAGTTCACCTTTGACGCCTTCGGGGCGAACGATGGTCAGCTGGATCGACTGGCCATCGGCCTGGATGGTTTTCTCGCTGACTTCGGTCCCGGAGAGGTCGACCTTGACCGACGCCTGGGCGCCGACCAGAACGGCGCGGGCTTCTTTCGGTGTCATCTGCTCGAGCGGTTTGCCACCACCGGCGGCCAGGGCTTCGAGGAAGGCCTGGGTGTCCTGTTCGACACCCGGGCTACCGGCGGCGAAGGCGTTGGCGATGGAGAAAGTCAGTGCGGCGGTGAGCAAGGTTTTCTGCAGTTTCATGGTGTTCATCCTTAACGTTTTCGAGGGAGAGGTCAGTGGCGCCAGGGCCTGTGTTCGAAGTACGACTCCATCTTTGCCGCAGAACTGCAGGAGCGGAATAGACAGCCTTGCACGGGTACTTTGCAGCTTTGCAAGGCCACGCGCGGCGTGGCTTGCAGAGGGTTTTCACGGGTTACGGAGGGGCGCTGTGGTGCTAGCGGCTTGGCTTGAATCGCGTGTTAGTCGGCGATTTTTGCGGGTGCGTTTCCCTGCCTGAACCTGTGGCTCCTATCATCCGCGCTGGGATAGGAACGACAATCATTTGGCGAGGCGGGTTACGGCCATCAGGGTGCCCAATACGGACAGGGAGGCAGCAGGCCGTTGCGCAACAGCCTGCGGGTGCAACGACCGATCAGCCGAACTGGCTGCGGTATTGGGCGGGGGTAAGGCCTAGCTTGTCGCTGAACAGCAAGCGCATGTTGCGGGTGCTGCCGAAGCCACTGCGATAGGCCACGGTCTTCAGCGGCAGGTCGCTGGTTTCCAGCAGGCTGCGGGCGCGGTCGACCCGTGCACTCTTCACGAACTCCAGCGGCGTCATGTTCACCTCACGGACGAAGGTGCGGGCGAAGTGGCGGGCGCTCATGGCCGCCATGCTGGCCAGGCGCTCGATGCTGAATTCTTCCTCGATATGTTCGAGCACATAGTTCTGTACCCGCACGATGGGCGAGCCTTCCTTGGCCACTTCGGCCAGCAGCGGGCTGAACTGCGCCTGCCCGCCCTGGCGCTTCATCACCACCAGCAGCACTTTTGCCACGTCGAGGGCGAGCTTCTTGCCGTGGTCGTCGGCGAGTACCGACAGGGCCAGGTCGATGCCCGCCGTGACCCCGCCGGAGGTGATCAGGTTGTGGTCCTTGAGGTAGATCTGGTCGGTTTCGACCGTGGTCTGGGGGAAGTCCCGTGCCAGCCGTTCGGTGTAGTTCCAGTGGGTGGTGACGTGATGCCCGTCGAGCAGGCCGGCTTGGCCGAGGATGAACGCCCCGGTGCAGATCGAGCCATAGCGTCGCGAGCGTTGCGTGGTGTTGCGCAGCCAGGGCAGCAAGGCACTGTGATCGCCGTTGTAGGCGCCGGGGCCGCCGGGTATCAGGAGCAGGTCGTAGGCCTCGGCAGCGCTGTCGAGCAGGGTGTCGGTCTGCAGGGTAATGCCGTTGGAGGCGCGTACGGACGGCTGCGTACCGATGGCGCTGATCTGGTAGTGCTCGGCGGCAGGCAGGTAGCGGTTGGCGACCGAGAAGACTTCGATCGGCCCGGCCACATCGAGCATGAGAACGTCCGGGAACAACAGGATGGCGACGGTTTTCATGGGCTTTTCAGCAACTTATTTAGCGGGATCGGTACTAGGTTAGCAACCGCGCATTGGCCTTGGAAGTTGCGTTCTAGAGCCGTTGCATGGCTGTATCACGCGCTCCGGGTTGGCGGCCCTGCCGGGCCTTGGATGACATCGGCAGGCGCGTCGCCAGCAACGGCTTGAGGTTGCCCTAGGCTCACTGCCCCGAGCCGAGGAACCAGCGGTAGTAGGGGTTGTTGCCATCCTCGCGGGCTACGTCGCGCATGTCCCGCGCCCAGGCTTCGCGTTCGCCGGCGTAGGCGTGCAGGCTCACGCCGTAGAAGCGGCGCAGGCGCAGCCAGTGATTTTCTACCGCGCTGACCACTGCCGCGTCGGCGTTGCGCAGCGGCGGTGGCGTGCGCAGGTCGAGCAGGGCAGGCAGCACGCGGGTGATTTCCTTGGCGCGGACCCAGGGTGCGTATTCGATGCGCGGCTGGTCGTCGGTCACCGCCGGGGCATCGCCGGCGAAGCGTTCCAGCCCGGCGCGGTCGGTGATCCAGGTCGCCAGCAGGGCCGGGGCGGAAACCACGCCGACTTCGCGCAGGGTTTCGCTGACCTCAGGCTGGCGGAAGCGCGCGTCGATCTGCGCAGCGTCCAGTTCGATGGGCTGCAGCGAACCGACCAGCAGCATCTCGTGGAACTCGCTGGTCCACAGCGTCGCGTGGGGGAATACATCGAGGAAGCTGCGCACCAGCGAGCGGCTTTCTTCCTGGTTCTGCGTGGGCAGCGGCAGCCACTGGGCGACCAGGCCGTTGTCCTGCAGGCGGCGGGCGGTCAGGCGGTAGAAGTCGCTGGAGTACAGGTTGACCACGCCGACGGCGGAAGGGGGCGGCGGTTCCAGGGTGATCAGGTCGTACTGCTGTTCGCTGCGCAGCAGCTCCTGGCGGCCATCACGCAGGCGGATGTCCATCTGCGGATCGCTGGCCACCGCGTAGTTGCCCTTGAACAGCGGCGCGGCGCGGACCACGGCGGGCAGCAGTTCGGCGACGACGCGGTGTTCCAGTTGCGGGTAACGCAGCAGCGCGCCGGCGGTGATGCCGGTGCCGAAGCCGATGACCAGTGCCGAGCGCGGCTCGCCGCGATGGATCAGCAGCGGCAGCAGGGCCTGCAGGCGCATGTAGCGCAGCGAGGGCATGGCGTCGCCGGTGTTGGATACACCCTGGATATACAGGCGATTGAACTGTTTGGGCGGGTTGCCCTGGGTGACTACCGCGACGGTACCGCCACGACCTTCCTCGTAGAACACGGTGGCATTCTCGTGGGCGCCGGGCAGCAGCTTGGCCAGGCGATCCGCCGGGATCAGCCAGGCCGCCAGCAGGGTAATCAGACCAAGGGCAATTACCGTCTGGCGCGTGCCTTTCTTGACATGCTGGCCGCGCGTGACGGCGACCACACCAATCAGCGCGGCGATCACGGCCAGCAGCGCCAGGGTATGCACCAGGCCGAGCAGGGGGATCAGTACAAAGCCGGTGAGCATGACCCCGACGATGCCGCCTAGGGTGTTGAGCGCCACCACGGCCCCGACATCGCGGCCGACGTGGCCACTGTCTACCGCCAGGCGCAGGGCCAGGGGGAAGGCGGCGCCGAGCAGTAGGGTGGGCAGGAACACCACGCTCAGCGCGGCGACGGCGAAGCGTGCGCACATGCCGGCCAGGTCGCTGCCGCCCAAGGCGGTCACGGTGGCTTCGAGCTGGGTTTGCAGGTAGATCACCCAGCGACCGAGGCCGGCGATTTCCAGCAAGGCCAGCAGCCCGGCGGCGCTGATCAGCACGGCAAAAGTGCCCCACGGGTCGCGGATACGGTCGGCGCGGCGCGCATAGAGGGCGCTGCCCAGCACCAGGCCGGCCAGGTAGGTGGCCAGCACCACGGAGAAGGCGAAGGTGCGGGTGCTCATGAACTGCACGATGGACTGCGTCCACACCACTTCGTAGCCCAGGGCGACGCCGCCGGCGATGGAGTACAGGACGATGGCCAGGCGCGCCTGGGCCGTCTGCGATTTGCCCTGCTCTGCAGGTTCGGCGGGGCTGCTGCGTGTGCGCTGGAAGCCAAGGGCGGCGCCAGCGGCCAGCAGGTTGAGCGCGGCGGCGGCAAAGGCGCTGCCGCGCACGCCCAGCAGCGGAATCAGGACAAAGGCGGCAAGCAGGGTGCCGACGATGGCGCCGGCGGTGTTGGCCGCATACAGGCCACCACCCGCGCGGCCCAGGCGGCCGGCTTGCGGGGCGAGGGCGCGGATCAGCACCGGCAGGGTGCCGCCCATGAGAAAGGCCGGCAGGCCGACCAGGATGAAGGGCAGGGCCCAGGCCAGCAGGCCGATGCGTTGTTCCAGCCAGGCAAAGGGGCTGGCTGCCTGGCCCAGTGCCAGGGTGGTGGCGATGCCGAGGGCTGCGACTAGCAGTTCCAGCACGGCGTAGAGCAATACCGGTCGGGCGAGTTTGTCCGCCCAGCGACCGAAGACCAGCCCGCCCAAGGCGAGGCCAGCGAAAAAGGAGCTGACACCGGTGGTGATGGCGAAGACTTCGACGCCCACGACCAGAGACAGTTGTTTGATCCACAGCACCTGGTAAATCAGCGCGGCGCAGCCGGAGATGCACAGCAGTAACGCGGGAATCAGGCTGGATAGAGTTCGTTCCTGAGGCACGTCGTGAACGCTCACGGACGCAGTGGCACGGCGTGAAGTACGGCTGGCGGAGGACATCGAACAGAAACCTTATCAGAGTGAAGTGACGGCCCTCTGATGGCCGTGGAACCGAGGGAACCACCTGCCCGGAGCGGGCAGGTGGCTATTGCAGTAACGCTAGGGTTTATTGCGCTTGTTGCTTCATTTTCGCTTCGATCTTCTTGTCCACATCGGCACGTACCTGGTCGATGCTGAAGCTCGCCGGACGCTGGCTCGGTGGGTAGTCGACGAAGGTCTGCAGGAAGGCGGCAGATTTCGACACGCCCTGGAAGATCAGGAAGTCGTTTTTGGCCAGCCAGTCGTAGTACTGGTCGGACACCACGTCAGCCCGCTCGTAGGGGTCCATGCGCAGGTTGAAGATTTTCGGTACCCGCAGGCAGGTGAAAGGCTCGCTCCATACGGTCATGCCGCCCGGAGCACGTTGTTCGCAGAAGACGAACTTCCAGTCTCTGTAGCGCATGGAAACCAGGTCACCGTCGTCGCTGAAGTAGTAGAACTCCTCGCGTGCGCTTTTCGGTGCTTTGCCGGTCAGGTAGTCGAGCTGGTTGTAACCGTCCAGGTGCACCTTGAAGTTCTTGCCACCGATCTCGGTGCCCTTGAGCAGGCGCTCCTTGATATCGGTGTCACCCACTGCGGCGAGCAGGGTCGGGAACCAGTCCAGGCCGGAGAACATCTCGGTGGAGATCGTGTCCGGCTTGATCTTACCGGGCCAGCGAATCATCGCCGGTACGCGGAAAGCGCCTTCCCAGTTGGAGTTCTTCTCGTTGCGGAACGGGGTGGTGGCTGCGTCTGGCCAGGACCACTGGTTCGGGCCGTTGTCGGTGGTGTAGATGATGATGGTGTTGTCGGCGAGCTTCAGATCATCAATGGTCTTCAGCAATTTGCCGACGTCACCGTCGTGCTCGATCATACCGTCGGCGTACTCGTTGTCGGGCATGCCGCTCTGGCCTTTCATCGAATCACGCACGTGGGTGAAAGCGTGCATGCGCGTGGTGTTCATCCAGACGAAGAACGGCTTGTCGGCCGAAGCCTGCTTCTTGATGAATTCCTGGGCGGCGGCGGTGGTTTCGTCGTCGATGGTTTCCATGCGCTTCTTGGTCAGCGCGCCGGTGTCCTCGATCTTGCCGTCGGCGAAGCTGTGGATCACCCCGCGTGGCGAGCTGGCTTTGACGAAGGATTTGTCGTCCTTCGGCCAGTTCGCACGTTCCGGTTCTTCTTCGGCGTTGAGGTGGTAGAGGTTGCCGAAGAATTCGTCGAAGCCGTGGGCTGTCGGCAGGTATTCGTCGCGGTCACCCAGGTGGTTCTTGCCGAACTGCCCGGTGGCATAGCCTTCGGCCTTCAGTGCCTGGGCGATGGTGACATCGCGGGCCTGCAGGCCGACGGGAACGCCCGGCATGCCAACTTTCGACAGGCCGGTGCGCAGGGTTGCCTGGCCAGTGATGAAGGTCGAGCGACCGGCGGTGCAGCTATTCTCCGCGTAGTAATCGGTGAACAGCATGCCTTCTTTGGCGATGCGGTCGATGTTCGGCGTCTGGTAGCCGACCACGCCTTTGCCGTAGGCGCTGATGTTGGTCTGGCCGATATCGTCGCCGAAGATCACCAGGATGTTGGGTTTATCTGCTGCACCGGCGGTGGCCGAGAGCCCCATGACCGAGACGGCCAGTAAGGCCATTCTCGGGAGCCATTTGCGTACGCGCGTCATTGTGTTGCCTCCATTTCACTGTCTTGGGCCGCGATCAGGCGACCAATAATGTGCACCGAATACTTCCTTTGTTCGCCCCAGAGCCTTGGCGGGCAATGGAGCGTGACGTTTGACTACTTTCGGTTTTTTTGCGGTTTGCCTCTCTGGTTGTTGCGTTGTTTCTATTGCCCGGTTGCAGCGGTGTCGTAGGGGTAGACCCGGTTCCACTCGCTTGCCATGTCGACGACGGTCCAGTTCTTGGCCTTGGCTTCATCCAGCGCCTTGTCCAGCTTGCCGATGCTCGATTGGCGGTCGTAGGCCCATTCGCGCTTGGCGTCGGTGTGATGGACCAGGCCCATGAAGCGTTTGCCGCTGCCGCCAGCCGTCCACTGCAGCATCTGCAGGTCGCCGTCGGAGTTGCCGAAGGCGAGGATCGGCCGGCGACCGATGACGCTGTCAATGGTTTCCGGCTTGCCGGGGCCGTCGTCGTTATGGGCGAGTTTCGGCATGCGCAGGATCTGCGGCTTGCCGTCGTTGTACTGGTACTGGGTGACAAATGTGGTACCGATCACCTGCTCTGGCGGAATGCCATAGACCTCTTCGGCGAAGGCGCGCATGAACACCACTTCGCCACCGGAGACGATGTAGGGCTTGAAGCCATTGGCGCGCAGGTAGTCGAGCAGTTCCAGCATCGGCTGGAACACCATCTCGGTGAAGGGTTTGGCGCTTTTCGGGTGCTTGGTCTTGGCCAGCCAGGCTTCGGCGTTGGCAGTGAAGGCTTCGGTGCTGATACCGGTGTGGGTGGCGCCGACAATTTTCATCAGCCCCTCCATGCCACCGGCGGCGACTGTCTTCATATCGCCCTCGAGCACGGCCTTGAACGGTTGCTGTTCCTTCCACTCGGGATGCTCGGGGGCCAGGCGCTTGACCTCGTCGAGGGCGAACAGCACCTGGAAGTACATCGGCTGCTCGCTCCACAGGGTGCCATCGTTATCGAACACGGCGATGCGCTCGGCGGGGGCGACGTAATCCTTGGAACCCTGGGTGGTGACTGCCTCGACGAAGCTGACAATGGCCTTCTTCGATGGGCCGTCATTCCACGATGGCAGCGGCTCTGCTGCCTGTAGCAGCAAGGGCCACAGCAGAACCAGGCCAAACCAGCGAAGAGAGCGGAGTGAAGAGGGAGGCGTCATGGGCAGTCCTTAGCGGTGGTGGGCTGACGTGGATTGAGCGGTTGCAGAGCATGGGGCGCTGTTGCTGCCTGGGTTCCCTGGCTGACCTGGCTGTGCAGTTGCGGCAGCGCTTTGCGCAAGTCAAGCAGGGTGTCCTGGCTTGGAACGTTAGTCCCATAACGCATGCGTAGAAAGGCTAGCAGCCGTTCGGCCAGCGGGCCATGACTGAAAACGGATCGCAATTGGGTTTTGCCGCTGCTGCGTCGAGCCCAGAGGTAGAGCGCGTCGAGACGTGGCGATTGGCCAGCCAGTTGCGCCGGGATCTGGCGCCAGGCGTATTCCGCCGAGGCCAGCCAGGCGGCCTGACGCCTTGCCTGCCAGCGACCCCAGGCGCTGTAGCCGCGCGCCCAGAGCGGCCGGGCGAAATACAACAGAAGCACCGCCAGCACCAGCAGGCAGGTGAGGCCCAGCCAGTGCCGGGACAGGTGCAGGCGGCTTTGCTGGCCGAGGGCCTGCAGGTCGGCAGCAATGGAGAAGGGCGCTTTGTAGGTGCTGTTGGCCGCCGCGGTGAAGTCCACCGCCGGCGCGCTGACTGTTTGTGCCTGGCTGGTTTGGCTGTTCCAGTATTTCAGCTCGATGGCCGGCAGGCGGTAATGCCCGGCCTGTTCGACGATGTAGACCACGCTGTCACTGCGCTGGCCGCCGCTGACCGTGCCGCGGCCATTGTCGATGTTGCTGACCAACGGTGCGCGCGGGTAGCGTTTGAGCCCGTCGATGTCCTCCAGTGCCGGC
Source organism: Aquipseudomonas ullengensis (assembly GCF_014174475.1). Lineage (GTDB taxonomy): Bacteria > Pseudomonadota > Gammaproteobacteria > Pseudomonadales > Pseudomonadaceae > Aquipseudomonas > Aquipseudomonas ullengensis. The sequence continues at coordinate 14,855 of NZ_JACJUD010000007.1, forward strand.
GCCGGCAGCAGCATGCTCTGCGCACCGGCGGCTTCGAGCTTGAGGGTGCGGGTGATGCTGTCGCCGACCTTGAGCGGCGTGGCGGAATAGGCAATCTGCTGGGTGAAGGTCACGTCATCGGCCACCAACACAGTCTCGTTGGCGGCGAAGCCTGGCGGTTGCTGTGCGCTGAAACTGAGCGGTTGGCTGAGAACCGCCACGGTCGTGTTGCCTGGCCCTGGGGTGGCCTGGATCGGCAGGGCCGGAATGCGGTAGTCCTGAACCTGGCTGGGGCTGATCAGGTAGCTGTAGCGCAGGCCGAAGAAGGTCTTGCCGTCGCGTTTTTCGTTCAGCTTCTCGGCCTCGCCGCCAGGTGGGGTCACCACCGCGCCGGGAATGTGCAGGTCGGGCAGTTGTGGTGCAGCGGTGAACCAGGTGTCGACCAGCACATCCACCTGCAGGCGCAGCGTACCGCCGACCATCACCGTGCTGTCGGGCACGAGGCTGGTTTCTATCCGCACCTCGGGTTGTTCGGCGCGGGCGTCGAAGGCCAGCAGGCCGAGCAGGGCTAGCAGCAGGGGTTTCATGGCTGGCTCCCGGTGGCTGGGCGAGCGGCATCCTGCAGGCTGAATTTGCGCTTGAGGAACTGTGCCGGCGAGGTACTCAGGTTGTTCAGCCATAGCGCGTCCGAAGCGGCTTGCTGGGTTTGCACCGGCGCGCTCTTGCCCTTGCCGGGTTTGTTGTCGAACTTGATTTCATCGGGTTTGACGTCGGGCGCTTTCTCCGCAGCATCTTGGGTGTCTTTCTGCAGGGCGATGGCCAGGGCCAGGTTGGCCGTGGCCTCGGGGAACTGCGCCTGTAGCTTCAGGGCCTGGCGGTAGGCGGCAATGGCCTGGTCGAACTTGAAGCGGCGGGTATAGATGTTGCCCAGGTAGAAGTACGCCTGCGGGGTGTCGAGGCGGGCGAAGCTTTCCAGGGCCAGGTCGTAGTCGGCCGCCTGGTAGGCCGCGATGCCTTTCCAGTAGGGATCATGAAAGTGAGCGGCGGCCTGCGGGTAATGGCCGTGCTCGAACGCCCAGCGCCCTTGCTGGTCGGCACTGAAGAAGGCATCGGCCAGTACACCGGCCTGGGCCGGTGCGGGTTGCAAGCCAAAGCCGAGCGTCAGCAGCACGGCGGCGCTCCAGTTCACGCTCCAGCCACGGCGCACGCAGAAGAAGGCGATCAACAGCAGCGGCCAGACCAGCCAGTAACCGGCGTCCTTCCAGTGGATTTCGCGTTGCTGGTCGTTGGCGTCCTGGAAGTGCTTCTGCGCGTGCAGTTCGATCCAGTCGAGGTCATCGCCGTCCAGGGTCAGGCTGCCCAGCGGCGCATCGGTGGCGTCGGCCAGTTGCTGCAGGCCCTTCTGGTCGAAGCTGCCGAGCAGCGGCCGGCCGTTGCTATCGGTTCGGGGCTGGCCGTGGGCGTCATGCAAGACACCACCATCCTGGCTGCCCACGGCGAGGATCAGCACCTGCAGGTTGCTGTCTGCGAGCTGCTTTTTCACCTCGTCGAGTTGCGTGGTGTCGGCACCATCGCTGACCAGCACCAGGGTGCCGGGTACCTGTTCGGCCGCGAGCAGGTGCTTGGCCTGTTCGATCACCGCCACTACGTTCTTGCCGGGGCGCTCGATCAGGTCGCTGGAGAGGGCCTGGAGGAAGCTGTCGAGCAGCACCGGGTCATCGGTGGCCGGCAGCACCAGGTGGGCACTGCCGGCATAGGCGATAAGCGCGGTGCGGGCACCGGCGCGGCGCTGGATCAGGTCGTGCAGCTTGTGTCGGGCGGCTTCCAGGCGACTCGGTGGAACATCGCTGGCATCCATCGACGGTGACAGGTCGAGGGCAAGAATCAGCGGCGCGCGGTTCTCCAGGAAGGGCGGACGGTCCTGCTGCCAGGTGGGCCCGGCGGCAGCCAACCCGCCAATAACTAGCAGGGAGGCGGCCAGGTGCATCGGGCGGATGCACTGGTTGTCCTGCGGAGTGAGCAGCAGGTGGCGCAGCAGGTGTTTGGCGATACGCCCCTGCAGGCGCCGCTCAAGGTCCTGGTTGCGCCGCCAGAGCAGGGGCAGCAGCGCGCCCAGGGGAATCAGCAGCAGCCACAGTGGGCGCAGGAAGTGGAAGGCGCTGAGGTCGATATCCATCTCAGCCCTCCTGTGTGCTGGCAGGGGTGCCAGGGCTGGTGATGCGTGCGCCGAACAGGGCCAGTAACTGGTACAGGGCGAGCAGGCCGATGGCGGCGCCGAGCGGCATCCAGAACAGGTCGCGCTTGGGCTGGTGGCTGAGCTTCTTCACCTTATGCGGGGTGATGCGGTCCAGGGTGGCGTACACCTGGTCGAGGCTGTTGCGGTCGTCGGCGCGGAAGAAATGCCCGCCGGTGGCCTTGGCGATCTGTTGCAGGCTGGCCAGGTCGACCTTGGCTTCACCGCTGGCGCTGGGGTCGCCGATGCCGATGGTGTGGATGACGATGCCCTTGCCGGCGGCCATGGCAGCGGCGTGTTTGGGGGTAATGGCGCTGCTGGTGTCGTTGCCGTCGGTGAGCAGGATCAGCACCTTGTCCTGTTCCTGAGCGGCGTCGAGCAGCTTGATGGTCAGGCCGATGGCGTCGCCGATGGCGGTGTTGGGGCCGGCCATGCCGATGCCGACTTCATCGAGGAGGATGTTCAGGCTGGCATGGTCGAGGGTCAGCGGGGCCTGGGGGAAGGCGCCGGTGCCGAAGACGATCAGGCCGATGCGGTCGTCCTTGCGCCGCGCGATGAAGTCCTTGACCACGTCCTTGACCGCGCTGAGGCGATCAACCCGCTGCCCGGTGGCATTGCTGTAGTCGGTGGTCTGCATGGACTGCGAAATGTCGATGGCGAGCATCAGGTCGCGCACCGGCTGCTCGTGCTCGATGGGTTTTTCCACCCACACCGGGCGCGTGGCGGCGCCGACCAGCAGGGCCCAGACGAGCAGGTTGAGCAGCAGTTGCCAGCGGCTGCCGCGCACACCGGCCTGGCTGGGTGTCTGGCCGATGGCGCGGCTCATGGCGGCGAAGAAGGGCACGCGCACGGCGCTGCGTGCCTCACGGTAATCCGCCAGGTAGCGATAACCCAGCCACGGCAGCGGCAGCAGGAGCAACAGCCAGGGGTAATCAAGCTGCCACATGATGACGCTCCACCCAGTGTCGGCACTGGATCAGCAGTTGGGCGGCCTGCTCGGTGGGCAGGGCGCGCAACTGGCTTTCCGGCGCATAGGCGAGGCTCGCCAGCTGCCGGCTGAAATCGTCGGGCAATGGCTGCGCGCTGTGGCGGGCGAGGAAGGCCTGCCAGCGTTCGCCATCCAGGGTTGCCACGTCCGGCTGGCCGGGCATCGACAGGGCCACGCGCTTGAGCAGCTCGGGCAGTTCGCGCAGGGCTGGCAGGCGTTGCTCGGCGTCGGCCAGCGCCTGTTCCAGTTCAGCCAGGCGGGCGAGGGCTTCGCGGCGATAGCGATCCTGGCGCCAGCGGCGGTAGCGCAGGGCGCCCCAAAGGCCCAGGGCGAACAGCGCGAGCAGCAGCACGGCCAACCAGCCCCAGGTCTGTGGCAGGTAGCTGACCGGTGCGGGCAGGGCCAGTTCCTGCAGTTGCTCGATGCTCGGTGCGCTCATCGGCTGGCCCCGCTCAGGCGGCCCAGTTCGCGGCGCATCTGTTGCACGCAGTCTTCACCGGTACTGAACATCATCAGCGGAACCTGGCTGCGCCGCAGCAGGGTGGCGACATCCTTGAGGCGTCCGCTGAGGAAATCGCCCAGGGGCTGGCGCACCTGCTTGCGCTCAACGGCCAGTTCGACCTGCAGTTCGCCCTGGGTGATCATCAGCCGGCCGCTGTCCGGCAATTGCAGGGCCAGCGGGTCGTAGACCTGCATGGCGATCACGTCATTGTGCCGCGCCAGCTGGCGCAGCAGCTGCAGGGTGCGCGGGCCGGCACCGGCGAAGTCGCTGACGATGCAGATCAGGTGATCGTGGCTGGCCAGCGCCAGGGCTCGTTGCAGCGCCTGGTCCAGCTGATCTTCGGCTTCCGTATCGGGGTTGCCGGCGCTGAGCTGCTGGTTGTGTTCGACCATGCGCGCGCACAGCGCCTGGATGCGCGTGCGGCTGCGCAGCGGGGCGATGCTGTCGATGCGGCTGTCGTTGAATACCAGCCCGCCAACCCGGTCGCCCGCCTGGAACACCATCCAGGCGGCGAGGGCGCCGATTTCGGCGGCACTGACCGATTTGAAGCTGCGCGTGGAGCCGAAGAACATCGCCATGCGCTGGTCCACCAGAATCAGCGCCGGGCGGTCGCGCTCCTCGGTGAAGGCGCGCACGAAAGGCTTGCCCATGCGCAGCGAGGCGCGCCAGTCGAGGTGACGCAGGTCGTCGCCCGGCTGGTAGCGGCGCAGCTCCTCGAAGTTCAAACCACGGCCGCGCAGGCGCGAGGCATGGTTGCCGGCGAGGATGCTCGACAGGCGCTGGCGGGCGAGAAAGCTCAGGCCACGCGCCTTGAACTCCAACGCCATGAGCTGGGGCAGGGAGGCGTAGACGAACCCGTCGGCTTCGCGCATGGGCCGCTCCATCAGGCCGGGATGGCTACTTTGTCGAGCAGGCGATCGAGCACCTGGTCGGCGCTGATGCCGTCGGCCACTGCGTCGTAGCTCAGTTGCAGGCGGTGGCGCAGCACTGGGTGCAGGACGGCGCGCACATCGTCCGGCGAGACGAAGTCCTGGCCCTGCAACCAGGCATGCGCCCGTGCCGCACGGTCGAGGCCGATGCCGCCACGCGGGCTGGCGCCGATGGCGATCCAGCGGGCGAGGTCGGCGTCGTAGTCGGCCGGGTGGCGGGTGGCGTTGATCAGGTCGATCAGGTAGCTGTCGATGGCCGGCGCCACCTGCACGGCGCTGACCTCCTTGCGTGCGGCGAAGATCACCTCCTGGGCCAGGGTGAACGGCTGGGCAGCGGCAGTGCCGGCGCCGAGTGCCTGTTCCTCGTCCCGCAGCAGGCGCAGCACCTGACTCTCGTCGGCAGGCTGCGGGTAGTCGAGCAGTACCTTCATCAGGAAACGGTCCATCTGCGCTTCGGGCAGCGGGTAGGTGCCTTCCTGTTCGATGGGGTTTTGCGTGGCCAGCACGATGAACAGCTCGGGCATCTTATGGCTGGTGCCGGCCACGGTGATCTGCCGTTCTTCCATGGCTTCGAGCAGCGCGGCCTGGACCTTGGCCGGGGCGCGGTTGATCTCGTCGGCGAGGATCAGGTTGCCGAACAGCGGGCCGGGCTGGAAGCGGATCTCGTTCTGCCCGTTGACCTGGTGCAGCACCTCGGCGCCGGTGATGTCCGAGGGCAGCAGGTCGGGAGTGAACTGGATACGGCTCATCTTGGTATCCAGGTGCCGGGCCAAGGCCTTGACCGTGCGGGTCTTGGCCAGGCCGGGAAGGCTTTCCAGCAGCATATGACCGTTGGCCAGCAGGCCCAGCAGGACCTGGCGGATGACGTGGTCCTGGCCCAGCACCGATTGGCTGATGGCGGCCTGCAGGGCGGTGATCTCGTTACGAACGCTCATGGGCAAACTCTCGTCGGAACATGAAGGTGGGAGTGACTGGAATGGTCGATGGCCGGGCTTGTCCGGTTGTACATCGCGGGCCTTTCCTTGGCTTACCAGACGTACTGCATGCGCACGGTCCAGACATTGCTGTCGGCCGCATCGCTTTGTGGCTCGTAGCTGTCGGTGTAGGCCACCAGCCCGCCAAAGTGGGGCGACAACATGAAGCCTAGGCTGGCGCCGAGGGTCTTGTTCTCCTGCTCGTTGTCCTGGGCGCTGCCGTTGACCTTGGTTTCGCCGCCCTTGGCATAGGCGCCATCCAGCGACACCCACAGGGCGCGGTTCACCGTGTAGCTGTAGTGCGCTTCGAGGGTGCCCAGCGGGCGCTGCTCGAGCTTGTTGTTGCCGATGTAGTCGTCGTTGTCGGTGTAGAACGAGGCGTAGGCGTTGAGCTCCAGCCAGGTCGGGCCGAACGGCGTGCCGAAGGCGATTTCCGGCTTCACCGACCAGCGGTTGGCGCCGATGTTGATCAGTTGGTCCTTGTCGTAGTCACCGGTCGGTGCCGTCACATACAAGGCATAGGAGAGAAAGGTTTCCGGCTGCCAGCTGGAGAACTCTTCCTTGGTTACCGCCGGCCCGCCGAAGATATTGCTGGCGAACACTGCCGTCACATCACCCATGCCGCTGCCGTGTTTGTCGTCGGTGAACAGCAGCGCGTTATCCAGCTTTGCGTCGCCCTCGGCATAGGGGATCAGCAGCTGGAAGGCGGCGTTCCTGCCGCCCAGGTCGAAGCTGCGGGCCAGGCGCAGGATGTAGATGTTGGCATCCAGCGACAGACCATCCACCGGGAGGGCGCCGTCGATGGGGGTGTTGGAATCCATCAGGTTCCAGTAGCCGAACACGAAGTTCATGTCGACCGGGGTGTTCTGCCAGTCGCGGGCGTTGTCGCCCAGGGCATGCAGAGAAAGGGGCAGGGTGCTGGCCAACACGACCGCGCGAATGGCTCGAGTAGCGTTCATTTCCGACTTCTTCCTTGGCTTATTTAGTCGCGATGCAGCATTTCGGTCTGCTGCCATTCGCGCTACGAGTGCTGGCAGAACGACATCTGTGCATGCCTTCCTGATGGCTTTAGCTCGGCTCTTTCAGGGGGGCATTCTTGCAGATTGAAAGTAGCATTACCTGACTTTATAGCCAGTTTCGGAGCCTGAAAATCCTTTTTATGAACTAATCGAAATAAAGGTGCCACTGAATAGGCTGGCAGGGAATTGCCGCCAGGCAGGCAAGGGCATGGCGGTTAGCCGTGTGCTGCGGCGCGGAAGCAGACGGCTGCTTGCCATTCGCTTGCGTATGCCTGCCAGATTGGCTGCGTGCCCCGTTCGCGCTGAGCGGGCGTGGGTGGGCGCGTGGCGCAGGGGCTTTCCCTGAGCCGGGCAAGCCCTTAAGGTGCGCCGATTGCGAGTGAGGGATTCGGCCATGAGCGCCCGTTGGGACATCTTCTGCACCGTGGTGGATAACTACGGTGATATCGGCGTGACCTGGCGTCTGGCACGGCAACTGGTGGCCGAGCAGGGCGTCGCCGTGCGCCTGTGGGTGGATGAACCCGCCGCCTTGCTGCGCCTGTGCCCGGAAACGGATGTGGCCGTGCCCCAGCAGTGGCTGCAGGGTGTGGAGGTCTGCCACTGGCCGCAAGACGGGCAGGTGATGGAACCGGGCGATGTGGTGATCGAGGCGTTCGCCTGCCATCTACCGGCCGCGTTCATCGCGGCGATGGCGGCCCGCGCACAGAAGCCGCTCTGGCTGAACCTGGAATACCTCAGCGCCGAAGACTGGGTGGGTGGCTGCCACGGGCTGCCGTCGCCACAGGCGGGCGGGTTGCAGAAGTTCTTCTTCTTTCCCGGCTTCACCGCCGAGGCCGGCGGCCTGTTGCGTGAGGCGGATCTGCTGGCGAGGCGCCAGGCCTTTCAGGCCGAGCCCCAGGCTCGCCAGGCGTTTCTCGCCGGGCTGGGTGTGCCGCTGGTCAGCGGTGCGCGCCTGATCTCGCTGTTCACCTATGAGAATCCGGGGCTGGCCAGTTGGCTGGAGGTGCTGGCGGCGGCTAGCGTGCCGACCCAGTTGCTGGTGCCACAAGGGCGCATTCTTGGCGACGTGCAGGCCTGGCTGGGCGAGCAGGGTTTGCAGCCGGGCGACAGCCGGCAACGCGGCAACCTGCAGATTCACCTGCTGCCGTTCGTGCGCCAGGAAGACTACGACCTGTTGTTGTGGAGTTGCGATTTCAACGCCGTGCGCGGCGAGGATTCCTTCGTGCGGGCGCAGTGGGCCGGGCGGCCGTTGCTCTGGCACATCTACGAGCAGGACGAGCAGGCGCACTGGGACAAGCTCGAGGCGTTCTTGACGTTGTACCGTCACGGTTTGTCGGCGCCGGCGGATGCCGCATTGGGCAGTTTGTGGCGGGCCTGGAATGCGGGCGAGGACATGGCTGAACGCTGGCTGGCGGTGCAGAACGTCTGGCCCGAACTGCTGGCGCATAGTGAACGCTGGTGTCTGCAGCAGGCCTCTCGTCCTGATCTTGCTGCGGCGCTGGCACAGTTTTATCGAAATTGGCTATCATGCGCGGCTTAGAAATTCGTACCTCCATCAAAATCCGGATATTCGTATGAAAACCGCACAAGAAATGAAGCCCAACAGTGTGGCCCTGATCGACGGTCAACCTTGGCTGATCCAGAAAGCCGAGTTCACCAAGTCCGGTCGTAACAGCGCCATCGTCAAAATGAAGCTGAAGAACCTGATCAACGGCTCGAAGACCGAGACCGTTTACAAGGCCGACGACAAGATGGAGCCGGTGATCCTTGAGCGCAAGGAAGTGACCCTGTCCTACATCAGCGGCACTGATTACGTGTTCATGGACCCGGAGTTCAACTCCTACGAACTGCGCGAAGAAGACCTGGAAAGCGTTCTGCCGTTCATCGAAGAAGGCATGACCGACATTTGCGAAGCCGTGTTCTTCGAAGGCAAAGTGATCTCCGTTGACCTGCCGACCACCATCGTTCGCCAGATCACCTACACCGAAGGCTCCGCCCGTGGCGACACCTCCGGCAAAGTGATGAAGCCGGCCAAGCTGAGCAACGGTACCGAAGTCAAGGTTGCAGACTTCTGCAACATCGACGACTGGATCGAGATCGACACCCGCGACGGTTCCTACAAGGGCCGTACCCAGGCGCCGCAGGCTTAAGAACCTGATTACGATTTCCTGACTGTCGGCCTGCCGGCGTTAAAAACGACCTCGGAATGCTCATTTACAGCTCGTAAACTCCGCTTCCTCGGTCGTTTTTGCCTTGTCTGGCGCTAATTCAGAAAATCGTAAAACAGGCTCTACGCCTTCCGTCTGTACCGCGTGTGACAAAAAGCCCGGCCATGTGCCGGGCTTTTTCATTTCAGCTGCCCACCGGCAGCCGGTTGTGCAGGGCCTGGTCCCAGGGCGGCGGGTGGCCGAAGCGTTCGCCGAGAAAGGCCAGCAGCAGGCGCACCCGCGGGCTGCTTTCGCGCTCCAGGCGCAGGGCGTAGACGCTGCTGGGCTCGGGCGGCGGCAGGCCGTTGTCGCAGAACAGCGGTTGCAGCTCGCCGCGCAGCAGGTATTCGCTGGCCAGCCAGCTTGGCAGGTGGGCGATGCCCAGGCCGTTGAGTACGCCATGCAGCAGGGTTTCGCAATTGTTGCTGGTCATGCGCAGGCGGCCGGGGCGTTGCAGCTGCAGCTTGCCGTCACGGGCGAAGCGCCAGGCATAGGCCGGCGCCAGGGTGTCCCAGTCGAGGCCGTCGTGGCCGCTCAACTCCTGCGGGCTCAGCGGTGTGCCGCGGCGGCGCAGGTAGGCGGGGCTGGCGCAGGCGATGCGCATCATCGAGGCCAGCGGCGTGGCCACCAGGCGGCTGTCCGCCAGTGGGCCGATACGAATCACGACATCGACCTCGCCGAGGTGTTCGCCGTCCAGGTCGATGAAGCTGTCGATCAGGCGCAGCTGGATATCCAGGCCGGGATTGGCCGCAAGGAAGTCGGCGATCGCCGGGGCCAGGTGGCGACGGCCGAACGGAGTCGGTGCGTCGATGCGGATCAGGCCTTCCTGGGCGCTGCTCAGCGACAGCACTTCGGCGCGGGCCAGGCGCAATTCGTCGAGGATGCGCCGCCCGCGTTCGGCAAACGCGATGCCGGCCGGCGTGGCGCGTACGGCGTGGGTGCTACGTAGGAACAGGCTGACGCCGATGGCCTGTTCCAGGCTGTCCATGCGCCGCGCCACGGCGGACGGCGTCAACTGGTACTGGCGCGCTGCGGCGGAAAAGCTGGCGCTTTCCAGTACGGCAAGAAACAGGTCGAGTTGTTCGCTGAGCTGCGGCGGATTCATGGTGGGCCTGTGCGTTATTGACACAGCCATTGTGCAGGCTTGTGCGTTTCCGTTCCAGGCAACGGCCGTTAGCATGGGCGTCACGCAAATCTGGAGGTTGCATGCTGTTGACTGACGTACTGATCAATATCGGTCTGGGCCTGTGCCTGGGCACCATTGGCGGGCTGTTCGGCATTGGTGGCGGGTTGGTGGCAATTCCCATGCTCGGCCTGCTGTTCGGGCTCGATCAGCATCTGGCGCAGGGCACCGCGCTGGTGATGGTGGTGCCGAACGTGATGCTGGCGCTGTGGCGCTACAACCAGCGCAATCGGATCAACTGGCGTTGGGCGGGTGTGTTGGCGCTGGCAGGTTTCTGCTGGGCTCTGGTGGGCGCGAACGTCGCGGCGAATCTCTCGAACGAGGTGATGCGCTACCTGTTCGTCGGCTTCCTGCTGGCCCTGGTGCTGTACAACGGCTGGCGCCTGTACCGCCCCTCGCCAGCGGAGTTGGGTGCACAGCCTGCACCCAGCGCCCGTCAGCTGGCGCTGCTGGGGACCTTCTCCGGGATTGCCGGCGGCCTCTTCGGGGTGGGCGGCGCGGTGATCGCCACGCCGGTGCTGACCAGCGTGTTCGGCCTGAGCCAGGTGGTGGCGCAAGGTCTGTCGCTGGCCATGGCCTTGCCCAGCACCGGGGTGACGCTGGCCACCTTCGCCGCCCATGGCCAGGTCGATTGGGGCATGGGCCTGGCGCTGTCCTGCGGTGGGTTGCTGAGCATCAGCTGGGGCGTGCGCATCGCCCATGCGCTTCCGGACAAACTGCTGCGCAGCCTGTTCTGCGGCTTCCTGCTGGCCTGCTCGGTGGGACTGTTGCTGCAGTAGTTGGTGTCTCAGGGCTGCTGGGCGTTGCGCTGTGGCCGGTGGTGGATAAGCAAAGCGTTATCCACCCTACGACGACGCCCTGTGCGTAGGGTGGAAAACTGCGAAACATTTTCCGCCGATAAGTCTTAGAGGCGGAAGCCCTCGACGATGTGCTCGGCCAGGGTCTCGGTGACCTGTGAGTGGGTCTGTGCATTGCGCAGCAGCACGATGCTGGTCATCGGCAGGGTGGGCAGGCCTTCGGCTTCGCCGATGATGCGCATGTCCGGGGTGATCAGGCTCTGCAGTTGCGCGGTGACCGCCAGGCCGGCGCTGACCACGGCGAAGATCGCTGACAGGCTGGGGCTGGTGTAGGCGATGCGGTATTCGCGCTCCATGGCATCCAGCGCGTTGCAGGCCCAGGCGCGGCAGAAACAGTCGACATTGAACATGGCCAGCGGGATGGGCGTCTGCTCGTGGGGGCTGAAGCCAAGGGCTTCGGCCCAGACGAAGCGTTCCTGGCGCAGCAGTTGGCCGATTTCCTTGCCCGGTTCGCGGGTAACGATGGTCAGGTCGAGATCCTGGCGTTGCAGCAGCATGCCGGAGGGTTCGCAGTGCAGTTCCACCTGCACCAGCGGATAGGCCTGGGCGAAGCGCGCAAGAATCCCCGGCATGAAGCGCATCACGTAGTCATCCGGCGTGCCGATGCGCACCGAGCCGACCATGTGCGGCTCGCGCAGGGTGTTGAGCACCTCGCCGTGCAGCTTGAGGATGCGCCGCGCATAGCCCAACAGCACCTGGCCTTCGGGTGTCAGCCGCACCTGGCGGCCTTCGCGCTCGAACAGTGGGCGCTGCACCACGTCGTCTTCCAGGCGCTTCATCTGCATGCTCACCGCCGATTGGGTGCGGTTGACCGCTTCGGCTGCGCGGGTGAAACCGCCGTTATCGGCAATCGCGACGAAGCTGCGCAGCAGTTCGGTGTCGATGCTCGGGTAGTGGGCCATTCATCAATCTCCCAGATGCCAGGCATAAGAAACATTCGTTGGATTGATCTTAAGGCTGAAGCGAGACTGGCGCCAACCCCACAGGAGGGCGACGAGATGAAAGGTCAAAAAGGTTATGCCATCGCTCAAACGGTCAGTTTCCGGCGTCTGCGTCCGGCACTTCGGCTTACCATTATCTGGCAGCAAGTGCGTCGCTGGTGGCAATTGTCCGAGCAGCGGCGTCTGCTGGCGACGCTGGATGACAGCGCGCTCAAGGACATCGGCCTGAACCGCGCGGATGTGATGCAGGAAAGCGAGCGGCCATTCTGGGACGACCCGCTCAAGCCCAAGGCAGGCTTTGAGGCGTAGCGGCAACGGGCGTGTTGAATCGTGGATGTGGCGCGCGGGCAAAGGGGACTGAACGATGGATCCATTCGTTAGCAGGGAGCACATATGACTATCTATCACCTCGCCCAGTTGAACATCGCGCTGATGAAGGCGCCGCTGGAGTCGCCGGGCATGGCCGATTTTGTCGCCAACCTGGAGCGCATCAATGCTCTGGCCGAGGCGTCGCCGGGTTATGTCTGGCGCCTGCAGGACGAGGAGGGCGATGCCACGGCGATCCGCCCCTTTGGCGAGGATGTGCTGGTCAACCTGTCGCTGTGGAGCGATGTGCAGGCGCTCAGCGATTACGTCTACAGGTCCGACCACACCGACATGCTCAAGCGCCGCCGCGAGTGGTTCGACAAGGTCGAAGAGGCGCACATGGTGCTCTGGTGGGTGCCGGCGGGGCACCTGCCCAGCGTCGAGGAGGCGGCCGAGCGCCTGGCGCTGTATCGCCGGTCTGGCGCCAGCGCCCAGGCGTTCAGCTTTCGCCAGCCATTTCCGGCGCCGGATGTGCTGACGCTCGAGTCGTCCTGCTAGCATCGGCTGCATGATTGTTTCCCTGTCGCGTGCCGAAGCCCGTCGCCTGGCCCTGAGTGCCCAGGGCTTTGCCCGTGCGCCACGCGCAGAGATCAAGCACCGCCAGTTGCAGGCGCAGATCGAGCGGCTCGGCGTGGTGCAGATCGACTCGGTCAACGCCCTGGTGCGCTCGCATTACCTGCCGGCCTTTTCCCGCCTGGGGCACTACGCCCCGCAATTGCTCGACGACCTGGCCTGGGGCAAGCCCCGCCGGCGCGCGCTGTTCGAGTACTGGGGGCATGAGGCTTCGCTACTGCCGCTGGAGCTTTACCCGCTGCTGCGCTGGCGCATGCGCCGGGCGGCGGACGGGCGGGGTATCTATCGGCAACTGGCCGAGTTCGGTCGCCAGCAGCAGGGCGTGATCCAGCGGGTCTTGCACAGCGTGCGCGAACAGGGCGCCTTAGGCGCCGGTAGCCTCAGCACCCGCACCGAGCGCGCCGGGCCCTGGTGGGACTGGAGTGCGGAGAAGCATGCGCTGGAGTGGCTGTTCGCCGCTGGCGAAGTGACGGTGGCTGGACGGCGCGGCTTCGAGCGTCTCTACGACCTGCCAGAGCGGGTGATTCCCAGCGCCCAGTTCGAGCATCCCGAGCTGGATGAGGGCGAGGCCCAGCGCCAATTGCTGTTGCGCTCTGCCGATGCATTGGGCGTGGCCACGGCCAGGGATTTGCGCGATTACTTCCGTCTGGATGCCGGCGATAGCCGCGTGCGCCTGGCCGAACTGGTCGAGGCGGGCGAGTTGCTGCCCGTGCAGGTCGAGGGCTGGAAGCAGCCGGCCTATTGCCGGGGCGAGCCGCGCATCCCGCGCAAGGTCACGGCCAGTGCGCTGCTCTCGCCATTCGACTCGCTGATCTGGGAGCGCGAGCGCACCGAGCGGCTGTTCGACTTCCGCTATCGCCTGGAGATCTACACCCCGCAGCACAAGCGTGTGTACGGCTACTACGTGCTGCCATTCCTGCATGGCGAGCGCTTGCAGGCGCGGGTCGACCTGCGCAGCGAGCGCGCACACGGGCGCCTGGCGGTGCATGCCGTGCATGTGCAAGAGGCGGGGTTGAGTGAGGAGGCACTGCTGGCGCTGGCCGGGCAGTTGCAGGCCTTGGCGGCGTGGCTGGGGTTGCCGCAGGTGGTGCTGAATTGTCGCTCGGTCGAAGCCGCGCGCTTGCGGCCCTTGTTGTGCTGATTGCCCTTGTAGGAGCCAGCTTGCTTGCGATCAACCGGCCCGCTGGGAGCTGATCGCCAGCAAACTGGCTCCTACAGGAAGCGTGGCGCCTTAGCGGCGCACCTGCTTGAGGGTTTCGGCAATCATGAAGGCCAGTTCCAGGGACTGGTCGGCGTTCATCCGTGGGTCGCAGTGGGTGTGGTAGCGATCCGACAGGCCATCCTCGGTGATCGGTCGCGAGCCGCCGATGCACTCGGTGACGTTCTGCCCGGTCATCTCGATGTGGATGCCGCCGGCGTAGGTGCCCTCGGCCTGGTGCACGGCGAAGAACTGCTTCACCTCGCTGAGAATCTGCGCGAAGTCGCGGGTCTTGTAGCCGCTGGACGCCTTGATGGTGTTGCCGTGCATGGGGTCGGAGCTCCACAGCACCTGGCGGCCCTCGCTTGTCACCTTGCGCAGCAGGCGCGGGAAGTTGGCTTCGACCTTGTCGGCGCCCATGCGCACGATCAGGTTGAGACGGCCCGGATCGTTATCCGGGTTGAGGATGTCGATCAGGCGGATCAGCTCGTCCGGGTCCATGCTCGGGCCGACCTTGACCCCGATGGGGTTCTCCACGCCACGCAGGAATTCGACGTGAGCGCCGTCCAGCTGGCGGGTGCGGTCGCCGATCCACAGCATGTGCGCGGAGCAGTCGTACCAGCGCCCGGTGAGGCTGTCCTTGCGCACGAAGGCTTGCTCGTAACCGAGCAGCAGGGCCTCGTGGGCGGTGAAGAAGTTGGTCTCGCGCACCTGCGCGGCGCCGTCCATGCCGCAGGCGCGCATGAACGCCAGGGTCTCGTCGATGCGGTCGGCCAGTTGGCTGTACTTCTCGCCCAGCGCCGAGTTGGCGATGAAGTCGAGGTTCCACTGGTGCACCTGGTGCAGGTCGGCGAAGCCGCCCTGGGCGAAGGCGCGCAGCAGGTTGAGGCTGGCGGTGGCCTGGTGGTAGGCCTGCAGCAGACGGTCCGGGTCCGGCACGCGGCTTTTTTCGTCGAAGCCGATGCCGTTGACGATGTCGCCGCGGTAGGCCGGGAGGGTCACGCCGTCGATGGTCTCGTCATTGGCGGAGCGCGGCTTGGCGAACTGGCCGGCCATGCGCCCGACCTTCACCACCGGGCAGCCGGCGGCGAAGGTCATGACGATGGCCATCTGCAGCAGCACCTTGAAGGTGTCGCGGATCTTCAGCGTGGAGAATTCGGCGAAGCTTTCCGCGCAATCGCCGCCCTGGAGCAGAAAGGCCCGGCCCTGGGTAACCTCGGCAAACTGGCGACGCAGCTCGCGTGCCTCACCGGCAAACACCAGCGGCGGATAGCCGGCCAGGGTCTGCTCGACACGTTGCAGGTGGTCGAGGTCGGGGTAGACGGGTTGCTGCTGGATCGGCTTGCTTCTCCAGCTTTCGGGGCTCCAGGTGTGCGACATCGGGCTTCTCGGTTATCGGCTATTCAGGCGGACTGGCATGGTAACCGATCAGCCTGGCCGGGCAAGCCGATAGGCGCGATAGAGCCGCTGCATGAGACGGCATGGCGAGGGGCAGAGCGAGGCAGGGGAAGGCAGAAGATGGGTATCCGCCAGAGGCCTGCCTGCCAGCGAATACTTGGCTGCTGGCAGGAGGGCCTCTGGCGGATACGTAACCAGGCTGGCTGCCTCCCGACTGCACGCTGGGATGGCAGACCACTCTGTTCCCGGACTGCATCCGGGTTCGGTGCTCTTGGCGGCACCTGATTTATCGAGGGCGGGCCCTCTAGCTATTCCTCGTCGATGGGGGAGGCGAGGAATGGATCGTGTTGCTGCAGTGCTACGACAACGCTGGCGCGCTACAGCATGTAGGGTGGATGGCGCTCTGTTCATCCACCAAGGCTCCCGCTCGGTGGATCGGTGAAGCGTGATCCACCCTACGTTGCTACCCGCCCTACGCCATGGCGGGCTGCAGCGAGGCGGCAACGCCGCTGCGTGGCAGCACGTCGTGGCTGACGAGGAAGCGGCCGAAACCCTGCTGCTTGCCCAGCTCCACCGGGTATTCGCTGCCACGGCGGTAGGCGATGCGGCCGTTGATCAGGGTGGCGTCCACCGCGTCGTCGTTGCGCTTAACCACGCGCTCCAGGCCGATCACCTCCATCGGCGCCTCGCTCATGGCGTCCAGCTCATCGGTCAGGCCGGCGGGGTTGATGATCACCAGGTCGGCGCGATCACCGACACGCAGGTGCCCGGCGTCGACGCCAATGAAATCGGCCAGTTCACCGCTGCAGCGGCGCACGGCCTGGCCCAGTTCCATGAACGGGGTGCCAGCCAGTTGCGCGTCACGCACGTACTTGAGGAAGCGCAGCGGGAAGTTGTACTGGGCGATGGAGCGCAGGTGCGCGCCGGAGTCGGCGAAGCCTGGCTGGGTCCACGGGCTGGAGAGCAGCTTGTGCATCACCGGCAGACGCTGGTTGCCGTAGCAGGTGGTCCATTTCAGGGCCTCGCGGTACTGGCAGGCCAGTTCGAAGTAGGCATCCACTGCATCCAGGCCGCGGGCCTGGCCGAGTTGCTTGAAGTTCTTGCCGACCATCGCGGCGTCCGGGCATTCGGTCACCCAACAGTCGGAGAAGTCGCGGTGCCACAGGCCCTTGGTGAGGACGGCCTTGACCTGCTTCTTGAACAGGGCGCGGAACTCCGGCTCCAGCACTTTGCTGTACAGCTCGTCCGGGTCCTTGATGTTGCGCAGGATCTCGCCGGCGCCGAACTCCTCGAAGGCGTTCACGTTGAGCCCTTCCAGGCGCAGGGTGAACGGTGCCGGCAGGGTCTGCCAGCGGAAGTTGCCGCGCAGCACGCGGTTGGCCAGCCAGCCGGAGAAACGGGTGAAACGGTGCAGCAGCGGCTGCGACTTGAGGTCCAGCGCGGTGAGCATCGAGCACTTCAGCGGGCGGCGGAACCAGCCGTGGGCCTGGTAGAGGAAGGCGAACACGTTGACCTTGGTCACCGCATCCGGTGCGCCCTGCATCACCGCGTTGCGCCGGCGCAGTACGGCGAACAGGCGGGAGAACTCGGTCCAGGTGGCGAAGGTCGACGGTAGCGGGCTGGACCAGGCGCGGTCGCCGTCCATCTTGTCGAGTTTGGTGGTCATCACCGACAGGCCGATGCAGCCGGCATCCAGGGCCTCTTCCAGCAACTGCTCCATGCGCTGCAGTTCGGCTTCGGTGGGCTTGATGCGGCTGGTGGCGCGCTCCAGACCGAGCACCGCCACGCGCAGCTCGGAGTGGCCGAGGAACGAGCTGAGGTTCGGCCCCAGCGGTTGCTGGTCGTAGAAAGCGCGGTAACCGGCGGCGTCGCGCCAGGTCTTCTTTTGCTGCAGGATCGGCAGCACATACTCGCGCGGCACCGCTTCGACACGGGTGAACAGGTCGGAGCAGTCCTCGGCATCGGCCAGCACCATACTGATCGAGCAGGAACCGATGGTCACACTGGTCACGCCGTGGCGCACCGATTCCTTGAGCGCCGGGGCGGCGATTACTTCGGCGTCGTAGTGCGAGTGGATTTCCAGGAAGCCCGGGGTGACCCAACGGCCGGCGGCGTCCAGCACCTCGTTGCAGCCGCTTTCATCCAGCGGGCTGAGGCTGACCGCATCGACGCGCCCGGCCTTGATGCCGATGTGGCGCAGCGCACCGGGCGCACCGGTACCGTCGAAGTGCAGGCCGTTCTTGATGATGATGTCGTAGCTCATATCAGGCTCCAAGGGGCGATCAGCAGCGTGCCGGTAACCAGCAGCAGGGCGTAGATGGCGATACGGAAGTGACGTTCGTCGACCAGGTGGTGCAGGCGTTCGCCCAGCCACACGCCGACCAGCAGCAGCGGCGCGTAGGTCAGCACCTGCGGCAGGGCCGGGGTCAGGCGCCCGTCGAACAGGAAGGCGATGGTCAGCAGGCTGTTGAGGGTGAACCAGACGCTGACCAGGGTGGCGCGCAGGCGTGCCTTGTCCAGGGAGGTGGTGGCCAGGGCGAACACCAGCAGCGGCCCGCCGGAGGCGAACAGGCCGTGGCAGATGCCGGCGGCGGTGGTGGCCAGGCGCATCACCCAGTTCGGCGTGTGCTCGCGCGGCGGGGTCTTGCGTTGCAGGCGCCACAGTTCGCGGCTGGCGAACCATAGGATGAGCACGCCGAAGCCACGCTTGAGCGAGACGGCGTCCAGGTACGGCAGCAGCAGGTAGCCGATCAGGGTGCCGAGGGCCATGCCCGGCAGGATCATGCCCAGCAGCAGACGGCGGTCGATCAGGCGCCAGTGGCGGGTTACCAGAAAGCCGGTCATGCAGATGTTCAACGGCACCAGAACCGGCAGCAACTGGTCGATGGGCAGCAGCAGTGCGCCGAGGGACAGGGCGATGACGATGCTGCCGAAGCCGGTGATGGCTTCCAGGGTATAGGCCAGCAGGATGAAGGCACCCAGGGCAAAAGGGGCGTAAGCCATCAACCCATCTCCCCGGCGAAGCGACGGCTCATCTGCCGGTAGTAGAAGGCCGGGGCGATGCGCCAGAGCAGGCTGGCTGCCCAGCTGCCGCGATCCGGGAACAGCCGCTGCTGGCGGCGCTTGAGGGCATCGAGCAGTTGTTCGGCCATGCGATCGGCGGGGCGTACCTTGCCGATGGTCGAGCGGGCGTGGCCGGCGGGTTTGCCGTCGGCACCCAGGGCGTTACGGTCGATCGGTGTGTCGAGGAAGCTCGGGTAGACCATCAGCAGGTGGATGCCGTCGCGGTCGATCTCTGCGCGCAGCACCTCGAAGGCCTGGCCCAGGGCGCTTTTCGCCGCGCAGTAGCCGGCACGGCCGAGTACCGGCATCCAGCCGGCCATGGAGCCGATGGCGGCTACCTGGCCACGGCTTTCGCGCAGCAGCGGCAGGGCGCTCAGGGTCAGCTCCAGCGGCGCGTGGTAGTCCACCGCCATGACCTTGCGAAACACCGCCGGGTCGGTCTGCACGGTGGGCGAGCGGTGGGTGATGCCGGCATTGTTGAGCAGCACATCGAGACGGCCGAAGCGTTTGCGACAGCCCTTGAGCAATTCGCGGTGCAGATCCGGGTCGCAGATGTCGCCAGCAATACCGAGCACGCGCGCCGGGTCCAGCTCGGCCACGCGCGCGGCCAGGCCGCCGGCGTCGATGTCGGTGAGCAGCAGGTGGTCGCCGCGCGCATGGCAGGCGCGGGCCAGGTGCCAGCCGAGGCCGCTGGCGGCGCCGGTGATGAGGACAACGCGCATCAGTTAGTTCCTTGGCCGAGTGCTACGGCAGCAGAGTCGGCGGGTGGGCGGCGCGACCAGTACAGGGCCAGAACCAGCCCCGCCAGCAGCTGCCAGCAGCCCCAGAACGCGGCGATCAGCAACATGCCGCCGGATTGGGGGAAGAAGGTGAAGATCAGCGCCATGCCCAGGGCCGAGTTGTGGATGCCGGTTTCCAGGGTCACGGCGCGTACGTCCGCTTCCGGCAGGCGCCACAGGCGCGCGCACAGGTAGCCGAGGATCAGGGCCATGGCGTTGAGGCCGACCACCAGCCAGAAGAACAGGTGGAAGTGCTCGGTGAACTGGGCGAAGTTCTTGCTGAAGGCGCCGCCGACGAAGGCCAGCATCACCAGCAGGGAGAAGTTGCGCAGCGGCTTTTCCAGCTTGTGCGCCAGGTTCGGGCGACGCTTGCCGAGCAGCATGCCGAGCACCATCGGCAGCACCAGCACCAGGGCGACCATGACCAGCAGTTCGACCGGGTCGACGCTGATTTCGGTCAGCAGCGCGCGGGTGTTGGGGTTGAGGCCGGCGTACAGGGCGAAGTTGAGCGGGGTGAAGATCCCGGCGGTGATGCTCGATACGGCGGTGACGCTGGCCGATACCGCGACATTGCCGCGGCCCAGCCAGGTCATGATGTTGGAGAAGGTGCCGCTTGGGCAGGTGGACACCAGGATCATGCCCAGGGCCAGGCTCGGGTCGATCGGCAGCAGCACGGTGAGCAGGCAGGTGCTGGCGGGCAGCAGGACGAATTGCACCAGCAGGCCGATCAGCGGCGCCTTCGGCGTGCGCAGGATGCGCTTGAAGTCGTCGGCGCGCAGCTCCAGTGATACGCCGAACATCATCAGGGCAATGATGAGGTTCAGGGCGATCATCGCCGCTGGGGAGAACTCAAGATTGACGGCAGGCATCGAGGCTTTCCTCAGGCGAAGTCGGGGGCACGGGGGCGAGGTTCTGGCGCAGCTCGGCGATGTGCTGCTTGAGGGCGGCGCGGTAGGTGTCCTTGTGCACGTAGTAGGCCATGCGTTCCAGCTCCAGGTAGCTGTAGCCGCCGTCCAGGCGTTTGCCGCAGCGGGCCAGGACCAGTTCGCGGAAGCGCTTGGCTACGTCGCTGCCCTGTTGCTGTTGGCGGATCGCCAGAGCGACCAGTTCGGCCTGCTCGGCGCGGCCCTGCCAGCCCAGGCCCGAGGCCTCGATCATGCCGAGCATGAACAGGTCGTCGTGCAGCGGGTGGAACACATTGAGGTACAGCTGCGGCGCGCCGGCCCCTTGCGGCCAGTTCAGCTCGGCGCGGTTGATGAAGGGGTAGTCGAGCTTGTAGCCGGTGGCCTGCAGGATCAGGTCGTAGTTGGCCTGCTTGCCGTCGGCGAAGGTCACGGTGCGCCCGCTGACCGCGCGGATATCGCCACGCGGCTGGATATCGCCATGGCCGATATGGTGCAGCACCAGCGAGTTCATCACCGGGTGCGACTCGTACAGGCGGTAGTCCGGATCAGGCAGGCCGTATTGCGACGGCTTGCCGAGCAGGGCGCGCACCAACAGGCCGTCGATCAGTTGCTTGAGCCGGCGCGGCAGCTTGATCGCGCCGCCAAAAGTGTCGGTCGGTTTGCCGAGGATGAACTTGGGCAGGAAGTGGTAGCCACGGCGCACCGAGAGGTCGACCGATTGCGCGCGGTGCACGGCATCCACGGCGATGTCGCAGGCCGAGTTGCCGCAGCCGATGACCAGCACGCGCTTGTCGGCGAAGACCTCGGCCGAGTGGTACTCCGAAGAGTGCAGCAGCTCGCCGCTGAAGTCGCCGGGCAGGGCCGGCTGGTTGGGCTTGTGCAGGGTGCCGTTGGCGATCAGCACGCCATCGAACTGCCATTCGCGCTGTACGCCGTTGCTCTCGCTGACCAGGCGCCACCCCCGGTTCAGGCGCTCCAGCTGCACCACGCGGGTGTTGAACTGGTAATGCTCATGCAGGCCGAAGTGCTGCGCGTAGTCGCGAAAGTACTGGCCGATCTGCTGGTGCCGCGGGTAATGCGGTACCTCGGCAGGCATGGGGAATTCGTCGAATTGAGTGGTGCCCTTGGACGAGATCAGGTGCGCCGATTCGTACATGGTGCTGTGTGGGTTGTTGATATCCCACAGGCCGCCGACATCCGCATGCAGCTCGAAGCCGACGAAGGGGATACCATAGCGCTGAAGTTGGCGGGCAGCGGCCAGCCCCATGGGGCCGGCTCCGATAATGGCGTGCATACAAGGCGTCTCAATTGTCTTTCTTTAGTTATTCCGTAAGCATATGCAGCCTCCCTTCCGCCGTAATGGCTCATTCAGGACTCCACCCGGTTAATTCAGGACCATGAGCACTACGCCTTCCGTCACCGTGCATTACGCCCAGGCCATTCTTCAGGCTGCCGAACGCCTGGCCCTGCCTTTGCCGGCCGAGGTGCGCGAGCTGGGCAACCTGGCGCGCATTCCCCTGGCCCGCCAGGACGCGCTGTGGCAAGCCTTCTGCACGGCTGCGGATGACCCGCTGGTGGGTCTGCGTCTGGGCTGCGCGCTGCAGGTTGGGCACCTGGACATGGTTGGCGCGTTGCTGATGAGCAGCGAGTCGCTCGGTGAGTCGCTGGAAGCCTTGCTCGAGTACTACCCGATCATCGGCGAGGGCAGCGAGTTCAGCCTGCACAGCGAAGGCGCGCAGGTGGTCCTGCGCTACCAGGCGCACTATCAGGTGCGTAAGGAAGAGCGCACCGAAGCGGTGATGGCCAGTCTGGTGTCGCTGGCGCGCTGGGTCACCGGTAACAAGATCAGTCCGTTGCTGCTGCGTTTGCGCCATGCCGCGCGGGGCGACGAGGCGCGCTACAAGGAGCTGCTGGCCTGCCCGCTGGAGTTTTCTGCCAGTGAGAACGCCCTGGTGTTCGCCCAGGATGACCTGCAGGTGCCGTTGATTCAGGCCAATGCCCTGATGTGCGAGCACTTGCGCGGCCTGGCCGACAGCCTGCTCGAACGCCTGGGCACGCAGAGCCTGAGTGCGCGCGTGCAGCAGCTGCTGCGCGCGCAGCCGCGCTGGGGCAAGGAGCGCATCGCCGAACAGCTCGACCTGAGTGGGCGCCACCTCAATCGCAAGCTGGCCGAGGAGGGCAGTTCCTACCGGCTGCTGCGTGAGCAGGTGCTGTATCGCATGGCCGAGCAGCAACTGCGCGAGTCTCCGCGTTTGGTCGAAGTGGCCGAGCGGCTGGGCTTTTCCGATGAAAGTGCCTTCGCCAAGGCCTTTCGCCGCTGGAGCGGGATTACGCCTGGGCAGTTCCGCCAGGGGTTGGGCGAATGAGCGAGGTGCGCGATGAGCGCGTGCTCGCCGAGGTACATGACGAATTTGGCGTGATCCGCGTGCTCGAGGTGGGTGACTACCGTTTCCTCGAGTTCGGCGAAGCCATCGAGCAAAGCTGCACCTTCACCCGCGACCCCAACTGGCTGGAGTACGACTACACCCGCGCCATGCTGATCGGCGCGCTGTGCCATGAGGCGCCGGAGACCGCATTGTTCCTCGGCTTGGGCGCTGGCAGCTTGACCCAGGCCTGCCTGCATTTCCTGCCGTCGCTGGACGATGTCGAAGCCATCGAACTGCGCCCCGATGTGCCGCGCCTGGCCATGCAGTACATGGGCTTGAAGGACGATCCGCGCCTGTATATCCGCACCGGCGATGCGCTGGAACTGTTGGGCAGCGCCGAGTCCTCGGACCTGATCTTCGTCGACCTGTATACCGACACGGGCCCGGCGGCTGGGCACCTGGCCTGGCGTTTTCTGGAAAACTGCCAGAAGCGCCTCAATCCAGGCGGCTGGCTGATCATCAACCAGTGGGGCACCGACGACGGCCGGCCGCTGGGCGCGGCGCTGCTGCGTGGCTTGTATCACCGGCACTACTGGGAGATCCCGGTGAAGGAGGGCAACGTCATCCTGCTGGTCCCGGCCGATATTGATCAGCCCATGCAAATGGACCAGCTCACCGCGCGCGCGGCGGCCCTGGCGCCGCAATTGGGCTATTCGCTGCAGTCGCTGCTGGATGTGATGCGCCCGGCCAGTTGAGGGGTGCCAGGTCGCCGTGAAAAATTACCGCCCGGCGGCTCTGCTAAAAACCTGCCCAGTCGTCAGCTTTTTTCCTGTATGATTCGCGCCCGGCTAAAACCGGCTCCGTTCAGGTGATGCAATCTCACGAAGCGCAGGCTTCGCTGCTTGTCCGCCACGCGGACTATCCTTGACGTTTTATTCATTTAGTTTTCGCAAATCCCCGCCTACACGGCTGCCAGGGTGACCCTTCAGGGTCCTACATGGCATGTGCAGCTTTGGAACTTGGGTCTTTGCGGATGCACCTAGAGGCAGACCCATGACCCAGGAAGTAACCGGCACCTTCGCCGAACTCGGCCTTCATCCTTCTATTCTCGCTGCGCTGGTCGCGGTAGGTTACGAAGAGCCGTCCCCGATTCAATCCCAGGCGATCCCGGTGATCCTCGCCGGCCACGACATGATCGGCCAGGCGCAGACCGGTACCGGCAAAACCGCAGCGTTCGCCCTGCCGATCCTGTCGAAGATCGACCCGGCCAAGCGTGAGCTGCAGGCGCTGATCCTCGCGCCAACCCGCGAGCTGGCCCTGCAAGTGGCCACCGCCTTTGAAACCTACTCCAAGCAGATGCCTGGCCTGAACGTGGTTGCCGTCTACGGCGGCGCGCCGATGGGCCCGCAGCTCAAGGCTATTCGCCAGGGCGCGCAGGTCATCGTGGCTACCCCGGGTCGTCTGGTTGACCACCTGAGCCGCAACGATCAGCTGCTGTCGACCATCAGCCACCTGGTGCTGGACGAAGCCGACGAAATGCTCAAGCTCGGCTTCATGGATGACCTGGAAGTGATCTTCCAGGCCATGCCGGCCAGCCGTCAGAGCGTGCTGTTCTCCGCGACCCTGCCGGCCTCGATCCGCACCATCGCCGAGAAGCACCTGCGCGAGCCGAAGCACATCAAGATCGCGGCCAAGACCCAGACCGTCTCGCTGATCGAGCAGGCCCACCTGATGGTCCACGCCGACCAGAAGGTCCAGGCGGTTGCCCGTCTGCTGGAAGTCGAGGAATTCGACGCCCTGATCGCCTTCGTGCGCACCAAGCAAGCCACCCTGGACCTGGCCTCCGCGCTGGAAGCCAAGGGCTACAAGGTTGCCGCGCTGAACGGTGACATCGCGCAGAACCAGCGCGAGCGCGTCATCGAGTCGCTGAAAGACGGCCGTCTGGACATCGTGGTTGCTACCGACGTGGCTGCCCGTGGTATCGACGTACCGCGCATCACCCACGTACTCAACGTCGACATGCCGTACGACCCCGAGTCCTACGTGCACCGTATCGGCCGTACCGGCCGTGCCGGTCGCGTTGGTCGCGCACTGCTGCTGGTGACTCCGCGCGAGCGCCGCATGCTGCAGGTGATCGAGCGTGTGACCGGGCAGAAAGTTGCCGAAGTACGCCTGCCCAACGGCCAGCAAGTGCTGGACGCGCGCATCAAGAAACTGACCAACAGCCTGTCGCCGCTGGTGGCCGATGCCGAAGCCAGCCACGGCGAGCTGCTCGACCGTCTGGTAGCCGATATCGGCTGCAGCCCGCGCGCCCTGGCCGCGGCCCTGCTGCGCAAGGCCACTAACGGCCAGTCGCTGAGCCTGGCCGATGTCGAGCGCGAGCAACCGCTGGTGCCGAGCGTCAGTGCTCCGCGTGAGCGTCGTGAGCGTGATGGCGAGCGCAGCGGTGAGTTCACCCCGCGTGAGCGTCGTGCCCCGGTACCGCTGGCCGAAGGCCGTGCCCGTTGCCGTACTGCCCTGGGGACTCGTGACGGCATCGCCGCGAAGAACCTGCTGGGCGCGATCCTCAACGAAGGTGGCCTGGCCCGCGAAGCGATCGGTCGCATCCAGATCCGCGAGACCTTCAGCCTGATCGAACTGCCGGAAGAAGGCCTCGACCGTCTGCTCGGCAAGCTCAAGGACACCCGCGTTGCCGGCAAGGCCCTGAAGCTGCGTCGTTATCGCGAGGATTGATCCTGCGCCGTAATGAAAAAAGCCCCGCCTAGTGCGGGGCTTTTTTATGGCTGCTCGGTAGCCAGCCTGCATCAGTTGAAGCTGTAGATATCCATGCCCAGAGCGCCATAGGTGAAGCCACTGTGCTCGATGCGGAAGGCGCCACCGGCGCCACGGGCGAAATACAGCGGTAGCAGGTGTTCGTCCGAGGGGTGGTTGCGGCGCGCATGGGGGGCCTGCTGGCGGTAGTCATGCAGGGCGGCTTCGTCGTCGGCTTGCAGCTTCTCCACTATCCAGTCGCGAAACTCCAGTGCCCAGGGGGTGATCACCTCCGGGCCGGCACGCCAATCCAGTTCGCCGAGATTGTGGGTGATGCTGCCGGAGCCGATCAGCAACACGCTCTGTTCGCGCAGGCTGCGTAGCGCATGGCCGACGCGGGTCTGCAGCGCTGGGCCGAGGTGGCTGGGCAATGACAACTGCAGCACCGGAATATCGGCCTGTGGATACATCAGTGACAGCGGCACCCAGGTGCCGTGGTCGAAAGGGCGTTTGGCGTCCAACTGGGCCGTCAGGCCTGCGACGCTGAGCAGGTGCTGAACCTCCCTGGCCAGCGCTGGTGCGCCGGGGGCCGGGTACTGCACGGCATACAGCGGTGCCGGGAAGCCGCCGAAGTCATGCCAGGTGGCGGGATGCTCGGCGCTACTGAGCCGCAGCTCCGGGCTTTCCCAGTGGGCAGAAACCACCAAGATCGCCCGTGGGCGTGGCAACTCGGCCGCCAGGCGGGCAAGGGCGGGGCCGCTGGCGCCGGGTTCGAGGGCCAGCATGGGTGAGCCGTGGGAGATGTAGAGACTGGGTAGCACGATAAGATCCTCCGGTATGAGCCGAATGATCTATCTGCAAGGCATCGGTTTCAAACGGTAAATCCCGCGTAATTTGATCTGCTTTTTCGATTATTTACGGCTGGCTGTCGCCAAATGCCGCTTCGATATTGATGCCAAAAGTCAGCACCCCCAGAAAATCGCCGCTTTGTGGTTCATGCAGGGGCGCGCTGACCTGTACCTGGAAGCTCTGCGTCGAGCCGTCGTAGCTGATGGGCTCGATCAGCAACTGATTGGGCTTGAGCGTGCGCACGCTGCTGAACTTGGCTTCGTCGCCCTGCCAGTAGTCGCTGGTGTTTTCACTCATGCCGGCGATGAGGCCGCGCTGGTCGGTGAGAAACAACTCGTTGAACAGCGGCGCGTACTGACGCTGAATGCCTTCCAGCAAGGCCGAGGCGGGTAGCTGGCGGACGCTGTCGATCAATGGCTGCTGGGGGCTTTCCAGTTCCTCGCGCCATTGTCGGTCGAGGCTGCTGATGTCGGCCGGCTGCAGCGGTTTCTCGGCATTCTGGCGCAGGCTGTCGAGCAGGGTCTGGTGGTGACCCCAGCGCTGCAGGTGCAAGTGCACCAACTGCTTGAGATGGTGGCGCTCCAGATCACTGAGGGGCGAGCCGCTGGGCGCGCAGCTCTGGACCTGCTGGTTGAACGCGGGAAGGAAGCCGCTGTTGTGTTCCAGGTAGGTGCGTGAGAAGTAGACGCCGAGCGGGCTGTAGCGCACGAAGCGCTGTTGCAGCTGCAGCGCTGGCTGTTGGGTAGGCAGGGCGCTGCTCATCACGTCCTGGTCGGCGAGGATCATGTCGATGCGCCCGCGTTGCAGGAGTTGCAGCAGTTGCTCCAGGCGGGGAACGGTCTGCTGCACGTTGATGCCGCGGGTTTCCAGCCAGGCCAGGGTGTTGCTGCCGAGCACCGCGCCAATCCGCAGCTGCGGATCCCAGGGTGGACGATTGAGAATCTGTGGGTCCAGAGCGTACCAGTACCATTTCTCGATCAGTAGTGGCGCCGACAGCTCGGCAAAGGCATCGGCTTCAGCGTCCGGGGCGGAGCTGAAGAAGCCTTCGGAGAGATGGGTGCTGACATTGTGCTTGGCGCGCTTCCAGGACGTGAGCTGGATATCGTGGGGTTGGCGCAGGCGGCTGAAGATGCAGTCCAGTACGCTCACCGAGAGGCCGCTGAGCTGCCCGTCGATCATCAGCTGGTAGGGCGGTTCCTGGCTGGTGTCCAGGCGGATCATCCCCAGCGGGTCGGCGCAGGCTGGCTGGACGTGGAGCAGGGCAGTGACAAGCAAGGGTGCGCTGATGGCCTTCCAGGCGCGCATAGCCAACTCTCCGGCAGGTTTTTCTCTCAGTCTAGGCGTTGGCAGTCTAGGCGCTGGACCTGTTTGTGTCGGGCAAAGAAAAGGGCAGCCGAAGCTGCCCTTGTCGTATTGCCCTATGGCTTAGCCGCGCTGGCGCAGTGCCGCGATGCGCACTTCCAGCGGTGGGTGAGTCATCAGCAGGCCGGCCAGGCCGTTCTTCAGGCCGCCGTTGATGCCAAAGGCGGTCAGGCTGCTGGGCATTGCCGCCGGGATGCCCTGTTCGGCGCGCAGGCGCTCCAGCGCACCGATCATCGAGCCAGTGCCAGCCAGGCGGGCGCCGGCTTCGTCGGCCTTGAACTCGCGTTTACGCGAGAACCACATGACGATGATGCTGGCCAGGATGCCCAGAACAAGCTCGGCGAAGATGGTCGCGACGAAGTAGCCGATACCCGGGCCGTCTTCGTTTTTCAGGATCACCTTGTCGACGAAGTTGCCGAAGATCCGCGCGAAGAACATCACGAAGGTGTTCACCACGCCCTGGATCAGCGCCAGGGTGACCATGTCGCCATTGGCCACGTGACCGATTTCGTGGGCCAGTACGGCTTTCACTTCATCCGGAGAGAAACGCTCGAGCAGCCCCTGGCTAACCGCGACCAGGGCGTCGTTCTTGTTCCAGCCGGTGGCGAAGGCGTTGGACTCATGGGCAGGGAAGATGCCGACTTCCGGCATCTTGATCCCGGCATCGCGGGCCAGCTCTTCCACGGTCTGCAGCAGCCACTGTTCGTGGCGGGTACGTGGCTGGGTGATGATCTGCGTGCCGGTGCTCATCTTCGCCATCCACTTGGAGATGAACAGCGAGACCAGCGAGCCGGCGAAGCCGAATACGGCGCAGAAAACCAGCAGGCTGCCGTAGTTCTGACCAGTGAAGCGATCTACCCCCAGCAGTTTCAGGGTAATACTGGCAATCGCCAGTACTGCCAGGTTGGTGGCCAGGAACAACACAATGCGCATCATGGTTTGAAATTTCTCCTCAGGCAGGGACGGTCTGATTATGCCGGTTATATAGGGGCGCACCCCCCATGCCTTCAACCTGGGGACTATTTCAAACTGTGTCGCTGGTGGGCGTGAGCGTGCTTTCGAAGAGGTGGCGAGTGAGGCGTGCGACCTTTTCGCTGCTCTGCTGGCCGAGCGCTTCGCGCAGTTGCCAGGCGAGGGTGGCCTGCACGCGGCGCACGCTGGCTGTCTGCACGTCGCCGGCAGGGAGCGCGTGCGGGATGGCGCGCGACAGGCGCAGGAAGCCCTTTTCCGTGAGCACGGCCTGGTCCAGGGCGTCGTAGGCAATGGTCGAGTCGAAGCGGATGTAACCTTCCTCGGCCAGCCACAGCAGGGCGCCCAGGCAGCTCTGGTGGCGTTTGCTGGGCAGGCCGAATTCGTCCGGCTCCTCGCGGCCGATCAGGTCTTCCACGTAGAGCGCGATCTTGCGCGGGAAGGCCTGGTAGAGCGTCAGCATGCCGGCGGCGGCATCTTTGTAGAATTCGTCGATCTGCAGATCCATGGCTGGGCTCTTCGGCGGTGCGGGGCGACGGTTGCCGCCCCGGCGCGGCAGTTACTGGCGGTAGGACTTGAGGAAGTTGCCGATGCGGCCGATGGCCATTTCCAGATCATCCACGCGCGGCAGCGTGACGACGCGGAAGTGGTCCGGCCACGGCCAGTTGAACGCGGTGCCCTGGACGACCAGCAGCTTCTCGGAGAGCAGCAGGTCGAGGACGAACTTCTCGTCGTTATGGATCGGGCAGACCTTGGGGTCGATCTTGGGGAAGGCGTACAGCGCGCCCATCGGCTTGACGCAGCTGACCCCGGGGATGTCGTTGAGCAGCTCCCAGGTACGGTTGCGCTGCTCCAGCAGGCGGCCTTGCGGCAGCACCAGGTCGTTGATGCTCTGGTAGCCGCCCAGCGCCGTCTGGATCGCATGCTGGCTCGGCACGTTGGCGCACAGGCGCATGTTGGCCAGGATGTCGATGCCTTCGATGTAGCTCACGGCCTTGTGCTTGGGCCCGGAGATGGCCACCCAGCCAGAGCGGAAACCGGCTACGCGGTAGGACTTGGACAGGCCGTTGAAGGTCAGGCACAGCACGTCCGGAGCCAGCGAGGCGGTGCAGATGTGCTGGGCGTCGTCGTAGAGGATCTTGTCGTAGATCTCGTCGGAGAACAGCACCAGGTTGTGCTGGCGCGCCAGTTCGACGATTTCCAGCAGCACTTCGCGCGAGTACACGGCGCCAGTGGGGTTGTTCGGGTTGATCAGCACCAGGGCCTTAGTGTTCGGCGTGATCTTGGCGCGCATGTCGGCGATATCCGGGAACCAACCGGCCTGCTCGTCGCACAGGTAGTGCACCGGCTTGCCGCCGCCGAGAGCCACGGAGGCGGTCCACAGCGGGTAGTCGGGCGCCGGGATCAGCACTTCATCGCCGTTGTTGAGCAGGGCCTGCATGGCCATCACGATCAGTTCGGAGACGCCGTTGCCGAGGTAGATGTCCTCGATGCCGACACTTTCCACCTGCTTTTGCTGGTAATACTGCATCACCGCCTTGCGCGCACTGAACAGGCCTTTGGAATCGCTGTAGCCTTGCGCGGTGGGCAGGTTGCGGATCACGTCCTGAAGGATTTCCTCCGGGGCTTCGAAACCGAACGGCGCCGGGTTGCCGATGTTCAGCTTGAGGATGCGTTGGCCTTCCTCTTCCAGGCGTTTGGCGTGCTTGAGCACCGGCCCGCGAATGTCGTAGCAGACGTTGGCAAGCTTGTTCGATTTGCTGACCTGCATGATGCTGTTGTCCCGAACTGAAAATGGCTGCGTGGCGCAGCGGGATATCCTGATGTTCGCGCCTTGGCTGGCTGTAATGTGGCGGCCAGGTTGGCGTCTAAAGAGTCACGCATGATACGTGCGGCTCGATGACCGGAAAAGGTACAGATCGGGCTTTTTTCCACGCTGGAGGTATGCCCCATGGAGAAGATCGAAAAACCCCTGGAAGCCTGGCGCGACGAGCTTTCCGACGCCCAATACCATGTCTGCCGCCTGGGGGGGACGGAGCGTCCGTTCACCGGTGAATACCACGACAGCAAGGTGCCCGGTATCTACCACTGCGCCTGTTGCGGCGAGGCGCTGTTCGACTCGGACGCGAAGTACGATTCCGGCAGTGGCTGGCCGAGTTATTTCCAGCCGGTGAATGGCGAGGTGATCGCCGAGAAGGAAGACTTCAGCCATGGCATGCACCGGGTCGAGGTCAAATGCGCCAAGTGCGATGCACACCTGGGACATCTCTTCCCCGACGGGCCGCGACCAACCGGCCTGCGCTACTGCATCAATTCGTTGTCGCTGAAGTTGCAACCCAAATAGCGCGATTGACCCGGGCGCGGCGCTTGCTTTGCCTGGGTCATGGCGGTTTTTGCGGATTGATAACTGGCAATTAAATTGTGTGCAATTTAATTGCTCGCTATATTGCCTGCGCCATCCCCACTTATCCGGAGCTTCATCCATGAGCGACAAACTGTTCGATATCCCCGTGACCACCATCAAGGGCGAACAAAAGACCCTCGCCGACTTCGGCGGCAAGGCCGTGCTGGTGGTCAACACGGCCAGCAAATGCGGCTTCACCCCGCAGTACCAGGGGCTGGAAAGCATCTGGCAGCAATACAAGGACAAGGGGCTGGTGGTGCTGGGCTTCCCTTGCAACCAGTTTGGTAAGCAGGAACCGGGTGATGAGGGCGCGATTAGCGAGTTCTGCGAGCTGAACTTTGGTGTCAGCTTCCCGCTGTTCAAGAAGATCGATGTCAACGGCAGCGACGCTCATCCGCTCTACGTGCAGCTCAAGCAGCGCGCTCCCGGCCTGCTTGGTAGCAAGGGCATCAAGTGGAATTTCACCAAATTCCTCATCGATGGCGAGGGCAAAGTGGTCAAGCGTTTCGCCCCGACCACCAAGCCGGAAGACCTCGCCGGCGAGATCGAAGCCCTGCTGCAATGAGTTCGATGGACGACGCGCAGGCCTTGCTGCAGCTGGACAACCAGCTTTGCTTCAAGCTTTACGCAGCCTCGCGTGCGGTCACCCGTGCCTACAAGCCGATGCTCGATGAGCTCGGCCTGACATACCCGCAGTACCTGGTGATGCTGGTGCTCTGGGAATGGCAGGGCGCGCCGCCAGCGCAGCCAACGGTGAAGGCCCTGGGGGAGCGTTTGCGACTGGACTCCGGCACCCTGACACCGCTGCTCAAGCGCCTGGAACAGCTCGATCTGGTGCAGCGCCGTCGCTCTTCGGTAGACGAGCGCGAAGTGCATCTGTGCCTGAGTGCGGCCGGCCAGCAACTGCGTGAGCGCGTGTTGCCGCTGAAAGGGCGCTTGCTGTGTGATCTGGGCGTCGATCTAGGTGAGCTGGATGGATTGCGCCAGAACCTTGATGTGCTGCTGGGGCGCTTGAGTGCCTGATTGCTGCCGGCCCTGATCGAGCCTCGATCAGGGCTGCGTGGCCAGCGGTAGCCAGTTGTCCAGCAGGTTGGCCAGGTCTTCGCGGCGAAACGGTTTGGCCAAGTAGTCATTCATCCCCGCTGCCTGGCAACGCTCGCGCTCGTCGGGCAGGGCGTTGGCGGTCAGGGCGATGATCGGTAGGTCGAGCCAGCGCCCGTTCTGGCGAATGCGCCGGGTCGCCTCGTAGCCATCCATCACCGGCATGTTGCAGTCCATCAGCACCAGATCGACTGCGTGTCGTTCCAGGTAGCTGATGGCTTCGCCGCCATGGGCGGCTACCACCACCTCGCAACCCAGCTTGCCGAGCATGCCCTTGGCGACTAGTTGGTTGACCTGGTTGTCCTCTACCAGAAGGATCTTCGCCTGCCGTTGAGGGCTTGGGGGCTGCTTGTGCGTCTCGTTGTCACCGGCCTGGTGGGGCTCCAGCAGGCGCAGCAGGGTCTGGTGCAGCACCGAACGGGCCAGTGGCCTGGCCAGCTGTTCGAACGGCGCGAGGGCTGCGGCCTGGGTGCCTGGCAGGAAGCCGCCATAAGCGGATACCAGCAGGATCGGCGTGTTCAGCCGCTGGCGTAGGCTGGCCAGTTGCTCGGGCTGGTCGCAAATCAGCAGGTCGGCTTGTTTCTCGTCGAGGCTGCTGGCGCCGTCCTGGCGGCGGAAGTCCAGCCCCCAGCCTGGCAGCCAGGTACCCAGCAGTTCACTCAGGCCGCTATCGCCCGCGCACAAGGCGGCGACCTTGCCGCGCAAGGCCGGCCATTGCGAGGCAGGGATGTGGCTTGCCAGTGGCAGCTCGGCGCAGAACTGGCTGCCGAAGCCCTCTTCGGAGCTGAGGCTGAGCGTGCCCTGCATGATTTCGCACAGGCGCCGGGTCAGTGCCAGGCCCAGGCCGGTACCGCCGTATTGACGGGTGATGCCGGCTCCGGCCTGGGTAAAGGGTTGGAAGATGCGCGACTGGGCATCCTTGGGGATGCCGATACCCGTGTCGTGCACCTCGATGCGTACCCCACCGGCGCTGGGCACAATGCGCAGGTCGACGCGGCCAAAGCGGGTGAACTTGAGCGCATTGGACAGCAGGTTGCTGATGATCTGCCGCACCCGAGTCGGGTCGCCGAGCACCTGGGCCGGCAGGGTCGGATCGATCAGGCAGGTCAGTTCGACATTCGGCCCGGCGTTCTGCGACAGCAGGTTGGCGGTTTCCTCGGCCAGGGCGCCAAGGTCCAGCGGGATCTGCTCCAGTTCCAGTTGCCCGGCCTCGAACTTGGACAGGTCGAGAATGTCGTTGAGCAGGTCCACCAGGACCTTGCCCGAGTCATGGGCAATCGACAGTTGCTGGCGCTGTTCGCTGCTCAGTGGGCCGTCGAGGGACAGCGCCAGCATCCCCAGCAGGCCATTGAGTGGGGTGCGGATTTCGTGGCTCATGTTGGCCAGGAAGGCGGCGCGGGCCTGGGCCATTTCCTGGGCGCTGCTGCGGGCCTGCTCCAGTTCGGTATTGGACAGGGTCAGGCGGGCGTTGGTCGCCTTGAGTTCGGAGGTGCGGGCCGAGACGATGTTTTCCAGCTCGCCCAGGTATTGGGTCAGGCGGTCCTCGGCCTCGCGGCGTTGGCTGATTTCGTCATGGATGCTGGTCAGCTGTTTGTTGGTGACGGCGACCAGGGTGCCGATTTCATCGCGCTCATGGCTGGGCGGGCAGGGAATCGCCGAGAAGTCGCGGCGGGGATCGCGCTCGCTGAGGGCGCGGATGATGCCAACCAGGGGTTTGGTCAGCATGACGTAGAACAGCACCAGCAGAATCAGCGACAGCAACAGGCTGCGGGCAAAGCCAGTCAGCAGGGTGAGCAGGGCACGCTTGAGGAAATCGCTGCCGAACGCATAGGTATCGACAT
The DNA here is from genome assembly GCF_014174475.1 of Aquipseudomonas ullengensis. GTDB lineage: Bacteria > Pseudomonadota > Gammaproteobacteria > Pseudomonadales > Pseudomonadaceae > Aquipseudomonas > Aquipseudomonas ullengensis. Next base: position 48,592 of record NZ_JACJUD010000007.1, read on the forward strand.
CCAGGCGCAGCAGGCCGAGGGCTTCATTGGGGGCGTGGCTGACATACAGCGGGTCTTCGAACTGGCGACTCTGGCCGAAGAGGAAGTCACTGAACAGGCGATAGCGGCTTTCTGCAGCCGGGCGGCTGACGGTGGCGAGGGTCATGCCGCTGTTGTCGATGATCTCGGCACGCATGACGGCGGGTGATTGCAGCAGGCCCAGTACCAGCTCCTGGGCCAGCTCGGCGTCGATGTTGTAGGCGATGCGGGCGGCGGGGTTGTGGCTGATTTCCAGCAGGGATTTGATTTCCCGGTCGATCGACGCGTCTTCGCTGGCATAATCGAGGCTGACTTGAATCAGGCTTAGCAGCGTTCCCAGGATAAACGCCACCAGCACCGTCAAACTGGCCTGTTTGTACGACAGGCGATGGGTGAGCGATATATCCATGGGCGGGCGATTGTTCCTTGATTCAGACGCTTGCCAAGCATAGCCCATAGGGTCTGGCCGCCGTCAGGGGCGGTGATGAGGAGTGAGTTGTGGATTCCCGTTTGAACAATTTTTTGCAGCGTGCCGATGAAGTACTGACGCGTCTGGAGCCCCTCCTGCCGGCGCAGCGAGTGGAGGTGGATTGGAGCGCTGTGATCGCCGCGCGCTGGCAGCGCGAAGGGCGCAGCGGTTATCTGCAGCCGTTGCGCGTCAGCCTGGATCTGGACCTGAATGATCTGGTCGGCGTGGACACCCAGCGCGACCAGCTGGCGCGCAATACCCGCCAGTTCGTCCAGGGCTTGCCCGCCAACCATGCGTTGCTCTGGGGTGCACGTGGCACCGGCAAATCCTCGCTGGTGCGGGCGCTGCTGGCCGAACATGCCAAGGTTGGCCTGCGCCTGATCGAGATCGAGCGCGACCACCTGGCGGATCTGCCGCGCGTGGTGGAGTTGCTGGCCGGGCTGCCGCAACGCTTCGTGCTGTTCTGCGACGACCTCTCGTTCGAAGCGGGCGAGGGCGATTACCGCGTGCTGAAGAGCGTGCTGGACGGCTCCCTGGAACGCGCCCCGGACAATGTGCTGCTGTATGCCACGTCCAACCGTCGCCACCTGGTGCCGGAGAAGGAAAGCGACAACGAAAACTGGAAACACGTCGAAGGCGAGCTGCACCCGAGCGAGGCAGTGGAGGACAAGATCGCCCTGTCGGATCGCTTCGGCCTGTGGCTGTCCTTCTATCCCTTCACTCAGGATCACTTCCTGGCGGTGGTGCAGCACTGGATCGGCGTGCTGGCCGCTCAGGCCGGTTTGCAGTGGCAGTGGAGCCACGAGCTGGAAATCTTGGCCATCCGCTGGGCGCTCGGGCGTGGCAACCGCAATGGTCGCTGTGCTTACCAGTTTGCCCGTCAGTGGGTTGGCCTGGCACTGCTGGAGGGGCAGCCATGATCGATTTGCAGCAATCCGGGCAGGGGCTCGATGGCTATAACCTGCTGGCCGCACAACTGGAGTCGTTGTTGGCCGATGAGCGCGACCTCATCGCCAACAGTGCGCAGTTCTCGGCATTCCTGTTCCACGAGCTGGAAGGGTTGAACTGGGCCGGCTTTTACTTCAGTCGTGGTGAAGAGCTGGTGTTGGGGCCGTTCCAGGGCAAGGTGGCCTGCGTACGCATTCCCTTCGGGCGTGGCGTGTGTGGCGCTGCGGCGGCAACTCGGCAGACCCAGCGGGTCGAGGACGTGCATGCCTTCCCCGGGCATATCGCGTGTGACAGCGCATCCAACAGTGAACTGGTGGTGCCGCTGGTCAAGGATGGGCGTCTGCTCGGAGTGCTCGACCTGGATAGCCCGCAGCTGGCGCGTTTTGCCGCGCAGGATCAGGCCGGCATTGAGCGGTTGGTCGAGATATTCCTGCGGCTTACCGACTGCTGAAACGAAAAAGCCCGGCAACGCCGGGCTTTTTATTGCGCAGAACAGGCGCCAGTCAGTCGTAGATGTTCTTTTTCTTCCACTCTTCCGGCTCAAGCGACTGCAGGCCATCGCTCAGCTCATTGTGCTCGTCGGCAGCTGGCTGGTTTTTTTCCAGTACCACGGCATTGGCGCGGGCCAGTAGCTGTTCGAGTTGTTGCAGTTGCGGCTTGTAGCGCTCGGGGTCGCTTTGCTTGCGCAGGTACTGCACGCCGCGTTCGTAGGCCAGGCGGGCCTGGCCAGGTTGGTTCTGCTGCATGGCCTGCTGGCCGAGGTTGCTGAAAAACTCGAAGTGCAGCTGAACCAGGATGTGGCGGATTTCGCCGAGCCAACGCTTGGCTTCGTTGGCGGGGAGCAGGCCTTCCTGGGCACTGCGGGTTATCTGGCCGTGCAGGTTCTCCAGCAGGAAGCGGACTTCCTTGGCCTTGGCCTCGTTGACGATCTGCTGTGGCGGGTTGCGTACCGGGATGGCGTCATTCTTGGCCACCAGGTCGCGCAGCTCGCCGATGCGGGTCCGCAGGCCAGCGTTGTTGCGGTCCAGCGGCAGGAGGCGTTCGCTCAGTTGCAGCTCCAGGCGGCTGAGCATCAGCTTCAGCGCAGGGCTCATCAATTGGCCGGGCATGTTGTCGGAAACGTCGCGGCTGCGGCGGATACGGTCATTGAGGTCGGCCCTGAGGCGGGCTTTCTCCAGTTTGCTGTTCTCCACCATATGGTTGATGTAACCGATGGCGATGAGGATCGCGATACCGGCGACTATCAAGGCGGTGATGAGGACTGGGGACACCGTGGAACCTCCCGGGATTATTTTTTCATCGAGTGTAGTGCCTTAGCTCCTACGCTCATAGAGCCATGTCAATTTCAGACCCGAAGTCTTTGATTTAGAAAATTTTTTGATTGAGGGTTGACGACCCTCGAGAGCATCCCTAGAATGCGCGCCACTCCCAACGCAGAAGCGGAAACGCAGAGCGAAAGGAGCCGGAAAGCTGTTGTAAGCTCCGGGCCACGTCCCCTTCGTCTAGTGGCCTAGGACACCGCCCTTTCACGGCGGTAACAGGGGTTCGAGTCCCCTAGGGGACGCCATATTTGCGGGAATAGCTCAGTTGGTAGAGCACGACCTTGCCAAGGTCGGGGTCGCGAGTTCGAGTCTCGTTTCCCGCTCCAAATAAACAAAAACGCCGCTCATTGAGCGGCGTTTTTGTTTGTGCGCGATTTAGCGCCATGAAAAAAGGCCCGCCGGTCATGCCGTGCGGGCCTTTTTCTTGCCTGATGAATTAGTGCTTGGCGCTGTCCTGGGGCAGGGTCAGCAACTGCTTTTCCTGGTTCCAGTCGAAGGGCTCATCGTTCTCTTCGGCTTCGAAGCGGCGCTCTTCGAGGCGCTGGTATAGCGCGATTTCTTCGTCGGGCATGAAGTGCAGGCAGTCGCCACCGAAGAACCACAGCAGGTCGCGCGGGACCAGGTGGGCGATCTGCGGGTAGCGGTGGAAGATCTGGCTGATCAGATCCTGGCCCAGGTACTGGCTGCCTTCCGGGTCGCCTGGCAGGTCGCTGAGCAGTTCGTCGTAGCGCTCCAGGAACAGGGCGTGGGTGTCGTCGGCGACCTGTTCGGCTTCGCCGAGCGCCATCAGGATGCCGCGCAGGTGGGTGAGCAGGGCGAGGTGATGGTCGAGATAGGCGTTGGCCATGGTGGTGATCCTGAAAGCAAAAAACGAGCGCGCGATTATAGGGCTGTGCGCGCTCGCTGTCCTGCCCGCCGGCTCAGCGCACCTTGCCGCGGCTGAGCTTGAGCTCATCCTTGCTGAAATCATCGACATCAATGACCCGGCGCCGCGCGGCTTCGGCCTGGCGCAGGGCGCTGGCGTCATTGGCATCGAGCAGGGCGCTGCGCTCGGCTGCGTCGATCAGGTTTTCCCCGGCGTGGGGTTGCAATGTGCCTTCGTGCGTGGCCTGCCGTAGCTTCTTGTGCAGCGGTTGCACGGCATCCAGTTGCTCCACGGCATATTGCAAGGCGCCGACCGGGTCCTGGTCGCCGCGTGGGCGGTAGCAGCCGACCAGTACGGCCTCCAGGCCCGGGTCACCGCTGGAGCGGCTGAGCAGGGCGGCAATCTGGGCGTCCAGTTCGTCGCCTGGGCCGCGGTGGCGGCGGCCAAGCGGGAACACCAGTACGCGCAGCAGGCAGGCGAAGGCGCGACTGGGGAAGTTGACCAGCAGGGCCTCCAGCGCATTCTCGGCATGGTGCAGGCTGTCTTCCAGGGCCCAGCGCAGGAGGATCTGCTGATCGGCCGGGCAGCCTTGGTCGTGGTAGCGCTTGAGTGCGGCTGAAGCCAGATACAGGTGGCTGAGTACGTCGCCAAGCCGCGCGGACAGGCGCTCGCGGCGTTTCAGTTCGCCGCCCAGCAGCATCATGCTGCTGTCGGCCAGCAGGGCGAAGGCGGCAGCCAGGCGGTTGAGTGCGCGGAAATACGGGCGGCTGAGATTATCTCCTGGTACATCGCCGAAACGCCCCAGCGTCAGGCCCAGCACCAGGCTGCTGGCGGCATTGCTGATGGCGAAGCCGATGTGCTGCAGCAGCAGATCGTCGAACTCGCGCAGCGCCTGTTCGTGGTCGTCGCGCCCGGCCAGGGCCATTTCCTTGAGCACATAGGGATGGCAGCGGATCGCCCCTTGGCCAAAGATCATCAGGTTGCGCGAAAGAATGTTGGCGCCTTCGACGGTGATGAAGATTGGCGCCGCCTGCCAGGAACGGCCCAGGTAGTTGTTCGGGCCCATGATGATGCCCTTGCCGCCGTGGATGTCCATGGCGTGGCTGATGCAGTCACGCCCGCGCTCGGTCAGGTGGTACTTGAGCACGGCCGAAAGCACCGAGGGTTTCTCGCCAAGGTCCACCGCGCTGGCGGTGAGCATGCGTGCGCTGTCCATCAGCCAGGCGTTGCCGCCGATCTGCGCCAGCGCTTCCTGAATGCCTTCGAAGGCGGCCAGCGGCACATTGAACTGCTCGCGTACCCGGCTGTACTGCCCGCTGACCAGACTGGTGAACTTGGCCGCACCGGTGCCCACCGCTGGCAGCGAGATGGAGCGGCCGACCGACAGGCAGTTCATCAGCATCATCCAGCCCTTGCCGAGGTACTCCGGGCCGCCGATCAGGTAGTCCAGCGGCACGAACACATCCTTGCCGGAATTTGGCCCGTTCATGAACGCGGCACCGAGCGGCAGGTGGCGGCGGCCGATTTCCACCCCCGGTGTGTCGGTAGGAATCAGCGCCAGGCTGATGCCAAGGTCTTCTTCCTCGCCCAGCAGGTGCTCCGGGTCGTGGGCCTTGAACGCCAGGCCGAGCAGGGTGGCAACCGGGCCGAGGGTGATGTAGCGCTTTTCCCAGGTCAGGCGCAGGCCGATGACTTCCTCGCCTTGCCACTGGCCTTTGCAGATGATCCCGACATCCGGCATGGCGCCAGCGTCGGAGCCGGCCAACGGGCCGGTGAGGGCGAAGCAGGGAATGTCATCGCCACGGGCCAGGCGTGGCAGGTAGTGGTTGCGCTGGTCCTCGGTGCCGTAGTGCAGCAACAGTTCGGCCGGGCCGAGGGAGTTGGGCACCATCACGGTGGAGGCCAGGTCGCCGCTGCGGGTCGCCAGTTTCATCGCCACCTGCGAGTGGGCGTAGGCGGAAAAACCCTTGCCGCCGTATTGCTTGGGAATGATCAGGGCGAAGAAGCCGTGTTGCTTGATGTGCTCCCAGGCTTTCTCCGGCAGGTCCATGCGCTGGCCGATGTCCCAGTCGCTGACCATGGCGCAGAGGTCTTCGACCGGACCGTCGATAAACGCCTGCTCTTCTTCATTGAGGGTGGCGGCCGGGTAGCCGAGCAACTGGCTCCAGTCCGGGCGGCCGCTGAACAGCTCGCCATCCCACCACACCGTGCCGGCTTCGATGGCGTCGCGTTCGGTTTCCGACATGGGTGGCAGCACCCGCTGGAACCAGCCAAACAAGGGTCCGCTGAACATTTTGCGGCGCAGTTCGGGAACTGCCAGTGGCAGCGCCACGCCCGCCCACACCAGCCAGAGCACGACCAGCAACCAGCCAGGGCTATGGCTGAACAGGCTCATGGCGATCAGGAAAGCGGCGACCACGCCGAGCAGGGGAGCAGGGGCGGTGCGGCGGTGGGCCAGAAAGGCCGCACCCGAGATGAGTACCAGTAACCAGGCAGCAAACATGCAGAATCCTCCATGATGACGAGGCAGTGAGCACCGTCACGAGCGTAGTCGCCCTGCATGCTGGGCAGGGGCGAGCGGTGTGACCGGCCAGGTTGGGGTGCAAACGGCGGTCACGTTGCTAGTGACCATCGGTGGCTGGGGGAGTTCGTGTTAACGCGCATGGGGCACTGGCCCGTGGCTGTGCAGCCGCGTACGCCGCCGTTATCTATTGCATCGATAACGACCATCGATATTCGTAGCTTTTCCCAATAGAGCTGCGTGCTAGGGTGCAGGCTGTGTGATGTATGGCAGACGAATAAGCGAGGGGCCGATGCTGAAGATCTGGGGGCGCAAGAACTCAACCAATGTGCGCAAGGTGCTCTGGTGCGCCGAGGAGGCCGGCGTGGCCTATCAGGCGATCGACGCCGGTGGCGCCTTCGGTCTGGTCAACGAGCCGGCCTACCGGGCGATGAACCCCAATGGCCTGGTACCTGTGATCGATGACGAGGGCGTGCTGCTCTGGGAATCCAACGCCATCGTTCGCTACCTGGCGGCCAAGTATGCCCACGGCAGCCTGTATGCCGAGGATGTGGCGGTGCGCGCGGGGGCGGACAAGTGGATGGACTGGACCAGCACCACCTTGGCCCCGGTGTTTCGTGAGCTGTTCTGGGGCACCCTGCGGACTCCACCGGAGCAGCGCGACCTGGCTGCCATCGAGGTGGCCCGGCAGCGCTGTGGCGAACTGCTGGGCATGGCCGACCGGGCGCTGGCCCTGCAACCCTGGCTGTCCGGCGAGACCTTCGGCATGGGCGATATTCCGCTCGGCTGCTTTGCCTACGCTTGGTTCGAGATGCCCATCGCGCGTCCCGAGTTGCCGCACCTGGCGGCGTGGTATGCGCGCTTGCAGCAGCGGCCGGCGTACCAGCGTGCGGTGATGACTCCGCTAACCTGATCAGATGGTTGCATTCGGGACCGCCGCGTCGTATCTAACCTCCCTTCATTTCAAGGCGTGTGTATTTTCATGAGTAGCGCTCTGTCCATTCGTCAGTTGAGCAAGACCTACGGCAACGGTTTCCAGGCCCTCAAGGGCATCGACCTGGATGTGGCCGAAGGCGACTTCTTCGCCCTGCTGGGCCCCAATGGCGCCGGCAAGTCGACCACCATCGGCATCCTCTCGACCCTGGTGAACAAGACCAGCGGCACGGTCAACGTGTTCGGCCATGACCTGGACAAGGAACCCAGCGCGCTCAAGCGTTGCCTCGGCGTGGTGCCGCAGGAATTCAACTTCAGCCAGTTCGAGAAGGTCTTCGACATCGTCGTGACCCAGGCCGGCTACTACGGCATCCCGGCGAAAGTGGCCAGGGCGCGTGCCGAGCAGTACCTCAACCAGCTCGGCCTGTGGGACAAGCACGACGTGCCCGCGCGCATGCTCTCCGGCGGCATGAAGCGCCGCCTGATGATTGCCCGCGCGCTGGTCCACGAGCCGCGCCTGCTGATCCTCGACGAGCCCACTGCCGGCGTGGACATCGAACTGCGCCGCTCGATGTGGAGTTTCCTCACCGAGCTCAACCAGAAAGGCATCACCATCATCCTCACCACCCACTACCTGGAAGAGGCCGAACATCTGTGCCGTAACATCGGCATCATCGACCACGGTCAGATCGTCGAGAACACCAGCATGAAGGCGCTGCTCAAGACCCTGCACGTGGAGACCTTCCTGCTCGACCTCAAGGACTCGCTGCTGGTGCCGCCGCAGTTGCAGGGCTACCCGGCAAGCCTGGTCGACCACCACACCTTGGAGGTGCAGGTGGAAAAAAGCCTGGGCATCACCGAGCTGTTCCGCCAACTGGCGGCGCAGAACATCGAGGTGCTGAGCCTGCGTAACAAGAGCAATCGCCTGGAGGAGCTGTTCGTGTCCCTGGTGGAGAAAAACCTGGCGAAGGTGGCGCTATGAGTCCCGAATTGAGTTCCAACCTGGTCGCCCTGCAGACCATCGTCACCCGCGAAGTGCGTCGCTTCACCCGCATCTGGGCGCAGACCCTGCTGCCGCCAGCCATCACCATGGCCCTGTACTTCGTGATCTTCGGCCGGCTGATCGGCAGCCAGGTCGGTGGCGTCGGCCAGTTCAGCTACATGGAGTTCATCGTGCCGGGGCTGATCATGATGTCGGTGATCACCAACTCCTACAGCAACGTGGTGTCGAGCTTCTTCAGCAGCAAGTTCCAGCACAACATCGAGGAATTGCTGGTATCGCCGGTATCGCCGCACACCATCCTTATCGGCTACACCGTCGGCGGCATGCTGCGCGGCCTGGCGGTGGCCTTCATCGTCACGTTGCTGTCGCTGTTCTTCACCAAGCTGCAGGTGCATCACCTGGGCGTGACCATCATCGTGATCATCCTCACGGCGACGACCTTCGCTCTGGGCGGCTTCATCAACGCGGTGTATGCGCGCAATTTCGACGATATCTCGATCATCCCGACGTTCGTGCTGACGCCGCTGACCTACCTGGGCGGGGTATTCTACTCGATCAGCCTGCTGCCGGAGTTCTGGCAGAAGGTCTCGCTGATCAACCCGATCCTGCACATGGTCAACGCCTTCCGCTACGGCATTCTCGGCGTCTCCGACATCAATATCGGCGTGGCCATCGGCATGATGCTGCTGGCCTGCGCGGTGCTGTACACCGTGTGCATCCGCCTGCTGAAAAGCGGCCGTGGCATGCGCCAGTAACGGTTGTGGGTGGGGAAATATGGCGTCACAGGCTGGCGCCATATTTACCTGTCATTGACGATCCCCACACGGCAGAGCCGTTAGACTCCCTACCTAACTCCAATTCCAAGAGGCAAGGTGGATGATTGTCCGTCGCATGCTGTGGCCCTTGATGGTCAGTCTGATTTGTAGTGGCCAGGTGTTGGCCGAGCAGGCGCCCCTGGTGGAAGTGACCCAGCCCGAGCGCACCCTGGTGCGCGATGAGCTGGTGACCTTCGGCTCGCTGCGCTCCGATGAGTCGGTGATGATCCGCCCGGAGATCGAAGGGCGAGTTGCCAGCCTGCATTTTCGCGAAGGCGAAGCGGTGAAGGGCGGCGAATTGCTGGTCAGCCTGGATGATTCGATCACCCGCGCCGAGCTGGCCCAGGCCCAGGCTAATCTCGATCTGGCGGAAAAGAGCTACCAGCGCACGCAGATGCTGTTCAAGCGCGGCGCCAGTAATGCCCAGGCCCAGGACGAGGCGCAGTCCCAGCAACAGGCCGCCCGTGCCAGCCTGGCACTGGCCCAGGCGCGCTTGGACAAGACCCAGGTACGCGCGCCTTACGACGGTGTACTTGGCCTGCGCCAGGTCAGCATCGGTGACTACCTCAGCGCCGGCCAGGACATGGTCAACCTGGAAGTGCTCGACCCGCTCAAGGTGGATTTCCGCATCCCGCAGAAGGCCGTCAGCCAGGTCGGCGTCGGCCAGGTCATCGAGCTGAGTCTCGACGCTTACCCCGGCGAGCGCTTCAAAGGCACGATCATTGCCCTCAACCCGCGCCTGGATGAAGTGGGGCGCAGCCAGGCAATCCGCGCGCAGATCGGCAACAGCGACCACCGGCTCAAGCCCGGTCAGTTCGTCAAAGTCTCGGTGATCCTCGCGGAGCGCCCACAGGCGCTGTTGATCCCCGAAGAAGCAGTGATGCCTATGGGCCAGTTGCTATTCGTCAACCTGGTGGTGGACGGCAAGGCGGAGCGCCGGCAGATCCGCATTGGCCAGCGCCAGCGTGGCAAGGCCGAAGTGGTGGAAGGGCTGCAGGGCGACGAGACGGTGATCAGTGCCGGCTGGCAGAAGGTCACCCCAGGCCACGAGGTGCGCACGATCAAACGGGGTGAGGGCGCATGACCCTGTCCGACATCTGCATCCGTCGCCCGGTCTTCGCCACCGTTCTATCGCTGATCATCGTTCTGCTCGGCCTGCTGGCCTATCAGCGCCTGGCGGTGCGCGAATACCCGAACATCGACGTGCCGATCGTCACGGTCAACGTCATCTACCCCGGCGCCAGCCCTGAAATCATGGAGTCGCAGGTAGCGCAGCCGATCGAGGACGTGCTCTCCGGAATTGAAGGCCTGGATTTCGTCAGCTCCATCAGCCGTTCGGAAAACACCCAGATCACCGCGCAGTTCCGCCTCGGCAGCAACTCCGATGAAGCGGCCAACGACGTGCGCGACCGTCTCGGCCGGGTGCGCAGCCTGCTGCCGGAAGAAATCGACGAACCCATGGTGCAGAAGGTCGAGGCCGATGCGCAGCCGGTGATCTGGCTGGCGTTCCACAGCGAGCGCTACTCGGCGATGGCAATCACCGATCTGCTGGAGCGCGTGGTGCAGGATCGCCTGCAGACCATTCCCGGCGTCTCGGAAGTGCAGATCCGCGGTGCGCGCACCTATGCCATGCGCATCTGGCTCGATCCGGAGAAACTGGCTGCCTACGACCTCACCGTACTGGACGTGGAAGACGCCCTGCGCCGGCAGAACGTGGAAATTCCCGCCGGGCGCATCGAGTCGGTACAGCGCGAGTTTTCCGTGCTGTCGGAAACCGACCTGAAGACCCCGGAAGAATTCGACAACCTGATCCTCGACGACTCGCGAGGCTACCTGCTGCGCCTGTCCGACATCGGCCACGCCGAAATCGGTGCCGCCGACGAGCGTTCGCTGGTGCGCTTCAACGGTCGCTCGGCGGTGGCGCTGGGCCTGGTCAAGCAGGCCACGGCCAACCCGCTGGAAATCTCCGATGGCCTGCAGGAGGCCATGCCGGCACTGCGCGAGCTGTTGCCCGAAGGCATGGAAATGTCGATCGCCAACGACAACTCACAGTTCATCCGCGAGTCGATCCACAACGTCTACGCCACCATCTGGGAGGCGGTGGCGCTGGTGGTGCTGATCATCTTCCTGTTCCTGCGCTCGCTGCGCGCCACCCTCATTCCTTTGGTGACCATTCCCGTTTCGCTGATCGGTGCCTTCGCGCTGATGGCGCTGATGGGCTTCACCGTGAACACCCTGACACTGCTGGCGATGGTGTTGGCCATCGGCCTGGTGGTGGACGACGCCATCGTGGTGCTGGAAAACATCCACCGGCATATCGAGGAAGGGTTGTCGCCGATGCAGGCGGCGTTCAAGGGCAGCCGCGAGATCGCCTTCGCGGTGATAGCCATGACCCTCACCCTGGCTGCGGTGTATGCGCCGATCGGCTTCATGCAAGGCACCAGTGGCAAGCTGTTCACCGAGTTCGCCTGGACCCTGGCCGGCGCCGTGCTGGTGTCCGGTTTCGTGGCGCTGACCCTGTCGCCGATGATGTGCGGGCACTTGCTCAAGGCCCATGTGCCAGAGCAGAAGCATGGGCGCTTCTACAACCTGATCGAAGGCTTCCTGCATCACCTGACCTACAGCTACCGGCATGGCCTGGAGCGGGTACTGCGCGCCTGGTGGCTGGTGCTGCTGGGGCTGGTTGGCATCCTGCTGCTGTGCGCCTGGCTGTTCAGCGGCCTGCGCAGCGAACTGGCGCCGACCGAGGACACCGGCACCATCGTCGGCTCGATCAACGGCCCCGATGGCGCCACCCTGGGTTACACCAGCCGCTACGCGAAACAGGTGGAGGAGGCCTACAAGAGCATTCCGGAAACCAACCGCTACATGGTGATTGCCGGCTTCCCCACCGTGGCCCAAGGGCTGTCGTTCATGAAGCTGGAAGACTGGAGCAAGCGTTCGCGCAGCCAGTTCGAGATCCGCGACGAGCTGCTGCCCAAGCTGCAGGCCATCCCTGGCGTACGCGCCTTTCCGATCAACCGCCCGCCGCTGGGGCAGAGCGCGCGCAACCAGCCGGTCAACTTCGTCATCCGTTCCTCGCTGGAGTACGCCGAGCTGCAGCAATACGTCGACAAGCTGTTGGCCGAAGTGCGCGACTATCCGGGGCTGGAAAGCCTGGATACCGATCTCAAGCTGAATACTCCGCAACTCAAGGTCACGGTCAACCGCGAGCAGGCAGTGGCGGTGGGCACCGATGTGGCGACTATCGGTCGCAGCATGGAAAGCCTGTTCGGCAGCCGCCAGGTCACCCGCTTCAAGCAGAACGGCGAGCAGTACGATGTGCTGGTGCAACTGGCCAACGTCGACCGCAGCAACCCGGACGACCTCAACCGCGTCTATGTGCGCGGGCGCAATGACAACATGGTGCAACTGTCCAACCTGATCGAAGTGCGCGAGACCGTGGCGCCGCGCGAGCTCAACCACTTCAACCAGCTGCGCGCGGTAACCATCAGCGCCAACGTCGGCTCCGGCTACACCCTGGGCGAGGCGCTAGAGCATCTGGAGGAAAAGGCGCAGGCGATCTTCCCGCCAGACACCCAGTTCGATTACACCGGCACCTCGCGCGACTTCAAGGACTCCAGCGGCGGCGTGGCGCTGATCTTCGCCCTGGCCCTGGTGTTCATCTTCCTGGTGCTGGCCGCGCAGTTCGAGAGTTTCTTCGACCCGCTGATCATCCTGCTCAGCGTGCCGCTGTCGATGGCCGGTGCGTTGCTGGCGCTGAAGCTGTTCGGCGGCACCCTGAACATCTACTCGCAGGTTGGCCTGGTGACCCTGATCGGCCTGATCAGCAAGCACGGCATCCTCATCGTCGACTTCGCCAATGACCTGCTGCGCCAGGGTCGCGAGCTGCACGAGGCGGTGCTGGAAGCGGCGGTGCAGCGCCTGCGGCCGATCCTGATGACCACCGGGGCCATGGTGCTCGGCTCGCTACCCCTGGCCATCGCCAGCGGTGCTGGCGCCGAGAGCCGCCAGCAGATCGGCATGGTGATCGTCGGTGGCCTGCTGGTGGGGACGTTCTTCACCCTGTTCGTGGTGCCGACGCTGTACAGCCTGCTGCGCCGCTGGCGGCCGATGGTGGTGGAGCAGGGTGAAGTGGGTTTGGCGTAGGTCGTTGGCGGCCTTTTGGCAGGCAACTACCGAGCAGCGTTACAGACCCAGCTCCGACAGCCCCGGATGGTCATCCGGGCGACGCCCCAGCGGCCAACGGAATTTCCGTTCGGCCTCGCTGATGGGTAGGTCGTTGATGCAGGCAAAGCGGTGGGCCATCAGGCCGTTTTCGGCGAACTCCCAGTTCTCGTTGCCGTAGGAGCGAAACCAGTTGCCGGAGTCGTCGTGCCATTCGTAGGCGTAGCGCACGGCGATGCGGTTGTCGGTGAAGGCCCACAGTTCCTTGATCAAGCGGTACTCCAGCTCCTTGCTCCATTTGCGCCGCAGAAACGCCTCGGCTTCGGCACGGCTGGTGGCGAATTCGGCGCGGTTGCGCCAGCGCGTATCCGGCGTGTAGGCCAGGGCGACTTTGCCGGCGTCGCGGCTGTTCCAGCCGTCTTCGGCCAGGCGCACTTTCAACATCGCGGTCTCGCGGGTGAAGGGTGGAACCGGTTGGCGGATTTCGGACATGACGCTTGCTCCTTTTAGCGTGGGTAGATGGGGGAGCCGCGCCTCACTGAGTGAGCAGGGCGCAGCGCCAAGGGTTGGTGGGCTGGCCTTTCAGTGCAGTGCGTACCACAGGCGTAGCAGGCGGCTTGGCTGCGCCTGCGTCGACGCTGCGGGGCTGCCAGGCAGTTCGGCGCCAGCCAGCCACTGTGGCAGCAGGTAGCTGGCTTCCCATTCCACGGCACCGAGCATGTACGGCGAGGCGGCATCGTTGTCGCGGGTGCCGCTGTCTTTCCAGCGCGTAATCGGCTGGCTGTATGCGTTCGTGTTCATGTCACGGCCTCCTCGTTAGAGATCCAGGACCAGGGGTTGGGCAGTGCCTTCGGTTTGCGCGGGGATGGCGCAGCAGATCAGCACCTTGTCGCCATCCGGCAACTGCGCCGGCGGGTTGCTGTAGTGCACGGCGCCACTGAGCAGCCTGGTAGCGCAGGTGCCGCATGAACCGCCACGGCAGCTGAACTCGGGGCTCAGGCCACGGCTCTCGGCCAGTTCCAACAGGCTGCCGGCACCGGGCTTCCAGCGTGCTTCGCTGCCCGAGGCGGAGAAGTACACCGGCACCGGCCCTTCGGCGGCGGGCGGTTGTTGCAGGGTGGGTGGCTGTGCGCTCTCCGAGCGGCGCAGCGCCGAGGGACCAAAGGCTTCGGCGTGAATGCGCTGGTCGGCGATGTTCACGCCGCGCAGGCCGTCGTACATGGCCTGGAGAAAACCGCCGGGCCCGCACAGGTAGAAGTCGTAGTCGTCCAGCGGCAGGCGAGCTTTCACCTGGGTAAGGTCCAGGCGCCCGGCCACCTGGTAATCATGATCCAGCAGGGCGTCGGCCTCGGGATTGCTCAGGGTGCGGTGCACGTGAAGTGAGCCTGCCGAGCGCTGTTGCAGCTCGCGCAGTTCTTCCCGGAATGGCAGGTCGGCCAGGCTTCGCGCGCTCTGGAACAGATGGATCGCGCGCGCCACCTGCTGCTGAAGGTTTTGCGCCACCAGCTCCCTGGCCATGGACATCATCGGCGTGATGCCGACCCCAGCGCCGAGCAGGACCACTGGCCGAGTAGTGCTATCAGTGAGGGTGAAACTACCCACTGGCGCGCGCACCTCCAGCACGTCGCCCACCCGTACGTTGTCGTGCAGATGAAACGAGGCCTTGCCCTGGCGTTTCACGCTGATGCGGATATGCCCATCGGACGGTGCGCTGGACACGCTGTAGGTGCGTACCAGCGCTTCGTTGCCGGCGGCCAGAATACGCATCGGCAGGTGTTGGCCGGGGGCGAATGGCACCACGGCATTGTCAGCCGGTGCGAGGAAGAACGAGCGGATATCGCTGCTTTCCTGCTCTACGCGCGCCACGCGCCATTGCTGCCATTGCTTGCGCTGCTCGACGTGGCGCAGGCGCTCGTCGGTTTCGGCCCAGGTGCCGGTGGCCAGGCTGGTGGGCGCGTAGTCGCTGAACAGCCAGCGGATGTTCAACGCGGCCGGGCGCAGTACAACCTGCTCGACGTCGAAGGCCCAGAGCCGCTCGGCACCTTCAAAGGCCTTGATCAGCGGGCTGTCCAGCAGCAATTCGGTGCGCCCGCACAGTTGCAGCATGTCGCCGCTGGTGAAGTCGACAAACAGCAAGCCGGCCACCGGATTGCTCTGCAGGTTGCCCAGGGTGTTGAAGAACAGGTTGCCGGCATAGTCGGGGATGGTTAGGCGATTGCCTTCCACCTTGATAAAACCGGCGCGGCCGCCGCGATGGGAGACATCCACGGAGCGGCTGTGGGCGTCGTGGTCGACAAAGCTGGCGATAAAGAAGGTGTCGGCGCCGCGTATCCAGGCTGTGCTGTGTTCATCCAGGGCGGTGAAATCCTGGCGCGCGGGTTTACCGCTTTCCGGCTGCGCAACCAGGGTGTAGATGCGTTCCTGAATGTACTTGGGGCAGTTGCCGTAGGACTGCTCGACCGCCACTTCGAGGCCTGCCGCCGAGGACTGCTGAATCACCCCGTTCATGCGATTGCGTCGACGGCTGTGCAGCTCGATGCCCAGCATGCCGATGGCATGGCCAGCCTGCAGGCCTGATGCCGCCGGGTCTTGCGGGTCGGGCTGGGTGTCCAGGAGCAAATGGTACGGGTCGGCCGAGGTCACGAAGCCTTCCGGCCCTTCGAGCAGGGTGGCCCAGGGGCGGTTATCGGCATCGACGGCGCCCACCACCATGAATGGCAACTGGTGATAGAACTCGCGGTGCTGGTCGGGCATGTAGTCACGGATAACCCGCTGCCCGAGCTCTTCCATGCGCTCGGCGGCGTGAAAGATTGCCTGCAGCTTCTTTTCGCCGGCATGCCAGGGTGATTTACGCGGTTCGGGCAGATGATCCATGGCGGGTGCTCCTTGGGAGGGCTGCCGGGAGGCCCGGCAGACGGGGCAGTACTCAGCTGGCCAGGCCGATGGCGGTGCGTTGCATGGGCACGAAGCCGGGCAGGGCCTCGATGCGTTGCAGCCAGGCACGCACGTTCGGGTAGGCCTCCAGCGACACGTTGCCTTCAGGAGCGTGGGCGATGTAGGTGTAGTTGGCCACATCGGCGATGGTCGGCGCCGGGCCTGCGAGGTACGGCGAGCTGGCCAGTTCGGTCTCCATCACCTTGAACAGGGCGTGGGCGCGGTTGATCACTTCCTCGGCATTGAACGCCGCGCCGAACACGGTGATCAGGCGGGCAGCGGCCGGGCCGAATGCCACCTGGCCGGCGGCTACCGACAACCAGCGTTGTACCCGCGCTGCTGCCAACGGCTCATCGGAGAGCCAGCGACCGTCACCGTACTTCTTCGCCAGATAGACCAGGATCGCGTTGGAGTCGATGACCACGGTGCCGTTGTCGTCGATCACCGGCACCTGGCCGAAGGGGTTAAGGGCGAGGAACTCGGCTTGCTTGTGCGCGCCCTTGGCGAGGTCGACGAACACCAGCTCGGTCGGCAGTTGCAGCAGCGAGAGCAGCAGCTCGACGCGGTGGGCGTGACCGGAAAGAGGGTGGCGGTAGAGTTTGATGGCCTGTGGCATGGTGATGGCTCCGCGATGGGGTTAGGGGAATCAGCGCAGCGTCAAACCAGGTCGGTGGTTATTGCGCTGGTGGAGCCATGCTGCGCCCACGCCGGGGCAAGCAGAATCACCATGCCGAGCAATCCATAATTTCGTTTTACGAAATAAAGCGGGTGAGGGCGAGAGGCGCGTGGCTCAGCCCGCAAAGGCCGGATGGGCGCGCAGCAGGGGCGTGGCGAAGTCGATAAAGCTGCGCACGCGCGCCTCGGCGCGGCGGCCATGGCGGTAGATCAACTGCGCCGGCACGCCTGGGCTGGCGAAGTCGGTGAGTACCGCTTCGAGCAAGCCGCTGTGCAGTTCATCGTGGGCTTCGTAACTCATGCAGCGGATCAGCCCCAGTCCCAGGGTGGCGGCGTGGATAGCGGCACGCTGGGTGGTGCAGCTCAGCACGTGCGCGGGTTTCAGCAGGCGGGTGGTGCGGCTGTTAGGGAAGTGCCATTGCGCCTCGTAGCCCGGCGAGGTGCTCATCACCGTGCGATGGCTTTTGAGGTCGTCGGGTGTTGTGGGCCGTCCCCACTTGGCCAGGTAGGCGGGAGACGCGCAAACCACTGGCGTGACCGTGCCCAGCGGCAGTGCAAACTCCGAAGAACTGGGCAGCGGCCCCACCACCAGGGCCACATCGATGCCGTCCTTGAGCAGCCTGGGCGCACCGTCGCTGGTGCGGATGGCCAGGTGCACATCGGGATAAGCCTCCAGGTAGGCGAGGGCAATGGGGGTGAACACCTGCAGGTCCATCAGCAGGGGTAAGGCCACGGTCAGGCGACCTTCGGGGCTGGCATGCAGGCCGGCCGCCGAACGTTCGGCTTGCTCGGTCTGCTCCAGGATCTGTCGGCAGCTTTGCGCGAACTGCTCACCGGCTGGGCTCAGCTCGACACCGCGCGGCCCGCGAATCAGCAGGGTGTTGTGCAGGCGCGCTTCCAGCGCGGCGATGGCGCGCATGACGGTCGCCTGCGATTGCTGTAGATGCCGCGCCGCCGCAGCCAGGCTACCGGCCTGGGCCACGGCTGCGAAGGTCTGCATCTGGCGATAGTGGCTCACGGGCTAGGTCACTTTGTCTGCTTGCAATGCGGGATCGGTAAGGAACCGGCTGGAGCAGTAGTCGACGAAGGTGCGTACCTTGGCCGGTATCCGTTTGCCCCCTTGATAGAGAACGTGAACGGGCAGGGCCGGTGTCTGAAACGCTTCGAGGACGATCTCCAGTTCGCCCTTGGCCACCGCTGCCGCCACCTGATAAGACAGCACCCGCGTCAGGCCCCAGCCCATGCGCGCGGCGTTGATCGCGGCCTGGTTGGAACTGACCAGCAGGCGCGGTTTGGGGTGCAGGGCTATGGCGTGTTCACCGTCCCTGAATTGCCACTCGGTGAGCAGGTTGCTGGCCGAGGACATCACCATCGGCAGCGCCAGTACATCCTTGGGGGCAGTCGGCCTGCCGACGCGATCGAGAAAGGCCGGCGCGGCGCATACCACGGGGCGAATATGCCCGACCCTGACCGCCTGCAGGCCGGTATCCGGCAACTCACCGATGCGGATGGCGACATCCACACCTTCGTCCACCATGTTCACCAGGCGGTCCACCAGCAGGGCGTTGAGGGTCACCTCAGGGTGCTGCGCCAGGTATTCGGTGATCCGGGGGATCAGGAACAGCTCGCCGAACATCACCGGGGCCGTCACCGTCAGGTTGCCACGGGCGCGAACACTGCTGCCGGTAGCCAGTTCTTCGGCTTCCTCAAGGTCCAGCAAAATGCGCTTGCAGTCCTCCATGTACCGCCGGCCGGCTTCGGTCAGGCGCAGGCTGCGGGTACTGCGTGCCAGTAGCAGGGTACCCAGACGGTTTTCCAGGCCCGCGATCACCCGTGTCACGCTCGGCGGTGACATGCCCATCAGCTTGGCGCCACCGGCAAAGCTTTCCGCGTCCGCGACGGCCAGCAGCACTTTCATTTCCTGAAACCTGTCCACAATCACCGCCAGCTTGCAGGGTGGGTTGAGCCGCTATCGGCGTAGCGGTTGAAGGTAGCCCAATACGGCCATGCGCTCTTCAGCTGTTGGCTCGGAATGTCGGGTGTTTTCGTGACAATTTACTGCCGCGTATGCAGCGCTGGAGCGGGCGTTCTGATGGGGGATCGTCACGTGTTGCGCAGGGCCGTCTGCTCGCTGGCTCCATGGCCGCCTGAGGCGCCAGGGGTTTCTCTTGCGGCCGGGCTTGCCTTGTCACGGTGGCAAGGTTGTAGGCTTCTGTTGCGGCCTGCCATGAGGGCCGCGGTCGATTTCTCATGCCAGGAGTTTCCCCATGCCCGCCCGTTTCCTGCTTCCACTGCTGTGTGCCTTCAGCCTGCCAGCCCTGGCCGGTACAGGGCACTACGCCTTCGGCAAACCGGCTGAAGCATCCAAGGCCGAGCGCACTGTCGAGATCACCCTTGGCGATATGTACTACGAGCCGGCCAGCGTGCAGGTCAAGGCCGGCGAGACGGTGCGCTTCGTGTTGAACAACCAGGGCAGCCTGCTGCACGAGTTCAGCCTGGGCGATGCGGCCATGCATGCCGAGCACCAGAAGCACATGCTGATGATGCAGCAGATGGGCATGCTGGGCGCCGATGGCATCAAGCCGATGGATCACAGCCAGATGGGCCACGACATGTCCGGCATGGATCATGGGCAGATGACTCATGACGACCCCAATACGGTGATGATCGCCCCGGGCCAGAGCGCCGAGCTGACCTGGACCTTCACCCAGGCCAGCGGCCTGGAGTTCGCCTGCAACATCCCGGGCCATTACCAGGCTGGCATGGTCGGCACGGTCGAGATCAAGCCGTGAGGCGGTTGTTGCTGTCGACCCTGCTGTTGTGCAGCTTGTCGGTGCAGGCGGGCAGCTATGAACTGGTGATCGACGAAGGTGAGGTCGAGTTCAGTGATGGCAAGCGTACGGCGCTGACCATCAATGGCCAGAGTCCGGCGCCGGAGCTGCGATTTAAAGAAGGCGAGGAGGTGGAGATCAAGGTTACCAACCGCCTCGAGCGCATGACCGCGCTGCACTGGCACGGCATCCTGCTGCCCTATACCCAGGACGGCGTGCCGGGCATCAGCTTCCCCGGCATCCAGCCCGGGGAGACCTTCACCTACCGCTTCACCCTCAAGCAGTCCGGCACCTACTGGTACCACGCGCATGCCGACTTCCAGGAGCAGGAAGGTCTGTACGGCCCGCTGATCATCGAGCCCAAGGGCCGCGAGCCGTACCGCTATGACCGCGAATACACGGTGCTGCTGTTCGACTGGCAGGACGAGAAACCCGAGCGCACCCTGGCCAACCTGAAGAAACAGGCCGACTACTACAACGACCAGCAACCGACCCTGGGCGATCTGCTGCGCGACGCCAGGCGCGATGGCTGGAGCGCGGCGCTCAAGGATCGCTGGGACTGGGGCGACATGCGCATGGCGCGGAGCGATATCGCCGATGTCAGTGGCTTCCGCTTCCTGGTCAACGGCCGCGACACCGAGCAGAACTGGACCGCGCTGTTCAAGCCGGGCGAGCGCGTGCGCCTGCGTATCATCAATGGTGCGGGCATGAGCTACTTCGACCTGCGCATCCCAGGGCTGCCGATGACCGTGGTGCAGGCCGACGGCAACGATGTGCAGCCAGTGACTGTCGATCAGTTGCGCATCGCTGTGGCCGAGACCTACGACGTGATCGTCCAGCCCAGGGAGGACAAGGCCTACACCCTGTTCGCCGAGTCCATGGATCGCCGTGGCTATGCCCGTGCCACCCTGGCACCGCGGGCTGGCATGCAGGGCGAGGTGCCCGAGCAGCGTGCGCCACGCCTGCTGAGCATGGCCGACATGGGTATGGCCCACGCCGGGATGGATCACGGTTCGATGGGTGGTGGCGAGATGACCGGGATGGATCATGGCGCCATGAGCGCTATGGATCATTCGGCCATGACGGGGATGGATCATTCGAGCATGGCCGGGATGGACCACGGTGCGATGGGCCAGGCCGCGGCGAACAATCCGGACTACGCCGCCGGCAGCGGCATTGCTCCCGAACCGGTGGATGGTGGGCGGGTGCTGGTCTATGGCGACCTCAAGGCCATGCGCCCGGCTGCTGGCTATCGCGCGCCGGATCGCACCATCGAGCTGAAGCTGACTGGCAACATGGAGCGCTACTTCTGGTCGTTCGACGGGGTGAAGTACTCCGAGGCCGAACCGATCCGCCTCAAGTACGGCGAGCGCGTGCGCTTTCGCTTCGTCAACCAGACCATGATGAATCACCCCATGCACCTGCACGGCATGTGGATGCAGTTGGACAAGGGCAATGGCCAGCTCAATCCGCTCAAGCATGTGGTCAATGTGGCGCCGGGGCAGACGATCGAGGTCGATGTACCGGCCGATGCCGTGGGCGAGTGGGCCTTCCATTGTCACCTGATCTACCACATGGCCAGCGGCATGTTCCGCAAGGTCGTGGTCGAGGCGGCCGACGGCAGCACCCAGCCGTTCTACGGCGAGCAGTCTTTCAGCAGGGAGAGCCAGCATGCGCAGCACTAATCTCTGCGTCGGCCTGCTGCTTGCCACTCCAGCTTGGGCCATGGAACAGCACATGGACGCCATGCCGGTAGCCAAGCTGGCCGTCGACCACCTGGAGCCGCGCTTTGACGGCGACGACCAGGCCTTGGCCTGGGAGCTGGAGGCAACCTACGGCAATGATCTGCACAAGGCGGTGCTGAAAAGCAGCGGCGAGCGCGCCGACGGCGGGCCGACCGAGTCCAGCGAGACCCAGCTGCTGTATCGACGCATGGCCAGCGAGTTCTTCGACTGGCAGGCCGGCGTGCGTCATGACGACCAGCCGGGGCCAACCCGCAGCTATGCCGTGCTCGGCTTGAAGGGGCTGGCGCCGCAGTGGGTAGAGCTGGACGCCAACCTGTTCGTCAGCGAGCACGGTGATCCGTCGCTGCGTGTCGAGGCCGAGTACGAGCTGCTGCTGACCCAGCGCTGGGTGCTGGAGCCCAAGCTGGAGTACGACCTGGCCCTGGCCGACGACCGCGACCTGGGTATCGGTGCAGGCGGCAGCAGCCTGGAAACCGGCTTGCGCCTGCATTACCGGATCAGCCCGCAGTTCTCGCCCTATATCGGCTACCAGTGGCAGAAAACCTATGGCCGCAGCGGCGACTGGTTGCGCGCCGAGGGTGAGGATGAGGAGGAAGGCGCCTGGCTGCTCGGGCTGAAGTTCTGGCTGTAGGGCGGGTGAAACCCGCGTGCGCCCTACGGGGTATAATGCGCGCCGTTTCATTTTCTCAGGCCCGTCGCCATGCAGCACCCCGCCGAACACTCGCCGCTGGGCAAATCCAGCGAGTACGTTTCCAGCTACAGCCCCGAACTGCTGTTCCCCATCTCGCGCACTACCAAGTGGGCAGAGCTGGGGCTGACGGCCAGCACCCTGCCGTATCAGGGGGTGGATTACTGGAACTGCTACGAGCTGTCCTGGCTGACCCCGAGTGGCAAGCCGGTGGTAGCTATTGGTGAGTTCGCCATCCCGGCTGATTCGCCGAATATCATCGAGTCCAAGTCGTTCAAGCTCTACCTCAATTCGCTGAACCAGAGCGCCTATGCCAGCCAGGCCGAGGTTGAGCAAGTGCTGGCACGCGATCTCTCGGCTTGTGCCGGCAAGCCGGTGATGGTGCGGGTGCGCAGCCTGGACGAGGTGGCCGCCGAAGGCGTGGCTGTGCTGGCGGGGCGCTGCGTCGATGGGCTGGATATCGTCGTCAGCGACTATGCCCATCCGCGGCCCGAGCTGCTGCGTTGTGTGTCTGAGCAGATCGTTGAGGAAACCCTGTACAGCCACCTGCTGAAATCCAACTGCCCGGTGACCGGCCAGCCGGACTGGGGCACGCTGGTGGTCGAATACCAGGGTCCGCAACTGGATGCCGCCAGCCTGCTGGCCTACGTGGTGAGCTTCCGCCAGCACCAGGACTTCCACGAGCAGTGCGTGGAGCGGGTGTTCCTCGACCTGCAGCGTCTGCTCAAGCCGCAGAAGCTGACGGTGTATGCGCGCTACGTGCGACGCGGCGGGTTGGATATCAATCCCTATCGCAGTACCGAGGCGGTGGTGACGGACAACCAGCGCCTGGTTCGCCAGTAAACGAAAAAGCCCGCGATTGCGGGCTTTTTCATGGCTGGCGAATGGGTCTTCAGATGCCCATGTTGGCCAGGCTCTGCAGGATGTTGCGCAGGGTGCCGGTCAGGGTCGGGTGCTGGCTCTCGAAGCTTTCCACCGCCAGGTTGACTCCGTCCACCAGGGTGGCGTCGGGTGCACTGGCCAGCTCACGGGCCAGTTTCAGGTCGATCTGCTGCATCAGTTCGAGCAGCGCGGCGCGGTCGTCCGCATCCAGGGGCGTGTCTTCGGCCAGTTGCTCGCGCAGTTGCTGAAGGTGTTGTTGCAGGCGTTCAGGCATGGGTATTCCCTCCATTGCTACGGCAGAGTGGACCTTGGCCGGGCGGCAAAGGTTCGTCCCTTGGCTTGAAGGTTAATCCAGTCGCTGCACTCGTGCCTGATCCAGAGCAATCCCGGCAGGTATTTGGTTTCAGGGTTTTTCGCCCTTGAGGCGACGTACGGCAAGTTCATCCAGGCAGGCCGGTAGCTCGCCCGGGTGATCGATGACCGAGTGCGCGCCGAGGCGGTACAGGCTCAGGGTGGCGGCGGCGCGCAGCCTCTCCCGTTCCTCACTGGCCAGTGCCTGCCAATCGCCCAGGGCCAGGCCGCACAGCGGACCGCAGGTCGCCAGGCCGATGCACCAGAGCCCGGCGTTGAGGCCTGCCTGGAGCAGGCGTGGTTCGCTGGCGATCAGTACGCAGCCATCCAGTCGTTCGACCTTCAGCTCGCTCAACGCCAGCCACAACGCATCTGGCGCGGGCCAGGGGCGGGCGCCGCTCAGGTGCGTCGCGCGCAGCCAGCTTGGCAACGGCTTGGCCAGCTCTGCGCAAACGGCCTCTGGCAGCTCTTCCAGCCAGGCGCAAGGCAGCTTTTGTTGGTGCAGGTGTTTGAGCAGTTCGCGGGTTTGCGGCAGTGCTTCAGCCCGCTCCTCGGCCGCAGCCAGCAGGGCGGGCAGCAGCGCTGGGGTATCCAGCGAGGCGTGAGGCTGTTTCAGCTGGCTGTGTTGCAGGGCAATCGGCAGGGTGCGGGCGCCGAAGTCCACCAGGCAGCCACTGAGGCCGAACAGCAGCGCGGTGAAGGCGGGGGGAGCAGCGGTGGAGCCTGGCATGGCGATCTCGTTTCCCGTGGGGTACGGGCAGGCTAGCGAGTGCCGGTTACGCTTGGATGACGTTTATGCGTCAGGCCTGCGGACCACTCATCACAGCGCGTACGCTGTCGGGCACAGGCACTGACTGGTTGCTGGCGTGGTCGATCCACACCAGCTTGCAGTGGCCTTCGCCGTAGCAGGTGTGTGGGTCGCTGAGGATGCTCAGGCGGTGTTCGACGACCAGGCTGCTGCGTCCCAGTGTGCCGGCATAGAGCTCAATCACCACGGTGGCCGGGTGCACCACCGGTTTCAGGTAGGTATGCAGGGTTTGCAGCACCACTGGGCCTTCGGCGGCGTGGTCGATATCGATGCCGACGCGGGCGAACCACTCGACGCGCGCTTCCTGCACATACGCCAGGTAGGTGGTGTTGTTGACGTGGCCGTAGTTGTCCATGTCGCCCCAGCGCACGGGGATGTGGGCGGTATGAATCAGCTGTCTATCCGGCATCTTTGTATTCGCTATGCTACTGGCCTGGTGGGCAGGCAGTTTATACTGCGCGGCCGACTGGCTGGCCGTGGGCCGCCAAACTACTGATGCCAAGGAGAGACTGCAAATGCACAAGATCGGAGCCCGTTGGGTCGATCGTCTGGGCCACCTCTGCGCCTGTGCCGCTCTGGCCATGCTGCCGCTGGTAGCCACCGCCGCCGAGGATGATCCTTGGGAGGGCTTCAACCGCCCGGTGTTCCGTTTCAACGACACCCTCGACACCTACGCGCTGAAGCCGGTCGCCAAGGGCTACCAGGCCGTCACGCCGCAGTTCCTCGAAGATGGCGTGCACAACGTGTTCGGCAACATCGGGGACGTTGGCAACCTGGCCAACAACCTGTTGCAGGGCAAGGTGCATGATGCCGGTGTCGACACCGGTCGCCTGATCTTCAACACCACCTTCGGGGTGCTGGGTTTCTTCGATGTAGCCAGCAAGATGGGCCTGCAGAAGAATGACGAAGACTTCGGCCAGACCCTGGGCGCCTGGGGCCTGGGCAGTGGCCCGTACGTGGTGCTGCCGCTTCTCGGCCCGAGTAACGTGCGCGATGCCGGGGCGAAGATTCCGGACGCCTACCTGGGCATGTACCCGTACATCGACCATGTACCGACCCGTAACGTCACCCGTGCGGTGGATGTGGTGGATACCCGTGCCAGCCTGCTGTCGGCGGAAAAGATGATTGGTGGTGACAAGTACATCTTCATCCGCAACGCCTACATGCAGAACCGCGAGTTCCGGGTCAAGGATGGCGAAGTCGTCGACGACTTCTAACATCTCGAAACATGAAAAAAAGGCGGCCAAGGCCGCCTTTTTTCATGCCCGTGAGGGCCTCAACTCATCGACAGGACAGCCAGTCCGAGCGACTGCCGACCGTCTTCCAGGTCCTGAACGCGCACAACTTCGGCTTGCGCTTCGAGGCCCTGGAGGGCGTTGTGGTCGGATGCGATGTGTACCTTTACCTTGTCGCCCATGTTCAGGCGGCATTCGGCTTCCAGTTGCATGCCGGTGCTCGACAGGTCGAGACACATGGCAGGGATGGCGCGGCCAGCATGATGCAGAGTGACCGGAGCTTCCAGTCGCATGCGGATGAAGTCACGTTTCTCGCTGTAGGCACGATCGCTTTGGCTCATGGACCCTGTCCTCTTGTTTTATGGGTACTCCCCGAGTCGTTATAACCCTCGTCGATTTGAGGTGTAAAGGCGCCTGGCGACAATCGGCACGCGCTTGAATCGACAGTCGGATGGGAGTACCGTCTGCGCCGTGAATCGACTGTGTACGGTTGTACCGTTGCAGTGCGGTCGCCCAACAATTTCCATCTCCGGCGTCGTTTGCCTGGACATCCCATGCACAATCCCAGCGCCAAGCTGCTGATTATCGATGATGATGAGGTGGTGCGAGCGAGTCTCGCCGCCTACCTCGAAGACAGCGGTTTCCACGTACTACAGGCCAGCAATGGTTTGCAGGGGTTGGAAGTGTTCGAGCGTGATCAGCCCGATGTGGTTATCTGCGACTTGCGCATGCCGCAGGTCGATGGTCTCGAGCTGATCCGCCGCATCAATATCCTCGGTAGCGACATCCCGGTCATCGTGGTTTCCGGTGCCGGTGTGATGAGCGATGCCGTCGAAGCGCTGCGCCTGGGCGCCGCCGACTACCTGATCAAACCGCTGGAAGACCTGGCCGTGCTCGAGCACTCGGTGCGCCGAGCCCTGGATCGCGCGCACCTGCGCCTGGAAAACCTGCGCTACCGGGAAAAGCTGGAAACGGCCAACCGTGAGCTGCAAGCCAGCCTGCACCTGCTGCAGGAGGACCAGAACGCCGGTCGCCAGGTGCAGATGAACATGCTGCCGGTGACGCCGTGGAAGGTCGACGGCCTGCAGTTCGCCCACCAGATCATTCCGTCGTTGTACCTGTCTGGCGATTTCGTTGATTACTTCCGGGTCGACGAGCACCGCGTGGCGTTCTACCTGGCGGATGTTTCCGGCCATGGTGCGTCTTCGGCCTTCGTCACCGTACTGCTCAAGTTCATGACCACGCGTCTGCTGTATGAATGGCGCCGCGCCGGTACTCTGCCGGAGTTCAAACCGTCCGATGTGCTGGGGCATATCAACCGCGGTCTCATCAACTGCAAACTGGGCAAGCACGTGACCATGCTGGGCGGTGTGATCGACGAACAGAGTGGCCAGCTTACCTATAGCATTGGCGGGCATCTGCCATTGCCAGTGCTGTACAGCGAAGGGCAGGCGCGCTACCTGGAAGGCCGCGGTCTGCCGGTCGGCCTGTTTGATGAGGCGGTGTATACCGATCTGGTGATGGACCTGCCGGATTCGTTCAGCCTGACCCTGTTGTCCGACGGGATTCTGGATCTTTTGCCTGGCGATACGCTCAAAGAAAAGGAAACCGTGCTGCCACAACTGGTTAGCTCGGCTGGTGGCACGCTCGACGGTTTGCGCCAAGTCTTCGGGCTGGCGAATCTGGGAGAGATGCCGGATGATATCGCCTTGCTGGTGTTGAGCAGGAACCTTGCATGAATCCTGGGAATAGTCCCGGTAGGATCCAATTCGCCGAACAGGATGGCACCTTTGTCCTCAAGTTCGTGGGCGAAGTCCGTCTGACCTTGTGTTCGGCGCTGGATTCGACGATCGAAAAAATCTTCACGGCGCTGAATTTCTCGGCGATCGTCATTGATCTGACGGAAACCCGCAGTATCGACAGTACGACGCTTGGCTTGCTGGCCAAGCTCTCGATCCTGTCCCGGCAGAAGATTGGCTTGCTGCCGACGGTGGTGACCACTCACGAAGACATCACCCGGCTGCTGCAGTCCATGGGCTTCGATCAGGTGTTCAACATCGTCGATCGTCCGATTCCCTGCCCGGAATGCCTGAGTGACCTGCCGTCGCAGGATCAGTCGGAAGAAGTGGTCAAGGCCAAGGTGCTGGAGGCACATCGCATCCTGATGGGGCTCAATGACTCCAATCGCGAAGCCTTCCACGATCTGGTGAGCGCGCTGGAACGCGGCTAATCAATATCTGAACAACAAAAAAGGGCGATACCGGCAGCGGTATCGCCCTTTTTGTTGGGGCGTTTGTCAGGCGCGAGCGGCGAGCAGTGCTTCGAGCTTTTCCTGGTCGCGGGCGAACAGGCGGATGCCTTCGGCGAGCTTTTCAGTGGCCATGGCGTCTTCGTTCATGGCCCAGCGGAAGCTGCTCTCGTCCAGGCTCTGGCGCGCTTCGCCGGCTCCAGCGTTGAGGATGCGCGGCAGGTCGCCCTGGTCGTCGGCCAGTTGCTGCAGCAGGTCCGGGCTGATGGTCAGGCGATCGCAACCGGCGAGTTGCTCGATCTGCCCCAGGTTGCGGAAACTGGCGCCCATGACCACGGTGTCGTAGCCATTGGCCTTGTAGTACTGGTAAATGCGCGAGACGGAGCGTACGCCGGGGTCTTCGGCACCAACGAAGTCGCGGCCTTCGGCCTTCTTGTACCAGTCGTAGATGCGGCCCACGAATGGCGAGATCAGGAACACCCCAGCCTCGGCGCAGGCAACGGCCTGGGCGAAGGAGAACAGCAGGGTGAGGTTGGTCTGCACGCCGGCTTTCTCCAGCTGCTCGGCGGCGCGGATGCCTTCCCAGGTAGAGGCGATCTTGATCAGCACGCGCTCGCGGCCGATACCGGCCTGGTCGTAGAGGCCGATGATGCGTTCGGCACGGCGCAGGGTGGCCTGTGTGTCGAAGGACAGGCGCGCGTCGACTTCCGTGGAGATACGCCCCGGAATCACCTTGAGGATTTCCTGGCCGACGGCCACGCCGAAACGGTCACAGGCCAGCCCCAGGTCGCCTGCACACCCCTTGACCGCATCATCCAGCAGGCTTGTATAGCCGGGCAGGGCGGCGGCCTTGAGCAGCAGGGACGGGTTGGTGGTGGCGTCCACCGGCTTGAGACGGCTGATGGCATCGAAATCACCGGTGTCGGCAACCACGGTGGTGAATTGTTTGAGTTGATCCAGCTTGGAGGTCATGACAAAGCCCTGTCGTAGCGAATGCCATGACCTTACCCGAGCGGAGCAGGCCGCTCAACGGCCTGGCGCGGGCATTTGCGGCTTTCAGCGCCCTGCGAGCAATTCACCGGCCTGGTCGAGCAGCGCCAGCGGGTCTTTGCTCTTGTGGATGTCGACCGAGAGCAGTTGGCGGAAGCGCCGTGCACCCGGAAAGCCTTGGGCCAGGCCCAGCATGTGACGGGTGATGTGGTGCATCAGTCCGCCGCTGGCGATGTGCTGCTCGATATACGGGTGCATCCGGGCCAGGGCGTCGGCGCGGCTGAGTGGCGGTTGTTCGAGGCCGAACAGCAACTGATCGACCTGCGCCAGCAAGTAGGGGTTGTGATAGGCCTCGCGGCCCAGCATCACGCCATCGAAGGTGGCCAGGTGCTGCTGACATTCTTCCAGGGTCTTGATCCCGCCGTTGAGGATGATTTCCAAGTCGGGGAAGTCCTGCTTGAGTTGCGCGGCCACGTCGTAGCGCAGGGGCGGTACTTCGCGGTTCTCTTTGGGCGAAAGACCTTCGAGGATGGCGATGCGTGCGTGCACGGTGAAGCTGGTGCAGCCAGCATCACGCACCGTACCGACGAAGTCGCACAGCTCGGCGTAGCTGTCGCGGCCGTTGATGCCGATACGGTGTTTGACCGTGACTGGAGTGGCTACCGCGTCCTGCATGGCTTTGACGCAGTCGGCCACCAGTTGTGGGTGGCCCATCAGGCAGGCACCGATCATGTTGTTCTGCACGCGATCACTGGGGCAGCCGACGTTCAGATTGACCTCGTCGTAGCCATGCGCCTCGGCCATCTTCGCGCAAGCTGCCAGCTCGCCGGGGTTGCTGCCCCCCAGCTGCAGGGCCAGCGGGTGTTCGCTCGAGTCGTAACGCAGGAAGCGCGCCGCATCGTTGTGCAGCAATGCGCCGGTGGTGACCATCTCGGTATACAGCAGTGCCTGGCTGGACAGCTGGCGGAGAAAGTAACGGCAATGGCGGTCCGTCCAATCCATCATGGGAGCGACGGAAAAGCGGCGGGACAGGGGTTTGGCGGCTATCGACATCAGTGCAGATTCGGCAGGTAAAGAGGGTGGCGCCTGACCGGCGCGGCAGGGCACAGTCTACCAGTTGCTACGGTATGCCGGCTCAATGCATAGATTGGCGGGCGCGATAGCAATTTTCTGGCTATACCTTTTCTTGTTCGTTCCTTCGGCGTGCTTGGAAGGTTCTTCGGTCCGCCTTCGAGGGCGAGTGCGACTTTCTGCTGTTCCGCTGTATTGGTGTCGATCCGCTAAAAGGAAATCCTTCAGGAGTAATACATATGCGTAAAGTCATCATGATCTCCCTGCTGTCCTCCCTGCCATTGCTGGCGACTGGTATCGCTCAGGCCGACCAGGCGGGTGGTGGTGGTTGCGGCTGGGGCAACATGTTGTTCGACGGTCAGCGTGGCCTGGTGCCGCACCTGCTGGCGACCACTACCAACGGCACCTCGGGCAACGCCACCTTCGGCCTTACCTCGGGCACCAACGGTTGCGACTCCAGCGTCAAACTCGGCTACGGTGGCCGCTCGCTGCTGGCCATGAATGGCATGCTCGATAGCATTGCCGAAGACATGGCGAAGGGGCAGGGCGAGGCGCTGGACGCCTACGCCACGCTGCTGGGTGTCAGCGGTGACGATCGGCAGCATTTTGCAGCGGTCACCCATGAGCATTTCTCGAGCATCTTCTCCAGTGCCGATGCCAACAGTGAACAAGTGCTGGCAGCAACCCTGGATGTGATGAGCCAGGATCAGCGCCTGGCGAAGTACGTGACCACCGCGAGCTGATCACGAAGCAAACAAAAACGGCGCCCTGAGGCGCCGTTTTTTTGAGCGGAACTTAGACGCCCAGCTTGTCGCGCAGGCTGTAGTACCAGGCGCCGAGAGCGCTGAACGGCACCTGGAACAGGCGGCCACCCGGGAACGGGTAGTGCGGCAGATCGGCGAACGCATCGAAGCGCTCAGCCTGGCCGCGCAGGGCCTCAGCCAGGACTTTGCCTGCCAGGTGGGTGTAGGTCACGCCGTGGCCGCTGCAGCCCTGGGAGTAGTAGATATTGTCGCCAATGCGGCCGACTTGCGGCAGGCGCGACAGGGTCAGCAGGAAGTTGCCGGTCCAGGCGAAGTCGATCTTCACGTCTTTCAGTTGCGGGAAGGTCTTGAGCATCTTCGGGCGGATGATCGCTTCAATGTTGGCCGGATCACGCGCGCCGTAAACCACGCCACCGCCGAAGATCAGGCGCTTGTCGCTGGTCAGGCGGTAGTAGTCGAGCAGGTAATTGCAGTCTTCGACGCAGTAGTCCTGTGGCAGTAGGCTCTTGGCTACGTCGTCGGACAGCGGCTCGGTGGTGATCACCTGGGTGCCGCATGGCATGGACTTGGCGGCCAATTCTGGCAGCAGGTTGCCCAGGTAGGCGTTACCGGCTACGACCACGAACTTGGCCTTAACGCGGCCATTGGGGGTGTGCACGACCGGGTTGGCGCCGCGCTCGACGCGAATGGCCGGGCTTTGCTCGTGGATCACGCCGCCCAGAGACTCCACTGCAGCCGCTTCGCCGAGTGCCAGGTTGAGCGGGTGGATATGGCCGCCGCTCATGTCGAGCATGCCGCCTACATAGTTGTCGGTTGCCACTACTTCACGAATGCGTTTGGCATCCATCAGTTCCAGTTGGGTATGGCCGTAGCGCTCCCACAGCTTCTTCTGCGATTCCAGGTGCTTCATATGCTTGGCGGTGTTGGCGGCAAATACACCGCCATCCTTCAGGTCGCACTGGATGTTGTACTTGGCGATGCGCTCACGAATGATGCGGCCGCCTTCGAACGCCATCTGCCCGAGCAGCTGCGCTTGCTTGGGTCCGACGGTGCGTTCGATCACGTCGATGTCGCGGCTATAGCTGTTGACGATCTGCCCGCCGTTACGCCCAGATGCACCGAAGCCGACCTTGGCGGCCTCCAGTACGGTGACCTTGAAGCCGTTCTCGAGCAGGAACAGGGCGGTCGAGAGACCGGTGTAGCCTGCGCCGATGACGCAGACGTCAGTTTCCGTCTCGCCTTGCAGTTCAGGGCGTGGCGGCACCGCGTTGGCAGAGGCAGCGTAGTAGGACTGAGGGTAGGGGGTGTGCGTCATATTGGAACCTTTGTTCTTTATTTTTTACGAATAGGGCGATGCTACTCGACTTGAAAATGCCCGGCTAGCCTCTGTGCAAAATTTTTAACGCGCTGTGCATTTAGTAAAAAATCCACTTTTTCAGCTACTTAGCTAGAAAGGTGTTGACAGTGGTGGCTCCATCCGTAAAATGCGCGGCCATTGCAGGCACATAGCTCAGTTGGTTAGAGCACCACCTTGACATGGTGGGGGTCGTTGGTTCGAGTCCAATTGTGCCTACCAAATTAAAAAGGGGTCGTTTATACGACCCCTTTTTTATTGGCTGCTTGTCAGGTTTGTGGCTTTCTGGAAGCATCCGATCTTCTTTACCTCCAGTGACTCTGGTCCGCTGCTAGTTGGCCGCAAGGCTCCTGCCATCGTTCGGCAGGGAAACCGCCGGATCGCTTCCTGGCTCATCCCAACCCACGTGACCTTTGGTAGGGGTCACCACTAGGAGAGGAGGCGCCATGCCCATCATTACTCTTCCCGACGGTAGTCAGCGTTCGTTCGATCGTCCCGTTTCCGTGCTTGAGGTGGCTCAGTCCATCGGTGCTGGTCTGGCCAAAGCCACGCTGGCTGGCAAGGTCGACGGCAAGCAGGTGGATGCCTGCGACTTGATCGAGCACGACGCAACCCTGCAGATCATTACGCCGAAAGACCAGGAAGGGCTGGAAATTATCCGCCACTCCTGTGCGCATCTGATTGGTCATGCGGTCAAGCAGTTGTACCCGGACGCCAAGATGGTGATCGGTCCGGTCATTGAGGAAGGCTTCTATTACGACATCGCTATCGGCCGGCCTTTTACCCCGGAAGACATGGCGGCGATCGAAAAGCGCATGGCCGAGCTGATCGACCATGACTACGACGTAATCAAGAAGATGACTCCGCGTGCCGAGGTCATTGACGTATTCAAGGCTCGTGGCGAAGAGTACAAGTTGCGCCTGATTGACGACATGTCGGATGAGCAGGCCATGGGTCTGTACTACCACGAAGAATACGTCGACATGTGCCGTGGCCCGCACGTGCCGAACACTCGCTTTCTCAAGGCATTCAAGCTGACCCGTATTTCCGGTGCCTACTGGCGCGGCGACTCGAAAAACGAGCAGCTGCAGCGCATCTACGGCACAGCCTGGGCTGACAAGAAGCAGCTGGCAGCCTATATCCAGCGTATCGAGGAAGCCGAGAAGCGCGATCACCGTCGCATAGGCAAGCAGCTGGACCTGTTTCACCTGCAGGAAGAAGCGCCGGGCATGGTGTTCTGGCATCCGAATGGCTGGACCCTTTATCAGGTGCTTGAGCAGTACATGCGCCAGGTGCAGCGAGAGCACGGCTACGTCGAGGTGCGCACGCCGCAGGTGGTCGACCGCATCCTCTGGGAGCGCTCGGGTCACTGGTCGAACTACGCCGAGAACATGTTCACCACCAACTCGGAAAACCGCGACTACGCGGTGAAGCCGATGAACTGCCCGTGCCACGTGCAGATCTTCAATCAGGGCCTGAAGTCCTATCGTGACCTACCGCTGCGCATGGCTGAGTTCGGTGCCTGCCACCGCAACGAGCCTTCCGGCGCGCTGCACGGCATCATGCGTGTGCGTGGCTTCACCCAGGACGATGCGCACATTTTCTGCACCGAAGATCAGGTGAAGAAAGAGGCGGCCGACTTCATCAAGCTGACACTGCAGGTGTATGCGGACTTCGGTTTTTCCGATATCTCGATGAAACTATCCACTCGTCCGGTTAAGCGTGTTGGTTCCGACGAGCTGTGGGATCGCGCTGAGGGTGCATTGGCTGACGCCCTGAATGAGTCGGGTCTGGCCTGGGAATACCAGCCGGGCGAGGGTGCTTTCTACGGTCCGAAGATCGAATTTACCCTCAAGGATTGCCTGGGGCGTAACTGGCAATGCGGCACCCTGCAGTACGATCCGAACCTCCCGGAGCGCCTGGATGCCAGCTATATCGCCGAAGATAACAACCGTAAGCGCCCGGTGATGCTGCATCGCGCGATCCTTGGTTCCTTCGAGCGCTTCGTCGGTATGCTGATCGAGCACTATGCCGGTGCCTTCCCGGCCTGGCTCGCACCGACTCAAGCCGTGG
Organism: Aquipseudomonas ullengensis; assembly: GCF_014174475.1. GTDB lineage: Bacteria > Pseudomonadota > Gammaproteobacteria > Pseudomonadales > Pseudomonadaceae > Aquipseudomonas > Aquipseudomonas ullengensis. The sequence continues at coordinate 82,302 of NZ_JACJUD010000007.1, forward strand.
TGATGAACATCACGGATAAACAGGCCGATTTTGCCCTTGAGGTCGAGAAATCTCTCGGTCAAAGCGGGTTCCGTGCCAAGTCTGACTTGAGAAACGAGAAGATCGGCTTTAAAATCCGCGAGCATACTTTGCTCAAGGTTCCCTATCTCTTGGTTATTGGAGATCGGGAGGTTGAGACACGATCCGTTGCTGTGCGCACTCGCGAAGGCGTCGATTTGGGCTCCATGCCCCTCGAGCAATTTGCTGAGCAGCTCAAGCAAGCGGTTTCCCGGCGTGGTCGCCAAGATTCGGAGTAATCATTATTAAGCGTGAAATGAGACAGGATAAGCGGGCCGTACCTAAGGCACCGATCAACGAGAACATCACCGCTCGTGAAGTGCGCCTGATTGGCGCTGACGGCGAGCAGATTGGCGTTGTCTCGATTGATGAAGCGATGCGAGTGGCTGAAGAGGCCAAGCTCGATCTGGTGGAAATCTCCGCCGATGCGCTTCCACCCGTTTGCCGCATCATGGACTACGGCAAGCACCTGTTCGAAAAGAAGAAACAAGCCGCTATTGCTAAGAAAAACCAGCACCAGCAGCAGATTAAAGAAATCAAGTTTCGTCCAGGGACGGAAGATGGGGATTACCAGGTAAAGCTACGCAACCTGGTACGTTTCCTAGAAGATGGGGACAAGGCCAAGGTATCTCTGAGATTCCGCGGTCGTGAGATGGCCCACCAGGAACTGGGCATGGAGCTGTTGAAGCGGGTTGAAGCTGACCTCGCCGAACTCGGCACCGTTGAACAGCATCCTAAGCTGGAAGGACGCCAGCTGATGATGGTCATCGCTCCCAAAAAGCGTAAATAATCTCCCGGGCACTGGCAGGCCTGATGGTTATCAGTAGTTAATGAATGCGGAGTACAAAACATGCCAAAAATGAAAACCAAGAGTGGTGCCGCGAAGCGTTTTCTCAAAACCGCTACCGGCTTCAAGCACAAGCACGCTTTTAAGAGCCACATCCTGACCAAGATGTCCACTAAGCGTAAGCGTCACCTGCGCGGTAGCACCATGGTGCACCCGTCGGACGTAGCTAAAGTGGCGCGCATGCTGCGCGTTCGTTAATCGGTCAAGATAGAGGAAATTACTCATGGCTCGTGTTAAGCGTGGCGTTATCGCTCGTGCTCGTCACAAAAAAATTCTGAAACTCGCTAAAGGCTACTACGGCGCTCGTTCGCGCGTGTTCCGTGTTGCCAAGCAGGCTGTGATCAAGGCAGGCCAATACGCCTACCGTGACCGCCGTCAGCGGAAGCGTCAGTTCCGTGCTCTGTGGATCGCTCGTATCAACGCTGGCGCTCGTGTTAACGGTCTGTCCTACAGCCGTTTCATCGCTGGTCTGAAAAAAGCAGCCATCGAAATCGATCGCAAAGTTCTGGCCGATCTGGCAGTGAACGAAAAAGCGGCGTTTGCTGCGATTGTCGAGAAAGCTAAGGCCGTTCTGGCTTAAGTCCCCGACAATCACCGGGCTCGCCCGGTGGCAACGTCACCAATAGGGGAAGAGCCTTCAAGCTCTTCCCCTATTTTGTATCTGGAGTCCGTACATGGAAAACCTGGATGCATTGGTCTCGCAAGCGCTTGAGGCCGTGCAACAAACTGAAGACGTCAATGCCTTGGAGCAGCTCCGGGTTCACTATCTCGGCAAGAAAGGCGAACTGACCCAGGTGATGAAAACCTTGGGCGATCTGCCGGCCGAAGAGCGTCCGAAAGTCGGCGCCCTGATCAACGTCGCCAAGGAGCGCGTGCAGGAAGCCTTGAATACTCGTAAGGACTCCCTTGAGCAGGTTGCGCTGAGCGCCAAACTTGCCGCCGAGAAGATTGACGTAACCCTGCCGGGCCGCGGCCAGGCCTCTGGTGGCCTGCACCCGGTGACTCGCACGCTGGAGCGTGTCGAACAGTTCTTCACCCATATCGGCTACAACGTGGCCGAGGGGCCGGAGGTCGAAGACGACTACCACAACTTCGAGGCGCTCAATATTCCCGGCCACCATCCGGCTCGGGCGATGCATGACACCTTCTATTTCAACGCGAACATGTTGCTGCGCACCCATACCTCACCGGTACAGGTGCGCACCATGGAATCGCAGCAGCCGCCTATCCGCATCGTCTGCCCCGGCCGTGTCTATCGCTGCGACTCCGATATCACCCACTCGCCGATGTTCCACCAGGTCGAAGGCCTGCTGATCGACGAGGGCATCAGCTTTGCCGACCTCAAAGGGACCATCGAGGAGTTCCTCCGGGTGTTCTTCGAGAAGCCGCTGGGTGTGCGCTTCCGTCCATCGTTCTTCCCGTTCACCGAGCCGTCGGCGGAAGTCGACATGCAGTGCGTGATGTGCAGTGGCAACGGTTGCCGCGTGTGCAAGCAGACCGGTTGGCTGGAAGTCATGGGTTGCGGCATGGTGCACCCGAACGTGCTGCGTATGTCCGGTATTGATCCCGAGAAGTATCAGGGCTTCGCCTTCGGCATGGGCGTCGAGCGCCTGGCCATGCTGCGTTATGGCGTCAATGACTTGCGCCTGTTCTTCGATAACGACCTGCGGTTCCTGGCGCAATTCCGCTAGGCCACATGACCCGTATCGAATGCGTTCAGGAGAACAGACAGTATGAAATTCAGTGAACAGTGGCTGCGCAGCTGGGTCAACCCGGCGGTCTCGCGCGACGAGCTGGTGGCTCGCCTGTCCATGGTCGGCCTTGAAGTAGACAGCGTTACCCCGGCTGCCGGCGAGTTCAGCGGCATCGTGATCGGCGAGATCCTCAGCACCGAGCAGCACCCGGACGCCGACAAGCTGCGCGTGTGCCAGGTCAGCAACGGCAGCGAGAGCTTCCAGGTGGTCTGCGGTGCGCCGAATGCGCGCCCCGGCATCAAGATTCCGTTCGCCATGATCGGCGCCGAACTGCCGGGCGACTTCAAGATCAAGAAGGCCAAGCTGCGCGGCGTCGAGTCTAACGGCATGCTCTGCTCGGCTTCCGAGCTGCAGATCAGCGACGACAATAGCGGCCTGATGGAGCTGGCGGCCGATGCCCCAGTGGGCGGCAATATCCGCGACTATCTTGGTCTGGATGACGCCAGCATCGAGCTGGGTCTGACGCCCAACCGTGGCGACTGCCTGTCCCTGGCCGGCCTGGCCCGCGAAGTCGGTGCCATCTACGCCGCTCCGGTCGCTCCGGTGGTCATCGCTCCTATCGCTCCGGTGCATGATGAAGTGCGTCCGGTTGAGGTGCTGGCGCCCAAGGCCTGTCCGCGCTACCTGGGTCGCGTCATTCGCAATGTCGACCTGTCCAAACCGACTCCGCTGTGGATGGTCGAGCGCCTGCGCCGTTCCGATATCCGTAGCATCGATGCGGCAGTGGACATCACCAACTACGTGATGCTCGAGCTCGGCCAGCCGATGCACGCCTTCGATCTCGCCGAGATCAACGGTGGCATTCGCGTGCGCATGGCGGAAGAGGGCGAGAAGCTGGTGTTGCTGGATGGTCAGGAAGTCAGCCTGCGCAGCGACACCCTGGTGATCGCCGACCACCAGCGCGCCCTGGCTATCGCCGGCGTGATGGGTGGCGAGCATAGCGGTGTGAGTGCCAAGACCCGCGACCTGTTCCTCGAAAGCGCATTCTTCGACACCATCGCCCTCGCCGGCAAGGCCCGCTCCTATGGCCTGCACACCGACTCCTCGCACCGCTTCGAGCGTGGTGTGGATTCGCAGCTGGCGCGCCAGGCAATCGAGCGTGCCACTGCACTGCTGCTCGAGATCGTCGGCGGCGAAGCAGGCCCGATCATCGAAGCCATGAGCCAGGCCGATCTACCACAGATCGCGCCGATCACCTTGCGTGCCGAGCGCATCGACCAGATGCTGGGCATGCAGATGGATGCCGCGGAAGTTGAGCGTCTGCTCACTGCATTGGGGCTGAGCGTATCTGCGCAAGGCGCAGGCGTCTGGCAGGTCGGTTTACCGAGCCATCGCTTCGATATCAGCCTGGAAGTGGACCTGATCGAGGAGTTGGGTCGCCTGTATGGCTACAACCGCTTGCCGGTGCGCTACCCCCAAGCGCGTCTGGCGCCACAGGCCAAGAGCGAGGCACGTGCCGAGCTGGCGGCCCTGCGTCGCCTGCTGGTTGCGCGCGGCTATCAGGAAGCGATCACCTACAGCTTCATCGATCCCAAGCTGTTTGCCCTGTTCAATCCAGGTGTCGAGCCGCTGCAACTGGCCAACCCGATTTCCGCGGATATGGCCGCCATGCGTTCTTCGCTGTGGCCGGGTCTGGTCAAGGCGCTGCAGCACAACCTCAATCGTCAACAATCACGCGTGCGCCTGTTCGAAAGCGGTTTGCGCTTTGTCGGTCAGCTTGAAGGGCTGAAGCAAGAGGCCATGTTGGCTGGCGTGCTCACTGGTAGCCGTTTGCCGGAAGGTTGGGCGCATGGTCGTGATGACGTCGACTTCTATGACCTGAAGGCTGATGTCGAGGCGCTGCTCGGTTCCGCAGGTTCTTCGCTGGAGTTCAGCTTCGCTTCTGGCGAACATGCCGCTCTGCATCCGGGGCAGACCGCGCGTATCGAGCGTGAAGGTCGCCTGGTTGGTTTTATTGGTGCACTGCATCCGGAGCTGGCCAAGACATTGGGTGTGGATCAGCCTGTCTACCTGTTTGAGCTGGTACTGGCCGAAGTCGCTCAAGGGCGTATGCCGAAGTTCAGCGAATTGTCGCGTTTCCCTGAGGTGCGTCGTGACCTCGCGTTACTGGCCGATCGCGAACTACCAGCCGAATCTGTTTTGGCTTGCATCCGCGAAGCGGCAGGCGAGTGGCTGACGGATCTCAGGCTGTTTGACGTGTATCACGGTAAAGGTATTGATCCGCATAGAAAAAGCCTGGCCGTCGGCTTGACCTGGCAGCATCCATCGCGCACTCTTAATGACGATGAGGTGAATACCACAACGCAAAATATCCTCACCTCGCTGGAAGAAAGGTTCAACGCCACGTTAAGGAAGTAGCGTATGGGGGCTCTGACGAAAGCTGAGATGGCGGAACGTCTGTATGAAGAGCTAGGCCTGAATAAACGGGAAGCCAAGGAACTGGTGGAGCTGTTTTTTGAGGAAATTCGCCACGCGTTGGAGGATAACGAGCAGGTCAAATTGTCCGGTTTCGGCAACTTTGACCTGCGCGATAAGCGCCAGCGACCTGGCCGTAATCCAAAGACAGGCGAAGAAATCCCAATCACGGCTCGCCGTGTTGTCACCTTTCGTCCGGGCCAGAAATTGAAGGCCAGAGTAGAGGCATATGCTGGAACCAAGTCATAACGACGAGCTACCGCCTATACCTGGCAAGCGCTATTTCACCATTGGTGAAGTCAGTGACCTCTGTGCCGTCAAGCCCCATGTTCTGCGTTATTGGGAGCAGGAATTTCCCCAGCTCAATCCAGTAAAGCGGCGGGGTAATCGTCGCTACTATCAGCGCCAAGATGTGTTGATGATCCGTCAGATTCGTGCGCTTTTGTACGATCAGGGTTTCACTATCGGTGGTGCGCGTCAGCGCTTGTCTGGTGATGAGGCAAAAGATGATACAACTCAATACAAGCAGCTCATTCGGCAGATGATTGCCGAGTTGGAAGATGTTCTGCACGTGCTACGCAAGTAGTACTCGGGCAAAAAAACTTCCACAATTCAGAAGCTTATTGTATAGTTCTCGCGCTTTCAGTAACTCGGGAGCGTGCTGTAAAAGTCGGGGCGTAGCGCAGCCCGGTAGCGCACTTGCATGGGGTGCAAGGGGTCGAGTGTTCGAATCACTCCGTCCCGACCAAAAAACCCTATAAAATCCAGTCACTTATCGGTGACTGGATTTTTTTATGGGCGGGTATTTTTCACTGCACTCAATTTTTACCCCACTTTTTGCCCCACCGAAGAATTCGGCCTTCAACTGGGGGGGGAAGAGGGCTAGCGGGTCCTGCATTTCTCTATCGATCTGATCGGCAGGAGTCGGCCAGGAGCAGTCGCTGAGAGTCTACAAATAAAGGGGTGGACTCATGCTTGCCAAGCGGCGCCCGTTGGCAACTCAGCCGGCTCAGACCATCAACACCAGTGGCAGTAGTGGTATCAGTGCGCAGAGGGCAAAGCGCCCGTTCCAGAAAAACGCGACCTGTGCTGCGGATACGTTAGCGTAGCGAGCCAGTAGTAATGCGGAAGGGCCGAAAGGGGAAAGGAGCATGGCAAGGGAGAAGCCGCAGATCAGGGCGATTGCCGGGCCTAGTACGGGTAAACCTTGTTCTGCCAGTTGTACTAACAGACCGCTGATCAAACTGAGCGAGATGATCGGGGCCACTCCGAGAAGCGACAACAGGATTATGCCCAGTAGTCCGGTGATCTCGACCAAGAAGAGCCCGCCAGGCAATCCTGCAAGCAGGCTTGCTATGCCGTCCAGTGATACCAGTTGGCTAACCAGGCCACCGAGCAAACCCGAGCAGGCAAAGATGAAAGTCTCGTTGCGTACACTGGCAAGGGTCTCGGTCATTTCACGGGCTACAGCCATTGGCGAGCCATTGACCGATAACAGGTAGATGCAGATTCCGCAGGGCACCAGCAGCATGGCGGCTTGGGTGGAGGTCAGGTGCGTCAGGCACGCCAGTAGGGCCATACCGCCTATTCCCAGAAGGCCGACACCAACCAGCTGTCCCAGTCCTGGAATTCTAGGGATCTGCTCATGCTGATTAAGGTCTTTTAGACGTCGGTTATCCTGATACCAGCCAACGAGCAGCAACAGAGTCGCAGCAACCCCACCGTATGGCAGGATTGCGAACCAGCTGAGCCCATGCAATTCACGAGTCAGAATTGCTACCGCAACACTTGTTGGTGCCAGCAGTGGAACTAGGGCGAAGCCTCGCAGGACTGCTACCAGGACCCCGCGGCGACCTTCACTGGCAGTACGGTCGTCGACATCAAGGGCTTCGATGTGGCGGTTCAGACTGCCGCAGAGAAGATTGAGTACGCCAAAGCTGAGTATCGACCCAATCGCAAGGCTGCTCAGTACATAGCGTGGGTACCTGATGCCAGACCAGCCGGCAAGCAATAGACGGTGCAGGTCAGCGAGCTGCAGTTGGCGTCTGACCAGGCACTGCATCAGGCTCAGCGAGGCGATAAAGCTCGCATAGTAGGCTGCGGCCGAAGCCAGGTGGCCTGCGCTGGCCACGGATGCCTTACCTTCTGCGATCCAGTACGCCAGCAACATCAAGGTAATCCAACCCAACCTGCGCGGATAAGGCATAAGCGAGCGCCAGTGGCTGAGAAAGAACATGCCGAAGAGCACCGCCGCGCCGATCCCCAGTTCATGCGAGCCAGTTAAGATCGAAGCAAGCTCACTGAGCATGGCTAGAGGTAACAACAGAGGAAACTCTCTGCGTGGGCTTTCTGAAACAGTGGTGTGCATGCGTTGCCTATGCCACGGGGCGGTGTTCTTGCTAGTTAATTAGCCAGGGCTTCGGATATGGATTGGCCCCTGCTGGATACTTCCGTCAGAGCAGTTCGGCGGCTCCACGAAAGGTCTCGAAACCAGTGCCTGCAGGCGTAGCAACAGCGGCTGGAGATGAGTGTCCCGCTATTTCGGTGCGTTCGATTTCGGCCACGGGGGAGCGCAGCCGAGCGTTGCTTATTTGGCATCACTTTGGTTGTGGCTTGCTGCCAAATGCTCGAGCAGCGGTGCCGGACGGAACCAGGTATCACCGTACTCACCGAGCCTTTTGCGGTAGCGCTGGAGGCCGTCGAGAATGGCATTGAGACCCGAATGTTCAGCCGGATGAGTGAGGGCGTTGCCGGTCGAGAGCCAGGTTGAGGTGAGAGAACTCGCTTCCTGCTGCGTTCCTTCGTCGAGCAAATGGATACCTACATTGAGCAGCGTGAACAGGGCGCGATCATATATTTCTCGCTCGCTGATCGGCCGTCGGAAAATTTGTAGCTCGGCGGCCAGCAGTTCTGCGATGGCCACGACTTCATAATCTTCCAGACGCTCGCGGTCTTGGTACCTGTAGAAGCCGCGTCCGTTCTTGCAGCCGAGGTATCCCATGGCTTCCAGCTCATCGGCCAGCCGCCAGTAGCTGGGATCTTGGACAATGCGAGCGTGGCAGGCTGCGTATGCCGGCCAGCGCATATCCAATCCGATCCTGTCCAGCATGGCCAGGATGCCGGTGTGCATACCCAAGGCTCGGAATATATTATCGACCCGAGCCGGTGTGGCACCCTCCAGAACCAGGCGCTGCGCCTCTCGAGAGCAGGCCGCGTACACCTGTGTGGCGGCGGCCGATTCAAATTGAGTGAAGCCAAAGTCTTGGCCGATTTCGCGGCGGTAGGTAATCAGAGTACTCAACGCTGCTCCTGGGATTGGCGTTTGCGGGAAACAGGGGGAATGCGCCGGGGCGGATCGCCGTTGAGCATGCGCATGATCAGTCCGGTGTAATGGCTGATCATCTCATCGACACACAGGCGGCCTTCTGCCTGATACCAGGTGCTGGTGTTGGTGAGCATGCTGCAGATGATGCGCGCCAGCAGTTTCGGTTCGTCACAGTGCAACGAACCCTCGGCGCATCCTTGCTCTAGGATCTCCTGCAGCTTGCTCAGGTAGGCTCGGCGGGCTTGCTTGACCATCATCAGTTCACTGGTCTCAAGGCTTCTGAGCTCCATGTTGCCAAGCACGGCCTGTTCCCTGCGCAGCAAATGATGGCGGAGGTGAAAAGCGATAAAGGCGCGCAGCTGTGTTTCGGCTCGAGCGCGCCGCGGGCGGCAATCGTTCCAGGCCAACGACAGCTCCTGGAAATACTCCAGCACCAGTGTCAGCAGCAGTTCCCTTTTGCCCTTGTAGTAGAGATAAAGGGTCGATGAATTGATGCCGGCTTCGCTGGTTAGCTGACGCAGGCTCATCGACTCGTAGCCTATACGCGATATCAACCGGGTTGCGGCCAGGCGAATGCATTGTTCAGTCAGATTGGTACTCATGAGATCTCTGTCCTGTACTTGGCATCCGTACCAGTGTTGCAAGCCTTGTGAGTAGGTTGCAGCAGGTCACTACTCGGCCGTCAGGGGCTGACGGCTGAGTAGGGGTGGTAGTGCTATCAGGGGGTGACGATGTTGAATTGCTGGGTGAAGGTGTCGAGCATCGAGAGGAACTGGCCGAGTCGCTTGCCGTCGCCTTCGAGTTTGATGTCACCCCGCTTGACCGCCGTGGGGAAGTCAAGCCGGCGCATGCTGATCTGGTCCAAGGTGGCCTTGTCCAGCTTGACTGTGATGACGGCCTGCGCGCTCTGCTTGTCGTTGCGGTGGGTCAGCACGCCGTTGCGTAGAGTCAGTACGAAGGATTGCCCGATATCCTCGAACACCCAGTTGAGGACCATGTCGTGGCCCTGGGCCTTGTCGCTGTCCAGACGCACGGCGAGATAGTCGAAGAACTGGCTGGCGGTCATCGAGCGCCCCAGATCGGAGCGTGCTGCGCCGCCATTATAGGCCGGTACGCCATTGCGCAGTTCCATCGCCCCGGTCAGGTAGATGTTGCGCCAAAGGGCGTTTTCGCTCTGATAGCCGAGTTGCTCCAGAGCGTCTGCTTGCAGCGCTTTGGCTGCCTGGTTGCCCGGGTCGGCGAAGACCAGATTGTTGCCGAGGGTGGTAGCCCAGCGGTAGTCACCTTGGTCGATGGCTGTACGCATCTGTTTGAGCACTGCCTCCGTCCCCCCCATGGCTTGCACGTAATGCTTGCCGGCATCCACCGGGGTGAGCGGGTCAAGGTTGGCCGGGTTGCCATCGTAGTAGCCCAGGTAACGTTGGTACACGGCGCGCGAGTTGTGGCTGAGCGAGCCGTAGTAGCTGCGGGTGTACCACTTCTTCTCCAGATCACCGGGCAGTTTGTCCATTTTTTCGGCGATCTCGGTAGGCGTCAGGCCTTTGTTGATCAGATTCAGTGTGCGGTCATTGAGGAAGGCGTACATGTCGCGTTGGTCTGCCAGGAACGTACGGATGCGCTCGCCGCCCCAGATCGGCCAGTTGTGCGAGATGAACATCACGTCGGTCTTGTTGCCGTAGCGCTCCAGACTTTCGTCGATGAACTCGGCCCAGGCTTTGGCGTCGCGCACCAGGGCGCCGCGCGGAGTGAGCACGTTGTGCATCATCTGCGTGGTGTTTTCTGACATGCACAGTGCATGTTGCTTGGGCAGGTAGAAGTTCATCTCCGAGGGCGCCTCGGTGCCCGGGGTGAGTTGGAACTCGATCTCGATGCCGGAAACCGTGTGGGTCTCGTAGGGATTGCTGATCAGGTCGGTCGGCGCGATCACGCTGACCCCGCCGTTGACAGCGATGGTCTTGCCCATGCCGGTGTCGACCTGCCCTTGTTCGCCGCGCGGCAGCAACGAGCCGAACTGGAACTGTGCGCGGCGGCTCATGGCGCTGCCCGCGAACACGTTCTCGGCGACCACGTGTTCCATGAAGCCCGATGGGGCAAAGATCTTCACCTTGCCGGCCTTGACGTCGGCCTCGTCGACCACCCCGCGTACGCCGCCGAAATGATCGGCATGGCTATGGCTGTAGGCCACAGCCAGCACCGGTTTCTTCGGGCGGTGCTGGTAGTACAGCTCCAGCGCGGCCTTGGCGGTTTCGCTGTAGGTCAGCGGGTCGATGATAAACAGGCCGTCATCACCTTCGATGACGGTCATGTTCGACACATCCATGCCGCGCAACTGGTAGATGTTGTCTGCTACCTGAAAGAGCCCTGCATTTTTGTTCAACTGGGCCAAACGCCACAGGCTGGGGTTGACGGTTTCCGGAGCCAGATCGGCGTCGAGGAATTTATAGGCGTCCATATCCCATACCACCTGGCCGTCGGCGTTCTTGATCTGTCCGCTGAAGGGCGCGATCAGGCCACGGCTGGCCGACTCGTAGTCGGCGCGATCGGTGAAAGGCAGCACCTTCAGTACTTCGGCATTCTTCGCCGCGGTGATGCTGCTGGCCGGTTGGCTGGCCAGCAGTGCTGGGCTCAGGCTGGCGGTGCTGAGAAAGGCCAGCAGAGGCAAGAGGGAAAAGGGTTTCATACAAGCTCCGGAATATTGTTGTTATGGTGATAAATACGTCGATGGATCGCGGCCAGCAGGCAAGAGCCTTGGCCAACCCGTGCGGGTTTCGTGCGGTTTATTCGTGTAACGCCGTGGACATCCCTCGCGCGTACGAGCGCATCGGCAACTCGGCCACTTCGAGGCTCAGCAGGGCGAGGTCATGGCGCTTGCCGTCGTAGTCCTTGAGGTGGTTACGCAGCACCGATTCGGCACGGAAACCCAGCTCCTCGAAGATCGCGATCGCGGCGCTCTGGTCGACCGTCATCTGCACCGTCAGCTTTTCCAGGCGCAGACCTAAGGCAAGGTTGAAGCACTCTTGGGTCAGCAGGCGGCCCAGACCGCAGCCGCGCCACGCGGGCTTCACTAGCACACGCAGATCACCGACATGAGGCGACCAGGAGAGGGTGTCGGTGACGATCGCCGTGCAGCCGACGATCTGCCCATCGGCATAGGCCACCAGGCTGGTGACCCGCTCGCCGAGCGCACTTAGCCATGCGGCTTGAACCTTAGAGTGGCTGATGTTGCGCCGCACGAAGAGTAAGTCGTGGGAGGGTAAGGTATTGATGAAAATGCTGAGCGCTGGCCCATCGTCCGCCGTCATCAGGCGTACTTCGACCTTCGCGTCGTTCAGCGCCAGGGTATGCGGATACGTGCGTACAGTAGATTTTTTCATAGCGATCTCCTGCCCAACCATTGATCAAGCGCCGGCCACATTCGTTTGACGGCCGCAGGGCCCGCCACCAGGCTCACGTGCCCGCCTGGCAATATCAGTTCCTCCTTGTCGTGCGAACCAACCTTGGCCAGCAGTGGCTGCGCAGACGCTGGCGGTACCAGCGTGTCGTACTGCGCCAGCACATGCAGTAACGGGACTGTGATCTCCTGCAGGTCGACCGTGCGCCCACCGATGCGCAAGCTGCCGTTGTTCAGGCCGTTCTTCCAGACCAGCTCCTTGACGATTTGCCGGAAGTAGTCGCCCGCCAGCGGCAAGGTCTCGTCGCCCCAGCCGGTCATCATGCGGTAGCCTCTGACGTAGTCGTCGTTCCACATGTTGTCCCAGAGGCGGATCTGTCCAGCGAGGCGCCCAGCCGGGCGGAGCATGTCGAAGGCCTGGATGATCAAGCGCGCGGGGATGATGCCCAGCCGGTCTACCAGACGATCGACCTCGAAGTGATCCTGCTGGGCGCCGCTGCGCTGCCAGGGTGACTGTGACCAGTCGATCGGGGTGGTGAAACACACCAAGTTCTTCAATGGTCCTTCGGCATGCAGCGCGGCGTAGATGGTCGCCAGCACCCCGGCCATGCAGTAACCGACCAACGTTATGTCTTGCACGCCGGAGTCTTCCTGCACTCGACGAATGCAATCGGGGATGAAGTCGAGCACGTAGTTCTCGATCTTCAGGTGTCGTTCTTCGAGGGTTGGCGCGTTCCAGTCCAGCACATAGACGTCGTACCCCCGATGCAGGAGAAACTCGATAAGACTCTGTCCCTTTGCCAGATCGAAGATGTAGGCCTTGTTGGTCGGTGCCATGACGAACAACAGCGGTACCCGGTACACCTCGTCCGCTGTAGCGTGGTAGTGGTACAGGCTCACGGTGCCGCACCGATGCAGCAGGGTCTTGGGCGTCATACCCACCATAGGTCCCGGTGAGGCAAGGTACTCGAGCCCCTTGAGGCGTCGCTGGATCAGCCGCTGCACCTCAGTGCGCAAACGTCCAGCCAGGGATACGGCAGGCTTGCTGCCAAGTGGGGAGGCCATGCTTACTGCTCCTGGCCAGTGCTCTTGGCCGCTGGCTTTTGGACCCGGGCACGGGCTTCGCTCAGGGCCTGCTCTGGCGCGATGTCTAGCGGGCGGCGCGTGCGTGGTGGCTTGGGCTCCAGGGCTGCTGGGGACACCACGGGCAGCAACTGGTCGAGTTTGTCTTCGACGCGCTGTACGGCGGCAGCGAGTGTGCTGATTTCCGTGCGGCTCGGCAGGTCGAGGCGCTCGAAGCAGCAGGCCAGGGACTTTTCGACCACATACTGCATGCCCAGGGAAATCCTGGAATAACGGTTGAGCGCCTGGGCGAATTCGCTCGATTCCATCTTGCGCGTGGCAATCCCGTTGATGCCATTTTCGAGCTTGTTCAGCGCATCGCGGCACAGTTGCAGTGGGTCCGGGAGCAACGAAAAAGCCATGATCAACTCCTGGCAGAGGGGTTCTCTGGATAGGTTTGGTGCGCAGTCAAATGCTCAAGCCGATGAGCGAGACGGCGGCGAATCAGGTTGGTCGGCGCCAGGCAATAACGCAGCAGCCATAGCGAGGCCGAGGCGAGCGTGGGCGACAGCTGGCGCAGCAAGGCATCGCGCCAGCCAGCTGTTGCTGTCCAGGCGGTCACGCTCGCGGTTGCCAGCTCGCCGACGGCTGCTGCGGCCAGATTCGCCCTGGGTATTTCATCGGCGATCTCGATGGTCCGGTCGTGGCCAGGCTCGTCAGCAAAGGCCTGGTTCAGGGCCGTGCCAATGCGCTGCAGCGCGTCGCGGCTGGCGCAGATCAGGGTGTCGAAGTTGAGAAATCCATGGAACTGCCCGGCATAGTGCAGCAGCTCCACCGGAACCTTGGCCGCGCGCAGCTTGCAGGCATAGTCGAGGCCGTCGTCACGGATCGGGTCGTAGCCGGTGCTGACGATCAGCGCCGGCGGCAGGCCGCCTAGGTCGGTTTTGCGCCGCGGCGAGAACCAGGGTGCTGCAGGATCCAGGGTGGCCATCGAACCGGCCACAGACTGCTTGATCTGGCTCAACAGTTGGTCAGTGATCAGGAAGCCTTCGGCGTTTTCCGCCATGGAGGGAAATTCCTGCAGCAGATCGGTCGCCGGATAGGCCAGTACCTGCAGGCGCAGCTTCGGCGCTCCACGCCGCAGGGTTTCCTGAGCCACTGCAGCGGAAATATTGCCGCCTGCGGAGTCCCCGCCAATTGCCAGCCGCGAGGTGTCGATACCCAGCGTCGAGCCGTTTTGCGCAACCCATTCTAGCGCCCTGAGGAAGTCCTCACGCCCGGCCGCCAGGTCGTGCTCCGGTGCCAGCCGGTAGCGCACGGCAATGGTGATGCAGCCGGCGGCAACAGCGATGTTGCGGCAAATCGAATCCGCTGTGTCCAGGTCGCCCACGATGAATCCACCGCCGTAGCACCAGAGAAACGCGGGGAGGGAGTGTGCCGTCTTGTGGGGCGTGAAGACGCGCAGTGCGATCAGCCCGCCAGGACCTTCGATCTGCAGCTCGGTGACCGTGGCGACGGGAAGCCTGCGGCCCAGTGCCAGTGCGGTTAGTCGCCAGGACTGGCGCATCTCTCGCAGTGAGTAGTTCTCCAAGGGGCGCAAGCGCGCCGCCAGGTTGAACATGCGCAGGAAGGCTCGGGCTTCACGGTCCAGTGTGCTGGCTCGCAATGTTTGCGGCATGCCCGCACCGCAAGGGCTGGGCGCGATCGCCGAAGCAGTCCACGGGGTGGGTTGTGCCTGTTGCTGCTTTTGCCTTTTCACATCAGTGGCCTCTGATGGCTCACGTACGCCATCTGGTTATCCTGCGGATAAAATACTGTTCACCTTGCCGGCAGTACCCACCCGAATCAGGCGGGTAGGCCCATTCGGGCTATCGTTCGGTCTGCCCTGCTAGAAGTGTTCGTCGTCCATCGCCAGTACCGCGCCCCCCCCTTGGGTCAGCGTTTGCGCCAGGCCTTCGGCGCGTACCAGCAGGTGCTCGGCGTAAAAACGCGCGGTTTGCAGCTTGGCTTGATAGAACGCGACCTCGGTGTTGCCGGCGCCCAGTTGTTGCTGGGCGACCAGTGCTGCGCGGGCCAGCTGCCAGCCGCCGGCGACGAGACCGAATAGCTCAAGGAAGGGCACCGAACCTGCCGATACCTGGTGTACCTGAGTGTCGTAATGCGCAACGATGTAGCTGATCGCTTGTTCCAGCGCTTTGATGCCCTGTCCCAGTGCGCGGGCGATGGGGGCGAGGGATGCATCGTTGCGCCGCAAGAGTGAGTCTTCCACGGTGCGCATCTGCGCCATGACGTGCCTTGCTGCCTGGCCTTGGTCGCGGGCGATCTTGCGGCCGATTAGGTCTGCGGCCTGAATGCCGGTGGTGCCTTCGTAGATGGTGGTGATGCGTGCATCGCGTAGATGCTGGGCGGCACCGGTTTCCTCGATGAAGCCCATGCCGCCATGGATCTGTACGCCGAGCGAGGCGATGTCGATGGCGCTCTCGGTGCTCCAGCCCTTGACCACCGGGATCATCAGGTCAACGAAGGCCTGACTGTGCTGGCGCTGGGAGTCGTCGGTATGGCGCTGAGCGATGTCCATGGCGGTGGCCACTGCGCAGGCCAGTGCACGCATGGCTTCGGTGCGCGACTTCATCGACAGCAGCATGCGCCTCACATCAGGGTGACGGATGATCGCCACCTTGTTGCGGCTCTTGGCGCCTAGTTCGCTGCCCTGCACGCGATCGCGGGCATAGGCCAGGGCGCGCTGGTAGGCGCGCTCGGCAATGCCGATACCCTCAATGCCGACCGAGAAGCGTGCGGCATTCATCATGATGAACATGTATTCCAGGCCACGGTTCTCTTCGCCGACTAGCCAGCCGTGCGCCCCCTCTTTGTCACCAAAGGCGAGCACAGCGGTGGGGCTGGCGTGGATGCCGAGCTTGTGCTCGATCGACACGCAGCGCACGTCGTTGCGTGCGCCGAGGCAGCCGTCTGGGTTGACCAGGAATTTCGGCACGACGAACAGCGAGATTCCTTTGACGCCGTCGGGTGCTCCCGGTACGCGAGCCAGTACCAGATGGACGATGTTATCGGTGAGGTCATGCTCGCCGTAGGTGATGAATATCTTCTGTCCATAGACACGGTAGCTGCCGTCGCCTTGTGGCTCGGCGCGGCTGCGCACGGCTGCGAGATCCGAACCGGCCTGCGGCTCGGTGAGGTTCATGCTGCCTGTCCACTCACCGCTGACCATCTTCGGCAGGTAGGTTTCTTTCAAATAGTCGGAGCCGCGTAATTCGATAGCTTCGATAGCGCCGCGGGTCAGCATTGGGCACAGGCCGAACGCGACGTTGGCTCCGTTCCACATTTCCTCGACCAGCGCAGAGATCAGTCGCGGTAAGCCTTGGCCACCGAACTCAGGGGTACAGGACAGCGCATTCCAGCCGCTTGCGACGAACTGGGCATAGGCGTGCTTCCAGCCGGTCGGAGTGCTCACCGCACCATCGCTCCAGCGGGCACCTTGCAGGTCGCCGCTGATGTTGAGTGGTGACAACACACCGCTGGCGTACTTGTCAGCCTCGTCGAGGATCGCTGCAGCCAGATCTGCGCCTATTTCTTCGCAGCCCGGCAGGGTGCTGACTTGGTTCAGATGCTCCAGTTCGTTGAGGACGAACTGCATGTCACGCAGAGGGGCGTGGTATTCACTCATGGATTCGGCTTCGTGTAGACAAAGAAAAAGCGGGCCTTCGCGAAGGAGGGCCCGCTATGGGGATTGCTAGCGGTTACATCAGGTCGCCGGCCACCGCGATGGTTTGTGCGGTGATGTAGTTCGACTCTGGCGAGCAGAACAGGTACACGGCGTTGGCTGCTTCTTCCGGGGTACCGGCGCGGCCCAGCGGGTTGCGCGCAGCGTGGTTTTTCGCCGCGTCGGGGTTGATGCCGACGCGGATGTCGCGCCCGTCGATCTTCACGGTGGCACCGGCGTGGGCGTCGGCACGGGTCATGCGGGTCTCGATGAAGCCGAAGGCCACAGCGTTGACGTTGACCTTGAAACGGCCCCACTCGCGGGCCAGGGCACGGGTCATGCCGAGTACACCGGCCTTGGCGCCGGAGTAGTTCATCTGCCCGGCGTTGCCGCGCAGCGCGGAGACCGAGGAGATGTTGACCACCTTGCGGAACACTTCGAGGCCGGCGGCCTGTTCAGCCTGGGCCTGTGCCTTGATGATCGGGTAGGCGGCACGCAGGATGCGGAACGGTGCGGTCATGTGGCAGTCGAGAATGGCGTACCACTGCTCGTCGGTCATCTTCTGCACTACGTCGTCCCAGGTGTAGCCTGCGTTGTTGACGATGATGTCGATGCCGCCAAAGCTGTCCACCGCGGTCTTCACGTAGCGTTCGCCGAAGTCCGGGGCACTGACGTTGCCGTGGCAGATGGCGGCTTCGCCACCCAGCTTGCGGATCAGCTCGGCGGTTTCCTGGGCCGGTTCCAGGTCGAGGTCATTGATGACGATACGCGCGCCTTCGCTGGCCAGTTTCAGGGCGATCTGTTGACCGATGCCGCGGCCGGAGCCGGTGACCAGTGCTACTTTGCCGTCGAGTTTTGCCATGGGATGTACTCCTGTCTGAATGGGGGTTAGAGGGCGATCACGGCGTCGCCGAGTATCTTCACGTCGCCGTATTGGTTGGCGGTCTGGATTTCCACCTTGATGCGCTGTTCACCGTCGGCCGCGAACTTCTCCACCACCTTGCCGGTGCAGGTGATCTGGTGGCCGAGGTGGGTGATGCCGACGAAGCGCACACCGAACTCGCGCAGCTGGCGCTGGTCGACCCACTGGGTCAGCAGGCGGCCGAGGTAGGCCATCGACAACATGCCGTGGGCGAACACGTCGTTCATGCCGGCCTTGCGCGCGTAGTCGATGTCGATGTGGAGTGGGTTGTGGTCGTTCGAGGCGCCGGCGAACAACCCCAGGGTGGTGCGATTGATCGGCGCCAGGGCTAGCGGCGGCAGCAGGTCGCCGACCTGGATGGAGTCGAAAGTAACTGTGCTCATCGGGGTTCTCCGGTTCAGCCGTTGCGATGGACGAGGACGGTGCGCAGATCCGCCACGTGCTCGCCGCGCTGGTTGGTCACACGCGACTCGCGCACCACGAACTCCAGGGCGCCGCCTTTCTTGGCGTAGATGTCAGCGATGCGCACGTCGAAATGCAGTTGGTCGCCGGCGTAGGCCATGCGGTGGTACTTGAAGGTCTCCTCACCGTGCAGCACGCGGGCTGGGACGATGCCTAGTTCATCGCGCCAGGCTTGCGACGGCATGAGGAATTCCAGCGAGAAGAGGAAGGTCGGTGGCAGCGGCAGGCCAGGATGGCCTGCGTCACGCGCGGCGTTTTCGTCGAAGTAGATCGGGTTGGTTTCGCCGACAGTCTTGGCGAACAGGCGCAGTTGCCCGGCCTCGGCGGCGACGGTGAAGGAGCCGATCTCCTTGCCGATGTGTTTGGGGTCGATCATGTCGTACAACTCCATGGGTTGCAGGCGAGGAACAGCGTCGACGGCGGTGGCCGTCACCGGTGTTCCCGGGGCTGTCAGTGCTTCTGGTAAACGGTCACCACGCAGGCGCCGCCTAGGCCGAGGTTGTGCTGCACGCCGACGCGTGCGCCTTCAACCTGGCGGGCTTCGGCGCTGCCGCGCAGCTGGTGGGTCAGCTCGTAGCACTGCGCCAGGCCGGTGGCGCCCAGCGGGTGGCCCTTGGACAGCAGGCCGCCGGACGGGTTGGTCACCCACTTGCCTCCGTAGGTGTTGTCGCCATCCAGGACGAACTGCTCGGCACCGCCTTCGGCGCACAGGCCCAGGCCTTCATAGGTGAGCAGCTCGTTTTGCGCGAAGCAGTCGTGGAGTTCGATCACCTGGACATCTTCCGGGCCGATGCCTGCCTGCTCGTAGGCTTGCTGAGCGGCTAGGCGGGTCATGTCGAAGCCGACTACGCGGATCATGTCCTTGGCGTCGTAGGTGCTGGGCAGGTCGGTGGTCAGCGCCTGGCCGGCGATCAGTACATCGGTGCGCAGGCCGTGCTTCTTGGCGAAGGCTTCCGAGACGACCAGGGCCGCAGCGGCGCCGCAGGTCGGCGGGCAGGCCATCAGGCGAGTCAGCACGCCTTCCCAGAGCATCGGCGCGGCGAGTACGTCTTCGGTGCTGACCACATTTCGGAATACGGCCAGCGGGTTGTTCGCGGCATGGCGGCTGGCCTTGGCGCGGATGGCGGCGAAGGTAGACAGCTGAGTACCGTACTTCTGCATGTGGGCGAAACCGGCACCGGCGAACTGGCGGATGGCGGTCGGCAGATCGGGCATGCCAACCAGCTCGTTGGTCAGTTTCAGCGCGCGCTCGGTGGCCGGGGCGCGATCGGTCCAGGCGGATTTCAGCGCGCCCGGGTTCATCTGCTCGAAACCGAAGGCCAGGGCGCAGTCCACTGCACCGCTCTGCACGGCCTGGCGGGCGAGGAACAGCGCCGAGGAGCCGGTGGCGCAGTTGTTGTTGACGTTGATCAGTGGGATACCGGTCATGCCGACGCGGTACAGGGCTTTCTGGCCGCAGGTGGAGTCGCCATACACGTAACCGGCGTAGGCCTGCTGGATGTCGCTGAAATCTAGGCCAGCGTCGGCCAGGGCCAGGCGGATGGCCTGCTCGCCCATCACGTCATAGGGCTCGTTGGTGCCCGGCTTCTTGAACTGGATCATGCCGACACCGGCGACGAATACTTTGTTGCTCATGCCATTTCTCCTGGTTTTATTCGTTTGGGTCAGAGCTTGCGTGCGATCAGTTCGCGCATGACTTCACTGGTGCCGCCGTAGATGCGGTTGACGCGCATGTCGACGAACGCGCGGGCGATCGGGTACTCGAGCATGTAGCCGTAGCCGCCATGCAGCTGGACCATGTCGTCGATGCACTTCCATAGGGTTTCGGTGGCGTAAAGCTTGGCGATGGCCGCTTCTTCGAGGGTCAGGCGGCGGCGCATGTGTTCGCCGAGGTAGTAATCAACCATCAGGCGCACGGCCGTGGCCTGAGCCTTGATATCGGCCAGCTTGAATTTGGTGTTCTGGAAGTCCCACACGGTCTGGTTGAACGCCTTGCGTTCCTTGACGTACTCGGTGGTCTGCTCGAGCAGGCGCTCCAGCTTGGCGGCGGCGGTTACGGCAATGGAGAAACGCTCCTGCGGCAGTTCGCCCATCAGGTAAACGAAGCCTTGGCCTTCCTCACCGAGGCGGTTGCCGACCGGTACGCGCACGTTGTCGAAGAACAGCTCGGCGGTGTCGGCGGCCGGTTGGCCGACTTTCTCCAGCTTGCGGCCGCGCTGGAAACCGGCGCGGCTGGCTTCCACGGCGATCAGGCTGATGCCCTTGGCGCCAGCTGCCGGGTCGGTCTTGCACACCACGATCACCAGGTCGGCGGTCAGACCGTTGCTGATGAAGGTCTTGCTGCCGTTGATCACATACTCGTCACCGTCGCGGATGGCAGTGGTGCGTACGGCCTTGAGGTCGGAGCCGGTGCCCGGCTCGGTCATGGCGATGGCGAGGATGATCTCGCCGGAACAAACCCCTGGCAGCCACTTCTGCTTTTGCTCATCGCTGCCACAGCGATTGATGTAGGGCGCGATGACATCCGAATGCATGCCGAAGTAGGCACCGCTCACGCCAGCACGGGCGAACTCTTCGTTGAACACGGCGCAGTGGCCGAAATCGCCACCACCACCGCCGTACTCGGGCGGCAGGGTTATCCCTAGCAAGCCTTCACGACCGGCTTTGAGCCAGGTCTCGCGGTCCACCTGTCCAGCCTGGTCCCAGTCGGCCTGGCGCGGTACGCACTCGCGCTCGAAGAAGCGGCGCGCGGTGGTGCGGAACATTTCGTGGTCGTCACGGAAGACGGTACGTTCGATATGCACGGAAGACTCCTGCTTGTACACCGGCCTGCACATCGGTGCGGCGGCTACAAAGCGTCGTGGTGGCACGTAATGCGCCGCGTTGATCCTGGCGCTACGGTAGGCCGCGACCACCCAGGCGAACGCCACCCGTGATGGGTGGCGAGGCTTGAGGTGTGACAGGCGTGAGAGGAGTAAGCGCTGACGAGCAGGCAGGCTCAGGGATGGCGAGGCTGTTCAGGTGCGGGCAAAGGCAGGAGGGCGCTGTGCTGGGTATGAGGGTTAGCGATGGGTTCAGCCTTCGCCATTGGCCTCCAGATCACGAAGCCGTGCCACTGCTTCATCGCGGCTGCTGACACCGAGCTTGCTGTAGATGTGCCGCAGGTGCCATTTGACCGTCTCGTGAGACAGACCCAGGGCGCGGGCGATCTTCTTGTTGGGCAGGGCTTGGGCTAGCAACCTCAGCACTTCCAGCTCGCGCTCGCTCAGAGGCTCCATGCCCGGAGCCAATTGCCAGCCCGGTTTGCTGGGTTGCACGGGTGTGCTTTCAGGTTTGCGTTGCGTAGCCTGCAGACGCTCCACGTAGAACGCCAGAACCGGATCGAGGGTTTCGCGCAGGGCAATCTCACTGATGAGTGCCAGAGCCGATGGATCGGCATCGAGCAGATTGCGCACCTGGCCATAGCGATGGCCTACGCGCAGTACTGCGAGCACCTTGTCCCGGGCGGAATCCACCAAGCCACGCTGCGCATCGAACATCGCGCTGAGCAGAGTCAGGCGCGGAATACCCAGCTTGCGCCCGCCGCTTTCGCACAGGGCCATCACCTTGTTGAGCCTGAGTTGCGCCCCCTGGACATCGCCCAGGGCGGCTTGCCAGCGCACGTGGGCGTGTTCGGTCAGAATACGGATATCGCCCAAGGCACTGCGTTCGCTGTTGGGGTGGCGTGCATCAAGCACATCCAGGCGCGCCAGCTGGGTTTCCGCAGCCACCTGTTCACCCAGTTGCAGGTGCCAGAAAATCTGCCGCGCCAGGCTGTGCGCCTGCAAGCGCGGCAGGTCGAGCTTACGCGCATATTCTTCCAGGCGTTCGAGGTAGGCGAAGGCTTCGCGGTGGTTGCCCAGTGCCCATTGGCATTTGGCCAACACTTCCAGCACGCGCAGCACCGAGTCGGGAATCGACACCCGCTCGAAGATATCCACTGAGCGCGCCAGCAGTTCGTAAGCCGCTTCCACTTCGTTGTTTTCGTACAGCACTTCGCCGAGCAGCGCCTTGGCGAAATACAGCGGCTCGGCGCAGGTTTTGCCACTGCGTTCGGCCTCGTAAATCACCTCGCGGTAGATGCGTTCTGCCTGGCTCATCTGGCCTTCCATGGCCAGGCTCAGGCCGACCAGGCAACGCCCCTGCAAGGTGCCGCCGGTGGTGCCAATCAGCGGCATGCCGTTGACCATCAAGGGCGGTCGGTCGAACTGCAACTGCCGCGCGCGCTCGTGTTCGCCGCGCTGCATATACAGCCACGACAGAATATTGATGCTGCCACCGACCATGATCACATCGGCACCCGGCGGCGGGTCGAGCAGCTCGGGCGCCATGGCCAGCGCGCCATCGGTGTCATCGCGCTGCACGGCAAACAGCGCGCGCACCATGGTCAGGCGAAAACGCTCCTCGCTGTTGCCTTCGGGAATGTCGTGCTGCAAGCGGCGGATGTTGTCGCTGCAGGCGGCGAACTCGCGGGTGTAGATCTGCATGCGCGCCAGCAGTACGCGCAGGTTTATGCTGGCTTGTAATTGCTCCATCGGCAGCAGTTTCACCAGCTCGATCAACAGGCGCAGATCGCCCTGCGCATACAGGCGCTCCACCTGTTGCTCCACCAGCTCGGCGGCTGCTACCGCTTCACCGCCTTGCACCGCATGCATCACCGCATCGCTGAGCTGGCCGCGGTCCCGGAACCACTGCCAGGCTCGCGAATGCACGCGCTGCTGCTCCTCGCTGCTGCGCTTGCTGAACAACTTCAGCAGGGTTTCGCGCAGCAGTGGGTGCAAGCGGTACCAGCCTTCGTCGTCGTGGCTGTCGATGGGAATCAAGAACAGGTTGTCGTTTTCCAGGCGCTGCAACAGTGCCCGCGCTTCGCTGACGGCCAGAGGACGGCCCACCAGGGCGGCGCACAATGAGGCGCTGAAGCGGTTGCACACGGTGCAATTGAGCAGCAGGTCGAGGTCGGGCACCGACAGTTGGGCGAGCACCTGGGCCTCGAAGAAATGCGCAAAGCTTTCGTTGTCGCGCAGGTGCGCCTGAGTGGTGGCCGGGTCAGGGGTGGTCAGGCTCGGGCGTTGGCGGCTTTTCTTGCGGCTCACGGCCACCAGTTGCAGACCGGCAATCCAGCCGTCGGTCATGTCGTAGATCACCTGCACTTCTTGCGGGCTGATTTCACCCAGGTGCGCGGTGAGAAATTGCTGCGCCTCGTCGTAGGTGAAACGCAGGTCACGCAGGTCCAGCTCCATGGTCAGGTTCTGGCTACGCAGCCGCGCCAACGACAAGGGCACCACGCTGCGCGACACCAGCACCACGTGCAGGTTGTTCGGCGCGTACTCGATCAGCCATTGCAGGGCCTGATGGATAGCCACATCGGTGAGGGTGTGCAGGTCGTCGAGTACCAGCACCAATTCCCGCGGGTGGCTGCCGATGCCGCGCACCAGGGTGATGATGGTGCGTTCCACGGCCTCGCTGTCGCTGCTGTAACCCTCTACCAGTAGGGCGTCGCGTACCAGCGCTGGGTCGACCTGGGCCAGGCTGGCCAGCAGGTAATCGAGAAAACGCGCGAGCTGATTGTCGTCGCTGGTCAGTGTCAGCCAGGCCACATCGAACCCCAGCGGCAGCAGCATTTGCCGCCACGCCACCAGGGCGGTGGTCTTACCGCAACCGGCCGGGCCTTTGAGCACGATGCAGCGCCGGCGGCGGGCGTCCTGCAGCAGGCCGTGCAGTTTTTCCCGCGGGACCAGGCGCGCGCTGCTGCGCGGTGGCGAGACTTTGCTGCTGTCCACCGGGCTCTGGCTGTTGACGTGCTCACCGGGGCTGATAGCGGGGGCGGCCGTCGTTGTTTTTGTTTTTTTATCCATGGGAGTTCCAGGGAGCTGACTACAACGAAATGACGCCACAGCATGCCGTATCGTGGCCTGCTACCACCAGAAGGATAACTGCATCACCGCGATCGCGCCCGCTGCAGCCCGCATTCTGTCTGGGGCTGGCGTGAGGCTGCCACCCGACACGGGTGGTCGTTCTCGGACGCGGCATTGCTCTACTGACGTCACCGGAAAACCAGGGCGCTCGAGGAGTGTCCGGCCTCCCACAGGCACGACGAAAGGGCATGAGCGATGGGCGTATTGAGCGGTATTCGGGTGGTGGAGTTCGAGGCAATCGGCCCGGCGCCCTTTGGCACCATGTTGTTGGCCGATATGGGCGCCGAGGTGGTGCGCATCGACCGTCCGGCCGCGCCCGAAGAGCTGATCCCAAAGACCGCCGGCAGCCATGTAGACATTACCGGGCGCAACCGCAGTTCGGTCACCCTGGACTTGAAGAATCCCCAGTCGGTGGAGGCGGCGCTAGCCCTGATCGAACGCGCCGACGTGCTGATCGAAGGCTATCGCCCTGGCACCATGGAGCGCCTGGGGCTTGGCCCCGATGTCGCTCTGGCCCGCAACCCGAAGCTGGTTTATGCACGTATGACCGGTTGGGGCCAGAGCGGCCCGCTGGCGCAACGGGCTGGCCACGACCTCAACTACATCGCGCTTTCGGGCGTGCTCTCGGCCATTGGTCCGGCTGGCGGGCGGCCGCTGCCGCCGTTGAACCTGGTCGGAGACTACGGCGGTGGCGGCATGCTGCTGGCCATGGGCGTGCTGGCGGCGTTGCTGCATGTGCAGCGCGGTGGTAACGGCCAGGTGGTGGATGCGGCCATGACCGAAGGCGCGGCGCAGCTCGGTTCGGTGATCTATGGCTTGCTCGCCGGTGGCAGTTGGAAAGAACAACGCGGCAGCAACCTGCTCGATGGCGGCGCGCCCTGGTACGACACCTACCGCACCCTGGACGGCCATTACATGGCGATTGGTCCGCTGGAACCGCGCTTCTACGCCGAGTTGCTGAACAAGCTGGATCTCGATCCTGCGCACCTGCCCAAGCAACACGACCGCAGCGGCTGGCCGCAACTGCGTGAGGCATTTATGCAGGCGTTCCTCAGCCACACCCGCGCGCACTGGCAGGAGGTGTTCGCCGACAGTGACGCTTGTGTGGCCCCGGTGCTCGGCATGGCCGAGGCCGCCCACCACCCGCATAACCAGGCGCGCGGCAGCTTTATCGAAGTCAGCGGCGTGGTGCAGCCGGTGCCGGCTCCGCGGTTTCTCGCCACGCCATCGGCCTTGCCGCGCCCGGCACCCGCGCGCGGTGAACATGGCCTGAGCGCCTTGCGTGAGTGGGGCTTTGCCGCCGCGGAGCTGACGCAGTTGCGTGAGCTGGGGCTGGGTTTTCACGGCGACCTTTGATTTTCTTTTTTGCGAGCCTGGCGAGGATTACCCATGGCCATTCAGTTCCAGATTGTCGGTCACGTCGCAGTCATTACCCTGGACGCGCCGGATGCGCATAACGCCTTGACCATTGGCGACCTGATCCACCTGCGCAAGGTGCTTGGTACCTGCCAGGACGATGATCAGGTACGCGTGATCGTCCTCACCGGGCGTGGCGAGCAGGCGTTCTGTGCCGGCGTCAACCTCAAGGAAAACCTGCCTGTGCCCGGCAGCCTCGCCAGTGCGGCGTTGAAAAGCCGTGAGGCGGAGGCGGAAGAGGGCGGCTACGCACGGCTGTTCGACCTTTCCGATCTGGAGATCTGGAAGCCGATCATTGCCGCCATTAATGGACAGTGCCTGGGCGGTGGTCTGGAGCTGGCCCTGCAGTGCGACCTGCGCATTGCCGCTGTCGACGCCTGCTTCGCCTTGCCTGAGGTCACCCAGGCCAGCGTGCCGCTGGCCGGTGGCGTGCAGTATCTGCTGCGCACGGTGGCTGCGGCACATGCTATGAAGCTCGCGCTCACCGGTGCCCGCATCGATTCCGACGAGGCGCTGCGCATTGGCCTAATCAGTGAGTGTGTGCAGCATGAGCGGCTTATGCCCACGGCAATGGCGTTGGCACAATGTATCGCCGCCAATGGCCCGCTGGCAGTGCAAGCCAGCAAGAGACTGGCGCTACAGACCGCCCATCTATCTCCCCGCGACTTCGTTGCACAGACCCACCTTGTCTGGGGCCTGTTGCGCGACAGCAAAGACCGCCAGGAAGGACAGAACGCCACAGCGCAGGGTCGTGCCCCACGCTATACCGGTGCCTGAACAGCGCCCACGCAGCGAGTCTGCGGTTCATCTAACAACAATAATGTTTGGAGACTCTTCTCATGTATCTGACCCAAGGCCTGCAGCGCTCACTGCAACAGACCCCGGAGCAGCTCATCACCATCTTCGGCGAGCGGCGCCGTACCTTTCGCCAGTTCGCCGATCGCGTAGCGCGTCTGGCAGGGGCGCTGCGTCAGTTGGGCATGGGCGCCGGTGACCGGGTCAGCATGCTGGCGCTCAACTCTGATCGTTACCTGGAGTACATGCAGGCCACCTGGTGGGGCGGCGGTGTACTCAATCCGGTCAACACCCGTTGGGCGGTACCGGAAATCGTCTATTCGCTTGACGACTGCGACACGACCCTGCTGTTTGTCGACGACTATTTTCTGCCTATGGTCGAGGGCATCCGTGCCAGTGCCAAGCGCCCGCCAATTTTCATCTACAGCGGTGAAGGCCAGGCACCGGCCGGCATGCTCAGTCATGAGCAACTGATTGCTGAGTCGGACCCGGTCGAGGATGCCGGGCGTGGTGGGCATGACCTCGCCTGTGTCATGTACACGGGTGGAACCACCGGCTTTCCCAAGGGCGTGATGCAGTCGCACATGAACCTCTGGTCGGCCTGTGTCCAGCGCATGGCTGAGTTGCCCCCGCCGTTGAATAATCGCGACATGCACGTGATGCCGCTGTTCCATTGCGCCGGATTGGCGCGTGCTCTGTGCGGTTTCATTGCCGGCGGCACGCATGTGATCGTGCCGGCGTTCGAGCCCAAAGCGGTATTGGCCATGATCGAGCATGAGGCGATCACCGACACCTGTCTGGTGCCTACCATGATCCTTGCCATGCTGGCCGAGCCGACCTTCGACCAGTACAACCTCAACAGCCTGCAGCGCCTCACTTATGGTGCTTCGCCCACGGCCGGGGAAATGATCGAAGAAGTATTGGCCAAGTTGCCGGACCTGGAGCTGGTACACGGCTACGGGCTGACCGAGGCCTGTCCGATCGTCTCCACCAACCCACCGGAAAACCACAGTGCGCAAGCGCGTAAGAGCGGCCTGGCGCGCTCGGTGGGGCGCGGCGGTTACGGCGTCAACGTGAAGATCGTCGATGAGCAGGGCGTGGAAGTGCCACGCGGCACCGTCGGTGAAATCATTGTGCGCGGGCCGAACATTATGCAGGGCTACCTGAACAAGCCCGAGGAAACCGCCAAGGCCCTGCGCGATGGTTGGCTGTACACCGGCGATGGCGCCTATATGGACGAGCAGGGTTACATTTACATCGTCGACCGCCTCAAGGACATGATCGTCACGGGTGGTGAGAACGTGTACTCGGCTGAAGTCGAAAACATCATTGCCCGTCACCCGGCAGTGCTGATGTGCGCGGTGATCGGTATTCCCCATGAGCAGTGGGGCGAGGCGGTGCACGCGGTGGTGGTGCTCAAGCCTGGTTGTGAGGCCAGCGAAGAACAATTGCGTGGCCACTGCCGCGAATACATCGCCGGCTACAAATGCCCCAAGGCCGTGGAGTTTCGCCCGAGCCTGCCGCTGTCCGGCGCCGGCAAGATTCTCAAGCGTGACCTGCGCGAACCGTTCTGGGCCGGCAAGAGCCGAGGCGTCAATTGATGGCGGTCGACGGCGTGCCAGCAGGCTTTAGTCGTCTGGCCAGCAAGGGCGAGTTTCTGCGCCGCTGTGGCGAGTTCTATCTGCACGATGAGCTGCCGATCATGGGTGTGCGCATTGGCCCGGAGCACCTTAACGCGTTACAGATCGTCCACGGCGGGCTGCTGGCCACCCTGGCCGACAGCGCTTGCGGCGCGATGATCTGGCGCCAGAGCGGCGGCCAGCTGTGGCCGGTGACGGTCAACCTGAATGTCGACTACCTGAGTGCAGTGCGCGCCGGTGAGTGGCTGGAAGCCCATGTCGAAGTGCACAAGACTGGTGGCCGCTTCAACAACGCCAGTTGCCTGCTGCAAGTCGGCACCCGCGTGGTGCTGCGCGGCAACGGTATTTTTACCCGTTGGAAAGAGCCGGCCTGACCATGTACCTGACGCAATGCCTGCAACGTGGCCTGCAACAAACGCCCGACAAACTCGTGACCCTCTGCGGCCCACGCCGCCATACCTACCGTCAGTTTGGCGAGCGCGTAGCACGCCTGGCGGGTGCGCTGCGGGTAATGGGCATGGGCGCTGGCGAGCGCGTCGGCATTCTCGCGCTGAACTCCGACCGCTACCTGGAAACGCTGATGGGCGTGTGGTGGGGCGGTGGCGTGCTCAACCCGGTGAATACTCGCTGGAGCGTGAACGAAATCGTCTACGCACTGGACGATTGCGATACACGCATTCTGCTGGTGGACGATGCGTTTATGGACCTGCTGCCGGCTATTCGTGCGCAGGCCAAGCGCGCGCCGGTGCTGATTTATTGCGGGGATGGCCCCACTCCGGCCGGGCTGTTCGGCTACGAACAGCTATTAGCGGATTTCGCCCCGGTGGAAGATGCCGGGCGCGGCGGGGAAGACCTCGCCTGCATCATGTACACCGGCGGCACCACCGGTTTTCCCAAGGGCGTCATGCAGTCGCACCGCAACCTGTGGTCGGCGTGTATGCCGCGTACCCTGGATATGCCGCCGATTCGCGGCGGCGTGTTGTTGCATGTGGCGCCGCTGTTTCATGTAGCCGGGTTGGCCCGAGCGCTGGTGCAGTTTTTTGCCGGTGAATGCCATGCCGTGGTGCCCGCTTTCGAGGCCGGCGAGGTGCTGCGCTTGATCGAAAGCGAAGGCATCACGGAGACCTTGCTGGTGCCGACCATGATTACCGCGCTGCTGGCGCACCCG
The DNA here is from genome assembly GCF_014174475.1 of Aquipseudomonas ullengensis. Taxonomy (GTDB): domain Bacteria; phylum Pseudomonadota; class Gammaproteobacteria; order Pseudomonadales; family Pseudomonadaceae; genus Aquipseudomonas; species Aquipseudomonas ullengensis. The sequence continues at coordinate 111,231 of NZ_JACJUD010000007.1, forward strand.
GACTTTGCCCGGCGCGATTTGCGCAGCCTGAAACGGCTGACCTACGGCGCCTCGCCGAGCGCCGGAACGATGGTTGAACAGGTGTTGCAGGCCATGCCCTGGCTAGAGCTCAGCCACTCTTACGGCCTTACCGAGGCGTGCCCGACGGTGTCGAGCAACCTGCCGGCCAACCACACCGAGGCGGCGCGTAAAAGCGGCCTATCACGCTCGGTCGGGCGCAGCGGTTATGGCGTGCTGGTGAAGATCGTTGATGAGCACGGCCAGGAAGTGCCATGCGGCACAGTAGGGGAAATCACCGTGCGTGGGCCGAATGTGATGCAGGGCTACTGGAACAAGCCGGAGGAAACCGCAAAGGCGGTGCGCAACGGCTGGTTGTACACCGGTGACGGCGCCTACATGGATGAGCAGGGTTACCTGTTTATCGTCGACCGCCTCAAGGACATGATCGTCAGCGGCGGCGAGAACATTTATTCGGCCGAGGTGGAAAACGTGCTCGCCCGCCACCCGGCGGTGCTGCTCAGTGCCGTTATCGGCGTGCCCCATGCACAGTGGGGCGAGGCGGTGCATGCGGTGGTGGTGCTCAAGCCTGGAAGCTCGGTCAGTGCGGAACACCTGCGGGCTCACTGCCGCGAGCATATCGCCGGCTACAAATGCCCGAAGACCCTTGAGTTTCGTGCCGAGCTGCCGTTGTCGGCCGCCGGTAAGGTGCTTAAACGTGAGCTGCGCGAGCCCTTCTGGGCTGGCCACACCCGGGCCGTGAACTAACCCGGCCTTCGCCACCCAACGTGGGTGGCTCTATTGCCCGCTGTCGTTAATACAGTCGTTCTCCATACCCGCGGCCCCTTTTTTCGGGGCCCTGCCGCGACCACTGGAGACCCCGATGCATATCCACCGTACCGTTTACCGTGACGACCACGAAATGCTGCGCGAAACGGCGCGGCGCTTCTTCGAGCGTGAGTGCTTGCCACTCCAGGCACAGTGGGACGCAGCAGGCCAAGTTGACCGGGAAACCTGGCTCAAGGCCGGGCGCAATGGCCTACTGTGCCTGACCGTGCCAACCGAATACGGTGGTGGTGGCGGTGACTTCGGCCACTCCGCGGTACTGATCGAGGAGCTGTATCGCTCCGGTGTCTCCGGCTGGAGCCTGGGTGTGCACTCTGACATCACCGCGCCGTACATCGTGCGTCTGGGCACTGAAGAGCAGAAGCAGAAGTGGCTGCCGAAAATTTGCACCGGCGAAACCGTGCTGGCGATCGCGATGACCGAGCCGGGCACCGGCTCCGACCTGAAAGCGGTGCGCACCACTGCCGTGCGCGATGGCGACGAGTGGGTCATCAACGGTAGCAAGACATTCATCAGCAATGGCCTGACTTGCGACATGGTCCTGGTGGTCTGCAAGACCGACCCCAGCGCCGGTGCCAAGGGTTGCAGCCTGATCATGGTTGACTGCAACAGCGAAGGCTTCCGTCGTGGCCGCAAGCTGGAGAAGGTCGGCCAGCACGCCGCCGATACCGCCGAGCTGTTCTTCGACAACGTGCGTGTACCCGCCGGCAACCTGCTCGGCGTGGAAAACAAGGGCTTCATGCACCTGATGGAAGAGCTGGCCCAGGAGCGTCTGGTCATCGCCCTCTACAGTGCGGCCAAGCTGGAACGTCTGCTCGAGCAGACCACCGAGTACGTCAAAGACCGCAAGGCCTTCAACCAGACCGTGTGGGACTTCCAGAACACCAAATTCAAGCTGGCCGACATCAAGGCCCAGGCCACTGCGGTGCGCCTGATGATCGATTACTACATCGGTGAGCACATGCGCCGCCGCCTGACGGTGCAGGAGTCGGCCATCGCCAAATTGTTCGCCACCGAAACCCTGTGGAAGTGCATCGACGACATGGTCCAGCTGCATGGCGGCTACGGCTACATGCTCGAGTACCCGATCGCCCGCGCCTTCGTCGACATGCGCGTGACGCGCATTTTCGGCGGCACCAGTGAAGTGCTGCGCGAGCTGATCGCGCGCCAGCTGTGATCCTTTCTCCAGATTTTCAGGTGACAAGATGAGCGAAAAAGTAGTGGTAGCCGGGGTCGGCATGATCCCGTTCAACAAGCCCAGTGCCAGTGGCACTTATGTGCAGATGGGCTCCGAGGCGATCCGTCGTGCCCTTGCCGATGCTGGCATTGGCTATGAGCTAGTGCAGGAAGCCTACGCCGGTTACGTCTACGGCGACTCCACCTGCGGCCAGACCGTGCTCTACGAAGTAGGCATGACCGGCATTCCGGTGGTCAACGTCAACAACAACTGCTCGACCGGCTCGACCGCGTTGTACCTGGCGCGCCGGGCCATCGAGAGCGGTGCGGCGGACTGCGTGCTGGCCGTCGGCTTCGAGCAGATGCAGGCCGGTGCGCTGAAGTCGCACTGGGATGATCGCCCGCCGACCCGCGAGCGCTTCCTGCCGATCCTGCGCGGTCTGACCGCCGACATGGACGGTATGCCCCAGGCTATCCGTACCTTCGGCGGTGCCGGCCGCGAGTACATGGCCAAGTACGGTTGCAGCATGGAGACCTTCGCTGCGGTGCGCGCCAAAGCCAGCCGGCATGCTGCCAATAACCCGCTTGCGCTGTTTCGCAAAGTGCTGAGCGTCGAAGACGTGATGAACGATCCGGTGATTCTGCCGGGGGTGATGACTCGCCTGATGGCTTGCCCGCCGACCTGTGGCGGTGCCGCGGCGATTCTGGTCTCCGAGCGCTTTGCCAAGAAGCATGGCCTGCGCAGCGACGTGCAGATCCTTGCCCAGGCGCTGACCACCGACACGCCAGAGTCGTTCAACTTCGAGAAACCCTCGATGCTCGACTGGGTCGGCATACACATGACCCATGCGGCCGTCGGCCAGGTCTACGAGAAGGCTGGCGTCGGCCCGCAAGATATTGACGTCTGCGAGCTGCATGACTGTTTCGCGCAGAACGAGGTGATCTGCTACGAGTCGCTGGGCTTCTGCCCCGAAGGCGGTGCCGAGCAGTTCGTCCGCGACGGCGACAATACCTACGGCGGCAAGATCGTCATCGGCCCGTCCGGTGGTCTGCTGTCCAAGGGCCACCCGCTGGGAGCCACGGGGTTGGCGCAGTGCTATGAACTGACTCAGCAGCTGCGCGGCAATGCCGAGCAACGTCAGGTTGAAGGTGCCCGCTTGGCGTTGGCGCACAACCTGGGCCTGGGTGGCGCGTGCGTCGTTACCCTCTACGGAGGTGCCCAGTGAGCAGCCTGCTGGAGGCCTTTCGCCTCGCCGAATTGCCAGCTCACGCGGAGGCGTTTCGCGCCGAAGTTCGAGCGTTTCTGGCGAGCAGCCTCGCGCCTGCGCCAGCGGACAAGCGCGCGCGCACCTGGACCGGTTTCGACGCCGATTTCAGCCGTAAACTGGCCGCGCGCGGCTGGGTTGGCCTGACGCTGCCGAAGGCCTACGGCGGTGCCGGGCTGGATGCGTTCAGCCGGTTTGTCCTAGTTGAGGAGCTGCTGTCGGCGGGTGCACCAGTGGCCGCGCACTGGATCGCCGACCGCCAGAGTGGCCCGTTGATTCTCAAGTTTGGCAGCGAGGCGCAGAAGGATTTCTTTCTGCCGCGCATCTGCGCCGGGCAGGCGTTTTTCTGCATCGGCATGAGCGAGCCGAACTCCGGTTCCGACCTGGCCAGCGTGCGCAGCCGCGCAACGCGCTGTGAGGGTGGTTGGCGCTTGAACGGGCGCAAGATCTGGACCACCAACGCCCAGCACGCCCACTACATGATTGCCCTGGTACGCACCTCCGGCGCCCCGGAGGACCGCCAGAGCGGGCTGTCGCAGCTGATCATCGATCTCAAACAACCGGGGGTGACGGTGCGGCCCATTGTCGACCTGGCTGGCGATGCGCATTTCTGCGAAGTGAGCTTCGACGATGTGATGCTGAGCGACCATGCCCTGGTGGGTGAGGAGGGCAGTGGCTGGAAGCAGGTGAACGCCGAACTGGCGTTCGAGCGCAGCGGCCCGGAGCGTTTCTATTCCAGCGTAGTGCTGCTCGATCAGTGGCTGTCCCACTTGCGCCGCAGCGGCGCCAGTGCGGCCGAAGCGACGCTGCTGGGCAGCTTCCTCAGCCAGTTAGCCAGCCTGCGCAGCCTGTCGCTGGCGGTCACCGCCAAGCTCGCCCAAGGCGAAAGCCCGGTGGTGGAGGCGGCACTGGTCAAGGACATCGGCACTGAGTTCGAACAGGCCATTCCCAGTGCCATTGCCGCCGCCATCAGTGCCAACCCGGATGTGGCAGTGGATGCCGAGCTGTACCGCACTGTGGCCTACCTCAACCAGATTGCCCCGACCTTCTCGTTGCGCGGCGGCACCCGCGAAATTCTGCGCGGCATGATCGCCCGTGGCCTCGGTCTGCGTTGACCGTCAACAGACAGGAAGCCCATGCATGTTTACCCAAGCAATTGAAAAAATTCTCGCTGATGCCTGTACCCCAGCCGTGGTCCGTGCGGTGGAGCAGGGCCAATCGCCGGCTGCGTTGTGGCAGGCGTTGGAAGACAGCGGTTTTCTCGAACTGTTGAGCACCGAGGAAGACGGTGGTGCCGGCCTGGCGCTGGCCGATGTCTACCCGATTCTGCTCGCTTTTGGTCGCTACGCGCTGCCCGTGCCCGCGGCGCAGAGCATTGCTGCCCGCGCGCTGCTGCAAGGCTCGGGCGTGCGAGCACCCGCCGGCATGTTGACCCTGGCGGGCAGCGCTCGCCGTGAAGCCGATGGTTCGCTGTGTGCGGCCCAGGTGAGCTTCGGGCTGCTGGCGCAGTTCGCCTTGGTCAATCTTGACGGTGACCTGCTGTTGCTCGACTGTGCCCAGGCCCAGCGTGAGCCGGCCGGCGGTCATGGCACCTTGTTCGCCACCCTGCGCTGGCCGGCCGCTGCGGTTCCGGCAGCAATTGCCAGCAATGGTGAAGCCCTGCGCAGCTTCAGTGCGGCGATTCAGGCGGCGGCCATGGCGGGTGCCATGGAGTGGTTGTTCGGCAAGACCCTCGAGTACTGCAACGACCGTGTGCAGTTCGGAAAAGCCATCGGCAAATTCCAGACCGTGCAGCACCAGCTCAGTGTCATGGCCGAGCAGGTGGCTGCGGCGGGTGTCGCCGCCGCGCTGGCGTTCTGTGGTTCGCAGCCAGTGCCGGCATTGCTGCCGGCAGCGATTGGCAAAGCCCGCACGGCGATGGCAGTGCCGCTGGTGGCGGCCACCGCCCATGCCCTGCACGGGGCTATCGGTGTGACCGAAGAACTCGACCTGCAGTTGTACACCCGTCGCCTGCATGAGTGGCGCCTGGCCGAAGGCTCCGAACATTACTGGAACCGCATTGTCGGTGAAGCCCTGCTTGCCAGCGCGCCCTTGGGCGCCAGCGAGTTCGTGCGCACCGTCACCCAATCTGCGTGAGGACAGCAACCATGAGTTCATTTCTGAAATACGAGCAGGATGGCCATATCGTCACCCTGACCATGAACGACCCGGAGCGGCGCAATCCGTTGACGGGCAACAACGCGGTGCCGGAGTTCCTCGAGGCGATCGATCGCATACACCGTGACTCCAGCGTCCGTGCGGTGATCATCACCGGCGCCGGCAGCGCGTTTTGCTCCGGTGGCAATGTGCGTGACATGGACCGCTATGCGCAAATGTCGGGCATGCAGCTGCGCCAGGAGTACCGCCTGGGCATCCAGCAGTTGCCGTTGGCGTTGTTCAACCTGGAAGTCCCGGTGATTGCCGCCGTCAATGGTGCCGCCATCGGCGCCGGCCTCGACCTCGCCTGCATGTGCGACATCCGCGTGGCATCCGAACAGGCCAAGTTCGCCGAGAGCTTCGTCAAGCTCGGGATCATTCCCGGCGACGGCGGTGCCTGGCTGTTGCCGCGCATCATCGGCCTGTCGCGTGCCAGTGAACTAACCCTGACCGGGCAGATGATCGACGCCCGCCAGGCCGCCGAGTGGAACCTGGTGTCACGCGTTGTTGCGCATGAGCAATTGCTCGCCACGGCTCAGGAAATGGCTACGGCGATTGCCGCCAACCCACCGCATGCGGTGCGTTTGGCCAAGCGGCTTATGCGCGAAGCCATGCACACCCGACTGGACACATTGTTGGAGATGTCGGCGGCCTACCAGGTGCTCTCGCACCAGACCGCAGATCACCGCGAAGCTGTCTCGGCATTCATCGAAAAACGTCAGCCGACATTCAGTGGTTGATGGGTTTTTTGCGTGCCATCAATCCGTCAAAAGAGCGCAGTGTCACGCACGGTAACGCGGCCTCGGGAAGTGCGGAAAACCACCGTGCAATTCCCAGTAAAAGCCTTAAAAAACAGTGCAATAAATATCGCCTCAAATCACCCATTTGGGTGTTAGGGGTTCAGGGGCGCATGGCTAGCATGACCCCTCCACTTCATCCTTAATCGGAGAACCGCATGACAAGAAAAACAATGCGCGGAGTCCTCCAGCCAAGTGTGCTGGCTGTAGCCGTTGCCGTCGGTGTAAGTACTCAGGCTTACGCAATTGACTTCAAGATCGGGGAGATCGAGGGGGACTTCGATTCGTCGTTGTCCGTGGGGGCCAGCTGGGCTGTGCGCTCGGCCGATCCGGCTTTCATTTCCAACTTCAACCCGATGGGTAAGCGAGGCGGTTCATCGTCTCGTACGGTTGACGACAACCGTTTGAACTTCAAGAAAGGCGAGACCTTCTCGAAGATTTTCAAGGGCACCCATGACCTTGAGCTGCGCTATGGCGATAGCGGTGCATTCGTGCGCGGTAAGTACTGGTATGACTTCGAGTTGAAGGATGAAAACCGCCTTTTCTATGACATCGACGACAGCGGCCGTGATCGCTCCGCCCAATCTTCTGGCGCTGAGTTTCTCGATGCCTTCGTTTACCACAACTACACCATCGATGACCTGGCGGGTAACGTACGCCTGGGTAAGCAGGTAGTCAGTTGGGGTGAGAGCACGTTCATCGGTAACTCGATTAACAGCATCAACCCGGTTGACGTCGCCGCCTTGCGCCGTCCTGGGGCTGAAGTGAAGGAGGGCCTGATCCCGGTCAATATGTTCTACCTGTCCCAGGGGCTGAGTGAGAACGTCACCGCAGAGGTCTTTTACCAGCTTGAGTGGGACAACAGCGTCCTTGATAACTGCGGCACATTCTTCGGTAACGATGGTGTGCCCGCAGGCTGCGATGACCGCTTGGTGATCACCGGTCCTGATCTGGCCCCCGGAGTTGCCAATAACACCGGCCTGGCGGAAGTACGCGCGGGTCTGGACAACGCCTATATCCCGCGCCTGGAGGATGACGAGGCCCGTGATAGTGGTCAGTACGGTTTGGCGTTGCGCTGGTTTGTACCGGAGCTGAATGAAACGGAGTTCGGCGCTTATGCGATGAGCTACCACAGCCGCAATCCGTACCTGAGCCTCAATGCCACGACTGTCGCGCCTTATGTCGCCAATCCGGCACTGCCGGCAGCGCTCAACGAGACCCTGGCAGGTGTCAACGGTCTCGCGCGTATTCGCGGGGCGCGTTACTTCGTCGACTACCCCGAAGATATCCACCTTTACGGCCTGAGCTTCCAGACCAACATTGGTGGCACTTCGCTAGGCGGGGAGGTCAGCTACCGACCGAACATGCCGCTGCAAATCAACACGGCCGACCTCAACTTGGCGGCATTGAACCAACAAGGGCTGCTCGCCCCGGGTGTAGTGGGCGGCATGTCGCCGGTCTTTACGACGGGCCATTCGGTGAATGCGCCAGGGTCAGAGATTTCCGGCTACGAGCGTATGCCTGTGTTCCAGGCTCAGATGACTGCCACGCAGTTCTTCGATCAGGTCATGGGCGCTAGCCGTCTGACTCTGGTCGGTGAGGTTGGCTACAACCACATCAATGGCTTGGGTGATACCGATGGCACTGATCTGCGCTTTGGTCGTAGCCCAGCGTTTGGTGCTGGCGAGTTTCCAGGGGTGAACAACGGCGTTTGCATCGGCACCAATGCCGGCCTGCCAACGGCCAGCAACCCTGCGCAGGAGTGTAGCGACAAAGGTTTCTACACCAGTTCCTCCTGGGGTTACCGAGCGCGTGCCCGTTTGGACTACAACAACGTGATTGCCGGCATCAACCTGTCGCCCAACATGGCCTGGTCGCATGACGTAGATGGATACGGTCCTAACTTTGAGGAAGGCAACAAGGCGATCAGTGTTGGTCTGGATGCTGATTTCCTGAATACCTATACCGCCAGCTTGAGTTACACCGACTTTTTCGGTGGCGACTTCAACACCAACATCGACCGCGATTTCGTTGCGCTCAGCTTCGGCGTGAACTTCTGACGCGCTGCTGACAAAGGGACAAAAGCATGAAGACAATCACTATGTTGAAAACCGGCGCCCTGGCGCTCTCTCTGCTGGCTACCGGGGTTATGGCTGCCGTTACTGAACAGGAAGCGGCGCAGCTGGGCAGCTCCCTCACTCCGCTGGGTGGGCAGAAAGAAGGCAATGCGGATGGCAGCATTCCAGCCTGGAACGGCGGTTTGGCACCGGGGGCGGCACCTGTTGCCAATGGCTTTCTCGGCAACCCCTTCGAGGGTGAGCAACCGCTGTTCACCATCACCGCAGCCAACGTCGACCAATACAAGGACAAGCTCACGCCAGGGCAGTACGCGATGCTCAAGCGCTACCCCAGCACCTACAAGATCCCGGTCTACAAGACTCAGCGCACAGCTGCCACTCCGCAGGTGATCGCTGATGAAGTGAAGAAGACCGCGGTGACTGCTGAGCTGATCAATGACGGCAGTGGGCTGAACAACTTCTCCGATGCTCACTACTACCCCTTCCCGATCCCGAAGAGCGGTGTAGAGGTTGTGTGGAACCATATCACCCGTTATCGGGGACAGAACTTCCGTCGGGAAACCGCCCAGGCAGCCCCGCAAGCTAACGGTGTATACACCACCGTTACGTTCAAGGAGGAGGCTGCTTTCCCGCGATACATCAGTGGTGGGGATAAAGAGAGCGGTGCCAACGTACTGTTCTACTACAAGCAGCGAGTGACTGGGCCGGCGCGCCTGGCCGGAAACGTGCTGCTGGCTCACGAGACGCTTGATCAGGTCAATGAGCCGCGCATGGCGTGGGTCTACAACTCAGGCCAGCGTCGGGTGCGCCGTGCTCCGCAGGTGGCCTACGACGGTCCGGGTACTGCGGCCGACGGCCTGAGAACCGCCGATAACGCTGACCTGTTCAACGGCGCGCCAGATCGTTATGACTGGAAGCTGGTTGGCAAGAAGGAGATGTACGTTCCGTATAACAACTACATGCTCAACTCGCCGAAGCTGAAATACGACGACATCATCAAGCCGGGGCACCTTAACCAGGATCTGACGCGTTATGAGCTGCATCGCGTGTGGCATGTCGTTGCGACCCTGAAGGCAGGTGAGCGGCATATCTACGGCAAGCGCGACATGTATTTCGACGAGGATACCTGGGAGGCTGTCGAGGTCGACCACTACGATGGGCGTGGTCAGCTGTGGCGGGTCGGTGAGGGCCACGCGCTCAATGACTACCAGCAAGGTATAGCCTCTTATGCTGCGATTGCCCTGTACGACCTGATCGCAGGGCGTTATCTGGTCAGCAACCTGGCTAACGAGTCGGAGTCGGGTACCGAGTACGGTGCGGACCTCACGATGACTGAATTTACACCGGCCTCGCTGCGTAACGCCGGTATCCGCTAACCCCTGATGTGACGAGCAAGGCCATGCCTGGGGTCCCAGGCATGGCCTCTCGACGTCTGTTTCTTCCTCTATTTCCTGCCTCTTCCTAACGCCATCCTGGATATCCCGTGGACGCGTTCTTTCCTGATCTGCTAACCCATTGGTAGCCGTATCCCCACCTGATGTGGGGGGCGCGCTTGCAGAGTTTGCGGTCGACTATGAAGTGTCGTGAACAACGGCATGAAGCGTCGACGACCTTGCGTGCCCTTGCGCTTGGCCTGTTGCGACTGTTCCGAAACTACTCTCGATCGAGGTCCGTCATGCTGGGTCTTGGTTCCAATCGCTCTAGGGTGCCTGTTCATGCTGTGCAGGTTCCGGTGCTGCCTGCCATCTATCTGTCTCGGCAGCGCCTTATCGATGCGTTGGCGGGGGAGCAACGGCTATCTCTGCTTTGCGCTCCTGCTGGCTATGGTAAATCCACGCTGCTGTGTGACTGGTTGTCGCAAAGGCGCGAGTCTACGCGTGTGGTTTGGCTCAGTCTGGCGGGACGCCCATTCTCGTTAGGCGAGTTGAGCGCTGCTCTAGCCTCAGCGCTCGGGCTTGCTCCGCAGAGCACTGCCTGTGAGTTGCTGGCATTCATTGGAAAGAGCACTGAAACGATCCAGATCATTCTGGACGACTGGCCGGATGAGACACCATCTGATCTGGATGCGTGGATAGAGCAGCTCTTGGCCCTGCCAGCCAACACGTTGCAGCTGCGAGTGAGCTGCAGGCGGCGGCCCAACTGGAACTTGCCGCGACTAGCACTCGAAGGCGAGCTGCTGGAGCTCGGGGCAGCGGAACTGGCCTTTTCCCTTGAGGAGTTTGAGGGGCTGGTAACTCTCCTGGTCCCCGATATCGACGTCGACGCTCGTGCGGAGCTCTGGCTGAAGACCTTGGGGTGGGGGGCCGGTATTCGCTTGCTACTCTCGCCTGCTGCTGTGGGTGGCAGGATCGAGGCGGGGTATTCACCGCTGTTGCGTGAGTACCTGGAGCATGAGTTGTTGTTGCGACTGAGCGTGCAGGAGCGAGAAATTCTGCATGGTGTGGCGCATCTGCCGAAGGTCTCTGTGGAACTCTGCGATCAGCTTTGGGACGAGCAAGGCGGCGGCTTTTTGTTCAAGCGTTTGCTGCAGTGCCAGGCGTTTCTATTTCCCATCGCTCCGCAGAAACTCTGGTTCCGGATGCTGCCTGCAGTGGCCCAAGCGCTGCAGGATGGCTTGAGCGGGGCTGCATTGAATCATCTGCGCCTACGTTCTTGCCGGGTGCTGAGTGCGTCGGGTCATCTCGATGAGGCGATTGAACAAGCGCTCAGTGCGGGCCAGGCGGAAGTGGCGGCCAACTATATGGAGCGCCTACAGCTCTCCTGGTTGCTGACTGATCAGCATCTGAGTCGGTTGCTGGGTTGGATGGAGCAGCTCCCGCCGCAACTGCTGGAGAGCACGCTGCGGCTGATCTCGCTGTGTGCCAGAGCCTTGTTGGTCAGTGGCAGGCTGGATGAGGCGGAAAACTGCCTGAAGCGATTTGCATATTTCCTACCGCAGCCGGAACCACAGAAAAACCATCGCCTGCTGGCCAACTGGCAAGCCTTGCTCGGTGGGCTGCAAGCTCATCGTGGGAACGCCGAGGCGGCGCGCCTGCAGTGCCGAGAGGCGATCGACCAACTGGCTGCGCAGGACTGGCTGTCGCGGATGCTGTGTTACTCAACATTGGCTCGGGTCGCAATGGTTGCAGGTGATTTGCCAGAAGCCGGGCAGCTTTTGCATGAGGCCACCGAACTGGCTCGGCGGCAGGGTAGCCTGGATGTCGAGGTGTTGATCAACACCGATCGGTTCCGTTTGATGATCCTGCAAGGTGATTTGAGCCTGGCCGAGGCTTTGTTGCAGGAGGATCTGCAGCGTGTCGCCAACACCGGTAGCCAGCGCAACCCGCTGCTGGGGCGCTTGCTGTTCATGCAGGGGGAGTTGCTGGTTCTGCTGGGTCGCCAGGATGAGGGCGAGCAGGTTCTGCAGGCAGGTCTGCAGCAGGTCCGGGATTGTTCTGCACCATTCATTTTGCATGGTTACCTGATGCTGGCCGAGGTCGCCGCCCGGAAAGGCCAGTTCGAGCTGGCTCGGCTGCGGATGCATGAGGGAGAGCGGCGCATGCACTGCGGCAACATCGACGAGGCGTGCTACGCCAGCGCCATCGCGTTACAGCACATGCGGGTGCTGGCGTTTCAGCATTGCTGGGTACAGGTGCTACCAATCGCCCGCACGCTGGAGGAGCGTTTACAGGGTGTGCGGCCCTGCCTGTCGCCGCTGCAGGTGCCGTCCCTGGCCCAGTGCAACCAGCTTTTGCTGGCGCAGGCGGAGTATCACACCGGCGATATCGAACTCGCCGTCCAGCGGCTCTGGCGGCTTCTTGAGCAATGCGAACTACTGGGCTTCGTCGCATTAGCGGGCGAGGTACGCCAGGTCATGGCTCGTATTGACGGTAAGGCCGCCGCTGCGGACGTGGCGGCGGGCAGTGTACTTGTGCCAGACGGGCCCTCCGTCCAGGGCGGGCTGACACCGCGCGAGATTGCCGTGCTAAAGCTACTGGCCCAGGGCATGTCCATTCGCGAAGTGAGCAGCAGCCTGTTCATTTCAGTGAATACGGTGAAAACCCATGCCAAGAACATCAACGTCAAGCTTGGGGCTTGCCGGCGTACCCAGGCCATCAATTCGGCCAAGGCGATGGGGGTTCTGATCTGAACCATTGCAGTTGATTTGCAACCGAGGAGGATTTTTCGATTACCCACCTGATGTGGGTGGCGCGCAGTCACCGGAGTCTGTTCGAGCATTAGATCAAGCCCATCAGCGAGCAACCGAGGTTGTTCGCCTGACGACTCGGCACAAAAATAAGAGGAGATGGTGTGATGACTGTTATTGAGCGTCCGGCTGCCACGGACATTCGGGCAACTCTGGAGAAGCAGCGCGCTGCCTTCCAGGCCAGCGAGCCCTATACCGCTGAACAGCGCTGCGAACTGCTCGACCGTGCCATCGGCCTGCTGGTCGAGCATGAGCAAGACATCATCGATGCCCTGTCTGCCGATTTTGGCCATCGCAGTCCGATGTTTTCGCGTGGCAGTGAAGTGCTGTCGCCGTTGGCAACGCTCAAGCAGACCAAAGCCAAGCTGGTTGAGTGGATGCAGCCTGAGGCTCGTCATGTCGAGCAGGGTGAAGCTTGGGTGCAGTACCAGCCGCTTGGCGTGGTGGGTATCGTTACGGCTTGGAACGTGCCGGGAAACATGGTTTTCAATGGTCTGGCGGGTGCCCTGGCCGCCGGCAACCGGGTGATGATCAAACCCTCGGAATTCAACCCACAGACCTCTGCATTGATTGCACGGCTGATCAGCTCTGTGTACGCCGAAGAGGAAGTCGCGGTGATTACCGGCGGGGCTGAAGTAGGCCAGGCGTTCTGCAGTCTGCCTTTCGATCACCTGCTGTTCACCGGTGCGACCAGCATTGGCAAGCATGTGCTGCGTGCGGCCGCCGAGAATCTGGTACCGGTGACCCTCGAGTTGGGCGGTAAGTCTCCGGTGATCATTTCCCGTTCGGCCGATTTCCAGGCCGCGGCGAGCAAGATCGTCGTCGGCAAGATGCTTAACGCCGGCCAGTTGTGCGTCGCACCGGACTACGTATTCGTCCCCGAAGAGTCGATGGAGGCGTTCATCGCCATTGCCAAGGCGGTAGTGGCGAAGATGTTCCCAACCCTCAAGGACAACCCTGACTACACCTCGGTGATCAATGCTCGTCATTACCAGCGCCTACAGGGTTACCTGACTGAGGCGCGTGAGGCAGGTGTCGAGCTGATCGAGCTGAACCCGGCTGGCGAAGACCTTAGCCAGGCCCACAACAAGATCGTGCCGACCTTGCTGCGCAATCCGGGGTCCCAGTTGCAGGTGATGCAGGACGAAATCTTTGGCCCGTTACTGCCGCTCAAGCCGTACCGGGATATCACCGAGGTGCTGGCATTTATCAACGCGCGCCCACACCCGCTCGGCCTCTACTACTTCGGCAAAGATGCTGCGGAAGAGGCTCTGGTGCTAAGACGCACCAGTTCCGGCGGGGTAACCCTCAACGGCGTGATGAGCCACGCCGGCGTCGAGAGTCTGCCATTCGGCGGTGTCGGTGCTAGCGGCATGGGTGCCTATCACGGTATCGACGGCTTCCGCACTTTCAGTCATGCCCGAGCGGTATTCCGCGCCGGCAACTAAGCGATCTGCTGGCTTGGTCCAGGCCGAGTCATTCTGCCCCCTGTTCAGAGGTACACCATGAAAGCTGCCGTATTCCATCAAGTTGGCGCACCGCTACGTATCGAAGAGATCGGTATCAGCAAACCGGGCCCGCGTGAAGTTCTGATTCGTACCCTGGCGGTCGGTGTCTGCCATTCCGACCTGCATGTCGTCGATGGCGCCTTCCCTTATCCGGGGCCCATGGTGCTCGGCCATGAGGCGGCCGGTATCGTCGAGCAGGTTGGCTCGGAGGTGCGTTCGGTGAAACCGGGCGATCACGTGGTGACCTGCCTGACCGTGTTCTGCGGTCACTGCGCACATTGCGTCACTGGTCATCTGTCGTTGTGCGTGTCGCCGGAAACCAAGCGTGGCAAGGACGAGGAGTCTCGTCTGACCTATGTGCAGAAGCCGATGCCGCAGTTCGTCAATCTGTCGGGTTTCGCCGAGCAGATGCTGGTGCATGAGAACGCCTGTGTCTCGATCCGTCGTGACATGCCGTTGGACCGTGCCGCGTTGCTGGGTTGCGCGGTGACCACCGGTACTGGTGCGGTATTCAACACCGCTAAGGTACGGCCGGGTGAGACCGTGGCTGTGCTCGGCTGTGGCGGTATCGGCCTGGCGGCGATCAATGGTGCGGCGCTGGCCGGGGCAGGGCGGATCATCGCGATCGACATGCTCGACTCCAAGCTGGAGTTGGCCAAGCAGTTCGGCGCTACCGATGTGGTCAATGGCAAGGATGGCGACGCAGTCAAGCAAGTGCTGGAACTGACCCGTGGAGGTGTGGATCATTCCTTCGAATGCATCGGCCTCAAGCAAACCGCTGAGCAGTCCTTCGCCATGCTGGCGCGCGGTGGTACCGCGACCGTGATCGGTATGCTCAAGCCGGGGCTGAAGATCGAAGTCGATCCGTTCCAGCTGCTGCATGAGCGCCGCATCCAGGGTTCGCTGATGGGCTCCAACCGCTTCCCGGTCGATATGCCGCGTCTGGTCGATTTCTATATGCAGGGGCGTCTCAAGCTCGACGAGATGATATCCCAGCGCATCAAGCTGGAGCAGATCAATGAAGCCTTCGACGAACTGCGTCGTGGCGAGCTGGCACGCTCGGTCATCATCTTCGACCAGTGAGGCGCCATTGCCGCCGCGCTCGTAGCTGCGCGGCGGTTCCGCATGCATCCGCTCAACGCGGCCGGCACCGTCGCCGACCCTAGATCGAGGCTTCATCCGATGGACATCCAGTTCACTCCCGAGGAGTGCGCGTTCCGCGAGGACGTGCGCACCTTCCTGCGCAGCCAGCTGCCGGTCGAAATTTCAACTCGTATCCTGCAAGGCAAGCGCCTGAGCAAGGAGCACCAGGTCGCCTGGATGCGTATTCTCAATGAGCGCGGCTGGCTGGCACCGAGTTGGCCGGCTGAGCATGGCGGCCCGGACTGGACGGCAGTGCAGAAGCACATCTTCGAGGAAGAATGTTTCGCTGCCGGCGCGCCCCGCGTGGTGGCCTTCGGCGTGAAGATGGTCGCCCCGGTGATCATCAAGTTCGGCACCCCCGAGCAGCAGGCTCGCTTCCTGCCGCGCATCCGCAGCAGTGAGGACTGGTGGTGTCAGGGCTATTCCGAGCCGGGCGCTGGTTCCGACCTGGCCAGCCTGAAAACCCGCGCGGTGCGCGATGGCGAGCATTTCGTGGTCAACGGCCAGAAGACCTGGACCACCTACGCGCATTACGCCGACTGGATGTTCTGCCTGGTGCGTACCGATCCCGAGGCGCAGCAGCAGCGTGGTATCAGCTTCCTGTTGATCGACATGAAGACCCCTGGCATCACCGTGCGACCGATTATCACTCTGGACGGTGAGCACGAAGTCAACGAAGTGTTCTTCGACAATGTGCGCGTGCCGGTGGAAAACCTGGTCGGTGAGGAGAATAAAGGCTGGACCTGCGCCAAGTACCTGCTCACCCACGAACGGACCAGCATCGCCGGTATTGGCCAGACCAAGGCGTTGCTCACCAAGCTGAAGCGGGTCGCCAGTAGCGAACTGCGCAACGGTCAGCCTCTGCTCGACGACCCGCTCTTCCGCGCGCAGATCGCTGATGTGGAAATGCAGTTGATGGCGGCCGAGATGAGCAACCTACGCACCCTGGCTGCGACCCGCGATGGCGGTGTACCCGGTGCCGAGAGCTCGATCCTGAAGATCAAGGGCACCGAGCTGCGCCAGCAGATTACCTACCTGATCAGCAAGGCTGTGGGGGCATACGCCTTGCCGTTCCTCGATGAAGAACTGGGCTATGGCCATGCCGATTTGCTGCACAGCGAGTACAGCAGCGCCGCCAGCTATCAGTACTTGGATATGCGCAAGGCATCGATCTACGGCGGCGCCAACGAAATCCAGAAGAACATCATCGCCAAGATGATTCTCGAGCTGTAAGGGGCGGACCATGGACTTCAAACTGACAGAAGAGCAGCAGATGCTGCAGGACACCGCGGCGCGCCTGGTGCGTGATGCCTATGGCTTCGAGCAGCGCGAGGCATTCCTCAAGGGTGATCCGGGCTTTAGCCGCGAGTTCTGGGCACAACTCGGCGAGCTGGGGTTGACCTCAGTTCCGTTTGCCGAAGCGTTCGGTGGCTTCGGCGGCAGTGGCGTAGACACTCTGCTGATTGCCACCGAGCTGGGCCGCGGCCTATGCCTGGAGCCTTACCTGTACTCGGTGATCTTTGCCGGTGGGCTGCTCGATCAGCTTGGTAGTGACGCGCAGAAGAGTGAGTTGTTGCCGCAAGTGGCCAGCGCCCAGCTACAGCTGGCGGTGGCCCTGGATGAGCCGCAGAGCCACTACCAGCTACACGACGTGCAGACCCGCGCCGTGGTGGTAGACGGTGGCTGGTGGTTGAGCGGACACAAGGCCGTGGTGATGGCCGGGCACAGTGCGGACCTGCTACTGGTTTCGGCACGTACCGGCGGGGAGTCACGCGATGAGGCGGGCGTTAGCCTGTTTCTGGTCGATCCAGCCAGCGCCGGAGTGACGCGTCGAGTGCTGCCGACAGTGGACGGTCGCAAGGCTTGCGAGCTGTACCTCGAGAACGTCCGCGGCACCCTGCTCGGCGAGCCGGGTCAGGCGTTGGCTGCATTGCGTTACCAGCAGGGCCGGGCGATCGCAGCGCAGTGCGCCGAGGCGATTGGCAGCATGGAAGCAGCCTGCCAACTGACCCTCGACTACCTGAAGACACGTCAGCAGTTCGGTCAGGTGATCGGCAAGTTCCAGGCCCTGCAGCACCGCATGGTCGACATGCGCATTGAGTTGGATCAGGCCACCTCGATGGCCATGTTAGCTGCCTGCGTGGCTGACGAGCCGGACAGCGCCGAACGCAGCCGCACCCTGGCGGCGGCCAAGTACGTCGTTAGTCGTGCCGCGCGCTTCATCGCCGACCAGGGCATTCAGCTGCATGGCGGCATCGGCCTGACCTGGGAATACGTGCTCTCCCACCATGCCAAGCACTTGCTGATGGTCGCCCGTCAGTTCGGTGATGACGACTATCACCTGCGCATCTATAGCGAGCTGCTACAGGTGGCTTGAGGATCGACACTCGCTTCACTTTTTACCGGGCCCGGATGGCCCGGTTTTTTTATGATTAGCATCCGACCTGCCGCATGAGACGAGTGGCTAGGGCTTCGCGCACTAGCAGCCGGTTTCCTACCGAGTTTGTTGGTGGGTAGATGTGTGGCTTGTGCGGCTCTTGTTCTTGGTTGCGGCACTTGGCGTCTTTAGCGCCAGCCCTATCACTCACGCGTACGCAGCCCCATAGCACTTTGCGCGTGGTATGAAGTGCTATGGGGGGCGGGAGTCAGGTTTTGTCTTTCTGTTGTGCCTTGAGCAGTTGCTCCGCCGCGTTCAGGCGCAAACGTTCGTGCGCGTCAAATTGCTCGGCGGCTAGGTGCTCGATAGCGGCGTGCTTGTCACTATCGCTCAAACCTTCTTGTGCCTCGATTCTGACTTTTTCAGCACTGTAGGCCGACACGCGTTGCTGCCAGGCAACACGTTCCTGATCTAGCGTTTCCAGGCGCATGGTTGCTTCCGCTCCAACCAGTTGCTGACGCATGGCGCGGATCTGCTCGGAAGTTGCCCCCTGGGCCTGGAGTTGGGCGGTCTGCGCGTTTAATTCCTCCTGCAAGGAAGGCATTACGCTGGCCTGAAGCTCCTCAGGCATGCTGGCACGCAGGCGGTCAATGGCGGCACCTTTGCCTGCTGCATCCAAACTGGCGTCCTGACTGATGACTAGGCGTTGCAGGTTGAACTGGTTGTAGGACTCCTCCTGGGCGAAAAAAGCCTGATGCGCGTCAGGGCTGAAGATGCTTTCACGCAACGCTGTTACCGCAGCTTCGCGTTGTCGGACTGCCTCCAAGCTGCCCAGTTTCGGCATATCCCGCTCGAGCATGATCAGCTCGCGTTTGTAGCTAAGATATTGCTGCAGCAGCGTCTGGGCCTGGCTTTCTGCAGGCTCTTCGAGCTGGGCGGTGATGTAGTCATGGAGGCGCTTGATACTGAGCTGAAAGGGTTCTTCACCAATGGCGCTGAGGAAGTAATCGAAGAGGTTGCGGATCTCACGGCTGATGACCAGGTTACCCGACTCGTCGACCATCAGACGTCCATCAATCTCCGTGCCGCGGAAGGATGCTGGCAGCGGCGTAACACTTGTCGGCAAGCTGGAAACCGGAGACTGGTCGTCGTTCGTGGTAGCCGACTTTTTCTCGTTCTCTGCTGTTTTGGCAGCTGGTCTGGAGGCCGAAGATGGTGTGGGTATAGAGGGAGCTGTTTGCCAATACAGCGCCAACGTGACACCAGCGCCGATGGCAATCGGGAGCAATAGCAGCAGTTTTTTCAAAGTAAATCCTCATCCTGCTTATGGACAATCGATGGGGTTCCGAAAGGAACCCCGGCACGACGTGCTACAGCCCGGCGTTTTTCAGGCGATTGGCATGTTGTCGATAAACAGTGAGCGGGTTGGTTTCGAACAGGCTGACCAGGCCGAAGTTGTGGTTGATTTCATCCAGATGGTTCATGCGGTAGTCGTCGCGGATCACTTGGCCCAGGTGCGAGGAGCATTTGCCGATTGCACCGTCGCTGGGGGCGCCGTTGAAGGTTAAGGCAGCGAGCGCTAGAACCGGGTCGCCAATATCCAAGGCGTTGGTCAGAGGGCTGGTGCCGCTCCACGAGTAGTAGCGCACACCATTCACCGCATAAGCCCCTTCACCGCAGGCGCTAGTTGGAACGCCCTGTGGATACTTGCCATTGAACACAGCCATGTTGGCGGGGGTAATGTCGGCTCCAGCCAAGGCGGCATCTTGCGGGCTGGAGCTGCCTGGGCTCGCGAAGAAGTCGATTAAGGTACCGAGCGCATTGAGCAGGGAGTTGCGCAGCGGCGCGGCGCCTTCCGAAAGGTCGCTGAGCACTGCGGAGGCTTCGGAGCCCTTGTTGGCGCCACCTACAGTGGAAACCGAGGCCACTAGATCTGGTCGTACAGCTGCTACGTAGCGCGCAGTGGGCGCCCCTTGGCTGTGACCGATCAGATTGACCTTGGCCTTGCCACTGATTGCAACGATTTGCTGTACCTGGGCCAACAGTTGCTCGCCGCGGATTTCATTACCGTTCTGAGCGCTGACCTCGCTCAGGTATACGGTTGCACCGTCGCTTTGTAGGGCTGCCGGAACGCCATACCAATAGCCAACGCCCAAGATGCGGTCGAAACCCATCCAGCCGTGGCCGAGTACGATCGGGTATTTGGTTTTGGTGTATGTGGAGTCGAACAGGCCAGCCTGGACTTGCGCTGACAACGCCATGCTAGTGCCGAAGCAAACGGCGAGGAGAGTATTGTTTTTATTCATGGTGTGCTCTTCGGGTTGGATTGCGGGCGATTGGCAAGGCCTTGCTGGTCCATTTCACCCCTCCATGGGTGAGTGAAGAGGAGGGGAGCAGGAACCATGCCACCACACGATCTTCGCGACAGAGCGCTCTGCGCCGTACTTCTGCGGCTTGCAGGGCATGTTGGGTTGGTTGGCGAGGGAGCGGCGGCTTGTTACACGAGGAAGCGTCGGCTGCGGAAAAAGAACCCATGTTTCCGCTTTATCGCAGCACAAATGACTAACAGGTGGAGGTTTTTTTGCCGAAAATAGTTGTGGTGCGCGCTGAAATCAGGATTTTTTTGCTATTGGGGTATGGGTGGGCTAACTCAAACAGGTGAGGATGCCGTGGTATTTAGCTTCTGGGTCGACTGTTTCTAGCTGCTTGAGCCAGTGAGTGTTACCGCTTTGCTTGGTGGGGTAGGTGCTTCCGGGATAGCTCTTCGGCCTAGTTCTGTTGTCAGTCGCCGAATGTCTGCATCAGGCCGGAAGTCGTCAGTAGCATCAGGCTGGCGTCGGCCAAAAGCGGATTGATTCGCTGTTATTCAGCTGACCGCCTTAGTTGCTTGATAGTCTCTAAGAAAGAATCACCTATTCAGAATGGGACTGGGAAGCTCTTAGTGATCGAGTTTTTCCGTTTCGGGGCAAAGGTTTTATGGGAAGTCATCGCCGCCCCAGCCTATCGCCGTTGAGTCCAGTACCGGAAGCGGCACCTTCTTGCGATGACCAGTCACCACTGCTCCGAAGTGGATGAGCGAGAGCGGTCGGAGGTTGTTCGGTTGAGTTGCTGATAGGTGGTGGTAAGCGTGCGGGAGTACAAACTTCCCCACGCTTCCCGCCTATAGCGACTCTCCTGGCGTTCTCAGTCGAGCTCGAGGTTGAGCAGGCGCTTGCACTGGTTACCGGCATGCATGTCCCGCTCCAGCTCGCCACCCTGCGGCCAGGTGCGCGGGTAGGAGATCTTCAGGATGTTCAGGTCGGGTACCAGGTAGTGATGCACGTGTGCCGGGTCGGCGCTGTAGAGCTGGGCGAACACGCTGGGCGCCAGCTTTTCGGTCTTGGCGTACCGGGTGAAGCTCTCCTTGCTGTCGAAGAAGATGTCCACGGTGACCCAGAAGGGGCCGGCGTTCTTCGAGCGTACGTGACGGCTTACGTCTTTGAGAGTGGCCATTAAACGGTCTCCGCTTGGTTGGAAAGGTCGATCCACTGGCTGCGTACCAGCTCGAAGCCGTCGTCGGTTTCCACGACGTGGTTGAGCTTGAATTCGTACACGGCGCCGCGTTCCAGTTCGGCGGGCGAGAAGGGAAAACCGTGGCTTGGCAGCTCGCGATTACGCTCCAGTGGCCAGTGGAAGAACCACGGGTTGCAGGTCTTGGCGATGCGTGTGGCCAGGGCCTGGGTGGCCGCGGTGGCGACGAACAGGATGCCGACCTCCAGTGGGGCAGGTGTGCCCGCCGGGCGTTGCATCCCGGACACAGCGTTCCAGCCATAGACGCGCAGGGAAATGTGAAAGTCCCCGGCTTCGGCACCGATGACCGAGTGCACGCGGCCGGTGAGTGCTGCATGCATGCGGTCGTGGAACTCGTCGATGCGGCCGAGGATTTCCGGGTCCTCGATGCCGATCAGCATCAGCGTCTGGTAACGACCGGCAGCCGCACCTTCGAGCTTCATGGTGTAGGGCTTCTCGATCCAGCGCGAGCCGGTGACGCGCACCACGCGTTCGTCCTTCTGCACATACTTGGCGTCGGTGACGTCGAGTACGCCGCCTGGCTCGGTGAGCAGGAATGGGTTGGAGTTCTCGTAGAGCATGTGCGCGCACACGGTTTCCGGCGCGCAGCTGTTGTTCGGCTGCAGCGGTTCGACCTCGAAGCCATCGTCGTCGATGCTGATCAAGATGCCGTTGCCGTTGGTGGGGTCGACAGTGCACTGCGCGCCGCACTCGGCGATCTTCGCCGCATGCCAGGCCGGGCCGGCAGGTGCGCCCTTGAGCAGGGCGTAGGAGGCGATCACCGCGGTGTCGGTGGTGCGCCCGCCGAGCACGATATCGGCGCCCTCGCGCAGGGCCGCGATGTAGGGTTCCACGCCCATGGACGCGACGATGTGCTCGCAGGAGTCGATCAGCTCGTCGCTGATCGGGCCGAGCGGTGGCAGCTCCTTGATTTTGCCGGCGGCGTGCTTGGCTTTCAGCGTGGCCTTGTCCTGTTCGCAGTAGAGCACAGCGATCTTCGGCGTCAGGCCGTTCTCTTGGGCGATCTCCAGGGCGATGTCGCGCATCCAGTTCAGCCCGGCATCGCTGCCCGACTGGCCGCAGGAGCCGATGATCAGCGGGATCTTCGCCTCGGCCTGTGCCTTCATGAGGATTGCCAGCTCTTGTTTGATGGTGGCGCGTGGGTACTTGCCGACGCCCTGGATCATGTAGGCGGCGCCGCTGTCGGTCGAGCCGGCGTCGCTGGCAATCGCCTGTGCGCCGAGCGAGATGCCGAGGCGGATTTCTTCTTCGCGTATGCCGGTGCCTATCGATCCGCACGGGATCAGAATCTTGACTGGGTTATCCATCGTGTCTTCCTAAGCCTCTGCGCGTTGATGACGTTCAATTGCGCGTTGTTGGTCTTGTCGTTTTCCGTGAGTGCGTGGGTTGCTGTGACTCTTCTCGGTAGCTGGTACTCCGGTAAAAAAGCCGCCCGAGAGGGCGGCAAAAGCCTCTAGCGTTGCGTCGATGATTGGGGTGCTAGAGACGAGGAGCTGGCGAGGAGCGAGCGGGGCATGTTCAGCGGATACCCATTGAGCGCAGGGCGGCCGGGGTGAAGTCCGACGTTTTGGCCTTGAGGCCGAACTGGTAGGAGTCCTTCACCTTGTTGAACATGTAGTTGCTCAGATAGCGCCCGGAGATCAGGTCGTAGGTCAGCTCACCGGCGGAGATCTGCGTCTGCACGTCGTACAGCGGCAGGATGTGGTTCTCCGCAACACGCCACAGGTTGCCGCGGTTGTCGTAGTGGTCGCCCTCGACGATGGTCCAGCTGTCTTCGTCGATGAACAGGTGGCGCTTGGAGTAGACGTGGCGCTGGCCTTCCTTGAGCGTGCCGATGATTTCCCAGACCCGGTGTAGCTCGTATCGCGTCTTGTCCTGGTTGATGTGACCGGGGGTAATCAGCTCGTCGTAGCTATTGCTCGGGTCGGCCAGGCGGAAGCTGTTGTAGGGCACGTACATCTCGCGCTTGCCCACCAGCTTCCAGTCGTAGCGATCCGGCGAGCCGTTGAACATGTCGGTCTGGTCGGTGGTGCGCAGGTTGCCCGGGCCGGGGCTGTCATAGGCAACCTGCGGCGCACGCCGCACCCGACGCTGGCCGGAGTTGTACTGCCAGGCCATGCGCGGTTCTTTCACCTGGTTGAGTGTCTCGTGGACCAGCAGCACGCCGCCGACATCACGTGCGGGTGCGATGTTCTCGGAGGTGAAGTAGTAGAGGATGTTCGATGACTTGCTCGGGTCGTAGTCCAGCAGCTCCTCGCTGTAGGCCAGGCGATCACGCTCGGTCTTCCATGAGTAGTTGCCCGTGGGCGTTGTCATGAAGGCCGTGGTTTCTCGGGTGAAACTGCCGCCCTTGTAGCGGGTGATGTGGTTCCAAAGCACCTCAAGGCCATTCTGCGGAATGGGGAACGCCAGCGGGCTGGTGTAGTTCTCCAGGCCATTGCCGCCTTCCACGGCGGTGACTGCGACAGCGTTCTTGCGGATTGTCGTGTAGACCTTCTGCGGCCAAGTCACACTGCGGTGGCTGGGGTACACCGGCAGTTTGTAGGTGGTCGGGTAGCGGGCAAACATGGCTTGCTGGCCAGGGCTTAACTGCGCCCGATACTGGTCGAGGTTCTGCGCGGTGATGGTGAACAGAGGTGTTTCGCTGGCAAAAGGATCCGTCCTGAAGCCATCGGTGCTGGTGCCGGCGTTCTTGGCCAGGCCGCCGGTCCATTCGGGAATGGTACCGGCGGCATTGCCGGCGCGCTCGGCGCCGACCGGTGTCAGGACGGTGCCCAGCTTGTCAGCCTGCGCGGCATCGACTGCGGCGAATACGGGGTTGATCAGTAGGGGCAGGCACAGTGAGAGCGCGCAGCGCGATAGATATTGTTTTGTCATTGGAACGTCCTCAGAACGTCACGCCAAAGCTGGCGCTAAGAAAGTCGCGGTCACCGTTGGTGGTGTAATCGCCACCGAAGTAGTCCGTGTAACTGATGCTGGCTTCGTAGTTGGAGAGGTACTTGGCGCTGAGGCCCACGCTGATGGCTTTGCCGCCTTCGTTGAAGTTGGGGCCGTAACCATCCACGTCATGCGACCAGGCCAGGTTGGGGCTGAGATCGAGGCCACCGATCACGCCGTTGTAGGTCAGGCCGGCGCGCAGGCGATAACCCCAGGAGTTGCGGGTGAAGAAGCCGTCGTTGTTGCAGTACTCCGGTCGTCCACTCAGCAGTGCCCGGCACAGGTCAGAGCCGTCATCGCCGTAGTATTCGCCCGGCCCGAAGTGGCTTGCGCGGCCGAAGCGGTACTCGCCGTAGTCGCCCTCGTTGATGCTATTGAGATGATTGAAGGCAACTTCGCCAATCAGGCTCAATCGACTCGCCCCCAGTACCTGGTCGACGGTCTGGACCACACTCATCTGCCCTTGAGTAATTGGCACGCGCGTATAGCCGTGAATCACATCGCCCGGCGTTTTTGAGTTCGGGATCACGCTCGGCACAATCGGGTCGAGGCGCAAGGTTGCGTAGGTCAGGTCATCGAATGCCAGGGGCATGTTCGGCCGATAACTCAGTTCGCCCTCCACCGAGGCAGTGCCCAGGGTGGTGTTGAAGCTGAGGCCGTAGAGGCGGATGTCCTCCGGGTACTCGAGGAAGTACTGGGCATTGGCGGCACCGAAGCCCGGGGTCGCGAAAGGGTTGGCTGCGCTGCTGATGACCGAGCTGCCCACCGGCGTGCGGCTGTGGTAGTTCAGGTAGTAGGCGCTGAGCTCGGTGTCGTTCAGTTCGGGCACGAACCAGCGCAGCGCGAGGCCGAACTGGCCGCTGTCCCGGGCATCGCGGTCACCGCCGCGGGGCATGTAGATGGTGTTGCCGTTTAGGCCGCTGTTGTCGGACTGTCCTGGCTCGATGTCCGCTCCCCGCACGACATAACGGTCGTCACAACCATCGGCGGCGATGTCCGAGCTGGCGAAGAAGGTGCCGCAGTTGTCGGCGACAGTCTGGTCCCATTCCAGTTGGTAGAAGGTTTCCATGCTGACGTCTTCGGTCAGCGTCTGCTGCAGGTAGATCATGTTGACCGGCAGCAGGCCTTCCTTCAGCTCCGAGCCTGGGCGACGCAGGGCGTTGGCATCCAGCGGGTTGATGCTGTTGATGCCACCGCTGATGAAGGTACTGCCGCCCCAGCTGACCACCTGTTTACCAACGCGCACCGAGCCGGGCTGCTGGGCGAGCTCGTAGTTGTGGTAGACAAAGGCATCGAGCAGTTCAACGCCGGACGACTGTGCGCCGCGTTTGCGGTTGTCGTCGCGAATGTCGTAGAGCAGGCGACTCTCGTCCTTCAACTCGAAGTCGTACCAGTACTTTCCGCGCAGGAACACGCCGGAGTCGCGGTACTTCAGTTCGAGGTCGTGGATGCCTTTGAAGATTTTCGAGAAGGTTTCGCCCTTCTTGAAGTTCAGGCGGGCGTCGTCGGAGGTGCGCGAGTCACCCTGGCCGCCGTTGCCCTGGGCAATGAAGTCAGGATCCGGGGCACGCACCGCCCAGCTCGCGCCGACGGACAGGGCAGAGTCGAGCTGTCCTTCCACTTCACCGATGTTGAAGTTGACCGCCTGGGCGCCGGTCATGTAACCCGCCGTTGCCACGGCAAGAAAGGCTGCGCCAGGCAAGCCGGGTCGCTTGATGGTTGCTTTCACGTCTTGTCACCTTTGTTTTTGTTTTCGATGCGGAATGCGGCGGGCCGTGTTCCGAGACATCCTTAGGCTTGAAGATCGTCATATGTGTACAGAAATAATCTACATGTATGACTTGATCTCCAATAGACGCTATACGTACGAAAATAAGATGTAAATCTGTACGAATTTTGTGCATGCATGGCGACGCCTGCCTCCAGGTAGCTGGTGGTAGGCGTTGCTTGGGGGATAGGACGGGGCGGCGCCGGCGGTTCAGCTGAACTTACCGGCGCGGGAGGAGGCGGGATTAGCCGGGCAGGGCGCCGGTGTAGCGGGCGCGATGACGAACCAGCGGCTGCTGGTTGTACTGTTCGCTGGCGTGGGCGAACCAGCCGATCAGGCGGGCGACGGCGGCGAGCGCCAGTTCCTGGCCACCGAGGTTGAGTTTGCGGCCGACGAAGCTGACCAACAGGATGAACTCGGCCGGGCGCTGTACCAGTTCCTCGGCCACCTTCATGGCCTTGAGCAGGCTGAGGTATTCCGGGTCTTCGGCGAACATCGCGTCGAGGGTCTTCTTCAGGCTGATGGCGCGTGGGTCGGCAACGCTGTGTACGTGGTGAGCAGTGTGCGCATTGGCGCAGAAGCCGGGGATGTCGCCGCCCTGGCTGTAGTACTGGAGGATCGGCTCGGCCGGATCCTTGGCATTGCAGATGTCGTCCAGCAGGTGGCTGACCGCCTCGTTACGGCCATAGGCGACGCGGCGTCCGCGTGCTGTGGCCAGGCCGGTGATGGCGGCGTAGTAGGGGGTTACGCCGGTGTTCGCGGCGGCGCGCACGCTGTAGGTGGAATGGTCCAGTTCATGGTCGATGCACAGAATCAGCATGCGCCGGATCAGGTCGGCAAAGCGCTGGTCGACACCGCAGGATGAGGCAATGAATTCATGCAGCGGGCGGGTGTCCGGCACTTTCACGCCAACCACCAGCGCGGCGAACCAGCGCACCACGTCGGCGCCGGTACGCGCATAGCCTTCCGGCGACAGGTCGAAGGCCTTGGGGTTGACCCGTTCCACCAGGGGGAACAGGGCGATGGCCTTCTCGATCACCGTGGTGTTGGCGTACAGCTCGAGCAATTGGTCGACGCCGGCCGGCATGTGCGGCAGCGAGGTGCCGAAGGCCCCTGGCACCTGCCAGAACATTTCAGCGACTTCCTCCACCGTGGCCGTTTCCACCAGCTCGTTGATATCGCGGCCGCGGTAGTAGAGGCCGTCTTCGGTGAGCAGGGTTAGCGAACTGTGGGAGTCCACATTGCGCTTGCTGCTGGCATCACCACTCTTCGGCCCTTTGACCAAGCGCTGGATATCTGCCGCCCAGTAGCGGCGTTTGCGCGAACCCTCGACCTTGAGCGAGCGGATGTTCTTGCGGCCGACGTAGGCGTACAGCGTTGGCAGGTTGACGCCGAGCAGGGCGGCGGCCTCTTCGGCGGAGAGGTAGAGCTCGTCTGGTTGGGTCATGGGTGGCCTTATGTGGACAAAATAAGTACAGATTTACCGATCTTAGTCGACTGTTTACATTTCTGTAAATGGTTGGTTGGAGGCCTCTATGTCGGCGCTTTCGACTGGTAATTAGCACTCGGAAAAGGTTGTCCTGATGAAATCGGTATGTCTCGCGTTGTCCGTTATTCCCGGGGTTTTGATGTTGCCCTTGGTCGCACAGGCGGATGAAGCCGGCTTGAAGTCTGTCGGCTTGGGTGTCTCGGTTGCGCAGAGCCCTTATGCCGGGGCAGACAGCTCACTGTCGCTGCTGCCGCTGCTCAACTACGAGGGGGAACGCCTGTTCGTGCGCGGTTTGCGGGCGGGGGCGCAGCTGTACCAGGGCGATGGCTTTGGTGTGGACGTGATCGTCGCCGGGCGCTTCGATGGTATCGATGCCGACGACTTCGGGCGGCAGGAACTTGCTGAAAACGGTATCGATCGCGACCTGCTCGACGACCGCGACGATGGTGTCGACTTGGGCCTGCACGCCACCTGGAAAGGCACGCTCGGCGAGCTGCAAGCCACTGCCAAGGGTGATGTCAGCGGCGCCAGTGATGGCTACGAACTTAGCCTGGAATATGGCTACCCCGTGGTGCTAGCGGGTGCGACAGTGACGCCGTCGGTTGCGCTGAACTACCTATCGGGTGGGCTTGCCGATTACTACTACGGCACCCTGAGCGACGAAGAGTCACGCGGCGTGGCGCGCTATCGTCCCGGCAGTGCGGTGGTGCCGAGCCTGGGCCTGAGCCTGTCGCAACCGCTTGGCGAGCGCTGGTTGTTGAGTGGCGAGGCGAGCTACCAGATGCTGCCCGATCGCCTCAGTGACAGCCCGCTGCTGGAAGGGGACTCTGGCCAGCTCGGGGTGAGGGTGGGGTTGTCTTGGCTGTTTGATTAAATGGTGTACAAAAAAAATACAGATTTACGGTTAATTTATCAATGTGTAGTTTTCGCCCATCGTGCACCTATGGCGCTGCCTGCGTCTGATGCGCGTCTCCTTACCTGAATGCTTTTGATAACAAGGATAAGAGAATGGCTTGGGTTGGTTTTGCGATGGTCTCGGCTTTCATGCTGCTGATCATGACGCGGCGGTTATCGGCAATCGTCGCCTTGATCCTGGTTCCGGTGGCGTTCGCGCTGGCGCTGGGCCTTGGCACGCAGATGGGCGATATGGTGCTGGATGGCGTCCTCAAGGTGACGCCGACCGCGATGATGCTGATGTTCGCCCTGCTGTATTTCGCAGTGATGTTCGACGCCGGGCTGTTCGAGCCGGCGGTTCAGCGAATCATCCGCTGGGTTGGTAACGACCCGTTGCGCATCACCCTCGGTACTGCCGCGTTGTCGACCGTCATCTCCCTGGATGGCGACGGTGCGACCACCGTGCTGGTGGTGGTTACCGCTTTCCTGCCGGTGTACCTGCGTCTGGGCATGAACCCGCTGATTCTGGCGGTGATGCTGCTACTGACCAACACGGTGATCAACATCGTGCCCTGGGGCGGGCCGACGGCACGCGCCGCCAGTGCGCTGCATGTGGATGCCATGGACGTATTTGTCGGCCTGATCCCGGCCATGCTGATTGGCCTGGTCTACGCCTTCAGCGCCGCCTGGTGGCTGGGCACGCGCGAGCGTCGGCGTCTTGGCTGGGTGCCTGGCCAGCTTGACGCAGCGGCTCCCGAGCTGGAACGCAAGATAAAGGACAGCCATCGTCCGCGCCTGTTCTGGGTCAACCTGGCGCTGACCCTGGGGCTAGTGGTGAGCATGGGGCTGGGCCTCGGGCCGCTGCCGGTGCTGATGATGATCGCCCTGGCCCTGGCGCTGGTTATCAATTACCCGCGCCTGGCCGAGCAGAAGGAACGCATCGCCGCACATTCGGAAAACGTGCTCAACGTGGTAGCGCTGATCTTCGCCGCGGGTGCCTTCACCGGCATTCTCACCGGCTCGGGCATGGTCGATGCCATGTCCAAAGCCTTCCTCGATATGGTGCCGGAAAGCTCGGGGCCGTACATGAGTGTGATCACGTCGCTGGCAGCGATTCCTTTCACCTTCTTCATGTCCAACGACGCCTTCTTCTACGGCATCCTGCCCATCCTCAACGGCGCTGCCGCGCAGTACGGTGTGGACCCGTTGTTCATCGCCCGCGCCTCGGTGCTGGGGCAGCCGGTGCACGCCCTCAGCCCGTTGATTGCCGCGCCCTACCTGCTGGCTGGGCTGCTCAAACGCGATATGGGCGAGTTGCAGCGCTATGGCCTGGTCTGGGCATTGGGCTGTTCGGCGGTGCTGATTCTGTCGGCGCTGGTCACCGGCGCGATCATCTAGCTGTACCCCTTCGTCACGTCATTCCTCATCCGCCACGGTTGGGGAGTTGGCGGCGGCTTGCCGCAAGAAACGTCACCGCGTACCGGGCGTGCTGCCCTGACGGTGCGCGGCTGGCTGGTTGAGTGCTGCTCCCGAGGCGGCTTATGTCACGCACTGAGGCAATGAACATGCCCGAACAAACCGCGCGCAAGGTGCTGGTCACCCAGCGCTTCTTCGATCCCGAAAGCCTGGCCTACCTGCGTAGCCAGGGTTGTGAGGTGCACATCGCCGAGCTGGCCGAAGGGCAGGGTGACGGCGATCTGAGCCAGGAACAGTTGCTGGCCCTGCTGGTTGATGTTGATGCCTGGATCGTCGGCCACGCCTGGATTACCGCCGAGCTGCTGGCACAGCTACCGCGCTTGCAGGTTATTGCCCGGCGCGGCGTGGGGTACGAACGCGTGGATGTGGACGCGGTGCGCTCCAGCGGCAAGGTGGCGACCATTGCTGTCGGCGGTAACGACGCCAGCGTTGCCGACCATGCCCTGGCCATGATGCTGGCCTTGGGCCGGCGCCTGGGTGACTCGAAGGCGCGCATGGTCAGCGGTGACTGGGCCATCGCCCTGGGCAGCGATCTGTATGGCAAGACCGTCGGAATCATCGGCCTGGGGCGCATTGGTCGTGGTGTTGCCAAGCGCCTTGCTGGCTTCGATGCCCGCGTGCTGGCGTACTCGCCGCATCCGGACTGGAACTACGGGCGAGAGGCGGGCGTGACCTACGTCGATCTCACCACCCTACTGGTCGAGAGCGATTACGTAACACTGCATGCACCGCTGCAGGACGGCACGCGCTTTCTCATCGACGCGCTTGCCCTTAGCCGAATGAAGTCCACGGCCGTTCTGATCAATACCGCCCGTGGTGGCCTGGTCGACGACCGCGCTCTGCTGGAGGCGCTTCTGGATGAAACCATCGCCGGTGCTGGCCTGGATGTCTTTCTTAGCGAAACCGATCCGACCTACCGCGCCACCACCGAGGCGCTGCTGGCCCTGCCGAATGTGGTAGCGACCCCGCACAGCGGCGCTTCAACCCACGAAGGGCTGCAGCGCACCAACCTGATCGCTGCCCAGTGCGCGGTGGCGGTACTCGATGGCGCCACGCCGCCGGCGTCCTGTGTCATCGCCGATGGGCGTGGCCACGGCGCGGGAGGGCAGTGACCATGCAGGCGCGCCCGAGGACCCTCTACGAGAAGCACATCGACTCGCATACCGTCTGCGCCCTCGACGACCACGGTCATGTGCTGCTGTACATCGACCGCCAGGTGGCCAACGAGTACACCAGTCCACAGGCCTTCAGTGGTCTGCGCGAGGCCGGTCGCACGGTCTGGCGGCCGTCCGCCACGCTGTGCGTGGTCGACCACGTCAACCCCACCGCACCGGAGCGCATCGCTGCGATGCCGGACGCCGGCGGCGCGCGGCAGGTCTCCTACTTCGAACAGAACTGCCGTGACTTCGGCCTGGAGTTGTTCGACGTGCTGGATAAGCGCCAGGGTATCGAACACGTGGTGGCGCCCGAGCAGGGGTTCATCCTGCCCGGCATGGTGGTGGCCGCCGGCGACAGCCACACCACCACCTACGGCGCGTTGGGTGCCTTTGGTTTCGGCATCGGTACCTCCGAGATCGAGCACCTACTGGCCACCCAGACCCTGGTGTACAAGAAGCTGCGCAGTATGCGTGTGACCGTGCAGGGCGAACTGGGCCACGGGGTGACCTCCAAGGACATCATCATGGCGCTGATCCAACGCATCGGCGCCTCGGGTGCCACTGGCTTCGCCATCGAGTTCTGCGGGCCGACCATCGCCGCGCTGAGCGTCGAGGCGCGCATGACCATCTGCAACATGGCGGTCGAGGCCGGTGCCCGCGGTGCCTTCATGGCGCCAGACGACAAGGTATTCGCCTATCTGAAAGACAAACCGCGGGTGCCACAGGCGGCGCTCTGGGAACAGGCCGTAGCGTGTTGGCGCGAGCTGTACAGCGACCTGGGCGCGCAGTACGACGTCTACGTGGAGTTGGACGCCGCTGAGCTGCAGCCGATGGTGACCTGGGGTACCAGCCCCGACCAGGCCGCCGCCATCGGCGAACGGGTGCCTGACCCGCTGCAGGAGCCGGACCTTATTCGCCGTCAGGATCTGCAGCGCGCCCTGCGCTACATGGGCCTGGAGGCCGGCGAGCGGCTGGAGCAGATTCGCATCAGCCACGCCTTCATCGGTTCCTGCACCAATGCTCGGATCGAGGACCTGCGCGACGCGGCGCGGGTGGTGCGTGGGCGCACGGTTGCCGCGCATGTGCGGGCGATGATCGTGCCTGGTTCCACGCAGGTGCGCGACCAGGCCGAAGCCGAAGGCCTGGCACAGGTATTCCGCGATGCCGGCTTCGAGTGGCGGCAGTCCGGATGCTCGATGTGCCTGGCGATGAACGACGACGTGCTGGCGCCGGGCGACCGCTGCGCCTCCAGCACCAACCGCAACTTCGAGGGCCGTCAGGGCGCGGGCGCACGGACTCATCTGATGAGCCCGGCCATGGTCGCCGCCGCGGCTGTCGCTGGGCATCTGATCGATGTCCGCAGCCTGTCTCTGGAGAGCTGATATGCAGCCGTTCACTACTATCAGCGGCATCGCCGCTCCCATGCTGGCCGCCCACGTGGACACCGATGTGATCATGCCCAAGCAGTTCCTCAAGGGTATTGATCGCAGCGGCTTGGATCGTGGTTTGTTCTTTGACCTGCGCTTTCTGGAGGGCGGGGCGCCCAACCCTGAGTTTGTACTCAACCAGGCTCCCTGGAACCAGGCGAGCTTCCTGGTCGTGGGGCCGAACTTTGGCTGCGGTTCCAGCCGCGAGCATGCGGTATGGGGGCTCAAGCAGCTGGGGTTTCGTGCGCTCATCGGCACCAGCTTCGCCGGCATCTTCTTCGACAACTGCCAGCGCAACGGCGTGTTGCTGATCCAGCTCGACGACAGCGAGTTGCAGCAGGTCGGACGTGCAGTAAGCCAGCCTGACAGTGCACAAATAGGTGTCGACCTGGAGCGACAGCAGATTCGCCTGAGCGATGGCAGCTGCATCGGTTTTGAGATCGAGCCATTGCGCAAGGAAGCCCTGTTGCTGGGATTGGACGCCATTGGCAGCACCCTGCAACGCACAGCCCAGATACGCAAGTTCGAAGCTGGGCACCTGCGCGCCAATCCCTGGTTGGCCTGAGTGTCGACCCACCCGTACGGTCCCGCGAGCGGGGCGTACCGCCATGACAAAAAAGAGAGGAGCTCGTATGAGCAAATTGACCCTGGCCAGGCGCCTCGCACGTTACGCCTGCGAACTAGTGGCGGATGAGATACCCGAACAGGTGGTGTCCTGCGTTCGTCGCCGCTTTCTCGATAGCCTGGCCTGTGCCCTCGGGGCCAATGAGGCGGGGCCCGTCAAGGCCGCCATCGCGCTGGCAGCGCAGACCCCACAGCCAGCGTCGAGCGTGTTTGGCACCGGGCTACGGACGACTCCAGAGCTGGCCGCCTTCGCCAACGGCACCATGGTTCGTTTTCTGGATTACAACGATGGCTACATGGGGCTCGAGCCGGGCCATCCAAGCGACAACATTCCCGGCTGCCTGGCGCTAGCAGAGGCTGAAGGGGCGAGTGGTCGAGAGCTGATCGCGGCCATCGTCGTCGCCTACGAAATCCAGATGCGACTGCAGGATGCGGCCAGCCTCAACAAACGCGGCTGGGACCACGTGAACTACATCAACGTCGCCATGGCGGCGGCCGCTTCCCGGCTGCTAAAGCTGGACGAGGCGCGCACCGAACAGGCGATCAACATTGCCCTCAGCGCGCATCTGGCTATGCGCCAAGTGCGCTCCGGGGCGCTCTCGGACTGGAAAGGTTGCTCGGCTGCCAACGCGGCGCGCAATGCGATCTTTGCGGCAAACCTGGCGCGCCACGGCATGACCGGCCCATCGCCGGTATTCGAGGGCGAGATGGGATTGTTCAAGCAGGTCACGGGTGAGTTCGAGCTTGACGTGGATAGCTTCGGCAGCGCCGACAATGGTCGCTTCGCCATCCTCAAATCACTGACCAAGACCTTCCCCACCAATGGTGAGCTACACACTGCGGTGTGGGCGGGAATTGACCTCAGGGAGCGCATCGCCGACCTGAGCACGGTGGAAGCCATCCACATCGAAACCTCGGAATTCAACCGCCGTGTGCTGGCTGACTCCCCCGAAAAATGGCGTCCTCGCACACGGGAAACGGCAGATCACAGCCTGCCCTACAACGTGGCTCGCGCGTTACTGGATGGTGACATCACGCTGGCGTCCTATTCGGAAGAGCAGATCGCCGACCCGCGTGCGATCGCACTGATGAAATGCACGACGGTGAGTGAGGATCCTGGGCTGACGAAGCTCTTCCCCAGGTATCTGGCGAACCGGGTGACCGTGACGCTGATATCGGGCGAGGAGCTCAGTAGCGAAATGATCAGCGGGCCCGGCTCGCTTGAAACACCGATGAGCGATGCCGACTTCGAGCGCAAGTTCTGCAAGATGGCGCAGCCGCATATCAGCTGTGCTGCCCAGAACGAGGTACTGGCGTTCATCTCAGGCCTTGAGCGTCAGACGAGTTATGCGCCGCTATTTAGGGCAATGTCCACGCTGCTGATATAGCTGCGGGTTACGTCCATGCCATAAGCAGCCGGTTCCTCACCTAGTGATTTTTAGAGCCCGCAAGAGAGGAGCGTCTGTTTGGCTACGCATGTGTCTGGATTGTTTACGGACGAAAAGTTTACGTATCGCCTCTGAGGGTAAGGGAGGCCTAAGGTCAGCACATCGCAATCATCGGAGGCTGCCATGATCCTGCTGAACTCGCTGACTGAATATGTCGTCGTGATGGGTCTTTTATTGTTGATGGTGGGCTTGGCTCGCCTGGCCTACGGCGGTGAACCGACCTGATTCAACGCTGCCTTGGATCAGGTGATCGAATGCTTGGCACCATATTCAACCTGGTGATCCTGCTGATACAGATTTATCTACTGGTACGTGGCGCTGTGGTGTTCTTCGAGGCGGGGTTTGTGGCGGCGTAAGCGTTTGTGTTGTTGGCGGAGATTTTTCCCTGGCCAAGAGCCGAGTACTGGTCGAGTAGTCATAGCCGGTACGGATCCACCTTCCACCATCCCGGTAGCAGGTCCTTGACCTTGCTCTGTCCAAAGCGGTCATCCAGCAGATAGACCACGCCGTGATCGGAAGTGGTGCGAATGACTCGTCCTGCCGCCTGCACTACCTTCTGCATGCCGGGATAGAGATAGGCGTAGTCGTAGCCATTCTCCTCGCCGAACATCTGCTGCATGCGCGCTTTGACTTCTTCGTTGATCGCGTTGATCTGTGGCAGGCCGAGGGTGGCAATGAAGGCGCCGATCAGACGCTTGCCGGGCAGGTCGATCCCTTCACCAAACGCTCCACCCAGCACAGCAAAACCGATGCCCTCGGAGTGGATCGTGAAGCTGTCGAGAAAGGCCTGGCGCTCACCTTCATTCATGCTGCGTGTCTGCACGCTGCTCGGAATCTCTGGATACAACGTCATGAACAGTTCACGCACCTGCTGCAGGTAGGCATAGCTGCTGAAGAAGGCCAGGTAGTTGCCCGGGGCGCTGCGGTACTGCTCGGCCATCAGCCGGCAGATCGGGGCAAGGCTGGACTCGCGGTGCTGGTAGCGGGTCGACAGGTTGCGCACCACGCGCACGGCCAGCTGCTCGGCTAAGAAGGGCGACTCCACATCGATCCATTGGGTTTCCTCAGGCAGCCCCAGCAGATCCTGGTAGTACCGGGCCGGTCGCAGCGTCGCGGAGAACAGGGTGGTGGTGTGGGCGTCGCTGAAGCGGCTGGCGAGAAAGGGCGCCGGCACGATGTTGCGCAGGCACAACGTGGAGTGTTCACCAATGGCCTGGGTGTCCTGGCGGGTGACATCGAACAGCGAGTGCGGCCCATAAGCCTCGCTCAGCCGGCAGAACAGCATGGCATTCAGATAGAACTGCAGCAGCAGACGATCTTGGCCGCTGGGGTAGTCCGTCAGGTGATCGGTGATGGCGCTGACGGCTCGCTGCAGCGCCGCCACAAGCAGGTCCGGCACGACGGGATGGATCTGGTAGTCGGCGTGCTGCACCTGGTTGAGTTGCTCCCAATGCCGGCTGACGCGCTGCAGCACGCTGCGCAGACCTGGGGGTGTGATCCGGCACAGCTCATGAAACTCTTCTTGATCGAGTTCGGCGGTGTACATGCCCCGCGCGCGTTCGACCAGGTTGTGGGCTTCGTCGACCAGCACGGCCACGCGCCATTCGTTGACCTGGGCGAGGCCGTAGAGCAGGGCGCCCATGTCGAAGTAGTAGTTGTAATCGCAGACCACCACATCGACCCAGCGGCACAGCTCCTGGCTCAGGTAGTAGGGGCATACCTGATGAGCGAGGGCAATGCTGCGCACCTGCTCCTGGGTCAGCCAGCTCTGCCGCAGCGCTGCCTCGCGGGCTGCAGGCAAACGGTTGTAGAAACCCTTGGCCAGCGGGCAGGACTCGCCGTGGCAGCTCTTGTCGGGGTGCTCGCAGGCTTTGTCGCGGGCGACATGCTCCAACACGCGAAGCGGGATGGCATCGTTTCCTTTGCGCAGACTGTGCAGGGCGTCCAGCGCCAGGCGCCGACCGGGCGTCTTGGCCGTGAGAAAAAACAGCCGATCCAGTTGCTGGCCCGGCATGGCCTTGAGCTGAGGGAAGAGGGTGCCCAGCGTCTTGCCAATACCGGTCGTGGCCTGTGCCATGAGGGTATGGCCATCACGGGCGCTGCGATACACCGCTTCGGCCAACTGGCGTTGCCCACGGCGAAAATCGGGGTAGGGAAAGCGCAGCGTATCCAAGTAGGTATCGCGTATTTTGCGATGGGCTTCTTCCTGCTGCGCCCAGACCAGAAAGCGCTGACACTGCCGCTCGAAAAACTGCTGCAGATCGGCGGCACTCATCACTTCGATGAAGGCATTCTCGGTGTGGGTGAGCACGTTGAAGTAAACGACGGCCAGCTCCACCTCCTGCAGATCCAACTGCTGGCAGAGCAACCAGCCATAGACCTTCACCTGCGCCCAGTGCAGGGCTCGGTGGTTAGCCGGGATGCGGCTGATATCGCCCCGATGGGTTTTGATTTCTTCGAGACGATTGCGCTCTGGGTCATAGCCGTCGGCGCGACCACTGACCAACAGTCCGGGGTAGCTGCCGCTCAGTGGCAGTTCGGCGAGGTAGTCAGAACCGCGGCGGCCCACCACGGTCTGGTGGCCGGCGATGCCTTCCTGAGCCGTAGGTGAGGGTGTGAAACGCAGATCGAGATCGCCCTCCTTGGCGGTGAATTCGCAGAGGGCACGTACCGCCACTGCGTAGGTCATGCCGCGTCCCAGTTCACGTAACAGACCTCGACCGGAATGCCATGCTCGGCGGCAAACGCCAGCCAGCGCTTCTGGTTGTCCTGCAGGCGGTCGCCAGGGCCTTTCACCTCGATCATCCGATAGCGTCGTTCGGCCGGGAAGAACTGGATCAGGTCGGGCATGCCGGCGCGGTTGGCTTTGATGTCCAGGAGCAGACGGGCAAAACAGGTCTGCAGGTGCTGCGCCGGAATGCAGTGCAGCGCCATCTCCAGGAGCGGTTCATCGAGCAACGTCCAGAACACGAAGGGTGACTGGGTGCCGACCTTCTCGCGGTAGCGCTGCAGGATCAGTTGTGGGTAGTCGGGCTGCTGCAAACGAGCCAGGCACTCATCGAATAACGCCTGGCGGCGGGCGTAGAAGTCCGCACTGTAGAGATCCACTGGGCCACTGTGGAATGGATGGAAAAAGGCGCCGGGTAATGGCGCGAAAATCGCGTCCCAGCACAATAAGCCGAACAAACTGCACAGCAGAGTGTTCTCCACGTAGTGCACGGGAGCTTGTTCTGTACTGAAGTGATCGCGCACGGCGACCTCTACGCTGCCATGCCCAGGCACGGGCAAGGTCAGCGCGATACATGATGGTTCGACTGCCTTTAGCCGCTTCGCCACTGGTAAGCCCAACTTGCGCTGCAGGCGGGACAGGGCGCGCTCGAGCCGCTGACTTTCTTCATCACTTTTGGGCAATGCGCTGAATGCCAATGCCTGCTCATGGGCGTCAGCATCGCGGCCCAGTTGCTCCAGTACACGAATCTGCCGCCAGCGGGCCTGGGTGTATTCGCTGCGTTGATAAACGGCCAGCGCCTGCTCAAACTCGCCGCACTTCTCCAGGTGCTGGGCAATGTGGAACAGCTGCTTTGATTGGCGACTGCTCAGATACGGATTGTCAGAGGAGAAGCTCAACAGCGGCGGCAGTACAGCTTCCGCTGCCTCACCTTCCTCGAAGCGAATCCGCAGTTCGCGCAAGTACAGGTAGTCCTCTAGATCCTGTCGACATCGAAAACCACGAGACTCCGGGCTGATGTCCACCGACTCGTACCGATAGATGCCCAGGTCTGCCAGCACGAACTCGGACCAGTCCTGAGCCAGATTGCCGAAAAACATCAGGCGCAGGCGGTTGCACAACTCATCGACTTTCAGGCTCAGTAGTTGATCATTCAGGGCCGGGCACCAGGCTGTGAAGGGTTGTGCAGGTAAATCCTGAGTCAGCAGCTGCTCCAGTAACTCGGTCTTCTTCTGCGAGCTGCGCCGATCCAGCAGTGGCAGATGGGCCAGCAGCTCGTCTTTGCGTAACAGCTCGGCAACTTCCACCGCAGTGAGCGGCGCCTGCTCGCTGACCCAGTCGTGTTCAAGCAAGGGGAGAGCAGCATCCTTACAATCGCCGATCTCGGGATAGTCGAGTTTGCTCAGGCGAAAATGGCAGCCCCGGCGCATGATCATGCGCACCAAGAGTGCCTGCGCTCGCCACTCCACCGCCTCGAAATTGCTGATGAAGGTCAGCTCCTCCGTAGTCAGCAAATCGGCATAACGCTCGCCCACCCAGGCGAGCGCGGTGCGGAAGTTGTTGAGGTAGTAGAACTCGGAAGGAAGCAGGGTGTGCATAGCGGCAATCACTGTATTCTTGTACAGGATTGTCCGCTTTGAGGCCGGGGCGATCAACTGTCAGAGGTTGTAGCCATTCTCAGTGCAATGAGCAGTTGGAAGCAGAGGCCAATTGGGTTCGTCTAGAAAACTCGGGGCAATTCAGTGATGCCAATGACTCCTGTGGGCCGTCGCGCGCTAACTGCTGAACGATATCTCTATCAGTAGGAGCTTGGCTTACAGGATAAATCCAGAATTTTGAATGTTATCTAGTGGTATCTGCGAGTAAACCGTGGATTTATGAGGTTACGTTCCTATCCATGGCTTTATTTAACTCTATAATTCTA
This sequence comes from Aquipseudomonas ullengensis, assembly GCF_014174475.1. GTDB lineage: Bacteria > Pseudomonadota > Gammaproteobacteria > Pseudomonadales > Pseudomonadaceae > Aquipseudomonas > Aquipseudomonas ullengensis. The sequence continues at coordinate 150,242 of NZ_JACJUD010000007.1, forward strand.
GATGTTAAATGCGAATTTATGGTTTAAAGCCCAATATGATGAATTTAGGCATTATCAAGCCGGATGAAGTCGTCAAGCTGCTCTGTGCTCGACTGCGCCAGGAGCGTCTGTCCCAGCAGATGACACAGGCCGAAGTGGCTGCCCGTGCTGGCATCGGGGTTGGCACTCTGTCCAATCTAGAGGCGGGGCGCAGCGTGGCATTCGACAGCGTGATTCGGGTGGCCATGGTATTGGGGCGTCTTAACGAACTGGAGCAGTTGTTCATGCCGCGACTGGACAGCCTTGACGACATTCTCCGTTATGAGCAGGGCGCTCAGCGTCAGCGTGTCAAAAGGAAGTCCGACAATGCCTAAGCGAGTCGACGTCTACTACGACGGATGGGGGGAGCATTGGCGCTGGGGTTCGCTCGTGTCCTCGACCGCGCTCACCGGGCGCCCGCTTATTGCCTTTGAGTACAGCGAAGAGGCATTGGCGCGGGGGTTGGAGCTGTCGGCCCTGCGGCTGCCCCTGAATGGGCCAAGGCTGCGCAAGGAGTTTCCCGCTCATCAGCTGTGGTTACCCGGGCCGGTCTATGACTCGTTGCCTGACGGTTGGGGCATGCTACTGATGGATCGCCTGTTCAAGCGCCGTGGTCTCAACCCAGCACACATCGGTCCTTTGGAGCGTCTGGCTTACATCGGTCCCCATGCCATGGGGGCAATGTCGTTCGAACCTGTGGCGCCGGAACTGTCCGCATCGCCCGGAGAGATTGCCCTTGAGAAGTTGGCTGCGGAAGTCCAGGACGTGCTCAAAGGTGAGGGTGGTGAGTTCCTGCAGCAATTGCTGCTAATGGGCGGTTCACCACACGGCGCGCGACCGAAAGCATTGCTCTATCGCGATCTTGCGCACGGCCGCTTCAGCACGGCGGCTGCACCTGGCCTGGAAGCCTGGTTGGTCAAATTCCCCGCGGCGCGTGAGCATCCTGAGGTATGCGCCATCGAAGCCGTCTACGCGCAGTGCCTGCGCGAATGCGCTATTGAAACCCCGGATACTGAATACTTTGAGTTGCCGAATGGGCAGGCTGCCTTCGCCACCCGGAGATTCGATCGGCAAGAGGGTATGCGTGTCCCTATGCAAAGCCTCGCTGCTTTTACCGGCGCGGACTTCCGTGCCGCCGGTGCGCTGGATTACACCAATTTCCTACGGGCGACCCAGTTCTGCTGCAATGACGTGCGGGAGAAGGCGATCGCTTTCGAGCGGATCGTGTTCAACGTGGTGTTTAACAACCGAGACGATCACCCCAAGAATTTTGCCTATCTCATGTCTTCGAGCGGCCAATGGAGGCTAGCTCCGGCTTATGACGTGACCTTCTGCGAAGGACCTGGTGGATATCACCAGATGGACGTGATGGGCGAGGCTCTTCGCATCACGCGCAAGCATCTGCTCAGGCTTGCAATTGAAGAGGCAGATATCTCTGCTAAGAACGCTGCCGAAATCATTGAGCGGATCTGCACTATAGCCAGCGGTTTTGCGGAGAGTGCTAGGCGTCAGTTCTCCAGTGGTATAACCCGGGACACCTTGCGAACGATTCAGGCGCGTATTGATGCGAACATCGCGGGACTAAGTTAAATCTCGCCAGAACGTACTGTATCCGGAGGCGGTTTTGAGTTGAGGGCTCTCCAGCCACAGCTCTCCAGTGTTTCCGGGAGGAGATCGACGATAACGTCTCCACTGTCTGCCTCTGCGTTTTCACTTTTGTGATCAATAAAAAAACCGCCCCATAGGGCGGTTTTTTATGTGGCTCGGCAAGCTTAGCCGCCGAGATACGCGTCGCGTACTTTGGGGTCGGTCAGGAGGGCTTCGCCGGTGCCTTGCATGACGATGTGGCCGTTCTCCAGAACGTAGGCGCGGTCGGCTAGCTTGAGCGCCTGGTTGGCGTTTTGCTCGACCAGGAACACGGTCACGCCATCGCGGCGCAGTTGTTCGATGATGTCGAAGATCTGCTGGATGATGATCGGTGCCAGGCCCAGGGAGGGTTCGTCGAGCAGCAGCAGCTTGGGCTTGCTCATCAGCGCGCGGCCGATAGCGAGCATCTGCTGTTCGCCGCCAGACATGGTGCCGGCGCGCTGTTCGAAGCGTTCCTTGAGGCGCGGGAACAGGTGCAGGACCTTGTCCATCTGCTCCTGATAGTCGGCTTTTTCGGTGAAGAAGCCGCCCATGGCCAGGTTTTCTTCGACGGTCAGGCGGGCGAACACGCGACGGCCTTCCGGCACGACGGCGATGCTCTTGCGCATGATGTCGCAGGATTCCTGGCCGACCAGTTCCTCGCCCATGTAGCGGATGCTGCCGCTGGCTGCGCGCGGCGAGCCGCACAGGGTCATCAGCAGGGTCGACTTGCCGGCGCCGTTGGCGCCGATCAGGGTGACGATTTCACCTTGCTGCACTTCGATGCTGACATCGTGCAGCGCCTGGATCTTGCCGTAGAAGGTGGAGACGTTGTTGAAACTGAGCATTACGCTTCCCCCAGGTAGGCTTTGATCACGTCCGGGTTGTTGCGGATCTGCTCCGGTGTGCCGTCCGCCAGGGGGGTTCCCTGGTTGATCACGTAGATGTGGTCGGAAATGCTCATGACCAGTTTCATGTCGTGTTCGATCAGCAGCACGGTCACGTCATGCTTGTCGCGCAGCAGGGCGATCAACGCCTTGAGGTCTTCGGTCTCGCGCGGGTTGAGGCCGGCCGCAGGCTCGTCGAGCATGAGGATGCGCGGACGCGTCATCATGCAGCGGGCGATTTCCAGGCGACGTTGCTGGCCGTAGGCGAGGGTGCCGGCAGGGCGGTTGGCGACGTCGGTCAGGTTGACCTGTTCCAGCCAGTGCGCGGCGTATTCCATGGCGGCTTTTTCGCTGCGGCGGAAGGCCGGTGTTTTTAGCAAGCCAGCGATGAAGTTGGTGTTGAGGTGGCGGTGCTGGGCGACCAGCAGGTTTTCTACCGCGGTCATTTCCTTGAACAGGCGAACGTTCTGGAAGGTGCGCACCACGCCTTTGCGGGCGATCAGGTGGCCGGGCAGGTTCTGCACCGGCTCGTCGTCGAGCAGGATGACCCCGCCAGTTGGCTGATAGAAACCGGTCAGGCAGTTGAACACGGTGGTCTTGCCGGCGCCGTTGGGGCCAATCATCGACACGACCTGCTTGGGCTGGACCGACAGGGCGACATTGTTGACGGCCAGCAGGCCGCCGAAGCGCATGGTCAGCCCGCTGACTTCAAGAATCGGGCGGCTCATGGTTTCAACTCCAGGTGCGGACGCTGCATGGGCAACAGGCCTTGCGGGCGCCAGATCATCATCAGAACCATCAGGGCACCGAAGAACAGCATGCGGTACTCGCTGAACTCACGCATCAGCTCCGGCAGCAGGATCATCACTACGGCGGCGAGGATGATGCCCAGCTGCGAACCCATGCCGCCGAGGACGACGATGGCGAGGATGATGGCTGACTCGATGAAGGTGAAGGATTCCGGGGTAACCAGGCCCTGACGCGCGGCGAAGAAGCTGCCGGCGAAACCGGCGAAGCAGGCGCCGAGGGTGAAGGCGGAGAGCTTGATCACGGTGGGGTTCATACCCAGTGCGCGGCAGGCGATCTCGTCTTCACGCAGGGCTTCCCAGGCGCGGCCGATGGGCATGCGCAGCAGGCGGTTGATCACGAACAGGGCCAGCAGGGCGAGCAGCAGGGCGATCAGGTAGAGGAAGATCACCTTGTTGATGCCGTTGTAGGCGATGCCGAAGAACTCGTGGAAGGTCTGCATGCCTTCAGCGGCGCGGCGCTCGAACGACAGGCCGAACAGGGTCGGTTTGTCGATGTTGCTGATGCCGTTGGGGCCGCCGGTTAGCTCGGTCATGTTGCGCAGCAGGATGCGGATGATCTCGCCGAAGCCGAGAGTGACGATGGCCAGGTAATCACCGCGCAGGCGCAGCACCGGGAAGCCGAGGATGAAGCCGAAGAAGGCCGCCATCAGGCCGGCGATCGGCAGGCACACCCAGAAACCCAGGCCGTAGTAGTGCGAGAGCAGCGCATAGCTGTAGGCGCCGACGGCGTAGAAGCCGACGTAACCGAGGTCGAGCAGGCCCGCCAGGCCGACCACGATGTTCAGGCCCAGGCCGAGCATCACGTAGATCAGGATCAGCGTGGCGATGTCCACCGCGCCGCGGCTGCCGAAGAACGGCCAGGCCAGGCCGACCACGATCAGGGCGAGGATGATCCAGCGCTGGGTGGAGGGCAGGGTGAGGAAGTTGCTCGCCTTGCTCGGCACCGCCGGCAGTTTCGGGGCGCTGGCCCAGGCACTGCCAATTTGGTCGCGGAACAGTTGCCAGACGAACATGGTGATCGCCGCGATGGTGATGCTCCACAGCACGTCTGCGCTGGCGCCGTGTACTTCGAGCTTGATGCCGACCGTGGTCAGCTTCAGGCCGAGTACCGGATAGGCCACGGCCAGTACCAGCAGGGCGCTGAAGAAGGCCGTCTTGAGGTTTTTGCGAATAGCGGAACTCATACTTTTTCAACCTCCGGGCGGCCCAGGATGCCGGTCGGCCGGAACAGCAGCACCAGAACCAGCAGGCCGAAGGCCACCACGTCCTTGTACTGGTCACCGAACAGGTCTGCACCGAAGGCTTCGGCCACACCGAGCACCAGGCCACCGAGCATGGCGCCCGGGATGCTGCCGATCCCGCCGAGTACGGCGGCAGTGAAGGCCTTGATCCCGGCGAGGAAGCCGATATGCGGGTTGATAACCCCGTATTGCATGCCCAGCAGCACCGCGGCAACGGCAGCCAGGGTGGCGCCGATGACGAAGGTCAGGGCAATGATGTTGTTGGTGTTGATCCCCAGCAGGTTGGCCATCTTGATGTCTTCCGCACAGGCGCGGCAGGCGCGGCCGAGGCGGGAGCGGGTGATGAAGAGGGTCAGGCCGTACATCACCAGGATGGTGACGATGAAGATCAGCACTTGCATGTAGGAGATCGTCACGCTGTTCATGGCGCTCTCCCCGAATACGAAGTTCCCCGGAATCAGGTTAGGGATGGCTTTGTCTTTGGAGTCCTGGGCCAGCAGAACCTCGTTCTGCAGGAAGATCGACATGCCGATCGCCGAAATCAGCGGGATCAGGCGATTGCTGCCGCGCAAGGGTCGGTAGGCCACCCGTTCGATGCTGTAGCCATAGGCGCTGGCGACGATGATGCTGGCGGCGAAGGCGCCGATGATCAGGATCGGCAGGCTGTCGAGGCCCAGCATGGTGAGCCCGGCGATGACGATGAAGGCTACATAGGAGCCCAACATGTACACCTCGCCGTGGGCGAAGTTGATCATGCCGATGATGCCGTAAACCATGGTGTAGCCGATGGCGATCAGGGCATAGGTACTGCCAACGGTCAGGCCGTTGATCAGCTGTTGCAGGTAGTGATAGAGATCAGGCATTACCCAACTCCTCGGGACATCGCGTACAGCAGCGCTTGTGGCGCGGCGGATACCCGGAAAACTCAATAAAACAAAGCCCACTGCTCGCGCAGTGGGCTCTGGGTTTCAGGCAGGAAGCTTACTTGGCTTCGGTCTTGGTACCGTCCTGGTGCCACTCGTAAACCACGAAGCTGAAGTCTTTCAGGTCACCCTTGTCGTCGAAGCCGAGGCTGCCGGTCGGGGTTTCGAAGCTGTTGGCGCGCAGGGCTGCGGCCACTTTGGCGGTGTCGGTGTCGCCGGCTTTCTTGATGCCTTCGGCAATGACTTGCACGGCAGCGTAAGCCGGGAATACGAACGGGCCGCTCGGGTCCTGGTTCTTGGCCTTGAAGGCGTCAACCAGTGCCTGGTTTTTCGGATCCTGGTCGAAGGACTTCGGCAGGGTTACCAGCAGACCTTCGGAAGCCGGACCGGCGATGGCGGAGATTTCCTTGTTGCCGACGCCTTCAGGGCCCATGAACTTGATGTTCAGGCCTTTCTCTTTGGTCTGACGCAGCAGCAGACCCAGTTCCGGGTGGTAGCCACCGTAGTAGACGAAGTCGACGTTGGCTTGCTTGAGCTTGGCGATCAGTGCGGAGAAGTCCTTGTCGCCGGCGTTGATGCCTTCGAACAGGGCAACCTTGGTGCCTTTGCCTTCCAGGGTCTGCTTGACGGCGGTGGCGATGCCTTCACCGTACTGCTGTTTGTCGTGGATCACGGCAACGGTTTTCGGCTTGACGTGGTCGGCAATGAAGTTGCCGGCGGTCGGGCCTTGCAGGCTGTCGAGGCCGATGGTGCGGAACACCAGTTGGTAGCCACGAGCAGTGATGTCCGGGCTGGTGGAGGCCGCGGTAATCATCAGGATGCCTTCGTCTTCGTAAATGTCGGACGCTGGCTGAGTGGAGCTGGAGCACAGGTGGCCAACCACGAATTTCACTTCGTCGTTGACGATTTTGTTGGCTACGGCAACGGCTTGCTTCGGATCACAGGCGTCGTCGTATTTCACGCCTTCGAGCTTGGCGCCGTTCACGCCGCCAGCCTTGTTGATCTGCTCGATGGCCATTTCGGCGCCGATGAACTGCATCTCGCCGTATTGGGCGACGGCGCCGGTTACCGGGCCGGCCAGGGCGATCTTGATGGTGTCAGCAGCCATTGAGTAGCTGGCAACGCCAGCCAGGGCCATGGCGGCGAACAGCTTGGAAACTTGCTTGCTAGCCTTGTTCATAGTGCTCCACTCTTTATTAGTGTTTTCGTTGTTTTAATCCATGCGGCCAAAGCTGCAGGACCGGATCAGTTACCCCGGCCATACCCCCGCAACTGTACCGGCACAGTGTAGAACTCCGTTTCGCGGCTTGAAAAGCAGGCAGTTGGAGGCATGGAGGGGGTGTGTCGCTTAATTGAAATAAACGTACAGAATAACGGCGCGCTTTTTCAGTGACTGATGAGTCTTTGTAGCCGTGACTGTACGCGGGTTTGCCCGTGTCGGGGGCGGCGCTATCATGACGCCGCATTTCCCTTCGTATGTGTCTGGATACAGAGCAAACCATGACTGAACAACCTAGCACCCTCTATGCCAAGCTGCTTGGCGAAACCGCCCCGATCAGTTGGCAAGAGCTGCAGCCGTTCTTTGCCCGCGGTGCGCTGCTGTGGGTGGGCGCGGAGCTGGATTTGGTCGAAGTCGCTCAAGCCGTGGCTGAAGACGACCAGGGCAAAGTGGCCAATTGGCTCACAGCGGGTTCGCTGCGCAAGGTAGAAGCCGAGATTGCAGAGGACCTGTTGGCCCGCGATCCCAAACTGTGGGCGGTGGTAGTAGCGCCCTGGGTACTGGTCCAGGAGCGTGCTGGCGACGTGGTGCTGCACTGATACGGCGCGCGATCATCTTCGGCAGAGACGGTCTAGACTGAGCTTTTGCATTCAATCAAGGAGAGTCACCATGTTCGAGCCGGGTCACCTGCACCGCGCCAGCCTGCCTGGGCAGATCGATTTTTCCATCGATCTTTATTACGAGGTTCGCCGCGACCCCAAGGAAGGGCCGATGATGCACTTCCGCATGGAAGGACAAGTCGCAGGCAAGCCGTTCAAGGATGAGTTCGAACTGCACCGTGACACCGCGTTCAACTTCGCCAGCGTGGCGACGCGCACAGCGGCCAAGCATGGCCTGCCGACCAACCACAGCCTGATTATGCGCGGCCACACCGAGTTCGATCGCATGTTCGAGGATATTCGCGACAAGCTGGGCGCCAAGCCGGGCGAGACGGTGGATTTCGACCATCTGGAAAAAGACGGTTTGTAATCCTTCACCACAAAACCCCGGGCCAGTCCCGGGGTTTTGCATTTCACGGCAACGACGAAAGACGCTGCGGTTAAGATAGGCGCCTTTATTGCCGTGGAGTTGCGCATGTTCGCCAACCTTCCTACCTTGGCATTTGCCGGTATTGGCCTGATGGGCCTGCCCATGACTCGCCGGTTGCTGGCTGCGGGGCATTCGTTACATGTGTGGAACCGTAATGCCGACAAGTGCCTGCCGCTGGAGCAGGGCGGTGCCGTGCGGGTGACGAGTCCCGCTGAGTTGTGCCGAGAGGCTGACATAGTGATGCTGTGCCTGGCTGACACTGCGGCGGTGCGTGAGGTGGTATTTGGCCCTGGTGGCATTGTCGAGGGCGCTAGAGCCGGTCAGGTGCTGGTGGACTTCTCCAGTCTCGAGCCGGCGGCAACCCGGGAGATGGCCGCCGAGCTGGCTGCGCGAACCGGCATGCGCTGGGTGGATGCGCCGGTGTCCGGCGGCACGCCGGGTGCCGAGGCGGGGACGCTCGCCATCATGGCCGGCGGCGAGGTGGCCGATATCGAGCGCATACGGCCGATTCTCGCGCATCTTGGTCAGCGCCTAACACGCATGGGCGACGTGGGCGCTGGGCAAGTGACCAAGGTGTGCAACCAGATGATCGTTGCCTGCAATGCTCTGGTGATTGCCGAAGTGGTTGCCTTGGCAGAAAAGGCGGGAGTCGATGCCAGCCTTATTGCCCCCGCTCTGGCAGGTGGCTTTGCCGATTCCAAACCGCTGCAGATTCTGGCGCCGCAAATGGCTGAGAGTCGTTTCGAGCCGATCAAGTGGCATGTGCGTACCTTGCTCAAGGATCTGGATACCGCCGCCAAGCTTTCCCGCGAGCAGGGCAGCGCCACGCCCATGAGTGGTCTGGCCGCGCAGTTGATGCGGCTGCACGCCAGCCAGGGGCACCTTGAGCATGATCCGGCCACCCTGGTGCAGCAGTATCGCGAGGAGCAGGCATGAAGGTCGCGGCCAACCTGTCCATGTTGTTCACCGAAGTGCCGCTGGCTGAACGCGTGTTGGCTGCGGCCGCCGCGGGCTTCGACGGGGTGGAAATCCAGTTTCCGTACGACCTGCCGGCGATCCGCCTGAAAGAGGCATTGGCGCGTGCGGGCGTGCCGTTGGTGCTGATCAACCTGCCGGCGGGTGACTTCATGACCGGCGGCCCGGGCCTGGCGGCAGTGCCGTCGCGCCAGGCCGAGTTCGATACGGCGCTGCAGCAGGCGCTCACCTATGCGGCGATGGTGCGCCCGGCTTGCGTCAATGTGCTGGCTGGCCGACAGGCCGAAGGCGTCAGCCGCGAGCAGGCGCTGGCCGCTCTGGTGGCCAATTTGCGCACGGCGGCCGAAGCGTTTCAGCTTCTCGGCATTCATGTGCTGTGCGAGGCGATCAACCCGTTGGATATGCCGGGCTTCCTGATCAATACGCCTGAGCATCTGGATGAACTGCTGCGGGCGGTCGACCACCCTAACTGCCTGGCGCAGTTCGACCTCTACCATATGGCGCGGCAGGGGCTGGATATCGAAGCCGGTATCGGCCTGCTGGCTGGGCGGATCGGCCATGTGCAGTTTGCCGACTGCCCGGGGCGCGGGGCGCCAGGTAGCGGGGCTCTGGATTTTTCGGCCCTGTTCAGCGAGCTCCGGGGCGTTGGCTACCAGGGCTGGCTGGCTGCGGAGTACAAGCCCGGGCGGCCCACCACGGAAACCCTGGGTTGGCTGGCTGAACTGGCTGGATAAAAAAAGGGCCTGCAATTGCAGGCCCTTTTTATGGGGGCGGTGCGGGTCAGGCTTTGCCGTGGTAATCGTTGAGCGAGATGACGCGAGTCTTGCCGACGCGGTGGCGGTAGATTTCGCGCAGGTACTTGATGGCCTTTTTCACGCTTTCACGTGACAGGCGGATGTCGTTGATCGAGACGAACTTGTCCTGGTCGTTGATCAGCTCGCGGTACTTCTTCTCGTACATCGGCTTGATCGCGTACCAGTTGGTGTCGAGGATCTTCGCCGGGTTCTCGTGCTCGTTGAGCATGGCTTCGATCATTTCTTCGTCAAACTCCTCGGAGACGATGAAGTCGAGCATGGCGTTGTCCAGGCTGTCGTCGTAGCGGTACTGGTCGCGGGCGAAGCAGCGTTTGATGAACGCCACGATCAGGGTCAGGAAGTCGTCCGACAGGCACGGGCTCTTGACGATCAGGGTGGTCAGCGACAGGTTCGCCGAGGCGCCGATCACCAGCGCGTAGCGCTTCAGCGTGGTGTTGGGGAACAGGCTGTTGAGGTGGGTCTTGAGCCGGTTCAGGTCCATGTAGGACAGTTTGTAGTCCTTCGGCAGCGAGACGATGGACACCACCGAGGAGCAGTTCTTGAAGAAGTGCAGGTCGCTCAGGGCGCTGGCGTCGAAGCCGGTCTTCTTGTACTGGTCGAGGGCTTCGCGGTAGCGCTTGGCCTCGATTGGCAGCAGGCTGATGCCTTCGATCGCCTGGGTCGCCTTGTTGAAGTGCGGCAGGTCGATGGAGCGGAAGAACAGGTCGTCGATGTTCAGCTTGGGCTGTTCTTTCTCGAATACCTTGAACTTGTCGGTCGGTGGCGTGGCCTGTTCGGCCACCACGGATTCCGCATACGCCACGGCTACCGGGCCGGCCAGGCTCATGAACAGGTCGTTGGCGTCGAGGCGGATGGTCTCGCCGATATCGATGCCGGCACGCCGGAAGTAGTTCTGGTCGTAGTCGGTGGTCACCGCCTGGGCGGTGAGGATGTTGAAGATCTGCTGCGAGATGTACTGGTTGGCGTGGCGCTCCATGGCGTTCACGTCGATGTTCTGGATGTTGCCGCCGTCGCTTTCCTCGGCGTAACGCATGATGTCGTTGGATATCAGCATCATCGCGTTCCAGGGGCGGATGCGGCGCATCACGCTTTCTTCGCCGGTTTCTTCGCTGTCGAAGTTGTAGGAGAAGTCCCACTCTTCGGAGAGGTACTTGCACAGCAGGCGGCCGGCGTTGATGTGCAGGGCTTCGGACATCTCGATGCGCTGGTCGGAGATGTTCGGCAGGATGCAGATGCCGCTGGTGAAGATCGGCTCGAAGACGAACGAGTGGTCGCGGTTGTCGCCGCTGACTTCCGGTTTGATCTCGAACGTCTTGCTCATGTAGGCGAATTGCTGGGCCAGGCCGAACTCCGAGGCCATGCCCGATCCGGTGCCGCCGCCAGCGCTGAAGATGTAGAAGTACAGGCGCGACTGGTTGGCCTTGATCCCGCAGGAGTCGATCAGGTAGCTGTGGATGAACTTCCAGTCTTCGTTGGTGAAGCGCTGGGTGTCCTTGTTGAGGATGATCTTGGCCAGGTACTGACCGAGGATCGGTGCGTTACCAGCGCCGCCGGCATGGACTTCGGAGAGGTCCATGATCTTCATCTTGCTGTAGTCGTTGAGGAAGCCGCTGGTCTCGGTCTTGCGCGAGAAGCGGATGCGGCCCTCGATGTCCTTGTCCAGGTCGCCGAGCATCACCAGCGGCTCGATCAGGAACACCGGCTTGGCCGCACGGCTCGGGGACAGGCGCAGGTTGTTGCGGATCCAGCTGGCCGGGCGCTGTTCGCTGTTCAGTTTCTCCTGGTTGCTGAACTCGTTGAGGTAGAACTTGCGCGCGTTGTACACCAGCGAGGCGACATCCAGGGCGATGTTCGAGCCGCAGCGGCCGAGGCCGATCAGGCAAACGGACGGGAAGGGCTGGGTGTTGCGCGCCTCACTGCCGTCATCGTTGCGCACCTGGGGAAACACGCGCTCGCGCAGGCCGTCGAGGTTTTCCAGGATGCGATCGATATCGCGTTCGGTGAAGTACATGTACTGCTCGCCATTCGGCGTAATGGCCGTGATCGGCAGCGCGGGCAATAGATTTTGCTGGGCCTCTGCGGCAGCAGCAGCGGCTACGGCACGTGCTTCGGAGACTGTGGAATCTGCGTCTTTTGTTGTTTTCATCGTCGACATTCCAATGGGTGAACGAGTACGGACCGGTGATACGTACTAAATAAATTCTGTTTTGTTACATGAGTAGCACTATATACAGCGAATTCGCACTATTCGAGCCGGGAGCCGGCTCGTTGCAGGCTTTTTTCATCACCTTTGATCGGGCTGTTTAGCCTGCCTGGTCATCCGCATTTTGCCCGCCTGGTCACAGCTGTTTGCAGCGTGTCGAACATCCCCTTGAATCCCCCACGCGTCGGCTCCACGCCCGGTTGCTGCTGGGCGTAATCAATGCTGTGAGGTGGGAGTTAAAGGAAGGGCTCGATCAGCCTTGGGGTGGCACTTTGATTGCACTTTAGCTGGTTTCCCGGTGGCAAGAACAGGCATCAAGCGCGTCGGCCGATTATCTGTCGCATTTCTCCGCTGTTTCTTGTTGAGAGGGATGACTAATGGAGTGGGGGTCGCTGTAAGCAGTCTCTGCTGGACTGAATAACTGTCTTTGCAGTCAGCTTTATCGTGTTTTGCCTTGCCCGGAAGGCGGGCCAGGGAGTAGGGTTGCAGGCCCGGCCTGCCTGGCCTCGATGTTGTTGGATGACCTGTGAAACCCGTATCTAAGGCCATGCTGATGCTGGCCTTGGTGCTGGCGGCGATCAATTTGCGCCCTGGCATCACTTCCCTCGCGCCGCTGATCGAGCGAATCGCCACCGAACTGGCTCTGAGCCGTGGCCTGATCAGCCTGACGACTGCTTTGCCCGTGCTGTGCATGGGCCTGCTGGCGCCATTGGCGCCGCGCCTGGCTGTACGCCTGGGGCTTGAGCGCACCATTGCCCTGTGTCTGGCATTGATCACCCTGGCGTTGCTGCTGCGTCTGGGCAGCCAGGCCAGCGTATTGCTGATTGGCAGTGCGGTGCTGCTCGGTGCCGGTATCGCTGTGGCCGGGCCGTTGCTGTCGGGCTTCATCAAGCGGCATTTCCGCGATCATGTCGGTCAGGTGGTGGGCTGGTACTCCTTCAGCATGGCCATCGGCGGCGCAGGCGGGGCGGTGTTGACCGTGCCGCTGACCCAGGGGCTGGGTGATAACTGGAGTCATGGCCTGGCAGCCTGGGCGCTACCCGCGCTGCTGGCCCTGTTGTTCTGGCTGCGTCTGCCGAACCGCGCCGAACACGCCGCGCAGAGTGATGCCCAGGGCCTGCCCTGGCGTGAGCCGCGGGCCTGGCTGGTGACCGGCTTCTTCGCCATCCAGGCGGGGTTCTTCTACACCATGGCCACCTGGCTGGTGGCGCGCTACCACGAGGCCGGTTTCAGCCTGTTGCACAGCAACGGTCTGTTCAGCCTGTTCATGCTGGTGGGGCTGCCGAGTGCCTGGCTGATGCCCTGGCTGGCGCAACGCTTCGATATTCGCCAGCCGCTGCTGGTGGCGTGTGGGGCCTGCATGAGCGTGTGCCTAGGCATGATCACGTTCCTGCCGCAGTTTCTGCCCGAGACCTGGGCGGTACTGATGGGGCTGGCGCTGAGTGGCTCGTTCTCGTTGTCTCTGGTGTTGCCGCTGTATGAGGTGCATACGCCGCTTGCGGTCAGCCGCTGGACCGCGATGATGCTCTGCGCCGGTTACGGTATGGCCTGTCTGGCGCCGATTCTGGTTGGCTTGGGGCGCGATCTGGCCGGCAGCTATCAGGTGCCGTTCATGGTGCTGATCGGCCTGGCGCTGCTGATGACCGTGCTCGCCTGGGCATTGCGTTCACCAAGCGAGCAGCGAGTTAAGGCATAGTTCCTTTGCAGCGGCTAAACCCTGTGATAGAAGGCTGCCTGATCTTTCTGGAGTACCCGCGTGGAGCCTGAATCCATCGTCTATGGCTGCATCCGTGACTGGCCTTCTGGCGATCGCGAGCAGCGTCTGCTGCGCCGCGATACCAACCGCCGGATGCTTGACCAACTACCCCAGGGCGAGGCCTGGCCTTTCCTCGGGCGCGAGATGTTTTCCTTCTGCTCGGCCGATGGCGAGGGCCTGTACCAGACCCAGGTGATTCACTTCGGTGCCAGCTACCGGGCGGTGGAGTACGAGTGGAAGCTCTGGGTCGAGGAGTTCGAGGCGCTGCTCAAGCGCTTGTACTGGGCCAGCGCCGTGGTGCACCTGGAAACCGAGCTGAATGGTATGCACACCTTTCGCTGGGAGTCCGAAAGCGGCTTCCACAGCCCGCAGGAAGATGACCTGCGCATGCGCTGCGTGTGGGAACGTGAAGGCAGCCTGCGCGGCTGATCGATCAACTCCAGGCCCTGAGGCCCGTGATGCTCAACTACTTCTGGTTTTTTCTTGCCGCGCTGTTCGAAATTGCCGGCTGCTACGCCTTCTGGACCTGGCTGCGGCTGGGCAAGAGCGCCTGGTGGGTGGCTCCGGGGCTGCTCAGCCTGACGCTGTTTGCGCTGCTACTGACCCGTGTCGAGGCTAGCTATGCCGGGCGGGCCTACGCGGCCTATGGCGGGGTGTATATCGTTGCGTCGCTGCTGTGGCTGTGGCTGATCGAGCGGGCCAGGCCGATGACGACCGACTGGTTGGGGGCAGGGCTGTGCCTGCTCGGGGCCGGCATCATCCTGTTCGGCCCACGGCTCGGTTGGCGTTGAGCCGCGCGCTGCTGCGCTAGCGGGTTACTCTTCCAGCCACTCGCGTGGCACCTCACTTTTCAGTGCCAACTGGCATTGCTGGCTTTCCGCATCGAAGACGATCACGGCCTGGCCCTTGTGCAGGGCGTGACGGGCGCGTTCGACACGGGTCACCAGCGGGGTTTCGTCGCCGTTGTCGGTGCCGTCGCGGGTAACGAAATCTTCCAGCAGGCGGTCCAGGGTGTCGGCTTCGAGCAGGTGATAGGGGATCAGCATGGCGGGCTCTCTACAACGGGGCGCCCATGCTAATCCTTCGTCAGGGGCTGATCGAGAAGAAAGCGATCAAGCGTGGCGAACAGCAACTGGCTATCCAGCGGTTTGCCGAGAAAACCGTCCATGCCGGCCTGGGCGCCCATCTTGCGGTGCTCATCGAGGATGTGCGCGGTCAGTGCGATGATCGGCACGTTGGCCAGTTGCTTGCTGTGTTCCAGCTTGCGGATCTGCCGGGTCGCCTCGAAACCGTCCATTTCCGGCATCTCGCAGTCCATCAGGATCAGCTGGATCGAGTCCGGGTCGCGCTGGTATTCGTTGACGGCTGCCAGGCCATTGGTCACCAGGCGCACGCAGTAGCCGCGTTTCTTCAGGAAACCCTGCACCACCAGTTGGTTCACCACATTGTCTTCGGCAACCAGAATGCACGGCACGGCGCTGCCATTGCTGCTGGGCTCCGGCTCGGCCGCGCGGGTTTCGTTGCGCCGCTCGCTGTACAGCTCCAGCAGGGTGCTGCGCAGGCTGGTGATGGCGATCGGCAGTGGCAGGTTGAGCAGGCGCAGGCCTTGGCCGTTGGGCAGGTTGGGCGTCTGCTCGGGCGGGTGCAGCAGGAGCACGCGCTGGCCGCGGTCAAGCAAGGGCCCGAGGCTGTCCAGCCAGTGGCTGGTGCTGCCGGGCCACGGCGTCATTAGCACCAGGAGTGGGGGTGTCGCGAAGTCTTCCAGGTAGTCGCGCAGGCGCTCGGGGTCCTGGCAACGCTGGGTGCGCATGCCCCAGCGCTCGAGCAGGTGACTGAGTGCTTCCAGCCCTGCGCCATCCAGCGAGCAGAGCAGGGCGGTGCGCCCGCTGGTCAGGCTGGCCAGCTCGTCTGGCTCGTCGCTGCCGGCGCGCAGCGGAATATTGAAGCTGAAACGGGTGCCCTGGCCGAGGGTGCTCTGCACCTCGATCTGGCCGCTCATCATTTCCACCAGCTCCTTGCTGATGGCCAGGCCCAGGCCGCTGCCGCCGTAGCGGCGGGTGGTGCTGGAGTCGCCCTGGGAGAAGGACTTGAACAGCTCGCTTAGGGTTTCGTTGGGGATGCCGATGCCACTGTCGCTGACGCTGAACACCAGGTGTGCGTTGCCCAGGCTGTCGCTACGCCGGCAGATGTTCAGCGCCACATGGCCTTCCTGGGTGAACTTGAGGGCATTGCCCAGCAGGTTCATCAGCACCTGCTTGAGCCGCGTCGGGTCGCCCTGGATGCGTCGTGGCACGCCGGCCTGCAGGCTGACATACAGGCGCAGGCGCTTGTCCTGGGCCTGGGCGCTGAACAGGATCAGGGTGTCGGTGAGCAGTTGTTCGAGGTCGTATTCGATCTCTTCCAGGCTGAGCTTGCCGGACTCGATGCGCGCGTAATCGAGGATGTCGTTGATCACCGCCATCAACGAGCTGCCGGAGCTGCTGATGGTGTCGACATAGAACCGTTGGTTGCGGTCCAGGCTGGTGTCGCGCAGCAGTTGCAGCATGCCCAGCACGCCATTCAACGGCGTGCGGATTTCGTGGCTCATCTTGGCCAGGAAGCGGCTCTTGGCCAGGCTTTCCACCTCGGCCTGCTCGGCGGCCTGGCGCGAGCGGTAGCCTTCTTCCTTGAGCAGGTTGATGCGGTCGGCCAAACCGATGGACAGGGTCAGCAGCTCGATGGTGACACCAACCTTGACGATCTCCGCGCCGTAGATGCCGAAT
This sequence comes from Aquipseudomonas ullengensis, assembly GCF_014174475.1. GTDB lineage: Bacteria > Pseudomonadota > Gammaproteobacteria > Pseudomonadales > Pseudomonadaceae > Aquipseudomonas > Aquipseudomonas ullengensis. The sequence continues at coordinate 166,565 of NZ_JACJUD010000007.1, forward strand.
AGCTCCACGCCCAGCGAGCCGCTGGTGACCAGCATGAACGACACCAGCAGCACGCTCCAGGCCAGCACGTAGTAGGAGCCGTGGCGAATACCGCGGCGCCAGACGTAGATGCCGGCCAGCAACAGGACCAGCGAGACGAACAGCACGGCCAGGCTGGCGAGGATGTTCCAGGCCTGCAGGCCGATGGCCCCGACGGACAACAGGCAGCCGCAGGCCAGCAACATCAGCAGGCGCAGGCCGCGATCGAGGCGCGGGAAATACTGGCGGGTATGCAGGAAGTGGCGGCTGAACTGGGTGGCCGTGAGGCAGTGCAGGAACATCAGGATGTAGATGCTCACCGACTGCAGGGCAACGTGCTCGGGCAGCAGCTTGAACAGCATGCCGTCGAAGCAGGCGGCGAACAGGCCGATGTTGACGTTGTACACCAGGTACCAGAAGTAGGCCTTCTCGCGCAGGGAAATGAACAGGAACAGGTTGTAGCAGAACATCGCGAACAGCACGCCGTAGAAGGCGCCGTTGATGCCCATGAGGTTTTCCTGGGCTGCCGCGCTGGCTCCGTAGGTGCTGAAGAACAGCGGCACGAACAGGGTGCTGGTGGATTCGATGCGCATCAGCAGGGTGTTGCTGCCATGCGGCAGGTTCATCGGGAACCAGAAGTGGCGCACCTGCACCGGGCGCTGGGCGAAGGCGAAACGGTCGCCGCTTTCCTGATGCTGCAGGTTGCCGTCGGCGTCCTGCAGGTAGACGTCGATCTGGTCGAGCAGGGCGTAGTTGATTTCCAGGTAGCCGTTCAGCACGTGTTGCTGGCTGTTGACCAGGCGCGTCTTGAACCACCAGACCGAATCGTTCTTGCCCAGGTTGGCGTGGTCGCCGTTGATCTGCTGGAAGTCGCTGTCGGGCAGGTGCTGGACCTGCTCGGCACTCAGGGAACCGTCGCGGTCCTGGTAATAGCCGGTGTAGGGCGCCAGAGACAGGCGCAGTTCTTCGCGGTCCAGGGGGGCTGGAGTCAGCGCCCAGAGCGGCCCGCTAAGCCACAACAACAGCAGGGCCAGACAAAAGCGAGGCATCGCTTACCTCTTTGTTTTTATACGTCCGTAGCTGCACTGTGCCTTGTATGCCAAGGGGGCCACAAGCCCCCCTGTGTTGCCCCAGGCACAGACCCTAGAGCAGCTTAGTCGGCCTGCGGCGGACGTGCCCCCAACACGCTTTCAACGGTGGGCACCTGGGTTTCGCTGGCCATCTGCGCGTCGTGTTCGATCTGGTGACTGAAGCGCTCCAGCGAATGGTGCTTGCCCGGATGCGCATCGCTGGCGAACACCGGCGGGCTGAGCATGTAGGCGCCGAGCAGGCGCGTCAGGCTGGCCAAGCTGTCGATATGGGTACGTTCGTAGCCGTGGGTGGCATCGCAGCCGAAGGCCAGCAGCGCGGTGCGGATGTCATGGCCGGCGGTCACCGCCGATTGCGCATCGCTGTGGTAGTAGCGGAACAGGTCGCGGCGCAGGGGCAGTTTGTTTTCCTCGCCCAGGCGCAGTAGGTGGCGGGACAGGTGGTAGTCGTACGGGCCGCCGGAGTCCTGCATGGCCACGCTGACGCAGTGCTCGCTGGAATGCTGCCCCGGTGCCACCGGGGCGATGTCGATGCCGACGAACTCACTGACATCCCAGGGCAGGGCGGCCGCCGCGCCTGAACCGACCTCCTCGGTGATGGTGAACAGCGGGTGGCAGTCGATCTCCAGCTCGGCGCCGCTGTCGCGAACCATCTTCAGGGCCGTGAGCAGCGCCGCCACGCCGGCCTTGTCATCCAGGTGGCGGGCGCTGATATGGCCACTTTCGGTGAACTCGGGCAGCGGGTCGAAGGCGACGAAGTCACCGATGGCGATGCCCAGCGCCTCGCCATCGGCGCGCGTGCTGCAGTAGGCATCCAGGCGCAGCTCGATGTGATCCCAGCTGATCGGCATCTGGTCCACTTCGGTATTGAACGCGTGCCCGGAGGCGAGCAGGGGCAGCACGCTGCCGCGCAGCACGCCCTGGTCGGTGAACAGACTGACGCGGCTGCCTTCGGCGAAGCGGCTCGACCAGCAACCGACGGCCGCCAGGGCCAGGCGGCCGTTGTCCTTGATCTCGCGCACGCTGGCGCCAATGGTGTCGAGGTGCGCGGATACCGCACGGTCGGGGCTGTTCTGGCGGCCCTGGAGGGTGGCGCGGATGGTGCCGCGACGGGTCAGTTCGAAGGGGATGCCGAGTTCCTCCAGGCGCTCGGCAACATAGCGCACGATGGTGTCGGTGAAGCCGGTGGGGCTGGGGATGGCGAGCATTTCCAGCAGGACTTTGCGCAGGTAGGCGAGATCGGGCTCGGGCAGTCTGGGCATGGGGTCTCCTTGGTTGTACGGCGCCTGGGTGGGCGCGCTGGCGTCAGCTTTGCTGGCGCAGCAGTGGGAACAGCAGGTCGACGAAGCGCTCGGCGGTCGGTTGCGGTTCGTGGTTGGCCAGGCCGGGGCGTTCGTTGGCCTCGATGAATACGTGCTCGGCCTGGGTGGCGTCCGGCACCAGCAGGTCCAGGCCGACCACGGGGATATCCAGGGCATGGGCGGCGCGCAGGGCGGCCTCGCGCAGTTGAGGGTGCAGTTGCGCGGTGACGTCTTCCAGGCTGCCACCGGTGTGCAGGTTGGCCGTCTTGCGCACGGCCAGGCGGATGCCGGCCGGCAGCACGCGGTCGTAGTCGTAGCCGGCGGCATGCAGGGTGCGCTGGGTTTCCGCGTCCAGCGGGATGCGGCTCTCGCCGCCGGTGGCGGCCTGGCGACGGCGACTGAGGGCTTCGATCAGCGCGCCGATGCTGTGGCGGCCGTCGCCGATCACTTCCGGTGGGCGACGGATCGCGGCGGCGACCACTTCGAAACCGATCACCAGCACGCGCAGGTCATGGCCCGTGTGATAACTCTCCAGCAGCACGCGGCTGTCGAACTGGCGGGCGCGCTCGATGGCAGCCTCGACCGCCGCTGCGTCCTGCAGGTCGACGGCAACGCCCTGGCCCTGTTCACCATTCACCGGCTTGACCACCAGGCTGCCATGCTCGGCGAGAAACGCGGCATTGTCCTCGGGGCTGCCGGCGAGGCGCTGCTCGGGCTGGCGCAGGCCGGCGCGGGCGAAGGCGCGGTGGGTCAGTTGCTTGTCCTGGCACAGGGTCATGCTTACGGCGCTGGTCAGGTCGCTCAGCGACTCGCGGCAGCGGATGCGCCGTCCGCCGTGGTTGAGGCTGAACAGGCCAGCCTCGGCGTCATTGACCAGCACGCCGATGCCCCGTCGCCGCGCCTCATCGATGATGATTCGCGCATAGGGGTTGAGCGCCGCCTCCGGCCCAGGGCCGAGGAACAGCGGCTGGTTGAAGCCATTCTTGTGCTTCAGGGAAAAGGTCTGTAGGTCGCGAAAGCCGAGTTTGGCGTAGAGGTTCTTGGCCTGGCGGTTGTCGTGCAGCACCGACAGGTCGAGGTAGTTCAGGCCGCGGCCCATGAAGTGCTCGATCAGGTGACGCACCAGCGATTCGCCGACCCCCGGACGCGGGCATTGCGGGTCGACGGCCAGGCACCACAGGCTGCTGCCGTTTTCCGGGTCATGGAAGGCGCGGCAATGATCGAGGCCCATGACGCTGCCGATCACCACGCCGCTGGTGCTGTCCTCGGCCAGCCAGTAGGTGGGGCCGCCCTTGTGCAGCGGGGTCAGGCGTGTCGGGTCGACGGGCAGCATGCCGCGTTGCTGGTGCAGGCGGTTGATTGCCTGCCAGTCGCTGTCGCTGCCGGCGCGGCGGATGTTGAAGCCGCGGTGCGGGCGGCGGGCCGGGCGGTAGTCGCTGAACCACAGGCGCAGGGTGTCCGACGGGTCGAGGAACAGCTGCTGCGGCGCCTGCGCCAGCACCTGTTGCGGCGCGGCCACGTACAGCGCGATGTCGCGCTCGCCCGGCTGCTCGCCGAGCAGGTCGGCGGCCAGGCTGGCGGCATCCGGGTAGGTATGCCCGATCAGCAGCCGGCCCCAGCCGCAGTGCAGCACCTGGGGCGTGCTGGCCTGCGCGGTGCCGTCTTCGGCAAGGCGCGCCTGCAGGCGTTCGTAGGAGGGTGTCTGGCCGCGCAGCAGGCGTTGGTTCAAGGCGGTGGCGCGCATGGTGATCTCCCTGTCGTGTTCAAAGGCCGTGTTCGTTCAGCCAGAGGTGCAGTGCGGCCAGCTGCCAAAGCTTGGAGCCGCGCAGTGGGGTGAGCTGACCCTGCGGGTCGCCCAGCAACCGGTCGAGCATGGCGGGCTGGAACAGGCCGCGATCCTGGCTGGGGTCGAGCAGCAGCTCGCGCACCCAGTCCAGGGTACGGCCTTGCAGGTGCTTGAGGCCGGGCACCGGGAAATAGCCCTTGGGCCGGTCGATCACTTCATGGGGGATGACCAGGCGTGCAGCTTCCTTGAGCACGTGCTTGCCACCGTCCGGCAGCTTGAAGCGCGCCGGGATGCGTGCCGAAAGCTCCACCAGGCGGTAGTCGAGGAACGGTGTGCGCGCCTCCAGGCCCCAGGCCATGGTCATGTTGTCGACCCGTTTGACCGGGTCGTCGACCAGCATCACCGTGCTGTCCAGGCGCAGGGCCTTGTCCACCGCGGCGCTGGCACCGGGGCTGGCGAAGTGCTCGCGGACGAAATCGCCTGCCCAGTCCGGGCCTTGCCAGCGCGGCTGCAGGGTGGCCTGGCATTCCTCCACGCTGCGGTCGAAGAAGGCTGTGCGGTAGGCGGCTAGCGGGTCAGGGGCGCCGTCCACTTGCGCGTACCAGTGGTAGCCGGCGAACAGCTCATCGGCGCCCTGGCCGCTCTGCACCACCTTGCAGTGCTTGGCCACTTCCCGCGAGAGCAGGTAGAAGGCGATGCAGTCATGGCTGACCATCGGTTCGCTCATGGCGCGGAAGGCTGCCGGCAGTTGTTCGAGGATTTCTGCCTCGTCGATGCGCAGTTGCTGGTGGCGAGTGCCGTAGTGGCGGGCGATCAGGTCGGAATAGTGGAACTCGTCGCCGCGTTCGCCGCCGGCATCCTCGAAGCCGATGGAGAAGGTCGACAGGTTTTCTACCCCGGCCTCACGCAACAGGCCGACCAGCAGGCTGGAGTCGACACCGCCCGACAGCAACACGCCGACATCCACCGCCGCGCGTTGGCGGATCGACACCGCCTGGCGCAGGCCATCGAGCAGGCGGTCGCGCCAGTCCGGCAGTTGCAGCTCCACTTCATCGGCCTGCGGACCGTAGTCCAGCTGCCACCAGCGCTGCTGCTGGCTGTGGCCGTTGGCGTCGATGCGCAGCCAGGTGGCCGGCGGCAGTTTCTGCACGTCGGCCAGCAAGGTGCGTGGGGCTGGCACCACCGAGTGGAAGTTCAGGTAGTGGTTGAGCGCCACCGGGTCCAGGGCGCTGCTGATATCGCCGCCGGCCAGTAGCGCCGGCAGGCTGGAAGCGAAGCGCAGGCGCTCGCCATTGCGCGACAGGTACAGCGGCTTGATGCCGAGGCGGTCGCGAGCGATGAACAGTTCTTCGCGGTCACGCTCCCAGATGGCGAAGGCGAACATGCCGTTGAGCTTGGGCAGCAGCGCTTCGCCCCAGGCGTGATAGCCCTTGAGCAGCACTTCGGTGTCGCCACGGGAGTGGAACTGGTAGCCCAGCGCTTCAAGCTCGCTGCGCAGTTCCGGGTAGTTGTAGATCGCACCGTTGAACACCAGCGCGAGGCCGAGCTGGTTGTCGATCATCGGCTGCCCGGAGGCGGCTTCGAGGTCCATGACCTTCAATCGGCGATGGCCGAACGCCAGCGGCCCTGCACTGTAGAAGCCATGCGCGTCGGGGCCGCGCGGGGCGAGGTGATGGGTGACGCGTTCGATGGCGGCCAGATCGGCCGGTTGATGGTTGAAACGTAGTTCTCCAGCTATTCCGCACATAATTCCTTACCGGTTTTGCCGTTGGGGAGGGCCCGCCGGAAGGCGGGCATTAGTGGTCGGACAGGAGGATTTTCAGAAGGTTTAGATTATTCAGTTATAGAAAGGCACTGCTTCGTAGGAGCTATGCCCCGTCATTCCCGCGCAGGCGGGAATCCAGCTCGGTGCTGGGCAAGCCGGGATAGCCAAGGGCAGAGCTGCTAGCGTTTGCCGCGGATCAGCGTGCGCAAGGCGAAACGGTTGGGGTGACAGGCTTCGGCGACGCTGCGTGGCACGGGTAGCGGTTCGTCATCGAGCCAGGCGGCCAGCAGCTCACCGCACAGCGGGGCTGTGATCAGCCCGCGCGAGCCGTGGCCGCTGTTGACGTACAGACCATCGAGCCAGGGGCAGGGCACGTCTGGCACCTGGCGCGCATCTTTGCTGAGCACTGCATAGGCCTCGGCAAAGGCCGCGTGGTCCGCCAGGGGGCCGACGATGGGCAGGTAATCCGGGCTGGTGCAGCGGAACGCGGCGCGGCCTTGGAGCAGCGCCGGGTCGAGTTGCTCGGTGTTCAGGCGTGCAGCCAGGTCGGCGGAAATTTCCTCCAGCAGCTCCAGGTTGCCGGCATGTTCGGCGGTGGTGGGCGTCAGGTCGTTGCTGTGAAAGTCGAAGCTGGCGCCCAGGGTGTGTTCGCCCTGGCGCGCGGGCGCCACATAGCCTTCGGCGCAGACCACGCAGGCCAGGGCGGCGCTGGCTGGGGTCTGTGGCAGGCGGCTGATCTGCCCGCGAATGCGCTTGAGCGGCAGTTCGGCGGCTGCGGCGAAGCGGGTGACGTCGGCGGCGCCAGCCAGCACCACGACCGGCGCGCTGGCCAGCAGCTGTTCGCCGTCCAGGGCCTGCCATTCACCGTCGAGCCGGCGCAACTGCAGGGCTTCGCGGTGGGGCAGCAGGCGAACCTGCGGGTGTTCGGCAAGCAAACGGCACAGGGCCGGCGGGTGCACCCAGCCGGCGTCGGGGTAGAACAGGCCGCCGGCGGGGAGCTGGATACCGGCACGGGCCTCGGCCTGGGCCTGATCGAGGTTGTGCAGCAGATCCGCCGGGAAGGCCTCGGCCAGACGCGCCTGGCGTTCGCTTTCCTTGGCATCGAAGGCCAGTTGCAGCACGCCGCAGGGTGCCCAGTCGGCGCCGGCTTGCAGGCGTTGCAGCAGACGCCGCGTATGACCGAAGCCGCTGACGATCAGTTGCGACAGCGCCGTGCCGTGGGCGGAGAGCTTGAGGTAGAGCACGCCCTGCGGGTTGCCCGAGGCTTCCTCGGCGATTGCGCCGTGGCGCTCCAGTAGCGTCACCTGCCAGCCGCGTGCGGCCAGGCTGGCGGCAGTGGCGCAACCGGCCAGGCCCGCGCCGATCACCAGGGCTTCGCGATGCTCGGGGCGATACGCCGCACGGGCAAACCAGGGCTTGTCGGCGCTGGCTGGCGGGCCGGCGTAGCGGCCGCTGAGGTTTTCCCATTTGGTGCCGTAGCCCGGTACCCGGCGCATGGCGAAGCCGGCTTCGATCAGCGCCCGGCGTACGAAACCGGTGCTGGCGAAGGTGGCGATGCTGGCATCTGGCGCAGACAGCCGCGCCAGTTGCTGGAACAGCGGCAGGCTCCACATGTCGAGGTTCTTCGCCGGGGCGAAACCGTCGAGGAACCACACGTCGATCTGCCCATCGAGCTGCGGCAGCATGTCCAGCGCATCGCCGATCAGCAGGGTCAGCACCACGCGCCCGCCGGCCAACAGCAAACGCTGGAAACCGGGGTGGATGGCGACGTAGTGATCGAGCAACTGGCCGGACCAGGGCGCCAGTTCCGGCCACAGGGCCAGCGCGCGCTGCAGGTCGGCGGGGCTCAGCGGGTACTTTTCCACGCTGACGAAATGCAGCTGGGCATCGGCCGGCGCGCAGCGCTCGAACAACTGCCAGGCGCAGAGAAAGTTGGTGCCGGTGCCGAAGCCCGTCTCGCCAATCACCACGCGTCCACCCGCTGGCAGCGCGCTGAACCGCTCGGTCAGCCGATTGCCGTCGAGGAATACGTGGCGCGTCTCGCCGAGGCCGTCTTCGCGGGCGAAATAAACATCGTCGAATTGCCGAGAATGCGGTTGGCCTTGGGCGTCCCAGTCGAGCTGGGCATACGGGGTGGGGGTGTCGGTCATGATCGCGGCTCACAGGCAAGGCGCGCATTCTAGCGGATAGACCTCGCTATTTTCGCCTTGCGCACTTGCCCGCCACCGGTGGCGATCCGCTAGGCTGAGCGGAACTGATCAGGGAGTGTGTACATGTTCGAGTCTGCGGAAATCGGTCATGCCATCGACAAGGAAAGCTACGAGAAGGCGGTTATCGAGCTGCGCGAGGCTTTGCTGGAGGCTCAGTTCGAGCTGAAGCAACAGTCGCGTTTCCCGGTGCTGATCCTTATCAATGGCATCGAGGGGGCCGGCAAGGGCGAGACGGTGAAGCTGCTCAGCGAGTGGATGGATCCGCGGCTAATCCATGTCGAAAGCTTCCTCACGCCGACCGACGAGGAGCTGGCCCGGCCAGCGCAGTGGCGCTTCTGGCGCAAGCTGCCGCCCAAGGGGCAGATCGGCATCTTCTTCGGCAACTGGTACAGCCAGATGCTGCACGCGCGGGTCGATGGCGATATCAAGGATGCGCGCCTGGACCAGCTGATCGACGCCACCGAGCGCTTCGAACGCATGCTCTGCGACGAGGGCGCACTGATCTTCAAATTCTGGTTCCACCTGTCGAAGAAACAGCTGAAGAACCGCCTCAAGGAACTGGAGAGCGACCCGCAGCGCAGCTGGCAGATCAACCCGCTGGACTGGAAGCAGAGCGAGGTCTACGACCGTTTCGTGCGTTTCGGCGAGCGGGTGCTGCGCCGCACCAGCCGCGACTACGCGCCCTGGTACGTGATCGAGGGCTCCGATGCCAACTACCGCAGCCTTACGGTCGGACGTACCCTGCTCGAAGGGCTGCAGGCGGCGCTGAAACTCAAGGGGCGACCGCGGCCCCAGCCCCATGCGGCGCCGCTGGTGGCCAGCCTCGACAATCGCAGCTTGCTGGACAGCCTCGATCTCAGCCTCACGCTGAGCAAGGACGACTACAAGCAGCAGCTGGCCGCCGAGCAGCAACGCCTGGCCCTGCTGGTACGTGACAAGCGCTTTCGCAGCCATGCGCTGATGGCGGTATTTGAAGGTAACGATGCAGCCGGCAAGGGCGGGGCGATCCGCCGGGTTACCGGTTCCCTGGATCCGCGCCAATACCGCACCGTGCCTATTGCCGCGCCGACCGAGGAGGAGCGTGCGCAGCCCTATCTCTGGCGCTTCTGGCGACATATTCCGGCGCGGCGGCAATTCACCATCTTCGACCGCTCCTGGTATGGCCGGGTGCTGGTGGAGCGGGTCGAGGGCTTCTGCACGCCGGCCGACTGGTTGCGCGCCTATGGCGAGATCAACGACTTCGAGGAGCAGCTGCACGACTACAAAATCGTGCTGGTGAAGTTCTGGCTGGCGATCGACAAGGACGAGCAGGCGCGCCGCTTCAAGGAACGTGAGGAGACGGCCTTCAAGCGCTACAAGATCACCGACGAGGATTGGCGCAACCGCGACAAGTGGGAGCAGTACGTCGATGCGGTGGGCGACATGGTCGACCGCACCAGCAGCGAGATCGCACCCTGGACCCTGGTGGAGGCCAATGACAAACGTTATGCGCGGGTGAAGATACTGCGCACCATCAACGATGCGCTGGAAGCAGCGTTCAAGCGCAGTTGATCAGCATGCGGCTGCAGGCGCCGGAGCCGGTTCAGAACGCGCGACTCTCGATGATGTCGCTGCTCTGGCGCATTCGGCGGATGTAGAAGGCGATTTCCCGTTCGGCATCCACGCGCGTGAAGTAAGGGCCTTCCAGGGTGCCTTCGCGGGTGGAGAAGAAGTACTGGCCGTTGACCGCGCTGACGCGCTCGCTGCGGTAATGCGTGCTGGGCGTGGGATCGACGCCGCGTTGACCGAACATGGTGAAACCTCCTGCAACAGAGTGCACTGGTTTCAGTCTAGTGATTGAAATTTGATCAGTTCTGCTCTGCGACCGATGGTAGGTTTTCTCAGTTGAATCGCAGCAGATGGCTGGATTTTCAATTTATTGGCGCCAGTTCGATAACGTTTTGCGCTCATCACCTGGCGCGGCGGGCGGCGATCAGGCCCTGACACCGAGCTGTTCCGCGCGTTTCAACCAGCTTTGCCGTTGTTCTTCCGAGGACGGGCGCACGGGCGCGAATTCGGCCAGGCGGCGGGTCTTGATTCCGCTGAAACCGAGGATGGTGCGGGTCATCTGCCGGTGCGCAGGGGCGCCGTAGATCCAGCGGAAGTACCAGGGCGGGGTGTCCAGCGTCACCAGCAGGTCGGCGGTGCGGCCGATCAGCAATTTGTCCCACAGCTGCGAGCGGTTGCGGTACTTGAACGCGAAGCCCGGCAGGAACACGCGGTCGAAGAAACCCTTGAGCAGCGCCGGCAAACCGCCCCACCAGACCGGGTAGACGAACACCAGGTGTTCGGCCCAGTGGATCTGGCGCTGCGCCTCGAGCAGGTCCGGCTCCAGGGTTTGGCCCTGGCTGTAGCCGTCACGCAGGATCGGGTCGAACTGCATTTCGCCGAGCTTGAGCTGGCGCACCACATGGCCCTGGCCGCGGGCACCGTTGCTGTAGGCCTCGCCCAGGGCGTGGCACAGGCTGTCGCTCTTGGGCGTGCCGAGAATCAGCAGGATGCGTTTGCCGTCGCCTTCCAGTGGGGTGGCGCCGCTTTTCACTTCTTCAACCATGTTGACCCGACTCCAGCATGCTTTCCGGACGCACCCAGGCGTCGAATTCTTCGTTGCTCAGATAGCCCAGTTGCAGGGCCGCATCACGGAGGCTGAGTCCTTCGCCATAGGCCTTCTTGGCAATCTCGGCGGCCTTGTCGTAGCCGATGTGCGGGTTGAGCGCCGTCACCAGCATCAGTCCGCGCTCCAGGTGGGCGGCCATTTGCTGGGCATCGGGCTCGAGGCCGACCACGCAGTGTTCGGCGAAGTTGCGGCAGCCGTCGGCCAGCAGGCGGATCGATTGCAGCAGGTTGTGGATGATCACCGGTTTGAACACGTTGAGTTGCAGGTGCCCCTGGCTGGCGGCGAAGGCGATGGTGCTGTCGTTGCCCAGCACCTGGCAGGCGAGCATGGACAGCGCTTCGCACTGGGTCGGGTTGACCTTGCCCGGCATGATCGAACTGCCCGGCTCGTTGGCCGGCAGGCGCACTTCGGCAAAGCCTGCGCGCGGGCCGGAGCCGAGCAGGCGCAGGTCATTGGCGATCTTCATCAGCGCCACGGCCAGGGTTTTCAGCGCCCCGGAAAGGGTGACCAGCGGCTCGTGGCCGGAGAGGGCGGCGAACTTGTTGGGCGCCGATACCAGTGGCAAGCCAGCCAGGGCTGCCAGTTCAGCGGCCATGGCTTCGGCGAAACCGTGTGGCGCATTGAGGCCGGTGCCGACGGCGGTGCCGCCCTGGGCCAACTCATAGACCGGCGGCAATGCCGCGCGGATGGCGCGTTCTGCGTAATCGAGCTGGGCAACGAAGGCGGACAGCTCCTGGCCAAAGGTAATCGGGGTGGCGTCCATCATGTGCGTACGCCCGGTCTTGACCAGGTGCATGTGCCGCGCCGCCTGTTCGGCGAGGCTGGCTGACAGCTCGGTGATGGCGGGCAGCAACTGCTGGTGCACGGCCTGCACGGTGGCGATGTGCATGGCGGTGGGGAAGCTGTCGTTGGAGCTCTGCGCGCGATTGACGTGATCGTTGGGGTGTACCGGGCTCTTGCCGCCACGGCCGTTGCCGGCCAGCTCGTTGGCGCGGCCGGCGATCACTTCGTTGACGTTCATGTTGCTCTGCGTGCCGCTGCCTGTCTGCCAGACCACCAGGGGGAACTGCGCGTCATGCTGGCCGCTGAGCACTTCATCGGCGGCCTGCTCGATCAGCCGGGCGACATCCGGAGGCAGGTCGCCGATACGGTCGTTGACCCGCGCGGCAGCCTTCTTGATCAGCGCCAGGGCGTGCAGCACGGCAATCGGCATGCGCTGTTCGCCGATGGCGAAGTTGATCAGCGAACGCTGGGTCTGGGCGCCCCAATAGGCTTCTTCGGGGACCTCGATAGCGCCGATGCTGTCGGTTTCAATGCGGTTCATGAACATTCTCCGGAATGGGCTTCCGGCAGTTTAGGCCGCAGCAGGCGGGGCCGGTTCCCTCGCGTGTCTATTGCGCTGATTACCAGCGTGCCTGGGTGGCGCCGAGCCAGCCGTGGGCCCCGGCTACCGGGACCTTGCCGCCATTCTGGTCGAGCAGGGTGCCGTGAAAGCGGCCGAACCACTGGCGGGTGTCGGCGAAGAAGGGACCAAACTTGGGGCAGGCCTGGTGCAATTGCAGGGGGGTGAAGGTCAGGTCGACCTGCTCGTTGGCGCTGTGCAGGTGCCAGGGTGCCAGCGGGTCTTGGCGCATGTGTTCGATCTGCACCGGTTGGTCCAGGTGCAGCAGTTCACCACCGAACCACAGGGCGTTTTCAGACAGCCCGCTGTGATCGGTCCAGCCAGAGCCGAAGTTGGCCGCGATACCACCGGGCGCGGCAAAGGCGGCGCGTTTCCAGTGGCTATTGAGGGGCCATACGCCGCGGCCGAAGTCCAGCGAAGCGAAGCTCTGCCCAGGACTGCAGTTGTATTGCTGGCCGCCCAGTTGCAGGCTGCCGCTGACCGGTAGGCCCAGTTGCCGGCTGGTGGCGTGGAAAGTCCTGCCGCCCATGGGGCAGACCAGGTTGACCGAGTCGAGGTGGGCGGGGCGCTGGATTTCCAGGGCCACGTGCAGGGCCTGGCCGCCGATATCCGGGGCAACCACGGTGAGGCGCACGGCATTGCCACGGTCGTCTGCCTTGAGTTGCAGGCGGCTGTGGCTGAACGCATGGCTCTCCAGGGCGCTGTCCGGCAATTGGCTGCCGTGGCCGAAGGGGCGCAACTGGGTATGCGAGACGGATTTGCCGGTTTCCAGGTCAAGGAAATAGGCGGCGCCGTAGCTCAGGTAGTCGAGGTCGGCGAAGGTCAGCGAGAGCATCCACTGTGGCGTGGTGATGCACCAGTGGTTCCAGCGTTTGCGCCGCCCCAGATTGCGCGGGAGTGCGCAGTGCACCAGTGGGCGCGGCGACCAGCCCACGGCGGCGGGGTCGAGGTGACCACGGGCATCGCAGAGAGGCTGCGCAGGTTCGCTGAGAGGGGCGTGAGTGAAGCTGTTCATCCGACACATCCGTGTGTTGTGGGCATGTTCCGACGCGGTTGCAGGGCGCAGCCGGTGCCTGGCGTAGGCAGTTTCGGAGCATGCACGGGTGTACCAACATAGGGCAAGTGCTGGCCTTTTGCTAATGATTACTATTTGGTTGGTGCGCTCGCATTGCCTTGAGCCTGGCTGGCGCTAAGCGCAGAATGCCGGCCTCAGAACCTGTTTACGATCTTCTGAATTAGAGCCAGACAAGGCAGAAGTGGCCGAAAAAGCGCAGTTTACGACCTGTAAATGAGCATTTTGAGGCCACTTCTAACGCGGTATGGCCGCGAGTCAGGAGATCGTAAGCAGGTTCTCAGCCAAAACCCTGCCAAGGATCGTTCTTATGTCGCGCTTTTCCGTTGTGTGTTCCGCTCTGTTGCTGGTGGCCAGCACACCGCTGCTGGCCGATGAAGCCAGCCATGCCGCCCAGGCCAAGCGCCTGCTGGAGCTGACCCATGCGAAGAACCTGACCGTCCCGGTTTACTCCCAGGTACGCCAGGCCTTCGAGCAGCGTTTTGTCGAGGCGAAGGCGCCGGAAAGCAAGAAGGCCCTGCTTGAAAGCTACCAGGCCAAGGCCAATGCGGCGCTGGACAAGGCCATCGGCTGGCAGAAGCTGGAGCCGCAGATGGTCAGCCTGTATTCCGCCGCGTTCACCGAGGCCGAGTTGAAGGAGCTGATCGCCTTCTACCAGAGCCCGACCGGCAGCAAGGTACTGGCGCGCATGCCGGCGTTGATGGCGCAGTCGGTGCAGATTTCCCAGTCGCAGCTGCAGCCGGCGGTACCACAAGTGAACAAGCTGCTCACCGACATGAGCGCCGAACTGGCGCCGAAGCAGCCATGAGCATGCGCGAGCGCATCCTGCAGGCCTTCGCGGCCCTGCAGCCGGAACACCTTGAGGTGCTGGACGAGAGCCACATGCACAGCCGTGGCCAGGAAACCCACTACAAGGCAATCATCGTCAGCACTGCTTTCAGCGGCCTGAATGCGGTCAAGCGCCACCAGAAGGTCTACGCCAGCCTGGGTGAGCTGATGGGCCAGTTCCACGCCCTGGCCTTGCACACCTATACCCCCGAGGAATGGGCGGAGCAGGCTTCGGCAGTGCCTGATTCGCCAACCTGCAAGGGCGGCAGCAAGCACGACCACTAGGTCGGCGCCTTTCGGCGGCTCGCGCTCCGTTGATCCAGGTCAGGTGCGCGGCTGCCCTGGCCTGCGTTAGAATCGCGTCTGCGCCGGCCTTTGCCGGCGCAGTCGTTTAAACCCCGGTCCGTCCTTTACGAGGTCGACCACTGGAGAGAAGTCCCGATGACTGCAAAGATCGTCGTCGCGGCGCTGTACAAGTTCGTCTCCCTGCCGGACTACGAAGCGCTGCGCGAACCCCTGCTGCAAACCCTGCTCGATAACGACATCAAAGGCACCCTGTTGCTGGCCGAAGAAGGTATCAACGGTACCGTCTCCGGCTCCCGTGCCGGCATCGACGGCCTGCTTGCCTGGTTCAGCCTGGATGCACGCCTGGCCGATATCGACCACAAGGAATCCTTCTGCGACGAACAGCCGTTCTATCGCACCAAGGTCAAGCTGAAGAAGGAAATCGTCACCCTCGGCGTGCCGGGCGTCGACCCCAATCGCCTGGTCGGCACCTACGTCGAGCCGCAGGACTGGAACGCCCTGATCAGCGACCCCGAAGTGCTGCTGATCGACACCCGCAACGACTACGAAGTGTCCATCGGCACCTTCGAGGGCGCGGTCGACCCGCAGACCAAGTCGTTCCGCGACTTCCCCGAGTACATCAAGGCGCATTACGACCCGGCCAAGCACAAGAAGGTCGCGATGTTCTGCACCGGCGGCATCCGCTGCGAGAAGGCCTCCAGCTACATGCTAGGCGAAGGCTTCGAAGAGGTGTTCCACCTCAAGGGCGGCATTCTCAAATACCTGGAAGAAGTGCCCCAGGCCGAGACCAAATGGCGCGGCGACTGCTTCGTGTTCGACAACCGCGTCACCGTGCGCCACGATCTTTCCGAGGGTGATTACGACCAGTGCCACGCCTGTCGTACCCCGGTTTCCATCGAAGATCGCCAGTCCGAGCACTATGCCCCGGGCATCAGCTGCCCGCATTGCTGGGACTCGCTGCCGGAGAAAACCCGCACCAGCGCCCGCGAGCGACAGAAGCAGATCGAGATCGCCCAGGCGCGCAACCTGCCACACCCCATCGGCTACAACTACAAGGCCGTCGACCAGTAAGAATCTGTTCAAAGTCTGCTGCGCGTCGGCCCTGCTGCGTTAAAAACAGGCTCGGAATGCTCATTTACAGCTAGTAAACTCCGCTTCTTCGCCTGTTTTGACCAGCCGGAGGCTGTTACTAACGTAGCGCCTTGCATGGCTCTAGCTCGCGAGACTTTGAACAGATTCTAAGGACAAGCCCGTGCGCTCACCTCGTCTGCTCTATGTGATGGACCCCATGTGCTCCTGGTGCTGGGGCTTCGCGCCAGTGGTCGAGGCGTTGGCTGCACAGGCGCTGGCGGCGGGTGTGCCCCTGCACCTGGTGGTCGGTGGCTTGCGCCAGGAGCGGGCAGCGCTCGATCCGGTGAGTAAGGTGCGCATTCTCGCCCACTGGCAGGCAGTCAATGCCCGCACCGGGCAACTGTTCAACTTCCATGACGCGCTGCCCGATGGCCTGGTCTACAACACCGAGCCTGCCTGCCGCGCCCTGGTGACGGCGCGCAGCCTGGATGAACAGAGCGTGTGGCCGCTGGCGCAGCAGATCCAGGAAGCCTTCTATGCCGATGGCCTGGATGTCACCCGCGCCCAGGTGCTGGTGAAGCTGGCCGAACAGGCCGGGATTCCGCGCATCGAGTTCGCTGAAATGTTCGACAGCGAGCAGATGCATGCCGCGACGGCTGCCGATTTCGCCTGGGTGCAGGACCTCGGTATTGCTGGTTTTCCCACCTTGCTCGCCGAGCGCGACGGCCAACTGGCTTTGCTGACCAATGGCTACCAGCCGCTGGAAGAGCTGGCGCCGATGCTGGAGCGCTGGCTGGAGCGAGGTGCCCGTGGTTGATCGTCTGACCTGGGCAGAAATCCGCCAACTGGCGTTTCGTCACCGCAAGGCCTTGCTGCTTGCCAACCTGATTGCTGTGGTCGCTACCCTGTGCAGTGTGCCGATTCCCTTGCTGCTGCCGTTGCTGGTGGATGAAGTGCTGCTCAAGCAGGGCGATGCGGCGTTGAAGGTCATGGACCGCTTCCTGCCCCAGCAATGGGAAGGGGCGGCCGGCTATATCGGTCTGATGCTCGGCCTGACCCTGCTGCTGCGGGTGGGTGCGTTGATCAGCAACGTGCTGCAGGCGCGCCTGTTTGCCCGGCTGTCCAAGGACGTGATCTATCGTCTGCGCATTCGTTTGATTGAGCGCCTCAAGCGCATCGCCCTCGCCGAGTACGAAAACCTCGGTGGCGGCACGGTCAGCGCGCACCTGGTCACCGATCTGGACACCCTCGATAAGTTCATCGGCGAGACCCTGAGCAAGGTGCTGGTGGCGCTGCTGACCCTGACCGGCACGGCGGCGATCCTGATCTGGATGCACTGGCAGCTGGCGCTGCTGATCCTGTTGTTCAACCCGCTGGTGATCTACGCCACGGTGCAGCTGGGCAAGCGGGTCAAGGGCCTGAAGAAGCTGGAGAACGACAGCACCTCGCGCTTCACCCAGGCGCTCACCGAAACCCTGGAAGCCATCCAGGAAGTGCGCGCCGGCAATCGCCAGGGTTACTTCCTCGGTCGCCTGGGCCTCAAGGCCCGCGAGGTGCGCGACTACGCGGTTGCCTCGCAGTGGAAGAGCGATGCGGCGAGCCGCAGCAGCGGTTTGCTGTTCCAGTTCGGTATCGACGTGTTCCGCGCGGCAGCGATGATCACCGTGCTGTTCTCCGACCTGTCGATCGGCCAGATGCTCGCGGTGTTCAGCTATCTGTGGTTCATGATCGGGCCGGTGGAGCAACTGCTCAACATGCAGTACGCCTACTACGCCGCCGGCGGCGCCCTGCAGCGCATCAACGAGCTTCTGGCGCGGGCCGACGAGCCGCAATACCCGGGCCGCATTGATCCGTTCAAGGGGCGCGAGACGGTGGGTGTCGAGGTGCGCGGGCTGACCTTCGCCTACGGCGAGGAACCGGTGCTGGACGATCTCAACCTGACCATCGCCCCCGGTGAAAAGGTCGCCCTGGTCGGTGCCAGTGGTGGTGGCAAAAGCACCCTGGTGCAATTGCTGCTCGGCCTCTATTCGGCCCAGGCTGGCAGCATCCGCTATGGCGGCGCGAGCCTCGAGGAAGTCGGCCTGGAAACCGTGCGCGAGAACGTGGCGGTGGTGTTGCAGCATCCGGCGCTGTTCAACGACACGGTGCGCGCCAACCTGTGCATGGGCCGCGAGCGCGATGAAGCGGCCTGCTGGAAGGCCCTTGAGATCGCCCAGCTGGCGGCGACCATCCGCGCCTTGCCGCAGGGCCTGGACAGCGTGGTCGGGCGTTCCGGTGTGCGCCTGTCCGGTGGCCAGCGTCAGCGTCTGGCGGTGGCGCGCATGGTGCTGGCCGATCCACGGGTGGTAATTCTCGACGAGGCGACTTCGGCGCTGGATGCCGCGACCGAGTACGCTCTGCACCAGGCACTCGGCACCTTCCTCAAGGGCCGCACCACGCTAATCGTCGCGCACCGCCTGAGCGCGGTGAAGCAGGCGGATCGGGTGTTGGTGTTCGATGGCGGACGCATTGCCGAGGACGGCGACCATCAGCAGTTGATTGCCGATGGCGGACTGTATGCCCGCTTGTACGGCCACCTACAGCACTGACAGGCGAAAAAAAGCCGCCTTGCAGGCGGCTTCAACCAAAGGATCTCACACGCATCGGGCGCTTCACGGCGCCCGCTTTGGTTAGTGTCTGTGGTGGTGCAAGTCTTAGAAAGACTTGGAGACCGACAGGGTTGCAGCGGCATCGCACAGGCCGTCGTCGGCGGTCTGCCAGGTGCACTCTTCGTCGTTCATGTCGGTGTCGCTGTACACCAGGGCGAAGTCCAGGCCGACCAGGGTCTTGCTCAGGCCCACGCTCCAGTCCTTGTACTTGTCGTCGCCATCGGCACCGTCGACCGGGTCCTTGTAGTCGCTCAGGCCGTAGGACAGCGACAGGCCGATTTCATAGGGCAGCTCGTAGTCGTAGCTGACGTAGGTGTAGAGCTTGCTCTGCGGGTCGTAGGCGTACTTGCCGCCCAGGGTGAAACCGAAGGCGCTGATGCTGGCCAGGACTTCGTCGCTGTTCCAGACGCTGGCTTGCGGATAGGTGTAGGTAGCCCAGGACAGGTCGTAGCTGACGTCCTCGGTGATGCTGCCTGCGAAGCCGGCGTAGTAGTCGACCTCCATGTCGGCGCCGCCCTTGTTACCGGTGAACAGCTCGTCATCCACGTTGGAGGCCCACACACCAACATACAGACCGCTTTCATGGGCGACATCAAGGCTGCCCTGGATTGCACCGGCACCGCCGGTTTGCGACTGGCCGCGCCAGATGTAATCGCTGGCCAGGGTCGCGGTCATGCTGACGTCGAATTCGCCCGCTGCGCTTTTGAAGGTTTCGGAGACGGCTAGGCCGCTGAACGCAAGAGTAGAAGCGGCGGAAATCGCCAGGGTCAGTTTCTTCAGCATGGTCTTACTCCAGAGTGCGAAAAGTGTTGGGGGCTTCCCCTTTGGGGTCGTTAGCGTTAATCGCTATTTTTATTAAGCCAATTGCGTCTAAGCACAGGCCTTGCCAACTTTTTAAAAGTGCTTTTAAAACAGCTGTTTACGAAAGTTATATCGATTTATATCCGTTTACTGTCGTGCAGCAGGGGCGCACCTGTCCTGGTTTGTGCGCGTTCATGGCGCATTTTCAATGCGCTTGGATAGCTGGCTTGGCGCTTGCAGAGAACCCTCGTCTTCAGTCAGTGAGAGATGTGTCTATGCGTGCTGTTTTTGTCGGTCTGGCCTGCCTGGGTGCGGCTTGCGCGAGTGCGGGAGAGTTGCGGGTGACGACCGGGCAGACGTACCTGATCGACCAGCCTGTGCTGCATCTCGAACGCCTGCTGCTCGAAGATGGCGCGACTCTGCGGGTCCAGCCGGGTATCGAGAAGGTGCAGATATATGCCGAGCAAGCCTGGATTGGTCGCGATGTACATCTATTGGCTGCCGGCGGTGACGGGCGCCCCGGACAGAGTGGCGCTGCAGCGACTGATGCCAGCGGCTGCGACGATGGTGCGCCCGGTATGGACGGCGAGGCCGGGCAGGCCGGCAGCTCAGGCGTTAGCGTTGAACTGGCGCTGGGCCTGCGCAGTTTTGGCTCGATGCGCCTCGATACCCACGGCGGTGCAGGTGGCGCCGGTGGTAATGGCGGAAGCGGCGGCGCCGGTGGTTCGGCTGATACCTGTGCCGGCGGCAGCGGTGGGACTGGCGGCAGTGCTGGTGCGGGCGGCGTGGGAGGGCGCGGCGGTGATGTGCTGGTGCGCTACTGGAGCCTGAGCGCCGACGGCTACATCCCGATCAGCAACTACGGCCCCGGCGTGCAGGTACTTACCTCGGGCGGCGCGGGTGCACCGTCTGGTCAGGCGGGCGAGGGCGGTGCCGGCGGCACCGGGCAACTGGTCAAACGCCCGACCGGGATCAAGGTATTCCGCAATCCAGGCATCGCAGGGCAACCGGGTGCCGCTGCGGCCTACGGCGAAGCGGGCGCTTCCGGGCATTTTCTGATCCAGCCACAGGCGGCACCTTGAAGCGGGAGTGGTGAGAAAGCAAAGAGCCGCCCAGTGGGCGGCTCTTTGCATTTCAGGGGGTTCAGTTGCTCGGCTGCAGATCACCCGACTGCCAGCGGGTTTCGCTGTCGCTGAGTGCCTGGGCGATATCGCTCAACTGAGTCGACGGCAGGGTGCTAGGCAGTGGGTCTTGGCCAACGCTGGCGAACAGCTGGCCGTAACTGTTGCGCAGTTCGGCGTAGGCGAGATCGCGGCGAAGATCGGCTTGCAGCGCATTCAGCTCACCCTGGATCAATTCCAGCTCACCGATGCCCTGGGCCTTGTAGCGGTTGCGCAGCTGTTCGACGATTTGGCTGTCGAGCCCGGCCAGTTGCTGGCTGGTCTGGAACTGGCGCTGGGCTTCGTTGAAGTTGGCGTTGGCCACGTAGAGCTGTGCCAGCACGGCCATGGACATCGCCTGGCGACGGGCTTTCGTCACCTCTTCGCCGGCTTTGGCCACGTCGATGGCGGCGGGGCCGGAGAGCACGTTGAACAGGTTCCAGGTGACCTTCACGCCATAGTCGGCCCAGCTCTGGTTGACCAGGAAGGAGTTGCTGTCGTAATGGCCGCCGGCGGAGAACTCCAGGCCGGGCAGCAGGCGCAGCATGGCCTTGCGGGTTTCCGCGGCGCTGATGCGTGCCTGGTAGTCCTGTTCGCGCAGCTCGGGGCGGCTGGCCAGGGCTTCTTGTTCCAGCACACCGAGCTCGACCTTGAGCTCCGGCACCGAGTAATCATCGTTGGCCGCCAAGGTCAGGTCGCTGCCCATGGGAAGGTTGATCAGGGTCGCCAGTTCGGTCTTGGCCAGCGACAGGGCGCGGCGCTGATCTTCCAACTGGCGGGTCGCTTCGATCAGGGCGCGCTGGTAGCTGAGTGCCTGAATCGGGTCACCGATACGCTGGCTGCTCAGGCTCTGGCTGTTGCTGCGGGCTTGGTCGACGCGCGCCATCAGGCTGTCGATCTGGGTTAGCAGGCGCTCGGCCGCCACGGCGCGCCAGTAGGCGGAGCGCACGTCCTGGATGATGGTGTGTACGACCTTGCGCCGGCGTTCCTGCACGATCAGGCGCTGGTCGCCTTGCTGCTTGGCGCTGACGTAGGCGACGCCGAAGTCCAGCACGTTCCACACCATGGTCAGATCCGCTACGCCACGGTCACGATCCTGCGAGGTGGAAGGCTCCAGGGACTGAGTGCCGGTCTGCACGCTTTCGCTGCTGGAAGCACTGACGTTGTCCCGGCCGGCATAACCGGCGGAGAGTGCCATGCGCGGCAGCATGTCGAAGGTGGCGAGGTCGACCTGGCGCTGGGCCATGGCTTCTTCCATCACCTTGAGACGGCCTTCGAGGTTGTATTTAACCGCGCGGGCCATGGCCTCATGCAGGGTCAGCGGGCCACTAAGGGGCTCCTGATCATTGAACATGCTCTGTAGGTCGCTTTGCGCACGTTGTTCACTGGCACTGCGCTCGATCGGTTGGCTGGTGACCGCACAGCCGCTGATGGCCAGAGCAAGCAGGCTGACGCCAAACAGTTTCTGAGATTTATTCATCCTTGGGCCGCCCCCTAAAAACGGCTCGAATCTTCTTTCTTAAATTTGTAGTTGTGCTCAGGCGTGTGCCTTGGCTATTTCAAATTGGCCCAGTGCCAGGGCGATTTCGTGTACCTGGCGTTGCTCGCTTTCGTGCAGCTCATGCAGTTGCTGGCCCAGCGTCGGTGCGCCAAAGGCACCGCTGCCCCCCCGGCCAGTCCCTTCACTGCTACCCCATTTCTTGCCGTCGAAAACCTCCAGCTGCTCCGACTCCTGCATGGGATCGCTGCCGAAAATGCTGGAGAGCGTACTGGAGCCAAAGACCCCGCCATCGCCGCCACCGAAACCGAGGAAGCCGGCGCCGGAGCCATCGCCACCGATATCACTGGAGCTGCTGGCGAACACCTGAGCGATAAAGCTCGGAGCCAGGGCGCCGTTTTTGATGAAGATATTGCCCAGGGTCGGAATGCCGCTGCCCAGGGTGGGAGCCTCGAACAAGGGTGGCGGGATGAGAGGCGATTCGGTCGACGCGGGTGGCGGCGAGGGCATTGCCGGCAGCGAGGGTGCCGAGGGTGGCGCCGCTGGCGGGCTCGGCGGATTGGCACGGAATTCAGGGTCGCCATTGTCGATTACCAGCGCCTGCACTGTATCGATGGCGTAGTTGTTGGAGTTGGTACTGCCGACACCGGCATTACCAGCGAGGTCGGTGTAGCCGGTGTTATCCAGGATGATGACGTTGCTGGCATCGTCCAGGTTGGCACTTGGGGTGAACGTGGCGGTCCAGGTGATGCCGCCGTCGCTGCTGGACAGGCCGCTGAGGCTGCCGTTGGCGACGGTGAAATCAGCACTGGTAAGGCCAGTGACTGCCTCGCTGAAGGTGATGGTCACTGTGCTGGTTTCGCCAGCAGCGAGGGCCGTGTTGGCGACCACGATGCTGGCGTTGGGGCGCAGCGAGTCGATGGCGTAGTTGTTGGAGTCGGTGTTGCCGACGCCGGCATTACCAGCGAGGTCGATGTAGCCGGTGTTGTCCAGGGTGATGACGTTGCTGGCATCGTTCAGGTTGGCACTCGGGGTGAAAGTGGCGGTCCAGGTGATACCGCCATCGTTGCTGGACAGGCCGCTGAGGCTGCCGTTGGCGACAGTGAAATCAGCACTGGTAAGGCCAGTGACTGCCTCGCTGAAGGTGATGGTCACCGTGCTGGTTTCGCCAGCGGCGAGGGCCGTGTCGGCGACCACGATACTGGCGTTGGGGCGCAGCGAGTCGATGGCGTAGTTGTTGGAATCGGTGCTGCCGCTGCCGGTGTTACCGGCATTGTCGGTGTAGCCGGTGTTGTCCAGGGTGATGACGTTGCTAGTGTCCTCGACACTAGCTGTCGGGATGAATGTGGCGGTCCAGGTGATACCGCCGTCGTTGCTGGACAGGCTGCTGAGGCTGCCGTTGGCGACGGTGAAATCAGCACTGGTAAGGCCAGTGACTGCCTCGCTGAAGGCGATGGTCACCGTGCTGGTTTCGCCAGCGGCGAGGGCCGTGTCGGCGACTACGATGCTGGCGCTGGGACGTAGCGTATCGACGGTGTAATTGTTGGAGTCGGTGCTGCCGACGCCGGCATTACCAGCGAGATCGGTGTAGCCGGCGTTGTTCAGCCTGATGAAGTTGGTGGCGTCCTGGACGCTGCTGCTCGGGGTGAGGGTGGCGGTCCAAGTGATGCCGCCGTCGCTGCTGGACAGGCCGCTGAGAGCACCATTGGCAACAGTGAAGTCTGCGCTGGTGAGGCCGGTGACCGCTTCGCTGAAGGTGATGGTGACCAGCGAGGTTTCGCCTGCTACCAGTGCAGTGTCGGCGACCACGATGCTGGCGTTGGGGCGCAGCGAGTCGATTGCATAGTTGTTGGAGTCGGTGCTACCGCTGCCGGTATTGCCGGCGTCGTCGGTGTAGCCGGTGTTGTCCAGGGTGATGAGGTTGGTCGCGTCATTGACGGCGGCGGTGGGGGTGAAGGTGGCGGTCCAGGTGATGTTGTCGCTGGTGGTGAGGTTGCTGAGAACACCATTGGCGACGATGAAATTTGCGGTGCTAAGGCCAGTGACCGCCTCGGTAAAGGTGATGGTCACCGTGCTGGTTTCGCCGATAGCGAGAGCGGCATCGTCGACCACGATGCTGGCGTTAGGGCGCAGGGTATCGACGGCGTAATTGTTGGAGTCTGTGCTTCCGCTGCCGGTGTTACCGGCGGCGTCGATGTAGCCGGCGTTGTTCAGCCTGATGAAGTTGGTGGCGTCCTGGAAGCTGGTAGTCGGGGTGAGAGTGGCGGTCCAGGTAATGCCGCCGTCGCCGGAGGAAAGGTCGCTGAGTACGCCATTGGCAACCGTGAAATCGGTGGTGGTGAGGCCGGACACCGCCTCGCTGAAAGTGATGGTCACCGTGCTGGTTTCGCCTACTCCCAGTGCGGTGTCGGCGACCACGATGCCTGCCGTGGGGCGCACGCCATCGATGACGATGGCATTGTTCGCGCCCAGAGACCCTGCTGCTCCAGGTGTCGGCAATGCGAGATTCGCGGTGATGAAGGTCCCGCTCTGGATAGTGTCGCCATTGGCGACGAGCGCGGAGACGCTGGCATAGTCCAGATCGAATGAGGTGTCGCCAGCCTGTACGGTGTAGCTGAAGTACAGCGTCGAGCTGCCACTGCCGCTGACGTAGCTGATTGTGCGGTCGGTCGTGCCGGTTTCCAGTATCAGCTGCAACGTGCCGGTACTGAGGAATACCGGTTCGCTGAATGTCACGCCTATCGTGATCGTGTCCCCGATGGCATAGGTACCATTCGGATCCGTGGCGGTCACCGAAGTCACGGTCGGGTTGAGCGGCGCGGTCAGGCTAACATCGTTGCCGGTGGCGCCAATGTAGCTGGTGGCCAGCACAGTGCCGTTGCCGCCTGCGGTCAGCGTAGCGCCTTCGCTGAGGCCGCTGAAGTTGCCTGTTACGGCGTCGGCCAGATCATTGACGATGATGGTGTAAGTGTCGCCCGGGCCCGGCGTGTAACCATGGGTCACGGCCAACGTAGCGCCACTCACATCGACAGAACCGTTCACGATCACCTGGTCATAGCCTGTACCGGCGGTGGCGCCGTTGATGTCGACCGCCAGCGTGCTGCCCGAAGCCATGTCCAGGTTGCCGTTGATGGTCATGCTGCCCGCGCCGCTATTGCCTGGAGCGAGGGTGCCACCGCTATTGACCGTGACGTTGCTGGCGATGCTGCCGCTGCCACCCAGGGTGGCGCCCGATGCCACCGTCGTGCTCGACGTGCCCGTCAGCGCGCCGTTGAGCAGCAAACTACCGGCGTCGATGCTGGTAGCGCCGGTGTAGCTGTCGGTTCCCGATAGCGTCAGCGCGGATGTGCCCGCCTTGGTCAGCCCGCCCGCACCGGTGATATTTCCCGAGAGCGTGGCATTGGCCGAGTTGGTGACGGTAGCCGTACCCCCGCTCAGCACGATGGCATTGTCGATGGTGGTGGCGCCGGTCACCGATAGCGTGCTGCCGGCCGCGAGCGTGACGGTACCGGCGCCCAGGTTGTCGTCGGAGGCGACGCTGAGCGTGCCGCCGCTCACGCCTATGGCGCCGCTGAAGGTGCTCGAGTTCGAGCCCGACAAGGTCAGCGTGCCGTTCCCGGTTTTGGTAAGCCCGCCGCTGCCGATGAGCGCGCCCGAGAACGTAGTGCTGGTGTTGTTGCCGCCTGCGCTGAGTGTGAACGCGCCAAGGCTTAAGCTGCCTGCGCCGGCCAGCGAACCGACCGTCTCGCTGCTGGCCAGCGCCACGGTGGCGCCGCTGGCCACGTTCAGTGCGCTGGTGTCGGCCAGCGCCGAGCCGCCGTTGAGTGTCAGTGTCCCCGCGCTCACCGTCGTGGTGCCGGAGTATGTGTTGGCGCCCGACAGCGTGAACGTGCCCGAGCCGGTCTTGGTAATGCCACTGGTATTGGTCGACGAGATCACACCCGAGAACGTGGTGCTGGCTTGGTTGCCGCCGGTGGTCAGCCCATAGGACAGTGACACATTGCCGGCCCCCAGCAGCGAGCCGATGGTTTCATTGCCGAGCGCGAGCGTGAGTGTCGCACCGCCGGCCACACTGACCGCGCTGCCATCGCCGATGGAACTGCCGCCTTGCAGCGTGAGCCCCCCGGCCGACACGATGACATTGCCGGTGTGCGTGTTGGTGCCGCTCAGGGTCAGTGTCGACGCGCCTGTCTTGGTCAGACTGCCTGACCCGCTGACAACGCCTGAGACCGTGACATTGGCCGATGTACTGATACTGGCCGCGCCGGACAAAACGACGGCATTGTCGATGGTGGTCGCGCCCGTCACCGCCAGTGTGCTGCCGCTCTCCAACGTCACCGCGCCACTGCCCAGATTATTGTCGCCAGCAGCGCTTAAAGTACCTGCGAGGACGGTGGTGCCTGCGTATGTATTGGTATTGGATAGCGTGAGTGTCGAGGCACCGGTCTTGCTCAGGGTGTAGGCGCCGCTGATCACGCCAGACAAGGTGGCGTTGGCGGAATTGCTAATGATGGCATCGCCACTCAGTGCAATAGCATTGTCGATGTTGGTCGCGCCAGTGATGTCCAGCGTGGCGCCTGATGCCAGCGTCACGCTGTCGCTGCCCAGATTGCTGTCACTGGCGACCGACAGGGTGCCGGCCGATACGGTAGTGGTGCCGCCGTAAGTGTTGGTACCGGAAAGCGTCAGGGTGCCGCTGCCTTGCTTGATCAGCGAGCCGGTACCGGCAATCACGCCGGAAACCGTGGTGGACGAGTTGTCGCCGCCTGCCGTGAGGGTGAAGGCGCCGAGGTTGATGGTGGCGTTGGCATTGTTGCTGAACAGGCTGCCGACGGTCTGGTTCGACAGCAGAGTGATCACGCTATTGCCATTGGCACGCAACTGGCTGCTGCTGGAAACCGAGGCATCGCCATTCAGTCGCAGCGAGCCAAAGTTCATCGCGATGGTGTTGCCGGTGTAGGTATTGGCCCCGGACAGGGTCAGTGCAAAGGTGGCTGCCCCGGCTTGGCTGACCGTCAGGCCACCGGTGCCGTTGATATCGCCCGAGAACGTGCTATCCGCCGTAATGTTGCTGGTCAGGGTATTGCTGCCCAGGTTGATGGTACCGACACCGGAAAGGTTACCCGTGCTCTCGCTGCTGGATAGCGAGAGGGTGGCGCCACTGGCCACGGAGACGCTGCTGCTGTCGCCGATAGCGCTGCCGCCGCTGGCGGTCAGCGTGCCTGCCGACAAGGTGGTGGCACCGCTGTAGCTGTTGCTGCCCGACAGGGTGAGCGTGCCCGCGCCAGTCTTGGTCAACCCACCCGCGCCGGTCAGCGCGGTGGCAATGGTGGCGGTGTCGCCCGTGCCATTGCTGGCGGTCAGGCTGAAGCCCGAGCCGATGGACAGCGTGCCACCGGACAGCGTGGAGCCGCTGGCCGCGTCGAGGTTCAACGTCAGGTTTTCGCCCAGCGAAGTGGCCGCCGACGTGGAGACGCTCTGGCCGGCCAGTGAGCCGGCGATCACGATGGTCTGACTGCCGGTGGCGTCGGCCGCAGCAATGGCCACAGCCTCGCTGAAACTCACGCCGTTGCTCGCGTCGATCGTGGCAGTGTCGGTGGTGTTGGTGACGTAGATAGTGTCGCTGGTTACCGTAACGATGGCAGTAGTGCTGCTGTTGCCGTCGCTGAGGGTGAAGCGCACAGTCGCGTCGCCGGCCGGCGTGTCGTTGCGGTAGTTGATGTGCCGCGCCACGTCGTTAACCAGCGCGGTCGTGGCAGTGGTGCCGCTACTGGTGTAGTTGACGCTCAGCACACCGCCGCTATTAGTGAAAGTGGCAAAGGTCAAACCGCCAGATTGCAACTGGTTACCACTGACCGTGAATAGCGCGCCGGAGGTGTTGAAACCGAAGGTGTCGGTGGTAATCGCCGTGCCGGAGCGTTGTACCGTCAGGTTGGCTCCGCTCCAATCGCCATTGCCGCTGTTGAGCGCGCCAAAGTCGGTGTCGGTCAGCGAGGCGTTGCCGCCAGAGTCGAGTGTCACTGTATTTCCGGCGCCGGCCCAGGCGACGCTGTCGCCGGCGAGGTTGCCTATGACGGGAGCAGCGTTGGGAATGACGGCTGCCTCGAAATCCAAATTGTCGATTTCGAAAGCCAGATTGTTGCCTGAGAAGGTAAAGCTGGTGATGTTCTGAAAGTCGGCGTTACCAGATAAGTCTAGGTGCACCAATGTGCCGACCGTACCGTTGATGGTAAAGGACTGTGGCGTCCCGCCTTGGGGGGTCAGTTGAATATTTGGGGAGCCGCCAAAGTCATACGCGAGAAAACTGATGCCCGCGAGTTTGAAGGCACTGCCGTCGGCCGCAGAGATAGTGACGCTCGACAAACCGCCTCTTCCATCCGGTTCTGCGTCCGAAAAGTCAAACATCAGGTTGTTGTTGATGGCTTGGCCACCTATGCCGCCATCCGCAATGGAGGTTTGGTAAGTGTTGGGACCTACCAGCACATAGCGAATGCCATCCACTACGAAGTTATTGCTCTCGATCACCGTGTTGGGGGTTTCATCGTCGTAGTCTTCATCTGCCGGCGCGGCGAACAATTCCTTGTAGCTGGCGAGTTCGAGCGATTTGGACTCGACCTGACCTACACGGCTCTCCAGCTGCCAATCACCGCCCTTGCTGGCCGCGCCTGTCGCATCGTCAGAGGCCGCTACATCGGCCTGAGTCAGGCGGGCCAGCTCGCTAAGCAGCGTCGCGCCTTGTTTGCCTTCGCCGGTATCACAGCCATAAATCAGGATGTCGCCATCGGCCGCCAGTGCCGCGCCAATGGCATTCAGTTGCTGGGCGTGCTGGCCGATGTTCTGGCTGTTCAGCCAGGTATTACCCAGCTCGACCGTGCCTTCCGCACCATGGCTCAGCAGGTGGATGGCATCGACGTCGGAGCGATTCTTCAGGTAATCGGCGATCTGTTGCAGGCCATCCTTGTTGCTGTCGAGCACCACGACTTCCGTACCGCTCGGGAGCCCGGCGATCAGTGCCTGGACATCCTGCAACTTGCCATCGACAAACACGATTTCCTGGCGCTGATCAGCCGTAGCCGACGGCGGCGTAGCGGCCGTGGCGTCATGGCTGTCATTGGCGTGGGAGTCGTTGGGCTGGTCGGTGGGTGCCTTGGCGGCATCCGGCTGTGCGGCGTCGGCTACGGTGGCGGCGACGGCGCCGTCGAACAGCATGCGTGGTTCGAGCGCGGCCGCAAGAGGCGCACGTTTGGCTGTGTATGGGCTTGCCTGGCGCTTGAACAGGTCCAGAAATTTCACAAGAACCTCCGTGTCGCTACTGCGGACTGGATCAAATTATTTGGGGAACTATCGGGGAAAGTGCCGGTCTCGCGCAACTTTCTTTGTCTGTCGGGTCAGAAACCGCTCTCGCGCACACCCAGTGCCGCCACCCGCCGCCAGACGAAACCCAGCACCGATTCACCTTTGCCATCCAGCACCACCCGGCCACGCAGCGGCTGGGCAGGGGCGGGCAGGCTGTCGAGCAGGCGCAGCTGGACGCCATATTGCGCCTGCACCGGTTCCGCTTCCTGTTGGGCGTTGCGGCGTACGGCAATCGGGCCGTGGTGGTCGGAGGTCAGCGCCTCCAGCTGGATATGCGCGGCACCGGTGGCATCCACTTCGTCCAGGCTCACCCGCGGCGCCGAGCGGGCAGGGTCGTCGGCGATAAAGCGACCTTCGGCACCCGGTTCGACGCGCCAGAGTTCCTCTTCCGGCAAATAACCACGCAGACGCAGGCCGGACTCGACCACACGAGCCAGCACGGTTTGCGGCGATAGCCAGCGGCCGGGTTGCAGCGCTGGCAGCAGGTCGCGTACCACGCCGGCAGCCGGGGCGCGCAGCTGCAGGCGCTCGCGTTGTGCCGCCAGGCCACGGTATTCGGCCACGGCCTCGGCCAGTTGCTGTTCGAGTACACCGACATCGGCAATGGTTTCACTGCGCCCGGCTTGGCGGCGTAGCTGCAGCTGCAGGGTGTTGATCTGGCTGCGCACGATGCTTTGGCGCGAGTCCAGGTCGGGGGACTCCAGCTCCAGCAGCAGGGCATTCTTGTCGACGGCCTGGCCATCCTGCACATGCAGTTGCTTGAGGCGCGCCGGCAGCGGTGCGTGCAGGGCGGTGCTGCGCGAGGCTTCGAGCAGCGCCGGCACCTCAACCGCGCTGCGCCAGGGCACCAGCAGCACGGCGAGCAGTACCAGCAAGCCGATGCCGAGGAGGAAGACTTTGCCGGGGTGTGCCTGGTCGCGGCGTTTGCTCCACTCCTGCATCTCGCGCCAGATCGGCAGGGCGATGAACCAGAGCAGTTCGACCAGCATCAGGAAGATGCCGAGCAGCTTGAAGAACATGTGGTAGACCGCCAGGGCGATGCCGAGGAACAGCGCCGCGCGCCACAGCCAGGAGCCGTATCCCCAGATCAGCAGCTTGCGCTGCATGCTGGGTGACCAGGGCTCCGGTGCTGGTTCGCCGTAGCCGAACAGGGCCTCGCGCAGGTGCCAGCGGCACAGGGCGAATCCGCGTCCCTGCAAGTTGTCGACGCCCCACAGGTCGCTGAGCAGGAAATAGCCATCGAAGCGCATGAACGGGTTGAGGTTGATCACCAGGGTGGTGATCCAGGTGGCGCTGGCCAGCATGAAGGCGGCCGTGCGTGCTGGCCCATCGGGTAACAGCGACCAGGCGAGCAGGGCGATACAGGCCAGCAGCAGTTCGGCCATCACACCGCCGGCACCGATCAGCAGGCGTGAACGTCGATCATTGACGCGCCAGGCGTCGCTGACGTCGGTGTAGAACATCGGCAGCATGACCATGAAGGCCAGCCCCATGCTCTGCACCCGGCAGCCGGCGCGCTTGGCCATGTAGGCATGGCCGAACTCGTGGCACAGCTTGGCGAAGGTCAGGGCAATACCGAACGATAGCGCGCCGCCCAGGCTGAACAGGTGCGGAAAGGTGGCGATGAAGCGTTCCCAGTCGCGCGCGGCGAGGAACACGCCAAGGCTCAGGAGCAGCGGCAGGCCGAAGCGCAGTAGGTTCGGGCCATAGCGGCGCAGCCAGGGCCAGGTGCGATCGAGAAAGGCATCCGGGCGCCACAGCGGAATACGGAAGAACAGGTACTGGTGCAGCAGGCTTTGCCACAGCCCATGGCGTTGTTGAGCAGCCTTGGGCGCATAGCTTTCGCGCTGCTCGGCATCCAGTGCGGCAATCAGGTCATTGCCGCGCAGAAAACGCAGCAGTTCTTCCAGTTCGGCGCCGCCAAGCGGCATGCCCGGCTCGCGATTGGCGGCCTCTAGCACGCGCTCTGCATCGCTCAGTTGCCAGTGGCGCAGCAGGCGCATCGCCGCTGCGCCCAGTTTGAAGTAGCGCCCGCGCAAGGGGTCGGCCAGGGTCCATTGCGGCGCGCCATCCAGGGCGGCAACGGCCGGGGAGAGCTGCAGGTCGGCGCGCAGCGCTGGCAGCTGCATTTACAGACCTACCGTCTGGCGCAGGGCTGCCAGCGGACGGCGTAATAGATAGAGGGCCAGCGGGCCGCGCTCACCGAACAGTTTTGCCGTGCCGCGCAGGCCGATGCGCGGCGGCGCTTCGCTGAATTCGGCGTCCAGGCGGTAGGCCAGTTGCCCGCTGGCGGTTTGCTGCGCCTCGTAGGCGCTGCGCTGCAGGTGTGCGGTGTGACGATGCAGCGGATCGCTGTCGAGGAACAGGGCGACTTCAGCCCCTGGCTTGAAGTCCAGGGCATCGCCGACTGCCAGCTCGATGCGCAGCTCGGCCTGATCCGGCGCGGCGATTTCCATCAGCCGCTCGCCGGTCTGTACCGGCTTGCCGATCCAGCGCTGGGCGTCGGCGAACACTGCGATGCCGTCGCGCTCGGCGCGTACCTCGGTACGGGCCAGCAACTGGCGGGCGTAATCACGCTCGGCGCGCTTCTGCTCGACGCGCGCTGCGAACAGGTCGATCCGTGCACTCGATTCGGCATCGCTGAAGGCGCGCTGTGAGTTGGCCTTGAGCTCGGCCTCGGCCACATTCAGGCTGCGCTCGGCGACATCGGCCTGGGCCTTGATGCTGGTGGCGTCGAAGCGCAGCAGCACATCACCCTTGCGCACTGTCTGGTTGGGCTTGACCAGGAACTCGGCGATTACCCCGTCCAACGGTGCGGCCACCACCTGGCCGCCCAGCGGCACTACTTCCGCTGGGGCCAGCACCGATTGGCGTACCGGCAGCAGAAGCAATAGAAGTGCGGCAGCGACTATTGCCGCGATCTTCTTGCGCGGCCAGCGCAAGCGCCAGGGTTTACCTGGTTGCAGGGCCAGCCAGGCATGGCTGTAGGCATCGCCGAGCTGACTGAGCAGGGCCTGCTCGGCCTCGCTCCAGGGCTGTTCGCGGGCAATCCACAGGCCACCGAAGGGTTGTTGCCGGCGATCGGTCAGCGGCAGCCAGAATGCCGTGCCGGCCGACAGGCTTTGCCAGTCGGCCTGGGCTTGCGCGTTGAGGCTGTCGGTAGCGACCACTTGGGCCTGGGCGGAGCGGCCCTGGGCCAACAACTGGCCGGCCGCATTTTCGACGAAGGCGACAAAGGGCGCATTCGGCTCGACCACGCTGATGCCGGTGAGGGCGCGTGCCTTGCCGGCGATCAGCAGGGCAGCATGGCGGTAGCCGAACAGCCCCTGGGCATCGTTGACCATGGCGTAGGCCAGGCTGTCGATATCCTTGGCGGCGCGGGCCTGCCGTTCGAGGGCGAGAAACTGGGCGAATACCCGTTCGGCCAGGCCCGGTACCTGCGCGGTCATGGCGCCTCCGCGAAGTGCGCGCTACCGCTCATGCCGGCTAGCAGGCCGTTCGTTTCGCTGGGCAGGCTGCCGATCAGCAGCAAGGTCTGGCTGCCTTCGTCGATACGCGCGCCGAGACGTTTGACTTCGACCTGCAGCGGCTGGCCGGTTTCGTCCGGGGTGAACTGGAAGTGCTCGCCGGGCTTGAGTCGGCCGAGCCAGCTCGACGGCACCAGCAGGTGCACTTCCAGGGTGCGGTTGTCGACGATCTCCAGCAGTGGCGTGCCGCCGGCCACGCTTTCATGGGGCTGTACCTTGCGCTGTACCACGCGGCCATTGAACGGCGCCGTGACGCTGCAGCGCTTGACCTGTACCTGGTAGACCTGGGCCTCGGCCTGTGCTTGCGCTTGTTTAGCCTCGGCCAGCGCCACTTCGAAACGGCCGACCGAGTTGAGTGCGGCCAGTTGTTTGTTATGGCTGAGCTCTTCGCGGGCGGCGCGCACGGCGGCTTGGGAGGCATTCAACTGAGCCTGGTAGGCACTGCAGTCGAAGCGCACCAGCACGTCGCCTTTCTTGAAGTCCTGGCCATCGGCGTAGGGCATTTCGACGATGCGCCCGGCCAGTTCGCTGGACAGCATGGCCTGGTCGCGGGCGCGCAGCACGCCACGAACGCTGCGTTCGGCTGGGGTGGAGATGCTGGTGGGGCTGTCGAGCAGTGGGTCGCTCGCGGGGTTGGTGGCTTGCGCACTTGCGGCGCAAAGCAGGCTGGCAGCCGCGCAGGCCCAGCTGACTGTTCGGTGCATCTGTGCACTCCGGCAACTTTTTATTGCGCGCAGTGTACGGAAGAAGCGTGAGCGCGCAAACGCCGCTCAGCGTTTGGCCAGCGCTCGCCCGGCGACGAAGGACAGCAGCACTGAACCGGTGGCGCAGATCAGGCTGGCGGCAAGTGCATAGCTGGGCAGGGCGGCTCTGAGGGTCAGGCTGCCGCTCTGTTATTGCGCAGCAGTGGGCTTGCCGCTGGACCATTGTTGCAGGGCCTTGACCCGCGTCTGGCTCTCGCTCAGCGGCTTGTTCAGGTCTGCTTCGTAGTCTTCCAGCCAGCTGCGCGAGCCGGCGATCATGCCGGCCAGGTCGCGCATGCCGTTTTTCAGCGCGGTGATGCTTTGCTGGTAGTTCTGTTCCTGGCCGATCAGCACGCTCGCCACTTGCTGGATGGTGGCGCGGTCGGGGCGGCTGGGTGCTGCAGCGGCCGGCGGGGTAGTGGTTGCCGGTGCTGGCGGGCTGCTTTGCGCCAGGGCGATCAGCGACTGCTGGTTTTTCAGTTGTTGCTGGAAGGCGGCGACTTGCTGCTCCACGGCCACCAGGCGTTTTTCCAGGGCGACGACGCTGGCCTCGCTCGCTACAGCCTCGGGCTTTTCAGGCTCGTCGCTACCACCGCTGAATACGGCGATGAGCACCACAACCAGCAGGAGCAACACCAGGCCGCCAGCCAGGCCGAAGATCAGCAGGCGGTTGAGTTTGGCGCTCTTTTCCAGCAGCTCGATGCGCTGTTGATCGCCCAGTATTTCGTTGACGCTGGTGGTGCTGTCATCGCTCATGGTGCTGCCCCTGTTGTGATTATTGTCGTGGTAGTGGCCTGAAGGATGTCATTGTGCCACTACTGTGACGTCGCCATGCCTGGCATGGACACAATAGGCGTTGCAGAGCGGTGTGTCCCTTTCAGAATGAGGCCAGGATTCGCCCCAACAGTTCCATCGCGCGCTCGCTTTGCTCATCCCACGGATGCCCGTGGTTTAGGCGTGCGCAATTGCGAAAACGGCGGGTGGCGGAAAAGATCGGCCCCGGTGCCAGGCTGATGCCCTGGGCCAGCGCCAGTTGGAACAGCTGCAGCGAGTCGACCTGTTCGGGGAATTCGAACCAGAGGAAGTAGCCGCCGCTGGGTCGGGTGACCCGTGTACCGGCAGGGAAGTGCCGCGCAGCGGAGGCGAGCATCGCGCCCTGCTGGGTTTCCAGGGCATGACGCAGGCGGCGCAGGTGACGGTCATAGCCGCCGTGCTGCAGGTAGTCGGCGATGGCTGCCTGAGCCGGCACCGAGGGTGAAATGGTGGTCATCAGTTTCAGCCGACTGATCTGCTCGGCATAGCGCCCGCCTGCCACCCAGCCAACCCGATAGCCCGGTGCCAGGCTCTTGGAAAACGAGCCGCAGTGCATCACCAGGCCGTCGCGGTCGAAGCTCTTCACCGGCTTGGGTGGCTGCGCGCCGTAGTACAGCTCGGCGTACACGTCGTCCTCGATCAGCGGCACCTGATGCTGATGCAGCAGCTCATACAGCGCGGCTTTCTTGCTGTCGCTCATGCTCGCGCCGAGCGGGTTCTGCAGGCTGCTCATGAACCAGCAGGCCTTGATCGGCAGGCTGGCCAGACGCTCGGTCAGCACGTCCAGGTCGATGCCTTCACGCGGGTTGACCGGGATTTCCACTGCCTTGAGCTTGAGGCGCTCCAACACCTGCAACGTGGCATAGAAGGCTGGTGCTTCGATGGCCACCAGGTCGCCGGGGCTGGTCACGGTCTGCAGGCACAGGTTCAGCGCTTCCAGGGCGCCATTGGTGATCACCAGTTCGTCCAGCGGCAGGCGCACGCCGGCAACCATGTAGCGCAGGGCGATCTGCCGACGCAAATCGGGGTTGCCAGCGGTCATGTCGGCGATCACTGCATGCGCCGGCATGTCGCGCAGGGCATGGGCCATGGAGCGCGCCAGGCGCTGCAGGGGGAACAGTTGCGGGCTGGGGAAGGCCGAGCCGAAGGGCACGGTGTGCGGGTCTTTCAGTGAGCCAAGTACGGAGAACACCAGCTCGCTGACGTCCACTTCGGTGGTTTGCGCCGCCTGTGCGCTGGTTTCCGGTTCGGCCAGCGAGTGCCGCGCCAGTTCGCGGACGAAGTAACCGGAGCGCGCCCGTGCCTGGATCAGACCGCGATCCTCCAGCAGGTAGTAAGCCTGGAATACGGTGGACGGGCTGACCCCGTAGGTGCGGCTGGCATGCCGCACCGAGGGCACCTTCTCGCCGGGGGCGAGCACGCCGGAGCGGATCAGCTCGGCAATCTGGTCGGCGAATTTCTCGTAGCGTTTCATCGTGTCCGTAGGGGCGGCCAGCAGATGGCCGCACTGTACGGGGAGTTTCGCGCCCATGCGACTGTCAGCGCCCACTCGGGGAGAGAAAGGTGCTCTGCGTCTGTGCCTGCTCGCTGGCATCGGCCAGGTTGCGCACCACGAAGCGCACTGGCAGGGCACTGGCGCTGGCCTGGTCGCCCAGCTGTACCACGGTCACCGGCACATCGAGGATCTCGCCCGGCGCCAGCAGCAGCTGCGCGGGAGCATCCAGGCGCAGGCCGGGGCTGTCGACCAGGGCCAGGGTGTAACGCTGCGCCTGCTGGGTCTTGTTGATCACCTTGAGGCGGTAAGTGTTCTCGATCTGCCCGGCAGCGTTTTCGCGGTACATGCTGCGGTCCTTGGCCGAGTCGATGGACAGCAGCGAGCGTGCGTCCAACGCCCAGACAAACGTACCGATCATCAGCACCAGGGCCACGCCATAGCCGACCAGACGTGGGCGCAGCAGGTGGGTCTTGCCGCCCTGCAGCTCGCGCTCGGAGTGGTAGCCAACCAGGCCTTTGGCGTAGCCCATCTTGTCCATGACCGTGTCGCAGGCGTCGATGCAGGCGCCGCAGCTGATGCAGTCGATTTGCAGGCCGTCGCGGATGTCGATGCCGGTCGGGCAGACCTGCACGCACATCAGGCAGTCGATGCAGTCGCCCAGGCCCTCGGCCTTGTGGTCGCTACCTTTCCTGCGCGGGCCGCGGCTTTCGCCGCGCTGGGCGTCGTAGGCGACCAGCAGGGTGTCCTGGTCGAACATCGCACTCTGGAAGCGCGAGTACGGGCACATGTGCACGCAGACTTTTTCGCGCAGCCAGCCGGCGTTGAGGTAGGTGGCGGCCATGAAGAACAGCACCCACACCAGCGTGCCGCCGTCGAGTTGCAGGCTGAACAGTTCCTGGGTCAGCTCGCGGATCGGTGTGAAGTAGCCGATGAAGGTCACCGCCGTGAGCAGGCTCACGCCCAGCCAGATGCTGTGCTTAGCGGTGCGCCGCGCCAGCTTGCCGAGCGACCAGGGCGCGGCGTCGAGCTTGATGCGCTGGTTGCGCTCGCCCTCGGTGACTTTTTCTGCCCACATGAACACCCAGGTCCACACGCTCTGCGGGCAGGTGTAGCCACACCAGACACGCCCGGCCACCACGGTGATGGCGAACAGACCGAACGCGGCGATGATCAGCAGCGCCGAAAGCAGGATGAAATCCTGCGGCCAGAAGGTCGCGCCGAAGATGTAGTAGCGGTGCTCGGCCAGGTTCCACAGCACGGCCTGACGACCGTCCCAGTCGAGCCAGGCGGTGCCGAAGAAGATCAGGAACAGCAGGCCGGCGCCATACAGGCGCAGGTTGCGGAAGCGGCCGCTGAAACTGCGGGTGTGAATCGGCCCGCCGGCCTGGGAAGGCGTCAGGCGGATGGGCTGGCGCGGATCTATGGTTTCGATGATCTGCGCGGGGATGCGTTCGCTCATGACGGGTGCCTCATCAAGCTTTTCAAGATGAGGCAATGGTCGACGGGTTAGTGATTACATAACAGATTCAGGTTGCTCAATAAAAAGCGGATCAGATGGTAGCTGGCAGTGTGTGGCTCACTTGGCATCCCGCAGGTTTTCGACCGTGTCAGGCCGCCGTACTTGGCTTCATGAGCGGCGCTGCATGCGCGGCCAGGAAGGCAAGAATGGCAGCCACGACCAGCAGGGCCGCGCTCAGCTCGAAGGTTGCGCGATAGCCGCTCAGGTCGAATACCAGCCCGCCAATGGTGGCGCCCAGGCCGATTGCCAGCTGAACGATCGCCACCATCAACCCACCGCCGGCTTCGGCATCGTCTGGCAGGGTTCGTGCCAGCCATGTCCACCAGCCCACGGGGGCTGCGGTCGCCACCAGGCCCCAGAAACCCAGGAGTACGGTGGTGGTCAGTGCCGAACTGCCAAAGGCAACCAGGGCGACGGCGATCACCGCCATCAGCATGGGAATAGCGATCAGCGTTCGGTACAGGTTCCACTGCAGGAACCGCTCGATCAGGAAGGTGCCGACGAAACCGGCCACACCCAATACCAGCAGCATCAACGAGAGCATGGAAACGCTGACCTCGGTGACCGTCTCCAGGAACGGGCGCAGGTAGGTGAACAGCATGAACTGGCCCATGAAAAACACGCTGACCGCGACCATGCCCAGGGCCACCGGCGCGCTGTTCATCAGCCTGAAGACATTGCTGCTCTTGTCGCGGCGTTCGTTGTTGATCGCCGGCAGGCTCAGCAGCAGCCAGACGGCGGCGAGCGCGGCGACCGGCACGATGCAGAAGAACGCCCCGCGCCAGCCGATCAGGGCGCCGACGAAGCTACCCAGCGGCGCTGCAATGACCGTGGCCAGGGCATTGCCACCGTTGACGATGGCCAGGGCCCGCGGCACCTGCTCGGCTGAAACCAGGCGCATGGCCGTGGCGGCCGATAGCGACCAGAAACCGCCAATCGCCACGCCGATCAGCGCGCGACCGACCATGAAAACCGAGTAATTCGGCGCGAACGCCACCACCGTGCCGGAGACCATCATCAGCAGGGTCAGCGACAGGAGCAGCAGCTTGCGTTCGACCCGCGCCGCCACCGCGGCGATAACCAGGCTGGTGAGCAAGGCGAACAGCCCGGACACGGCAATGCCCTGGCCGGCCTGGCCTTCGCTGATGTGCAGGTCTGCCGCAATGGGTGTCAGCAGGCTGACCGGCATGAACTCCGATGCCACCAGCGCAAAGGCGGCGAGTGACATGGCAAGCACGGCGCCCCACGACTGCCGGGTGCCTGGCGGGGCGGGGAGAGAGGGTACGGTCATGGAAAGGAATCCTGTGTTTCGTGAAGCGCACTCGACGTGGCGACATACTGCTCGTGAGTCCGGAG
This sequence comes from Aquipseudomonas ullengensis, assembly GCF_014174475.1. GTDB lineage: Bacteria > Pseudomonadota > Gammaproteobacteria > Pseudomonadales > Pseudomonadaceae > Aquipseudomonas > Aquipseudomonas ullengensis. The sequence continues at coordinate 204,984 of NZ_JACJUD010000007.1, forward strand.
GGCGTGCTGGATGTGGTGCCGCGTACGGTTTGCGCTGGCCTGGGCGCGCCCGGCCAGCGGATATGAGTCTGGCCGGGCGCAGTTCAACCGCTGCCGGCCAGGCCGCGCCTTACTTGAGGCTCTTGGCGAAGAACTCCGTGATCGCATCGAAGGGGATTTTGTCCATGCGGTCGTAGAGGTCCACATGGTTGGCATCCTTGATGATCAGCAGTTCCTTGGGCTGCGCAGCGGCCTTGAACGCGTCTTCGCTGAAGTAGCGAGAGTGCGCATTCTCACCGGCGATAAGCAGAATCGGGCGCGGCGAAATCTCCGCGATGTGAGTCAGCAGCGGCAGGTTCATGAACGGCAGCGACATGGTGGCTGTCCACGAGCCGTTCGAGTTCGGCGCGTTCTTGTGGTAGCCGCGCGGGGTGCGGTAGTAGTCGAAGAACTCCTCGATGATTGGACCGTCGTTGCCGCTGAGCTTCTCCGGCAGGATGCGCGGGCCAGCTGCCTGGACGCCCTTCTGCGCATCATCCCAGCGCTGCTGGCTCAACTGGTTCAGGGTCTGCGCCCGCTGTGCCGGGGTCAGGCTGTCGTTCAGGCCCTTGGCCATGACGCGCGACATGTCGTACATGGCCGTGGTGACTACGGCCTTGATGCGGGTATCGACTGCTGCCGCGCTCAGGCCCATGCCGCCAAAACCGCAGATGCCGATGATGCCAATGCGGTTGCGATCCACGGACGGTTGCAGCCCGAGGAAGTCGACGGCGGCGCTGAAGTCTTCTGTGTTGATATCCGGCGAGGCCAGGTCGCGCGGCTCGCCGCTGCTTTCACCGGTATAGGACGGGTCGAACGCCAGCGTGACATAGCCGCGCTCGGCCATGGTCTGGGCGTAGAGGCCGGACGACTGTTCCTTCACCGCGCCGAACGGGCCACTGACCGCCAGTGCCGGCAGCGGCTGGCTGCCGTGTGCCTTGGGCAGGTACAGATCGGCCGCCAGGGTGAGGCCGTAGCGGTTCTTGAAGGTCACCTTCTGGTGCTCAACCTTGCTGCTTTTGGGGAAGGTTTTGTCCCACGTCTGGTTGAGGGTCATGGTTTTTACTCCTGTCGAACTGGGCTGCTCTTGGGCCAGGGCCGGTGACACGCTGGCGATGGTTGCAATCGCGGCGAAGATCGCGCGCTGGATCAACCTGAAGGGGGAATAGGCGTTGTCCATTGGATGCACTCCGGTGGTCATGTGGGTGGCTTGATCCGTGTTTGCGCGGCGGCGGGCGGAGAGGGTGCTGCGCTGTCAGGCAGCGTTTCACCGAAGGCGCGGTGAGCCGGGTTCGGGTTAGCCCGTGGCTGGATCAGGTTCGCGATACATTCTGCGTAGCTGCTCGCGCGGGCTGTAGGGCATTTCACTGGATTACTTGCCTGATCCGATGAGTTTGCAGGCTTTTGGTAGGAACAGCCGGTCGGGCGCGCTAGAGTTCTGCCACGAGGTAGGCAGACATGACGATCAAGCACGACACCCCCGCGCAGAGCGCATCGCTCCAGCTGGCACTGGCGCAGACCATCGCTGCACGCGTCACCCAGCCGGGTGATTGCGGCACGCCCATTGCCGGTCTCGGCTTCTTCCGGCGCGAGCACCCGGCGCCACCGGTTGTGTGCATGGTTGAGCCGAGCATCGTCCTGGTCGCCCAGGGTGAAAAGCGCCTGTGGGTCGGGGGAGAAGGCTACCCCTATGATCCCTCGCGTTTTCTCGTCACCTCGCTGGATCTGCCCGCCAACTCCGAGGTGCTGGTGGCAAGCCCGCAGCAGCCCTGCGTGGGGCTGACCCTGAAGCTCGACCTGCGCATGCTGGCAGAGCTGATCGCCCAGGGTGGCCTGCCGCCAAGCCGTGATCGGTCGGTGGGGGCGGGTGTGGGCATTGGCTCCGCGACAGCGCCGCTGTTGGCGGCATTCGAGCGGTTGCTGGCGTTGCTGGATGAGCCCGACGCCATCCCGGTGCTCGCGCCCCTGATCCAGCGCGAGATTCACTACCGCTTGCTGATGAGCGACCAGGCGGCTCGCCTGCGGCAGATCACCTCCGTCGACGGCCAGGGTTACCGGATCGCCAAGGCCATCGACTGGCTGAAGCTGAACTACGCCATGCCGTTGCGTGTCGAGGAGCTTGCCGCTCGCGTACAGATGAGTGCACCGACCTTTCATCACCACTTCCGCCAGCTCACCGCGATGAGCCCGCTGCAGTACCAGAAGTGGCTGCGCTTGAACGAAGCCAGGCGCTTGATGCTCAACGAGCACCTGGACGTATCCAGCGCCGCGTTCAAGGTCGGCTACGAAAGCCCCTCGCAGTTCAGTCGCGAATACAGCCGTCTGTTTGGCGTGCCACCCAAGCGCGACATGACGGCGTTGCGTGGGCGAGCAGCGGATACTGATGGGGCTGCGAGCAGCGTTTTGGCGCCAGCTGCACTGCCTGGCTAGAGGCTATGGGCGGGCGCTTCTTGCCGATGACAAACGTCAGGTCCAGCCAATGCCCGGGTAACCAGTCGGCGCATCTGCTCCGTATTTTTGCCGCCAATCTGGGTCTGTTCTGCTGGCGCGTCGCCACGTCATAGTCACCGCCACATGAGCCCGCATGGTGGGTGGCAGATGAGGTGGCGGGATGTATCAGTACGACCAATACGACCACGCGCTGGTGCGCGAGCGTGTCGCCCAGTTTCGCGACCAGGTACAGCGCCGCCTCGACGATGAACTGAGCGAGGAGGAATTCCTGCCGCTGCGCCTGCAGAACGGCCTGTACCTGCAGAAGCATGCCTACATGCTGCGCGTGGCGATTCCCTACGGCACCCTGTCGGCGACCCAGCTGCGCACCTTGGCGCGAATCGCCCGCGAGCATGACCGCGGCTATGGCCACCTCACCACGCGGCAGAACATCCAGTTCAACTGGATCACGCTGGCGCAGGTGCCGGATATCCTCGAGCAACTGGCAGCGGTGGAGATGCACGCCATCCAGACCTCCGGCAACTGCGTGCGCAACGTCACCACCGAAGCTTTCGCCGGGGTCGCCGCCGATGAGTTGCTCGACCCGCGCCCGCTGGCGGAAATCCTCCGGCAGTGGTCGACGGTCAACCCGGAATTCCTGTTCCTGCCACGTAAATTCAAGATCGCCCTGTGCGCCGCCGGCGAAGACCGCGCCGCCGTGCAGGTGCACGACATCGGTTTGCAGCTTTACCGCGATGCCGAGGGCGAGCTGCTGCTGCGCGTGCTGGTCGGCGGCGGCCTGGGGCGCACGCCAATCATCGGTGTGCAGATCCGCGACGGCCTGCCGTGGCGCCACTTGCTCAGCTACGTCGAGGCCATCCTGCGCGTCTACAACCGCCACGGTCGGCGCGACAACAAGTACAAGGCGCGGATCAAGATCCTGGTCAAGGCGCTGGGCATCGAGGCCTTCGCCCGCGAAGTGGAAGCGGAGTGGGGGCTGATCAAGGACGGCCCGGCCGAGCTCACCGTCGATGAGTACCAGCGCGTGGCCAGGCATTTCCGCCCGCCGGCCTACGCGCTGCTTGCCGACGGCCAGGCGCGCCCGGATGGCCTGCTGCACGATCCGGCGTTCGAGCGCTGGCTAACGCGCAACGTGCACCCGCACAAGGTGCCGGGCTACGCCAGCGTGGTGCTGTCGACCAAGCCGGGCGCGGCCCTGCCGCCGGGCGATGTCACCGCGGCGCAGATGGAGGCGGTCGCGGACTGGGCCGAGGCGTTCGGTTTCGGCGAAATCCGCGTTGCCCACGAGCAGAACCTGGTGCTGCCTGATGTGCGCCAGGCCGACCTGTACCGCCTCTGGCAGCTGGCCAGCGCGGCCGGTTTGGCGACGCCGAACATCGGCCTGCTCAGCGACATCATTGCCTGCCCAGGCGGCGACTACTGCTCGCTGGCCAACGCCAAGTCGATCCCCATCGCCCAGGGCATCCAGCAGCGTTTCGAAGACCTCGACTACCTGCACGACATCGGCGAACTGAGCCTGAATATCTCCGGCTGCATGAACGCCTGCGGTCACCACCACATCGGCAATATCGGCATCCTCGGCGTGGATAAGAACGGCAGCGAGTGGTACCAGATCACCCTCGGCGGCGCGCAAGGGCACGGCGCGGCGCTGGGCAAGGTGATCGGCCCGTCGTTTGGCGCCGACGAGGTGCCGGCGGTGATCGAGCGGATCATCGAGACCTACCTGCAGCAGCGCGGCGAGGGCGAGCCCTTCGCCGCCACCTGCGCGCGCATCGGCCTGGAGCCCTTCAAGCAGCGCGTCTACCGCGCCCAGGAGCAGTCGGCATGAACAACCTGATCCGCTTGCAGGGCGGCCAGGCGCAGCTCGTCGAGAACGATCCCTGGTACCTGCTGCGCGACGACGAGCCGGCACCGGCTGGCGCGGCGCTGATCCTGCCGCTGGCGCAGTGGCTGCAGCAGCGCGACCCGGCGCACGGCCTGTGGCTGGCGCCGGACGATGATGCGCAAAGCCTCGCCGAGCTGCTGCCGCACCTACCGCTGATCGCCGTGGACTTTCCCAGCTTTCGCGACGGCCGCGGTTACAGCCAGGCCTATGTGCTGCGCACGCGCCTGGGCTGGAGCGGCGAACTGCGCGCGGTGGGCGATGTGCTGCGCGACCAGCTCAGCCATATGCGTCAGTGCGGTTTCGATGCCTTCGCCGTGCGCGCCGACAAGTCGGTGGCGGACGCACTCAAGGGCCTGGCCGGCATGAGCGTGCTGTACGGGCGCTCGGTGATCGAGCCGCGGCCGCTGTTCCGCCGGCGCTGAGCGGCACTCGGCGGCCGTTCTGGCTGGCTGCCGGGGAGGCGGTCCGATCCCAGATTCCTGGCTATATAGCTGTCGGCCCAGAAAATTCCATCTATACCTGATTGGTACGCCAGTACCTTTTGGCAGGGAGGGCGACGGTGCGGTTCCCGTCGTGGGTGGCATGGCCGTAGTGTGTGCCGATGTCAGAACCCGTTCGCGACCACGCGAAGAGGTTCACAGGAGACAAGGGATCGATGAGTCAGGAGACCAGCGCCAGGTCGGCGCGCATGACTTCGCAGCTGTTGCGCCTGGTGTGGCCCTTCGCCCTGGTGATTTTGCTGCAGGTGCTGATGGCGGGCGGCAGCCTCTACGTGCTGTCGGCGGTGCGTGCCTATGTCGGCGGTGAGAGCCTGTGGTCCAAGGGCCTCAAGGACGCCATTCTCTACCTCGATCTGTATGCCCGCACGGGCAACCCCGAGTACCTCGATAACTACCAGCAGGCGCTCGCCGTGCCGCTGGGCGATCACGCTTTCCGGGTCATCCTGGATGGTGCCCAGCCGGATCTGGCCGCTGCCCGCGCCGCCATCCTGCAGGGGCGCAACCACCCCGACGATGTCGATGGGATGATCTGGCTGTTTCGCAATTTCCGTCATTTCAGCTACCTGGACCGGGCCATCGAGCAGTGGCAGGTGGGCGATCGCTACATCTTCGAGCTGAGCGAGCTGGCTGCGGAAATCCAGCAGGGTATCGGCCGTGGCCCGGTTCGGCTCGAACAGACCCTGGACTGGCAGGCGCGCATCGGCCAGATCAACCACGGTGCTACGCCCGCCGCCGAGGCCTTTTCCGGCATCCTCGGCGAAGCCTCGCGGGCGGTGATGCGCCTGTTGATTGTTGCCAACCTGGCGACCGCCATACTGCTGATCGGCCTGGCACTGCTGCGTACGCGCAATCTGCTGGCGCAACGCGAGCATGCCGACCAGGCGTTGCGGGAAGAGAAGCAGCGTGCGCAGCTGACCCTGGCCTCGATTGGCGACGCGGTGATCAGCCTGGAGCGCGATGGCTGCGTCGCGTACATGAACCCGGCGGCCGAGCGCCTGGCCAGTTGCCAGGCGGCCACGGCCTTGGGGCAGCCGTTTGAAACGCTGTTTTCGATTGTCGACGAGTACCCCAACGAGGCGGGTGAGTCGTCGGTGCGGCAGATCCTTGCTGGGCAGGAGATGCCGCCCGGTGACCATGCCAAGCTGATCGTGCGCCCGGATGGCAGCTCGGTGGCGGTCAATCTGGTGGGCACGCCGATCCTCACCGATGGCCGGGTCAGCGGGGCCGTGATGGTGCTGCACGACATGACGCGCGAACGCCAGTACGTGGCCAACCTGTCCTGGCAGGCCAGTCACGATGCCTTGACCGGCCTGGCCAACCGCCGCGAGTTCGAGTATCGCCTGGCCCAGTTGCTGGCCCGGCAGATGCGCCAGGTGGGCCGGCATGCACTGATGTTTCTCGATCTGGACCAGTTCAAGCTGGTCAACGACACCTGTGGCCACGCGGCCGGCGACGAGCTGCTGCGCGAGGTGTGCACGTCGCTGCAACACCACGTGCGCGAGGGTGACACCCTGGCCCGCCTGGGCGGTGACGAATTCGGCGTGATCCTGGAAAACTGCCCGGCCGAGGCGGCTGCGCGGGTCGCCGAGGCCTTGCGCAAGGCCGTGCAGGATGTGCGTTTCAACTGGGGTGGGCGTTCCTTCTCGATCAGCGTGAGTATCGGCCTGGTGCAGATTCCGCCTGGCCAGACCAGCCTGGCGGAGCTGCTGCGCACTGCTGACCTGGCCTGCTATTCGGCCAAGGAAAAGGGCCGCAATCGTGTGCATGCCTTCCAGCCGGACGACTCCGAGCTGTCCCTGCGGGTGGGTGAAATGAGCTGGGTGCAGCGCATTCATGCGGCGCTGGAGGAGGGGCGTTTCCGGCTCTATGCCCAGCGTATCGTGGCACTCCACGGGGGCGAAGGCGATCACCTGGAAATACTGCTGCGCCTGCACGACGAGACGGGCCAACTGGTCGGTCCCGGCACCTTCATTCCGGCTGCCGAGCGCTACGGCCTGATGCCGCTGATTGATCGCTGGGTAGTGCGCAACACCTTCCAGGCCCTGGCGCTGCACCTGCAGGACGAAGGGGCGCGGCCGCTCAGCTGCGCGATCAACCTGTCGGGTGCCAGCATCGGTGATTCCGCCTTCCTCGGCTTCCTGCGCGAGCAGTTCAGCAGTCAGGGCATACCGCCGCAGCTGATCTGTTTCGAGATCACCGAAACCGCCGCCATCGCCAACCTAGGCGATGCGACGCGCTTCATCAATGAGCTCAAGGTGCTCGGTTGCCGCTTCTCGCTGGACGACTTCGGCGCCGGCATGTCGTCGTTCATGTACCTCAAGCACCTGCCGGTGGATTTCCTCAAGATCGACGGCAGCTTCGTGCGCGACATGCTGGTCGACCCCATCGACCGGGCCATGGTCGAGGTGATCAATCACATCGGCCATGTGCTGGGCAAACTGACGGTGGCCGAATTCGTCGAGTCCGAGGCGATCCTCGCCGCGCTGCGCGAGATAGGCATCGACTACGCCCAGGGTTATGTCCTGGATGTGCCGAAACCGTTCGAGCTGTCTGCCGGAATTCCCAGCGCCGCGCCGCGTGTGCCGAACTCGGCAGGGTAGAGCGAACCGCTTTATGTAGGAGTCAGCTTGCTGGCGATGCCTTTCCACAGTGATGGGCTACGGATCGCCAGCAAGCTGGCTCCTACAAAGAGCGGGCTATTACGCCTTACGCCAGCTCGGCGATACAGCGCCAGTGCCGGCACGGCGTCAGCCAGCCAGAAGCCGGAGGTGTCGACTGGGTTACTGGCACGCTGGCGCACCACCTTGGCAATAAAACGTTACGCAGGTTGTGGGGTATCGGCCCGCTGACCGGCTATTTCCTTGCTGTAAGGGAAAGTTGCCAGCTGGCCTCGGCTGGGCGGGTCGGCAGGGCCTTGGGGTGGCTTGTTGCGCACTGCCGCGCAGGCTCAGATGAAGGCAGTTGAGCCGCAGGCACGCGCCTGTGGCAGCCATCCCACGCTAGCTATCCCTACAACAACGAGGAGGCGCAATGAACGCCGTGGCCAAGATCGAACAACACAACCCCATCGGTACCGACGGATTCGAGTTCGTCGAATTCACCGCCCCCACCGCTGAAGGCATCCAGCAGCTGCGCGCGCTGTTTACCGCCATGGGCTTCACCGAAACCGCCAAGCACCGCTCCAAGGAAGTCTGGCTGTTCCAGCAGCACGACATCAACATCGTGCTTAACGGCAGCCCAGCCGGGCATGTGCGCGCCTTCGGCGAGAAGCACGGGCCGAGTGCCTGTGCCATGGCCTTCCGGGTGAAGAACGCCGCCCAGGCCGCCGCCTACGTCGAATCCCAGGGCGCGACCCTGGTCGGCAGCCACGCCAACTTCGGCGAGCTGAACATCCCCTGCGTCGAAGGCATTGGCGGCTCCTTGCTGTACCTGGTCGACCGCTACGGCGACAAGAGCATCTACGACGTCGACTTCGAGTACATCGCAGGCCGCGGGCCGAACGACAACGCGGTCGGCCTGCAACTGATTGACCACCTGACGCACAACGTCAAACGTGGGCAGATGGATTTCTGGTCCGGCTTCTACGAGCGCATTGCCGGCTTTCGCGAGATCCGCTACTTCGACATCGAAGGCAAGCTCACCGGCCTGTTTTCCCGTGCGATGACCGCGCCCTGCGGCAAGATCCGCATCCCGATCAACGAGTCGGCCGACGACAAGTCGCAGATCGAGGAATTCATCCGCGAGTACCACGGCGAAGGCATCCAGCACATCGCCCTGTCCACCGACGACATCTACGAAACGGTGCGCCAGCTGCGCGCCAACGGCGTGGACTTCATGACCACGCCGGACACCTATTATGAAAAGGTCGACAGCCGCGTGGCCGGCCACGGCGAGCCCACTGCCACCTTGCGCGAGCTGAACATCCTGATCGATGGCGCGCCGGAAGACGACGGCATCCTGCTGCAGATCTTCACCAACACGGTGATCGGCCCGATCTTCTTCGAAATCATCCAGCGCAAGGGCAACCAGGGCTTCGGCGAGGGCAACTTCAAGGCTCTGTTCGAATCCATCGAAGAGGATCAGGTAAGGCGTGGCGTGATCTCCGAGGAGTAAGCACCGCATAACCCGTCAGGCTGAGTGAGTCGAACGCTTCATGGTGGGGGCAGTGCGGGGGGGCTTCTGGGGTAACCGTCATTCCCGCGCAGGCGGGAATCCAGAGTGCACAGCACCTGGGCTCCCGCCTGCGCGGGAGCGACGGGTAAATGATTGTTCAGCGTTCTCCTGGCTCGGGTCCAGGAAGCGTATTGGCGCCAAATCCGCCCTGCATAGGTGGTTGGCGTTGCGAACCGAGGAGATGTACATGAGCCGAAAATGGATCAGCTTCCCCCTGCGCGAGGGTGACTGTTCGCGCCAGGCGCACTGCGATTTCCCGCAGGACACCTACGAACGCGAGATGGGCCGCGAGGGCTTCTTCGGCCCGGTGACCCACCTGCACCACAAGCACCCGCCCACCGGCTGGGTCGACTGGCAGGGGCCGTTGCGCCCGCACGCTTTCAACTTTAACGACATCGCCAGCGAGCGCGACTGCCCGCTACAGGCACCACTGACCCTGCACAACGCCGATGTGCAATTGCGCATCTGGAAGACCAACGGCGCCATGCGCCACCTGGTGCGCAACAGCGACGGCGACGAGCTGCTGTTCGTCCATGAGGGCGCCGGGCATTTCTACTGCGACTTCGGCCACCTGGAGTACCGCGACGGCGACTACCTGATGGTCCCGCGCGGCACCGCCTGGCGCATCGAGGCCATGCAGCCGACCTTCATGCTGCTGATCGAGAACACGGACGGCGCCTACATGCTGCCGGATAAGGGCCTGGTCGGCCCGCAGGCGATCTTCGACCCGGCGGTGCTGGAGCATCCGCGCCTGGACGAGGCGTTCAAGACGCAGCAGGACGAAAACCCCTGGCAGGTGCGGATCAAGCGGCGCAACCAGATCAGCACCGTGACCTTTCCCTACAACCCGCTGGACGTGGTCGGCTGGCATGGCGACAACACCGTGGTGCGCCTCAACTGGCGCGACATCCGCCCGCTGATGAGCCACCGCTACCACCTGCCGCCGTCGGCGCACACCACCTTCGTCGCCAACGGCTTCGTCGTTTGCACCTTTACCCCGCGCCCGGCCGAGAGCGATCCGGGCGCGTTGAAGGTGCCGTTCTTCCACAACAACGACGACTACGACGAAGTGCTGTTCTATCACCGTGGCAACTTCTTCAGCCGCGACAACATCGAGCAGGGAATGGTGACCTTCCACCCCTGCGGCTTTCCTCACGGGCCGCATCCCAAGGCGTTGAAGAAAGCGCAGAGCGATCCGGCGACCTTCATCGACGAGGTGGCGGTGATGATCGACACCCGACGCGCGCTGGAGGTTGGTGAGGCGGCTGCGGGGGTGGATGTAGCCGAATACGTGAACTCCTGGCGGGCGCCAGGCAAACAAGGCTGAACCTGCATGGGTAGGAGCCAGCTTGCTGGCGATCGCCAGCAAGCTGGCTCCTACAGACGTGCGCCGAACTGACGGAATCCGATTATGAAACTCGCATCACTCAATCAAGGCCGCGACGGCGTGCTGCTGGTGGTTTCCCGCGACCTGACCCGAGCGGTCAAGGTGCCGCAGATCGCCGCCACCCTGCAGGCCGCGCTGGATGACTGGTCGATCAAGGGCCCGCACCTGGAAGCCATGTACCAGCGGCTCAACGACGGCCTCTGCGAAGACGCCTTCGTCTTCGATCAATCTGACTGCCACAGCCCGTTGCCGCGCGCCTACCACTGGGCCGACGGCAGTGCCTACGTCAACCACGTCGAGCTGGTGCGCAAGGCCCGTGGCGCGGAAATGCCGGAGAGCTTCTGGCACGACCCGCTGATGTACCAGGGTGGTGCGGACAGCTTCATCCCGCCGCACAGCCCGATCCAGCTGGCTGACGAGGCCTGGGGCATCGACCTGGAGGCCGAGCTGGCGGTGATTACCGATGACGTGCCGATGGGCGTCAGCGCTGCCGAGGCCGCCGGGCACATTCGCTTACTGATGCTGGTCAACGACGTGTCGCTGCGCAACCTGATCCCCGGCGAACTGGCCAAGGGCTTCGGTTTCTACCAGAGCAAGCCGTCGTCGAGTTTCTCGCCGGTGGCAGTGACCCCGGATGAGCTCGGCGAGGCCTGGAAGGATGGCAAGGTGCATCGGCCTCTGGTCTCGCACATAAACGAGCAGCTGTTCGGCCAGCCGGATGCCGGCACCGACATGACCTTCAACTTCCCGACCCTGGTCGCCCACGCGGCCAAGACCCGGCCGCTGGGCAGCGGCACCATCATCGGCTCGGGCACTGTGTCCAACTACGATCGCAGCGCCGGTTCTTCCTGCCTGGCGGAGAAACGCATGCTGGAAATCGTCGAGCAGGGTGAGGCGCGCACGCCGTTCCTAAAGTTCGGCGACCGCGTGCGTATCGAGATGTTCGACGCTGCCGGGCAGAGCATCTTCGGCGCCATCGACCAGGCGGTGGAGCGCTATGAGCAGTGAGTTGACGCTCTACGGCTACTGGCGCTCCAGCGCCGCCTACCGGGTACGCATTGCCCTCAACCTCAAGGGTTTGGCTTATCGCCAGGTGCCGGTGCATCTGCTCAAGGATGGTGGCGAACAGCATGCGCCCGAGTACCGCGCGCTGAATCCGCAGGGCCTGCTGCCGCTGCTGGTCGACGAGGGCGGTGGCGGGGTGCGCATTGCCCAGTCGCTGGCGATTCTCGAATACCTGGATGAAGTCTTTCCGGTGCCGGCGCTGCTGCCGGCCGACTCGGTGCAGCGGGCCCAGGTGCGCGCGCTGGCGCTGCATATCGCTTGCGACATCCACCCGCTGAACAATCTGCGCGTGCTGCAGTACCTGTCGGCTGAGTTGGGTGTGGCAGACGAGGCCAAGAGCGACTGGTACCGGCATTGGCTGGATACCGGGCTGGCAGCGGTGGAGCAGGGGCTGGCAGTGCTGTCCGGTCGTCTGTCGCTGGGCCAGCGCCCTGGTTATCTGGAAGCCTGCCTGATTCCGCAGGTGTACAATGCGCGGCGTTTTAACTGTGACCTCAATGCGTACCCACGCATTCTCGATATTGTCGCCCGTTGCGAACCTCTCGACGCCTTTGCCAAGGCCGCGCCGGAGGTGCAGGCAGACGCGCAGTAACGGCCTTGCATTCCGCTGCGCCACAAGCGCGGCGGGTCCGATCCCGTCACAGATAAGAACAAACAGGTGACGTAATGACCCGCGAAACACTGCACACAGGCCCGCTCAGCCGCGGCCTGAAGAATCGCCATATCCAGCTGATCGCCCTGGGTGGCGCCATCGGCACCGGCCTGTTCCTCGGTTCGGCCGGGGTGCTGCAAAGCGCCGGCCCGTCGATGATCCTCGGCTACGCCATTGGCGGCTTCATCGCCTTCCTGATCATGCGCCAGCTCGGTGAAATGATCGTCGAGGAGCCGGTTGCCGGCTCCTTCAGCCACTTCGCCCATGCCTATTGGGGCCGCTTCGCTGGCTTCCTCTCGGGCTGGAACTACTGGGCGCTGTATGTGCTGGTCGGCATGGCCGAGCTCACCGCGGTAGGCAAGTACGTGCAGTACTGGTGGCCGGAAGTCCCCACCTGGGCCACGGCTGCGGCCTTCTTCGTGATGATCAACCTGATCAACCTGACCAACGTCAAAGCCTTCGGTGAAACCGAATTCTGGTTCGCCATCATCAAGGTGGTGGCGATCATCGGCATGATCCTGCTCGGTTGCTACCTGCTGTTCAGCGGGGCGGGCGGCGAGCAGGCGTCGATCACTAACCTGTGGAGCCATGGCGGGTTCTTCCCCAACGGGATCACGGGTCTGGTGATGATGATGGCGATCATCATGTTCTCCTTCGGTGGCCTGGAGCTGGTCGGTATCACGGCCGCAGAAGCCGCCGAGCCACGAAAGGTGATCCCCAAGGCGATCAACCAGGTGGTCTACCGCATCCTGATCTTCTACATCGGCGCGTTGACCGTGCTGCTCTCGCTGTACCCGTGGGACAGCCTGGTGGCGAGCCTGAACGCTGGCGGGGACTCATACGGCAGCAGCCCGTTTGTGCAGATCTTCTCGCTGATTGGCAGTGATGCCGCCGCCAATATCCTCAATTTCGTGGTGCTGACTGCAGCGCTGTCGGTCTACAACAGCGGCGTGTACTGCAACAGCCGCATGCTCTACGGCCTGGCAGAGCAGGGCGATGCACCGAAAGCGCTGATGAAGGTCAACCAGCGCGGCGTGCCGGTGCTGGCCATTGCCCTGTCGGCAGCGGTGACGCTGCTCTGTGTGGTGGTCAACTACGTGCTGCCGCAAAGTGCGCTGGAGCTGCTGATGTCGCTGGTGGTCGCTGCGCTGGTGATCAACTGGGCGATGATTAGCCTGACCCACATCAAGTTCCGCAAGGCCATGCAGGCCAAGGGTGTGGAGCCAGGCTTCAAGGCCTTCTGGTTCCCTTTTGCCAACTACCTGTGCCTGGCGTTTGTGGTGTTCATCCTTGGCGTGATGCTGTTCATCGACGGTATTCGCATGTCGGTCTACGCCATTCCGGTGTGGCTGCTGTTCATCTGGGTTTGCTATCGCCTCAAGCAATCCCGCGCCGTGCCGGTGGCGGGCTCCAGCGTCAGCTGAATGCACCGCCCATGAAAAAGGCCGCTCGTGAGCGGCCTTTTTTCTTTCCAGAGCGGCTTACGCGTGCAAGTGCTCTGCGGCGTACAGCGTGTTCTCCAGCAGGCAGGCACGGGTCATCGGGCCGACACCGCCCGGAACTGGGGTGATCCAGCCGGCGCGCTCGGCCGCGGCGTCGAACTCCACATCGCCCACCAGCTTGCCATCGGCCTGGCGGTTGATGCCGACGTCGATGACGATGGCGCCTGGCTTGATCCACTCACCCTTGACCAGGCCCGGCTTGCCGGCGGCCACGACCACCAGGTCGGCATTGGCCAGGTGGCCGGGCAGATCCTTGGTGAAGCGATGGGTCACGGTCACAGTGCAGCCCGCCAGTAGCAGTTCCATCGCCATCGGCCGGCCGACGATGTTGGACGCGCCGACGATCACTGCATTGAGGCCGTGCGGGTCGACGCCGGTGCTTTCCAGCAGGGTCATGATGCCTTTCGGCGTGCACGGGCGCAGCAGCGGGATGCGCTGGGCCAAGCGGCCGACGTTATAGGGGTGGAAACCGTCCACGTCCTTGTCCGGGTTGATTCGCTCGAGCAGCTGCGAGGCATCCAGATGGGCTGGTAGCGGCAATTGCACGAGGATACCGTCGATGGCGTTGTCGCGATTGAGCTGATCGATCAGCAGCAGCAGTTCGCCTTGGGTGGTGTTGGCCGGCAGGTCATGGGCTACGGAGACGAAACCGACTTCTTCGCAGTCCTTGCGCTTGTGCGAGACATAAACCTGGGAGGCGGGATCGCTGCCAACCAGGATCACGGCCAGGCCAGGCGCACGCAGGCCTTGTTGGCGGCGCTCGGTCACGCGCTGGGCAATCTGCTGGCGCAGGTTGGAAGCTATGGTTTTGCCGTCGATCAGTTGTGCGGTCATGACGCTTGGTTAACCATCGGAAGGGAGTGAAAAAGGGTGCTTATTCTCGCACGGTAGGGCAATGGGGCAAAGGCGCCAGCCGGCGAATTTCCTGTAACTCCTTTATCTCGCTGAATTTTTTTAACTTTTAGTGTTGACGGTATGGTGACGCCTATATAAGATTCGCCCCGCTTGTCGAGCACAGCCAGTCGCTGGGTAAGATGGCAAAAGCGAAGCCTTCGGGCCAAGCCGAAGCCTAAGCTTCAAGTCTGCGCTAGCAGATGAACAAGCGCCCGTAGCTCAGCTGGATAGAGCATCCGCCTTCTAAGCGGATGGTCGCAGGTTCGAGTCCTGCCGGGCGTGCCATCTGGCAGTCAGGCACAAGCATCGCAATATGGTGGGCGTAGCTCAGTTGGTAGAGCACAGGATTGTGGCTCCTGGTGTCGTGGGTTCGATTCCCATCGTCCACCCCATATTCGAGAAAACGCCAGGTCGCTAGACCTGGCGTTTTTGTTTCAGAGCTTGACCACGCGGACGTGGTGAAATTGGTAGACACACCAGATTTAGGTTCTGGCGCCGCAAGGTGTGAGAGTTCGAGTCTCTCCGTCCGCACCATCTTTCTTTTCTTCCTTTATATATCTCGCCGTTCCTGCGCCTTTTCCGCAGGTGACTTCTGCTATTCGACCCACTAGAATGCATGCCCTTGATTCTGGGCCTGAACGGCCGTCTTACGTCTGTGCAACGAGGAATATCCATGCAAGTTTCTGTTGAAAGCACCTCCGCTCTTGAGCGCCGCATGACCATCGGTGTCCCGGCCGAGCGCATCGAGACTGAAGTGACCAAGCGTCTGCAACAGACTGCGCGTCGTGCCAAGGTCCCTGGCTTCCGCCCCGGCAAGGTGCCGATGAGCGTAATCCGTCAGCGTTACGAAGACTCCGCTCGCCAGGAAGCCCTGGGTGATCTGATCCAGTCCACTTTCTACGAAGCCATCGTTGAGCAGAAGCTGAACCCGGCCGGTGCTCCGGCTGTTGAGCCGAAAGCATTCGAGAAAGGCAAGGATCTGGAATACGTTGCCACCTTCGAAGTGTTCCCTGAGTTCCAGGTTGGCGGCCTCGACAGCATTGCTATCGAGCGCCTGCAGGCTGACGTGAGCGATGCCGACGTCGACAACATGCTGGAAATCCTGCGCAAGCAGAACACCCGTTTCGAAGCGGCCGAGCGTGCTGCCGAGAATGGCGATCAGCTGAATATCGACTTCGTTGGCAAGATCGACGGTGAAGCCTTCGCTGGTGGTTCCGCCAAAGGCACCCAGCTGGTGCTGGGCTCCGGTCGCATGATCCCAGGCTTCGAAGACGCCCTGGTTGGCGTTAAAGCCGGTGAAGAGCGCGTAATCAATCCGACTTTCCCGGCTGATTACCAGAATCTCGAGCTGGCCGGCAAAACTGCCGAGTTCACCATCACTGTGAACAGCGTTTCCGCCCCGCAACTGCCGGAGCTGAATGACGAGTTCTTCGCTCAGTTCGGTGTCAAGGAAGGCGGTCTGGAAGGTTTCCGTGCCGAAGTTCGCAAGAACATGCAGCGCGAGCTGCGCCAGGCGATCAAATCCAAGGTCAAGAACCAGGTAATGGAAGGTCTGCTGACCGCCAACCCGGTTGATGTGCCGAAGGCCCTGATCAGCAACGAAGTCGATCGTCTGCGTGTGCAGGCCGTGCAGCAGTTCGGTGGCAACATCAAGCCGGATCAACTGCCGGCCGAGTTGTTCGAAGAGCAAGCCAAGCGCCGCGTTGTGCTGGGTCTGATCGTCGCTGAAGTGGTTAAGCAATTCGAGCTGAAGCCGGACGACGCCCGCGTACGCGAGCTGATCGAGGAAATGGCTTCTGCCTACCAAGAGCCTGAGCAAGTTGTGGCTTGGTACTACAAGAACGACCAGCAGCTGAACGAAGTGCGTTCGGTTGTACTGGAAGAACAAGTTGTAGATACTGTTCTGCAGAAGGCCAAAGTGACTGATAAAGCGGTCTCCTACGAAGAAGCGGTCAAGCCGGCGGAAGCTCCGCAAGCAGCCTGATCCGTCGCCTCGTTCGAGCACACCATAAGCCAGCCCTCGTGCTGGCTTATGCGTATTTGAGACATGACTATTAGGGAGAGATCGCTGGACATGTCGCGTAATTCATATATGCAGCAAATGCCTGACATCCAAGCCGCCGGTGGCCTCGTGCCCATGGTGATCGAGCAATCTGCCCGCGGCGAACGTGCCTACGACATCTATTCCCGCCTGCTGAAAGAGCGGGTGATCTTCCTGGTTGGTCAGGTTGAGGACTACATGGCCAACCTGGTGGTTGCCCAGCTGTTGTTCCTTGAGGCCGAGAACCCGGACAAGGACATCCACCTGTACATCAACTCCCCGGGCGGCTCCGTGACTGCAGGTATGTCGATCTACGACACCATGCAGTTCATCAAGCCGGACGTGTCGACCATTTGCATCGGCCAAGCCTGCAGTATGGGCGCGCTGCTCCTGGCGGGTGGTGCGGCCGGCAAGCGTTCCTGCCTGCCGCATTCGCGCATGATGATTCACCAGCCGCTGGGCGGCTTCCAGGGGCAGGCTTCGGATATCGAGATCCATGCCCGGGAAATTCTCACCATCCGTGAGCGCCTGAACAAGATTCTTGCCGACCATTGCGGGCAGCCGATCGACGTGATCGCCCGTGATACTGATCGCGACAATTTCATGAGCGCTGATGATGCGGTCAAATACGGCCTCATCGACCAGGTTCTGAACAAGCGTCAGGTGGCTGGCTAATCTGCTGTAGCGGTGGACGGTCGGGTATGCCCGGCTGTCCTGCGGGCTTGAAAATGCCTGCAATTGCCTCCATCTTGTGTTTCATGCCTACCGTATTTGGATCGATCGAATGACTGACACCCGCAACGGCGAGGACAACGGCAAGCTGCTTTATTGCTCCTTCTGTGGCAAAAGCCAGCATGAAGTGCGCAAGCTGATCGCCGGTCCCTCCGTATTTATCTGCGACGAGTGCGTCGACCTGTGCAATGACATCATCCGCGAGGAGGTGCAGGAAGCCCAGGCCGAGAGCAATGCGCACAAATTGCCCGCGCCAAAAGAAATCAGCGGCATCCTGGATCAGTACGTCATCGGTCAGGAGCGCGCCAAGAAGGTGCTCTCCGTAGCGGTTTATAACCACTACAAGCGCCTTAATCAGCGCGACAAGAAAGATGACGTCGAGCTGGGCAAGAGCAATATTCTGCTGATCGGGCCAACCGGCTCGGGCAAGACCTTGTTGGCTGAAACGCTGGCCCGTCTGCTCAATGTGCCGTTCACCATTGCCGACGCCACTACCCTGACCGAAGCCGGTTATGTGGGTGAGGACGTCGAGAACATCATTCAGAAGCTGCTGCAGAAGTGCGACTACGATGTCGAAAAAGCCCAGATGGGTATTGTCTACATCGATGAAATCGACAAGATTTCGCGCAAGTCGGACAACCCGTCGATCACCCGTGATGTCTCGGGTGAGGGCGTGCAGCAAGCCTTGCTGAAATTGATCGAAGGCACTGTTGCTTCTGTTCCTCCGCAAGGTGGGCGCAAGCATCCACAGCAGGAATTCCTGCAGGTGGATACCCGCAACATCCTGTTCATCTGCGGTGGTGCGTTCTCCGGTCTGGAGAAGGTTATCCAGAATCGTTCGACCAAGGGTGGCATTGGCTTCACGGCTGAGGTGCGTAGCAAGGAAGCCGGTAAGTCGGTTGGTGCATCCCTGCGCGAAGTCGAGCCGGATGATCTGGTGAAGTTCGGC
The DNA here is from genome assembly GCF_014174475.1 of Aquipseudomonas ullengensis. Classification (GTDB taxonomy): domain Bacteria; phylum Pseudomonadota; class Gammaproteobacteria; order Pseudomonadales; family Pseudomonadaceae; genus Aquipseudomonas; species Aquipseudomonas ullengensis. The sequence goes on from NZ_JACJUD010000007.1 coordinate 223,233, forward strand.
CTGATCCCTGAGTTCGTCGGCCGTCTGCCGGTGATCGCGACCCTCGAGGAGCTGGATGAGGAAGCGCTGATGCAAATCCTCACCGAGCCGAAAAACGCGCTGACCAAGCAATACGGCAAGTTGTTCGAAATGGAAGGCGTGGATCTGGAGTTCCGTCCGGATGCGTTGAAGGCTGTCGCCCATCGTGCGCTGGAGCGCAAGACTGGTGCCCGTGGCCTGCGCTCGATTCTCGAAGGTGTACTGCTCGACACCATGTACGAAATCCCCTCGCAGTCTGATGTCAGCAAGGTGGTTATCGATGAGAGTGTTATCGCTGGTTCTTCCAAGCCGCTGCTGATCTATGAAAATAGTGAGCCGCCGGCCAAGGCTGCGCCTGACGCGTAATGCTAGATACCTGATGAAACAAAGGGCCCTGCGGGGCCCTTTGCTTTTCTGCCTTTCTCGCTTGTTTTTTCTGGGGGGCGGCCCCATCTTAGGGTCAAGGGTACTCCCGTCCGATTACGGCCAAATGGCCGCCGTAGAGCTGAAATCATGAAGACAACCATCGAATTGCCTCTCCTGCCATTGCGCGATGTTGTGGTCTATCCACACATGGTCATTCCGCTATTCGTAGGCCGTGAGAAGTCCATCGAGGCCCTCGAGGCTGCGATGACTGGTGATAAGCAGATCCTCTTACTGGCCCAGCGCAACCCGGCAGACGATGATCCGGGCGAGGATGCGCTTTACCGGGTCGGTACCGTGGCGACGGTGCTGCAGCTGCTGAAACTTCCGGATGGCACGGTAAAGGTGCTGGTGGAAGGTGAGCAGCGCGGTGCTATTGAGCGCTTTATCGAGGTTGACGGCCATTGCCGTGCCGAGGTGCAGCTGATCGATGAGCAGGAAGTGGCTGAGCGCGAGTCGGAAGTCTTCACGCGCAGCCTGCTGAGCCAGTTCGAACAATATGTGCAACTGGGCAAGAAGGTGCCGGCCGAGGTTCTGTCCTCGCTGAACAGCATCGACGAGCCGAGTCGCCTGGTCGATACCATGGCCGCGCACATGGTGCTGAAAATCGAGCAGAAGCAGGAAATTCTCGAAATCACCGAATTGCCGTCGCGGGTCGAGCATGTGCTGGCCCTGCTGGATGCAGAAATCGACCTGCTGCAGGTCGAGAAGCGCATCCGTGGCCGGGTGAAGAAGCAGATGGAGCGCAGTCAGCGCGAGTACTACCTGAATGAGCAGATGAAGGCCATTCAGAAAGAGCTGGGCGATATCGATGAAGGGCACAACGAAGTCGACGAGCTGAAAAAGCGCATCGACAACGCCGGTTTGCCCAAAGAGGCGTTGACCAAGGCCAATGCCGAGCTGAACAAGCTCAAGCAGATGTCGCCGATGTCTGCCGAAGCGACAGTGGTGCGCTCCTATATCGATTGGCTGGTGAATGTGCCGTGGAAGGCCGAGAGCAAGGTGCGCCTGGATCTGACCAAGGCCGAGGATATCCTCGATGCCGATCACTACGGCCTAGAAGAGGTCAAGGAGCGCATCCTTGAGTATCTCGCTGTGCAGAAGCGGGTGAAGAAGCTCAAGGGGCCTGTGCTGTGCCTGGTAGGGCCGCCTGGCGTGGGTAAAACCTCGCTGGCTGAGTCGATCGCGAGGGCCACCAACCGCAAGTTCGTGCGCATGGCCTTGGGCGGCGTGCGTGACGAGGCTGAGATCCGTGGCCATCGCCGCACCTATATCGGCTCCATGCCCGGGCGTCTGATCCAGAAGATGACCAAGGTGGGCGTACGCAACCCGCTGTTTCTGCTCGACGAAATCGACAAAATGGGCAGCGACATGCGTGGAGATCCGGCTTCGGCGCTGCTGGAAGTGCTGGATCCGGAGCAAAATCACAACTTCAACGACCATTACCTGGAGGTTGATTACGACCTTTCGGATGTGATGTTCATCTGTACCGCCAACTCGATGAATATCCCGGGGCCGCTGCTCGATCGGATGGAAGTCATTCGTCTGCCCGGTTACACCGAGGACGAGAAGGTCAATATCGCGGTCAAGTACCTGACGCCCAAGCAAACCGAGGCCAATGGCCTGAAAAAGGGTGAGATCGAGTTCGAGGAGGCTGCTATCCGCGACATCGTGCGCTACTACACCCGTGAAGCGGGTGTGCGCAGTCTGGAGCGGCAGATTGCCAAGGTCTGCCGCAAGGCGGTGAAGGAGCATGCAAAGGAAAAGCGTTTCAAGGTGTTGGTGACTGCCGATCTGCTTGAGCATTTCCTCGGTGTGCGTCGCTACCGTTACGGTCTGGCCGAACAGCAGGATCAGGTCGGCCAGGTAACCGGTCTGGCCTGGACTCAGGTGGGTGGCGAACTGCTGACCATCGAAACTGCGGTGGTGCCGGGCAAGGGCCAACTGATCAAGACTGGTTCGCTCGGCGATGTCATGGCCGAGTCCATGACTGCTGCTTTGACGGTGGTGCGTAGTCGCGCGAAAAGCCTGGGTATCCCCTTGGATTTCCACGAAAAACGCGATGTACACATCCATATGCCGGAAGGGGCTACGCCGAAGGATGGGCCGAGTGCAGGTATCGGTCTGTGCACTGCGCTGGTCTCTGCGCTGACGCAGATTCCTGTGCGGGCCGATGTGGCCATGACTGGCGAGATCACTTTGCGTGGTCAGGTGTTGGCTATCGGTGGTCTGAAAGAGAAGCTGCTGGCTGCTCATCGTGGCGGAATCAAGACCGTGATCATTCCCGAGGAAAATGTTCGCGATCTGAAGGAAATTCCAGAGAATATTAAGCAAGACCTGACCATTAAGCCGGTTAAATGGATTGACGAGGTCCTGCAAATTGCGCTGCAATACGCCCCGGAGCCCTTGCCCGATGCGGCTCCCGAGATGGTTGCAACGGATGAGAAACGCGAGTCTGATTCCAAGGAGCGAATCAGCACGCATTAGGCCGAAGGGTTCCTTGACACAATTTTCGAGCCCTTGTTATAAAGCGGCTCTTATGTGTCGGCTGGCCCTTCAGCACCCGCTTTGCTTACACCCAACTACTAAGAAACAACTCAACAGAAATAAGGGGACTTAGATTGAACAAGTCGGAACTGATCGATGCCATCGCTGCATCTGCTGATATCCCGAAAGCTGTTGCTGGCCGCGCGCTGGATGCAGTGATCGAATCCGTCACTGGCGCTCTGAAGGCTGGTGATTCCGTGGTACTGGTTGGCTTCGGCACCTTCGCCGTTAAAGAGCGCGCTGCTCGCACCGGCCGTAACCCGCAGACCGGCAAGCCGATCAGCATTGCTGCTGCCAAGATCCCAGGCTTCAAAGCTGGTAAAGCCCTGAAAGACGCCGTCAACTAAGCGTCTCTCTGGCCTTACCTGCCAGGTCGGTTAGCCCGGCTTGGTTGTGGGGCGGAGGGTCGCTAAAACCTCTTCGCTCCATTAGTTACGAGAAGGCGCATCCTAGGATGCGCCTTTCTTTTATCCGGATTCTTTTTACCCACGCTGCATAGCGGTTTCAGTGCAGACGTTTCGGGGGATGCATGCTGCAGAACATCAGGGACAACTCTCAGGGCTGGATTGCCAAGACCATCATCGGCGTTATTGTCATGCTGATGGCGCTGACCGGCTTCGATGCGATCGTCCGCTCGACTGGCCATGCCGGTGAAGCTGCCGAAGTAAACGGTGAAAAAATCACCCTGGACAGCTTGAATGGCGCCGTGGAAATGCAGCGTCGCCAACTGATCCAGCAGTTCGGCAAGGACTTCGATGCTTCCCTTCTGGACGACAAACTGCTGCGCAAGTCGGCACTCGACAACCTGATTCAGCAGAACCTGCTGCTGCAGGGGGCCAAGGACTCCGGTATGGCTTTTGCCGATACCGCAGTGGATCAGTTGATCCTGAGCATGCCGCTGTTCCAGGTCGACGGGAAATTCAATGCTGACCGTTTCGATCAGATGCTGCGTCAGCAGGGTTTCACCCGCCTCCAGTTTCGTGAGCGCCTGAAGCAGGACGTACTGATCAGCCAGCTGCAGGCCGCACTGGCCGGTAGCAGCTTCGTGACTGACGCCGAGTTGCAGGCTTTCGTGCAGCTCGAGAAGCAAACTCGCGACTTCGCCACCCTGACGCTGAAGGCCGACAATGAGGCCGTGCAGATCAAGGATGAAGAGCTCAAGGCTTATTACGACGAGCATCCTGATCAGTTCATGAGTCAGGAGCAGGTAGTGCTCGACTACATCGAGCTGAAGAAGAGCGCGTTCTTCGACCAGGTCAGCGTCAATGACGAAGACCTGCAGGCTAGCTACAAGCAGGAAGTTGCCGCCCTGGCTGAGCAGCGCCGCGCGGCGCACATTCTGCTGGAAGTCAGCGACAAGCTGACTGACGAGCAGGCCAAGGCCAAGCTGGAAGAAGCCAAGCAGCGCATCGACAAGGGTGAGGATTTCGCCAAGCTGGCCAAGGAGCTGTCGCAGGATGCCGGTTCGGCAGCCACCGGTGGCGATCTCGGTTTCGCTGCGCCAGGCGTGTATGACCCGGACTTCGAGAAGGCGCTGTATGCGCTGAACAAGGGCGAAGTCTCTGCCCCGGTACGCAGCCAGTTCGGCTGGCACCTGATCAAGCTGCTGGATGTGCAGGCACCGGAAGTGCCGACCTTCGCCAGCCTGAAGGGCAAGCTGGAGCATGACCTCAAGGCGCGCCAGGTCGAGCAGCGTTTCGTCGAGGCCACCAAGGCTCTGGAAGATGCCGCCTACGAGGCATCCGATCTAGCCCAGCCAGCTCAAGATCAAGGTCTGCAGGTGCAAACCAGCGCCGCTTTCGGTCGCGAAGGTGGTAGCGAGGGTGTGACGGCTAATCGTCAGGTGGTGCAGGCTGCTTTCAGCAGCGATGTGCTGGAAGATGGTGCCAACAGCGGTGCTATCGAGCTCGACCCGGATACCGTTGTGGTATTGCGCGTCAAGGAGCACAAGAAGCCTGAGCTGATGCCGCTGGAGCAGGTTGTTGCGGGTATTCGCGAGACTCTGACCAAGCAGAAAGCCAACGAGGCGTTGAAGGTCAAGGGCGATGCCCTGCTGGCTGATCTGCGTGACGGCAAGGCTGCCGCCAGCCAGGACTGGAAAGTGGTGGAAGCTGCTACGCGTAGCCAGGAAGGTGTCGAGCCGGTCGTTCTGCAGGCTCTGTTCCGCATGCCGAAGCCGACCGACAAGGCGCCGACCTTCGCCGGTGTGAGCCTGAACAGTGGCGACTTCGTGCTTGTACGTCTGGACGGTGTGAGCGAAGCGAAGGCTGAGATGTCTGCCGAAGAGAAGGCCAATGCCCGTCGCTACCTGGCCTCGCGTATTGGCCAGCAGGACTTCAGCGCGTTCCGCAAACTGCTGGAAGCCCAGGCTGATATCGAGCGTTACTAAGGGTGAGCAACCCCATCGAGAGATGGGGTTGGCTGCAAATAAAAAAGGCCGCTGAGAAGCGGCCTTTTTTCATGGGCGTGAAGATCAGTCTTCGATATTGCCCATGGCGGTGGTATTGAAACCGCCGTCGACATACATGATCTCACCACTGATGCCCGAGGCCAGGTCGGAGCAGAGGAAGGCGCCGGCGTTGCCGACTTCGTCGATGGTCACGTTGCGGCGCAGCGGGGTCTGCTTCTCGTTGGCGGCGAGCATCTTGCGGAAGCTCTTGATGCCGCTGGCTGCTAGGGTGCGGATCGGGCCGGCGGAGATGGCGTTGACGCGCGTGCCTTCCGGGCCGAGGCTGCCAGCCAGATAACGCACGCCGGCTTCCAGGCTGGCCTTGGCCATACCCATTACGTTGTAGTTGGGCATGGTGCGTTCCGCGCCCAGGTAGGACAGGGTCAGCAAGCTGCCGTTACGGCCCTGCATCAGCTCGCGACCGGCCTTGGCCAGGGCGACGAAGCTATAGGCGCTGATGTCGTGGGCGATGCGGAAGCCTTCGCGGGTGGTGACATCAGTGAAGTCGCCATCGAGCTGGTCGCCCGGAGCGAAGCCAACCGAGTGGACGATGCAGTCCAGGCCATCCCATTTCTTGGCGAGGGCCGCGAATACGCTGGCGATTTCCTCGTCGTTGGCCACATCACAGGGGAAGCACAGCTCGGCATTCGAGCCCCAGCCTGCGGCGAACTCTTCGACGCGGCCCTTGAGCTTGTCGTTCTGGTAGGTGAAGGCGAGCTCGGCGCCTTCGCGATGCATGGCGGCGGCGATGCCCGAGGCAATCGACAGTTTGCTGGCCACGCCAACGATCAGTACGCGCTTACCGGCGAGAAAACCCATGTGCGTTGTTCCTCTTCTGGTTAATCGGCAGTGGCGGGGGCCAGGAAGGCGGCCTCCAGCAACTGCCGGGTATAAGTGTGCTGCGGTGCAGCGAAAATCGTCTCGGCAGCGCCTTGTTCGACTACCTTGCCTTGCTTCACCACCATCAGTTGGTGACTCAGGGCCCTGACCACCGCCAGGTCGTGGCTGATGAACAGGTAGGTCAGGTTGTACTTGGCCTGCAACGAACGCAGTAACTCCACCACTTGGCGCTGGACTGTGCGGTCGAGCGCCGAGGTGGGCTCGTCCAACAGAATCAGCGCCGGTTTCAGTACCAGTGCCCGGGCAATGGCGATTCGCTGCCGTTGCCCGCCGGAAAACTCATGGGGATAGCGATGCCGGGTTTCCGGATCCAGACCTACCTCCGTGAGCGCGTCGATGACGGCTTGTTCCTGTTCCGCTGGCGTCCCCATGCGGTGGATGCTCAGGCCTTCGCCAACGATCTGCCCGACTGACATACGCGGGCTGAGGCTGCCGTAAGGGTCCTGAAAGACCACCTGCATCTGCCGTCGAAAAGGCCGGATTGCCTGTTGCGACAGCCCGTTCAGCGCCTGGCCCTGGAAACGGATGGCGCCCTGGCTGCCGAGCAGCCGGAGGATCGCCAGGCCGAGGGTGGACTTGCCGGAACCGCTTTCGCCCACGATGCCCAGGGTCTGACCCTGGAGCAGGCTGAAATTGATACCGTCCACCGCCTTCACATGGTCGACCGTACGGCGCAGCAACCCTTTCTTGATCGGGAACCACACACGCAGGTCGTCCACTTCCAGCAGCGGCGCGCCAACGGGGTTATCCGCCGGTTCGCCGCTGGGCTCGGCGCCGAGCAATTCCTGGGTATAGGGATGCTGCGGCGCATGGAACAATTCTTCACACGACGCCTGTTCGACGATGCGACCGCGCTGCATGACACATACGCGATGAGCGATTCGTCGAACCAGGTTGAGATCGTGGCTGATCAGCAGCAGCGCCATGCCCAGACGGGCCTGCAACTCCTTGAGCAGCTCGAGGATCTTCAGCTGCACGGTGACGTCCAGCGCGGTGGTTGGCTCGTCGGCGATCAGCAGCTCCGGCTCGTTGGCCAGGGCCATGGCGATCATTACCCGCTGGCGCTGCCCGCCAGACAGCTCGTGGGGCAGGGCGCGCAGGCGCTTGTGCGGTTCGGGGATGCCGACCAGCTCCAGCAGCTCCAGGGTGCGCGTGGTGGCCGCTTTGCCGGTAAGGCCCTTGTGCAGCGCGAGTACCTCGCCGATCTGCTTGCCGATGCTGTGCAGCGGGTTGAGCGAGGTCATGGGTTCCTGGAACACCATGGCGATGCGGTTGCCACGAATACCGCGCAGTTTGGCTTCGCTGAGTTTGAGCAGGTCGTCGCCGTTGTAGGCGATGCTGCCGACGGGGTGGCGAGCTTGCGGGTAGGGCAGCAGGCGCAGGATGGAGTGCGCGGTGACCGACTTGCCGGAGCCGCTTTCACCGACCAGGGCCAGGGTCTCGCCCTTGCGGATGTCGAAGCTGACGCCCTCGACCACCCGTTGCACCTGGGTGCCGTTGATGAACTCGACAGCGAGGTCACGCACTTCGATGAGGTTGTTCGACTGGTTCATCCTATTTCCTCGGATCGAAGGCATCACGGGCGGCTTCGCCAATGAACACCAGCAGGCTGAGCATGATGCCCAGTACCAGGAAGGCGCTGATGCCCAGCCACGGCGCCTGGGTGTTGGCCTTGCCCTGGGCCACCAACTCGCCCAGCGAGGGTTCGCCGGCCGGCAGGCCGAAGCCGAGGAAGTCCAGCGAGGTCAGGGTGCCGATGGCGGTGGTGATGATGAACGGCATGAACGTCAGGGTCGAAACCATGGCGTTGGGCAGGATGTGGCGGAACATGATGGCGCCGTTCTGCATGCCCAGTGCGCGGGCTGCGCGCACGTACTCCAGGTTGCGTCCACGAAGGAACTCGGCGCGCACCAGGTCGACCAGGGTCATCCAGGAGAACAGCAGCATGATCCCCAGCAGCCACCAGAAGCTCGGCTGCACGAAGCTGGACAGGATGATCAGCATGAACAGCATGGGCAGGCCGGACCAGATTTCCAGTACCCGTTGCCCGGCCAGGTCGATCCAGCCGCCGTAGAAGCCCTGCAGGGCGCCGACGAACACGCCGAAGATCGAACTGAGCACGGTCAGCACCAGGGCGAACAGGATCGAGATGCGGAAGCCGTAGATGATCCGTGCCAGCACATCGCGGCCCTGGTCATCGGTGCCCAGCCAGTTCTGCGCCGACGGCGGCGCGGGCGAGGGTACCTGCAGGTCGTAGTTGATGCTAGCGTAGTCGAAGGGGATCACCGGCCAGAGCATCCAGCCATCCTTGGCGGCGATCAGTTCGCGGATGTAGGGGCTCTTGTAGTTGGCCTGTAGCGGGAATTCGCCGCCGAAGGTGGTTTCCGCATAGCGCTTGAACACCGGGAAATACCATTCGCCGTCGTAGCGCACGGCCAGCGGTTTGTCGTTGGCGATCAGCTCGGCGCCGAGGCTGAGGCCGAACAGGGCGATAAACAGCCAGAGTGACCACCAGCCGCGCTTGTGGGCCTTGAAGCGGGCAAACCGGCGCTTGTTGAGTGGGGAGAGCTTCATCTCAATTCTCCCGGCTTTCGAAGTCGATGCGTGGATCGACCAGGCTGTAGGACACGTCGCTGATCAGCTTGGCCAGCAAGCCGAACAGGGAAAAGATGAACAGCGTGCCGAATACCACCGGGTAGTCGCGGTTGACGATCGATTCGAAGCCGAGCAGGCCCAGGCCGTCCAGCGAGAACACCACTTCGATGAGCATCGAACCGGTGAAGAAAATGCCGAGGAAGGCGCTGGGGAAGCCGGCGATGATGATCAGCATGGCGTTGCGAAACACATGGCCGTAGAGCACCTGGCGGTTGGTCAGGCCCTTGGCGCGGGCGGTGACCACGTATTGCTTGCTGATCTCGTCGAGGAAGCTGTTCTTGGTCAGCAGGGTCAGTGTGGCGAAGTTGCCGATGACCAGGGCCGTGACCGGCAGTGCTAGGTGCCAGAAGTAGTCGAGCACCTTGCCGCCCAGGGTCAGCTCGTCGAAGTTGTTCGAGGTCAGCCCGCGTAAAGGGAACCAGTCCCAGTAACTGCCTCCCGCGAACAGCACGATCATCAGGATGGCGAACAGGAACGAGGGGATGGCGTAGCCGACGATGATCGCCGAGCTGGTCCACACATCGAAGGCGCTGCCATGGCGCGTGGCCTTGGCTATCCCCAGGGGAATCGAGATCAGGTAGGTGATCAGGGTGCTCCACAGGCCGAGGGAGATCGACACCGGTAGCTTCTCGATAATCAGGTCGATGACCGAGGTGTCGCGCGCGAAGCTCATGCCGAAGTCCAGCTGCGCATAGTTCTTCAGCATGATCCAGAAGCGTTCGGGCGCCGGCTTGTCGAAGCCGTACATGCGCTCGATCTCGGCGATCAGGTCCGGGTCCAGGCCCTGGGCGCCACGGTAGCTGGAACCGGCCACGGCCACTTCGCCACCACCGCCGGAAATGCGCCCGGTGGCGCCGCCGGAGGCCGCGTCGAAGCCTTCCAGCTTGGCGATCATCTGCTCCACCGGGCCGCCGGGAGCGGCCTGGATGATGATGAAGTTGATCAGCAGGATGCCAAGCAGGGTCGGGATGATCAGCAGCAGGCGGCGCAGGATATAGGCGAGCATCAGTTGGCTTCCTGGGCCGGGGTAACGGGGTCGGTCGGCGTGCCGGCGGGGCGTTCTTCCCACCAGCTCATCAGGCCGTAGTCATACAGGGGTGTCACCGCCGGGCGGCCGAAGCGCTTCCAGTAGGCCACGCGCCAGGTATCGACGTAGTAGTTGGGCACCACATAGTGACCCCACAGCAGGGCGCGATCCAGCGCATGGGCGTGGGTGACCAGCGCTTTGCGCGAGTCGGCGCGGATCAGCCCGTCCACCAGCTTGTCGATGGCCGGGTCGCGCAAGCCCATCAGGTTGCGACTGCCGGGGTTGTCGGCGCTGCTGGAGTGCCAGAACTCGCGCTGTTCGTTGCCCGGCGAGTTGGATTGCGGCCAGATGGCCGAGGTCATGTCGAAGTCGCGCGAGCGCAGGCGGTTGACGTACTGCGAGACATCGACCCGGCGGATCTGCAGGTCGATACCCAGTTCTGCCAGGTTGCGCTTGAAGGGCAGGATCACCCGCTCCAGGTTGGCCTGGAAGTTGAGGAATTCGAAGCTCAGTTGCTGGCCGTTGGCATCGACCATCTTGTCGTTCTCGATGCGGTAGCCGGCTTCGGTGAGCAACTGGTAGGCACGGCGGCTCTGCTCGCGAATGATGCCGCTGCCATCGCTGACCGGCGGGTTGAATACCTCAGTGAATACCTGTGGCGGCAACTCCTTGCGCAGCGGCTCAAGGATTTTCAGTTCAGCCGCGTCGGGCAGTTCGCGGGCAGCCATGTCGGAGTTGGCGAAGTAGCTGTTGGTGCGCTTGTAGGCGCCATAGAACAGCTGCTTGCTGGCCCACTCGAAGTCGAACAGCAGGGCGATGGCCTCGCGCACGCGGACATCCTGGAACTTCGCGCGGCGCAGGTTGAATACATAGCCCTGCATGCCGGCGGGGTTGTGGTTGGGGATGGCTTCCTGGACGAACTGGCCGTTGCGCTTGGCGGGGCAGTCGTAGCCGGTGTTCCAGTCCTTGGCCGAGTATTCCAGGTTGACGTCGAAGCGCCCGGCCTTGAAGGCCTCCAGGGCTACCTGGGTGTCGCGGTAGTACTCGATCTCGATTACGTCGAAGTTGTACAGGCCGCGGCTTACCGGCAGGTCCTTGGCCCACCAGTCCTTGACTCGCTCCAGGCGCACGCTGCTGCCAGGGTTGAACTTGGCGATCTGGTACGGGCCGCTGCCCATCGGCGGCTCCAGGCTGTTCTTGCTGAAGTCGCGGCTGGCCCACCAGTGCTTGGGCAGTACCTGCAGCTGGCCGAGGATCAGCGGCAGCTCGCGGTTCTCCTTGTGCTTGAAGTCGAAGCGCACCCGCAGCTTGTCTTCGGCCACCACCTGCGCCACGTCGGCGTAGTAGTGGCGGTACATCGGATCGCCCTTTTCCAGCAGGGTGTTGAAGGTGAACACCACGTCGTCGGCGGTCACTTGGGTGCCGTCGTGGAAGCGCGCCTTGGGGTTGAGGATGAAGCGCACGTAACTGTTGTCGTCGGCCTTGTCGATCTTCTCGGCGAGCAGGCCGTATTCGGTCATCGGCTCGTCGGGCGAGTGGTAGGTCAGGCTGTCGTAGATCAGCCCGACATCGACCGCGTTGCCCTTGGGGATGAACGGGTTGAAGCTGTCGTAGCTGCCGGTGCCGGGCTGGCGCAGGGTGCCGCCCTTGGGCGCATCCGGGTTGACGTAGGCGAAGTGCTTGAAGTTGGCCGGGTACTTGGGTGCCTCACCGTAGAGCGTCAGGGCGTGCTGCGGGGCAGCCTGGCCGACGCTGGCCAGGCCGAGCAACAGCAGGCCGGCACCCAAAGTGCGTAAGGGGGTCGTCATCGAGCGGTCTCCGTGGGCTTCAGCCACCAGGCCCGCAGCCCGAGTGTGTAGGGCGGGGTGGTGACGAAGGCGAACCGGTTACGGTACGCCAGGCGGTGATGATTGATGTACCAATTGGGAATGCTGTAGTGCTGCCAGAGCAAGACCCGATCCAGGGCGCGGGCAGCGGCAACCTGTTCGTCGCGTGACTGCGCATTTAGCAGCTTGTCGAGCAGGGTGTCGACCACCGGATGGGTCACGCCTGCGTAGTTTTTGCTGCCTTTCACGGCTGCCTGGCTGGAGTGGAAGTACAGCCATTGCTCCAGGCCGGGGCTGAGGCTTTGCGGCAGGGTCATCAGCACCATGTCGTAATCGAAGTGGTCCAGGCGCTGTTTGTACTGGGCACGGTCGACGGTACGCAAAACGACACGGATGCCGAGGCTGGCCAGGTTCTCGGTGTACGGCTGGAGAATGCGCTCCAGGTTGGGATTGACCAGCAGTATCTCGAAGCGCAACGACTCACCCTTGGCATTCTTCAGGCCCTGGCCGGATGGCATCCAGCCGGCATCGGCCAATAGACCGAGCGCGCGGCGCAGGGTTTCCCGCGGGATGCCACGACCATCGGTGGTGGGCACGCTGAAGGGTTCGCTGAACAGCTTGCTCGGCAACTGCTTGCGGTAGGGCGAGAGCAACAGCCATTCGCCGCCTTCGGGCTTGCCGGTGGCGCTGAATTCGCTGTTCGGGTAGTAGCTGCTGCTGCGCTTGTAGGCGCTGTTGAACAGCGCGCGGTTGGTCCATTCGAAGTCGAACATCAGGCCCATGGCTTCACGCACCTTGCGGTCGTTGAAGATGGCGCGGCGGCTGTTCATGAACAGCGCCTGGGTCTGGGTTGGAATCTGGTGCGGGATCTCGGCGCGGATCACCTCGCCACGGGCGATGGCGGGGAAGCGGTAGCCATTGGCCCAGTTCTTCGCCTGGTGCTCGATGTAGAAGTCGAACTCGCCGGCCTTGAAGGCTTCGAAGGCGACATCGCTGTCGCGGTAGAACTCCACTTCAACCCGGTCGAAGTTGTATTTGCCGCGATTGACCGGCAGTTGCTCGCCCCACCAGTTCTTGACCCGCGTGAACTCCAGGCTGCGGCCCGGGACCACCTTGGTCACCCGGTACGGTCCGCTGCCCAGCGGTGGCTCGAAGGTGGTGGCCTTGAAATCGCGGTTCTTCCAGTAGTGCTGCGGCAATACCGGCAGCTCGCCCAGGCGCAGGATCAGCAGGGGATTGCCGGCCCGTTTGAACACGAAGCGGATGCGATGGCGGTTGAGAATGTCGACCCGCTGCACTTCCTGCAGGTTGGTGCGGTATTGCGGGTGGCCCTGCTTGATCAGCAGGCGATAGGAGAAGGCCACGTCATAGGCGGTAATCGGCTTGCCATCATGGAAGCGGGCTTCCTCGCGCAGGTTGAACACCACCCAGCTGCGGTCCTCGCTGTATTCCACCGACTTGGCGATCAGCCCGTAGCTGGAGGCCGCTTCATCGCCGGAAGGGTCGTACTGGCCGGTGCCGGCCATCAGCGTTTCGTTCAGCTCGCTGACCCCGTACTGCAGGAAGTTGGGCGCGGCCGAGGGGCTGCTGCCCTTGAAACTATAAGCGTTGAGCGTGTCGAACGTACCGTAGGCCATCATCCGCAACGTGCCGCCTTTGGGCGCATCGGGGTTGACCCAGTCGAAGTGGGTAAAGCTGGCGGGGTATTTGAGGGTGCCGAACTGGGCGTAACCATGGCTTTCGCTGAGGGTCGCGAAGGCGGGAAAGCTCATGGCCAGGCCGAGTAGCAGCGGGAACAGGGTACGCATCAGGCGCAAGGTCCGATCCATGGCGTCTTTGGGCTTCTTGGCAGGTACAGTAACAGCTTGTATCCGCTGGAAAAAGAGTGCCTTTTGCGCTGCAGGCGCCATCAATTTGATTACACTCAAACAAATTGAAAGAGGTTTATGCCCGAGTGGAACGCAGTATCGGTTTACAGGCATGGATAGACCGCCTCAATCAGGCCGAATTACCGGCGCTCGCTGCGGTGGTGCAGGATCTGCATCGCCTGTCCCAGGCCGACACCTCGTCGGTTCAGCAACTGGCTGATGTGTTGCTGCGTGATGCCTCGCTGACGTCCAAGGTCCTGCGCATCGGCAACAGCGTCTACTACAACCCTTCGCAGGAAAGCATCCGCACCATTTCCCGGGCCATCGTGCTGATCGGCTTCGACAACGTGCGCCTGATCGGCATGTCGGTCAGCCTGATCGACAGCCTGCTGGTACGGGTTCCCCGCGAGCAGTTGCAGATGCTGCTGGCGCGCTCGTTCCATGCCGCCGTGCAGGCCCGCAACATCGCCGGCTATGTGCTCGCGAAGAACCAGGAAGAAGTGTTCATCGCCGCGCTGCTGCATACCGTTGGCGAGCTGGCGTTCTGGAGCTGCGGCGGTGATCAGGCGGATGAGCTGGCTGATTTGCTCGACCAGCCCGGCATGGATGAAGACGAAGCGGTGCGCCAGGTGATCGGCACCAGCTTCCGCCAGCTCACCCAGGGCCTGGTGAAGAGTTGGAACCTCGGCGAATTGGCCAGTTTCGCCCACGGCAGCGGCAACCAGCACGACCCGGCGGTGCGCGCCATCAACCTGGGCGTGAAGATCAGCGAAGCGGCGCTGGAAGGCTGGGATTCACCGGGCATGGACGCGTTGGTGCAACAGCTGGCGGACTTCACCGGGATCAGCCCGGAAGATGCGCTCAAACAGGTACTGGAGAGTGCCGAGGAAGCGGTGGAGGTGGCTGCCACATTCGGCGCGAGCCAGCTTTGCCGGCTGATCCCCAACACCGATCCGGAACAGATCAAGCTACAGCAGCAGGAGCGCAAGGCGCGCCTGCTGCAACCCAACCTGCTGGTGATGCAGCAGGCGCTGCAGGACCTCGGCATGATGGTCAGCCAGAAGGCCGATGTCGGCCTGATCCTGGAAACCCTGCTCAAGGGCCTGCACCAGGGCGCCGGGCTGGAGCGGGTGATGTTGGCGGTGCTGGCCGACGGGCAGAGCCGCTTCCGCGCCAAGCGGGTGGTTGGAGAGGGCACCGAGGGCTGGCTGGAGGACTTCCAGCTACCGGCCAATCAGCGCGAGCAGCCGCATATCTTCAGCTACGTCCTGCGTAACCGCGAGGCGATCTGGATGGGCGTGCCGGCCAGCTACAACCTCAACGAACTGGTGACCCTGCCGATGCGTCAGCACCTGGGGCAGGGCATGTTCCTGATTGCACCTCTGCTAGCCGGGACGCGCGAGATTGGCGTGCTTTACGCCGACTGTCGCACTTCCGGGCGGGCGCTCAAGCATGAGCAATTCGTCGCCTTCCAGCGCTTTACCCAGTTGACCGGGCGTTGTCTGGAGGCATTGAGCAAGCGCTGAGAACCTGCCTACGATCTCTTGTCCGTCGGCTATACCGCGTTAAAAACAGGCTCGGAATGCTCATTTACAACTCGTAAACTCCGCTTCCTCGCCTGTTTTTGCCTTGTCTAGCTCTAGTCCAAAAGATCGTGGACAGGCTCTGACGAAAAAGGCCGCCCTTGGGCGGCCTTTCTTTGCGCGAGCTTTTGATCAGTCGAGATACAGCGTCAGGGTCTGCCCCGGCTTGAGTGCGGTGCTGTCGCTGAGCGGGTTCCAGCGCTGCAGGTTGTTCATGTCGACGTTGAAGCGGCGGGCGATCATGTACATCGAGTCGCCACTCTTGACCCGGTAGTAGGTCACGGCCTGGCGCTTGTCGGCCTTGGCTTTGGGTTTGCTCGCGGCCACCGAGTTGCCGGTGCCACCGGAGCCACCGCGGATATCCAGGCTTTGCCCGAGGCTCAGGCGGCTCTTGGCGGTGAGGCCGTTCCAGCGCTGCAGATCCTTGAGGGCCACGCCATTGGCGTTGGCGATCTGCCACAGGGTGTCGCCACGCTTGACCTTGTAGCGCTGTGTCGCGACCGCGGGTTTCGCCTTGGCAATCCGCTGCTGGATCGGTGCTTGCGGAGTGCTGCCCGGCGTCGCGGGGATGCTCAGTACCTGGCCGACACGCAGACTATTGCTGCTCAGCTTGTTGGTGTCTTTCAGGGTGTTGACCGTCATGCCGTAGCGGTTGGCGATGCTGTGCAGGCTGTCGCCGGAGCGTACGCGGTATTCCTGCCAGGCCACCTGGGCTTGCGGCTTCATCAGCGCCAGGCTGGCGGTGAGCATCTCGGCCTTGTCGGTTGGCACCAGCAGGTGGCGCGGGCCATCCATGGTGATGCGTTTCTTGAAGGCCGGGTTGAGGTTGAACAGCTCGTCTTCATCCATGTCGGCCATGGCGGCGACGCGCGACAGGTCGAGGTTCTGCTTGATCGCCACTTCTTCGAAATAGGGTTCGTTGGCGATCGGGCTGAGGGAAACGCCGTAGGCTTCCGGCGACATGACGATCTGCGACAGGGCCAGCAGCTTGGGCACGTAGTCCTGGGTTTCCTTGGGCAGCGGCAGGTTCCAGTAGTCGGTCGGCAGGCCGAGTTTCTGGTTGCGCTCGATGGCGCGGCTGACGGTGCCTTCACCGGCGTTATAGGCGGCGAGGGCGAGCAGCCAGTCACCGTTGAACATGTCGTGCAGGCGACTGAGGTAGCTCAGTGCGGCGTTGGTCGAGGCGGTTACGTCGCGGCGACCGTCGTACCAGGTGGTCTGGCGCAGGTTGAAGTGGCGCCCGGTGGCGGGGATGAACTGCCACAGGCCGACCGCATGGCTGCGGGAGTAGGCGAAGGGGTTGTAGGCGCTTTCGATGACCGGCAGCAGCGCCAGCTCCATCGGCATGTTGCGCTCTTCCAGGCGTTCGACCACGTAGTGGATATACAGGCTGCCGCGGCCGCTGGCGCTTTCCAGGTAGGACGGTTTGCTGACGAACCACAGGCGCTGGTTCTCGATGCGCGGGTTGACGCCAATCTCGTCCTGCAGCTTGAAGCCATTGCGCATGCGGTCCCAGATGTCCTGGGGCTTTTCGGCGACGGGGGCGTCGTTGAGCCATTCCGGCTCCTGACGCAGGGTGGCGCTGCGATCACTGTCGCGGCTGCTGTCACGGCTGCTTCCTGTGCTTTGGCAGCCTGCCAGACCAATGCACAGCAGTACCGCCAGAACTTTCGCTCCCCGGGCCAATGCTGATGAATTCAGTGTTCTAAAAGGTAATAAAAGCATTGGTCGGTAGTAGCTGCCGGCGCAAAAAGTTCGGGGATTCTAGGAACGCCCCTGGGGGTGGTCAAGTTTTCGCCGGCCCTTTGGTCAGTTTTTAACCAGCTTTGAACACGTCTTTCCACGCGCGCAGGCTGGCAAATACCTCGACCGCCGAGCGCTGCCGGGGGCCGTCCCGCTCGTCGACTTTTTCTTTAACGGATATTTCCCCGCAACGCAGAAACGGGTTGCTGGCTTTTTCCAGGGCGATATTCGAGGGCAGGCTGATGCGTTGTGCCGCGCGCAGCGCGCTGACTTCTTCAAAGCGGGCGACCACGGCCGGATTGTTCGGCTCGACGGCGCAAGCGAAGTGCAGGTTGCTCAGGGTGTATTCGTGGGTGCAGTAGACGTGGGTGCTGTCCGGCAGGTTGGCCAGGCGGCTCAGGGAGTCGTGCATCTGCGCCGGCGTGCCTTCGAACAGTCGCCCGCAACCGGCCGAGAACAGGGTGTCGCCGCAGAACAGCCAGGGCTGTTCGGGGGCGGCGTTGTAATAGGCAATGTGCCCCAGGGTGTGGCCAGGGACTGCATATATAAGGAAGTCGCAGCCCAGCACCTGGATGCGAGCGCCTTCATCGAGGGCCACGTCGCGGGCGGGGATCTGCTCGTTGGCCGGGCCGTAGACACGCGCGCCGGTCGCGGCCTTGAGCGTGGCCACGCCACCGACATGGTCGGGATGGTGGTGGGTGATCAGGATATCGCTGAGCTGCCAGCCCGGATGGGCTTCGAGCCAGGCCAGTACCGGGCCGGCATCGCCGGGGTCGACCACCGCGCAGCGCTGCTGCTGGTGATCCTGGATCAGCCACAGGTAGTTGTCGCTGAAGGCGGGAAGGGCGTCGATCTGAAACATTTTGCGGGTCGCCAATAAGGGAGCAATGGCGCATCTTAGGCACTGATGGCGACCTTTGACCATGCAGGAGTGTGTCATGAGCGAACAGCCTTTCGCCCAGGCCGATGCCGAGTGGCTGACGCTGACCCAGGCCGCGAGTGACTGGCTGGCCTCGCCTCTGGGTGAGTTGCTGCTGGCCGAGGAGCGGGTGGCGTTGGATGCCGAGCTGGCGCGCTATTTCGGCGGCTACCTGGTGCATTACGGCCCGGGCCAGGCGCAGCCGCCGGCCGCGCCGCAGATTCGTTGCAACGTGCGCCTCGGTGCGCCGTTGGCCGGTGTGGACATTGCCTGCGAGGAACAGGCCTGGCCACTGGGCGAGCATGCCGCCGATGTGGTGGTGCTGCAGCATGGCCTGGATTTCAGTCTGTCGCCCCACGGTTTGCTGCGCGAAGCCGCCCACAGCGTGCGCCCAGGTGGCTATCTGCTGATCGTCGGGGTCAACCCCTGGAGCACCTGGGGGCTGCGGCATTTGTTCGCCCGGGATGGCTTTCGCCAGGCCCGGTGCATCGCGCCGACCCGCCTGGCGGACTGGCTCAGCCTGCTCGGTTTCGCGCTGGAGAAACGCCGCTTCGGGTGCTATCGTCCGCCGCTTGCTTCAGCGGCCTGGCAGTCACGCCTGGCCCGCCTGGAGACTTGGGGCAGTGCCTGGCAAGCGCCGGGCGCGGGCTTCTATCTGCTGGTGGCGCGCAAGCTGGTGGTCGGCTTGCGCCCCCTGCGACCGGTGCAACGGGCCTCGATGGGCAAGTTGCTGCCAATGCCGGTGGCCAAAGTCAGCCGCCGCGATTCCGAGCAATAGATAAGTAGTCAATGAGCGAAGAACTAGTCGAGATCTACACCGATGGCGCCTGCAAGGGCAATCCCGGCCCGGGCGGCTGGGGCGCGCTGTTGGTTTTCAAAGGTGCGGAAAAAGAACTCTGGGGCGGCGAGCCCAACACCACCAATAACCGAATGGAGTTGATGGCGGCGATCTGCGCGCTGATCGCGCTGACCCGGCCCTGTTCGGTACGCCTGGTGACCGACTCGCAGTACGTGATGAAGGGCATCCAGGAATGGATGCCGAACTGGAAGAAGCGTGGCTGGAAGACCGCTGCCAAGGAGCCGGTGAAGAACGCCGACCTGTGGCAGGCGCTGGACGAGCAGGTCAATCGCCATCAGGTGACGTGGCAGTGGGTGCGTGGGCATACCGGCCACCCGGGCAACGAGAAGGCCGATCAGCTGGCCAACCGCGGTGTGGATGAAGTCAGAGGGATGAAGCATGCGTAGCGTTGTACTCGACACCGAAACCACCGGCATGCCAGTGACCGATGGTCACCGCATCATCGAGATCGGCTGTGTCGAACTGGAAGGCCGGCGCCTGACCGGGCGGCATTTCCACGTCTACCTGCGTCCGGATCGCGAGATCGACGAAGGCGCCATCGCGGTTCACGGTATCACCAACGAATTCGTCGCCGACAAGCCGCGCTTCAAGGAGATCGCCGACGAATTCTACGAGTTCATCCACGGCGCGCAGCTGATCATCCACAACGCGGCGTTCGACATCGGCTTCATCGCCAACGAGTTCGCCCTGCTCGGCCAGAGCGATCGCGCCGAAGTCAGCGACTACTGCTCGGTGCTCGACACCCTGCTGATGGCCCGCGAGCGCCATCCGGGCCAGCGCAACAACCTCGATGCCCTGTGCAAACGCTATGGCGTCGACAACTCCGGTCGTGACCTGCACGGCGCATTGCTCGACGCCGAGATTCTGGCCGACGTCTACCTGACCATGACCGGTGGCCAGACGCACCTGTCGCTGGCCGGCGACGGTGGCGATGGCAGCGGCCGCCAGGTGCCCAGCCCGATTCGTCGTCTGGATGCCGGGCGCAACCTGACCCGGGTGATCCGCGCCAGTGACGAAGAGCTGGCGGCCCATGTCGCGCGCCTGGCGGTCATCGAGAAGTCTGCTGGCGCACCGTCGCTGTGGGCGCAGCTGGAAGCGCCGAGCGAAAGCTAAGCGGTAGGAGCGCGCGCTGCGTTGTGAGGTTTCGCTCGCGCCGCTTGCTCCTAAGGCTAATGCGACCTTTTCGTACAGCTTGCCGCTAAGGGGGTTCCGCCGCTTCGGGCGAACTTCTAACCTGAGGGGATAGGTGCCCGAGAGCACCCTCCGCTCAGGAAGCCGCAATGTATAAAGACCTGAACTTCCCCGTCCTTATCGTTCACCGCGACATCAAGGCCGATACCGTGGCCGGTGAGCGCGTACGGGCCATTGCCCAGGAGCTGAGCAAGGACGGCTTCAGCATTCTTTCCAGCGCCAACTCCGCCGAGGGGCGCATCGTTGCCTCCACTCACCACGGCCTGGCCTGCATCCTGGTCGCCGCCGAAGGCGCCGGGGAAAACCGCCATCTGCTGCAGGACATGGTCGAGCTGATCCGCATTGCCCGTGTGCGGGCGCCGCAACTGCCGATCTTCGCCCTCGGTGAGCAGGTCACCATCGAGAACGCGCCGGCCGAGGCCATGGCCGACCTCAATCACCTGCGCGGCATTCTCTACCTGTACGAGGACACGGTGTCCTTCCTCGCCCGCCAGGTGGCGCGCGCGGCGCACAATTACCTCGACGGCCTGCTGCCGCCGTTCTTCAAGGCGCTGGTGCAGCACACCGCGCAGTCCAACTATTCCTGGCACACGCCGGGGCACGGTGGTGGCGTGGCCTACCGCAAGAGCCCGGTGGGGCAGGCCTTCCACCAGTTCTTCGGTGAAAACACCCTGCGTTCGGACCTGTCGGTGTCGGTGCCGGAGCTGGGCTCGTTGCTCGACCACACCGGCCCGCTGGCCGAAGCCGAGGCGCGGGCGGCACGCAACTTCGGCGCCGACCACACCTTCTTCGTGATCAACGGAACCTCGACGGCGAACAAAATCGTCTGGCACTCGATGGTCGGCCGCGATGACCTGGTACTGGTCGACCGCAACTGCCACAAGTCGATCCTGCATTCGATCATCATGACCGGCGCCATCCCGCTGTACCTGTGCCCGGAGCGCAACGAACTGGGCATCATCGGGCCGATTCCGCTGAGTGAGTTCAGCAAGGAATCGATCCAGGCCAAGATCGATGCCAGCCCACTGGCCAGAGGCCGTGAGCCCAAGGTCAAGCTGGCGGTGGTGACCAACTCCACCTACGACGGTCTCTGCTACAACGCCGAGCTGATCAAACGCACCCTGGCCGACAGCGTCGAGGTGCTGCATTTCGACGAGGCCTGGTATGCCTATGCGGCGTTCCACGAGTTCTACGCCGGGCGTTACGGCATGGGCACCGAGTGCGGCGAGAAGACTCCGCTGGTGTTCACCACTCACTCCACCCACAAGCTGCTGGCGGCGTTCAGCCAGGCGTCGATGATCCATGTGCAGGACGGCGGCGCCCGTCAGTTGGATCGTGATCGCTTCAACGAAGCCTTCATGATGCACATTTCCACCTCGCCGCAGTACGGCATCATCGCCTCGCTGGACGTGGCCTCGGCGATGATGGAAGGGCCGGCCGGGCGTTCGCTGATCCAGGAAACCTTTGACGAGGCGCTGAGCTTCCGCCGTGCCCTGGCCAACCTGCGGCAGAACCTGGCAGCGGACGACTGGTGGTTCAGTATCTGGCAGCCGGCCCAAGCCGAGAGCGTGCACACCGCCGACTGGCTGCTGCAGCCGAATGCCGACTGGCACGGCTTCGGCGATATCGCCGAGGACTACGTGTTGCTCGACCCGATCAAGGTCACCCTGGTGATGCCGGGGCTGTCCGCTGACGGCAAGCTGACCGAGTCGGGCATTCCGGCAGCGGTGGTCAGCAAGTTCCTCTGGGAGCGCGGTCTGGTGGTGGAGAAGACCGGCCTGTATTCCTTCCTGGTGCTGTTCTCCATGGGCATCACCAAGGGCAAGTGGAGCACCTTGCTTACCGAGTTGCTGGAGTTCAAGCGCCAGTACGACGCCAACGTGCTGCTCAGTGAAACCCTGCCCAGCGTGGCTCGCGAAGGCGCGGCGCGCTATGCCGGCATGGGCCTGCGCGACCTTTGCGATCAGTTGCACGCCTGCTACCGCGAAAACGCCACGGCCAAGGCGCTCAAACGCATGTACACGGTGCTGCCGCAGGTGGCGATCAAACCGGCCGATGCCTACAACCAGCTGGTGCGCGGCGAGGTCGAGGCGGTGCCGATCGAGCAGCTCGAAGGGCGTATCGCTGCGGTGATGCTGGTGCCGTATCCGCCGGGCATTCCATTGATCATGCCGGGCGAGCGCTTCACGGCGGAAACCCGCTCGATCATCGATTACCTGCAGTTCGCCCGCACCTTCGACAGCCAGTTCCCAGGCTTCGATGCCGATGTGCATGGCCTGCAGAGTGAAGACGCAGGCTCTGGCGCCTGCTATACCGTGGATTGCATCAAGGAGTAAGCACGACCTGCTGCGCGTCGGCGATATTGCGTTAAAAATGGCCTCGGGATGCTCATTTACACTTCGTAAACTGCGCTCCCTCGGCCACTTTTGCCTTATCTCGCTCTAGCTCGCTAGGACGTATGCAATTTAATTGCAGTCGGGGAGACGTACATGGCGCCTGCTGAAAAGGGAGTGCAGGGCGAAATGGGTTTCTGGACCTGTTCCGCACTGGTAGTGGGCAACATGGTTGGCTCGGGGGTGTTTCTGCTGCCGTCGAGCCTGGCGCCCTATGGTGGGCTGAGCCTGATCGGCTGGCTGATCTCCAGCACTGGCGCGGTGCTGCTGGCGCTGACGTTCTCGCGTTTGGCGCGAATCAATCCGGCGGCTGGCGGCCCTTATGCCTATACGCGCGATGCGTTCGGCGGCTTTGCCGGTTACCTGTGTGCCTGGACCTACTGGAAAGCGGCGTGGATCGGCAATGCGGCGATCTCGGTGACGCTGGTGGGCTATCTGCAGGTGTTCTTTCCCATCCTGCGTGATCCGGTGCTGATGGTGACTACGGCGATTGCGGCGATCTGGCTGTGCACGCTGATCAATCTGCGCGGGATCAAGGCTTTCGGCCTGGTACAGAACATTCTCACTGCGCTCAAACTGGTGCCGTTGCTGCTGGTTGGCGTAATGGGTTGGTTCTATTTTCATCCCGAGCACCTGCGCATCCCCGAGCCCGCCGAGTTACCCGGTGGTGGTTATGCCCAGGCGATAGCCACCACGGCGGCGCTGACGCTGTGGTCGTTCATCGGCCTGGAGTCGGCCACCGTGCCGGCCGAACATGTGCGCGACCCGCGCCGTACCATTCCACGGGCGACCCTGTTCGGCACGGTAGTGGCAGCGGTGGTCTACATCCTCTCGATCACGGCAGTGCAGGGTGTGTTGCCACCCTCGGTGCTGGCGCACTCGACGGCGCCGTTCGCCGATGCTGCACGGGTCATGCTGGGCGATTGGGGTTACTACTTCATCGCCGGCGGCGCGGTGGTGGCCTGCCTCGGGGCGCTGAACGGCTGGGTGTTGTTGCAGGGGCAGATTCCCATGGCCACGGCGCGCGACGGCCTGTTGCCGGAGGCATTGGCCAAGACCAACAAGCACGGGGTTCCGGCCAACGGCCTGCTGATTTCCGGTGTGCTGGTGACCTTGCTGGTGCTGGTGGATGGCCGTGGCGATCTGGTCGAGGTGTTCAACCTGATCATCCTGCTCGGCACCATGGCCGGCGTGGTGCCCTACGTGTTCTGCGCCGCAGCGTTGCTGCAATTGCTCGCGGTGCGCCCCGGCGAGTTCGGTCGGCATGAGCAGGGGCGCATCCTGTGGATCGGCTGCGGCGCCTTCATCTACTCGATGTGGGCGCTCTACGGCACGGGCGAGCAGGCGGTGTTCTGGGGCTTTCTGGTGTTGATGGTGGGCATTCCGCTGTACACCTGGCGCCAATGGCGCAACCGGGTACAGCGTGATGTCTCTATAGCCAGTGGCTCACACCCCACCAGCCCAGACCACCCATGACCACCGTATATGGCAGCGCCATCCACACCATCCGCCCGTAGGACAGGCGCACCAGCGGTGCGACGGCGGAGGTGAGCAGGAACAGGAAGGCCGCCTGGCCGTTTGGTGTCGCCACGCTGGGCAGGTTGGTGCCGGTGTTGATCGCCACCGCCAGCAGCTCGAAGTGCTCGCGGCTCATCTTGCCGGCGAGGAACGCCTGTTTGACCTCGGTGATGTAGATGGTGGCGACGAACACGTTGTCGCTGATTGCCGAGAGCAGGCCGTTGGCGATGAACAGCATGCCCGGCTGCTGCTCGCTGGGCAGGCTGAGTACGGCCTGGATCAGCGGGGTGAACAGTTGCTGGTCGTGGATCACCGCGACCACGGCGAAGAACACCACCAGCAGCGCGGTGAAGGGCAGGGCATCCTGGAACGCGCGGCCAATCTGGTGTTCTTCGGTGATGCCGGTGACGGCGGTGATCAGCACGATCACCATCAGGCCGATCAAGCCGACCTCGGCAATGTGCAGGGCCAGGCCGATGATCAGCAGCAGCGCTGCCAGTGCTTGTACCAGCAAGGCGGCGCGCTGTTGCGGCGTGCGCTTGCGGGTGTTTTCGGCGGCGCTGTCGGCGAGAATCTGGCGAACGGCCGGCGGCAACTCGGTGCCGTAGCCAAACCAGCGCAGTTTTTCCAGCAGCACACAGGTGATCAGGCCTGCGACCAGCACGGGCATCGATACCGGCGCGACGGTCAGGAAGAAGGTGCTGAAATTCCAGCCCATTTCATGGCCGATCAGCAGGTTCTGCGGCTCGCCCACCAGGGTGCAGACGCCGCCGAGGGCGGTGCCCACTGCACCGTGCATCAGCAGGCTGCGCAGGAACGAGCGGAACTGCTCCAGCTCTTCACGACCGAGGTGGCTGAGTGCCTGATCGCTGTCGATGCTGGCGGTCTCGCCGCCACCCGAAGCCACGCGGTGGTACACCGAATAGAAGCCGATGGCGGCGCTGATGATCACTGCGGTCACCGTCAGCGCATCGAGAAAGGCCGAGAGAAACGCCGAGAGCAGGCAGAACAGCAAGGACAGAATGGCTTTCGAGCGCACCCCAAGGAGCAGGCGGGCGAACAGGAACAGCAGCAGGTCCTTCATGAAGTAGATGCCGGCGACCATGAACATCAGCAGCAGGATCACCGGGAAGTTGTGCGCCAGTTCGTCGTACAGCGCTTTCGGGCTGGTCAGCCCGAGCACCAGGGCTTGCAGTACCAGCAGGCCGCCGGGCTGCAGCGGGTAGCATTTGAGTGCCATGGCCAGGGTGAAAATGAACTCGCCGACCAGGAGCCAGCCAGCCGCGACGGGGCCGGCGATCCACAGCATCAGCGGATTGAGGATCAGCAGGGCGAGGATGGTCAGTTTGTACCAGCGTGGCGAATGGCCGAGGAAGTTCTGGCCAAAGGCGCTGGCGAGTGATCTAGGCATGGAATATTTCCCGTAGATAAGACAGCCGCTTTGCGGTGCACTTTCAAAGAGATCAAGAGTTTAACGGATATAGTCAGAAATCCTCTTAGCTTTGTCCGCGTGTTCTGCGTCACAGTGGCCAGCATCGACATTTGTTGCATGCTTGTTATAGTTGGCCGGCTAATTCCATAACAATATTTCTATGCGCGCCTTGTGCGCCCTGGCCTTCGAGGATGATCTGCGTGCCCGACTACAAAGCATTTCGCGTCGAGTTGAGCGACAAAATCGCCCATGTGCAGATCAACCGTCCGGAGAAGGTCAATGCGATGAACGCGGACTTCTGGACGGAAATCATCGAGATCTTCCAATGGGTCGATGACACCGACGAAGCCCGTGTGGTGGTGCTTTCCGGTGCCGGCAAGCACTTTTCCTCGGGCATCGACCTGATGCTGCTGGCCCAGGCCGGCAGCGCGCTGGGCAAGGATGTCGGTAGAAATGCCGAAGGCCTGCGCCGCAAGATTCTCCAGCTGCAAGCCTCCTTCAATGCCGTCGACAACTGCCGCAAACCGGTACTGGCGGCTATCCAGGGTTATTGCCTGGGCGGCGCCATCGACCTGATCTCCGCGTGCGACATGCGCTACAGCACAGCCGATGCGCAGTTCTCCATCAAGGAGATCGATATGGGTATGGCCGCCGACGTTGGCACCCTGCAACGCCTGCCGCGCATCATCGGCGACGGCATGATGCGTGAGCTGGCCTACACCGGGCGCACCATCGATGGCGGCGAAGCCCAGCGCATCGGCCTGGTCAACCGCACCTATGCCAACCAGGACGAGCTGCTGGCCGGGGTCCTCGCGCTGGCTGGCGAAATCGCCGAGAAATCCCCCATCGCCATTCGTGGCACCAAGCACATGATCCGCTACATGCGTGATCATCGGGTCGACGACGGTCTGGAATACGTGGCGAACTGGAATGCCGCGATGTTGCAGTCTGCTGATTTGCGTGTGGCCATGGCCGCGCACATGAGCAAGCAAAAAGCCGAATTTGCCGATTGATGCAGTACCAGCCGAGCGAGGTGCAGTAGACCTATGGTCACTGGAGCGACATCCCTGAGCCTGGTGCGTGACGAGCTGTTCACCACCATGGAAGAGACTGAACAGAGTCTCGAGCACTTCATTGCCGAACGGAACAACGGCAGCCTGCTGCAACAGGCGGTGGAAAGCCTGCATCAGGTACGCGGCACCCTCAACCTGATCGAACTGGCCGGTGCCGAGCTGCTGGCCCAGGAAGTGCTGCAGCAGGCCACCGACATCCCGGCCGGTGCGGGCGAGGAGCGTGATGGTCAGCTGTCGGCGCTGAGCAGCGCCATGTATGTACTGCGCCGCTACCTGGAAAACGTCGACGCCCATCGCCAGGAAATGCCGGAACTGTTGTTGCCGGCGATCAACGATCTGCGTCTGGCCGGTGCCCAGCCGCCGTTGCCGGAGAGTTTCTTCTTCAGTGTGCGTCTAGACCAGACGCGCCCGGCGGGCGTGCCCCATGCAGCGGCAGTCAGCGCCGACGATGCGCGGCGCCTGCGCCATATGTACCAGGTCGGGTTGCTCGGTTTTATCCGTGAAGACAATCCGCAAGCCGGGCTCAAGCTGATGCTGCGTGCCCTTGCTCGTCTCGACAGCCTGTTTGCCAGTGAAGCGCGTGGTCGCTTGTACTGGATCGGTGCGGCGGCGGTGGAGGCCCAGCTCGACGGCCAGTTGCTGACGCGCAAGGCGCGCAAACAGCTGTTCTCCCGCCTGGATCGCGAGCTGAAACAGGCGCTGGCCAATCCGGCCTATGAAGCGCCGCGTAGCCTGCTCAAGGAATTGTTGTATCTGGTCGCACTGGCTGACAGCCGGGGCCAGTACGCCAGCGATGTGCGTGAGGTGTTCGGCCTGACGGCGCTGCCGTTCACCGACCACCTGCTCGATGAGGAATACCAGCGCCTGTCCGGGCCGGGGCAGGGCGTGATGCGTTCGCTGTCCTCAGCGATTCGCGAGGAGCTGGCCAGCGTCAAGGACGCCCTCGACCTGATCGAGCGCGGCACCGCGCAGCCGGACAGCTTCGGCAATCTGCACGCGATGCTCGGCAAGCTGGCCAAGACCCTCGGCATGGTCGGTCTCAGCTCGGCGGCCAATGCGCTGCAGGTGCAGCTGCCGGTGGTGGCCAGCTGGGACGAAAATACCCCGGCGCAGAGCGCCGATCTGCACAAGCTGGCCGAAGGCGTGCTCTACGTCGAAAGCATGGTCGCCAGCCTGGAACGTGGCGAACAGCGCAATTCGCGGCCCCAGGCAATGCAGCCGGGCGATGAGGGCGAGGCCTTTGCCGCGCACCAGTTGAATGAAGCGCGCATCGTCGTGGTCGACGAGGCGCAGGGCGGACTGGCCCTGGCCAAGCGGGCAATTACCTCCTACCTCGAATCGAACGGCGACAAGCTGCACTTGGCCAACGTGCCATTCAGCCTGCAGGCCGTGCGTGGCGGGCTCTGGTTCCTCGGCCAGGAGCGTGCTGCCAGGCTGATCGGGGCCTGCGCCGACTACATCCTGACGCGGATGATCGAGGCCCCGCAGATGCCGTCCGAGCAGATGCTGGAAACCCTCGCTGACGCCCTGAGCAGCCTCGAGTACTACCTTGAAGCGGGTGCAGTGCTGCGTCCGGAAACCACCCCAAGCGTGCTCGACCTCGCCGAGGAAAGCGTGCGCGCCCTGGGCTTGCCGGTGGCTGCCTGATGCCTGCGGGCTGGCAGACCACGCCCCCCCTGGACAATGACCAGGCGGGTGGCTGGGCGCTGGCGCGCAGCACGCAAGGTTTCCTGGCGGATGGCAATGGCGTGCTGTTCCCCCGTGAATGGCTGAAACGGCAGGACCTGCCGGTGGCTGCGGAGCATGGTCTCGGCCATTTCGATGGTGAGCCGGTGTGGTTGCTGGAGCTGCGGCATCCGGCCGAGCTGCCGGGCTGCTTCTGGCAGAACCTGCGCCAGTTCATGCTGCAGGCCGACTACCCGACGTTTCGTATGCTCTCGTTTGCCGAGCAGATAGGCGCCTGGGATGACCAGCATCGCTTCTGCGGGCGTTGTGGACAGGCCACCGTGCAGGTGTCGCGTGAGCGTTGCATGCGTTGCCCGCAGTGCGGTCTGCACAGTTACGCGCGCATCTCGCCAAGCATGATCGTGCTGATCACCCGTGGCGACGAAGTGCTTCTAGCGCGCTCGCAGCGTTTTCCTCCAGGCATGTACAGCACCCTGGCTGGCTTCGTCGAACCGGGCGAGTCGGCGGAGGAGTGTGTGGCGCGTGAGGTGCTTGAGGAGGTCGGCCTGCAAGTAGGCAACCTGCAATACCTGGGCAGCCAGGGCTGGCCGTTCCCGCACTCGCTGATGCTGGGTTTTCACGCCGAGTACGTCAGCGGTGAGATCGTGCCGCAGGCTGACGAAATCGAAGACGCGCGCTGGTTCCACATCGAAGAGTTGCCGCAGTTGCCGATGCAGCGTTCGATTGCCCGCTACCTGATCGATCTCTATCTGGCACGGCGCCTGGGCCGGCCGGAACCTGAGCTGGCGCGCTAGTCAGCTGTTGAACCAGTGCTGCCACGCCAGGCGTGCAGTCAATGCCAACACCACCAGAATGAACACCGGGCGGATGAACTTCGAACCGCCGCGTATGGCCGTGTGCGCGCCCAGGTAGGCACCGGCCATCAGTGCCAGGCCCATGCAGATGCCCAGTAGCCAAGCGACCTGGCCGGTGATGATGAATACGGCCAGGGCCATGGCATTGCTGACGAAGTTCATCGTGCGCGCCACGCCGCTGGCCCGCACCAGATCCAGTGGGTACATCAGCAGTGTGCTGACCGTCCAGAACGCACCGGTGCCGGGCCCGGCGACACCATCGTAGAAACCCAGACCAAGGCCCTGCGGCCACTGGCGCCCGGTCACGATGGGCGCGTCTTGCGGGCCCTGGTTTTCCGGGGTCTTGCCGAACAGCAGGTACAGGCCACAGCCAAACACTACGGCGGGCAGCATCTGATTGAGCCAGGCAGCCGGCAGCCAGTGGGCTAGCATGGCGCCCAGCGCTGAGCCGATGGCCGTGGCAATCAGCGCGTTGCGCCATTGGCGTGGGGCAAACAGCTTGCGCCGGTAGAAGGTGTAGCTGGCGGTGGCCGAACCGAAGGTGGCGCACAGCTTGTTGGTGCCCAGCACCAGGTGCGGCGGCAGGCCAGCGGTAAGCAGGGCGGGAATGGTCAGCAGGCCGCCGCCACCGGCAATCGCGTCGATGAAGCCGGCGGTGAAGGCAACCAGGGCAAGAACCGCCAACGTGATGGGATCGACGCCCAGTTCAAAGGGAAAAGGCATAAAAAACTCGACGTGGATTCAATTGTGCAGGGCTGCGGCTGGCCGGTTGCCGGGCTGCTGCGCATAATGCCGGCAATTTCATGGAGAAGGAATCCGACTCATGCAGTATGACGGCCTGGCCTGGTTTGTTGGCCTTCTGGCAGTTCTGGCGCTGTTTATCGCGGCGCGCATTCTGCTAACGCGCAGTTGGTTTCTCGGGTGGTTGCGCGGCACCTTTGGCCTGGCTTTTCTTGGCCTGGCGGCCTTGGTCGGTGTGGTGGCCTATGACCTGATGAGCTACGGCACTCTGCCGGAAGACAAGCCTTTGCTGATTCTGAACTTCAGTGCCGATGGCCCGCAGCGGTATCGGGTCAACCTGCAGGAAGGCGGCGAGGAGCGCGAAGTCATTCTCGAGGGGGATCTCTGGCAACTGGATGGCCGCCTGCTGCGCTGGAAGGGCTTGGCCGCGCTGATCGGCCTGCAACCCGGTTATCGCCTGGAGAAACTTTCCGGCCGCTTCCTGGCCATCGAACAACAGGAAAGCGCCCGTTACGCCGAAGTCACCCTGGCTACCAGCCCTTACGGCATCGATCTGTGGCGCTGGTTGCGCCTGGGGCAGCATGACCTGTTCCTCTTCGATCCGCAGGCGGCACGGGTGACTTACCTGCCGATTGCCGATGGTGCGATGTTCAGTGTGAGTCTGAGCCCCACTGGCCTGCTGGCACAGCCGATGAATCAGGCGGCCAACCAGGCGTTGAAAGACTGGCAGTAAACCCAAGCAATGAAAAAGGGACCCGAGGGTCCCTTTTTTGTGGCTGCGATTCTGCGCCGAGGCAGCGCCTCAGGAGAGGAAACCGCCGTCCACGTTGAGCGCCACGCCAGTGGTGTAGCTGGACGCATCGCTGGCGAGGTACAGCACGGTGCCGGCCATTTCGCTCGGCTCGGCCACGCGCTTGAGCGGGATGCGTTGCAGGGCGACGTTGAGGATCGCGTCGTTCTTCACCAGAGCCGAGGCGAACTTGGTGTCGGTCAGGCCTGGCAGCAGCGCGTTGCAGCGGATGCCGAACTGCGCGCATTCCTTGGCGAAGACCTTGGTCATGCTGATCACGGCGGCCTTGGTCACCGAGTAGATGCCCTGGAACTCGCCCGGGGAAACGCCGTTGATCGAGGCAACGTTGATGATGCTGCCACCACCGTTCTGCTTCATCAGCTTGCCGCCTTCGATGGACATGAAGTAGTAGCCGCGGATGTTGACGTCGACGGTCTTCTGGAAGGCGCCCAGGTCGGTGTCCAGCACGTTGCAGAACTGCGGGTTGGTAGCGGCGTTGTTGACCAGGATGTCGAGGCGGCCGAACTGCTCGCGGATGGTCGCGAAGACGTTGCTGATCTGCTCCATCTCGCCGATATGGCAGGCCACGGCGGTGGCTTTGCCGCCGTCGGCGATGATGGCGTCGGCGACTTTCTGGCAGTCGTCGATCTTGCGGCTCGAGACGATGACATGAGCGCCTTGCTGGGCCAGCAGTTTGGCGATGGCTTCACCGATGCCGCGGCTGGCGCCGGAAACGAAAGCGATCTTGCCGTCGAGGTCGAACAGGTTTGTCTTGGACATTGCTATTACCTTGTCTGAGCCGGGTTACAGAGTGGATTTGCCGATGACCTGCAGGGCTGCGTGCTCCAGCAGCTTGTTCATCATGATGAACTGCGCGAAGCGCTTGTCCTTGGTCTGGCCGTGGAAGAAGCGGTAGTAGATCTGCTGCACGATGCCGGCCAGGCGGAACAGGCCGTAGGTGTAGTAGAAGTCGAAATTGTCGATCTGGATGCCGGCACGCGCGGCGTAGTAGTCGACGAACTCCTGGCGGCTGAGCATGCCGGGCGCGTTGCTCGGCTGGCGGCGCATCAGCTGCATCGGCGCCGGGTCGGTGGCGTCGATCCAGTAGGCGAGGGTGTTGCCCAGGTCCATCAGCGGGTCGCCGATGGTGGTCAGTTCCCAGTCCAGCACGCCGATGATCTGCGCCGGGTTGTTCGGATCGAGGATCACGTTGTCCAGGCGGTAGTCGTTGTGCACGATGCTGGGCTTGTGGTGATCAGCCGGCATCTTCTCGCGCAGCCAGGCCTTGACCGGTTCCCAGGTCGGGGCGTCAGGCGTCATGGCCTTTTCGTAGCGGTCGGTCCAGCCTTCGATCTGGCGCTTCACATAGCCTTCGGGCTTGCCCAGGTCGGCCAGGCCGCAGGCCTGATAGTCGACGTTGTGCAGGTCGACCAGTTTGTCGATGAAGCTCTTGCACAGCTCGCGCGTCTGCTCGGTGCTGAAGTTCAGCTCGGCCGGCATGTCGGTGCGCAGGATGATGCCGTTGACCCGCTGCATCACATAGAACTCGGCGCCGATCACCGAGTCGTCGGTGCAGTGCACGTAGGCCTTGGGGCAGTAGGGAAAACCATCGTTGAGCTGATTGAGGATGCGAAACTCGCGACCCATGTCGTGGGCCGACTTGGCCTTGTGGCCAAACGGCGGACGGCGCAGGACGAACTCCTGATTCGGGTATTCCAACAGATAGGTCAGGTTGGAGGCGCCACCCGGGAACTGGCTGATGCGTGGCTCACCCACCAGGCCAGGGATGTGGGCCTTGAGGTACTGGTCGATGATGGCAGAGTCGAGCTCTTCGCCATCGCGGATGCCGGTGGACTGGTCAGTAAGCGTCATGCTTATCCCTTCTACTTATGATGGGTGGCACTAATTATTGGCTAATCTAATGTTGCCATGAGGCCCTAACAAGCAAAGCACACCGTTATAGATCTGGGTGTTGCTGTGCAATCAAGGGCCCTGATTAGCTGCGCAGGCTTTGCCGGGGCGAAAAAAAACCGGAGTCGGCAGACTCCGGTTTTTCGCTAGCGCAGGCGCCCGGAAAATCTTATACCGGGAACAGCTCGGCCAGTTTCATGGCCAGCATCATGTCGCCTTCGGCGCGCAGTTTGCCGCCCATGAAGGCTTGCATGCCGTCGGTCTCGCCGGTGGCGATGCCTTTCAGGGTGGCGCTGTCCATGATCAGGGTGACGTTGGCGTTCGGGTTGTCGCCTTGCTGCACGTTGCAGGTGCCGTCTTTGACGATCAGTGCGTAGTTCTCGCCGTCTTCGATGTTGAACTGGAATACCAGATCCAGGCCGGCAGCGGCGCTGGCGTTGAACTTGGATTGCATGGTTTGGACGATGTCAGCAACGCTCATGGTATAGATCCTTTTTCAGGTTTTTATTGCAGCAGAGCTGCATTGGGCCGGACTCAGCGGTAGGTGATGAGTTCCGGTGCCTTCAACAGCTCCAGATGCACACGGCTGTTGAAGGAAGCCAGGGTCGCTTCGCCGTTGCGAAAGTGCAGGCGGCTGAGCGAAGTGTTGACGATTTGCCAGTTGAGTTCGAAGGCCTTATCCGCAGGTACACCGGTCAGCAGGTGAATGGCCGCGGTAATGGTGCCGCCGGACGTGAAGATGGCGATGTTCTGTTGGCGCTCGGTCTGGGCCAGCAGGCGTTCAAGCCCGCCGCGCACGTTGTCGAGGAAGCCTTGCCAGGTTTCGTGGCCCGGTTGGTCATACTCGCCGGTGATCCAGCGGCGGATGATGCGGGCGAACAGGTGCTGGAAAGCGGCGCGATCATCCTTGGGATTGCGCAGGATGCGCATGGCATCCGGCTCGTCCGCCAGCATCGCCGGGATCAGGCCGCGAATGACGGCTTCGGCATCGAATTCATTGAAGGCCGCGTCGATTTCCAGCTCGGGTGCCGGTAGGCCGGCGGCAACGCAGCGTTGCAGGGCCGAGGTGGCGGTGTGCTGTTGACGGCGCAGGGTGCCGGCCAGGCAACGGTCGAAGCTCAGGCCGAGGTGGCCCAGATGCTCACCGAGTATTTCAGCCTGGCGAATGCCGGTTGGCGACAGAACGTCGTAGTCGTCTGCACCAAAGGAGGCCTGGCCATGTCGTATCAGATAGATGCTGCCCACGTCGGCACGTCAATCCTGGCGGGTTAGGAGTTTCGCGAGGTTATGGGCAGAGCCGGGCCGCTGTCAACGAAAAAACATACGCTTGTTTGAATCCTTGTAACGGGCCGACACGCGGCCGTTGTGGCTGGTGACCGACCCTGTGGCTCGGTATGCTTGAATCAGATGAGCGCCGTGGACGGCCGCTCGGTAACTGGCAAGCAAGGGGGATGTGTGGAGTTTCTGGCGGATTATGCGGGGTTCCTGTTGCGTACGCTGACCCTGGTGGTCGCGGTGATCGTCGTGCTGGTGGCCTTCGCCTCCCTGCGTGGCAAGGGGCGTGGCAAGAGCGGTGGCCACCTTGAAGTGCACAAGCTCAATGACTTCTACAAGGCGCTGCGTGAGCGCCTCGAGCAGGCCCTGCTGGACAAGGCGCAGCTGAAGGCTCAGCACAAGGCCGAGGCCAAAGCGGCCAAGCAGGAGAAGAAGGCCGGCAAGAAGCGCACACGGGTATTCGTGCTGGATTTCGACGGCGACATCAAGGCATCCGCCACCGACAGCCTGCGCCACGAAGTGACTGCACTGCTGAGCATGGCCACGGCCGAGGACGAAGTGGTGCTACGCCTGGAAAGCGGCGGCGGCATGGTGCATGGCTATGGCCTGGCCTCGTCGCAACTGGCGCGTATCCGCCAGGCTGGCGTGCCGTTGACCGTCTGCGTGGACAAGGTGGCGGCCAGCGGCGGCTACATGATGGCCTGCATCGGCGAGAAGATTCTGGCAGCACCGTTCGCCATCCTCGGCTCCATCGGCGTGGTGGCGCAGTTGCCAAACGTGCATCGCCTGCTGAAGAAGCACGACATCGACTTCGAGGTGCTCACCGCAGGTGAGTACAAGCGCACCCTGACCGTGTTCGGCGAGAACACCGACAAGGGCCGGGAGAAATTCCAGGAAGACCTGGAGACCACCCACGAGCTGTTCAAGAACTTCGTCGGCCAATACCGCCCGCAACTGTCGATCGACGAGATCGCCACGGGCGAAGTCTGGCTGGGGCTGGCGGCGCAAGGCAAACAACTGGTCGATGAGCTCAAGACCAGTGACGAATACCTGGCTGAGCGCGCGCGCGAAGCTGATTTGTTCCAGCTGCATTACGCGGAGCGCAAGAGCCTGCCGGAGCGATTCGGGCTGGCTGCCAGCGTTGCCGTTGACCGCGTGCTGTTGAGCTGGTGGAGCCGGCTGCAGCAACAACGTTTCTGGTAGGAGGAGTTGCCATGAGTCAGTTCAAGGCGCTGTTGGTCAGCGCAGAAGGTGAGGCTTTTGTCTCGCGAGTGGTCGAGCGTGACACGGCGGAGTTGCCGGCTGGCGATGTGCTGATTCGCGTGCAGTATTCCTCGCTCAACTATAAGGATGCGTTATCCGCCAGCGGCAATCGCGGGGTGACCCGTAACTACCCGCACACGCCAGGCATCGATGCCGCCGGTGTGGTAGCCGAGTCGGCGGTGGGCGAGTTCGCGGTAGGTGATGAAGTGATCGTCACCGGCTACGACCTCGGCATGAACACCTCCGGAGGCTATGGCCAGTACATTCGCGTGCCGGCGTCCTGGGTGATCAAGCGCCCGGCGGGGTTGTCCCTGCGTGAGTCGATGCTGCTGGGCACCGCTGGCCTGACCGCGGCGCTGTGTATCGACAA
Source organism: Aquipseudomonas ullengensis (assembly GCF_014174475.1). Classification (GTDB taxonomy): domain Bacteria; phylum Pseudomonadota; class Gammaproteobacteria; order Pseudomonadales; family Pseudomonadaceae; genus Aquipseudomonas; species Aquipseudomonas ullengensis. Next base: position 258,547 of record NZ_JACJUD010000007.1, read on the forward strand.
GCTGGAGCAGGCCGGGCTGACGCCGGCTGCCGGGCAGGTGTTGGTTACCGGTGCCACCGGTGGTGTCGGCAGCATTGCCGTGGCGCTGCTGACGCGCCTGGGTTACAGCGTTGCAGCGTCGACCGGCAAGGCCGAGCAGGGTGAGTTCCTGCGCCAGCTCGGTGCGCAGCAGATCGTGCCGCGCAGTGACCTGCAGGACGGGGCTGACAAGGCAATGCTCAAGGAGCGTTGGGGCGGCGCCGTGGATACGGTCGGCGGCGATATCCTGTTCAACGTGGTCAAGTCGCTGCGCTACGGCGCCAGCGTGGCCTGCTGTGGCCTGACCGCCGGCATCGGCTTCAAGGCCAGCGTGATGCCGTTCATCCTGCGTGGCGTGAACCTGCTGGGGGTGGATTCGGTGGAGCTGCCGCTGGTGGTCAAGGCCTCCATGTGGGACAAGTTGTCCGTGCAATGGAAGCTGGGCAATCTCGATAGCCTGGCCGAAGAAGTTACGCTGGAGCAGTTGCCCAAGGCGATCGAGCAGATCCTCGCCGGCAAGCTGGTCGGGCGGGTGCTGGTCAATCTCGGCTGAGTTGTGTGTGACAGAAAAGGCCCGGCAACTGCCGGGCCTTTTCGTTTTGAGCACCTGGTGCGTAGGGCGGGTATAACCGGCTCGCGGGTTGCACCCGCCCTACATGACGCGGCAGATCGTTCAGGCCTGGCTGACGTACATGGTGATGTCGGCACGAAACACCGGCTTGTCGCCGACGAACGCTTGCACCGGCACGGTGACATCGCCCAGCTGGCTCCAGTCGATGGCGCTGCCATCAGCCACGGCGCGGATGTCGCCATCGGCCTTGGCCAGGTATTCCACGGTCATGCCGCGTGGAATCCAGCGGCAGCCCTTGGGAATCGATGCGTCGGTCATGGTGCCGGCTGCCAGTTCGGCGGCGTTACACAGGGCAATCGCATGCACAGTACCGATATGGTTGAGCACTTCGCGGCGCTTGGGGAAAGTCACTTCGGCATAACCCGGACGCAGTTCGACGAACTGCGGGGCGATGCTGGCGAAGTAGGGCGCTACCTGGCCGATCATCGCGCTGAACTGCGCCGGACCGGCTTGCTGGAACATCTGTAACATCTGGCTCATGGGTTTCTCCTGGCCGGTTTACTGATTGAAGATGAGTGCGCGCCAGGGCAGTATACGAATAACAGAATTTAATTCTAGAAAAATATTCTAGAATGACGAGGACCGAGGAAAACATGGCTCGCCGCTCACGCAAAGATGAAATCCTCCAGGCTGCGCTGGCCTGCTTCACCGAGGCTGGAGTGGATGGCACCACCATCGAGATGATCCGCGATCGTTCCGAGGCCAGCATCGGCAGCCTGTACCACCACTTCGGCAACAAGGAGCGGATCATCGCCGCCCTGTATCTGGCGGGCACTGCGGAGTACGCGGCGTTGCTGGAGGCGGGGTTCGCCACTACTGACAGTGCTGAAGCCTGCGTCAAGCTGCTGGTGACCAGTTACGTCGATTGGGTGGTGGCTAACCCGGATTGGGCGCGTTTCGTCCTGCACAGTCGCGGGCGGGTCGAGGCCGGCGAGCAGGGGGAGTTGCTGCGCGAGGCCAATCGCGAGCACTTCCAGCGCATCTTCGAGGCGCTTTCTGCTTATCGCGAGCAGGGGCTGTTCAAGGACATGCCGGCGGATTGTTTCGCGTCGGTGATCATAGGTCCGACTCACGACTTCGCCCGCAACTGGCTGGCTGGGCGTACGCACACGCAACTGGCCGATTGCCGCGAGCTGCTGGCGCAGGTGGCGTGGGAGTCGGTGCGCGCCAACCCGTAGAAGCGACATTTTCAGTAGCCCGGATGTAATCCGGGAAGCAGGCGGCTCCGCTCCCGGATTACATCCGGGCTACGGCGGGCTTGGAATAAAAAAGCCCCGCAGTGCGGGGCTTTTTCTGTGGAGCGGCGATCAGGCGCGGCGGCGGAACAGCGGCTGCGGTTGGTCGCTAGAGGCCTGGTAGACCTCGGAGAACTCCTCGAAGGCCTTCAGCGCGTCGTACGGGTCTTTGTCCGCACGCAGGGCGAACGCATCGAAGCCGACCCGCTTGTAGGAGAACAGCTGGTCGCGCAGCACGTCGCCGATGGCGCGCACTTCGCCTGTGTAGCCGTAGCGGTTGCGCAGCAGGTAGGCGGTGGAGCAGTGACGCCCGTCGGTGAAGGCGGGGAAATTCAGGGCGATGACCTGGAAGTTGTCCAGTTGATCGACGATCTCCTCGATCTCCTCGCCAGCATCCAGCCACACGCCCAGGCCGCCATCGCGGGCCTTGAGGGCATGTGCATGCTCGACCCACAGGGCCAGCGGCACGATCAGGTCGCCGCAGTTGGACAGCTCGTCGAGGGTGGCTTCCTTGGGCAGCAGGGTCCAGGTTTCGTCGAGGACCTGGTCGTTCTTAATGATTCGCTGCATAAACGCGCTCCTTGAACGGATCGATGCCGACACGGCGGAAGGTATCGAGGAAGCTTTCTTCTTCAGTACGTTTCTCGACGTAGACCTTGATGATCTTGTCGATCACGTTGGCCATCTCCGCTTCGGCGAAGGATGGGCCGAGAATTTGCGCCAGGCTGGCCTCGCGCCCGGCGCTGCCGCCGAGGGACACCTGGTAGAACTCCTGGCCTTTCTTGTCCACGCCGAGGATGCCGATGTGGCCCACGTGGTGGTGGCCGCAGGCGTTCATGCAGCCTGAGATGTTCAGGTCGAGGTTGCCGATGTCGAACAGGTAGTCGAGGTCATCGAAGCGACGCTGGATGGCCTCGGCGATCGGGATCGACTTGGCGTTGGCCAGCGAGCAGAAGTCACCGCCTGGGCAGCAGATGATGTCGGTCAGCAGGCCCACGTTCGGCGTGGCGAAGCCCTGCTCGCGCAGCTCGCCCCAGAGGGTGAACAGCTGCTGCTGCTCGACATCGGCGAGGATGATGTTCTGGTTATGGCTGTTGCGCACTTCACCGAAGCTGTAGCGGTCGGCCAGGTCGGCGATGACGTCGAGCTGCTTGTCGGTGACATCGCCTGGGGCCACGCCGGTCGGTTTCAGCGACAGGGTCACGGCCACGTAGCCCGGTTTCTTGTGGGCGAAGGTGTTGCGCTGGCGCCAGCGGGCGAAGCCAGGGTGCTCGGCATCGAGGGCGGCCAGTTGGCTGTCCTGGTCGGCCAGGGCCACATAGGCTGGGTCGACGAAATGAGCGGCGACGCGCGCGACTTCCGCCTCGGTCAGGGTGGTCGGGCCATCCTTGAGGTGGGCCCATTCGGCGTTGACCTTGTCAGCGAAGACCTCGGGGGTCAGCGCCTTGACCAGGATCTTGATGCGCGCCTTGTACTTGTTGTCGCGACGGCCATAGCGGTTGTACACGCGCAGGATGGCGTCGAGGTAGCCGAGCAGGTGCTGCCACGGCAGGAACTCATTGATGAAGCTACCGACGATCGGGGTACGGCCCAGGCCGCCGCCGACGGACACGCGGAAGCCTAGCTCACCGGCTTCGTTGCTCACCGCTTCCAGGCCGATGTCATGCACCTCGATGGCAGCACGGTCGCTCACGGCGCCGTTGACGGCAATCTTGAACTTGCGCGGCAGGTGGGTGAATTCCGGGTGGAAGGTCGACCACTGGCGAATGATCTCGCACCAGGGGCGCGGGTCGATCAGCTCGTCCTTGGCCACGCCAGCGAACTGGTCGGTGGTGGTATTGCGGATGCAGTTGCCGCTGGTCTGGATCGCATGCATCTGCACGGTGGCCAGCTCGGCGAGGATGTCCGGCACGTCTTCCAGTTCCGGCCAGTTGAACTGCACGTTCTGCCGGGTACTGATATGCGCATAGCCCTTGTCGTAGTCGCGAGCGATCTTGGCCATCATGCGCACCTGGGCCGAAGACATCAGGCCATAGGGCACGGCAACCCGCAGCATGGGCGCGAAGCGCTGGATATACAGGCCATTCTGCAAGCGCAGGGGGCGGAACTCTTCACCGGAGAGTTCGCCGGCCAGATAGCGGCGGGTCTGGTCGCGGAACTGCTTGACGCGGTCCTCGACAATCCGTTGATCGTACTCGTCGTATACGTACATATATATCCTGTGGTTCAGGCTACTGCTTCATCAGACAGCTAAGGCTTCTTACGCGCACGGCTGCGCACTCCAGGCGGAGCCGGGGGAAGATACCAGCTAAGGGTTATGCGCAAAAGTGATGTTTGCGTATATGCACTAAACGAAAAGTACTAAAAAACCAGGCAAATCCCAGCTTTTGGCTTGAGGCTCTGCGGGGGCTGGTCTTAACTGACGAGGCGAACCACTTATAACCACAACAAAGGGGGAAGCCATGACCGACCACACCAACGCGGACGACAAGGACAGCATCGTCGATGCCCGGGCCATCTTCATGCTGATTGTGATTGCGGTAGCTACGGCAGTGTTCTGGGTCAGCCAGCAATAATTTCGCGTGGAGACAACGAGGCCAGCATCGGGATTCCCGGCGCTGGCCTTTTTCATGGTGCTTTGGTCGGGCGGTGGCAGAGTGCCATGCCTGGGTCTGTATACTCTGGCGCACACTGCTGTGAACGATGATTGATGAATACCTTGTTGCGTGCCTCCCTGCTGTTCTTCCTGTTTCTGGTGAGCCTTTCTGCGCAAGCCACTTCCGTGGTCTTCCTGAACCCGGGGTTTCCCCACGAGCGCTTCTGGGTCGATTACTCGGCGTATATGCAGGATGCGGCTGGTGATCTGGGCATGCAGTTGCAGGTGGTCTACGGCGATCGTGACCCACACAAGATCCTGCAGAACGCCCGCGATGTGCTGCAGGCCCCGCAAAAACCGGATTTCCTGGTCTTCGCCAATGAGCAATATGTCGGCCCGGAAATCCTGCGCCTGTTCGCCGATAGCGGGATCAAGCTGTTCGCCCTGCACAGCACCCTAACGCCCGAACAGCAGACGTTGGCCGGCGGTAGCCGTGAAAAATACGCCAACTGGATCGGCAGCCTGGTCCCCAATGACGAAGAAGCGGGCTACCTGATGGCCCACACCCTGTTCAGCCTGGCACCGCAAGGGCGGGGCGAGGTTGTAGCGTTCTCCGGCGTCAAGCAGACCCCGTCGGCGAGCCTGCGCGAGGAGGGCTTGCGGCGGGCGCTAGCCGATCATCCGCAGATCCGCCTGCGGCAGATGGTGTATGGCGAATGGAAGGAACAGCGTGCCTACGAGCAGGCCAAGGCGCTGTTGCCGCGCTATCCGGAGGTCAGCCTGGTGTGGTCGGCGAACGATGAGATGGCCTTCGGCGTGATGCGTGCAGCACAGGAGCAGGGGCGCACATTGCGCTATTCGGCGCTGAACACTTCACCGCGCGTCCTCGATGCGCGTATCGACGGCCGTGTCAGTGCGCTGGTCGGTGGGCATTTCATTCTTGGCGGATGCGCCATGGTCATGCTGCATGACTACGCTGCGGGGCTCGATTTCGCCGCGCGCGGGGGCAAGGACCAGGTGGCGCCGCTGTTCCGTCTGCTCGATGAGCGAGAGGCTAAACAGTTGTCGCAGCATATCGGTGATGGCGGCAAGAGCCTGAATTTCCGCAGCTTCAGTGCGGTTACCCGGCCACGCATGCAGCGTTACAGCTGTTCCGTCGACAGCTTGCTGCGCTGAGTCAGACTCCGGCCAGGTACAGCACCAGCTTGACCAGCGCAATCAGTGTCACCACGAATACCGAGGTGAACAGCACGCCGATGATCAGAAAGTGGCTGGGCTTGCCGCGGGAGAAATCGCGCGAGCGGTTCTTGCCGCTTTGCACACCAAAGGCCGCCGCCAGCACGCTTTGCAGCATCTGGCCAAAACTCAGCGGCTTGTCATCCTGTTGATCGGTCATGGGCACCTCCTGCCTGCAGTCTAGTCGCTGACTGGTAGGAGGCCTGGCTGGACTAAAGCTCGGCATCCAGAGCCTGCACCCGCATACGCTCCAGCTCGTCGAAGCGGCTGGCCTGCAACTCGCTGATGGCGCTGTTCAGCTCGCCTGGACTCAGCCCGGCGGCGCGCAGGCGATTGCGCTCTGCGGCATAGTCCGTGAGGCGTTGCTGCCAGGCAGCATGCTGCTGATCCAGCTCGGCGAGGCGGTCCGCCGCTTCGCTGCCTAATTCCTGTTCACGAACTCGGCGAATCTCCTCCGCGCTGGCGCCTTGTGCCTGCATGGCGGCGGTGGTGCTGTACAGCTCGCCGGCGCGGCTGGCGTTGGCGCGTTCCTCACGCAGCTCATCGGGCAACTGTGCATCCAGCTCGGTGATTGCCTGCTGGCGCTGTTCGTTGCTCAGTCCTGCCTGCTGACTGAGCGCCAGGCGCTGCACCATGTAGTCGTTCTCGGCATTCTCGCGGGCGAAGAACACCTGGTTTTCCTCTGCCGAGAAGTGCTGCTGACGCAGGGCATTCAGGCCGTCCAGGCGCTGGCGCAGAGCGCTGGCCTCCAGGGTGCTGTCGCCAGGCGGCAGGTCTTGCAGGGCGATGCGGTAGTCCACATAGCGTTGCAGCAGGTCGCGTGCCTGTTCCAAGGCCTGGCCTTGCAGTTGCGCGGCCAGGTCGCGGTGGATGCGCGTGAGTACGGGGTCGATACCTTCCTCTTCCAGGCCGGCCAGGTAAAAGTCGAACAGCCGTAGCAGCCCGTCTTCGATGCGTAGTTGGCCGTTATTGTCCTGGTGCAGTTGCACGTCGTGCCGGGTGCCTTGCAGTGACGTGGGCAGCGGGCCGGGATCAGCCAGTTCGGTGGCAGGTGTCTGGCGCAGGCTACGGTTGAGCGTGATCGCTTGGGCCGTACGGCTGTCGGCAGGGCTGGCGGGTATGGCGGGGCTGGCGTCCACGGTTGGGGCGCTGGCGGGTTCGGGGTCGAGCAGTAGGACGGTGGTGACGCAAAGTCCGCCAAGGCTGAGGATGGCCAGGGTGGCGGCGATGAGTTTGCCGGACATGAACGCTCCTGTGGCGCACCTGGCTGTTGGCAGCCAGGTGCGTTGTCGGGTCAGAGGCCGAGGTTTTTCAGGCGATTGGCCTGGTTCGTGTAGAGCGTCTTGGGGTTGGTCTCGAACAATGACACCAGGCCCAGGACCTGATTGTTCGCGTCCAGGTGGTTCATGATGTAGTTGTCCTTGATCACCTTGCCGAAGTGGCTGGAGCAGCGCCCGGTGACGCCATCGTTGGCCTCGCTGATGGCCAGCGCGGTGGTGTTGAACAAGGGGTCGGAGACGTCCAGCACATTGGTCAGCTGCCAGGTACCGCTCCAGGAGTACATGCGCACGCTGTTGCCGGCAATGGTGGCGGTTTCCGGGCCTTCACCGCAGGCGCTGGTGGGGATGCCGGTTGGGAACTTGGTGTTGTTGGCCGCGGCGCCGTTCTTGTTGAACTCAGCGAGCATGGCGCGGATATCCGCCTGGCTCTTCTTGTTGTTCGACAGCAGGTTGACCAGGTCACCCACCGCGTTGGCGAACACATCGAAGGCGACCCCGCGCAAGGTGCCGGCCGGCGCTACGCCGGTGGCCACGTCTGCCAGGGGCGAGCCCTTGTGCGGGGTGTGCAGGGTGGTGACCGACGCCACCAGGTCCGGGCGGGTGTTCATCACGTAACGCGCGGTGATCCCGCCCTGGCTGTGACCGATCAGGTTGAACTTCTTCACGCTGCCGCCGGAGGCCGCGCGGATCTGTTCGAGTTGGCTGATCAGCGCTTCACCGCGCTTGGCTGAGCTGTCGAAAGCGTTGATCTTCGGTACATAGACCTTGGCGCCCTGGTTCTGCAGGGCGCTGGGGATCTGGTGCCAGTAGTCGACACCGGCGAGGGTGTCGAAGGCGAAAATCCCGGGAACCAGGACGATCGGGTTCTTGGTTTGCGCCTGGGTGCCGGCGGCGAAGGAGGGGAGTGCAGCGCACAGGCCGAGGGCGGCCAGTGCTGGTACGAGCAGCTTTTTCATGATGATTCCTGTGTTCGTTTTTTGTTTTTGTAGCTCCGCACACAGCAGCGAAGTGGCGGCCATCAGAACACCTGTGTACTGGGCTGCACTTGTACGAACTGATGAAATCGCGTGAATGGCGCCCAATAAAACGTGATTTGTGTCACGTTAGTGGCGCGCTGGTTAGGCCTGCCAGCAGCGCTTGTGATAAGCCTCCGCGCACAAAAACAACAAAAGCCGCCGCCTCGGGCGAGTGGCAAAACGGGAGGCCTATGCAGCCGACTGACGCCCCGATCCTGCTCTACCTGTGGGATAAGCGAACCTTCTACCTGAGCCCGTTCGCCGAGCCGCTGCAGCTCTCGCAGGCCGCGGCCATGCTGCTGGTCAGCCTGGATGGGCCGATGTCCTTGCGCAGCCAGGGCGTCGAGCAGAGCTGCTCGAGTGCGTTGCTGCCGGCGGGCCTCGACCTGCAGGTGGACACCTGCGGCTCACGCATTGCGCTGTGTTATCTGGACGTGTTCGGCGAGGACTTCGCCTTGCTGGCGCCCCGCATGGGCAACCATCGTGGCGGGCTGTTCAGCGATCTGCAGGACGAGGAGCGCTACCGCCAGCGTTTCGACGAGCTGCACCGCAGCGTTGCCGAGCCGGCGCAGATCTGGGCCTGGCTGGATGAGCTGATCAACCCGCAGCAGTGCAAGCCCGAGGGTTTCTCCTTCGATCCACGCATCGTCCGTGCGGTGGAGCTGATCAAGGCGGATGTCTCAAGCAACCAGTCGATCGAGGTGCTGGCCGCACAGATAGGCCTGTCGGTGCCGCGCCTGACCCAGCTGTTCCGCCAGAAGATCGGCATCCCAATTCGTCGCTACCGCAAGTGGCACCGCCTGTTCGTCACCACCGTCGGCGTGGCGCGCGGCATGAGCCTGACTGAGGCCGCGGTGGCCGCCGGCTTTACCGACTCGGCGCACTTCAGCCATACCTTTCGCACCATCATCGGCCTCAAGCCTTCTGCCGTGCTGGCCCAGGCTGCGCGTATCCGCCTGTTTGCTGGCTGACGCCCGCGACGTTCGGCATTGAGCGGTTGTCGGCAGTCGGGCAAGCTGGCGGCTTACTGCAAGCGAGCCAGGCATGAGCGACGGCGAATTCCCCGACGATTCCGAACAGACCGAACGCACCCGCGAAACGGTGCTGCGCTATCACCTCAGTTGGAAATACCGCGACCTTGAGGCGGTGATGGCGCTCTACCATGCGGATATCGAGTACAACGACTTCTTCCAGCAGCGCACCATGCGCCTGGCCGAACTGCGCGATTACGTGCAGAGCAGCCTGCCGCGCCTGCCGGAAGAGTCGCTGGAACATGTCGATCGCATCCGCATCGACGGCCACACGGCGTTCATCCAGTACCGCATCAGCCTGCAGGGCGGCGATGGCCTGGTGGCGTTTCGCACCGGCGAGGCGATTACCGTGCGTGACGGGCTGATCTGGCGGATCAACGAATACGCCACCCTGCTGCGCGAAGATCGCCCCGCCAGCGAAGGTGGCACGTCGCGCCCGGCGATCAGCCGCCTGGGGCTGTCCGCCCGCCAGCTCGGCCTGCTGGCGCAGGACCTGCAGGATTACTTCCAGCGCCATAAACCCTTCCTCGACCCCGAACTCGACCTGCAGCAGGTGGCAGCGGCTACCGGCTACAGCCGCAACCAGATTTCCCATCTGCTCAACCAGGTGCTGGGGCAGAGCTTCTATCGCTATGTGAACCAGGCGCGTCTGCAGCACCTGCTCGATGGCCTGGAGGCGGGCAGTGACCTCAAGCGGGTCGACGAACTGGCGTTCGCCGCTGGTTTCAACTCGCTGTCGGCTTTCTACAACTGCTTCCGGCGCCACACGGGGCTATCGCCCAAGGCCTACCTCAAACAGATTTCCTTGCGGGCACGCACACAAGACAAGCCCTGAAGCGACTGACTAGTCTCTGCGCATCCCCCGTTTTCGGAGCATGCAATGAGCGACTGGCGCACCATCAGCCTGTGGATGGATCAGCTCGACGAGCCCCTCGACCCGCGTCCTGCCCTGGGCGCCGAGTTGCAGGCCGACGTGGCGATCATCGGCGCCGGCTACACGGGGCTGTGGACCGCCTATTACCTCAAGCGCCAGGCGCCGCAGTTGCGCGTGGTGATTCTCGAGGCAGAGATCGCCGGTTTCGGCGCTTCCGGGCGCAATGGCGGCTGGCTGATGGGCAATCTGCTCGGTGAAGACCGTTTACTCGGCGGTTTGCCGGCCGAACAGCGCAAGGCCGGTTTTGACCTGCTGCATGGCATTCCAGATGAGGTCGGCGCGGTGTTGCAGCGCGAAGGCATCGACTGCGATTACCGCAAGGCTGGCGTGCTGTACTGCGCCGCGCGTTATCCGGAGCAGGAGGTGCGTCAGCGCGAATGGCTGCGTGAGCTGCACGCCGAAGGCCTGAGCGAACAGGACTACCGCTGGCTAAGCCCCAGCGAGCTGGCCCAGCAACTGCGCGTGGCCAATGCTTACGGCGCCATCTACACCCCCCATTGCGCGACCATCCAGCCGGCCAAACTGGTGCGCGGCCTGGCCCGTGCCGTCGAGGCGCTGGGTGTGGAGATATACGAGCAAAGCCGTGTAATCGACTGGCAGCCGGGCCAGGTGCGTACCGCGCACGGCAGCGTACGCGCCGACTGGGTGGTACCGGCGGTCGAAGGCTATGCCGCCAGCCTGCCGCCGCTGGGGCGCCACCAACTGCCGGTGCAGAGCCTGCTGGTGGCTACCGAGCCATTGCCGGCCGACATCTGGGCGCAGATCGGCCTGGACCGTGGCCAGGCCTTCAGCGAATCCAGCCGCCAAGTCACCTACGGCCAGCGCACGGCGGATGATCGCCTGGTATTCGGCGCCCGTGGCGGCTACCGCTTCGGCGGCCAGCTGCGCACCGACTTCAACCTCACCGAGGGCGAGCAGGAGCTGCGTCGCTACCTGTTCGGCGAGCTCTTCCCGCAATTGCGCAAGGTCCGCCTGACCCATTCCTGGGGCGGCAACCTGGGTATGGGCCGGCGCTTCCAGCCGCACATGCTGCGCGACCGCAAGAACGGTATCGCCCTGTCCGGCGGTTACGGCGGCGAAGGCGTGGGGGCCAGCAACCTCGGCGGGCGCACCCTGGCGGACCTGATCCTCGGCCAGGATAGCCTGCTCACTCGCCAGCCCTGGGTCATGAGCGATAGCCCGCTGGGCCGCTTGCCGACCTGGGAGCCGGAGCCCTGCCGCTGGCTGGGCTACAACGCCATCATCCGCAGTTTCGTCCATGAAGACCGCGTTCTCGCCGACCCGCACAGCGCGCCCTGGCGCCGCCGTCTGGCGCAGAGCGTGGCGGGTTTCATGGAAGGCTTCATGCACTGATTGCTGGCCGGCCAGCCGCCGCGCCATTCGCTTATTTTCTGGAGAGCACCGATGACCATCAGCCATTTCAAGAACACCGCCAGCTTGCTGCTGGAAGAGTCCAACCCGGTTGCCGTGCCGCTCAGCGAGCCGGTGGCCGTGACTTCGACGACCAGCGTCGAGCGTGACGATGGCGTGGAAGCCGGCGTGTGGGAATGCACTCCAGGCCGCTGGCGTCGGCAGATCGTGCAGCAGGAGTTCTGCCACTTCATCGCCGGCCGCTGCACCTTCACCCCGGATGTTGGCGAACCCATCGAGATCCGCGCCGGCGATGCCCTGATGATGCCGGCCAACACCACTGGCGTGTGGGACATACAAGAAACCGTGCGGAAAACCTATGTGCTGATCTTCTGAGAACCAGCCCAGGATCTGCTGCGCGTCTGCCATACCGCGTTGAAAACGGCCTCGGGATGCTCATTTACCGCTCGTAAACTCCGCTCCCTCGGCCATTTTCGCCTTGTCTGGCTCTAGCTCGCGAGATCCTGAACAGGTTCTAAAACTGCTTTGACTTTTCGCCTACAAGAACAATCAATGAGGTAATCCATGCTCAAGAAAATCATCCCGCTGATGCTGGTGGCATCGGCCAGCCAGGCTGCAGACGGCGTACACATCTACAACTGGACCGACTACATCGCGCCGGATACGGTGAAAAACTTCGAGAAAGCGTCCGGTCTGGCTGCCCAGTACGACGTCTACGACAGCAACGAAACCCTCGATGCCAAGCTGATGGCGGGACGCTCCGGTTACGACGTGGTGTTTCCTTCCAACCACTTCATGGCCCGGCAGATCCAGGGTGGTGCGCTGAAGCAGCTCGACCGCAGCAAGCTGAGCAACTGGGGCAACCTCAACCCGGTGCTGATGAAGGCCCTGGAAACCAACGATCCGGGCAACCAACACGGCTTCCCGTACCTGTGGGGCACCACCGGCATCGGCTACAACGTCGACAAGGTCAAGGCCGTACTCGGCGAGGGCGTGGCCGTGGATTCCTGGGATGTGATCTTCAAGCCGGAAAACATGGCCAAGCTGGCCAAGTGCGGCGTGGCGATCCTCGACAACGGCCCGGAAATGCTGCCGATCGCCCTGCACCAGCTGGGCCTGCCGCATCACAGCCAGAACCTGGAGGACTACAAGAAGGCCGAGGCGTTGCTGATGGAGATGCGCAAGAACGTGCGTTATTTCCACTCCTCGAAGTACGTCGGTGACCTGGCCAACGGCGACATCTGCCTGGCGGTGGGCTTCTCCGGCGACATCATGCAGGCCGCCAGCCGCGCCAGCGAAGCCGGCAATGGGGTGAAGATCGACTACGTGATTCCCAAGGAAGGCGCGCCGATGTGGTTCGACATGGTCACCATGCCGGTCGATGCCCCGAATGAGGCCCAGGCCTACGCCTTCATGAACTACCTGCTGCAGCCCGAAGTGATGGCCGGCATCAGCAACCACGTGCACTACGCCAACGGTAACGCCAAGGCCGATGCCCTGGTCGATCCGGCGCTCAAGGCCGACAACAAGGTCTACCCGCCGCAGGAAGTGATGACCAAGCTGTATGCCCTGGAAGCCATGCCGTTGAAGATCGACCGCGTACGCACGCGTATCTGGAGCAAAGTGAAAAGCGGCACCTGAGTTCGCCAACACGCTTCCCGTACATGACCAAGGCCCGCCATCGCGGGCCTTGGTGTTTCTGGGCTGCCTGTGCTTGTGCCGAGGCGGTGGCCGGCGGATAGTCGGGCCTTCGACTGCAGGGAAGTGACAGCATGGAAACGGCTCACCCACACGCCGACAGTTTTCGCGCCGCCTGGCTGGCCCAGGCGCGCAGCAACCCCGGAATTACCCTGGGCCTGGTCATTTCCCTGCTGGCGGTAGCCTGGCTGCTGGTCAGCAGCGGGCTGAACGCCTTTTCCGGGCCGGATGCCGAGCGTCTGCGCTACGCCGTGTACGGTGGCAGTGCGGGGTTCGCCGCTACTGCATTTGGCGCCTTGCTGGCCCTCGGCCTGCGCCATATCACCACCCGCACCCAGGACATCATGCTCGGCTTTGCCGCGGGGATGATGCTCGCTGCCAGCGCCTTCTCGCTGATCCTGCCGGGGCTGGATGCGGCCAAGACGCTGACGGGTAATAGCTTTCTCGGCGCCGGCACGGTAGTGCTCGGGCTGACCCTGGGCGCGCTTCTGATGCTCGGCCTGGACCGTTTCACCCCGCACGAGCACGAGAGCACCGGCCCCTGCGGCCCGGACTGCGAGCGGATCAATCGCGTGTGGTTGTTCGTCTTCGCCATCACCCTGCACAACCTGCCGGAAGGCATGGCCATCGGCGTTGGCTTCGCCGCCGGGGATTTCAGCGTGGGCATCCCGCTGGCCAGTGCTATTTCGATCCAGGACATTCCCGAAGGCCTGGCCGTGGCCATGGCCCTGCGCAGCACCGGGTTGTCGGCGCTGAAGGCATCGCTGATCGCGGTGGCGACCGGGCTGATGGAACCCATCGGTGCGGTGATCGGCCTCGGTATGTCCAGTGGCTATGCCATCGCCTACCCAATCAGCCTGGGCCTGGCGGCCGGAGCGATGCTGTTCGTGGTATCCCACGAGATCATTCCGGAAACCCACCGCAACGGCCACCAGACCCCGGCGACCCTAGGCCTGATGGGTGGTTTCGCGGTGATGATGTTCCTCGACACCGCCCTGGGCTGATTCAGCCCGCCAGTTGCGCGGCGATCTCGGCGAACAGCGGTCGCTCGCTGGCAGTGCGCGCGCTGCAGGCGGTCTGCAGTTGCCACAGCGCCGCCTGTTGCGTGGGGCGCTGATCGGCCGGGCAGCGTTGCAGCAGTTCTTCCAGCAAACAGCCGAAGGCGCGGGCCTCGATCTGCTGCAGGGCCTTGGCCTGCGGGCCTTGAGGGTCGAAGAACGACGCCGCGCCAAAATCCCCCAGCAGGCAGTGCCCGGCCTCATTGACCAGCAGGTTATGTGCGTACAGGTCGCCATGCAGAATGCCCTGCGCGTGCAGGTGCGCCACGGCCGAAGCTACGCCGTGGGCAATGCGCAGTGCCTCGTCGAGGTCGAAGCGGCGCGCGTCGGCATACACATCACGGGTGCAGCTGGCCAACGATGGCGGGCCGGCCAGCACGCGGTAGGCGGGGTCGATCAGTTCCAGCAGCAGGCCCGCCGGCGTATCGGCCTGTTCGGCCAAGGGGCCGGCCACGCGGATCAGGTGCGGGTGTTCGCCGGCGGCCAGGCAGGCGGCCATTTCGCTGTGGGGCAGGCCATCACTGGTCAGCGCGCCCTTGAATAGCTTGGCGGCCATGGCGTGTGCTGGCTGCCCCGGGCGTTGCCAGTCGGCGCGATGGATGACTCCGGAAGCGCCTTGGCCAAGTATGGCGCCGAGGCTGATTTCGCTTCGGGCGATGGCAGGCACGGGATGTCGCGCCAGGGCAGCGGCTTCACTGGCATCGCTGATCGGGTTGCCGGCGAAGGCCAGCCAGCTCAGGCGCGGCAACTCCTGTAGCCAGCTCGGCAGGGCCTGCAGGCGGTTGGCGGCAATGCGCAGCAGCTCCAGGTTGTGGCAGGCGGCCAGGCTCGTGGGCAGCTCCGCCAACTGATTGCCAGCGAGCATCAGTTTCTGCAGGCGCGAGCAGTCACCCAGCTCGTTGGGCACGCTCTGCAACTGGTTGTCGGTAAGAATCAGCCAGCGCAATTGGGCGGGCAGGGCGTCGGCGGGCAGGTGGCGCAGGCGGTTGGCCTTGAAACCGACCATCTCCAGGTGCGGGCAATCTCCGAGGACTTCCGGCACGGCGGTAAACGGGTTGTCCGAGCAGAACAGCACGCGCAGTTTACGCAGGCGCGGCAGGTCGGCTGGCAGCTGGCTGAGCTGGTTGCCGGATAGGTTGAGCACTTCCAGGCTGTCGGCCAGGTCGAAAATTTCCGCGGGGAATTCGTGCAGCTCGGCGCTCAGGTCGAGACGCTGGCAACCAGCCAGTTCGCCACGGCGCAATTGTTCGAGTGTTTGCATGGAGGGTAGGGCCTGGATCATCAAGGCGGCGAGGGTAGCACCCTCGGGGTCAGTTCGGCGGGCGGCGCAGGCGCTGGGTGTTGACGATATCCACGGCCCGGGCGCGCAACTGGCCGCAGCCGCCGTCGATATCCTGACCTGCGGAGTTGCGGACCTTGGTCAGCACGCCACGGCTGTGCAGGTAGCGCACCATCTGCACGATGCGGTCGCCGTCCGGGCGCTGGAACTCGTCGGCTTCCAGGCTGTTGTAGGGGATCAGGTTGAGCACCGCGTACTTGCCCTTGAACAGACGCAGGATGGCGTCCATCTCTTCCTGGCTGTCGTTGATGCCCTTGAGCAGCGTCCACTGGTACTGGATCGGGTAGTCGACGGCGCGGGCGTAGGCCTCGCCCAGTTCCATCAGCTCTTCCGGGTCGATGCGCGGCGCGCGCGGCAGCAATTGCTGGCGCAGCTCGGCGTTGCTGGTGTGCAGCGACAGGGCCAGTGCCGGTTTGATCTTCTGCTGCGGCAGGCGCTCGAACACCCGTGGGTCGCCGACTGTGGAGAACACCAGGTTCTTGTGGCCGACACCGCCCTCGGTGCCGAGCAGGTCGATGGCTTCGAGCACGTTGTCGAGGTTGTGCGCCGGCTCGCCCATGCCCATGAACACCACTTTCTTCACTGGGCGAAAGCGCCGCGCCAGGGCGACCTGGGCGACGATCTCGGCGCTGCCTACCTGGCGTAGCAGGCCACTCTTGCCGGTCTGGCAGAACACGCAACCCACTGCGCAACCGACCTGGCTGGAGACGCACAGGCCGCCGCGCGGCAGCAGCACGCTTTCGATCATCTGGCCGTCGCTCAGCTCCACCAGCAGGCGCGCCGAACCATCGCTGGCGGGGTGCTCGGAGCGCAGGCGAACCAGGTTGTCGAGGTCGTCGCTCAGTTGCGGCAGCCCGTTGCGCACGGAGAGTGGCAGGAAGTTATCGGTATGCTGGCGGCGAGTGCCGGTGTTCAGCGGCTTGCCTTGCAGCCAGGCGCGTACCACCCGACCACTGTGGGCAGGCAGGGCGCCGAGGTCGGCGAGGCGCTGGTGAATCTCGGGAATACGCATGGGGCGCGAATCCTACCACCGGGCCAAAGGTGAAACCACGCCGCCCGGCGGCACAAAAGGCCTGAACCCTGTCACGCGGGCGTGGGTCTGCTGTGGGTGAGGCTTGGCCAGCCCCGTGCCTGTCGGTTGGGGCTGGTGGCCATGATTCGCCTGATAAGGAGTGACGATGAATATTTTCGAAGCCCTGCGCGAGAGCCACGAGAAGCAGCGTGAGTATGCCCAGGCGGTGATCGCCACCAGCGGTGATACGCCGGAGCGCGATGCGGCCTACAAGCAGCTCAAGGCCGAACTGCAGGCTCACGAGCGGGCCGAGGAACGGTATTTCTACAGCCCCTTGCTGGAATACGACAACGGGGTGGATCTGTCGCGCCATGCCATCGCCGAACATCATGAGCTGGACGAAATGATCGAGCAGCTCGACGAGCTGGAACGCTCCAGTCCGGCCTGGCTGGCGATGGCCAAGAAGCTGGAGGAAAAGGTCTTCCACCATCTCAAGGAAGAGGAGCAGAAATTCTTCCAGATGGCCGGCAAGCTGCTCAGCGAGAAGCAGAAGGTCGAGCTGGCCACGCAGTATTTCAAGGATTACGAGAAGGGCCTCGCCGAGGCCTGATGAGGTTGCGGCTCAGGATTCGTCGGGTACGAATTCTGGGTTCCAGGCGACTTCCCAAAGGTGCCCGTCGGGGTCCTGGAAATAGCCGGCGTAGCCACCCCAGAACGTCTCATGCGCCGGTTTGACCAGCACCGCGCCGGCCTGCTGCGCCTGAGCCATGACCTGGTCGACCTCGGCCTTGCTGGCAACATTGTGGCCCAGGGTCAGTTCGGTGGCGGCGGGGCGCTGCAACGGCAGGCCACTGTCATGGGCGATGCTCGCGCGGGGCCAGAGCGCCAGTTTCAGGCCGCTCTGCAGGTCGAAGAAGGCCACGGCACCGTACTCGAACTCTGTGCCCACAATCCCTTCGCTGTGCAGACCCAGGCCATCGCGGTAGAAGCGCAGGGCGCGCTCAAGGTCATCGACGCCCAGAGTGATCATGCTGATGCGCGGTTTCATGCGGGCGTCTCCCGGCGTTGTCGTCGTGTTGTGATTTGCGGGGGCTGGAGTGCGCGATGAGCTTTATACAGATGCACCGATGCCTGAATTCGGCTGTTCCGTTTGTAGTCGGGGGGAGAATTGCTCTCCCTCCAACTTGTTGGTTGGACTGCCCCGCAGTTGCGTCTCTGCGGGGTGGTATTGGTGGCTCCCGTTACCGAGTTACTCCCTCGTCGTCACTGCGGAACGACACTGACGGCGAAGGCGGAGGTCATGCGCAGCACCACTTCACGACCGAGGTACTCGGTTTTCATGACGACATCAGGGCGGACGTTGACGGTACGTTCGCTGCCGTCGGGGAGTTGTAGGGTGGCAGTGCGCAGTTTGCTATCCATGGCCTTGATCACTGCGGTGATCTCGACGGTGTCGGCTACCAGCATGCCGGGCTTGCTGCCCAGCGGGGCGGTAGCCAATACGCCAGCGGCACCGTCCGTTGCCTCTTCACCTGGTTGCCGCAGGTAGACGATGCGCTCCAGGGCGACCACGGCTCGAACCCGGTCGCCGACCTTGAGTTGCTCGAAGTTGTGCATCTCCGCAGGAGCCTGAAAGGTGCGGCTGTTACCGTGATCATCCTTGAGGGTAAAGCTGCGCTTGGCCGTGTCGATGGCAGTGACGCTGGCCAGCAGCTCATCCGTCTCGGCGACCGCGCCACCAGGGACACCTTCTGCGTAGGCCTCGGTGCGGTCATACGCAGTGTTCAGCTCGTCGTTGCTTTGGCAACCGACGATCAGGGCTACGGCCAGCGAAAGGGTGAGAATGCGCGTTGTGCTCATGGATAGCTCCTTGCTTCATGGGGTTTGCGGTTCAGTAGTGCGAATTTCGTAGACGGCGTCGTCGGGGCGCATGGGGCGGATGTGGATCAGGTAGCTGGGGCCGAAAGAACCCAAAGGCATTTCGCTCAGGTTGAAACGTACATCGAGTTTAAGGTACTTGATCTCGCCCGGCGCGACGGTGAAGTTTTGCTTGATGTCGCGCGGCTCCCACTTGGCCTGGCGGGTCAGGCCGGTGATGCGCAGGGTGTGGAGGCCCGGCGCCAGTTCGACGCGGCGATAGGCGTTGAACTGCAGGGTGCCGACACTCTGTTCGTCTATTAGCACGTCCGGATAGGAAAAACGCAGTGGCTGCGTGCCAGGATTGTCTGCCTTGGGGCGATACAGATAGACGACGGCCTGGTCTGGACTGCTTGGGGGGAGCGCTTCGAAGTAGCCAGGGCCGGCGCAGCCGGTGAGGATGAGTAATATGAGCGAGAGCACTGGCAGATGACGCATGGATTTCCCTTAGTAGTTGATTTATCCAACCCAGCATAGCAGCGCCCTAACAGGTTGCCGGGTGGTAGCGTTCCATCGCCAGAACCTGCCTGTAACGCGTGCGCGTGATATCGTCGCGCGCTCCGCTTCACCCTCAGGACCCCAACGCATGAAATTCATCCACCAGCGCGAACACCTGAACGAAGACGACATTGTCGTCATCCAGTGCTCGCAGCCCTGCAATATCCGCCTGATGAGCGATGCGAATTTTCGCAGCTTCAAGAATGGCGGGCGCCATGCCTACCACGGCGGCGCGTTCGACAAGTTCCCGGCGAAGATCACCGTGCCCAACAGTGGCTTCTGGAACATCACCATCGACACGGTGACCCGTCGGGCCATCAGTGTGACGCGCAAGCCGGCGCTGACCCATTCGATCAAGATCATTCGCCGCTCCAGCACGACCCTCAGCTAAGCGCCAAGAGCTGGCGCTATTCAGTGCTGGTGCGTGGGGGCGTGTCGCTGCCCAGACGATACTGGTTCTCGCCGCTGCGCTTGGCTTCGTACATCGCCAGGTCGGCGATATGAATGAGCCGGTCCATGCTCGGCGCGTGATCCGGGAACACCGCGATACCCAGGCTGGCGCCGATGCATTGCTGCTGTTGGCCGATGCTGAGCGGTGCAGCCAGCGCGGCGAGGATCTTCTGCGCGATGCCCTGGGCTTCCTCTTCCAGCGGTTGCTCCAGCGTCAGCCCTTCGAGAATCACCACGAATTCGTCGCCGCCCACCCGGGCCACGCTGTCTGATTCACGCAACGCCCCTTTCAAGCGCAATGCGGTGGTGACCAGCACCTGGTCGCCGGCAGCATGGCCGTGGGTATCGTTGATCGCCTTGAATCCATCGAGGTCGATAAACACCAGCGCCACCCGGGTGCCGTTGCGCCGCGCGCGCTCCAGGGCGTTGCGCAGGCGGTCCTCGAACACCAGGCGGTTGGGCAGGCCGGTGAGGGCGTCGTGGTGGGCGAGCTGGTGCATCTGGCTGGCCCAGGCTTTTTCCTCGGTGATGTCGCGTACCACGCCCATCATTTTTACCGGCGTACCTTGCGCATCCTTGATCACGTTGCCGGTCTCGCGCAGCCAGTGCAGGCTGCCGTCCGGCCAGATCACCCGGTATTCCTCGTCGTGGTTCTCGCCGGTTTCGATGCAGCGCACCTCGCCGATGCGTACCTGCTCGCGGTCATCCGGGTGGACGCTGGCGACGAACAGCTCGTAGCTCGGCACCACTTCGCCGACCTGATAGCCGAACAGGGCGTAGATGGCATCCGACCAGTACAGGCGGTTGGTGTCGATGTCCCAGTCCCAGGTGCCGATGCGGGCGAAATACTGGCTGCGCTGGAAGCGCTGGGCATCTTCTGTCGAACCTTCGCTGTCGCTGGCCGGCTGGATCAGCACGATGACGCTGGCGTCGGCGGCTGCGGGCAGAACGTGCAGGCAGATGTTCCCGCCCTCGGCACCGGGCGCCGTGAGGCCTTGCAGCGACGTGAGCGAGCCTGCCTCGGGGATCAGTTCGCTGAGCAGGCAGTCCTGGAGTTGTGCTTCTGGCTTGCCCAGCAGGCGAGCGGCGGCCGGGTTGAATTGGCGGATGCGTCCGTCCTGGTCGATACGCAGCACGCCATCCGTGAGCTTGTCGATCAGCCCGCGGTATTGCGCCAATTCCTGCTGGGCGCGTTTGGCCCGAAGGAGCAGCACGAACAGGGTCAGGGCGGTGGCAAGAGCCAGGGCGGCGAGTGCAATCATGGCGTTCTGCGCTTAACGGCGGTCATATCGAGGTGGGCATTATGCCTGCGCTATCGCGGTGATGGCGTGCCGATTGCCCGCGCTAGAGGGGTTTGTAGCGCGGGCAGGGAGGGTTCAGCCGGCGGTGAGGAAGATGATTATCGGCCCCCACACGGCCAGCAGCACATTGGAGATCGCGTAGCACACGGTGAAGCCGATCACTGGTGTGTTGCTGCCGGACTCGTCGATGATCTTGTTCATCGAGGCCGCTTCGGTCTGTGCGCCGGCGAGCGCGCCGAACAGGATCATCGGGTGCAGGCCCAGCACATAGCGGCCGAAGTACAGTGCCACCAGGGGCGGCAGCAGGGTTACCACGACCCCGGAAAGCAGCAGCGACAAGCCATGCTCCTGCATGGCCGTGATCGCCTGTGGCCCGGCTAGCAGGCCGATCACCGCGCCGAAAGCGGTCAGGCCGAACTCGGAGAATGCCCACTGCGCGGCAGGCGGCAGGGCACCGACCTCCGGGTGGCGCGAGTTGTACCAGCCGATCACCAGCGCGGTGACCAGGACGCCACCGCCCACGCCAAGCTCGACCGGGATCATGCCGATATGGGTCGACAGAATGCCCAGCAGCGAGCCGACCACCATGCCCATGGTGTGCACGGCGATATCGCTCTTGTAGTTGCTCTCGCGTACCCGGCCCACGCGTGCGGCGATGGCATCCACGCTGCTAGGGCGCCCGGTCAGGATGATCACGTCGCCCCGACGCAGCACGGTATTGGGCAGCAGCGGCAGATCGAAGCCCTGGCGGGTAATGTTTTTGAGGAAACAGCCCAGGCGCTCGCTGCCGATCAACTTTGCCTTGGCTTCATGCAGGGTCTTGCCGGCAAACTCCGCGCTGGTCAGCACGATGTCGGCTTCGCGGGTCGGGAAGGACAGTGATTCCGGGTGGTCGATCTCCGGGCCTATCCACTGCGAGAGCGGGCCGACAGCCTCGCGCAGGGCATAGACGCCGACGATATCGCCAGCTTGCAGCACCAGGCTGCCATCGCGCTCCAGCACCTGGCCATCGCGTACCACGCGCTCCACGCTCAGGGCCTCGTGCAGCTTTTCGATATCGGCGATGAGTTGGCCATCGGCCGCTCCCTGCGCGGCGACTTGATGGGCACGCACCACAATGCGCGTGTAGGGGATGGTGAAGGCGTCGCCCTCATCGGCGATGCCCAGTTCGATCTCCAGCTCGCGGGCCGAACTGCGCAGCTCCACGCCGAGCAGTTTGGGCGCGATGCTGCCGACGAAGACGATCAGCCCGATGGTGCCGAACAGGTAGGTCACGGCGTAGGCGATGGCCATGTGGCTGTTGAGCTCGGCTTTCGCCGCTTCGTCCAGCGGCAACTGGCTGATGGCACTGGTGGCGGTGCCCATGATGGCCGTATCGGTCAGTGCACCGGCGCCCAGCCCGGCGGTAAAGCCGGCGTCGAAGTCGAAGATTGCGTTCATCAGCAGGATCGAACCCAGCGCTGTGCCGCACAGCACGACCGAAAGGATCACCAGCTTGAGCGTGCCGCGGTTGAGGCTGCCGAAGAATTCCGGACCGCTCTTGAAACCGACCGCATAGATGAATAGCACGAAGAACACCGACTTCAGAATTGGCGGGACTTCCAGGCCGATCTGGCCGATCAGTAGACCCATCAGCAGCGCGCCGGCAACCGAGCCCAGATGGAAGCTGCCGATGCGAATCCGGCCGATCAGTACGCCCAGGGAAATCGCCAGGAATACCGCGATTTCCGGTGAGGAATGCAATGCGTGAAGTACGAAGTCGAGCATCCGGTGGAACTCCCTGTCTGCTGGTAGTGCGCTCAGTGAATGCAGCAAGCATAGATGCTCTGGCTCGCACGACAGGCTGGAACTGCAGACGAAAAAAAGCCGCTGTTGGCAGCGGCTTTGGCTGGAACGAAAGCCTGTGGGCTACAGGGCTTTTTCGTTGATCTCGTGCTGTTCGCAGGTATTGAAGCCTTTGCTGTCGACGCGGCCGCTGCTGTCGAAATTCACGTAGTAGACCTGCTGGTGGCCTTCAAGGCTGAGCACGTAGTTGTTGCAACTGCCCTGGGTGCCAGGCCGGGTGATTTCGGAGGAGGGTGGCCCGGCGATGGTCATGACCTGCTGCTTGGTCATGCCGTCCTCGACCTGCTTGACCAGCGGCTGATCGCGATAGGTCACGTAGTCCACCGGGTTTTCCGGCTTGGTCGCACAACCGCTGACCACCGCCACCACGCCGAGTATTGCCAGAGTCTGCTTGTACATAACGTCGCTCCATCGAATGAGCCGGACTGGCTCCGTTAATTTTTGAGCTGCACAGGCGCGCAGAAGTTCGCTGAATATTCCATCAGGCCTCGCCGCTTCTGGCCTGGAGTGTTGAGCCTAGCGCTTGGCCGTGGTCAGAGCGATCAGCCGTGACACCACCAGCGCCAGGTACATGACCCCGGCGAACTGCTCGATCATCACCAGCGAGCGGGCCATGGGCGTGATCGGCACGATATCGCCCAGGCCGACGCCAGACAGGGTGGTGAAGCTGAGGAACAGCAGTTCCATCCAGGTTCGCGCCGCCTGTGGCTCGATCATCGCCACGAAACTGCCAGGCAACAGCAGTTGGCAGAAGGTAAAGAGATGTGCGAAGGCCCAGGCCAGCAAGGTGAAGGTCGCGCCGACCGCGTACAGCTCATCGGTGGTGGCGTGCTGGTCGGCCGTCATGTAGGCGATCAGGCTGGTCGCCGCATAGGCGTAGAACGCGGCTTCCAGAATGGCGATCAGCGCCTCCAGCAGTGGGCTGGGGGTGAACCTGTCGAGCAGGTTCAGGCCCACCACCAGCAGGGCCAGCAGCCCGGCCACCCAGGTCTGCACCGGACTGCGTTTGACCACATGCAGCGCCATGCCCAGCACCAGCAGGCCGAAGGCGCCGAACAGCGCCCGGCCGATTTGCGTGTCTTCCATCCAGGGGTACAGCAGCACGCCGAGCAGCTGGACGAACAGCAGGCCGGCGGAAGGGTGGAGACGGATGTAGGTGATGGGGGACATGGACTTCCTGCGTTGTCTCGGGGCGATGGGACAAGTGTAGGAGCTACTGTCAGCTGCTTTAGCCGAGCAGTTGGCGTACCTGTTCGATGGCCTGGGTTTCGCGTTGCACCCAGTCGCCACCAATTTCCGTCCAGGGGCGTGCATGCCGCTGCAGCCAAGCGCGGCAATCCTGGTGGAAGCGCTGGCGGTCGGCCAGTTGCGGCTGGCAGCGCTGGCCGTCGTCGTACCAGTCCACGCCCTGCGGCGAGAGCAACAGGTGCAGGTCGTAGTGTCGATCCAGCAGAGCCTGTTCCAGCCACGGCGGGCAGTCGCCGAACAGAGCCTGGCTCCAGAGCATATTGCTCAGCAGGTGGGTGTCGAGGATCAGCAACCCAGGCGTCTGGGCGCGGGCCGCGTCTTCCCAGGCCAACTGGCCGCGGGCGATGGTTGGAATATCCGCCAGACAGGTGTCGCGGCGCTCTTGCTCGATGAAGTGGCGCACGTACTCGCCGACCACCAGCCCGCCGAAATGCCGCTGCAGACGCTCGGTGAGGAAGGTCTTGCCACTGGACTCGGGGCCGGTGAGCACCACCACTTTCATGCCGGCTGCACCCGCGGGGCCCGCCATTCGCGCAGGCCGAGCACGGCCAGGGCGGTGAACACGGCGTACAGTGCGGCCGTCAGCCAGTAACCCTGGAAGGCGAAGAAGCCGACATAGAGCACGTCGACCACTATCCATAGCACCCAGCACTGCCAGCGCTTGAGCGCCATCCACAGCTGAGCGAGCAGGCTGAAGGCGGTGAGCAGAGCATCCGGCCAGGGATAGGCGGCTTCGGTCAGGCGATCCATGGCCAGCCCCAGCAGCAGGCCGAACAGCAGCGCCACAGCCATGCCGATCAGGATCTCGTTGCGGCTCGCTTCGCTGACCGGCCGTTTGCCGCTTGCGTCCACGTCCTGGCGCCATACCCACCAGCCGTACAGCTGCATGGCGGCGAACACGCCGTGCAGCAGCACCAGCGAATACAGGCGGGCATCGAAGAAAAACCAGGCATAGAGCAGCACCATGACCAGGCCGATGGGCCAGCACAGCGGGTTCTGCCGCACGGTCAGCCAGACGGAGGTGATGCCGAGGGCGGAGGCGATGATTTCGAGAGGCGTCATAAAGGTAAGGGGCGCATGGCGCCCCTGTGTCATTAGTCGTCGTAACCGAGATTCGGCGCCAGCCAGCGCTCACTGATCGCCAGTTCCTGGCCCTTGCGTGCGGTGTAGCTCTCCACCTGGTCCTTATCCACCTTGCCCACGGCGAAGTACTGCGCCTCGGGGTGGGCGAAGTACCAGCCGCTGACGGCGGCGGCGGGGAACATGGCGTAGTGCTCGGTGAGGAACACGCCGCTGCGCCCTGCCTTGTCGAAGCCGGCTTCCGGGTCGAGCAGGGTGAACAGGGTCTTCTTCTCAGTGTGGTCCGGGCAGGCCGGGTAGCCGGGGGCCGGGCGGATGCCCTTGTAGGCTTCCTTGATCAGATCCTCGTTGCTCAGCTGCTCGTCCTGGGCGTAACCCCAGTAGTTCTTGCGCACTTGCTGGTGCAGCCATTCGGCGCAGGCTTCGGCCAGGCGGTCGGCCAGGGCTTTGACCATGATCGAGTTGTAGTCGTCGCCGGCGTCCTGATAGGCCTTGGCCACTTCCTCGGCACCGATGCCAGCGGTGGTGATGAAGCCGCCGACGTAGTCGGTGATGCCGGTCTCTTTGGGCGCGACGAAGTCGGCCAGGGAAAGGTTGGGCTTGCCGTCCGGCTTGATGATCTGCTGGCGCAGGTGATGCAGCTTGGCCAGCGGTTGGCCGTCGTCGCCGTAGACTTCGATGTCGTCGTGGTTGACCTGGTTGGCCGGCCAGAAGCCGAAGATCGCGCGGGCGCTGATCAGCTTCTCGTCGATCAGCTTCTTCAGCATCGCCTGGGCATCTTCGAACAGCGCAGTGGCAGCTTCGCCAACCACTTCATCAGTGAGGATGCGTGGGTACTTGCCGGCCAGGTCCCAGGAGATGAAGAACGGCGTCCAGTCGATGTATTCGGCCAGCGTTGCCAGGTCGATGTCTTCCAGCACTTTCACCCCGGTGAAGCTCGGCTTGCTGGCCTGGTAGCTGCTCCAGTCGAACGCCGGCTTGTTGGCCACGGCGGCGGCGTAGGGCAGGCGCTCGGTGCGCGCGCTGCGTGCGGCGGTGCGTTCGCGCACTTCCACGTACTCGGCGCGGGTCTTCTCGACGAAGGCCGGCTTCATTTCCTTGGACAGCAACTGGGTCGCTACGCCCACGGCGCGCGAGGCGTCGGTGACGTAGATGACCGCGTCGTTCTGGTACTTGGGCTCGATCTTCACCGCGGTGTGGGCTTTCGAGGTAGTGGCGCCGCCGATCATCAGCGGCAGGCTGAAGCCCTGGCGCTGCATTTCGCGGGCAACATGCACCATCTCGTCCAGCGAGGGAGTGATCAGGCCGGACAGGCCGATGATGTCGCACTTCTCGGCAATCGCCGTCTGCAGGATCTTCTCCGCCGGCACCATCACGCCCAGGTCGACGATGTCGTAGCCATTGCAGCCGAGCACCACGCCGACGATGTTCTTGCCGATGTCGTGCACGTCGCCCTTCACCGTAGCCATGAGGATCTTGCCCTTGGCTTCCGGCTTGTCGCCTTTTTCCGCTTCGATAAAGGGGATCAGGTGGGCCACGGCCTGCTTCATCACACGGGCGGACTTGACCACCTGGGGCAGGAACATTTTGCCGGCGCCGAACAGGTCGCCGACCACGTTCATGCCGGACATCAGCGGGCCTTCGATGACTTCGATCGGACGCGCGCACTGCTGGCGGCATTCCTCGGTGTCTTCGACGATGAAGGCGGTGATGCCCTTGACCAGTGCGTGCTCCAGACGCTTGCCAACCGGAAGGGCGCGCCATTCCTCGGTTTCGGCTTCCTTGACGCTGCCGTCGCCCCGGTAGTTGTCGGCGATGGCCAGCAGGGCCTCGGTGCCGCCTTCGTGGCGATTGAGCACCACGTCCTCGACCTTCTCGCGCAGCTCTTTGGGAATCTCGTCGTAGATCTCCAGCTGACCGGCGTTGACGATGCCCATGGTCAGGCCGTTCTGGATCGCGTGGTAGAGGAATACCGAGTGGATCGCCTCGCGCACCGGGTTGTTGCCGCGGAAGGAGAACGAGACGTTGGACACGCCGCCGCTCGACAGGGCGAACGGCAGATGATCGCGGATATAGGCGCAGGCTTCGATGAAGTCCACGGCGTAGTTGTTGTGCTCTTCGATGCCGGTGGCGACGGCGAAGATGTTCGGGTCGAAAATGATGTCTTCCGGCGGGAAGCCCACTTCGTTGACCAGGATGTTGTAGCTGCGCTGGCAGATCTCGCGCTTGCGCGCGGCGGTGTCAGCCTGGCCGACTTCGTCGAAGGCCATCACCACCACGGCGGCGCCGTAGCGCTTGCACAGCTTGGCGTGGTGCTTGAACTGCTCGACGCCTTCCTTCATGGATATCGAGTTGACGATGCCCTTGCCCTGGATGCATTTCAGGCCGGCTTCGATCACTTCCCACTTGGAGGAGTCGATCATGATCGGTACGCGCGAGATGTCCGGCTCACCTGCGATCAGGTTGAGGAACTTGACCATGGCTGCCTGGGAATCGAGCATCCCTTCGTCCATGTTGATGTCGATCACCTGGGCGCCGGCTTCCACCTGCTGCAGGGCGACTTCCAGGGCTTCGGTGTAGTTTTCCTCGCGGATCAGCCGGGCGAACTTGGCCGAACCGGTGATGTTGGTGCGCTCGCCGACGTTTACGAACAGCGAGTTGCGGTCGATGGTGAACGGCTCCAGGCCGGACAGGCGGCAGGCCTTGGGAATGTCCGGGATGGCGCGCGGCTGGTACTTGGCCACGGCCTCGGCAATCGCCTGGATATGCGCCGGGGTGGTGCCGCAGCAACCGCCGATGATGTTTAAGAAGCCCGAAGCGGCGAATTCCTCGACCACGGCGGCCATCTCGGCCGGCGTCTCGTCGTATTCACCAAAGGCGTTCGGCAGGCCGGCGTTGGGGTGGGCCGAGACGTGGGTGCCGGCCTTGGTCGACAGCTCTTCCAGGTACGGGCGCAGGTCCTTGGCGCCGAGGGCGCAGTTCAACCCTACGGATATCGGATTGGCGTGCGCTACCGAGTTCCAGAAGGCCTCGGTGGTCTGCCCGGACAGGGTGCGGCCGGAGGCGTCGGTGATGGTGCCGGAGATCATGATCGGCAGTTCGACGTTGTCATCCTCGAACACTTGCTGCACGGCGAAGATCGCGGCCTTGGCATTGAGGGTGTCGAAGATGGTCTCGATCAGGATCAGGTCGGCGCCGCCCTCGATCAGGCCGCGGGTGGCTTCGACGTAGTTTTCCACCAGCTCGTCGAAGGTGACGTTGCGGTAGCCGGGGTCGTTGACGTCCGGGGAGATCGAGCAGGTGCGGCTGGTTGGGCCCAGTACGCCGGCAACGAAGCGTGGCTTGTTCGGGGTTTCCAGGGTCTTGGCATCGGCCACTTCACGGGCCAGGCGCGCGCCTTCGACGTTCAGCTCGTACACCAGCGCTTCCATGCCGTAGTCGGCCTGGGACACCTGGGTGGCGTTGAAGGTGTTGGTTTCGAGGATGTCGGCGCCGGCATCCAGGTAGGCCTTCTCGATGGCCTGGATTACGTCCGGGCGGCTGAGCAGCAGCAGGTCGTTGTTGCCCTTGACGTCGCTCGGCCAGTCGGCGAAGCGCGCGCCACGGTAATCCTCTTCCTCCAGCTTGTAGCTCTGGATCATGGTGCCCATGCCGCCGTCGAGGATCAGGATGCGTTCCTGGAGGGCCTTGTGAAGGGCTTGGAGACGGGCGCTGCGATCGGACATGGGGAGCTACCTGAGAAGGGCGGAAACAAAGGCGGCGATGATAGCAAAGCTGCATGCTTTTGCCGCATGCCGAGCTTTTCCATGAATTGCGCTCATGTTCAAGGCTCTCTTTGCCGAGCGAGTAACGCTAGAATCGCCATTCGCACACACAGGATAGGTTTATGTTGCGCCAGGGACTTGCAGTTCTCTTCCTCGTTTTCATCTTTGCCGGCCTCGCCGGCGCCAGCGAAGCGGTTTCCTACAGCCGCGATATCCAGCCCATCCTCACGCAGAAGTGCGTGGCCTGCCACGCCTGCTATGACGCGCCCTGCCAGCTCAACCTGGGCAGTGGCGAAGGCATCCTGCGCGGTGCCAGCAAGCTGCCGGTGTACGATGGGGGCCGAACCAAGGCTCAGGCCACCACGCGTCTGTTCGTCGATGCCCAGGGCGAGGCCGCCTGGCGCAACATGGGCTTCGAGTCGGTGCTGGATGCCCAGGGTGGCCAGGCCGCGCTGCTCAAACGCATGCTGGAGCTGGGGCGCAGCAACCCGCCGGTGCCGAATGCCAAGCTGCCGGCCGATCTGGATATCGCCCTTGGCCGACAGAACCAGTGCCCATTGCCGGGCGAGTTCGACTCCTACGCGAAGAAATTCGCCCATGCCGGGATGCCGTTCGCCGTCACGGGCCTGAGCGATGCTGAATACGCCACCTTGCAGCAGTGGCTGGCCCAGGGCGCGCCGGTGGAGCAGCAGGCGCTGCAACCTTCGGTGGCGGAGCAGGCGCAGGTCGCGCAATGGGAAACCTTGCTCAATGCCCCGGGCGCCCGGGAAAGTCTGGTCAGCCGTTGGCTGTACGAGCATTTGTTCCTCGCCCATCTGTATTTCGAGGGCGGTGAGGCGGGGCATTTCTTCCAGCTGGTGCGTTCGCGCACACCGAGTGGTCAGCCGATCGACATGATCGCCACGCGCCGGCCCAACGAGGACCCGGGTACCCAGGTGTATTACCGCCTGTGGCCGATCCAGGGGGTGATCGTGCACAAGACGCACATCACCTATCCGCTCAGTGCGCACAAGCTGGCGCGGGTGCAGGAGTTGTTCTTCAGCGGCGACTGGACGGCGGATGCGGTACCCGGCTACGGCGCCCAGCGCCGCGCCAACCCGTTCGAGACCTTCGCCGCGATTCCCGTGCAGGCGCGCTACCAGTTCATGCTGGATAACGCCGAGTACTTCGTACGCACCTTTATCCGTGGCCCGGTCTGCCGCGGGCAGATCGCTACCGATGTGATTCGCGACAACTTCTGGGCGCTGTTCCAGGCGCCCGAGCATGACCTCTACATCACCGATGCCGAGTACCGCGCCGAAGCCACGCCGCTGTTGGCCATGCCTGGCCAGTTCGACGATATCGGCGACCTGCTGGGCCTGTGGCACGCCTATCGGGACAAGCGCAACGAGTACGAAGACCTGCGCCGCGATGCCTATGCCGATGCCCCCGCGCCGAGCTGGTCGAACCTGTGGGCCGGCAACGACAACGCGCTGTTGTCGGTCTTCCGCCACCATGACAGCGCCATGGTGCGGAAGGGGCTGATTGGCGAAGTACCGCAGACAATCTGGGTACTGGATTACCCGTTGCTGGAGCGCACGTATTACCAGTTGGTGGTCAATTTCGACGTGTTCGGCAACGTCGCGCACCAGGCGCAGACCCGCCTGTACTTCGACCTGATCCGCAATGGCGCCGAGCTGAACTTCCTGCGCCTGATGCCGGCGGATTCGCGTCAGGGCTACCTGGATGACTGGTACCAGAACAGCGGCAAGCTGAAGATGTGGATGAGCTACAACGATGCCGACCTGGATACGCCGACCGGCCTGCAGTTGCTGAGCCGCGATCCCAAGCGCGAGTTTGCCGAAGCGCTTCTCGAGCGTTATGCCGGCCTCAATGCCCGGCCCGATCCGATCAACCGTTGCCGTGGCGCGCAGTGTTATCGCAATGGTTTGGGTGAGCAGCTGCGTAGCGCCGAGCAAGCCCTGAGTCGCCTGCCGGGGCGGCCAGCGGCAGGGCTCAAGGTGATCGAACAGTTGCCCGAGACGACTCTGCTGCGTGTCGAGCTGGCCGATGGCCGCCGCGAGGTCTACAGCCTGCTGCGCAATCGCGCGCACAGCAACGTGGCGTTCATGACTGGCGAATCGCTGCGCTACCAAGTGGGGCTGGATACCCTGACGGTCTATCCGGGCGTGCTGACCAGCTACCCGAACTTCATCTTCAACCTGCGCGCCGAAGAGGTGCCGGCATTCGTCGCGGCGCTGGAGCAAACGCGTGATGTGGCGGCGTTCGACAAGGTGGTGGAGCGCTGGGGCATTCGCCGCAGCCATCCCGAGTTCTGGCGCTACTTCAACGACCTGTCGGCCTATATCCGCGAGACGGAGCCGGTGGAAGCGGGCGTGCTGGACATGAACCGCTATCAGAATCTCTGACTCGCCGCTCAGGAAGAGAAGGGCTCCCCGCCGCCCAAAGGAAGGAAAAGCGGCAGGGAGCGGTAACGCGGTGTAGGGCGGGTTTCACCTGCCCTACGAAACGGCGAGGCGCAGCTTAGAAGTGAGCCTTGACCAGCAGGCTGATCGCGCTCTGGTCGGTACCGCCGAGGATTTCCGAACCGACGAAGCCTTCGTCCTCGATGCCGTACTTGTCGCTCCAGTAGTCGTACTCGACGCCGACGTAGACTTTCTGGCCGACGCCGAAGGCCTTGGCCACGTCGTACTTGATCTGCGGGTTGAAGTGCAGGTTGGCGTGGTAGCTCTCGTCGTTGTCCACGACCCAGTCCATGAAGCCGTCGATTACCAGGTCGGAGTTGCCAACCGGAATGGTGTAGCTCCACACCGGGGTGATCTGCCAGACGTTGTCGCCGTCGCGCTTGCCGTCGGTGGTGCGCAGGTAGGTGTTGAGCTGGAAGTAGTCGAAGCCGGGGATGTTCAGGTCGACGGCCGGGCCGATCAGGTAGGAATCGACATCGTCTTCACCGAACTCGTAGGTGGTTGAGATCAGCACGTCCTTGACGATGCCGAAGGACAGGTCGCTGCCGGTCATCTTGCCCAGAGAGAAGCGCGGGCTGAGCTCGCCGTAGAAGGTGTGGCCGTCGCCGGCGCCGTTGGTGGCGTCGGTGTTGTACTTGATGCCGTCGACGAAGAAGAACAGGTCACCGAAGCTCCAGCCGCTGGCGTGCTCGAAGGTGACGGTCTGCTGCTTGGGCGGGTCGACGGTGAAGTCGATGCCGTTGAGGTAGGTCAGGCTGTTGTCCTGCCATTGCAGCAGGTCGCCGGCCGTGGCCTGACCGGCTGCCAGCAGGCTGCCCGCCAACATCAGGGAA
Organism: Aquipseudomonas ullengensis; assembly: GCF_014174475.1. GTDB lineage: Bacteria > Pseudomonadota > Gammaproteobacteria > Pseudomonadales > Pseudomonadaceae > Aquipseudomonas > Aquipseudomonas ullengensis. Next base: position 290,403 of record NZ_JACJUD010000007.1, read on the forward strand.
GAGGTGGTGCGCTTCATGTGTGTGCTCCTAATCGACGAATTATGATTTTTAAACCTGTCGTGTTGGTCAGGCTTTTTCTGTAAGAGCAAGAACAGCGCCAGTTCTTGTCCAGGCAGACAGAAAATATGAATTTTCTGCATTTTTCCTGTTCTTGCCGTGATTCCTGCAGCCAATCTGCTTGCTGGCCGTCAGTACTGCGGGTGTCCAGCCGAGTTTTCGACGCTTGTGCCGCGAGCAGTCCTCACAGTTAAGCGCCAAGTTGCCTCAGCGTGGCGCAACTTTGCTCCATTCTGTTGCGTATTCCGGGTTGGTGGAGACGCGGTAGAGGAGGCTGCCCTGGCATGGCCAGGACAGGGCTTACTTGACCAGGCGGGCGTCGAGGCTGTTTTGCGCCAGGCGCTGGGCCTGCTCCTGACTCATGCCCAGGCTGGCGTGCAGCGCGGCGAAGTTCTCGGTGACGTAACCGCCGAAGTAGGCCGGGTCATCGGAGTTCACCGTCACCTTCACCCCACGCTCGAGCATCTGCAGGATGTTGTGCTGGCTCATGTCGTCGAACACGCAGAGCTTGGTGTTGGACAGCGGGCAGACGGTCAGCGGGATTTGCTCGTCGATGATGCGCTGCATCAGACGTTCGTCCTCGATGGCGCGTACGCCATGGTCGATACGCTCGATCTTGAGCAGATCGAGGGCTTCCCAGATGTATTCCGGCGGGCCTTCCTCGCCAGCGTGGGCGACGGTCAGCAGGCCTTCGCTGCGGGCCTTGTCGAACACGCGCTGGAACAGGCGCGGCGGGAAGCCCATTTCCGAGCTGTCCAGGCCAACGGCGACGAACGCATCACGAAACGGCATGGCCTGTTTCAGGGTGTCGAACGCGGCTTCTTCCGGCAGGTGACGCAGGAAGCTGAGGATCAGGCCATGGCTGATGCCCAGTTGCTTCTCGCCATCGACCAGTGCCTGCTTGATCCCGCGCAGCACCACTTCGAAGGGGATGCCGCGGTCGGTGTGGGTCTGTGGGTCGAAGAACGGCTCGGTGTGGATCACGTTCTGCGCCTGGCACTTGAGCAGGTAGGCCCAGGTCAGGTCGTAGAAGTCCTGCTCGGTACGCAGGACGTCGGCGCCCTGGTAATAGAGGTCGAGGAATTCCTGCAGGTTGTTGAAGGCATAGGCCTTGCGCAGGCTGTCGACATCGTTCCAGGGCAGGGCGATCTTGTTGCGTTCGGCCAGGGCGAACAGCAGTTCAGGCCCCAGCGAGCCTTCCAGGTGCAGGTGCAGTTCGGCCTTGGGCAGGGCGTTTAGCCAGTCATACATGGTGTTTTTCGATCCGGTAACGGGGTCAGACAGGTGTATAGCTTCGAGGTCGCGGCGGGCGGCTGCAAGTCGAGGCGACCGGCAGCCGTTTCGCCTCAGGCGCCGCTGGCGGCGGCCTGGCCCTCTTCGCGGCGATAGGCGTAGGTCTCGGCAAAGCGCGAGAGCATGTAGTCGCTGCAGGAAATCGGCGCGTATTTGGCCGGATGCGCGGCGTCCTGGCAACCCGGCAGGCAACTGATTTCGGTGTCCGGGTGCGGTTCGGCGAAGAACGGCATGGAGTAGCGGTCGACGCCCAGCGGGCTGATCACCCGGTGCGGGGTGGACTTGTAGTTGTCGTTGCTCCAGCGCGCCATCATGTCGCCGATGTTGACCACGAAGGTGCCGTCGATGGGCGGTGCATCAATCCACTCGCCTTGCAGGTTCTGCACCTGCAGGCCGCCGGCGTTATCCTGGTACAGCAGGGTCACACAGCCATAGTCGGTGTGTGCGCCGGCGCCTTGTTGCTCGGCGCAGCTGGCGGTCTGGCGTGGCGGGTAGTGGATCATGCGCAGCACGCTGATCGGCTGGTCGAAGCGCTGGTCGAAGAAGTCGCGCTCGATGCCCAACGCCAGGGTCATGGCGCGCAGCAGGGTCTTGGACAATTCGTGCATGTCCAGGTAGTGCTGTTCCATCAGCGCCTGCCAGCCGGCGATGTGCGGGTGGCGGTTGGGCCCGCGCAGCGGTTTGCCGGCGAGCACATCGGGATGTTCGGTGGGCAGGTGCAGGCCCATGTCGAAGGTTTCTTTCAGGTCGCTCGGCTTGCTCGGATCAAGCTGCTCGGTGGCGATGGCGCCATAGCCGCGGTGGTGCTCGGTCTGGGTGATGTCGATGCGCAGCTTTTCCTCGGCCGGGCGGGCGAAGAAGTCGATGGCGGCAGCTTTCAGTTCGGCGATGCGCGCGGCGCTGATCGGGTGGCCTTCGATGTAGAAGAAGCCCCAGTCGCGGCAGGCCTGGTCGATCTGCTTGGCCACGGCGGGCCAGCCGGCCGGGTCGGCGGCATACAGCGGGGAAATATCGATGATGGGTAGTGAGTTCATGGTTGCTCCTGGTGGGGTGTAGGTGCTGCGAGTCTTCTCGTACCCAGGGCAGCGAAAAGGGCGGAGGTTGAGTCCGCCCTTGGTGCGCGGTTCTCTTTGCAGAGGGACGGCGCGTGGTGCTCGTGCAGTGTTGCCGGAAACGACCCGGGTGGCGAATGCCGCGACCAGGGCCATTGCGGCAGGGTGGAGCTTATTTCGGGATTTGCGCGGTGATGCCTTTCACGTAGTAGTCCATGCCCGCCAGTTCGGCGTTGCTGGCGGTGGCGCCGGCCGGGATCTTGACGGTGCCGCTCTGGTCCATGATCGGGCCGGTGAACGGGTGGAAGGAACCGTCCTTGATGCTGGCGATGATCTTCTCGGCTTCGGCTTTCACGTCAGCCGGTACCAGGTCGCTGATCGGCAGTTCGATGGTGCCTTCTTTCAGGCCGCCCCAGTAGTCCTGCGGTTTCCAGTTGCCGTCGATAACCGCCTGGGTCGACTTGATGTAGTGCGGGCCCCAGTTGTTGACGATGGAGGTCAGTACGGCTTTCGGGCCGAAGTGGGCCATGTCCGAGGCATAGCCCACGGAGTAGACGCCACGGCGCTCGGCGGTCTGGATCGGGGCCGGGCTGTCGGTGTGCTGGAACACCACGTCGACACCCTGGTCGATCAGGGCGTTGGCGGCGTCGGCTTCTTTGCCCGGATCGAACCAGGAGTTGACCCACACCACTTTGATTTCGGTGCCCGGGTTGTACTTGTCGAGGGCCAGTTGGATCGAGTTGATGTCGCGGATCACTTCCGGAATCGGGAAGGAGGCGATGTAGCCGATCTTCTTGGTCTTGGTCATCTTGGCGGCGAGGAAACCACCGACGTAGCGGCCTTCATAGGAAGTGGCCAGGTAGGTACCGAGGTTCTTGTCCTGCTTGTAGCCCGTGGCGTGCTCGAAGGTGACCTTGGGGAACTGTTTGGCGACCTTGGCGGTGGGGTTCATGTAGCCGAACGAGGTGGTGAACACCAGGTCGTAGCCACCCTTGGCCATGTTGCGGATCACGCGCTCGGCGTCGGCACCCTCGGCCACGTTCTCGACGAAGCTGGTTTGCACTTTGTCGCCGAAGTGCTTGATCAGCTCCTGACGGCCTTGTTCGTGCTGGTAGGTCCAGCCGTGGTCGCCGATCGGGCCGACGTAGACGAAGCCGACCTTCAGCGGATCGGCGGCCAGGGCGCCGATGGAAGCGGTCAGGCCGATGGCCGCAGCGACACCGCGCACCAGGCTTTTCAGGGAGGATGTGGACATAGGGTGAAATGCTCCGTGTCTAGTTTTTCTGTGTTGGCCGGAAGAGGCGACAGGTGCAATGCAAAAAATTGACCAGAAGGACAATTTATCTCGCAAATCGATGAACAGCCGGTTCCACGCGGGTTCTCGGTGGGCTGAAGTTGTCCGTGTGGTCAATAACGGCGCGCACGAGGGCGCGCCGGGTTGAAACTGGTGCATGGGGTGGCGTCATCAGCCGGCGATCAGGCTACTGGCGGCCTGGCGATGGGCTGAGATCAGGGCGGCGACGTCGAGGCCTTCGATCTGCCCGTCGATCACTCGCCAGGTGCCGCCGACCATCACCCGGTCGGCACGGTCGGCGCCGCACAGCAACAGGGCTGAGAGCGGATCGTGGCTGCCGGAGAAGCGCAGCCCGTCGAGCTTGAACAGCGCCAGGTCAGCCTGTTTGCCGACGGCCAGCTCGCCGATGTCGCTGCGCCCGAGCAGCTTCGCCGAGCCGCGGGTGGCCCAGCCGAGGGCCAGTTCCGGAGTGATCTTCTCGGCGCCGTAGCGCAGGCGCTGCAGATAGAGCGCCTGGCGCGCTTCGAGGATCATGTTCGAGGCGTCGTTGGAGGCCGAGCCGTCCACGCCGAGGCCAATCGGCGCGCCGGCCGCCTCCAGTTCCAGGGTCGGGCAGATGCCCGAGGCCAGGCGCATGTTCGAGCTGGGGCAGTGGCAGATGCCAGTGCCGGCGGCGCCCAAGCGGGCAATTTCCTCGGCGTTGAAGTGGATGCCATGGGCGAGCCAGGTGCGGGGGCCGAGCCAACCGACGCTGTCTAGGTAATCGACGGTGCGCAGGCCGAAGCGCTGCAGGCAGAAGTCTTCTTCGTCGAGGGTTTCCGCCAGGTGGGTGTGCAGGCGCACGTCTTCACGCACCGCCATTTCGGCACTCGCCTGCATGATCTCGGTGGTCACCGAGAAGGGTGAGCAGGGCGCCAGGGCGATCTGGATCTGCGCACCGGCACCGCGTTGGTGGTACTGGCGGATCAGGCGCTGGCTGTCATCGAGGATGACTTGGCCTTGCTGCACGGTTTGCTGGGGCGGCAGGCCGCCGTCGGCTTCGCCCAGGGTCATCGAGCCACGGGTGAGCATGGCGCGCATGCCCAGCTCGCGCACGGCCTCGACCTGCACGTCGATGGCATCCTCCAGGCCCGCCGGGAACAGGTAATGGTGATCGGCCGCCGTGGTGCAACCGGACAACAGCAGCTCGGCCAGCGCCACGCGGCAGGCCAGCGCGAGCTTTTGCGGGGTCAGCCGTGCCCACACCGGGTACAGCGTCTTCAGCCAGGGGAACAACGGTTGGTTGACCACCGGCGCCCAGGCGCGGGTGAGGGTCTGGTAGAAGTGATGGTGGGTGTTGATCAGACCCGGCAGCACCACATGCTGGCTGGCGTCGAACACCTGGGCGCAAGGTTGCGCGGGCACCTGGCCGGCGGCCAGCAGTTCGACGATGACGCCATCGGCAATGACCAGGCCGCCACGGGCATCCTGGTCATTGGCGGTGAAGATGGCTTGCGGGTTCTTGATCCAGGTACGGGGTGCGGACACGGCCGGCTCCTCTGAAAGTGACGTTCAGGTTGGCCAGCTCAGTTATGCCCTGTCTGCTGATCCAGGGGCGCGTGGCGCGCGTTACCAGGGAATGGTTTGGCCCTGGTAGTCGATGAAGTGGTGACCACCGCGACCGGCGTAGAGCTCGATCTGCTGGACCAGGCCCTGGCAACTGCTGGCGATGTCGAGGGTGGCGCCGGGGCCGCCCATGTCGGTCTTGACCCAGCCCGGGTGCAGCGACAGCACCGTGGGACGGGGCTCGGCCAGGGTGCAGACGAAACTGTTGGTCAGCGAGTTCAGTGCTGCCTTGCTGGCCTTGTACAGGCCCAGGTCATTGCCTTCCGGGATGGTCACGCTGCCCAGCACCGAACTCATGAACGCCAGCACGCCGGTTTGTGGGCGAACTTGCGCGACCAGTCGCTCGGCCAGGCGGATCGGCGCGACCACGTTGGTCATGAACAGCTGGCCCAGCTCGGCTGCGGTGGCGGCGCTGCTGGACTGGTGCGCGGGGCCGAGGATCCCGGCGTTGACGAAGAGCAGGTCGAACACTTGGCCGTGCAGGCGCCGGGCGAGTGCATCCAGTGCCTGCGCATCGTCGATGTCGAGGGTTTCGATACGCACCCCGTCCAGCGCCTGCAAGGCGCTGGCGCCGTCCGGGTTGCGCACGGTGGCGGTGACCTGCCAGCCGTCAGCATGCAGTTGCTGCACCAGGCCCAGGCCGAGGCCGCGCGAGGCGCCGATGATCAGGGCGTTCCGGTTCGAGTTCATGGCGTCACTCCGCTGGGCAAAGATGCCAAGCATAACGCCGTGCGGGCGTTGCAGTCGCCTGCACGGCGCGTCTCAATGCCCGGGCTTCCACGGCTGGCCGAGGGAAACCGGGGCGAACAGGCGGGTCTTGATCGCATCGCGGGAGAGGATCACCAGCACCAGGATGGTCGCCACGTAAGGCAGCATCGCCAGCAGGTTGGACGGGACGCTGATGCCGATGCCCTGGGCCACCAGGTGCAGGATGCTGGCCAGGCCGAACAGGTAGGCGCCGAGCAGCACGCGGAACACTCGCCAACTGGCGAACACCACCAGGGCCAGGGCGATCCAGCCGCGCCCGGCGCTCATGTTTTCTGCCCACATCGGCGTGTAGGCCAGCGACAAGTAGGCCCCGGCCATGCCGGCCATGGCGCCGCCGAACAGCACCGCCAGGGTGCGCACGCGCAGCACGGGCAGGCCCATGGCGCTGGCCGCGTCGGGGTTCTCGCCGACGGCCTGGAGAATCAGGCCGATGCGGCTTTTCAGCAGCACCCAGGCGATCAGAGCGAACAGGGCGAAGGACAGGTAGACCAGCACATCCTGCTTGAACAGCATGTGGCCGATCAGCGGAATGTCGCTGAGCAGGGGAATGGCCACCGGCTCGAAACCACTGAGCGGCTTGCCGACCCAGGCGCTGCCGATGAAGGCCGACAGGCCGATGCCGAAAATGGTCAGGGCCAGGCCGGTGGCCACCTGGTTGGCCTGGCAACCCAGGGCCACCAGGGCGAACAGCGAGGCCAGCAGCATGCCTGCCAGGCAGGCCAGCAGCACGCCAAGCCAGAGGCTGCCGGTGGCGAAGGCGACGATGAAGCCGACCACCGCGCCGAACAGCATCATGCCTTCCTGGCCGAGGTTGAGTACGCCGCTTTTCTCGCAGATCAGTTCGCCGAGCGCGACCAGCAGCAGCGGCGTACCGCAGCGCACCATGGCAAACAGGATGTTGCCGAGCAGTTCCATGTCCATCAGTCAGATCTCGCAAGCGGTGAGCAGGGGGAGGTGCAGGTGCTTCATGCCAGTGCCTCCTGCGCTTTGCCGTCGGCCTGCGGCTTGCGCCACCAGGCCTTGAAACGCAGGCGATAGAGGATCAGCACATCGCAGGCGAGGAGGAAGAACAGCATCATCCCCTGGAACAGTTCGGTCAGGGATTGCGGCAGGTTGAGCTGCATCTGCGCGTTTTCCCCGCCCAGGTAGAGCAGCGCCATGAGCAGACCGGCGAACAGGATGCCGAGCGGGTTGAGGCGCCCGAGGAAGGCCACGGTGATGGCCGCATAGCCATAGCCTGGCGACACCTGTGGCACCAGTTGGCCGATCGGCCCGGTGACTTCGCTGACCCCGGCCAGGCCGGCCAGGCCGCCGCTGATCAACATGGCCAGCCAGACCAGGCGCTTCTCGCGAAAGCCCATCAGCCCGGCGGCGCGACGGTCGAGGCCGAGCACCTTGATCTGGAAACCCATGAAGCTCTTCGACAGCAGCACCCACACCGCCACGACGGCGAGCAGCACGAAGTACAGGCCGGCATGCACGCGGCCATCCTCGAACAGCTGCGGCAGGCGACTGGCATCACCGAACATGGCCGACTCGGGGAAGCTGAAGCCGTTCGGGTCCTTCAGCGGGCCGTGGACGAAGTACAGCAGCAGGTTGAGGGCGATGTAGTTGAGCATGATGGTGGTGAGGATTTCGTTGGCGTTGAACTGCGTGCGCAGCCACGCCGCCAGCGCGCCCCAGGCGGCGCCAGCGAGGGTGCCGATGACGATTACGCCGGCCAGTGCCCAGCGGCTTTCCCAGTCGATGATGTGCACCGCCAGGGCGCTGCCGGCCAGGGCGCCGATCAGCAGTTGACCCTCGGCACCGATGTTCCAGATGCGCGCCTGGTAGGCGACCGCCAGGCCGAGGGCGCAAAGCAGGATCGGCAGGGCCTTGATCAGCAGCTCGGAGACGCCGTAGAGGTCCTGGATCGGCTCGATCAGCAAGGTGTGGAAGGTCGCCAGCGGCGGATGGCCGAGGGCGGCGAACAGCAGGCTACCGCACAGCAACGTGAGCAGGCCGGCCAGCAGGGGCGAGAGCAGCAACATGCGACGCGATTGCTGCAAACGTGGTTCAAGAGTGAGGAACATCGGCAGTCTCTTCAGGCAGCGGCTTGCGGGTTGTCGAATTGACCAGCCATCCAGCGACCGACTTCGGCCACCGTGGTGTCAGCGGTGGCTTTCAGCGGGGATAGCTGGCCGCTGCACAGGGCACCGATGCGGTCGCTGATCTGGAACAGTTCATCGAGGTCTTCGGAAATCACCAGGATCGCCCCGCCGGCATCGCGCAGGGCGATCATGGCGCGGTGGATGGTGGCGGCTGCGCCGACGTCGACGCCCCAGGTCGGGTGCGCGGCGATCAGCAGCTTGGGCTCCTGCATCACTTCGCGGCCGAGGATGAATTTCTGCAGGTTGCCGCCCGACAGGCTGCGCGCCGGGGTTTGCGCATCCGGGGTCTTGACCCCGAAACGGCGGATGATTTCGTTGGCCAGCTTGAGCACCTTCTTGCGGCGGATCAGGCCATAGTCGATCAGGCCGAGGTGGAAGGAGGCGAGCAGGGCGTTGTCGGACAGGCTCATGTCCGGCACCGCGCCGTGGCCCAGGCGCTCGGCGGGGACGAAGGCCATGCCCAGGCGTCGGCGGGCGTCGGGGTGCAGGTTGGCCACCGGGCCGCCGTCGATGGTGATGCGCTCACGCTCGCCGTAGGCCAGCCGCTCTTCGCCGCTGAGCAGCGCGAGCAGCGCATCCTGGCCATTGCCGGCGACCCCGGCGATGCCGACGATCTCGCCGCTGCGTACTTCCAGGCGCAGGTTGCTCAGGGACGAACCGAACGGGTCGCTGTTGTTCCAGCTCAGGTCGTCCACGCGCAGGCGCGTCAGCCCACCCTGGACTTTCGGGTAGCTGGCTTCCAGGCCTTCGGCGTCGCCGACCATCAGCCGCGCCAGTTGCAGGTCGCTGCACTGGTTGGGGATGCACTGCCCGGAAACCCGGCCGCCGCGCAGCACCGTGGCGGTGTCGCAGAGGGCGCGTACTTCACCCAGCTTGTGGCTGATGAAGAGAATGCTGCAGCCCTCGCTCGCCAGGTGCTTGAGGGTGACGAACAGCTCGTCGACCTCCTGTGGGGTGAGCACCGAGGTCGGCTCATCCAGGATCAGCAGGCGGATGTCCTGCATCAGGCAGCGGATGATCTCCACGCGCTGACGCTCGCCGATCGACAGGCTGTGCACCAGGCGCTGCGGATCGACCTGCATGCCGTAGCGCGCTGACACCTCGCGGATGCGCGGCTCCAGCTGGCGCGGCGTACCGGCGGCCGTGCCCAGGGCCAGGGCGATGTTTTCCGCCACGCTGAGGGTCTCGAACAGCGAGAAGTGCTGGAAGACCATGCCGATGCCCAGGTCGCGCGCTTGCGCCGGGTCCTTGATCTGCACTGCCTGGCCCTGCCAGACAATGCGCCCGGAATCGGGCTGGGTTACCCCGTAGATGATCTTCATCAGGGTGCTTTTGCCTGCACCGTTCTCGCCGAGCAGGGCGTGGATTTCACCGGGAGCGATGCTCAGGTCGATGGCGTCGTTGGCCAGGCAGCCGGGGTAGCGCTTGGTGATGGCGTGCAGTTCCAGGCGGGAGGCGGGCGGGCTGGAAGACATGGTGAACTCACTGCGAGGTGGTAGGTTGAGTTGGCTAAAGCAAAAACTTGGCCAGGTGGTCAGAAAGAGTCGATGGCGCGGTTTTCCAGGCTGCACGGGCATGGCGTTGGCACGATTGCGGAGCAGGGCGCGGCGACGCTGGTCATTCCTGGTGCGTGTGCTTCAGGCCGGTGGTTGCAGGCCGCAGCCCTTGAGGATGATGTGGGTGAGGGTCTGGCAGGCGCTGTCGAAGTCGCTCTGCTGCAGGCTGTCCTTGCCGTTGACCTGGCAGATCTGCGCGGCGAAGTCGGCGTAGTGCTGGGTGCTGCCCCACAGCAGGAAGATCAGATGTTCGGGGGTAACCGGGTCGATCTTCCCTGCATCAATCCAGCCCTGGAACACCGCTGCCCGGCTGTTGAACCAGGTGCGATAGTCCTGGTTGAAGTACTGGCTCAGGTGCGGCCCGCCGCTGATCACTTCCATGGCGAAGATGCGTGAGGCCTGCGGATGGTGACGGGAGAACTCCAGCTTGGCCTGGATGTAGTGCGACAGCGCCAGGGCCGGGTCGTCGTCCACGGTGAGGTTGTTGAAGGTGCTGTCCCACAGCTCGATGATGTTGGCCAGGGTCGCCAGATACAGGCCCAGCTTGTTGCTGAAGTAGTAGTGCAGGTTGGCCTTGGGCAAGCCGGCCTTGAGGGCGATGGTGTTCATGCTGGTGCCCTTGAAGCCGTTGCGGGCGAACTCTTCTTCGGCCGCGAGGAGGATCACTTCCTCGTTCTTCTGGCGGATGCGCCCAGCGGGTTTTTCCGTGCTGATGTTGTGTGCGGGGACGAAGAAATTCATGGTGCGTCTCGCTCTGTCTGAAGGCTGGCGGCGGGACATTGGTCCCGCCGCAGTGGAACGGCTGCTACTCAGTGCTTACCGAGCAAGGGTTCGGCGCTGGTCGTCGGGCGCTCGGCGGGCAGTAGCAGGCTGAGCACGATGGCGGTGAGGCCGCCGCAGGTAATCGCCGAGTCGAACAGGTTCTGCACCAGCTTGGGCAGGTGATGCAGCAGGGTCGGTTGCGCCGCCACGCCCAGGCCGATGCCCAGCGAGGCGGCAATGATCAGCAGGCTGCGGCGATCCAGTTCGGCCTGGGACAGGATGCGGATACCGGCGGCCGCCACGCTGCCAAACATCACCAGGGTGGCGCCGCCGAGCACCGGCTTGGGGATCTGCTGGAGGATCGCGCCGATCAGCGGGAACAGGCCGAGCACGAACAGCAGCGCGCCGATGTACAGGCCCACATAGCGGCTGGCCACGCCGGTGAGCTGAATCACCCCGTTGTTCTGCGCGAAGGTGGTGTTGGGGAAGGCGCTGAAGGTGGCCGCCAGCAGGCAGCTGACCCCGTCACCGAGCACGCCGCCCTTGAGCCGGCCGACATATTCCGGGCCTTCGATCGGGCGGCGCGAGAGCATGCAGTTGGCGGTCAGGTCGCCGACGGTCTCGATCGAGCTGATCAGGTAGATCAGCGCCACCGGCAGGAAGGCGGTCCAGTCGAACGAGAAGCCGAAGCGGAATGGCAGCGGCACGCTGATCAGTGGCAGGTCGGGCAGGGCATGGGGCACCAGTTTGCCGCTGAACCAGGCGGCCAGGCTGCCGACGGCCAGGCCGATGATGATCGACGACAGGCGCACCCAGGGCTTGCTCGAGCGGTTGAGCAGGATGATGGTGGCGAGTACCAGGCTGCCCAGGGCGAGGTTGCCCGGCGCGCCGAAGTCCGGGGCGTTGAAGCCGCCGCCGAGGTCGGTGATGCCGACCTTGATCAAGCTGACGCCGATCAGGGTGATGACGATGCCGGTTACCAGTGGGGTGACGATGCGGCGCAGCTTGCCGATGAAGCGGCTGAGGACGATCTGCACGAAGGCGCCGAAGAAGCACACGCCGAAGATCATCGCCAGGATGTCCTCCGGGCTGCCGCCGCGGCTCTTGACGATGAATCCGGCCGACAGCACGGCACCGAGGAAGGCGAAGCTGGTGCCCTGCAGGCAGATCATCCCGGCGCCGATGCCGAACGGGCGGCGCGCCTGGATGAAGGTGCCGACACCGGAGACCATCAGCGCCATGCTGATCAGGTAAGGCAAGTGCGCGGCGAGACCGAGGGCCGAACCGATCACCAGGGGCGGGGTGATGATGCCGACGAAGCTGGCGAGGATGTGTTGCAGTGCGGCGAAGAGGGCAGGCAAGGGCCGGGGGCGGTCTTCCAGGCCATAGAGCAGGTCGGAGTGGTGGCTGGTCATTTCGGGTCTCGAACTCGGGTGCTGGAATCGGCCTTGCGGTCGGATGACAGCGTACTTGCAAGTTCTTGACCAATTGATCAGTAAAGACGTTTCAGCCTTTATTTACGTGGCCTGCAGGCTGGTGCGCCTGGTCGGTTCACTGGCTGAATGTGCCCGCTGAGGGTGCGGGCTGCACCCTCAGTGGGCAGCTGTAGTGGCTGTTTGTGATCTGCTGACAAGGGCCAAGACTGTGCTTGCTCAGGCTTGCGCTTGGTTCGGTTTCAGGGCGCTTTGAACAATCCGTCATTGCTGCTCTGGCGGGAGTCCAGATGCACCGTGGCACCTGGGCTCCCACCTTCGGGGGAGCGACGGTCTGTGGGCTCTCAGTCGAGGTGGGCGCCCGCGCTGATCCAGGCGCCGAGCTGGTCGCGCTCCGCCTGGGTCATCTGGGTCATGTTGCCGAGCGGCATGACCTGGGTGTCCACCGCCTGTGCCTTGATCCGTGCTGCCAACTGCTGGATTTGCTGCGGGGTGTCGAACATCACCCCGGCGGGGGCGGTGCTGAACATCGGGCTGGTCGGTTTGGCCGAATGGCAGCTCAGGCAACGCTGCGTGACGATGGCCTGTACCGCTATGAACGGGTTGGCCGGCGCAGCCGCCACGGGGGCGCTGGGTTTCGGTGCGCTGACGAAGGCCAGGCAGAGCATGCCAACGGCGGCGGCGGGCAGGGTCCAGGCGAATTTCTGGCTGTGGTGGCGGGTGTTGAAGTAGTGCCGTACGCCAATCGACAAGGCCGCGATGGCGGCCAGCAGCAGCCAGTTCCAGGCACTGCCGTAGGTGCTGGGGAAGTGGTTGCTGATCATGATGAACAGCACCGGCAGGGTGAAGTAGTTGTTGTGTCGCGAGCGCAGCAGGCCCTTGGCGGGCAGCGCCGGGTCCGGCTCACGACCGGCTTCGATGGCGGCGACCAGCGCCCGCTGCGCCGGCATGATGGTGCGAAACACGTTGCCGACCATGATGGTGCCGATCAGGGCGCCCACATGCAGGTACGCGCCCCGGCCGCTGAATACCTGGCTGTAGCCCCACGCGGCGGCCACCAGCAGCACGAACAGCACGATACCGAGCAACAGTGGCTTGCGCCCCAGCGGCGAGTCGCAGAGCTGGTCGTACACCAGCCAGCCGAGCAGCAGCGAACCGAGGCCGATGGCGATGGCCGCGGCAGGCGCCAGGCTGCTGCCGGGGGCGATCAGGTACAGCGTCGGGTTGAGGTAGAACACCACGCCCAGCAGGGCCACGCCGGACAGCCAGGTGCAGTAGGCCTCCCACTTGAACCAGTGCAGGGTCTGCGGCATTTGCGGCGGTGCCAGCTTGTACTTTTCCAGGTGGTAGATGCCGCCACCGTGGATGGCCCACAGGTCGCCGGACAGGCCTTCACGCGGGTTGCTGCGGTCCAGGTGGTTTTCCAGCCAGACGAAGTAGAAGGAGGCGCCGATCCAGGCAATGCCGAAAATCATGTGCGACCAGCGCACCACGAGATTCAGCCATTCGATCAGGTGTGCTTCCAAGGTGTTATCCCCTGTGTACGGAGGCCGGGTCGAGCAGCCAGTGCTCGGCCTCGGCGAAGAAGTGTTCATCACAGTTGTTGCCGGGGCCGGCGCGGTCGATCACCAGGAAGTCGTCCTCGGCGGCCAGGCACAGCACCGGGTGGTGCCATACGCCTTTGCCGTAGTTGACGCCCTGGCGACCATCGCTGAGAAAGGCCCGCACCTGGCTGCTGTGGGGCTGCTCGCCAGGCGGCGCAACGACGATCAGGAACGGCTGGCCACGCAGCGGCATGAAGGCCTGGCTGCCCAGCGGGTGCCGTTCGAGCATGCCGATGGTCAGCGGCATGGGCAGCGCCGTGGCGCGGAAGATGCTGATGATTGCCGCATCGTCCGGGCCGCTGGTCTGCACCTCGGCCTGGCGGTGATAGCGCCGGGTCGAGCCGTTGTTGATCATGAAAAAATCACGCCCCTCGGCTTCGATCACCTCGCCGAACGGGGCGAAGGCTTGGGCAGTGAGCGGTTCGATGGTCAGGGTGCGCATGGTTGTTCTCGCAGGGAGTGCGACGTTGTAGGAGGGGCCTTGGCCGCGACCGGGCGCAACGCCAGAGCGTCGCGGCCAAGGCCCCTCCTACGGGTGTGGGTCATCGGGCCAGCTTGCCGAACAGGCGCAGTCGGCTGACGCCGCCGTCCGGGAAGATGTTCAGGCGCACATGGGTTACCGGGCCCAGGTCATTAAGCGCGCTGAAGCGCTGCTCGGTGTTCATCTGCAGCTTCTGACTGGGCAGCAGTTCGCGCCAGAACAGGCTCTGGGTTTCGATCTGCGCATCGGTGCCGCCCTTCACGTAGGCCGCCTGGATCGAGCAGCTGTCCGGGTAGTTGCCCTTGTAGTGCAGGGTGTCGACCAGCACCTCTTCGATCACCCCGGCATGGCCGAGGGCGATGATCACCCAGTCGAAGCCCGGGCTGCGGCGACGTGCGGTTTCCCAGCCACCGCCCATGTTCTCCGCGCGGCCGGGGTTGAGGATGTTGCTCATGCTGCCGTAGTGCTCGTCGGAACAGGCGAGGGCGCGGCCACCGTTGAGGGCGGCGGCGAGGTCGAGGGTTTCGTCGTTGGCAGTCGACCAGTCGCGGTAGGGAATGCCGTACACGCGCAGGCGGGCAACGCCGCCGTCCGGGTAGATGTTCAGGCGCAGGTGGGTCCACGGGCGCTCGTCGTCGATGGCGTGCAGGTGGTGGCTGTTGCCTTGCAGGGCCACGGCGGGCAGCACTTCGCTCCAGGCGGTGCTGTCATCCGGGTCGCCACCGCCTTCGACGAAGCAGGCTTCGAGGGATGCGGACGGCGGGAAGTTGCCGGTGAAGAAACTGGTGTCGATGTCCACGCCCTTGATCGAGCCCGGTACGCCCAGGCGCAGCACGGCGAAGTCATAACCTTCGAAGCGCTTGCGGCGCGACTCCCAGCCATCCATCCATTTGCCGTTGTCGTCGTACACGCCGTCCTTCCACACCGCAGGGGTGGGTTGCAGCATGCGGTTGACCTCGGCGAACCAGTCGTCGGTGACGTAGATGGCGCGGGTGCCGAGGCGGGCGTCGGCGAGGTTGACGTATTTCTCGAAGGGGGCGGCGTAGGTCTTCACGGTGTCGGTATCCAGTCAGAGGGCTTGCAGGCGGAACAGGGCGATCTTGTTGATTTCCGCCAGGGCGGTGGCGAATTCCTGTTCCGGGGTGTGGTGGATGCGGGTTTCGAAGGCGGCGAGGATCTGCTGTCGGTTGCTGCCCTTCACCGCCTTGATGAAGGGGAAGCCGAAGCGCGCCTTGTAGGCGTCGTTGAGTTGGTTGAAACGGGCGAACTCCTCGGCGCTGCAATCCTGAATGCCGGCGCCGGCCTGCTCCGAGGTGGAGGCGGCGGTTAGCTCGCCGCGAATGGCGGCTTTGCCTGCGAGGTCCGGGTGGGCGTTGATCAGCGCCAGCTGCTCGTCGTGGCTGGCAGCCAGCAACACGGCGGCCATCTGCCCATGCAAGGCGTCGATGTCGTCGAAGCTCGCCGGCTCGCCGTGGTCATAAGTGCGCTCGGCGACCCAGGGCGAGTGCTCGTAGATATCGGCAAAAGCGGCGATGAACGCCTCGCGTGACAGCGTCGATGGAGTCAGCGTGTGGAAACGGTTCATGGCTTCACCGGCGGGCAGGGGTGCACGGTCTGCCAGTGGCGGGCGATGTCGACGCGGCGGGCGAACCACACGCGTTCATGGCTTTGCACGTAGGCGATGAAGCGCTGCAGGGCGGCCAGGCGGGCCGGGCGACCGAGCAGGCGACAGTGCATGCCGATGGAGAGCATCTTCGGCGCGCCGGCTTCCCCTTCGGCGTAGAGCACGTCGAAGGCATCCTTGAGGTAGGTGAAGAAGTCGTCGCCACTGTTGAAGCCCTGCACCTGGGTGAAGCGCATGTCGTTGGTGTCCAGGGTGTAGGGGATCACCAGGTGCGGCTGGCCATTCGGGGTGTTTTTTTCCCAGTACGGCAGGTCGTCGTCATAGGTGTCGCTGTCGTAGAGGAAGCCACCTTCTTCCATCACCAGGCGCCGGGTGTTGGGCCCGGTGCGGCCGGTGTACCAGCCCAGCGGGCGCTCGCCACTGATCTCGGTGAGGATGCGAATGGCCTCGGCCATGTGCGCGCGCTCCTCGGCTTCGGGCATGCCCTGGTAGTTGATCCAGCGCAGGCCGTGGCTGCAGATCTCATGGCCATCGGCGACCATCGCCTTGATCGCCTGCGGATGGCGCTGGGCGGCCATGGCCACGGCGAAGATGGTCAGCGGGATGCGCTGTTCGCGAAACAGCTTGAGCAGGCGCCAGAGCCCGGCGCGGCTACCGTATTCGTAGAGCGATTCCATGCTCATGTGGCGGGCGCCGGGCAGGGGCTGGGCGGCCACCATCTCGGACAGGAACGCTTCGGATTCGCCATCGCCGTGCAGGATGCAGCGCTCGCCGCCTTCCTCGTAATTGAGCACGAACGACAGGGCGATACTGGCCTCGCCGGGCCAGTGCGGATGGGGAGGCGTGTCGCCGTAGCCAATCAGGTCGCGGGGGTAGTCAGGGGCCAAGATGACCGTCCTCTTGTTGGATGGTGCACACTCCGTTGCAGCAGGTGTGCGGTGACTGGCAAGGGTATTGCAAAAAACTTGCCCGCTTGGTCAGGTATAGATGCTGGCCAGCCCCGCTGCCTGAACAGGCGGTACCGGTTAATCGAAAGGAGTGCGGTATGGGACGTTTGACCACCCACGTGCTGGATGCCACCCATGGCTGTCCGGGCAGTGATATCGAGCTGCAGTTGTACCGCGTGGACGGTGCCGCGCTGAGCCTGCTGGCCAGTCTGCGGACCAATGCTGACGGGCGTTGCGACGCGCCGTTGCTGGAGGGCGAGGCCTTCATGCGCGGCACCTACCAGCTGCATTTCGCGGTGGGGGATTACTATCGGGCGCGTGGTTTTGAGCTGCCGCAACCGGCGTTTCTCGACACCGTGGTGCTGCGTTTCGGGGTTGCCGACAGTGCGCAGCACTTCCATGTGCCGCTGCTGGTTTCGCCCTACAGCTATTCCACCTACCGCGGCAGCTGACCTGCTTTGGTGCCGGGCAAGCTGGCCGCTTGGTCAACTTGCTTCGCGCTGGTGCACACAGCGCCCGGCGGCGTAGGTGGCGCGGATGGCGCGGTCGTCGCCGAGGGTGATCAGGGCGAACAAGGTTTCCTCCAGGCTGTTGGACTGCTGTAGGCGGTAGTCGATCAGCGGCGTGGCCTTGAGGTCGAGGACGACGAAGTCGGCATCCTTGCCCGGCAGGAAGTTGCCCAGCTGGTCATCCAGATACAGCGCCTTGGCGCCGCCCAGGGTGGCCAGGTGCAGCAGCTTGAACGGATGGGTCTGGCGCCCGCGCAACTGGCCGACCTTGTAGGCCTCGGCCAGGGTCTGCAGCTGCGAGAAGCTGGTGCCGCCGCCGACATCGGTGCCCAGGCCGACGCGCACGCCGTGCTGCTCCATCTTCGCCAGATCGAACAGGCCGCTGCCAATGAACAGGTTGGAGGTGGGGCAGAACGACAGCGCCGAGCCGGTTTGCGCCAGGCGCTGGCATTCGCCGTCACACAGGTGGATGCCGTGGGCGAACACCGAGCGCGCACCGAGCAGACCGTGATGGTCGTACACATCCAGATAGCTGGTGCGCTCGGGGAACAGCGCCTTGATCCACTCCACTTCCTTGACGTTCTCCGACAGGTGCGTGTGCAGGTACAGGTCCGGGTACTCGCGCAGCAGGCGTGCGGCCTGGTCGAGCTGCTGCGGGCTGCTGGTCGGGGCGAAACGCGGCGTCACCGCATAGTGCAGGCGGCCTTTGCCGTGCCAGCGTTCGATCAGCGCCTTGCTTTCTGCATAGCCGCTTTCCGGGGTGTCGAGCAGGTAGTCCGGGGCATTGCGGTCCATCAGTACCTTGCCGGCGATCATGCGCAGGTCGCGGGCTTGGGCGGCGCTGAAAAAGGCATCCACCGACTGTGGGTGCACGGTGCCGAACACCAGCGCGGTGGTGGTGCCGTTGCGCAGCAGCTCCTTGAGGAAAACTTCGGCCACTTCGGCGGCGTGGGCCTCATCGGCGAATTGCGCCTCCACCGGAAAGGTGTAGGTGTTCAGCCAGTGCAGCAGGTCTTCGCCGTAGGCGCCGATCATGCCGGTCTGCGGATAGTGGATATGGGTGTCGATGAAGCCGGGGCAGAGCAGGGCGTCGGGGAAGTGCTGCACCGCCACCTCGGCTGGCAGCTGGGGCAACAGGTCGGCAGCCGGCCCGGCCTGGAGGATCTTGCCGTCCTGTACCAGCAGCAGGCCGTCGGCGAAGTATTCATGGCTGTGGGCGTCGCCCACGTCGGCGGGGTCGGCCAGGCTGTGCAACAGGGCACCGCGAAACGCTTGAATCGAACTCATGGGCTGTATTCGTCTTCCGGGGTTTTGTTTGGTAGGAGGGGCCTTGGCCGCGACCGGGAGCCACGCAAGAGCGTCGCGGCCAAGGCCCCTCCTACACGAGCGTTATGGTCAGGCCCGCCGCGAGCTGGGCAGCAGACGCGCCAGGGGTTGTTTGTCCTGGGCCGCTTGCGTGCCGAAATTGGCGTTGTAGGTGGCGATCACCTCGCCGGCGATGGACACGGCGATTTCCATCGGCAGCTTGCCTTTGACCTCGGCCAGGCCCATCGGGCAGCGCATGCGTTGCACCACGTCGCTGGCCAGGCCACGGTCGCGCAGGCGGTGTTCGAAGCGCGCGCGTTTGCTTTTCGAGCCGATCAGGCCGAACCAGGTGAAGTCGTTGCGCGCTAGGATGGCGGCCGTCAGCTCCAGGTCGAGTTGGTGGTTGTGGGTCATGACGATGAAGTAGGTGCCGGCGGGCTGGTTGGCCACTTCGTCCACCGGTTCGTCGCTGACGATGCGTTCGACGCCGCGCGGCAGGCTCTCGGGGAATTCGGCCTCGCGTGAGTCGATCCAGCGCACCTTGCACGGCAGGCTGGCGAGCAGCGGCACCAGGGCGCGGCCGACATGCCCGGCGCCGAACACGGCGATGCGTGCCTGGGCGCGGCCCATGGGTTCGAACAGCAGCACGGTGGCGCCGCCGCAGCACTGGCCCAGGCTGGCGCCGAGGGCGAAGCGCTCCAGGCGCGGCTGCTGGCTGGCGTCGGCGAGCATCTCGCGGGCGATCTGCAGGGCCTTGTACTCCAGGTGGCCGCCGCCAATGGTGTCGTGGCTGCGTGCGGCTGACACCACTATCTTCGCCCCGGCATTGCGCGGCGTGGAGCCTAACTCCTCGATCACAGTGACCAGCACGCAGGCTTCGTCCTGTTGTTGCAGGCTGGCCAGGGCTTCGATCCAGACGGTGCTGTTCATTGTGCTTGCCTCATCTGTTGCACGCCCCACAGCACCCGTTCCGGGGTGGCGGGGGCGTCGATATCCGGATGGATACGGTAGTCGGCGATGCTCGCCACGGCGTCCTTTATCGCGCACCAGGCGGCGATGCCGAGCATGAAGGGCGGCTCGCCGACGGCCTTGGAGTGGAACACCGTGTCTTCCGGGTTCTTGCGGTTCTCCACCAGTTTCACTCGCAGGTCGCCAGGCATGTCGGCGACGGTGGGGATCTTGTAGCTGGCCGGGCCGCTGGTCAGCAGGCGGCCCTTGGCGTCCCACACCAGCTCCTCGCAGGTCAGCCAGCCGACGCCCTGGATGAAGCCGCCTTCGACCTGGCCGATGTCGATGGCCGGGTTCAGCGAGGCGCCGACGTCATGCAGGATGTCGGTGCGCAGCAGCTTGTATTCGCCGGTCAGGGTGTCGACCAGCGCCTCGACGCACGCCAGCCCGTAGGCGAAGTAGTAGAACGGGTGGCCGCTGCCGCTGGCGCGGTCGTAATGGATCTTCGGCGTGCGGTAGTAGCCGGTGGACGACAACGACACCTGGCCGATCCAGGCCAGCCGCGCCAGCTCGTCGAACGGCAGCAGGTGCTCGCCGGCGCGGACCTGGTTGTTGCGAAACTCGACCTCGTTCGCCGGCACGTTGAAGTGGCGGGCGGCGAACTCGATCAGCCGCGTCTTGATGATCTCTGCGGCGTTCTGCGCGGCCTTGCCGTTCAAGTCAGTGCCGCTGCTGGCAGCGGTGGGTGAGGTGTTGGGCACCTTGTCGGTGTTGGTGGCGGTGATCTGGATGCGCTCGATATCCACCTGGAACACTTCGGCCACCACCTGGGCGACCTTGGTGTTGAGGCCCTGGCCCATCTCGGTGCCGCCGTGGTTGAGGTGGATGCTGCCGTCGGTGTAGACGTGAATCAGCGCGCCGGCCTGGTTGAGGAAGCTGGCGGTGAAGCTGATGCCGAACTTCACCGGGGTCAGCGCCAGGCCTTTCTTCAGCACCGGGCTGGCGGCGTTGAACGTGCGGATCGCGGCGCGGCGGGCGTGGTAGTCGCTGCTGTCTTCCAGTTCGGCGGTCATTTCCGCCAGCAGGTTGTGCTCGACGGTCTGGCCGTAGTGGGTGACGTTGCGCGTGTCCTTGCCGTAGTAGTTGCGCTTGCGCACTTCCAGCGGGTCGAGGCCGAGGTGGCGGGCGATGCGGTCCATCACTTCCTCGATCGGCAACATGCCCTGGGGGCCGCCAAAGCCGCGGTAGGCGGTGTTGGACGCGGTGTTGGTCTTGCAGCAGTGGCCGTTGATCAGCGCCGCGCCGAGGAAGTAGGCGTTGTCGGCGTGGAACATCGCGCGGTCGACGATGGAGCGCGACAGGTCCGGCGAGTAACCGCAGTTGCCGGCCAGGTCCATGTGGGTGGCCAGCAGGCGGCCGTCATCATCGAAGCCGATGTCGTACTCGATGTAGAAGGGGTGGCGCTTGCCGGTCATGTGCATGTCTTCGAAGCGCGGCAGGCGCATCTTCGCCGGGCGCCCGGTTAGGCGCGCGACTACGGCGCACAGGCAGGCCGGGCTGGCGGCCTGGGTTTCCTTGCCGCCAAAGCCGCCGCCCATGCGGCGCATGTCGACCACCACCTTGTGCATTGGCACGCCGAGCACCTCGGCCACCAGTTTCTGCACTTCGGTGGGGTTCTGCGTGGAGCAATACACCAGCATGCCGCCGTCTTCGGTGGGCAGCACCGACGACACCTGGGTTTCCAGGTAGAAGTGTTCCTGGCCGCCGATATGCAGCTGGCCTTGCAGACGGTGGGGCGCGCTGGCCAGGGCGGCGGGCGCATCGCCACGGCGCTGCTGGTGGCTGTCCACCACGTAGTGCTGGTTGCGCATGGCCTGCACCACGTCGAGCACCGGCTCCAGGTCCTGATATTCGACGATGGCGGCCATGGCGGCGCGGCGGGCGTTGTCCAGGCTGTCGGCGGCGACCGCGAGGATCGGCTGGCCAACGAACTGCACCAGGCCATCGGCCAGCAAGGGGTCGCCCGGCAACAGCGGGCCGATATCCAGTTGGCCCGGTACATCCGCATGGGTGATGACGATGGCCACGCCTGGCATGCCCCGGCACGGCGAAGTGTCGATGCGCGTAATGCGGGCATGGGCGCGCTCGCTGCGCAGGGCGTAGACGTGCAGCTGGTTGGGGAATTCCAGACGATCGTCGATGTAGATCGCTTCGCCGCTGACATGCTTGTCGGCGCTCTCGTGCTTGAGCGACTTGCCCACGCCGGTGGCGAGGCCCTGGCGGAACAGTTCGGCCAGCTGCTGCTGGTTCAGCGCGGGCTTATGCATGGTCGGTCACCCGGGTGGCGATGTGCGGCTGGGTCAGTTCCAGGTGGCAACGGCGCAGCAGGTTCTGCGCCACCAGCAGGCGGTATTCGCGGCTGGCGCGAAAATCGCTGAGCGGGTTGAAGTCCTGGGCCAGGGCGGCACAAGCGGCCTCCACCGTGGCACTGTCGAAGGGTTGTCCATGCAGCGCCTGCTCGCAGGCCGTGGCGCGCTTGGGAATGCCGGCCATGCCGCCGAAGGCGATGCGCACATCGCCCAGCGAGCCGTTTTCCAGTTGCAGGCTGAAGGCTGCGCAGACGGCGGAAATATCATCGTCCAGACGCTTGGAGACCTTGTAGGCGCGGAACTGCTGGCTGGCGATGGCGCGGGGCACGATCACCTTCTCGATGAATTCACCGGGTTGGCGGGCGGTCACCTTGTAGTCGAGGAAAAACGCTTCCAGGGGCAGGCTGCGACGTTGCTCACCCTGGCGCAGGACGAGGGTCGCGCCGAGGGCGATCAGCAGAGGCGGGGCGTCGCCGATGGGCGAGGCGTTGCCGATGTTGCCGCCGAGGGTGCCCTGGTTGCGGATCTGCAACGAGGCGAAGCGCTCCAGCAGGGCGCCGAAGTCCGGGTATTCGGCGGCGAGCATGGCATGGCAATCGCTCAGGGCGGCGCCGGCACCGATCTCGATGCAGTCGCCCAGCACCTCGATGTGCTTCAGTTCCTGGATATGGCCGACATGGATCAACAGCGGCAACTCGCGGTGGAACTGGGTGATTTCCAGCGCCAGGTCGGTGCCGCCGGCGACCAGGCGGGCCTCGGGGTGGGCGACGAACTGGCTGGCCAGCTCGTCGCTGCTGGTGGGTAGCAGGCAGCGGTGGCCGTTGTGCTGTAGCTCATCGCCGGGCTGGGCGGCAATGGCGCGCAGGCGGGCAATCACCTCAGCTTCGCCGGCGTCGAAGGAGTCAGGTTGTCGCTGGCTGCAGGCCTGTTCGGCGGCGGCGAGAATCGGCCGATAGCCGGTGCAGCGGCACAGGTTGCCGGAGAGCGCCTGGTGAGTGGCGTGGGGATCGTACTGCTGCACGCCTTTCTGCAGGGCGAACAGCGACATGACGAAACCAGGCGTGCAGAAGCCGCATTGCGAGCCGTGGCAGTCGGCCATGGCCTGTTGCACCTGATGCAGGCGGCCTTGCTGCTTGAGGTCCTCGACGCTGAGCAGTTGCTTGCCGTGCAGGCTGGCGATAAAGGTCAGGCAGGCATTGATCGCCCGGTAGCGCAGGCCCTGGCCATGCAATTCCACCAGCACCACGGTGCAGGCGCCGCAATCGCCCGAGGCGCAGCCTTCCTTGGTGCCGGTACGCCCGCGCACCTGGCGCAGGTAGTCCAGTACGGTAAGGTTGGGGTCCAGGTCGCGTTCTTCGCAGAGGCTCTGGTTGAGCAGAAAGCGCAGCATCAGCTCGATTCCCGTTGGTGGTTCAGGGTGTTCACAGCGACTTTCTCCACAGGCGGCTCAGCGTGTTGCAGTCATGTCCGTTTGACCTATTTCTGCAAGGTTTAGCTGAACCTGGATGGCGTAGTTGACCTTTTGGTCAGATATTCTCCTTTAAGCAATAACTGGGCCCGTCATTGCCGAGCCTTGTGTGGCGTGGTTTCGTCGGTTTTTCTGCCTCATCGGCCATCAGATACCTGACCACAATGGTGCAAGCGACCGCCATCAGCGCATGCTTGCGGGGCATTTGCTGGTGCCAAGGAGAGCCGTTGCACTGGACGGGAATTATTCCTACTAAAACACTAGGACTTTATCCAGGCTGGTCGATTGGCGTACACTGGCGCCATGTTTGCGAGGAGTTGCCATGACCGCCATCACCATTACCGACGCTGCCCACGACTATCTGGCTGATCTGCTGAGCAAGCAGAGCACGCCGGGTATCGGCATTCGCGTGTTCATCACCCAGCCGGGCACCCAGTACGCTGAAACCTGTATCGCCTACTGCAAGCCGGGCGAACAGAAGCCGGAAGACACTGCTATCGGCCTGGCCAGCTTCACCGCCTGGATCGATGCGGTCAGCGAGCCATTCCTGGACGATGCCGTGGTCGATTACGCCACCGACCGCATGGGCGGCCAGCTGACTATCAAGGCGCCGAACGCCAAAGTACCGATGGTCAACGAAGACAGCCCGATCACCGAGCGCATCAACTACTACCTGCAGACCGAGATTAACCCTGGTCTGGCCAGCCATGGCGGCCAGGTAACGCTGATCGACGTGGTCGACGAAGGCATTGCCGTGCTGCAGTTTGGCGGCGGCTGCCAGGGCTGTGGTCAGGCTGACTACACCCTCAAGGAAGGCATCGAGAAGACCCTGCTGGAGCGTATTCCTGAGCTCAAGGGCGTGCGTGATGTAACCGACCATACCAACAAGGAAAATGCCTACTACTAAGGCCAGTTGGTGATGAAAAAAGGCGACCTACGGGTCGCCTTTTTTCTGTCTGTCAGTTTTCTACAGAAATTTTTATTAAGGTGAAGTTTGGCGCCGCGATGTGGTGGCTGTGTTATCGGGCAGGGGCATCGGTAATAACTTCCTTTGCAGCTAATGATTAAGCTGAGAGGCAGGCTATAGCCCGTCCCAGCAAACGAACTGAGCGATTTGAGCGCACTCTTATATTTCAGTTAATTCCATATGGAGTAGTGGAAATGGATTGCCCTGCCCATCTAGTGGGGAGCGACCAGTTACACTGAAGCCTAAATGTTCATAAAATCCGGTTGCATCAGGGTTCTGTTCGTTAACATCAACTTTTCGAGCATCCTGGTTTTTTATGGCGTTCTTTAATAGTAGCGATCCGATGCCTTTGTTTCTGTGCAATGGAGATATAAAAAGCATTTCAATATTATGTGCTGCGACCCCGATGAAGCCAACAATTGCATTGCTTTCATCTTTAGCGACTCGCAAATCTACTGCGTCGAAATAGTGCTCAAGTATCAGAGGTTTAAGAGATTTAATATTATCTTCACCTAGGAAGTCATGTGTGGCGCGCACTGATGACTCCCAGATTTCTATTAATTTCAAATAGTCACTTTTTGTTGCTGTGTCGATATGCATGCGTACCTTAGGACTATAGCGATTAAGCTAAGGGGCCGGCTTCGCCGATCCCAGCGAACGGAGTGAGCGCTTTGAGCGCATTGTTAGAGGTTGCTTGCCAGAGCATTAACTTCGCCTTCAGGTGCGTGACAAGCAATGCAAATTTTGTTGCCATCAGGGTCTCTGAAGTATGCGCCGTAATAATTTTCATGATACTCAGGGCGCAAGCCTGGTTTACCCTCGCAAATACCACCGTTGATTAGCGCTGTTTTATGGGCGACATCAACTATTGCACGGTTTTTTGCTTGAAAAGCCACCATGCTGCCGTTGCCACAACTGTGCGGTTTTTCATTGTATGGTTTCCCTATGAGGAAAAGGGGTTGAGTGCCGCCAGCGCTATGCCAGCCGGCCCAAGGCCTATTTCGATCACAGAAACGAGTTTCTAGGTCCAAGCAAGACATTAAAGAGTTATAGAAAACTAAAGCACGCTCAAAGTCAGTGGCACCAAAAAATACATGCGAATACATGAGGGCTCCCTGTGGTGGCTTTGCAGCGTCTAACGATTAAGCTAAGGGGCCGGCTTTAGCCGGTCCCAGCGAACGAAGTGAGCGATTTGAGCGCATTGTTAGAAGAATGCTAAACACAGGTTTTCTCTTGGCATGCGGGTATGAAAACACAA
>NZ_JACJUD010000008.1 GCF_014174475.1 Aquipseudomonas ullengensis
CGAAGGATTACAGTTCCGTCCTTACGAACGCCACCCCAAGACCAGCGGGAGTTCTTAAGTGGTGCGCCAATTTTCTCAAAGAAACTTGTGAGGCTCACGAAAATACTCCTTCTGTAACCTAACTATTATTAGGCGACATCGCTGTCGCATAACATCCGAGCGATGTGTCGGATAACGTTCCTTGTCGTCTTGCAAGTCCTTGTCTAGCTTGGAGGTGGTCGCGAGGAACGCGACGGCTCTCAGGGGAAAGCGACATGGACGACGGCAAGCCCAAGCTGTTGACGCAGGTGCGTCAGCAGATTCGAGTAAGAAACTATTCCATCCGTACCGAAACTGTCTATGCCGAGTGGGTGAAGCGCTATATCCGCTTTCATCAGTATCGTCATCCGCTGGAGATGGGGGCGGCGGAGATAGAGGCTTTTCTGACGCATTTGGCGGTCACGCGCAATGTGGCCGCTTCTACGCAGAACCAGGCATTGGCTGCGTTGCTGTTTCTCTATAAGGAAGTCTTGAAGGTCGAGTTGCCTTGGCTGGACGGTATTGTGCGCGCCAAGAAGCCTGCGCATTTACCGGTGGTGTTGACGCGGGAAGAAGTGGCGCGGGTATTGGAGCAGCTGGTTGGGGTGCGCTGGATGGTGGCCACGCTGTTGTACGGTGCGGGGTTGCGGCTGCTGGAGGCGCTGCGGTTGCGCGTCAAGGATGTGGATTTCGCGCGGGGCGAGATTCTGGTGCGTGATGGCAAGGGACAGAAGGATCGGGTGACCATGTTGCCGCGACGTCTGGTTGAGCCATTACGCGAGCATCTGCTCAAGGTGGAGGCGCTGCATCAGCGCGATCTGGAGGAGGGCTTTGGGCGGGCCAACTTGCCCTTTGCGCTGGCGCGCAAGTATCCGAATGCGGCTGCGGAATGGGGTTGGCAGTTTGTTTTTCCTTCAGGTAATCGCTCGAAAGACCCTCGCTCGGCCGGTATTTTTCGCCATCACGTGCATGAAAAGACCATCCAGCGAGCAGTCCGTGAGGCGGTTAAGCGGGCCGGATTGATCAAGCCGGCCACGCCGCACACTTTTCGCCATTCGTTTGCTACCCATCTGCTGGAGAGTGGCCAGGACATTCGCACGGTGCAGGAGTTGCTAGGTCATGCGGATGTGAAGACCACGCAGATCTATACACATGTGCTGAATCGCGGCGGCTTGGGGGTTATCAGCCCGCTGGATCGCGTATAGACGGGCGTTATACCCGACAGCTGAGGGGTTGTCGGCTTCGCCGCGGTGTTCCTCAACCCAACTTACGGCCACAAAAAAGCCCCGCATGAGCGGGGCTTTTCAATACCGGGTCTGAATTCAGACCGGCTCGGCCCAGAGGTCGTACTCGTCGGCGTCGGTGACGCGCACCTTGATCTTGTCGCCCGGCTTCACGGCGGTGGTGTCGATGAACACGTTACCGTCGATTTCCGGGGCGTCGGAGTAGGAGCGGCCGACCGCGCCTTGCTCGTCGACTTCATCGATAAGTACTTCGATTTCCTGGCCGATCTTCAGCTGCAGGCGGGCGGCGCTGATGGCTTGCTGGTGGGCCATGAAGCGGTCCCAGCGGTCCTGCTTGACGTCGTCGGGGACGATTTCCAGGTCCATGTCGTTGGCCGGGGCGCCGTCTACCGGGGAGTACTGGAAGCAACCGACGCGGTCGAGCTGGGCTTCGGTCAGCCAGTTGAGCAGGTACTGGAAGTCTTCCTCGGTCTCGCCGGGGAAGCCGACGATGAAGGTGGAGCGGATGGTCAGCTCGGGGCAGATCTCGCGCCATTGCTTGATGCGCGCCAGGGTCTTGTCTTCGAAGGCTGGGCGTTTCATGGCCTTGAGCACTTTCGGGCTGGCGTGCTGGAAGGGGATATCGAGGTACGGCAGCAGCTTGCCGGCGGCCATCAGCGGGATGACGTGGTCGACGTTGGGGTACGGATAGACGTAGTGCAGGCGCACCCACACGCCCATGCTCGACAGCGCCTCGCAGAGCTCCAGCATGCGGGTTTTCACCGGCTGGCCGTTCCAGAAGTCCATCTTGTACTTGAGGTCGACGCCGTAGGCGCTGGTGTCCTGGCTGATCACCAGCAGTTCCTTGACGCCGGCTTTGACCAGGCGCTCGGCTTCGCTGAGCACGTCGCCCACCGGGCGGCTGACCAGGTCGCCGCGCATCGACGGGATGATGCAGAAGCTGCAGCGGTGGTTGCAGCCTTCGGAAATCTTCAGGTAGGCGTAGTGGCGCGGGGTCAGCTTGATGCCTTGCGGCGGCACCAGGTCGATCAGCGGGTTGTGCTCGGCTTTCGGCGGGATCACGTCGTGTACGGCATTGACCACCTGCTCGTACTGCTGCGGGCCGGTGACGGCCAGGACGCTGGGGTGCACGTTGCGGATGTTGCCTTCTTCCACGCCCATGCAGCCGGTGACGATGACCTTGCCGTTCTCGGCGATGGCTTCGCCAATCACCTCGAGGGATTCAGCCTTGGCGCTGTCGATGAAGCCGCAGGTGTTGACCACCACCACGTCGGCATCCTCGTAGGTGGCTACGATCTCGTAACCTTCCATACGCAGTTGGGTGAGGATGCGTTCGGAGTCGACGGTGGCTTTGGGGCAACCGAGCGAGACAAATCCGACTTTGGGGCTGGCGGTGGACATGGGGGCTAACCTCGATGGGCGCTCGCGGTGCTGTGTGAACACGGGGTTCCACGGCATCCGTTTTGGCGCCTCTGATCAAAAAGTGCGCAATTCTAGCGGCAGGTCTCGTGCTTGACCAGCCTTGGTGGATGACTGATCTATGCTCTGCCGGTAGCTGGTGGGCGTATTAGGGCCCTTGCCAGCGCTCCCTGGCCGGCGCAGGATGCGCGCCGTCCGTCTGACTGGAAAGTATTCATGAGCGAAGTTGCCGCCGATCAGCCCAAACATGGCTCCGCTACGTCCTCCTCGATTGGCCTGTTGGTAGGTGCGGTCGGGGTAGTTTACGGCGATATCGGTACCAGTCCGCTGTACACCCTTAAGGAAGTTTTTTCCGGCCAGTACGGTGTGCAGGTCGGGCATGAGGGGGTGCTGGGCATTCTCTCGCTGATCTTCTGGTCGCTGGTCTGGGTGGTGTCGATCAAGTACATGCTGTTCGTCCTGCGCGCGGACAACCAGGGCGAGGGCGGGGTGATGGCGCTGACCGCCCTGGCACGTCGTGCGGCGGCACCTTATCCACGGCTGAAGGCGGTCCTGGTATTGCTCGGCCTGTTTGGCGCCGGGCTGTTCTATGGCGACAGCATGATCACCCCGGCGATTTCCGTACTGTCGGCGGTGGAGGGGCTGGAGATTGCCTTCGATGGCGTCGAGCACTGGGTGGTGCCCCTGGCGCTGATCCTGCTGGTCGGCCTGTTCCTGATCCAGAAACATGGCACCGCACGCATCGGCACCCTGTTCGGGCCGGTGATGGTGCTCTGGTTCGGCGTGCTCGCGGCGCTCGGTATCTACGGCATCCTGCGCCAACCGCAGGTGTTGCAGGCGGTCAATCCGTACTGGTGTGTGCACTTTTTCATCGCTCACCCCGGTATCGGCGTGGCGATTCTTGGTGCGGTGGTGCTGGCCCTGACCGGCGCCGAGGCGCTGTATGCGGACATGGGCCACTTCGGCCGCAAGCCAATTGCCCGCGCCTGGTTCTTCCTGGTGCTGCCGAGCCTGGTGCTCAACTACTTCGGCCAGGGCGCGCTTCTGCTGGATAACCCGGCCGCGGCGCGCAACCCCTTCTATCTATTGGCGCCGTCCTGGGCGCTGCTGCCGCTGGTGGGGCTGTCGACCCTGGCGACCATCATCGCGTCGCAGGCGGTGATTTCCGGGGCTTTCTCGCTGACCCGCCAGGCCATCCAGCTGGGCTACATCCCGCGCATGCACATCCAGCACACCTCCAGCGAGGAGCAGGGGCAGATTTACGTCGGTGCGGTGAACTGGGCACTGATGATTGCAGTGGTGCTGCTGGTGCTCGGTTTCGAGTCATCCGGTGCGTTGGCCTCGGCCTATGGCGTGGCGGTGACCGGCACCATGCTGATCACCACGCTGCTGGTGTCGGTGGTGATGCTGCTGCTATGGAAAACCCCGCGCTGGCTGGCGATTCCGTTGTTGCTCAGTTTCCTGCTGGTGGATGTGCTGTTCTTCGCTGCCAACGTGCCGAAGATCATCCAGGGGGGGGCGTTCCCGGTGTTGGCCGGTATCGCTTTGTTCATCCTGATGACCACTTGGAAGCGTGGCCGCCAGTTGCTGGTGGATCGCCTGGACGAATCCGCGCTGCCATTGCCGTTGTTCATCAGCAGCATTCGCAGCCAGCCGCCGTTCCGCGCCCAGGGCACTGCGGTGTTCCTCACGGCGCGTTCGGATGCGGTGCCGCATGCCTTGCTGCACAACCTGCTGCATAACCAGGTGCTGCACGAGCAGGTGGTGCTGCTCACCGTGGCCAGCGAGGACGAGCCGCGGGTGGCGCCGGATCGGCGTTTCGAGGTCGAGGTTTATGGCGAAGGTTTCTTCCGGGTGATCCTGCACTTCGGTTTCATGGATGAACCC
Source organism: Aquipseudomonas ullengensis (assembly GCF_014174475.1). Lineage (GTDB taxonomy): Bacteria > Pseudomonadota > Gammaproteobacteria > Pseudomonadales > Pseudomonadaceae > Aquipseudomonas > Aquipseudomonas ullengensis. The sequence continues at coordinate 4,569 of NZ_JACJUD010000008.1, forward strand.
GACGTGCCGGCGGCGCTGCGCCTGTGCCATTTGAACGAGCTGGATTTCAGCCCGATGCGCACCACCTGGTTCCTCAGCCGGGAAACGGTGATCAGCACCAAGCGCTTTGGCATGGCGCGCTGGCGTGAGGTGCTGTTCGCCTTCATGTTGCGCAACGCCAACAGCAACCTGCGCTTCTTCAACCTGCCGCTGAACCGGGTGATCGAGCTGGGAACCCAGGTCGAGATCTGATCGGGCTTGGCTCCAGGCATAAAAAACGGCGCTCAGGCGCCGTTTTTTATTGGTTCGAGAGGGCTTAGCTGCGCCCTGGCAGCATGCGCGTCAGGGTGTTGTCGCGGCTGATGAAGTGATGGAACAGCCCGGCCACGGCGTGCAGGCCGATCAGCCAGTAGCCGGTGGTGCCGGCCAGTTCATGCCATTCCTTGATCTCTCCGGCCAGTGGCTTGTTCTCGGCAATCAGCGCCGGCAGCTGCAGGCCGAAGAACGGAATCGGCTTGCCCGCTGCGCTGAGGATCAGCCAGCCGGCCAGTGGTGCGCCGATCATCAGGGCATACAGCGCCAGGTGCATCAGCTTGGCCGGGATCGCCTGCCAGGCGGGAATGGCCGGCACGATCTTCGGTGTGGGCGCGATCAGGCGAGCCAGCAGGCGCAGCCAGACCAGGGCGAAGATGCTCAGGCCGAGCATGAAGTGCCACTGTTTCAGCAGCTCGCGCGGCTCGCTGCCCTTGGGGAAGTTGCCGCGCAGCTCGATGCAGGCATACACGCCGATAATCAGGATCAGCATCAGCCAGTGCAGGGCAATCGACAGGCTGCCGTAGCGGTGTTCGGTGTTTTTCCAGCTCATCACGGTTCCTTAATGTCCCGCATCTGGCGGCGGGCTTGTGAGTATTTTAGCCAGCGCGGCTTAAGGCTGTCTGAAGCTCGTCAGTTTTTCTGGCGTTGGCGAATGCCCTGCAGCAGGCGTTCGGCCAGGGCCGGGTAGTTGCCGTCGTAGTGGTGGCCGCCCGGCAGTTGCAGCAGTTCGCCAGGTGCGTTGGGCAAGGTGCAGCCGCTTTCCGCGGCCTCTTCGCTGCCATACACGCAGAGCAGCTTGGCACCCGGCAGCTTGAGCAGCTCCGGCCCCGTGGCGGCTTCCGCGCCGACCTTGCCCAGCCAGCCCTGCACCTCGATCTCGAAATTGCCGCTGCGCGCCAGAGCCAGCAGCAGGATGGCGTCGACCTGCTGCTGGTCGCTCGCTTTCAACTGGTTATAGAAGGCTGGCAGCACATCGGCGCCGAAGGAGTAACCCGCCAGGATGAAGCGCTTGGCGCCCCACTTCTCGCGATACAGCTGCATCAGCTGGCTGAGGTCGCGGGCGCCTTGTTGCGGGCTCTTGTGCTGCCAGAAGTAGCGCAGCGCATCGATGCCGACCACCGCATAGCCGCGCTTGGCCATCTCGGCGGCCACGTCGCGGTCCAGGTCGCGCCAGCCGCCGTCGCCGGAATAAAACAGGGTGACGGTATCGCCGTGCTGCGCGGCCGGCACTTCGACCACCGGCATGGCTTCGCCCTGGCCTTGCAGCAGGCTGCGCAGTTGCTCCAGTAGCAGTTGCGGCAGGGGCGTGTCGTAGGCGCCGATCAGGGTTTCGGCGTTGCTCTGGCTGCGCGCGAAGCGGGCGCTGGCGTCGTCCGGGTTGTCGTTCCAGGCGATGGTCCAGTGGCCATGCTCGGCTTTCTGCGGCAGCGCATCGGTGCAGTCCGGGTGTTGCAGGCTGAAGCCCACCGACAGGGCGCGGGCGTTGTCGTGTGCCTGCCCAGCCAGCCAGCGCCAGGCAAAGGCGCCGCCCTGGCCGATACCGGCCACCAGGTCGGGTTCGCCGCCAAGTTGTTGGCTGGCGGCCTGGAAGCGTTGTTGCTGAGCGCTACAGCCTTTCTCCGGCAAGCTCAGGCGGGCGATGCGGGCGTTGCTGCCTTCGGCCAGGGCCAGCAGGTCGCTATCGCTCAGCGTCTGCTCGGGTGGCAGCAGCAGGATCACCCGCTTCTGTGGTGTGCCGGCCGGGCTGGCCAGGGTCAGCGCGCTGCCGTCGGCCAGTTCGCGGTGTTCCAGTTGTGCCTGCGGGCCTGTGCGGCTGTACAGCGCCAGGCCGATGCCGAGGGCGACCAGCAGGGCGAGAAACAACAGGTGACGCCAGTTACGTTTGAGCATTGTGGCCTCAGCGTTTGACCAGTCCGGTAAAGCCGCCGGCAATCAGCGCGGCGGTGTCGGCCAGCGCCACCAGCGGGTCGAGCCCGGGTGGTACGGCCATGTAGCGGGGCTCCCAGTCCGGCTGGAACTTGTCCTTGAAACGGCGCAGGCCCTGGAAGTTGTAGAACTGCTCGCCACGCTGGAACACCAGGGCGCCGAGGCGCTGGGTCAGCGGTGCGCCGCGCCGTGGCTGCAGGCCGGCCAGCGGCACCATGCCGAGGCTGAAGCGCTCGTAACCCTGCGCCTTGAAGTGCAGCAGCAGGCTGAGCATGAGGAACTCCATGGTCAGCTTGGGCGCATCCGGGTGCATGCGCATCAGGTCGAGGCTGGCGACCTTGCGCCCGTTGGTTTCCAGCAAATTGGCGAAGGCCACCGGGCGGCCCTCGAACTCGATGGTGGCGATGCGGAAGTGGCGCAGGTAGTCGGCATCGAAACGGCCTAGGGAGAAGCCTTTCTCGCGCACCTGCTTGCCGAGCATCCAGGCGTCGGAGATCGGTCGCAGCAACTCCAGGGGCGCCGCGCCGGGTTCGTGGATGTGCAGCGCCAGGCCATCGCGCTGGCCACGGCTGAGGGTGTAGCGCAGGTCCTTCATGACCTTGTTTTTGTCTTCCAGGTCGAAGCGCAGCAGGTTGACCCGCGCTTCCTCGCCGAGCTTGACCGCCGTCAGGCCGATGTCCATGTAGAAGGGCAGGTTCTCGGCACGCACCTGGTAGAACACCGGGCGCGCGTGGTGGCGGTCGCAGAGGTCGCGGAACTGCCAGATCAGCTCGGCGCGCTGGGTCACCGGGCCGATGGGATCGAACAGCGCCACCAGGCTACGGCCCTGCAGGGCGAACATCAGGAAGGCGTCTCCGGCCGGATGGAACAGCAGGGCCTTGTCGCCAGTCAGCGCCATGCCGCCGTCGGGCTGCTCCGAGGCGAGGGTGATGGCGTTGGCGCGCTCGCGATCTGCCTCGCTGGGCAGGTCGATGCTCGGTGGCGTCGGGCGTAGCAGCCAGGCGAGCAGCAGGCCGCCGAGCAGCATGCCGCTGGCCAGGGTGGCGCGCAGCGCGCGCGGGGCATCGGCGTCTACCGCGAACTGCCACCACAGCTCGTGTTCGTACGGCACGTCCTGATAGGCGAAGAACATCAGCCACACCGCGGCGGCCAGCACGCAGAGGCTGGCTACCAGGGTGGCGGGGGAGAAGGGCATTTCCAGCAGCCGGCTGGGGCGGTAGAACGCCTGGCGGAAAGCCGCCAGCAGCAGCGCCGTCAGGCTGAGCAGGCTGGCCTCTTCCCAGTCGAAGCCTTTCAGCAAGGACAGCGCTGCGCCGATCAGCAGCAGGATCAGGGTCAGCGCCCAGGCGGCCGACAAGCGCCGGCGCAAGCCGTGGGCCAGCAGCAGGCAGAGCACGCCGACCAGGCTGGCGGCCAGGTGCGAAGCGTCGATTAGGCGGTGTGGAATCAGAAAACTCAGGTGTTCCAGGCGCACGTCCACCGAGGGCGTGACACCGGAGAACAGCAGCACGATGCCGGACAGGAACACCAGCAGCGCCAGCACCGGCGCCGCAGGGCCGGCGGCGACCCGCAATGCCTGGCGCCCGGCGGGGACGTATTGGCGCGCTTCGTTGCCGAGCAACAGCAGGCAGGCGATCACCAGCGGCAGGCCGATGTAGATGAGGCGGTAGAGCAGTAGCGCGGCGGCCAGCGGTGCAGCGCCCAGTTGCCCGGCGAAGGCGGCCAGCAACACCGCCTCGAACACCCCGACGCCGCCCGGCACATGGCTGAGCACGCCGGCGGCCAGGGCCAGTAGGTAGACCAGCATGAAGGCGCCCAGTGGCGGTGCGTCCGGCAGCAGCAGGTAAAGCACGCCGGCGGCGGCGCACACATCGATCAGGGTGATCAGCAGTTGCAGCAGTGACAGGCGCAGGCCCGGCAGGCGCAGGCTGCTCTTGCCCAGGCGGATGTCCACGGTGCCGGCCGGTCCGTCGCTAGGCTGGCGACGGCTAGCCAGCCAGAACAGGGCGCCCACGCTCAGCAGTAGCAGGGTGCAGGCCAGGGCGCTGACCAGCGCAGTTGGCAGGCGCAGGGCGAGGGCCGCGTCGGCCGGATCACTGAGGGCGGCCAGTGCGGCCAGCACCGGCAAGGCGCAACCCAGGGACAGGCTGGCGAACAGGCTGATGCGGGCGATATCGGCGGTGGCGATATTGTCGCGGCTATATAAGCGGTAGCGCACCGAGCCGCCGGTCAGCACCGACAGGCCGATGGCATTGCCCACGGCCGAGGCGCAGAAGTTGCCCAGCAGCAGGCGCGGTAGCGGCAGGCGTACGCCGGCGTAACGGCAGGCCGACCATTCGTAGCCGGCCAGGGCTGCGAAACCGAGCATCGTGGCGCCAACGGCGGCGAGCAGGCGGCTATTGGGGATTTCGCGGATGGCGGCGCGCAGGGCGTTGAAGTCGAGCGCCTGCAGCAGGTGCCAGCAGGCCAGCAGGCCAATACAGAACAGCAGCAGGGTGAAGGCCAGGCCGATGGGCTGGCGATAGACGCTGATGCGCTCCAGCCAGGTGGGCGGCGCAGGTTCGTCAGGTTCGGTGGGCAGGTCTGAGTCGGAAGCGGGTACGGCGGGCGGGGAGTTGGCGCGCATTGAGCACCTCGGGCGATTTGCGCTCTGAGTGCGGTATTGGCGGCAAGTTCCCTTGGGCGGAGCAGGTTTCACCAATCCGTATTAAGGACAGTAAAACCTCGGAAACGAAAAAGGCCACTCGTTTGAGTGGCCTTTCTTCGAAACTGGTTGCGGGAGCAGGATTTGAACCTACGACCTTCGGGTTATGAGCCCGACGAGCTACCAGACTGCTCCATCCCGCACCGGCCATTCTACGGATAAGGGAGCCTCTGTCAATCTGTTTCTGCTTTTTAATCAATTACTTAAATGAATTGAAAGGCAGAAACGAAAAAGGCCACTCGTTTGAGTGGCCTTTCTTCGAAACTGGTTGCGGGAGCAGGATTTGAACCTACGACCTTCGGGTTATGAGCCCGACGAGCTACCAGACTGCTCCATCCCGCGGCGCAAATTCTACAGCCAAAATCCCCTCTGTCAACCGCTGCTGCAGAAAAAACTGTTTTTCGTTCAGATGCTTAGCGCGTTGCGGATGCTAGACTGGCCCGCTCCAGGGCATGCCAGGCGGGGCTTTCCGGACTTTCGTGCGCAAGATTATTCATGTGGATTGCGACTGCTTTTACGCGGCCATCGAGATGCGTGACGACCCGAGCCTGGCTGGCAAGCCCTTGGCCGTGGGCGGCGCGGCGGACCGGCGCGGGGTGATCGCCACCTGCAACTACGAGGCACGGGCCTGGGGCGTGCGTTCGGCCATGCCCACCGGCCAGGCGCTCAAGCTGTGCCCGGACCTGCGGGTGGTCAAGCCGCGGATGGATGCCTATAAGGCGGCCTCGCAGGAAATCCATGGGATCTTTCGCGATTACACCGAGATCATCGAGCCGCTGTCGCTGGATGAGGCCTATCTGGACGTCTCCGATAGCCCGCACTTCGACGGCAGCGCCACGCGTATTGCGCGCGAGATCCGCCGAAGGGTATCGCAGGAGCTGCATATAACGGTGTCCGCGGGCGTGGCACCGAACAAATTCCTGGCCAAGATCGCCAGCGACTGGCGCAAGCCCAACGGGTTGTTCGTGATCACCCCGGATCAGGTCGAGGATTTTGTCGCCGAGCTGCCGGTGAGCAAGTTGCACGGGGTGGGCAAGGTCACAGCGGACAAACTCGGGCGCCTGGGCGTGGTCAGCTGCGCGGACCTGCGCACCTGGAACAAGCTGGGCCTGGTGCGCGAGTTCGGCAGCTTCGGCGAGCGCCTGTGGAACCTGGCGCGGGGGATCGATGAGCGCGCCGTGCAGGTCGACAACCGGCGCCAGTCGGTCAGCGTGGAAAACACTTATGACCAGGACTTGCCCGACCTGAGCGCCTGCCTGCAGCGCTTGCCTGAGTTGTTCGAGCAGCTGAATACGCGCATGGCGCGCCTGGATGCCAGCTATCGGCCGGACAAACCCTTCGTCAAGATCAAGTTCCACGACTTCAGCCAGACCACCCTGGAACAGGCAGGCGCGCGGCGCGATCTGGATAGCTATGAGTTGTTGCTGGGTGCGGCCTTTGCCCGTGGCAACAAGCCGGTGCGTTTGCTGGGGATTGGCGTGCGTTTGCTCGACTTGCGCGGGCGGCACGAACAGCTGGAGCTGTTTGCGCCGTAGGCTGTTGCCTGTTTGGTGGATAAGCAGAGCGTTATCCACCCTACGGAGCGATCAGTCGCAGAACCTGTTTACGAGCTTGCGAGCTAGAGTCAGGCAAGGCGAAATGGGGCGAGGGCGCGGAGTTTACGAGCTGTAAATGAGCAGCCCGAGCCCAATTTCAACGCAGCCTGGCCGACGCGCAGCAGGTCGTATACAGGTGCTCAGCCTTCTTCCGGCCACAGGCGGATCGGCTTGCCGGTGGCAGGCCACAGGCGTAGCTGGCCAATACCGGAAACGTCCCAGCGCTGCACGGTGACGAGGGCGGCGAGGAAGCGCTGTTCCTGTTCCATCAGTGCTGGCGCGCACAGCTTGCGGGTGCTGCCGGCGGCGCCGAACACCAGCTTGTCGTCTTCGCGGGTGTAGCTGGCGAACCAGTGGTTGCAGCCCGCGTTGCCGTAGGCGCGGCCATCTTCACCGAGGGTGATGGTCAGGTGGCTGTTGTCGATCAGCGGGCGTTCGCCAATCCATTCCACCTGGTAGGTCTTTTCGCTTTCCAGCTGCACCGGGTCGGCGGCACAACCGGTCAAACCGGCGGCGAGCAGGGCGATGACTGGGCTGTGCTTCATGCGCTTTTCTCCTGGCAGCGGGGGCAAAGGTGCTTGCCGTTGTGGTTGTGCCAGCCGAGCTCCTGGATGCGTGCTTCGGCGGCAGCCGGGCGGGCCTTTTCGCCCAGGGCGGCGTCCACGGCGAATTCGAAATCCAGTTGCTTGGCGCAGCTGTCGCAGTCGACTTTCCAGTTGAGGATAGCCAGCTCGCGGAATGCCGGGCCGTTGGCGACTGCCACCCACTGGCCTGGAGGATTGATCAGGCGGCGAACCTTCTCCACCTGTAGGCGCAGGGTCAGCTCGCGGCTGCCCTTGAGGGTGACCAGCAGGGTGTCGCCGGTCTGGATGGCGCCGCCGTTGCCCGTCACCTGGTAGCGGCCGGGCGTCAGGGCGCGGCATTCGGTGAGGGTGTGCTGCGGGGTGAGCAGGGAATATCGGAAATCGTGTTCGGCCATGGGTCCTCCAAAATCGCCGCGCATGCTAACACGGCCTTTATGTCACCCGATTGACCGGCTGGCCTGCGGCCCAGGCGCTGATGTTGTCGCGGGTGGTCTGGGCGATAGCGGCCAATGCCTCGCGGGTGAGAAACGCCTGGTGCGCGGTGACGATGACATTGGGAAAGGTCAGCAGGCGCGCCAGCACATCATCCTGCAGCGGCAGGTCGGAGCGGTCCTCGAAGAAGATCTCGGCTTCCTCTTCATATACATCCAGGCCCAGGTAGCCGAGCTGGCCGCTTTTCAGCGCCTCGACCAGCGCCGGTGTATCGACCAGTGCACCGCGCCCGGTGTTGATCAGCATGGCGCCACGCTTCATCTGCGCCAGGCGCCGGGCATCGATCAGGTGGTGGCTGCTGTCGGTCAGTGGGCAGTGCAGGCTGATGATGTCGCTGCTGCTGATCAGTTCGTCCAGCTCCACCTGGCGTGCGCCGAGTTCGGCGAGCCCGCTGACCGGGTAGGGGTCCTGTACCAGTAACTGGCAGCCGAAGCCGGCCATGATACGGGCGAAGGCCAGGCCGATCTTGCCGGCGCCGATCACGCCGATCGTCTTGCCGTGCAGGTCGAAGCCGGTCAGCCCATGCAGGGAGAAGTCTCCCTCGCGTGTTCGGTTGTAGGCGCGCGGCAGGCGCCGGTTGAGCGCCAGAATCAGCGCGACTGAATGTTCGGCGATCGCGTACGGCGAGTAGGCGGGCACGCGCACCACGGCCAGGCCCAGGCGCTGCGCGGCCTGCAGGTCGACATGGTTGTAGCCGGCCGAGCGCAGGGCGATCAGCCGCGTGCCGCCCGCAGCCAGGCGCTCCAGCACTGCGGCGGACAACTCGTCGTTGATAAAGGCGCAGAGCACCTCGCAACCTGTGGCCAGGGCGGCGGTGTGCCGGTCCAGGCGCGCCTCCTGAAATTCCACCTGCCAGTCGGCAGGCAGGTCGGCCGCGGCAAAGCTGTCGCGGTCGTAGGGTTTGCTGCTGAACAGGATGATGCGCATGTTTTCCCCTTGCGCTAGGCGCTGGCGCCGATCACGGCTTCCTGGGCGAGCTTGACGATGGCTGCGTCCAGCTCATCCAGGGCCTGCTGGGCGCCCGGGTCGTCCTGCTTGAGCAGGGTCTCGCTGCGCTGGCAGGCGGCGCGCAGTTGCGGCACACCACAGTAGCGGGTGGCGCCGTGCAGGCGATGCACGCGCTCGATCAGGGCGTTGCGATCACTGGCGTCGCGAGCCTGGCGGATGGCCTGGCGGTCGGCATCCAGCGAAGCCAGCAGCATGCTCAGCATGTCGGCGGCGAGATCGGCCTTGCCGGCGGCCAGGCGCAGGCCTTCCTCGGCATCCAGTACACGCAGCGAACTGTTGGCTGGCGCACTGTCCGCGCTACTGGTCGCGGCATAGGTGCGCAGGGCCAGGCCGGTCCATTTGAGTACCACCTGGGCCAGTTGCCGCTCGCTGATCGGCTTGGTCAGGTAGTCGTCCATGCCGCTTTGCAGCAGGGCGCGTTTCTCGTTGGACAGGGCGTGGGCGGTGAGGGCGACGATCGGCATGGGGCTGCGCTCGCGCTCCTGTTCCCACTGGCGGATTGCCTCGGTGGCCTGGCGGCCGTCCATGCCGGGCATCTGCACATCCATCAGCACCAGGTCGAAGGCCTGCTGCTGCACGCTGTGCAGCGCGGCGTAGCCACTGTCCACGGCGGTAACGTCGGCGCCCATGTCGCTGAGCAGGGTCTGTACCAGCAGCAGGTTGGCCGGGTTGTCGTCTACGCACAGCAGGCGCGGCGCGCGGCTGGTCAGCGGGGCGCGGGTGTCGGTCTTCTGCTGGCGTGGCTGCACCAGGTCGCTGAGCGCGCGCTGCAGCTTGCGCGTGCAGGCCGGCTTGGCCTGCAGTTGCAGGTGCGCGTCAGGCAGTGACTCGTGGTACATCGCCTGTTCGGTGGTCGGGCACAGCACCAGGCTCTTGCAGCCGAGGCGGTCGAGGTCCCAGATGCGCTGGCTGAGCTGCTCTGGCGGCAATTCGTGCACGCTCACGCCGAGCACTGCCAACTCTATTGCCTGCGGGCTTTGCCGGTGCTTGCCGACCTGTTCGAGCAGTTGTTCGAGGTCGTTGCACACCTGGGTCTGCAGGCCGCAATCCTGCAGCTGGTGAATCAGGGCCTGGCGGGTCAGTTCGTGGGACTCCATTACCACCACGTGGCGGCCAAGCAGGGGCGCGCGGCGCAGTTCCTCGCTGTCCTCGCGGGCCTTGGGCAGGCTGATGCTGATCCAGAATTCCGAGCCGGTGCCGGGCGCGCTTTCCACGCCGATTTCACCGCCCATCTGCTCGATCAGGCGTTTGGAAATCACCAGCCCCAGACCGGTGCCGCCGGCCTGGCGACTCAACGAGTTATCGGCCTGGCTGAAGGCCTGGAACAGGGCGCGCAGGTCTTCATCGGACAGGCCGACGCCGGTGTCCTGCACGCTGATGCGCAGTTGCGCGCGGTCGTCGCTTTCGTCCTCGACCATCGCCCGCACGGCGATGGTGCCGTCGCGGGTGAACTTGATCGCGTTGCTCACCAGGTTGGTCAGCACCTGCCGGAGGCGCTGCGGGTCGCCCTGCAGCGACAGCGGGGTGTCGCGGTAGATCAGGCTGACCAGCTCCAGGTGCTTCTCGTGGGCGGTCGGGGCGAGGATGGTCAGGGTGTCCTGGATCAGGTCGCGCAGGTTGAACGGCAGGCTTTCCAGAACCAGCTTGCCGGCCTCGATCTTGGAGAAGTCGAGGATCTCGTTGATGATCCCCAGCAGGCTCTCGGCGGACTTCTCGATGGTGTTCAGGTAGTCCTGCTGGCGCGGCGTCAGGTCGCTTTTCTGCAGCAGGTTGGTGAAGCCGAGCATGCCGTTGAGCGGGGTACGGATCTCGTGGCTCATGTTGGCGAGGAATTCGGACTTGATCCGGCTGGCCTCCAGGGCCTCCTTGCGCGCGAAGTCCAGCTCGATGTTCTGGATCTCGATGGTTTCCAGGTTCTGCCGCACGTCTTCGGTGGCCTGGTCGATGCTGTGTTGCAGCTCTTCCTGGGCATTTTGCAGCGACTCGGCCATGCGGTTGATGCCCGAGGCCAGCTCGTCCAGCTCATGGCTGCCCAGGGGCGGCAGGCGGGTTTCCAGCTGGCCTTCCTTGAGCAGGTTGACCCCCTGCTGGATGCTGCGCAGCGGGCCGTTGATGGTGCGGCTCATACGCAGGGCGAGCAGGGCGGTGACGGCCAGCCCGGCGGCGATCAGCAGCAGGCTGGCGAACAGGCTGCGATAACCCTGCAGCAGCGTGCGATGGTGCGACAGTTCCAGCTCGACCCAGCCGAGCAGGCGGTCGGCGGCAATCGGCTCGACGCTGCCGGTCATGTTCTGGTGGCGCCCATAGACCGGCAGCAGGAAGCGCGTGCTGTCCTGGTTGCTGATCTTGGCCAGGGGCTCGCCGCTGCTCTGCGGCAGCGGGTTGAGCATGTTCGGTCCGGCCTGGGCCAGGCTCTGCCGGTCGCTGGAGAGGAAGCCGACCGCGCGCACGTCCGGCTGGTTGAGGGTTTCCTTGGCCAGGCGTTCGAGCTGCGCGGCATCCAGACGGGCCAGCGCCGGTGCGGCCAGGGGGGCCAGGTGCTGCACCACCAGCTCGCCACGCTCCTGCAACTGGCTGCGCAGGTCGTCCAGCTGGGTCCAGGTGAAATAGCCGCCCAGCACGAGTGCCAGCAGGCTGGTGGGCAGCAGGGTGAGCAGCAAGATGCGGCCCTTGATGCCGAGGTCCTTGAACACGCGGTTCTCCAGCAGATAGGTCTTGCGCGAGTTTAGCGGCTGGCCCGGCGCGCGGACAGCCACAGAATCTGGCCGTCTGCGCTGTCTCGCGTTATGGACGGCGGCGGTTTGCCGCTATCATAGCCGTCTTCCTTATTGTGTTCGGATCGCTCGTTCGCCATGACCCTGCAGTTCCCCACCATCGCCGATTGCATCGGCAACACCCCGCTGGTTCGCCTGCAACGTCTGCCTGGCGCCACCTCCAACACCTTGCTGGTCAAGCTGGAAGGCAACAATCCGGCGGGTTCGGTGAAGGACCGCCCGGCGCTGTCGATGATCAGCCGCGCCGAGCTGCGCGGCGATATCCAGCCCGGCGACGTGCTGATCGAAGCCACCTCCGGCAACACCGGCATCGCCCTGGCGATGGCGGCGGCGATCAAGGGCTACAAGATGGTCCTGATCATGCCGGATAACTCCACCGCCGAGCGCAAGGCGGCGATGACCGCCTACGGCGCTGAGCTGATCCTGGTCGACAGCATGGAAGGTGCGCGTGACCTGGCCCTGCAGATGCAAGCCGACGGGCGTGGCAAGGTGCTCGACCAGTTCGCCAATGGCGACAACCCGATCGCCCACTACACCAGCACCGGGCCGGAAATCTGGCAGCAGACCCAGGGCCGCATCACCCACTTCATCAGCTCCATGGGCACCACCGGCACCATCATGGGCGTGTCGCGTTACCTCAAGGAGCAGAGCCAGGCGGTGCAGATCGTCGGCCTGCAGCCGCAGGAAGGTTCGGCGATTCCCGGTATTCGCCGCTGGCCCGAGGAATACCTGCCGTCGATCTTCGACGCCAGCCGGGTCGACCGCGTGGTGGACATGGCGCAGAGTGAAGCCGAGACGGTGATGCGCCGCCTGGCCCGCGAGGAGGGCATCTTCTGCGGGGTTTCCTCCGGTGGCGCGGTGGCGGCCATGCTGCGCCTGTCGCAGGAAGTGGAGAACGCGGTGATGGTGGCGATCATCTGCGACCGTGGCGACCGTTACCTCTCCACCGGTATCTACGACGACCCGCAGTAAGTCGCTGCGCCCCACACAAGTGTGCGGTGCCGGCGCCCGCCGCACCGAGCGTTAGAGTATTCCCAGGTAGGTGTTCCCGATGGCCAAACGCAGTTCCGGTCTGCGCTTCCAACCCGCTGGTGGCGAGCGCAAGGCGCAAGTGCCGGTGGGCAAGAAACAGAAGCTGACGATCGAGCGGTTGGCCCATGACGGGCGCGGCATCGCCTTCATCGACGGGCGCAGCTGGTTCGTCGCCGGTGCCTTGCCGGGCGAGGCTGTCGAGGCGCGTGTACTCAGCGCGCGCAGCCAGGTCATCGAAGCCCGCGCTGAGCGCATTCTGCAGGCCGTGCCGTTGCGCCGCCAGGCGCCGTGCGCGCATGCCGGCACCTGTGGCGGTTGTTCCGTGCAGCATTTGCCGCACGACGAGCAACTCGCCCTGAAACAGAGCAGCCTGGCCGAGCAACTCCGGCGTTTGGCCGGGCTGGAACCGGACGAATGGGCAGCGCCGCTGGTCGGCCCCGAGTTCGCCTATCGCCGCCGCGCGCGTATCGCCGTGCGCTGGGACGTCAAGAACAAGCATCTCGAGGTGGGCTTTCGCGCCGCCGCCAGCCAGGACATCGTCGCCATTGCCGACTGCCCGGTACTGGTACAGCCCTTGCAGCCTTTGATGCGTGCCTTACCGGCATTACTGCGTGGCCTGGACAAGCCGCAAGTGGTGGGGCACGTCGAGCTGTTCCATGGCAGTGCGGTGGCCGTGCTGGTGCGCCATACCGCCGAGCTGGTCGAGGCCGATCTGGCGCGCTTGCGCCAGTTCTGCAGCGAGCACCAGGCCCAATTGTGGCTGCATGGCGTCGGCGAACCGCAGGCGGATCAAGCGGACGCGGCGTTGAGCTATCGTCTGGAACCCTGGAACCTGGAGCTGCAATACCGCCCCGGTGACTTCGTGCAGGTTAACGCGCTGGTCAATCAGGCGATGGTCGCGCAGGCGCTAGACTGGTTGGCGCCGCACACTGGCGAGCGCGTGCTGGATCTGTTCTGCGGCCTGGGCAACTTTGCTCTGCCGCTGGCCCAGCGGGTTGGCGAGGTGGTTGCGGTGGAAGGTGTGCAGGTAATGGTGGAGCGGGCGTGGGCAAATGCCACGGCCAATGGTTTGGGCAATCTGCACTTTTTCCAGGCCGACCTGTCGAAACCGCTGGCCGATGCCAGCTGGGCGCGCCAGGCCTTCGATGCGGTGCTGCTCGATCCTCCGCGTGACGGCGCATTCGAGGTGGTCAAGCAGATGGGTAAGCTGGGCGCGCGACGCCTGGTCTATGTGTCCTGCAATCCGGCGACCCTGGCCCGCGACACGGCCGAGCTGGTGAAGCAGGGCTACCGGCTGAAACGCGCCGGAATTCTCGACATGTTCCCGCAGACGGCGCATGTCGAGGCGATGGCATTATTCGAGGCGGGCTAGGATGCCCGCGTAATCCGACTGGCCCAAGTAGAGGCTCAGCGATCATCCGGCAGGGCTCAAGCCCGCCGTAGGGAAGGTGCAAGATGGTACAGGTGAGAGCGCATCAGCCCATCAATCTTGATGGCAGCATCAACCTGGAGGCATGGCTGGACCATGCTCTGAGCGTCGATCCGGCGCTGGACCGCGAGGCGCTGAAAGTCGCCTGCGAGTTCGCCCGCGATGCCGAGCAGCAGGCCAATGCCGCGCAGAATCTGTGGGTCGAGGGCACGTCGAGTTTCCAGATCGGTCTGGAAATCGCGGAAATCCTCGCCGACCTCAAGCTCGACCAGGATTCCCTGGTGGCGGCGGTGATCTACCGTGCCGTGCGCGAAGGCAAGACCACCCTCAAGCGCGTGCATGAGCTGTTCGGCCCGGTGGTGGCCAAGCTGATCGAGGGCGTGCTGCGCATGGCGGCGATCAGTGCCTCGCTGAATCCGCGCGACTCCCTGGTGCTCGGCTCGCAGGCGCAGGTGGAAAATCTGCGCAAGATGCTGGTGGCCATGGTCGATGACGTGCGTGTGGCGCTGATCAAGCTGGCCGAGCGCACGTGCGCGATCCGCGCAGTGAAGAACGCCGACGACGAGAAGCGTCATCGCGTCGCCCGCGAAGTCTTCGACATCTATGCACCGCTGGCCCACCGCCTGGGCATCGGCCATATCAAGTGGGAGCTGGAGGACCTGTCCTTCCGTTACCTGGAGCCCGAGCAGTACAAGCAGATCGCCAAGCTGCTGCACGAGCGCCGCCTGGACCGCGAGCAGTACATCGCCGAGGTGATGCAGCAGCTGCGCGACGAACTGACCGCCACCGGCGTCAAGCCGGACATCAGCGGGCGGGCCAAGCACATCTATTCGATCTGGCGGAAGATGCAGCGCAAGGGCCTGCAGTTCAGCCAGATCTATGACGTGCGCGCGGTGCGCGTGCTGGTGCCGGAAGTGCGCGACTGCTACACCGCGCTGGGCATCGTGCACAGCCTGTGGCGGCACATCCCCAAGGAGTTCGACGACTACATCGCCAACCCCAAGGAGAACGGCTACCGCTCGCTGCACACCGCGGTGATCGGCCCGGACGGCAAGGTCCTGGAAGTGCAGATCCGCACCCAGGCCATGCACGAGGAAGCCGAACTGGGCGTGTGCGCGCACTGGAAGTACAAGGGCACCGACGTCAAAGGCAACTCCGACCACTACGAAGAGAAAATTTCCTGGCTGCGCCAGGTGCTCGAGTGGCACGAGGAGCTGGGTGATATCGGCGGCCTGGCCGAACAGCTGCGGGTGGATATCGAGCCGGACCGGGTCTACGTGTTCACCCCGGACGGTCACGCCATCGACCTGCCCAAGGGCGCCACGCCGCTGGACTTCGCCTACCGCGTGCACACCGAGATCGGCCACAACTGCCGGGGCGCCAAGATCAACGGGCGCATCGTGCCGCTCAGCTACAGCCTGCAGACCGGCGAGCAGGTGGAGATCATCACCGGCAAGAACGGCTCGCCGAGCCGCGACTGGCTGAACTCCAACCTCGGCTACATCACCACCTCGCGGGCGCGGGCGAAGATCGTCCACTGGTTCAAGCTGCAGGCCCGCGACCAGAACGTTGCGGCCGGCAAGCTGATGCTCGAGCGCGAGCTGGCGCGCGTGGCGCTGCCCGCGGTGGACTTCGAGAAGCTGGCCGAAAAGTGCAACCTGAAGAACGCCGAAGACATGTACGCCGCCCTCGGCGCAGGCGACCTGCGCCTGGCCCATGCGGTCAACCAGGCGCAGCAACTGGTCGAGCCGGAGCGTGGCACCGAGCAGCTGGAGCTGATCCCGCGGCGTGCGGCCGGCAGCTACAAGCCGGGCAAGCGCGGCGATATCCAGATCCAGGGCGTCGGCAACCTGCTCACGCAGATGGCGGGCTGCTGCCAGCCGCTGCCGGGCGACCCGATCGTCGGCTATATCACCCTCGGCCGTGGCGTCAGCATCCATCGCCAGGACTGCTCCTCGGCGCTGCAACTGGCCAGCCGTGAGCCGGAGCGGATCATCCAGGTCAGCTGGGGCCCGGTGCCGGTGCAGACCTATCCGGTGGATATCGTCATTCGCGCCTACGACCGTTCCGGCCTGCTGCGCGACGTGTCGCAACTGCTGCTCAACGAGCGCCTCAACGTGCTGGCGGTGAACACCCGCTCGAACAAGGAGGACAACACCGCCTCCATGCTGCTGACCATCGAGATTCCGGGGCTGGATGCCCTGGGGCGTCTGCTGGGTCGCATCTCGCAGCTGCCCAACATTATCGAGGCGCGGCGCAATCGCAGCAGCTAACCGGTAGGGCGGGTGAACCCGCGTATCGCCACGCGGGTTTCACCCGCCCTACGGCCTAAAGAGAACCTGTCATGTACCAACTCGACGACCTGCTGCACCTGATGGCCCGTCTGCGCGACCCGCAGAACGGCTGCCCGTGGGACCTCAAGCAGGACTACGCGAGCATCGTCCCGCACACCATCGAGGAAGCCTACGAGGTGGCCGATGCCATCGAGCGTGGCGACTTCGAGCACCTGCCGGGCGAGCTCGGTGACCTGCTGTTCCAGGTTGTCTATTACAGCCAGCTGGCGCGTGAGGAAGGGCGCTTCGAGTTCGCCACGGTGGTCGACGCCATTACCCGCAAGCTGATCCGTCGCCATCCCCATGTGTTCGTCGATGGCGACCTGTATGGCGCACCCGATGCGGCCAGGCTCGAAGAGGCAGCGGTCAAGCAGCGCTGGGAAGAACTCAAGGCCGAGGAGCGCGCCGAGAAGGCCGCTGCGCCCGAGCAGTTGTCGCTGCTCGATGACGTGCCCACCGCGCTGCCGGCCCTGAGCCGCGCCGCCAAGTTGCAGAGGCGCGCGGCGCAGGTGGGTTTCGATTGGCCGGAAGCGCTGCCGGTGGTGGACAAGGTCCGCGAGGAGCTGGATGAAGTGCTTGAGGCCATGAGCGAGAACGACCCGCAGGCGATTGCCGAGGAGATCGGCGACCTGCTGTTCGTGGTCACCAACCTGGCGCGCCATCTCAAGGTCGACCCGGAAGCGGCCCTGCGCGCGGCCAATGGCAAGTTCGAGCGGCGCTTCCGTTTTATTGAACAGGCATTGCGCGAGGCGGCTCGGCCCATCGAGAATTGCAGCCTGGAAGAGCTGGATGCCCTGTGGGGCGAGGCCAAGAAACTGGAAAAGCAGTCCCCGGGCTGCTGACGATCAAGAGCGAGTACCCATGAGCATTTCCCTTCGCGACCAGCTACTGAAAGCCGGTCTGGTCAATGAAAAGCAGGCCAAGCAGGCCGACAAGCAGAAGCAGAAGCAACAGCGCCTGGAGAAGAAGAACCAGGTCGAAGTCGACGATTCGCAGAAGCAGGCCGCCCTGCAAGCCATGGCCGAGAAGGCCGCGCGCGACCAGGAACTGAATCGCCAGCAGCAGGAGAAGATCGCGCAGAAGGCTCTGGCCGCGCAGATCAAGCAGCTGATCGAAACCTCGCGCCTGCCGAAGATGACCAGCGAGGACTACTACAACTTCGTCGACGAGAAGAAGGTCAAGCGCATCGCCGTCAACAGCATGATGCGCGACAAGCTCAGCCGTGGCTCGCTGGCCATCGTGCGCCTGGGTGGTGGTTACGAAGTCATCCCGCGTGAAGCGGCGCTGAAGATCCAGGAACGTGATGCCCAGCGCGTGCTGTTGCTCAATACGCCGACCGAGGCGCCGGATGCCGATGATCCGTACGCGGCCTACCAGGTGCCGGACGACCTGATGTGGTGATGCGTTTTGTGTGAAAAAAACCGGGCCAGGCCCGGTTTTTTTATGCAGGGCTGTTCAGCAGTGCTGGTTGCCTAGCAGCACCCGGCCGAAGCTGGCGTAGGCATCCAGCGGGGTGATGGCGAGCAGGTGGTCGAGGCGCAGCTGCTGTTCGCCGCTGTTGTCGCGCACGATGAAGAACTCTTCCTTGCTCGGGGCCGTGTGGGTGTTCACGGCCGTCGCCTGCAGCTCGCCGCCGTCTACCAGCTCGATGCGTAGGCGGTAGTGGTGCATGCAGGCGATTTCCAGGTAGTCGTAGAGGTCGCAGGACAGCGGTTGATAGGCGTCGCTCATCACGGGCTACTCCGGGAAGCAAAGGCTCAAGCCTAGTCGCCTGGCGCCGAACGGGCACAAAAAAGCCGGGCAGTGCCCGGCTTTTTCATTCAGGCGCAGTGCCTAGTCCTTTTTACCCTGTACGGTGCGGCCGTTGACCTTACCGTCCTTGAGCATGATCTGGTATTCCTTGCCGTCCTTCTCCACCTGGTACAGGCGCACCAGCAGGAAATCCCAGTCCTTGGCGAACCACAGCACGGTCTTGCGGCTGCTCTGGGTCGGGTCGCGCACGCGCTCGACCTTGATCGCATCGATCAACCCGGCCTGGGTGCGCACGCGCTCCTCGCCGAGGACGCGGAAGTCGTAGGTTTCGAGTTCGTCGCCATCGACTACCTGGTAGCTCATGCTCTGCTTGCCGTCAGCGACGTCATGCTGCAGGGCCAGTTGGTAGGTCGACTTGTCCAGCAGGCCGCGGTTGAGGGTCAGGCGTACCGGGTCGCCGCGATCGGTGCCGAGTATCTGCTTCTCGGTCCAGTCGAAATCCAGCTCGACTTCCTTGCTCTTGCCCAGGCCGCTGCGCTGGAAGCGGTAGGTCAGGGGCAGGAAGGCGCCGTTTTCCACGCGCAGGGTGCTGGTTTCATTGAGGCTGGCGACCAGCATGGAGGCTTCGAAACCCAACTCCCAGCGGCCGTTGTCCAGCGCCTTGAGGCTGCGGCTGGCGGTGCCGGTGATGGGCACCTGTTTCCAGTCGGCGGTGTAGCTGGCGGAGAACGGCTGTAGGTCGGCTGCCTGCAGCGGCAGGGTCAGTACAGCGAGCAGCATCAGCAGAACGCGGGGCATGGAGGCTCCTATGGACGGATGAGATGACCGCTGGCGGGTAGCGTCTGGCCATCCAGCACGGTGCCGGATGAGTCGAGGCGCAAGCGGCCAGCAGCGAACCAGTGCATGGCCAGCGGGTAAATGCGGTGTTCTTCGGCATGTACGCGCTGGGCCAGGGTGTCTGGCGTGTCGTCGGACTTTACCGGGACTACTGCCTGTACGACCAGAGGGCCACCATCGAGTTCCTCTGTCACGAAGTGCACGCTGCAACCATGCTCGCTGTCACCAGCCTCCAGCGCGCGCTGGTGGGTGTGCAGGCCTTTGTACTTGGGCAGCAGCGAGGGATGGATATTCAGCAGGCGGCCCTCGTAGTGACGGACGAAGCCGCCACTGAGGATGCGCATGAAGCCGGCGAGGACCACCAACTGCGGATCGAAGCCGTCGATGGCCTCGACCAGCGCGGCGTCGAAGGCTTCGCGGCCGTCGAACTGCTTGTGGTCGAGCACCAGGGTGGCGATGCCGGCCTGTTTCGCCCGCTCCAGGCCGTAGGCGTCGGCGCGGTTGGAAATCACCGCGCGGATGCGGGCCGGGCTGTCAGCGGTGGCGATGCTGTCGATCAGGGCCTGCAGGTTGCTGCCAGACCCGGAAATCAGCACCACGACATTGCAGTCGACCATCAGTGGCTTTTCAGGTTGTTCAGAATGACCTGGGCAGCGCCTTCGGCAGCGGTGCCGATCTGGCCGATGACCCATGGGGCTTCGCCCGAGGCGCGCAGGTTGGCGAGGGTTGCTTCGACCTGATCCTGGGCCACGCAGATGACCATGCCGACGCCGCAGTTGAGTACGCGGTGCATCTCGTGCTCGTCGACGTTGCCTTGCTGTTGCAGCCAGTCGAATACCACCGGGCGATTCCAGCTGGCCACGTCGACCACGGCCTGGGCGCCTTGCGGCAGCACGCGCGGGATATTGTCGAGCAGGCCGCCGCCAGTGATGTGGGCCATGGCTTTGACTGCGCCAGTGTCCTTGATCAGCTTGAGCAGCGGCTTGACGTAGATGCGGGTCGGCGCCATCAGCAGGTCGGTCAGCGGTTTGCCATCGAGCTGGGTGGCTTCGATGTCGACGCCAGCGACTTCGATGATCTTGCGGATCAGCGAGTAGCCGTTGGAGTGCGGGCCGGAGGAGGGCAGGGCGATCAGCGCGTCGCCAGTGGCGACTTTCGAGCCGTCGATGATCTCGGCCTTTTCCACCACGCCGACGCAGAAGCCGGCCAGGTCGTAGTCTTCGCCTTCGTACATGCCCGGCATTTCGGCGGTTTCACCACCGACCAGGGAGCAGCCGGCCAGCTCGCAACCGGCGCCGATGCCGGTGACCACGGTGGCGGCCACGTCGACGTTGAGCTTGCCGGTGGCGTAATAGTCGAGGAAGAACAGCGGCTCGGCGCCGCACACCACCAGGTCGTTGACGCACATGGCGACCAGGTCCTGGCCGATGCTGTCGTGTTTGTTCAGGTTCAGTGCCAGGCGCAGCTTGGTGCCGACGCCGTCGGTGCCGCTGACCAGTACCGGCTGCTTGTAGCCGGCGGGAATTTCGCAGAGGGCGCCGAAACCACCCAGGCCACCCATGACTTCCGGGCGCGCGGTGCGCTTGGCCACGCCTTTGATGCGTTCGACCAGGGCTTCACCGGCGTCGATGTCTACACCGGCGTCTTTGTAGCTGATGGAGGGTTGCTTGCTCATGGGTACGGGCCTTTGAAAAGGGGGGAATGCTGGGGTCGACCGGGCAGCGATAGGGTCTGCGTGCGAGCCGGTCTGCGAAGGCGCGCGATTTTATCAGGCTTGCCCGCCAGCGGCCACCGGCCCCGACGGTTGCCGGGTGCGAGGCGGCTGTTTAAGGTATAGCCCTTCGCGCGCGAAAACCGCGCAGCTCTCAGTCCGGAACCCACCATGCGTCTATCTGCCTGCCTGCTTGCCTCGTGCCTTGCGCTGTTCAGCCTGTCCGCCAGTGCCGAAATGGTCAGCGATCTCTACCAAGTGCGCGAGGCGGTCACCAGCCAGCAGCCGGATGAGCGCAATGCCGCCCTCGGCAAGGCGCTGGAAACCCTGCTGCTGCGCCTGACCGGCGACAGAAAGGCACTGCAGAACCCTGCGCTGGCGGGCGTACGCCAAGACCCCCAGCAACTGGTCAGCCGCTTCAGCTACGAGGGCGACAAGCTGGTGGTGGATTTCGATCCGCTGACCACCGAGAACAAGCTGCGTGAAGCCGGCCTGCCGCAATGGGGCAGCAATCGCCCGGCGATCCTGACCTGGTGGCTGAATAGCACGGCCGAAGGTTCCAGCCTGCTCGGTGATGCTCAGGAAGCCGCCGCTCCGCTGCGTCAGGCTGCGCAACACCGTGGCTTGCCGCTGCGCCTGCCGCTGGCCGACCTGTCCGAACAGATGGTCGCGACTCCGGAAAACCTCGGCGCCACCCAGGCCGATGCCCTGCAACCGATCTCCGAGCGTTACGCCGCTGATGCCCTGCTGGCGGTGCAGGCCCATGAGGATGGCGGTCAGTGGCAGGCGCAGTGGCGCCTGTGGCTGGCCGATAGCCGCGAGCAGGGCACGGCCCAGGCTGCCGACCTGAATGCATTGAGCGACGCCGTCATGCTTGCCGTGAGCGAGCGCCTGGCGCCGCGTTTCGTGGTCAAGCCGGGTAGCGCAAGCGCCATGACGGTTGAGGTGCAAGGCGCCAACCTGGCGCGCTATGCCGAGCTGGAGCGTCTGCTGGAACCCTTCGCCGCGCGCCTGCAGCAGGTGAACGGTGATCGCATGACCTGGCAGGTCAACGCCAGCGCCGAGCAACTGCGTGCCCAGCTGGGCCTGGCCGGTTTGCAGGAGGTTCCGGCCGACGCCGCGCCGCTGGATGCCAGTGCCCAGCCGGGTAGCACGGCAGCTCCTACCCCTGCGCCAGCCCCGAGCAACCTGCTGCGTTTCAGCTGGTAAAACTACCAGCCGGTGCGCTGAGCGCACCGGCACCTGGGCCTGAGCACCCTCAACGAAGCAAGGCGGAGTGCCCGCAATGACTGATTCGCGTCGCTGGATGTGGCTGATTGGAGTGTTCCTGCTCGGTTGGCTGATCTACCTGCTGTCCCCGGTGCTATCGCCGTTCCTGGTGGCCATGTTGCTGGCTTATATGGGCGACCCGCTGGTGGATCGCCTGGAGCGCCACAAGCTGTCGCGCACCTGGGGCGTGGTGCTGGTATTCAGCCTGTTCAGCCTGCTGTTGCTGGTTCTGCTGCTGGTGCTGATACCCATGCTCGGTCGTCAGCTGGTGCGCCTTTATGAGCTGGCCCCGCAGATGCTCGACTGGCTGCAGCACCAGGCCTTGCCCTGGACGCAGGCGCAGCTGGGGCTGCAGGAAGGTTTCTGGCGCTTTGACCAGATCAAGGAGGCCTTGTCCGGGCACCTGGGCAAGACCACCGACATCGTCGGTGCCGTACTGGCCCAGGCCACGGCCTCGAGCCTGGCGCTACTCGGCTGGCTGGGCAACCTGCTGCTGATCCCGGTGGTGGCGTTCTACCTGCTACGCGACTGGGATCTGATGGTCGCCAAGCTACGCGGCTTGTTGCCGCGCTCACGCGAGAGTCGGGTGGTGCAGCTGGTCGGCGAGTGCCATGAAGTGCTTGGTGCCTTCATGCGCGGGCAGTTGCTGGTGATGCTGGCGCTGGCCTTCATCTATGCCAGCGGCCTGATGCTGGTCGGCCTGGAACTGGGCCTGCTGATCGGTGTGCTCGCCGGGCTGGCGAGCATCGTGCCGTACATGGGCTTCGTGGTCGGCTTTGGCTCGGCCGTGGTGGCGGCGCTGTTCCAGTACGGCGGCTTCGAGGCCTATCCGCTGATTGGCGTGCTGGTGGTATTCGGCATTGGCCAACTGCTCGAAGGCACGGTGCTGACGCCCATGCTGGTCGGCGACCGTATCGGCCTGCATCCGGTAGCGGTGATCTTCGCCATCCTCGCCGGTGGCCAGCTGTTCGGCTTCGTCGGCGTCCTGCTAGCCCTGCCAATGGCCGCAATTATCATGGTGCTGCTGCGCCATGCGCATGATTTCTATAAACTTTCCGAACTTTACGGAGAGTCTTCCGGCGATTCGCAAGAACCGCCGTCCCCTGCATGAAACCAATCCAGCTTCCCCTCGGCGTACGTCTGCGCGACGACGCCACCTTTGCCAACTACTACCCGGGCGCCAACGCCGCGGCGCTCGGCTATGTCGAGCGCCTGTGCGAAGCCGATGCCGGCTGGACGGAAAGTCTGATCTACCTATGGGGTGGTGAGGGCGTCGGTCGCAGCCATCTGCTGCAGGCGGCCTGTCTGCGCTTCGAGCAGCGTGGCGAGTCGGTGGTGTATCTGCCGCTGGCCGAGGTGGCCGATTTTGGCCCGGAGATGCTGGATAACCTGGAGCAGTGCGAGCTGGTGTGCCTGGACGATCTGGATGCGGTGGTCGGTCGGGCGGACTGGGAAGAGGCGCTGTTCCACCTATTCAATCGCCTGCGCGACAGTGGTCGGCGCCTGCTGCTGGCCGCGGCCGCCGCGCCGCGCGAGCTGCCGCTGGGTTTGGCCGACCTGCAGTCGCGGCTGACCCTGGCGCTGGTGTTCCAGCTGCATTCACTGTCCGACGAGGACAAGCTGCGCGCCTTGCAATTGCGCGCCTCGCGCCGCGGCCTGCACCTGACCGACGACGTCGGCCGCTTCATCCTTACCCGTGGCGAGCGCAGCATGAGTGCCTTGTTCGAATTGCTCGAACGGCTCGATCAGGCTTCGCTGCAGGCCCAGCGCAAGCTGACCATTCCCTTCCTCAAGGAAGTGCTCGGCTGGTAGGTCTTGAGTAGGTGCGAGGCGGGCATCCAGTCCCGCGATTAGTGTCTGCGCAGGTTTATGCCTTTCAGGCTTCGCCGGCCAGCTTGCGGTCGTGCTGGAAGCGCCAGCGGGTGTAGAGCAGGGCGCTGCAGAACAGGCTCAGGCTGAGCAGCGTTTCCAGCACGCCGAACAGCATGCGCGCCGGGTCAATGGCGGCGAGGATGCCCTGGATGAAATAGATGTTCACCACGAAGCACGCCCAGGCGTGGGTACGGGCGTGGCCGAGTATCAGGCCGGGGGCGAGCAGGAGTAGCGGTACCAGTTGGATCGCCAGGACTACCCAGGTGCGCGCGCCGTGCAGGTCGGCAAACAGCAGGTTCCAACCCAGCAGCAGTGCCGCCAGGGCCAGGAAGCTGAACAGGCTCAGGGCATGGCTCAGCTTGAGGCGTGGTTGCAGCCAGTCGAGGGTGGGAAGGGGTTTTGCTTGCTTAGCCACGCGGAGACTCCAGCTTCAGGGCAGTTGCGGCCAGACGCTGGCCAAGGGCGCGGCACAGGCCGATTTCATGTTCGTCGAGGGTGCGTTTGCCATCGGCGCCGGCATGGTGGCTCGGGCCGTAGGGCGTGCCGCCACCGCGGGTTTCCAGCAGGGCGCCTTCGCTGTAGGGCAGGCCGCAGACCAGCATGCCGTGGTGCAGCAGCGGCAGCAGCATGGACAGCAGGGTGCTTTCCTGGCCACCGTGCAGGCTGGCGGTGGAGGTGAAGACCCCGGCTGGTTTGCCGACCAGCTCGCCGGTCAGCCACAGGCTGCTGGTGCCGTCGATGAAGTACTTGAGCGGTGCGGCCATGTTGCCGAAGCGCGTCGGGCTGCCCAGGGCCAGGCCGGCGCAGTGCTTGAGGTCGTCGATGCTGGCGTAGAGCGGGCCATCGTCGGGGATGGCGGGCGCGGTGGCTTCGCAGTCGGCGGAGATTGCCGGCACCGTGCGTACACGCGCTTCCATGCCTCCTAGCTCGATGCCGCGAGCAATCTGCCGGGCCATCTCGGCGGTGGCGCCGTGGCGGCTGTAGTAAAGCACCAGGATGTAGGGCGAACTCATGCCAGCAGCTCCAGGACTTTTTCCGGTGGCCGGCCGATCACGGCTTTGTCGCCGGCAACCAGAATCGGGCGTTCGATCAGCTTGGGGTGCTGAGCCATGGCTGCGATCAGCTGCGCCTCGCTGAGGCTGCTGTCGGCCAGGTTGAGGGCCTTGTATTCGTCTTCGCCACTGCGCAACAACTGGCGTGCACCGATCCCCAGTTTGCCCAGCAGAACCTGCAGTTCACTGGCGCTGAGCGGGGTTTCCAAGTAGCGCACCACGGTCGGCGTCAGGCCGCGGGCTTCGAGCAGCTCCAGCGCACCACGGGATTTCGAGCAGCGCGGGTTGTGATACAGGGTCAGATCGGTCATGGGCGGGTGCCTATTGGCGAATGAGGGCGCTATTCTACCCGCGTCGGCGCTTTTGGGCGCTGCGAGCATTCAACGGGTTCTAAGGAGAGGGTATGCGGCAGCGGCTGGACGATGTGGTGGAGTTCTGGCGCTTCCTGTTCCAGCGTTTCCTAGCCGACCGTGCCATGCATAGCGCCGCCGCGCTGACCTACACCACGCTGTTTGCGGTGGTGCCGATGATGACCGTGACGTTTGCCATGCTCTCGGCGATTCCGGTGTTCCAGGGCATGGGCGAGCAAATCCAGGCCTTCATCTTCCACAACTTCGTGCCATCTTCCGGTGAGACGGTGCAGGAATACCTGCAGGCCTTCACCACCCAGGCGCGGCACCTGACCTGGGCTGGCGTGGTGTTGCTGGCGGTGACCGCGTTCATGATGCTGGTGACCATCGAGAAGGCTTTCAATGCCATTTGGCGCGTGCGTCAGCCGCGTCGCGGGGTTTCCAGCTTCTTGCTGTACTGGGCGATTCTCAGCCTTGGCCCGCTGTTGTTGGGCGTGGGTTTTGCCGTCAGCACCTACATCGCTTCGCTGTCGCTACTGTCCGGCCCGGATGCGCTGATCGGCGCCAAGACCCTGTTGGGTTTCGCGCCGTTGCTGTCGAGCGTAGCGGCGTTTACCCTGATCTATGCGAGTGTGCCCAATGCGCGGGTGCCGCTGCAGCATGCGCTGCTGGGCGGGCTGTTCACTGCGGTGTTGTTCGAGATCGCCAAGGCGCTGTTCGCTCAGTACGTGCGCCTGTTTCCCGGCTACCAGCTGATCTATGGGGCGTTCGCCACGGTGCCGCTGTTCTTGCTGTGGGTGTACCTGTCGTGGTTGATCGTGCTGTTCGGTGCGGAGCTGGTGTGCAACCTGTCTTCGTCGCGGCACTGGCGGCGCCTGGCGTTGCCGCGGGTGCTGGTGCTGCTGGGGGTGGTGGGCGTGTTCCATGAGCGCCAGCGCCAGGGGCAGGCGGTACGCTATGTCGATGTGCAGCGCCAGGGCTGGCGGTTGCCGGAAGATGAGTGGGAGGAAATCCTCGGTTTTCTCGAGCGCGAGCAACTGGTGTGTCGTGCCTCTGGGGGCGGCTGGGTGCTGTGTCGTGATCTGGAGCATTACAGCCTGCATCAGTTGCTGGTCCGGAGTCCCTGGCCGCTACCCGTACCACAGCAGTTGCCGGCGCAACTGGATGAGGCCTGGTACCCGGCGCTGAGCCTGGCACTGCAGAAGCTGCATGGCGAGCAGGAAGTGCTGTTTGGCGGCAGCCTGGCGCAATGGCTGCGGGGCCAGAAGTGAGCGAGGCGGGGTGACGAATTTCGTCAGTTTAGGGCGCGACGCAGCGTGTCATCACGGCTGAGGTGCTCGTAAACACAAGGAATCTACAGCCGGGAAGGCTGGCATGCTTCTGGCAATCTGTCTGATATTTACTGGCAGACTGCCAGTAGCCTGAAGGTGAATCAGGGATGTGGGTATGAGCAGTCAGAAAGGCAAAGTGATTCCGCTGCATGCGCGCGAATCCGATGAGGCGCTGGAGCGCTTGAATCGCATCACCGGTTTGCGTTTTGCACGCTGGCCGCAATCGCTGGTGCCGCTGGCCCGGCAGGCCGCCGAAGAACCGGAGGCGCCGGTTGAGGGTGCTACGGTCGTGCGCTTTGGGGTGTTCTAGGCAGGGTTTGCTGTTTGCAGAAAAACAAAACCCCGCGCAAGGCGGGGTTAGGTGAGTGGCGTGAGGTTCAGGCCAATGCTTGTTGTGCCGAGCCGGCGAGCGACTCGACAGCCTGGACGAACAATTCTTCGACGATCAGTCCCTGCACCGCTACGGCGGAGCGCAGGCGGATCTGCATGTCTTCGATCTTCTGCTTCACCGGCAGGCGGGCGACGCCTGAGAGCATCACCTTGTTGTGCACACTGACCTTGCCGTGGTCCACGGCGATCTCGCGGCGCTGGCTGCCATCCTGGTAGCTGACCATCAGCGACACCGGCAGGTTGGCCAGGCCGGGTAGTTGCAGCCAGGCGGCGACGTTGAATTCCGCCACGCGCCCCTCATAGGGTGTCACGCTGGTGCGCGCGCCATTGATGATGCTCGAGGGGACAGGGCCGATCAGCTTGTCGGTGGCTTGGGTCATGCGGCAGGCTCCGGTTTGGTCTTCTGGCTTATTGGAGTGCGGCGATTATAGGCAGGCGAGTCGGCTGGAAACTGTGCACAGTCGCGCCGTTTCCTGTGATTTTCGTCGCAGATCAGGCCAGGCGCAGCGGATGGCGCACCACGCAGGCAGTGCTCAGATTGGCGGCAGGCAGCGGCATGGCGGCCTGGGTGTTGACGTTGGCCAGTTGCAGCCAGAGGTGTTCATCCTCGACGAACTGCCCGCAGGGTAGCCACAGGCCGTGGTGCCAACCGTTGCCGGGGGCCGGGGTGCTTTGCAGAACACCAGGATGGGTTTGCGCGCTGGGTGCGCGGCGCAGCCATACGGCGCGGGCCAGGCCCTTGAGGTAGCGCAGGCCCAGGTGCAGGCCTTCAAGGTTCTGGTGGCGCCAGCGTACTAGGGCCAGGGTCGGCGTACCGCTGTGCGGTAGTACCAGGACCAACTGGCCGACCGGCAACTGGCTGGCCAATTCGGCTTTGCACAGCAGGCGGGCGCCGCCGGCGCTGGCATCGAGCATTTGCGCTGCGCAACTGCCAGGGCGCTTTTCCAGCAGTTGCGCGTGAATTCCGCTGAGCCCGACGACCAGATTGCAGTCGGCACTGAAATCGGCGCGCGGGTGGCGGCGTTGCTGGCGCCCCAGCCAGTGCTGGCGAACCCGCTCCAGCAACACCCGTTCGGCCGGGGTCTGCAGGGGCGCGGGGTCATGCAGGGCAACCAGCAGGGCGCCCAATTCCAGGCGTCGCAGGTAGACCGGATTACTGACGATGGGCTGCTCGAAGGACAGGCAAGGCTGGTCGTGACTGAGGTCGATCACCGGACCTTCCTGTTCGTCCTCATCATCCCAGGGCAGCAGCCGTGCCAGCTCGGCCAGCGGGGTGATGGCGCCGAACAGCTGCGGGCACTCGCCTTCGGTAAGGTGGAACGGGTTGCTCATGGCCAGCAACAGCATCTGCTGGTAAAGCCCGCGCAGGTTGCCGGCCGGGGTTGGCTGGAAGGGTGCGGCGACGTGTTCGTCGAGGCACTCCTGGTGCTCGCCGATCCAGTACAGCAGATGACTGTCGCGCCACAGTGCGGCGGGTGGCTCCTGATAGAGCTGGTAGTGGCGCATCAGACTCTGCGAGAGAAAGTGCTGAGCCATGTACAGGCACCAGGCCAGGTGCGGGCGCGAGGGTTGTCGGCCTTGGAGGATTTGCAGCAGCAGGCGTTTGAAGCCCACTGCCAGCTCATCGCACAGGCGCACGAAGAGCGGTGAAGGCGGCATGCCTTGATGCAGCAGGGCCGAGTAGTGACGGTATTCTTCGCTGAAGCTTTGCAGGGCGCGCTGCCTTTCAAGTAAGGTCATGGCGCAGCGATTCAGGCGAAACAACAGGTGCAGAACCTGTTGCAGGGCATCCGCATGCGGCTGTTGGCGGACGGCAATGAGCTGCTCAGCCAGGCCGGCAATCGGCGGGGCTTCCTCTTCGAGGATGTCCGGCACTTCCAGGCGCAGGGCATCCAGCGTCATATCAACTCCGCGTGCACGAGGAGCGAATGCATGAGACGGCAACTCCAGATAGTAGTAGGGCTGATTGCCGGGCTGTTCCTGGCCGGCTGTGCCGACGACTGGGGCGTCGATCAGCATGCACGAAAGGTACCGGCTGCACAGCTGGAAGGCCAGTGGTTAGTGATCAATTACTGGGCCGAGTGGTGCGGTCCCTGTCGCACCGAGATCCCCGAACTGAATCGGCTCGATGATCAATTGCAGGGACGCCATGCCCGGGTGCTGGGGGTCAACTTCGATGCCTTGCAAGGCGACGACTTGAACGAGGCAGCCAGCGCACTCGGTATTCGCTTTACCGTGCTGGCCCAAGACCCGGCGCAGCGCCTGGAACTACCGCGCAGCGACGTGCTGCCGACCACCTACATCATCGATGATCAGGGCAAGCTGCGTGAGCGCCTGGTCGGTGAGCAGACTGCCGCTGGGCTGCAGGCCAAGCTGGCGAAACTACAGGCAGGGGAGTAGGGCGATGCGCATCTGTTTGCATGGCTATGTCAGTGGCAAGGTCCAGGGCGTGAGCTTTCGCCAATGCACCGCAGAGCAGGCTGAACGCCTGGATCTGGATGGCTGGGTGCGCAACCTGGCGGATGGTCGTGTGGAGGTGCTGGCGGAGGGTGACGAGGCGCACGTTCGCGAGCTTGCAGCTTGGCTGGAGCAGGGGCCGAGCCAGGCGCGGGTTGATGGTGTCGAGCTGGAAGAGCAGCCGCTGCAGGGCGTAGTCGGCTTTATCGTGCGCCGCTAGCGGCCCGGTTACTCAGTCTTCACCCGGATCGGCGGCCAGGCGGCCGGCATCCTTGAGCAGCGACTTGAGGAATTCCTCTTGCAGCTCGGGGTCGTTGCGGGTCAGTTCGATCAGGCTCTGTTCCAGCTCGCTGGCTTCTTCTTCCAGGCCCAGGTCGGACAGGCGTTTGACCCGGTGTACCCACTGCGCCACTTCGTCGTCTTCCAGATCGTCGTAGATCAGCGCATGGGCTTCCTGCAGCTTGCCGCGCAGGTGGCGGCTGACCAGCAGGCTGGCTTCGCCCTTGGTGTTGTCGAGCGGGTCTTCCACGCTGAGCAGCAGGGTGCCGACACGGCTGGCGTCCTGCTCGGAGAAGGGGCTGTCGAGCAGGTTCAGGCGCAGCACACCATTGCGGTCGGTGCTCAGCTCGTAGGTCTGCTTGTCGGCCTTGACCAGTACCGGGCGATCAGCCCAGGGCAGGCTCGAATACTCGGTGCGCTTGTCGATCTGCTGTTCGTTGAGGTCGGCCAGGTTCTGCTGCGAGCGGCCGTTGGACTGGACGTTCATCGCCGGGTTGAGGCCGGCGAAGCCGTAGCTGATCCAGTCCTTGGTCGCGCTGTCCGGCAGACGGCCGAGCATCACCACGTTGAGCACGTTGGCGCCGATGCCGGCAACCACAGCTACCGCGCCCAGCGGCACTTCATACAGCTCGCGCCAGGGCTGGTAGGGGGTGTAGCGATCGTAGCGACGGGTCACCTCGTACTCGGTGACCTCGAAGGTTTTTTGCTCGTGGATACGCACCCGCCGCTGCGGCAGCTCCAGTACGCGCGGTTCGCCCACGTCGATCTGCAGGCTGTGGTCGAGCAGTTTGCGCTCGACGCGCTCCTCATGCTCGCTGCGCTGTGGCAACTGGTTGGCGCAGCCGCTGAGGAAGAGGGCGCCTGCCAGGGCAGCGCCGATGCGGAGGGTGTGTCGCTTGAACATGCTAGCTCTTGATGTCGCTGTAATCAGCGGCCGGTACGGGTGTTGATGAAGGACAGGATGTCCGCGCTGGCAACCTGCTGGCTTTCGCTGTCACGGCGATGCTTGTACTCGAGGTTGCCCTCGGCCAGGCTGCGCTCGCTGACCACGATGCGGTGCGGGATGCCAATCAGCTCCATGTCGGCGAACTTCACGCCTGGGCTGGTCTTCTTGTCGCGGTCGTCCAGCAGCACTTCGAAGCCGGCGGCCGCGAGTTCGGCGTACAGCGTGTCGGTGGCTTCGCGTACGGCTTCGTTCTCGTACTTCATCGGCACCAGGGCGATCTGGAAGGGCGCCAGGGCGTCGCTCCAGAGAATGCCGCGCTCGTCCCAGTTCTGCTCGATGGCTGCAGCCACCACGCGCGAAACGCCGATGCCGTAGCAACCCATGGTCAGCGTGACCGGCTTGCCGCTTTCACCCAGGACCTTGCAGCCCAGGGCTTCGCTGTACTTGGTGCCGAGCTGGAAGATGTGCCCGACTTCGATACCGCGTTTGATCTCCAGCTTGCCCTGGCCGTCTGGGCTAGGGTCACCGGCAACCACGTTGCGCAGGTCGGCAACGGCCGGCAGCGGCAGGTCGCGTTCCCAGTTGAGGCCGAAGTAGTGCTTGCCGTCGACGTTGGCACCGGCGGAGAAATCGCCGATCAGTGCCACGGAACGGTCGATCACGCAGGCAATCGGCAGGTTCAGTGGGCCCAGCGAGCCAGGACCGGCACCAATGGCTGCACGGATTTCGGCTTCCGAGGCGAATACCAGTGGGCTGGCGACCAGTTCGTGGTTGGCGGCCTTGATTTCGTTCAGCTCGTGGTCGCCACGGACGATCAGGGCAATCAGCTTGCCTTCTTCGGCAGCGCGGACCACGAGGGTCTTGACGGTTTTCTCGATGGCCAGACCGAACTGGCTGACCAGGTCGTCGATGGTCTTGGCGTCCGGTGTGTCGGCCAGGCGCAGTGATTCAGTGGCAGCAGCGCGCTGGGTTTCACGCGGGACGGCTTCGGCCTTTTCGATGTTGGCGGCGTAGTCGGAGGTGTCGCTGAAGGCGATATCGTCTTCACCGGACTCGGCCAGTACATGGAACTCGTGGGAGCCGGTGCCGCCGATGGAGCCGGTGTCGGCCTGCACCGGGCGGAAGTTCAGGCCCAGGCGGCTGAATACATTGCAGTACGCCTGGTGCATGCGATCGTAGGTTTCCTGCAGCGATTCCTGGCTGGTGTGGAAGGAATAGGCATCCTTCATCAGGAACTCGCGGCCACGCATCAGGCCGAAGCGCGGACGGATCTCGTCACGGAACTTGGTCTGGATCTGGTACATGTTGATCGGCAGCTGCTTGTAGCTGTTCAGCTCGTTGCGCGCCAGATCGGTGATCACTTCTTCGTGGGTCGGGCCGACGCAGAATTCGCGGCCATGGCGGTCCTTGATGCGCAGCAGCTCCGGGCCGTATTGCTCCCAGCGGCCGGATTCCTGCCATAACTCGGCCGGCTGGATGGCTGGCATCAGCACTTCGAGCGCACCCGCTGCGTTCATTTCCTCGCGCACGATGGCTTCGGCCTTGCGCAGCACGCGCAGACCCATGGGTAGCCAGGTGTACAGGCCGGAGGCCAGCTTGCGGATCATGCCAGCGCGCAGCAGCAGCTGGTGGCTGATCACTACGGCATCGGACGGCGTTTCTTTGAGGGTGGAAAGCAGGTACTGACTGGTACGCATGTTTGGCCGTTCTGTCGGTTGCGGGGGCGGAGAGTGGCTCGGCATTGTACGGTGCCAGCCATGTGGCGTACAGGACAGACCGGGAGTTGAAGGTGGCAGAGCTGATCGCTGGACAGGTGCAGGCGCTGATTCGCGCGGGTGTGCCGATGGCCGAGGATATCGATCTGCAGATCGACCGGCTGGATGGCGAGCTGGCCGTGGTACGGGTGCCGTTTCAGGCACGTTTGGTGCGGCCGGGTGGCACGGTGTCGGGGCCGACTATCATGGCGCTGGCCGATGCGGCCATGTATGCGGTGGTGCTGGGGCGTTTGGGGCGGGTGGAGATGGCGGTAACGGCCAACCTTAATATCAACTTCCTGGCCAAGCCAAAGGCGATCGACTTGCTTGCTGAGGCGCGCATCCTGCGCCTGTCGCGACGCCAGGCGGTGTGCGAGGTGCAGCTGTATTCGCTGGGTGCAGAGGATGAGTTGGTGGCGCACGTTACCGGTACTTACGCTTTACCGCTCTGAATGAAAAAACCCGGCCTAAGCCGGGTTTTTTGCTGTGTGACCTGAGCGCGAGGCTTACAGGACGTCCAGCGGGTACTCGATGAACAGGCGCCATTCGTTCATGTCTGTACCGAAGTTGTTGTCGGCACGATAGATCGAGTTACGAGCCTTGAACGCCAGGTCCTTGGCTGCGCCTTCTTGAACCACGTATTTAACCTGGTTGAAGATTTCACGCTCGGTGGCATCGCTCTCATTGAGAACTTGGATGTCATAGCCGTAGACGTAAGCGGTTTTCCAGCTTAGGCCTGGAGCGCCGTAGGTGGCGAAGTCCAGTTCGTAGCTTGCTTGAACGGATTTCTCGTCAGCAGCGTTGAAGTCGGAGTAGTAGGAGTTGGCTACCCAGATAGCGCTGCCGCCGTCGCCGATGTCGTAGGCGTAGCCGACGTCACCGCTGTTCTGCTGGTAGGCCAGGATGAAGGCGTGTGCACCGGTGGTGAACTTACCTGCCAGGCTGGCGATGGTGTTGTCGTCGCCTTCAATACCGTTACCGAAGAACATGTCCGACGCAGTAGTGTCGTTCTCGTACTTGGTTTTGTAGATGTTGAAGTCGAAGTTCAGAGCCTGCTCTTCGCCCATCGGAATGGTGTAGTTCACGTTGGCGTACTGCTTCTTGGCGACATCATCGATGTCCGAGTAGTACAGGGCAGCGCTCAGGTTTTCGGTGAACTGGTAGCTACCGCCGGCTACGTCAGTGCTCTTCAGTTCCAGGTCGTCAGCAGAGGCGTCCCACATGGAGCTGTTCTGGGTGAAGTGACCGACGTTCAGCTCGAGACCTTCGATCTCGCTGCTGGTGATCATGGTGCCAGTGAAGCTTTGCGGCAGCAGACGGCTGTCGTCATAGGCCAGAACCGGCAGGTTCGGCATCTGATTGCCGTACTTCAGTACGGTGTTGGACAGGCGTACTTTAACGGCAGCGCCCGCTTGGGCCCAGTCGTCAACCGGCGTGTTGTCGCCTTTGCTGTTGACTTCGTTGGAGTCGCCAATCAGGCCGCCCATGTTGTGGTTGCTAGCGGTGCCGCCACCGCCATCCAGCTTGATACCTTGCATGGCGAATGCGTCAACACCAAAGCCTACAGTGCCCTGGGTGAAGCCAGACTCGAAGGTGCCGATGAAGCCTTGGCCCCAGGCTTTGGCGTCGGAAACGCCTTTGTTGTAATCACGGTTCCAATAGGTGTTGCGCAGGAACAGAACAGCGTCTGCATCTTCCACAAAGCCGTTGGCTTCAGATTGTGCGCTGGCGAAAGCCAGTTGGGTGGTACCGGCGGTCACGGCCAGGGCCAGTGCGCTCCACTTCATCACTTGCATTGTGATTGCTCCTTTGGTTTAGAAGATTTTCTGCGGCCCAATTAATTGTTGTATGGGCTGCTCTTTCTTTTTGTGTCGGCGATAACTTATAGCACGACAACTTTTTTGGCGACAGGTGTCACTAATTGCCTACGTTTTATTTACACCTGCGTCGCAAAACCGCATGTTGCATGTCGCAATTCTGTAGGTTTTGGTCGCCATTAACGATGCCTGTTATCTGTCTGGAAAAGCCTGAAATTCCAAGCGCTTAGGTATTGTCCGGAAACGAGCTTAAGCGGCTTTTCATGCTCTTCCGAGGCGTGTCACCGCTGACGGTGATTCCTGTATAGCAACAACCATGCACAAAACACCTGTCTGCTCTGAAAATTCCTAGGTGAGGGGTTGTTGCATCTACGGTTACAGCTGTCGATATCGCTCTGTGTGGGCTGCGTAGGCATTTAGCTGCTCAAGTTGCAAGGCGGAAGCCTTTCTGTTGGGCGTCTCGGTCAGCGTTACCTGCGATTGCCAGGCAAGGAAGAATTTACTCGCCGGTAACGTTTTTTTCACTAATGTGGGCAGTTTTGGTGCGCAATGGCTTTGGGTTGGTGCGCGGGCCTGTGGGCGGTGCTTGGCAGGCCTTGGATGGGTGCGTTGCGTGCTTTGCCAGTGAGGTGGCTTGCGCTTTTGTTGTGCGGGGCTGGCAGTTGCTGCAAATGGCTGTCCGGATTGGGGTGAATTGCCCTGGCTGCCCGGCTATTCTGCGCACCCTGAATGGTGGCGTTGGGTTGGCGCTGTCCTGAGCTGGAGGAGTTTTCCGATGTTTACCCTGGATTCGCGCTTGCAGGCCGATACGTTAACGGTCGGGGATTTTCCTCTTTGCCGTTTATTGCTGATGAATGACGCGCATTACCCGTGGTTCATTCTGGTGCCGCGTCGTGAGGCGGTCAGCGAGCTGTTCCAGCTCGATATGGCTGATCAGCAGCAACTCTGGCTAGAGACTACGCGTCTCGCTGAGGTGCTCAAGGATGCCTTTGTTGCCGACAAGATGAACGTCGCAACGCTGGGGAATGTGGTCAGCCAGTTGCACATGCATGTCATCGTGCGTCGTCGTGAAGATGCCGCCTGGCCAGCTCCGGTGTGGGGTAAACATCCCGCCGAGGTCTATTCCGCTGAGCAGATTACCGCGATGCGTGATCGTCTGCGCCTGGTGCTGGCCGACGACTTTCGCTTTGCTGAGGATTGAACGGATGAGCATCGAACAGCGCATCATCGAGCTGGAGAGCCGGCAGGCGTTCCAGGATGACACCATCGCCGCCTTGAACGATGAGCTCGTCGAGCAGCAGCGCATCATCGAGCGCTTGCAAGTGCAGGTGCAGGTTCTGGCGCGGCGCCAGGAGGAAATGCAGAGCTCGTTCGGCATCGATGAGGATGAAGCGCCACCGCCTCATTATTAAAGTCACAAAAAAGCCCGCACTAAGCGGGCTTTTTTGTGGGTGCTGCTTTAGCGGCGCGATGGCAGGGCGGCGATGACGTCTTCCGCCTGCAGGCCTTTGTCGCGGTTCATGACTGAGAACTCCACGCGCTGGCCTTCGATCAGGACGCGGTGGCCTTCGCCGCGGATGGCGCGAAAGTGCACGAAGATATCGTCGCCGGTATCGCGGGAAATGAAGCCGAAGCCCTTGGACGTGTTGAACCACTTCACGGTGCCGGTTTCCCGGTTGCCGAGGTCGCGGTTGAGTGGTGCGCGCTCTTGCTGGCTGCGCGGTTCGACATTGATTGCCAGTTGCAGGAGTACGCCCAGAGCCAGGGTGGCCAGGCTCAGGACGGCGGCCGGAAGGTTGCCGATCAGGGGTAGGGGCGCCAGCAGCACCAAGGCTTGCAGAACTACGGTCAGGACCAGCAGGGCCGAGACCACGACCTGGAGTTGACTGCGTACGCCATCGTGGCGAACCGGCAGAAGCGGTGCGAGGAGCAGGTTGGCCAAGCCGTAGATGGCCAGGTACAGCGCGTCGGCGTGTTGCAGGTAGGGCAAGGCGTCATTGCGCAGGCTGGGGGCGAAGGACAGCAGCAGGGCGGCAACGCCCGTCAGCAGGTGGACGATTTTCAACATGGTCGATTGGCTCACTCTGGTGCAAACAATAAGAAGGACGAGCGGGGCGAGCAGGAGCCCGGAGAAATGGGCTGAAACAGCAGCGATGACCCGCCTATGCCGTACCCGCATGATGACGGGTGCAGCACCGGGCGGTATTTAACCGCAAAGCACAGGTCTACTCAAATCAAGCGCTTAGCGCAGCTTCTGCGGAGGAGGGGTGGATCTGGTTGCGGCCGTTGCGTTTGGCCTGGTAGAGCGCATCGTCGGCCCTGGTTACCAGGCTTTCGAAGTTGTCGCCGGGCTCGGCGAGCGCCAGGCCGAAGGACGCGGTAATACTGTCCAGAACCTTGTCGGTGCTGCGTACCTTGATCCGTAGGGCCTGGAGTTTCAGGCGCAGCTGCTCGGCAAAGGCGCTCGCCGAGGCGATGTCGAAGCAGTCACGCAGGATCACACAAAATTCTTCGCCACCGTATCGTGCAGCAATGCCGCGGGCGGGCAGCAGGTCGCGCATCAATTGGCCGACATGTTGCAGCACGCGGTCGCCCAGTGGATGGCCGTACTGGTCGTTGAACTGTTTGAAGTGGTCGATATCCAGCATGACCAGCGCCAGCCCTTGCGGGTCGTTGCTCAGGGCCTGCTCCAGCAGGCGAGTGAACGCATGGCGGTTGAACACGTGGGTCAGGCTGTCCAGCGTTGCAGCAGCCTGGGCGCGTTCCAGCTGGGTGCGCAGGCTCTGGATTTCACCTTGGGCTGCGCGCAGGCGGTAGAGGAACTGCTCCTGCTGATCGTGCATGAGTTGCGTGCTTTGTTGCAGCTCGGTGAGTACGTTGGGCAGGTCGTCGGCGATCGGTTCCTGCAGGGCGGCCAGGCCGAGGGCCAGGCTGGCTTGATAGTGCTGGCTGCCGCTCACGCTGCGCGATACGTCGCCCTGGATGTCATCTACCAGCTCGATGACCTGTTGCTGGCCGGCACGGGCCTCTTCCAGTTCACCATTGATGATGTAGTCGCGGAACAGCTTGGCTGCGGTTTCCGGTGGAAAACTGGCGAAATCCTTGACGGCTTTGTCCAGGCGGCGATTCAGCTCTGGTTCGGTACCTTTGCTGTAGGTGTACCACAGCGCGTAGTGCACGGGATTTGGCGGGATGTCGTGGCGCACCATGTGTGGCACGGCCTGCTTGAGCAGGTCGGCAGCCGCGCGGGTCTCTTCCGGGTAGAGTTCGAGAATGGAAGGCGCTTTCGGCTGGCTCATGCACGTCACTGTGGCAAAGGGGGCAATGTGCGAAGAATAGATCAGTCGGAACACTGCGCCTAGCAAAAGGCCCGCTATGAGCGGGCCTTTTCGGTGTTTCTGCGGGTTATTCGGCAGCCAGCAGGCTGCGCAGCATCCAGGCGGTTTTTTCGTGCACTTGCATGCGCTGGGTCAGCAGGTCGGCGGTGGGTTCATCGCTGACTTTGTCCAGCAACGGGAAAATCCCGCGAGCGGTGCGCACGACGGCTTCCTGGCCCTGGACCAGCAGCTTGATCATGTCCTGGGCGCCGGGTACGCCTTCTTCTTCCTTGATCGACGACAGGCGAGCGTAGGCGGCATAGGTGCCCGGTGCCGGGAAGCCAAGGGCGCGGATGCGTTCGGCGATCATGTCGACGGCCAGCGAGAGCTCGGTGTATTGCCCTTCGAACATCAGGTGCAGGGTGTTGAACATCGGGCCCGTGACGTTCCAATGGAAGTTGTGGGTCTTGAGATAGAGGGTGTAAGTGTCAGCCAGCAGGCGGGACAGGCCCTCAGCGATGGCGGCGCGATCCTGCTCGGCGATGCCGATATTGATTTCCATGTCTTGCTTCTCCTCTCAGGTGGCCGGGGTAGACGCTCCCCGTGATGGTTCGAGCCTATCACAGGCCAATAATTTTCCGGCTCGGGATTGTCTCAATGCAGGTCATACCCGGAGGTTATCGGTCATCCGGGGTTGTCGGGTTGCGCGGTGCTCAGAGGCGGGCCAGTTCGGGTTGCTGTTGCAGCGTGCGGTTGAATACGTCGACCCAATAAGCGCTGAACTGGCGACCTGCCAGGTTGTTAATTTCCAGGATGGCGCGCAGGCGTGGGCGCTTGCTCAGGGTCTGGTGGGCGCGCTCGTGGGTGCGTGCGTCGAAGGTGTCGGCGATGTTGAGGATCAGCGCGCCAGGGGTGATCTCCACTTCCCGCAGGCCTTTGGGGTAGCCGCTGCCATCGACGTGTTCCTGATGTTGCAGAATGATCTCGCTGGCCAGGCTCCAGGCCGGCATGCGGCGCAGCAGCTCCGCGGCCTGGCGCGGGTGGGCGTGCACCTGGCGGCGCTCCTCGCGGTTCAGTTGGTCTTCCTTGTGCAGCAGGTCGAGCGGCAAAAAAGCCATGCCCAGATCGTGCAGGCAGACGGCGGCGGCCAGTTGTGCCGGCTCGACCGGGGTGTCGGCGCTTTCGTTGATTGCCAGGGTTAGCGCCAGCAAGCGCAAGCCGCGACCGTGCCAGAAGGGGGAGCGATGTTCGCTGGCGAGCATCAGTTCGCTGAAGAACTGCAGGTCGGCATCGCTGGTGATCGCATGCATGGCGAGCAACTGTTGCAGTTGGTTCTGGTCCGGCAGCTCCACCGGCTGCAGGCGGGTGCTGGGGTCCAGATGCTGCAGCAGGGTGCGGCGGATTTCCGTCTGCCGCGCGGTGGGTGCGGCGGCCAGGGCCTGCAACGCCTGGCAGAGATTCTTGCGTTCACGTTGGTCGAGGCGCGCAGGGCGGCCATCCAGTGCCTCGCCGATCAGCTCGCGCAAATGGTCGAGGGTCAGCAGGAGTATGTCGCCGAGCAGGCTGTCGAAGGTCAGGCGATCTTCACGCAGGGCGGCGAGCACATCCTCGAGGGCCTGCGGCAGCGGCATCAGCGTGCTGAGCTCGACGATGCCAAGGTTGCCCTTAATCGTGTGTACCAGGCGAAACAGC
Organism: Aquipseudomonas ullengensis; assembly: GCF_014174475.1. GTDB lineage: Bacteria > Pseudomonadota > Gammaproteobacteria > Pseudomonadales > Pseudomonadaceae > Aquipseudomonas > Aquipseudomonas ullengensis. The sequence goes on from NZ_JACJUD010000008.1 coordinate 43,566, forward strand.
TCGCGCAGGCGCCCGCTATCCTGCGGGTGGCGTTCGAGTTCGATCAGCAGGGCCTCGCAACGCGGCAGCAATTCGGCCGTTTCGATGCGGAAGTCTTCCAGCAGCTCGCTGGTCAGGTCGACGGGGCGTGGTGTAGCCATGGCTCTCTCCGCGATAGCGGGCGGGAGTCTCAGTATAGAAAGCTCTGGCGAAACGCGTTTTGTCGGTGGCTGCGTCGGGTCGATTAACCCTATATAATCCCGCCCCTTGCCCCGGATACGGGCTTGCGCCTGCGTTAAACCGGCGGCGCCGCTGGTCGATTGAGCGACCAGCCCCGTGCCGAATTGAAGAAAATGCTCGCCGTCGCCCGGTTCTACACGCCAGGCCGGCCAAGCCGACTTCAGGGCACTGTTGCAGCGGCAGCGACCTTCGCCCAATACGTGCCGAATGGTCCCGACGAATTCAAGACTGATTAGAGAAGCGAACCACGATCATGATGCGCAGCCACTATTGCGGCCAGTTGAACGAGTCCCTGGACGGCCAGGAAGTCACTCTTTGCGGTTGGGTTCACCGTCGCCGTGACCACGGTGGGGTGATCTTCCTCGACATCCGTGACCGTGAAGGTCTGGCTCAGGTGGTGTTCGATCCCGATCGCGCCGAGACCTTCGCCAAGGCCGATCGCGTGCGCAGCGAGTACGTGGTCAAGATCGTCGGCAAGGTGCGTGTGCGCCCTGAAGGCGCGCGCAACGCCAACATGGCGTCCGGCGCCATCGAAGTGCTGGGCTATGAGCTGGAAGTGCTCAACGAGGCGGAAACCCCGCCGTTCCCGCTCAACGAATACAGCGATGTGGGTGAAGAAACCCGCCTGCGCTACCGCTTCATCGACCTGCGTCGCCCGGAAATGGCCGAGAAGCTCAAGCTGCGCTCGCGCATTACCTCGAGCATCCGCCGCTACCTGGACGAGAACGGCTTCCTCGACGTGGAAACGCCGATCCTCACCCGTGCGACCCCGGAAGGCGCCCGCGACTACCTGGTGCCAAGCCGCACCCACCCCGGTAGCTTCTTCGCCCTGCCGCAGTCGCCGCAACTGTTCAAGCAACTGTTGATGGTGGCCGGCTTCGACCGCTACTACCAGATCGCCAAATGCTTCCGCGACGAAGACCTGCGTGCCGACCGCCAGCCGGAATTCACCCAGATCGACATCGAGACCAGCTTCCTCGACGAAGACGACATCATCGCCATCACCGAGAAGATGATTCGCAAGCTGTTCAAGGAAGTCCTGGATCTGGAATTCGGCGAATTCCCGCACATGACCCTGGCCGAGGCCATGCGTCGTTTCGGTTCGGACAAGCCTGACCTGCGCATTCCGCTGGAACTGGTAGACGTTGCCGATCAGCTGAAAGACGTCGACTTCAAGGTCTTCAGTGGCCCGGCCAATGATCCGAAGTGCCGTATTGCGGCCCTGCGCGTGCCGGGTGCCGGCAGCATGCCGCGCAAGCAGATCGACGACTACACCAAGTTTGTCGGCAACTACGGCGCCAAGGGCCTGGCCTACATCAAGGTCAACGAGCGCGCCAAGGGTGTTGAGGGTCTGCAGTCGCCGATCGTCAAGAACATCCCGGAAGCCAACCTCAATGTCATCCTCGATCGCGTGGGCGCTGTCGATGGCGACATCGTGTTCTTCGGCGCCGACAAGACCAAGATCGTCTGCGATGCCCTCGGCGCGCTGCGGATCAAGGTCGGCCACGACCTCAATCTGCTGACCTGCCAGTGGGCGCCGATGTGGGTTGTCGACTTCCCGATGTTCGAAGAGAACGACGACGGCAGCCTGACCGCCATGCACCACCCGTTCACCGCGCCGAAGTGCACCCCGGCCGAGCTGGAAGCCAACCCGGCTGCCGCGCTGTCGCGTGCCTACGACATGGTGCTCAATGGCACCGAGCTGGGTGGCGGTTCGATCCGTATCCACGACAAGGCCATGCAGCAGACCGTATTCCGCGTGCTTGGCATCAGCGAAGACGAGCAGCAGGAGAAGTTCGGCTTCCTCCTCGACGCGCTGAAATTCGGTGCGCCGCCCCACGGTGGCCTGGCCTTCGGCCTGGATCGCCTGGTGATGCTGATGACCGGTGCCAGCTCGATCCGTGAAGTGATCGCCTTCCCGAAAACCCAGAGTGCTGCAGATGTAATGACCCAGGCGCCGGGCGAAGTGGATGCCAAGGCGCTGCAGGAGCTGCACATTCGCCTGCGCGAAAAGCCCAAGGCCGAGTAACGTAACGCTGTACCGACAGAAGCCTGGGTTTGCCAGGCTTCTTCGTTATGGGTGCGACACAAACCTGATTTGCAACAGACGGAGTGAGTTATGGCTGGTCATTCCAAGTGGGCCAACATCAAGCACCGCAAAGGGCGCCAAGACGCCAAACGCGGCAAGATCTTCACCAAGCTGATTCGCGAACTGACCGTGGCGGCCAAGGGTGGCGCTGTTCCGGCGGACAACCCACGCCTGCGTTTGGCGGTGGACAAGGCGCTGACGGCCAACATGACCCGTGACGTGATCGATCGGGCGATTGCCCGCGGTGCCGGCAATGACGCCGCCGACAACGTCATCGAGATGAGTTACGAGGGCTACGCGCCGAGCGGTGTGGCCATCATCGTCGAAGCCATGACCGATAACCGCAACCGCACCGCCGCCGACGTGCGCCATGCCTTTACCAAGTGTGGCGGCAACCTCGGCACCGACGGTTCGGTGGCCTACATGTTCGACCGCAAGGGGCAGATCAGTTTCGCCCCGGGCGTCAGTGAAGATGCCCTGATGGAAGCGGCGCTGGACGCGGGTGCTGATGACGTGGAGATGGGCGAGGACGGTTCCGCGCTGGTTTCCACCAGTTTTGCCGAATTCCTCTCGGTCAACGAGGCGCTGACGGCAGCTGGTTTCAAGGGCGAGGAGGCGGAAATCGCCATGATCCCGTCGATCAGTGCGCCGGTCACCGACCTGGAAATCGCCAAGAAGGTCATGAAGTTGATCGACATGCTGGAAGACCTGGACGACGTGCAGAACGTCTACCACAACGCTGAAATCCCTGACGAGATCATGGAACAGCTGGACTGACCTCGGCTCGTGAGCGCAGGCCGGAAGCCGCCCCAGGCGCTTCCGGCTTTTTTATGCGTGACGTCGGGTGACGGCAGCCGTGGCCGGCCCGTATACTCGCGGCTGGATAAATAGACAGTGTGGCGTGGGCTTGTCCGGCGCTGTGGATGAGCAAGCATGACGCTGATTTTGGGGATCGACCCTGGCTCGCGCATCACCGGTTACGGCGTGGTGCGTGATACCGGCCGCGGCTGCGAGTACGTGGCCTCTGGCTGCATCCGCACTGGTAGCGGTGCCTTGCCCGAGCGCCTGCAGATCGTCTTTCGCGGCGTGCGCGAGGTGATCGAGACCTACGGGCCGGTGACCATGGGCATCGAGCAGGTGTTCATGGCGAAGAACGCCGACTCGGCGCTCAAGCTCGGCCAGGCCCGTGGTGCGGCGATAGTGGCCGGGGTGGAGGCGGGCCTGGATATCGCCGAATACACCGCAACCCAGGTCAAGCAGGCAATTGCCGGTACCGGTGGCGCGGACAAGCAGCAGGTACAGATGATGGTCATGCACCTGCTCAAGCTGGTGCAGAAACCGCAGATCGATGCCTCCGATGCCCTGGCTATTGCCCTGTGCCATGCCCACCATCGGCAAAGCCTGATTCCCCATGGTCTGGTCGGCGCCAAGCGGCGCGGCGGCCGTCTGCGTTTGTAGCCCTCTTTGTGACTAAGGAAACCAAGTCGTGATCGGACGCCTGAAAGGCACCCTGGCGGAAAAGCAGCCGCCGCATTTGATCGTGGATGTAAATGGTGTCGGCTATGAGCTGGAAGTGCCGATGACCACCCTCTATCGCCTGCCGTCGCTGGGCGAGCCGGTGACGCTGCACACCCACCTGGTAGTGCGCGAAGATGCTCACCTGCTCTACGGCTTTGCCGAAAAGCGTGAGCGCGAGCTGTTCCGTGAGCTGATCCGCCTCAATGGTGTCGGTCCCAAGCTGGCGCTGGCGCTGATGTCCGGGCTGGAGGTCGATGAGTTGGTGCGCTGCGTGCAGGCAGGCGATACCTCGACCCTGGTGAAGATCCCGGGTGTCGGCAAGAAAACCGCCGAGCGCCTGCTGGTGGAGTTGAAAGATCGTTTCAAGGCATGGGAAAGCATGCCGTCCATCGCCACCCTGGTGGTGGAACCCCGTGCTGGCATGGCAGTCTCAAGCGCGGAGAGCGACGCCGTGAGCGCGCTGATTTCCCTCGGTTTCAAGCCGCAAGAGGCCAGCAAGGCCGTAGCGGCCGTGCAGGAAGATGGTCTGTCCAGCGAGGATTTGATTCGTCGTGCCCTTAAAGGAATGGTTTAACCCGTGATCGAAGCCGACCGTCTGATAACTGCCAGTGGCCGTGAGCGCGAAGAGCAGGTGGATCGTGCCATCCGCCCGCTCAAGCTGGCCGACTACATTGGTCAGCCGAGTGTGCGCGAGCAAATGGAGCTGTTCATCCAGGCTGCGCGTGGGCGTCAGGAAGCACTCGATCACACCCTGATCTTCGGACCGCCCGGCCTGGGCAAGACCACCCTGGCCAATATCCTCGCGCAGGAAATGGGCGTGGCTATCAAAAGCACCTCCGGCCCCGTGCTGGAGCGGCCGGGGGATTTGGCGGCGCTGCTGACCAATCTGGAGCCGGGCGACGTGCTGTTCGTCGACGAGATTCATCGTCTGTCGCCGATCGTCGAGGAAGTGCTGTACCCGGCGATGGAGGACTTCCAGCTCGATATCATGATCGGCGAGGGCCCGGCCGCGCGCTCGATCAAGCTCGACCTGCCGCCGTTCACCCTGGTGGGCGCCACCACGCGGGCGGGCATGTTGACCAACCCGCTGCGTGACCGCTTCGGCATCGTCCAGCGCCTGGAGTTCTACTCGACGGCGGATCTGTCCACCATTGTCACTCGCTCGGCTGGCATTCTCGGGCTACCGATCGAGGCCGAAGGCGCGTTCGAGATCGCCCGCCGTGCCCGTGGCACGCCGCGTATCGCCAACCGCCTGCTGCGCCGTGTGCGGGATTTTGCCGAGGTGCGTGGCACCGGCGAGATCACCCGTTCGATTGCCGACCAGGCGCTCAACCTGCTGGATGTCGATGAACGTGGCTTCGACCACCAGGATCGACGTCTACTGCTGACCCTGATCGACAAGTTCGACGGCGGGCCGGTCGGTATCGACAGCCTGGCCGCGGCCATCAGCGAGGAGCGGCATACCATCGAGGATGTGCTGGAGCCTTATCTGATCCAGCAGGGCTACATCATGCGCACCCCGCGGGGGCGGGTGGTAACGCGGCATGCCTACCTGCACTTCGGTCTCAATGTGCCGAAGCGCCTGGGTGAGGCGCCGGTTGCCGATCTCTTCGCAGGAAGCGACGAATAGTTGAAAAACAAGGGCTTGGCCGATTGGCAAGGCCGGGAGTAAACACTAGAGTATGCGCGCGCAAAACGAGGCTCAGCCTTTTGCCCTGAAAAGTCGGGTGTATTACGAAGATACCGACGCCGGGGGCATCGTCTATTACGTCAATTACCTCAAATTCATGGAGCGGGCGCGTACCGAGCGCTTGCGCATGCTGGGTTTTGCCCAATCACAACTGGCTGGGGAAAACCTGTTGTTCGTCGTGCATTCGGCCGAGGCGCGGTACCATGCGCCCGCCCGGTTGGATGATGAAATTTTTATCACTGCCGAAGTGATCGAGTTAAACCGTGCCAGCCTGCGCTTTCGTCAACAGGTGAGGCGGGCTACGGATGAGGCGCTGCTCTGTGAGGGGCAGTTCGTGGTGGCCTGTGTGCGCGCCGACAGTTTGAAACCCCGTGCCATGCCCGAGGCGCTGCGTGCAGCCTTCGCCCATGACGCGGGTTTATCCCCAGCAGGAGAGTAAGCGTGGAAGCCAACGCCGTTGACCACATGTCGATGTGGAGTCTGATCAGCAACGCCAGTCTGGTGGTGCAGCTGGTAATGCTCGCCCTGGTGGCCGCCTCGGTCACATCGTGGATCATGATCTTCCAGCGCAGCACTATGCTGCGTGCCGCCAAGAAGTCCCTGGAAGTCTTCGAGGAACGCTTCTGGTCGGGTATCGACCTGTCCAAGCTGTACCGCCAGGCCGGTAGCAACCCGGACCCGGATTGCGGCGTGGAGCAGATCTTTCGTGCTGGTTTCAAGGAATTCTCGCGCCTGCGCCAGCAGCCAGGCGTCGATCCTGATGCAGTGATGGACGGTGTGGCGCGTGCCATGCGCGTGGCCATTTCGCGTGAAGAAGAGAAGCTGGAAACCGGCTTGTCATTCCTCGCCACCGTCGGCTCCACCAGCCCCTACGTCGGCCTGTTCGGTACCGTGTGGGGCATCATGAACTCCTTCCGCGGCCTCGCGCAGGTGCAGCAGGCCACTCTGGCCACCGTAGCGCCGGGCATTGCCGAGGCACTGATCGCTACCGCTATCGGCCTGTTCGCCGCGATTCCTGCGGTCATCGCCTACAACCGCTTCGCTGCGCAAGGCGAGCGTCTGATCGGCCGCTACTACACCTTCGCTGACGAGTTCCAGGCGATCCTGCACCGCAAAGTGCACACCAGCGAGGACTGAGGCTCCCCATGGCCAGAATTCGCAACAGACGCAAGCCCGTCGCCGAGATGAACGTCGTGCCGTATATCGACGTGATGCTGGTGCTGCTGGTGATCTTCATGGTGACCGCGCCGATGCTCAACCAGGGCGTCAAGGTCGACCTGCCCAAGGTGTCCAGCGAGGCCCTGCCGCAGGACAACAACTCCCGTGTGCTGACCATCTCCATCAAGGCCGACAAGACCTACTACTGGACCATGGGTGAGGAAGTCGACCCGGATCAGGGAAAGGAGAGCGAAACGGCGACGGCCTTGCCGCAACTAGTGCAGGCAGTTACTGCAATCATGAGTCAGAACGCCAGCCAGGGTAAGAAGGTTCAGGTCTTCGTACGCGGCGACAAGGCGGTCGACTACGGCTCTGTGATGGCCGTGATGGGTGGTCTGCAAGAAGCCGGCGTGGGTAACGTCGGGCTGATCACCGAGGCGCCTTGATGCAGCAGCAGAGCGTTCGCTCCTCGTCGGAAAGTTACTTCTGGCCAGTTGTCTGGGCGGTGACTCTGCACGCCCTGATGTTTGCCATGCTGTTCGTCAGCTTCCATTTTGCCCCTGACCTGCCGCCGCCCAAGCCGATTGTTCAGGTGACGCTGTACTCGCCTAAGTCGCAAAGCCAGGCCACGACCCAGACCAATCAGAAGATTGCTGGCGAGTCCAAGAAGACGGCAGCGCGTCAGTACGAGCAGGAGCAGCTGGAAGCCAAGAAGGAAGAGCAACAGAAGCAGGAGGCGGCGGAACAAAAGAAAGCCGATGCGGCCAAACAGGCTGAAGTAGCCAAGAAAGAAGCCGAGGCCGACGCCAAGAAAGAGGCGGCGGAGAAAGCGGCGGAGCAGAAAAAACTCGCGGATATCGCCAAGAAGAAATCCGAGGAAGAAAAGAAGAAAGCTGCTGAGGAAGCCAAGAAGAAGGCCGCCGAAGCTGCGAAGAAGAAAGCGGCGGAAGACGCCAAAAAGAAAAAAGCTGAGGCAGACCGGAAAAAGAAAGCTCAGGAAGCGGCACGTAAGTCCGCTGCCGATCAGAAGGCGGCGGCATTGGCTGAGCTACTTTCCGATACTACCGAGCGACAGCAGGCCCTGGCGGATGAAGTCGGTGATCAGGTAACTGGTAATTACGATGATCTGATTCGTAGCCTGGTGACACAAAACTGGATTCGCCCGCCATCGGCGCGTAATGGCATGAGTGTTACGGTGCAGGTCAACATGCTGCCTGATGGCTCGATTTCCAATGCCTCGGTGCTGCGCTCCAGTGGTGATGCCGCGTTCGACGGTTCGGCGGTGTCTGCCGTGCGCAACGTGGGCCGAATTACAGAAATGCAGGGCATCAGTCCCAGTGACTTTGCTCCTTATCGTTCGTTCAAGATGACATTCACGCCTGAGGATCTGGACCTGTGAACATTATTCTTCGAGGGCTTGTGCTGCTGCTTTGCTGCACTGCGGGCTTGGCTGTAGCCGATGACAAGAACATTGCCGTCGTCGGTGGCGCCAACCGCGCCATTCCGATTGCCGTGGTGCCGTTTGGTTGGCAGGGCGGCAGCGTGCTGCCGGAAGACATGGCCGATATCGTCGGCAATGACCTGCGCAACTCCGGCATGTACGAGCCGATTCCGCGGCAGAACATGATCAGCCTGCCGACCCAGGCCAGCGAAATCATCTACCGCGACTGGCAGGCCTTGGGCGCCCAGTACGTGCTGGTCGGCAGTATCGTGCCGAGCGGTGCGCGCCTGCAGGTGCAGTACGCCCTGTTCAACGTGGCGACCCAGCAGCAGGTCGTGGCTGGCAACGTCGGTGGCACCCTGGATCAATTGCGTGACATGGCCCACTACGTGGCTGACCAGTCGTTCGAGAAGCTGACCGGTATCAAGGGGGCGTTTTCCACCAAGATGCTTTATGTCACCGCCGAGCGTTTCTCGGTCAACAACACCCGTTACACCTTGCAGCGTTCGGACTACGACGGCGCGCGTGGCGTGACCTTGCTGCAATCGCGTGAGCCGATCCTGTCGCCGCGTTATGCGCCGGATGGCCGTCGCATTGCCTATGTTTCGTTCGAGCAGCGTCGTCCGCGCATCTTCATCCAGCACGTCGACACCGGTCGCCGCGAGCAGATCACCAACTTCGAAGGGCTGAATGGCGCGCCGGCGTTCTCGCCGGATGGCAATCGCCTGGCGTTCGTGCTGTCCAAGGACGGCAACCCGGAGATCTACGTGATGGATCTCGGTTCTCGCCAGCTGCAGCGCGTAACCAACCACTACGCCATCGATACCGAACCGTTCTGGGGTAAAGATGGCCAGACCATCTATTTCACCTCCGACCGCGCCGGCAAGCCGCAGGTGTACAAGCAGAACATCGCGTCGGGTGCCGTGGAGCGCGTGACGTTCACTGGCAACTACAACGCCAACCCGAAACTCTCGGCTGACGAGAAGACGCTGGTGATGATTCACCGTCAGGACGGCTTCACCAACTTCAAGGTGGCAGCCATGGACCTGGTACGTGGCGGTGCGCCGCGCATCCTTTCCGAGACCAGTCTGGACGACTCGCCCACTGTTGCGCCCAATGGCACCATGCTAATCTACGCCACCCGCCAGCAGGGCCGGGGAGTGCTGATGCTTGTTTCGACTAACGGGCGCGCCAGACTCCCGATTCCTACCGCCCAAGGTGATGTTCGGGAGCCGTCCTGGTCTCCTTACCTGAACTGATGCGGTAACAATTTTTTGCTTTAAAACACACCTAGACACCATTAGGAGCTACATCATGGAAATGCTGAAATTTGCTGCACTGGGCCTGGCCCTCGCTGTTACCGTTGGTTGCTCGTCCAAAGGCGGCGACAACGCCGGTGAAGGCGCTGTTGATCCGAACGCTGGCTACAACGCCAACGGCAACGGCGTTGACGGTGCTCTGAGCGAAGAAGCTGCTCTGCGCGCCATCACCACCTTCTACTTCGAATACGACAGCTCCGACCTGAAGCCAGAAGCCATGCGCGCTCTGGACGTTCACGCCAAGGACCTGAAAGGCAACGGCGCTCGCGTCGTTCTGGAAGGCCACACCGACGAGCGCGGCACCCGCGAGTACAACATGGCTCTGGGCGAGCGTCGTGCCAAGGCCGTTCAACGCTACCTGGTTCTGCAGGGCGTTTCCCCGGCTCAGCTGGAACTGGTTTCCTACGGCGAAGAGCGTCCGGTTGCCACTGGCACCGAAGAGCAGTCCTGGGCTCAAAACCGTCGCGTCGAACTGCGTAAGTAATTCGCCATGCGTAAGTGCCTTCGTACTTTGACCTCTTTGGCTCTCGTCCTGCCGCTCGCGGCACTGGCCGAGGTTCCCGTGGTGGATGGCAGTGCCGGTAACGGCAGCAGCTATCCGCCTGTGGGTTATGGTACGAACGGCGCCTACGCCGGGGGAGGGGCTGCGGCCCCGACCTCGGCGCAGGGTGAGCTGTTCATGCAGTTGCAGCAGATGCAGGAAGAAATTGCCCAGCTGCGCGGCATGGTTGAAGAACAGCAGAACGAGATTCAACGCCTCAAGCAAGAAAGCCAGGCACGCTACCAGGATATCGACAGCCGTTTGCAGGCTGGTGGTACCGCCGGTGCACCTGCACAGAACACACCTACCGAGGGCGCAGTAAACGCCAACGGTACTCCCGCTGCGCCGGCCCAACAGGCTCCGGCAGCCAGCAACGAGCCGGCTGATCCGGCGAAGGAAAAGCTGTATTACGACGCTGCCTTCGATCTGATCAAAGCCAAGGATTTCGACAAGGCCAGCCAGGCGTTCACCGCCTTCCTGCGCAAGTACCCGCAGAGCCAGTACGCCGGCAATGCCCAGTACTGGTTGGGTGAAGTCAATCTGGCCAATGGCAACCTGCCGGAAGCCGGCAAGGCCTTCGCCCAGGTCGCGGCCAATTACCCGAGCCACGCCAAGGTGCCGGATTCGCTGTTCAAGCTGGCCGATGTCGAGCAGCGCATGGGCAATACCGACCATGCCAAAGGCATCCTGCAGCAGCTGATCGCCCAATACCCGGGCTCGTCCGCCGCGCAGTTGGCCCAGCGTGACTTGCAGCGTCTGCCCTGAGTCGCTCTACCCGTTAGCAAGAAACCCGCGCGAGTCGCGGGTTTTTTTATGTCCTTTCCCTGGTAGCCACGCTTTGGATGCGCTGCATGCGTGACGTTAAAAATGTCTCGCGGAAATTTTTCGTTTAGACTCGCCGCCCCGAATCACCCGCAACGGAGGCGGATGGCCTGTTTAGCCGTCACGCCCGGTGCTCATATGCAAGAAACCCTGCGCATCACCGAGATTTTCTACTCGCTGCAGGGCGAAACGCGTACCAGTGGCTTGCCCACGGTATTCGTTCGCCTGACTGGCTGCCCGCTACGCTGCCAGTACTGCGATACCGCCTATGCCTTCAGTGGCGGCGAGATCATGACGCTGGATGCCATCTGCGCGCAGATCGCCAGCTACAAGCCGCGCTATATCTGCGTTACCGGTGGCGAGCCGCTGGCCCAGCCCAACTGCATTCCGCTGCTCAAGCGTCTGTGCGATGCCGGCTACGAGGTGTCGCTGGAGACCAGCGGCGCCATCGATATTTCCGCCACCGACCGTCGCGTCAGTCGCGTGGTCGACCTGAAGACCCCGGGCTCGGCGGAAGTGTCGCGCAACCTCTACAGCAACATGGATGAGCTGACCGGTAACGATCAGGTCAAATTCGTCATCTGCTCGCGCGAAGACTACGACTGGGCTGTGTCCAAGCTGATCGAATACCGCCTGGAGCAGCGTGCCGGCGAGGTGCTGTTCTCGCCCAGCCATCAGCAGGTCAGCCCGCAGGCGCTGGCGCAGTGGATCATTGCCGACAATCTGCCGGTGCGCTTCCAGCTACAGCTGCACAAAATCCTCTGGAATGACGAGCCTGGCCACTGAGCCGAGGGAGCTGAAATGACTGACAAGAAAGCCGTAGTGCTGCTCTCTGGCGGGCTCGATTCCGCCACCATCCTGGCCCAGGCCAAGGCCGCGGGGTTTACCTGCTACAGCATGGGCTTCGATTACGGCCAGCGTCACCGCGCCGAGTTGCAGGCGGCCGAGCGTGTGGCCAGGCAGCTGGGTGTGGTCGAGCACAAGGTGATCGGCCTCAACCTCAATGGCATCGGCGGTTCGGCGCTGACCGACAGTTCCATCGCCGTGCCGGAAAGCCCGACCGAAGGCATCCCGGTCACCTATGTGCCGGCGCGCAACACGGTATTTCTCTCGCTCGCGCTGGGCTGGGCTGAAGTGCTGGGCGCCCATGACATCTTCATCGGCGTGAACGCGGTGGACTATTCCGGTTATCCGGATTGCCGCCCGGCTTTTATCGAGGCATTCGAGCGAGTGGCCAACCTGGCGACCCGTGAGGGCGTGGAGGGGTGTGGTTTCCGCATCCAGGCGCCGCTGCAGAACCTGAGCAAGGCGCAGATCGTCGAGATCGGTGTGCAGCATGGGGTTGATTACGGCCTGACTGTGTCCTGCTACCAGGCCGATGACGAGGGGCGTGCCTGTGGCAAGTGCGAGAGCTGCCGCCTGCGCGCGGCGGGCTTCAGTGCGGCGGGTGTGCCGGACCCGACCCGCTACCGTTAAAATTTTTCTCGGGCGGCTGTTGATTTTCTGAATCAAATCAGTATTATACGCCTCGCTTTGGGTCGTTAGCTCAGTTGGTAGAGCAGTTGGCTTTTAACCAATTGGTCGTAGGTTCGAATCCCACACGACCCACCAAATCGCAGAAGCCAGTCGCAAGACTGGCTTTTTTTTGCCTTGAGAAAAGCCAGCCGGCGCGCTTTGCCGTGTCATTCACGGGATGGCCTGTCGCGCTGGGGCAGCGGGGCCGGGTGGTATACTCGCCGCTTGCCGTTACGTGCCTGCAGGTCTGATTAACATGACGCACATTTCCGAACGCCTTCTGGTTCAAGCCCACCTCGACGCCAAGCAGCCGGTGCCGCTGACGCCTGAGCAGGACGCTTTCTACCGCAGTGAAATCGCTGCCGAGCTGAAGAAGCAGAATGCCGTGCTGGTGGCGCACTACTACTGCGATCCGGTGATTCAGGCGCTGGCGGAAGAGACCGGTGGCTGCGTGTCCGACTCCCTGGAAATGGCCCGCTTCGGCAATCAGCATGCGGCGCAGACCGTGGTGGTGGCCGGGGTCAAGTTCATGGGCGAGACGGCGAAGATCCTCAACCCGGAAAAGCGCGTGCTGATGCCGACCCTGGAGGCGACCTGCTCGCTCGACCTGGGTTGTCCGGTCGACGAATTTTCCGCGTTCTGCGACCAGCATCCCGAGCGCACCGTAGTGGTCTACGCCAACACCTCTGCAGCGGTGAAGGCGCGTGCCGACTGGGTGGTGACCTCCAGTTGCGCGCTGGAGATCGTCGAGAGCCTGATGGATAACGGTGAAACCATCCTCTGGGCGCCGGATCAGCACCTGGGACGCTACATCCAGCGCCAGACCGGTGCCGACATGCTGCTGTGGGACGGCGCCTGCATCGTCCACGAGGAGTTCAAGGCCAAGCAGTTGGAGGACATGAAGGCGGTTTATCCGGAGGCGGCGATCCTGGTGCACCCGGAATCGCCGGAGGCGGTGATCGAACTGGCCGATGCAGTAGGTTCCACCAGCCAGTTGATCAAGGCGGCGCAGACCCTGCCGAACACCACCTTCATCGTCGCCACCGATCGCGGCATCTTCTACAAGATGCAGCAGCTGTGCCCGGACAAGGTCTTCATCGAGGCGCCAACTGCCGGTAATGGCGCGGCTTGCCGCAGTTGCGCGCATTGCCCGTGGATGGCCATGAATACCCTGCAGCGCACCCTGCAGTGCTTGCGTGAGGGCAGCAACGAGATCCTCGTCGACCCGGCATTGATCCCGCGGGCGATCAAGCCGCTCAAGCGCATGCTGGATTTCACCCAGGCGGCGCGGATGAAGCTCAGCGGCAACGCCTGAACCGATCTGCGAAACAAAAAAGCCCGGCAAGTGCCGGGCTTTTTTCTGCGCCTAAGGTCAGCGCATCATCTTGTCGATGGCGCGTTTCTCGGCGGCTAGTTCCTGTTGGCGTGCGTCGATACGCGAGGCCAGCGGGAAGTTGCTGCTGGCGCGGTGCTTGGCCAGGTCGAGTTGTTCCAGGGCCTGGTCGTAGTCGCCGACCAGGGCGAAGTATTCGGCGCGGGCCTGGTGCAGGCCAATGATATTGCGGGTCAGGCCACGTGCCTCGGCCACCTGATACCAGATGTCGGGGTCGTGTGGGCGTTGCTTGAGCAATTGGTCTAGAGCCGCTTCGGCTTCCTTCTTCTGCCCTTGCTTGAGCATCAGGTCGATGCGGGCCTGCTCCAGGGGGTAGTTGTCCGGGTACTGGCCGCGCAGGCGTTCGACACGCTGGCGGGCATCGGCGATCCGGTTGGCGGTGATGTCCAGGTCAACCATCGCCAGGTTGTAGGTGATGTCGTTCGGCGCCTTGTCCAGCAGCTCCTGCAGCGTGCTGCGGGCCTCGTTGAGTTGACCGCTCTTGGTCTTGGCGATGGCCAGGCCATAGCGGGCGGCGTCCAGCTTGGGGTTGGCGTCGAGCATGGCGCGAAAGCGCTTGGCGGAAATCCCCGGGGTTTCCTCGAAGGTCAGTTGCACGCGGGCGCGCAGCAGCTGGTAGCGCAGGCTGTCCTCGCTGCCGCCGGCCTGGTACTGCTCGGCGCGGTTGCGGGTGTCGGCGATACGCGACTCGGTTACCGGGTGGGTGAGGAGGAATTCCGGCGGCTTGGAGTCGTAGCGGTACTGACGCATCAGGCGCTCGAACATGCTCGGCATGGCGCGTGGGTCGTAGCCGGCCTTTTCCAGGTTGAGCAGGCCGATGCGGTCGGCTTCCTGTTCGTTCTGCCGGGAGAAGCGCCGTTGTTCCTGAATGGCGGCGGCTTGGGTCGACATGATCGCGGCCATACCGGCGTTACCGGCGCCCGCTGCGGCTGCGACGATGCCGGCAAGCATGGCGGCCATCATTGGCACCTGCATGCGCTGCTGCGCCTCGATTCCGCGGGCGAAGTGGCGTTGCGACAAGTGCGCCAGTTCGTGGGCCAGTACGGAGGCGTATTCGGCTTCGGTCTGGGCGTAGAGGAACAGGCCGCCGTTGACGCCGATGATGCCGCCGGGGGCGGCAAAGGCGTTGAGCTGCGAGCTGTTGATCAGCACGAACTCCAGGCGCCGGTCTTCCACCTGGCTGGTTTCGGCCAGGCGATACACGCTGGTTTCCACGAAGTCCTTGAGCTGCGGGTCGGACAACTGGTCGACCTGGCCGCGCAGCATGCTCAGCCAGGCGCGGCCGAGCTGGTGTTCCTGTTCCGGTGAGACGATGGAGGAGCTGGCATCACCCAGCGACGGCAGGTCATCGGCGACCCCGGGCAGGGCGATTACACAGGCAAGTGCGAGCAGGGAAGGGCGCAGAAGCTTCATGCACAGGGCTCTTGGCGAACAAAGGCCCTACTGTAGCCGGCTGGCCGGTCAACTGGCCAGGCTTGTGCGGTATCCTTGCTGCCTGCGATGGAGAACCCCGATGTCCGATATCCCCGCCTGCGATGCTGAACTGGACGCCAGCGGCCTGAATTGCCCGCTGCCGTTGCTCAAGGCCAAGCTCGAACTCAATCGCCTGCCCAGCGGTGCGGTGCTCAAGGTGCTGGCCACCGATGCGGGTTCGCAGCGCGACTTTCGCGCCTTTGCCCGGCTGGCCGGGCATGAGCTGCTGCGCGAGGAGCAAGAGGCAGGGCTGTTTCGTTACTGGTTGCGCAAGGCGTGATCGTGCGGGGCTGAAACCTGCAGCATAAAAAAGGGCCGCGATTGCGGCCCTTTTTTGTTGCGTTGCATCAGGCCTTGTTCAGCCCTTGTGCCGCTGCGAGTACCGCCTCGACATGGCCCGGCACTTTCACGCCGCGCCATTCCTGGCGCAGTACGCCGTTCTTGTCGATGAGGAAGGTGCTGCGGTCCACGCCCATATATTCCTTGCCATACAGCTTCTTCAGCTTGATCACGTCGAACAGCTGGCAGAGCGCTTCATCCTTGTCGGAGATCAGCTCGAAGGGGAATTCCTGCTTGCACTTGAAGTTTTCGTGCGACTTCAGGCCGTCGCGGGAAACACCGAACACCAGGGTGTTGGCCGCCTGGAATGCCGGGTAGTGATCGCGAAAGCCTTGGCCTTCGGTGGTGCAGCCCGGCGTGCTGTCCTTCGGGTAGAAGTAGATCACCACGTGCTGGCCCTTGAGCGCGGCCAGGGAAACCTGCACGCCGCTGGTGGCTTGGGCGCTGAAATCGGCGACCGGTTGGTCGAGGGTGACGGCCATGCGGCTCTCCTTATGGGTTCTGCGGGCGCCAAGGCTCGATCAGCGCGTCCAGGTTCAGGGCGTCGGCGAAGTCGAGGAACTGGTCGCGCAACCAGCTGATCTGCGTGCCAGCCGGCAGGGTCACGGTCAGCGTGGCGTTGAGCAGGGTGCCGCCAGTCTGCGGGGCCTGGTAGGTGTCGCAGGTGATGTTTTCCAGCTCGACGTTATGGCCGCTGAAGAACTGGCACAGTTCGTTGAGGATGTCCGGGCGGTAGGCGCAACTGACGTAAGCCACGTAGGGCAGTGCTTGCGGACGGATTTCCAGGGCGGCGCTGCGGGTCATGTTGACGCTGAAGCTGTGCTTCTTGGCCAGGGCCGGCAGGGCTGTTTCCAGGCGGGCCAGGGCGTCCCAGCTACCGCTGACCTGAAGGATCAGGGCGCTGTATTCACCGTGGCGGGTCAGGCGCGTGCTGACGATCGCACAGCGGTTTTCCTGGCTGGTCCGGCACAGAACGCTGGTCAGTTCCATGGGGTTGGCGCCGAGGGCGCTGATGATAAGGAATTGTTCGCGAACCTGGGGGGTGGACATGCAGCATTCCTAAAGCGATGAGTGTGCGACACATGGCGTGCCGAACAAAGAAGGAAGGGTAGCGAAAAGCACCGCCCAGGGGAATGCCGTTGCAGCGCCGGGTCGGCTGAGCATGCGGTCAGCCGTCGTGTTTCTGCCGCTGTACTTCGCTTGTGCTGCGCAGGTGGCGTCAGTACCATTACCGCTCTCTTTTTCCGGCAGGAGCGGTTGCATGATTTCGGGCAGTATGGTGGCACTGGTCACGCCCATGGACGCGCAGGGTGGTCTGGATTGGGACGGCCTGAGCAAGCTGGTGGACTTTCACCTGCAAGAGGGCACCAACGCCATCGTCGCCGTCGGCACCACGGGCGAGTCCGCAACGCTGGACGTGCATGAGCATGTCGAAGTCATTCGACGCGTGGTCGACCAGGTCAATGGTCGCATCCCGGTCATCGCCGGCACGGGCGCCAACAGCACTCGCGAAGCGGTCGAGCTGACCCAGAACGCCCATAGCGTCGGCGCCGATGCTTGCCTGCTGGTCACTCCGTACTACAACAAGCCGACCCAGGAAGGCCTGTACCAGCACTTCCGCCACATTGCCGAAGCCGTGGCCATTCCGCAGATCCTCTACAACGTTCCGGGCCGCACTGTGTGCGACATGCTGCCGGAAACCGTCGAGCGCCTGTCCAAGATCTCCAACATCATCGGTATCAAGGAAGCCACGGGCGACCTGCAGCGCGCCCAGGAAATCCTCGACCGCGTCAGCGCCGACTTCCTGGTCTACTCCGGCGATGACGCCACCGCCGTCGAGCTGATGCTGATGGGCGGCAAGGGCAATATCTCGGTGACCGCCAACGTTGCCCCGCGTGCCATGGCCGAACTGTGCGCCGCCGCGATGGCTGGCGATGCCGCCACCGCCCGGGCGATCAACGAGCGCCTGATGCCGCTGCACAAGAATCTGTTCATCGAATCCAACCCGATTCCGGTGAAGTGGGCCCTGAATGAGATGGGCATGATGGCCGACGGTATCCGTCTGCCCCTGACCTGGCTCAGCCCGCGTTGTCACGAACCGTTGCGGCAGGCCCTGCGCCAGTCCGGCGTACTGGTTTAACCGAGGAAGCATTACGCATGAAGCGATTGGCCGGACTGTCCACCCTTGCCCTGATCATCTCCAGCACCAGTGGTTGCGGCTGGCTCTGGGGTGACGACGGTTACTTCCGTGACCGTGGTACGGATTACCTGGATGCTCGTCAGACTGCTGCCATGCAGCTGCCGCCAAACGTCGAGGCCAAGCGTCTCGATCCGCTGCTACCAGTGCCCAACAACGTGGCCAACAGCACCGATACCCCCGATAAATTTGAAGTTCCGCGTCCGCAAGCCCTGGCTGTCGGCGCCGAAGACAGTGCCTTCAGCCTGCAGAAGAGCGGCGATTCGCGCTGGCTGGTAGCCCAGCGCACGCCGGCCGAAGTCTGGCCGGTGGCACGTGAATACTTTCAGAACAACGGTTTCCGCATCGTTGACGAACGTCCGCAAACCGGCGAATTCAGCAGCGAATGGCAGGGCACCAAAGACCTCGCGCCGTCCATGGGGCGTCGCCTGGGCAGCCTGCTGACCGATAGCGACAACCAGGTGCGTGTGCATGTGCGCATCGAGCCGGGTGTTGTGCGTAACACCAGCGAAGTGTTCGTCGTCAGCGCCGAGCGCGACGAAGACAGCACCGCCGACGTGGCCTTCCCGGCGCGCACCGGCAATGCCCCGCTGGAGGCTTCGCTGCTCGACGGCATGCTCGCCGACCTCAGCAGCAGCTCCGAGCATGGCTCGGTGTCCCTGCTGGCCGCGCGCAACTATGACGCGCCGAGCCGCGTCAGCCTGACCCAGGACGGCAACGGCAACTCGGTACTGCACCTGAGCACCGACTTCGACCGTGCCTGGTCCAGTGTGGGTCGCGCCCTGGAACTGGGTGACGTACGCATCGACGACATCAACCGCAGCCTGGGCGTGTACTACGTCAACCTGGCGGAAGGCGCCAACAAGCCGGAAGAAGAAAAAGGTTTCTTCAGCCGCATGTTCGGTAGCGAGCCGAGCCAGGAAGAGATCGATGCCCGCGCCGAGCGTTATCAGGTGCGCCTGACCAGGGCTGGCGGCGATGTACAGGTTTCCGTGGAAAAGGACCTCAACACCGTTGCGCCTGATGATGTGGCGCGCCGTGTACTGGGCCTGATCCAGGAAAACCTCGGCTAACCCGAACTGCGCCGGCCCGCGTGCCGGCAATGCAGGACTCCGATAGGCGAAACCCAGTGGGTTTCGCCTGTTTCGTTTGATCAAGGCGGAAATTCCGACATGACCACTGCCACTACCTTGAGCCTGAAGAAGATCTATTCGGGCAAAGTCCGCGACCTCTATGAAATCGACGCCAAGCGCATGCTGATGGTGGCGACGGATCGTCTCTCGGCTTTCGATGTGATCCTCAATGAACCGATCCCGGAGAAGGGCAAGATCCTCACCGCCATCTCCAACTTCTGGTTCGACAAGCTCGCGGGCGTGGTCCCCAACCACTTCACCGGCGACAAGGTGGAAGACGTGGTCTCGGCCGCCGAGCTGCCGCTGGTGGAGGGCCGCGCAGTGGTCGCCAAGCGCCTGCAGCCGGTAGCAGTGGAAGCCATCGTGCGTGGCTACATCGTGGGTTCCGGCTGGAAGGAATACCAGAAGAGCGGCACCGTCTGCGGCATCCAGCTGCCGGCCGGGCTGAAGGAAGCGGCCAAGCTGCCGCAACCGATCTTCACCCCCTCGACCAAGGCCGCGGTCGGCGACCATGACGAGAACATCTCCTTTGCCCAGTGCGAAGCCATCATCGGCGCCGAACTGGCAGCCAAGGTGCGCGACACGGCGATTGCCCTGTACAGCGCGGCGGTCGAGTACGCCGCCACTCGCGGCATCATCATCGCCGACACCAAGTTCGAATTCGGCCTGGACGAAGATGGCACCCTGACCCTGATGGACGAAGCGCTGACCCCTGACTCCAGCCGCTTCTGGCCAGCCGATAGCTACGCCGAAGGCAGCAACCCGCCGAGCTTCGACAAGCAGTTCGTGCGTGACTGGCTGGAGTCCACCGGTTGGAACAAGCAGCCTCCGGCCCCGACCGTGCCAGCCGATGTGGCGCAGAAGACTGCGGACAAGTACCGCGAGGCGCTGACCCGCCTGACCAGCTGATGGTCGTCACGAATTGAAAAGGGGAGCCAGTGGCTCCCTTTTTCATTTTCTGCCGCGCTGGTCCGCGGTGTTCCCGTGCTTTCCGCCCGCTGCTAACGCAAGCATCTGAATGCATGCGAAAAAATCGCTAAACGGGGTTCGCCAAGTGGTCATGAGCTGCTATCATGCGCCCCGCCGTGGGAAGATGCCGGAGTGGCCGAACGGGACGGATTCGAAATCCGTTGTGTACGCAAGTGCACCTAGGGTTCGAATCCCTATCTTCCCGCCATACTAAAAAGCCCCGTAATTCAATGAGTTACGGGGCTTTTTCTTTGGTTTTGACATGCTCAAAATCGCCTTGGGGGCAAAAAAGGGGCATTTTGGGGGCAAAAATCGCTGCGCCCAGACCGTTACATACCGCTGTAGCCCTCCTCAAAACCCATCTGCTCAGAGACACGAGATGCCATCCGCTTGGCATCCTTGGGAATGAACTTCCCATAGTGTTTCTTAATCATGGTGGTATCAGCATGACCCAACTGCTTGGCGAGCCACTCCATGTTTACGTGGCTGGATAGCGCCTGGCTGGCGAAGGTGTGGCGACACTGATTAATGCCCCGGTGCCGGATCTTGGCTTTCACCAGATGCTCCGTGAACCATTTGTCCAGGTCGTCTGACCTCCAGGGTTTTCCTGTCACCCAATCGCGGAACAGGAGGGTGACGGTTTCCTGCTCACTCGTAAGGTTATCCCGCTGAGTGACCTCAATTTGCTGTGCTTTGCAGTTGGCAGTGTCCTTCAGGATCTGGCGGATCAGTGCGGCTGCAGGTTTGATCAGTTCGACACTGCGTTCGCGCAGCTCCTCCTTGGGGATGCGGAACTCGTCCTCTACGCAGGCCCGCTTTACATAGATCAGGTTGTTGGCCAGATCGATATCTTCGCGGGCAAGTCCGAGCAGTTCCGACCGAGATAGGCCGGTCCAGCAGTTGAAAACTACCAAGCGTGCTTCTGGCATGCGCTCAGGGTCCGCCCGTTGAATTTGCTTGATCTCGTCGCGTGTGAACGGATCGGCTTTGCTCTTTGCGTTTGGCTTATGGTTGCTGATCTCTAGCATATGATTGCTTGGAATCCATCGGTCGGCCTTGGCTTCAGCCCAGACACCACGTAATACAATCAGAATGTCATTCACGGTTTTGGGGGAGAGCCCCTTTTCTCCATTTTCCGGCTTTACCATCTCATTCCGGAATAGCTTCAGGTCATGGATGCTTACCTCGTTAATGGGTGTGTCACCGAAGCGCCGGATTACGTGTCCGGCTTTGCAGCGATAGTTGATGTAGGTCGTGCTGGCGGTCTGTCCTTTCATGACTCTGAGCCACCTTCGAACGCCTTCTGAGACCGTCATTACTTTGGATTCAGGTTCAGTAGCTGCATTTGTTGATACTGGGGTTTCCTGCGGGGTAGGGACGGGAGGATTGGTAGTGGTTTCAATGGTATTGGTTGCTTTGGTCGAGTCAGGAAAGCGTCGCGCATAATCGAATACGCCTTGGCTGATTTCATCGATCACCAGCTCACGCACTTTTCTGGCGTAATCGATGGTTTTCTGGTTCGCCGGCATGTCCTTGAAGCTTTCGCGATGGCGCTTTCCATTGAGCATGAAGCTGATGCGCACCCTGCCATTGTGTACTTCCACCCCTTTGGGCATATCCGGCTTCATACGGCACCTGCCATCCATCTTTCGATGGCTTCGCGGTTGTAGACGATTCGATTTGCGGGGTCCCGGTCCCAGTGCTTACCCTCGTGCCACTGACCGGTGGATCGATACTTCCGTCCTGCCTCGGGGCTGATGCCGAAGATAGGGAACAGCAGTTCCTGTCTCACCCATTTTGCGGGTTGGATGGCAATTAGTTCTTTCGCTCTTCTTGCTTGGCTGTGCAGAGTTTCGTGTGAAACTGAAAGTGTTTCCATGGTACTGCCTCTTCGGGTTATTGATAAATATTGCAAAAGCTGTTTTGTGTGGCAAAAAAACACCAGGATTAGTCCCTGCTGCGGGGCCGTCTCACCATGCCGTTTACGACGCCTATCACCTTGGAGCCTTCCTCCAGTCGTTGCATTCTCACCGGGTAATGCGGATTCATAATCTCAATGTACTTGTCGTCGAAAGCTTGCCGTAGACGCCCAAATTCAGGTCTGCCGTTTGCATCGTGGATCACGATGTCATCGGCGTTCTGAGGAGTCAGTTCCGGGTCGACCAAAATCAGGTCGTTCTCCAAATACTCCGGTGCCATGACGTCTGTCGGCACCCGCATCCAGAATGCAGATTGGCTCTGCTTGAATGGACTACGGACGTACCCCTCACGCTCGTGACTGAGATAGGTTTTCCGTGGAGTGGTCAGAGCCGGATCAAGCCAGGAGATGATGGGGAGCATCGTCGTGATAGGAGGCGGCGAGACTGTCGGTGCGTTGGAGCTTTCGCTGATGGCTGGGTCCACTGCCATGCCAACTAATCGTTTAACCAGCTGTTCTTGTCTTTGCTCTGCGCTCGGGACACCAAAGTCTTGGCGTAGGGCGTCGCCTTTGGCTTGCTGCAGATTGCCACCATGGAGCAGCCATTCAGGCGTGATGTGCAATGCCCTGGCTAGTTCTAGAATGCGCTTGGTGCCCTTGTTTCGACTTGTCTCCAGATTCCCAATGGTTGCCTGAGAGAGGCCGGATCTGGAGGCCAGTTGTGCTTGGGTTAGGCCGCACTGCTCACGACGGTAGACCAGACGCTTCGCGAAGCTATCTAGCTTCGAGTCCGGTGGCGGAAGATCGGCGCCTGTGCTAGTGGTGGCGGTTTCGTGTGCTTCTCCGTGGAGTAGCCATTCCAGAGACACCCCGAGCGCTTCGGCCAACTCAAATGCATGGTGAGTCGCTTTGGTCGAATTGCTTTCGAGTAGGGCAATGCTCGACTGGCCAATGCCCACGAGCTTTGCCAGCTCGGTTTGCGTCAGCTTTCGGGCCTTACGCGCAGATGCGATGCGGCCGCCATGAGTGGAAATGTCGAATGGTTTCATAAGCTCGGTTCCGTGAGGATGAGCTCAGGCTATCGTTGATTTATTTGTTTGTCAATAAATGCTATTTAAATATGCTTTTGCTATAGGGGTCTGGGGCGAACAGGGGGAGGATGCTTGTATTACTAAGAGGCGAATTGAGCATGGCGTAGGTCGATAGCCTTGCCCTAACAGGTCAAGAACAAGGGTTATCGGCGAAGAGTTGGCTGATGGGCGGATATGCAGGTAGGGCGCAGCAACGTAGAAACACTGCCTTTGTCATGTCGGGCTATAGCTCCAACCCCTGAGCCAAGAAGCCGACCAGAGCTAGCGGACTTTTGCTCTCAACAACCAGATGAAGCAGCTCGCGCTTACTGCGTGGCAGAAGTTTCGCGCAGCGCCTTGCCGTTTTTCTAACAGCGGCGTCAGTTCGATGTATCCGGGCTGCGAGGAGCAGTGCGATGGCAGCGTCGGTGAGAGTCATGTGCAGTCCCAGATGATGGCGCAGCAGTTTACAGACACATTGTAAAACTGGCAGCGCCAAGCACCTTTAAAAAACGCACTTGGGACGTGGCCGCTACCCTGCGTCTTCCCGAGGGCTTCGATGCCACAAGACGGCCATCATCTGTGCCCATCCGATCAGCAGCTGCAAAGAGCAACAAGCGGGGACCTGATCGTCTTTGATCAATTCGCTGCTTTCAAAATTGGCGGGGGCTGAAGCCAGCTAGAAATACATGAATGCCTCAGACTGTATGCCTGGGTGAGCATGCGAGTCAAAGTCAGGAGGTCAGCTCAAGCAACACTCCAGGTTGTCAATCAAGCGCGTATTACCGATGCTTGCTGCAACCAAGATGATCAGTGACTTGTCCTGCGGAGTGGGTGGCTCAAGTGTTCCTGCTGCTCGTACTTCAAGGTAGTCCAGTCGGAATCCAGCCCCCTCCAATATGCGTTTGCCATCTTCGATAAGTGATGGGTAGTCGTGCTCGCCTTGTTCGATGGCTTCTGCTATCTGCCTGATGCAGCAGTGGAGCAGTGGAGCAGTGGAGCAGTGGTGCTTTATTGCGCTCTGTGGGCGTGAGATATCCGTTACGCGAGGACAGTGCTAGGCCGTCGGGTGCGCGAATGGTGGGTGCTGCGAATATGCGCGTAGCGAAACTCAAGTCCTTGGTGAGGGGCTCGAATTACAGCGAGCTGTTGGTAGTCCTTTTGTCCAAAAACCGCAATGTCAGGCTGAACGATATTTAACAGCTTGGTCACTACAGTCGCCACGCCCTCAAAATGTCCTGGGCGACTTTCACCACAAAGGCCTCGTGAAACGCCAGGGACAACCACGCTGCAGTGATTGCTCAAGCCATTCGGGTACATCTCTTTCACGCTCGGTGCGAAGAGCACGGAGCAGCCAGCTCTGGACAGCGCTTTCTGATCTGCAGAGGGGGTTCGCGGGTAACTCTTGAGGTCTTCCTGGGGGCCGAACTGCATAGGATTGACGAAGAGACTGGTGACGATGAAATCACTTTCCCGCCGTGCCATCTCCAGTAGAGATATGTGTCCTTCATGCAGGTTGCCCATTGTCGGTACCAACCCGATGCGTTTCTTCTGGTCGCGCGCCTTCTGCAACGCTACGCGCAATGTCTGAATGCTGTCAGTTGTGATCATCGCGAGCCTGATTATGTGTGTGGCAGAGACATCGGGCTCACCATTCGGGAGCCCGGCGGACATTCAAGCCATTTCGACGGTAGGGATTCGGCTATTCGCTGCGGCTTCTCTGTAATTGGCGATCTGGTCGAAGGACAGGTAGCGGTAAACGTCAGCTGCCATGCTGTCGATGTCCTTGGCGTAGGCCATGTACTCCTCGACGCTCGGCAGTTTGCCGGTGATCGAGGCGACCGCTGCCAGTTCGGCAGAGGCCAGGTACACGTTGGTCGCGTCTCCCAGGCGATTGGGGAAGTTACGGGTCGAGGTGGAGACCACGGTCGAACCGGTCTGTACCCGCGCCTGGTTACCCATGCACAGCGAGCAGCCGGGCATTTCCAGGCGAGCGCCGGAGCGGCCGAAGATGCCGTAGTAGCCTTCCTCGGTCAGCTGGTGCACATCCATCTTGGTCGGCGGAGCCAGCCACAGACGGGTCGGCAGGTCGCCCTTGACCTTGTCCAGCAGTTTGCCGGCAGCGCGGAAGTGACCGATGTTGGTCATGCACGAACCGATAAACACTTCGTCGATCTTCTCGCCGGCCACGCTGGACAGCAGGCGGGCATCGTCCGGATCGTTCGGCGCGCAGAGGATTGGCTCCTTGATCTCGGCCAGATCGATTTCGATGACTTCGGCGTATTCGGCATCGCTGTCAGCCGACAGCAGTTGCGGGTTGGCCAGCCAGGCTTCCATCGCCTGGGCGCGGCGCTCCAGGGTACGGGCATCGCCGTAGCCTTCGCCGATCATCCAGCGCAGCATGGTGATGTTGGAACGCAGGTACTCGGCGATGGCCTTTTCCGGCAGCTTGATGGTGCAACCGGCGGCGGAACGCTCGGCCGAGGCGTCGGACAGCTCGAAAGCCTGTTCAACGGTCAGCTCGTCCAGACCTTCGATCTCCAGGATGCGGCCGGAGAAGGCGTTGATCTTGCCCTTCTTCTCGACGGTCAGCAGGCCAGCCTTGATCGCGTAGTAAGGGATGGCATGCACCAGGTCACGCAGGGTGATGCCCGGTTGCAGCTTGCCCTTGAAGCGCACCAGTACCGACTCCGGCATGTCCAGCGGCATGACGCCGGTGGCCGCGGCGAAGGCGACCAGGCCGGAACCGGCCGGGAAGGAGATGCCCAGCGGGAAGCGGGTGTGCGAGTCGCCACCGGTACCGACGGTATCCGGCAGCAGCATGCGGTTCAGCCAGCTGTGGATGATGCCGTCGCCGGGCTTGAGGGAGACCCCGCCACGGTTGCGCATGAAGTCCGGCAGGCTGTGGTGGGTCTTCACGTCCACCGGCTTGGGGTAGGCGGCAGTGTGGCAGAACGACTGCATCACCAGGTCGGCGGAGAAGCCCAGGCAGGCCAGGTCTTTCAGCTCGTCACGGGTCATCGGGCCGGTGGTGTCCTGCGAACCCACGGTGGTCATCTTTGGTTCGCAGTAGGTGCCCGGACGGACGCCTTGGCCTTCCGCCAGACCGCAGGCGCGGCCAACCATCTTCTGCGCCAGGGTGAAGCCCTTGCCGCTGTCGGCCGGCGCGACCGGCTTGTTGAACAGGGTGGACGGCGCCAGGCCCAGCTCGGCACGGGCCTTCTCGGTCAGGCCACGGCCGACGATCAGCGGAATACGGCCGCCGGCACGCACTTCGTCGAGCAGTACTTCGGTCTTCAGCTCGAAATTGGCCAGCAGCTCGTCAGTGCCGTGCTTGCACACCTTGCCGGCGTAAGGGTAGAGGTCGATCAGGTCGCCCATATTGAGCTTGGCCACGTCGAATTCAATTGGCAGGGCGCCGGCGTCTTCCATGGTGTTGTAGAAGATCGGCGCGATCTTGTTGCCGAAGCAGAAGCCACCGGCGCGCTTGTTCGGCACATGGGGAATGTCGTCGCCGAAGAACCACTGCAGCGAGTTAGTCGCGGACTTGCGCGAGGAGCCGGTGCCGACCACGTCGCCGACGTAGGCCACCGGGTAACCCTTGGCCTTGACCGCTTCGATCTGCGCCAGCGGACCGACGGATCCGGGCTGCTGCGGTTCAATGCCATCGCGGGCCATCTTCAGCATGGCCAGGGCGTGCAGCGGGATGTCCGGGCGGGACCAGGCGTCCGGAGCCGGCGACAGGTCGTCGGTGTTGGTTTCACCCGGTACTTTGAATACCGCGAGGGTGATTTTTTCGGCTAGCACTGTACGGGTTTTGAACCACTCACCATCGGCCCAAGATTGCAAAACCGCTTGGGCGTGAACGTTACCTTTTTTGCCGCGTTCGGCTACGTCGTGGAAGGCATCGAACATCAGCAAGGTGTGCTTTAGCTGTTTTGCTGCTGCGGCAGCTAACTCAGTGTTATCAAGCAGTTCGACCAGCGTGGTGATGTTGTAGCCACCTTGCATGGTGCCTAGCAGTTCGATAGCCCGGAGCCTGCCCACCAGCGGAGAGCTGTCTTCACCTTTAGCTATAGCAGAGAGAAAGCTGGCTTTTACATACGCAGCTTCGTCCACGCCAGCAGGTACGCGATGGGTAAGCAGGTCGACAAGAAGAGGCTCTTCGAAGGCCGGAGGACTTTTCAGTAGCTCGACCAAGCCTACGGTCTGCTCTGCAGTCAAAGGGGTTGGGAGTAAGCCTTTCAGCGCGCGCGCTTTTACATGTTGGATATAGGACTCAAGCACAGTGATACCTCCAGGGGCGCCAGCACTCCATGAGTGCTCTGTAATGTTCGTATCGAGTGACTATGCAGGTGGATATACCGCCTGTTTACGAATAAAAAAGTAGGGGCAGGCTCTGCCTTTTTGGGGATGACTTACCCAGCTAGACAGTCGCTCATTCCGCCCCTACTGAAAAATGTGTTGCTCCTGCTGATCGTCGCGCTCCTTGCTGTTTGACGTTGATGTCGCGTTGTCTGTGTTGACAGCAGGGCTCTTACTTATCAAAAATTACAAACAATCAGTTATTGGTTTGGCATTGTTGTCATTTTCGCGAATAGAAACAAGAGCCGATCTCTACCGATTGCATGAAAAATACCGCTACCGGCATCCATCACAGGGCGTCGGTGTTTCATCATTGCTGCAGAGAGAACGTATGAACGTACTGGTTCCGATCAAACGAGTGGTCGACTACAACGTCAAGGTTCGCGTCAAAGCGGACAACTCCGGCGTCGACCTCGCCAACGTCAAGATGTCGAT
Organism: Aquipseudomonas ullengensis; assembly: GCF_014174475.1. Taxonomy (GTDB): domain Bacteria; phylum Pseudomonadota; class Gammaproteobacteria; order Pseudomonadales; family Pseudomonadaceae; genus Aquipseudomonas; species Aquipseudomonas ullengensis. The sequence goes on from NZ_JACJUD010000008.1 coordinate 71,170, forward strand.
GAACCCCTTCTGCGAAATCGCCGTAGAAGAAGCCGTACGCCTGAAAGAGAAAGGTGTTGCGAGCGAAATCGTCGTCGTCACCATCGGCCCGAACACTGCTCAAGAGCAACTGCGCACTGCGCTGGCTCTGGGTGCTGACCGCGCCATTCTGGTCGAGTCGGCTGACGAGCTGAACTCCCTGGCCGTGGCCAAGCTGCTCAAGGCAGTGGTCGAGAAAGAGCAGCCACAGCTGGTCATCCTCGGCAAACAAGCCATCGACAGCGACAACAACCAGACTGGCCAGATGCTGGGCGCCCTGACTGGCTATGCCCAAGGCACCTTCGCTTCGAAAGTCGAAGTGGCTGGCGACAAGGTCAACGTGACCCGTGAAATCGACGGCGGTCTGCAGACCGTTGCGCTGAATCTTCCGGCCATCGTCACCACCGACCTGCGCCTGAACGAGCCGCGCTACGCGTCGCTGCCGAACATCATGAAGGCCAAGAAGAAGCCACTCGACGTGGTGACTCCGGACGCCCTGGGCGTTTCCACCGCCTCCACCGTCAAGACCCTGAAAGTCGAAGCGCCGGCTGCTCGCAGCGCAGGTATCAAGGTCAAGTCCGTGGCTGAACTGGTCGAGAAACTGAAGAACGAGGCGAAGGTAATCTAAATGACTATCCTGGTTATCGCTGAACACACCAACGCCGCCCTGGCCGCAGCCACCCTGAACACCGTGGCTGCTGCCGCGAAGATCGGTGGCGACATCCACGTGCTGGTTGCCGGTGCCGCTTGCGGTGCTGCTGCCGAAGCCGCTGCCAAAGTTGCTGGCGTCGCCAAGGTGCTGGTTGCTGACAACGCTGCCTACGCTCACCAGCTGCCGGAAAACGTTGCGCCGCTGGTTGCTGAGCTGGGCAAGGGCTACAGTCACATCCTGGCTGCTGCCACCAGCAACGGTAAGAACATCCTGCCGCGCGTTGCCGCTCAGCTGGACGTTGATCAGATCTCCGAGATCATCGCCGTTGAAAGCGCCGACACCTTCAAGCGCCCGATCTATGCCGGTAACGCCATCGCTACCGTGCAATCTTCGGCTGCCGTGAAAGTGATCACCGTACGTAGCACCGGTTTCGACCCGATTGCTGCCGAAGGCGGTTCCGCTGCCGTTGAAGCGGTGAGTGGCTCGGCTGACGCTGGCAAGTCTGCCTTCGTTGGCGAAGAGCTGGCCAAGTCCGATCGTCCGGAACTGACCGCTGCCAAGATCGTCGTTTCCGGCGGCCGTGGCATGCAGAACGGTGACAACTTCAAGCACCTGTACGCCCTGGCCGACAAGCTGGGCGCTGCTGTGGGTGCTTCGCGTGCCGCTGTCGACGCCGGTTTCGTTCCGAACGACATGCAGGTTGGCCAGACCGGCAAGATCGTCGCTCCGCAGCTGTACATCGCGGTCGGCATCTCCGGTGCCATCCAGCACCTGGCGGGCATGAAAGACTCTAAAGTGATCGTCGCGATCAACAAGGACGAAGAAGCCCCGATCTTCCAGGTGGCTGACTACGGCCTGGTCGGTGACCTGTTCGAGCTTGTGCCGGAGCTGACTGGCATGTTGTAAGGCCATCGAGGCAATTACGGCAGCTTACGATACGAGGTCGAATCCATGATGGTTCGACCTCGTTTTTCATTCAGGGGCGGCAGTTCGACACACTGCCGCGCGCAGGGAACGACGAGGAGGCGAGAATGCGCTACAGACTATTAGGAAAGTCCGGGTTGCGGGTATCTGAGCTGTGCCTGGGAACCATGACCTTCGGTAATGCCGGCTGGGGCAGTGATGAGAGTGAGGCGCGCTCGATTTATGCCGGGTATCGCGATGCTGGCGGTAACTTCTTTGATACCGCTAATGAAATTTATGCCCAAGGGCGCTCCGAGGAGGTGCTGGGGCGATTGATAGCCGGGCACCGGGATGAGCTGGTGGTCGCGAGCAAATATTCCTTAGCCTTGCCGGGCACGCGCGATCCGAACTGGGCTGGCAATCACCGCAAGAGCTTGCGTCGCTCGGTCGAGGCGAGCTTGCGCCGTTTGGACACCGATTATCTGGATATGCTCTGGGTGCATGCCTGGGATACCGTCACCCCAGTCGAGGAAACCATGCGTGCGCTGGATGACCTGGTGCGCCAGGGCAAGGTGCTTTATCTGGGGATTTCTAATGCTCCGGCTTGGGTCGTAGCCAAGTGCAACATGCAGGCCCAGGCCATGGGGCAGACGGCGTTTGTCGCCTTACAGGTCGAGTACAACCTGATCGAGCGATCCATCGAGCAGGAGCTGCTGCCCATGGCCCGAGACTTCGGTATGAGCATCGCCGCTTGGTCGCCGCTTGCGGGTGGACTATTGAGCGGCAAGTATGGAAACCCGCAGCGCCAAGCCGACGGCCAGCGTCTGGATAGCGCTGGGTTGGGTGGGGTGGACGAGCACGGCTTGAAGGTTGCTCAGGCAGTAATGGATGTCGCCAGTCGCCTTGGTCATAGCCCGTCGCAGGTCGCACTCAATTGGCTACGCGCGTGCCCGGGTGTGATTCCGTTGATCGGTGCTCGTACCCGTGCGCAGCTGGACGACAATCTCGGTTGTTTGTCGTTCGAGTTGGATGAGGCATCCCTGGCGGAGTTGGCGCGAGTGAGCGAGTCGGAGCTGCGTTACCCACAACGGTACCTGCAAAAATACCGAGAGCTGCTTTTCGCCGGCTTTGCGCAGCAGGTCGATAGCCGCGGCTGAAAAGCAAGCGACCGCCATGGAAGGCGGTCGCTGGATGGTGCCAGAGGGCCTCTTCGCGAGAAGAGGCCTGTAGGCAATCAGGCCTCTTCGGCCGTGATCTTGCCGTCTTCTTTGCCCACGGCGGTGAACATCTTGATGATGTCGCCGGAAGTCACGCGGCGACGTACTTCGCCTTCCGCCAGCGGCGCCGGGCCGCCGAAGGACTTCGGCGCGGTGTCCACGTCCACGGCCAGCGCGCGCAGGGCGCTCACGGTGCACTTGTCGCGGCCGCCCATCTTGCCGAACGCGTCGAAGTTGTAGATACGCAGAGCGTTGCCGTGGGTGATCTTGTCGATGGTGGCGTCCGGCAGTTGCTTGAGGGAGTCGAACAGCAGGTCGGCGGACTCAGGCCAGACGGTATCCGAGTGCGGGTAGTCGCATTCGTAGGCGACGTTGTCTTCGCCTATGTCCTCAAGGTTCTTCAGGCCGAAGCGGTCGTCGATGAAGCAGGTCTGGAAGTGTTCGCGGAACACTTCGCTGGGCTTCTTGCCGCCAAAGTCGGCGTAGGTCCAGGCCTTGTGGTGCTCATGGACGAAGTCGGCGCGCTCGAGGAAGTAGGGGATCCAGCCGATACCGCCCTCGGAGAGAGAGATTTTCAGGTCCGGGTAGCGCTGCAGCGCCTTGAGGTGCAGCCAGTCGGCAGCCGAGTTCACGATGGAGATCGGCATGGTGATGATCCAGGAATCGATGGGCGAGTTCATCGAGGCATGGGGAGCCTGGGCGCCAGAGCCGATATGGATGTTGATCACCACCTTATTTTCGGCGCAGACCTTCCACAACGGCTCCCAGTGGGCGTCGTGGATGCTCGGCTGGCCCTTCAGCGAGGGATTGTCGGAGAAGGAGATGGCGTGGCAGCCCTTGGCGACGACGCGCTTGATCTCGGCAACCGAGGCGTTGATGTCCCAATACGGAATGATGGCGTTGGGGATGTTGCGGCCCGGGTAGCTACCGCACCACTCGTCGATGTGCCAGTCGTTGTAGGCCTGTAGCAGGGCGAGGGCGTTCTGCTTGTTCTCGAATTGGTGAAACAGGCTGCCGTCGAAAGTCACTACACTGGGAAAGTTCAACGAGGCCAGCAGGCCGTTGGCGTTCATGTCGTCGATGCGTGCATGGATGTCCCAGGCACCTTTGCGCATCTGCTCGAAGGAAATCGGCTCGCAGCCGTACTCCTCACGCATGCGACCTACCACAGCGTTGAGGCCGATGTTGCCGGCTCGACGGCCTTCAAACAGCCAGTAATCGGCGCCGTTCTTGTCTTTCAGCACCTTGGGGGCGAAGGCTTTTTGGGCAGCGGTAAGGTGCTGCTCGAACATGGTGGGCGGCTCGACGATGTGGTCGTCGACGCTGACAAGAATGAGGTCATCGAGTTTCATGCGTTATCTCCATCGTTCAAGCGGCCCCTCACCAGGCAGGTTCAGGCTACTTCAGGCTTTTGTTGTGTATGTGATATCGAACGTTACCCCGACGCGGGCTGTTCGGCAATAGTAAAACAGACAAACAGTCAGTTATATGTGTGGGTCGCATGGCAGGCCAGTGCTCTTTCCGCGTGATTCAAAACCTTTCAGCTGAAGTTATGACCTGTCATTAGTCGACAGGCGGCTGAGGCTGCGTGGCCGCTCTGCCTGCGACTAGTAGCCGCAGGTCTCGCAGGCCTATAAGTGCTAAAATGATACAGTGTAATTTATTGGTGGTTGGCTGGGTACGAACGCTATGAGACTAAGTAGGGCTACAGGCTGGGTGGGAATCTTGGTGGGCCTCATGGTTACAGTGGGGGCCAGCGCCGCGCCGGGCGGTTACGAGACTGAGGAGCAGGAATCGCGGGCACTGCTGGAGACGGCTGTGACCTACTATAGCGAGCACAAGGAGAAAGCCTTGCCGGTATTCAGTCGACAGGGACCCTTCGTGCGCGGCAATCACTATGTCTACGTGCTGGATCTCAATGGAGTGATGCTGGCCAGTGGCGGACCGTCCGCCATCTTGATCGGCAGCAACCTACTGGAGCAACTGCCGCCGGATCTTAAGAAGTCCTTCGACGAAGCCTTAAAGGTGAAAGAGGGCCAAGGTATCCAGGAGGCGGAATACCGTTGGAGCAACTGGCAGACTGGCCGTCTCGAGCGCAAGCGCGTGCTGTTCCAGCGGGTCGATGATGTGCTGCTGGGAGTTGGCTATTTCATTTCCAAGGCATCCGCGACCCAGGCCCAGGATCTCTTGGGCAAGGCTGTGGCAGCCGTGGCGTCGGGCCCGCAGCAGACCTTCGCGGCGATCAATAGCGAGAGCCTGGCTTTCCTCCAGGACGACCTCTACGTCTTCGTTGTCGATATGAGCACATCACGCTTCGTAGCCCATGGATATAACCCGCGTCTGGTGGGCACCGACTTCCGCCGGGTCAAAGACCCGCAGGGCAATCCGGTCGGTGAGGCGATGCTGGCGGCAGCGAAAAAAAGCAGCGCAGGCGAGTATGACTACCACTGGGGAAACCCTCTGAGTCACAAGGTGGAGCGCAAGCACACCTACTTCCGGCGGGTCGGCGAATACCTAGTGAACGTTGGTTATTACGAGAAAACCGGCGATTGAACCCCGTAGGTGCCCGGGTTTGGGCTCATGCTGGCAATCTGCAGCGCGATCCTCTGGCAGCTACGGACCAGAAGGTTAAAGTCATCCTCGCCTTTTTCCTGCCAGAGGCAGAGACCGGTGAGCATGGAGAGGAGGGCGGTGCTGGTCATGATGTCCTGGCTGAACAAACCCTGACGTTCACCGCTAGCGAGAATATCCTTTAGCTCTCGCTCGTAGCCTGCTTTCATGGCGATGACATGACGCCTGCTGTGCTCCGGCAAATTGCGCAGGTCCATGCTGGCGATCAGGCTTTCGGCGCGGCGCGTGCTCTGGAACTCCAGGTGGTGTGCGATGAAATCCACGAGCGTGCGCACCGGGTCGTCGCGGTTTTCCGACGACTCCTGCCAGGATTGCTGCAGGTCTTCCAGATAACTGGCGATCAGATCCTGCAGCAGGTCGTCCTTGCTTCGATAGTAGGCGTAGAGCGAACCGGCCTGCAGGCCGCAGCTCTTGGCCAGCTGGCGCAGGGACACTGCGCCAAAGCCGTGCAGGGCGATCAGCTCAATGGCGTTGCTGCGGATTTCCTCGATCCTGGACATGACGGTTGTCAGGCCGGGAGGCTCGCGGTCAGGTCCTTGAGATTGACCGACTCGTCGGCCAGCAATTCGCTGTCACCGGCAAAGCCCGCCTGCACCAGTTTCTTGATCGCCATGAACTCCGGCTGGCGGTTGATGCAATCAGCGGCGATCAGGCGACCGGCGCGCAGGTAGAAAGCGACGAAGGATCGCAGCGCCTTGCTGCCGCGCAGCACCACCTGGTCGTAACCCTGGTTGATGCCAGCGATTTGCAGCTTGAGGTCGTATTGGTCGGACCAGAACCAGGGCAGGGCCACGTAGGGAGTCGGCTTGCCGGTTATGGCCGAGGCTGCCGCGCGGGCCTGCTCGATGGCATTGGGAATGGACTCCAGGCGCAGGCGGCAGCCATAGAGCGCGCTGGGATGGTTGCTGCAGTCACCGATGGCGTAGACACCGGCGGCGCCTGTACGAGAGCAATTATCGACGACAATACCGTTGTCGACCTCCAAGCCGGCCTGTTCGGCCAGCTCGGTATTGGCGATCGCGCCCACGCCAACCAGCACGAGATCGAGGGGAATGCGCGCGCCATCTGTGGTGACCATGGCTTCCACCATCTGACCCGAGGCATCCAGGCTGACCTGCTCCAGCTGGGTGTTCAGGCGCAGCTCGATTCCGGCGGCGCGGTGCACCTGCTCGTAGAAGCTCGATACTTCGGGGGCTGTGACCCGTGCCAACACTCGTGGCTGGGCCTCCAGCACTGTGACCTGCAATCCGGCTTTCTTAGCTGCCGCTGCGACTTCAAGACCGATGTAGCCACCGCCGACAATCACCAGGCGCTGGCCTTCTACCCACTGCTCTCGCAGGCGTTCGGCATCCGCCTGACTGCGCAGATAGTGCAAATTGTCCGGTTGACGTTCGCCGAGCCCTACGACCTGGAGCCGTCTTGCCCGGCTGCCGGTCGCCAGGATCAAGTGACTCCAGCCAAGGCTGCTGCCGTCGGCAAGCTGCACAGAGCGACCTTCCAGATCCAGGCTACTGACAGAAGCGCCGTTGCGGATTTCGATGTTGGCCTTCTCGTAGGCGGCGGCCGGCCGGATCGGCAGGGCCTCGGCCCCGAGGGTGCCGGCAAGGAATGCCTTGGACAGCGGTGGGCGCTGATAGGGCAGGCCTGGTTCATCACTGATAATCAGGATGCGTCCAGCGAAGCCATTCTGCCGTAGCGAGACGGCCGCCTCGCTGCCGGCGTGACCACCACCGACTATCAGGGCGCATGTTTGGATTGGGGCTGTCATGGCGGTTCTCCGGGGCAGATACGGTCAGGCGATTTCCAGCATGGCGAAGTCTTCCTTGGCGGCGCCGCACTCCGGGCAAATCCAGTCTTCCGGTACATCTTCCCAGCGAGTGCCCGGCGCAATGCCTTCGTCAGGCAGGCCAAGGGATTCGTCATAGATGAAACTGCAGAAAAAGCATTGCCACTTCTTCATATCCACTCCAGATTCAGGCTGTGCCAACTAATGGCAGGGTGTTCGTTTGTTGTTTGCGGTAGCCCTCGAAATGCTGTGCGAATCGATCAAGGGCGGCCATCTTATTCAGCTCACTTGCACCAGCACCTTGGCTGACTGGTGCGGGTCCTGTGCCATGGCGAAGGCTTCGGCGAAACGGTCGAAGTCGAAGGAGTGGCTATGCATCCCTTCGAGCACCAGTCGCTCGTCGCCCAGCATCGCCAGGACCTCCGGGAACTCGTCGGGGTAGGACAAGGAGCCGCGTATGGCGAGTTCCTTGATCAGTACTTGCACCATATCCAACTCGACTGGCTGCTTATGAGTGGCCAGTATTAGGATGCGAGCCGTGTCCTTGGCCATTACGACCGCCTGCTGAAGCAGTGCACCTTGACCGGCGCAGTCGATGTACAGGGAGCAGTTCACCAGGGGTTGTCCCGTGATCTTGCTGGGAACGGTGCCGAAGGTCGCGCGCAGTGCAGCTTCCAGCTCTTCCTTGGCTGGATTGATGATCTGATCGGCGCCGAGCTGGCGGGCTCGCTCCAGTCGTTCGTCGATGATGTCGACCACGGCGATTCGCTCGACACCACGGTGCTTGAGGGCTGCAACGACGCCGAGACCAATAGGTCCGGCACCGAATAGGACGACCCGGTCGCTGGGTTCGGCCTGGCACAGGTTCAGGCCATGGACGCCAACCGCGACTGGCTCGGTCAGCACTGCGCGCTCGAATGCCAGGTGGTCAGGAATAGGAAAGACTGATTCGTCCAGGGCGGCATCGCGTACCAGCAGGAACTCGGCAAAGCCGCCATGTACGGGGTCACCAGTGCCAATTCGGTTGCTCCCCTTCATCGGATGGATCACGACACGCTGGCCAACCGCGATGTCCTGCACGGCTTCACCCACCTGGTGTACTGTGCCTGCCAGTTCATGCCCTAAGGGTATCGGTTGTGGGCTTGGGCTGCCGATGTAGCCATTCCTCGCGAAGTTGAGATCGCTGCCGCAAATACCGAACACTGCGACTTTCACCACCACGTCCCGGGGACCAGCCTGCGGCATCGGCACTTCGTCGATACGCAGATCCTGCGGACCATACAAACGCACTTGTTTCATCTTCATCTCCGGCTATGGGGCGTGTAGGTTTGCCTTGCGATGGCTCAGGCGTGCAGGTTTTCGCGGCCTTTAACCAGGCGCAGTGGGGTGTAGATCATCACTACGCTGCCGTCCTGCTTGACCACCTGGTTGCGGGTGCGCACCAGTCCCATGCCTGGCTTGCCTTTGCTCGGGCGGGACTCGATCACTTCCACCTCTACATGGATGGTGTCGCCGGCAAAGGTGGGGCCTTTGATGTCTAGCTCCATATTCAGGAAGGCCACGCCCACGCCCTGCAGCGCGGTCTGGAACAGCAGGCCCTCGGCCATGCAGAACACCTGGCCGCCGGGGACGAGGCGGCCGTCGAAGCCGGCGTCGCGGAGGAACTCCGTGTTGGTGAAAAGCACCTCCAACATGCCAGAGGCGGAAATGAAGTTGACGATGTCCGCCTCGGTGATGGTGCGTCCGTAGGTCTTGAACTTGCGACCTACGGGCAGCTCGTCCCAGGTGAAGCCGGTGCCAATGGTTTCAATCTCGCTCATGCTGCGTTCCTCGTTGTTCTGGCCAGGGGGCTGTTAGATCGGATCCCAGGTGGTGAGCTGGGGCGAGGGGATGTTCTCGTAGAAGGAGTTCTTCATCGCGGGAATGGCATGCTCGGCAATGCTTTCCGGGGTCCAGCCCTCGCTGCGATGCACCGAGCGGAGCACGCGGGGCTGGGAGTAGAGGTAGATCTCGTTGGCGCGCACGCCGAAGATCTGCCCGGACACCCCGGCACCCGCGTCGCTGGCCAGGTATACCGCCAGCGGGGCGATCTTGCGCGGCTCCATGGTCTTGAGCTTCTCCATGCGCGCGGCGGCTTCCGGGGTGTCGGTGGGAACCGATGCGGTCATGGCCGTCCAGGCGAAGGGGGCGATGCAGTTGGAACGCACGTTGTAGCGCGCCATATCGAGGGCGATGGTCTTGGACAAGCCCACCAGGCCCAGCTTGGCCGCCGAGTAGTTGCCCTGCCCCGGGTTCCCGATTAGCCCGCTGGTGGAGGTCATGTGGATGTAGGAGCCGCTGGCCTGTGCCTTGAAGTGCGGGGCTGCAGCGCGGGCGACATAGAAGGAGCCGTTGAGGTGGACGTTGATCACCGCCTGCCACTCTTCCAAGCTCATGTTGAAGAAGAAGCGGTCGCGGACGATGCCTGCGTTGTTGACCACGCAATCCACGCGGCCGAAGTTGTCCAGTGCGGTCTGCACGATGCGCTGGGCGGAGTCCCATTCGGCGACGCTGTCGCTGCTGGCTGCCGCTTCGCCGCCTGCCGCGCGGATTTCCGCGACCACCGTTTCCGCGGCGCTACCACCGGCTTCGGTGCGGCCCAGGTCGTTAACCACGACGCGCGCGCCCTGAGCCGCGAAGGCCAGGGCGAACTCTCGGCCGATACCACTGCCGGCCCCGGTGATGACTACGACTTTGTCTGCAACCATATTCGGCATATCGCCTCCTGACTTGGCTTCTGGGTTCCTGGCGCGGGCAGGGAGCTGCGCGCTGGGGTTCATGCCCTTATAATAACTGTAAATGTGTCAGTTATGTCTAGTCCGTCCGAACTATTATCGATACTCATTGATGACGTAAATTGGGTGGAGCCTTTAACTCTCGGGTTGTTGAAATGTTCGGTGGCTTTCGATAGGTTCGACTCAGAGCTGTCATTTTGTTTATTATTGGGGCATGCGCGCGCAGCAAGAACTGGCACGGTCAAGGGCTCAGGGCCACATCTGTGCCAGGGCTGGCGTGCCAGTCTTGAATTTCGAGTCAAAGGGAGCATGCCGTGGCATACGAAGTCAGCATGAACAAGCAGGGCCAGGTGCTGGGCCGCAAAGGCCAGGAAACCCGCCAACGATTGATGGTGGCCACTCGCCACCTGCTTTTCACCCACGCCCTGGTGGACATTTCCGCAGTAGCCATTGCGAAGGCCGCGGGCACTTCTTCCGCCAGCTTCTACATGTACTTCGACGACGTACAGGACGTGCTCTATTCACTGGCTATGGAAGCCGGTGAAGACATGGCAAAAGTCTCGCGGCTGCTGGAGGAACCCTGGGCGGCTGAGCGATTCGAAGAAGAGGCGCTGCGCCTGATCGAGGCGCTGAACGGAGTCTGGAGCCGCCATCGCGAGGTGCTGCGCTACCGTAACCTGGAAGCTGATCGCGGCGACCCACGTTTCGAAGAGCTGCGGATGAACACCTATATCCCGTTCATCGAACGCTTCGCCAAACTGATCCTCGCCGTCAACCCGGCTGTGGGTGGCCGCAAGAAAAGCGATGCCTATGCCGAAGCCACCGTGCTGCAGGCCGCCATGGAGCGGCTGGCGGCCACGGACCCGGTGGTGATGGAGCGCGGCCTGGGTTCCAAGCGGATAAACGCCGCCATTGCCCGTATGGTGGTGCAGACCTTGCACTCCGGTATGTCAGAGGAGGCTGGCGGCGGAGCCGCTCCCGTTCCCAGTGCGCGCAAGCCGCGCGTGACCAAGGCCAAGGCCAAGGCTGCGGCCCTGGCGCCGGACTTGGTCACCGAGGGCTGAGCCTGATTCTTTGTGCAGGCCTGGAGCAACTTCAGGCCTTGTACTCGATGACAGCATGGCTGAGTACCGGCTTGTCGCGCTCCACCGCATGCATGCGGAACACTGCGAGGCCGGGTTCCAGCTGCCAAAGCTCGATGCGCATGGTTTCACCGCTGTACATCGGGCCGGCATAACGCACCGACAGGCTGCGCAAGCGCGCGGCGTCATTGTCGCAGACCATCCGCAGCGCACCGCGGCCAGCCAGGCCGAAACAACCGACGCCGCGAATCATCGCCTGGGGCGTGCCTTGGGTCTGTGCCGCTATGGTGATATCCGCCGAAAGGCGGAACAGCGTGTCCGGCTCCGGTGGCGTAGGAATTTCCAATACCAGGTCCGCGGCCCGCTCCGGGAGCGGCATGGGGCGTGGCGTATTCTGTGGTTTGCCGCCGAATCCACCATTGCCGCGCAGTACGGTGGTGACTTCGATGGTTGCGACGGTCTCGCCTGCTGGCTCGCTGAGCGTCAGCGTTTGCAGCATGACGGCGCCTTTCTCGGCGCCACGATCGAAAATCTCATCGATCTTTTGGGTGACCACCAGCTCGCCTTCGCTGGCCAGCGGGCGATGCAGGCGCAAGGTTTCCTGGGCATGGACTATCTGCTGCCAGACGATGCCGGTGCGCGGGTCCTTCTGCCAGAACTCGCCGTCGGCCAGAGCCACGGCGGACATTGGCAATACCTGTAGCCCTTCGCCGGGCTCAAGGTAGGGGCGGTCGGCTTCGGCCCAGTCCGCTGATGCGCCCGCGCCGAAACCACGGGCAAAACGGATGCAGTCTTCCTGGTCATAACGGCGGGGCACGGCTGGGAAGGGCCAGTCGATAAGCGTTTGGTAGTAGAGCGACACTTGGAGCTCCGAAGGGCAAAAAGGGAAGGGTAGGCGAAGGCATGGCGCCTTCGCCCCGTGCACTCAGGACTGGGCTTTCTTGGCCGCTTCCATCGAGGCGCGCATACCGGCAGCTGCCAGTTCGTAGTGCTCCTTGGTGGAGGTGCTGAGGATATGGGTGTCGAAGTGGGCCATCAGGGAATTGCGGAAACCCATGATGTCTGCCGAGCGGTTCAGTGAGCGCTTGAGCATGCGAATGCCGATGGGCGGTGCTGCGGCAATCCGGTTGGCCATTTCCAGAGTGAAGTCTTCCAAGCTGGCGCGTGGCACCACGTGATTGACCATGCCCCATTCCTTGGCTTCCTGTGCGCTGAGTCGCTGGCCGGTGAACAGGAATTCCTTGGCTTTGCGCAAGCTCATTACCCAGGGGTGCACCAGGGCTTCCACCGAGGCGGCGGCGAGACTGTGGCACACGGGGTCGCTGAAGAATGCGTCGTCGGAGGCGACCACCATGTCGCACATGTTCGCCACCATGAAGCCGCCAGCGATGCAGGCGCCCTGCACTTGGGCAATGGTCGGCTTGGGAAAGTCCCAGATACGCAGGGCGTTGCCCAGGTAGTGTTCGCTTTCCCACAGCCAGTGCTGCTCGGGGGAGAAATCGCCACGCTTCTCCATACCATCCATCAGGTCATGGCCGGCGGAGAAATGTTTGCCTTTGGCGCCAATGACGACGACGCGAATAGCGTCGTCGTGCTTGGCGCGATCCAGAGCGTGATCCAGTTCGGCCAACAGGTTCTCAGTTTCGGCGTTGGCCTGGCTGGGGCGATTGTGGCTGATGCGGGCGACTGCGCCGATCACTTCGTAGCTGATTTCCGAGTATTCCATCTTGTTATTCCTCGTTGCGGCTAGGCAGCGAATTCCACGTAGCCATTGTTGAGAATGATCAGATCGCGCTCTACCACTCGCGCGCGGAAGCTGGCCTTGCCGGGGCCTTCATGCCAGACCTCGACCCGCAGGGTTTCCCCTGGATACATGGGCGAGGCGAAGCGTAGGTTGAGCACGCGCAGGCGGTGCGGGTCGTCGTTGCAGAGCAGGCGGACTATGGCGCGGCCGGCCATGCCGTAACTGCTCATACCGTGGAGGATCGGCTTGTCGAAGCCCGCCTTGGCGGCGAAGGCCGGGTCGATGTGCAGCGGATTCAAGTCGCCGGACAGGCGATAGATGACGGCCTGCTCCGGGCGGCTGGACAGCTCGATGCTGAGGTCGAAGGGGCGATCCTCTGGTAGCGGGTGCGGCTTGGGTTGACCCTCGGCGGTGCCACCGAAGCCGCCATTACCGCGCATGAAGGTGGACCAGGTGGAAGTGGCCAGCAGCTCCTCGGTCTCGGCGTCGTAGATGCGCCGTGACATGTACATCACTGCTCCTTTGTCGGCGCCCTTGTCGTAGATCTCATCGACGCTGTCACGGCCGATCAGGGTGCCCTTGGCGGGCAGCGGCTTGTGGATGCGCAGGAACTGCTCGCCATGCAGCACTTTGCTCAGGTCGATGCCGGTTTCCGGGTCGGCCAGCCAGAACTCACCGCTGGCCATGATGGTGGCCATGGTCGGTAGTGCCTTCAGGCCCTTCTCGTAGACGTACTGCAGATCGCCGGCCGGCAGCGGGTTGCTGGTGGCCGCCCCTACGCCCAAGGCGTACAGGATGGTGTCGCGAGTGCTGTAGCTCTGCCGGCCTTCGCTAATGGGCCAGGTCTTGATGCGGTGGTAGTCGAGGGGCACGTCATATTCCTCAATGGGCCGGTTCTTGTCTCTAGCATTGCGCTTTACTTGATAACTGTCAAACAGTCAGTTACATGGTGTAGTATGTCTGCGTGAGGCATAAGATGCGGGTGATTGCTCTGCTTTTTGTGATTGAATTTCAGTTGCTATGCGGTGAAAACGCTCCCGTGCCGATGCGCGGAAGCTTCCTGGCATGGGCCGGAGCCCACCTAAACAAGAACATTTCGGAGACAAAAAATGGCTCTACTGGAAGGAAAAGTCGCGATCATTACCGGTGCCGGGCGTGGCCTGGGTGCCACCTATGCACAACTCTTGGCGGCCGAGGGTGCGGCCGTGGTGGTCAACGACCTGGGGCGTGACGAGAACGGCAACTACACCGCTGAAGCGGTGGTCGCTACCGTACGTGAAGCCGGCGGCCGCGCCGTGGCGCATACCCAGGACATCTCCACGGCGGAAGGCGGTCAGTCGCTGCTGGCCACCGCCCTGGGTGAGTTCGGTCGTGCCGATATCCTGATCAACAACGCTGGGATCCTGCGCGACAAGTCTTTCCTCAAGCTGGAGGAAGGCGACTGGGATGCGGTTATCAAGGTCAACCTGAAGAGCATGTACGCCGTCACCCAGCCCGTTTTTGCCTGGATGAAGGAAAACGGCGGTGGGGTGATCGTCAATACCTCGTCCACCTCTGGTTTGGTGGGTAACTTCGGGCAGAGCAACTATGCCGCTTCCAAGTGCGGTGCCTGGGGCCTCTCCAATGTGCTGGCCATCGAAGGTGCCAAGTTCGGCGTGCGCGTTTGGACTCTTGCCCCTGCCGCCGTTTCCGCCCTCACGGCGCCGCTGATGGACGAAGTCACCAAGGCCCAGATGGCGCCTGAGCATGTGGCCCAAGTGGTGCTTTACATGGTCAGCGAACTGTCCGGCCAGCGTACCGGCCACTGCCTGTTCGCCTCCGGCCAGAGCGTGCGCGAGCTGAAGCTGCTGTCCGCTGAAGGCATCCCCGGTGGTGGCAAGGACGCGGCATTCGACGCCCGCAGCCTGGCTGCGGCCGAGGACAAGGTTTTCCGCCCAGAGGCAGCGCTGACCATCATGGACTTCGCCAAGTAACAGCCCCACAGATGCGGGGCGAATGGCCCCAGGGAGTTCAATATGAGCAACAAGGTACTGGTCGCCGGCGTGGGGATGGTCAAGTTCACCAAGCCCGGCAAGAGCGAAATGTACGACGTAATGGGCGGCGATGCCGCTGCCCTGGCACTGGAGGATGCAGGCATCGCCTATTCCGCTGTGCAGCAGGCCTATGCCGGCTTCGTCGCCGGTGATACCTGCTCCGGGCAAACTGCGCTGTACCGCGTGGGAATCACCGGTATTCCGGTGATCAACGTCAACAACGCCTGTGCCAGCGGTTCTTCTGCTTTGTTCCTGGCGCGCCAGGCCGTGGCCAGCGGTATGGTCGATGTGGCACTGGCCGTCGGCTTCGAGCAGATGAATCCAGGCGCCATGTCCACCGGTGACGCTGCGCTGCGCACACCGATCACGGTGAAGATCGACGAGGCGGTGCGCAAGATCCGTGGCTGGGACGACAACGCCCCCAGTGGCCCCCAGTACTTCGGCGGTGCCGGTGCCGAATATCTGGAAAAGTACAACGTGTCCGCCGAGTTGTTCGGGCGTGTCTCGGTCAAGGCGCGCAGCCATGCCTTGCGTAACCCCTATGCGCTGTTCACCGAGCCCCTGACCCTGGAACAGGTCATGACTTCGCCGCAGATCTTCGGGCCGGTCACTCGCCTCATGTGCTGCCCTCCGACCTGCGGCGCGGCTGCTGTGGTGGTGGTTTCCGAGGCCTACGCGCGCAAGCACGGGCTGGGCAACAGCGTGGAGATCGCCGGCATGGGTCTGACAACCGATACGTCGGATAGCTTCGAGTCCGGCAGCATGCTCAATGTCGTCGGCGCTGGCATGACCCGCCGTGCAGCCGCCCAGGCATACGAGCAAGCAGGCGTGGGGGCGGACGACATCGATGTGGTCGAGTTGCACGACTGTTTCTCGCCCAACGAAGTCATCACCTACGAAGCGCTCGGGTTGTGCGAGGAGGGTGGGGCAGAGCGGTTCGTCATCGACGGGCAGAACACCTACGGCGGTCGCGTGGTCACCAACCCATCGGGTGGCTTGCTGTCCAAGGGGCACCCGCTGGGCGCCACAGGCCTGGCCCAGATCGCTGAATTGACCTGGCATTTGCGCGGTCAAGCCGGCGAACGCCAGGTGGAGAACGCGCGTATCGCGCTGCAGCACAACATCGGGCTGGGAGGCGCCGGGGTGGTCACCATCCTCAAGCGCATCTGAGGTCAGGGCGCCTGGCGGTTGCCGGGCGCCTATCCAATGTAATCAGTGGGAGAGACGCAGATGAGCGAACCCATGACCCAGCATTACCGGGAAATCCTGCTCGGCGTTGGCGAGAACCCCGCCCGCGAAGGCCTGCTCGATACCCCCAAACGCGCGGCCAAGGCCATGCAGTTCCTCTGCAACGGCTACCAGAAGACCCTGGCTGAAATCGTCAATGGCGCGTTGTTCGAGTCGGACAACGACGAGATGGTGATCGTCAAGGAGATCGAGCTTTATTCCCTTTGTGAACACCACCTGCTGCCCTTCATCGGCAAGGCCCACGTGGCCTATATCCCCACGGGGAAGGTGCTGGGGCTGTCCAAGGTGGCGCGCATCGTCGACATGTACGCCCGGCGCCTGCAGATCCAGGAGAACCTCACCCGGCAGATCGCCGACGCCATCCAGCAGGTAACCGGTGCCGCTGGCGTCGCCGTGGTCATCGAGGCCCAGCACATGTGCATGATGATGCGCGGAGTGGAAAAGCAGAATTCTCAGATGCTCACCTCTGTAATGCTCGGTGCCTTCCGTGAGTCGCAGAACACTCGCTCCGAGTTCCTCCAGCTGATAGGACGAAAGTAGCGAATGCCTGGCCTGAAGCCCGGGATGGCGCGCATCCGCGTCAAGGACCTGCGCCTGCGTACCTACATAGGCATCAAGGAGGAGGAAATCCTCAATAAGCAGGATGTGCTGATCAACCTGACCTTCCTCTACTCAGCCACCGAGGCGGTGCGTGACAACGATATCGACCACGCGCTGAATTACCGCACCATCACCAAGGCGGTGATCCGCCACGTCGAGGAAAATCGCTTCGCCCTGCTCGAGCGCCTGACCCAGGAGCTGCTCGACCTGGTGATGGGCAACCCGGCCGTGCACTACGCCGAAGTGGAAGTCGACAAGCTACACGCCCTGCGTTTCGCCGAGTCGGTCTCGATCACCCTGGCTAGTGAGCGCTGAACGGATCAGCCGCGCGCGCGATGCTGTAGGTCGGGCTGAGCTCCAAGCCCGACACCCTGGGCTTGGAGCTCGAGGTGGTTGGACTTCGCCGGTTCCGCGCCAATCGACGCGTCTCTGGTCCGCCGCCCGACTCCCTCCTAGGCGGAGGGAGTGCTGCTCCTATCAAGCGCCGACAGGCGCAGTCAGTTGTGGCCAAAGGTGGTCCCCACGCTGCGCCAGCACCTCACGGCCAATCCGTTCCGACCACCAATGCTCGCTGCCGGCCTCAGCCCGCCACTGCCAGAGGCGACGGGTGTAGTAGTGCAGGCTGTGCTCGTCGGTCACGCCGATGGCGCCGAACACCTGGTGGGCGATAGCCGCCGCGCGGGTGGCGGCTCGGCCAATCAGACTCTTGGCCACGGCGGCGCCGTAGCTGGCGTTGTCGGCATCTATCTGGCGAGCCGCATAAAGGCCGGCGACCTGCGCGGCGGCGGCCTGGGAAGCGAGCTCCGCGATCATCTGCTGGATTGCTTGGAACTTGCCGATGGGCTTGCCGAACTGCACGCGGGTATTGGCGTACTCCACGCAAAGGTCCAGTACCCTGGCCAGGGCTCCGGCCATTTGCATGCTGCGCAGCGCGGCAAGGTGCGGGCGCAGTCCCAACTCGTCGAGGAAGGGAGCTTCGGCAGTTTGCAGCGGCAGGACACCGTCTAGTTCGAAGCTCGCGCAGGGCAAGCGGTCGAGCGTTTCGGTGGCCTGCTGGCGCCCAGCGTCGGCGCACACCAGGCAGAGGTGCATGACACCATCGTGCATGGCGGCGACCAGCACATGACCGGCTACCGGAAGCCAGCTCAGCTGGGCGTCCTGGCCGTGCAGCCTGCCCTGGGCGTCCAATTCGAAGATTTTGTCGGAGAGCGCGAGCATGCCTTCCGGTACTTCCAGTCCTGCGCGGGAGAGCGCCCAGGCAGCAATGCTGGTTTCGCCTACAGGAACAGGAACGGCATGCACGCCGCAGAGGCGCAGCACCGGTTCGCTCTCTGCCCAGCCTAGGCCAGCGCCACCGGCGTCCTCGCCGCTGAGGGCGAGAGTGATGCCCATGGCTTCGATTTCCTGCCAGAGGTTGCTGTCCAGTTGGCCGTCTTCGGCACGCACCCAGGTGTCACGGTCGATACGGTCGGTGAACAGACGTTGGACCTGCTCGGCGAGCATTTCGCTGATGTTCATTTCGCTGCTACTCATTTCAGTCCTAGCCCCTTGGCAATGATGCCGCGCAGGATTTCCCGGGTGCCGCCACGCAGGGAGAAGGAGGGCGCGTTCTGCACCAGGAACGCCTGGAGTTCGCTGAGCCGATCCTCGGCGACTATGTTGGACGAACAGTCCAGCAGCTCGCGGACCAGGTCCGGCATGCGCTGTTCATGGAGGTTGCCGAGGTCTTTCACCAGTGCAGCTTCCTTGGCAGGGGAATGGCCGTCCTGCAGTTGCCCGACGATGGATAGGGACATCTCCCGCAGCACGGCGAGCTCGGCCACAGCTTCGCCCAGGCGGCGGGCGGCGAGACGATCGTCGGTGCCGGTATTGCGCAGGGCGTCGATGGTCAGTGGAAGCAGTGGGAAGGCGCTCATGTAGCGGTCCGGCTGGCTACGCTCGAAAGCCAACTCGCCACTGGCCTGTGCCCATCCATCACCTTCGCGGCCGACCAGCATGTCGTCGGGAACGAAGACGTTATCGAAGGTCACTTCGTTGAAGTGGGCTTCCCCGGTCAGGTCATGAATCGGGCGAACTTCGATGCCGGAAGCGTGCATGTCGATGATGAACTGTGACAGGCCTTTGTGCTTTTCAGTGTCGGCTTGGCCGCCCGTGCGGAACAGGCCGATCATGAAGTCGCAGAGGTGCGCGTTGGTGGTCCACACCTTGCGCCCATTCAGGCGCCAGCCGCCCTCTACGCGTGTGGCGCGGGAGCGCAGGGACGCCAGGTCGGAACCCGAGTCCGGCTCGCTGAGGCCGATGCAGAATGAGGCTTCACCGCGTGCGATTAGTGGCAGAAAACGCTGGCGCTGGGTCTCGGTACCCAGGCGCAGCAATAACGGGCCGCTCTGGCGATCACCGAACCAATGGGCGCCCAGAGGGGCGCCGACGGCGAGCATCTCTTCAACCACCACATAGCGCTCCAGACCGGAGCGCTCGCGGCCGCCATAGGCTTTAGGCCAGGTCATGCCGATCCAGCCACGCTTGCCGACTTCGCGGCTGAATTGGCGGTCGAACCCGGTCCAGGAGTGGCCGACCTTCCAGCCGGACCAGTCGCGTGAGGCCTCGGCCAGGAAGGTGCGGGCCTCCTGGCGCAGCGGTTCGAGAGTAGAGGGGAGTTGCAGGGGCTTGAAGCTGAATGCTGATGTCACGGCAATTCCCTCAGATGACGTTGCGCTGGCGCAGTTCGGCAATGCGCTCGGCGGAGAGGCCCAGCCATTCGCCGAGCACTGCGTCCGTATGTTCGCCGATAGCCGGGGGCGCCTGCTTGTAGCGCACCGGAGTGGCGGAGAAGCGCATAGGGCTGGCAGCCGAACGCACCGTGCCGTTCAGCGGATGTTCCTGGACCACCACCATCTCGCGCTCGATTACGTGCGGATCCTGCTCCAGATCCTGCATGTCGTTGATCGGGCCGCAGGATACGGTGTTGGCATTCAGGTACTCGATCCATTGGGCCTTGGTGCGTCCACGCAGAGCCTCGGTGAGCTGTTGCGAGAGCTCCCGACGGTTGGCCACGCGGGCGCCGTTCTTGGCGAACAGGGGATCTTCAATCCAGTCATCGCGGCCAACCGCCTTGGCCAGGCGGACGAACTCGCGATCGTTGAAGGTGGCGATCAGGATGAAGCCGTCATCCACCGGGTAGACCCCATAGGGCGAAGCACTGGGATGATCGTTGCCGGTCCGACCCAGTTCCTTGCCGCCGTTGAACCAGGCGGAGAAGGTGTTGAGCAGGGTGGCCATCTGGGCGTCGAACAGCGATACGTCGATATGCTGGCCTTCGCCACTGCTGTTGCGGTGATTCAGTGCGCCGAGAACACCAATGGCGGCGTAGAGGCCGGCGCAAATGTCCGCCACCGGAATGCCTACACGCATCGGTCCGTCACCCGGTTCGCCTTCGCGGTGGCCGGTGACCGACATGACCCCGGCCATGGCCTGGATCAGGTAGTCGTAGCCCGAGCGGTTAGCGTAGGGGCCGGTCTGGCCGAAGCCGGTGATGGAGCAGTAGATCAGGCGCGGGTTGATCTTGCGCAGCTCCTCGTAGCCCAGGCCGTACTTGGCCAGGGTGCCGGTGCGATAGTTTTCCAGCAACACGTCGCAATTGACCACCATCTGGCGGATCAACTCGGCCCCTTCGGGCTGGGCGAAGTCCACAGTGATGGAGCGCTTGTTGCGATTGGCCGCCTGGCTATAGGTGGATTCCTGGTGTGGCTGGTTCTCCGTGCCCTTGATCCAAGGCGGGCCGATGCGGCGGATGTCGTCGCCTTCGCCCTGGCGCTCGACCTTGATTACATCGGCGCCAAGATCGGCGAGGATCTGTCCGGCGTAGGGGCCGGCGATCACTCGGGTCATGTCGAGAATGCGGATACCGCTGAGTACTTCAGGGGAGATGTCGTTCATGGTCATACCGCGATGGTGTAGCCGCCATTGACCGAAAGGACCTGGCCAGTGATGTAGGAGGCGCCTTCGGAGAGCAGGAAGCAGACCGGCACCGAGACTTCCTCAGGAGAGGCGAAGCGGCCCAGGGCAATCTGCTGCATGTAGGTGTCGAGGAAGCGCGGATCGCTGCGGACCTTCTCGGTCATGGCGGTCTCCACCATGCCGAAGCACACGGCATTGGCGCGCACGCCGTACTTGGCCCATTCGCGCGCGGCGGTCATGGCCATGCCGAACATGCCGGACTTGGCTGCCGAGTAGTTGATCTGGCCCAGGCTGCCACGGCGCCCAGCGTCCGAGGAGATGAACACGATGGCGCCGGGTGCTTGGTCACCGGCCTTGCTGCGCTCGATCAAATGACGGCCAACTGCCTGGGTGAACAGGAAGGAGCCGGTCAGGTGTACGTCGAGCACCAGTTGCCATTGCTCCAGAGTCATCTTCTCGATCATTGCCGGGCGGCCGATACCCGCGTTGTTGACCAGGCCGTGGACCGCGCCGAAGCGGGTGATGGCCTGCTCCACTGCACGTTGAACGAAATCGGCGTCGGACACGCCGCCGGCCAGCGGCAGGTAGCGCTCGCCCAGCTCATCGGCTGCCGTTTGCAGCGCCTCGCCATTGAGATCCACCGCGGCCACATTGCCGCCCAGCTCGATGACCAGGCGGGCAATGCCCAGGCCGATCCCTTGCCCGGCGCCGGTGATGATGATGGTACGTCCCTCGAGAGACATCGGATTCTTGTTGACCATGATGTTCGCCTAGTTGCTGTGGGGGTCGAAAACGACGAAGAACTGCTCCGGGTCGGCGCTGATGCGCGCCTTGACCCGCAAGCCAATGCTCACCTGCTCGGCCGGAAGGCCCTCGACACGGGACATCAGGCGTGGGCCTTCATCCAGGTCGACCAAGGTGACTGTGTAGGGCTCGGTCGGAGGTTTGGGGCGCACCACGGTGACCGCATAGACCGTACCCAGGCCTGAGGCCTCCACCCATTCCAGGTCAGTGGCTCCGGTGCCGGGTTCCAGTACCCGCGGATAGAAGAAGTGACGCTGGCTGGATTGGCTGCGCTGGAGCATGAATCGCCCCTGCTTGAGGAACCCTTGAAATTCGAGATCGGGGCATAGGGCCATGGTGTGCAATCCCTGGTGGGCGCCTGGAGTCTGCTTGCTGGCGCCGGGTTAAAACTGTCTAGTTGTATTTCTTCTGCTCGCCATGATGCCGTGTTGACTAGGCCTTGCTTAAGGTGAAAACTGGCGATCAGTTAGTTTTTAATATGCGGGCATTCAAGCGGCGAGTCAAGCCGAGGCCGCTTTCGCAGAAATGGGACACCCGATGACCGACAGTTCGAACTCCCTTTGGGCGCCCTTGCGCTTTCCTGCCTTTCGTTGGCTCTGGCTGGGAGCTCTGGCGATGAACCTGGCGATCTGGATGCAGAACGTCGGGGCGGCCTGGCTGATGGTGTCCCTGAGCAGCTCGCCGATGCTGGTGGCGTTGGTACAGACCGCCATCAGCCTGCCGTCCTTCTTTTTCGGCCTGCCGGGTGGCGTGTTCGCGGACATCTTCGACCGGCGCCGTTATCTGCTGCTGACCCATGCCGGAATGCTGCTAGCGGCACTGGCGCTGGTGGGTTTCTGCACCACCGGGATGATCGCCCCCTGGTCGCTGCTGGCGCTGACTTTCGCCTTCGGTATCGGCTTCGCACTGCAGGGGCCGGCCTGGTACACCACTCAGGCTGAAGCGGTGCCGCGTGCCTTCATGGCCTCGGCCATGGCTCTGTCTTCAGTCTCCTACAGCTCTGCCAGGGCGGTGGGCCCCGCGTTGGCTGGCGGCGTGGTGGCGGCTTCGGGCATCGTCAGCGTGTTCGTCATTTGCGCACTGCTGCTGGTGGGCTCGGTGCTGGTGGTGGCCTGTATGCGCCGGCCGGCCAAGGATTCCTCAATGCCTGCAGAGACCCTTTGGGCCGGATTGCGCGGTGCCCTGCGCTATGCGCGTTACTCGGAGGTGGTTCGCACCCAGTGCCTGCGCACCATGGCCTTCGTCGGTGCGGGCAGCGGGCTCTGGGCATTGCTGCCGGTAGTGGCCAGCGAGTCCGGCGGCGCAGGCAGCTACGGCATGCTGCTGGGCAGTATTGGCGTCGGCACCATGTGTGGGGCCCTGTTTCTGCCGTTACTGCGGGCCCATCTGGAGATCAACCGCATGGTATTGATCGCCACTCTCGTCTACGCCCTGGGCATGCTCGTGGTGGCCGAAGTACCGAATACGATGGTGCGGTGCGTGGTGCTGTTCTTCGCCGGGATAGGCTGGCTATGCGTCGGCACGATCCATCTGGTGGCGATCCAGTCCACTGTGCCGCCCTGGATTCGCGCCCGTTCCGTGGCCATCTATATGCTGGTTTTCCAAGGCTCCCTGGCCATAGGCGGGGCTGCCTGGGGGGCGGTGGCAACGCGGATCGGCACAGCCGATGCGCTGCTGCTGGCGTCCCTGATGGTGGTGATGTCGCTACTGGTCATGCGGCGCTATCGCGCTCGCTTGGGAGAGGAGGCCGAGGTGACGCCTTCCAGTCATGAGATGCCGGCCTTTTCCTTCGCCGAGCTGCAACCTCAGGACGGCCCGGTAACGGTGCAGATCGCTTACCAGATCCGCCCTGAAGACCGCGCGGAGTTCCTCCGCCGTATCCACGCAATGGGCGTCAATCGTCGTCGAGACGGCGCCAGTTTCTGGCGCATCTACCGCGAGCTGGAGCGCTCTGCCTGGTACATGGAGCGCTTCATGGTGGACTCCTGGTCCGACTACTTGCGCCAACAGACTCGTGCCACATTGGCTGACCGGGAGGCGGAGGAGGGCGTTCGGGCGCTGCACGTGGGGGCTGAGCCTCCGCGGGTGTCCCATTACCTCCGTGAGTCCCTGCCGCTCGGCGACTCCTGAGCAGGCAGGCGCGAGCCAGCGGCCGCTCGTGAAACCCAGGGGACAGTGACCCTGCCCCCGAACTTCATCTGAGTCACGAGGCAATGCAAGCAACAGCAGTGCGAGCTGGCCCGCCTCAGAGGTTCAGATACTCCGCCATACCTGCAGGGGCTTTCTTGTCGGCTGGATCGTAGAACGGTGAGAAGACCTTGAGCAGGCGGGGCAGACTGGCCCTGGTGAGGTGCCGCTTGACCTGCTGCTCGCGCTCGATCGAGGCGGCGTGCTCCACCTCCGACCGCAGGTTGCGGCGGTCCTGTTTGAGCAGGTAGGCATTGACCCGATGGACGTGTCGGCCGATGTGGGCAAGCGCATAGACGAAGCCATACAGGCGGTACAGGTAGCCACGCAGGCCGTGGCCGTAGAGCGCCTTGTACACGTCGTAGCAGACGCTACGGTGCTCGAACTCCTCGGCGAGGTGCCATTTCCACAGGGTCACCGCGTTTTCATCGGCGCCTTCCAGGTAATCGTCCAGTTCGCTGAAGAACACCTCGGCGCTGGATGAACCCATGGCCTCGAAGCCTTCGGAGTAGGCCAGCAGGAAACGCAGTGGCTTCTCTTCCAACCAACGCCGGTAGTCGGCCTCGTAGGGCGCTTCCAGCTCGCGCATACCGGCGTAGCCGCTATCGTACAGGCGCTGGTTGAAGGCCACATGGCGCTTGCAGTGCTGCACTTCCTGTTTGATGAAAATCTCCACGTCCTCCAGCAAGCGCTGCTGGCCGGGGCGTTTAGCCAGCTCATCGCGGGCGCGCATCATCACCTTGACCAGAAAGGGTTCGACGTGGGCCGGTACGGTGGAAGCGGCGTTGTAGTAATGGGCGAACTCGCGGTTCGGCGCCCAGTCGGGGCGCACGTCGGAGAAATCGATAGCGGGGCTGCGAACGCGCATGGAACCTCCTTGCGGCTGGTTTTCGGGAACAAGTGAAATCGGCCCGGGCGTGCGGCTGGCGCCCAGGCCGAGGAGGTCAGGCGAATAGCTTGACCACTTCGCCGGAGGTGACCGGGTGGCCATGGCGGTTCGACGGGTTGTGTCCGCCCATGCCAGGCACCGGTGTCACGTTGACGTGCTTGGCCTGGGCGCGCAGGGCGCCCACGGTGCAGTTTTCGCGACCGAGCGTGGCGAAGGGGTCGAGGCGGAACTCGCGCATCGCGTTGAGGTGGGTGGCCTTGTCGATCAGCTCCTTGGGCAGGTGCTTGATCCCGTTCCAGACGGTTTCCGGTGAATGCGGCCAGACGCAGTCCGAGTGCGGGTAGTCGCACTCCCAGGCGACCATGTCCATGTTCAGGAAGTCGGTGCTGTGCAGGCCGAACTGGTCGTCGATGAAGCAGGTCAGCACATTGCGCTTGAACAGTTCACTGGGTAGCAGTTCGCCGAAGTCTGAGTTGGTCCAGGCATGGTGGTGCTTGTAGACGAAGTCGGCGCGCTCCAGCAGGTAGGGAATCCAGCCAATCCCGCCCTCGGCCAGCGACAGCCGCAGATCGGGGAATTGCTTGAACACCGGCGAGAACAGCCAGTCGGCAGCGGCTCCGGAGATGGCCATGGGCATGGTCACGATCCAGGCGTCGATCGGCGAATCCATCGACGAGTGTGGCGCCTGGTTGCCGGAGCCGATGTGGCTGCTGATGACGATGCGCTCCTCGACGGCCGCCTGCCACAGTGGATCCCAGTAGCCCAGGTGGATGCTCGGCAGTCCGGCGGCTACCGGGTTGTCCGGGAAGGTCACGGTGCGGCAACCCTTGGCTGCTACGCGCTTGAGCTCGGTCACGCAGGCCTGCACGTCCCACAGCGGCAGGATCGCCAGGGGGATGAAGCGCCCAGGAGCAGCGGCGCACCACTCGTCGATATGCCAATCGTTGTAGGCCTGCACGATGGCCAGCGCGGCCCGTTTGTCGCTGGAGGCGATCAGCCGGTTGCCGGCGAAGTGCGGGAAGGTGGGGAAGCAGATCGAGGCCAGCACACCGTCGGCGTTCATGTCTTCGACGCGCTTGGCCACCTCGAAAGTGCCGTGGCGGATCTGGCTGTAGGCGGTCGGCTCCATGCCGTATTCCTCCGGCGGCCGGCCGACCACGGCGTTGAGGCCGAAGTTGGGAATCACCTGGCCGTCGTAGACCCAGGTATCGGCACCTTTGTCGTTGGTCACCAGGCGCGGCGCGATGTCCTTGTACTTGGCCGGCAGGTGCTTGTCGAACAGGTTCGGCGGTTCGATGACGTGGTCATCGACGCTGATCAGAATGAGATCGTTCATATCCATGGTCGTACCCTCTTGTTGTTGTCGCTGGACTCAGTTGCGGGCGCCTTCGAGCAGCCCCTTGAGGTTGCTGTGCATGATCTTCTTGGTATCGGCGGCGGACAGGTTCTCGATGTCCTTGAAGAAGTCCAGCGGACGCTTGAGGCCCTCCGGGTGCGGCCAGTCGCTGCCGAACAGCACGCGGTCGGCGCCGAGCAGTTCCACCACCTTGTCTACGGGGTCTTCGTAGAAGGGCGCCAGGAACACGTGTTCGCGGAAGCTCTCCACTGGGTCGCGCTGGAACGACTTGGGCATTTTCGAATAGACGTGCTCGAAGCGCTGGAGCAGTGGCTCCAGCCAGGACGAGCCATTCTCCAGCACTGCCACGCGCACATCGGGAAAGCGATCGAACACGCCGTGGCAGACCAGTGCCGACAGCGAGTCGGCGATCGGCCGGCCCATCCAGTCGAGCATCTCGTTGAACGGATCCTTCTCGAAGGGGCGGAATTCACCCTGGCCACCCGCGGTCCACCAGCGGTAGATGCGGTTGTAGCCGGAGTCGGAGACGTGGTGGATAACGAAGATCTTCGACTCGTTGATGCGCGCCCAGAACGGGTCGAACTCCTTGAAGCCATGGGAGCGGCTGCCGCGGATACCGGCCACCGGAGCAGGGCGGACCAGTACGCAGCGGGCACCGGCGGCGAGCAGGAAGTCCAGTTCCTTGCAGGCGGTTTCGCAGTCAGACAGGTTGATGGCGCCGGCCGGGAATTGGCGGCCATTGCCGAAACCGTATTCATCGGCGACCCACATATTGAGTGAGTGGAACAGCGCCTGGATGGATTCGGGCTTGTGTTCCAGGCGCTCCTCGATGACCGAGGCCAGAGTCGGCAGGATGATGGCCGCGTGGATGCCCTCCTTGTCCATCACCTTAAGGTGCTCGGCACCGTTGTGAAAGGCAGGGTGGGAGGGGATCGGGGCGCCGCCGTACTCGCGCAGGGACAGTCCCTCGGGGTTGTCGCCGCGGTACCAGCCCTCGTGAGAGCCGATATCGGCGACGTGTGAAAAGGTCGGGTTGGGGATGTAGTCGGAGATCACGCCGCCCACTGCCAGTTTGGTGCGGCCATTGATCTGTACGTACTGGAAGTCGTTGCGGAACTGCTTGGGCAAGTGACGCAGGAACGCCTCTGGTGGCTCGTAATAATGCTGGTCGCAGTCGTAGATGGGGTAGTTGGTATTGCCCATGCGTTGATCCTCGGCTGTTGTTTTGGTTAGGGCGACGGCCCACAGCCATTACATGCCGACGCTTGCGCGAGACTCTTGATTCAGGTCAATAAATGAATGATGGTTAGTTATTTGTTTGCAAGCCGAAAACGAAAAACCGGCCATAGGGGCCGGTTCTTTGATTCGAGGGAGGTCTCTCAGAGGCGTTCGAGAATCAGGGCTATGCCCTGGCCGCCGCCGATGCACATGGTCACCAGGGCATAGCGACCACCTGTGCGTTGCAGCTCGTAGATGGCCTTGATGGCGATGATGGCCCCCGTGGCACCTATGGGATGACCGAGGGAGATGCCCGAGCCGTTGGGGTTGACCTTGGCCGGATCGAGTCCAAGTTCGCGGCTCACGGCACAGGCCTGGGCGGCGAAGGCTTCGTTGGCTTCGATCAGGTCAAGGTCGGCAATACTGAGGCCAGCGCGCTCCAGGGCCTGGCGTGAGGCCGGTACCGGGCCAATACCCATTTGCAGCGGGTCTACTCCAGCATGGCCATAAGAGAGGATACGGGCCAGCGGCTTGATGCCCCGGCGCTCGGCGGTGGTGCGCTCCATCAACACCAGCGCGGCGGCCCCATCGTTCAGTCCGGAAGCGTTGCCGGCGGTGACGCTGCCGGCCTGACGATCAAATGCAGGCTTCAGCGTGGCGAAGTCGTCCGGAGCAGCATCGCGTCGCACATGTTCGTCGATGTCGAACTGTATCGTGCCTCTGCGGCCTTTCAGGGTAATCGGCAGGATCTGCTCACGGAAGTGGTTCTGCTCGATCGCGCGGGCTGCGCGACGGTGGGACTCCAGGGCCAAGGCATCTTGCTCCTCGCGGGAGATGCTGTGGGCTTTGCTGACATTCTCTGCGGTGATTCCCATATGCACATTGTGGAAGGGGTCGGTGAGGGCGCCTGTAAGCATGTCGGTCAACTTCACATCACCCATGCGCGCTCCGAATCGATTGGTAGCGCTGGAGTAGGGCGCGCGACTCATGCTCTCCGCGCCGCCAGCCACAGCGACCTTGCTGTCACCCAGAAGGATGCCCTGGGCGGCACTGATGATCGCTTGCAGGCCCGACCCGCACAGGCGGTTCAGTGTCAGAGCTGGTACCTGTTGGCCGATTCCAGCCTGTATGGCAACCACCCGGCTCAGGTACATATCCTTGGCTTCGCTGTGGATCACGTTGCCGAACACCACATGGTCTACTTCTTCACCTGAAACACCGGCTCGACGCAGGGCTTCCGCCGTCACCAGGGCGCCAAGTTCCGTTGGTGGCAAGTCCTTCAGGCTGCCACCGAAATCCCCAATGGCCGTGCGAACCCCGCTGACGATTACCACTTCATGCTCGCTCATCTTCGTTCCTCATGCTTGGCGCTGCGCTATAAAAATAACTAAACGTCAGCTATTATTTCGCATTCGCCGTCAGCATTGCCAGCGCTGCGGCTTGCAAACCACGCCACTTGAACAAGAACAATGAGGGCATCGCCATGAAGGTTGTATTGAGTCCTGGGATACGGCTGATGAATCGTCTGGGCTTCGCCATGAAGTTCAGCTTGATCAGCGCTCTGTTCTTCGTGCCACTGCTGGGCACCAACTACTACCTGGTACGTGATGTCCACCGCCAGTGGAGCGATGCTGGCGCCTTGCTGAATAGCCTGCCGCTGGTAGAACAGGCTCTTGAGCTGCAATACCAGCTCGACCAGCTCAAGGACCTCACCTTGATCCGGTTGCGGGTCAGCCAGGTGAGCAAGAACAGTGACATCGACCAGCGCATCCGAGCTGCCGAGGCCCGCGCGATGGAACTGGCGCAGCGACTTGAGTGGGGCGGCGTGGACGTCGACCAGGCCGGAGTCTTCCGGCAGAAGCGGGACGAACTGCGTGAGGGTTTGCAGCGTCTGGCCAAGACCGACGGCGGTGCGCCGAAAATGGAGCTGGCCGGCCAACTGGCCAAGCGTTGCGAGCTGTTCCTGCTCTACCTGGTGGCTCAGGTTGGCCTCAGCCAGGACCAACAGCCGCTGGTGCGCCAGGTGGCTGAGCTGGTCAGCATCACCGCACCCAAGGCCATGCAACTCCTCAACAGCGCCCGTGCCCAGGGTGCGGCGGCGCTGGGTCAGGGATTCCTCAGCTCCAACGACACCATCCTGCTCGACAACCTGGTGGTCGAGCTGGGGCAGGTGAGTGGCGAGTACGGGCTCAAGACCGAAGACTTGTTGTCGAGCGCCAAGGGTTACCAGGACCTTGCCGATGCCGTGCATGGGAGTCTTGAAGGCCTGAGCGGCGCTCGCACGCTGGTGGACGAGCAAGTCCTTAATGCTGCCGAGTTAGAGATGCCCTGGACTGCCTTCTTCGACCAGATGGCTGGGTTCAGTCAGACCAGTCAACGTCTAGGCGAAACAGGGCTAAAGGTTCTGGGCGAGGAGCTCGAGGCACGTGTTACCGAAGCCAGGCAGCAGATGACACTTTTGCTGGTCGCGCTGGTGGTGATTTTCCTGCTGATCCTCTATCTCTACAGCGCCTTTTATCTCTCTACCCGGAACGTGCTCGGCGAACTGGGCAAGGTCATGCATAAGGTGGCGGGCGGCGACATGACGGCAAGCTTTCGTGGCGACAGTCGCGATGAACTGGCGGACCTGGGCACCATCTTCAACGGCACCGTGGGGCAGATCCAGGACCTGATTCGCCGGGTCAGCGGTGTCGCCTTGCAGGTAGGTCGGCAGACCGAGTTGGTGCAGTCGGTTTCAGCCGCCAGCTCGCGTGCGGTTGCGGATCAGCGTGGTCAATTGGAACAGGTGGCTACAGCCATGAACCAGTTGTCCGCCACAGCCCATGGGGTGGCAAGTAGCGCCGTGGCCGCTGCTGATTGTGCGCGCAGCGCCAACGACGAGACAGTGCGTGGGCGCGGCATGGTGCGTCAGCAGGTCGAGAACATCCAGGCTCTGGCCGGGGAAATCGACAAGTCCATGCTGGTGATCAATCAGTTGGCCGCCGACAGCAACGCCATCGGCCAGGTGCTGGACGTGATCAAGAGCATTGCCGAGCAGACCAACTTGCTGGCCCTGAACGCCGCCATCGAAGCGGCACGCGCCGGTGAGCAGGGCAGGGGGTTCGCCGTAGTGGCCGATGAGGTGCGGACTCTGGCGCGTCGCACCCAGCAGTCCACCACCGAGATCGAGCAGATGATCGTCAACCTGCGCAATCGTGTCGGCGCCACGGTCAAGGCTATGGGCGATAGCCATCACATGGCCGGGGCCACCGCCAGTCAGGCCGACCATGTAGAGGCGGCGCTGGATAACATCCTGGGTGCTATCGGCACCATTGTCGATCAAAGCCAGCAGATCGCCGCAGCGGCCGAGCAGCAGACCGCGGTGGCCCAGGACATTGACAAGAACCTGGTAGAAATCAGTCAGGTGGGCGAGCGCACTGCGCAGGGCGCTGCCCGTGCCGAGCAAGCCAGTGAGGAACTGCATGGGCAAGTAGAGAGCCTGCAGCAGGTGATCGGGACCTTCCGCATCTGATCACGTAAATGATGCCTCCGCCCCTCGGCTTGTCGGTGATGGGGCGGACCTAGAGGCCCCAAGCAGGAACTATCTGATGCGCAAAACTTCGACTCCCACTTTACTGTCCCTGCCACCTTTGCTGTTCGCCAACATGGCCTGCACCATGGCCGTGGTCTCGTTCGTTTCACTGGCCGGTCCGATCTCGCGGGTGCTCGGCCTGCAACCCTGGCAGGCGGGTTTTGCCGTTACCCTGGGTGGCATCCTGTGGATGCTGCTGGCCCGGTTCTGGGGCGCGATGGCCGACCGTCGCGGACGCCGGCATACCTTGCTGCTGGGCGCCGCCGGGGTGACTTTGGCGTACTGGAGCATGTGCGCGGTCATCGTACTGTCGCTGCACCTGCTGCCTGCGGCGGTTCTGGCATTCATCGGACTAGTGCTCACCCGGGGCGCGGTCGGTGCCTTCTATTCTGCAATCCCTACCACGGCCCAGGCCTTGATTGCTGATCACTACGCCCCGGCCGAACGGGCCGGTGCATTGGCGGCGCTGGGTGCCTCCGGGGCCTTCGGCATGGTGGCCGGCCCGGCCCTGGCTGGCCTGCTGGCGCAATCCAACCTGACCTTGCCGCTGTATGTCACTGCGCTGCTGCCTGTCCTTGGCTTTTTTGCCCTGTGGTACACCTTGCCGCGTCATGAGCAGCCGCGCCCCCGCAGCGAGGCGCCTCTGCGCCTGGGCGATCCACGCTTGCGCCGGGCCATGACGGTCTGCCTGGTCGTGGTGAGCGCCATAGGTGCCGGGCAGATGACCGCAGGTTTCTATGCCCTTGACCGCCTGCACCTGGAGCCGGTTTCCGCGGCCAGGGCCGCCAGCCTCGCGCTGACACTGACCGGCATCGCGATGATCCTGGCGCAATTGCTGGTGCGTCGCCTGGGCTGGTCGGCGCAGCGGCTCATCCGCATCGGCGGCTTGGTCGCGGCGGCAGGTTTCGTCATGACCGCCATGACCGCCTCGGTCATGTGCCTGGCCGTCAGCTTCTTTATTTCGGCCCTGGGCATGGGCTGGTTGTTCCCGGCCTTCGCGGTCCTGGCGACGAATGCGGTGGAGCCTCACGAGCAGGGGGAAGCGGCGGGTTCGATCGGGCTCATGCAGGGACTTGGCATCGTGGTCGGCCCATTGGCCGGGACGCTGCTGCTCGGCATCGGCGCAACAGTCCCGTTCTGGGTGCTGGCCGTACTGCTGGCAGGCACCGCACTCTGGCCGGTTGGGACCAGGCCGGTGCGGGACTGAAGATAAAAGCGCAGGAGGCGAGCCATCCATAGATAACGGATGGCTCGCCGGCCTGGTGCGAGAGGGTCAGTTGCTGCTCTTGAAGGCCAAGCGGAAACGATGCAGCAGGGGTTCGGTATAGCCGCTGGGTTGCGCGCAACCTTCGAAGACCAGGGCGCAGGCGGCCTGGAAGGCAACGGAAGCGTCGAAGTCCAGGGCCATGGGGCGGTAGTTCGGGTCACCAGCGTTCTGCTGGTCAACCACCTTGGCCATGCGTTGCAGCACCTCGAGAACCTGGTCGCGGCTGACCACGCCATGGCGCAGCCAGTTGGCCATGTGCTGGCTGGAGATGCGCAAGGTGGCGCGGTCTTCCATCAGGCCCACGTCGTGGATATCCGGCACCTTGGAGCAGCCGACTCCCTGTTCCACCCAGCGCACCACATAGCCGAGCAGGCCCTGGGCGTTGTTCTCCAGTTCCTCACGGATGGCAGCCGCGCTCCAGTCGGGCTTCTCGACAACCGGCACGTTCAACAGGCCGCTGAGCAACCCTTCGCGTGCGGCCGAGAGGTCGATGTGCTCCAGTTCCTGCTGCACCGCCTGCACATCCACTTGGTGGTAATGCAGGGCGTGCAGGGTGGCGGCAGTGGGTGAGGGCACCCAGGCGGTGTTGGCACCGGTTTTGGGGTGGGCGATTTTCTGCTCCAGCATGGCTGCCATCAGGTCCGGCATGGCCCACATGCCTTTGCCTATCTGCGCACGGCCGCGCAGGCCGCAGGCCAGACCCACCAGCACATTGTTGCGCTCATAGGCCTGGATCCAGGCGGTGGATTTCATGTCGCCCTTGCGCAGCATCGGGCCGGCTTCCATGGTGCTGTGCATCTCGTCGCCGGTGCGATCGAGAAAGCCGGTGTTGATGAAAGCGACTCGGCTCGAGGCGGCGGCGATGCAGGCCTTGAGGTTGACACTGGTGCGCCGCTCCTCGTCCATGATGCCCATCTTCAGCGTCAGGGGCGGCAGACCCAGCAGGTCTTCCACGCGGCCGAAGAGCTCGGCGGCGAAGGCCACCTCGGTTGGACCGTGCATCTTCGGTTTGACGATATAGATGGAGCCGCGCCGTGAGTTGCGCCGGCTCTTCAGGTCGTGCAGGGAGGCGAGGGTAGTGACCACGCCGTCGAGGATGCCTTCGGGGATTTCTCGACCTTCCCCGTCGAGGATCGCCGGGTTGGTCATCAGGTGGCCGACGTTGCGCACAAACATCAGCGAACGTCCGGGTAGGGTGATGTCCGAGCCCTCGGCGGCGGTGTAGGTGCGGTCGGGGTTGAGGCGACGGGTGAAGGACGCGCCGCCCTTGCTGACTTCCTCGGTGAGGTCGCCCTTCATCAGGCCTAGCCAGTTGCGATAGACCTGTACCTTGTCGGCGGCGTCCACCGCGGCCACTGAATCCTCGCAATCCATGATGGCGCTGAGGGCCGCCTCCATCAGCACGTCCTTGACCCCGGCGGCGTCGGTCTTGCCGATGGGGTGGCTGGCGTCGATCTGGATCTCGAAGTGCAGGCCATGGTGGTTCAGCAGGATGGCGCTGGGCGCTTGCGCCGTGCCTTGATAGCCAACAAAGAGTTGTGGATCGCGCAAGCTGCTCTGGCGTCCGTCCAGGTTGACCAGCAGTTGACCGCCTTGCACCTGGTAGCCGGTGGCGTCCGCATGGGAGCCTGCTGCGAGCGGCGCGGCCTGGTCGAGGAAGCTGCGGGCGAAGGCAATCACCCGTGCGCCACGCACCGGGTTGTAGCCGGCGCCTTTTTCCGCGCCGCCATCCTCGGGGATGACATCGGTGCCATAGAGCGCGTCGTACAGGGAACCCCAGCGCGCGTTGGCGGCGTTCAGCGCATAGCGCGGGTT
Organism: Aquipseudomonas ullengensis; assembly: GCF_014174475.1. Classification (GTDB taxonomy): domain Bacteria; phylum Pseudomonadota; class Gammaproteobacteria; order Pseudomonadales; family Pseudomonadaceae; genus Aquipseudomonas; species Aquipseudomonas ullengensis. Next base: position 104,923 of record NZ_JACJUD010000008.1, read on the forward strand.
GGACATGGGCACGACCAGTTGCGGCCCGGCCTGTGTCGCCAGCTCCGGATCCACATTGGCGGTGGTGGCCTGCACGTGCGCCGGTTGCCCCACCAGGTAGCCGATCTCGCCGAGAAATTTGCGGTACTCGGCCATATCGCGGATCGGCCCCGGGTGGCTGCGGTGCCAGCTATCCAGCTCGCTTTGCAGGCGATCACGTTCGGCGAGCAGGGCGCGGTTCTTCGGTGCCAGGTCGTGGACCAGAGCATCGAAACCTTGCCAGAAGGCGGCCGGATCCAGGCCGGTGCCCGGCAGGGCTTCGCGATCGATGAAGGCGGCCAGCTCTGCCGCCACTTGCAGGCGGTGGCGTTTCACGCGTTCGGTCATGTTGATTCTCCGTCTAATTCAAGCCAGGCACTGGGCGCCAGCGTGGGCGATCTGGGCATCCTGGTCGGCCTTGACGCCGGACACGCCAATGGCACCGACCACCTGGCCATCCACCAGCACCGGCACGCCGCCTTCCAGGGAGGTGAGCAAGGGCGCCGAGAGGAAGGCGCTGCGTCCGCCGTTGACCATGTCTTCGTAGCCCTTGGATTCACGGCGGCCGAGGGCGGCGGTGCGCGCCTTCTCGGTGGCGATGTAGGCGCCAATCGGCGCGCAGCCATCGAGGCGCTCGAGGGCGAGCGGATGGCCGCCGTCATCGACCACGGCAATGGCGACGTTCCATTGGTTGGCTTCGGCTTCAGCGCGTGCGGCGGCGAGGATGCGGGTGACTTCGGTCTGGCCGAGGATGACTTTGTGCTGCATGACGTACCTCTTTAATTGAAAGGAGGGACGGGGCCGTAGCCCGGAGGACATCCGGGAGCTTTGGCCTGCCCCAGTCCCGGACTGTGTCCAGGCTGAAAAATTGCTCGCGTGTGTATCCCACTCCCGTAGACGGGAGTGGGCCTTCAGTCAGCCCATGGCTTCATCCACCAGCTCGATCCAGTGCCGCACCGGGGTACGGCCGGCGCCGTCCAGGTGGGTCTGGCAACCGATGTTGGCGGTGGCGATGACCTGTGGCTGGCCGCTCTCCAGGGCGTTGAGCTTGTTGTCGCGCAGTTGCCGGGACAGTTCCGGTTGAGTGATGGAGTAGGTGCCGGCCGAGCCGCAGCAGAGGTGCCCGTCCGGCACCGGGGTCAGTTGGAAACCGAGCCGGCTGAGCACTGCTTCCACCGCACCGCCGAGCTTCTGCGCGTGCTGCAGGGTGCAGGGGCAATGGAAGGCCAGGCGCAAGTCGCCGCGTATGCCAAGGCTTTCCAGCGGTGCATCGCGCAACACTTCCACCAGGTCCTTGGCCAATCGGGCCACTTGCTCGGCCTTGGCGGCGTAGCTCGGGTCGCCTTTCAGCAGATGGCCATAATCCTTGACGAAGGCACCGCAGCCGCTGGCGGTCTGGATGATGGCTTCGGCACCGCTCTCGATGGCCGGCCACCAGGCGTCGATATTGCGCCGGGCCCGATCCAGGCCGGCGTCCTGGGCGTTCAGGTGATAGTCCACGGCGCCGCAGCAGCCGGCTTCACGGGTCGGGACGACACTGATGCCGAGGCGGTCCAGTACCCGTGCGGTGGCCGCATTGGTATTGGGTGACAGCCCGGGCTGCACGCAGCCTTCCAGCATCAGCACCTGGCGTTGATGGCGTGCTTCGGGGCGCGGCCGTGCCGGGAGCACCTGGCGCGGCAGTTTGGCTTTGAGCACCGCCGGCATCAGCGGGCGCAAGGCATTGCCGGTGCGTACCAGGGCTTTGAACAGCCCGGCATTGGGCACCACGGCGCGCAGGCCGGCACGCAGCATGCGTTCGCCCAGGGGCCGCGGCACATATGCCTCGACCACCGCGCGGCCGATATCCAGCAGGTTGTGGTACTGCACACCGGAGGGGCAGGTGGTCTCGCAGTTGCGGCAGGTCAGGCAGCGGTCCAGATGCTGCAGGGTGCTGGCAGTGGGCTCGTGGCCTTCCAGCACCTGTTTCATCAGATAAATGCGCCCGCGTGGGCCGTCCAACTCGTCACCCAGCAGCTGGTAAGTGGGGCAGGTGGCATTGCAGAAACCGCAGTGCACGCAGGAACGCAGAATTGCTTCGGCTTCTTCGCCGCGCGGCAGGGCGCGTGCTTGTTCGCTCAGTTGGGTTTGCATGTTCGGCCTCAGATTTCCGCGTACATCCGTCCGGGGTTGAAAATCCCCAGCGGGTCCAGTTGCGCCTTGAGCTGGCGGTGGTAGCGCATCAGCGCTGCCGGCAGCGGCTGGAAAGGGATGTCGCAGGCGCCGTAGCAAGTGGCGTGACCACCGGCGCGGCTCACCACCGTGCGGATGTCGTCGGCCGGCGCAGCAGACTTCAACCAGCGTTGAGCGCCGCCCCAATCCACCAGTTGAATACCGGGCAGGTCGAGGGCCGGAGTGTCGATGGGCAGGGAGACGCGCCACAGCGGTCGGCTATCGCTGAAGAAGGGCAGGCGCTGCTCGCGCAAGTCTCCCCAGAAGCCGGGCTCGACGGTTTCGCCGCCAAGGCGCTCGCGGGCCTCGGTTACCGAACCTTCACCACCTTCCAGGCGCAGATGCAGCCCCTCGCCATCGTGGCAGGCGGCGCTGATGGGTAGCGGCTGCTGGCCCCACTCGGCGAGTTTGCGCAGGGCCAGATCCAGCTCCAGCTCCAGGCGCAGGTTGGCCACGACGCGCGGTTTGGGCAGCACCTTGAGGGAGACCTCGGTGAGCACCCCGAGGCAGCCGAAACTGCCGGCCATCAGGCGCGACAGGTCATAACCGGCGACGTTCTTCATCACCTCGCCACCAAAGCGCAGGTGCTTGCCCTGGCCGGTGATGAGGCGGGTGCCGAGCACGAAGTCGCGTACCGATCCGGCCCAGGGGCGGCGCGGCCCGGACAGCCCGGCGGCGACCATGCCACCCACGGTCGCACCGGCGCCCAGGTGCGGTGGTTCGCAGGCCAGCAGCTGGCCTTGCTCGTCCAACGCGCGCTCCAGTTCCGCCAGCGGCGTGCCGGCGCGTACCGTCACCACCAGCTCGGTCGGGTCATAGGTGACGATGCCGCGGTGCTCGCGGGTCTCCAGCAGTTCGCCGGCCACTGGGCGGCCGAGGCGTGCCTTGCTGCCGCCGCCCTGGATGCACAGTGGTTGGCGTCGGGCGATGGCGTCATTGACCTGCTCCAGCAACCGGGCGCTGGCATCTAAGGATGTCTGGCTCATCAGAAGCGCTCCAGTTCGGGGAAGGGCAATTGGCCCATGTGCACGTGCATCGCACCGAACTCGGCGCAGCGGTGCAGGGTGGGGATGTTCTTGCCGGGATTGAGCAGGCCAGTGGGGTCGAACGCGGCCTTCACGCCATGGAAAATAGTCAGCTCGTCGGCGTTGAACTGGGCACACATCTGGTTGATCTTCTCGCGCCCCACGCCGTGTTCGCCGGTGATGCTGCCGCCCACCGCCACGCAGAGTTCGAGGATTTTGCCGCCCAGGGCCTCGGCGCGCTCCAGCTCACCGGGCTGGTTGGCATCGAAGAGGATCAGCGGGTGCATGTTGCCGTCGCCGGCATGGAACACGTTGGCCACGCGCAGGCCGTATTCGGCGGACAGATCGGTAATGCCGCGCAGTACGCCAGGCAGCTCGCGACGCGGAATGGTGCCGTCCATGCAGTAGTAATCCGGGGAGATGCGACCCACCGCCGGGAAGGCGTTCTTGCGTCCAGCCCAGAAGCGCACGCGCTCGGCTTCGTCGCGGGCCAGGCGCACTTCGGTGGCGCCGGCCGTTTCCAGCACCTGGCGTACCCGCTCGCAGTCGTCCTGGACGTCAGCTTCCACGCCATCCAGTTCGCACAGCAGGATGGCTTCGGCGTCCACCGGGTAACCGGCGTGGATAAAATCCTCGGCGGCACGAATGGCTAGGTTGTCCATCATCTCCAAACCACCGGGAATGATGCCGGCGGCGATGATGTCACCCACCGCGCGACCGGCCTTTTCCACCGAGTCGAAGGCCGCGAGCAGCACCTTGGCTACCTGGGGCTTGGGCAGCAGCTTGACCGTGACCTCGGTGACCACACCGAGCATGCCTTCCGAGCCGGTGAAGAGGGCCAGCAGGTCGAAGCCGGGGCTGTCCAGGGCATCGGAGCCCAGGGTCAGGCGCTCGCCTTCCACCGTGAGGATGTCCACCTTGAGCAGGTTGTGTACGGTCAGGCCGTACTTCAGGCAATGCACGCCGCCGGCGTTCTCGGCGACGTTGCCGCCGATGGAACAGGCAATCTGCGAGGAAGGGTCAGGCGCGTAATAAAGATCGAAGGGCGCCGCCGCCTGGGAAATCGCCAGGTTGCGCACGCCGGGCTGCACGCGGGCGAAGCGTCCGGCCGGATTCACTTCGAGGATGTGGTTGAAACGGGCCATGACCAGCAGGATGCCCTGTTCCAGCGGCAGGGCACCGCCGGATAGACCGGTCCCGGCGCCGCGGGCTACTACCGGCACGCGGCGCTGATGGCAGAGCTTGAGCAAGCGCTCGACCTGCTCAAGGCGCTCGGGCAGCACCACCAACATGGGTGTGGTGCGGTAGGCGGAGAGGCCGTCGCATTCGTAGGGTTTAAGGTCTTCCTCGCTGTGGAGGATGTCCAGGTCGGGCAGGCACTCGCGTAACTCATTCAGCAGCGCGGCTTTGTCGACCTTCGGCAGCGCGCCGTCGACGCGCTCATCGTAGAGGATGTTCATGGCAGGCTCATCGGTCTAGTTGTTCTTGCGCTGGCGCTGGCCGAGCGGGCTTGAAACCTTGCACGGATAAAAGAAAGGGCATGGATTTTGTCCACGCCCTTTCCTCTGGCAATGGCCGCAACGGGTTAGTCGCGAACACCCTCCAGCAGGCCTTTGAGGTTGCTGCTCATCACGCGCTGGGCCTGGGCATCGCTGAGATCCTCGATGTCCTTGAAGAAGTCCCATGGGGTCTTCAGGCCTTCCGGGTGCGGCCAGTCGCTGCCGAACAGCACGCGGTTGTCACCCATGATTTCGCAGATGCGCAGCACCGGGTCCTCGTAGAATGGCGAAATGAACACGTGCTTCTTGAAGCTTTCCACCGGGTCTTGCTTGAAGGCCTTGGGCATCTTCTTGTAGTTCATCGCCAGACGTTCCAGCAGCGGCTCGAGCCAGGAGCTGCCGTTCTCCAGCGAGGCCACGCGTACGTCCGGGAAGCGATCGAAGACGCCGTGGCAGACCAGCGAGGTCAGGGTGTCGGAGATGGCGCGGCCCATCCAGTCGAGGGTCTCGGCGAATGGATCCTTCTCGAAGGGACGGAATTCACCCTTGCCGCCGGCGGTCCACCAGCGGTTGATCTTGTCGTAGCCGGAGTCGGAGACGTGCAGCATGACGAAGATCTTCGCCTCGTTGACCCGAGCCCAGAAGGGGTCGAACTCCGCCATTCCCGGCGCCCGCCCTTCCATCGGATTCTTGGTGCCAGCGACCGGGGCCGGGCGGATGCCCACCACGCGGGCGCCGTGCTTGAGGACGAACTCGAGCTCTTCGACGGCGCGATCGACGTCGTACAGGTTGATCATCGGCACCGGGAACAGGCGGTTCTCGCGAGCGAAGCCACAGCCTTCGGCCAGCCAGCGGTTGGAGGCGTGCATCAGGGCGGCAATCACGTCCGGCTTGTCGGCCAGACGCTCTTCAATTACCGAGGCCAGGGTGGGGATGAACAGGCCGGCGTGGATCTTCTGCTCGTCCATCACCTTCAGGTGCGCGGCACCATCGAAGAAGGCTGGGTCAGAAGGCACCGGATCACCGCCGAACTCGCGTAGCGACAGGCCATCGGGATTCTCACCGCGGTACCAGCCTTCATGCGCGCCTGGCGCGGCCACGACATCGAACGTCGGGTTGGGAATGTAGTCACTGATCACGCCGCCGACGGCCAGTTTGGTGCGGCCATTGACCTGCACATATTGGAATTCCTTGCGGTATTCCTTGGGCAGGTGGGTCAGGAAGGCTTCTGGCGGCTCGTAGAAGTGTCGGTCGACATCGTAGATCGGGTAGTTGACGTTACGCATCATGACCTCTGTGATCGGTCTGGTTGATTAGTGAAACTGACTGTATGTTAGTTATAGGCATGCGTCAATACTGCTTGAGCTGACGCCTGCCAGGAGTTACTAACTGACGTGTTGTCACTGATATTGAAAGTATCCGGAGAAACGAAGCATGAGCGAAGCATTGGCGGGAAAGGTTGCGGTAGTCGTTGGGGGCAGTAGCGGTATCGGTCTGGCCACTGTGGCTGAACTGCTGCGCGCTGGGTGCGCGGTGCGTGCCACAGGCGTTTCCCAGGCAGAAATAGATGCCTGCCGGGCGGACGCCGGGCTTGCCGGCGCTGTATTCGACCTGCTCGACGTTCGCGACAGTGGCGCGGTGACGCGCTATTTCGCCGGCCTCGAGCGTCTGGACATCCTGGTCAATTCTGCTGGGATCGGCCGGGGCGCGGCGGAGTTTGCGGAGGAGGGCTTCCTGCAGACGGTGGAGATCAACCTCAATGGCTCCATGCGTTGCTGCTACGCCGCCCGCGAATTGTTGGCGCGTGATGGCGGAGCCATCGTCAACCTGGCTTCGGTGATGAGCTTCTTCGGCAGCCCCACGGCGCCGGCCTACGCGGCCAGCAAGGGCGGCGTGGTCCAGCTGACCCGCAGCCTGGCGGTGGCCTGGGGCGGCGAGGGCATCCGGGTCAACGCCGTGGCGCCGGGCTGGACCGATACTCCGATGACCCGCGGGATCAAGGAGAACTCCTCCGAGCGTAACGCGCGGGTGCTGGCGCGCACGCCGCTGGGGCGCTGGGCTCGGCCGGAGGAGATCGCGGCGTGCATTCTGTTTTTGGTATCGCCGGCCGCCTCGTTCGTTACCGGTCATGTGCTGGCGGCGGATGGGGGGTATATGGCCAACGGTGTGTGAAACCAGGGCCCGGCATTCGCCGGGCCTTTCTTTCTGGGCCGGACGCTTGCCGGACCCACCTTGCGAAGTCCTGCCAACCCCCGCATCCATTTCGCCGCCCCACGCCGGCAAGGCTGATGTGCCGATAAGCCTGTTGCTCAGGACCAGCGCACCGCATAGCCTGCCCCCTCTGATCCGGCGCACCGGGCCAAGGGAAATTTAATAACAATTAAAACGACAACATGTTGTCATAGTGGAAATGAGGTGTCATAGTTTGAGCAAGACGTCCGATACAAGCGGTGCAGTGACGTTCGACCACTCGGTTCACAGCGAGCAGGGTGCCCGCCTGGCTGAGTTGGTCGATGAAGTGCTGCGTCTGCATGGTCGGGTGATGAGTGCGAGGAAACCGGCGGCGCTGGGCAGTTCGGCCCAAACCATCGTGTTGGCTTCGGTGGTCTTGGCGCAGGAACCACCCACCGTGGCGCGCATTGCGCGCAGCCTGGGCTACAGCCGCCAGGCGGTGCAGCGGGTGGCCGATGTGCTGGTTGAGGACGGCTATGTCCTCTACGTGGACAACCCTCATCACAAGACCTCCAAGCAACTGGTGCCCACCAACAAGGGGCGCCAGGCCTATGTCGAGGCCAACCGGGAAAGCGCGGAGTGGACAGAGCGCATCTCCCATGGGCTGGCGGCAGAGGAGCTGGAGCAGACGCTGAGTGTGCTGAGGCGAATTCGCCGGAATCTCGAGTTGGACAAACAAGAGTCCACGGGAGGGCCGGCATAACAAGAACCAGGTAAACGGGAGGTGGGTCGATGGTCGCGACAACGAGCAATCCACGCTGCCCCGCCAGTCGGGCGGTGCGGGTAGTCAGGGGGCGAGCCAGATGACGTCGACCCTTCCCGATTTCGACGGACTGCTCGACTGGGCAGCCCTGTCTCCCTGGGTCGAGTCGGCCGGCCTGCCTGGTGGCGGTCCGGTGACCGCAGTGACCCAGCTCACCGGCGGCTCACAGAACAACCTGTTCCTCATGCAGCGCGGCGATGCTCGCTTCGTGCTGCGTCGCCCGCCGCGTCACGTTCGTGCCAACAGTAATGTCACCATGCTGCGTGAAGCGCAGGTGCTCAAGGCGTTGGCCGGCAGCGATGTGCCGCATCCTGCCTTGCTGGCCGCCTGTACCGACACTGATGTGATCGGTGTGAACTTCTTCGTGATGGAGCCGCTGGAAGGATTCTCCCCAGCAGGCCCTCTCCAGGGGCGTTATGCCAGCGATGCCGGCTGGCGTCGGCAGATGGGCGAGGAGTTCGTTCGTGCCGCCGTAGCATTGGGCCGCCTCGACTATCAGGCGCTGGGCATGGCGGACTTTGGCAGGCCGGATAATTGGCATGGCCGTCAGGTCGAGCGCTGGCGTTCGCAACTGGACGGTTACCGTGACACTCCCGGCTACAGCGAGACTTCGCTGTCCCATGTCGACGAGGTGGGCCGCTGGCTTTCCGACAATGTCCCCGCGGACGGTTGCATCGGCATCATCCACGGCGACTTCCAGTGGCCCAACGTGATGTTTTCCCTCGAATCCCCGCGTATTTCCGGGTTGATCGACTGGGAACTCTCCACCCTTGGCGATCCGCTGCTGGACCTGGCCTGGGTGCTGACCTCCTGGCGCGAGCCGGGTGACCCCGAGGGTGGTGCCGGCGCCAAGCCGGTGGTAGAGCCTTGGGATGGCTTCATGAGCCGCGCTGAGCTGATCGCCCTGTACGGCGAGCTGAGCGGTCGTTCCATGACCAGCATGCCGTGGTTCTTCGTGCTGGCCTGCTACAAGCTCGCCTGCCTGCTCGAAGGCACCTATGCGCGCTCACTGATCGGCAAGGCCCCGAAAGAAATGGGTGCCTACCTGCACGACTACGCCACCTGGCTGATGGCCAAGGCCCGACAACTCATCGCAGCCGCCTGACGCGGCCCGCCGCCCCTGACTGGAGAACGACAGATGTGGGATTTTTCTACCGACCCTGAATTTCAAGCCAAGCTGGACTGGATCGACCGCTTCCTGCGTGAGGAAGTGGAGCCGCTGGATGTGCTCTATCCCTCGGTGAGCGTGGTCTACGACACGCGTCACGAGAAATCCCGCGCCATCCTCAAGCCCCTGCAGGAGAAAGTGCGTCAGCAGAGGCTCTGGGCCTGCCACCTTGACCCGCATTTGGGTGGCGAGGGCTACGGTCAGCTCATGCTGGCGCTGATGAACGAGCGCTTGGGTCGATCCCTCTGGGCGCCCACCGTCTTTGGTACCGCCGCGCCGGATACCGGCAACGCCGAGATCCTGGCCATGTTCGGCACCCCCGAGCAGAAGGCGCGCTACCTGCAGCCGCTGCTGGATGGCGACATCGTTTCCTGCTTCTCGATGACCGAGCCTCAGGGCGGTGCGGACCCGCGGGTATTCGCCACCACCGCCGTGCAAGAGGGCGACCACTGGGTGATCAATGGCGAGAAGTGGTATTCCTCCAACGCCCGCTACGCCGAGTTCATTCTGGTGCTGGCGGTGACCGACCCGGAGGCGCCGATCCAGAGCCGCATGTCCATGTTCATCGTGCCGCGTGAGACTCCGGGTCTGGAAATCATCCGCAACGTGCCGCACATGGGCGAGCGTGTGGAGCAGGACGAGGCCACCGAAGGCTATCTGCGCTACAGCAACGTGCGGGTACCTCTGGACCATATGCTTGGCGAGGTTGGTGGCGGATTCGCCGTGGCCCAGGCTCGCCTCGGTGGCGGTCGTATTCACCATGCTATGCGCACCGTCGGCCAGTGCCAGCGGGCACTGGACATGATGTGCGAGCGCGCGCTCAGCCGTTCTACCCAGGGCACCCTGCTGGCGGAGAAGGGCACGGTGCAGGCCATGCTCGCCGACACCCAGATCGAGCTGGAGCAGTTCCGTCTGCTGGTACTCAAGACCGCCTGGATCATCGACAACAGCCACGGTGACCCGCGCAAGGCGCGCGCCCATATCGCCATGGTCAAGGTGGCAATGGCGAAGATCTACTACGAGATCGTCCGCCGTGCCATCCATCTGCACGGCTCCCTCGGTGCCACCTTCGAAACGCCGCTGGCCTACATGTGGAACAACGTGCCCACCATGGGCCTGGCCGATGGCCCGACCGAGGTGCACCAGATCACCGTCGCCCGAGAACTGCTGCGTAACTACAAGGCTGCCGAGGGGATGTTCCCCTCCGAGCACCTGCCGCCGAAGATCGCCGCTGCCCGCGCCCGTTATGCCCACATCCTGGGGGAGCAATGATGAGCGACAAGCTGTTCGACCTGACCGGCAAGGTCATCCTGGTCACTGGGGGCAGTCGTGGCCTGGGCTACCAGATGGTCAAGGCGTTCGCCGAACGCGGCGCTGACCTGGTCATCGCCAGCCGCAAGCAGGACGCTTGCGAAGCCGTAGCCGAGGAAGTGCGGGCACTGGGCCGGCGTGCCCTGGCCGTCGCCTGTCACGTGGGCAGGTGGGCCGAAGTGGAGCGTCTGGTGGAGGTGGTCTACGCCGAGTTCGGTCGCATCGACGTGCTGGTCAACAATGCCGGCATGTCGCCGGCAGTGCCTAGCCACGAAGTGACCGAGGAGCTGTTCGACAAGGTTCTCGGCCTCAACTTCAAGGGGCCGTTCCGCCTGAGTGCGTTGGTCGCCCAGCGCATGGCGGGCGGCGAGGGCGGCTCGATCATCAATATCAGCAGCACCGGCGGTATCCGCCCGTCCCCGCAGATAGTGCCCTACGCCGGCGCGAAAGCCGCGCTGAACGCCATGAGCGTGGGTCTGGCCCAGGAATATGGGCCCAAGGTACGGGTGAACACCATCTCCGCCGGCCCCTTCCTGACCGACATCGCCAAGGCCTGGACCGAGGACATGCGTCAGAGCTGCGCCAACGCCTTGGGTCGACCGGGTCAGTCGGAGGAAATCATCACGACCGCGCTCTACCTGGCCAGCCCTTACTCCAGCTACACCACCGGTTCGCTGATCAAGGTGGATGGCGGCTTGCCATAGCGCAGGTGGGCTGACGCCCACCCACGAGTACTTTCAACTCCATACAACAAGAACAAGAGGTCGATGCCATGCAGCTAGCAGGCAGGAACGCGATCGTCACCGGCGGCGCCCGCGGTATAGGCGCCAGCGTGGTGCGTGCCTATGTAGCGGAAGGCGCGCGGGTGGTTTCCCTAGACGTGCTGGACGAGCAGGGCAGGGCCCTAGTCGATGAACTGGAGGCCCGCCACCCTGGACATGCCCTGTTCCTCCATTGCGATATCTCCGACAAGGCCCAGGTGGACGAAGCCTTCCGTGAGGCGGTGGCTTGGTTGGGCGGGCTCAATGTGCTGGCGAACGTCGCTGCGGTGGAGCGTACCGCGCCGGCCGAGACCATTGGCCAGCCGGACTGGGACCTGATCTTCGACGTCAACATGCGTGGCACCCTGCACACCAACCAGGCGGCCTTTGCGTATCTGCAGGACCAGGGCGGGCGCATCATCAATTTCGGCTCCGCCGCCGGCCTCAACGGCATGCCGGGCGCCGCCCACTATGCCGCGTCCAAGGGCGCGGTGCTGGCCTGGACCCGCACCCTGGCCCAGGAGTGGGCGCGCTATGGCATTACGGTGAACGCCCTGGCGCCGATGATCTGGACGCCCATGTACGACGCCCACCGGGCCAAGATGAGTGCAGAGGAACTCGCCGCCCACGACCAGATGCTCAGTCGCCTAATCCCCCTGGGGGGCAAGCTGGGTGACGCCGAGCGGGACCTGGCGCCGGTGATGGTCTTCCTCGCCGGGGAGGGTTCGCGCTTTATTACCGGGCAGACCCTGTGTGTCGACGGCGGCACTGTGCCGGTCCGCTGAGGGAGATGAGCGATGCGCGAGTTTGCGAACAAGACTGTGGTTATCACTGGTGCAGCCAGTGGCCTTGGCCTGGCCATGGCACGGTCCTTCCAGCGTGAGGGCATGCGGGTGGTACTGGGCGATCTGCCTGGCCCGGCGCTGGAAGCGGCGCGGGACAGTCTGGCTGGTCAGGGCGGCAAGGTGCTGGCAATTCCCGTTGACGTCTCCGATGCCGATTCGGTGGAAGCCCTGGCCCGCCAGGTGGATGCCATCGGCGGGGCGGACATTCTCTGCAATAACGCCGGCATCACCGGCGACCGGCCCAGGAGCAGCTGGGAGCACGACCTGAACAACTGGCGACGGGTGCTGGACGTCAACCTGATGGGGGTCATCCATGGCCTGCACAGCTTCGTGCCGCGCCTGCTGCGCCAGGGCCGTCCGGCCCACATCGTCAACACCGCCTCGATGGGTGGGCTGATGGCCATTCCCTTTATCGCGCCCTATGTGGCGGCCAAGTCGGCGCTGGTGGCGCTGTCCGAATCCCTGGCCCTGGAGCTGGTGAGCGAAGGGGCAAATATTGGGGTTTCGGTGTTCTGCCCGGGGCTGGTGCGCACGGGTCTCACGGGGCCGGGACGCGACCATCCCCATTCGCAGGCCCCCGAGCCTTCGAGCGCCGCCCTGGCCTTTCAGCAGGGCACCCAGCAGGCGCTGGGAAAGGCGGTGCTGAGCGCCGAGAGCGTGGCTGAAGTGCTGCTTGCGGCCATTCGCGAAGAACGTTTCTACGTGCTGACCCATGAAGGTTCCCTAGCGCTGGCAGGACAGCGCTGGCAACGCCTGGTCGGCCACTACCCATCCGGAGTTTGAAACCATGAGCTTTTCCATTCAACTCAACGATAAGGCGCTGCCGGGCTGGTCCGTCGGCCAGATGGACACCGTCAACGACGTGGTGCGTCGCGCGGCGTGGGAGCATGGCGAGCGTCTTTTCCTCGACGTGCAGGGCGATATCTACAGCTTCGCCGACATCCAGCGGGAAAGCTGCCGGCTGGCCAATGGCCTGGCCGCCTTGGGCGTGGTCAAGGGCCAGACGGTGGTGAGCCTTCTCGACAATAACGCCGATGCCGTACTGCTCTGGTTCGCCCTGAACAAGCTGGGCGCCATCAGCGTACCGGTGAACACCGCCCTCAAGGGCGAGTTCCTGCGTCACCAGATCGCCGATGCGACCGCCGAACTGGTGATTGCCGAGACCGAGTACGTCGAGCGCATTGCCCTGGTCAAGGATCAGCTGCCGCATCTCAAGTACATCGCCCACCGTGGCGCCGCGCCTGTCGCGGATCTCAGCGGGAAGACACTGGTCTGCCTGGAGGCGCTGCGCAGCGAAGACAGCAGCGATCCCCAGGTCGAAGTACTGCCCAGCGACCTGAGCATGCTCATCTATACCGGCGGCACTACCGGCCCGTCCAAGGGCTGCATGATCAGCCACAACAACGCCTGCAACGAGGCGCGGCAGATCATAGAAGCCCATGGGCGTACGCCTGAGTCCATCACCTGGACGCCACTGCCCCTGTTCCACCTCAATGCCACGGTTACGACCGTCCTGTGCAACCTGATGATCGGCGCCCGCGCTGTGATCTACCCGAGATTTTCGGTTTCCGGATTCTGGGCCGATATCGAGCGCAGTGGCGCCAACGAGGCCAACCTGCTGGCCTCGATGGGCCCGCTGTTGGCCGACGCTCCGGACAACGAGGCCATGAAGCGCTGTTACGGCAAGCTCAACAAGGTCTATTCGGCGCCTTTCCCGCCGGAGCTGCAGGCGCGCTGGCGCGAGCGTTTTGGCGTACGCCACACGGTAGGCGGGGCTGGTTTCGGCCTCACCGAATGCGCCATCGTCACCCTGCTGCCTTTCGGCCAGCCGGACAAACCCAACTGCGCCGGGCGCCGCTGCGACTCGTTTGATATCCGGGTGGTCGACGATTTTGACGTCGAACTGCCCTATGGCACGCCCGGCGAGCTGATCGTGCGGCCCCTCAAGCCCCACGTGATGTTCGAGGGTTACTGGAACCGCCCGGCCGACACCCTCAAGGTGATGCGCAACATGTGGTTCCACACCGGCGACATCGGCAAGATGGACGAGGATGGTTTCTTCTTCTTCCTCGACCGCAAGAAGGACTACATGCGCCGTGGCGGCGAGAACATCTCCGGCTTCGAGATGGAGCGCAGCTTCATTGCCCATCCGGAGATCGAGGAAGTGGCGGTTCACGCGGTGTTCTCCGAACTGTCGGAGGACGAGGTGAAGGTAACCGCCGTGCTGCGCGCGGGCAGCACGCTCAGCGAAGAAGATCTTTGCCGCTGGGCCATCGATCGCGTGCCGTACTACGCGGTACCGCGCTTTATCGAGTTCCGCTCCAGCCTGCCGCGCAGCCCTGTAGGGCGGATCCTCAAGTACCAGCTACGCGATGACGGGGTTACCCCGCAGACCTGGGACAGGGTTAAGGCCAACCTAACCTTCACCAAACGCTGACTCGCTGAAGTGCGGCGATACCTGTCAGGCGTGATTGCTGATGGGGGCGTCGCACTCAAGCATCGAGCGTCCTTGCTGAGCTACACAAACGGCAAAAAATTAAAGAGTGTCATTTATTGATTTGGCAGGTATAGAATCCGGCTAAACAACAACACGGCTGAGTGGGGTATCCACGCATGAGTTCCCAGCATAAATCCGGTCCATCCATGGCGATCGACCTCACCGAATTTCGCCAGGGTTGGCGCATCCTGATCCTGGCACTGCTGGGAATCGGTACTTCTGTGTCCGTCGTTCCGCTTTATTCCTTCGGTTCCCTGGTGCTGCCGCTGCAGGAAGGTCTTGGCTGGTCACGTGAAGTGATCCAACCGACCATTGCCTTTCTGCTTGTCGCGACCGTCATCGCCGTGCAGATCAGCGGCTGGCTGATCCGCCGCTATGGCTTGCGCCCTGTGGCTATCCTCTCGCTGCTCGGGCTGTCGCTGGCTTATTGGTTGGTCACTTTCGTCACAGAGGTCTGGCAGCTTTATGCCTGTTACACCCTGCTGGCTTTCGCCGGGATGGGTACGACCATGGTGACCTGGACACAACTGGTAAACCTCTGGTTCGACCGCAACCGTGGCTTGGCGCTGGCGATCATTCTTTGTGGTACCGGCAGCGCTGCATTGGTCCTGCCGCCACTGCTTAGTTGGGTCATCGGGCTGGCGGGCTGGAAGGCCGGCTACTGGGTTCTCGCGCTTATGCCGCTGCTGATCACTATGCCGCTGTCGATTTTCTGGATGCGCAGCGACAGCCCGGTCATCGCCGTAGCCACTCATGCCGTAGGCGGGCCGTCCAGGCTCGTTGGTTTGTCGCTGGGCGAGGCCGCCCGTTCACCACGCTTCTGGCTGTGCAACGTCGCTCTGCTGATGTCCGTTACTGCGATGGTCGGCATGGTCACCAATACCATTCCGATGCTGCGCGACAAGGGCCTGTCTGCCAGTGACGCGGCGTTAGCCTTCAGTATCTACGGCGCCTCGCTGATTTTCGGGCGGGTGGTGGTGGGTTACCTGGTCGATCGCCTGTGGGCGCCCGGCGTGGCTTTTGTGGTGCTGGCGATGCCGGCGGTGGGCTGCCTGATGTTTTCCGTGGTGGACACCCACTTGCACAGTCTGATGCTGGCCTCGGCACTGGTCGGCTTAGGTGCCGGGGCGGAAATGGACATCGCTGCTTTTCTTATGGCCCGTTACTTCGGGATGCGTGACTACAGCCGCATCTTCAGCCTGCATATGGGCTTCATTGGCCTGGGGGCCGCCCTGGCACCGCTGTATTTCGCCTATCTATATGCCCAGACCGGTTCCTATTCCGGATTGCTGACCCACTGTGTCATCACCTTCGCCTTGGGCTCGGTGCTGATTCTCACCCTAGGCCGCTACCCGAAGTTCGACCAGCCGGAGCCGGCCGAGCAGGCTAGCCAGCGGCCCGATGACGACTTGTCGGGCCTTGCCCGTAACCAGGCGTGAGGAGTACGGAAATGAGCGGCAGAAATGTCCAAGAAGTCAGCGCCTATGCGGCCAGTGTTCCACCCCTGCAAGGTATGGATCCCTTCCTGACGCACTTGGCGATCTATGGCACACCGGAGTTCGACGAGGAGGGCGCAACTCTGCGCCTACGCCTCAAGGATCATCACATGAATGGTGGGGCTTCAGCCCACGGTGGATTGTTGATGACCCTGATGGACGTCGTGCTGGCCTGCTGCACACTGGGTCATGGCAGCGGCCGCAGCTGCGTCACCGTGGAACTCAAGACCACCTTTATGCGTCCTGGCGGCATTAGCGGCAACCTGCTGGTAGCCAGGGGTTTCCTGCGTTCCAGCGGCAAGTCCTTGGCGTTCTGCGATGGCGAGGTGCGTAACGAAGCGGGCGAGTTGCTCGCCACCGCGTCGGGCACCTTCAAGTACGTGAATCGCAAGACGCCGGCAGCCTAGCGGGAGAACAGGCCCTGCGGGTCCAGCTGTTTCCGGAGCGCCCGCATGTCCTCTGCTTCCGGCAGCTGAGCTAGGCCTGGCGCGCAGCCGTCCGGGGTGAAGCAGATCGCCTGGCCACCCAGGGCCTGAGCGTGGCGCTGGATCACCAGTGTCGGCTCGGCGCTTTTTAGCCAGCGCTGGGTGCCGCCCCAGTCCAGAAGCACCGGCCCCGGCAACTTCCGCTGCGGGACACTTGCGTTCGCATGAATGCACCAGAGCGGGCGCGGGTCACGGAAGAAGCTCAGGCGCTGTTCGCGCAGATCGTCCCACAGGCTGTCGCTAGTTTCTTCGCCGCCAATCAGGCTTCTTGCCCTTTTCACTGCTTCCGGAGTGCCTTCCAGGCGTAGATAGAGCGCATCGCCGGTGTGGCAGCTTCCGCTGAGCGGGGAGGAGTAGCGCATCCAGCTGTGGAACTGGTGCAGGGCCAATGACTGGCTGATTTCCAGGCGCAGAGTCAGGCTCTGGCGAGGCTTTTGTCGTACTCGCAGGCATATCTCGGATATCACACCCAGGCGGCCAAGGCTGCCAGCCACCAGTCGGCTCGGAATATCCTCGCCACCAAAGTGGCGCATCTGCCCCGTGCCATCGATCAAGCTGCCGCCTTGGAGGTGCTCCGCCACGCCACCGGCCCAGGGCCGGCGAGGGCCGGCCAGGCCCGTGGCAACCATGCCACCGACTGTGGCGTTGTTTGAGAACGCCGGTGGCTCAAAGGCGAGCATCAACTGATGTTCATCCAGGGTGGCGCTGAGCTCCTGCAACGCTGTGCCTGCTCGTGCGCGAATCCAATGTTGCGTTGGGTCGAGTTCGAGAATTCCACTGTGGTTGCGACTGTCCAGGGTTTCTCCTGAAGTGCCCAGACCCAGAAAGGTTTTGCTGTCGCCGCCGCTGATTCGCAGCTTGGCACTCCTTGCCTGGGCGGAACGGATGGTGTCGATCATCTGTGCACTGGCGTCGTGATCCTTCATCGCTGTCCTGGCTGATTTCAATAATTGACTATGTGTCAGTTTATTGGTTAGTTTCACAGCCATCAACCAGGGCTTGAAAAGCCAGTTTTCGGAGTACGGATTTCATGACTGCAGCAGTGCTAGCTCCACAGAACTGGAGCCAGAAACACCTGGCGGAGCTGTTTGTGCTGGAGCAGGAAGCTTGCGGTTCATTCCTGGCCAGTACCCACGACACCAACCTCAATGGTCGGGTGTTCGGCGGCCAGCTGCTGGGGCAGGTATTGGCCATCGCGCAGCGCTGCAGCCCGGAGCTGATGCCTGCGACACTGCATTGCCTGTTCCTCCAGGGAGCGCGCACCGACCAGCCATTGCACTACCGGGTGACGCCCTTGCAGAAGGGCAAACGTTTCACCAGCTTGCATGTCAGCGGCCAGCAGGGAGCACGTCGGGTAGTGGATGCGCAAGTCACCCTGCAGGCGCCGATCAGTGGCTTTTGTCACATGGAAACGGTGGCCGAACTGCCCGGGCCAGAAGAGCTGCAGGCGCTGGATGTCATCGAAGACGGTCGTTGGGCACGCTTTGTCAGGCCGTTCGTGGAGCTGCGCATCGTCGAGCCGCAGCGCTATCTGCGGCAATGCGCCGGAGAGCCGGCCATCGCCTACTGGTTGAAGCTGCGCGAGCGGCTGCCGGCATCGCCTGCAGTGCACGCCCAGGCCTTGGCCTATCTCAGCGACTACTGGATCAATTCGGCGGCAATCAGCTACCACGTGCCTATCCAGCACGCGCGGGACCGACTGTTCGTCTCCAGCCTCAACCATTCCTTATGGTTCCACCAGCCAGTGGTGGCCGATGACTGGCTGTTATTCGTCTGCGAGAGCCCAAGCATGCAGCGGGGGCGCGGCCTTACCCAGGCACGGGTATATGACCGGGCGCGCAACCTGGTGGCATCCATTGCCCAGGATTGTCTTGTTGGGGAGCGGGAGTAGGGAGGGCCTACCTGAATGGGCTGCCCTTTTCCCTCCGCGAGATGATTGGGGTGAGGGCATGAGGGGAGTGCAGGGCCTGGACAGCTACAGCCCTGTGTCTGTCTGCTGTTCCTGTGGCAACGGATGGTGTTCCCGCAGGAAGTCGATAATGGCGGCGTTAAAGCGGTCGTTCTTGTCGCCAGCGACCATGTGTCCAGCGCCCTCGATATCGACGAAAGCCAACGGCAGCATATGGCGCAGTTCCTCCACGCCTTCTGGGCTGACCACGTCGCTTTGACGGCCGCGTACCAGCAGGGTGGGTATTTGGATCGTCGCAGCTGCCGCCGCCATCGTCTGGCTAATATGCGCGACCTTTTCCAGATGGTTGCCGGCGATAAAGCGCGGGTCCCAGTGCCAGTACCAGCGGCCGTTGTCGCGTTGGCGTAGATTCTTGGCGAGGCCGCTGAGATCACTGGGTGGAGGGCGGTTGGGGTTGTAGGCGCCAACCACTTCGGCGGCCTGCTCCAACGAAGCGAAGCCGTCCGGGTGCTGGGTCATGAATCCAAGGATATGTTCAATACCCTGGGGCTCAAGGCGCGGCGTGACGTCCACCAGTACCAGTGCCTTGGCGATGTCTGGATAGCGCCCGCAGGCCACCAGCGAATGGGTGCCGCCCATGGAAGCGCCGACCAAAGCTGGAGGGCTACCACCCAGAGCTTTGATCACCGCCAGCAGGTCAGCGACTTGGGCCTCCAGGCTGTAATCGCCGTCCTCGACCCAGTCGGATTCGCCATGGCCGCGGGCGTCCACTGACACCGCGCGGTAACCTTTTTCGGCCAAGATCTGGTGGGCGCGCGCCCAAGAGTGGCGGGTTTGCCCGCCACCGTGGAGGAGCACTACCGTAGGGGCGCTCCCGGCGCCGGAGAGATCCACCGCGAGGCGGTTCCCACTGGCGCCTTTGAACCAGATCCGCACTTTCATCGCGTCCGTTTCCTCAGCGCTTTGCAAGCTTGAAGCCGGCTTTTTCACGGTCCCAGGTGCTGGTGGTGACGCCTTCATCACGCAGCTGGAACTTGTAGATGCGGCCCAGCGGGCTCTTCGGCAGAGCACTACGGAACTCGATATAGCGCGGGACTGCGTAGTAGGGCATTTGCTCGGCCGCCCAGCTGCACAAGTCTAATTCGCTCAGCACGGTGTCCGGTTTGAGAGTGATGGTCACCTTCAATTCGTCCTCGCCCAGATCGGAGAGCACTGCATGGGCGGCCACTTCGTCCACGGCTGGGTGCTGCAGGAAGGCGCTTTCCACCTCGAAGCTGGAAATGTTCTCGCCCCGGCGACGCAGGTAGTCCTTCTTGCGATCGAGGAAATAGAAATAGTCATCCTCGTCGAACATGCCGATGTCGCCGGTGTGGAACCACATGTTGCGCATGACCTTGAGGGTATCTTCCGGACGCTTCCAGTAGCCCTCGAACATGATGTGTGGCTTGCGCGGCCGAACGATGATCTCGCCGGGAGTGTTGGGCGGCAATTCGTTGTCGTGGTCATCGACGATGCGTACGTCGAAGTATTCCGTGTTGCGTTTGCCGGAGCTGTTCGGACGCATCGGAGTACCGAATGGCAGGATGGTAGGCAGCGAGCATTCGCTCAGGCCGAAGCCGCCAACGACGGTGTGGGTGACGCCGAAGCGTTCTTTCCACTGCTGCTGCACTGGCACTGGGAACGGCGCGCCCCAGACTGCTTTGATCTGGCCGAAGCAGCGCTTCATCGAGTCGTTATCTGGCGCGCCGGCCAGCATCGGCATCATCGCCGCCAACAGGCCTACGTCATTGGCGCCGGTGCGCTCTATTTCCGGCCAGAAGTTGGAAACCGAGAAGCGCGGGTAGATGGCGACCTGAGCGCCGACCATCATGTTGCACAGGATACTGGTAGCCACGGCATTGAAATGGAACAGCGGTAGCGGAGTCCAGGTGATGGTCGTTTCATCTCGATTTGTGATCATCAGCATCTGCCGCGCCAGGCTGCACGTATAGTTGTGACTGATCATGCAGCCCTTGGACGGGCCAGTAGTGCCGCCAGTATAAATGAGCATGGCCAGGTCACCTGGCTCTACGTCAACGTCTGGCTCACTGGTGTCATCGCTGAGAATGCTGGTCCAGGGCAGCAGTTGTTTGTTAAACACAAGGTCGGGCGTGTTGCCGCGATAGACCAGGGTTTCCAGCTTCGGCAGCTTGTCGGCGATGCTGGCCACGCGCTCGGCATAATCGTGTTCGGCGATCACTACGGCAGCATCGGCGTCCGATACCTGGTGGCGTAGGAAGTCCCCCTTGAGCGCAGTGTTTACGGGCACGCTTATCGCGCCAAGCTTGTTGATGGCGAACCA
Source organism: Aquipseudomonas ullengensis (assembly GCF_014174475.1). Taxonomy (GTDB): domain Bacteria; phylum Pseudomonadota; class Gammaproteobacteria; order Pseudomonadales; family Pseudomonadaceae; genus Aquipseudomonas; species Aquipseudomonas ullengensis. The sequence goes on from NZ_JACJUD010000008.1 coordinate 125,484, forward strand.
GATGGCTACGGCATCTGCCGAGTTGTCGAGGATGGTTACTACCGTCTGCCCTTTACAAATACCCAAGGCGCTCAGTCCGTTGGCAAGACGACAGGCTGTCCGGTTCAGTTCGGCGAAGCTGTAGGTCTCGCCAAGAAACTCGAGGAACTGTCGGTCGCCATACTTCTCTGCGGAGCGTTGCAGCACGGCGTTGATGGTATCGACCTGATCAGTGCTCCAGCCGGGTTCGCGTGTTGACATATATCTGGACCTCGATGTTGTTTTTGTAGGCGCCTCTCGTCGAGCCTGAATTGAGAGGCAGTTCCGTTACCATGGCCAGCAGTCAGGTTGCTTCAGCGTCGGCCGCTTTGGCCATTGGTGGGCTAAAACTGACTGTTTGACATTTTTTAGAGTCTGCCGCAGTCTGGATGGGGGGTCAATACTCTCTCGAAGAGTCCACCCTGAACTCGCCTGAAACCCGATAACAAGCAAAGAGGAAGCTCCATGGTGTCGGCTCTGGAACGAACAGCGATCATTTCTGGCATCGGCCAGTCGGCAGTGGGGCGCCGGTTGGGGCGCACAGGTCTGGATCTTACGCTCGAAGCCGTTATGGCGGCGCTGGCGGACGCGGGCCTGGATCGCAGTCAGATAGATGGTGTGGCCAGTTGGCCGGGCTATCGCGCCGACATGCCATCCTTCTCGCCAGTGTCCATCGGTCAGGTCAAGGAAGCCCTAGGGTTGGAGCTGAATTGGTACTGCGCGGGTAATGAAGCGACCCAGATGAGTGCCCTGATCAATGCCTGCATGGCTGTGTCCTCGGGCCAGGCGCGTCACGTCCTGTGCTTTCGCACCATGACCGAATCCAGCGCCATGGCCCAAGGGGTGCGCTCCAGCACCGTGGGTGGGGGCGCGCAGCGGGTATCCGGCTTCGCTGAGTTTCTGGTGCCGTTCCAGGCTACGTCCGCAGCCAACTGGGTGGCCCTGGCCGCCAGCCGTTACTTCCATGAGTTTGGGGTCCGTCGCGAGCAGTTGGCGGCCATTGCCCTGAACGCCCGGCGTAACGCCATGCTCAACCCCAAGGCGGTTTACCGCGATCCGCTCAGTCTTGACCAGTACATGGAGGCGCGGATGATTTCCACGCCGCTGTGCCTGTTCGACTGCGACGTGCCGGTGGACGGCTCCACCGTGCTGATCATCTCGCACCGTGACACCGCAGCGGATCTGCGCAGCAAGCCGGTATTCGTCGAATCCATCTGCGGCCCGTTCAGTGGTCGTGATGCTTGGGATCAGATGGACGATCTGACTCGTTACAGTGCCGAGGCCTGCGGTAAACGCCTGTGGAGCCGCACGGATTACAAACCGGCGGATGTCGATTTGGCTGAACTCTATGACGGCTTCAGCTTCCTCTCGCTGCTGTGGCTTGAGGGGTTGGGCTTCTGCGGTCGAGGTGAGGCGGCGGCGTTCGTCGAGGGTGGCCAGCGCATTGCACTCGATGGCGAATTGCCCCTGTCTACCCACGGCGGTCAACTTTCGGCCGGTCGCCTGCACGGCCTCGGTCATGTGCACGAGGCCGTGGTGCAGCTACGTGGCGAGGGCGAGGCACGCCAGGTTCCGGGCAATCCGAAACTGGCCATGGCCAGCAATGGCGGCGGCCCGCTGGCCGGTGCGGTGCTGTTGTCGCGCGAGTGACGCCTGGATTGGTGCTCCGCCACATGATCAGGTGGGAGCACCCTCTGCATACGCAGTAACGATCAGCACAAAACCTTCAAGGAGACGGACATGAGAGTCCTGGTCGCCGCATTGGCTTTTTTTTGCCTGCAATTCCAGGCGTTCGCCGCAGAGCCCCTGGTGATCGGGCTCAGCTATCCCAGTACTGGAAGCTACAAGTGGGAGGGGTTGTCGCAAAAGCGCGGGGCACTGATGGCGGTGGAGGAGATCAATCGCGAAGGCGGCGTCCTGGGCCGGCAGCTCAAACTGGTCAGCCGGAACAGCGGCGCCATGCCCGATCGGGCGGTGCAGAACGTCGAGCGCCTGGCGGCCGACGGCGCCGTGATGCTAATGGGCGGTGCCTCCAGTGACGAGGTCATAGCCGCCGGCGAACGTGCCCGGCAATTGCACTTGCCGTACTTCGTGCCCACCGCCTACTCCAATCGGGTGACGGGTCGCGCCGGTCACGCCTTCTTGTTCCGGGAAGGGGCGAGTGCCCGGATGGCCAATAACCTGCTGATGGAGTACCTGGAGACCACACTGCCGGGAAAACGCTACTTCATCATCACCAGCGACACTGTTATCCCCAATGGCCGGAGCAGCGACCTGGGCGAGGCCTCACGTAGTCGTGACCTGTCCAGTCAGCGCCACTACCGCGAAGCGCTCAAGCAAGCCGCCCAAAGCAAGACCGAGGTGCTGATCCTGATGCTGTATGGCACGGACGTGGTGAACGCCATGCGCATGGTGGATCACCTGGGGCTGAAGAAACGCATGCAGGTGGTGGTACCCAACCTCAATCAGGACGTGGTCGACCAGGCCGGGCCAGCCTTGATGAGTGGCGTGATCGGTACTGACACCTGGACCTGGCGGGTGCCTGAGCGCGAGGGCAACCCGAGCGGCAAGCGCTTCGTCGCCGACTACAGCGGTCGCTACCAGAGTTACCCCTCCAGTGCCGCCGCCTCGGCCTACGGCATTGTTCGGCAATGGGCCGACGCGGCGGTACGCGCCGGCACGACGGAGTCGACGGCAGTGATCGCGGCCCTGGAAGGCCACACTTATCGCCTCCTCAAGGATGAGCAGACTTGGCGCGCACTGGATCACCAGAACCTGCAGGGTATGTATGTGGTCAGGGTCAAGCCGCGGGCGGAGGTTCTCAAGGACGAACTGAAACAGGATTACTTCGAGATCCTCTACTGGATGGAGGGCGAGGTGGCCGCGCCGACTGAGAAAGAGGTGCTCTGGGAGCGCAGTCCGGAAGGGCCTGAGTGATTCCCTAGCCTGTTCGTGGAAAGGCATTGGCGAAGGCATAAAACTGATGATATGTTACTTAGCGGTAACGTAAAACAACAACAATCAGGTGCCTGCCATGCAAGAGCAATATGACTACATCATCGTGGGCGCGGGCTCGGCCGGTTGCGTGCTGGCCAACCGGTTGTCCGCCGATCCAGGGGTTTCGGTTCTGTTGGTCGAGAGCGGCCCCGCCGACACTGACCCGATGATCAGAATGCCGCGCGGCATCGGCAAATTGTTGGTCGCGGGTAACAAGCATGTCTGGGATTACCAGATTGATCCGGGCACTGGTCAGCCCGAGGAGCTGTGGCTGAAAGGCCGTACTTTGGGCGGCTCCAGTTCGATCAACGGCATGGTCTACGTGCGTGGCACACCGGCCGACTACGACGCCTGGGAAGCTGCTGGCTGCACCGGCTGGGGCTGGCAGGACATCGGTCGGCAGTTCGTTGCGCTGGAAGATCACCAGCTTGGCGCGGCGCAGTGGCGCGGGGCCGGCGGCCCGCTCAAGGTCAGCATCCATCCAGCGGGCTCGCCGCTGTGCGAGGCGGTGATTGGCGCCGCAGAACAGTGCGGTATACCACGGGTTGCGGACACCAATGATGTCGCCACGGTAGAGAGTGGTGCCTTCGGCTATCAGCCCCAGAACACCTGGCGCGGCCAGCGTTTCAGTACTGCACGGGCGTTTCTGCAGCCCATCCGCGCGCGCACCAATCTCACCGTGTTGACCGCCACTAATGTGCTGAAGATCAACTTCCACGGGGGGCGTGCTACCAGCGTCAGCCTCAGGGGCAAGCGTGGCATGCGGGAGGTCGGCATCGGTCACGAGGTGATTCTCAGCGCCGGTGCCATCGAGTCGCCAAAGCTGTTGCAACTTTCCGGTGTCGGCCCGGCGGCGTTACTGCGCGAGCATGGCATTGGCGTGGTCGCCGACCGTGCGCAGGTTGGCAGGAACCTGCGTGAGCACGTCTGCCTGCCTCTGCAATACCGGGTGCGCAGCGGCAGCCACAACCCGGCCTTCCGTGGCCTTGGCCTGCTGGGTTCGCTGTGGCAGTACTTCACAGCCAGCAGCGGTCCGCTCAGCCACGCTGCCCACGAGGCGGGCGGCTTCGTCAAGACGCGTCCGGAGGTCGAGCGCGCTGATGCGCAGATCGGCGTCAGCCTGCATTCCCTGACGGTGGCGAAGACCAACCAGGTGGTACCTGAGAAGGAGCATGGCCTGACCTTCTACAGCTACTTCACCCGTCCCGAGAGCCAGGGCGAACTGACGATCCGCAGCGCCGATCCCGACGTCGCTCCGGCGATCAAGGCCAACTACCTGGCGGCACAGGCCGACCGCGATGCCGCCGTGGCCGTGATTCGCTGGATCCGCAAGCTGGTCGCGCAGCCGGCATTGGCACCGCTGGTGGTCGAGGAGCTGGTGCCCGGCCCGCAGTACCACAGCGACGAGCAGTTGCTCGAAGCGGCCTTGCGCATCGGCCGGACCGCCTACCACGTGGCCGGCACCTGTCGCATGGGCGGCGACGCCGATTCGGTGGTGGATCCCGAACTGCGGGTGCGCGGTGTGGAGGGCGTGCGGGTGGTGGATACCTCGATCATGCCGACGCTGCCCTCGGGAAATACCAATGCCCCGACCATGGCCATCGCCCTGCGTGCGGCTGAAATCATCCAGGCGGACGCCAAGAGGCGCGAGACCGAAGCAGCGCAGCACCAACCGGAATTTCACGAACTTGAGGGTCAGCAGCAATGAGCGTTCCTTTCACTGATATCAAATCCTTTTATATCGATGGCGAATGGGTGCTGCCGACTCAAGGGTACGAGCCCATTATCAACCCGGCCACCGAGGAGATTATTGGCGAAGCGCCCCTGGCCGGCCGAGCCGAACTGGAGCTGGCCCTGGCCGCGGCGCGCCAGGCGTTCGACGATGGCCCCTGGCCGACCCTGCCGATGGCCGAGCGGATCACGGCGGTGAAGCGCCTGCGGGCGGCGATTCTGGCTCGCGAGGAGCGCATCAAGCAGCTGCTGATCGCCGAAGTGGGCGCGGCCCAATTGCTGCTGAACAGCGCTCAGTTCAAGGGCGCCATTGAAGCTATCGACTACGCCATCGGTCTGGCGGAGAAGCTGCAGCCCCACGGCACGCCCATCGAGCTAAAGCCCAATCCCTTCGATCCGGCCGGCGGCGACATCCTCGCCGCCGGCATGGTGGTTCAGGAACCCTACGGCGTGGTGGTGGGCATCACCCCGTACAACTATCCGTTCCTGCTGAATATTGTGAAGGCCGTGCCGGCCTTGCTGACTGGTAACACGGTGGTCATCAAGCCATCGCAGTTCACCCCGTTCTCGGCCCTGCTGCTCGGTGAGGTGATTGTCGAGGCCGAGCTGCCGCGCGGTGTGCTCAGTGTGGTCAACGGCGGGCCTGAAGTCGGCGCGATGCTGACTGAGGACCCGCGAGTGGACCTCGTCACCTTCACCGGCTCGGACAAGGTAGGGCAGGCGATCCTGCACCAGTCCGCCGGCACCCTGAAGAAGGTCCACCTGGAGCTGGGGGGCAAGTCGGCAATGATTGTCCGGCACGACGCCGATCTACTGAAGGCTGCCGGCACCGCCGCCTTCAGCATGTCCATGCATGCTGGCCAGGGTTGCGCATTGCTGACCCGCTACCTGGTGCACAACTCGATCCGCCCGGCCTTCGTCGAGACGGTCAAAGCAGTGCTCAGCCAGTTCAAGATTGGCAACCCCGCCGACCCCAGTGTGATGGTCGGGCCGTTGATCCGCGAAAGCGCGCGGCAGAAGACCGAGCAGTACGTTCAGATCGGTCTCGATGCCGGGGCCACCCTGGTGGCTGGCGGTCGGCGGCCGGCGCATCTGGAGCGTGGCTTCTTCCACGAGCCAACCCTGTTCGATAACGTCGATAACGCCTCGCGGCTGGCCCAGGAGGAAGTGTTCGGTCCCATCGGCGTGGTGATCGGTTTCGACAGCGACGAAGAGGCCATCCGTATGGCCAATGACTCGAAGTTCGGCCTCAGTGGCGCCGTCATGTCCGCTGATCGTGCCACCGCTTACCGGATGGCGCTCAGGCTGCGCACCGGTGGCGTGTCCATCAACGGTGGCACCGGGGACTTCTTCGTTAAGGCTCCCTTCGGCGGCTACAAGCATTCGGGTATCGGTCGGGAGTTAGGCAAGGACTGGCTCAACGAATTCCTGCTGGAGAAATCCATCACCTATCCCATCGGCTGAATCGGTTGCCACCAACCTGCGAGGACATGTCATGTATGACGTAATGAATGGAGTAAGAGTGATCGAGGTGGCCGAGCACACCTTCGTGCCAGCTGCCGGCATGGTGCTGGCCGACTGGGGCGCGGATGTGATCAAGGTGGAGCGCGCCCAGGGCGGTGATGCCTCGCGGCATATGAAGTTGCCAGGTGCAGACGGCGTGATCAACCCTTTCTTCGAGGCGGCCAATCGAGGCAAACGCGGCATTGCCCTGGACCTGACTCAGGCGGCGGGTCGCGAACAGCTGTACCAGCTGATCGACGGCGCCGACGTTTTTCTTACCAACCTGCGTGCAGATGCCCGGCAGAAGCTCGGTATTGAAGCGGCCGACCTGCTCGCGCGCAATCCTAGGTTGATATATGCCCGTGGTACTGGCTACGGGCTGCACGGGGCCATGGCCAATGACGGCGGGTTCGATTACCCGTCGGCCTGGTGCCGCGCGGGCGCCGCCAACGGTCAGACGCTACCGGGGGAGGCGCCGCCGCGCCAGCCTGGCTCGATCGGTGACCTCACCGGTGGCGTCACCCTGGCCGGCGCCGTCGCGGCCGCGTTGTTCCGTCGCGAGCGCACCGGGCAGGGGGCGGTGGTGGACAACGCGCTGTACATGGTGGGGACTTACCTGATGTCGCAATCCTTGCTGGCGACCAGCATCGGCGCGGCAACTATCCCCGTGCAGTCGCAGGCGGACAGCGACTTCGCCCTGGCCAACAATTACCGCACCCGCGACGGTCGCTGGATCAGCCTGTGCCTGCTGATGGACAAGTGGTGGCCGGACTTCGTCGCCCACATCGAGCGGCCAGAACTGCTGGAGGATCCGCGCTTCGTCGATGCCCGCGCGCGGCACATCAATTCGCGCGCGCTGATTGCCGTTCTGAACGAGGTTTTCGCTGGCCGCGACTATGCCGACTGGTGTGCGCGCCTGGCGAGCCTGGAAGGCGTCTGGGCGCCCGTGCAGAACCCGGCGGAGGTGCTGGCCGATGCCCAGGCGCTGGAGAATGGCTTTGTCAGTCCGGTGGCGGACAGCTACCTGACGGGGGTGTCGCCCGCCCAGTTCGACGAGCGCCCCGTGGGTGAGCTGCGCATAGGGCCCGGCTTCGGACAGCACACGGATGAAGTGCTTCGGGAAATCGGCGTAGGAGAAAGCGAACTGGTGGTGTTGCGAGAGGCAGGCGTGATCAGGTAGGAAAGCGTCGGTAACCGGTTGGCGCTGAGCAGAGTGAAGAGCAGCGAACAGGGCAGCCGTGATGTGTCTTGTCGGCCTTCACCGGCTCTAAGCCAATCTACTACGTCAGAGATTTTTCCGGTGCATATCCGGCAAGGAAGAACCGCACGAGCTCGCGAAGATGCGGCTCCACTTTCTCCTCGGGCATCACCACCCCCATCAACCGCTCATGGGGGCGGCCGGTGAGGGTAGTGAAAATGATGGCCGCGTCCAGGGTGTCCCGCATGCGCACCACTTCCTGGTCGTGGAGCCATTGGAAGTAGGCAGTCAGGGGACCCATGAAGCCTTTCATCACCTCGGCGCGGTAGGCCAGGATCAGCTCGGGGAAGCGGGTGCTGGTAAAGGCGCTCAGGCGGGTCATGGAAATCACCTTGGCCGAGCCCAGTTTGTCGTAGAACAGCCTGGCCAGATCGTAGAGGGCATCTTCAACAGGTCGGGTCGGGTTTAGGAAGCTTAGATCCAGCTCGAAATCCTTCGCCAGGTGGCTCAGGGTCGCCTCGAACAGCGCTTCCTTACTCGGGTAGCGGCGGTATAGCGCTGGTTTGCTGGTGTTGCCCGCGGCGGCGATACGTTCGATATTGGCATCGGTGTAGCCATGTTCGAGGAATTCGGCGGCTGCGGCCTCTAAAAGGGCTATGTCGAGCTCCTTGCGGGGTCGCCCTCTGAGTTTGACGGACATGAAATGCCTTCTGCTTCTGAATAACGTTATGTGGCGTACGACATTCTGCCAGCAAAGTACCTACGGGTGCTCATCGCTCGGAGGCCCAGCGCAGCGCCGCGATGCTGCCCCCGTCGATGCGCAGGTCGGTGCCGGTGACGAAGCCCGCAGCGGGACTCGCCAGCCACTCTACGCATGCGGCGATGTCGTCTGGCGTGCCGATGCGGCCAACCGGGCAGTCGCGTACCAGTTGCGCAACCTGGGGTTGTTCGGCCACCTCCTGGCGGCCCTGGGCGGTGGAGATAATGCCGGGGCTGATCGAGACCAGCCGTGCGCCACGCGTGGCCCAGCGCAACGCCTCGACTTCGACGCGCAGCTGGTTACCACGCTTGGCGACCATGTAGGCCTGGTTGGTGTCTTCCGAGCCTTGCCAGCCGGCTGCCAATGCAACGAGTGACTGCGTGGGGGCGCTCGCCAGGGCCTGTTCCTGCTCCGGCGTCAGACTGACGAACTGGCCGGCCATGCTGGCGATCACCACGCCCACTGAGCCGGGGGCCAAATAGGGCGTCAACTGTTCCAGCAGGCGTGCGGTGCCTTCCAGATTGACCTGGTAGATGGTTCGCGCGCTGGCCTGGGTGGGCGATACCGCCGCCGTGTGCAGCAGTAGGCGCAGCGATGCGCCCAAGGCCTCGATCCGGCCGCCAAGGCGTTGTGCCGCATCGCTGGCACCGAGGTCGAGTACGAGGCTCTCGATGCTGTGGCCGTCCTCGCTTAGTGCCTGTTCGGCCTCTCGCAGTCGCTTACTGGAGTTGTCCACCAGCAGCAGATGGCGGCCCGTGCCCAGTCGGCGGGCGCAGGCAAGGCCCATCGCGCCGAGGCCGGTGATGATCAGCAATTCCTTGTTCATCTGTACTTTCCTCTGGATATTCGATCGGACGATCCGGCTAGCTGCATGAAGCGGGCTCTGCCCCGTACGGGGCGATCGAAGATGCTGCTCGTCAGGCCGGGCGCACCTCGAGGCAGTCGATATTCGCCTCACGTGGCAGGGTGATAGCCGAGACCAATGCCCTGGCAACGGTTTGCGGCGCCATGCCTGCACCCACGAAGCGGCCATGCCCGGAAAGCTCGATGGCTTTGAGGAAACTTTGCAGGCGGCCTTCGGGCCAGGTGAGCACGCTGGTGTTGTCACCGTCCATGTGCCCGGAGCGGAGTACCGTGACCCGGATGCCGTCCGCCCGGAGTTCGTTGCGAAGTCCGGCGGAGAGGGTTTCCAGCGCACCTTTGGAGGCGGCGTAGGCGGTCAGGAGTGGGAAGGGAGCGCGCGCCGAGTCTGATGAAACGTTGACGATGTCACCACCACCGCGCTGGCGCATCAGGGGGATCGCCTCGCGAATGCAGTAAGTCGGGCCGAGCACGTTCACCGCGAAGGTGGTTTGCAGCTCTTCGTCGCTGGCCTCATCCAGGGAGAAGGCTTTATAGACGGCGGCGTTGTTGACCAGGATATCGACGCCACCGAACGCCGCGACGATCTTGGCGAAGGCGTCTCGCACCTGCTGCGGGTCAGCGACGTCCGCCACCACGGGCAGCACGTGCTCGCCCAGTTCGTCGGCGGCGCGCTGCAGGGTTGCGGCGGTACGGCCGAGGATGGCGACCCGCGCGCGCTGCTCCAGCAACTGGGCGGTGACCTGGCGACCCAGGCCGAGCGCCCCGCCGGTGACTACGGCAACCTTGCCCTGCAAATTTGATGTGGTCATGGGTATGTCCTCTTGTTGTTATCGGGTAGGGATCAGGGGCGGCTGGTGGCGACATCCCACTGGAGCTCCAGGTGCGGCATGGCCACCACCATGCCAGGCTCGACGCGCAAGGATTGATCGGGTTTGAGGCGGAATTCGGGAATGCGCTTGAGCCACTCTTCGAGGAATACGCGCACTTCGATGCGCGCCAGCATTGAGCCGATGCAGCGGTGCGCACCGCTGCCGAACGTGCCGTGGAACACCACTTTGCGCTCGAAGTCCACTGCCAGTGGTTGGTTGAACAAACGATCGTCGACGCTGTGCGCGGAGGTCTGCATCAGTACCAGGTCGCCTTCACGGAAAGCGATGCCCTTGTAGTCGTGATCCTGAGTGACTACTCGCACCAGGGTGGAAATGGGGAAGCGCCGCATCAGCTCCTCTGCTGCAGCGGGAATTCGCTCGGGGTGCTCAATCAGCTCGCGGCGTGCCTCGGGATGGGAGGCCAGATGGCGGACGATGAAGCTGAGCATGGCGGCCACCGTGTCCAGTCCCCCCAGCAACAGGAGGAAGAACATGCCAATCAGCTCTTCGTCTTCCAGGAGCTTGCCGTCCACTTGGGCCTGGGTCAGTACCGAGAGCAGGTCGCTGCCGGGTTCGGCGCGCCGCTCCTGGAGTTTGTTGAACGCGTATTGCATCAACTGGTTGCCGGCCTCCAGGCTGTCCACCTGAGTGGGTCGAATCATTTCGTCCACCCACTCCAGCAACTGCTCTCGATCGGCCGCGGGTAGCGCGACCATGTCCATGAAAATTCCGATCGGCAGGCGGCGGGCGAACTCGGAGACGAATTCGCATTGGCCACGGCTGTGAAACCCCTCCATCAGCTCGATGGTCAGCGCCCGCGCTTTTTCACCCAGAGGCACCACCGCCTTGGGCGAGAATGCCGGAATGAGCAGGTTGCGATAGCGGGTATGGTCGGGTGGGTCCAGCTGGATCGGCTTGATGACGATGGGCATGAGCCGCTCGCGCGGCACCACATTGACGCGCGACGAATAGGTCTCGGGATTCTTCAGAACGTGCTCGAAGTCTTCGCCCCGCGTCACCACCCAGTGGCCGCCGTTGTGCCGGGTCCAGAAGATGTCAGGCGTGCCTGCCGCCTGCAGTTTGGTGAACCAGGTCTGGTAGTCGTCAGCGCTCTCGATGGGCGCATAGAGATCAAAGTGGCGAACCAGATCGGCCGGTACGTGGCTCGGAAGCTCGCTGAGTGGAGCGGTCATGATGGATCCCTCGTCTTGTTGTTGTGATGGATAACCCTAGTGGTTCACCGGCGTTGCTGGCTGTTGGTCACTTATTCCTTTTCTGGGTGCTTATTTGTCTGATGGTTAGCTTTAAAAGCTGGCGAATATTTAGTTATATTACTTGCGAGGAACGAAAAAACAACAGCCCAAGACAGGATTTCCCATGCCGACCATTACCTTCATCCAGCACGATGGTTCCCCGCGCCGAATTGAGGCGCACAGTGGTCAGTCACTGATGCAGGCAGCCCAGGCCAATTTGGTCCCGGGGATCCTCGGCGACTGCGGAGGCAGCTGCTCCTGCGCCACTTGTCACTGTTATATCGAGGGCGCCTGGGCCGAAGCCTTGCCGGAGCCGGCAGAGGATGAGCGGTTGATGCTGGATGGCGCCTTGCACGTACTGCCGAGCAGCCGACTGGCTTGTCAGGTGGTGTTGAGCGAGGCGCTGGATGGGTTGGTGGTGACGCTGCCTGCGTCTCAGCTTTGATGGCAGTGAGGGGGATGGGCAGAAGTGGCGCAGGTCGGCCAAGCAGGGGGCCGACCTGCGCGGAGGGTCACTCCGGTGCGTGATAGAGGTCCCAGGCCCCGGTAACCGGTGAGCGTGTCCAGCCGCTGGAGGCAATAGCACCGCCGTCCACCGGCAGGGTCAGTCCGGTGACGAAAGTCGCCAGGTTGGACACCAGGAATATCACCACTCCCGCCAGTTCATCTGTAGAACCGACACGCCCCATGGGAATGTAGCGGTCGCGGGCGGCGCGCCCGGCTTCGCCCGCCGCTTCGAAGTAGGGGGCATGGCCAGGCGTGAGGATCATGTCCGGGGCCAGGGCGTGCACGCGGATATTGTGCTCGGCCAGCTCCAGCGCCATAGAGCGGGTGAAACTGATCATCCCTGCCTTGCAGGCCGCATACACGGCGAAGCCCGGCGCGGCCCGCAGGCCCTCGCTGCTGGCGATGTTGATGATGGTGCCGCCGCGGCCGAATTTGACCATGACCTTGGCCGCTGCCTGCGTCGCGGTCAGGGTGCTGATCAGATTGAAGTCGATGTGCTTGCGCCAGCTCTTTTCGGTCTGTTCCAGAAAAGCTGTGCGCCGCACGCCGCCTGCGTTGTTCACCAGAATGTCGAGACGGCCGAAGTGGCGAGCCGTCTGTTCGACAGCGGCACTGATCTGCTCAGTGTGGTTGACGTCGGTCTGCAGGAACAGGGCGTCACCGCCCTGTTCGCGAATATCGGCCACCAGCCGCTCGCCACCTTCCACGTCGATATCGGCAATGGCTACCAAAGCGCCGAAATTGGCCAGGTTGCGGGCGATCCCCGCGCCTATGCCGCCGGCGCCGCCAGTGATAAATGCCACCTTGCCGTCCAGCTGGATGTCCTTGGGTGTCATGGGGGCTTCTCCGGTTCAGTCGCGCAGTTCGACGCGGCCGTTATTGATGACGATGACGTCGCGCTCCACGGCCCGAACGCGGAAGGCCACGGTGTTGCCGTCGACCCAGATTTCGCTGCGGAAGGTTTCGCCCGGATAGGCGGGTGCGGTGAATCGGCCGAAGATCGAGGCGATGCGGCTGCCGTCGAACTCGCACACCGCCTGCATGATGGCGCGCCCGGCGATGCCCCAGGTGGCCAGGCCATGCAGGATGGGCCGCTCGAAACCAGCCTTGCGCGCCACTTCCGGGTCGGCGTGCAGCGGGTTCCAGTCGCCGTTGAGTCGGTAGAGCAGGGCCATGTTTGGCAGGCTCGGCAGGTCCACACAGTGGTCGGCGGGCCGCTCCGGTACCGCCGGCGGTGGCGCGACGCTGCGTTGCGGGCCACCAAAGCCGCCGTCACCACGGGCGAGCATGGTCTGGGTGATGGTGCACAGCGGTTCGCCGGTGCTGCGCTCCAGGATGCGGCGCTCATAGGTGATCAGCGCGCCCTTGTCGGCACCCTTGTCGATGATGTCCACCACGCGTGACTTGCCGATCACTTGCGCTTCAGCCGGTAGCGGCTTGTGCAGGGTCAGGCCCTGTTCGGCGTGGACGATGCGCACCCAGTCCAGGCCGGTATTCATGGTTCTGGGCCAGTAGCCGGGGTGAGCGAGGACCACGCCCATGGTTGGCACGGCGTGCAGATCGGCCTCGTAGACCAGGGGCAGCTGCCGGGTGTCCAGCGGATCGCTGGCGTAACCCAGGCTCAGGGCATAGAGGATGCTGTCCTTGTGGTTGTAGGACTGCTGGGTGTCCGGGATCTGCAGGTCGAGGAGTTTTTCGTAGTCGATGGCCATCTTGGTCTTCCTGTGGTCTTCAAGGTTGCGTGGCGAGGAGCGCGCGCAGGGTGCTGATCAGGGTCAGGGGCTGGTCGAACATCAGGTGATGATGGCCAGCTGGAATGGCGATGGGGCCGCGGGCATGAGGCAGGGCCTGGACGATGCGCTCGGCGCGCTGGCGGTCGACCACCACGCTGTGCTCGCCATAGAGGTAGTCAACGGGGCGCGTCACGCGTGCCAGCATTTGCCCGCCATCGCTCTCGCGGGCGCCACCCGGCGGCAGGCCGATGTCGAACTTCCAGCGCCAGCCTTCGCCATGGCGCCGCAGGGAATGACTGGCCACATGTTCCACCAGGCATGGCAGCGCATCCGGCTGCGCGGGTATCAGGCGAAAGCGCGCGGCGCCGCTGGCGAGGTCCGGGTACTCGTGGTCGCCGCGAACCTTGATGGGCTCGGAGGGCAGGCTCTCTCCCTCGAACACCACATAGCTGTCGACAATCACCAGGCGCTGGAACAGTTCGGGTCTCTCGCCACAGGCGCGCAGCAGGCGCGAGCCGCCATAGCTGTGCCCGACGGCGATTACCGGCGAATCGCTGATGTGCTCCGCGATGGCGGCAATGTCACGCCCCAGGCTGTTGGCGTCGTACTGCGCGCGGTGCGCGCTGTCGCCCATGCCGGAGAGGTCCATGGCCACCACCCGGTACTCCTCGGCGAACCAGGGGGCGATGAAGTCCCACCAATGGGCGTGGCCACGAAAGCCATGGACGAACAGCAGCGTGGGCTTGTGCGTGTCCTCGAATCCCCAGGACAGAAAGTGCAGGCGGGCGCCATTGGCGTCGATGAAGTGCGAGCGCCCGGGCTGTGCCAGGGCCCGCTCGACCCATTCGGGGCGCGCTGCACAGAGGGGCGGGAGATTACTGGATAACTCGCTCATGCAATGGCCTTGTCCGTCATGAAAACTGAAAGCTAGACATATGTCCCGTTCCAGGTGCGGCTTGCACCGTCTACTGGCATGGGGTAGCTTAGTCTTTAACTGATACTATGTTAGTTATGTGAATCGAGTCCAGAACAATGCGTCCCCTCGAAAGGTCGCCAGCGGAGTAGGGCAATGGAGCAGTTTCCTCGTGGCCGCGTGGCCATAGTCGGCGCAGCCACCTATGGCATGGGCGAATCCCCCGGCATGCGTCCCTTGGACCTGGCCGCGCAGGCGGCAGTGCTGGCGCTGAAAGACGCCAACCTGAAGCTGGCCGAGGTCGATGCGCTGTTCGTCTGCACCCCGGACGATGCATTGTCCGGGCTGAGTGCTGCGGAATATCTGGGTATCACCCCGCGCTTCACCGAGAACAACCGTACCGGCGGTTCGGCTTTCCATTCCCATGTGATAACGGCCAGCCTGATGCTGGAGGCGGGTTACTGCGACACGGCGCTGATCATCTATGGCAGCAATCAGCGCACCGCGTCCGGGGGGCTGGTGTCGATGCGCTTGCCGTCGCCCTATGAGAAGCCCTACAAGCCGCTGACCCCCCTGTCGTCCTACGCCCTGGCCGCGTCGCGGCATATGCACGAGTACGGCACCACCCGCGAGCACTTGGCCGAAGTGGCGGTGGCCGCGCGCAATTGGGCCCGGCTGAACCCCGAAGCCTTCGCCCGCGACGAGCTGACCATCGAGGACTGCCTGAAGGCGCGGATGGTCTCCGACCCACTCAGCGTGCGTGACTGCTGCCTGGTTACCGACGGCGCCGCTGCCATCGTGCTGACCCGCGCCGACCGCGCCCGTGACCTGCATGCCCAGCCCATCCATGTATTGGGGGCGGCTGCCGCCACCTGGTATTCGGGCGTCGATCAGTCCCGTGACCTGACTGTCACCGCTGCCCGTGAATCGGGCCAGCGTGCTTATGCGATTGCCGGCGTTGGTCCGCAGGACATCGATGTGGTGCAGCTCTACGACGCCTTCACGATCAACACCATCCTCTTCCTCGAAGACCTGGGCTTCTGCCCCAAAGGCGAGGGAGGGCGCTTCGTGTCTGGCGGCAACATCGGCCCAGGTGGCTCGCTGCCGGTGAATACCAACGGTGGCGGCCTGTCGTGCTGCCATCCCGGCATGTACGGGCTGTTTACCCTGGTCGAGTCCTGCCTGCAGCTGCGCGGCCAGGCCGGTGCTCGCCAGGTGGCGGGCGCTCGCCTGGCGCTGGCCCATGCCAACGGCGGAACCCTGTCCAGCCAGGCAACCATGATTCTGGGCACGGCTGACTGCGTCTGACCGTCCCCCACGACAAGCAGGCCGCCGGCCTGATTAACGGAGAATTCCACGCATGAATATTCCTGCCAATCTGCCCGAAATGCGCCATGTGCGGGTCGAGATCCGCGAGCGCATCGCCACCGTTACTCTTGATCGTGCGCCGGTTAACGCATTGGACTCGGTGGCCATTCGCGAGCTCACCGCCACCTTCAATGCTCTGGGGCGTTCAACCGAAGCCAGCGTGATCGTGTTCACCGCACCGGGGGAGAAGATCTTCTGCGCCGGCATCGACCTCAATGACTCGACGCGCCGTCACGCCCGCCAGTTGGTCGAGGACGACAGCAGCATTGATTTGTTGGACCCGGGCGCCGTGGTGCGCGAATGCTTCTGGGCCATTCTCGAATGCCCGCTGCCGGTGATCGCCGCGGTCAATGGCAAGGCCATCGGCGCCGGGCTGGTGCTGGTAGCCAGCTGCGACATGATCGTCTGCTCGGAGAACGCCAGTTTCTCCGTGCCCGAAATTAAGGCCGGCGTGCTGGGCGGCGCCCGTCATCTGCAGCGTCTGGTCGGACCGTTCAAGACCCGGCGCATGTTCTTCACCGGTGAGGCGGTACCAGCCCAAGAGTTCTACCGTCTGGGCGCGGTGGAAGCCGTGGTGCCGCCGGCGCAGCTGATGGGCGCCGCCATGGAACTGGCGGCGCAGGTCGCGCGCAACAGCCCCATCGGCCTTCGTCTGGGTAAGGAGTCCCTGAGTCGGGTGGAAGACCTGCCGCTGAAGGAGGGCTACCGCATCGAGCAGGACTATACCGGCCGGGTGACGCGCTATAACGACTCTCAGGAAGCACGTAAGGCCTACCTGGAAAAACGCGACCCGGACTGGTCCTGGTCCTGATCGCCGAGGCTGCTCCGGCAGCTATTACCCATCCCTGAACAGGCAGAGAATAAAAATGAAGAGTTTTCAGGTCGAGTGGACGCGTAACGAGATCGATCGCGTCATTGCCAAGGTTGCCGATTGCCGTTTGCCGCCTGCTCCCGCCGGAGCCGGCTGGTCCCTGGGTTGCGATGCCGACTTCCTTGCTGGATTGCAGCGCTATTGGCTCGAGAAGTTCGACTGGCAGGCCTGCATGGAGGTGCTCAACCGCTATCCGCAGTTCCAAGTGGAGATCGACGGCCAGTTGGTGCATTTCGTCCATGTGAAGGGTGAGGCCGAGGGGCGTCGGCCGCTGCTGCTGACCCACGGCTGGCCGGGGTCGCACTTTGAATTCTGGCAGTCCATCGAACCGCTGGCTTATCCGTCACGCCATGGTGGCAAGGCCGAGGATGCCTACGACCTCGTGATCCCCAGCCTGCCGGGGTTCGGTTTCAGCGGAAAACCGGCCGGGGTCACTTCCCAGCGCCAGACAGCCGCGCTGTGGAACAAATTGATGACCGAGGTGCTTGGCTACCCCCGTTACCGCGCCCAAGGCGGCGACTGGGGGGCCATAGTGACCTCCTGGCTGGGGCTGGATCATGGCACCCATGTCGAGGCCATCCACCTCAACATGCTCGGCTTCCGCTCTCTGGTACCGCCACAGGATGATGCCGAGAAAGCCTGGCAGGCGCGGGCCGAAGGTGCCCAGCGCGGCTACAGCGGCTATGCCGCAGTGCAGATGACCAAGCCGCAGTCCATTGCCTGGGCCACCGCCGATAACCCCATGGGCCAGGCCGCCTGGATCCTGGAACGGTTCCATGATTGGGCAGACCTGCGCCAGCGTCCCTTCGACGCGGTATTCAGCCTAGACAGCCTGCTGACCAACATCCTGATCTATGTAATGACCGGCAGTTTCGCCAGTGCCACCTGGTTCTATCCGGGTGTGGTCAAGGACGGCTTTACCCTGCTGCCCGAAGGCAAGCGCTGCGAGGTTCCCACCCACTTCCTCGAATGCACCGGGGATGCGCTGTCGCCGGCGCCGCCGCGCAGTCGAGTGGAGCTGGTCTACAACCTGGCGAGCTGGAGCAGCCTGGAGGAGGGCGGGCATTTTGCTGCCATGGAAAGTCCGGCGGCCTTCGTCGAGGACCTACGCCGTTGGGGTCGGGGCTGACCCGGCAACCGATCGTCGCCACGCTGATTGACGTGGAGCAGCTATGAGCATACAACTGATGAATAGTCATTTATTCCATCAGTTCAGTGTCACGCCATGAACTGACGAACATTCGGCGCTGTGCCGGATGTATCACATGACAACAAGAGGAACAGTGGGATGAAAGTCCGCCTACCCGGTTTCGATTTTTCCAGCATTCGCCCGCATTGGGCGCCCGTCCGCGAGTTCGCCCAGAGCTATAACGCCTTCTCCACGGTGCCGGCTCACATCGAGCCGTTTCTGGTGAAGGTGATGATGCGGGTCAAGGACGCATTGGGCGATGAGCACCAGGCGCTGCGCGAGGACATCGAGATCTTCAACAAACAGGAAGTGCAGCACTGCAAGCAGCACGTGGCCTTCAACAAAATGCTCTACAAGTCGGGCTATGCTGGCATGCAGGAGCTGGAGAAGCCCTACCGCGACGACTACGCCAGCTTCCTTGCCAACAAGTCGTTGCGCTTCAATGTGGCCTATTGCGAAGGCTTTGAGGCCATGGGCTCGTCCGCCGGGCAGGTGTTCTTCGAGGAGCTCGAGGAGTACCTGGAGGGGGCCGACCAGGAAGCCGTGGATTTGTGGAAATGGCACCTGGCCGAAGAGTTCGAACATCGCGAGGTCTGTTTCCAGGCCTACAAGGCGCTTTATGGCAGCGGCCCGTTTGCCTACCTGTACCGGATCTGGGCCTTCGCCTTTGCGGTCAAGCATATCGGTAGCCATACCGCGAAGGTGGCGGCCTACCTCAATGGCGTCGACCGTGAGTCCATGACAGCGGAAGAGCGCGGACGCTCCATCGAGCGTCAGAAGGTGCTCAAGGCCAAGATCTCCAAGGCCAGCCGCACGCGCCTGCTGAAGGTTCTTTCGCCGTTCTACAACCCAGGCAAAATGGTGCCTTCGCCCGGTATGGCGGAGCTGCTGGCACGCTTTGGCTGATTGAACACGCAGAATGAAAAACGGGGAGCTGAGCTCCCCGTTTTTCATTGGTGCCTGGATTAGTTCTGGGCAGCGGTGATGGCTTCTACCTGACGGATCGCCACTTCCAGTTGGTCAGCGTCGACCGGCGGCGCGAAGCGGGCGGCGCTGGGGCTGACCATGGATTTCTCCGCCAGCTCGCGAATTTCTGTCGCCGTGGGTTGCTCAAGACCGAAGTCGGCCAGGCGGGTGGGCAAGCCGACCTCGCGGAAGAACCCGCAGAGCTCCAGGATGAAGTCCTGGCTGCGCTTTTCCATCACCAGCTGGACCAGCAGGCCGTAGGCGACGTGGTCGCCGTGCAGCGTTCCACGGGCCCGCTCCAGGTAGGAAAAACCACGGGCCAGGGCGTGAGCCAGCGATAGGCCGCCGTTTTCGAAACTCAGGGTGCTGAGCAGCACCGTGGCTTCCACCAAGGCCTCCAGGTCGTCGTTGACCTGCTTCTGCTCCACAGCGCGTACTGCCGCCACGGCATGCTGACGAATGATCTGGTAGCAGGCATCGGCCGCCATCAGTCCGGTCAGGGATGCTGGGGTGCCGAGCAGCGTGGTGGCGCCAGCTGCGGCGCAGGCCTCGGCCTCGAATTTCTTCGAGATGGCGTCGCCTATGCCCGCGCGCAGGAAACGCACCGGCGCATTGGCAATCACCTGGGTGTCGGCCAGCACCAGCTCAGGGTTGCGCGGCAGGTGGAGGATGTCCTGCATGATGTGGTGCTCATCGTAGACGGCGATGGCGGCGCTGGCCGGTCCATCGTTGGACGCGATAGTAGGCACGCTGACGCTTCGCGCGCCGAGCTTGAGCGCTACGCCCTTGGCGGTGTCCAGCGCCTTGCCGCCACCCAGGCCTACGATCATGTCCGCGCCAAAGTCACGGGCCCGTCCGGCCAGTTCAGCGATGGCGGCGTGGGTGATTTCTCCCGGGAATACCTCCAGTGAGCTGGCCATCTCCGCCGTTTCGAAACTGGCCGTCACTCGCGCACCGAGCAGCTTGGCCATATCCGCATCGGTGATTACGAAGGCATGGCTACCCAGGGGGCGGCAATACCGGCCGAGGTCGTCCAGCGCGCCCGCGCCCTGAACGTATCGAGAGGTTGCGGCAAAGATTCGCATTTGTTGGCTCCTGGATATAGTGGACTGTCAGTCAGTTATTGTTTTCTGGATCCTCATTTCCCCCGCTACAGCCCGTCTCCCGGGATTGCGGCAGGGTTAGCGCAAGGCCTGACTTTAATATCTGTGTTTCGAGGTGCTTGCCAGCCCATGTGCAGTGCTATACATTCTACACAGAACTGACCAAATGTCAGCTTTTAGAAAAATCAACAGCCCGAATGATCTGGAGAGCGACGATGAAATTCGCTGACTACAAGACGCTGACCTTCGAACGCCGTGGCCGCGTTCTCAACGTAACCTTCAACCAGCCAGAGAAACTGAACAGCTTCGCTGGCGAATCGCATACCGAACTGTCCTGGCTGTTCTATGACCTGGTAGAGGACAAGGAAAGCGACATCATCGTCCTCACCGGCGCCGGGCGCGCCTTCAGCGCCGGCGGCGATATCGAGTACATGCAGTGGCTGCATGACAACCCGGCCGAGTTCTATCGCTGCGTGCGCGAAGCCAAGCGCATCGTCAATGGCATGCTCGAGTGCGACAAGCCGATCATCTGCAAGGTCAATGGCGATGCCATCGGTCTGGGCTCTACTGTTGCCGTGTTCAGTGACGTGATCTTTGCCGCCGACACTGCTCGCTTCGGCGACCCGCACAATAACGTTGCCTTGGTAAGCGGCGACGGTGGCCAGATCATGTGGCCGCACCTGATGGGTTATGCCCGCGCCAAGCACTACCTGTTCACCGGCGAGAAGCTGACCGCTGCAGACGCCGAACGTTTTGGCCTGATCAACAAGGCCATGCCGGCCGCCGAGCTGAACGATTTTGTCGACGCCTACGCCGACAAACTGGCCGCCATGCCGGTCCAGTCGCTGCGTTGGAGCAAGTCGACCATCAACGTGCCGCTGCGTCAGATGGCCGCCAGCATGATGGACGTGGGCATGGCCTACGAGAACATCTCCTCGCAGACCGCCGATCACGTCGAGGCGATCGCTGCCTTCCGCGAGAAGCGCAAGCCTGTGTTCAACAAGAAGTAAGTGCTGATGGGCATTGCACAGGAATACGAGCCGGCGGAAGTACCCAGCTGGCTCACCTGGGCAATGCAGCGCCCGGGCCGTTCATGCTTTCTCGAGGTGGACGGTCGGCGCCTGCATTACCTGAGTTGGGGTGAGGAGAGGCCGGAGTGCCCCGTGCTGTTGTTGGTGCACGGCATGCGTGGTCACGCCCATTGGTGGGATGCCATCGCACCTTATTTCAGCGAAAATTACCGCGTGGTCGCTCTGGACTTATCCGGTATGGGCGACAGCGATCATCGTCAGAGCTATCCGGAGCAATTCGGTGCCCTGGATATCATCGACCTGATCGAAGGTGCCGGATTCGGCCCGGTGATCGGTGTCGGTCACAGTTACGGTGGTTCGCGGGTGCTGCGCGCCTGCGCCGACCGTCCTGATCTGTTCACCCGTCTGCTGGTGCTGGACTCGTTCATCGTCTTGCCCGGTGCCGAGATTCCCGTCGATACCGCCAACACCGCCAGCAAACGTTATTACCCGGATTTGCCCAGCGCCTTGCAGCGTTACCGGCTGATGCCGGAGCAACCGAACCCGGTACTGCCGATCCTGGCCAATATCGCCCGCCACTCGCTGCGTGAGGAAGAAGAGGGTTGGGGCTGGAAGTTCGACCTCAACCTGCCGCTCGGCCTTGCCCACGAGGAGTTTGGCGTCAGCCTGCTGCCCCGCGTGCAGCGACCGGTGGATGTGGTCTATGGCGAATGCAGTCCGGTGGTCAGCCGTCAGGATGCCCAGCAGGCCGTCGAGCTGTTGCCCCTTGGGCGTGGCCCGTTCGGCATACCCGGAACTTACCATCACATGATGATTGACCAGCCTCTCGCGGTGATTGCGATCTTGCGCGGGTTGCTGGCCTCTGGAGCGGAACATGAGTGAATTGGTCCTGCAGGAAAGACACGGCGCCGTTGCCGTCGTCACCCTGAACAACGAAAAGACCCGCAATGCGTTGTCGCGGGACATGCTGTTTGCTCTGGCCGAGTGCCTTGAAGCCTTGAATGAAGATGCGCAAGTACGCGCCATCGTGCTCAAGGGCGCGAATGGGCACTTCTGCTCGGGCGGTGATGTGTCCGGTATGTCGGCCGAACGGCCGTTGCCGGTGGGACGCGGGCGCATGGTGCTTGGCCATCGGGTGATCCGCGCCGTGGTGGAGAGCACCAAACCGGTGGTCGCCATGGTCGAAGGCTACGCCGCCGGCGCTGGCTTCTCCCTGGCGACGGCGGCGGATTTCGTGGTGGCCACCCCCAACGCCAAGTTCGTCTCGTCCTTTGCCAAGGTGGGCCTGATTCCAGACCTCGGTCTGCTCTGGACCCTGCCGCAGCGAGTCGGCCTGGCTCAGGCCAAGCGCATCTTCTATAGCGCACGCGTGGTGGCCTCGGCCGAAGCGGCGCAGCTGGGCATAGTGGATGAACTCCTGGAGGAGGGCGTCGACCCGCTGGTGCGGAGCCTGGAGATCGCCGCCGAGTTCACCGCCAATGCCCCGTTGTCCGTCGCCCTGGTGCGCTCGGCCCTGGCCCGCGGCGTTACCTGTCTCGGCGATGCCCTGGATTACGAGATGGACAACCAGGCAGCGCTTTATCTGACCAAGGACCATCGGGAGGCCGTGGATGCCTTTCTCAACAAACGTGCGCCGGAGTTCGTCGGTCTCTGAGTCTTAGCGGATGTACGCGCGCACTTTCTGAGTACGCGCGTCGGCCACTCACGACTCGGATTCTCAAATTGAGTCATGACAGAGAAAGAGAGCCTGAAGTTGAAACCACTACACAGTGCATTGCTGGCCTTTACTTTGAGTGGGCCGGGTATCGCCTATGCAGGCACCCCGCCCAATACCCCGCCGCCCTATACCGTCAGCTTGCAGGGCACAGCCAATTTTCGCGATCTGGGCGGCTATCTGACCGAGGGTGGCCAGCGTGTGCGCACGGGCATGCTCTACCGCGCTGATGAGCTGTCACGCCTTAGCGCGACGGATCAGACACACTTGCTAGAGCTGGGCATACGGCAGGTTGTGGACTTTCGTAGCGAGGCAGAGCGGCAGAGAGCCCCGGATCAATTGCCTGCAAGTATTCGCTACATTCCGATCCCTGTGACGGTGGAGGCTACTGCGGTGGGTGATATCCAGCAGCGCATCTTTGCGCCGGATAACACGGCGGCCGCCATGAGCGATTTTCTGCAGTCCGCCTACCGCGATTTCATCGTCATCTATACGCCGCAATATCGGCAGTTCATGCAAGGGCTGCTGGACGGCCAGGAGTATCCGCAGGTATTTCACTGTACGGCCGGCAAGGATCGTACGGGTATGGCCGCCGCCTTGGTGCTGACGGCTATTGGGGTGCCGCGCGAGACCATCCTGCAGGATTATTTGGCCTCCAATCGTCTCACCACTGAACGCGTCAATCAGCGTGTCGAGGCGATGGTCGCGCACAGCGGCGGCCAGGCCAATCGTGAGGCGCTGACAACCCTATTGCAGGTGCAGCCGGTGTTTCTGCAGGCCACCTATACAGCCATCGACCAGCAGTACGGCAGTATCGACAACTACCTGACGCAAGGTTTGGGCATCGGCCCGGCGCAGCGGCAGATCCTGCGGCAAAAACTGCTGGAGCCATAGAGTCGGCGCGCTCCTCAGCTCGTGCCTGCGCTCAGCCACCTGTCGCGCAGGCGGTTGAGGTCGGCGAAGGTCTTCAGGCAGTCGCCCATATCGCCTTGGTGCACTCGGCCTTACCTGTCTCGGCGATGCGCTGGATTACGAGATGGACAACCAGGCAGCGCTTTATCTGACCAACGACCATCGGGAGGCCGTGGATGCCTTCCTCAACAAACGTGCGCCGGAGTTCGTCGGCCGGTAAGCCAGGGCAGCAGTAGCTCCTGGCATCCCGACAAGGCCCCGGCTCAGACCCGGGGCCTTCGCTTTTCCGATGCTCGTATTTCATGGCTAGTGCCGCAGGAAAGCGGCAAACACAGTAGGGAGAGAACAGATGACCTTGCGCGTGATCGTTTGCTACACCGGCGGCGTCGGCCGCGAACTGGTGCGCCAGCTGCTGCATAACCCGGCCTTCGAACTGGTCGGCGTGCTGGTGCACAGCGCGGACAAGGAGGGGCTGGACGTCGGCGAAATCGTTGGAGTCGACCCGGTCGGCCTCAAGGCCACGCGTGATCTTGCCGCGCTTACGGCCCTGCGGGCTGATGTGATGTCCTGGCACGGGCTGAAGTGGGAGCCAGAGGTCATCGCGCGCTTTCTCCGCGCCGGCACCAGCGTCTATTCCGGCATCGGTGGTTGGTATCTGCCGAGCCAGCCAGAACACCAGATGCTGCAGGAGGCAGCCGCGCAGGGTGGTGCGGCTCTGGTTGCCGGCGGCAACATTCCTGGCCTGATCAGCGATGTACTGCCGCTGTTCTGCTCGGGTTATTCCAGCAATATCCGCATGGTCAGGGCCAGGCAGCGCAACTACATCCCCCACTATCCCTCCGCGGTGCAGATGGGCCAGTACCTGGGTATTGGCCAGCCCTTGCCCGCAGCAGCTTTCGATCCATCGGCGGCCCCTTCGGAGATAGACAAACTGTGGATGTGGGGCATCGCCCAGTCCGCCGCTCTGGTGGCCCAGGGGTTGGGCGTAGCGATGGATGAACTGCGCCTGACCAACAAGGAATTTGGGGCCTCGCCAGCCGATATGGTTCTGCAACCCAGTGGGCTTGCCGTGGCCAAGGGCACCGCCGCCGGTGTGCGCTGGACCTTCACCGCCTTCACCGGTGGTCAGCCGTTCTACGAGCTGATCAACGAGCAGACGGTGCGCCTGGATATCGGCGCGGGGTGGCGCGATGTGGAGGATGCCCCCAACTGGCGCGTGGTCATCGAGGGCTCACCGACCATCCAGTGCGAACTGGGTCTGGTGGCCGATCCCGCTGCGCCAGATCATGTTGCCGCTCTGAATGCTGCCCGTGCGCTGAACTTCCTAGCACGCATTGCGGCAGCGGCGCCTGGCTGGCGCAGTGTGCTGGACCTGCCAGCACCGGTTGGGACTCTGGCTGCGCGTCGCCCTGGCTTATGACATTGGGGCCTGGAGACGCTCAGGCCTTTTTAGCGCCAACGCAGATGTCTGATGTGATGATCAGTCAGGATTGATCAGTAGCGGCCAGGGCGTGTAGTCGTGTTTGAACGAGGGCTGCTGGTAAAGCTTCCCCGTTGAAGGAATGCTGCCCCGGTAGAAGGGGACGAAACGGCGACTGACGAAATGCCAGCCGCCTGGGCAGCGTTCCAGGACGTCCTCGTACAGGCCAAAGCAGCAGGCCAGCTCCTCCTTGTCCTTGAAGCGCAGCAGTTCGGTGATGCTCCAACTGGCCCGTGCCCGATCGCCGTCCACATCTATCACTCCAGCGGAGGCCGTCTGGCAGATGAACTGGATGGGCGCGAGCGTGGTGGTGAGAATTTCGGCGATGGTCTGACGGCCGATGATGTCGGGCGCGTAGAACGCGGACAGGATGCCGTTTTCGGCGTAGGTGGCGGCTGCTGCCCAGGCATCGAGACGCATGATCGCGTGGCTGTAGGCGGCGGTCAGTTTCTGGATGTTCAATTCGTCTATCAGGCGCTGTGTACTGGTGGTCATGGGCTTGCCTCATGGGGAATCGGTGGCCGGCTGTCTTACATGTCGTCTTCCATGACCTGCAGCGGGCCGCGCGGATAGCCTTCGGCTTCGTAGAACTGTGCGCACCACTCGCGCAGGGCGCGATAGCCGACGACATCGCGCTTGGCGAAGATCGGCTGCTGGCGGAACTTCTGGTGGCGCCACATGCGCGCATCTTCCTCGAACAGCTCCTCGGTCTGTGCCGACAGTTCGCGCAGATGCTGGGGCATGATGTCCGGGGAGACCGGGTCGCGCGGGAAGTAGTAGCTGACCCGCAGGTCGGAGGTGTCGTCGTCCACCGGGGTGCAGGACAGCACCAGGCGGCGACCCAGTACGCCGTGCTCGAAGATGGTGAAGGACAGGCCCACCCCGGCGTTGCGCGCATGCAGGCGCAGGGCAATTTCTTTGGTGCGCTTGCTGAGAAAGCCCATCTGCGACTTCCAGACCGGGGTGCTGGTGTCGAAGTTGAGCAGCACCGGGTCTTCCGGGGCGTTGTGGGTATAGCGAAAGTGCGCGGTGTCCGCGGCATTCTCGGTCATCAGCTGCGGATGGATGCGCTCGCCCGGCTTGAACACGATGTTGTCCGGGTAGCAGGGATAGAAGCCCGTGGGCTCGGCCGGCAGCTCCGGGTTGGCGAACAGGTCCGGCAGCTCCCAGCCTTCGCGGGGCGCGCCGCCGGCCGGGTCGTGCCAGAGGAAGATGATGCCGTGGCGCTCGAGCGCATGGTACTTGCGCATCTTTTTGGGGATCTTGCGCTCCTCACCGGGGATCAGGGCGTTCTGCCCCTCGGTGCCCCACTCCCAGCCGTGGTAGGGGCAGGCGATGCAGTCGCCCTTGACCTTGCCGCCGTAGCCCAGGTGGGCGCCCATGTGCGGGCAGTGGGCATCGAGCACCGACAGCTCGCCTGCGTCGGTGCGGAAGGCGACCATGTCGTGACCGAAGTATTTCAGCGGTTTCACGCCGCCAGGGGGGATCTCGCCACTCCAGCCGATCTGGAACCAGCCGGTGGGCTTCATCGAGAGATTGAGCATTTTTCCTCCTTTTTGTTATTGGCTTGTGGCGAAGGCGAACGCAGCAGCCAGCCCGCCTTCCCTGGCAGCGCGCTGTGCCAAGTCAGCTGCGCGAGCGCGGCATGCCCAGGCCCTGTTCGGCGATCAGGCTGCGGTGGATCTCGCTGGTGCCACCGTAGATGGTCATGCCGATGGACTGGCGGTAGCCCAATTCGATCAGGCCGACACCATGCTCACCACGCAACAGCGAGAAGGGCGCGCACAGCTCCATCAGGTCTACCGCGTCGCGCTGGTACTGCTCGGTGGAGAACAGTTTGGACATGGGCCCGTAGGCTGCGCGGTTCGGCGTTTGCGCCTGGACCGACCAGGTGGCGCGGTAGCAAAGGTCGCGAGCGATGGTGGTATGCACCGCGACCTTGGCCAGGCGGCGGCGCACGTCCTGTTCACCCAGACGGCCGTGCTCGCGGGCCCAGTCCACGGCGTGGCGGTACATGTTCCAGAAGCTGATGCGGTACTGGTCGCCGCTGTGCTCCAGCTCCAGGGTGGCGGCCATTACCGAGGTGCCGGCGTTGATTCCACCAACCCGGTAGCGATCAGGCAGGCGCACGCCGCTCAGGTAGGTGATGTTGGTGCGCTCGTCCTGCACGGTGTACACCGGGTGTACCTCGATGCCGGGCAGGTTCATGGGCACCAGGAACAGGGTCAGGCCGGCGTGCTTGGGCGCGTCTGGATCGGTACGTGCGAGCAGAAAGCAGTAATCGGCCAGGTTCGCCGCAGTGGTGAAGATTTTCTGCCCCTCGATCAACCAGTCGCCGTCGGCGGTCTGCGTGGCGCGAGTCTTGGCGGCGAATACATCGGAGCCGCACGAGGGTTCGCTGAAGCCCAGGCAGGCCAGCGCCTCGCCTCGGGCGAAGCGGGGCAGGGCTTCGGCCTTGGTTTCTTCAGTGGCAAAACGCATGACGATCTGCGCCACTTGATTAGTGATGGGGCCGGTGATGCGCTGCCAGTTGAAGGACTCGAAGACTTCCTGCAGGGCGTGCATGTCGAAGGCGGTCTTGCCACGGCCGCCCCATGCTTCGGGCCAGTGCGGGAACAGCAGTCCGGCCTCGGCCAACTGGCGGTTGAAGCCGGCGTGGTAGCCATCCACCGAGTGGTGGGCGTGGGCCTTCAACTCGTCGCTCAGGTTGCTCTCGAAGAAGGCGCGGACTTCTTCGGCGAAGCGCGCCGCCGCGTCGCCGTAGCCGAACTCCTGGGAGACATTGCCGGCGTCAGGCAGGGGCACATCGGCTTCCCGGTTCCACAGGCGATCGGCGATGAGGTCCAGCTCCCGCGCCGGATCGCCGGCCAGCAGGGACCAGGCGCGCGCGCGTCGGTAGTGGAGCTGGATGTCGTATTCCAGGGACACGCCGTAGCCGCCGAAACTGTGCAGGGCGCGGGCCACGGCGCGAGTGACGGATTGTCCGGCCCACCACCAGGCCATGCAGACCAGAGCGGCGGCATCCGCTTCGTTGTGTGCAATGGCCGCGACGGCGTGCCAGAGCAATAGTTGCGCGCCATCCACTTCGGTCAGCGCGTCGGCCAGCGGGTGGGCGATGCCCTGGAAGCTGCCGATGGCTTTGCCGAACTGCTTGCGTTCGCAGGAGTAGTCCGCGGCCAGCTGGATGGCCTGGCGGGCAAGGCCGGCCAGCATGGCGCCCTTGAGTAGCTTCCACTCCTCGATGGCGGCGAGGAAGGCCCGCCGCGCGCTGTCACTGGAGGCCAGATGCTGGCGTTCCAGGCTGGCCAGTTGTGTGGCGTCCAGGACCAGGCAGCTATCGCTGCCGAGGTTCGCCTGAGGTTGGCGCAGGGCCTCGCCACGCAAGGCGAAGACCCGCTTGCCATCCAGGGCCAGTACCGCTTCGGCAGCCCCTGCGCCCGGCAGTACCAGGGGAGCTGCGCCGTCCAGTGGCTGTGGCAGCAGGCAGACCACTGCGCCCTGGCTGATGCGCGCCAGCAAGTCGGCGGCCTCGGGGCTGTCCAGCTGGGACAGCAGGCGCGCCGCCGGCAAGCTTTCGGCCAAGGGCACCGAAGCCAGGTGGCGTCCCGCTTCCTCGGCCACCAACAGGGCTTCGAGCAGGCCCATATCGCTGCCACCGGCTTCGGCCGGCGCACGCATCATGGGAATGCCCAGCTTCACCAGTTGCTCCCACAGGCGGGGATCAAAACCGTTGGCCTCGGCCTCGCGCACGCGAGTCGGCGTGGATTCACTGGAGAACAACCGAGCGACTGTATCGCGCAGCATCAGTTGTTCTTCGGTAAATGACAGATTCATGGGTAGGCCTCGATGTGGGTGGGGGCGGTCACAGCTCGCTCTCCATGACCGTCAGCGGTCCCTGGGGGGTAGCCCTTGGTCTCAACAACTGGGCACACCCCTGTCAGGCCCTCAGGGCCTGGCGTACAGGTTGCGCAGCTCGATCTTGTTGACCTTGCCGGTGACCAGCTTGGGCAGCGCCTCGACCGCGATGACCTTCTTCGGCTTCTTGTAGCTGGCGATCAGGTTACGGCTGTGCTCGATGAGATCAGCCTCACTGGCACTGTGGCCGACCTTGAGGGTGATCACCGCGCAGACACTCTCGCCCCACTTGGGATCGGGGATGCCGATCACCGCGCACTCCGATACGGCAGGGTGCTGCAACAGGGCCTCTTCCACCTCGCGGGAGTACACGTTCTCGCCGCCGGTGATGATCATGTCCTTCTTGCGATCGACCAGGTAAAGGAAGCCGTCATCGTCGAACTTGCCCATGTCGCCGGTGTGGCACCAGCCGTCACGCAGGGTTTCCAGGGTGGTTGGATGGTTGTTCCAGTAGCCACGGAACATCGCGCTGCTCTGTACAACGATTTCGCCTGGCTCGCCGGTTGCGCACTCGTTGCCGTCTTCATCGACAATCCTGGCCAGCAGGTTGGGGTAGGGCTTGCCCACGGAACCGAGGCGTTTGCGGTCGCGCTCGTCGCCATCCGGGCGGTGATGCTCGGTCGACAGGCAGAACATGCAGACTTCGCTCTGACCGAACAAGTTGACGAAGCCGCAGCCATCGAAGACCTCGATGGCGCGTTTGAGCACTGGCACCGGCATCGGCGCGGCCGAGTAGATGATGGTGCGCACGCTGGAAAGATCGGCTTCGGCCACATACGGATGGTCGAGCACCATCTGCACCATGGTCGGCGCCAACAGCAGGATGCTGAGTTTTTCCTTCTCGATGGCCTTGAGCACATCGAGCGGTTCGAACTGGCGCTGCAGGTAGGCGGCGCCGCCGCGAACATGCTGCGACAGGCTGATGACCATGCCGCCCAGGTGGAACATCGGCATGACGATCAGCGTGGTATCCGGCTGCTGCATGTCGCATAGCCAGGTATCGACCTGGATCAGCTGGCGGTATTCGCGGTGGCCCCAGATCACCCCCTTGGGTTTACCGGTGGTGCCGCTGGTGTAGATCAGGCAGCAGATGTCTTCTTCGCGTGCCTTGGTAGGTGGGCCGGCTGGATCGCCATTGGCGGCGAAGCTGGCCAGGCTGACCGCCCAATCGGTGGCGCCATCGATGCACACGTAGGTCTCGATGGACGGCAGTTGGTGGCGGATCTGCTCGATCACCGCCTGGTACTGGGACTCGAAGAAGAACAGCTTGGGTTTACTGTCGTTGATGATGCTGGCGATCTCGGCGGGCGCCAGACGGAAGTTCACCGGCGCCAGGATAAAGCCGGCCCACTGGGTGGCAGCCATGATCTCGCCGAACTCGATGGAGTTCATCGACAAGATGCCCACCCGATCCTGGTGACGGACGCCGGCTTGGTGCAGCGCCGAGCCGATCTTTAGCGCGCTGGCCAGCAGCTGGCCATGGCTGATGCGACGGTCGTCTTGGATATAGGCCGGGTCGTTGCCATAGAAGCGCGCCCGTTGCTCGAGGTCGTCGGCGAAGGATAGCGGCAGATAATCACGCATTCAGGCCACCCTTCAGCGGTTGACCCATGTTCATCAGGTCGTAGCTGGAACGATCCAGGTGGAAGTCACTGTCGCCAAAACGCTTGTCGTACATCAGGGCGAACTTGTAGTGGTGACCGACCGCGTACTCGTCGGTGGTGCCGATACCCCCATGCAGCTGAATGCCCTGGCCGCTGACAAAATACTGCGCACGTGCGGTGACCACCTTGAGACCCGACACGGCGAAGCGGCGCCGCTGCACGTCACCCGACTCAATGGCAGCGATGGCGCTGACCAGCATCGAGCGGGCCTGATCGGTTTCGACGAACATCTCCGCCATGCGATGTTGCAGCGCCTGGAACTGCGCGAGAGGCTTGCCGTATTGCACACGGGTCTTGAGGTAGTCGGCGGTCATGGCCATGACGGCTTCCATGGAGCCGAGGCAGGCCGCACTCATGGCCAACACGGCGTGATCCAGAGCTTCCTCGAGTGCGTCCAAGGCCGCGTCGCCGCGCAGCAGCAAGGCATCTGCCGGAATCAGGGTGTGATCCAGGGTGATGTCTGCCGCACGGCTGCCATCGACCAGCTCGTAGCTGTCCAGCGCTGCGCCGACCGGATGGCGATCGATCACGAACACGGCGAAGTCGCCGGTGCCTTCGATCTCTGCGGTCACCAGCCAGTGCTGAGCGCTGGCGCCATGGAACACCCGGTGCTTGATGCCGGACAGGCTCCAACCACCGGCCACCGACCGCGCCTTGGTTTCAATTTCGCTGTCGTACTCGTGGCGAGATTGTTGCTCTTGGTGCGCCAGGGCCAGCACCACTTCACCGCAAGCGATCTGACCCAGCAGCCGCTCGCGTAGCGCGAGGTTGCCGCTCGCCTGAACCAGCTTGGCGCAGAGCACGGCGGTTTCCACCACGGGCTCGACGACCAAACCGCCACCCAGTTGCTCCATCAGCAGGGCGAGGTCGAAACTACTGCCGCTCAGCCCGCCAAATTCTTCGGGGATGTTCAGCGCCAGCCAGCCCATTTCGGCAAAGTTATGCCAGTGTTTTTTGCTGAAGCCGTCCGCGCTCTTGAACACCTGACGGCGCTCTTCGAACTGATATTTTTCGCGGATGTAGCGCTCGGCGCTGTCGCTGAGCAGTTTTTGCTCATCAGAAAGTTCGAAATTCATGATCAAAATCCGAAGGCCAGTTTGGCGATGATGTTTTTCTGCACTTCCATGGCGCCGCCGAAAATGGTGCAGGCGCGGAGGTAGAGGAGGTCGACGGTTACGCCAGGTGTGTAGGCTGGCCACAGCGGGTCGCCGCTCGGCGGCGCATAGGCTTCATCGCGGCGATAGACGCGCAGGCTGCGCTGGCCCAAAGCTTCAACCATCAGTTCGGTCAGACGTTGTTGCAGCGAGGAACCGCGAATCTTCAGCACCGAGGCGCAGGCGCCGATCGGGTGCTTGCTGGGGGCTTCGTACATCACCCGCAGCACCGACCACTCCAGCGCCTCGACGTCCAGGCGCAGGGCGGCGAACTTGCGGGCGAAGTGCGGGTCGGCTAGCAGGGGATGGCCATCCTTCAGCTCCTCGCTGGCAATCAGGCGGATGCGCTCCAGGTCGCCACGCGCCTTGTAGATGTCAGCACTGGAGGTGCGCTCGTTGGACAGCAGGAACTTGGCCTGAGTCCAGGCGGCTCCTGATTCGCCGAGCAGGTTTTCACGGGGCACCCGCACGTTGTCCAGGAACACTTCGCAGGTAGAACCTTCACCGTTGATCATGGTGATCTGGCGGACGGTCACACCGGGGCTCTGCATGTCGATGATCATCATCGAGATGCCGCGCTGGGGCTTGTCACTTTGTTCGGTGCGCACCAGGAAGAAGCCCTGTTCGCAATACTGCCCTTCGGTGGTCCAGAGTTTCTGGCCGTTGACGATGTAGTGGTCGCCATCCAGCACCGCGGTGGTTTTCAAGGAGGCAAGGTCGGAACCGGCACCGGGCTCGGAGAAGCCTTGTGCCCACATTTCTTCGCCTTTCAGGATCGGCGGTAAATAGCGGGCTTTCTGCTCTGCCGAGCCGAAGGTGTAGAGCACCGGCGCGAGCAGGCGCAGCCCCTGCCAGCGCAGTTCCGGCGCACCGGCCATGCGGCATTCGTACTCGAATAGGTGCGTCTGCAGGTGGGACCACCCCGTGCCGCCATACTCCACCGGCCAATGCGGCGCCGCCCAGCCTTTGTCGAACAACACGCGGTTCCACCAACGGCGGTCATCCTCATTTGGCGGATGCATGCCGGTACGGCTGCGGCGGATCACGTCATCGTTCAGCGCTTGCTTGAGGAAGTCGCGGACTTCCTCGCGGAAGGCTTCGTCTTCCGGGGTGAGATGCAGGTGCATGGCAAATTACCTTCGACAGATTTGCTGTTCTTGTTTAGCAGGCCAGAGGGCGCAGTGGCGCCGTTCCGGAACATAGGCTGTGGACTGCGCGGTAGGCGTCATGCACGGCATCGCCGATGCGTCCGCCGCGGCGCGCGTCGCCAATCACTGTGACTGGCAGGTTGGCTTCCAGCAGGCTGCGCAACAGGCTTTCGTCCGGGCGTCGGCCCTGGGCGATGAGCACGGCGCTGGTCTGCACTTCGCTGCTGCTGCCGTCCTGGTGGCGCAGCAGCACACGGCCGTCGTCGTCGATGCGTTCGATGCTGGTGTTGTCCTGAATATGGATGCGTGGATTTTCCTGCAGGCGGCGGTTGAGTACGCCGCGGTAGATCATTTCCGCCGAGCGAGCCAGTTGCTCGGCCGGAGAACGGCTCACCAGCACGACCTCATGGCCCTGTTCGCTGAGCAGTTCGGCGGTTTCACAACCGGTTTCGCCGCCGCCGTAGACCAGCACTGGCCGCTCGCCAATCTCGACCGGCAGGCGCGGGCTATCACCCATCAGCAGTTCATAGGCGTCGTGCACGGCAGGGCTGTTCGCCCCCTCTATCGGCATGCGGATGGGCTGGCCGCCAGTGGCCAGCAGGACGATCGCGGGTGCTTCGCCCTGGGTGAGATCGGCCAGATCTGCCCGGCTGTCCAGGTTTACCGTTACCTCGCTGCTCTCAAGCTGGCGATCCAGGTAATCCAGATACCAGGTGAGCTTGTCCTTGAAGGGCGGGGCGGCCGATGCGATCAGCCCCCCACCCAGTACCGAGCGGGCCTCGTGCAGCTCGGTGGCAAAACCGGCCTGTTGCAGCATCAGCGCCGCGGCCATGCCGCCGGGGCCACCGCCGATCACCACTGCGCGCTGCCCGCGACGGCTGCCGGCATCCGGCAGGCTGTCCAACTCATGGCCGGCACGTGGGTTTTCGGCGCAGCCGATGGCGCCGTCGGCGGCGGAACTTATTGCCACGCAATAGTTGCAGGAGGTGCATGGGCGGATGCAGTCCCGCTCGCCGCGACGGGCCTTGTTCGCCCATTCCGGGTCGGCCAGCAGCGGCCGGCCGAGGGCGATCATGTCGGCGTCACCGTCACGGATGGCGCGCTCGGCGGTTTCTGGCCAGCGGATTTGACCGACGGTGATCACAGGCACACTCACGGCTTGGCGAATACGCCGCGAATAGGGCAGGCGCCAACCCTCGGGGGTGGACATGGGCTCCACCACCTTGTCGAAGCTGGTCCAGCCCAGGCCGATGGAGACGTGCAAGGCATCCACCCCGGCCGCCACCAGCTTGGGCGCGATGCGCTCCATGTCGTCGATGGACAGGCCTTCAGGAGTGAACTCGTCGGCGGACAGGCGGAAGATCAGCGGCCGGTCGCCAATGCTCTGGCGCACCCGCTGGATCACCCGGCGCGGGAAGTTGAGCCGGCGTTCCTCGTCCCCGCCCCAGCGGTCGGTACGTTGATTGGAGTAGGGCGAGAGGAAGGACGTCAGCAGGTAGCCGTGGGCGCCATGCAGCTCGACGGCCTGGTAGCCGGCCTGTACCCCCAGTTCGGCAGCGCGGCCGAAGGCCTCGATCAGGCGCTCGGCCTCGGCGTCGTCCATGGCGCGGGCCATCAGGCGTCCAGAGCGTGTCGCGACATCGCTGGGTGCGATGGGCATGCCGTCGGCCAGAAGGTCGCGTTTGGCACCGCGGCCGCCGTGCTGCAGCTGCAGGCAGGCAACCGCGCCGGCCGAGGTTATGGCTTCCACCAGGCGCTGGTGCCCGGCCACCTGGGCCGGGGATTCCAGGGTCAGTTGACGGTGTTCGGAGCGGCCGGTCGCGCCTTCCACGCAGCAGAACTCGACGATAATCATCCCTGTGCCGCCGACTGCACGTTCACGATAGAAGGCGATCTGCTCGGGAGTCACGAAACCGTCCACGCTGCCCAGGTTGGTGGACATCGGGGCCATCACGGTGCGGTTGGGGATTCGCAGGTTACGCAGGACCAGGTCCTGGAACAGGTGGGGGTAGGGAGCGTCGGGCATTGTGGCCTCCTTATTTACCGCTCTGGGCTTTCGACCCTGAAGCAGGATCTGGTCTGCAATCGCTGGGGCGTGTTGGTGTAGATAGCATAAGCTGACGATATATCAGTTATCAGGATTGCGCTAGGGAAAAAGCGAGAGAATGGATGGGGTGGCATTGGTTGGTGAGGTGGCGCTGTTGCTGGTGTGGCGTCTGGTAATGAGCGTTGTGATCGGGGCTGCCGCTGGTCGTCGGTGGTGATGCTTTTGCCTTGCTAGTAAAACTCAAGATAAACGCTCTACCTCGCATGTTTTGGCGAGATATGGCGCGAAAGACGAGAGAAGATGCCTCGCGCTAGAGGCTTGTGCAATTGGACTGGCACTCAGTCAACTGAATGGTTAAGTTACTGATCGGAAACGAAAACCGAAGAGGTGGATGTTTTTTCCGGGTAAAGGGGTTGCGGATAGCTGACTGTGTGTTAGCTTATTGGCGTGGGTTCCGGTCGCTAAGGTATTTGCCGTAGGCCGTTCTACTCATCCTTGCCGATGTTCCGAATGCCGTCTGGTGTGCGGAGCCGTCAACAAAACCGATCTAATTCGGAGAGACAGCCAAGTGAAAAGAACAAAAACAAGAAGTGCTTGCAGCAGTGTTTCAGGCTATCCAAGCCCTTCCAAACTGTCCTGCTCAATCGCGCTAATTATTGGCGCGGTGGGGTCTACCTGTGTGCAGGCGATGCCCTTCGAGACCGGCAATCCGGACCTCGAAGTCCGCTGGGATAATACCGTCCGCTACAACGCCGGTTGGCGCATGGAGGGGCAGAACGACCATTTCAAACGTTCGCCTTACTTTGACGACACAGAGAATAAGTTTGATCGTGGGGACATGGTGACCAGTCGCCTGGATCTGCTCACTGAGCTCGACGTCGTTTGGCAGCAGAAGCACGGTTTTCGTGTCAGTGCTGCGGGCTGGTATGACGATGTCTATCAGGACAGCCCGGAGCCGAATAACGAACTGAACGGCAGCGGCAACTACACCAATAATCACTACAACTCCTATACGAGCCGCTATATCGCAGGCCCATCCGGAGAGATTCTCGACGCGTTCGTCTTCACCGGTTTCCAATTGGGTGACATAGGGGTCAACGTCAAGGCTGGCCAGCACAACGTCTATTGGGGTGAGTCGCTGTTCACTTTGGGCAACAGCATCGCGTATTCCCAAGGTCCGGTGGATACCATCAAGGCGGCCAGCAGTCCGGGGTCGGAAGCCAAGGAGCTGTTCCTGCCGCTTGATCAGATTTCTACCACCATTCAGCTGACTGACGAGTTGGCGTTGTCGGCGCAGTATTTGCTGGACTGGAAGCCTTTCCGCTTGGTGCCGGGCGGCACCTACTTCTCCGGTTCCGACGGAGCGCGCTCGGATCTAGGTGCCCCTCCGGCGGTGACTCCAGCGTCGGTGCTGCCTAACGGAATTCCCAATGGCGATGATTTGGAACCGGATGATGATGGTGACTTCGGCGTGAATCTACGCTGGAGCCCTTACTGGCTGGAGGGCACCGCGGGTCTCTACTACCGCAAGTTCGACGAGAAGTTGCCGTGGAGTTTTACTCAGTACGGTGACCGTGAGCTTTTCCCGGGCGTTGTCATTCCGTTGCCCAATGCAATCCGCTTGAACTACGCCCGAGATACCGAACTCTATGGTCTCAGCCTGACCAAGAACATTGGTACTGTAAGTGTTGCGAGCGAGCTGTCGTATCGCAAGAACACTGCGCTTAACTCGGTGGCGGGTTACACCGTTATTTCGTCCAATGGTGTATCAGCCACTTATGATGAGGCAGAAGGTGCTCGCGGTAATAGTTGGCATGCACTGATTAACGGTATCTACCTGCTGCCCAAGACTGCGCTCTGGGAAGGTGGCACGCTGCAGGGCGAACTGACCTACAACCGTCTTGATAAAATCACCGAAAACGAAGCCCGCTTCAACGATCGTGCTCACGCGTGCGTCACCGCCTTTACCGAAAACTGCGCTACCAAGGACTCTTGGGGCATGCAAGTCGGCTTTACTCCGGAATGGCCGCAGTTGTTCCCAGGCTGGGATGTGTCAATGCCGGTCAGCGTGGCCTACGGCCTGGACGGTAATAGTCCGACCCTGGGTGGTGTCAGCGAAGGTGCGTACAGCTACTCGCTGGGCGTCAGTGGCAAGTACCGCCAAGTGCACAACTTCACTCTGAAGTGGGTCGACTCCTATGCAGACTACGACGTAAATCCGGCGCGTGGTTATGTAACGAGCGACTACACCAACGGCGCGGCCGTGCAGAACGACCACGGCTGGTTGTCCTTCACTTATAAGGCGACTTTCTAGTCCGTTCCTCTTTTCCTGCCCGATGTGAGGGAATAGTCAATGAACTACAAGAAAATGTTAGTGATGGGTGCTGCAGGCATGTTGCTTGCTGGCCAGGCTTTTGCTGCCCCTACGGATGAAGAGATCAGCCAGCTCGGCACTACCCTGACGCCCCTGGGGGCGATCAAGGCCGGTAATGCCGATGGCAGCATCCCCGCCTGGGATGGTGGCTTGTGCTCTGCTCCGGCCGGTTACAAACCGATCATGGGGGCCAAGGGCGGTTCGCCCTATGTCGACCCCTTCGCCAGTGAAAAGCCGCTTTACAGCGTCACCGCGGCCAATCTGGCGCAGTACAAAGACAAACTGGACGAAGGCACTCTGGAGCTGTTCAAGCGTTATCCGGACAGCTTCCGCGTCGATGTGTACCCAACCCACCGGACTGCTTGCTATCCGCAATGGGTGTACGACAACACCATCAAGCGCGTGAAGAATCCTAAGCTCGTCGGCGACGCCCCGGGTCTGGAAGGCGCCCATGCGCAGGTTCCGTTCCCAATCCCGAAAAATGG
The DNA here is from genome assembly GCF_014174475.1 of Aquipseudomonas ullengensis. Classification (GTDB taxonomy): domain Bacteria; phylum Pseudomonadota; class Gammaproteobacteria; order Pseudomonadales; family Pseudomonadaceae; genus Aquipseudomonas; species Aquipseudomonas ullengensis. Next base: position 163,251 of record NZ_JACJUD010000008.1, read on the forward strand.
CTATGAAGCCATGTGGAACGCCAACGTCAAGTATGAACTGCCGTTTTCCGAAGGAACTCAAGCGGCCTACCTGATCGACAGCTCTGGCGGCGTGAGCCTGACCAGTGTGCAGAAGATCGAGAACCGCAACCTGTACTGGGACAACAGCCTGGACAAGGTGCCGGACAATCAGCCGTATTGGGCATTGGTCGCCTCCACCAGCGAGCCTTCGGCTTCGGCCGGCGTCAAGCAGATGCGGTTCAACTTCCTGAACGTCCATGAGCGTGATGCCATGGCTTGGTCCTACGTGCCGGGTCAGCGCCGTGTGCGTTTGGCGCCGGAGTTCAAGTACGACACGGTCAGTACCTCCAGCGGCGGCATCCTGCTGTTCGACGAGATCAACGGCTTCGACGGCAAGATGGACAAGTTCGACTTCAAGCTGGTCGGACGCAAGGAAATGCTGGTGCCTTACAACACCTACAAGGCCTGGAGTGTCGATCCGGAGGTAGCCAACACGCCCAAGCACCTGAATCCCGACGTCCTGCGCTGGGAGCAGCATCGGGTGTGGGTGGTGGAAGCGACCCTGAAGGCGGGCGAGCGCCATGTGCAGAAGGTCAAACGCTTCCTGCTGGATGAAGACAGCTGGAGCATCCTTGTCTATCACTCGCTGGATCAAGCCGGCAAGGTTCACCACCTGATGTACCAGCCGTCGATCCAGATGTATGAGAAGCCTGCCTACCGTAACGGCCAGTACGTCCTGTACGACATGACCAAGGGTGTTTACGGCAACGGTTCCCTGATGGGCGCACCGAAGATGACCGGCTTCTACCAGGTCGATCCGTACCCGGTGAGCTTCTTCACCTCGGGTGCACTGGGTGGCAGTGGGGTGCGCTAAGCACCGCGCTACAAGGTTTGAGCGTCGGGGGGAGCAATCCCCCCTTTTTTTCCTGACTGTTCAGGGATTCAATGCACAACGGTCCGGCGCTGCTGTGAGGTTGAAATGGTTGTTGCACGTAATCTGTTCCTGATGTTCCTTTTCTCGTGCTGCCTGCCGGCCTTTGCGGGCCAGACGAGCGACTTTATCGATCCGCTGGATCGCCCGGCGTCTGCGGTGCGCAACCTGACTGGCGCTCACCTCAATGCGGTGGCTGCGGCGGGGGATCGGCTGGTGGCGGTGGGGGTCAGGGGACTGATCATGAATTCTGATGATGCTGGGGCAACCTGGCGTCAGGTCGATTCACCGGTATCTTCCGACTTGCTGGGCGTGGACTTCCCCACGCCGCAACAGGGCTGGGCAGTGGGCCACGAAGGGGTGGTGCTGCACAGCGCCGATCAGGGCAAGAGCTGGGTCAAGCAGTACGACGGTCGCCAGGCCGCGAAAGAGCTGGTAGAGCATTACACCAAACTGGCTGAAGGCGGTGACGAGGCAGCCCTGGCCTACCTTGATGGCGTGAAACTGAACTACAAGGACGGGCCGGAGCAAGCACTGATGGACGTCTGGTTCGCCGACGACCAGCGCGGATTCGTTGCCGGGACTTTCGGCACCCTGCTGGGCACAGAGGACGGCGGCAAGACCTGGGTGTCCTGGATGGAACGGGTCGACAACCCGGATTTCCTTCATTACCTGGCGATTTCCGGCTCCGGTGAACAGGTATTCATCGCCTCCGAGCGCGGCATCGTCTTCCGTTTCAACAAGGGCAGCGGCCGCTTTGACCTGGTGGAAACCGGGTACTCCGGCAGCTTCTTTGGTATCGATGTCACTCCGCAGGCAGTGGTAGCCGCCGGCCTGCGCGGCACGGCTTACAAATCCTTGGATCAGGGCGCGTCCTGGTCGTCTATGCAGACCGGTGTGAAGGTGGCATTGAGTGATGTCCAGGCACTGCCGGATAGCCGCTTCCTGCTGGCCAGCGTCGATGGTCGGGTGATCATCAGCGATGCAAAACTCGACGCCTTTCAGTCCGTTTCCACCAGCCGGCCGGGGCGTTTCTCCAGCCTGGCTCTGCTGCCGGGCGGCAAAGTGGTCACAGTTGGATACTCTGGTGTGCGCCAGGTGGGCCTGCGTTAGACATCAGTAGAAATACAGAACAATAAGAGGTGAATATGGCTTTCTCAAACGCACTCGACATGCCTGTCATCTCGGATCCGCGGCAGTTCGACAGGGCAAGTGGGAACTGGCTGGAACGCATGGTTTTCAACCATCGCGGCATGGTCATCCTGCTCTGTGCATTGCTGACCCTGTTCTTCGGCTGGAGCGCACTCAAGCTGCCAGTCAACACCAGCTTCGAGAAGATGATCCCGCAGTCTCACCCGTACATTCAGAACTACTTCAAGCACCGCGACGCGTTACGCGGCATGGGCAACGCCACTCGTATCGTGGTGGAGAACACCCAAGGTGACATCTTCGACAAGGATTACCTGGTAGCTCTGCAAAAGGTGAATGACACCGTGTTCCTGATGCCCGGCGTAGACCAGGGCTGGATGCGCGGCCTCTGGACCAGCAGCCTGCGCTGGACCGAAGTGACCGAGGAAGGCTATCGCGGCGGCCCGGTGATCCCGGATCGCTGGGATGGTAGTCCGACCTCCATGGAGCGCCTGCGGGAAAACATCACCCGCGCTGGTATCGTCGGCAGCTATGTGGCCAATAACCAGCGTTCCTCGATGATTTTCGTACCGCTGCTGGAGATCAATCCCGAGACCGGCAAGGCGCTGGACTACGCGGAATTCTCCCGGCAGCTGGAAACCCAGGTGCGCTCGCTCGAGAACGACAAGATCAAGATCCACATCATCGGCTTCGCCAAGCTGGTGGGTGACCTGATCGACGGCCTCTACGACGTCATGACCTTCTTCGCCTACTCGGTGCTGATCGCCACTGCCCTGGTGCTGGCCTACACCCGCTGCTGGCGCAGTACCCTGCTGCTGGTGTTCTGCGCGATGCTCGGGGTGGTCTGGCTATTGGGCCTGCTCAGCGTGCTGGGCTACGTACTTGACCCCTATTCGATCCTGGTGCCCTTCCTTATCTTTGCCATCGGCTTGTCCCATGGTGCGCAGAAGATGAATGGCATCATGCAGGACGTTGGTCGCGGCACCCACAAGTACGTCGCCGCTCGTTACACCTTCCGCCGCCTGTTCATGGCCGGGCTGACGGCGCTACTGGTGAACATCGTCGGCTTTGCCGTGCTGATGATCATCGACATCCCGGTGATTCGCGACATGGCCCTGACCACCAGCCTGGGCGTGGCCATCCTGATATTCACCAAGCTGTTCCTGATCCCGGTGCTGCTGTCCTACTTTGGCGTCAGCTCTACCGCCGCCAAACGCAGCGTGCAGTCGGCGGAACAGTTGAACGCCGGCCGCAGCCCGATGCAGACCATTCGTGCCTGGTTGATCCGCCTGACCGAGCGCCGGCGTGCCACGGTGGCCGTGTGCGCCGCGGTGGTGCTGACTGGCATCGGTGTCTCGATCAGCCAGCAGGTCAAGTTCGGTGACCTCAACCCCGGCGCGCCGGAGCTGCGCCCCGAATCTCGCTATAACCGTGACGTGGCTTTCGTCAGCCAGAACTACGGCCTTTCCACCGACCAGTTCGTGGTGATGCTGAAGACCCCGCTGGGGCAGTGCACGCAGTTCGCATCCTTGATTGAGGCCGACCGCCTGAGCGCGCGCCTGCGTGAGCTGCCGGGTGTGCAGACCACCTTCTCGCCGGCAGACGGGATACGCCTGGCCACGTCCGGTACGTTCGAGGGTAACCCCAAGTGGATGACCATCCCGCGTAACGACAGCAATCGTACCCAGGCTTTCAACATGTTCTCTACGGACCGGCCCGAACTGGCCGACCGCAGTTGCGCCATCACGCCCATCGTCGCGTACCTGTCCGACCACAAGGCGGCTACCCTGGACAGCGTGGTGCAAGAGGTAGAGAAGCATGGCGCCGAGTTCAACACCCAGGATCGCCAATTCTTACTGGCGGCCGGCAGCGCTGGGATCGAAGCTTCGACCAATATCGTAGTCAAAAGCAGCTTCTGGACCTTGCACTTCGTGCTCTATGGAGCGGTCGCCTTGCTCTGCTTCATTACCTTCCGCAGCTGGCGCGCGGTGGTGGTGGCGCTGATCCCGCTGATCATCACCTCGATCCTCTGCGAGGCCCTGATGGTGGTGCTCAACATCGGTATCAAGGTGGCCACACTGCCGGTAATCGCAGTGGGCGTCGGCGTGGGTGTCGACTATGCCCTCTACCTGTTGAGCGTGCAGCTCGGCATGCAGCGCCAGGGCATGACGTTGGCCAAGTCCTATGAGGGTTCCCTGGACTTTGTTGGTCGCATCGTCGGGCTGGTCGGTCTGACCATGGCGGCCGGCGTGCTGCCGTGGATCTGGTCGCCGATCAAGTTCCAGGCCGACATGGGCATCCTGCTCAGCTTCATGTTCCTCTGGAACATGCTGGGCGCGCTGGTGCTGATCCCAGCGCTGTCCTACTTCCTCCTGCCGTCCTCCACCAGCGGTGAACGGGCTCGGGCCGCGCCATCCGGGAGCGAGCCTCCGCAAACCGTCGTCCCAGAGGCGGAAGTCGCTGAAGAGGATCGCCATGCCCAGCAGTACCGGGCCACGGTCTAACTGAATAGTCCGGGCGTCGGAGCAGGGTGAGGTGCGCCTCTTGCAGCAGGCCGTCCGGCCTGCTGCCGTGCGCCTATAGCCGCAATGATGCTTGGAAGGTGAACCATGAAACTTGGATTGGATGGACGTGTAGCCCTGGTCTCGGGCGGCAGCAAGGGTATAGGTCGGGCCTGCAGTGAGATGCTTGCCGCCGAAGGATGCCGAGTCGTGGTTGTGGCCCGTGGCCAGGAAGCCTTGGATGAAACCGTTGCGAGCATCCGTGCCAACGGCGGTAGCGCCATCGGGGTTAGTGCCGATCTGACTCAAGAACATGGCGTGCAGCGGGCCGTGTCCCTGGCCCGTGAGGCCTTCGCGGCGCCGGACATCGTCATCACCAATGTGCACGGCGGTGACCCTGGCGACTTCCTCGAGGACAGCGCCGACGTCTTCATCGACTCCTTCCAGGGTCTGGTGATGAGTGTGGTGCACCTGGCGCGAGCCACTCTGCCGCATATGCGCGAACAGCGTTGGGGCCGCTTGCTCACCATCGGCACCGCCGCCGCCAAGGAGCCCGCGCCTGGGTTGCGGTTGATGGCCGCCAACACCGCTCGCGCCGGCGTGGTGACTCTCAACAAGCAATTGGCCGATGAATTCGCCGCCTTTGGCATCACCGTCAATACCCTGGCCACTGGCTGGATCGCTACCGAGCATATGCGTGATCAGGTGGGCAAGATGGCGGCGGCCAAGGGCATGGCTCTGGACGACATGCTCCAGCGTCTGTCCCGTGGCGTGCCGGTGCAGCGCATGGGCCGGCCGGAGGAGATAGCGTCCTTGGCGACCTATCTCTGCTCGGAGCTGGGCGGTTACCTCACCGGTTGCCTGATCCCCGTGGATGGTGGTGCCCACCGTTCGGCCTGGTAAGAGTTACTCTGGGGAATGCTTAAATGGCACTGAAGACCCGTCGGGTACGTCTCGCACGTAAGCCGCAGAATGCAATCGAAGTCAGCGATTTCCTGATCGAGCAGATCGTGCTGGAAGAGCTCAAGGATGGGCAGTTGCTCCTCCGTCCGCTGTACCTCTCGCTGGATCCTTATCTGTTGAGTTTTATGCGCGACTGGTCTGGCCCGCAGCGTGACTGGAGTGATGGCATCATCGTCGGTCGCGCCATCTCGCAGGTGGTGGCGTCGCAGGCACAAGGTTTCGCGGAGGGTGATCTGGTCATCGGTGACTGCCACTGGCAAGACCTGGACGTGCGTCCGGCCAAGGCCATGCGGCAGCTCGAGTCTTCATTGCTATCTCCGTCGTTGCAATTGGGCGTGCTAGGCGCTTCGGGCATTACCGCCTGGGCAGGCGTGACCGATGTGCTGGAGCCGAAGGCGGGCCAGACCCTGGTGATCTCCGCAGCGAGTGGGCCGGTGGGCAGTGTCGCTGGGCAGTTGGCCAAGGCCGCTGGTGCGCGGGTTGTGGGCATTGCCGGTGGGGTGGAGAAGTGCCGCTACGTCGTTGAACAGTTTGGTTTCGATGCGTGCGTCGACCATCGTCAGGCGGATTTTCCGGCGGCATTGGCGGCGGCCCTGCCGGACGGTGCGGATTTGCATTTCGAGAGTGTTGGCGCGGCTACCCTCGATCCGGTGCTGCCACTGATGAACAAGTTTGGCTGTATCGCTCTGTGCGGGTTGATGCAGCACTATCAGGATCGCGACCCTGTGACCCTGAGCAATTTCCGTAGCCTGCTATACGGGGCGCTGCAATTGCAGTCGTTCCATCTGGCTGATTACGGCAAGCGTTTCAGCGAAGCGACGGAGGTGCTCAGCGGTTTGCTGGAGCAGGGGCAGCTGCGTTATTCGGAGGTGATCAGCGAAGGCCTGGAGCAGGCTCCCGCCGCCTACGTGGCAATGACCAGAGGCCAGGGTATTGGCAAGCATCTGGTTCACCTGGGCTGATTCTGCGGTTCGCTGCCCGGGGCGCGACTGATCTTTATATCCACTCGCCGTTCGAGCGAGCTGGCGGCGGAGAGGACCGATGAAAGACCCGTTGCTCAGCGCTCCTACGCTCTGGGAGTTGCTCAAACAGCGTGCAACGCTGACACCTAAGGCGCCGATGCTGATCGATGGCAGCCGGCATCAGCGCCTGAGCTTTGCCCAAGCAGTGGATATCGCCGAACGCTTGGCCGCCGGCTTTCACGACCGTGGTATTGGCCCGGGCACGTTGGTCACCTGGCAATTGCCGACCGGCTTGCCGGCTGTCATGACTGCGCTGGCACTGGCTCGGCTCAGCGCGGTACAGAACCCAGTGATTTCCCTCTATGGCGAACGTGAGCTTCGCGCCGTAATGGAGCGCAGCCGGTCGACGTTCCTGATCGTGCCCGGTGCCGCGGAGCGTGACTTTCCAGCCATGGCGGCACATTTGCAGGAGAGTCTGTCGCACCGGCCGGAAGTGATAGTGATGGCTGGCGATCTGCCGCAAGGAAAACCATCGACGCTGCCACCAGCACCCGGCGAAGGCCAATCAGTGCGCTGGGTCTACTACACCTCGGGCACCACGTCGGAGCCCAAGGGGGCCTGCCACAGCGACCAGACACTGATGATCGGTGGATATAACCTGGCGCGGGCCATGCGCGTCGACTCCACCGATGTGGGCACCGTGGCTTTTCCCTACGCCCATATAGGCGGTGCCATGTACACCGCCATGCTGCTCGCCAGTGGCATGAGTGCGGTGTTACTGGACAGGTTTAAAGTGGCAGAGGCGGCGGCCATCTTCCGCCAGTTCGGGGTCACCACAACGGGCGGCAGCACTGCCCATTACGAAGCTTTTCTGGCCGAGCAACGGCGCCAGCCAGGCGAGCCGCTGATTCCCTCGCTGCGCCTGCTCTGTGGCGGCGGTGCACCCAAGCCACCAGAACTCTACTACCAGGTGACGACCGAACTGGGCTGCGCGTTGACCCATAACTACGGCATGACCGAGGTGCCGTTGATCTGTGCCGGTTCCCCCGGCCATGGTGATGAACAACTCGCCTGCTCCGAAGGTCTGCCTGTCGAGGATGTCGAGCTGCGCATCGTTCGCCGCGATGGCAGCCTGGCTGACGTGGGGGAGAGCGGCGAGGTGCGGGTGCGTGGTCGTGGCGTGTTCAAGGGCTATACGGACAAGGCGCTGGACGCGGAGGCGTTCGACGCCGATGGCTTCTTCTGTACTGGCGACCTCGGTCTGCTGCGTGCCGATGGTAGGGTGACGCTGACCGGACGTCTCAAGGACGTGATCATCCGCAAGGGCGAGAACATTTCCGCACGGGAGCTGGAGGACTTGCTCTACAGCCATCCCAAGGTGGGCGCTGTGGCCGTGATAGGACTGCCTGATACTGAGCGAGGAGAGCGTGTCTGCGCGGTAGTCGAGGCCGCCGAGGGTCAGCCGCCACTGGAGTTCGAAGAAATGGTCACCTACTTCCGGGCTAGCGGGGTCATGGTGCAGAAGATTCCGGAGCAGTTGGAGCTGGTGGAGCGTCTGCCGCGCAATGAAACCCTGAATAAGGTGCTCAAGCACGTTCTGCGCGAGCGGTTTGCTAGCTGAATCCGCCTGGCCGCTGGGGCGCCGCGGCATTCACCTAGGGGCGGCGTGTTTGTGCTGACAGAAGTGGAAGCGGCTCCATCTTGTCGATGAGCGCGCTCCCGCAGGCAGCAAGCCAGCCCTAGCGTATTGCCTGTGCCACCGCATCGCTGTCGCTCACGGTGCTATACAGCGGCAGCAGGTTGCGCAGGATGAATTCGTGGCTCTCCGCCGAGGCGCCGGCGATGCAGTCCTCGGGGACCACCACCTGGTAGCCGAGGTCCGAGCCGCAGAGTGATACCCCGGAAATTGCCACGTTGGTGGATACCCCAACCGGGACCAGGGTCTGCACTCCCAGGTGGCGGAGCATAGCGTCCAGTTCGGTGCCGTGGAAAGCCACCAGGGAGAAACTGCGAGCGTGGACGATATCCGTCGGGTGGGGCTGCAGCTCATCCACCGCCAGTACGTCCTGGCTACCCGCAATCATTCGCTGGTCCTTGATCGAACGAACGATGATCGCGCTGGTGCGCGGCAGGTCGGGATAGCCTGGTCGATGTACCACGTGTAAATGAATAACAGGCAGTTCTGCATCTCTGAAGCACTGTGCCAGACGCGCGATGCGCGGCACGATGTTTCGCGCCGCGGCCTGCTCGGCCAGGCTCTGGAACGGTGACAGCACGGGGTCGATGACTCCTTTCTGGCATTCGCTAATCAGCAGCGCAGCGCGCTGTCCTTTATCCAATCCTCTGAGCATGGAACCTCCAGTTTCTACGTGTTGTTGTCGAGGAAAGCCTATTCCAGCAGATTGACTTGTTGCGTCGCTGGGGCATTATAGCTGATAGTCTATCAGTTATTAAGTGGCGAGGCAGCTGGAATGAATGATGATACGGGTGTGGCAGAACTGCTCAAAGACTCGGCCAACGACTTTTTGGCTGGCAATCACGAGCCGGCTCGCCTGCGCGGCTGGATAGGCCGCGTACGTCCTCTCGAGCGCCGGCTGTGGCAAGGTATGGCCGATCTGGGTTGGACCTCGGTCATGCTGCCTGAACCATTGGGCGGAAGTGGCCTTGGGCTCCGAGAGGCCTGCGCACTGGCTGAGGTCATGGGTGAGCGGCTGCTGGCCGAGCCTTTCGTCGCTTGCTGCGTGATGCCGTCGGTCCTGCTGGAGGCCGCTTACAGCAATGGCGCGGCCAATGGCGTGGAGCAACTCGCCGGATGGTTGCAGTCGGCTGAACGCCCGCTCGCGCTGGCCTGGCAGGAGGAAGCTGGGAAGCTTGAGTTGAGCCAGCCGAGCTGCCGTATCGAGAATGGCGTGCTGAGTGGCAGCAAGCAGTTTGTGCTGGGCTGTGAGTCCGACTCGGTGCTGTTGGTGTCCGCTCAGCTGGGGGGCCAGTTGGCCTTGGTGGCGGTCGCGGCGGATGCCCCTGGTGTCTCCATTGAAGCCTTTGCCGCAGGTATCGGCACCCAGGCTCATGTCCACTTCCTGCAGGCCCCATTGCTGTTCGCTGAGCCACTGCTACTGGGGGCGGAGGCTGAAACGGCGTTGCGCCAGGCGCTGGCCGCCGGGCGTGTGGCCCTCAGCGCCGAGCTGGCCGGACAGGCCGCAGCGTGCCTGCGCCAGACCATCGACTATGTCAGCCAGCGTGTGCAGTTCGGGCGCCCCCTTGGTGCATTCCAAACCGTGCAACACCGCTGTGTGGACCTGCATATTGAAATCTCTCTGGCGAAAGCCGCCTGGCGCCACGCCTTGGATTGTCATGAAGGTGCGCCGCTGTCCGCCGAGACCCAGGCTGCTATCAGCGCTGCCAAGGCCCGTTGCGGAACGGCGGCACTAATCACCGGCAAGCAGGCGGTGCAACTGCACGGCGCGATGGGTTTCGCCGAGGAAGTGGACATTGGACTCTACCTGCGTTCGGCACTGTTCGGCGCGGCCTGGTTAGGTTCGGTAGAGGCCCACCGCCGCGCCTTTGCCGCGGTGTATCCGGCCCTGCGTCAGGAACAGTTGGCCCGTGGCGACCACCTCGACGTGGAGTTCAGCCTGTCCAGTGACCCGCGTGAGTGGAGTGATGAAGAATTTCGCCTGCGCCTGCGTCGTTGGTTGGAAGCGTACTACCCGAAACACCTGAAGCAGAACGACAGGCGCCCGTTCCTGCGCCTGCGCGGTGACGACCTGTGCAACTGGCTGCGGTTGCTCGACGATCATGGTTGGCGTGCTCCTGCCTGGCCTCGTGAGTACGGCGGTATGGGTATTTCCTTTAGCAAGCAGTGGATCTATCAGCAGGAGATGGAGCGCGCTGGCGTTGGGCGGATCATCGACAACGGCGAAACCCAGCTCGGCCCAACCCTGATCAAGTGGGGAACGGACGAGCAGAGAGCCTATTACCTGCCGCGCATCCTGCGTTGCGAGGATGTCTGGTGCCAGGGGTACTCGGAGCCCGGCGCCGGCTCCGACCTGGCCAGCCTGCGCACCCAGGCGGTGAGAGAAGGCGACGAGTTCGTGGTCAGCGGCCAGAAAATCTGGAGTACCCACGCCACGGACTGCACGCACATCTTCACCCTGGTGCGTACCGGTAAGTTTGAGAAGAAGCAGCAGGGCATCAGCTTCCTGCTGATCGATCTCAATGCCCCCGGCGTGAGTATCCGTCCCATCGCCAATATCGCCGGCGAAAACGAGTTCTGCGAGGTGTTCTTTGACGCTGTGCGAGTGCCCGCCGAGAACCTTGTCGGCGAGTTGCACCAGGGCTGGAGCGTGGCCAAGGCGCTGCTCGGCCATGAGCGGATCTGGCTGGGCAGTTCGGCCATGGCCGGCAGCGCACTGGACCTGGCCGAGCGTTTGGTCACACAACTGCAGCTTTCGAGCGATCGGGGCGTACTTGACCGCCTGGCCGGACTGCAGGCCGATCTGCACGACTATCGTCTGCTCTACGCCCAGCTCTGCGATCACATCGCCCTGGAAGGCGTCGAGCCCGGCGCCGAGGCTTCGGTGCTGAAGGTCTATGTCTCCGAGCTGTTGCAGCGGATCACCGAATTCAACCTGGAAGTCAGCGGCGAGTACGGCGGCATCGTCGGCGACGTCCAGGTGGGCGATCTGCATACCGACCTGCACTGGCCGCTGATGATGTCCCGGCCGGTAACCATCTATGCAGGTGCCAATGAGATTCAGCGGGACATCCTGGCCAAGGCCGTCCTTAACCTGCCCAACGCACCCCGTGGCTGAAACGGCCATCTGGAGAACTTCATGAGAGAAGCTGTCATCGTATCCACCGCGCGTACCCCCATAGGCAAGGCACATCGGGGGGCGCTGAACGACATCAAGTCCCCCTCGATGACCGGCCATGTGCTGCTGCAGGCCGCCTTGCGCGCAGGCATTGACCCGGCTGAGGTGGAAGACGTGATCATCGGTGCGGCCATGGGCGCCGGCACTGCCGGGCGCAATCTGGCGCGCGCCGCTGCGCTGCGTGCCGGGATGGGCGTGAACGTCGCCGGCGCCACTGTCGATCGCCAGTGTGCTTCCGGGCTGATGGCGGTGGCCATCGCGGCCAAGCAGATCATGGTCGATCAGATGGACATCGTGATCGGCGGCGGTTCGGAGAACGTCAGTGCCCTGACCCCCAGCTATCTTGAGTGGGCGGTGCGGGACAAGGACAACGCGCTGGTAGACGTCGTGCCAAGTGCCTACATGCCGATGATCGAGACGGCCGAGTACGTCGCTAGGAAGTACGGCGTCAGCCGTGAGGCCCAGGACGTCTTCGCCCTGGAGGCCAGTCGGCGTGCTGCAGTTGCCCTGGCCCGGGGCGTGTTCGATGAGGAAATAGCACCGCTACAGGTTCGCCAGAAGCTGGTGAACAAGGACACCAAGGAGGTCAGCTACAAGGACTTCCTGTTCGCCAAGGACGAATGCCCGCGCCTGGATACCACGGCCGAAGGCCTGGCCAACCTCAAGCCGGTGCTCGAAGGCGGCAGCGTCACGGCCGGCAACGCCAGCCAATTGTCCGATGGTGCCTCAGCCTGCCTGCTGATGGAGGCGCGACTGGCCGAGCAGCGCGGCTTGCAAGCCTTGGGTGCCTATCGCGGCTTCATGGTGACCGGCTGCGCGCCGGAGGAGATGGGCATCGGTCCGGTCACCGCCGTTCCCCAGTTGCTGAAGAAGCATGGCCTGACCGTGGACGATGTCGGCCTCTGGGAGCTGAACGAGGCCTTCGCCTGCCAGGCGCTCTACTGCCGTGACAAGCTGGGCATCGACCCCGAGCGTTTCAACGTCAATGGTGGCGGCATCGCCCTCGGCCATCCATTCGGCATGACCGGCTCGCGCCTGGTGGGCAGCGCGCTCCTGGAAGGCCGCCGTCGCGGCGTGCGCTACGTGGTGGTAACCATGTGCGTGGGCGGTGGCATGGGCGCGGCGGGGCTGTTCGAAGTCTACCGCTGAGTGCTTGAAGGGCTGGCCGGGCATCCTGGAAACGGGGTGCCCGGCCATTTTCATTTCTAGGGCAAGAAGGCAATCAACAATGGCAGATCTGATCTTTCTCCACGGCGGTCAACATGGTTCCTGGTGCTGGGAACCGCTGATCGCGGAGCTGGGTGCTGGTGGGCAGTCGTTTGAGCGCATCATCGCGCTGGATATGCCGGGTTGTGGGCGCAAGCGGCATCGCGATCCACAGGACGCGACGCTGGCCTCAGTTACGCGTGAGCTGAATGACGAGCTTCGAGCCCTTGGAGTGCGCGGCGGCGTCCTGGTGGGGCATTCCATCGCGGGCGTGCTGTTGCCGATGATGGCTGTGGAGGATTCAGCACTGTTTTCGCGCCTGGTCTACCTGAGCGCGGCCGTGCCGAAGGAGGGCCAGACCATCATGGAGATGTTGGGGACCGCACGACAGGGCGACGATCCTGAGCAGGTGGGGTGGCCGGTTGATTTGGCGAACACGTCACCCGAGGCGCTCAGTCTCGCCATGTTCGGTCGGGATCTCCGCCCGGTACAGCTGGCATGGCTGCTCAATGAGGTCAGCCAGGACCTCACGCCCCCCGCCGCCCAGTTCGAGCCGGTGTCGCGGCGCGGTTATCGGGAGGCGGGGGTTGCGGCGAGCTACATCCTTACCCTGCGTGACGATATCCTGCCACCACCGTGGCAGCGGCGCTTCGCCGAGCGGCTGGGCTGTGAAGAGATGATCGAGATCGACACGCCCCATGAGCCTTTTGTGTCGCACCCAGAGTTGCTGGCCGAGGTGTTGCGGCGGTTTGCTTGAGAGCTGCAGGCGTTTTCCCTGAGTCTCTTCGATAAGCGGGTCGCTGGTCTGTTTCTTCCAATAAAAAATGCATGGCCGGGCGAACCTGGCCATGCATTTTGATGGGCGGCAATCAGCGCCCAGACGTCCACTTAGGATCAGGCCACCGCGACAGTTGTCCTCTCTTGGGCTGCCATCTGCTCGAAGTGGTGCATGCTGCTACCCAGGGCACTATTGATCAGGGTCATACGCTTGAAGTAGTGGCCGATCACGTATTCCTCGGTAACCCCGATGCCACCGTGCAGCTGGATGGATTGGCCGCAGACGAAGTGGCCACTCTTGCCGATATGGGCCTTGGCTGCCGACAGGGCGAGGGTGCGCTCGGCCGAACCCTTGTCCAGGCTGGAAAGGGCGTAGTGGAGCATGCCACGAGACAACTCCAGCTCGATCAGCATTTCACTCATCCGGTGCTGAAGGCTCTGAAAGTCGCCCAGCAACTGGCCGAACTGCTTGCGAGTTTTCAGGTAGTCGCGGGTGATCCAGAGGGAGCGCTCCATGATGCCAACGGCTTCGGCGCAGAGCGCTACCGTGGCCTGTTCAATGCCGCGCCGCAACGCTGCGAAACCGAGGCCGGTGGCCCCCAGCAGGTTCGTCTGGGTGACTTCCACGTCACGCAGGTAGAAGTGGCTGGCCCAGCGGTTGTCGATCAGGCGTACGTCGCGACGTTCAACCCCGGGTGACTTCGGGTCCACCAGAAAGAGGCTGATGCCTTGCTCGTCGTCATGCTTGCCACTGGTGCGAGCGGATACGATCAACAGTTCAGCGACGTTGCCGGCGACTACCGCGACCTTTTCGCCATTGAGGTACCAGCGACCACTATCGATAGCGGTGGCGGTGGCACGGGTCTGCACATGGGCAGTGTTGCCCCGGGCGTCGGCTTCCTCATGGGCCAGCACGGGCAGCAGTTCGCCCAGGCAGAGAGCCTGGAGCAACGGTGCGGCTTTGGCGTCACGGCTGGCTATCAGGGTCTGGGCGGCCAGAACCGCCACAGCCCAGAAGGGCTCCACGCAGAGTACGCGGCCAATCTCTTCCATCACCAGGGCGGACTCCACCGCCGAGCAGTTCATTCCGCCGAACTCTTCAGGCACCGTCAGGCCTAGCAGGCCCAAGTCGGCCATTTGCTGCCAGTGACTCGAATCGAAAGAGCCTTTGTCGACCACCGAGGCGCGTTTGTCGAATGCGCAGTTGTCCTCCATAAAACGGCGGACGCTGTCTTGCAGCATGGTTTGTTCTTGGTTGAGTTGGAAATCCATGGCTCATAGCTCCAGGAATGAACGGGCGATGATGGTGCGCTGGACCTCGTTGGCCCCGCCGTAGATGGTGGTGGCGCGGCGGTAGAAGTAGTCGGCCATGATGCCGGGTGCGTATTCCGGGCCTGGGGCCCAGGCTTTCTCGAGGGTGGTGTCGCCTAATGGATCGGGGTAGACGTAACTGGCGTAGCAACCCAGTGCCTCGACTTGCAGCTCACCGATCTTCTGCAGCAGTTCCGAGCCGCGGATCTTCAACAGCGAGCCCACCGGTAGACGGCTCTGACCACCGGCTTTTTCGTGAAGGGCACGCAGGCTCAGCCAGCGCAAGGCTTGGAGGTCGGTGTCCAGCTGCGCCAGGCGAGTGGCGAAGCCAGGGCGGTCGATCAGGCGCTGACCATCGGCCTGCTTGAGATTGAGGAACTTGCGCAGGCGTGCCAGGTTGGCATTGTTGCGCGGCCACTCGGCACTGAAGGCGCGTTCATTCTCCAGAAGGAACTTGGCATAGGTCCAACCCTTGCCTTCCTCTCCCACCAGATTGGTTACTGGCACCCGAACGTCGTCGAAGAAGACCTCGTTGAGGCTGTGGCTCTCGCCAATGTCATGGATAGGACGGATAGTCACGCCGGGGGCTTCACGGTCCACGAGAATCATGGAAATGCCGCGCTGGCGAGCCTCGGGGTCGGTCTTCACCAGGACGAAAATCATCTCGGCTGTCTCGACAAACGAGGTCCAGATCTTGTGGCCGTTGATCACGTATTCGTTGCCATCGCGGTCGGCACGGGTGCTGAGCGAGCCCAAGTCGGAACCGGCATTTGGCTCGGAGAAGCCCTGGCCCCAGTACACGTCGCCATTGAGGATACGTGGACCGTACTCCTGCTTCATGACGTCGCTGCCGAAGGTCATGATTACCGGACCGATCATCTTGAATCCGGCGGTATCCACTGACGGTGCGCCGGCGAGGAGGCACTCCTCATCAAAGATAAACTGGCGCACCGGCGACCAGCCCGTGCCGCCCCAGTGTTTGGGCCAGTTCGCGCCGGACCAGCCTTGACGGTTGAGGATCTTCGTCCATTGACGGGTGTCCTCGCGCAGCGGGTGGTAGCCACGGCGGTTGCGCTCGGCCAGGTCGGCCGGGAGGTTGGCCTTGAGGAAGGCGCGAACCTCCTGGCGGAAGTTTTCGTCTTCCTGATCCAGTGTGAAATGCATGGGGTTCAGTCCTGTTTACTACGAGCGGTGATTCCGCTCCTGTCATTAGCGTGTGTGGTATCCGGCGGCGGGCAGTTCAGCCGTGCTGGCCCTTATTGGGGCGCAGCGTTGAAGGGCATGCCCTTGTCCGGCCGGTGATCCTGGGGCAGGCCAAGGACCCGCTCGGCGAGGGTGTTGAGCAGCAGTTCGTCGGTTCCGCCGGCGATGCGCAGGCTGGGGTCAAGCCAGGCGCGCGCGAAGTCATTCACCGCATGGCCATGACGGGCCAGTTGCGCGCCATTGGCGCCCAGCAGGTCCATGGCCGTTGCTCCGAGGGTCTGTCGGGTACGACCCAGCAGCAACTTGCGAATGGCGCCTTCCGGTCCGGGCGCCTGGCCGCGGGCGAAGGCATCCAGGGCGCGACGGTGGATGGCGCGCAGACCTTGGCGCTCGACGAAGACTTCGGCAATGCGTGCGCGCACTTCACCGTCATCTAGGGCTGGCCGACCATTGAGACGGGCCTTGCTGGCAAGCTCGACGAAGTTTTCCAGGGTTGGGCCGTAACCAGACTCATCGGTGACGGCGTAGCGTTCAATCATCAGGGTCTCGACCGCTACCTTGAAGCCGCCGTTGATCTCGCCCAGGCGTTGTTCGTCGGGGACGAAGACCTCGTCAAAGAAGACTTCGTTGAGGTCCTTTTCTTCGCCGAGGCGATGGATCGGCTGAACCTTGATGCCCGGCGATTTCATGTCGACGAAGAAGTAGGTGAGGCCGGCGTGCTTGGGCAGGCTCGGATCGGTGCGGGCCACTATCACCCCCCAGTCCGCAATCTGCGCCCAGCTGGTCCAGACCTTCTGGCCGCTAAGCAGCCAGCCACCTTCAGTGGGTACGGCTTTCAGGCGTAGGGAGGCCAGATCGGAACCGGCCGAGGGCTCGGAAAACAACTGGCACCAGATCAGATCGCCGCGCACGGTGGCCGGTGCCAGTTTCTGTTTCCAGGCCTCGGGGGCATAACGCAGGAAGATCGGCAGCGGGTTGTTCAGGCTGATGCTGAAGTAGAGCAGCGGCAGGTCGTAGCGCATTTCCTCTTCGCAGAAGATGACTTTTTCCAGCTCACTGCCACCTGCGCCGCCGTATTCGTGGGGCAGGGTGATGCAGCCGTAGCCATGCTGGACTTTGTGAGCCTGCCAGGCACGACCCAGGGCCAGGTCATCGTCGAAGGACAGGCCGTGACGAGTCTGCCCGGAGTACTTTGGGGCATGCTCGGCAAGCCAGGTGCGGGCGCGTTCGCGGTACAGCTTGAGTTCATGGTTCATGTCGGTTACCCCGCCAGCGCGGTTGCGGATTCGAGTCCAAGATCAGCCAACAGGCGTTCGCGCCAGTAGGTGAGGCTGCCCAGTTCCAGGGCCAGGCTGCGAGAGCGCCGGTAGAAGTGGTGGGGCATGGCTTCCCACGTCATGCCCATGCCGCCGTGCACGTGGAGGTTTTCCTGGGCGGCGAGGTTGTAGGCGCGAATCGCGGCGATGCGCGCGGCGGAGGTCAGCTGCTGGCGTGCGGGGAGGTTTTGTTCCCACGCATCCAGGGCGTCACTGGCGCAGCCCCTGGCGATTTCCAGCAGGCAGTAGATCTCTGCCAGCTTGTGTTTGATGCCCTGGAAGCCACCGATCAGCTGGCCGAAGGCGCGACGCTCGCGTGCGTAGTTGCAGGCCATGTCGAGGCAGGCTTGGGCGCCGCCAATCTGCTCAAAGGCAGTGGCCAGTGCCGCCAGATTGCCAACCTCGTGGAGCAGCTCGGTGTCGCCGAGATGAATGGCTTCGGCCTGGATAAACTGCAGGACGGCTGCGGCGCGGGAGTTATCGAAGCCTTCCGCCAGGTGACGTTGCACGCCGGGCTGGTCAAGACGCACGAGGTAAAGTCCATTGCCGCGCTCATTGCCCGCCTGAACCAGGGCTATGTCGGCGACGGCGGCAAAAGCAGCCAGGGCTTTTTCGCCGTCGAGCCGACCATTGCGCACCTGGGCTGAGCTGCTGCCGCTAAGGCCGCTTTCGGCGGGATCGGCCAGAGCCAGAGTAGCGATGGCGTCACCGCTGGCCAGGGCGCCAACCCATTCCTGATGTTCATCCAGGCCGGCCTGGAGCAGGGCATGGGCGGCCAGGGTATTGGCAATTAGGGGCAGGGAGCCGGTGAGCTGGCCCAGTTCTTCGCAGATCACGGCAAGACCGCCCCAGCCAAGGCCCAAGCCGCCGGCGCTTTCCTGTATGGCCACGGACGGCCAGCCCTGCTCGACGGCATGGCGCCAGAGCAGCTGGTCGAAGCTGCCGGGCTCGTTGAGCAGTGATTTCAGGTGCTCGGATGTCGCCTGATCCTGGAGCAGGCGCCGGGCCTGTTCGCGGATGCTGGCGAGGTCTTCAGCGTGATCGGCTTGCATGCGGACTCTCTCAGGCTGGAGTGAATAGGGGGAGGTACACGTCTTCCGCCGCCTCGAAGGCCACCTTCACCCGTTGGCCGATAAAGGCCGATTCGGGTGGACAGCCAACGATGTTGGTCGTCAGCTGTAGACCTTGCTGCTCGTCGAGGCTGACGATGGCGACGGCGTATGGAACCTCCTGACCCGGACTCCAAGGTTGGTGGTTGACGGTCAGGGCTTCGATGGTGCCCCAGCCTGAAACGGTCTCGGGGGCGAGATTCCGGCTGAGGCATTTGGGACAGACGATTCCCGCAGGGTGCAGCCAGAAACGGCAATCGGCGCAGCGCAGGAAGCGCAACTGGCCGTCTGCACCGCTGGTCCAGAAGAAACGGTTCAGGTCGTCCAGCTCGGGAAGAATTCGGTTCGAAGCAGTGCTCATTGGGTTCTCCAGGGGCTTTGGCGGTGCCTTGCATCATGCGTCAGGTTTCGCCCTGCCATCTATGGCTTGCTCGCTTGGGATTAAAACTAACACAATGTTATTTTTATTGTATAGTTCCTTCCAAGGCAAGCGTCCTGCTGGTTAAGCCTTAATAACTGATCCCCCTGCGTCAGCTGTGCGTCAGGCACTCTGCGAGGGAAGTAATCAAGCTGATCATGGGTCAGCTATATATGGCGTATGGAGGTTCATGAATGTCTAATCTGGTCGTGGTTACGGGTGCCGCAGGCGCCCTCGGGCGCGCGGTTGCCCATGCATTCATTGAGGAAGGCCACTCGCTGTTGCTGGTGGATTGCAACGAGACGGTTCTGCGCTCCGCCTATGAAGGGATGGCAGGCACCCTGCATTTCCTGGTGACCGATCTGACCGACGGCGCGGCGACTCTGGCGGCACTGGGCGGTGCCGTGGAAGCCCATGGTCCTGCGGCGGTGCTCTGCAATATCGCCGGCGGTTTTGCCATGGGTGTGGATGTACATGATGCCGATGCCTCCGTGTGGGAGCGCATGATGGATATGAACGTGTCTACCACCCTGAACGCCTGCCGGGCTTTAGTGCCAGGCATGCAGGCGGCCGGTCGCGGCAAGATCATCAACGTTTCGGCGGCTTCCGCCAGCAGCGGCAGGGGGAGCATGGGCGCCTACTGCGCTTCCAAAAGCGTGGTGGCGCGGATTACCGAATCCATGGCGCAGGAACTGCGGGATCAAGGCATTAATGTAAACGCTGTGGCGCCGAGCATCATCGACACTCCAGCGAACCGTGGAGCCATGCCAGACGCCGATGCCAGCAAGTGGGTATCCACTCGCCAACTGGCTGATGTGATCTGTTTCCTCGCCTCCGAGCGGTCCAATGCCATCCACGGCGCGGTGATCCCTGTGGTGGGGTTGTCCTGATGGAAGGCCGAGTTCTGGTCGGGCAACCGGCAGAAGGCGTCTGCCTAATCCGCATCAATCGACCTGAGCGGCGCAACGCGCTCGATGTGGCGACTTATGCGCAGCTGGGAGAGGCACTGCTGGCTGCCGAGCGGAACGACGCCATCCGGGTCATTGTGCTGACGGGAGAGGGTCAGCACTTCACCGCAGGCAACGACCTGGCCGACTTTCGTTTGCTGAAGGATGCGGAGTCGGTTCCTGGAATCGACTTCCTGCGCATCCTCTGCGGATTGTCCAAGCCGGTGGTCGCCGCGGTCGAAGGCTACGCCATCGGTATCGGCACGACCCTGTTGCTGCATTGCGATCTTGCGTATGCCGGCAAGGGCAGTACTTTCCGACTGCCCTTTGTTGGGCTCGGGCTCTGTCCCGAGGGGGGCGCAACCTACCTGCTGCCACGGCTTGCCGGCAGTAAGGTGGCCACTAACCTACTGTATTTTGGCGAACCATTTCTTGCTGACTATGCGCAGGAAATTGGCCTGATCAATGAGGTGGTAGAGCAGGGGCGGGCGCTAGAAACTGCACTCCAGCGTGCGGAGATCTTGTCTCGTTTGCCAGCGCAGGCGCTGAGCAAGACAAAGGCACTGCTATCCAGTCATGGAAGAGTCGAGCTGAACAGGGTGGTTGCTGCGGAAGAAGCGGTATTTCTGGAGTGCTGTGCTTCGGACGAAGCTCAGGCAGCATTTAGCGCATTTATAAAGCGCTGAAGGAGCAGTTGGATGTCAATACTCCTGCGACACCGAGAAGGCAATGTTGAAGTTATAACGCTCAATCGGCCTGAGCGGCGCAATGCGCTGAGTCAGGAGCTGATGGAGGCGCTCTCCGTCGCATTGGCCGATGCCGAGCTGTCGGATGAAGTCAGAGTAATCGTCCTTACAGCAACAGGCGATCAGGCATTTTGTTCGGGGATGGATCTCAAGGACTTTGCCACACCTTCAGTCGAGACTGAGCCTAATTCGACCGAGTATTTCGATGCGTTCCTCTCCGGGCGATACCCGAAGCCGGTTATCGCGGCAGTAAACGCTACTGCTGTAGCGGGAGGTTTTGAGCTGATGATGGCTTGCGATCTGGCTGTTGTAGCGGAGGGTGCCAGGTTCGGATTGCCGGAGGTCAAACGGGGATTGTTTCCGGCAGGTTCCGGTGTGCTCCTGCCGGCCAGAATTCCTTTGTCAATCGCGCTTGAGCTGGGGTTGACGGGGGAACTTATTAATGCAGGCAGGGCTTATCAGCTCGGTTTGGTCAATAGGGTCGTTACAGCTGAAGCAGTTCTGACAACTGCTCTGGAGCTGGCGAATAGGATCGCGGAAAACGGCCCTTTAGGTGTTCAGGCAACCAAGAAATTGATGTTGCTGTGTGCCGGCGAGGGTGCCAGTGCGGCACGTGCTGAAATTAAGGTGGCAGTCGACCGGGTATTTACCAGTTGCGACGCACGCGAGGGTGCTAAGGCTTTTGCGGAAAAGAGGCCTCCTCGATGGACTGGGCGTTGATTACTACAGCTAAGGATGGTCTGAAAAAGACTTCCTGAATTTGGCAAAATACCCGGGCTCCATCCGCCGAGTTTTCCGATGAAGCAAATGACCTTCGCCGATGCCGAGTACGCCGGCAAGCGTAAACAGA
>NZ_JACJUD010000009.1 GCF_014174475.1 Aquipseudomonas ullengensis
CGCATTCTACAGCAGCCTTTCTTTCTGTCAACCAGTTTCGAAGAATTTTTCGTTTCCTCTCAACCGCTTGCGCTTCCGATCTGCTTGCGCTTCACATCAGCGGGAGGCGAATTCTACAGCGTTAAAACTCGCTGTCAACCACCTCTTTTCAGCTTCTTCAGCTCTTTCGAACCGAAGCACCGACAGGATCAAACCGCCACCCTGCCAGCCCGGCGCATTCTACTCGAATCCGCCACCGGAGCAACCTTTATTTTCGTCTAACTCTTTGTTTAGCAAGGAGTTTTCAGATCAGGCTGCGCCGTAAGAGGTGCGCATTATAGGCCCGCAAAACTTCCCGTCAACACCTTATTGAAATGATTTCGTCATATTGGCCTGACGCGCTGACAACCACGCCGCCACTACCGGAGCACGCATCACTAGCAAAGACGCACCGGCTATGGCGTAGAGCAACCACTCACCAATATCCGAGCGCACGATCCAGAGCATATGCAGCAATGCCAGGCAGGCAACCGCATAGACCAGCTTATGCAGTTGCCGCCAGCGCCGACCAAGCCTGCGCACGCTGTAATGATTGGAGGTCAGCGCCAGAAGCAGCAACGCGGCGAAGGCCATGGCACCGACAATGATGTACGGCCGCTCACTCAGATCATCGAGCAATTGATCGAAACGCAGCCCAAGAATAAAGAACAGGTACCCCGCCACATGCAGCAGTGCATAAGAGAAACACCACAACCCGAGCTGGCGGCGCACAGCTACCCAACCGCCCCACCCCGTCAGCCGACGCAGCGGCGTCATAGCCAGCGTCAGCAGCAACAGGATCAGCGCCCCCTGCCCCAGATAATCCACCAAGACCTTGCCGGGATCGGGACCCAGTTTCTGAACCAACCCCCAGTAGAGCCACAACAAAGGAGCAGGCAGAGCCAAGAGGAAAACCGTTACGCGCCAAACCCGATAGCGCATCAGTAATACTTCCGCAGATCGAGGCCACTATATAGAGGCGCCACTTCGTCATAGCCATTGAACATGCGTGTCGACACCACATTCGGACTGAACAGAGTATTGGGTAGGCGTCGCTCAGTCGCCTGGCTCCAGCGTGGGTGGTCGACTTCCGGATTAACGTTGGCATAGAAGCCGTACTCATCCGGCGCCAGGCTTTCCCAGGTAGTCGTCGGACGCTCCGCCACCAGACTGATGCGCACAATCGACTTGATGCTCTTGAACCCGTATTTCCAAGGTACAACCAGGCGCAACGGAGCACCGTTCTGACTGGGTAACTCTCGCCCGTAGAGACCAACCGCCATGATGGCCAGGGGATGCATTGCCTCATCCAGTCGCAGCCCCTCCTGGTAAGGCCAGTCAATCAGCGAAAACCCTGAGCGAACCCCCGCCATTTGTTCAGGAGCCACTCTGGTTTCGAAACGCACATATTTAGCCTTACCCGTGGGCTCGGCGCGCTTGAGCAGATCAGCCAAAGGAAAACCCAACCAAGGAATCACCATCGACCAGGCCTCGACACAGCGCAGGCGATAGATACGCTCCTGCAGACGATGCGGCTGAACCAGAGACTCCAGCGAAACCGGACCAGGCTTGGCCACCTCACCATCAATCGTCACCGTCCAGGGCTCTACCTCAAGCTTGCCGGCATAGCGCGCCGGATCCCCCTTGCCAGTACCGAACTCATAGAAGTTGTTGTAGTGGGTGACATCGTTGAACGGTGTCAGTGCCTCATCGCCCGCAGTAACCGCGCGCCACTGAACATCCGGAAGCTTCTCGGTAAACCAACGTGGAGAATCCCCCGACTCGACGTCCGGATAACGCGCCTCTTCAGCACGCAAAGGCAGCGCACCCATGGCAGCCAATCCACCAGCAGCAGCCATGAAGGTGCGGCGCGAGAGATAAACGGACTCGGGAGTGACATCAGATTCGCGCGCAGCTGACGCGAGGGGGACTTTGATCAGCATGTTGACTCCGCAGCTAGGGACGACTGATGCGCCAATAGACTGCGGAGTCGGCAGGAAATTACATCACTCGGCAGCTTTGCGACGACGCAGTCGCAACAAATATTGCACAGGACCGGACGCTGCATAGGCGAGCGAGATCAGCAGCAGGATACGCGGCGGGTCACTGAACACTACGGCAAACACCAGCACCACGATGAGGATCGCGACAAAGGGCACGCGCCCCTTGAGATCCAGGTCCTTGAAGCTGTTGTACTTGATGTTGCTGACCATCAGGGTACCGGCAGCCGCTACCAGCAAGGCCACAACGAAGGCCATGTTCGAGCCTTTGATGCCGAAGTCACTGAACGCCCACACCGTACCCGCGACCAAAGCGGCCGCGGCCGGACTGGCCAAACCGATGAAGTAGCGCTTGTCCGCCTTGCCGACCATGGTATTGAAGCGCGCCAGGCGCAGTGCAGCACCCGCCACATAGATGAAGGCAACCATCCAGCCGACCTTGCCCAGACTACCCAGCGCCCACTCGAAAGCCACCAGCGCCGGGGCCACACCAAAGGCGACCATGTCCGACAGCGAATCGTACTCGGCACCGAACGCGCTCTGCGTGTTGGTCAGGCGCGCAACGCGACCGTCCAGACCGTCGAGCACCATGGCCACGAAGATGGCGATAGCCGCATGGTCGAACTGACCACTCATGCCGTTGATGATCGCGTAGAAACCGGAAAACAGCGCTGCCGTGGTGAACAGGTTGGGCAACAGGTAAATGCCGCGATGGCGGACCTTGCGACCTTCCGCGTCGTGCCCCTCCTCCACATGCTCGTCGATGGGCAGAAGACTCTCCTCTTCGGAGGCAGAGCCGGATTCCTCGGGACGTTCGTTCATGAACAACACCTTGCAGCGATTTGGAATGGATTTCGACCGAAGCAGCCGGCAGAGGTTCGCCAGCCGCTCCATACAAACGAATGGGCTTTATACCAGAAGCCTATGCCAAGCATAAAAAAACGCGGCCGGAGCCGCGTTCTTTTCAGAGCATCAAAAGACCTTAGTTCTTGGCCTTGTCGACGATCTTGTTGGCGGAGATCCACGGCATCATCGCACGCAGTTTCTCGCCGACCACTTCGATGCCGTGAGCGGCATTGTTGCGGCGGTATGCAGTCATCGACGGGTAGTTGGCTGCGCCTTCCTGGATGAACATCTTCGCGTATTCGCCGTCCTGGATGCGCTTCAGAGCGTTGCGCATGGCCTGACGGGATTCGGCGTTGATGACTTCCGGACCAGTGACGTACTCACCGTACTCGGCGTTGTTGGAGATCGAGTAGTTCATGTTGGCGATGCCGCCTTCGAACATCAGGTCGACGATCAGCTTCAGCTCGTGCAGGCACTCGAAGTAGGCCATTTCCGGCGCGTAGCCGGCTTCAACCAGGGTATCGAAACCGGCTTTGACCAGTTCCACGCAACCGCCGCAGAGAACGGCTTGCTCACCGAACAGGTCGGTTTCGGTCTCGTCCTTGAAGGTGGTTTCGATGATGCCGGTACGACCACCGCCGACGCCAGCGGCGTAGGACAGGGCGACGTTCTTGGCATTGCCGGAAGCGTCCTGGTAGATGGCGATCAGGTCAGGGATGCCGCCGCCTTTGACGAACTCGGAGCGCACGGTGTGACCCGGGGCCTTCGGCGCGATCATGATCACGTCGAGGTCGGCACGTGGAACAACCTGATTGTAGTGGATGGCGAAGCCGTGAGAGAAGGCCAGGGTGGCGCCTTTCTTGATGTTCGGCTCGATCTCGTCCTTGTACAGGCGGCCCTGGAATTCGTCCGGGGTCAGGATCATGACCAGGTCGGCATTGGCGACGGCGGTGGCCACGTCGGTGACTTTCAGGCCATGGGCTTCGGCCTTGGCGACGGTAGCCGAGCCACTGCGCAGGCCGATGGTGACGTCAACACCGGAGTCTTTCAGGTTGCATGCCTGAGCATGGCCCTGGGAGCCGTAGCCGATAACGGCGACTTTCTTGCCCTGGATGATCGAGAGGTCACAGTCTTTGTCGTAGAACACTTTCATGGGAATTCCCCTGTTTAATCTGGCCTCGTGGGCCGTTCGCTAAAGAGTTAAATGCTGAGTACTTTGTCGCCACGGGCAATGCCGGTGACGCCGCTACGTACGGTTTCCAGGATCGACGCGGTGCCGATGGCCTGGATGAAGCTGTCCAGCTTGTCGCTCGTGCCGGTCAGCTGAATGGTGTAGACGCTGCTGGTCACGTCGACGATCTGCCCGCGGAAGATGTCGGTGGTGCGCTTGACCTCGGCGCGCTGGGCGCCAGTGGCCTTGACCTTGACCAGCATCAGCTCACGCTCGATGTGTGCGCTTTCCGACAGGTTCACCAGCTTGACCACTTCGATCAGCTTGTTGAGGTTCTTGGTGATCTGCTCGATCACATCGTCATGCCCTACGGTGGTCAGCGTCAGACGCGACAGGGTCGGGTCCTCGGTCGGCGCCACGGTCAGGCTTTCGATGTTGTAGTTGCGCTGGGAGAACAGGCCAACCACGCGCGACAGGGCGCCCGGTTCGTTTTCCAGCAACAGGGAGATGATATGGCGCATGTTCAGGTCCGCTCCGTCTTGCTCAGCCACATGTCACGCATGGCACCACCACGAATCTGCATCGGGTAGACGTGCTCGCTGGTATCGACGGCAATGTCGAGGAACACCAGGCGGTTCTTCATGGCGAAGGCTTCTTCCATCTTCGGCTTGAGGTCTTTCAGGTCGGTGATGCGCATGCCCACATGACCATAGGCCTCGGCCAGCTTGACGAAGTCAGGCAGCGATTCCATGTACGAGTGCGAATAACGGCTGCTGTACTGCATGTCCTGCCACTGGCGAACCATGCCCAGCGCACCGTTGTTCAGGTTGATGATCTTCACCGGCAGATCGTACTGCAGGCAGGTCGACAGTTCCTGGATGTTCATCTGGATGCTGCCTTCACCGGTGACACAGGCCACGTCGGCCTCCGGGAAGTTCAGCTTGACACCCATGGCGGCGGGGAAACCGAAGCCCATGGTGCCCAGGCCGCCGGAGTTGATCCAGCGGTTCGGCTTGTTGAAGCGGTAGTACTGCGCCGCGAACATCTGGTGCTGGCCCACGTCGGAGGTGATGAAGGCATCGCCTTTGGTCACGTCGCTAAGGGTCTCGATCACGGTCTGTGGCTTGATGATGCTGCCGTCACCCTCGTTGTAGGGGAACAGGCGGCCACTGCCGCGCCACTCGTCGATCTGCTTCCACCAGTTGGCGACGGTCTCCTTGTTCGGGGTCTCGCCGACTTCCTTGAGGATGGCAACCATCTCGACCAGCACGCTGTCCACCGGGCCGACGATCGGGATGTCCGCCTTGATGGTCTTGGAGATCGAAGCCGGGTCGATGTCGATGTGGATGATCTTGGCGTTCGGGCAGAACTTGGCACCCGTCTCGCCATTGATCACACGGTCATCGAAACGCGCACCGACGGCCAGGATCACGTCAGCATGGTGCATCGCCAGGTTGGCGGTGTAGCTGCCGTGCATGCCGAGCATGCCAACGAACTGGCGATCAGTACCCGGGAAGGCGCCAAGGCCCATCAGGGTATTGGTCACCGGGATATTGAGCATCTTGGCCAGTTCGGTCAGCGCCTCGGAAGCGCCGCCCATGACCACGCCACCGCCGGAGTACATGACCGGGCGCTTGGCGGCCAGGAGCATCTCAGCCGCCTTGCGGATCTGCCCGGAATGACCACGGGTAGCTGGGCTGTAGGAGCGCAGCTTGACCTTCTTCGGGTAGCTGTATTCGAACTTCTGGGAGGGATCACCCATGTCCTTCGGAATATCCACGACCACCGGGCCTGGACGGCCGGACTGGGCGAGATAGAAGGCTTTCTTGATCACTTCGGGAATTTCCGAAGGATGCTTGATGATGAAGCTGTGCTTCACGATCGGGCGGGAAATACCGACCATGTCGGTTTCCTGGAATGCATCGGTACCGACCACGGTGCTGGGCACCTGACCGGAGATGATGACCATCGGAATCGAGTCCATATAGGCGGTAGCGATGCCGGTGATGGCATTGGTCGCGCCTGGGCCGGAGGTCACCAGCACCACGCCGGCCTTGCCGGTCGCGCGGGCATAGCCGTCAGCCATATGGGTAGCAGCCTGCTCGTGACGAACCAGGATATGGGTCACTTCCGGCTCTTTGAACAGGGCATCGTAGATGTGCAGGAGGGCACCGCCCGGGTACCCATAGATGTACTTCACGCCTTCGTCACGCAGCGAGCGGACGACCATTTCAGCGCCGGATAAAAGCTCCACGTTGTTCACCTCTAAAACGCCAGATTACCACCCGTCAACGAGTGGTCCTTGAAGTAGGTCTTACTGGTCAGCGGACAAGCGCGACTGTGGTCGCGGGGGTAGTGCGGGGTGTCTGCATAACGAGTAACGGAATGGCCCAATCTTGCGGAGCCTTTCCTTCCCAGCGCGAGGTAACGCGTTGCGGGTGTAACGGGGGTTGGCACGGGTAGCGCCTTTTTTCGCTGAGCTGGAGGACGCTTGCGGCGGACTCCACTACAACGGAACGTGCGATTGTTCTGAATAGCGCACACTAAGTCAAGCCGTGCAGCGTGGAATCTTCCGCCGATAGCTGTGACATGGCGCAGGATGACCTTTTGCGCGTTTTGGTTATAGTAACCACCAGGTTCCACAGCCATAAAAAAGGAAACAGCATGCATCGCATGATTCTCACGGGCAGCCTGCTGCTCGCCCTGAGCGCCAGCGCCATGGCCGGTCAGATCTACAAATGGGTGGATGCACAGGGCAATACGCACTTCGGCGCGCAGCCGCCGGAAGGCCAGCAGGCCGCACAGGTGAACACCAACATCACCCAGCCAAAAGTGGCGCCGCCAGCCCCGCCGAAGTTCGAGAAATCGGCAGGCGAAGCCAGGCAGGAAGAGCTTGATCGCGAGGCCAAGGCTGCCGCCGACAAGCGCGAGAAAGAACTCTCGGCTTACTGCGAGAGCCTTCGCAAGGATCTGGCACAGATGAAAGCCAACCCGCGCATACGCATCGAGGAAAATGGCGAACCACGTCGCCTTACCGAAGAAGAACGCCAAGAGCGCATGGCCAAGAGCGAAGCGGGCATCAAGGAAAACTGCCAGTAAGCACTGGCAGCGACGGGGCGCCTTATGCGCCCCCGATCAACCGATCGAATTCACCCAACACCCGCAACAACCCCTGCACTTCGGCCTCCCGCCCCTTGTAGCTCTCTTCCGCCATCGGCTGGATACCGGAAGCTGCTGGCAACGGCCCGCCCGCTTCAAGCAAGCGTTTCATGCGCGGCAGAAACAGCCACTGCAGCCACTCATCGAACGAGAGCGTATCCACGCAAAACGGCTGCTCGCTGGCCAGCGCCTCTGCCGAGGGCGCAACCGCCCCCCACAGACCGATCACGCGCAACTCACGCTCGATCAGCAGCAGTTGGTCGGCTACGACGGGTAGACGCGGATCCATCAGAGATTGACTCGCGCACGCTCGCGGGCCTGCGCGGCGCCAGCCGGATCGCCCTGGCGTTCACGGGCTTGGCCGATCAGGTTCCACAGGCTGGCCTGCAAGGCTGGACGGCCATTGGCGTAGGTCAGACCACGGCGGGCGAATTGCTCGGCCTGAGCCGCATCACCCTGAGCCAGTCGAACTTCGGCGAGTCGATAAAGCACCTGCGGCTCGCGTGGGGCGATGCGCTGCGCACGCTCCAGGCTGGAGGCGGCACCATTCAGGTCACCACTACCCTGCTGCTGCTGCGCCGTTGTCAGCAGAGCCAGCACCGGGCCATCCAGCTGCTCATCAGCGGCCAGATTGCCGGAAGGAATGCCACTGGGCATGCTCGGCGCGCTGGGCTGATAGCTACCCGCAGAGGAAATCGGCCCGGTGCTCAGCGGCGTCGAGCTGCTGATGGAGGACGGCATCGAGCTGCTGCCATCCGGATAGGTCTGCAGCGGCGCACTGGACGCGCCACCCGGCACCATCACCACCACACCGGAATCCTGCGGCATGCTTTGCGCTTGCGACTGGCTTTGCGCCCTGGCGGGAGCACGGCCATAGCCATCGGCTGCCGCCTGCTCGTCGGTCATCAGCTGCCCGCTGGAGTCTTCGACCGGAATCGAGCCGCGCTGCACGCTGGCACAACCGCTCAACAGCGTTGAAGCGACCACGACGGAAATCCACCACTTAGCCATTCACATCCTCACTTGAAGCACATTCAATTAAGCCAGCCGCGTACCCAGTCCATCACCGCATCAGCCGGCGCGCTCTGGCCGCAAGGCTGCCCCTGGGGTGGTTCGCTGCCGCGAATATACGGCATCTGCACAGCCCCCGGACAACCCGCCGCCGAGCCCTGACCGCTGCTGGCATTGACCCAGGCCTGTACCACGTTGTCCGGCAGCGGCATGTCCAACGGCAATGGATCGGCCTTGACCATGAAGCTGGTCCACACCTGCAAGGCACCGGTCGCGCCGGTCAACGGTGTCTTGCCGTTGTCGTCGCGCCCCAGCCAGACCACCGCCAGCAGATCCTGGCTGAAGCCGGCAAACCAGCTGTCACGCGAGTCGTTACTGGTGCCGGTCTTGCCGGCCAGCGTCAGCGACGACGGCAACTGGCTGTAGACCGAACGGCCAGTGCCTTCGCGCATCACGCGCTGCATGGCGTTCTGCACCAGGTAAATCGCACCCGGATCGAAGCGCTGCTGGATCTGGAACGGATAACGCTTGAGCGGCTCGCCCTCGGCAGTCAGCACGCTGCGAATACCCCGCAGCGGCGTATTGAAACCGCCATTGGCCAGGGTCTGGTACATGGTCGCCACTTCCATCGGGCTGAGCGAACCAGCCCCCAGCAGCATCGACGGATAGGCCGGCCACTCGCGACTGACACCCAGGCGCGCGAGGGTTTTGAGCACATTTGGCACGCCCAGTTCCAGGCCGAGCTTGGCAGTCGACAGGTTGTAGGAGTTGGCCAGGCCCTGATACAGGTAAATGGTGCCGTGAGCCTTGTGGTCATAGTTCTGCGGGCGCCAGACCTGGCCGTCCTGGCCCTTGACCGAGAATGGCTCGTCGGACACCCAACTGGTCAGGGTGTACTGGCTCGGTTTCTCCAGCGCCGTGAGGTAGACCGCCGGCTTGATCAGCGAGCCAATCGGCCGCGCCGCATCCAGCACCCGGTTGAAACCGGCATAGCGCGGCTGGCGACTGCCGAGCATGGCCTGTACTTCACCATTCTCCGGATTGGCCACCAGCATCGCCGCCTCCACTTCATCGACGCCCTTGCGCCCACCAAGGCGCTTGAGGGTCTCGGCCAGGGCCGCCTCGGCCTTGAGCTGGAGGATCGGGTCGAAGCTGGTGAAGATGCGCAGCCCTTCCTCAGTCAGGTCTTCCTCTCGGTAATCCTCGCGCAGCTGGCGTTTGACCAGGTCGAGGAATGCCGGGAACGAGCTGTCAGCCAGGCTGCCACGCTTGGTCACGCCCAGCGGCTTGTTCTTAGCCGCCTCGGCTTCGGCCACCGTGACCACGCCCTGCTGTGCCAACAGGTCGAGCACCAGGTTGCGGCGCTTGAGCGCCAGCTCCGGATTGCGCCGCGGGTTATAGACAGTCGGCCCCTTGACCATGCCCACCAGCAGCGCCACCTGATCGAGCTTGAGCTCGCTCAACGGCTGGCTGAAGAAGTACTGACTGGCCAGACCGAAGCCATGAACCGCGCGCTGGCCGTCCTGACCGAGGAACACCTCGTTGAGGTAAGCCTCGAGGATCTCCCGCTTGTCGTAATGCAGCTCCAGCAACACCGCCATCATCGCCTCGGTGGCCTTGCGAGTGAGGCTGCGTTCGTTGGTCAGGTAGAAGTTCTTCACCAACTGCTGGGTCAGAGTACTGCCACCCTGGCGCAGTTGGCCGGCCGTGGCGTTGATCCATACGGCGCGGGCGATACCCTTGGGCGAAACGCCGAAGTGGTTGAAGAACTCGCGGTCCTCCACCGCCACCAGGGTTTCCAGCAGATACGGCGGCACCTGATCCAGCTTGATCAGGATGCGGTCTTCGTGGTGCGCCGGGTACAGACCGCCCACCAGCAGGGGCTCCATACGGGCCACGGCGAGGTTGCCGCCATTGGCCTGGGTCAGGCCGGCGACGTAATCACCGGAGAAACGCACGCGTACATGCTGCGAAGCCTCGTTGCCCTCGTAGAACTGGAAGCCGCGGGTGAACAAGTCGATCTGATTGCCGTTGACCGCTGCCGCACCCGGCCCATTGGCCGCGCCTTCACGGCGATAACCCAGCGCGTCGAGTTCGGTGAGGAAATCCTGCTTGCTCAGTTTCTGCCCGACGAACAGTTCCAGAGGACGGGCATAGACCTTGGCCGGCACCGTCCAGCGCTTGCCGGAGAATTTCTCCTGCACCACGGCGTCCAGGTACACGGCGAAGCCGGCGAGAACCACCAGACCGACCAATGCCAGTTTGAGAACCCAGCCAAGCCAGGGACGAGAGGCGCCAGAGCGGCGCTTGGCGCTTTTGCGCGGGGTACGGGAACGAGTCATGGCGCGGCATTATACGCACTTTGCCTAGGCCGGACAGGCGCACTCCGGCGGTTTGCAGAGCGCCTCACAGCGGCCATAATGCCGGCTCTTATCGACGTTAAAAGCTAAGGAAAGACCGTGAGCCAAGCCCTGATCGCCGCGCTGCAGAACCCGGCCCTCTACCCCCATGCGGTGGACGGTTTCCAGGTCATCGAGACGCACATTTCCTGGGTGCTGCTCACCGGCCCCTTCGCCTACAAGATCAAGAAGCCGGTGAACTTCGGCTTCCTCGACTTCACCAGCCTCGACGCCCGCCAGCATTTCTGCGGCGAAGAGCTGCGCCTCAACCAGCGCCTGACCGAAGGCCTGTACCTGGAGGTCCTGCCGATCACCGGCAGCGAGAGCGCTCCGCAACTCGGCGGCGCCGGCCCGGCCATCGAATATGTGCTGAAAATGCGCCAGTTCCCGCAGAGCCAGCTACTCAGCGCCGTGCAAGCCCGCGGTGAGCTGACGCCGGCACATATCGACGCCCTGGCCGAGCAGATTGCCGGTTTCCATGCCCGCACCCCGGCCGTGGCCACCACCCATCCGCTTTGCGAGCCGCAGGCCATCGTTGCGCCAATGCGGCAGAACTTCGAGCAGATCCGCCCACTGCTGTCCGACGCCGCCGACCTGCGCCAACTCGACGCCCTGGACGCCTGGGTGGAAGCCAGCATCTCCCGCCTGGAGCCGCTACTGGCCCGGCGCGCGGCCGCCGGTGCAATCCGCGAGTGCCACGGTGACATCCACCTGGGCAACGCCACCCTGCTCGACGGCAAAGCCGTGCTGTTCGACTGCATTGAATTCAACGAGCCGTTCCGCCTGATCGACATCGCCCTGGATGCCGCCTTCCTCGCCATGGACCTCGAAGACCGCGGCCTCAAGGCCCTGTCGCGGCGCTTCGTCAGCGCCTGGCTGGAGCACAGCGGCGACTACGACGCCCTGGAACTGCTCAACCTCTACAAGACCCAC
Source organism: Aquipseudomonas ullengensis (assembly GCF_014174475.1). GTDB lineage: Bacteria > Pseudomonadota > Gammaproteobacteria > Pseudomonadales > Pseudomonadaceae > Aquipseudomonas > Aquipseudomonas ullengensis. The sequence goes on from NZ_JACJUD010000009.1 coordinate 11,538, forward strand.
CGCGCACTGGTGCGTGCCAAGGTTGCGCTGTTCAGCCTGGCCCACCAAACCGATGAGCAGCAGCGTGCCGCCACGCTGAGCCAGTACCGCAACTACGCCAACCTGGCGGAAAGCTACAGCGCCATTCCCACGCCGTTCCTGGCCATCACCACCGGCGTCTCGGCCGTCGGCAAAAGCCACGTCGCCCTGCGCCTGGTCGAAGCCCTTGGCGCCATTCGCCTGCGTTCGGACGTGGAGCGCAAGCGCCTGTTCGGCGAGCAGTCCGGCGAAAAGAATGACCTGTACAGCGGCATCTACACCCAGGAAGCCACCCAGGCTACCTATCAACGCCTGCACCAGCTGGCGGATAGCGCGCTGCACGCCGGCTACCCGGTGGTACTGGACGCCGCCTACCTGAAACAGGCACAGCGCAGCGCTGCCTGGCAGGTGGCCGAGCAGAATGGCGATCCGTTCCTGATCCTCGACTGCCAGGCTCCGCAAGAAGTCATCGCCGGCTGGCTGCAACAGCGCCAGAGCGAAGGCGGCGACCCGTCCGACGCCACCCTCGAAGTGATTCAGGCCCAGCAAGCCAACCGCGAAGCCCTGAGCGACGACGAACAGGCTCACAGCAAGCGCGTCGACACCCACGACGCCACCAGCCTGGACAGCCTGATCGAGCGCATTCGCCAGCGCCTGCCAGGGCTCTGAGGCAATCCGCCGTCGGGCCTGCCGCTGTCTATACTCGCGGCAGGCCCAGAACGGAGGCACGCCATGAGTCAGCCACGCCAGCTCGACAACCCGCTTTACCGCTTGCTGCACGATGAAAAAGTCAGCGAGTTCAACTCGCAGAAACCCAAGGACGCCAAGATAGACCTGCGCGGCGGCGATTTCCGCGGCCTCGACCTGCGTGCCCTGGATGCCCACGGTGTCGACTTTACCGACGCTTACTTCCGCGGTGCCGATCTGCGCGGCCTGGATCTTCGTGATGCCGCGCTGGAAGGCGCCAGCATTGCCCATGCACAGATCTCCGGCGCCTACTTCCCGGCCGAACTCACCGCCGACGAGATTCTTATGTCGGTCAATTTCGGTACTCGCCTGCGCTACCGCACTCGCTAAGGCGAGGGCATCGATGAGCGAAATCACCCGCCTGTTCGGCAACCGCGCCCGCGCCTACGCCAGCTTTCGCCCGCAATACCCGCAAGCACTGTTCGCCTGGCTGGCCAGCAATAGCCCCGGAAACCAGTGCGCGCTCGATATTGCCTGCGGCAACGGCCAGGCCAGTCGGCCCTTGCTGGGATATTTCCAACAGGTGCTGGCCTGCGACGGCAGCCCGGAGCAACTGCTGGCCGCCACCGACCTCGCTGGCGTCGGCGTGTTTGCCGCCGATGCGCAGGCCCTGCCGCTGGCCGATGCCAGCCTGGACCTGATCGTCGTCGCCCAGGCACTGCACTGGTTCGCCACCCCGAGTTTCTTCGCCGAAACCGCGCGCCTGCTCAAACCGGACGGCCTGTTCTGCGCCTGGTGCTACAGCCTGCTGCAGATCGACGCTGAACTCGATGCCGTGCTCCACGACTTCTACTGGAACACCCTCGGCGGCTACTGGCCACAGGGCCGGGCCAGTGTGGATGCGGGTTACAGCGACATCCAGGCGCCTTTCGCGCGGCTCGCCGTGCCGGCGTTCGCCATTGAACTCGAATGGGATCTACCACAGTTGTTCGGCTATCTCAGCACCTGGTCCGCCGTACAGAAACTAGAGCAAGCCAGTGGACGTGACCCGCTGCTTGACCTGTTACCCAACCTGGAAAAAGCCTGGGGAACACCGCAACGGCGGCGTTTTGTGCGATGGCCGCTACACTTCCTTGCAGGCCAACCCGCACGGCCCCATCAGTAGCTGCGCAGCAATGCATGGAGGCGCAATGAACGATGAACTGCAACACCTGAAAAATCTGGGGAAAACTTCCGCGCAGTGGCTCCATGCGGTTGGCATCCACAACGCTACCGATCTGCGCCGCCTGGGCGCCGTAGACGCCTATCGTGCCGTACGTGCGCGAGGCTTTCGCGCCTCCAAGGTGCTGCTGTATGCCATTGAGGGCGCGCTACTGGATGTGCACTGGAACCAGCTTCCACCGGCACACAAGGCAGAACTGAACGGTCAGGTCGACGCGCTGGGCATGAGCAACAAGAGCTAGCTCACAACCTCCAAGCGCGGCCATTTACCTGCATTTCGGCGGCGCCTATTGTTGCAGGGTCGCGCGTGGCTTATCGTCCGCCCCTGCCAGCTCAAGGAATTACTGTCATGTACCTACTCGGGGAGCAACCGGCCTACGCCGACCAGCTGATCCAACGCCTGCAGAGCCTGCCCGCGCAGTTGCTCGACGGCCTGCAGCCCAGCGGCCCGCCGCTGCGTCTGGAACAGGTCGATGACCTGGCGAAGATTCTGCCCGGCAATCAGCTGTACATCATCGAGAACGGTCTGCTGCACGCCCTGGTCGATGAGCGCCCGCTGTTCTATCTCCAGGAAGGCGACCTGGTCGGCCTGCGTCAGGGTATCGATTTGCCGAGCTGCCGCTACAGCAGCGAAGAACCCCTGGCACTGATCCCCTACAGCCGCACCGACGTGTTCAAGCACATCTATGCCAGTGAACAACGCCAGGAACTGTTCATCCAGTACCTGATCGGCCACACCGCCCTGCTGTCTGACGCCCTCGCGCGCCTCAAGCAGCCGGAGATTCGCCCGGCCACCGGCTTCCAGCACTTCGCCGCCGGCGAGGAACTGATTCACCAGGGCGATGAAGCCGACCACGTGTTCGTCATCATCGAAGGCCACGCCGAAGCGCATGTCGATGGGCAGAAGGTTGGCGATGTGCAGAAGGACGAGATCTTCGGCGCCATGGCCGTGTTCACCCGCGAGAAGCGCAGTGCCACGGTGATCGCCAGCGAACCCTGTACCGTCATGGTCATCCCCAAAGACCAGTTCCTCAGCCTCATGCAGAGCAACCCGCGCATTGCCCACAGCCTGATCGAGAGCATGGCCCGACGCATCGACCTGCTGAACAAGGAAGTCACCCAGCTGCGCCTGCCGCGTGAAGCGACCTGAAACAGCACGTCCAGCCAATCCCCAAACCAACCCCGGCCATGCGCCGGGGTTGGTTTTTCTGGGCTAATGCCAACCAGTCGAAAATAATTCGCATTTGGGTGTTGACTGCAAAATGAGAATTGTTATTATTAACTCAACTGGTCGCGAGATCAGCCGATAAGCTCTAGAGACCACGCAGTCGGACTCTTCAGATTATCTCCTCATCAGGCTAATCACGGTTATTTGACCCGGCTCTGCCGGGTCTTTTTTTGCCTGCGATTCAGCATTCCTGCTCGTCCCGAAGTGAAACACCACGGCTCAAACCTTCCACAGCAAGCGCGGTCTTCTATCGTGTCTGTAATGCCCAAGGAAGACTGCCATGCCCCGCTCCGTGCTCTCGCTTTTTGCCCGTTTGCTGGTCTGTTCACTGCTGCTTGGCCTGGCTGGCTGCAGCCTGCTGACCCCGCGCGACCCGCTGCATATCGACCTGGTCGGGCTGGAGCCGCTCGCCGGCCAGGAGATGGAGATGCGCTTTGCCGTGGTGCTGCGCGTGCAGAACCCCAATGACAACGTGATTGACTACAACGGCGTGGCCCTCGACCTGGAGGTCAACGGCCAGCCCCTGGCCAGCGGCGTCAGTGCACAGGCCGGGCAGGTGCCGCGCTTCGGCGAAGCGCTGATCCGCGTGCCGCTGAGCATTTCCACCTTCTCCCTGGTGCGCCAGGCCTGGGCGGCGTCCGGTTATCGCCAAGGGCAGGACTTGCCCTACCGGCTAAATGGCAAATTGGCCGGCGGCTTACTGGGCACGGTGCGTTTCGATGACAGCGGCACCCTGAACTGGCCCAGTCCCGCCAACGCGCCCTGAGCTTCAAGCGTCGGCCACTTTCTCCCCCGGCGCCTTGCCGTCACGGGCGTGGTGTTCGATCACCGCATTCAGCTCGGCGCCGAACAGCAACACCGCCGAAGAGATGTACAGATAGAGCAGGAACAGGATGATCGCGCCGATGCTGCCGTAGGTCGCGTTATAGCTGGCGAAGTTCTGCGCGTAGAAGCCGAAGGCCAGCGAGGCGCCGATCCACACCATCACCGCCAGCACCGAGCCCGGTGTAATGAAGCGAAACTCCTGCTGCACATCCGGCGCCAGGTAATACACCGCCGCCACCACGGCCATCAGCATCAGCAGCGCCAGCGGCCAGCGCAGCCAGGCCCAGAGGATCACCACCGTACGTTCCAGGCCCACTTGCTGGGCCAGCCAGTTCATCGCCTGCGGGCCGGTGACCATCAGCCCTGCAGCCGTCAGCAGCGCCAGGGCGATGGCCACCGTGTACAGCAACGACAACGGCACGCGCTTCCACAGCGGCCGCGCATCGACTACGCCATAGGCCTTGTTCATCGCCGCCATGGTCGAGCGCACCGCCGCCGACGCCGTCCACAGCGCCAGCAAAATGCCCACGGAAAACAGCCCGACCTTCTGCGTCTGCAACTGCACAATCGCCGGATCGACCAGCTCCATTACCGCCCGCGGCAACACCAGCGCCGCCTGCTCGCGCAGCCAGTCGAAGAACGGCTGGATATCCAGCAGGCCGATGATCGCCACCAGAAACAGCAGAAAGGGGAACAGCGAGAAGAACAGCTGAAAGGCCAGCGCCGCCGCATAGGTCGGCAGCTCATCGTCGATGTATTCGAGCACCGTGCACTTGCTGATCGTCCACCACGAAACCCCGCGCAAATCCGGAAAGAACATGCCGCCATCCCCTGCATTAAACCCATCGCTACAGGTTGGGACGACCCGCACCAGGCGGGAGTTCGACTGCAAATCGCCGCGCATCACCGCCACGCGCGCCCGGCAATGCCATCAACGCCGACAAAACCCTATACAATGCACGGCCTTTAGTACCGCTGAACCCGAGGAAGCGCCATGAGCACCCTGCCGCCCTGCCCCCAATGCAACTCCGAATTCACCTACGAAGATGGCGCCCAGCTGGTGTGCCCGGAGTGTGCCCATGAGTGGTCCGCCGATGGCACCGCCGAGGCCTCGGCAGAAGGCGACAAGGTCATCCGCGATGCCGTCGGCAACGTGCTGCAGGACGGCGACACCGTCAGCGTGATCAAAGACCTCAAGGTCAAGGGCTCGTCCCTGGTGGTCAAGGTCGGCACCAAGGTCAAGGGTATCCGCCTGTGCGACGGCGACCACGACATCGACTGCAAGATCGACGGCATCGGCGCGATGAAACTCAAGTCCGAGTTCGTTAAAAAGGTCTGAGCCGCCCCGCGCCTCACGCCCGCCAAAGCCCGGTTGCGACCGGGCTTTTTCATGCCCGCTCGGCGGGTTTACACAAGCTTTACACAACAGCGCGTGACAACCCTCAGGACGCGCAGTCAGATGGTTTAACCGGACCATCCCGGTAGTAGAGGAGTCATGATCATGCGTTCGCGTTCCCCCCTCGTCACCGGCCTGGTGGTCAGCCTGGCCGTTCTCAGCCAGCAACCAGCCGTAGCGGCGGACAGCGGCGATGTTGCCGCCGGGGTTGTCCTGGGCGCAGTGGTCGGCGGTGTCATCGCCAGCCAGACTCGGCCGGTCGAGGTCTACTCGCCGCCTCCACCGCCCGTGGCGTACTACCCGGCACCGCCTCCAGTGGCCTACTACCCGCCCCAGCCGGTGTACTACGAGCCGCGCCCGGTCTATTACGAAGCGCGTCCGGTGTACTACCAGCCTCGCCCGGTGTATTACCGCCCGTATCCCGTCGTGATCGGTGGCTACCGTTACCGTGACGACGACCGTCACCACAATCACGGCCGCGGCAAAGGCCACTACGACGACCGCCGCTGGTAACCCACAAGCCCCGCTCATTGCGGGGCTTGTCATTTCTGCGGAAGGCAACGTCAGAGTGGGCGCTGCATCAGGTGCTGGGTAGCGCCCCAGGCCTGGAAGCGCTCCAGCAGCGTCCAGCCGCGTTTGGCGTAGTAGTCGGCGCGGTCGTGGGTGTGCAGGTACAGCTGCTCGTGGCCGCGCTCGCGGGCTGTGCTGCAGATGGCCTCGATCAGCCGCTCGGCCAGGCCTTGGCCGCGCGCTTCCGGATGCACATAGACGCAGGCCAGCCAGGGGCCGAGATCAGCCCGCTGCGGCAGGTCATCGCACGCCAGCCCGGCGCTTCCCAGCAGGTTGTCGCCGTCCAGGGCGATGAGCATTTCCCACTCGCCGTTGTGTTGGCCGGCAGCGAACTCGGCTTGCCAGTCGGCCAGGGGCTGCTCGCTGAACTCGTAGGGGAATTGCTGGTAGAGCCATTCGGCCAGCTGGGTGGTGTGTGCGGGGTGGTTGCGGAGCCAGTCGAGGGTGGGCATGGGGGTCCTTGGTAATTCGGCGTGGGCTTGGCGCAAGTCCGATTGCTGACTAAGGCATCAGCTATGGCGTTAGGCCATTATTTCGCAGTAAGGTCGAGGCATCGACTGCAAGGATGCACCAATGGCCATTGATGCTGCGACTTCTCACCAACCCTTGGCTGTGCCGCCACTCGCCGTGCGCTGGCTAATTACTGATGGTGCTTGGTGGCGTGGTTTCGCCCTCCCGGGCGACTCACTTTCTTTGCTTGTGCAAAGAAGAGTAAGCAAAGAAACACACCCCGGCATACGGGTCTCGCTGCGCTCGACTGCCCTCCCTCCGGTGCCGCTCCGGGGGCCGGCGTACAAGGGCCATCCATGGCCCTTTACGCCTCTCGCCGCATCCATGCGGCTCACTCCCCTACACAACACCTACGCTCGGCCTCCTGACGGGGAGTCTGCGCGCATGAAGGTTTCGAGTTATGAGAGGCTGCGAATTGTCGGATTTTAAAGTGATGCCTCGGAGGGCATGGCATTGAAGAAGTTTTTAAGCTCCCCCGGTTACCTAGATGTTCTGATCATCCTGATGCTCGTGGTTTTCTCTCCAAATACGGCAACAGCGCTCTATGTGGCAGGCATTTGCGCCTCGCTCAGGATCATTTTGCCGATGCTCGTCACTCGGTCGGCCATGGGGCTATCGCCCAGAGGTTTGACTTACAGCCTCATCATTGCCTTGCTCTGCCTTGGATACGTCGTGATGTGGGGAGAGGGATGGCGAGGAACAGTGGCTGCCTACCTCGGCGCTGCGGCGGCTACAGAGATTCTGGGCATGTTCATGCTTAAAGCGCTCAGCAACAGGCAAGCGATCTAGCGACAAGAAGCCAACTGCAAGCCCATCAAAGATTGCTTGCGGAGGTCGGGCCGGGACCGGGTCCCGTCAGGAGGCTGAGTGGAATCGTTGCGTAAGGGGTTGAGCGGCATGGATGCCGCGAGAGCCGCGATGGGCCAGGGATGGCCCTTCGCGGCGGGCCCCTGGAGCAATGATGGAACGAAGGAAGTCTCGCGCAGCGAGACCCGGATGCCGGGTGTGCTTTCTCTTTGGTTACTTTCTCTTTGCACAAGCAAAGAGAAAGTGACTCGCCGGGAAGGCGAAAAGCGTGACTTCTGAATTAATAGAAGTTTCGGTGAGTGCTAAAGGTGGACAAGCGAAGCGTTGTCCACCCTACGGACAGAAGGAGCATGTTGTGGCAGTAGGCATCCCAGCAAAAAAAGCAACCTTTCGCTTTGCCCAGAAATTTGACGGAGTTGTATCTGCCGCATTAGGCAACGACCATCTATATGTGCAGTACGGTACTGCAGCCGGAAAGCGCTACTTCAAAGACTTTGACCTGCAGCACTACTCTGGCGACGAAGAGAGCGAGCCGGCCCAATTAGGTCAAGAAGTAGAAGTACGCTGGAGGCCTATGTTTCTACACGGCAACCTGCTGCATGTATACGGAGAACAGCCGGAGCTGATTGATGTAAGTCAGTGGGAGCGGATCTATAGCGAATACGAAGGAACTGCCAATCCCGACTGGTCAATCGACGGCCGCTTTGTCTATCACGGCAAGCAGATTTATCGGGCCTTTGGCTGGAACGACTATACCCAAGGCCTGGATATCGTTCGTGACAGCAAGGTCATTGGTCACGCCGATATTGATATCCAGTACTTCATGCCCTGCACTGACGGTCTGATCTACGGAGTACGGCTCTCGTCGCCAACCTTCTGTGTATATTCGATTATCGAGAACACGGTGAAGCTTGAGGTGCCACTGGCGCACTACGAGTTTGCCTACGACGAGCCCACAGCCTCGGTATCCCGGTGTGGCGACCGACTTCATGTGTTAGCCGGCAACCATGTACTTATCATTGACCTGGCAACTTTCTCCGTCGTCGCTGAATTTGCCTATTTCAACACCGACTTCATGCAGACGCTGTTGTCTGGATTGAAATACAAAAATGCCGCCATTTCGCACTTCATCAGCGCATCAGGGAGCACGCTGGTGCTGAGCGGCGCCAAATATTTGCTCTGTCTTTCTACGGCTGACGGCTCAGTGTTGTGGGGCCGTGAAAACAACTACGACATGCTTGCCGCCAATACCGACGGCGACTTGGTATTCGGCTTGGAGGAGCGCCGCCCACGCGCCTGGGACAAATACACAGGAGACGAAGTGTGGCAAGCATCAGCCGGCACCATAGCCAACAGCATTGACGTGTGTGGCAACTGGCTGGTGTTTTACCAACCCGCCGGGGACATTCAGTGTTTCACTTGGAAGAAACCATATACATCGCCGCACCGCCCCAACTGAGGGATGCTTACTAGTGAAATAAAAAGCCCGTCATTCGACGGGCTCTTTTCACTCAACAACGTAGCGCCGCTCAGGCCTCCACCGCCTCCCTCCGCTTAACCAGCTTCGCAGCCTGATACTTCACCGCCGCCTCATGAAACGCCCCAATCAGCGCGTTGTAATCCGCCTTCTCCCAATAGCGATACTCCGGATGCCACTGCACCCCCACGGAAAACGCCTTGGCACCAATCACGCTGACCGCCTCGATCTGCCCGTCTTCACAGACGGCCTCGACCTGTAGCCCCTCGCCGAGCCGATCAATCCCCTGCCCATGCAGCGAGTTGACGCTGATCTCGCGCTCGCCAAGCAGCTTGTGCAGCACACCACCCTCGGTCAGGGCGACCTTGTGGATCGGGCCGTAAGCCACGTCGTCCGGTACATCCTTCACTTCGCGGTGGTCCAAGCGACCTTCTACCTCATGCACTTCACGGTGCAGAGTGCCGCCGTACAGCACGTTGAGTTCCTGCACGCCACGGCAGATGCCGAGGAAGGGAATGCCACGCTCGATGCAGGCGCGCATCAGGCGCAGCACGGTGGCATCGCGGGGTTGGTCGGCCAGGCCCAGGCCGGGGTGGTCGTCGCCGTAGCAGCTGGGGTGCACGTTGGACAGCGAGCCGCCGAACATGATGCCGGAGACGCTGTCGAGCACGGTCTCCATGTCCAGGTCGTCGCCGAAGGCCGGAATCATCAGCGGGAAGGCGCCGAAGCCGGTGACCGCGTGAATGTACTTCTCCCCCACCAGATGGAACCAGCCGATATCACGACTCGTCAGCTGCCAGCGGCACAGGGGAAGGCCAATCATGGGTTTGTTCATTGCAAGGGTGTCCTCTTCATTTGAGATTGAAGTGGGCTGCCCTTGGGACAGCGGGTTACCGGGTCACGAAAACCGTGAACCCGCTCACCCAAGGGGTGCCGTAACCGGCCGGGCCGGGTCACTGCACCAACGCCGCGCCCGCGCGGCTGGTTTGTTGCGTAAAGCTGTTGTTCGGCTGTTTGTAGGAGCCAGCTTGCTGGCGATGCTTTTACGTTGAAAAGATCGCCAGCAAGCTGGCTCCTACAGGTGGTGCGCAGCAAAAGGGCCGGTCTTGCGACCAGCCCTCGGGTGTTGCTTAACCGTTGCTCGGGAAGGCGAACTGCGCGGCCTCGTGGCTCGCGCGCTGCGGCCAGCGCTGGGTGATGGTCTTGCGCTTGGTGTAGAAGCGCACGCCATCCGGGCCGTAGGCATGCAGGTCGCCGAACAGCGAGCGCTTCCAGCCGCCGAAGCTGTGGTAAGCCACTGGTACCGGCAGCGGTACGTTGACGCCGACCATGCCGACTTCGATCTCGTCGCAGAACAGGCGTGCGGCTTCACCGTCGCGGGTGAAGATGCAGGTGCCGTTGCCGTATTCGTGGTCGTTGATCAGCTGCATGGCTTCTTCCAGGCTGCCGACGCGGACGATGCACAGGACTGGGCCGAAGATTTCTTCCTGGTAGATGCTCATCTCGGTGGTGACGTGGTCGAACAGGCTGCCGCCAAGGAAGAAGCCGGCTTCGTTGCCCGGTACCACCAGGCCGCGGCCATCGACGACCAGGGTAGCGCCCTGGGCGACACCGGCGTCGACGTAGCCCTTGACCTTGTCACGCGCCGCGCCGGTAACCAGCGGGCCCATGTCGAGGCCGCAGGAGGTGCCAGCACCGATTTTCAGTGCCTGGATTTTCGGAGTCAGCTTGGCCACCAGGGTATCGGCAACCTGGTCACCCACGGCGACGACCACGGAGATGGCCATGCAGCGCTCGCCGCAGGAACCGTAGGCCGCACCCATCAGGGCGTTGACGGTGTTGTCGATGTCGGCGTCCGGCAGGACCACGGCGTGGTTCTTGGCGCCGCCCAAGGCCTGGACGCGCTTACCGCGACGGTTGGCCTCGGTGTAGATGTATTCGGCGATCGGCGTGGAGCCGACGAAGCTGATGGCTTTGACTTCCGGGGCTTCGATCAGCGCGTCGACGGCTTCCTTGTCGCCGTTGATGACGCTGAGCACGCCATTGGGCAGGCCGGCTTCGCAGAGCAGCTGGGCGATGAACAGGGTGGAGCTTGGGTCACGCTCGGACGGCTTGAGGATGAAGCAGTTGCCGCAGACGATGGCCAGCGGGTACATCCACAGCGGCACCATGGCCGGGAAGTTGAACGGGGTGATACCGGCAACCACGCCCAGCGGCTGATGGTCGGACCAGCTGTCGATGTTCGGGCCGGCGTTGCGGTTGAACTCGCCTTTCAGCAGCTCGGGGGCGCCACAGGCGTACTCGACGTTCTCGATGCCGCGCTGCAGTTCGCCAACGGCGTCTTCGAGGGTCTTGCCGTGTTCTTCGCTGATCATCGCGGCGATCTTGTCTTTGTTCGCTTCCAGCAGAACCTTGAAGCGGAACATGACCTGGGCGCGCTTGGCCGGCGGGGTGTTACGCCAGGCCGGGAAGGCAGCCTTGGCGGAGTCGATGGCGGCCTGGATGGTGGCGCGATCGGCCAGCTCAACCTGGCGTACGGGCTCGCCGATGGACGGGTTGAAGACCTGGGCGGTACGGCCGCTGCGCAGGGTGATTTCGCCATTGATCAGGTGGGCGACGGTGCTCATGAAAACTCCTCGTTGGTGTCACGTAGGGTGGATGACGCTGTGTTCATCCACCGCAAATAAGTGTTGCCGGCCTGGTGGATGCGAACAGCGGCATCCACCCTACGGCTGGCCCCCTCTCCACCTGGGAGAGGGCTGGGGAAACGCTATCAGTCGACCTTGGCGAGCATCTCGCCGACGACGTTGAACAGGGTGTCCAGTTGCTCGGGCTTGGTGTTGAAGGTCGGCCCGAACTGCAGGGTGTCGCCACCGAAGCGTACGTAGAAACCGGCTTCCCACAGCTTGATGCCGGCTTCGAACGGGCGGATCACCGCATCGCCGTCACGCGGGGCCAGTTGCAGGGCACCGGCCAGGCCGCAGTTGCGGATGTCGATGACGTGCTTGCTGCCTTTGAGGCCGTGCAGCTTCTCTTCGAACACCGGCGCCAGGGCTGCGGATTGCTCGATCAGGTTGTCTCGCTTGAGCAGTTCCAGGGTCGCCAGGCCGGCGGCGCAGGCTACCGGGTGGCCGGAGTAGGTGTAGCCGTGGCCGAACTCGACCATGTGCTCCGGAATCGCCTGCTGCATGAAGGTGTTGTAGATCTCGCTGGAGGCGATGACCGCGCCCAGGGGGATGGCACCGTTGGTGATCTGCTTGGCGGTGTTCATCAGGTCCGGGGTGACGCCGAAGTATTCGGCACCGGTCCATTTGCCCATGCGGCCGAAGGCGGTGATCACTTCGTCGAAGATCAGCAGGATGTTGTGCTGGGTGCAGATCTCACGCAGGCGCTGCAGGTAGCCGACTGGCGGCACCAGCACGCCGGCGGAACCGGACATCGGCTCGACGATCACGGCGGCGATGTTGGAGGCGTCGTGCAGTTCGATCAGCTTCAGCAGTTCGTTGGCCAGTTCCACGCCGCCGGTTTCAGCCATGCCCTTGGTGTAGGCCAGGTGCGGCTGCAGGGTGTGCGGCAGGTGGTCGGCGTCCATCATCTGGCCGAACATCTTGCGGTTGCCGCCGATGCCGCCAAGGCTGGTGCCGGCGATGTTGACGCCGTGGTAGCCACGGGCACGGCCGATGAATTTGGTTTTGCTCGGCTGGCCTTTCAGGCGCCAGTAGGCCTTGGCCATCTTCACCGAGGTGTCGGCGCATTCGGAGCCGGAGCCGGTGTAGAACACGTGGTCGAGGCCGGCCGGGGTCAGCTCGGTGATTTTCTCGGCCAGCTGGTAGGACAGCGGGTGGCCGTACTGGAAGCCCGGTGCGTAGTCCAGGGTGCCCAGCTGCTTGGCCACGGCTTCCTGGATTTCCTTGCGATTGTGCCCAGCACCACAGGTCCACAGGCCGGACAGGCTGTCGAAGATGCGGCGGCCCTTGTCGTCGATGAAGTAGTTGTCGTCGGCGCCAACGATGATGCGCGGGTCGCGCTTGAAGTTACGGTTGGCGGAAAACGGCATCCAATGCGCATCCAGCTTGAGCTGGCTGGCCAGGGACGGGGTAGTGGTCTGCGGCATGTTCATCGTAGGTCTCTCGCGAGGACGTGTTGTGTGCTTGTTGCAGCGCAAGGTGCCACGGGCATAAAGTCACTAAAACCCAACTCTTCTTATCTTCAGTTAAGTCAGAGCTAAACAATGAGCGTACGCCGTCCCGATCCCCTGGCCCAGGTCAGTGACTTTGAAATCCGCCTGCTGCGCCTGTTCCGCAGCGTGGTCGAGTGCGGTGGCTTCTCCGCCGCGGAAAGCGTGCTGGGTATCGGCCGCTCGGCGATCAGCCAGCAGATGAGCGATCTGGAGCAGCGCCTGGGCCTGCGCCTGTGTCAGCGCGGGCGTGCCGGCTTCGCCCTGACCGAGGAAGGCCGCGAGGTGTACCAGTCCGCCTTGCAGCTGTTCGGCGCGCTGGAGAGCTTTCGTAACGGGGTCAACGGCCTGCACCGCCAGCTGCGCGGCGAGCTGCATATCGGCCTCACCGACAACCTGGTGACCGTACCGCACATGCGCATCACCCACGCCCTGGCGCGGCTCAAGGAGCGCGGCCCGGATGTGCGCATCCAGATCCGCATGACCCCGCCGAGCGAGGTGGAACAGGGCGTGCTCGATGGCAGCCTGCACGTTGGCGTGGTGCCGCAGAGCCACCCACTGTCCGGCCTGGAGTACCAGCCGCTGTATGGCGAGCGCTCGCAGCTGTACTGCGCGGTGGGCCACCCGCTGTTCTATGTGGACGACGCGCAGCTCTCGGAAACCCGCTTGAATGCCCAGGAAGCGGTGGCACCGACCTTCCGCCTGCCGGCCGATATCCAGGCGCAGTACCAGGTGCTCAACTGCACCGCGAGCGCCTCGGACCGCGAAGGCATGGCCTTTCTGATCCTCACCGGGCGCTACATCGGCTACCTGGCCGACCACTACGCCCAGCAGTGGGTGCAACAGGGCCGCCTGCGTGTGCTGAAGCCGGCCAGTCGCTTCTATGACCTGACCCTGGCCTCGGTGACGCGCAAGGGCCGACGGCCGCAACTGGTGCTGGAGAGTTTTCTCGAAGCCCTGGCGGAAACCGGCAACTGACCTGATAAAGCTGGAACACCCGTACCACAAGGCTTTGCGCCCCATTGCGGGGCGTTTTTGGCGGGCCCGAAGCGGGGCAAAAAGACGGCTTTCTGACGCTTAATTGGCCATATTTTTTGCCAAGATGCCCTCTTCCTCGCAAAGGCACCTGTTTTTGACGCGCAAGGGTTGTGTCGCCAGGCGCCGTGGGGTATCAGTGCGCAAGCCACACCGCTCAACCAGTACGGAACCCTTCGATGCCTGCAACAACTCCCGCCGTTCCGAATACCAGCAAGCCCGCCGGGCGCATCCGCCAGAAGAACGAGAAGGCGATCATCGTCGCCGCCGAAGTCGAGTTCGCCCGTCACGGCTATAAAGGCACCAGCATGAACAGCATCGCCCAGGCGGTGGGGCTGCCCAAGGCCAACCTGCACTACTACTTCAATAACAAGCAGGGTCTGTACATCGCGGTGCTAAACAACATCCTCGACCAGTGGGACGACACCTTCAGCACGCTGACGGTGAACGACGACCCAGCCGAGGCGCTGAGCCGCTACATCCGCTCCAAGGTCGAGTTCTCGCGCACCCAGCCGCTGGCCTCGCGCATCTTCGCCATGGAAGTGATCAGCGGTGGCGAGTGCCTGACCGAGCACTTCAGCCAGGACTACCGCGACTGGTTCCGTGGCCGCGCAGCGGTGTTCCAGACCTGGATCGATGCCGGCAAGCTGGACCCGATCGACCCGGTGCACCTGATCTTCCTGCTGTGGGGCAGCACCCAGCATTACGCCGACTTCGCCAGCCAGATCTGCCGCCTGACCGGCAAGAACAGCCTCAAGCGCGCCGACTTCGACGAGGCCGCAGACAACCTCGAGCGCATCATTCTCAAGGGCTGTGGGCTGACGCCGCCGAAGCGCGGCTAACGCAACCGTAGGGTGGATCACGCTTTACCGATCCACCGAGCGGGGCCATTGGTGGATGAATAGAGCGTCATCCACCCTACCTAGCTACATAGACATCACGCCGCTGTAGGGCGGGTGCAATCCGCGATGAGTGCCACGCGGGTTGCACCCGCCCTACATGTTTATGCCCACGGCACCCGCGCCAGCAGCTCTGCGCAGCGCTGCTGGAGGAACTCACGCAACAGGTGCACCGGCTTGCTCAACTGATCGCGGTGGGCGCAGATCAGGTTGAGCGGAGTTGCCTCGCCCCGGTAGTCGGCCAGCGCCACCTGCAGGCGCCCAGCCTCGACATCGGCCGCCACGTCCAGCCAGGACTTGTACACCACGCCCTGCCCCGCCACGGCCCAGCGCCGTACCACGTCGGCGTCATCACTGACGCGGTCGCCACTCACCGTCAGCGCCTGACTCTCGCCACCACGCACGAAGCTCCAGCGGTCGTGCACGCGGCCACCGAGCATGTACAGCAGGCAGTTGTGCCCGCGCAGCTCCTCGGGCTGGCGCGGTTGCCCGTGGTGCGCGAAATACGCCGGTGCGGCGCACACCACGCGGCGGTTGCCCGCTGCCACCGGCAGGGCGACCAGGCTGGAGTCCTCCGGCTCGCCGTAGCGCAGGGCGATATCCACCGGCTGGCGGAACAGATCGGCGACGTGATCGCTGAGCAGCAGGCGCAGGCTGAGCTGCGGATGCGCCTGCTGGAACTGGTCGAGCCAGGGCAGCAGCACGTTGCGGCCGAAATCCGAGGGAGCGGCGATCTGCAACACGCCGCTGATCGCCGCCTTGCCACCGGCCAAGGCCTGGCGCCCGCTCTCCAGGCTGTGCAGGGCGCTGCGCGCATGGGCGAGGAACTGTTCGCCCTCCGGAGTCAAACGCAGGCTGCGGGTGGAGCGCAGGATCAGGCGCACTTGCAGTTGCTGCTCCAGTCGCTTGAGCCCGGCGCTGGCTACGGCTGGCGAGATATCCAGCTCGCGAGCGGCAGCGGAGAGGCTGCCCAGCTCGGCGGTACGGGTGAACAGGGTGAGGTCATCGAGGCGCAGCATGGCGTTCACTTTCAAAACTTTATTGAAAGAGACTCTATTCCCAGCCGGTTTTTCTTGCCAGCCAGATAGCTGAACATGCACCCACTGCCAAGCAACGGCTCGCCACCAGGCGACTAAGCTGGAGCATTCGACTTCCCCACCTGCCTCCTGCGTGGAGTACCGCATGAAAGCCATCGCCTATTACCAGAACCTGCCCATCGACCATGCCGAAGCCCTGCTCGACATCGAGCTGGACGCGCCGCAACCCGGCCCCCACGACCTGCTGGTGGAAGTGCGGGCGATCTCGGTCAACCCGGTGGATACCAAGATTCGCCGCAACGTCGCGCCGGTTGCCGGGCAGGCCAAGGTGCTCGGCTGGGACGTGGCCGGGGTGGTCAAGGCGGTAGGTGATGAGGTCAAGCAGTTCCGCCCAGGCGACCAGGTGTTCTACGCCGGCGCCCTCGACCGCCCCGGCGCCAACAGCGAACTGCATGTGGTCGACGAACGCCTGGTCGGGCGTATGCCCGGCTCACTGGATTTCGCCCGCGCCGCCGCCCTGCCACTGACCGCCATCACCGCCTGGGAGCTGCTGTTCGAGCGCCTGCAAATTCACGAAGGCAAGGGCGATGAGCAAGAGAGCCTGCTGATCGTCGGCGCGGCCGGCGGTGTGGGTTCGATCCTGGTGCAGCTGGCGCGCCAGCTCACCGGGTTGACGGTGATCGGCACCGCCTCGCGCCCGGAAACCCGCGCCTGGGTCGAGGAGCTCGGCGCCCATCACGTGCTCGACCACAGCCAGCCGCTGGCCGCGCAGCTCAAGGCCATCGGCATCGATAACGTCAGCCACGTGGCCAGCCTGACCCACACCGACCAGCACCTCGATCAACTGGTCGAAGCCCTGGCCCCGCAAGGCCGCCTGGCGCTGATCGACGACCCGGCCGAGCTCGACGTGGTCAAGCTCAAGCGCAAGAGCCTGTCGCTGCACTGGGAGTTCATGTACACCCGCTCGCTGTACCAGACCGCCGACATGATCGAGCAGCACCGCCTGCTCAACCGGGTCAGCCAACTGATCGACGACGGCGTGCTGAAAACCACCCTGGGCGAGCACTTCGGCCGTATCGATGCGAGCAACCTGCGGCGCGCCCATGCCCTGCTGGAAAGCGGCAAGGCGCGCGGCAAGATCGTCCTCGAAGGGTTCTGAGCCGCGGCGCCGCGTAGGGCGGGTGCAACCCGCGTGGGCCGAGGCGCAGGGTGCTGTAGGAGCGAGCCCTGCTCGCGAACCCAGTGACGCACACGCTTCGCGAGCAGAGCTCGCTCCTACAAGAGCAGGTCGTAAGCCCGCGTATGGCCCACGCGGGTTGCACCCGCCCTACCGATAAACGTTTCTGGTTATCTTGGTGGGCCGAGGTGAGCAGCGCGGTGCTGTAGGAGCGAGCTCTGCTCGCGAACCCAGCGACACAAGTGCTTCGCGAGCAGAGCTCGCTCCTACAAGAGCAGGTCGTAAGCGGGGGCAAGCCACGCGGGTTGCACCCGCCCTACCGATTGACTTGCGCATAACCGCTCGGCACCTGGCATGACAAAGTGCCAGCAGCACAAAACCCAACGGCTAGACTCAGCACTAGCCCGCTTCTCCTGCCGTGATGCGCGCCTATCTCCCGCAATTGCCAGGGGTTCAGGATGCGACCCACTCTCTCTCGGCCTATGCGGCTGGCCGGCCTCTATGTCGTCTTCAGCGCCGCCTGGCTAGTCCTCAGCAACCTGTTATTGCAGGCCCTGCCTCTCGAACCGGTAACCCTTGCCTGGCTGCAGGCCGGCACGCTCCTGCTCTTCGTCCTGGCCAGCAGCCTGCTGATCCTGGTCGTCAGCCGGCACAACCAGAAAACCCATTTGCAACTGCAAGGCGCCCTGCAGCAGCGTGCCGAGCAACTGCAGCAGACCCAGCGCGAAGCCGGCCTGGGCGACTGGGAGTACAGCGACCACTTCCACTGGTCCGCCGAAGCCCTGCGCCTGCTCAACCGCAGTGACAGCGACGCCACCAGCAGCATCGACGACCTGCTCAGCTGGTTCTACCCCGCCGACCGCAGCGCCGTGCAGCGCGCCCTGCAGGCACTGCTGGAGGAAGGCGCGCCGCTGCTGGTCAATGCCCGCCTCAATCGCCCCGCCAATGAACCGCTGCTATGGCTGACCCTGCGCGGCGAAAGCGGCGGTCCCGGTCTGGCCAAGGGCACCCTGCAGAACATCAGCCTGCAGAAGCGCGACGAACAGGCCCTGCGCGAGAGCGAGCAGCGTTTCCGCCAGCTGTTCGAGCAGACCCCGCGCATCGCCGTGCAGGGTTACGACCGCGACCGCCGGGTGATCTTCTGGAACCAGGCCAGCGTGCAGCTCTACGGCTTCAGCGTGGCCGAGGCCATGGGCAAGCGCCTGGAGGAGCTGATCGTGCCGCCGCCCCTACGCGCCCAGGTCGCCTCGGCGATCAACATGTGGATGATCGGCGGCCCGGCGATCCCCGCCGCCGAGCTGGTGCTGCAGCACCGCGACGGCCACGACGTCCACGTCTATTCCAGCCACCTGATCCTGCATAACGCCCGCAACCAGATGGAGATGTACTGCGTCGACATCGACCTCGGCGAACAGAAGAAGACCCACACCGAGCTGGAGGCCAGCGAGGCCCGCTACCGCGAACTGGTCGAGCAGCTGCATGAGGCGATCTTCCTCACCGACAGCAGCGGGCGCCTGACCTTCCTCAACCCGACCTGGCAGACCCTGACCGGCTACAGCATCAGCGAAAGCCTTGGCCGGCCGCTGCTGGACTTCATCGACGAGAGCCAGCAGAGCGAAGTCGGCCAGCAGATTTCGCGCATCCTCGCCCACCACAGCAGCAGCTGGCAGGGTGAGAGCCGCCTGCGCGAGGCCGACGGCCAGCGCCACTGGGTATCGCTGCGCCTGGCGGCCGGCGCGCAGTACGGTCTGGGACTGCGCGGCAGCCTCAGCGACATCCATGAGCGGCGCCAGACCCAGGCCCTGCAGGAAGCACGCAACGCGGTTCTGGACAGCATGTTGGCGCAGCAGCCGCTGGGCAAAATCTTCGAAGACATGGCCCTGCGCCTGGAGCGCATCAACCCGGAGATGCTCATCTCCATCATGCTGTTCGAACACGGCCACCTGCAGCTGGTGGCCGCTCCGAGCCTGCCCGAGGAGTACAACAACGCGCTGGATGGCATAGCCGCCGCGCCACAGCTCGGCAGCTGCGGGCATGCCGCCGCCACCGGCGAGTTGACCATTACCGAAGACCTGCAGCGCCACCCCAACTGGAGCGACTTCCGCGAACTGACAGCACAGGCCGGGCTGCGTGCCTGCTGGTCGTTGCCGTTCATCAATGAGCAGGGCGAGGTGCTGGGCACTTTCGGC
Source organism: Aquipseudomonas ullengensis (assembly GCF_014174475.1). Lineage (GTDB taxonomy): Bacteria > Pseudomonadota > Gammaproteobacteria > Pseudomonadales > Pseudomonadaceae > Aquipseudomonas > Aquipseudomonas ullengensis. The sequence continues at coordinate 30,791 of NZ_JACJUD010000009.1, forward strand.
ATCTACTACCGGCGCGTCACCCATCCGGCGGCGGACGATATTGCCCTGGTCACCGAGTTCACCCGCCTCGCCGTGCTCGCCGTGCAGCAAGCCAGGCAAGACGCCGAGCGCCTGCAAAGCGAACAGCGCTTTCGCGCCACCTTTGAACAGGCCGCCGTGGGCATCGCCCACTTGTCGCCAGACGGGCGCTGGCTGCGAGTCAACCAGAAGCTCTGCCAGATGTACGGCTACAGCCTGGAGGACATGCTCGGCATGACCTTCCAGCAGCTCACCCACCCCGATGATCTGGCGAAGGACATGCAGCAGGTGGAGCGCCTGCTCAGCGGCGCGATCAGCAGCTACAGCATGGAAAAACGCTACCTGCGCTGTGACGGCAGCCTGCTCTGGGCCACCCTCAGCGTGACCCTGGTACGCCAGGCCAACAACACGCCCAGCTACTTCATCTCGGTGGTCGAGGACATCAGCCTGCGCAAACAGCATGAGCAGGCCCTGCACCAGGCCTCGACGGTGTTCGACAACACTCAGGAGGCCATCGTCATCATCGACGCCAACCGCCGCATCATCACCTGTAACCCCGCCTTCACCGGCATCACCGGGCTGAGCCAGGAGCAGGCGGTCGGCCACCGCCTGCCGCTGCTGTCGGGCAAGAGTCTGGAGCGGGCGCGCTACCGTTCGCTGTGGCGCAAGGTGCGCGAGGACGGCCACTGGCAGGGCGAGCTGAACAGCCGCCGCGGTGACGGCTCGACCTTCCCCTTCTGGCTAACCGTCAGCCGGGTGCGCGAAGGCGATCCGCAGCAGCCACAGTTCGTGCTGACCTTTACCGATCTCAGCCAGTACCGTGATAGCCAGGAGCGCCTGGCGCACCTGGTGCACTTCGACCCGCTCACCGACCTGCCCAACCGCCTGTATGCCGGCGAGCGTCTGACCCACGCGCTGGAGCATGCCCAGCGCCACAGCGAACGGGTCGCGGTGCTGATCTTCGACCTCGACCATTTCAAGACCATCAACGAAGGCCTTGGCCACAAGGTCGGCGACGAACTGCTGATTGCCGTCGCCCGGCGCCTGCAACAGCGCCTGCGCAACGAAGACACCCTGGCGCGGCTGAGCAGCGACGAGTTCCTTGTGGTGCTGGAGAACCTGCAGCGCCCGGAAGAGGCCGCCAGCATCGCGCGCACCCTGCTCGACCTGCTGGAACGTCCCCTGCCGCTGGGCAACGGCCGCGAAGCCTACCTGAGCGCCAGCATCGGCATCAGCCTGTACCCGGACGATGGCCTGAGCGCTGACGAATTGCTGCGCAACGCCGATGCCGCGCTGCACCAGGCCAAGCAGGAGGGCCGTAACACCTTCCGCTTCTACACCCAGGGCCTGACCCACCAGGCCAATACCCGCCTGACCCTGGAAGGCCAGCTGCGCCAGGCGCTCAAGCGCAACGAGTTCGTGCTGCACTACCAACCGCTGATCGACAGTGCCAGTGGCCGCGCCACGGGGGTCGAGGCGCTGCTGCGCTGGAACAGCGAGCAGGGCATGATCTCACCCACGCAATTCATTCCGCTGGCCGAAGACACCGGCCTGATCGTGCCCATCGGCACCTGGGTACTACGCGAAGCCTGCCGGCAAATGCAGTTCTGGCGGCGCCAGGGCCTGCAACTGGACACCCTGGCGGTCAACCTGTCGCCCCGCCAGTTCCGCCAGGCCGACCTGCTCCAGCAGGTTCGCGATGCACTGCTCGACAGCGGCCTGCCGGCCACCTGCCTGGAGCTGGAAATCACCGAAGGGGCGTTGATGGACAATGTCGAGCAGGCCTGTGAAACCCTGCTCGCCCTCAAGGGCCTGGGCCTGAAACTGGCGATCGACGACTTCGGCACCGGCTACTCGTCGCTGGCGTACCTGCGGCGCTTCCCGCTGGACAAGCTGAAGGTCGACCAGAGCTTCATGCACGGCGTGCCGGACGATCAGGCCAATCTGGAGATAGTCGCCACCATCATCGGCCTGGCGCGCAACCTGAAACTGCGCGTGCTGGCCGAAGGCGTGGAAACCGAGGGTCAGCTGCAGGCCTTGCGCCAGCTGGGCTGCGACGCCTGCCAGGGCTACCTGTTCAGCAAGCCGCTGAGCGCCATCCAACTGATCCACTGGCTGCGCAGCGACCATCAGTCAGTCGGTTGACCCAGATCAGTAGAATGCAAACGCCGAGGACTACACTGGAACCTCTCAGACCGACAGGAGGCCCCCGATGAAGATCATTGTCCGCACGGTAATGACACCCCAAGGCAGCCGTTGGCAGGTCTGCCTGGATCGCCACGGCGTCACCTTTCGCAGCGAGGCCGAGGCCAAGCAGTTCGTTCGCACCCTGGAGAACCGCCTGCAGGCGCCCCACGCGCTGCCCAGGCAGCCAGAGTCGGTCGCCAGCTGATGCTGGGTTTCGCCGCTGCGCGCCTCTACCCAGCCTACGGACTGCTTTTGTAGGAGCGAGCTCTGCTCGCGAAGCTCTTGCGTAGTCGGGTTCGCGAGCAGAGCTCGCTCCTACAGTGCTCCGCTACGCACCTCAACCCGAGCCTCGATCGGTAGGGCGGGTGAAACCCGTGGCCCGACCCACGCGGGTTGCACCCGCCCTACGGCCTGTCTTTGCAGGAGCGAGCGGCTGGCCTAGAACTCCAGCGACGACTTGCGCGCATGGCGCGCGCTGAAGAAACCCAGGACCACGGTGAGCACCGCGCAGCAGACGATGACCAGCGCCATCGGCCGCACGGTGCCATCGTGCAGCGCCCCCACCAGCGCCGAAGCCCCGGCCGCCACGGTGAACTGCACCGAGCCCATCAGCGCCGAAGCAGTACCGGCATGGGCTCCCTGCCCGGCCATCGCACAGGCGCTGGCATTCGGCAGAATGCACGACAGGCTGGCAATGCAGATGAACAACGGCACCAGCAACGGCCACAGGCTCTGCGGCTGGGCCAGGGACACGGCGAACAACGCTGCCGCCGAGGCCAGGAACACCCATACCGTGCGCTTCAGCCAGTAGCCCGGGCCGTGCAGGCGCAGCAGCCAGCCATTGAGCTGGGCAGTGAAGATGAACCCCGCCGCGTTGGCGCCGAACAGCCAGCCGTACTGCTGCGGCGTGATGCCATACAACTCAATGAAGACGAAAGGCGAGCCGGCGATATAGGCAAACATGCCAGCCATCGCCACGCCGCTGGTCAGGCCGTAGCCCATCAGCAAGCGATCACCGAGCAACCTCACATAGCGCGACAGCGCACTGCTCAATGGCGGGTGCGTGGCAGCCGGGGCTAGGGTTTCCGGCAGCCACAACAGCACGGCCAGCAGGCACAGGCCGCTGAACAGCATCAGTGCATAGAACACCGACTGCCAGCCGAACAGGTCCAGCAGCACGCCGCCGCCCATGGGCGCGAGGATCGGCGCCACGCCCATCACCAGCATCAGTTTGGAAAACGCCTTGGCCGATTGCAGCGGGTCGCACATGTCACGCACCACGGCACGGGAGATGACCATCCCGGCGCAGCCGCCGAGGGCCTGCACGAAGCGCGCGATGATCAGCCACTCCAGGCTCTGCGCCAGGGCGCAGGCCAGTGAGGCCAGGGTGAACAGCACCACGCCGACCAGCAGCGGGCGGCGCCGGCCGAAGCGATCGGCCATCGGCCCATAGACCAATTGCCCCAGGGCGATACCGACGAAATAAGACGCCAGCGACAGCTGGATATGCTCCACATCCGTGGCGAAGTGCTTGGCCAGAGTGGGGAAAGTCGGCAGATAGAAGTCGATGGCCATCGGGCCAAAGGCGCTGAGCCAACCCAGAATCAGCAGAATGCGTAATTTCATCAGTTACCTGGAACAACCTTGCGCAAGCAGGACGTGGAAAAGACAGCGCCCGCCGGGTGGCGGGCGCTCTCGGTAGCAGCCATCACTCGGTGTGCGGCTGCGCGGTTTTCTTCTTGCCGACCTTGGCCGCCAACGACTCGACCAGCAGGTAGAACATCGGAATCACGAAGGTGGCCAGCAGCGTTGCCGCGAGCATGCCACCGATCACCCCGGTACCGATCGAGTGGCGGCTGGCAGAACCGGCACCGGTGCTGATGGCCAGCGGTACGCAGCCGAGGATGAAGGCCAGCGAGGTCATCACGATCGGCCGGAAACGCAGCTTGGCGGCCTCGTAGGCCGAGTCGAAGATGCTCTTGCCCTCGGCGCGCAACATCACCGCGAACTCGACGATGAGGATGGCGTTCTTCGCCGCCAGGCCGATCAGGGTGATCAGGCCGACCTGGAAGTACACGTCGTTCTGGATACCCCGCAGCCACACCGCGAGGATCGCCCCGAACACCGCGAACGGCACCGCAGTCACCACCGCGATGGGCAACGTCCAGCGCTCGTACTGGGCGGCGAGGATCAGGAACACCATGATCAGACCGAAGACGAAGGCAATGCTGCCTGAGCCCTGGGTGGCCAGTTCCTGATAGGCCGAGCCGATCCAGCCGAGGGTGTAGTCCTTGCCCAGCACTTCGTCGGCGACTTCCTGCATGGCCTGCAGGGCCTGCCCCGAGCTGTAACCCGGCGCCGGGCCACCCAGCACCTTGGCCGACGGGTAGACGTTGAAGCGCGCGTAGGTGTCCGGACCGAGGATGCGCTGCACCTTGATCAGGCTGGTCAGCGGCACCAGGTCATTGGTGGTGCTGGAGCGCACGTAGACCTGCGACAGGTCCTCCGGCTTGCGGCGGAACTCCGACTCCGACTGCAGGCTGACCTGCCAGGTACGGCCATAGAGGGTGAAGTCGTTGACGTAGTAGCTGCCGAAAGTCGATTGCATCGCGGTGAACACATCGCTGATCGACACCCCCAGGGCGCGCGCCTTGGTGCGGTCGAGGTCGATGTAGTACTGCGGTACATCGGCGCTGAAGGTGCTCTGCACCCCACCTAGCTCTGGCCGCTTGGCCGCTGCAGCCGTGAAGGCTTTGACCTTCTCGGCCATCTGCTGAACGCTGCCGCCGCTGCGGTCCTGGATGTAACCCTCGAAGCCGCCGGTGGTGCTCATGCCGGTGATCGGTGGCGGGTTGAAGGACATCACCACACCGTCCTTCTCGCTGACGCCCATGCCCATGAACTCGTGGGTCAGGTTGCGTGCGTCCAGCTCTGGCGTGGTGCGCTCGGACCAGTCTTTCAGCGGCACGAACGACACCCCGACGTTGGTGCGGTTGCCCAGGGTCAGCACGTCGAAACCGGCGAAGGTCACCACGTCCTTGACCGCCGGGTGCTTCATCATCTGCTGGGTGAAATCGCTGGTCAGCGCATCGGTGCGGTTGACCGAGGAGGCCGGCGGCAGGAAGTAGGCGTTGATCACATAGCCCTGGTCCTCGTCCGGCACCAGCGAGCCGGGTACCCGACCGAACAGCACGACGATCAGCGCGATCATCCCGCCGAACAGCATCAGGCCAAGCAGCGAGCGTTTGAGGAAGAACGCTACCCCGGCACTGTAGCCGGCCGTCATCTTGTCGAAGAAGCGGTTGAACACGCGGAACGGCGCCGCCGGTTCACTGTGCCCCGGTTTGAGCAGCAGCGCGCAGAGGGCTGGCGACAGGGTCAGGGCGACGATGCCGGAGATCACCACCGACACCGCAATGGTGATCGCAAACTGTTTGTACATCTCCCCGGCCAGGCCACCGAGGAAGCCCACCGGCACGAACACCGCGCAGAGCACCAGGACGATGGCAATGATCGGCCCGGTCACCTCCTCCATGGCCTTGATCGCGGCCTCGCGCGGGCCGAGCTTCTCGGTCTTCATCACCCGCTCGACGTTCTCGATCACCACGATGGCGTCGTCCACCACGATGCCGATGGCCAGTACCAGGCCGAACAGGGTCAGCAGGTTGATCGAAAAACCCAGGGCATACATGCCGGCGAAGGTGCCAATCAGCGACACGGGAATCGCCAACACCGGAATCAGCGTGGCACGCCAGTTCTGCAGGAAGATGAATACCACCAGCACCACCAGCACCAGCGCTTCGAAGAAGGTGTGGATCACCTCCTCGATGGAGACCTGGACGAACTTGGTGGTGTCGTAGGGGATCTTGTAGGTGATGCCCTCGGGGAAGCGCTCGGACAGCCGCTTCATGGTGCTCTGCACCGCCTCGGCGGTGTCCAGGGCATTGGCGCCCGGTTGCAGGTAGATACCGAAAGCGGCGTTCTGCTGGCCGTTGAGCGAGGTGATCAGCGAGTAGTCCTGGGCACCCAGTTCGATCCGCGCAACATCCTTGAGCAACAGGCTGGCACCGGTTTCATCCGAGCGCAGAATCACGCTCTCGAATTCCTTGGGGTCCTTGAAGCGGCCCTGGGTGGTGACCGTGTAGGTAAAGTCCTGGGGCGTCTGCAACGGCTGCTGGCCAAAGCTGCCGGCAGCGAACTGCGAGTTCTGCTCGCGAATGGCATTGACCACGTCGGTGGGCGTCAGGTTGTACTGCGCCAGCTTGTCCGGGCGCAGCCAGATGCGCATCGAGTAGTCCTTGGAACCGAACTGGCTGACGGCACCGACGCCGGGCAGGCGCTTGAGCTCATCGATGATGTTGATCAGCGCGTAGTTGGAGATGAACACCGGGTCCTTGGAGTTATCCGGCGAATACAGGGTCACCACCTGGAGAATGTCGGACGACTTCTTCTCCACCTTGACGCCCTGGCGGCGCACTTCTTCCGGCAGCTTGGCCAGCGCGGCCTGCACCCGGTTGTTGACGTCGATGGTGGCTTGGTCGGGGTCGCGGCCCACCTGGAAGTACACCGACAGGCTCATGCTGCCGCTGCTGGCCGAGTTGGACAGCTGGTAAATCATGCCTTCCACGCCGTTGATCTGCTGCTCCAGCGGCGCGGCCACGGTTTCCGCGATGACCTGGGCGCTGGCGCCCGGGTAGCTGGCGGTGACCGAGACCTGCGGCGGCAGAATCTGCGGATACTGGGCAATCGGCAACGAGCGCATGGCGGCCAGGCCGCCGAGCACGATGACGATGGAGATGACCGCGGCGAACACCGGCCGGTCGATGAAGAATTTAGAAATCACGGGCCGCGCTCCTTACTGCTGTGCTGCGGGAGCGGCCTTTTCGACCACCTTGACCGGCGTGTTCGGCCTGACCTTGGGCAACCCCTCGACGATCACCCGATCACCGGCGGCGATCCCCGACTCAACCACCCAGCGCCCAAGGGCGGTGTGCGCGGTGGTCACCGGGCGGATGCGGGCCATGTTCTGCTCATCCACCACGTAGACGAAGGTGCCGTTCGGCCCCTGGGAAATCGCGCGCTCGGGCACGGTGATGGCGTTGGGCTTGTTGATGCCGGTGACCAGCACGCGCACGAACTGCCCCGGCAGCAGGCTCTGATCCGGGTTGGGCACTACCGCACGGGCGCTGACGGTGCCGGTGGCACGGTCGATCAGGCTGTCGGTGAAGTCCACCTTGCCTTCTTGCTTGTAGGTGGTGCCGTCGCCGAACTTGATCTGCACGCTCATCTGCTGGCCGCCGTGGCGCACCAGGCTACCGTCGCGCAGGCCCTGGCGCACTTGCGACACCTCACGGTCCGGGGCGGCGAAGTTGACGTAGATCGGATCGAGCTGGGTAATGTTGGTCAGCAGGCTGGCGCTGGGATCGCCGGCGACCATCAGGCTGCCCTCGGACACCGTTTCCTTGCTGGTGACACCGGATATCGGCGCTTCCACCGTGGTGTAGTCGAGGTCGATCTGCTTGGCCTGCACCTCGGCCTTGGCCGCCTCGATGTTGGCCTTGCTCTGTTCGAAGTTGGAGATCGCGTTGTCCAGTTCGCTCTCGCTGGCGAAGCCCTTCTTCTGCAGCTCGCGGATACGCTTGAGGTCACGCTCAGTCTGCCGGTAGCGCGCCTGTTCCTGCGCCAGGGAGCCCTTGGCCCGCGCCAAGGCGGCCTGGTAGGGACGCGGATCGATACGGAACAACACCTGCCCCTGCTTGACCGCACTGCCCTCGCGGTAGGTTCGCTCCTGCAGGATGCCACTGACCTGGGCGCGCACTTCCACCTCGCGGAAGCCAGCAGTGCGGGCGGCGTACTCGAACGTCAGTGGCAAGGACTCGACCTTGGCCAGCTCGACTTCAACGGCCGGCGGCGGTGGCGCCGCCGCGCCAGCGGGCTCTGCAGCCTGTGCCGCAGTCACGAACAGAATGCCCAGAGCCGCAGCCCCAAACGAAAAAGGAAGGTGGCGAGGTGGCATTCAGTCTTCTCCGTGACGTCTAGATCGGGCAATTACCCGTAAAGGAGCCATGCTAGTGACATACATTCACGCGTGTAAACCAGACAACGGCATTAAAAACATTACACTGCGTTCCCCAGAACAAGAGCCTAGCCGCAAACACGACCCTCGCCATGCGCAGAACCAAAGAACAAGCCGAGCTGACCCGCATCGCCATCCTCGCCGCCGCCGAGCGCTTATTCCTGGACAAAGGCGTGGCGCACAGCTCGCTGGAACAGATCGCCCGTGATGCCGGCGTGACCCGCGGCGCGGTGTACTGGCACTTCGAGAACAAGGCGCACCTGTTCAACGACATGCTCAACCAGGTGCGCCTGCCGCCGGAACAGATGTCCATGCGCTTGTCCGGCTGCGATGGCGTCGACCCGCTGCTGTCGTTGCGCGAACTGTCCATCGAGGCCATCGAGAACCTCGGCCGGGATGAGCAGAAGCGGCGCATTTTCACCATCCTGCTGCACCGCTGCGAGTTCACCGATGAACTGCGCGAGGCGGAGATTCGCCACAACGCCTTCATTAATAAGTTCATCGACCTGGTGGAGACCCTGTTCGCCCGCGACGACTGCCGCCCGCGCCTGCAGCCGGGCGTGACGCCGCGCCTGGCGGCCCGCGCGCTGCATGCGCAGATCATCGGCCTGTTCACCGACTGGACGCGCGACCCCACGCTGTTCGATCCGCTGCGCGACACCGCCGGCTTGATCGACGCCCTGTTGCGCGGCCTGCTGCGGGACTGGAATCCGCCTGCATAGCACCCGCGAAATCACGTGCAGGGTGACGCTGCACCCTCCCCGCCGACAGCCCTTCTGGATCAGGCCGATTCGGCGGCGTATCCCTGATCGCGAATCGCCGCCAGTAACTGCTCCAGGCTCAGGCGACTGCTGACACGCACTTCCCGCGCCGCCAGATCGACCTGCACCTCGGCCGCCGGATCACCGGCCTGCAACGCCCCGGTGATGGCCCGGACGCAATGACCACAGGACATACCGGTCACTTTCAGAATATGCATGGTGGGTTCCTCATGGATGGCTCTGGATGCAGCTTCCGGCTTGCCATCGTGACAAGGTCAAGGCTCACGACTTGTCGTCAGCGCCGCGCTGGCCCAAGCTCATGGCGAACCCTGCGGAGTTGCCCCATGCGCGTGTTACCTCTCCTCTTCGCTCTGCTGTGCCTGCCCGCCCTGGCCGATGAAACCCCGGCCGACAGTCCGCCACCGGCCAGCGAACCCTCGGCGAGCATTCCTTCGGCGCCCACGCCCATGGCTGTGCCCTTGGCGCCGCTGACCCTGCCGGCGCCCATCGACTACGGCATTCTGGTGATCTCCCGCGAACGCCTGGAAGTGTCCACCGCCTGCGATATCGGCCTGTACCTGCAGGGCAACCTCACCGCCCGCCTGTACCAGGGCCAGTCGATCACCCTCAACCTGCCGCCCGGCGACGTGCTGGTCCGCCTCGGCCTGCTCGGCGGCGGCCATTGCCAGCCGCAGTTCGAGCAATTGCGCAGCCAGACCCTGCAACTCAGCGCCGGACAGGTACACAAGTACCGCATCGCCATGAGCCAGAGCGGCCTGTACCTGACACCAGCCCCGCAGAACTACTGAGAGCCTCTGCGACAAGCCGTCACTTGACCTTGACCTCATGGAAAGGTTGATCCTATGGGTGAATCCACGGAGGTTTCGCCCATGTCCGCCCTGCAGACGTTTGACCTTCCCATCCACGGCATGACCTGCGCCGGTTGCGCCGGCCGCGTCGAGCGCGCGCTGAGCCAGGTGCCCGGCGTGCAACAAAGCAGCGTCAACCTGACCAGCGAACAGGCCCGTGTCGTCGCCCCCGCCGCACAGCTGGACGCCTTGATCGGCGCAGTGGCCAAGGCCGGCTACGACGTACCGCTGCAACGTGTTGAACTGGCCATCGACGGCATGACCTGCGCCAGCTGTGCCGGCCGCGTCGAGCGCGCCCTGGCAACACTACCCGGCGTACGCAGCGCCAGCGTCAACCTGGCCAGCGAGCGAGCCAGCGTCGAGATCATCCAGGGCCTACCGACCGAGCAACTGATCGCCAGCGTCGACGCCGCCGGCTACCAGGCCCGCCTGCTCACCGACGCACCGACGCAGGACCCACGCCACGCACTGCGCCGCGAACGCCTGCGCGTGCTGCTCACCCTGTTGCTGGCCGCGCCCCTGGTGCTGCCGATGTTCGCCGACTGGCTCGGCCTGCACTGGATGCTGCCAGCCTGGGTGCAATTTGCCCTGGCCACCCCGGTGCAATTCATCCTCGGCGCGCGCTTCTACGTGGCCGCCTGGAAAGCCCTGCGCGCCGGCAGCGCCAACATGGACCTGCTGGTCGCGCTCGGCACCAGCGCCGGCTATGGCCTCAGTCTGTACCTGTGGGCGACTGCCGGGCACCACGCCCCGCACCTCTACTTCGAAGCCTCGGCCGTGGTGATCGCCCTGGTTCTGCTCGGCAAATACCTGGAGAGCCGCGCCAAGCGCCAGACCAGCGCCGCCATTCGCGCCCTCGAAGCCTTGCGCCCGGAGCGCGCCACGCGCTTGCGTGATGGCCGCGAAGAAGACGTCGCGATCAGCGCACTGCAACTCGACGACTTGCTGGTGGTACGCCCCGGCGAGCGCTTCCCCGCCGATGGCGTGGTCACCGATGGCCAGAGCCAGGCCGACGAAGCGCTGATCAGCGGCGAAAGCCTGCCTGTCGCCAAGACCCTGGGTGATGCCGTTACCGGTGGTGCGATCAATGGCGACGGTCGCCTGGTCATCCGCACCACCGCCCTCGGCGGCGAAAGCGTACTGGCGCGGATCATCCGCCTGGTGGAAGACGCCCAGGCCGCCAAGGCGCCGATCCAGAAACTGGTGGACCGGGTCAGCGCCGTGTTCGTCCCCGTGGTGCTGCTGATCGCCCTGTTCACCCTGGCTGGCTGGTTGTGGATGGGCGCGGGCGTCGAAACCGCATTGATCAATGCCGTGGCGGTGCTGGTGATCGCCTGCCCCTGCGCCCTCGGCCTGGCAACCCCGGCGGCGATCATGGCCGGCACCGGCGTGGCCGCGCGCCACGGCATCCTGATCAAAGACGCCGAAGCGCTGGAGCTGGCCCACCGGGTCAGCGTGGTGGCGTTCGACAAGACCGGCACGCTCACCTCCGGGCAGCCGCGCATCGTCCATCTGCAAGCGGTCGGCGAGGAAAGCCAGCTGCTCCGCCTGGCCGGCGCCCTGCAGCAAGGCAGTGAACATCCACTGGCGCGCGCGGTGCTGCAGGCCTGCAACGAACGCCAGTTAGTGCTGCCGCCGGTCAGCGCCAGCCAGGCCCTCAGTGGCCGCGGCATCCAGGGCGAGGTCGACGGGCGCCATCTGGCCCTGGGCAACGAGCGGCTGCGCAACGAACTGCAGTTGCCCAGTGCCGAGCTCGGCGCGCTGGCCAGTAACTGGGAAGCCGAAGGCCGCACCCTGTCGTGGTTGCTGGAACTGGCGCCACAGCCACGCGTGCTCGGCCTGCTGGCCTTCGGTGACAGCCTGAAACCCGGTGCAGCCGACACCATCCGCGCCTTGCGCGACCAACACATCAGCAGCCACCTGATCAGCGGCGACAACGCCGGCAGCGCCAATGCCGTGGGCCGCGCCCTAGGCATCGACGACGTGCATGCCCAGGTGTTGCCGGCGGACAAGGCCGCGCACATCGCCGCGTTGAAACAGGGCGGTGCGGTGGTGGCAATGGTCGGCGATGGCATCAACGACGCCCCCGCCCTGGCCGCCGCCGATGTCGGCATCGCCATGGGCGGCGGCACCGATGTGGCCATGCATGCCGCCGGGATCACCCTGATGCGCGGCGACCCGCGCCTGGTGCCGGCCGCACTGGATATCAGCCGGCGTACCTGGCGCAAGATCCAGCAGAACCTGTTCTGGGCCTTCGTCTACAACCTGATCGGCATCCCGCTGGCCGCCTTCGGCCTGCTCAATCCCATGGTGGCGGGCGCCGCCATGGCCCTCTCGAGCGTCAGCGTGGTGAGCAACGCCCTGCTGCTCAACACTTGGAAACCGCGCGATACGGAGCAACAACCATGAACATCGGCCAAGCTGCCAAACAGTCCGGCCTCAGCGCCAAGATGATCCGCTACTACGAATCCATCGGCCTGCTGCAACCCGCCGGACGCAGCGACAGCGGCTACCGCCTGTATGGCGCGCAAGACCTGCACGTGCTGGCCTTCATCAAGCGCTCGCGTGACCTTGGCTTCTCCCTGGAGGAGGTAGGCAAGCTGCTGGCCTTGTGGCAAGACCGTGACCGCGCCAGCGCCGACGTCAAAGCCCTGGCCCAGGCGCATATCAGCGAGCTGAACCGCAAGATCGAAGAACTCAGCAGCCTGCGCGACACCCTGACCGACCTGGTGCAGCACTGCCAAGGCGATCACCGACCCGACTGCCCGATTCTCAAGGGGCTGGAGACGGGTTGCTGCGGCGCCACTGCATAAGTTGCGACCTTGAAATAGGTACGAGTAACGACCGCTGATTTTCACTCCTGCACAAAGCACAACGCCGGCGCAGAGCCGGCGTTGTGCTTTGTGCAGTGAGCGAGGGCAGACAGCTGCCATCGCTCACGGTTTTGCCTTAGAAGCGGTACTTCGCGGAAGCGGTCAGGCTACGCGGTGCGCCGTAGGTCATCGCGCCGTAGGCATCGAAGATGTCGAAGTACTTCTCGTCGGTCACGTTGTTGGCGTTCAGTTGACCCGAGAGGTTCTCGGTGAACTCGTAGCGCGCCATCAGGTTGACCAGGGCGTAAGCGTCCTGCTCGATCTTCTCGGGGTTGCCCGCCGGGTTGGTAGCGTAGGTGTAGATGCTGTCCTGCCAGTTGACGCCGCCGCCAATGACCAGCTTGTTGAGCACGCCAGGCAGACGATAAGTGGTGAAGGTACGCAGCAGCTTGGTCGGGTACAGGGTGTTCACGTCGTTATCATCAGCATCTTCGGCGGTGAACTGGGTGTAACCCACCGAGGCATTCCAGTTGTTGGCCAGCTCGCCGGATACTTCCAGCTCGAAGCCTTCACTGGTTGCGCCTTCGCTGGCCTCATAGGCATAGCCGCCCATGGGGTTGGAAGGGTCGATCAGCACGCCAGTGCTCTGGCCCAGATTGTCCTGCTTGATCTGGAAGACGGCAGCAGAGGCATTCAAGCGACCATCGTAGAACTCGCCTTTGAGGCCGATCTCATTGCTTTCGCCAACGATCGGGTCCAGCTGCTGCCCACTGCTATCGCGAACCGATTGCGGCAGGAAGATTTCCGTGTAGCTGGCATAGGCCGAGATGTTTTCGGTGAGGTCGTAGACGAGGCCCGCATACGGCGTCACTTCGTTATCGACATCGGTCTTGCTGACTTCGGAGTAGATGTCATCACTGGTCTTCTCGTACCAGCTTTCCCGCGCGCCCAGGATCACCTTCAGGTCGTCGGTCACGTTCAGGCGGGTAGCCGCGTACAGCCCCTTCTGCCGTGTTTCGCTGTAACCGTAGTCACTGCGTGGCCCCCAGATCGGCTCGGGGAAGTCACCGTTGTAGCTATCGAAGTTGGCCACACCACCAAAGCCGGTTTGCGCATCGAGCGAGTCAGCGTCGAACTCCTGTTTGCTGTCGACGTAACCGAAAGCCAGATCGTGTTCACGGCCCAGCAGCGAGAACGGGCCATCGACACGAATGCTGTAGTCGTCCTGGGTGGTCTCGGTTTTATAGGTCGCCGGGAACGAGTACATGCCGCTGCTACCGTTCCGGCCCGGGTTACCGGAGAGGTACAGCAGCGAGGAGTCGCCGTTACGCTCGCCACGGTTGTAGCTCAGGTTCAGCTTCCAATCGTTGGCGAAGGTGTGGTCGAGGTTGACGAAGTAGGTCTCGTAAGTGGTGTCCCACTTGCTCCAATCAGCCGACGTGGATTTGGAACGGCTCCAGTCAGTGCGGCTGCCATCGGCGTACCAGACTGGCAAGCCACCCCACATGGGCGAGTCAGAGTTGGTTTCCTGGCGGCTCAAACCGAACCACAGCGTGGTGTCTTCGGTCAGGTCGATGTCCATGGTGCCATAGAGGGTTTCACGCTGGGTCGAGTTCATGTCGATCCAGCTGTCGCCTTCGTTGGTCTCGCCAACCAGACGGGCGCGAACAGTGCCGGCCTCGTTCAGCGCCGTGGAGATATCAGCCTCGGTGCCGTAGGTGTCCCAGGTGCCAGCACTGAGTTCCACCGAGCCTTTCAGCTCACGGCTGTTGGCGCGCTTGCGCACCATGTTGATGGAGGCGGAAGGATCGCCAGCGCCGGTCATCAGGCCGTTGGCGCCACGGACGACTTCAACGCGGTCATACATGGCCAGGCTGCTGAAGATCTCGCCCGAGCTCCATGGCTGCTCATAGATAGTCGGTACGCCGTCGATCATCAGCGAGTTGAGCTCGAAACCACGGGCGTTGATCTGGCCCCGGCTGGTTTCGTAGCGGTTCATCGAGATACCGGTGGTGTTATTGACCACGTCGGTAATGGTCTGCAGGTCCTGGTCCTGCATGCGCTGCTGGGTAACCACGGTGACCGACTGCGGGGTTTCGCGCAGGGACATTTTCAGCGGTGTGGCAGTGCGCGCAGAACCCGTGGTGTAGGACTGGGTGTCCTCGGTGACGTCGCCAAGCTGGCTGTCGGCGGTACTGGAAATAGCCGTGGCGTCGAGGGTAATGGCGCTACCAGCTTCAGTCTTCTGCGCCTCTTCAGCGTGCACCGATGGCGCAGCGAAGGCGATACCGGCGGCCAGCATGTGCACAGCCAGGGCCAGCGGACGAAGAGCAACGGATGAGTGCGTCACAACAGCGTCTTGTTGACGCAGGGTAACCAGAAGGGACATGAAGGTGCTTCCAGATAATTATAGTGTTGGCGAGAATCATTATCATAAGCTATTAACTTCCCAAGTGGAATAATTGTGCAAGCCTGTGGATTCTGCTAAACGCCGACACACCCCGCATAACGCCAGGCCTGAAATGAAAAAAGGGAGCCGAAGCTCCCTTTTCATAGCAGTGGCGATTACGCCTGCGACTGCAGGTAATTCTCCAGCCCCACGCGATCGATCAGGCCGAGCTGCTGTTCCAGCCAGTAGGCGTGGTCTTCTTCGGTGTCCTTGAGCTGCAGGGCGAGGATGTCGCGACTCATGTAGTCCTTGTGCTTCTCACACAGGGTGATGCCTTTGCTCAGCGCCTCACGTACTTCGTATTCCAGCTTGAGGTCGGCACGCAGCATCTCGGGCACGGTGGTGCCGGGGACGATGGTCTTGGGGGTCATGTCCGGAGTCGCTTCGAGGAACAGGATGCGCTTGAGCAGGGCATCGGCGTGTTCGGTTTCTTCCTCCATCTCGTGATTGAGACGCACGTAGAGTTTGTCGAATCCCCAGTCTTGGTACATCCGCGAATGCAGAAAGTACTGGTCGCGCGCGGCGAGTTCGCCACGCAGCAGGTCCTTGAGGTATTCGATGACTTCGGCCTGGCCTTGCATGTTCGGATGTCCCGGAAAAAGCGGATTAAGTGCCAAGCTTCGACCCTGATCGAGCAATGGTCAAGCCTGTAAATGTCGCACCTGGCGGAGCGATTCGCATTCCGCCAAAGCCGCATGGCAGCTAGGCTGCAGGGCTTTTCGCCAACCCTGGAAAAGACCGCGGCATGACGGTGATGGCCAGGCCGCCAAACACCAGTCCACAGGCCAGCCAACCAAGCATGGTCAACGACTCGCCGAGCAGCAGCCAACCGGCCAGCAGACCGGAAACCGGCACCGCCAGTGCGAAGGGCGTGACCAGGCTGGCCGGATAACGGCGCAGCAAAAAACTCCAGATGGCGAAGCCGACTGTGGTGGCGAGGAAGGCGATATAGAGCAACGCGCCCACGCCGCGCCAGCTCAGGTGCGAGAGCGCCGTGGTAATCGCCTGTGGGCCTTCGAACAGATACGACAAACCCAGCAGTGGCAACGGCGGCACCAGGCTCACCCAGCAGATCAGCCGCAGCATGTCGCTGGCCCCGGAGCGTTTGGTCGCGATATTGGCGCAAGCCCAGGCCAGCGCAGCGATGATCACCAGAGCGAAAGCCAGCAGGCTGTCACCCAGCGGTCGTTGCAGGCCGATCAGCACCAAGCCACCGGCGGCCAGGGCCAGCCCGGCCAATGCGCGGCGACTGGGACGCTCGCCCAGCACCAGCGCGGCAATCAACACGGTGAAGAACACCTGACTCTGCAGCACCAGCGAGGAAAGCCCGGCCGGCATGCCCAGGTGCATGCCGACAAACAGCAGGCCGAACTTGATCACCCCGAGCAGCACGCCGATCTGCACGATGCGCCACCAGGGCGCCGGCAACGGGCCGCGCAGAATTAGCAGCGGCAATGCCGCCAGGGCGAAGCGCAGGGCGCAGAACAGCAATGGCGGGAAATCCTCCAGGCCAACCTTGATCACCACGAAGTTGACGCCCCAGATCAGGGTGACCAGCAGGGCGAGCAGAATGTGCGGCAAGGGCATGGCGAGGGCTCCTGGAAAACTCCGCGCACACTAGCAGTTGGCGTGCGCGGCGCATGGATACAGTTGCCGAGTAACAGTCCGGAATACGGAGTTGCTCTCACGCTTGAGGGCACGTGCGGGACGCATCAGCTGAGCCAAGTTCGGACACAGACTTATCCAGCCCGCACGCCGCCCCCTCACCCTGCCCTTGTTGTGGTCAACGAGAACTGGACACTGGTTTAGGTTTATCCGGCCAGTGATTCGGTTTCCGCTGGCGTTCTGTATCCGTTGTAGCTGTGTGGTCGTTGATGGTTGTAGTAATCCGTCAGGTA